>NZ_QKQY01000001.1:0-2457500 GCF_017312135.1 Pseudonocardia sp. TMWB2A
ATCGCGCGGCCAGTGGTCAAAATTTCCGAAACTTTGTGGCAAGACACGACAATCAATTCCTTCATTCCCGCCCCGTCCGAAGAGACGGTAGAGCCGGAAGGATGGGCATTTACGCTCGCGCCCCTTGAAGCGGGGCAAAGCGTAACGCTTCATATTGACGGACAGAATAACCCGCCGCTTGTCGGCACGAATGAAGGACGCATCAGCCTTTATGATGGCGACGCGCACCTTGTCGCCCTGCCTCTTTCAGTCCGGATATTGCCCTGATGGATATTGTCCTGCGCGCGGGCGTGATGTTTGCCATCCTTTATTGCGTCATCCGCTTGATGGGCAAAAAGAGAGCTGGCGCAATTGACGCCCTTTGAACTGGTTACGCTGATGGTGTTGGGCGATCTCGCACAACAGGCGGTCACCCATAGCGACACCAGCCTCACCGGCGGCCTGCTCGCAATTGCGACCTTCGCATTTCTGGCGAGTGCGCTGAGCTGGATCACATTCAAATCCCGCCGCGCCGAAAAATTGCTCGACGGCACCCCGCAAGTCATCGTCCGTAACGGGCAATTATTGAAAGAAAATCTGAAACGCGACCGCGTCCACCGTGGCTGAGGTCGAATCCCAGATGCGCCTCGCAGGCATCAGCCGCATCGACCAGATCGCCTATGCCATCATCGAACCCCAAGGCCCGATCAGCTTCATCCGCAAGGATGGGGATGAACTAAATGCCGGTCATGATCCCACCGTGACGTGAGAAGGTGTAGATGCCGCCTAGAAAAATAGAAAATTGACGAGAATGAGGCACACCGACGCGCTCACCCAAAAATGACTCCGCCGCCAAACTCTATTATTACCACCGTTAGACAGCCGACGCCTTATCCAAAATGGCCCTCCCACCAAGGCGCACAGTGATGGCTGATATTGAGCATAAGCGTATTTCGGATGCGTTTCGTCATATAAGGCAAGGGTTGCGCGCGCCCTTAGGATGGTTGGCGCAAAACGCCACATAATGTAGCGGTTCAAACGTCGCTTATTCCCATATATTGTCAGAAATTATGCGCCGTTCAGGATGCGGACAACGTTGATCTGCGCGCCCTGCGCGCGACACAGTTACACGGCACAGGAACCCGACCGGCTCACAATCGTAATCTAATGGCTAGGGAGGCCGGAATATAATGCAGTTCAATGCCGGCCTGATATTAATGATACCGCTTATGCTGGCATCCTGTCAGTTCATGCCGGAACGCTCAGATACACGAAAATCCCAAATATTTATCCAGCGTGTTACCGAACCAAATTATCCGGCTCCTGATACCATTATAAAAGGGCGGTTTCAGGTGCAGGGTGATTGCTTGGTGTTTGAAACATATGAGGGTGTTTTCCGTGCAGTGATGCCGCGCGCTACGCGCTTTGTGGGGCCTGATACACTTGCCCTTCCTGACGGAACAAGGTGGGTATTGGGTACAGAAGTAACGGTTAAAGGCGGGGAGGGGGATTATGACACCGCAAGCATAATTTCTTCCTCTTGCCCGTCAAAAGCAGCAATCATCAGCGGGGAAGGCACTGCATAATGAGACATATACTGACGACAGCCTTTTTCAGTTTGTGCGTCTTGGTGTCGGGTTGCACCACAATGCCCGTGCAGGGCTCAAAGGCGTCGATTAATCTACTTACCAACCCTTTTGACACACCTAAAAACAGGCCTGATGTGTTGCTGACTGCTGGGGTGCAAGGGACATTGATCGTACAAGACGGATGTATATTCCTCAGTCATAATGGCGGAATGATTGCGCCTGTGTGGCCGGTTGGCTCGACTATTGCTCAAGACCCTGTTGCTGTTCGTATCATTATGCCGAACAATCGCGGGGTTGCTGTGGTTGGTCAAACAGTCCGGTTAAGTGGCGGCGTAATATCCTCTCAAGATGTTGAGCGTCAAAACGGACGGGATGCCCAATGTGCGGGCAAATATTTTGCTGTTTCCAGAGTGGAGGATTGAAAAAATCCTTGTTGCAGACCGGGCAGCGAAAGTCTGCGTTGGCGCGCCCCCACCCCAAACTGTAACAATAGCCTGCCATAGGCCGCCGCATACGCTGAAGCATGGGCATGAGCGGGGTGAGTATGGACGGTTTGATGCGGTTGGCGTTCGATAAGGGCGCGGCGGTGAAGGGTTGGGACGCGGATGGCGCGGGCTTTCCGCCTTTCCGGATTCCGGAGGTTATTCCGGAAAAGCGGCTCCGATACCGCACCATCTTCATTTCGGATATCCATCTCGGCACGCGCGGTTGCAATGCCGAACTGCTGATCGACTTCCTCGACCATGTCGATTGCGAAACGCTCTATCTGGTCGGCGACATTATTGACGGCTGGCGGCTCAAAAAGAGACATTATTGGCCCGCTAGCCATAATGATGTGGTGTGGCGCGTGCTGAAACGGGCCAAGCGCGGCGAGCGGGTCGTCTATATTCCCGGCAATCATGACGAGATGTTGCGGCCCTTTTGCGGGATGGATTTTGGCGGCGTCGAAATCCGCCATCATGCGGTGCATGATACCGCCGACGGGCGGCGCTTGCTGGTGCTGCATGGCGATGAATTTGACGCGGTGATGCTCGCGCACCGCTGGCTCGCCTTTGTCGGCGACGCGGCCTACACCGCGCTGATGCGGCTTAATGTCGTCATCAACCGTGTGCGGCGCTGGATGAATTTGCCTTATTGGTCGCTCTCCAAAATCGCCAAGCATAAGGTCAAAAACGCGGTCGAATTTATCGGCCAGTTCGAAGAATTGGTCGCCAAAGCGGCGGGCCAACGCGGCGTCGATGGCGTGGTGTGCGGGCATATCCACACCGCCGAAATGCGCGATATATCGGGCGTTGCTTATTATAATGACGGCGATTGGGTCGAAGGCTGCACCGCCTTGGTCGAACATGAAGATGGCCGCATGGAAATCCTCCACTGGCCCGAAGAAATGGCGAAACGCAAAGCCGAAGAAACGCGCGCCGCCGAGCAGGCCGGACAAGATGTTTCGGTCGCAACGGCGGCGTGAGGCGGCGATTATAAGCCAGCGCATCGCAGGCACCCCCGTCTCCCCTTGTGGGAGAAGGATAGGGAGGCTTGGCGCGAATGCGCCTAGCCGGACTTGGAAGAGGGTGGGCGATTGCCATTGCAATCGCGCGAGCCTGCGGCTCGCTTACCCCTCACCCAGCTCCAACTAAACTCACTTCGTTCGTTAAGTCTGCGCATCCCGTGTTTGGCGCTAAGGGTAAACCACGCCCCGCATGGTTTAGAAATTGCCGGGGGCAATTTCGGCCCTCATCCCCAAAACACGCCCACAAGGGGAGAGGGGAAGGGGCATTTATATCCCACGTCTCCATGCGTCTCACCTCCACACATCCCCCCTCGTCATTGCGAGCCGCGGAGCGGCGCGGCAATCCAGAGCCAAGGCGCGCAACACTGGATTGCTTCGTCGGCTTTGCCTCCTCGCAATGACGGAGGGTGGGTTTATCGCACTGAAAGTCGAAGGACGTCCTCATGACTTTGCTCAATAAAGCTTCATCCACAATTTCCCCCCACGACCGGCCAATGCGCATCCTCATCGTCTCCGACGCATGGGAGCCGCAGGTGAATGGCGTGGTGCGCACGCTTCAGGCGGTGCGCGCGGAGCTGGTGGCGATGGGGCACACGGTCGGCATGATTACGCCCGACCAGTATCGCTCGATGCCGTGCCCGACTTATCCGGAAATCCGGCTCGCCATGACGCGGCCCAAGACGGTCGGGGAGCGGATCAAGGCGTTCCAGCCTGACGCCATCCATTTGTCGACCGAAGGGCCGTTATGCCTTGCCGCGCGGCGCTGGTGTCTGGTGAACCGCGTGCCGTTCACCACCGCCTATCACACCCAATTTCCCGACTATGTCGCCAAGCGCACCGGTTTGCCCGCGCGCGCAATCTGGCCCTATATCCGCTGGTTTCATGGGCCTGCGCAGGCGGTCCTCGCTTCGACCCCGCAGATCCGCGAAGAATTGCGCGCGCAAGGCATTACCCATCTCGCCCATTGGGGTCGCGGCGTCGATATGACGCTGTTCCGCCCCGATGGTCCCAAGCATCCGGCGGTACTGGCGGCGCGATTGCGGCACGGGCCGGGGAGGGCGAGCAGGTAGGCGAAGAATTGGCCCCGCAATTGACCCCCGCGTCGCCCCCCGAAACCGCCGCTTACCCCGTGCAGCTCTATGTCGGGGCGCGTCGCGGTGGAGAAAAATATCGAGGCTTTTTTGAAGCTCCCGAAAATTGGTATTAAATTGGTAGTAGGCGACGGCCCCGCGCGCGCCGCTCTCGAAGCCCGCTACCCCGATGTGTTGTTCCTTGGCGCATTGTCCGGAGAAGAACTTGCCGCCGCCTACCGCAGCGCACAAGTCTTTGTATTTCCAAGTTTAACAGACACATTCGGGCTTGTCATGGTCGAAGCTTTGGCGAGCGGTGTCCCCGTTGCGGCCTACCCCGTCACCGGCCCCACCGACGTCCTCGGCCCCTCACAAAAGCGTTGCACAACGACCTCGAAAAATCGCTGGAATTCGCGCTTTTGATCGATCCCGCGGCGTGCATCGCCCATGCCCGCAACTTTAGCTGGAGGGCCAGCGCCGAACAATTTCTGGAAGCGCTAGCCCCCATCCCCAGCCTTTCGCTTGCGTAACCCCTTTAAAGGCGCTACGAACTGCGCTCTACAGGCCGCTCCCGCGTGGGGCGGCCCTTTTATTTTATTCTTACGGAGAAGAGACCATGTCTCAACCGCTCATGCCCCATGCGACCGCCACCTGGCTGGTTGACAATACTGCGCTTTCTTTTGAACAAATCGCCGAATTCTGCGGCCTTCATATCCTTGAAGTGCAGGCGATTGCGGACGAAACCGCGGGCACCAAACATACCGGCCGCGACCCTGTGCGCGCGCAAGAACTGACGATGGAAGAAATCGAAAAGGGTCAGGCGGACTCCGATTATCGTCTCAAAATGTCGAAGGGACCGGAGCAGGTCCGTCGCACCAAAGGCCCGCGCTATACGCCGGTTTCCAAGCGTCAGGATAAGCCCGACGGCATTGCCTGGCTGATCCGCAACCATCCCGAAATTTCGGATGGCGCGATCGGCAAGCTTATCGGCACGACCCGCAACACGATCACCGCGATCCGCGAGCGCAGCCACTGGAACATCGCCAACATCGTGCCGAAAGATCCGGTAACGCTGGGCCTGACCTCGCAGCGCGAACTGGACGCTGTGGTTGCGAAGGCCGCGAAAAAGGCGGGGCTTGAAGCGCCGACCGATGCGCGTCTTGCCGGGGACCGCGAAGCGCTCATCGAAGAATTGCGCGCCGAGCGTGAAGCGGCGGCCAAGGCGGCAGACGAGGCACTTGCTGCCGAAGCCGACCCGTTCCGGGCACCCGGCCACGACGTTTAATCGCCTGCCATGCGCTCCCCCGACGCTTCGCTCACCGGCGATGACGGTTTTCTGGAAACCGAAGATCGGGGGCTAACCTATCCTTGGGGTGCCCGCACGCCAGAGGTGGGCGAGCTTATTGCGATTGCAGACGGGATCGGCTGGGTCCGCATCCCGATGCCGGGATCGCTCGGTCATATCAACTGCTGGGTGATTGACGACGCGCCAAGCGGTGCGCTCACCATCGTCGATAGCGGCATCCGTCTGCCCGATTGCCGCGCAGCGTGGGAGGCTTTGTTTGCAGGGCCGCTGGAAGGCCGCAAGGTTACGCGGTTGATCGCCACCCATATGCATCCCGACCATATCGGATTAATGGGGTGGCTTGCCGAACGCGACGGTGCGCCGCTGCATATGACGCGGCAGGAATGGCTCACCGCCAAATTCGTGATTGCCGACGTGCAGGAAGCGGTGCCTGCGGCGGTCCTAGATTTCCGCCGCGCGGCGGGCTGGACCGAAGAACAGGTTGCCGAAAGCGCTAAAGAAGGCTGGGGCCGACTGCGCCACGTCATCCACCATATGCCGCATGGCTATGTACGGATGGAAGAGGGCGAGATTTTGCCGCTGGGTGACGGGCAGTCTTGGCGCGTGGTGGTCGGGTCGGGCCATAGCCCCGAACATGCCTGCCTTTATAATGAAGCTGCCAATATCCTCATTTCCGGCGACCAGATTTTGCCCAAGATCAGCTCGAACGTGTCCTTGGGAGCGAGTGAGCCGATGGCCAATCCGCTTGGCGATTGGCTGGCGTCAATAGACAAGCTGCTGGGCGTTTTGCCCGAAGATGTGCTGGTGCTGCCTGCGCATGGCGAACCGTTTCGCGGCGCGCATGAGCGGTTGAAGGCGCTTAAAACCGAGCATCTTGAGCGGCTGGATGCGCTTGTTGTCCATTGCGCCGAAGCGCCGCGCGGCGGTGGATTGCTTCCCCATCCTGTTCAACCGCGTGATTGGCGACAGCCATCGCGGGCTTGCAACCGGTGAAGCTCTGGCGCATTTGCGCTATCTGGAAGTGGCGGGCCGTGTCACCAGCGCCATGCGGGACGGCGTAACATGGTGGCAAGTCGCTTAATTTTCGGCTGCTTAATTTTCGACCGCTTAATTTTCAGCGGTGCGCGGATGCCGCACACGCCAATCCGCAGGCCGTTCGAATGGCCCGCGCCATATTCCGCGCTCGGCCCGCGCCGCTTCGGCCTCTTCGCGTAGATAGGGGCCGCCGTCATTATAGCGGCTGTCAGTGGTTTCCGCGCCCGATACCGCCATACCGCGCCGGACCATTTCGCGGCCTATGTCGGCAACCCCCTCGACCGAACAGGATGCAACCGCGCGCTGATAGGCATCGCGCGCGGCGACCACACATTGCAAAGCATGATTGGCGATGATTGTCTCCAACGCCGTGCGCGCTTCCTTGCCGCACGCCCATGCTGCGCCTTTTTCATCGGTGCAGGATTGGCGATATTCTGGGCATCAATGCCGGAAATGCGGATGGTTTGCCGCACCGACCCTTGGCGCAAAACTATGCTGTCGCCGTCGACCACGGTGATGCTGTCGCCTTGACGGGAGCGGATATGCTCTGCCGTGCGGTCCTGCCAGCGCCAGACCAGAAGGAGCAGGGCGAGCAACAGGCCCACCAGCAGGATTTGCCGCGTCCAATACCATAAGCGCGCCACGAAACGCCGGACTTTATATTTGAGGACATAGGCTTCCATCAGCGACGTTTAAGGCGGCGCGCGCGGGCTGCCAAGAGCTGGACGGGAAACGCTAGGCTAAATGTAAAAAGCTTTATTCTTATCCATTATGGATGGAATCGGACAGGATTTTTGCGCTCAATATTTGACATGAATGTCAGTTATTTGTGGATGGAATTCCTTTGCCCTATAGCATATGGTAATCGATCCATAGTTAGATTGGGGTGAGAGCAAAATGACGCAAAGATCGCGCGCAACCTATTGGACCAAGGTACGGATCATGCGGGAAGAGGGACAAATTCCGGTCGAGGATGACCGCGCGGCGCTGGATTATGCGTATAGCGGTGCCGAGCGCACTGTGATCATTACAAGGGGCGATACCAGAGGCCAGTCGTTGGGAACGTTTGTGGGCCGGCCGCAAACCTTCTATCTACTCAACATTGTTGATCCCGATAAAAGCCGCTGCGGTTCTCGACCGGATCAGCGGGCTCGATCTGGTATGGGTCGAGCTTGAAGATAATCCGGCACCCGATGCCTTGGTGGCGCGGTTGCAACTGATGACTGCGCGCGGGGAGCATCCGGCTGGTGTGGGTCGCGCATGGCGCGGCGCTTGATCAAGGTTATGCCGCTTTTGATGACGACCATGTCACATTACTTTCCAGACCAGACGATAGGGAACGTACCGTAACCGCTGCCATTATGGGGTCGCGCCATAAATTTGCGCTGCATGACAGCAAGAATGAGTCGGAAGCCGCGCAAAATCCATAAGCTCACCGAAGAAGTGAATCGCATTGCGAAAACACTCGCGCAAATGGCGGAACGGCGTGGGGGAGCGGATGCGAACGGGCTTCCCGACGCGCAGGACAATCCCGACAATAAATTGCGCTCCCCGGCAACCAGCTATGTTGCCGAACCGCCTTTGTCGGGCAATGGCTTTGGCGCAAGTGCGGCGCCTGCACCCGGTGTCACGGCTGACGATGTGCGGCAGGTTATCCGGATCCGCCGGATGCGCGACCAGTTTTTCCCGCCCGAAATCTTTGCCGGTCCGGCTTGGGATATGCTGCTCGACCTCATGGCCGCGCGGCTTTCGGGCGCCAATGTTTCGGTGTCGAAGCCTGTGTATCGCATCGGCAGTCCCTGCAACCACCGCGCTGCGCTGGATTCGCACGATGACCGATGCAGGGCTGTTTCGTCCGCCATGCCGATCCCGATGACGGGCGGCGCGTATATATCGGCCTTTCCGACGAGGCCGCAGCGGGCATGATGCGCTATTTTATTGCCATCAAAGGGCGGACCAGTTTTTCGGATTAAGGGCTGCCGGGGTAAGAACCTTCCGTGAACAAAGTTCGGGAATTCTGCGGGACTCTCAGTTACGAACGTTTCTCATTGGTTCTTTTCGTTTAGGTGAAAAGCCTATTGACAACCCTTCAAAATGCTAGCTATTGCGCGGCTTCCACGGAAATGGGCGATTAGCTCAGTTGGTAGGCATCTCGTTTACACCGAGAGGGTCGGCAGTTCGAGCCTGTCATCGCCCACCATTTCCCCCTTTACGAAAATCCTTGATCTTTTACTTTTTCCGACACTCGCGGACCTTGTGCTGATGTGGTGTGATGGTCAGAAAATGATCAGACTCCAATTGATCTGCCTGCCTCTCCCCAAGCACGCAAAATCTGGTCAGAGCCTATAGCCGCTGAACGCATTTTTTTGGGTGAGTATGAGAATAGGCTACGGTAGTCCGCTCAAGGGTAAGGATATCTACTTGGTGCAAAATCATGCGCTTATCCCGTCGGGCGACTCGCCATTTTCAACAGTGCTCAAATGTAAATTTCTGTCCGGTTTTTACAACCGAAACATGTTTGTGACGCAGCCCAAATTATCGAAATAAACTATTAAATTCAATATCCTATATAGTTGTAAACACGACAATGTTGACAAGGCGATAGGCCCAAGCGTATTTTACAAGCCTAGCAAATAAGAAATTAACTTTGGGTCGCCCCGTTACTTTGCTGATGAGGGCATCAACATGTTTAAGCGACCTGCGATTTTGCTATCCCTGCTATGCGTCATGACCTCTGCGCCCGTTGCGGCGTCCGATATGGTTTTTATACGCCCAACAATCCGTCCTTTGGTGGTAACCCGTTTAATTCGGCCCATCTTTTGGGCATTGCGAACAGCATCAACAAATATAAAGATCCCAATGCGGTCAACAGCCAGGACCCGGCGCAACAATTTTTGCGCACGTTTGCAAAGTCGGCTGCTGTCATCGCTTGCGACCCAGATTACGGACCTGATCTTCGGCCCCAATGCTCAGGAATCCGGCACCATCCGTTTTGGCGATCAGATGATCGAATTTGTCCGGAGCCTCGATTCCGTGACGCTCATCATCACCAATCTGGCGGATGGCACCACTACAGAAATCGTCGTTCCGCTGCTGCAAGCCAGCACCGGCGGATAATCACGGTCGCGCTGAAAGGGAGTTGGGGGCATGAATAGTCCACAGATGTTGAAATGCGCGACGGCATTGCTTGGAGCAGCGTCGATGAGCTTGGCGGGATGCGCCGCCCATAATCAGGCGGTATGGGAACCGCCCAAGATGTTGAAACCTTCCCCCGCGCTGGAGCAATTAACCTCGCTCCCTTCGCCGGGGACAGCGGGTTCCGGTAGCGGTCTATGGCTTTACCGACCAGACCGGTCAGTTCAAAAGTTCCGAAAATACGCAATCCCTTTCCCGCGCGGTGACGCAAGGGGCGACCTCGATCCTCATCAAGGCTTTGCAGGATTCGGGGCAACGGAGCTGGTTTCAGGTGATCGAGCGCGAACGGCTCGACAATGTGCTGCGCGAACGGGCGGTGATCCGCGAAATGCGCGCCAATTATCTGGGCGAAAAAAAGGTCAACCCTAACGCGCTCCCGCCCTTGCTGTTTGCAGGCATCCTGCTGGAAGGCGGGATTATCGGTTATGACAGCAATACCAAATCGGGCGGCGTGGGCGCGCGTTTTCTGGGGATTGGGGCGCATACCCAATATCGCGAAGATACTATCACCCTGTTCCTGCGCGCGGTCAGCGTCAAGACCGGCGAGGTGCTGGCCAATGTGAGCGTGCGCAAGACGATTGCGTCGGTTTCGGCGGGCGCAGATGCGTTCCGCTATGTCGCCTTCAAGGACCTGCTCGAAGCCGAAGCAGGCTTTGCCTATAATGAGCCGGACGAATTGGCGCTCCAGCACGCGATTGAAAAAGCGGTCCATTCGCTCATCATGGAAGGCGCGGTGCAAAATCTGTGGTGCTTCAATACCACCGATGAATATGCCCAAGGCATGATCCGCACCTATCTTGCCGAACGCGACAGCGTGAAAGGCGAGAAGGTGGTTATGCCAACAGCTCCGTGGAGCCCGTCGTGCCAGAAAAATGTCGCGCGGGCGCAAGCTGCACCCTTGCCGGTGCCGCCGACACAGGCGCCTGTGGCCATTGCTGCGGCGCTGCAACCGATTGCAGCGCCTGCGCACTCCGCCCCCGCTGCCACACCCCGGGCGGTGGTATTGAACGGTCCGGTTACGAAACCCGCACCGCAAGCTGATATACCGGTCGAGAAAAAACCTGTGGCATCCAGCCCTGCCCAAGTGACGGTCGTGGCCAAGCCCCAGCCGATACTGGTTCAGCCAGCAGCCTCCCAGCCGAAGCCGGTCGCGCCGCTCGTCCCGCCGCTCGCGCCGGGGGAAAGCTTCGGCACCGGTAACGCCGGTGGCTGTTCCGCCTTCGTCCGATGGCGCGCGCCCTGCGGCGCAATCTGCGGGTAAGGACAAACCGATCGAACCTGAAAACACGGGCGCAACGCCGCTCGCCAATCAGTGAGGGCAATAGAAAAAGGGAAAGGATTAAGAGGGCTCACCAACATTCGCGTGATTGGCATCAGAAAATGTTGGTGAGCCGGACCGATCAGGATTGTGACATCATAACCGGCACGGATAAAATATCCGCAAGCGGCAAAATAGCATGGCGTTCCGCCCTTGGCAATCAAGCCAGATACGCAGGGACAAGGCCAAGCCGCACTGCACCGTTCCGCACCATGACTGCGCTCTCCTGACCATCAATATGCCGGGCAGTATCGGGGGAATTTTTGCCGTCCTGTGACGGTTTCAAAATCCTCCCGCGCCAACCGGCCAACAGACCCCCGCTGGCTGACGGGTCTTTTTAGACCATCAGCCGCCGCCCCTTCCGGTCACTTCCGTACCGTCGGCCGGAAGGGGATCGCGGGGAGTCCAATATGTCGCAGAAGGCGCCGGATTAATACGCATCGGCCGGCCTTTCATAACCGAGATGCGGATGATGAAGAGCGGTGGGCTTTTCCACCTCAAGTTATGAAACAGGAGAATATCATGAAGAAATATCTGTTAGCGTCGATCGCAGCTATCGCCATCGCCGCCCCTGCTGCTGCCAATAACAGCAACAGCACTGTTACCCAATCGGGCAATGTCAATGCGGCGCAGGTCGACCAGACCGGTGCTACAATGGGCGGGGATTCGCTCATCGACCAGTCGGGCGACAATAATATCGCCAATGTCAAACAGGTCGATGATGCGGGCGTGTGGGGCAGCGCGCCTGTCAATGATTCCACCATCCTGCAATCGGGTGACAATAATGAAGCCTATGTGGATCAGGGCAGTGAATCGCCCTTCTTCACCATGAACAGCTCGATGATCGACCAGTCGGGTAACAACAACTATGCGGATGTGACGCAGCGCGATGATGGGCAGACGTCCACCATCTGGCAACCGTCGGACAATAACCGTGCGGTTGTGTCGCAGGGCGTGGCCGGCAGCGGTGACACGACCTACGAAAATAGCAGCTATATCGAACAGCTCGATATGGGTTCGCATGATGCTTATGTGGACCAGTCGGGCCGCTTGAATGACAGCTATATCAGCCAGTCGGGCGAAGACCATCGCGCATGGGTGCTGCAATCGGGCAACCGCAACATCTCGACCGTGTACCAGAGCGGCTACCAGCAGGAAGTTGATGTCAACCAGTCGGGCGATGACAATGAATCCTATGTCGACCAGAGCGGCGATTTCCAGGATGCGATCATCAACCAGTCGGGTGACAATAACTATTCCGAGCTGTTCCAGTCGAACTGGAACAACTGGGCGGACATCACCCAGTCGGGCAACAACAACTTTTCGGGCGTTTACCAGTCGGGTGCGGATAACTCCGCAACCGTCACCCAGATGTCCAACAACAATATGTCCTCGATTACGCAGAGCGGGAACAGCAATACCGCAAGCGTAGCGCAATAAGAACGGGCGGAGCGGGTGGCTTTGCCGTCCATCCGCTCCTCCTTTCGTCACGAACTGAACCTGAAAGCGCCGGAAATTTTTCCGCATCGTCCGGATGCTTTCTACCACAGGATGCGGGGCAAAAATGCGGCCGGATTTTGCCGCACATAACAGGAGAAATGTCATGAAAAAATGTCTGTTGGCGTCCATCGCCGCCATAGCGATTGCAGCCCCTGCTGCTGCCAATAACAGCACGAGCACGGTCAACCAGTCGGGTAATGTCAACGCGGCGCAAGTCGACCAGACCGGGGCTAATACGGGCGGGGATTCGCTCATTGACCAGTCTGGCGATGACAATATCGCCAATGTGAAACAGGCCGATGACGGTGCGGGCAGCGCACCGATCAATGAATCGACCATTTTGCAGTCGGGCAACAGCAACGAAGCCTATGTCGATCAGGACAGCGAAACCTTCCCGATCTTTTCCAACCTGTCCTATGTCGAACAGACGGGGGATGATAACTATGCGGACGTGACGCAGCGCGATGACGGCCAATGGTCGACCATAATCCAGTCGTCGGACGATAACCGTGCGGTTGTTTCGCAAGGTCTTGCCGGAAGCGGTGACACGACCTTCTGGAACAGCAGCTATATCGAACAGATGGATAGCGGCTCGCACGATGCCTATGTCGAACAAACCGGTGCGTTGAACGACAGCATCATCATGCAGGCCGATTATGACCACCGCGCCTGGATCCTTCAGGGCGGCGATGGCAATGGCTCGGAAGCCTATCAGAGCGGCTATCAGCAGGAGCTGGATGTCAGCCAGTCGGGTGACAATAACTACAGCTATGCCGAGCAAAGCGGTGTGTTCCAGGATGCTTTTGTCAACCAGTCGGGCGACAATAACTATTCCGAACTGCTCCAGTCCAACTTCGACAATTTTGCCGATATTACCCAATCGGGCAATGGCAATGCGTCGGGCGTCTATCAGACCGGTCTCGTGAACACCGCCTTCGTTACCCAATTGTCGAACAACAACCTGTCGGTTGTGGCGCAGTCGGGCAACTTTAACGGTGCAACTGTAGCACAATAATATCGCTGGAAAGGAGCGGGCCTGTCTCCCCGCAGATCCGCTCCTTCCTCTTTTATTTTCTCGTTTTACGAAAAGGGCTTTGTCATGAAACGGCCTCCCGGAATTCCATCCCTGATACAGGCTTTGCTGGTGAGCGCACCGCTTTTGCTTGCGGCCCCGGTGGCGGCGCAATCGTCCAATGCGACTATCAGCCAGATCGGCAACGGATCAACCCTCGCAACCGACCAGTCGCAAGCGGCTGGCGCGACCATTTTGGTCGAACAGATTGGCGATGCGATGCGCGCAAATATCGTCCAGCGCGACGGCGCGCATAAGGCAACAGTGCGGATGCAAGGCGAAGAACAAAGCGTTGAAGCCGTGCAGGCCGGTTCCGGTCTCAACCGGATCGAGGTTGATGTAGCGGGCGGTTTTAACATGGTGAGCGCCGACCAATTTGCCGAAGCGGGCGGCTCGAACGTCGCGTTGCTATCGCAAAATGGCATAGGCAATCGCGCGCTGATTTCCCAGCAGGCAGCGGTCGGGCAAAATTACCTGTCGCTTGCGCAAAATGGCAATGATAATGTTGCGGCGTTGTCGCAAAATGGCGGCGATAACCAGATGGATTTGACCCAAAATGGCGATGCCAACACGGCCAACCTGACGCAAGACGGGGTTGGCTTGATCCTTGGCATCATCCAGAATGGCGGCGCGTCCACGACCGTTACGCAAACCGGTCCGGGCGGCGGAGGCGGATGAAGGCTATGACGGCTTGGAATGGATTTGAATGTGGCGCGTGCGCGCGCATCGGCGCATTGCTGTTTGTCATAGCGGCGGCATCGCCCGCTGCGCTGGCGCAAGCGCCGGGCGGGCAAGTTGCGCAAATAGCGCCGCCCGCCTCCAACCGCCAAGCCGTTATGATCGAACAAATCCAGCCGCCGGGGCGGCATCCCCCGACCAAGGTGGAAGCGGTGCCGCATCGGCCCGTCGCGTCCAAGGAAGCGGCCACCACCTTGCAGCTCCCGCCCGACCTTGCATCGGTGTCGGATGATCCGGATCAGGAAACCGGGCTGACCTCGCCCGATACCGTCGCGCCCAACCTGTTCGGCGATGTGGTGCGGGCTTGGCACGTCATCCGCAATCGCGGGCAACAGCCGACGCCCGAACTTATCGCGCGCGAAATCGGGCCGGACGCGCTCACCGCCTTTTTGAACCAATATCCCAATGGCGTTGCGATGATTACCGCGCAGGAACCACCCGCTGCGCCAACGCCGCCCGATCTGCCGCCGGACATTGTGCCGGGGCGGGACAATTAAGTGCGCGGACGGAAAGGAAAGGATGATGCCCCTCTCTTCATTTCCCTTGGGGTTAATACTCGCCTTGGCAACCGGAAATGCGGATTATTCCACAGGCAGCCCTCCCGAAATGTCCGCTGCTGATACGACCGGAAAAAGCATGGAGGCCAAGGAAATCGGCCCCTTTGCGGTGCATAAAACACAGCACGGCTCTATGGTCGAATTAACCCTGACCGTCGCGCGTCCGCTCTCGCGGAATTACCGCTACGACCTGGTCATTTCCGGCACATCCAATGTCCGCAATGCAGGCCGTGTCGGACCTTCCGCCCGAATCGGGGCGACCTTGTGCCGCTATGCCTTTTCCGCCGGGCGCGCATGGCATGGAACTGTCACAATTACCGACGATGCGGGGCGCACCGAAACTTTGCGCCTTTGAATAATGGCACCGGACGGCGTAGGTCAACGCCCTGTTTTCGCACTCTTTCACCACTATTTTCCCTGTGTCACGGGATTGTCACATTACGGTGACAGCTAACCGGATGTCCGTTACATATTGGTATTAGCGGCGAATAGGGATGTACGGATGCCAAAAGGCCCCTTTTTCATAGCGATAATATCGGCGGTCGGCATGGCGGTCGCGGGCGCAGAACTTTGGTTGGTCGCCGCGATTCTTTTGCTGTGGTTCGGCAGCCTGTGGCTTATCGGCACGTCGGGCGAAACCGAACAGGATGCCTATGTCCCGACGCATGATGTGACCGACATTGCTGCCGCGTTTCTGGAGCCAGTGGACGCGCCTTTATTGCTGGTGGACGCGAACCGCATCGTCTCCGCCAATGAAACCGCGCGTCTGGAACTGGGCGCGCATGTAGTGGGGCAGGATGTGCGCGTGGCGCTGCGCCATCCGGCAGCGGTCGCCTTGCTCAATGCCGAGCCTCAGGGGCGCGACAATGGCGTGCAGGCAACGCTCATCCAAGGGCTGACCAGTTCGCGCAGCCTGTTTGAAATGCGGGTGCGCTCGATTGATGCGCGCTACCGCCTGATCCAGCTTACCGACCGCTCGCGCGAGGCCGATATTTCGCGCGCGCACACCGATTTTGTCGCCAATGCGAGCCATGAGCTGCGCACGCCGCTTGCCTCGATTATCGGCTATGTCGAAACCCTGCGCGATGATGACGGGCGGGTGGACGTGGCGAAGCGCAACCGCTTCCTTGACACGGTGCTGCGCGAAGCCCAGCGGATGCGCTCGCTGGTCGAAGATTTAATGTCACTGTCGCGCATCGAAGCGGAAAAGCATCAGGTGCCCGCCGACAAAATCGACCTGTCCTCGACCGCGCAAGCCATCGCCAAGGATGTGGCGGCGGTGCATGGCGACCATCGCATCCGCTTCAACATTGAAACTCCGCACAGCTTTGTGCTTGGCGACCATGCGCAGATTGACCAGCTTATCCGAAACCTTGTCGATAATGGCCTCAAATATGGAGCGCCGGACGAGGCGGTCACGGTTTCGGTGCAGCCGGTGGGGGATTCGGTCATGCTGATTGTGCAGGACAAGGGCGCGGGCATCGAGCCCGACCATCTGCCGCACCTCACCCGTCGTTTCTATCGCACCGATCCGGGCCGCAGTCAGGCCGCAGGCGGTACGGGACTCGGCCTCGCCATCGTCAAACATATTGTCGAACGCCATCGCGGCACATTGGATATCACCAGTGTGGTGAACGAGGGGACTTGCGTTTCTGTGCGGTTTCCTGCGCTTCACGAAGCTTTATGACAGCTTTGTCACGGAAGTGTCACACAAGTGCGGCAATGGCGCGTCACTACTGGAAACAAGCCCAACAGGAGCTTCTCATGATTCGTTCCAAAACTATCGTTGCCGCACTGGTTGCCTCTGTTTCGCTTGCTGCTTGTGGCAGCGGCGGTAGCGGCGGGGCTGGCGCATCGCGTGACCAGATCCGCGCTGTGGGATCGTCGACCGTATTTCCTTTTTCCAAAGCCGTTGCTGAGGCGCTGACCAAGACCGACCCGACCATCAAATCGGCGATTATTGAATCGACCGGTACGGGCGCGGGTATGAAGCTTTTCTGCGCAGGCGTTGGTGTCGCCCATCCCGATGTGGTCAACGCATCACGCCAGATCAAAAAATCGGAATTTGAAGATTGCGTCAAAAATGGCGTCAAGGATGTGGTGGAAATTCAGGTCGGTCTGGACGGTATCGCACTCGCCGAAGCAAGCAGCGGCCCGTCGATGAAGCTGACGCTGGTTGATGTGTATAAGGCGCTTGCGGCCAATCCGTTCGGCAAGCCCAACACCGCCAAAAATTGGAATGATGTGAACCCGGCGCTGCCGAACCTTCCGATCCTCGTTTATGGCCCGCCCGCAACCAGCGGCACGCGCGATGCTCTGGCGGAACTCATCCTCACCAAAGGCTGCGACACCGACGCCGCAACCAAGGCGCTAAAGGAAAGCGACAAGGATAAGCACGCAGCAATCTGCACCGATGTGCGCACCGATGGCGCTTATGTAGAATCGGGTGAAAATGACAATTTGATCGTCCAGAAGATCGTCGCCAACCCCAAAGCCATCGGCATTTTCGGCTATTCCTTCCTCGAAGAAAATCCGGACAAGCTCAAAGGGATTCCGATGGACGGCGTGCAGCCGACCTATGAAACGATTTCGGACTTCACCTATCCCGGCGCGCGTCCGCTCTACATTTATGTGAAGGCGGCGCACCTTAATGCGATCAAGGGCCTTAAGGAATTTGCTGCGGAATATGCCAAGGCTTGGGGACCGGACGGCTATCTCAAGAAACAGGGCATGGTGATTTCGCCGGAAGATGTGCGCAAAGCCAATGCGGAGATTGTTGCGTCGATGAAACCGATGGATGGCTCGGCTCTGAAATAAGCTGCAAAACCGATGATGATGTCATTCCGGTTAGAGGGGTAAACGCGTGTCGCCTGCCATATTTTTCCTGCTGGTTGCCGGTCTGGGGCTGGTGGCCTGGATCGCCGGGCGCTCGCGTGCCCGGTTGTTCCGGAAAGGCGCACGCGGGGCCGTCCACTCGCTTCCGGCCTATCATGGCTGGTATGCGGCATTGTGGGCGGTCATCCCTGCGGCGGTGTTTGCGATTGTGTGGATGAACCTGTCGCAATCCTTGGTGTTCCAGGCGGTGCTAGCCGATCCGGCAGCGGCGCAACTGCCCGCAATGGATATGGAGCGCAACGCCATCCTCGCCGAAGCGCGCAGCGTCGCGATGACCGGGGCGGGCGCGTTTAATCCGCTCGCCAACCAGCTTGCCGCGCCTTTCCGCGAAGCGATGCGCTTTTACGGCATTATCGGCGCGGTTGTGACCTTGATTATCGGCTTTGCGGGCGGTGCGTTCGGCTATTTGCGCCTGCGTCCGGATTTCAAGGCGCGCACGCAGGTTGAAAAAGTCGTGATGATGACACTGTTGTTGGCATCGCTTGTCGCGATCCTGACGACGGTGGGCATCATCGCCTCGCTTCTGTTTGAAACCGGTCGCTTCTTTACGATGGTTTCGCCGATAGATTTCCTGTTCGGCACCCACTGGGCGCCCAACCCGATGGCCGCGCCGACGGCGGATGCAGGCAAGGATTTCGGTGCGCTCCCGCTCTTTTGGGGCACCATCTTCATCGGCGCGATTATCGCGATGATTGTCGCTATCCCGCTGGGGCTGATGAGCGCCATTTATCTCACCCAATATGCATCGCCCCAAGTGCGTAAATGGGTGAAGCCGCTGCTCGAAATTCTCGCTGGTATTCCGACCGTGGTTTACGGCTATTTCGCCGCGCTTACCGTCGCGCCCAAAATCCGCGACTTTGCGGTGATGATGGGGATGTCCAACCCTTCGACCGAAAGCGCCTTGGCGGCGGGTCTGGTGATGGGCATCATGATTATCCCGTTCGTGTCGTCGATGGCCGATGACAGTATTGCGGCGGTCCCGCAAGCCATGCGCGACGGCTCGCTCGCAATGGGCGCGACCACATCGGAAACCATCCGCAAAGTGTTGGTTCCCGCCGCGCTCCCCGGCATTGTTGCGGGCGTGATGCTCGCCATAAGCCGCGCAATCGGCGAAACCATGATTGTCGTGATGGCGGCAGGGGCTGCGGCCAATCTATCGGCCAATCCGTTTGACAGCATGACCACGGTGACATTCCAGATCGTCGCGATGCTGACGGGCGAGGGGAGTTTCGACCATCCCGCAACGCTCTCCGCCTTCGCGCTCGGCATGGTGCTGTTCATCGTGACGCTGATCCTGAACATCATCGCGCTGCGTGTCGTAAAAAGGTTCCGCGAAGCTTATGAATGAGGTTGCTCTTCCTGTGAACGATACGCGTATCCCCACCGATTGGGCCGGTCCTGCTATGACGGCGCGGCGGCGCAAACGCCATGCGGCAGAGCGCCGGTTCCGGCTGTTCGGCTTGGGCGCGATCCTTGTGTCGGCCTTGTTCCTTGCCTTCCTGCTTGTCACCATGACCTCGAACGGCATTGGCGGTTTCCAGCGCAGCGAAATGGTTGTGCCGATGGACTTCAAAGCCTTGGGCCTCACGATTTCGGAAGACCAGATCCGCTCGCCCGATGCCGCACAGGCCTTGGCAGCGGCCGGACTTGAGGAAGCGGTCAATATTTCCGCGATGCAGGCGGTTGGCCCCGAAGGCGCGGCGCATTTGTCGCAATCGGCCTGGACCGAAGTGCGCGATGCGGTGATTGCCAAGCCGTCGCTGCTTCACGAAAAAACCAGCTTTGACCTGTCGGTGTCCGACGATCTGGCCGCTGCAACGCGCGGTGAAGGCACGCAGGAAATGCGCGCTCTGGCCGGGCAGCTTGAACAGAAAGGCGCGCTCAGCTCCAATTTCGACCTCGGTTTTCTGACGCGCTCCGACGCGACAGATCCGGGGCAAGTGGGCATTTGGGGCGCGCTTAAAGGCTCGATCCTGACGATGCTCGTCACCTTGCTGCTCGCCTTTCCGGTGGGGGTGCTGGCGGCCGTTTATCTGGAAGAATATGCGGCCAAGAACCGCTGGACCGACTTGATTGAAGTGTCGATCAACAATCTGGCGGCGGTGCCGTCGATTATCTTCGGTCTGTTGGGTTTGGCAGTATTCCTGACCTTCATGGGACTGCCGCGTTCAGCGCCGCTCGTTGGCGGTATGACGCTTGCGCTGATGACCATGCCGGTCATCGTTATCAGTGGCCGCAATGCCATCAAGGCGGTGCCGCCGTCGATCCGCGATGCGGCGCTGGCTATGGGCGCAAGTCCGGTGCAGGTGGTGTTCCAGCACGTTCTGCCGCTTGCGCTGCCCGGTATTTTGACCGGCACGATTATCGGCATGGCACGCGCGCTGGGTGAAACCGCTCCGCTCCTGATGATCGGGATGCGCGCCTTTGTCGCGACGCCGCCCGATAGTCTGACCGCGCCGTCGAGCGTATTGCCGGTGCAGATTTTCCTTTGGTCCGATGAAGTGAGCCGCGGTTTTGTCGAGCGCACCTCGGCGGCCATCATCGTGTTGCTGCTGTTCCTGCTCGTCATGAACGGCCTCGCAATCTATCTCCGCAACAAATTTGAGCAACGCTGGTAAGGCGCGTCCATTATGGCTTCTGTTTCCCCTCTCCCGACCAACAATGCCCCCAAGATGACGGCGCGTGACGTGTCGATCTTCTATGGCCCCAAACAGGCCATCGATAAGGTGTCGATTGACATCCCGAACGAATTTGTGACCGCTTTCATTGGTCCGTCGGGCTGTGGTAAATCGACCTTCCTGCGGTCGTTGAACCGCATGAATGACACCATCCCGTCCTGTCGCGTCGAAGGGCAGATCGAACTGGATGGCGAAGATATTTACAAAAGCGGCATGGACGTTGTGCAATTGCGCGCGCGGGTCGGCATGGTGTTCCAAAAGCCCAACCCGTTCCCCAAAACCATCTTTGAAAATATCGCTTATGGCCCGCGCATCCACGGCCTTACCGATAGCAAGAGCGAGCTGGAGGGCATGGTCGAAGCGGCGCTGGTCAAGGCCGGCCTGTGGGACGAGGTTAAAGACCGTCTGAATGACAGCGGCACCGCTTTGTCAGGCGGGCAGCAGCAACGTCTGTGCATTGCGCGCGCGATTGCGGTGGACCCCGAAGTTATCCTCATGGACGAGCCCTGTTCGGCGCTTGACCCGATTGCGACCGCCAAGATCGAGGAATTGATCCACGAATTGCGCGGACGCTATGCAATCGTCATCGTCACCCACTCGATGCAACAGGCCGCGCGCGTTTCGCAGCGCACCGCTTTCTTCCATCTGGGGAAAGTGGTGGAATATGGCCAGACATCGGATATCTTCACCAATCCGCGCGAAGAGCGCACCAAAGACTATATTACCGGCCGCTACGGCTAAGGGAGAGGCGATCATGCAGGAACATACCGTCAAGGCGTTCGACGAAGATATTACCAAACTGCGCGGACTGATTGCCGAGATGGGCGGCCTTGCCGAATATGCGATCAGCCGCGCGATGGATGCACTTGTACGCAACGACCTTGCGCTCGCCGCCGAAGTCATTGCCGATGATACCAAGCTCGATGCGCTGGAGCATGAGGTGGATAAGCTTGCGGTGCGTATCATCGCCTTGCGCGCGCCGATGGCCGACGATTTGCGCGAGGTGATTGCCGACCTTAAAATTGCGGGCATCGTTGAGCGGATTGGCGATTATGCCAAAAATATCGCCAAACGCTCGCGCAATATCGAAGATATTCGCCGGTTCGAGCCACTCGCGCTGCTCCCTTCCATGGCGGACCTTGCAATTGCGATGGTGCGCGATGTGTTGACCGCCCATGCGGCGCGCGATGCCAAGGCCGCCGAAGCGATTATCGCGCGCGATGAAAAGGTTGATGCTTTTTATAACAGCCTGTTCCGTAACCTCACATCCTACATGATGGAAAACCCCGCAACGATCAGCGCGTCGGCGCATCTGTTGTTCGTGGCGCGCAATCTGGAACGGATTGGCGACCATGCCACCAATATTGCCGAACAGGTCTATTTCGCATCGACCGGCGATTATCTGCCGGATCGCAATGACCCTGAACGCTCCAATGCTGATTGAACGTGTTAACCGAAAGAGCTGAATATTATGGGCAAGCCCAAATTATTGCTGGTTGAAGACGATAGTGCGCTCGCAGAGTTGCTGGAATTCCGGTTCCAGAATGAAGGCTATGAAGTGTTTTGCACCGGCAATGGTGACGAAGCCTTGCTGCTTTCCAGCGAACATCAGCCCGATCTTGTCCTGCTCGACTGGATGATCGAAGGCACGTCCGGCATTGAAGTGTGCCGCCGTATGCGCCGCGACAAGGCGACCGCGAATGTCCCGATCATCATGCTTACCGCGCGCGATACCGAAGATGACCGCGTGCGCGGCCTTGATATTGGCGCGGATGATTATGTGTCTAAGCCGTTCAGTCCGCGCGAGTTGATGGCACGGGTATCTTCGATCATGCGCCGCGTGCGCCCTGCATTGGCGGGCGAGATACTGACGGTGCGCGATCTGGTGCTGGACGCGGGCGCGCATCGCGTGACCCGCGCAGGGCAGGCGATCAACCTCGGTCCGACCGAGTTCCGCTTGCTGCGCCACTTTATGGAAAATCCCACCCGCGTCTTTTCGCGCGGCCAGTTGCTCGATGCCGTATGGGGCAATGACAGCGATATCGAATTGCGCACCGTGGACGTTCACATCCGCCGCTTGCGCAAGGCGATTAACCTGCCCGGCATGGACGATCCGATCCGCACGGTGCGCTCGGCAGGCTATGCGCTCGACGGCGGGTAAATTTCCTTTTTAAGACCGCCTTGTTTCACGGGCGATTTTGCGGCTAGACTTTTTCCCGCTTTGGCGGGAGGATTTATGGCGCAGTTTCAAAGGATATGGACGGGGAAGATAAAGGCGGGATTGGCCTTGGCTGGCGTCATCGGCATGGCGATGCCTGCCGTCGCGCAGACTGCAACCCGCACGAAGCCGGTTGCGGCAAAACCCGTCTCCGTCAAGCCCGTTACTGGCGAAACTGTGCCGGGCCGCACGCTCGATGAAAAGATACGCAATATCCTTGGCACCATCCCCAAAGGCGCGCGCGCGGGGTTTGTGGTGACAACGCTGGAGGGACGCGAAATTATTGCGATCCGGCCCGACGAACGCTTTGTGCCGGCTTCCAATACCAAATTATTCACGACCGCAGCGGCCTATACTTTTCTGCCCGAACTCAAGAACGGCACTGCACCGCGCGGCAATGCGGCGCTGATCGGAAGCGGCGCGCGTCCGGATATTAGCCTTATCGGCTATGGCGACGCACGTATGTCGAGCGCGCCCGATTGCCAGGTCGATTGCCTTGCCACCTTGGCCGATGCGATTGCCAAACAGCATCGCACGGTCGGCGATATTATCGGAGACAGCCGCTATCTTGTCGATGACCGTTTCAGCATGGGTATGGCTTGGAATAATATCCCCACGCGCTCCGGCGCGGGGTTGGCGGCGTTATCGCTCGATGGCAATGAAGTCGCGCTCATGGTGAAACCCGGTGCAGCGCAGGGGGCTGCCGCTTTGGTCGAAGCGCCCGGCTATTATCGCGTCATCAACCGCGTGGTGACGCGCGCAGAAATGCCGACCAAAATAGACTATTATCGCAGCCCCGGTAGCAGGGATATTCTGCTCACCGGCACGATACAGCCCGCCAGCAGCGGGCAACAGGCCACCACAGGTCAACCCGCGCCCACCGCCCAACGCCTCCGTTTCGGGATAGAAGATCCGGCAGATTATGCCGCCTTCCGCCTTGCCGAATTATTGCGCGCGCGCGGCGTTACGGTGCGCGGCACAAGCCGCGCGCTCTACCGTTTGCCCGGAACATCTGCGCCCGTGGAAACGCCGACAACGCTGAGCCTCACGCCGCCGTCGCTCGCCGATGATGTGCGGATCATCAATAAGGACAGCCAGAATGTCTATGCCGAGTTGTTGCTGCGCCGCGTGGGTGCATCGCAAGGTGACGGGTCGGTAGAGGGCGGCCTCAAGGTAGTTGAAGCGATGCTCGCACAAGCAGGCGTGCCGCGCACTGCTTGGGACTTTTCGGACGGATCGGGCATGTCCACCTATAACCGCGTGTCACCGCGCGCGACGGCACAGCTTTTGCGCTGGGCGGCCAATCAGCCTTGGGGGATGGCGTGGCGGCAATCCTTGCCGATCGGCGGGAGCGATGGCACGCTTGCGCGCCGCTTTGCCGATACGCCATTGCAGGGCAAGATTTTCGCCAAGACCGGCACGGTTAATGCCGCGACCGCGCTGTCCGGCTATCTTGTCACCGCCAAGGGGCGGACCTTGATTTTTTCCTCTTATGTTGCGGATATTCCGGCGGACGGGTCGGTGACGGCGCTTGTTGACAAAGCATTGTTGCTTATCGCTGCCGAAAACTGAGCGGGAACCCCGCGCGCGCTTATTCGACCGGATGGAATAATAATCCGGCGATGCTGTTCAATTCGCGCATCCCGTCGACGCCAAGTTTGCGCACCGCATTATTCATATGGGTGCGCACCGTATTGTCATTCACGTTAAGCAGCACCGAAATATCCGCGTTGGAACGGCCCCAGCCGAGGAAACGTAACACCGCCGCTTCGGTGCGGGTCAGCGATTGCAATCCTTCGACAAAGGTCAACGGCACGCGCGGGCCTTCGACCAGAAATTCACCGATCTGGATGTCCTGTTGCGACCGCTGGTTTGCAGCTTCGGCCTGTTGCAGCAGATTGATGAGCTTCTTCAACTCCTCCGGATCGGTCACGCCTTCGCCTTTGCGCGGTGCAGAGCGCGGACGGGCGGCGCTCGCCTGACTGGCAACGCCCCCGCCTTGCACGGTTGCGCTATAGCCGGGAAGGGGCGGGAGAGGGCGGCGATTGTCGGTCATGGTGTCGTTCCGCTATTCTTTCGGGGCAAGACGGGGGCTTGCGAAGGCGCGTTCTGGAGCGGGGGCGGCGAACGCTCCGCATCCCCCACAAGGCCCAATGTGCGTGATGCCGCATTGGGCCTGCTCACCATATCATTGATTACCTGTTGGGCAATAAAGGGTAAAATAATGATGAGGACAAAAATGGACGCCGCCGCCTTGATCGGCATAGCGAGCGCAAACACGTTAAACTGTTGGGCAAAGCGGTTGAGGAGGCCAAGCCCCATGTCGATCACATAAAGGATGATGAGGACGGGCGCTGCAAAGATGAACGCATAGGCAAAGAACATCCCGAATTCTTTTTCGAACAAGGTGACCGCCGCCATATTGAAGCGCACATCGCCGCTGCCGAGCGGCCAGACAATATAGCTGCTCATAATCGTGCCGATAAGGAGGGTGAGGCCGCCCGCCGAAACAAAGACCACATGGGCAAAGCGGCTCAACAATACCGACGTCAGCGATTGTTGCAGGCCGCTCATCGGGTCGACAAGCTGGCCGATGGTGGCCCCGACCTTGGTGTCGATAATCTCGCCCGCAGCGCCCATCGCCCATAACATCGTGCCAAAGAAAAAGCCGATGACGCCGCCGGCAATCGCCTCTTTGCCATAAAGCCAGAGCCAGCCGCCTGCGGTCAACTGGTTGGGTGCGATGCCGGGGTCCATATTGAGCGCGATAAGCCCGAACGCGACGATCAGGCTATTGCGCACCGTCGCCGGAATGATGGTCGGCGAAAAGAGCGGCACCAGCATGAAGGCAAAGGCAAAACGCGCGGACGACACGCCAATCAGCAAGGCTTGCTCGGTCCAGGGTGCAATATCAATGAGCGCCCGCCCGACCGTGCCGTCTATCGGCAGGCTCATCCGACCATCCCCGGAAATTCGGAGAAGATGGTGCGGCCAAAGGCATAAAGGCTCCCGCCGACCAGCGAGGCGGTGAGGAAAATAGTCAGCACTATCGCGAAAAATTTAAGTGCATATTGGAGCGTTTGCTCCTGTAACTGGGTCGCGGCCTGAATCACCGCGACGATGAGGCCAACGAGCGAGGCCGCGATAATCGGCGGCGCGGACAGCATCAGCACCAGCCACAAAGCCTCCATCGTAATCCCGACCATATCCGAATTCATGGCCGCGCTCCTTCGCGCATAAGGGGACGCACAGCCTCGCTAGACATAGCTTATCACCAAGCCGTGCGACAATTGCACCCACCCGTCGATCAGCACGAACAGCAATATTTTGAACGGCAAGGATATGGTGACGGGCGATAGCATCATCATCCCCATCGCCATCAATATGTTCGATATCACCATGTCGATGATGAGGAAGGGCAGGAATATGAGGAAGCCTATCTGGAAGGCGACGGTTAATTCCTTGACCACAAAGGCGGGGATGAGGACGATGAAATCCTTGTCGGTGATGATAGCCCCGCGTTCGGGTCCGCTGATTTTCTTTTGGGTTGCGAGGAAAAACTGGCGTTCGCGCGGCTCGCTATGTTTGATGAGAAAGACGCGCAAGGGTTCCTTGGCCTTGTCGGCGGTCGCGAAAATGGCTTCGGTATCTTCGAGCGGACTGTCCGCGACATTATCATCGCCCGGCATGGTCGCGACGACCGGCTTTGAATAGCCCGCCGCTTCGGACATTTGCTGCAATGTTGGATACATGACATAAGCGGTGAGGATCAGCGCCATGCCGTTCAGCACCACATTCGGCGGGACTTGCTGCAAGCCGAGCGCGTTGCGCAACAGGCTCAGCACCACGACAATTTTGGTGAAGCTCGTCACCATCACCGCAAAGAAAGGCGCGAGCGCCAGCAGGATGACGGTGACAAGCGCGCTGCCGGGGGTGAAGGTCGAAAGGTCCATGATGCGCCTCGCCTAAATCATATCGTCATGGGGAAGTTCGGGAGCAGCCCCGCTTTGGTCGGGCATTTCGATGGCCTGTCCGGTTGCGGTATCGCCCGTAGCATCGGTTGCGGCGGGAAGGCTGTCCTCCGGGATGCGGTCGATATGGACCGCAAACTGGTCGCCCAACCGGACCAGCTCCCCTATTGCGATAGTGCGCCCTGCGACCATCAACTGCACTTCAAGCCCTGCGGCAATCGGCCCCACCGGCACCGCAAGCCCTGCGCGCAACCGGCCCAATTCTTCGATGGTCAGCCCCTGATCGGGCAGTTTCACCGATACGGGAACCTTGAGCGCGCCAAAGCCGCCGTCTCCGCCTGTGTCTTCGTCACTCATAGCATATTGATCCTGTGCCGGGTCGCCGGTGCCGACCGAAAAAAAGGAGTGGAACGGGTCAAACCGTCCGGAGACTGCGCCGAACGCGGTACCCAAGGTTGCGGGCCAATGGCCGCCGCGCAGGATCAGCAAATCCCCGCGGCCGATGGTGGAGGCATCGTCCACATCAAGCGTGGCGACAACACATTCCAATGTCGCCGTCACGGTCGCACGTGTGAGGTTCAAATCCTGCTGCGCGCTATCGACGGGGCAAGCGAAATCCGCCGGAAAGGCCAATGTCAGTTGATGCTGCAAGCCTTGCGCATCGTGAAAATCGAGCGCGACAATATGGGCGTCAGCGGGCGCGGTATCGCGGAGCTGGTCGGGTTCGAGCGTCACGCCAATGCGCCGTTCGAGCGCAGCCAGCAACGCATCGGCACCGGTCAGAATCGCGGCAATATCGGCAACGCGCTCGGCGTGGAGGAGGACGGGGCTGCGCTCCCATGTCCTGAAATGGAGCGCGGGTTCTGCGGCAGAGCCGGTGAGCCAGGGGCCGGTGCCTGCTATTTCGTTGGCATCAAGCAACCGCGCTTTCACATTATACTGCACGCCGCTGGCAAGCTCCAAAATCGCGCCGTCGAGCGCGGGGAGGAGGGCATCCACCGCTTGTTGGCGGGCCGGATCGAGAACCGGTAGCGTCAGCGGCTCCGGGGCGAGCGCGATGCTGTCGGGGTCGATCAGGGCCATTGGCGCTGGCCTCCGGCCGGTTTTTGCGGCGCGAGGTCGGGCACAACTTGCTGCGGGGGCACGGGGAGGGGGCGCTGGTCGCGGTCCCAGCGCGACAACATGGTGATCGCGCCGGTGCCGACGCCGAGCAGCATGGTTTCGTCACCAACTTCAATTAAAACAACACGTTCGCGCTGTCCCAAGGGCAAGGCGCGGATGAAACGGAGCGAGCGGTCGGCGGGATTTCCCTCCTGATCGACGCCCATCGTCCGGTCCTGCCATTTGCGCAAAACCCAAATTGTTCCCCATGCCAAAGCAATCACCAGCACCATCGACAATGCGATGGCGAGGAGGGATGAAAAGACCGTACCTATGCCCATCGAAACTTCACTCTCCCCACTTCGCGGGACTTAGCCGCGCCTTGGATAATACCAATTTAATACCTCTAATCAAGCAGATGCCCGTCCGGCGCTATGGCCGGAATTATCGGCACCTGCGTTGCCTTCACCGGCCATCCCGCCAGCATCATCCGGTCCGTTACCATCCGCGCCTTCATGCCTTTCCGCGCTACGCGGTCTTGCCTCGTCGCCCAGTTCGACCGTCATCGGGGCCTGACCCTCGCGCGCGCGTTTGGCCCACAGGATGACCTCTGCCACCGCGTCGAACATATCTTCAGGGACAATTTCGCCGATTTCGCCGCGCGCCCATAATTTGCGCGCGGTCGCGACATGGCGGATGATCGGCACCTGATTATCTTCCGCAGCCGCCCGCATCGCGGCGGCAAGCGCGCCTTCTCCCTTGGCCGCAATCACCGGAACCGGACAATTTTCCTTGTCATAATCAATCGCAATCGCAAGATGGGTCGGGTTGACCAGCAAGGCCGCCGCATCGCCTGCCGATCCGACCGCATTGCTGTTGGCCCATTCCTGATGCATCTGGCGGCGATGCTGCTTGATATGCGGGTCGCCCTCGTCATTTTTATATTCCTGTTTGATGTCGCGGCGGCTCATCATCATTTTCTTGATGAAACTATGTTTGACCCACACCCGGTCGAGGATCGCAACCCCGATAAAGGCCAGCACGGTCCAGCCCAAAATCTTGAGCGTCAGGCTATAGGTGAGGCTCAAACTTTGCTGCGCGACAATCTGCCCTGCGCCGCTGTCGAGCGTCCAGTCGGCCATCACCAGCATCCCCCCTAATTCGGGCAAAACCGCCTTGATAACCAGCACGGTAATGAAAATGACGAGCGCGGCCTTGAACAGGGTTTTGACCATTTCGACAAGGCCGTCCTTGCCGAACATCCGCTTCAACCCTTCAATCGGGTTCATCTTGTCGAGGCTGGGTTTGAGCTTTTCGGTGGTCGCAATCGGCCCGACCTGAAGTCCTTCCATCAGCGTGCCGACCACTGCAATCGGGATAAGGGTCAAGGCCGCCAGAATGAGGAGAACGCGGATCGCGCCGACCGAAACCTGCTCCAGCGCCATGTTGAACGGAAGCGAGGTCGCCGCGGTTACGGCATGTTGCGCAAAATCGGAAACAAGCTTGGCACCATATCCGCCCGCCATCGCAAACAGGATGAGCCACAACAAGGTAACGCCCGCCGCGCTGACATCCTTGGACTTGGCGACATCCCCTTTCTTGCGCGCGTCCTGGAGACGCTTGGGGGTCGGTAATTCTGTTTTATCGCCGCCGTCATTTTTTTCTGCCATGGGCTGTTTGCCTTATGCGGGCCTGCTTGATGCGGGCCTTGGTGCGAACCGATACGAAACCGGGCGATAAGCTTTCCCACCGCGCCCGCTTGTGCGGATGCAATGTGTCCGATCATTGCCCATGCAACATATCACCCCTGTTCCGGCGCGTTTGCGGCGATCAAATCGCCCTTGCGCACCGGCCGGCCAATGGCCTTGATATATTGTCGCAGCATCATGGAGGGTACGCCCATTATGCCGCTCTTCCGCCGATTTTCGAGCCGCTCTAATGGGATCCGGTCGAGCGATTCTTGCGTCGGCGAAGCTTTATAACTCCACAGCAACCCCTTACTGTCAATGGCATTTGCCATCAAAGGCAGGGATTTGTAACAAGCACAACGCCCCCGATTGTGCGCGAGACAATAGAAATACTGCCGTTAAACGGCAAAGTGACGGACTATTTCTAAAGCCGATTTATGTCGTTTAAGTGACAAAAGTCACAAGCAACAGGATAGTATAAATTGAAACGATAGTTGCTGTTTGTAAAACAAGCGCGCAAGCTTCCGTTGACGTTAAGGTTCGCGCGAAAGTTCCGCGACCTGTCTATGAATTTGCGCAGATGGTCTGATTTAGAGGGTTGAACTCGCAAGGACGACTCGATACACCATGCATATCAAGCGGGGGCTGGTACGGGCCCCTTGTTTGAGGGATCCACTGGCTTCGAACTTATGCTGCTCCGGCAGAAAATAAGGGATGAGAGATGCGTGGATTGACGATGGTGCGGACTGCGTCCGCAATGAGCCTTTTTTCCGCAATTGCTATCGGGATGATCCCGGCCAGCGCTTTGGCCAAGGATCGCAAGCCGCCTGCGCCGCCGCCTTGCCCGGTCGATAGCGCCATCCTTGTCGCCAGCGCCGAAATTACCAAAAGATTTTCGCAGCTTGATGCGTGCGCCGGACAGGTGGTGGAAAACCCCGCGACTCCGGATAATTATCCGCATCAAGGCTCGGTCACGGTCAGCTCGGACGGCGCGGATGCCGAAATGCTCGCCGATTCGGGCGATGGTTCCTACAATGCTTCGCGCAACCTTGGTGCAACCCGCGACCGCCATGCGGTGGTGATGGAAAAACGCGAAGATGCAGGTGTGCGCTACACGCGTATCATCCCGCCCAATGAACCGGCCGAAAGCTATTATGGCGCAACCCCTTACGGGGTGCCGGCAACCCCTTATTATGCCCCGCTCCCCGCTGCTCCTGCACAAGGCCAGGGCGGCGCGAGCGGTCTTACCATCGCGTCAAGCGGCGCGGTAGCAGCGGCGCAAGGAGCGGCCGCCGCGCCCAATGGTCAGGTCAATGACGCGACCGTGCTGGCGCTGCGCCCGCGCAGCTATTCCAGCCGTTATGACGATATGATTGAACAGGCCGCGCGGCGGCACGGGGTCGATCCGCTCATGCTGCACGCGGTGATCTTTCAGGAATCACGCTATAAGCAGGGCGCGAAAAGCCATGTCGGCGCGCGCGGGCTGATGCAGATCATGCCTGCAACCGGCGCGGGGCTGGGCGTACGCAACAGCGCGCATCTTTATGATCCGGCCACCAATATCGACGCGGGCGCCAAGCTTTTGCGCCAGCTTTGGACCAAATATAATGGCCGGTTCGATCTGGTTCTGGCCGCCTATAATGCAGGACCGGGTGCGGTCGCCAAATATGGCCAAGCCGTCCCGCCCTATCGCGAAACGCGCGACTATGTCGTCAAAGTACAAGGACATTATAAGAAGCTTGCGAATGAAAACGGAATGAACCCGTCGGGTTTCTGACCATGATCGCGGCGCTCAATCGCTTCTTTCCCAGAAATATCCAGTTCTCCTTTGTAGCACTGGTCGGGATCATTGTGTCCGTTATCGGGCTGATGATCCTGCCCTTGCCGACGGTCGTGCTGGATACGCTGATCGCGCTCAATATGACGATCGGCATTTTGCTGCTCTTGAGCGTGCTCTATATTGAAAAGCCGCTCGATTTTTCGACCTTTCCGACGGTGTTGCTGCTGACAACATTGTTCCGGCTCGCGATCAGTGTCGCGACCACGCGCAAGATTCTAACCGAAGCCGATGGCGGTGCGATCATCCAGCAATTCGGCGAAATGGTCGCGGGCGGCCAGCTAATCATCGGCCTCGTCATGTTCCTCATCATCACGGTGGTGCAGTTCATCGTGGTCGCCAAAGGTGCGGAACGTGTCGCCGAAGTGGCCGCGCGTTTCAGTCTCGACGCCATGCCCGGCAAACAGCTTTCCATCGACAGTGACCTGCGCTCCGGCCTCATCACCAAGGATGATGCCAAAGCCAAGCGCCGTCAGGTCGAAATGGAAAGCCGCCTATACGGTAGCCTTGATGGCGCGATGAAATTTGTGAAGGGCGATGCGATTGCGTCCATCGTCATCGTCATCATCAACCTGCTCGGCGGCTTTGCGGTGGGCGCAATCACGCACGGCATGTCGATGTCGGAATCGGTGCAGACATTTTCGATCCTGTCCATTGGTGAAGGGCTGGTTGCGCAAATTCCGGCTTTGTTCAGCGCAATGGCGGCGGGCCTGCTTGTTACGCGCACCACCGACGAAGATACCGAGCGGGAACTGGCCCCGACCATCGCGCGCCAGCTTTCGGGCAAGCCCCATGTGCTGATTATCGCAGGCGGGCTGGCGGTGTTGATGGGCCTCATCCCCGGTTTCCCGATGCTGGTTTTCTTCGGACTTGCGCTGATGCTGATCGGGGGAGGGGTGATTACCCATCCCGAATGGGGCGCGAAAATCCGCGACCGGTTCGCTGGTCTGCGCGGCGAGGTCAAGGAAGCGCCGCAGGACATCATGCTCGAAACCACCGCCTTGCAATCGGTCGACCCGTTGCAGTTGCGGCTCGCCAAGGACGTATTTTCTGCTGAAGACCTCACCGAATTGACCGCCGCCGTGCAGAAGCGCGCGCAAGGCTTGCAGGATAAGAGCGGGGTCAATCTGCCCAAGGTGCGCGTGCTGTTGGATGGCGACATCCCGGCCAATGGCTGGGCGCTCTATGCCTATGATGCGCCGCTGGGGTCGGGCGAGTTGGAGCAGCATTTATTCACCGCGCAACTGCCGCTTATCACGGGTGAATTGCTGCGGCGCAACCTGCCGATGTTCTTGGGGCTTCAGGAAGTCACCGACCTTCTAAACTGGCTCGGCGACGAATATCCCGAAGTGGTCAAGGAAGCGGTGCGCGCGGTGCCGACATCGACCATTGCCGAAATTTTGCGTCTGCTCGCAGAAGAGCAAGTGCCGCTGCGCAACCTGCGCGATGCGGTCGAAGCGATTGCCGAAGCGGGCCAGATGGAGCGCGACCCGCGCATCATCGCCGAGCGGGTGCGGGTGGCGCTGCGCCGCAACATCATCGCCCCGCTGTGCGTCAATGGCCGCTTGCCCGTGCTGATGATCGGCAGCGCGGTCGAAGAAGCGGTCCGCAACACCGTAACCATGATCGACGGACAAGCCCGTCTGGCGATTGACCCTTATCAAATGCGCGCCTTGATTCTGCTCTTGACCGAGCAGGTGGAGGCAACGGGTGCGCGGGCGATATTGACGGCACAGGATTTGCGCCGTCCCCTTCGACTGGTGACAGCCGCCGACCTGTTCGACGTGCCGGTCATCTCCTTCAATGAGTTGAACCCCGCCATTCCGCTGGATGTGGTGGGCGAAGTAAACCGGGCACCCGAACTGCTCGGTCAACCAGACTTAGCCGAGGCAGCCGAATAATGTCCCTCAAAAAATCCTCCACGCTCCTTTTGTCGACCTTGCTGTGCTTTGGTGTTGCGCAGCCGGTGGCGGCAGGCCAGCCCCAATTCCCCAACAAAGTCATCAGCATCAACGCGCGCGGTCAGAAAGTGTCGGATATTGTCACCGACATATTCAGCCAATCGGGCCTTAAGGTAAAGGTCAGCAGCGCCGTCACCGGACAGGCGCAAGGTATGCTGGTCGGCTCGCCAGAGAAAATCTGGAATGATTTGTCGCAAGTGTTCCATCTGGTCGCTTATTATGACGGCAATATTGTGCGCATCTATGCCGCGAGCGAAATTTCGACCCGCACAATTCAGGCAGACGCGCCCGCACAGTTGGTCAGCGAAGCACGCCGTCTTGGCCTGTCCGACAATCATAATAAGCTGAAAGCGAGCAAGGGCGCGGTGATTGCATCGGGCGTGCCGGATTTCCTCACACAAATCGACCGGATGGCAAACCGGATGGGGATGGCCGCACCCGCTGCCCCGGCTGTCACGCCGACCCCGCAAGTGCCGCAACCGGCCTATGCGCAAACCAATATGGTCGCCTCGCCGCTTCTGTCGGGCGCGGATTTTTTTCGCAATACGGGCGGCGGCGATGCCGCGTTTCAGGTCCAGATGCGTGCGGGGCCTGGTCGCCGTTATGAAACGCGCGTTTATCAGCTTAAATTTCGTGATGCCGCCGATAAAGAAATCGCGATGCAAGGCCGGATGCAACGCGTCCCCGGTGTTGCCACTTTGCTCATGGAGCATATGGGACTGAATTCCGGTGTCAGCACCAATCGCTCCAACCAGTGGAGCCGGGACAATGACTATTATAATCGCCGCAGGGGCGGACGTGACCGTTATTATGATGATGATGGCTATGGCGATCCGTATAATGATAGCGAGCCCAGTGCGCGTGAACGGGCCGGGCCATCAATCGCGGCAGACATTGCCAATAATACGGTGATCGTCAAAGATTTACCGAGCGAAATGAATAATTATACCGCACTCATTTCCCAGTTCGACCGCGAACAGCCGGTGATCGAAATGGAAGTCGTTTCGATTGTCTATAATCGCGACGATATGAAAGAGTTGGGTGTTGATTGGAGCCTTGGCTTTGGTGGTCTTAAAATGCTGTTTGGCGGGCGTCCGCGCGGCGGAGATATTCAGGGCAGCTATGTATGGGGTAATGGCGATGTTATCAGCGCGCAAATCCGGGCTTTGCAGGAGCAAGGCACGTTGCGCGTCACGGACCGTCAGTTTATTCCGGCAACCAATAACGAGTACACCGAATATAATGAAGGCGGCGAACAATATGCGAAGGTTCCGGGTGAATATAGCGGCGACCTGCGCGCACTAAGCTATGGCCTGTCAATCCGGATTAAACCTGCAATCATTAACGAGCCTAACCAGCTTCGTGTGCGTATGGATATTGCCTTCCGCGACACGACTCTAACCAATCAGTCGGTTGACGGCATCCCGTCCATCAAGGGGCCAAGCTTTACCCAGTCCAATGTCGTACCGCATGGCCAAGCGGTTATCCTTGCAGGACGCACGGTCAATTTCGAATATGATAAAAAATCCAAGACGCCGATCTTGGGTGACATTCCGATTTTTGGAAATGCGTTCAAAAAGCGCCGCAAAGGCACCGGCACGATGGAGCGTGCGGTGATGATTATTCCTCGTGTGCGTGCGCCCGGTGGCGGCACTATGCCGACACAGATGCGCCCGGCAATGATGCAGCCGCAAATGCAAATCCAGCCGGTCCAGCAACAGCCCGCACCTGCCTCCACCAAAAAGACGAAAAGGCGCAGAGGGTGAGCGGGGAGAAGGATATGACCGCCACCGACGAGCAGGCCGCAAGTCCTGTTGCCGACCCGGCGGTGCGGGTAAAGGAGCCGGAAACGGCGGTGCCGGTCACCGCGCCCGTCACCGCTGAGGCGGGATTGCCGACCGTTGCCGCACGGCTCAGGGTTTTGAACGACCGGCTGGCGGGGGCGGAACATCGCCTCCACGCGGGCAAAAATGTGCGCGTCGGGCATAGCTTTGAAAATGACATTGTGCTGCGCGGCAAGGATACGGCGGGCCTTGCGCTTGAGCTTCATGTCGGGCCGGATGTCACCATCCTCAAAATGCTGACCGGCTCGATTGCGGTGCTGGGCCGCGAACTGGTGGCGGGCGAGGAAATGCCGTTGCCGCCCTATTTACCGGTCAAGCTGGGTGAATTTGCTTTTGCGGTCGGCGCGAATGACGAGCAACGCTGGCGCGAAGCCGAAGGGATTGCCGCAACGCTTGCCCAAAAACAATTGTTGAACGAGCCGCTCCCGCGCGCTGAATTGTCCGAACGGGTTGCGACCCGTCTTGACCCCGTGCGCTCGCGCCTCCCGCTCATGCCGAGCGCAAAAATGCTGATCGGCTTGGGCGCTGGCGCGGTCTTATTGGTGAGCGGCCTTGTCGGCGCGCGCTATTATTCCGAAGTACAGGCCAATGATCCGGCCAATATGAAGCGCACAATGGCGGCGGCTGGCTTTACCGGCATGGCGGTGACGCCCGACCCTGCCAGCGACAATATGGTGATTAGCGGCATCGTCAAAAATGACGTCGAAGTGGCGGGCCTGCAGCATCTGGTGGACCAGCGTTTCCCCGGCGCCATTTTGGAGGTGGAAACCACCGACTCGCTCGCGGCGGCGGCGGGCGACCTACTCAAGGCGCAAGGTGTCGATGCCGATGCCAAAACCACCAAGCGCGCGGCCATCATGGTGGCGAGCGAATATCTGCCCGCCGACAAGCAGGAACAGCTTACCGCGATGCTCAAACAGGAATTGCCGGGCCTCAAATCCGTGCAATTTACGATGGAGTCCGATCGCGGCCCCAACGACCTTCAATATTTTTTCAACAAAGGCCCGCATGGCGCGGCCACTTTTGTCAATGGCGATCCCAGCTACATCGCGACCGCCGACGGCACCAAATGGATGAGCGGGGCGACCTTGCCGACCGGGCATAAAATTGTCCGCATCGAACCCAAGGCGGTCATTCTGGAACGCGGGGGACGTATCGAAACTTTGGTTATGTGAATTTTGAAGATCCCTGTGATGGCACAGGAAGGAAGGAGTGAAGATGTCTAACTCGGTTAATCTGGCGAGCCTTTCCAATCTCGCATCATCGTCCAATGTAGGCGGGGGCCGTTCGCGCTCGTCCAACTGGTTTGAAGCCTTTGCCGCCGCTTGGGGCGAGGCGCTCGACAATCAGGCAACACGGATTGAAACCCAATCCAACCTTATCAGCGGTGAAGACGGCATGGACAAGCCTTCCGAAATCACCAAGCTGACGGCGGAATCGATGCGCCTTTCGTTCATGGCGAACAGCTCGCACACCTCGCTCGACAGCGTATCGAAGGCGCTGGAGACGATGGCGCGGAAAGGATAATCCGTCATGGCCATCGAAGCTATTGCCGCCAATGCTGCGGCAGCGATCGGCAAGGCCGTGGGCGGGGGCGGCGGGGCAACCGCTGGCCGCGTCATGGAATTGGGGCCGTCGCAACCGGTCGAGCCGCTTAAAAATGCGCGTTTCGATGCAGCGATGGACCGGATGCAGGGCACCAACCCTGTCGCCCCGACACAGGATATGCCCCCTGCGGTCAAAGGCCTGTTCCGCGCGCTCGACGGGATTAACGGACAGGCGCGGTCGGTGTCGGATTATGCCATTCAGGCCGAAGCGTCCGGCGGACAGCTTACGCCGGGCGAAATTGTGCAACTGACGATGAAATGTCAGGAGTTCATGTTCCAGTGCCAGCTCACATCGAACATCGCCAACCGCTCGTCGGACGGGGTGCAGCAATTGTTCAAACAACAAGGCTGACGGGGCATCCGCCTCGCCAGTCCGGTGCCGCCGGAAAATAAGGCCGGTGGCAGGGTCAATTTGGAATGGATGGGAATGGATGCCGGTGCGTGCAACCGCTAATGTAAAAGCTGCTTATGGCGCCGCTGGTGGCGCCATGCCTGTCATAACCATGCCGGACAGGGCGTTTTTGGCGCCGCATTTCCGGCTGTTTTTCCTGCTTGTCCTCGCGCTTTTCCTTTCGGCGTGCGGCAAGCAGGAATTATACCGCAATGTCGAAGCGGTGCAGGCCAATGATATGGTCTCGACCCTCCAGATGGCGGGCATCAGCGCGTCCAAAACCGACGGCGAAAAAGGCAGCTATAATGTCATGGTCGACAGCAGCGACTTTGCGCGCGCGCAAAGCGTGTTGAAGGCCAATGGCTTGCCGCGCGAAGAATATGCCTCGCTCTGCACCATCTTCCAGAAAGGCACCTATAATAGCTCGCCCGGCGAAGAACATGCGCGCTTTATCTGCGCGTTGCAGCAGGAATTGACCAACACAATCAGCCAGATTGACGGCGTGGTGGAATCGCGCGTCCACCTCAATATTCCGGAAAAGGAAACGCTGGGCGAAGAACAGAAACCGTCCTCCGCATCGGTGTTCGTCAAATATCGGCCGGGCTTTGATCTGTCGTCCAAGACGGGGCAGATCAAAACGCTGGTGCAAAATAGCGTGTCCGATCTTGCCGCTGACAATATCAGCGTGATGATGATGCAATCCAAAGCGGTGCCGCCGCCCAAAACACCCTTCTATCAGGGCGGGCTAGTGACGATGGTGGTGAGCCTTATTGCCTTCCTTGCGGTAGCCGCGCTGGCGCTCGGTATCTTCCGTTGGTGGCGCTCGCGCCCGCCCAAGGCCAGCTTGCCGGTGGTGCGTGAAAAAGGCGCGCAAGGATGACGGGTGACACGATGATGGGTGACGCGGTGACAGGTGAGGCGGTAATGGAGGCGGTGATAGAGTCCGGAGCGCTCCCTTTAAGCCCGCCACGCGCACGGCTGGCGGAAACGGTCGCCTCGTTCGGGAGTGCGGCCTATCGTAACCGCGGCGCGCGGTTTCTCGCGCGGGTCAATGCAGGCGAACGCCCGGTCAGCTTCAACAATATCCGCCGGATGCCGCGCTGGTGGTCTTTGCCCGAAGACGAGCGCGCGCCGGTCGCGACCTTGGCGATGCTGCTCCATTATCGCGGCAAGATTGATCAGGAACTGGACGGCAATCGCCTGCGCGCGCTGGTGATGACCACGGGCGAAGCTTTGTTCGACCTTGCGTGCGGGTGCGATGACCATTTTGCGCCGGTGGAGGCTTTGGCCGACCAGCCCTTGCCGATTGGCGCGGAGGTGCAACGCACCGGCTGGCTGATTTTGCACAAGGCATTGCCGGGCGCATTTGCACATAATATTCCCGATGCGTGCGGCGACCGTGCGGCGCTTGCCATTGCCGACGAGGCGGCGATGCTGTGGCGGCGGCATCGGGCGCACGAAGCGGAGGCGGCGGCATGAGCTTCACGCTGACCGCAGGCGACCATATATTGAATGGCCGCAGCGCGCTCATCAAAGCGAGCGACCGCGCGGCCTTTGCCGAAGCCCATGCGCTGCTCACCGAAACCAGCCGGATCAAGGGCGATATGCTCGACCGATCCGCCGCCGCGCGCGACGAGGCCTATCGCGAGGGGCTGACCAAAGGCTATGAGCAGGTGCAGGGCTATTTTCTGTCGAAGCTTGATGAAATGTCTGCCGCGCTGGCGCAGTATGAACAGGAACGGCGCGCGAGCATCGCCGATGCCGCAATGGCTGCTGTCCGCATGATGATCGGCGATCTGGGCGCGGGTGACATTGTGCCGGGCCTTGCCGAACGCGCGCTCGACCGGATGGGCGAGGATAGCCGCTATAGCGTCGAGGTCGCGCCCGATCATGTCGAGGCTGTGGCCACGCGGCTGGCGGGACGCGAAGGCGTGGCGGTAGAAGCCAATCCCGCGCTCGGCCCGCTCGATTGCGTGGTGCGGACTAGCACGGGACGCGTCATCGCCAATCTCGATACGCAGATTGAAACGCTGGCCCAGCGTTGGGGGGTGGGTGAGGCCGCGCCCTCCGAGATTGCCACTGTCGCTAACGGGAACCTTCCCGCATGAGCGCGCGCGGGCATGGCATGGAGCTGATCCAGGCGCTTGGCCGTGCGCCGACTTTCGAGCAACGCGGAAAGCTGCGCGGCGCGGTCGGCACAACCTTGCGCGTCACCGGCGTGCAGGCGAAAATCGGCGAAAGCGTCGAAATTGTCGATGCCGCCAGTGGCTTTTCGATGTGGGCCGAAGTGGTGGGCTTAGCCGATGGCGAGGCGATTTTGACCCCGCTCGGCGATATGCGCGGGCTGTCCTCCAGTGCGGAAATTGTGCTGCGCAGCGGGCAGGACCGTGTGCCTTATGGCGACCATCTATTGGGCCGCGTGCTTGATGCGCGGTGCGAGCCGCTGGATGGCTTGGGGCCGGTCAAGCGGCAACCTGACCGTCCCTTGCTGGCGGATTCACCCAACCCGATGGTGCGCAAACCGATTGACGCGGCGATGGAAACCGGCGTGCGCGCGATTGACAGCCTCATCACGCTCGGCATCGGCCAGCGTCTGGGCGTGTTTGCAGCGGCGGGTGGCGGCAAATCGACCTTGATGGCGATGCTCGCGCGTCACGCCAAGGCCGACGCGATTGTCTTTTCACTCATCGGCGAACGTGGCCGCGAAGTGCGTGAATTTGTCGAAGATGTGCTGGGGCCGGAAGGGCTCGCCCGCTCGGTTGTAATCGTCGCAACCTCGGACCGCCCCGCGATGGAACGGGTGCGCGCGGCGCAAGTCGCGACCGCCATTGCCGAAGGGATGCGCGAGGAGGGCAAGCATGTCCTCCTCCTCATGGACAGCGTCACCCGCTATGCACGCGCGCTGCGTGAAATCGGACTGTCGGCGGGGGAACCTGCGGTGCGGCGCGGCTTTCCGCCTTCGGTTTTTGCCGAACTGCCGCGCTTGGTCGAGCGCGCGGGCACCTCCGATCGCGGGGCGATTACCGGCATTTACACCGTGCTGATGGAGGATGAAGAGGGCGACCCGATTGGCGAGGAAGTACGCTCGTTGCTCGATGGCCATATCCATTTGTCGCGCAAATTGGGCGCGCAGGGCCATTATCCGGCGATTGACATATTGACCAGCCTGTCGCGCCTCTATCCTAAGCTCGCCTCGTCGGGACAGGCGCAGACCGCGACCGAAGTGCGCGCGATGCTCGCCAAATTGAACGACATCGAATTGCTGGTGCAGATGGGCGAATATCAGCCGGGACAGGACCGGCTTGCCGACCGCGCGCTGGAAACACGCGATGCGATCATGTCCTTCCTGCGCCAGTCGGCGGACGAGCCGAGCAATAGCGCGACGACGATGGCGCTGTTCCGCTCTTTGGGGTCGGGCTATGGCTATTGACCCGCGCCTTGGCCAAGTGACGCGCGTGACCGCGCTGCGCCGCGACAAGGCCGAACGCGCAATGGCGCAATCGGCGGCGACCCATCGCGCGCGCGAGCAAGCCTTGGAAGAAGCCAAACGCGACGAGGCGCGCACCGAACAGCAGCTTGATGCAGCCCATCAGGCGTTCCGCGCCGATCCGGGTTGCGCACAGGCACAGCTTTGGCGGCAAATTTCCAAAGAGCAACGCGAACGCGCGCGGCTTGAAACCGCCGAACGCGGCGAATTGCGCGACCAGTCCGAAGAGGCTCTCGATGACGCCAAGATGCAATTCCAGCGCAGCAATGAACGCCACCGCTTGTCGCAAGAAGCGGTGCGCATGGACCTTGTCCAGCACCGCAAGCTGATGGAAGAGCGTGAGGCGGACGAGTTGCAGGGCATGGGACAGACCGGCGCCAATGCGCTGTCGGCACTCGACACGGGTAAGCAAGGGGGCTGGACATGAGGCAGGATGAGAGCCTCGCGAGGAGGATAGAGGCATGATGACCAAGGATAGCTCCGGCATATCGTCGACCCAGACGCCGCTTTCCAATGACGGGCGCGGGCGTTCCTATCGCCCCGAACTGGGCGCGGCGTTCGAGGACCGGCTGGGCGCGGCACAGCAGCGCTATAGCCGCGACGATAGCCGGAACGACACCCGCTCCGGGCGCGATGAACGCAAGGATGACGACCGCCAGAAAAAGGCCGAGGACCGCGACGGACGCACGCAGGCGGATGCAGGACAGGCCAAAAATGGCGCGAAACAATTTAAACGCTTTGGCGAGCAGGAACAGGGACAGGATGGCCGCGCGCCATTTGAAGGGTTGGCTCAGTTTGGTGCCAATCCGTTGCGCGGGCTGGATATGGTCGCGCCGGTTGCCAGCGTTCAGGGCATGGACCCCGCGCTCATCGCCCAGCTTGACCGCATTGCCGCCGCGATTGCCGAAGCGCGCCCGAACGGGGTGGATAAGCAAATGAGCATCACATTCGGCAAGAATGACACGCTCATGCAAGGCGCGATCCTCACCCGCGATGCAAGCGGGGCGATCAGTATCCACATATCGGGGCTACATCCCGGCGTGACGGCGGTGCAAAGCACAAGGCTGCAACAGGAGTTGCGCGCGCGGTTAATGGCGCGCAAGCTTGAGGTGCGCGAGATTGCTTTTGTGGATGGTGGGCCTGCCTCATTGAGAGAAGAGAATAAAGGGCAAGTATCGGAGCGGCAGGGCTAACCCTTAGCCATCTTTCCTCTGACAGACCCTCCCCAAACCCCTCCCGCAAGCGGGAGGGGCTTTTTGTTGCGCTGCTTCCCCCAAAAAAAAGAGGCCCCGCTCGCCAAGAGCGGGGCCTTGAGGTCCATCGACTTACCTCGTGCCGGGGTCAAAGCAGCACGGGGTTAAATGGCCGATTGGGTCTGAATTCATCGGCGGGCTTGCGCGCGCCGCCATCGGGGGCGCTATTGCCGTTGCCCCCGCCAAAGGCGTTGATGAGGCCGCCGACTATCGCGCCGAAGATGAGGAAATTACCGATCTGGCTGGCAAGCTGGCTGAAATCGAAGTCACCGAACAGATCTTCGGCTTCGGCATCGCTAAGCTTGGTGCTGCCGGGGCCATATTCCGCGCCGATGCGGGTGGCGTCCAGATCCTTTTGCGTGGCGATATTGCCGTCTTCGGTGCGCCAGCCGGAACCGGTCTTGTTTTCATGCAAGGTGAAGCCGTCGCGGGTAGCGGCGTCCAGCGCCTCGCCGTCATTCGACATGGTCACCGACAAATCGCCGAGTCTGTTCTGGCTGACCCCGTCCACGACAATCGCATTGTCGCCCTTGGTGATGACCACCTGGCTTGCGACATACATATTCGGGTTGTTTTGGAACTGCTCGGTGTTGATCGTGAGCTTGGTGCCATTTTCCAAGGTGAAGGTAGTCGTGCCCCAGAAATCATAGGCTTGCTTGCCGTCAATTTCGACATGGGGGTCGCCCCAGATGCGGGTGCGTTCACCGGTCTTTTCGTTGAAGATGGTCATTTCGCTGTTTTTTTCGTTGATTTCCAGCCGGTAGCCATCGCCAAGATCGACCTTGGCGGTGTTTTCGCCGGTCATCTGCGCGGTCCATGAAACCTTGGGTTCGGGAATTTCCCAGCAGCCCGGCTTGGGAAGTTGTGGGAAACAGCCGCCCGGCGGGAAGGGGAGCGGTTTGGGGAAGCATCCACCCGGTGGGAAAGGCAGGGGCTTGGGGAAGCATCCGCCCGGACCGAACGGGCCATGATGATGCCCGTGATGGTGGTGATGGTGGTGATGATGATGACCGAACGGCCCGTGATGATGATGGTGATGATGATGGTGATGGCACGGGTGGCAATCGCGCGGCGGGAAACAATCGCGCATCGGGCCGCAACGCACTTCCCAAGACGTCGGCAGCTTGCAGAACGCGTGCGGTCCAGCGCCGAGCGGATTGGTAAAGGCACCCGTCATCCCGCTTGCCATGCGCAGCGGCACACCTTCGGGAATTTTGCCTGCCGCGCCTGCACGGTCAAGTGTTGCCGTGAGGGCCAAATTGGTCGGGCTATTTGCTGTAACCTGATTCATGTCCTTATCCTCCATCCAGTCCTGACCCAAAGTTCAGACCGCATTGCCTTTTTCGGGAGCTTGGCGATCTCATGGTGCCAATGTGACAGCAAGTTACGGCTTTGGCTCTCAGCGATTCGATGAGATTTCCTAAGCGATTCGTTTAGATACAGCGGGGCCGTTCTCGGCCATGATGCAGGCAAGGGCAGACAATATATGAAGATATATAATGTGAGGAACCGGCATCATGGTCACCGCAGTATCGCAATCGTCCCAGCATAATAACGCCCAGCTCCGTGCGGGTAATGGCGGATCCGGCAGCTATACCGTGCGGTCGGGCGATACTTTGTCCGGCATCGCGGCGCGGCACGGAACGACATGGCAAAACCTCGCGCGGATTAACGGTATCAGCAATCCGGACCGTATTTATCCGGGGCAGAATCTTAAGCTTTCGGGCGGCGGGAATGGTGGCGGGGGCCAGGCTTCTTCTTATACGGTGCGCAGCGGCGATACGCTGTCGGCAATCGCATCGCGGCATGGCAGCAGCGTATCGGCGATTGCGCGCGCCAATGGCATCAGCAATCCCAACCTCATCTATCCCGGCCAAAGGCTGACCATCCCCGGCGGGAGCGGAACCAGTGGGAGCACACCGGTAGGGCCGGTCGGGCCGACCAATCCCGGCGAAACGGGCGGCACGGGCGGCAATGTCCAAGCGGGGCAGGGCAAGCTTTCAGCCAATGGCGCGAAATTCATCTATGACCATGAAGCGGTCGCGGGCGTGTCGAACAAACTCCACTGGCCGGGCGGCGCAAGCGGGGTAACGCTAGGCCCCGGCTATGACCTTAAAGGCAAGTCGCGCGATACGATCATCCAGGATCTGACTGCCATCGGCGTGGATCGCGCGGCGGCGGCACGGGTGGCGCAAGGCGCAGGGCTGGAAGGCGCTGCAGCCAAAAATTTCGCGGCCAATAATAAGGGCGCGGTCAACCTCACCCGCGCGCAGGAAACCGCGCTGCTTCAGGTGACGATCAAAGGTTATGAAGCGGCGGTCAACCGCAATGTCAAAGTGCCGCTCACCCAAAACCAGTTCGATGCGCTGGTGTCCTTCACCTATAATATCGGTGAAGGCGGGCTGAAAAGTTCGTCGGCGCTGCGCCTCCTCAACCAGGGCAAATATGGTGAAGCCGCGCAAGCGATGAAGCTATGGAACAAGTCGGGCGGGGAGGTGATGCAAGGGCTTATCAACCGCCGCAATGACGAGGTTGCCCTGTTCAACAAAGGCGGGTCGCCGACCATCGGCCAGACCGGCGGCACGACCCCGACGGCCCCTGCCGGAACGCCCAAAAATGCAGCGGAAATGGCCGCCTATGTCGAACGCTATGGCGATGCGCGTGCGAAGGCGGACCTTGCGGCGGGCAAGAAGGTGGTGGTCGCCTTGCGCACCGACACCAATACCAAATCGAACAATGGCAACGGCACTTATGACGACCTCATCGCCGTGGTGCAGAAATCGGGCAATGGCTATCGCATGGAAACATTCAAGGCCAATACCGAACCTTCGGCGCAATATGGCTATAATGGTCCCAAGGCCGCCAAGGGTTCGTCCACCGATATGAACGGGGACGGCAAGACCGATCTTGGCCGGATTGCGGCGGGCAATTACCGCTATACATTGCAGTCCGGCACTTTTGCCGGCGACCGTTATTTCCGCACGACAAGCGGCACGACGGTCGAGCGTGACACTAATCAGGACGGTTGGTTCAACGGTGCCGACCGCAATGGCCAGCAGCGCAATAACGGCTCCTCCTTCCTCATCCATCAAGGCGGCAGCTCTAATACATGGTCAGCCGGATGCCAGACGATGGCGGGCAATGATTATCGCAACTTCGTCAACAGCGTGGCTGGACAGGGCAGTTTCAGCTACGTACTGGTGCAGCGGTAACATAATGTCCGAAGGGAGCGATGGTCCCGATGCAAAGCAGATGGATGGCGAGTACCGCGCTGGCGGCGATGCTGCTCGTAGGTTGCGGCCCGAAAGCGGGGCAGGCGGATGGACAATCCGGGACTGCCTCCCAAGCCTCCGTTAAAAATGAAGCATCGCTGCCCAAGGAGCAACGCTCGATGACCCCGGCAAACCCCAAAGCGCAACCGGCAGAGGCTACGCCCGCGCCCGATTTTGCAGACCCCACCCGCGAGGTGTTGATCCGCGAAATAGCGGGCCAGTGGACGGTCGAAAAATTATGGGTCGATACCAGCGGTGTCACCGCTTACGCGCTCGACGATCCGGCGGCTTTAGGCTCGGTCATGACCATCACGCCCGATAAAATTTCATGGACCAAAGCGGCGAGCGACCAGTTTACGGCCGACGATATATGCGGCGGTCCCGCGCCGGTGCTTATTCGCGGCGCGCCGCAAGCCAAGGCAACCGGCGCTCCGATGGCGGGCGCGCTGGCCTATTTCGGTATCCCCAAAAACGAGCTTGGTCCGGTGCATGAAATGGGCTGTCTCGAATCCGGCAATTGGGGACCGGAAGCGGCAGGCGGCAGCAATTTCTACCTTGCGAGCGGTGGCCGCATGGTGATGAGCTGGTATGACGGCGCGGTATTGCTGCTTAAACGGCGGTAAAAGCCGCAAATTCCGCGCGCTCCGCCGCCTTTTCCCGAAGATGTAACAAAGTTAAAAATCTCCTGCCATCTAAGCGAATCGCTGAGAGAAAAAGGCGGATGGATTGGTTATATCTTGTGGCATAAGATGAAGCGGCCCCCGCATTTTCGCGAGGGAACTTCATCAGGTTAGGACAAGAGATGATCGGACCCATTTCCTCTTCGCGGACAAGCGGCGTTGGCCAAGTGCGCGGGTCGGGCAGCGGCGGCGCGAGCAAGGCGGGGCAGGCGATGAGCAATGTCGCAGGTCGCGTGGCGTCCGCGCTCACCCAGGAATTTGATCTGCTCGACCAGCAAGGCGGTGGCGGGGGCGGAGAAAGCGGCTATCGCGGCGATGAGGATATTTACGACATTGCCGAAACCGCGCGCGAATTGTCGGCGGAACTGGGCGGCAGCGGAGCCGATGAAGGCCAGATTGCGCGCAGCCTCAGCGCCTTTGCGTTCGAAAGCGCCAGTCTCATCGGCGCGCGCCCCGAAGCCCGCTCGTTCGAACGGATCGAAGAAGCGATTGCGTCGGCTGAAGCGCAGCAAAAAGGTCTTGAAAATATCGCCTCGGCGCTCGCGTCGATTGATACCACCACCCGACTCGTCGCCAGTCAGGCGCGGATCGCTTAGAGTTTAGAAACGGACATTGGGGCCATGCAGGGGGTATCGTATAATCAAGCGGCCATGACGCCGCCCCCTTCCGCGCCCGATAGCGATGGCGCAAGCGTTGCGCTGAACGCAGACGGCGCGCTTGTCGTGACCTCCGCTGGCGGCGATGTGGTGGGGACGCATAGCGACCCGCTCCCGCAAGTGGCTATCCCGATTGCGGTCCTGCCCGATACGGTGGAAGTTGCGGTGATTGTGACCGCCTCCAATGATCCGGTGAGCAAGCCCGGCTTATGGTCGGACTCCATTGCATCGGCGGGCGCTTGGACCGCGCAAAAGGTCGAAACCGGCCGCGCGGTGATTGATCTGGATGACGAATATCGCCTCTCGATCAATGATGTGACCGCCGAGGTCATCCTTGAAAACCGCAAAACCGGTATGACCACGCGCATCTGGGGCAATGCGCAGGTTGAGGTGGCAGGCCAGCAGATCGGCCAATTTTACGGCACGAGCAGCTTCGAGCTTGCCAATGGCACACTGATTACCGCCAGCACGATTTGCAGCCCCGACAATAGCGCGGCCTTCATGCTCGATAAGCTGGTGATTAGCCGCGACGAACATGGCATTGTCGTGACCGGCATTGCCAGCACCACGGTCGGCGATGTCGAAATCGCCTTTGCTTCCCATGCGACGGTGTTCGACCAATTGGCGCCGCCAGACGCGAGCCTGCCGCAAATAGCGCCGGTTGAGGCGGTTGAAGCTATCGCGCCGGAAAGCTCCGCGCCGGTCACCACCGAAGTCATTGTCATCAACCTCAACGTGTCGGACGAGACATTGGAACAGGCGTTGACTGCGGTGGATCCGGATGCAGTGCAGGCGCTTGCGACGCCCGATCCCGCCACCGCACCGCTCGTCACCGCACCGCTCGTCAATGTGCCGCCGCCCGTGCTGGTCGAAAATAAAAAGCCCGTCGAGGCCGCGCATCATGCGGGCATTGACGGCTATGACATGGACGATGACCAGCGCGACGGGTTGGTGTTCCTTGAAACCGCATCGGGCTGGGTCGATGAATGGGATGAAAAAGATATAAGCGCGGAAATCCTCGCGCAAACCATGCCGGGCGGCGAGTTCGGTCCCGATTCCACGATTATGAGCCGTAGCGAATTTGGCGCTGTCATTAGCCGCTTCATCTCGATCCTGTCGTCGCAAAGCATGATGCACCAGATGGCCAACAGCAATTCCATTGCGCAAAACCAGATGCGCGATGCTTCGAGCGATTCCGACCGTCAGGCCGCAGCCCGCAGCGCCGAAGAACGCGCCGCCCGCGACCGTCGTGCCATCCTCACCATGATGGATTTGGGGATTGGCCAGCAAAGCGAATTACTGAACCGCTATCTTGGGTCAGCGGCAGGATAGGGGGATGGTCGGTAGCGCGGGCGGCTTCACCCGCTCCCGCACCGTCGCCATTCCTTCAGTTTTTCAACGAACCATCCGCATTATAATGCGCCTTGATATGCGCGACCGCTTGCGGGGGGATGATGAAACCGGCCTTGGTCAAGGCAGGCGTCGGCCATTCGCCGCTGATGGTTTTTTCGCGCACCTCTTTGGGATTGGGCGGCGGCCAGGGAAGGTCGGCCTTGCGCACCGTTTCGGCCAAGTGGCGCTGCGCGGCGGCATCGGGGTCGCGTTCGACCGCCATGCCTTCATAAATCTGCCGCGCAGGCACAAAGCCGATATTGTTGGACAGCCACGGATTTGCGCCCGCCTTGACCAACTCCTCCGCAATCGCGAACCGGTCGCCATTGACCGCTTCATGGAGGATCGTCTGGCCCAGTTCATCGGCATGATTGACATCGAGCTTATGCCGGATGAGCATCATGAACGCGCCCAAATTGCCGTGGAGGATGGAGAGTTTGGCGACTTCCAGCCCGCCTTCCTTCTTTTCCGGATTGGCGCTCGCGCCGCTCTGGAAGAGGAATTGCGCCATGCTCGGCTCGTCCGCATGGAGTGCGATGAGCAGCGCCGCGCCGGGCTGCGCGCCATCGGCCGGCATCCCGCTTTCAATCAATGTCTGCATCATCGGCAGGTCGCAATTGGCCGCCGCAAAGGCGAGCAAGTCGCCATATTCGCCATCATTGGGGCCTTCGCCGACAGGGCGCGGCGGGACCATCGTGGACAAGAGCCGGGGATCGGCGGCGATCATTTTGGTTACCGCATCGCGGTCCCCCGCCATCACCGCATCATAAGCGCGGCGACCCGCTTCGCCATTGGTGAGGCGTGGCAGCACTGATGTTTTGATCGGGCGGGTGAAGTCCGGATATTTCTGGAAACAGGTGGCGGCACTATTGGTCATGGCATCTTGTGGCATAGCGCAACCCCCGGTCGCAAGCAGCAAAGGAAAGAGAAAAAAACTACGCATCGCGCCCAAGGCGAACCGCTGCCGCAACAAGCGGCGTGGGCGACCGGAAGAGGGCGTAGGAGCAGGAAAAAAGACGTGCATCACCGGATCAGCCTATCATCGCCTGACATTATCCGTAAAGCCGATCCGGGCCAACAAAGCCAACCCGCTTAAAGCCAATCCGCTTATTGATTTTTTAGACCTTCTATCACCCAGTCCATACCGTGGCGGCTCACCGGATGGCCTTGCCACCACGGGGTGCCTTGCGGGCGCACGGCGTCAAGTTCGATGCGCGTGCCATAGGCTTCGGGGGCGTCAATGCCTGCACCGGCTATGCCGCCAAACGGTCCTGCGACAATCCCGCCAAGCAGCGATCCGACCACGCGGTCGCCGCCATCTTGCAGCAAGGACAGGATTTCGCCGCGCACATAATAAGCGCGAATATCGCCCGGCCCACCGGCTCCGGCGGTCTGGCGGATATTGTTGGCCTGATTGATGGTCGCATCGCTGAGGCCCGCAGCGTTAAACGTCTGCGCATTGCGGCCCGATGCGAGCGCGGCGGCCGACGCCAGCCCGCCGCCTAGCGAATGGCCGGTCATCGTCACATTGGTCACGCCCGCTTGGGCAAGCTTGCGGCCGATCGAAAGCGCGGCGGTATAATGCGGCGTCGAAAGCCCCATCGCCTGCTTGCCATTGGTTTCCCAATCGCGGCGGTCGGAGGTCGATCCGCGGAAGGCGACCACATATTGCTTATCCGCGCCTTCGCCGGTCGTATAAACGCGCGCGAAGAAGGGGCTGCCTGCGGGCGCAAGGTCGGACGGACGCAGGCCGATGCTCGCCAATTCTTCGGGACTTGCGGTGCGCCAGCCAGCGGGCGGGCTCGCGGAGCTTTGGTACACATCCTGCGCCATATTGGCGAGGATGACCGAATCCGGCCCCTTGAATTGCGGCAGCTGGCGATTGTCATTCTGGAAGAAAGGCAGGCCCGGAATATTGGGGAGGTCGGGAAGATGCGGCAGGCTCGGTAAGCCCGGCAGATCGGGCAGCGACGGGCGCGGCAATGACGGGAGATCGGGCAGCATCGGCAGTCCCGGCAGCTTCAGCCCGTCAATGCCCGGCAGCTTGGGCAGGCCCGGCATAGCGGGAAGCGGCGGGAGGAACGGCAAGCCCGGAAGCTGCGGCAACATACCGCCCGGATCTTTGGGGAGGCCCGGCAGCGGCGGCAGTCCCGGAAAACCGGGAAGCGAGGGCAGGGCCGGTAATTTGGGCAATGACGGTAGCCCCGGCAACATGGGAAAGCCGGGAATAGACGGCATGCCGGGGAGCGAACCGCCGGGGCCTCCCGGTAAAGCGGGCAGTCCCGGAAATCCCGGTAATTTCGGCATATCCGGCATCCCTGGAAGCTTCAGACCCGGCAGCGAGGGTAAACCCGGCAAGGTCGGCAATCCGGGCAAGGATCCGCCCGGAATTCCCGGCAGCGGGGGAAGGCTGGGGAGCGAGGGCAGACCCGGCAATCCGGGCAGTTTTCCAAGTGCCGGTAGGCTCGGCAAACCGGGGAGGCCGGGGAGCGAGGGCAGACCGGGAAGGCGTAGCGCCTCAAGCCCGATTTTCTGCATCCCCGATTGGCCCCAATTGGCCACCTCGCGCGCGGGCGCAGGGAGGATTGAGGAAGCAGCGCCGGTGAGCGATTGCGTCAGCGATCCGACCTGCGACACCGTATTGGCTACAGTGTTTCCGATCGTGTTCGAAACGGTGTTCGAAACCGTATTGGTCACCGCACCGGTCACACCAGAAACCAGGTTTGAAAGGCCCATCGTTCCACTCCTCAAAACCACCCGACGGGGTAAGCGCAACAGGCGCAATTCCCCATGAGTCGGTTAAGAATGGCCCGAAACAGGATTTTTGTCTCTAAGCGATTCGTTTAGATTTGGCAGAAAAATGAAGGGTGCGGGCGAGCTTCTCCCCCTATCGGAAAATATTCCAGAGCTGCTCCAATTCACCTTGCGACAAAGGCACCAACTGCATGAAGGTAAAGCTGCCCTGCGGCCCGCACCGGACATAAGGATTGGGCGCGAGCGTGCCGTCTGCGGTCATATTATTGCCGCCGCGATAGACTTCCAGCCGGTCGCCGATGGCTTGCAGGACGGGGATGCCGGATTCGGCGCGGCGGGTGCGGGTTGCAGGCGTCGCGCCGCCGCTAATCCAGCCGCTCGCACGGTTGAAACTCAAATCCGGCGCATTGAGCTGGCATACGCCCATTGCGCTCCCTTTGGCGGTGACGCGGCCATTGCGCTCGATCTTGACCATCACACGCGAAGCGGCGCTGTCGAACAATACGGGGCGCACGCGCAGGAACAGTTCGGAGCGCAGAAATTCCTGTGACAAGGGCGCTTCACTTGCGATGAACAAGGCATATTGGCCGGGGCGCAGCCATTGCGGCGCTCCCGCCTTGCTCACCAAGGCTTCGCGGCGCAGGCGATATTCGGTCTTGAGACATTCGCCAATCCCGTCGCCCGCCAGCGTCCCGCATTTCGCGGTCACACTACTTTCCCACGTGCGCTGGTCGGCGGCATGGCGGCGGTTGCGCGCGATTATGTCCTGATCGAGTTCGGCCACCTCACGGGAAAGCCGCCGCAATTCGGTGCCGGGCGTTACGCATATCGCTTTTTTGATGACATTTTGCTCGGTCTTACAGTCGGCACTCGCCGCGCTGCCTGCGCCCGCCATCAACGCGCCGCGGATGCGCGCATATTCTGCGGGGAGATAAATGGCCGCGCTATTATGGCTGCGTACCACCACCGGCCCGACCAGCTTTGCTCCGCTCAACCGCGCGATATGTTGCAAGCCGATTTCGGTCTGGTCGACGGTCGCATTGCTGACATCGACATCGGGAAAATCGAACGCATAAAAGCTCGCTTTGGTAAGGTTCGCGCCACGCAGCGACAGGCCTTGCCGGTCAAGCGGACAGCCATTTTGCGCGGTATAACCGCACTCGACACGAAAACCGGTGAGGTTTGCATCATCGAGATTGAGGTTTTTCATGCTGCCCTGCCAGCCACCATCCAGCCGCCCGCCGCTCAAATCCGCGGCGCTTGCATCGGCATCGGTCAATGTCACATCGCGGAACAAGGTCCAGTGCATTTTGGCTTTGGTCAGCCGCGCGCCGGTCAAATCGCTATTGATGAAGCCCAGCCCGTATCCGTCAAACCCTTCCCAGTCGGTGTAGCGAAAATTGGCGTCGATAAAGCACATATTATAGAGCTTTTCCTTGCCCAATTTGGTGCCTTCAAAATTGCCGCCGCGCACAAAGATGGTGCCGCTTTTCTGCTTTTTGCGTAGGTCTTCCAGCTTGCCGGGTTTGTTGAAACTGCTGCCATCGACCGCATTGGCATAAGCGCGCGTGTCGCCGACAACGCCCGATTGCGCGATGCAGCTATCCTGCGGCGGCGGCGTCACCGGAAACAGCGCCACCCCGAAACGCACGCGGGCCTGATTGCCAAGCGCCTTGTTGACGGCGGCCTGTCGCGCTTCGTCAGGGGTTTCGGGCGCTTGCTGCGCGGGTGGGGGGGGAGGCGGAGGCACGGGAGATTGGGCGGCAAGCGGCGCGCCACTTATCAGGACCATCAACGCTGCGACCATTCCAAGCGCACGGCGGAGCGCCAATTTGTGTGCGGCAAAAGCCTGTCCGTTACTGCTGCTGCGCTTGATCCTGCTTGTCACCATCCGCCCTTCCGCTGGCTGATCCCGTCCCGTCGCCCAAGGCGCGCCGCCACCGTCTGGCGATGCGCTGCCCCTTTGCCATACAGACGTGTCGTGCCGCACAGAATCGCGAGGAAGGCGCGGGGGCATAGCGCGACCAATCATAGCCACCCCCACGCACAAGGCACCCCTTAATCGGCATAAGCGGGCTTATTATTGCACTATTATCAGCGGAAAGCGGTAATTGCCCGCGCGTGTCGATCAGAATCTGCGCGGCGTATCGGGCGCGGATCGAGGAAAACGCCGCGTAAAGAAAATCCGGCGGCGCACCTATCGGACGCCGCCGGACCTTCATCCGTCGCTATTGCCCCTATCGGTGCGTCAGAATTTCTGGCGCAAGCCGATCATCAGCGACGTCGACGAAAGGCTCGGTTTGAAGCTGTTGGTCACAGTGGTGGCTTTAGCCGCCGTACCGGTGCCGGTGACGGTCACGGTTTTCGCCTTGAACTCGGTCGCCGATGTGCGGGCATAGCGGCCCGCAATTTCAAGCGTCGTGTTGCGGCTCAGCTTATAGCCAAGACCCGCATCAAGGTGCCAGCGGAATGCCCATTCGCTGCCTTCCAAATGCGTGCCGGGGCGCTTGTCGGCGGGGGTCACGGGCTTGGTCGGGTTGGCAAGACGCGACACGTCCAGATTAACCTGCGACATGCCGATGCCTGCGCCCAGGAACGGGTTGGCCGGACCATCGGGGTTGAAATCGACATAGCCTGCAATGCCGATGTCCAACGCTTTGACCTTGCCCGCGCCGACGAAATCCTTGTTGCCCAGCTTGTCGGTCTTGATGTTCGCGCTGCTGCGGCCAACGGTGGCTTCAAGGCGGAAGCCGTTAAAGTCATAGCCAGCGCCTAATTCGCCGGAAAAAGCGGTTTCGCTCGAGAGGCTATCGGGGAAACCCGGCGGGGTGGTCGGCGGCGTAGTCGGCTTCGGCGTCGGCTTGGTGCCGGGCTTGGGCGCAGGGGCGGGCTTGGTTTTGGCGGGCTTGGGGAATTTGACATCGGAGCCGAATTGCGCCCCGGCGCGCAGCACCACATAGGCGCCCGGCTCGTTCGATTCCTGCGCGAAAGCCGGTGCCGCCACCGTCAAAGCCGCGCTCGCCGCAAAACCTGCGACAAGCAGGCGGCATCCATCACGGCGCAACGCTGCACCGAAACTTTCCATACACTTCATCTGGGTGATCCTTTTACTTGTTTGTTAACATGCCGGAGGATGAACCAGCCAGCCTGTCACCCAAAGACGGGGCTTCGCGTGAATAACCTTGGGCAATATGTAAAATTTTTTATTATGGTTTGACTTTGCACGATAATTTTTTCGCGACATTTGTCTTGAAGGTAAAAGGATGTGATGCGGAAAATCTGTCATCAACTTGACATAGTGCAATAGACGTAATCGGTTAGTTGATTGAATTTACAACCCTTCCGCCAATTACGGGGGGGGGGGGGCAGGTTTTGCCGAGCCACACGCACGGGCACCCTGCGCACAGACATCCCACAGACATTCCATTGGCATCCCATAGCCACCCCAATGCGCTCTTTGCCGCAAGTAGCGGACGAAACGGGCAGCAGGGGATGCGAAAAAAAGCAGCGCTCCAATCAAGGAACGCTGCCAACGATTGTCCAAAACCAAGAGTGGATGTTTGCCAGTCGCTCGGCGTCTTACCCCTTTTTGCTAAAGCCTTTGCCGAGGGCGAACATTCCGGCGAGGAGGCCGGTGCCTGCGACGGCGTAGAGGGCATAATCGCCCATGCTCGCGCCATCGGCTTGCGCGCCATCATCATTGGCCGCAAGCTGACTATCATCGCCTGCTGCGTCACCAGCATCTGATCGACCGCCGGAACGGGGCACGAAACCATCTTGGGTTAGCGTCATTTTGGTGAGGTCCAAGTCACGATCCATCGCCATCGCACCTTGATTGACGGCACGAGCCAAAGCAGCTTGTTTGGTAGGATTCCCTGCGGCGTCATCTATTCCAGCGTCAATCATTGCAGCTTGCACCAACATGGCCTCGGCCATTTCCTGTTTTTGAGCATTGGTTGCCGTTGCGATTTGCGGAGAACTTCGCAAAGCGGTCTCGACTTGACGCTTTACCGATGCCATTATCTGCTTATTGGGTTCTGCGTTTTGACGATTAGCGGCATGCCATGCAACGACCCACCACAATGTATAGGCGTCGGCAACATTATCGGCATGCAACCCCATAGAACGCATCCCTTGTCCTATGTGTCCTATAACATCAGTAGTTGCGAAAATTTGGGCCATCTGGTCGGCATTTGCCGGACTAATTTCACGTGTTTTTGCTACGAATTTTGCAAGATTACGCTGCGTTTGCGTCTTCGAGGGCGTGTATTTCAAATTCACGATTGGCCCCGGTGACGGTTGAGTTACAGGCCGCTGTTGTTCTGGTTCATCGTCTTCCTCGTCGATATCGCCACGTATGGAATCATTTAAGAGTTGGAGTCCCGGATTATACGGAGCGATGTACACAGAGTTTTGGAATTGCGCAGATGCGGGGGCTGCGACCAGAATAGCCGTAGCAACCAATGCAAAAGGGTATCTCATAAGCGCCTCCTGTAATTCCCGACGAAAAAGGGCAGCGTGTATCCCCGCTGCCCCATCATCATCAAAATAGATTATTGCGCAAGGGCTTACCCCTTTTTGCTGAAGCCTTTGCCGAGGGCGAACATTCCGGCGAGGAGGCCGGTGCCTGCGACGGCGTAGAGGGCATAATCGCCCATGCTCGCGCCTTCCGCTTGCGCGCCATCATCATTGGTCGCGAGTTGGCTGTCATCACCTGCTGCGTCACCAGCATCTGACCGACCGCCGGAACGAGGAACGAAGCCGTCTTGGGTTAGATTGAATTTTGTAAGATCCAATCCAATTTTTTGGGCACCTTGATTCACGGCTCTAGCCAATGCTGCCGTCTTTGTGCGATCACCTTTTGCGTCATCTAACGCAGCATCAATCAACGCGGCCTGAATAAGCAAGGATTCGGCCATTTCTTGCTTCACTGTATTGGAAGCCGATGCTAGTTGTGGCGTTGCCGAAAGCGCACTTGCCGCCTGCCGTTTCACGGTTGCCATAATAGAGGGGCTGGGTTCACCCTGACGACCATTAGCGGCATGCCAAGCAATGACCCACCATAAAGTAAACGCATCAGCGACATTATTTGCGCGCAAACCCATTGGGCGCATAGCCCCATCAAGCTGTTCGACAATATCATTTGATGCTAAAAATTGAGCTGCTTGCGTTGCGCTTGCGTCGTCCATTTTCCGCAATTGCTGCACATACGCCGCATAGTTTTGTTTTCGGACGCTCATTGAGGGCGTATATGTCAATGTGATAGCTTTGGCGACTGTCTGTCTTGGAGCATTATCTTTATTGGAAGATGAGTTTGAATTATCTTCGAGCATTTGCTCGTTGATAGAATTGCCGATAATGTCAGCCCCTTGAAAGCCCATATTCCAATCAGCTTGCCCAATATATTGGCCAATATATTGCTGAGCATTGCCCGCCGTCGAGGTGATAGCCAAAAGGGTGATTGCTGCGATTTTGACTTTCATTTCTCATCGCCTCCTAACAAAAAAGGGCAGAGAGTTTTTCACCCACTGCCCCATCATCATCAAAATGGATTATTACGCAAGGGCTTACCCCTTTTTGCTGAAGCCTTTGCCGAGGGCGAACATTCCGGCGAGGAGGCCGGTGCCTGCGACGGCGTAGAGGGCATAATCGCCCATGCTCGCGCCATCGGCTTGCGCGCCATCATCATTGGCCGCGAGTTGGCTATCATCGCCTGCCGCCTCACTAGCATCCGACCGGCCAGCAGAGCGGGGCACGAAGCCGTCTTGGGTTAGGGTCATTTTGGTGAGGTCTAGATCTCGATCCATTGCCATCGCCCCCCTATTAACCGCGCGTGCTAATGCTGCCTTTTGTTTGGGGGAGTTGGCATAAACTTCGCTGGCTGAGTCGATTAAAGCGGCTTGGACAAGAAAAACCTCAGCTATTTCTTGTTTTTGCGAATTGGATGCAGCGATAAATTGAGGTGCAGCTAGTAAAGCGGCTTCTGCCTGCATTTTCACAGCGATCATTATCTGCCTATTTGGCGTACCTTCGCGTCCATTTGCGGCGTGCCAAGCAATAACCCACCAAAGCGTATAGGCATCAGCGACATTGTTTGCATTGAGTCCCATAGGGCGCATCATCTGATCTATTTGAGCGATGACATCAGTGGACGCAAAAATCTCTTGCATTCGTGCTGCGCCTGTTGGGTCGGTAGCTCGCGTCTTTTTTATAAAATTTTGGAGATTTTGTTGTCGAAGACTTTTAGAGGGCTTGTAGCGGAGTGAGGATTTGTTGGGGGTAGATATATGTGTAGCGGATTGCCGTTTTTCGGGCGCGCTTTCCATATACGCATCACTCACCTGATTGCTCAAATTTTGTGCTGCTTGCAAGTTTATGGAATTGGTGAAGCCACTCATGTCGATAATCGGCATGTCTTGGGCGCATAAAGGCGTAGCCAAAACAACTGACGATGTAACAAAGATTAGACTGAACCGAAACATATTCGCTCTCCAGCAAAAAAAGGGCGACAGGTTTCCCCGCTGCCCGATCTTTGTTCAAAATCTATAGTTACACAAGGGCTTACCCCTTTTTGCTGAAGCCTTTGCCGAGGGCGAACATTCCGGCGAGGAGGCCGGTGCCTGCGACGGCGTAGAGGGCATAATCGCCCATGCTCGCGCCATCGGCTTGCGCGCCATCATCATTGGCCGCGAGTTGGCCGTCATCGCCTGCCGCATCACCCACATCCGAACGGCCGCCGGAACGGGGAACGAAACCATCTTGGGTTAGGGTCATTTTAGTGAGGTCGAGGCCCATACGCTTCGCGCCTTGGTTAACAGCTTTTGCTAGCGCGGCTTGTTTTGCCGAGTTTCCAGCCGCATCATCAATATGTGCATCTATAAGCGCCGCTTGAATTAGTAGGGCTTCAGCCATCTCTTGCTTTTGCGCATCAGTGGTGGCGGCAAATGCTGGTGTTGACAAAAGAGCGCTCGCCGCTTGTCCGCTGACCGATTGATAAAGCTTTGTCGCAGTTCCGACATCTCGGTTGTTCACCGCTTCCCACGCCGCAACCCACCAAATTGCGTAAGCGTCGGCAACATTGTTGGGTTGAAGCCCCGCCGTTTGCATAATTTGGCCGATTTGCGGGCGTGCTGACACTAGGAGAGGTTTAGCGCGCACTGCAGTCGTGGGGTCGGATTTAGCCCAGACACTGATGAATCGATCAATATTAGCAGTTCGACGTTGATTTGAGATTCGATAGCGAAGAATATTTTCATTTACAGGTGGTGTTTGGACCGATGAACTTGTGGATTTTTTTCCGGGGGAGCGCATGTCGTTGGCGCTCACGCCACTCGGTCGGTCCATAGTAATGTCCGGTACCGTGGTACTGAACCATCCGCCAACATAATCTGGTGCGGGAAAGGAGAAATCCTGAGCTAAAGATGGGGTGGTCCAAGCCAATGCAAGCACCCAAATTGACAATTTGACCTTCATTTTCCGTCCTTTGCCAATGAACTTCCAAACGAAAAAGGGCAGAGAGTTTTTCACCCGCTGCCCCATCATCATCAAAATAGATTATTACGCAAGGGCTTACCCCTTTTTGCTGAAGCCTTTGCCGAGGGCGAACATTCCGGCGAGGAGGCCGGTGCCTGCGACGGCGTAGAGGGCATAATCGCCCATGCTCGCGCCTTCCGCTTGCGCGCCATCATCATTGGCCGCGAGTTGGCCGTCATCGCCTGCCGCATCACCCACATCCGAACGGCCGCCGGAACGGGGAACGAAACCGTCTTGGGTCAGGCTCATTTTGGTGAGATCGAGACCCACTTGTCGTGCACCTTTATTCACAGCCTTCGCTAAAGCCGTAACTTTTGCAGGATTCCCTGCCGCTTCATCATTCGATGCGTCGATTAAAGCCGCTTGAACTAAGAATGCTTCTGCCATTTCTTGCTTGAGTTCATTGCTAGCCGAAGCAATTTGTGGCGCGGATAGAAGTGCATTTTCAGCCTGTCTCTTGACTGCAGTCATGGTGGCAAGGTCAGGCTCACCTTGGCGTCCATTTGCGGCATGCCACGCGATGACCCACCATAATGTGTAGGCGTCGCCAACATTATTAGCGCGCAATCCCATCGGTCTCATCATATCATCTATTTGTTCTATCATATCGGTTGAGGCGAAGAAAGCCTCAGTCTTTGCGGCGGCGGCTGGATCCGTTTTACGTTGTTCGGCAACCATTCGTGCAACATTTTGCTTTCGAACAGCTTTCGATGGGCGATAATCAAGAGTGGCTGCGGGTGAGGGGGCTTTGCGCACAGGCTGAGCGCCTACAGGGCGGTATCCATCGGTTTCGCTTGAACTACTGACTACCGGGTCTGGAAAATCAGAAATCTGGATATTGGGGAAATAGCTTTGTGCCGAAGCGGAAACTCCCACACACGCGAACAAAAAGGTTAGCGGTTTGACAATCTGTTTCATGCGCACCTCGTTCAAACAAAAAAGGGAGGCCGACTAGGCCCCCCTTTCAAAACTATGCAAGTCGATATTACGGTTGTCAACCTAACCTTAGCCCTTGCGAGCCAATGTAGCGGACGCTTCACCCGTGGATTTGATTACATTTGCAAGAGCTTGAGACACAGTATTCAATTCTTGTCCAAGGGCTTGCAATTCGGCATTCATCTGAGTGAATTTCGACTGATTTTTACCTTCAATCTTACCCATGTTGCCGATGTCTTCAGCCTTCTTGGCCATGTCATTCATTTTTTGATCTGCAATCTGTCCTAGGGCAACCGCGAGTTTCATTAGAATGCTGCCCTTGCCTTTCATAACTGCTGCGACATCTGCTTTGAGTTTCTTCTCAGATTCGCTGCGATTAATACTATCAACAAAATCTTGAACTGAATCTTTCAATTCACTCGTTTGCGAGTCTTTGATTTGTTGGCCGATTTCTTTTGCGAATTGGACTGCATCCATCGCACCCATACCGTTTCTGGTGAGGAAGTTCTCAAATACACGGGGGTTGAATTGGCCATTGGCCCCAATGCCAGGAATTGAGTTCGCACCTCCGAGGCCAGCGGTGGCGCCGAAAGCGGCAGACGCGGCGTTTGTGATTGCGGGCGGCAGGCCAAGTTGTTGCCCGATCTGTTGTATCAGTTGTTGACCAACGGCGCTAATAACTGCCTTCATAGCAATGCTAGCCCAGCCAGCAGGACCCATCGCAAGCTGTGCAAGAGTCATCGGGTTAATAAGTGATTTTGCGATTCCACCGAGAAAGCTCATTGTTCGTCTCCTTCTTCCTATTCAGGGGCCGAACTTATGGCCCTCATCGTTTCAAATCCGGGCGGGAGGATGATCTGGCGGGGGAGCCGATCACCTTCCCTTGAGACAGGTTATGGCGCGGTGGGCTGCCCATGTCTCTCAGCGATTCGTTTAGATTGTCTCAGCGATTTGCTTAGATGGGGGCGGGGCAAAATTCGGGGAATCGCTTGGAAATCCGCGCAAAATTCAGGATTTTTGACGGAATGACGGGAATCCGTCCTGGCGGGAGCGGCGAGCGGATAAGGGGATCATGCACAGGCACCCAAGGTAAGGAGCGCGTGAGGGGCGGGTGCTGTTTTGGGGGAGTCGCGGGCGGGGGCGGGTCAAGGTTGGTGTGCCTCGACCGCGCGCGACGCGAACGGAGGGCATAGGGTCGGCTGTGTCCGGATGCCTTACATCGCGCGCCCTTCGGAACGGCGCGAGCAGCATAAGGCGTGGCAGGCGGGCATTTGCTCGTGCGGGTTGCCGGGTGCGGTGGGCGGCGATGCGGGGGTGCGCTCCAACGGGATGCGGACCTGTGCGCTCAGTGCCGGATCGCCGCATAGGCTCAAGGTAAGATTTATGCTGCCGTCCGGTTGCGCGGCGAGCGGGACCGCGCTGGCGGCCAAGACGAGGCTGAACGCTCCGTGCGCGCCCTTGCGCCAAGGGGCGAAGAAGGGTGCGGGGGCGGGAAGGCGCGCTGGACGCACGGGAGCGTGCCTATACCGCATTGCTGAACCGCCCGCGCGCGCCGGTTGGCGCAAGGCTGCGATACGGATCGAACAGCGCCGCGATGGTGCGCGCATAAGGGAGCGCCGCGCTGGTGAGGCGCAAGGCGTCGCCTTCCAGTTCCGCCAGCCCCGCCGCGATGAAGGAAAGGAGATCGGCGCGATAGGCTGCCCCGCCGCCAACGGGGGCGAGATCGGCTTGCCCCTGACAGAGCAAGGTTTCGATGACGCGCCCGTGCGCGCGGTCCGCGTCCGACCGGAGGATGCCGAGCGCGGCGGGGAGCTGCCCTTCGCTCAAACGGGTGCGATAGACGCCTGCATTTTTCTCGTTCTGGATAAGCGCGCCGGGAAAGCTGCTGATCGCGGTGGCACCAAGGCCGATGAGAATATCGGCTTGGTCTTCGGTAAAGCCTTGGAAATTGCGGCGCAGCGTGCCGTTGCGCGCGGCGATGGCGAGCGCATCATCGGGCTTGGCGAAATGATCGAACCCGACCGCATAATAGCCTGCCGCGGTAAAACGGTCATAGCCTTGGGCGGCCATGTCGAAGCGCGTCGGCTGGTCGGGAAGGTCGGCGGCGTCGATGCGGCGCTGGCGCGGGACAATCGAGGGCACATGGGCATAGCCGAACAGCGCGATACGGTCCGCGCCCAAAGCGATGCTCTTGTCGATGGCATCGTCCAGATCGGCTTGGCTCTGGTGGGGAAGGCCATACATGAGGTCGAAATTGACCGAGCGCACGCCCGCCGCGCGCAGATAATCGACGGTGCGGGATATATCCTCATAAGGCTGGATGCGGCCGATGGCGGCTTGGACATGCGGTGCGAAGGTCTGGACGCCAAGGCTCACCCGCTCGATGTCCAGCACCGCCATCACGGTCGCCCAACGGTCATCAAAGCCGCGCGGGTCCAACTCCAGCGAAATGACCGGATCAACTGCGTTGAACGCCACGATGAGCGTTTGCAGCAAACGGACAAAATCGCCCGCCGCTATCGCATTGGGGCTGCCGCCGCCAAAGGCGATGCGACGGATGCGTGCTTTGTCTTTGACCCGTTCGGCGATGCGGTAGATTTCCTGCTCCAACGCTTCGAGATAGGCGTGGAGCCGGTGCGCCTTGTTGGCCTTCCCGGTATTGCACGCGCAATACCAGCAGATTTCCTGACAATAAGGGATGTGGACATAAAGCGACACATCACTGTCCAGCTCTATCGCATCAAGCGCCGCTTCCAGTTCGGGCGTGCCCACCGACGGCGTAAATTCGGCGGCGGTCGGATAGCTTGTGTAGCGCGGCACCGGACGGGCGAGCAATTCGGGGCGATAGGTCCACATCATGCGCTTAATGTGCCGCGCGCAGGCGGCGGCTTCCTTGATACAGGTCAAGAGCTTGTTTGCGATTTGTCAAGGAATGGCAGTTAGGGGCGCGCTACTCCCGCAGGCGTCCTGCCATGCGGGACTTTTCATAAGAAAATAAGGACCATAGCAATGAAACTTACGACTGCCTTGGTGGCGCTTGCCGCCGCCGGTACTGTCGCCGCAACGGGGGCTCAGGCAAAGGAAGGGGATGTTCTCGTCCGCGTCCGCGCCATCAATGTCATGCCGCAGGAAAAATCGGACCCGGTGCTGCCCGGCCTTCCTGCCGACAAGGTGAAGGTGAACAATACGGTCACTCCCGAAATTGATTTCACCTATATGATTACCGACAATATCGGCGCGGAAGTCATCGCCGGCACGTCGCGCCACACGGTCACGGGCGTTGGTCCGAATTTGGGCGGTGCTAAACTGCTCGAAACCAATGTGTTGCCGCCGACGGTCACGCTGCAATATCATTTTGCACCCGAAGCGGCGGTGCGCCCTTATGTCGGCGCTGGCCTCAACTATTCGCTCTTCTTCAACACCAAGGCGCAGGGCGATTTGCTCGGCGTTGCCGGGGCAACCGATGTCAAGATGAAGAAAAGCTTTGGCTGGGCCGCACAGGCAGGGGTGGACATTCCGCTCAATGACAAGATGTTCTTGAACCTTGATGTGAAATATATCGACATCGACACCAAAGCGACGCTGCGCACCGCCAATCTCGGCACGCAGTCGGTCAAGGTGGACTTGAACCCGATCGTCGTCGGTGTGGGCATTGGGACCAAATTTTAAGGGGTAGGGGAGGCCTGTTTAGGCAGGCCTTTTTGTAACAATGCGGCGGGTGTCCGGATAGGGTTCCGGACGCCCGTTTTGTTTTGGGGGAGTTTCCATTCTCGTCATTCCCGCGAAAGCGGGAATCCATCTCCTGACCGTTTCGCAAACCGTAAGCTTGGGAGATGGATCCCCGGTCAAGCCGGGGATGACGAGTAAGGGAGTATCGAGTCAGGGAATATATCGCCTAGAGGTTAGGCTTCCCCGCCCCCGCGCCATCATCCGGCGATTCTACCCCATCCCCTTCATCCTCGATCAAAATACGCATCGCAGCGCCGTCCAGATCCTCATATTGCCCCGCCTTCATCGCCCAGAAAAAGGCGACAAGGCCCGAAAAGCCTAAGAGCAATGCAATCGGGATGAGGATGGATAGGCCGGGCATGGCGGCAACTCTCTCCTATCGTGCCGCAGAGCGCAAGCGCAGCGCATTGCCGACGACAAGGAGCGATGAACCCGACATCGCTATCGCGGCCACGAGCGGCGTCACATAGCCGAAAATTGCGAGCGGCACTGCGATGATATTATAGCAGATGGCGAGCGTGAAATTCTGCTTGATGATCCGCATCGTGCGCCTTGCAACGCGCACCGAGGTGGCGACGGGTTTCAGACTGTCGCCCATGAACACCGCATCGGCGGCTTGTTGTCCGACATCGCTCGCGGTAGCGGGCGCGAGGCTGACATGCGCGGCGGCGAGCGCGGGGCCGTCATTAAGGCCATCCCCGACCATCAGCACCTTATAGCCTTCGCCGGACAAAGTAGTGATGGCGGCCAGCTTATCCTGCGGCGAGGCTTCGGCCTGTGCATCAAGGCCAAGCGGCCCCGACAGCGCCGCCACCGATTCCGCGCGGTCGCCGGACAGGACCGATGGCGGCATATGAAGCTTGCGCAAAGCATCCAATGTCTCCTGCGTATCGGGGCGCAAACTATCGGTGAAGCGCAAGGTGACGGGCGCGCTATCGCCGACGCTAAAGCTGGTCATCAACCCGTGGCCGGTGGTCGCATCGCCGGGGCGGCCCAGCACTACCGGCACGCCGTCCCAACGCGCCGCTACACCGATACCGCCGGTTTCGGTAACCTCGTCGAGCGCGGCCACCGCCACGCCCTGTTCTTCGAGTGCCTTGCGCAGACCGTTGGAGAGCGGATGGCGGCTGGCGCTGGCGAGGGCGAGCAGCACCGGCCATTGGCTTTGCGGCACGGCGTCCAGATTGGCAGGGCGCGGGCGGCCCAAGGTCAGCGTGCCGGTCTTGTCGAGCAACACGCGGTCGGCTTCGGCGAGGCGCTCCAGCGCGCTTCCGTCTTTTACCAATATGCCGTTGCGCATCAGTGTCCCCGCCGCGACCACTTGCGAAGCGGGGACCGCTAACCCAAGCGCGCAAGGGCAGGTGATGATGAGGACCGCGACCGCAATCAGCAGCGCATAATGCAGCCCCGCGCCCATCAGCATCCAGCCGACGAAAGACGAGAAAGCGAGGATATGCACAACCGGCGCGTAAAGCCGCGCGGCGCGGTCGGCAATCTGCACATAGGTGGAGCGCGATTGCCCCGCATCTTCCATCAACCGCGCAATGTCGGCGAGCGTGGTATCCGGCCCCGCTGCCGTTACTTTGACTGTAACCGGCGCGGCAAGGTTCAAGGTTCCGGCCAGCACCTTGTCGCCAAGTTTGGCCTTTTGCGGCGCGCTTTCGCCGGTGAGGAGCGACAGGTCGATGCGGGTTTCGCCCGCTTCGATAATCCCGTCCGCCGCCAACCGCTCGCCCGCCGCGACGATCATCCGCATATTAGGCGCCAATTCTTCCGCCGAACGCCAGCGGGTGGTGCCATCGCTTGCCCGCACCAGCGCCCCGCCTGCGCTTTGTTTCAAGAGAGCCGCAACGCCGCTACGCGCACGGCCCCGCATCATGCTGTCCAATACGCGGCCCGTGAGGAGGAAGAAGAGCAGCATCACCGCGCCGTCAAAATAAGCGTGCTGGCCGTGCGTGACGGTTTCAAACAGGCTGAGCGCGGTCGCCAGCACGACACCGATGGAGATCGGCACATCCATGTTCGAGCGCCCGTGCTTGAGCGCCGCCCAGGCCGATTTGAAGAATGGACGACCCGAATAGATGACGGTCGGGATTGCGATAATCGCTGACAGCCAATGGAACAGATCGCGCGTGCCGCCTTCTGCGCCCGACCACACGCTGACCGACAGCAGCATGATGTTCATCATCGAAAAGCCTGCAACCGCAACCGCTTTCAACAGGCTGCGGGTTTCGTCGGCTTCTATTGCCGCCCCGTCCGCGGCAATGCTGAGCGGATGGGCTTCAAAGCCGAGCCTTTCTATCGCATGGCTAAGCGCGGGCGGGTCGAGCGCGGGATCATGCTGGATGACCACTTGTTTGGCGGAAAAATTGACGCGGGCCGAAGCGATGCCGGACACTTCAGCTAAGCCTTTTTCGATCTTCGCGATACAGCCCGCACAGTGCATGGCCGGGACCGCAATGCGGGTTTCGGTGCAGGCTGTACCGTCCGCAATGACCTCATATTGTCCCATTATCGCCGCGCCATCATTGCGGGCCGTTCATATCTTCGACGATATTTTTCGTCGATCCGCCATGCTCGATGGTGAAGCGAAGCTGCCAGCGTCCGGCAGGGAGCGGGGTCGGCGCGACATAGTCTCCGCCCGACTTTTCCGCGAATATCAGGTCGATGGGTTTTTCGCGGCCCAAAGGATGCTGCGCAACGGCGCTTATTTTGGCCCCGTGCATCGGCTCGCCCAGCGAATTTTTGAGCGCAATCGAGACAATGCCCGACGGCGCGCGGGTGATGCTTTGCGTCCAGCCCAACGCTTTTTGCGCGCGGGCTTCGGCAAGCCAGCCATTATATTGCTGGCTCGCGACATAGCTATTATCGACCACCACGCCGCCGAATGTGCCGATGGCTTGCCGCGCCATATAGAAATTGACCGCCATGATTGTGCCGAAAAAGGCGATGAAGATGAGCAAGACGCGGCGGCCTGTCAGCGTGCCGGGCGGGGGAGGGGGCGGCGTGTCGCGGTGGGGCATGGTCTTGCTCATTTCTTCACTCACTCTTGGGGCCGGTCGAACAGGATATTGTCGCTGGCCGAACCGCCTTCATCATCAAGCGCGCGCACCGAAAAGCTGAACTCTTCGCGTTGCGGGCCATCGGACGGCGCGACCGCAAAGACGCGTAGTTGCGCCACCGCATCGGCGGGGACCTGTGTCTTAAGTGTGCGGCCAGCCTTTTCGCGGCTGCCATTTTCGTCCCAGATCAAAATGTCGTTCGCGCCGATCAGGCCGATTTCCATCTGGCGCGGGCGGTTTTCCATATTGCTGACCTTGATCGTATAATTATTGCGCACCGACCCGTCGGACAGTTGCACATAAAGCGGGTTACGGTCTTGCAGCACACTGATCGCGACACGGTCGCGCGTGCCGAGCATGAACAACATCCCCAAGCCCACCGCACACCAGCCGCCCAGATAAATAAGCGTGCGCGGACGCAGCAGCGTTTTCAGCACCGGCACATGGGCTTCGCCGCGCTTTTCGCGTTCTTCATCTTCAAAAGTGGTATAATCGATAAGCCCGCGCGGCCGCCCGACCTGTTCCATCACCTTGTCGCACGCATCAATGCACAAAGCGCAGGTGATGCAGCCGATTTGCGGCCCTTCGCGAATGTCGATGCCCGTCGGGCAGACTTGGACGCATTGGTAACAATCGACGCAATCGCCGACTTCGCCGGGATGGGCGAGCGCGGTTTTGACGCTGCCACGCGGTTCGCCGCGCCAATATTTATAGGTAACGAGCAGCGATTTTTCATCGAGCATCGCGGTCTGGATGCGCGGCCAAGGGCACATATAGATGCACACTTGTTCGCGCAGGAACCCGCCCAGAATGAAGGTGGTCGCGGTCAATATGCCGACCGTTGCATAAGCGACGAAAGGCGCATTGCCGGTGACAAATTCGCGCAGCAAAGTGGGCGCATCGGCAAAATAGAAAATCCACGCGCCGCCGGTGAGGAAGGCGATGAGCAGGTAAATCGACCATTTGGTCCCGCGCTTGACAAGCTTGGCCGGACCCCAGGGCGCATTGGCAAGTTTGATCTGCGCATTGCGGTCGCCGTCAATCAGCCGGTCGACATGCTGGTAAAGGTCGGTCCACACGGTTTGCGGACAGGCATAGCCGCACCATGCGCGGCCTACCGCCGATGTCACCAGAAACAGGCCGATGCCTGCCATGATGAGGAGCCCCGCCACATAATAAAATTCATGCGGCCAGATTTCGATGCCGAACATATAGAAACGGCGACCGGCAAGGTCGACCAGCACCGCCTGGTTGGGCGCATAAGGCCCGCGATCCCAGCGGATCCACGGGGTGATATAATAGACCGCAAGGCATAGCGCCATGATGATCCATTTCAGCCGCCGGAACGGGCCGGACACGGCTTTGGGATAGACGCCTTTGCGCTTCTCGTAGAGGCTGGGAGGAATAGAAGCTTCGGTCATATCAGTTCATTACTTTTTTCAAAAACCGGCCAAACCGGAAACGGTGCGCGCTTTCCTCTCCAAAGCAAACGCCCCGTTTCCGGCCGGTTTCATTTGGCAGGCACTGCCGCTGGTTGCGCCGTTCCGGAGGCCGGAGCGGCAGAAGGGTTTGCGCTCTCCGCAGCCATAACAGGCGCGGCGCTATCTGCGACCGGCGCGCTTTCGCCGCCGCCGAGCGAGTGGACATAGACGGCGAGCATCTTGATTGTCGCTGGGTCAAGCTTGCCGCCCCATGCCGGCATCACGCCTTGATGCGCGACATTGATGCTGGCCGCAACATCGTCGGCCTTTCCGCCATAGAGCCAGATTTTGTCGGTGAGGTTAGGTGCGCCGACAGAGCGCATCCCCTTGCCGTCTGCCCCGTGGCACACCGCGCAATTGGCTTCGAACAAGGGCGCGCCGCGCTGGCTTGCCGCGCCGGGCTTTTGCGCGCCCGACAGGCTTAGCACATAAGCGGTGACGTCGTTGACCTCATTGGGTTTCAATATGCCGTCCTTGCCGAAGTTCGGCATTTGCGACACGCGCGTTTCGTCATGGTCGGGATTGCGGATGCCATGAATGATCGAATATTCGATCGAGGCGAGATCTCCGCCCCACAGCCAGTCATCATCGTTGAGGTTGGGATAGCCCTTGCTCCCCGCCGCACCCGAACCGTGGCACTGCACGCAATATTGTTTGAACGCGGCTTGCCCGCCGACCTTGGCGGCATTGTAAAGCTTGCTGTCCGGCGTCAGGCTTTCGAGCGGAGCGGCCGACAGCGCAGCCAAAATCGGCGCGCGGCGTTGCTGTTCCTTTTCAAGCTCGTGGGCAAGCTGGCTGCGGCTGGTCCAGCCGGAGGTGCCAGCAGTCGCGCTGTTGAGCAGCGGCCAAGCGGGCTGCCAGATGACATAGCCGATGGCCCAGACAATCGTGGCATAGAGCGACCATAGCCACCAGCGAGGCATCGGGGTGTCGAGTTCTTCGATCCCGTCCCATTCATGGCCGACCGTCGATGTGCCGGTCGCTTCGTCGATGCGCTTTTTATCAGCCATCTTTATTGTCCTCTTTGAAGATGATTTTTCCGGCGTCGCGATAATAATCGCGCGCCTTGGGGCGCAGCACCCAGCCTACACAGCACAGGAATACGCCCCCTAAGAACACCAACCCCCAACTGTCGGCGAAATGGCGGAATGTGTTATAGTCCATCACTGGGCCTTTCCATCTTCGGGCACCGCCACATTGGTCTTGGCTTCCGGCGCGGTCACAGCGGCGTTGGACGGCGCAGTTGCGGGCGCTGCCGCCGGAGCCTTGGTCGGGATCGTCTTGGTTGCAGGCTGGCGGGCCTTGCCCTGTTCCAGACCCTTGGCCGATTCAAAATCAACCAACGTGCCAAGCATTTGCAGATAGGCGATCAACGCATCGGCTTCGGTGAGGCGCGATGGATTGCCGTCAAAATCGCGCACCTGCGCCTTGGGATAGCGTTTCTGCAAATCGGCAGGATTGGTGTCGGGGCTGGCCTGCGCGCGCAAATCATCATTGGCCTGTTCGATGTCCTTGGCGGTATAAGGATCGCCGACATTATAGAGCGCCTTCAAATCCTTGCGCATATCGCCTGCGTTCAAATCCCGTTCGAGCAGGAACGCATAGCTTGGCATAATCGATTCCGGCACCACCGAGCGCGGATCCTTGAAATGTTCGATATGCCACTGGTCCGAATAGCGACCACCGACGCGCGCAAGGTCAGGCCCGGTGCGCTTTGACCCCCATTGGAACGGGCGGTCATACATGGATTCGGCGGCAAGGCTGTAATGGCCATAGCGTTCGACCTCGTCGCGGAACGGGCGGATCATCTGGCTATGGCAATTATAGCAGCCTTCACGGACATAGATATTGCGTCCGGCAAGTTCGAGCGGGGTGTAAGGGCGAACCCCTTCCACTTCCTCGATGGTGGAGTCGATCCAGAAGAGCGGCGCGATTTCGACAATGCCGCCAATCGCCACCGCGACAAAGGCGAGCACGCCCAGCATCGTGATGTTGCGTTCCAGCTTCTGGTGTTTTCCGGCAAAATTCATGGCGCGGATTCCTTATCTTTCTAACCGGATTATTCTGCAGGGACGGCGACCAGCGGACGGTCGGCGGCCTCGTTATGCGGCGTTTCGGTCATCGGCGCTTCTTCGCGTAGCTTGCCGCGCAAGGTCATGGTGACATTATAGACCATGATCGCACCGCCGATGAGGTAGAGGCCACCGCCTACGGCGCGGGCGACATAATAAGGGTGCATCTGCGCCACGGTTTCGCTGAACGCGTAAACCAGATAGCCGTCCGCGCCATATTCGCGCCACATCAGCCCTTGGGCGATGCCTGCGACCCACATCGAGGCGGCATAGATCATGATGCCGAGCATTGCGCACCAGAAGTGCCAGTTGATCATTCGCATCGAATACATGCGCGGGCGTCCCCACAGACGCGGCACCAGATAATAGATAGCCGCAAAGGTGATAAGCCCGTTCCAGCCCAATGCGCCTGCATGGACGTGGCCGACGGTCCAGTCGGTATAGTGGGACAGCGAGTTCACCGCCTTGATCGACAGCATCGGCCCTTCAAAGGTTGCCATGCCATAGAAAGCGAGCGCCGCGACCATCATACGGATGATCGGGTCGGTGCGGATTTTGTCCCATGCCCCGTTCAAGGTCATGAGGCCATTAATCATCCCGCCCCAGCTCGGCATCCACAGAACGACCGAGAATACCATTCCCAGCGTCTGCGCCCAGTCGGGGAGCGCTGTATAATGGAGGTGGTGCGGCCCCGCCCAGATATAGAGGAAAATGAGCGTCCAGAAATGGATGATCGACAGGCGATAGCTATAAACCGGACGTTCGGCCTGTTTCGGGATGAAATAATACATCATCGCGAGGAACGGCACGGTCAGGAAGAAGGCGACGGCGTTGTGGCCATACCACCATTGGGTCAGCGCATCCTGCACGCCCGACATGACCATATAGCTTTTCGAGCCAAACACCGTGACGGGAATCGCCAGATTATTGACGATGTGAAGCATCGCAATCGTGATGATGAACGACAGATAGAACCAGTTCGCCACATAGATATGCGGCTCTTTGCGCTTGGCGAGCGTGCCGACAAAAACGACGAAATAGGCAACCCATACGATGGTGAGCCACAGGTCGACATGCCATTCCGGTTCGGCATATTCCTTACTCTGGGTGACGCCCATCAGATAGCCGGTCGCGGCCAAGACGATGAAAAGCTGGTAACCCCAGAACACGAATTTCGCGAGGCCGGGGAACGCAAGGCGCGCGCGCGAGGTGCGCTGCACGACATAAAAGCTCGTCGCGATCAGCGCATTGCCCCCGAACGCGAAAATCACCGCCGAGGTATGCAAGGGTCGCAGCCGCCCGAAGCTGGTGAAATCCATCCCCAGATTGAGCGCGGGGAAGGCAAGCTGGCTTGCAATCAGCACCCCGACAAGGAAACCGGCAATGCCCCAGAAAATCGTCGCAATGACGCCCCAGCGGATGAGGTCATCATCATAGCGGGTTTCATCGAGCGGCATTTTCAAAATACCGCGCGCCACCGCCGAATAATCTTTGCTGCTGATGGTAATCCACAGCGTCAGAAGCGCAGCGATGCCGAAAATGGCCATATGGACGGCAAAGGGCGTATCAACCGCCATCGCCGCCGCAAACCAGGCGAATATGGCGAGGACGAACCATCCCCCCGCCTTCATCACGACATTTTCCATGGATACTCCCTGACTTTTGCGTCGGCTGACCGGCCGGTAAGACGCCGCAGTCGCACGTAACGAACATATATCGGGAATGGCCGTGGACCCCCGCCGGAGGGGAATCATTGATTCAGGTCAAATATCGCCGGATGGCGGCTAACTATCCGGAATTTACGGGAGAAAAGGTGGGATTATGCGCGGGGAACGCACGCGCACCTATGGCCCCGACCTTAATCGCTATTGCCAGTGAGCGCGGCCAGTGCATCCATATCGGCAATGATGATGCGGCGGCGGTCGGGAATGTCGATAATTCCGGCCTGCTTCATCGCGGTCAATTGGCGGCTCACCGTTTCGATGGTGAGGCCCAGAATGTCCGCGACCTGCTGGCGCCCGAAAGGCAGTTCGAAATCGGCGGTGACGGTGGTCGCTTGCGGGCCACAGGCTTGCGGGGCGAGCCGTTCGGCCATTTCGATAAGGAAGGAGGCGATTTTTTCCGACGCGGTCTTGCGCCCCAAAAGCAGCATACGGTGGCGCGCGCGGTCGAGTTCGGTCAGGGTGCGCTGGAGCAGCTTATGTTCAAGGTCGGGATGCTCGCGCGCGAAATTGTCAAAGCTTTTGCGCGGAAACACGCACACGCGCGCATCGGTGAGCGCGGTCACGCTATGATGGCTATGCTGGCCGAAAGGATGGCCGATAAAATCGGACGGATAGACAAGGCCGACAATCTGTTCACGCCCGTCGCCCAAGGTCGTCGATAATTTGAGGACGCCTTCGACCACATTGGCGACGACCAAGGATTCGTCGCCTTCCCACATGATGGTTTGTCCGCGCGCGACTTTCTGGCGTCTCCCCAACTGGTTCAACGCTTCCAGCTCTTTGGCATCGAGGCTGGCGCAAATGGCGCGGTTCCGCACCACACAAGTGTCGCAACTGTTCACGCGCGTGCTTATAGCAACATTTCAACAAGTGACAATGTTACAGCCATTATTGTTCCGGACAATTTTCCTGCCCGAAGCCTATGGCATGAAAAGGCAATTGCGCAGGCATATCAACGCATGACGCCCGTGCAGCTTTTGCCCTAAGCCGCCTTTGTCAGATGGCCGCTGTATCAGTGAACAGATAGCGCGATTCAAATTCTGCGATGCGGTGGAGTCGCTCGACATCATCGATTTTGACCAACCCGCCGCGGAAGGTCATCACGCCTTGTTCGCGCAAATCGCGCAGCACGCGGTTCACATGCACGGTGGTCATGCCCAAGGCTTCGGCAAGGTCATTCTGGGTAATCGGCAAGGTGAAGCTATTTCCGTCGCTGCGCCCGACCAGATGGAGCCGCACATTAATTTCTGCGAAAAAATGCGCGATGCGGCCTGCGGCATCAAGGCGGCCCAGCCGGAAAATCCATTCGCGGTGCATCGCTGCATCGAGCAGCGTCGAAAACCACAGCATCCGCGCAAGGTGCGGAAATTTTTCCATGATGCGCTCGAGCGCGCTGTGCGGCACGATCGCGACCTGACATTCGGTGATGGTCGCGACATCATGGTCGAGATATTTGAGCGGGAAGGCGTGGAGATCGACAAAATCGCCCGGCACCTGCAACGCGACCAATTGCCGCATCCCTTGGCGGTCATCCATGTAACGGCACATCGTGCCTTCCAACAAAAGCGTGCTGAAATCGACCGGTTCCCCGGCGACAATCATATTGTGGCGGGCAGGGACGGTCCGCACCTCGGAGATCAAGTCCTCCACGGCGCGCAATTCTTCGGCGGAAAGTTCTTCACGCCGACGTCCTTTGAGAAAATCTTTGCTGCGCACGGTCCGTTTATCCTTTTGTTCTGAGTCGACCACATTGTTTTCATGAAGCATTTGCGGCGCATCGTTCAAGACGCGATTAAATGTAAAATTGCCGCTGCGCTATTGATTGAAGTTAAGTTGTCTTATCTTTTGCGCAAGCGTAATTATGGTTAATATTCAGTATATTAACTGAACATTCTCGATAAGGCGGCAATAATTATTTGTCCGGTCAGCCGTTCCACACGCGCACAATATCGTCAAAAGCGGGGCGCGGGCGTTCTTCCAGATCGCGAGCCGGAGTGCCTATATAAAGGAAACCGGCAATCTTGTCATCCGCGCCGGCACCAAAGCCTTGGGCAACATCGCGGTTGAACGCGGGCCAGCCGGTAATCCACCCGCCGGTAAAGCCCAGCGCATGGGCACCGTGAAGCAGGTTCATGCACGCAGCCCCCATGCTCAATTCCTGTTCCCAAAGCGGGATTTTGCTGGGCTGGACGGGGGTGAACAGGGCGACAATCAGCGTCGGGGACTGCCGCGCGAAATTATCCATCGCTTCCAGTTCAAGCCGCCCCGCATCGGGCTTTTCCTTAAGATAGGCGTCGGTCAGCAATGCCGAGAGCGCGTCGCGCTTATCGTCCGGCACGATGACGAAACGCCAAGGCGCAAGCTTGCCATGATCGGGCGTGCGCAAGGCGGCTTCAAGGATTTGGCGCAGTTGCGCTGCATCGGGGCCGGGGGCCACCATCTCGCGCGGCCGACCCGAACGGCGGCTGTGGAGATAGGCGAGAAGCGAGCTTTGATCGTTAAACATGGGGCCTGTGTGGACAGGAAACCGGTCACAAACGCAACAATCTTCTTCACACGCGCAATTTTTCCGCTAGGGTCGCTGGCTTGAAGCCGCATGGGCTAAAACAGAATATCAAGGGGAGTGATCCACAATGAAAGACATGGCTCTTTGGACGGAAGGAGACTGGATCGCAGCGATCGCATTGGTCGTGCTTTGCGTCTTTCTCGCTATCGGGGGTGTGATTGCAGCCTCCCGCAAGCCTGAATTTGCAGGGCATCCCAAGGGCCTGTATATGCTGTTCTTCGCAGAAATGTGGGAACGCTTTTCCTATTATGGTATGCGCGCACTGCTGATTTTCTATCTCACCCAGCATTGGCTCTATAGTGACGGAAAATCGAACCTGATTTACGGCGCTTATACAAGCCTCGTTTATATCACCCCTGTTCTAGGCGGCTATCTTGCAGACCGGTATCTGGGGCAGCGCAAGGCGGTATTGTTCGGTGGTATTCTCCTTGCGCTGGGGCATTTGTTCATGGCGGTCGAAGGCAATGACGGCATCACAGATCCGCTGATCAAACAGGCTGATCCGGCCATCAATATCTTTTGGCTGGCTCTCGCGCTTATCATTGTCGGTTCGGGCTTTCTCAAAGCCAACATCTCGGTGATGGTCGGGCAGTTGTATAACCTTACCGATACCCGCCGGGATTCCGCTTATACCATTTTCTATATGGGAATTAACGCGGGCGCGGCTTTCGGTGTGATTTTGGCGGGTTATCTCGGCCAAACTCTTGGCTGGGCTTATGGTTTTGGCCTTGCCGGTATCGGGATGCTGGCTGGCCTTGTCGTGTTTGTGCTTGGCAAGAAAGTCCTCAATGGGGCAGGGGAGCCCCCTGCACCGATTACCAAGAATAAGGAATTTTCGCTGTACGGTGTCGGTTTTGCTGCTGTTGCCGTTATGTGGGCGCTGATCCAGTATCAGGATGTCATTCAGACATTGCTCATCATTTCAGGTGTCGCTCTTTTGGGCTGGGTGTTGTTCAACGCGTTCAAGCTCGACAAGGAACCGCGCGAGCGTATCTTTGCGATCCTGTTCCTGATTGCGCTGAACCCGCTTTTCTGGGGCCTGTTTGAACAGGCTGGTGGTAGCTTGAACCTTTATACCGACCGCTTCGTTGCGATTGGCGATGTTCCGGCATCAATTTTCCAGTCGATCAACTCTATCTATATCATCCTGTTTGCACCTCTGTTTGCGACTTTATGGCAATGGCTCGGTCGGCGCGGTCTCGAACCGTCGGCTCCGGCCAAGTTCGCTCTGGCCTTGTTCCAAGTTGGCTTGGGCTTCCTCGTTTTTGTCTGGGGTGCAAATTCGGTTGGCGCGGACGTCAAAACGGCAGTTATCTTTGTGTTCCTCATCTATCTGCTGCACACTACCGGCGAATTATGTTTAAGCCCTGTGGGCCTCAGCGCAATGAACCGGCTCGCACCGGCTTATATGGCGTCGCTGATCATGGGCGCTTGGTTCTACATGACTGCGGTCGGCAACTTTGTGGCGGGTAAGATCGGGGAAGCAACCGGCGGACATGACGGCGAGATGACCAAGGCGGCGACGCTTGGCATCTATAACCAGATTGGCTGGGTGGCGATTGGCGTCAGCGTTGTTGTGCTGGCTTTGTCGCCCTTTGTGAAAAAGTGGATGCATCTCGATACGTTGCGTGACGATAATGAGCTTGCCGGACAGACCGAACTGGCGGAACCGCAAGCTGCGGGCGTCAATACAAGTACGGAGACACGATAATCATGACTATGAAAACTGGGAGGGCTCCGGCCCTCCTTTTTGTGTCGGCAGCGGGTTTGGCGCTTTCGGCCTGTGCGACAACGGGGACCAAGAGCGGGACAGAGACGGCAAGTGCCTCTAAAACCGTCCTTAATAAAAATCCTTTTCCTTCCACCTATAAGCCCTATCCCGGCACGCCGACCGCAATTCGCGGCGCGACCATTTTGGACGGGGAGGGCAACCAGATCGACAATGGCGTCGTGTTCTTCGCAGACGGCAAGGTGACGGCGGTGGGCGATGCGTCGACTGCTATTCCCGAAGGCACGACCATCATCGACGGCACGGGCAAATATGTGACCCCCGGCATTATCGACATTCACAGCCATTTGGGCGATTACCCTTCGCCCGGCGTCGATGCCCATTCCGATGGCAATGAAATCACCGGTCCGATTACCGCCGAAGTATGGGCCGAACATAGTGTCTGGCCGCAAGATCCCGGCTTCACCCGCGCGCTTGCGAATGGCGGCGTTACTACTTTGGAAGTCTTGCCGGGGTCTGCGAACCTTATGGGCGGACGCGGTGTTATCCTCAAAAATGTGCCCGCGCGCACGCAACAGGGGATGAAATTCCCCGGCGCGCCCTACACGCTCAAAATGGCGTGCGGCGAAAATCCCAAGCGCGTCTATGGCTCCAAGGGCCGGATGCCCTCCACCCGCATGGGCAATATCGCGCTCGACCGCCAGACCTGGGCGAAGGCCGCCGAATATAAGAAGAAAGGCGGCACCGGCACGCGCGACCTTGGCATGGAAACCTTGGTCGGGGTGCTGGACGGCGAAATCCTTGTGCAGAACCATTGCTACCGCGCCGATGAAATGGCCAATGTCATCGATATGGCCAAGGAGTTCGGCTATAAGGTGACGGCGTTCCACCATGCAGTCGAAGCCTATAAAATCGCGGACCTTTTGAAAGACAATGATGTTTGCGCGGTGGTGTGGGCCGATTGGTGGGGCTTCAAGATGGAAAGCTATGACGGTATTCCGGAAAATGCCGCGCTGCTGCAAAATGCAGGCACCTGCACCATCATCCATTCGGACGACCAGAACCAGATCCAGCGTTTGAATCAGGAAGCGTCCAAGGCGCTCAATAATGGCCGCCGCATGGGGATGACGATCAGCGATGCGACCGCCATCCGCTGGCTCACTTATAATCCGGCCAAGGCGCTTGGTATTCTCGACAAGGTTGGCAGCTTGAAAGCGGGCAAAATGGCGGATGTCGTTTTGTGGAACGGCAACCCGTTCAGCGTCTATTCGCGCCCCGAACGGGTGTGGGTCGATGGCGCATTGCTGTTCGACAGCGCCGACCCCAAACGCCGTCCGGTGACAGACTTCGAGCTGGGCCAACCGGGTGAAGGAGATGTGAAATGAGGATGCTGTTTTCACGCTCTGCCCGTGCCACCGACTCTGTCACAAAATCCGCCACAAACTCCGCTAGTGCTGAGCTTGTCGAAGCACGCCCATCCGCATTACGCCATACTGTGAACCGCCCTTCGACAGGCTCAGGGCTAGCGGTGTGTTTGGCTGGCCTAGCATTCTTCACCACCCCCGCCTTCGCCCAGGACGTTGCCATCACCGGCGGCAAGGTCATCATCGGCGATGGCTCGGCACCCTTGGAAGGGGCCACCGTTATCGTGCGCGGGGGCAAAGTCGCCTCGGTTACGCAAGGCGGCGCGCCTGCCGGCCTGCCGGTGGTGGACGCGAGCGGAAAATGGGTGACGCCGGGCATTGTCGCAGGCTTTAGCCGCATCGGGCTTATGGAGGTCGAAGCGGTCAGTCAGGTCAATGACATGAGCGCCCCGCGCTCGCCCTTTACCGCCGCGATTGACGTGTCGCCTGCGCTTAGCCCGTTCGGTATTCCGGTCCCTTATGCGCGCAGTGCCGGGATTACCCGCGCGCTGGTTTTCCCCGGTAGTTCGAGCGGATTATTTTCGGGCCAAGGCGCGGTTGTCGACCTTGGCAATGACAATAATATGCTGACCCGCCCGCGCGCGTTCCAATATGTCGAATTTGGCGAAAGCGGTGCGCGCAAGGCAGGGGGAAGCCGCTCGGCAACCTTCCTCACCTTCCGCGCGATGCTACAGGAAGCGCGCGATTATGCGCGCAATCCTGCCGCTTATGACGGGCGCTCGAAAGACAGTATGTTATTGCGCGCCGACGCCGAAGCCTTGGGACAGGTCATCAATGGCAACCAGCGTCTCATGGTCAAGGTCAATGCGGCCAATGACATTTTGCAGGTGCTGCGCTTGAAACAGGATTTTCCGGCGATCAAAATGACTTTGGTGGGCGCGAGCGAAGGCTGGCGCGTGGCGCGCGAAATCGCGGCGGCAGGAACCCCTGTCATCGCGAGCGCGGTGCGGGACTTGCCCGATGATTTTGAAGCACGCGGCGCAACCCAGTCCAATATCGGGCGGATGCGCGCGGCGGGCGTCAAGGTCGCCATCGGCCAGATTGACGATGAAGAAACGCTGCGCATGAACTACACCACCCAATATGCGGGCAATCTGGTCGCGTTGACGCGCGTGCCGGGGGCGAGCGGGCTAAGCTGGGATCAAGCCTTTGCCACAATCAGCTCTGGCCCTGCCGAAGCGGTAGGCATGGCGGGCCAGCTTGGTGTGTTGAAAGGCGGCGCGGTGGGTGACGTTGTCATCTGGAGCGGCGACCCGCTCGAACTGTCGAGCCATGCGGAGAAAGTGTTCATCGACGGCGTCGAACAACCCTTGCAAACCCGCCAGCAACGCCTGCGTGACCGCTATCGTAATCCCACGGAGGGCGCGTTGCCCAAGGCGTATGATTGGTAGGTTTTTAGCCTCTCCATCTTAAGGAGAGAATGAGATTGTGCCCCCGCGAAGGCGGGGGCCAAGGGCAGTAATGCGCTACCTAACACTGGACCCCCGCCTGCGCGGGGGAACAGCTATGTTTTTGAACGGAACGATTCCTTCTCTCTAAAAACTTCGTCATCCCCGACTTGATCGGGGATCCATCTTCGGAGCTTGATATTCTAACCATCGGTCCGGAGATGGATTCCCGCTTTCGCGGGAATGACGAGGATTGAATTTTGTGGAAGGGGTGTCAGACCTCAAAGCCCGTCTACGAACTACTCACCCCCATACCGCGCACCAAACACGCGACTTACAAGCGCACCATCTTCATGCCCGCTTCAGTATAGCGCGTGCCTGCCGTGCCGCCGACGGGCGCGGCCTTGTCGAGTGTTGCAAGGTCATCGGCATCGAGTGCGACATTGACCGCCGCAACGCTGTCTTCCATCGTCGCGCGGCGTTTGGTGCCGGGGATGGGGACGATGTCGTCGCCTTGGGCGAGCAGCCAGGCGAGCGCGATTTGCGCGGGCGACACGCCATGCTTGTCGGCAATCCCGCGCACGATCGCGACCAGTTCCAGATTGCGGTCGAAATTCTCCGCACTCATGCGCGGGTCGTTGAGGCGATAGTCGCCGCTTTCAAACTGGTCGCGGCTGGTGACCGCGCCGGTCAGAAACCCGCGCCCCAGCGGCGAATAAGGCACAAAGCCGATGCCCAGTGCACGGCAGGTGGGGAGGATTTCACTTTCCACTTCGCGCTCCCATAATGAATATTCGGATTGCAGCGCGGTAATCGGCGCAACGCTGGCCGCACGGCGCAGCGTATCGGGCGCAGCTTCGGACAGGCCGATATGGCGGATTTTGCCTTCCGCCACCAAGTCGGCGAGCGCACCGACCGTGTCCTCGATGGGCACAGCAGGGTCAACGCGGTGCGCATAATAAAGGTCGATTACGTCAATCCCTAACCGCATCAGCGATCCTTCGACCGCGCGGCGCGCATTGGCGGGGCTGCAATCGACGCCGGTGATTTTTTTGCCTTCAAAGCGGAAGCCGAATTTGGTCGCGATGACCAGCCCGTCGCGCTTGCCCTTGATGGCCGCCCCGACCAATTCTTCATTATCGAACGGCCCGTAAATTTCGGCGGTGTCGAACAAGGTCACACCAAGGTCAATCGCGCCGTGGATGGTTTTGACCGCCTCGTCAGGGTCGGCATTGCCATAAGCAATATTGCCGCCCTGCATCATCGGCATACAACCAATGCCTAGCGCCGAAACTTTAAGGGCCGGGGTGCCGAGCGTGCGATAGAGCATGGTTCATTCTCCTTGGGGGTGAGGAAGGGGGACGGCGGCTTCGGCGGGAATATCGCCCGCGCTTTGCCGGTCAATCGCGGCGGTGAGGCCGACATTCATCGTGACATTACCGACGGTGCGGAAAATGTCGGGGATTGTTTCGACAGCGATTAACAAAGCCAGAGGTTCCACCGGAATCCCCATGACGATGCAGATAGGCGCAATCGAGGCGACAAAGCTGACGGTGCCGGGCAGGCTCACCGACCCCATGGTGGTGAGCGCGGCTGCGGCAATACCGACGGCATAATGTTCGGGGCGCAATTCGATGCCGTACCAATGCGCGACATAGAGCGCGACCGCGAGGTTCATCGACGGGCTGGTTGCACGATAGAGCGCGACCGCGAGCGGCAGGACGACATCGGCAATCTGGCGACGCACGCCCAAAATCTCGGTCCCGCGCAGCATGGCGGGGAGCGAGGCGAGCGAGCTTTGCGTCGAGATAGCCACCGCTTGTGCAGGAAGCGCCGCGCGGGTGAACGCGCCCAACGGAATTTTCGCGACCAGCACCGCAAACATATAAGCGCCGATCAGGATCAAAAGCCCCATTGACGACACAACGCCGATATAATGGGCGAGCGCGCCCAAGGCTGCCGCCCCGGTTTGCGCGGCGACGACATAGGCCAATGCGAACACACCGACAGGGCCGAGCAGCAAAATCCAGTGGATCATCACCACCATCGCATCGGTAATCGCGACAAAGAAGCGCGCGAGCGTTTGGCGATATTCGACGTTAATCTTGGTAATCGCAAAGGCGAAAATGGTGGTGAAGATGATGACCGACAGGATCGAATCGTCCACCGCCGCTTTCAATATATTGGTCGGGATAAGCCCGCCCAGAAAGTCCGAAAAGGTCGGCACGGTGCCGATCTTGTCCGCGCCGGACAATGCGGCTTTCAACGATGCGGCGCTTTCTGCCGGAATTGGAAAGAGCGACAATATGGCCGGCACATAGACCGCGCACAAAAAGGTCGACAACCATAGCAAGCCGACAAACCATGCAATCGCACGCGCGGTAACGCGGCCCGCTTTGGCCGCTTCTGCGGTCTGCACAATGCCGGTGATGAGCAAGCCGACGATCAGCGGGATGATCGTCATTTTAAGGGCATTGAGCCATAATGTCCCGATAACGCCTAGCCAGGTGGTGCTGGGTGCAACCCAGCTTCCGCCGGTGCGCGCCGCGACCATGCCGAGCGCCAAGCCCAGCGCAAGCGCGAGCAAAATCCGCGCGCTGTTCGATTTCCAGAAAGGCTGTGACGGCGGCAATGCCCCCGCGCCTTCATTGTCCGCTAAAGATACAGTTTCCATGGCGCGCATGGTTTGCGCCAAAAATTGTTCACCGCAAGCAAAAAACCGGTAAATAGGCGCAACAAAAACTTGTGTCGCGCATTGCTCGCTTTTGTCGGCGCAAAGCGTTAATAGGCGCGCGAGGGTAAAATAATGTGGAGATGGCCGAGCCATTTTCTAGTCCGGGGATTTTATGGGAAGACGTTTTTTCGGGACCGACGGTATTCGCGGTCTGACCAATGCAGCACCGATGACCGCCGATATTGCGATGCGGGTCGGGATGGCAGCGGGCGCGCATTTCCTGCGCGGCGACCATAAGCATCGCGTCGTAGTCGGCAAGGATACGCGGCTTTCGGGCTATATGCTGGAAAATGCGATTGTCGCAGGCTTTACCAGCGTGGGCATGGATGTGGTGCAGGTGGGGCCGATGCCGACCCCGGCGGTGGCGATGCTGACCCGCTCGATGCGCGCCGATCTGGGCGTGATGATTTCGGCGAGCCATAACCCCTATCAGGATAATGGCATCAAATTATTCGGGCCGGACGGCTTCAAATTGTCCGACGATGACGAAATCAAGATTGAAGCTTTGCTGGCGAGCGAGCCGGAACTGGCGCTCCCCAATGATATTGGCCGCGCGCGCCGGATCGAAGATGCGCGCGGGCGCTATATCCATGCGGTCAAGCAATCGCTGCCCGAACATGTCCGTCTGGACGGGCTTAAGATCGTCATCGATTGCGCCAATGGCGCGGCCTATAATACAACGCCGACCGCTTTGTGGGAGTTGGGCGCGAGCGTTACCGCGATTGGCGTCAACCCCAATGGCCGCAATATCAATGATGGCTGCGGCTCGACCGCGCTCGGCCAGTTGCGCGAGCGTGTGGTGTTCGAACAAGCCGATATCGGCATTGCGCTTGATGGCGATGCGGACCGGCTCATCGTGGTGGACGAGCAAGGCGATGTTGTTGATGGCGACCAGATTATGGCGCTGATCGGGTCGGTGTGGAACACCGCAGGATTACTGCGCGGCGGCGGCGTGGTCGCAACCATCATGTCGAATTTGGGCCTTGAGCGCCATTTGCAAGGGCAGGGCTTGATGCTGGTCCGCACCGGCGTTGGCGACCGTTATGTGTTGGAACAGATGCGCAAAGGGGGCTTCAATGTCGGTGGCGAACAATCGGGCCATATGATTTTGACCGACCATGCGACCACCGGCGACGGCACGGTGGCCGCGCTGCAAGTGCTGGCAGCCTTAGTCGAAAGCGGCAAAAAGGCGAGCGAATTGCTCCACCAGTTCGACCCCGTGCCGCAACTTCTTAAAAATGTGCGCTACAAAAAAGGCTCCGCGCCGTTGGAGGACGATAGCGTCAAGCGCGCCATCGAAGATGCGACCCGCGACCTTGACGGCGAAGGCCGCTTGGTCATCCGAGCGTCCGGCACCGAGCCGCTGATCCGCGTGATGGCCGAAGGCGACAATGCCGACCGCGTGACACAGGTGGTTGACCGCGTGTGCGAAGCGGTAGAGAAGGCAGCCGCCTGACCCTGTTAACCAAAGGACGATAAGACTCATGCTGGAAATGCGCCCCGATTGCGAAAAATGTGGCGCGGACTTGCCAGCGGATGCGCCGGGCGCATTTATCTGTTCGTTTGAATGTAGCTTTTGCGCGCCCTGTGCCGAAGGGCTGGATGATATTTGCCCCAATTGCGGCAGCGAATTGATGGACCGTCCGGTGCGCCCTGCGCATCTGCTCGCGCAATATCCGGCCTCGACCGAGCGGACCTATAAGCCATGAGCCGCCGGATTGCGCCTGTCGCGCGCCCGATGCCGCGCATCCTCATCATCGCCGGGTCCGATAGCGGCGGGGGCGCAGGCATACAGGCCGACATCAAGACCGTCACCATGCTGGGCGGCCATGCGATGACCGCGATTACGTCACTCACCGCGCAAAATACCAAGGGCGTCACCGCCGTCCATGCGGTGCCTGCCGATATGGTCATTGCGCAAATGGCGGCGGTGGTCGACGATATTGGCGTCGATGCGGTCAAGATCGGGATGATCGGCTCTGCCGATACCGTCCATGCGGTCGCCGACTATCTGGAAACGCTGCCGTCCGTCCCCGTTATCTTTGACCCGGTGATGATTGCGACCAGCGGGTCCGTTCTGGCCGACCCCGATACGATCGCCGCGTTCGGGCGGTTGATGCAGCGCGCCACTATCGTCACCCCCAACCTTCCCGAACTCGCCGCTTTGGCTGAAGGCGATGATGCGGGGAGCGCGGCGCTGGGCCTTGTTGCCCGCTATGGCTGTGCGGTCCTTATTAAAGGCGGCCATGCCGAAGGCGACATATTGGTTGATACGCTGATCGAAGAAGATAATATGACCAGTTGGCAGTCGCAGCGCATCGTCACGCGTAACAGCCACGGCACAGGCTGCACCACCGCAAGCGCCATCGCTTTTTATCTTGCGCAAGGCGTGGACCTTGCCAATGCGGTTGCGCGCGCACGCGAATTTGTGCGCATCTCCATGCTCGAAGCGCCCGACCTCGGCCAAGGGCATGGCCCGATGGGACAGGGCGCGGTGCGGCTCGACGGCACCGGCAATCTGATGCTCAATCAAGTGACATTGTGCATGAGCGATTATGATGCCAGCTTTGCTTTTTATGAGAAATTGGGGCTGAAAGTGATTGTCGCGAGCAAGCCCGATTATGCGCGGTTTGAAACGGGCGGCGGTGCAACCCTCTCGATCCATCGCGACCCCGACACCCAAGTGGCGGGAAGCAGCCACATCTATTTGGAATGTGCCGACCTTGACGCGCTGGTCGACCGGTTAAGCCGCGACGGCTTCCGTTTCGATCACGGCCCCGAAAGCCAGCCTTGGCTGTGGCGCGAGGCGCGGTTGCGCGACCCGTTCGGCAATATGATCTGCCTTTATCGCGCGGGCGAATATCGCCGCTTCCCGCCTTGGCGGATCGGCGGGGCAGGATGAGCGCGACATGATTGTCGGCGTCGATGAAGCCGGGCGCGGCCCGCTCGCAGGGCCGGTGGTCGCCGCCGCGGTCATGCTGGCGGGTAAAGAGATAAGAGGGCTGGGCGACAGCAAAGCCTTGTCCGCCACGCAACGCAGCACGCTGGAAGCACGTATATTGGAACGCTGTCCCTATGGCATCGGCATTGCCAGCGTCGAAGAAGTTGACACTATTAACATTTTTCAGGCGACAATGCTCGCCATGACCCGCGCGGTCCTTACTTTGTGCGAGCGGGTAGGGGAGGAACCCAGCCTTATCCTCATCGACGGCAATATGACCCCGCTCGGCCGCGCGGCAGACTGGCGCTGGACCCAATGCCAAGCGATTGTGAAGGGCGATGCCAAGGAACGCTGCATTTCCGCCGCTTCCATCCTCGCCAAAGAAGCGCGCGACCGCATGATGCGCGACTATTGTGCGGCCTATCCGGGCTATGGTTTTGCGCAGCATAAAGGCTATGGCACGGCGCAGCATATGGCCGCCTTGCGCGAACTTGGCCCCTGTCCGATTCACCGCAAAAGCTTCGCGCCGGTCGCGCAATTAGAATTTTTCTAACTTTGCGCGCGCCGGATGCGCCAAAATGCGACGAACCGTTGGAGGTGAGTCCTTTGGGCCACACCACAAGGGATGGAGTCTTGGTAACGCGATTATAAACCATATGCTGTGGGGACTCGTTTCGTTCTCCCATAGCTCATGCGTTTGTGAGGCGCGGGCAATAAGCTTTTGAACTTGACGCAAGAGTCCGGGGGACTCACTTTGCCGCTCCAACCGCAAAGGGGGCAATGATTCAATGGGTGTGATCGACAAATTTACGAGCCTGGACGTGAAGCCGGTCAAGGCACCGGTGCGCGCGCGCAAGGCCGTGGCTGCGCCTGTGCCGGACGTGGACTTGCCGCTCAATTCAATCCTCAAAGGCGATTGCATCGAGCATATGCGCGCGCTTCCAGACGCGAGCGTTGATATGATTTTCGCTGACCCGCCCTATAATCTCCAACTTGGCGGCGACCTCCTGCGCCCCGATGGCAGTCAGGTCGATGCGGTTGACGATGATTGGGACAAATTTGACAGCTTTGCCGCTTATGACCGCTTCACCAAAGCCTGGCTGGCCGAAGCGCGCCGCATCTTGAAGCCCGATGGTTCGATCTGGGTGATCGGCAGCTATCACAATATTTTCCGCGTCGGCACCGCGCTCCAAGATGGCGGCTTCTGGATTTTGAACGATGTGATCTGGGTGAAAGCGAACCCGATGCCGAACTTCAAAGGCACGCGCTTCACCAATGCGCATGAAACGCTGATCTGGGCGTCGAAGGGGGAAAAGGCGAAATATCATTTCAACTATCGCGTGATGAAGACGCTGAACGATGAATTGCAAATGCGCTCGGACTGGAATTTCCCGATTTGCGGCGGGCAGGAGCGGCTGAAAAAGGACGGCACCAAAGTCCATCCGACACAAAAGCCCGAAGCCTTGCTCTACCGCGTGCTGCTCGCCTGCACCAAGCCCGGCGATGTGGTGCTCGACCCTTTCTTCGGCACCGGCACCACCGGCGCGGTTGCGAAGCGTTTGGGGCGTAACTGGATCGGGATCGAGCGCGAGGATGATTATATCTCCGCCGCGACCCAACGTATCGAAGCCGAAATGCCCTTGGATGAATCGGCGGTTACGACCATGCAATCGCCCAAAGCCAAGCCGCGCGTGGCGTTCGGCACTTTGGTCGAAACCGGCTATCTCCAGCCCGGCGCGATCATATGCGACGCCAAGCGCCGCTGGAAAGCCACCGTGCGCGCCGATGGCAGCCTTGAGTGCGGCCCGGAAACCGGCTCGATCCACGGCCTCGGCGCAAAACTCCAAAACGCGCCAAGCTGCAACGGCTGGACCTTCTGGCATTATGAGGACGAAAAAGGTTTGTCGCCGGTGGATAAATTGCGCCAGAATTATTTGTTAGCGACGACGGTGTAAGCTTTATCCCCTCCCGTTTACGGGAGGGGCAACGGAGCCTTATGACCCAGAGCGCAGCGAAGGGGAATTAGGCGTAGTCGGGGAGGGCATGGTTTACGCTGTGCTAGCCGGCCAGACCCACCCCCGACCCCTCCCGCAAGCGGGAGGGGAGATTAGTTGCGCTTTAGGATAGGTTCCCATGATTTCACCCACCGACCGCATCTATCTCCAACCCACCGCCTTCGTCGCCCGCCCGCACGGGCTTGACGGACGGGTTGAGCGGCTGCGCGACGGGGCTTTATGGTATAGCGCCTACCAGCTTACATGGCGCGATGAAGCCGGAGGACGGCGCAAGGGCGAAACGCTGGTGCCGGTCGATGAGATTGAAGCGACACTCGCGGCCTTGCCCGATGCTGTCCGCGCGCAAGGTGAACGCCAGTTTGCCGCGCTACGCTCCCCCACCAAACCGCTAAGCTTGGGCGAACGCGTCATCCGGCTCGATCAGCCGAAAGTCATGGGCATCCTCAATGTCACGCCCGACAGCTTCTCCGATGGCGGCAAGCATATCGACAGCGAAGTCGCCGCCCATGCAGGGTTCGCGATGGGCGAAGCCGGCGCGGCACTCATAGATGTTGGCGGCGAATCCACCCGCCCCGGCGCGCCGCTCATCTGGGAGGGTGACGAGATAGAGCGGGTGCGGCCCGTCATCGAACGGCTCGCGCGCGGCGGGGTTGCGGTGTCGGCGGACACGCGCAAGGCCGCCGTCATGGAAGCGGCGCTCGGCGCGGGCGCGGCCATCATCAACGATATATCCGCGCTCCTTTATGACGAGCGCGCGCTTGATGTGGTGCGGAAGGCAGGCTGCCCCGTCATCCTCATGCACGCGCCCTCGCAAAAGAGCGACCCGCATGAAGGCGGCGATTATCAGGATGTGCTGTTCGACGTTTATGACTGGCTCGCCGCGCGCGTGGCGGCGGTCGAGGCGGCAGGCATTGCGCGCGACCATATCATCGTCGATCCCGGCATCGGCTTCGGCAAAGGCGTCGCGGATAATCTTGCGCTCATCAATGGCGCGGCCTTGTTCCACACGCTTGGCTGTCCGCTGCTTATCGGGGCGAGCCGCAAGCGGATGATCGGCGCGCTCGATCATGAAGCGCCCGCTGAGCGCCGTCTGGGCGGATCGCTCGCGCTGCATCTGGCCGCAATAGAGCGCGGCGCGCAAATTATCCGCGCGCATGATGTGCCCGAAACCGTGCAGGCCATCCGTTTATGGCAAGGCTTGCGCGATGCCGCGCTAACCCAGCCTTTCGTCGAACATTGACGCAACCAAAGCGCATCGCGGGGCGTTCTCTCTTGCATCCCTTACTAAGAAAGAGAGACAGATATGGACCTTCCCAACGGCACCCTTGTTGCAATCGCAGATGGCGAACAATTATTGCTGTTCCGCAATGAGGGCGATGAACAGCATATCAACCTTGCTAATGTGAAATCCCCCAAGATCAGCCTTGATAATAAGAGCGCGGGCGCCAAGGATCAGGATGGCGGCCCCGGCGGCTATGACGCGCGCCAGCTCGACGAATTTGCCCATGCCGCAGGCGTTGCCGAATGGCTGAACGGCGAGGTGTTGAACAACAAGATCGACAAGCTGGTGGTCGTCGCCGACCCGCGCTCGCTGGGCGAAATGCGGCGGCATTTCCACAAGGAAACCGAAGCGGCTTTGATTGGCGAACTGGCCAAGACGCTCACCAATTCGCCGGTGCCGGATATTGAAAAGGCGCTGAAGGCGGGGTGAAAAATCTCCCCTCCCTTTAGGGAGGGGTTGGGGGAGGGCCTGTCGAAGTGGCAGCGTAGTCCAAAGCCCTCCCCGACTGCGCCTAAGAATTTTCGCTTGCGCGTAAAATTCCTAAGGCTCCGTTGCCCAGCGAACGCGCTACTGCCCTGAACAGTTTTGCTTGCAGACAGACCCACCCCTAACCCCTCCCGCAAGCGGGAGGGGAATTGGTTACGCCGCCGTATCAATTCCCAGATCGGCGAGTTTGCGGTAGAGCGTCGAGCGGCCAATCCCAAGCCGCCGCGCGACTTCGGACATACGCCCGCGATAATGGCCGATGGCGAGGCGGATGACGTCGGCTTCAATATCTTCGAGCGGGCGCAAATTGCCGTCGGGAAGATAGAGCATCACCCCGATGCCGTCCGATTGACCCGCGCGCGGCGCTCCCGGCAATCGCCCGCTTAGCATCCGCGATATATGCGGAAATTCGGCGGGGGTCAGCGCATCGCCCTCGCAGGCAAGCGCGGCGCGGAACAAGGCGGCCTGCAACTGGCGCACATTGCCCGGCCAAGGATAAGCGATAAGCAGCCGCATCGCCTCTTCGGTCATGCCAAGACTGCGCATCCCCGGCAGCGTGCCGATGCGCGCGAGCAGATGGCGGGCGAGCGCGGCAATATCGCCGCCCCGTTCGCGCAGCGGCGGCAGCGTAATCTGCACCGCGCCCAGCTTATAATATAGATCTTCGCGGAACAGTCCTTCGGCCATCGCGCTTTTGAGCGGGGCGTCGGACGCGGCAATCACGCGCACATCGACCGTGCGCCCGCGCGTTGCGCCGATCGCCTGAACCTCGCCACTGTCGAGAAACCGGACAAGCCGTGTCTGCACGTCCATCGGCATAAGGTCTATCCGGTCGATGAAGATGGTGCCGCTATCGGCATCGTGGAGCATCCCCGATTGGCGGTCGAACGCACCGGCAAAAGCGCCGCGCTCATGGCCGAACAGGGCTGACCCGATAAGCCCCTTGGCAACCGCGCCGCAATCGATCCGGACCAGCGGATTGCGCCCGCGCGGGCTGGCCGCATGGATGGCATTGGCGATCACATCCTTGCCGGTCCCCGCTTCGCCCTCGACCAATACTGGCACGCGGGCGCGCGCGGCTTTGGCGGCAATGGCAAGCGCATTGCGAAATTGCGGGGCCGAACCGATTACTTCGTCAAAGGGGAGAGGGACCGTGAGTTTTTCGCTCAAGGGGCGCAATTCGCCATCGCCCTTGCGGCTGTCGGTTGCCGCCGCCAGCGCGCCGAGCAAGGCTTCGGGCGCAACAGGCTTGCGGATATAATCGGTAGCGCCCGCCCGCATGGCCGCCAGCGCCGCATCGGGCCGCGCTTCGCAGGTCATCACTAATAAGGGGAGGGCCGGGCGCTGTTCACGCAGCGCGCGCACAATGTCCGCGACATCGGCAATCCCGCTATCGGGTGCCCAATGGTCGATCAGCACCGCATCGAGCATCATCCCGTCCTGCGTCCCCAGCATGGCGAGCGCCTTTTCGGCGTCGCCTGCCAGCACGGTGCGCCAGCCACCACGCGCGGCCAGCGCCGACACCAGCCTTTGCCCCGCCGGTTCATCGTCGATCAGCATCAATAAAGGGGTGCCTTGCGGTGTGACCATCGGGCGCTATCCTCTTATATCGGCACGGCTTCCCATGTCCGCGCAGGTGTGAAGCGTCCTGTTTTAGGACAGAAGGCGTAAAAATCCTGTTAAGCCAATCTGCATCAAGCCCGCGCCACAACAATTCTCCCTACGGCATCTCTCCCTAGGGCAGCGCACAGACAAGCTGGCGTCGCTATGCTGCAAAGAAATGCTTTTACAAAAGCAGCCGCCGGGGCTTGAGGCTTTGCAAAGCCTTGGTTAAGGAAGAGCCCAAATCTTAAAGACCGAAGGGGAGTTTTATCATGGCCGAACAGGATATGAAGCAAGCCAATCAAAGCTATGGCGGCTTCGTCCAGCTCATCAAATGGGGTACGATAGTATCGATCATCTCGGTGGCGATCGTCATCTTGCTCATCGCTAACTGATCGGGGCCGCCAGTGAAAATCGCAGTCCTCAAGGAACAGGTTGAGGGCGAGCGTCGCGTTGCCGCGATCCCCGAAACCGTCAAAAAATTCGCCAGCCTCGGTGCGACCCTTGCGGTCGAACAGGGCGCAGGATTAGCGGCCAGCATTGCCGATGCGGATTATGAAGCCGCAGGGGCGAGCCTTGGCACCCGCGCCGATGTGCTCAAAGATGCCGACATTGTGCTCGCCATCCAGGGGCCGTCTGCCGAAAGCATCAAGGGCATCAAGCAAGGCGCCTGGCTGGTTGCGGGGCTGAACCCGTTCGGCGAACGCGCACGCGTGGATGATTATGCCGCGCTCGGCATTGATGCGCTGGCGATGGAATTCATGCCGCGCATTACCCGCGCGCAGTCGATGGACATCCTGTCCTCGCAATCCAACCTTTCCGGCTACAAGGCGGTGATTGACGCCGCGGCAGAATATGGCCGCGCTTTCCCGATGATGATGACGGCGGCGGGCACGGTAAGTGCGGCTAAAGTCTTTGTCATGGGCGTCGGCGTTGCCGGCTTGCAAGCGATTGCGACCGCGCGGCGTTTGGGCGCGCAAGTATCGGCAACTGACGTGCGGGCTGCGACCAAGGAGCAGATTGAAAGCTTGGGCGCCAAGGCGATTTTCGTCGATAGCGTCAAGGGCATCGAGGGCGAAGGCACGGGCGGCTATGCCACCGAAATGTCGGACGAATATAAGGCCGCACAAGCCGAACTTGTTTCGTCACACATCGCTAAGCAGGACATTGTCATCACCACCGCGCTCATTCCGGGCCGCCCCGCGCCGCGCCTGATTTCGGACGCGCAACTGGCAACGATGCGCAATGGCAGCGTGATTGTCGACTTGGCGGCCGAACAAGGCGGCAATGTCGAAGGCGTGGTGGCCGGAGCGATTACGCAAATCCACGGCGTCAAAGTCATCGGCGCGCAAAATATGCCCGCACGGCTGGCCGCCGACACTTCGGCCCTGTTCAGCCGCAACCTCTATAATTTCCTCTCGGCCTTCTGGGACAAGGAAGCGGGCAAACCCGTGTTACCCGACGACGACGAAATCACCCAAGCCATCCGCCTGACCCAAGGCGGCAAGGTCGTGAATGAGAGGTTGTTGGGGTGAGGGTAGGGATGTCTTCTTATTCCTCCCCGGAACGGGGAGGGGGAGATGCGAGGGTCGCCGAGCGATCGAACGCTATTGCCTTGTTGAGAGGGAGACACCCCTCCGACACACCCTTTGGGTGTGCCACCTCCCCTTTTAGGGGAGGAGATTTTTACGAGGCGCTGACATGTCATCATCCTCCCCTGCAAGGGGAGGTGGCAGGCGCGTCAGCGCCTGACGGAGGGGTATTTCCCTCTCCGGATAGGGCATCACCCCTCCACCATCCGCTGCGCGAACGGTCCCCCTCCCCTTGCAGGAGAGGATTTTGATGCTGCAAGGGATCGGTAATACCGGACATAAAGCGCGCAATCTGCGTCAGGCCATGTCGCCGCCGGAAGTTATTTTATGGCGTGAATTACGCAAACGCCCGGCAGGTTTTAAATTTCGCAGGCAACATCCGTCCGGCGCCTATATTGCCGACTTTTATTGCCACGAAGCGCGGTTGGTGATTGAGGTAGATGGTTTCGCGCATGATACCGGCACTCAACCCGAACGCGATCGCGTGCGCGACGGCTGGTTCGCAGCGCGCGGGGTCATGACCTTGCGTATTTCTGCCCGTGATGTGCTGCGCAATCTCGATTATGTCATAAACCATATTACCGAAACCGCCCGCCAAAGGGGCGCTGCCCTCCAATATCCTCCCCTGCAAGGGGAGGTGGCAGCCGCCGTGGCGGCTGACGGAGGGGTATTCCCCTCTCCGGACAGCGCAACACCCCTCCGTCTTGCCCTGAAGGGCAATCCACCTCCCCTTGCAGGGGAGGATTAAGGAGCCATCATGGACTTTATTTCAATTCTATCCATTTTCGTCCTCGCCTGTTTTGTCGGCTATTATGTCGTCTGGTCGGTCACGCCTGCGTTGCACACGCCGTTGATGGCGGTGACCAATGCGATTTCTTCGGTGATTATTGTGGGTGCGTTGATTGCGGCGGCGGCTGTCGGGTTGAGCGATGGCGGGACGGTGTCCAAATGGCTCGGCCTTTTTGCGGTGGTGCTCGCGAGTATCAATATTTTCGGTGGCTTTGCCGTCACCGCGCGGATGCTTGCCATGTATAAGAAGAAGGAACGGTGAGGGTGGGCTTGTCTGTGAGCCTGTCCTCACGTCATCCCCGGCTTGACCGGGGATCCATCTCCCGGCTTGGCGGTTCGCGGGTCGCGCCGGAGATGGATTCCCGCTTTCGCGGGCATGACGAAAATGAAAAATATATCGGGGGAACAATATGATACATGAAATACCAGCCTGGGTGAGCATTGCTTATCTGATTGCGGGCGTGTGCTTCATATTGGCGCTCCGTGGCCTGTCGTCGCCGGCGACGTCGCAGCGCGGTAACCGGTTGGGTATGATCGGCATGGGCATCGCGGTCGTAACAACGCTCGTCACCCATATGCCGATGTACGGGAGCAGCTTGACCGACAGCTATGTCGGGCCGGATTTGGGCGCTTTAGGCCTCATATTGGGCGCGATTGCGATTGGCGCGGTGATCGGCTTTGCGATTGCCAAGAAGATTGCGATGACCGACATGCCGCAACTTGTCGCGGCTTTCCACAGTCTTGTCGGCTTGGCCGCGGTGCTGGTGGCCGCTGCCGCCTATCTCAATCCCGAAGCATTCGGCATTGTCGGTGAAGATGGCCTCATCAGCCCGGTGAGCCGCGTCGAAATGGGGCTGGGGGCCGCGATTGGCGCGATTACCTTCTCCGGATCGGTGATTGCGTTTTTGAAACTTGCGGGCAAAATGTCCGGTGCGCCGATCATCCTGCCGCTGCGCCATGTCATCAATCTTGGCACGCTGGCGGCGATTGTGGGCCTCACCGCCTATTTCACGCAGGACCAGAGCCAGTGGATTTTCTGGACGATTTTGGCGCTGTCCTTCATCATCGGCTTCCTGCTTATCATCCCGATTGGCGGGGCGGATATGCCGGTCGTCGTGTCGATGCTGAACAGCTATTCGGGCTGGGCGGCAGCGGCGATGGGCTTCACGCTCCACAATAGCGCGATGATTATCACCGGCGCGTTGGTCGGCTCGTCGGGCGCGATTTTAAGCTACATCATGTGCCGCGCGATGAACCGCAGCTTCCTGTCGGTGATCGCAGGCGGGTTCGGCGCGGAAGCGGCGGCAGGTGGCGGCGAAGCCAAAGAGCAACGCCCGTGGAAGCGCGGCTCTGCCGAAGACGCGGCCTTCCTCATGGCCCAAGCCGACAATGTCATCATCGTGCCGGGCTATGGCATGGCGGTGGCGCAGGCCCAGCATGTGCTGCGCGAAATGGGCGACCTTCTCAAAAAAGAAGGCGTCAACGTCAAATATGCGATCCATCCGGTCGCGGGGCGTATGCCGGGCCATATGAATGTGCTGCTCGCCGAAGCCAATGTGCCTTATGATGAAGTGTTTGAGCTGGAGGATATTAACAGCGAATTTGCGCAAGCGGACGTTGCCTTTGTCATCGGCGCGAATGACGTCACCAACCCTGCGGCCAAGACCGACAAGACATCGCCGATTTACGGGATGCCGGTGCTCGACGTCGAAAAGGCCAAGACGGTGTTGTTCGTCAAACGCTCGATGGGCGGGGTCGGCTATGCTGGTGTCGACAATGATGTTTTCTATATGGATAACACCATGATGCTGCTCGCGGACGCCAAGAAAATGGTCGAAGAAATTGTGAAATCGCTGAACGGCGGGGGGCATTAAGCCGCCCGTTTCGGCCCTGTCCGCACCCGTGCCCGCGCCCTCGCTGCACACGCGCCGACATCCCCGCCGATACCCGACACGATTTTTTACGCCGAAGCGGTCCGGTATTTCTTGGCAAGCAGGCCTGCTTCACGCTAACCAGAACGCAACCAAACGTCGCCCCGGCAGTCGGTCGGGGCGACGTTTCTTTACATGACGGGTGAGGGAAAATGCGCAAACTGGGCCTGATCGGAGGGATGAGCTGGGTCTCGACCGAAACATATTATCGCATCATCAACCAGCAGATTCAAAAGCGGGTGGGCGGTATGTGTTCCGCGCCGCTGGTAGTGGAAAGCCTCAATTTCTGCGACCTGTCGCGCATCGAAACCGACGAGCAATGGGCACACGCCACCGAGGCCTTGAAAGCATCGGCCAAGCGGCTTGAAAAAGCGGGCGCAACCGCGATCCTCATCTGCGCCAACTCGATGCACAAAGTGTATGACGAGGTGCAAAAATCGGTCAAAATCCCGATCCTCCATATCGTCGATGCGATTGGCGCAAAGATGCAGGCGGACGGCGTCCAGAACGCCGCGCTTATCGGCACGCATAATGTGATGACCGGCAAATGGTATCGCCAGCGGCTTGTCGGCCACGGCATCAGTTTGAAAACGGTCGGCGATGGCGAAGCGGAAAAGATCGACAAGATCATCTATGATGACCTGATGTTCGGCCGCGTCACCCGCGATGCCGAACGCGAGCTTAAAACCTATATCACCAATATCGACCAGGCCGATTTCGACGCGGTGGTGCTGGGCTGCACCGAGCTGGATCTCATTGTCGATACCAAGGCCAATGTGCTGCCGATTTACGACAGCACCGAATTGCACGCGCTCGCCGGTGTGGAGTGGATTTTGGGGGATGCGCCGTAGGGGGCTAGAAAATAAAAACCTCGTCATTCCCGCGAAAGCGGGAATCCATCTGGGGACCTTGCGGGTAGCCTGTCGCGGATAATACCGCAAAACCTTAAGGTTAGGAGATGGATCCCCGGTCAAGCCGGGGATGACGAAGTGTAAACATACTGCCGTCGCTTCTACCGCGCCCGCGTCCAGGTCTGCGTTTGGCAGAACGGCCCCAGACAGCCTTTGACGCTCAACGTCCCGTTGGGGTTCAATTTCACAAAACTTTTATACGTCTTGCCCTTGCGCGGGTCGTAAATCTGGCCGCGCCAGCTATCCCCGTCGGCGACAAAGTTGGACAGCAAGGTGATGCCCTGCACCGGACGGTTACGCAGCGCGGGGTTGGGATTATTCTGGTCCTTCGCGCCCGCGCGGCCCTTTTCCAGCACCTGCACCAAACGCCCGCACAAGGCGCGGCCGCAAGGCGCAATCTGGATGACGCCGCCCTTGGACTGGTCGAGCCAGCGCCCAGTGACGGGTTGGGGCGCGGCGGCTACAGGCGCGGCGATGGCGGCGAGTGCAAGCGCTGCGAGCGAATAGGTGGTGAATTTCATAAAATCTCCCCTCCGTGGGACTATGCGTGAACTGACGGGATGAGGATTTAGACGTGCTTCGCTGAGATTTTAGTGAACGCGGCTTTCATATTATATTCACATTGATGTCAGTGTGTAAAATTGTGGCGCGCGCTATTCTCGTTCTCCCCCTTTCGTCATTGCGAGCGCCGTAGGCGCGCGGCAATCCAGAGTCGCGCTGCGCCAACACTGGATTGCTTCGTCGCTGCGCTCCTCGCAATGACGAAGATGGAGGAGTATGGAAAAGAGGACCAGCCCTCCCGGTCACACCCACAGCAACGCCGCAGCAATCACACCCGCCCCCACCACAATCGCGCCCGCAATCCACCGGCCCGCACTTGCAATGGCCGGGCCATAATCGGGCGGGGGAGGGGGGAGGGGCCTGTCCGCCTCCAGCTTTTGCACCGCGCTGCGTAACAAACGCGGCGCATCATCGCCGATGCGGCCCACTTCGCGCAGCAAGGCCTGCACATTGGGTTGCCAATGGTCGGGCGACAGCCGCGCCTGCAAAATCCTCATCGACGAGCGCCGCATCGCTTCGCTCAAATCAAAATCGGGCGCAATCTGGAGCAGCACGCCGTCCAAGGTCACCAAGGCTTTGAAAATCAGCAGCAGGTCGGGCGGCATGGTCATGCGTTCGCTGCGCATCAGTGCCATGAAATCGGCGACCATTTCGCTCAACACCAGCCGCCCGCCCGAATGGCGCTGGACCAATCGTTCGGCGGCGAGCTGCACTTTGTCTGGCGACGCATCGCTTCCTGCCGACCAGATGGCGAGCACATCGGCCAGTCCTTTGGGATTGCCGTTGGCGAGTGCCTGTACAAAGTCGATCAATTCTTCGCGGCGGCGCGGCGAGACATGGCCGATCATCCCGCAATCGAGCAATGCAATGCGGTTCCCCGTAAGGCACAGCAAATTGCCGGGATGCGGATCACCATGAAAGCGGCCATTGACCAGCACCATGTCGAGCACAGCATCCGCGCCAAGGCTTGCAATGGCGTGGGGGTCGATCCCGGCGGCGCGCAGGCGTACACCATCGCGCGGGGCGATCCCTTCGACATAATCCATCACTAGCAAGGTTTCGGACGACCAGCCCCAATGGATGCGCGGCACGACTATTTTGGGATTGCGCGTGAAATCGGCACGCAGCCGGTCGGCATTGCGGCCTTCTATGGTGAAATCCAGCTCCTCCAATATCGCTTCGGTCAATTGCTGGAGGAGCGCGGCGGGCTGGAACCGCTTCATTTCGGCGCTCGCGCTTTCCGCGATCGCTGCGAGTTGTGCGATCAGGCGCAAATCCGCTTCCACACGCGGGCGGATGCCGGGGCGGCGGATTTTGAGCACGACCTCGGTGCCTTGCGCGCCCTCCTCGGCGTGGAGGGTCGCGCAGTGGACCTGCGCCATCGACGCGGCGGCGAGCGGTTCGGGGTCAAATGTCGCAAAGGCGGTTTCGGGCGGCTCGCCCAAAGCCTCTTCAACCGCCGCGCGCAAATCGGCAAAGGCAAGCGTCGGGGCTTGGCTGTGTAATTGCTCGAGTTCGCTGGTCCATTCGGGCGGCAGCAAATCGCTGCGCGTCGCCAAAATTTGACCGAGCTTGATAAAGGTCGGCCCCAAGGCTTCGAGCGCAAGCCGGGTGCGGCGCGGCAGGCTGTCAGGGTCGCTATCGGCATCGGCCTCGCGCGCCTTGCCGCTGCGCTCCAGCCCGAACCGCGCGAGCAATACGCCCAAGCCGAAGCGCGAGGCCACCTGCACAATCTCGCGCAACCGCTCACGATCCCGATGGGCAACGGCAATGGTTTTTATCATAGGAGGACAATATCCGTGGTTGGCGCACGGCGGAAAACCGTGCGTGGGAACAGCGGGAGCCAGGCCATATCCAACCCTCAACGCATTGCCCGCCTTTATGTTGCGCATAAAAGTCTGTGCCGTTTACGGAGGAGAAAGACGCGAGGTAGCGGTGCCCACATAAGCCTCCCCTCAAAAGGGGAGGTGGCATTTGCGTCAGCAAATGACGGAGGGGTGACACCCTCACGATAGCAAGACACCCCTCCGTCACGCCCTTCGGGCGCGCCACCTCCCCTTGTAGGGGAGGATTTCCGGCGCAAATTGCACGGAACAAAACTGTCCTACATCAATCGCCCCGGCCAAGCTTACCGCCGAATCGGGCTTTGCGCCCATATGTTAAGGAGCAGATTGCGGATGGCTTTTAACGATAAAATCCGGTGCGTTATGAAGGGGGCGCAATACCATATATTGCGGTCCAAAAATTTGCCGTTTTGCCTGAACTTTGCGAAGTTAAGGGGGTATTTTCGGGAGAAAATTGAGGTTTTTGAATTTTCGCGCGCGGACCACAAGATATTGATCCCACAGTATAAGAAAGGAGGGGCGCAAGCTTCATAGAAGGCTTGGCGAAAGCGCGGGCAAGGCTTTAAGGAAGGGGCATAGTTCCCTCCAGCAGGACAGCCGCCATGACCGCTCCGTCGCTCACCCTTTATGATTATTTCCGCTCGTCGGCCTCGTACCGGGTGCGGATTGCGCTCAATTTGAAGGGCGTGGCTTATGAGGCGGTGCCGACCAATTTGGTCGAAGGTGCGCAAAGAGCGGCGGAGCATCTCGCACGCAACCCGCAAGGCTTTGTGCCGACGCTGGAGCATGACGGCCAGTTTTTGGGGCAGAGCCTTGTGATCATCGACTGGCTCGATGCGCGCTATCCGCAAGCCCGCCTGATCCCGGCAGAAGCGGACGCGCGGGCCAAGGTGCTGGCGGCGGCGATGGTGATTATTGCGGACATCCACCCGCTCAATAATTTGCGGGTGCTGAAATATCTGAAAGCCGAATTTGGCGCGACGCAGGAGCAGGTAGATGATTGGTATCGCCACTGGATAGCGGAAGGTTTCACGGCGCTGGAAGCCTTGGCGCCGACGCAAGGCTTGTTCGGCGGCGATGCGCCTGATCTGGTCGATGTCTGTCTGGTGCCGCAAATTTATAATGCGCGGCGGTTCGATACATCGCTCGATGCGTTCCCCAAGCTGGTGCGGATTGATGCGGCGCTGACGGCGATGGACGCCTTTGCCAAGGCCGCACCCGAGGCCGTACAACCGGCATGAGGCGGGCGCAATTTTTGATGGCGGGTGCGTTGGTGACGGGCGCGCTGGTGGCGCTGTTGCCCGCTGCCGCTGTGGCACAGGAAGGCGGCGAGGAGGCCGACCTTCAGCCTGTATCGGTCTGCTGTGCGCAGGAGATAGTGGTGATCGGCGGGGCGCTTCCCCGCAAGGACATAAGCGGGCAGGAGGTGGTGCTGGACCGCGACCGGCTGCGCACAACCGCCAGTGGCCGCGTCGAAGATGCGCTGCGCGATGTGGCGGGGTTGCAGCAATTCCGCCGCTCCGACGCGCGCTCCGCCCACCCCACCAGTCAGGGCATGACCTTGCGGGGGTTGGGCGGCAATGCGGCGAGCCGGACGGTGGTGCTGCTCGACGGCGTGCCGGTGACAGACCCGTTCGGCGGCTGGGTCAACTGGCCGTCTATATCGGCGCAGCGTCTCGGAAGCGTGCGGGTGACGCGCGGCGGTTCGGGTCTGACCGGCGGCCCCGGCGGGGTGGCGGGGAGCATCGAGCTGTTCAGCGAAAATGACCCCGGCGATCATCCGGCTTTTGCAGGCGGACTGGCCTATGGCAGCCGCAATAGTGTGAGCGCCGACGGGTTGGTTTCTGCCATTTTGGGCAGCGGTTCCGCGATGCTGGCAGCGGGCTATGAACGCAGCGACGGCTTCTATCCGACGCCCCGCCACCAGCGCGGAAAAGCGGACCAGCGCGCGCCCTATGAGCAGGCCAATCTGCTCGCGCGCGGGGTGATCGACCTTGATGATGCGACCCGCTTGCAGGCTGTTCTGTCGGGCTTTTACGACGCGCGCAATCGCGGCACCGCTTATAGCGACAGCCGTAGCGCCGGGGCCGATGCGAGTGTCCGGCTGGTGCATGAAGGCAGGCTTCCTTGGTCGGCAATGCTCTATGGCCAGTTGCGGCAGATGCGCTCCGGCTTTGCAAGCGTCAGCGCCGACCGCAACAGCGTCAATCCGACGCTCGACCAATATCGGGTGCCTGCGACCGGTTGGGGCGGCGCGTTTGAAATCCGCCCGTTGAAGGCGCTGACATTGGGCGCGGACGGCCGCTTTACCAGCGGGGCGAGCCGTGAACGCTATAGTTTTGTCGCGGGCGCGCCGACACGGCTGCGCAAAGCGGGGGGACGGGCGGGAACGGTCGGGGCCTATGCCGCGCTGCGTCAGGATGTGGGGGACAAAGTCACGCTCCAAGCCAGCGCGAGGCTTGACCATTGGCGGCTATCGGGCGGCATATTGGAGGAGCAATTTTTCGGCGGGCCATCCCTTACCGATAACCATTTCCCGCGCCGCTCAGGCTGGGAGCCTTCGGCAAGCGGGGCGGTGCGGCTGCGCCTGACGGAAGGCCTTACACTAAGGGGAGCGGCCTATAGCAATTGGCGGCTGCCGACGCTCAACGAATTATACCGGCCATATCGGGTGGGGACCGACGCGATTGCCGCCAATCCCGCGCTCGACCCCGAACGGGTGCGCGGGGTCGAAGCGGGGCTGGAACTTGCGCCGGAGCGCGGCATCCGCCTGTCCGCAACCCTCTATGCCAACCGGCTCAACGGCGCGATTGCCAATGTCAGTCTGGCCGAAGGGCCGGGCAATTTCCCCGGCGTCGGTTTTGTCGCGGCGGGCGGCACTTATAAGCAGCGCCGCAATCTGGACGCGATATCGAGCCGCGGCGCGGAACTTGATGCCAGCCTTGCGCTCGGCAGCCGGTGGAGCCTAGGCGCGGCCTATGCCTATACCGATGCGTCGGTACGCGCATCCGGCGCGAGTGCGCCGCTCGACCGGCTCCGCCCCGCGCAAGTGCCCAAGCATAGCGGCGCGTTGCGGCTGGGTTTCAAGGGGGAAAATGTCGACGCGATGCTGGCAGCGCGCTATATTGGCGCACAGTTTGAAGACGACCAGAATCGCATCCGCCTCGCCCCTGCCTTGACGCTCGATGCGATGGTCGGGGCCAAGATAAGCGAGCGGTTCAGGGTGGAACTGCGCGGCGAAAATCTGGGCAACCGCACGGTCGAAGCGACACGCTCGCGCACCGGCATTATCGAACGGGCCTTGCCCCGCACGCTGTGGTTGGGCTTGCGCTATGCGGTCGAATAAGCAAGAGCCTGTGGGGCAACGCGCATAGCGAAAATTATTACGGACAAATCGGGGACAGGATAAGCAGCATGGCCAAGGCGGAACTCAATCTTTCAAGCTTCACGCCCTATCGCCTGTCGGTCACTTCCAATGTGGTGAGCGATCTTATTGCGCGGGAATATCAAAGCCGCTTCGGCCTTAAAATCCCGGAATGGCGCGTGATCGCCGTGATGGGGGAGGGCGAAGCGCAGACGCAACGCGATCTCGTCCACCTCACCCATATGGACAAGGTCACGGTCAACCGCGCGACCAAAGCGTTGGTCGACCGCCGCCTCCTGTCCCGCACCCCCAGCGAAAAGGATGGCCGCTCGCACCATCTGGAATTGAGCGCGGCGGGGTGGGATTTATATAATGAAATCTCGCCGGCTGCGCTTGCGATGGAGGCCAAAATCCTGGCGGTGCTGAACGAAGAGGAGCGGGCGACTTTGCTGACTTTGCTCGACAAGGTTCAGGGGTCGGCGGAATATGCGGCGGAGCGGTTGTAGGCGGTCTTTCTTACAGCCTAGCGGGAAAAGCCTATTTAACGTGTGCCTGCCCTAACTCTTGCGCCGAATCTTCTGCGGTGGTAAGTTGGTTTCAAGTGAAACTAATTAAGCAGATGAGGACGTGATGGCCGACCTTTTTGAAAACCCGCTGGGGCTCGACGGATTTGAATTTATTGAATTTTGCGCGCCGGAAAAAGGCCAGCTTGAACCCGTGTTCGAGCGTATGGGCTTCACCCGCATCGCGCACCACCGCTCCAAAGATGTCGACCTGTGGCGTCAGGGCGGCATCAACCTCATCGTCAATTATGAACCGCGCAGCCCGGCGGCCTTTTTCGGCGCAGAACATGGCCCGTCGGCGTGCGGCATGGGTTTCCGAGTCAAAGATGCGGCGAAGGCTTATGACCTTGCGATCGAACGCGGCGCGGAGCCGGTCGAAACCAAAACCGGTGCGATGGAATTGCGCATCCCCGCGATCAAAGGCATTGGCGGCGCGCTCATCTATCTGATCGACCGTTATGCGGACGAAGCCAATCCCGATGCGCTCTCCATTTATGATATCGACTTTGAATATCTCCCCGGTGTGGACCGTCACCCGGTCGGCAACGGGTTCAAGATTATCGACCATCTGACGCACAATGTTTATGGTGGCCGCATGGCCTATTGGGCGTCTTTCTATGAGCGCATCTTCGGCTTCCGCGAGATCCGCTATTTCGACATTAAGGGCGAATATACCGGCCTTACTTCCAAGGCGATGACCGCGCCCGATGGCAAAATCCGTATTCCTTTGAACGAGGAAGGCAAAGCGGGCGGCGGCCAGATTGAAGAATATCTGCGTGCGTTTAACGGCGAGGGCATCCAGCATATCGCGCTCATCTGCGACGACCTCATCCCGAGCCTAGACAAGCTGCGTGATGGCGGGGTGCCGCTGATGGATCCGCCGCCGGCCACCTATTATGAAATGCTCGAAGACCGCTTGCCGGGCCACGGCGAGCCGACCGAAGAACTGCAAAAGCGCGGCATTTTGCTCGACGGGTCGACCGAGCAAGGCGACCCGCGTCTCCTCCTCCAGATTTTCGCCCAGCCCGAAATCGGCCCGGTTTTCTTTGAATTCATCCAGCGCAAAAAAGATGAAGGCTTTGGCGAAGGCAATTTCACCGCTTTGTTCAAATCCATCGAAGCCGACCAGTTGAAGCGCGGTGCGCTTGATATGAAGGAAGACGCATAATGTCGGTCACGCCCACCACTATGGCACCGGCAGAAGAAGCGCCCGCGCTTCCGTTCAGCCTCAGCCGCATCCACCATGTCGCCTATCGCTGCAAAGATGCGAAAGAGACAGTCGAATGGTATCAGCGCGTGTTGGGCATGGATTATGTGACCGCATTTTCCGAAGACCATGTGCCGTCCACCGGGGCTTATGATCCTTATATGCACGTGTTTCTGGATTGCGGCGGCGGCAATGTGCTGGCCTTTTTTGAGCTGCCCAAACAGCCCGATATGGGCCGCGATGAAAATACCCCCGCATGGGTGCAGCATCTCGCCTTCGAGGTCGACTCGGTTGACACTTTGCTCACGGCAAAGGCGCATATCGAGGGGCAGGGGATTGATGTCCTTGGCCCCACCTATCACGGTATTTTCAAGTCGATCTATTTCTTCGATCCCAATGGCCACCGGCTGGAACTTGCCGCCAATATCGGGACGGCGGAGCAATATCAGGAATTGCGCACCGTCGCGCCGTTGATGCTCGAAGAGTGGAGCAAGACCAAGACCGCGCCGCGCTATGCGGAATGGCTGCACAAAGAAGAGATTGTCGTTCCCGAATAATTGCGCAACAACAGCGCGGTCATAAAATTATAAAGAGGATAGCCCCATGAAACTCGCTTCGCTCAAATCCGGGCGCGACGGCAAACTTGTCGTCGTGTCAAAAGATATTGCCTGGTATGCGGATGCGAGCCACATCGTGCCGACCTTACAGGCGGCGCTTGATGATTGGGATCGTTACGCGCCCGATCTGGAGGCGCTGGCGACCGACCTTGAACATGAAGCCATCCCGCGCGAACGCTTTCATGAACATGATGCGGCAGCGCCTTTGCCGCGCGCTTATCAATGGGCGGACGGGTCGGCTTATGTGAACCATGTCGCGCTGGTGCGCCAAGCGCGCGGGGCAGAAATGCCGGAAAGTTTCTGGCATGATCCGTTGATGTATCAGGGCGGTTCGGATGCGTTTTTGGGGCCACGCGATGATATTCCGCTCGCCGATGAAAGCTGGGGCTGTGACCTTGAAGCCGAAGTGGTGGTTGTGACCGGCGATGTGCCGCAGGGCGCAAGCCGCGAGGAGGCGTTGGCCGCGGTGCGCTTGGTGGGACTCACCAACGATGTGAGCCTGCGCAACCTGATCCCCGGAGAACTCGCCAAAGGGTTCGGCTTTTTCCAGTCCAAGCCCTCCAGCTCCTTTTCGCCGGTGTTCGTGACGCCTGACGAATTGGGCGACCGCTGGGCGGACGGCAGGCTTGCAGGTGCCTTGTTCGTGGATTTGAACGGCCAGCCTTTTGGCCGCGCGGATGCAGGCGCGGATATGACATTCGATTTCGGCACTTTGGTAGCCCACGCCGCGAAAACCCGCCGCCTTGGTCCCGGCACGATCATCGGGTCCGGCACGGTTTCCAACCGCGATGCCCAAGGCGGCCCCGGCAAGCCGGTATCCGAAGGTGGGCTGGGCTATAGCTGTATCGCCGAAGTGCGGATGGTCGAAACCATCCAGTCGGGTGCGGCCGCAACGCCCTTCCTCAAAAAAGGTGACAGCGTGCGCATCTGGATGGAAGATGACAAGCATCACCCGATCTTTGGTGTGATCGAACAGACAGTCGCTTAAAAGCAAAGCGTATCAAATAATAAAAAGGGGAGCAGTGACGCCCCCCTTTTTTATTTGGCCTTTTTGCTCGGTTTAGCCGTTGTCAGGCACCGCCTAATGCGCCGCCTGACATGGCGTCCTTGATCGAACAGGCCGCAGGGCCAAGGATCACGACGAACAGGGTCGGCAAAATGAACAGGATGAGCGGCACTGTCATAATGGCGGGCAGGCGCGCGGCTTTTTCTTCCGCGCGCATCATACGTTCGTTGCGGAATTCCGCGGACAGAACACGCAGGGCCGATGCGAGCGGCGTCCCGTATTTTTCCGTCTGGATCATGGTCGTGGTCACGCCTTTGACGGATTCCAGATTGACGCGATAGCACAGATTTTCAAACGCCTGCCGTCGCTCGGTGAGGAAGCCGAGTTCGATTGCGGTGAGCGCAAATTCTTCGCCCAGTTCGGGATAGGCCTTGCCCAATTCCTTTGATACGCGGTGAAATGCCGCATCGACCGTCAAACCGGCCTCGGCGCAAATGACGAGTAGATCGAGCGCATCGGGAAGCCCCTTGCGGATCGCGTCGGTGCGCTTGGCGCGCTTATTGTCGATAACCAAGTCGGGCGCTTTATAGGCGATGATAAGCGCGCCCGCGAAAATCATGAATTTTTTGAACGGCGACCAGTCCACGCCCATATTGGACAGATAGACAATATATCCAGCCGCCAACCCGACCACGATCGGCAGGATAAGCCGCCCGAACACCACACGGATGGCAAGATCTTTGGAGCGAATGCCCGCTTGGGCCAGCTTTTGCTGGATGGTCTGGAGCTGTTCGTCCTGCAATACTTTAAGCGACGACAGGAAGGACCGCATCTTGTCGGTCGTTTCATTCTTGTTGATCAGCTTGGCGCGACGTTTGGCGGTCGAGGTCGTAATGCCGACCTTAAGCTGTTCACGCCGATCATTAAGCGCCTTCACACGCTTGGCCATCGGGTTGCGCGCGGTGGTGGCTGCATAGATTGCGACGAGTACGGCGAAAGTGCCGAGTGCCGACAAAATGGTCGCAACCCAAAGAACATCAACGCCGAGTAGCGTGGGGCCGGTAGAAGCTGGTGGTGTCATATTATGTCCCTCTTCCGGCTCAAATTTCGAAGTTGATCATTTTGGCCATGATCGCGACGCCGATGCTCATCCACACCATTGCGCCTAAGCCGGTAGCAATGAGGATGGGGTTGATGAAAAATCCGGAAATATAATGGGGATTGACCATATAAATCATGCCGAAGATGACGAACGGCAAGCAGCCAAGAATATAGGCTGATGCCTTGGCTTCGGATGACAGGGCCTTGACCTTCAACTTCATCTGCGCGCGTTTGCGCAACACGTCTGACAGGTTCGATAGGGTCTCGGCGAGATTGCCACCGGTTTCGCGCTGGATTGCCGTGGTAATGCAAAAAAACTGGAATTCCGCCGTCGCAATTTGTTCGGCGGCGTCTTGCAAAGCCCCGTCCATGCTGCGTCCGATGCGGATGCGCTCGACGATGGATTTGAACTCTTCGCCAACGGGCCCCGGTATTTCGACCGCGACTACCTGTAAAGTTTCCGAAATCGGCAGACCGGAGCGAAGCCCGCGCACAAGAAGGTCAATGGCGTCGGGGAAATTTTTGACAAAGTCGTTAAGCCGCCGCTTGATGAGTATTCCTACAACCATATGCGGAACGCCAAGTCCTATGACGAGTCCGGCGAACAGGCAGAGGAGGAAGGGGGCGCCAAGCAGCTTCAGCAGAAAAGCGGCTGCGGTTGCAACGCCCAGATTGAGCCAAACATAATTATTGAGCGACCAGCCTTTTCCCGTGCGTTGAAGGCGCAAAGCGAGCAATTCACGGTTAGGCAATAATTTTGCCAGCGAGTTATTTTCCGACGTGCGCGCTGCGATGGTTTTACGCATTTGCGCTTCCATTGCCGCTTCGCGCGAGGTGGTGTGCCGTTCGCGGATGGACGACAAGCGTCGCCCTTGTGCCTTGGCCTCGGACGGTCCGGCAAGTGCGGCGATGATGACGAGCAACAGCAATAATGCGCCCCCGCCCAAAATCATCCATTCAAACTGCATCACATTCCCCTGTTACAAGCTGCCGCCCCGAAAAGCGGAACAGCTTGCCCACGTCCTTATTTCTTGTCTTTTTTGGACAAGAGCGATTTGAAGCCACCCATTTTGCCCGCAAGCGATACGGGCTTGGCTTTGGCGTTGCCCTTGCCATTGGCGCCGTCGTCTTGTTCGTCGGCATTATCGCTTGCGATCACCTTATTGGCGATGGCGAGGAGCGCCTGACCTGTCTTGGTCGATTTCGCGACTTCGCCCACGGTCTTGCCGAGCTTTGCGGCCTGGATGAAGACTTTGCTGTCTTCATTCACCAGCACGTCAATCGGACGTTCGATCGATTCTTCAAATTCCTTGCGGCTGATTTCCGTCGGGCCAGCGGGGACGCGGTTGGCGACCACGATGATCTGCGTTTGCGGCGCATTAGTGCGCAGCCAAGCGAGGATGCGGATCGTATCGCGCGCGCCCGCGAGCGTCAGTTCCGTCACCACCACAACCGATTGCATATCGGTCATCAGATGCGGATATTGGATCAGCATATTGCGCGGAATATCGACGATGGTGGTTTCGAACCCGCCCTTCAATTCTTCCTGTAACTGGAAAAAGGCGCTGCCATCGGTGAGGACGGGTTGGTGGATCGGCGCTTCGGCCGACAGGATCGATAAACGGTCGGATGCCCGCACCATAGCGCGTTCGATGAACAGCCCGTCAATGCGGCTGGGATTGTCGATAGCGTCGGTAAGCCCGCGTCCCGGCTCCAGATCCATGCTGAGCGCGCCCGTGCCGAAATGGATGTCGAGGTCGAGAAGCGCGGTGTGGCGCGCAAGCTGTGCGCTCATCAGCCAAGCAACCGAAGTTGCAACCGATGATGCGCCCGCGCCGCCCCGCACGCCGATGACGGCGGACAGGATATGCGGACGGTCTGCGCCCAATTCGACCTGACGCGGTGCGTTGAACACAGCTTGGGCCTGCGCCAAAGAATCGCGCAGCTGGTCGGGCGAGAAAGGCTTCAGCAGATAATCTTGGATGCCGCTTCCCAACAGGTCGCGATAAAGGCGCACATCATTGACCTGTCCTGTTGCGATAACCACGGTGCCCGGCTCGCACACTTCGGCGAGCGCGTTAATATCGTTCAGTGGATCACCCGATTCCGAAAGGTCCACGAACAATATGTTAGGGCTGGCCGAAATCGACAGCGACTGGACCGCATTGCGCAGGCCGCCTTTATAGCATTTTTCCACCTGCCAACCCATTTCGGCAGCTATGGGTCGGATGATGTCTAATGTATCTTCATCGCACACATAGGCCGAAAACTGGTCACGTAGGCCGGGGGCTTTAAACGGAGCGTTCATCAGTTTTTGCCCCCTTCTTTTGTGTCATTGACCTTGAGGCCGTTTTTGCCCGTGGGTTCGGCCTCGCGATAGGCTTTGATTGCCTTGGCCGCAGCGACCGGGTCAGACAGCGCGCCATTAGCGCCTCTGACCAGATCCTGCGGGTCGGCGACCATGGCGGCGAGATTGCTGTTGACCGCACAGCCATAGTTGGAGCTGGTCGCGCTGTTGAAATCGGTAACCGATTTGGAGGACCAATCCGGACAACCCGGGACAGATGCTTGCGAGCGGCTGATGACGACGCGCAGGCTCCCCGGCGCTACCGTCCCGGAGGTGATGGGTGCCGCACGGGCCATCATCATGCCGTGACCTGCCACAAGCTGGGCAATGGCTTCATGCGCATCCTTATTGCCATAAGGGGCGGGGTCATCAATTGCGACATGATCGCCATAGCCGATTCCCATCGCCTCTAGCCAATCAGATAGACGTCGCTGTTCCGACACCGGAAGTGCGCCGCCAGAGGTTGAAAGATCCATCACATAATGGGTCTGGCTCACCACGGGTTGATGCACTGAATCAAGGCTGCGGTTGGTCTGGGTTGCGGTGCCAGCACAGCCTGACAAAAGGGAAGCGGAGATCGCCAGCGCCATGAGGGCAGATTTGCCAAACATATTTTTCATGAGAAACATCCTTGTCCTTATGCGATCAATTGCCAGAAAAACCGGGAGTGGCTCCGACAGTGGCAGTATTGTCCTTTTTACGGCGCTGCGGCGGCAAGGCTTGTGTGATGCCGGGTGTAACCGGGGCACCCACATTTGTGTTATTTTCGACCCTAGGCATTGGGCGTGTGCCGTTGGTGACGCCATCCGACCCTTGGTTGAATAAAATGCGCTGAACATCATTCGGGCTGTTATAAGCGTCGGTCGGCAGCTTGATCTGGGCAGACGAAACCGGTTTCACCAAATAGGGTGTGATCATGATGACAAGTTCGGTTTCGCCGCGGCGGAAGCTGTCCGATTTGAACAGATTGCCGAGGATCGGAACATCGCCAAGACCGGGGGCCTTATTGATAGCGCCAATCGACTTGTTCGACATCAGGCCCGCAATCATAAAGCTTTCGCCAGAGCCCAGCTCGACCGTTGTTTCTGTGCGGCGTACTGTCAGTGCCGGCACCTCAAAACCATTGATTTTGATAGCGCCCTCGGTCGATAATTCGGACACTTCGGGGCGAACACGCATGGAAATGCGGCCGTTGGATAGAACAGTTGGTGTATAAGATAAGCTCACACCAAATTTGCGATATTCGATCGCAATCGAATCATTTTGCGAACTGGCTACCGGGATCGGATATTCGCCCCCCGCTAAAAAGTCTGCGGTTTCGCCGGACACGGTGGTCAGATTAGGTTGCGCCAAAGTGGCGACGAGACCATCGCGTTCGGCAAGGTCGAGCGTTGCCATGACGGCGTTGCCCAGAATATTTTTGCCAAATGCAAAGGTCGTCCCGTCTGCCTTTTTACGATAGGATTGGACTACGCCGTCGGCGTTGGTGCGGAACGCGCTATCATTTCCGGAGATTACTTCTCCGAAAAAACCACCGCCATTATTATCATTGGTCAGAAGGTTCATACCAACCTCCTTCAGAATGGTCTTGCTGACTTCGGCAACACGCACCTGCAAATTGACCTGAAGCGGCGTCGCGGTCTGAAGGCGCGAAATCACCTTGGTGTTTTCGCCGACCATCGCTTGTACCAGCCGGTCCGCTTCTGCCGCATCTTCAGGCGAAGCGACGGTGCCGGTGAGCAGCACAAAGCCGTTCATCGAGTTGATGGTGATGTCCGCATTGGGCATCGCAAGGCCAAGCATCTGGTCCAAAGTTTCCAGATTATTCGCGACGCGCACGACGCTGGAATAGACAACTTTGCCCGCGGCGTCGGTCGCATAGACGCTGGTTTCCCCCGGCGTCTTGGCGAACACATAAAGCTGTGTTGCCGACCGCACCTGCACATCGGCTACCTTGTCATTGGCGACGAATACATCGGTCATCGGACGGGGCAGGGTGATGAGACGGCCACGGCCAACCGACAAAGCGAGGTCGGCGCTGGCATTGCTGCGTGGGGCGGCAATAGCGGCGGTCGACAGGCTCATGCTGCTTCCCATACCTGCTAGGGCAGCAAGGGCGCCTGCAAGCAGCAGTTTTTTAGACGAAGTGCGGTTCATTTCAATTTCCCCCAACCGGTGTTTCGGTGACCTGGTCACCCCGGATAATGCGGACAGTCGGACCCCGATGGACGGTGACACCCGATGCCGAATCGGCGCGGCCTGCCTGAACAAATTGTGCGGGCGCGCTGGCTGCGGCGGCCTCCGTCGGGCGCGGCGTCGGCAAGACGGTGCGCTGGTAACGCGAAACCTGCCCGCCTGTGGTCGCGGTTGCGCCCTTGTCGATCGGACGCTGAGCAAGCTGGTCGATAAGTTCACGTTCGACTTTGGCGTCGGCGTCCTTGGGCATCTTGATTTCACCCGTGGCAATGGCGCGCTCCAGTTCGGCTTGCGTATCGGCAAGCGAACGCAGCGACAGCGACAGGCGGCCAATCCGTTCGGCGACGGCAATTTTTTCGGCAATCACCGGCGTTGCTTCCAGCGTGACCGTGGCAAAGGTTTTCACCTCGTCCTTGCCTTCTTCATTCTTGCTGTCGGTGCGCTGGTCGGTCGCCAGCACACGGATATTGCGGATGATGGTTTCGCTCGCGACAAATTTGCGCTTGTCGCCGCCATTTTCGGCATCAAGTTCCGAAGACATGACAAGGTCGACACGGTCGCCGGGGAAGATGAAACCGGCAACACCGGTGTCAATATCCACCTTGATAGTGACCGCGCGCATCCCTGCACCAAGGGCGGCGGCAAGGAAGCCGCGCTCGCCGGGCTTCACAAGCGAGCCTTGTGTGACAGGTTCGCCAGCGGTCAGCGCATTGCGCACGACCGAACCCACCAGCGCGTTCACATCCGTCTGGTCCTTGACGAAATAGGCGCTTTCCATGAGTTCGTTGGGCCAAGGCTGGAAACGGACCATCTCCGGCGTGATAATGGTGCCGACGGCCAGCGGGCGCGTGGCGACCATGACCATCGGGCCTTCAATCTTTGGCGCGACAGCCGCCTGCACTTGCGGCGCAGTTGCCCCCCGCAATGCAATATTGACTCCAAAGGCCATCAGCGCGGCAAACAGCAACGCTCCGACAACCAGCAGAATTTTTTTTCTATCCATGACGATTTTGCCCTCACATGCGGATCAACCGATCGCGCACCCCTTTTCACACAAACTGGTTAATATATTGTTGGTGAAGAACCCAAAATCCGGCCAAGGCGATAGAGACGCCATAAGGGACTTTGGGGTTCCAACCACCATGCTTGACGCGCTCATGGACGATCATGACCAACGTCAGCACCGCACCGGCGAGCGACATCACAATCAGGAACGGTAGCACCATGCCCGGCGGGAACCATAAGGCGAGCGCGGTGATGAACTTCACATCGCCGCCGCCCATCTTGCCCATCGCAAACGGAATCGCGAACACCGCAAAACAGGCCAGTGCCACGCCGACCTGCAACGCCATATCGGGCCAGAGGTCGAGGCCAAGCGCAAACCAGTATGGCACCGCCAATAAGGCGATTGCAGCATTGAGCCGGTTGGTTATGATACGATGCCGGATGTCACTGATTGCCGCGGCCAACATCATGGCCACGAGCAGTCCGACGAACGCAAAAATGAAATAATTTCCACCCATGGCGATGAGTCTTAATCGCTATGACTTACTAAAGCGTAACCATATCGCCATGAAAGCTGACCAGACCGTTCGCCGCTCGATTCCCGATACGGCGCAAATAGATAAAGTGCCGCTCGCCGATGGATGGGAAGTCCGCCGTTTCCGCGAATCCGCCGCTGGCCCCGCTGCGCGCGGGTCGATATTATTCCAGGGTGGGCGCGGCGATTTTTTTGAAAAATATCTTGAAAGTTTCGACCATTGGCACCGCGCTGGATGGCATGTCGAAGCGTTCGACTGGCGCGGGCAGGGTGGATCGGGGCGGCTTTCCTCCGGGGACAGCCTTGGCCATATCAGCGACTTTTCGATCTGGGTCGATGACCTTGCTTATTATTATGCCGATTGGGCCGCGCGCACGCCGGGGCCGCATATCGTCATGGCCCACAGCATGGGCGGGCAGATTATCCTGCGCGCGCTCGGTGAAAAGCGGATTGCACCCGATGGCGTGGTGCTGATAGCGCCGATGCTGGGCTTCAAGAATTTCGTGCCCAATGCGCTGGGGCAGCGGGTCGCCCATGCGATGACCAGGATCATGGCCCCTGACCGTGCGGGCTGGCGCTATAGTGAAAAGCCGGGCCAGAGCGAGGAGTATCGCAGCACCTTGCTCACCAAAAGCGCGGAACGCTATGCCGATGAACAATATTGGTGGGCGCAAGATTCCACGCTCAGGACCGGGCCCGCAAGCTGGCAATGGATCGAGGCGGCCTATCGTTCGATGATCAAAGTTGCCGCGCCGCAATTCCTGTCAAATATTGACACGCCTATGCTTATCCTGTCGACGAACGATGACAAACTTGTTGATCCAAAGGCGATTCGCCACGCCTCGCAGCTTCTTAAACATGCGCGGCATCATGAATATGGGAGAGAAAGTGCGCATGAAATATTGCGCGAGGCAGATGCCGTGCGCGACGATGCCTTGACCCGTATTGATGATTTTCTCGCCCAAGCCGAAGCGGGCGCAAAAGGATAAAAAATGCATTTTGATATTGTGATTGTCGGCGCCGGAATGGCGGGGGCGAGTGTGGCTGCGGAACTGGCAGGGTCGGGCAAGACCATCCTGCTGCTCGAAGCGGAAGACACGCCCGGATATCACACAACCGGCCGGTCGGCGGCGTTTTGGCATGAAAGCTATGGCGGCCCCCAGGTGCAGCCGTTGATTACCGGTTCCTCCGATTTTCTGGCCGCGCCTGATGCGGCTTTTGCCGAACAGGGCTTTTTGTTGCCGCGCCATGCGGTGACCTTGGGGCGTGACACTGATATGCCCGCGCTCGACCAATTCCGCACCGATTTCGCCGCGAGCGGGGTCGAGATGGTTGATCTGGACCGCGCGGCTTTGGAAAACATCGTGCCGGGTCTGCGCGCGGGCTGGAACCACGGCATTGCAGAACCAAGCTGCGCGGATATTGATGTGGCGGGGCTTCATGCCGCTTATCTGCGTCATGCGCGCAAAAATGGCGTCGACATCCGCACGCGCGCAAGGCTCCGGTCGGCAGCGCGGCAGAGCGATGGCAACTGGCTGCTCGAAACGGACGGCGGGAGCGTGACGGCGGCTATGCTCGTCAATGCCGCAGGCGCCTGGGCCGACGAGATTGCGCGCATGGCTGCGGTCGCGCCGGTCAATCTCACCCCCTACCGCCGCACCTTGTTGCAAGTCCGGGTCAATGCCGAAACCCCGTCCGAACTGCCGCTCGTCATTGATGTGAATGGCGAATTTTACTTCAAGGGCGAATCGAACGGCAAAATCTGGCTGTCACCGCATGATGAAATCCCCGACGAACCGCGCGATGTGTCGCCGGAAGAGCTGGACGTCGCCATCGCCATCGACCGGCTTGAGCATGTCGTTGATTGGCCGATTGCGGCGGTCGAGCGGAAATGGGCGGGCTTGCGCACCTTTGCCCCGGACCGTCTGCCGGTAATCGGCGCGGACCCGCTGGTGCCGAACTTTTTCTGGCTGGCAGGACAGGGCGGCTATGGCATTATGACAGCGCCCGCGATTGCCGCCATCGCCGGACGTTTGCTGGCAGGTGAGCGCGACAATGCGCTTCACGCGGCGCTCAAGGTGGATGCCGACCCTGCGCAATTTTCGCCGGATCGCTTTGACCTATGAGCCGCGCGAATTGAGCAGAAACACGACATAGCCTTTGAAGGCCGGATTTTCGGCGATGTCGGGCCGCGCGCACCAGTCGCCGCCTTGCACCAATCCCAACCGGAAGGGGACATGGAGCCGTTTCAGCCGGTCGAGATATTGGTCATAGCCTGCCACCGTCGCACGGCCTTGATAGGTTTGCAGCACCACTTCATCGACCACTTGCCCCAGCGCGTTGAGGCTTTGCGAATCCGCATTGGCGCTCCAGTCGAGCAGGCCGGTGACACTGAGTGCATAGCGGCGCGGCAGCCGTTCGCGTAAGGATTTCAAAAACCCGGCATAGCGGTCCAGCTGCCTCGTGCGCGCGTCAAAGTCGATTTGCAGGCCTGCGACACGGGTGCCGTTGCGCTCCCACGCGGTGATGGCGGACAATATTTGTGCTTCAACCTCTGGCACCCAATCGAGCGTTTCAACACGGATGACGAGAAATACCGGAAGTGTGCCAAGCCGGGGCGCAGCTTCGCGTTGGGCGGCGAGCCGTCCGGGGCGGCCGACCACCTCGGCCTCTAATATATAGAGCCGCTTGGCCTGCTCCAAGACCGGCTGTGGCTTCACGCCCGCCCAGAGCCAGAAGGCGTCATAATGCGCAGCATCCACGGGCGCGCAGACCGTGCGCGCAGCCTCACGCTCACACCCGCCGATGCTCGCCAACAGCGCGACACCGAGCGAGAGGCGCGTGAGCACCGCTAACCGGCGCGGCAAAGCGGAAAGCCTTTTTACCAATAATAATTCAGCGATGTTGCGATCCGGTTGTTCGGAAATTCGCGCTTTAGCTGCTGGAACCAGTTTTTACGTTGCGCCTGCGGGATTTCCTGATCGCCGCAATGATTATAGCCGCTCGTTTCAAAACAGCGCACCGCCAGGTTCAATGCCATGGCCCGGTCATTGCCGCGCACCGTGCGATCCCCGATCAACCGCTGGAACACCGCAAGCCGCGAATAGGGCCGCGCATCAAGCGGGGAGGGGGTAGAGCCAAGCTCATCCTTGGCGCGTTCCTTATCCCATCCGCCCTCCAGATAAACGCGCGAAAATTCGGCAAAGCAAATCTGCCCCTTGGCATTATTGGGATTGGCGGCAAGGATCGTCGCGACCGCCTTGATATCGGGACAAGGATAGATGGCATTGCTCACTGTGGACCGGAATATTCCGAGCGGCACGGTGGGCTTGTCACCATAAAGATAGAAATATCCCGAATCCGAATCAGGCTTTAACGGGGGCGCTTGCACCAGTTCGAGATCGGTCAGGAAATTCTTATAGGCCCCGCTCTTCAATTCCTTCTGGAGCAAGGTGTAGAGCGCGACATCGCGCTCCTCTTGCGGGGCGGTTGCGCTGCGCGCTTGTTGGCGCAGCAACGGCGCATCGGCGGAACGGGTCAGCAGGATACGGCGGATAATCTTGTTTCTAACCGGCGAATCCTTGGCGAACACGCGCGCCAACTGGCCTTGCTTTTCGTCATGATTGGCGATGGCCAGTTCGAGCAACCACCGCTGGTTTTCCGATTTTGCGCCGGGTAGCATTTCCAGCCAGAAGCCACGCGCGTTGCGGTCCTTGACCGCCTCCAATGCTTCGCCGCGCAGCATTTGCCGCGCAAACTGTACATGGCTAAATTCTTTCTGCCGTGCCGCATCGGGGATCATCTGCAACACCGCGCGCGGATTATTGCCGACATAATAAGCGTGGGCGGCTTTGAGATAATCGAACAAGGCCCCGTGATTACGGAATATATCCGCTTGCCCCGCCAATTCTTCGGCCCCTAGCGGCTTGCTGCAACAGCTTTCCGGCCCCCCAAATTCGCCGCCGCTGCGCATCCGTGCGAGGTCCATCGTCGCAACCAGCAACGGATTTTTGCTGCTCTTTGCGCCCGACAGATATTTAAGGTCGATTTCTTCCGCAAGGCTGGCGATGTCCTGATTAGGGTCGGCTATCAGCCGCGCATATTCATTTTCCAGCTTGGGGAAATCGCCGCCAAGCCAATAAACGCGCCGCAACAATCCGCGCGCCGAGGCGGCATAAGCCCCGCGCGGATTATTTTTGATATAGGCGTTAAACGCATTTTCTGCGGTTTTGAGCTTGGCATTGTCGAGCGCCACCTCCCTGTCGCGATAGCCATATTTGTCATATAGCCCGTCCTGCGCTTCATTGAGCGCCGCGCGGGCGATCATATATTGGCTTGCGTCCTTCAACCACGCATCACGGCCCTTGGCGGCGGCGGCAAATTGGCTTTGCGCTTCCTCCTGACGGCCATCATAAAAAGCGAGCGCCCCTTGCAAATAAGCACCGAACGCCTTGCCTTCCGCGCTGGTGAGGCTAGCGGAGAGTTGGTCCATCGGCGTGCCCGAGGTGCCAGCTCCGCTGCAATCCGCCTTCATCGCGGTGCGCGCGGAGACGAGTGCGCTGCGTTCGCCTGCACTAATGCCGCGCGCGCCATTGACCGCGCGGACGAAGGCGGCGCTACCGCTCTCGTCGCTCTGGCAGCGCGAGCCGCGCCCATAGCGTTGCGGCGGGGTTTGCGGAAGATAATAGCGCACGGTTTCAAACCAAGGTTGAAACGGGCTGAACGGCGCGGCGTCATAATCATCTTTGGCGATGACCAGCTTACCGCTCGAAGGCGCGACCTTGTGATTATCGAGCAGCATCAGCAGCATATTGGCGCGCGTGTCATTGCCAGGTTGGAGCGCGGGGGAATTATTGCAGCCGTTAAAACCGGCCGTGCTGACGATCCAGTCGGTCATGCAGCCGCCGTCGGCACTGGCCTTGGCATCGCTGCTCCAGCCCAGCACAGCCATAGCGGCGATGGACGATAGGCTTATCACTCCGTTACGCATCATCTCTCTCCCTGTTCGCGTATCGTATGACCCTATCATCAACATTGCGAACACATAACGGGGCGTCAATCGACTTTGTCGATATTTTACGAATGCGGAGCGATGTTTTCCCCTGCGTTCGTTTCGCCGCGTTGCAACGCAATGGCGGCGTCGGAGGCTAGTTTATCGGCAATTTCATTGTCGGGATGACCGGCATGGCCCTTGACCCATTCCCATGTAATGCGGTGCGGGCGCACGGCTTTCAGCAAGTCCTGCCATAAATCGGCATTAGCGACCGGTTTTTTGGACGCGTTTTTCCAGCCATTTTTCTGCCAGCCGAAAATCCATTTGGTGATGCCGTCGCGCACATAGACGCTATCGGTCGAAAGCGTCACATCGCATGGCTTGGTGAGCGCATTGAGCGCGGAAATCGCGGCCTGCAACTCCATGCGGTTATTGGTGGTGTCAGGGGCCGAGCCGGAAAGGCATTTTTCGTGCAGGCCAAAACGGATGACCGCGCCCCAACCGCCGGGGCCGGGATTGCCCTTGCACGCCCCATCGGTGGCGATGGTGACGTGCGGGCGCTTGACCGGTGTTTCGCTCATGCCGCGCCGAACAATTCGGCGGGAGTGAGGCTGCGATAGGTATCGAGCCTGCGCATATAAGCGAGCGGGTCTTTGCGCATGACAAGCGCATCGGGCGGCGTGTTGATCCAGTCATAAGCGCGCGTGAGCAGAAAGCGTAACGCCGCGCCTTGGCACAGGATGGGGAGGGCAGCGCGTTCGGCATCGGTCAGCCCATGCGCGGCTTCATAGCCTGCGACCAAAGCCGCGGCGCGTTCGGGGTAAAAGACGCTGCCATCATGGCTGAAGCACCAGCTTCCATGCGTGACAGCCAGATCATAGGCGCGAATGTCGGTGCAGGCGAAATAAAAGTCGATAAGCCCCGTAACAGCATCGCCGACCGACAGAACATTGTCGGGGAAAAGATCGGCATGGATGATGCTGGTGGCAAGCTTATCGGGCCATTGGCTGAAAATCGCGGCGGCGGCGGCATGGACCTTGTCGCCCAATCCTGTGGCGATGCTGTCAAAGCCGCTGCCTATGTCGGCGAGCAAAGTGCGCCAACCTGTCGGGCCGAGCGTATTGGGGCGCTCCATCCGGAAATCAGCCGCCGCGCGGTGGAGTTCGCCCAAAGCTTCGCCCGCTGCACGGCATTGTGCGGGCGTCGGTTCGGTGACCGACACGCCCGACAGAAATTCGATCAGGCAGGCGGGGCGGCCCGCCAATTGCTGCAAGCGCACGCCTTTGCGGTCGGCGATAAAGCGCGGCACCTTGCATCCCTTCGCGCCCAGATGGTCAAGCAGCGCAATGAAGAAGGGCAGGTCTGCTTCCTCGACCCGCTTTTCATAAAGGGTGAGGATGAAGCGGTTGGCCGTGGTTTCGATGAGATAATTGCTATTCTCGACGCCCTCGGCGATGCCCTTGGCCACGCGCAATTCGCCCGCATCATAGAGCGTCAAAAACTGCGCCATCTCCTCGGCGCTGACATGGGTATAGACGGCCATTTATCCTTCCCTGCAAGGGGAGGGGGACCGCCCGGCATCAGCCGGGTGGTGGCGGGGTGTTGCCCTCAGGGGAGCGGGATACCCCTCCGTCACGCCTGCGGCGCGCCACCTCCCCTTGCAGGGGAGGATTTCGGTAGCATTACTGCAAACAGAAATGCTCATGCGTCTTCGGTCAGGCTGCGCGGGAGTTTGAAGATCATCTTTTCCTGCGCGGTTTCGACCGTTTCTTCGGTGACGGTGAAGCGGGTGGCAATTTGGTCGATGACCTCGCGCACCAAAATTTCGGGCGCCGATGCGCCAGCCGTCAGACCCAGGGTCGTCACATTGGCGAGCCAGTCAAAATCAATCTCGTCGCCGCGTTGGATGAGATATGCGCGCGCGCCTTCGCGTTCGGCACATTCGCGCAGGCGCACCGAATTGGAGCTATTGGGCGCGCCGATCACCAACACCACCTCACATTCGGCGGCAATCGCCTTGACCGCCGCCTGACGGTTCGATGTGGCGTAGCAAATATCCTCGCCCTTGGGGCCGATGATTGTCGGAAAACGCTGTTGCAGCGCGGTGACGATCGCGGCGGTATCATCGACCGACAAGGTGGTCTGGGTGAGGAAGGCAAGATTGTCAGGGTCTTGCGGCGTCAAGGCTTCGACATCCTCGACCGTTTCCACCAGCGTCATCTTGCCTTCGGGAACCTGCCCCATCGTGCCGATGACTTCGGGATGGCCTGCATGGCCGACAAAGATGATATGGCGGCCCGCTTCGACATTGCGTTCGGCTTGGCGGTGGACCTTGGAGACAAGCGGGCAGGTCGCATCGAGATAGAAAAGCCCGCGCGCTTCGGCTTTGGCGGGCACCGCTTTGGGGACGCCATGCGCGCTGAACACCACCGGCACATCGTCCGGCACTTCGCCCAATGTCTCGACAAAGATCGCGCCCTTTTGTTTGAGCGCATCAACGACATATTTATTATGCACGATTTCATGGCGCACATAGACAGGCGCGCCATATTTTTCGAGCGCGAGTTCGACAATGGTGATGGCGCGGTCGACCCCGGCGCAAAAGCCGCGCGGCGCTGCGATCAGCAATTTGAGCGGCGGAAGGCCGGATTGCCCCGTGGTTTCGGGGGCCGTTTCGGGAGATGTTAACGGTGCAGTCATGTCGCCTCGCGCTTTAGCTAGTGTCGAATACAAAGTCTAATGCCCAAAGTCTAAAGTTGCGCGCATCCCCCTCGCCGGATAAGAAGCGCCAGACATAAAAGCCAGTTGCTAAGGATATGATACCCGCCATGCCGCAATTCCAGCAGAAATATTCCCCCGTTGCCAAGGCGCTTGCGATCGCGGCGGTAACGCTTGCATTGGCGGGCTGCGCGCGCACCGGCGAGATTGATATTCAATCGGGCGTCGGCATTACCGCGTCGCGTTCGGCCTGTCCGGCGGTCGGCGTTCCGCTCTATACGGGCGATGTGACCCTGTTCAATCCGGCAGGCAGCAAGGATTCGCGCGCGATTGATGTGACTGCCTCGATCACCAATGTGCGCCCGGCATGCAACGATCAGGGCGAACAGATTTACAGTGTTGCGACCTTTGATGTACTGGCCACCCGTCGCGAAGCAGGCCCCGCGCGTCAGGTCACGCTCCCTTATTTTTCCACCGTGATGCAGGGCGGTACCGCCGTGGTCGCCAAGCGGTTGGGCCAAGTGACGCTCAACTTTGCCGAAGGACAAACCCGCGCGCAGGCATCCGCCAAGGCTGCGGCCTTTGTTGATCGCAATGCGGCAACCCTTCCGGCAGAAATCCGCGAAAAAATCACCCGCAAACGCAAAGCAGGCGATGCCGATGCCGCGCTCGATCCGATGTCGGATCCCGAAGTGCGCGAAGCGCTCGCCAAGGCGAGCTTCGAACTGCTCATCGGTTTCCAGCTGACCAACGACCAGCTTCAATATAACGCCACGCGATAGGGTTTTTATACCGTAACGGGAATGCCTATCATTTCGATTTAAAACATACCTCAATAAGATATAGTTGCTCTCACGACAGGCAAGGCGACTCCGCCGAAAAGGCGGCATCGCCTTTGGGAGGGAGAGAGCAAATGCGCGACTATATGAAATCAGACCGGTCATTTCGGTCTCTTGTCATGACAACCGGTATGGCGTTGTTGGCCATTATGCCATGTGCTGGCATGGCACAGGCTTCAGACCCGCCCGAAGATCAAGAAGCATATGATAATATAGTCGTTACAGCGGTGCGCCAGGGCGGTGCGCAGGATATTAGCCATTTCCGTCAGGCGAGTTTTGATTCGGATGGGTTGCCATCTTTAGATTCTCTGACGGTCGAGGGTTTGTTCGGCGAACATGACCTTGCAATGGCAGGCACTGCCAAATGCGCGCAATATTTCTGTCTCACAGGTCAGGCGATGAATGCGGCCATTCCCTTGCGACCAGACGACCGCTATTTTGTCGGCATCGGATTTGGTAGCAATATTGATGCATCCAGTCTGCAACGCCAGCCGCTTAGCGTTGTTGCCGTGATTGACCGTTCTGGCTCCATGCAAGGCACCCCCATGGACCATGTCAAAACCGGACTACGTCAGATGGTATCCCAGCTTCGGGATAGTGATCGGCTCGCGTTGGTAATTTATGGTACGCACTCGCTGGTGCATCTTCCGGCGACAAATGTGCATGGCAATCGCGATATGCTGTTAGCAGCCATTGATTCTATCAAAATTGATGGTTCCACCAATATGGAAGAGGGGCTGGCAATAGGGTATCAGACGGCGCTTGCCGAAGCCGCGAGCTTCAAAGGCAAGACACGTGTGATGCTGTTTACGGACGAGCAACCCAATGTGGGTGCGACCGACACTGCAAGCTTTATGGGTATGGCACGTGAGGCTTCGGTCAAGGGTGTCGGCTTAACGACAATCGGTGTTGGCGTTCAATATGATGGCGCTCTGGCGAGTAAAATTTCGAGCGTACGGGGCGGCAATCTTTTCTTTGTTGCCAATCGCAAACAGGCGAATGATATTTTCTCTAAAGAGTTCAGCAATATGGTGAGCGAAGTCGCTTACGATATGGTGATCCGCCTTGAACCGCACACAGGATATAAAATCTCCGGCGTGTTTGGTGTTCCTGCCGAAGTTATGGAGGAGGGGAAGGACGGCGCGATTGAAGTCACGGTGCCCACTGCTTTCCTGTCCTCAAATAGTGGCGGGATTTATGTCGGCTTAGAACGAGCGGATGCGCGCGAACATTTGCCGGCCAGTCCTTTGGAGGGGCAAGCTTTGATGGCGGCATCTATGCGTTACATACGCGCAACCGATGGCAAACCGGGTGCTACCAATATTGTCGTGCGTGACGTTGCTGCCTCTCCTGACAAGGGTATGACCCTCGCCCATATGCTGGTGGACGAATATGTTACATTGACCGACGCGATGCAGCGGTTTCATACAAAAAGTGACCGGAGGGGTGCCTATGCACAGCTTGCGGGTTTGAAACAGCGTCTTGATGGCGCTGGCTTGCCCGAACTGCGTAAAGAACAGGAGTTGGTCAATAGCCTCCACACCAAAGCGGCCTATTTTGCGGGATTTGCCGGGGAGTTGCCCAAGGGGATGCGGCACATGGGCGTGCTGGGAAACTGGACGGTGACAAAAGTGGTTGGCCTTGAAGATGTCTATCGCGGAGATCGTGTGACATTTGATAATTCGAACCGGATGACAACCTTGTTCAAGAAAGAGCGCCACGGAAAAACGGATGTAGATCAGGCATTTGTGATCAACGACAAAGAAATCATATTGCCCGACGATAAACTACGGTTCGCTTATTATGCGAATGGCAACCGGCTTACGCTTATCACCCAAGACGGCTTGGGTATTCTGGATATGGTTAAGGCAGAAGACGCTAGCGATTGAGAGCACTACGCCTCTTTTCCTGACGAGCCATTTCATATAAAGCGCGCCATGTTTGAAGTGGCAGCTTCGCGCTGCCACTTTTTTTGCCACTTTAGCCTGTTAATGGATTCCGTACCGTGACCCTCTATGTTCGTTTTGCAGATCATATCAATGCGGTGCTGGATGCGCTGGAAGCGGCGGGGACGCTGCCTGCCGGATTGCCGCGCGGCAATGTGACGGTCGAGCCGCCGCGTGACGCCAGTCATGGCGACCTTGCGACCAATGCCGCGATGGTGCTGGCCAAGGGGGCAGGGACCAACCCGCGCGCGCTCGCCGAAGCGGTCAAGGCGGAACTTGAGAAAATCGACGAGGTGGCAAGCGTCGATATTGCCGGACCCGGCTTCATCAATATGCGTCTTGTGCCCGCAAGCTGGACCGGAGAGCTGGAGCAAATCCATGCGCTTGGTGATGCTTATGGCCGGTCCGACAAGGGCAAGGGCGTGTCGGTCAATGTCGAATATGTGTCGGCCAATCCGACCGGCCCCATGCATATGGGCCATTGCCGCGGCGCGGTGGTGGGCGATGCGCTCGCGACCTTGCTCGAAGCCATCGGCCATAAGGTGACGCGCGAATATTATGTCAATGATGCAGGCGGACAGGTCGATGTCCTCGCCCGTTCGGCGCATCTGCGTTATCGCGAGGCGCTGGGCGAAGCGATTGGCGACATTCCCGAAGGCCTTTATCCCGGCGATTATCTAAAGCCGGTCGGCGCGGCGCTCGCCAAGGAATATGGCGGCCAATATGTGTCCGCGCCGGAAAGCGAATGGCTGGCTTTGTTCCGCAAGGCCGCCGTCGCAGCGATGCTTGTCATGATTAAGGCGGATTTGAAACTGCTCGGCATCGAGCATGACCTGTTTTCGTCCGAAGCTGAATTGCAGGCTGCGGGTAAACCCGAAGCCGCCGAAAAATGGTTGCGCGAGCATGACCTTGTTTATGATGGCGTGCTAGAAGCCCCCAAGGGCGAAACGCCCGAAGATTGGGAGCCTGTGGAACTGCCGCTGTTCCGCTCGTCCAACTATGGCGATGACCAAGACCGCCCGATCAAGAAATCGGATGGTAGCTGGACCTATTTCGGCGCGGACTTGGCTTATCACTACCAGAAAGCGCAGCAATCGGATGAACTGATCGACATTTGGGGTGCGGACCATGCAGGAACGGTCAAGCGTATCCAAGCCGCCGTGGCCGCGCTCACCGGCGGCAAGACGCGCTTTGACGTGAAACTGGTCCAGATGGTGCGGCTGCTGCGCGATGGCGAGCCGGTTAAAATGTCGAAACGCGCGGGCAATTTCGTAACGCTCGCCGATGTCGTCAACGAAGTCGGCAAGGATGTGGTGCGCTTCACCATGCTTACCCGCAAGGCTGACGCGCAAATGGATTTCGACTTTGCCAGGGTGGTGGAAGCCTCCAAGGATAATCCGGTTTTCTATGTGCAATATGCCCATGCGCGCATCTGTTCGCTTCGGCGCAAGGCTGGGGCCGAAGGCATTGACCTGTCGGCGATGGACCTTGCCCGCCTGAACGAAGAGGAACTGGCGCTCGTCAAACTTGCCGCGCAATTTCCGCGCATTGTCGATTCGGCCGCCGCGAATCGCGAACCGCACCGAGTCGCTTTCTATCTGAACGACCTCGCAGCGGCCTTTCACAGCCTCTATAATATGGGCAATGACCGGCCTGAGCTGCGTATGGTGGTGGTTAATGACCCGGTCGCCACTTCCAGCAGGCTTTTCTTAACCGAAGGAATAGGGCAAGTTATCCGGAATGGCCTGTCTTTAATGGGGGTTAAGGCCGTCGAGGAGATGCAGTGATGAGCGAACAGGAACAGGTGGGAACAGATACGCTGGCGCTGGAAGAAGAGGATCGGCTGCCTTGGTTGGAAGCGGTGGACGCGAGCGAAGATGAAGCGGCGGTGTCGCCGGGAAGGCTGATCGGCTTGGTGTTGGGCGGGCTTGCCGCGCTTGCTTTGCTGGTCGGCGCGATCTGGTGGCTTCAGGACCGCAACAATACCAATGGCGAAGGCGAACTGATCGCCGCGGCCGACGGGGATTATAAGGTTGCGCCGTCCGAACCGGGCGCCAAACAATTCCAGGGCGAAGGCGATGCGAGCTATAAGACCAGCCAGGGCGGCGAGGTTGCAGGCAAGATTGACCTTACCAAAGCCCCCGAAACCCCGGCCAATGCCAAGACGGCAGCGCCCGGCATAGGGTCGGGCGCTTTGCCTGCCGCGCCTGCCAAGGTCGGCACCACCACCACGCCGCCGCCAGATCTTCCGGCGCAAAACACCGTCCCGGCGGCGGGCAGCGCGATGGTCCAGCTTGGCGCGTTCAATTCGGAAGCGGTTGCCAACAAAGCATGGGCCGATATGGCCAAGCGTTTCCGCTTCCTGTCGGGAGCCAAACATAGTGTGACCGCGGCAAGCGTCGGCGGCGGCACCGTCTATCGTCTGCGCGCAGCGGTCGCGAATAATGCGCAGGCTTCCGACATTTGCACCAAAATGGCGGCTGCGGGGGAAAATTGCATGGTAGTGCGCTAATTGCGCAACAGGTCCGTATAAACTGCCAAAATCGCGACGAAAAGGGCGAGCCCCGCTTTGCGGAGGTCGCCCTTTTGTTTATGGTGATAACTTGGTGTTGAGTTGATGGGTGACGAATGAAACCGGTAATCTTCGGCATGGCGGGGGAGAAATTGACCACGGACGAGCGTGCTTTTTTCAAGCAGGCCGAGCCGGCGGGCTATATTTTATTTGCCCGCAACATCATCACCAAAGATCAGGTCCGAGCGCTGACCGATGAATTGCGCACGCTGCATGGCCGCGATGATCTGGCTATCCTGGTTGATCAGGAAGGCGGCCGCGTGGCGCGCATGAAAGCGCCGGTATGGCCGGAATTCCCATCGGGCGGCGTGTTCGATGCGCTTTATGAAACCGCGCCCGCCAGCGCGATTGAAGCCGCGCGCGTTAATGCGCAAGCCCTGGCCGTGATTCTCGCCGAAGTCGGCGTGACCGTAAACTGCCTGCCCTTGCTAGATGTGCGCCAGCCGGACGCCGACCCGATCATGGGCGACCGCACGCTGGGCATGGACCCGATGCGCGTCGCCGCTATCGGACGCGGCATCTTGGAAGGCTTGCTCAAAGGCGGCGTGATGGGTGTTGTCAAACATATGCCGGGCCATGGCCGCGCGACGGTCGATAGCCATAAGGAACTGCCGGTCGTCACCGCGCCCGACATTGACTTGCAGCATGACCTTGCGCCCTTTGCCGCGCTTAAGGATGCGCCGATGGGGATGACCGCCCATGTCGTCTATACCGCGTGGGATAAGGATAATCCGGCGAGCCTGTCGCCCTATGTGATCGAAAATATCATCCGCGAACGGATCGGCTTTAACGGCCTGTTGATGTCGGACGATATTGATATGCAAGCCTTGTCGGGCAGCGTCCCTGACCGCGCGGTCGGTGTGGTGCAGGCAGGCTGTGACTTGGCGCTCAACTGCTGGGGCCGGATGGACGAGATGATCGAGATGGCCGAACGCCTTCCCGAAATCCGTCCCGAAAGCCGCACGCGGCTCGATCGTGCGATGGCGATGATTAGCGGCACGCGGCGCGAATTGCCGCCCTTGGCCGATTTGATGGCCAAGCGCGACGCGCTGCTTGCGGTGGCATAACGGACGACGCCCTTGGCCACCGATGACCTGTTCGAAGAGGGGATCGACAGCGGCACCCTTGGCGGGGAGGACATCCTCCAGCTCAATATTGACGGATGGGAAGGGCCGCTCGATCTGTTGCTCGCGCTCGCGCGTAACCAGAAGGTTGATTTGCGCGAAATTTCAATCCTCGCGCTGGTCGAACAATATCTCGATTATATCGACAGCGCCCATGCGCTAAAGCTGGAAATTGCAGCGGATTATCTGGTGATGGCGGCGTGGCTTGCCTATCTCAAATCCGGTCTGCTACTCCCCAAAGACCCGACCATCGACCCGTCGCCCGAAGAATTGGCGCTGCGCTTGCAACTACGCTTGCAGCGTTTGAACGCGATGCGCGATGCGGGCGCGCGCTTGATGGGGCGCGACAGGGTAGGGCGAGATGTGTTCCTGAACGGCGCACCTTGGGGCTTGCGCACCATCAAAAAAGCGCGCTGGGAATGTTCTTTGTTCGACCTGATGAGCGCCTATGGGCAGGTCAAATTGCGCACAGAGCCGGTGGTCCATATGGTCGCGCGCCGTCCGGTAATGACCCTCGACGCCGCCATCGCGCGGGTGAGCCGGTTGATCGGCGTGCATCTCGACTGGACCAGTCTCGAAACTTTCCTGCCGCCCGATTTTGAAGGCGAATTGCGTAAGTCCGCCCTCGCGTCGAGTTTTGTGGCGGCGCTCGAACTCGCGCGACTTGGCAAAGTGTCGATCAAACAGGATGGCGCGTTCGAACCGCTCTATCTAAAAGCGGCAGGGTGATGGCGCTGCTTTTTCAACGCCCGCGCCGAACCATGCGCCCGCAAATCCTCCCCTGCAAGGGGAGGTGGCAGGCGCGTCAGCGCCTGACGGAGGGGTGTCGCGCTATCGAGAGGGTCTCACCCCTCCGTCTTCCCCTTGCGGGCAATCCACCTCCCCTTGCAGGGGAGGATTTAGGATGGGTAACATTTCTGCCATGACCCCGATTCCCGATTTTGAACGCGGCGTCGAAGCCACGCTATTTGCTGCCGACAAGCCGATGTCCCTTGCCGATCTTACCATCTATGTGGGCGAACAGGGCGACCTCAAGGTCGCGCTCGTGGCGATACAGGCGCGCCATGCGGGGAGTGGTATTGAATTGGTCGAGCGCGGCGGACGCTGGCATTTCCAGACGCCCGCCGACCTTGCCTATCTCCTCCGCCCCGAACGCGAAGAACCGCGCAAACTGACGCGCGCAGGGATGGAAGTGCTGGCCATCATAGCCTATCATGAACCAGTGAGCCGCGCGGAAATCGAAGCCATTCGCGGGGTGCAGACCGCCAAAGGCACGCTTGATGTGCTGATGGAGGCGGGCTGGGTGCGTCCCGCCGGACGACGTGAAGTGCCGGGGCGACCTCTTATCTATAAGACGACGCCCGACTTTCTCACCCATTTCGGCTTGCAATCGCGGCGCGACTTGCCGGGCATTGACGATTTACGCGCGGCAGGCCTGCTCGACCCGGTCGATGAAGCGTTTGAACAGCTTGACCTCGAATCCGAACTGGAAACCGGCAGCGATAATGACTAGATAGAATGTGGAAAAGCGCATATGCGCAATTTCGCGAGGGTTTGCCGTGCGGATAATATGTGATTATGCGCGTCCGGCAAATACGCCGCTCGTCAGGGCGCGCTTTCAGCACGCTTCCGGATGGCATTGAAAAAGCGGCGATAATTTCGCGACGACATATCAGGAGTTTGATTACATGGGTGCGTTTGGCATTTGGCACTGGCTGATTTTGGGCTTGGTCGTCCTGTTATTGTTCGGCAAGGGCCGATTCTCCGGCATGATGGGCGATGTGGCCAAGGGATTGAAGGAATTCAAAAAAGGCATGGCCGAAGACGATGACGCCAACGCGCCTTCCTCGACCAACATTCCGCCGCGCATTGACGCCAAGCCGGACGCTGCCCCGCAACAGCCGACGCTCGACGGTAAGCCGATTCCGCCGCACGACCCGCGTATCTGAACTTTTCCTATGGGGCCGCGTCTTTTTCGATGTTTGATATAGCGCCTACCGAACTGCTCGTCGTGGCGATTGTCGCGCTGGTGGTTATCGGCCCCAAAGATTTGCCCAAAGCGTTGCGCTTTGTCGGCAATTGGGTGGGGAAAGCGCGGCGCATGGCCGCCCATTTCCGCGCGGGCGTCGACAATATGGTGCGCGAGGCGGAGCTTGAAGAGCTTAAAAAAGATTGGGAAGAGCAAAATCGCCGCATCATGGCGGAATTTCCCAATGCCGATGATATGTCGCCCACCATGCGCGAGGCCAATCCGGGCTTTCCGGCGGAGAGCGCAGGGAGCGGGGCAGGGGTCGATGGTGCCACGCCGCCGCCGCCCGTAACCGATGGCATGGTGCAGGCTCCGGCCGATGCCCCATCAAGGGATGCACCAAAAATAGAGGCTCCCGAAAGCGGCGCCCCCAAAAGCGGTGGAGCAGGGTTATGACCGCGCTTCCCGACCCCCACACCGGCCCGCATCCGGCAACCGGCCCCGCCCTTCCCGACGAAGAGATTGACCAGAGCAAGGCCCCGTTGCTCGACCATCTGATCGAATTGCGTCAGCGCCTCTTATGGTCGCTGCTCGCGCTCGCTATTGCGTTCGGTGTGTGCTTCTATTTCGCCGACCAGATATTTGCCTTTCTGGTCCAGCCCTTGCTGCGCGCAGGGCAGGGCACGCTCATCTACACCCAATTGTTCGAAGCATTTTTCGTGCAGGTAAAGGTCGCGCTGTTTTCCGCCTGCATGATCGCCTTTCCGGTGATCGCGATGCAGATCTGGAAATTTGTCGCGCCGGGGCTTTATCGCAACGAAAAGCGCGCATTATTGCCCTTCCTGTTCGCAACGCCGGTTTTGTTTCTGGCAGGGGCGGCGCTCGCTTATTATTTCGTCATTCCGACCGCGCTCCATTTTCTGCTTGGCTTCCAAGGCAATCTCGGCGGGGTCGAGCGTGAGGCTTTGCCCGCGATCGGCAATTATCTCACCTTCATCATGCAATTTGTGATGGCGTTCGGCATTGCGTTCCAACTGCCAATCCTCATCATGCTGCTGGAGCGCGCCGGGATTGTGACGTTCGACCAGCTTAAAGGCGCGCGGCGTTATATGATTGTCGCCGCCTTCGCGATAGCAGCGGTGGCAACCCCGCCCGACCCGATCAGCCAGCTCATGCTCGCCATACCCTTATGCCTCCTCTACGAAGTCGCCCTCATCGCAATCCGCATCACCGGACGACGCAAACAGGCAGTGGCGGGAAGCGATATTTCGGCCTGAGGCTTTCGCTGGTTGCGCTGGAAAAAGGTTCACGCGGAGGCGCGAAGGCGCGGAGATTTGTGAATCCCGCTCGCCCTACCACCCCGTTCGCCCAAAGTAGCGGCGTAACGAAGGGCCTTTTTGGATAAGGTGCTTCGATACGGCCTGCGGCCTACTCAGCACGAACGGGTTAGTGGGGCGGATTCACAAATATTGATTCAAAAATCGTCGCGCCTTCGCGGCTTCGCGTGAATCCAAACAGACACAAAACTGATATGCTAAACCGCCACACAAAATTCACAAAAGCTGCAAAGAATAGTCCCCAAAAAAATAGACCCGGCGCGCTTTCAAAAGGGGGAGGAAGCGCAGCCGGGTCATATATCTGGATGACGAGAGCGGGGGGCTAAGTGCGCCATCCGAAATATATAATTCACGGGCGCGCTATTGGTTCCCGCGCCGCGTGAATTATTTTTATTTTTTTCGACCTCAGAAACTTACCCGCACGGAAGCGCGGAAATCGCGGCCTGCCATGGGCACATAATCCTTGGTGAAACTCGCCGCCCGGCGCGCTTCTACATCGAACAGATTATTGGCCGACAAGAGCAAGGTCAGCCCGCCCGATTTCCCCATCGGACGCCAGGCCAGCGATGCATTGACCAAGGTAAACGCATCGGTCGGGGTTTCGAACGCACCGACGCGGTCCTGTTTGAAACTATGTTCGACCTCGACGCGCCCGTCAAAATGTTCGCTTTGCGCTTCAAGCCCGCCCATCAGGCGCAGCGGCGGGATACGCGGGATGGCGGCATAATCGCCCGCATCATTGCGTGCGCTCGCATGGACATAATCGGCGACGCCATCGACAAGAAAGTTCCAGTCGCGCGTTTCTGCGAGTTTGACGCTCGCTTCGGCTTCAAAGCCATAATAGCGCGCGTCGCGCTGGATATATTGGAACACCGGCAGATCGTCGATGCTGTCGCCGGTTGCGATGTCAAAGATATAATTGTCGAACTTGGTATAATAGCCGGTGAGCGATGCGGTGAAACCGGGCTTGTCGACGCGCAGATAGGCTTCGCCGCCCCAGCTTTTTTCCAGTTTCAGGTTGGCGTTGCCGATTTCATAGCTTTGCGTCGCGATATGCGGGCCATCGGCAAATAATTCTTCGGCGGACGGCGCGCGCACCGCGCGGGTGAGGTTGACGCCCAGCTTGATGTCGGGGTCAAGCTTGTAAGACATTCCGAGCGCGCCCGACAAAGCGTTGAAATTGCGCTTGCCCTCGACCGACGGGGCGGCGACGCGCGTATGTTCATAACGCAGCGCGCCTTCAAGGCCGAGATTGCCCAATTCCAGTTCCTGCAACGTGAACAGGCCGCTTTGTTCGGTATGGTTGGGCGGGACGAACGCTTCTTCGCCGACCGCGCTCATGTCGCGGCTATTATATTGGAAGCCGCTGGTGCCCGACCAGCCATTGCGCTCGCGCTGGACCAGCTCCAACCGGCCCTCAATGCCCTGGTTGTAGAAAACCGTGCCGACATTGCCGCCTTCAAATTCGGTGTGGGTATAATCGGCAAAGCCTGCGCGCACGCGGATGCGGTCAAGGAAGCCGCCGCTGGTTTCAACCTCGCCGCGCAAATCCGCGCGCCATTGCTTCATGCCGATGGTCACATCACCATGATCGTGGCCATGTTCATGGCCGTGGCCATCATCATGGTCGTGGTCATGCCCGTGGTCATGCCCGTGGTCATGGTCGTGATGATGCTCAAGCTCGGGGCGGCCCGGCACGCCATAATTGGTTTCGAAATAGCCGACCGATACGCCCAGATTACCGCGGTCGGTGATGAGTGCAAAGCCGGTGCCTGCGCTCTTGGTTTCGGTCGCGCTGTTGGGGATGCGGCCCTTGAGCTTTGCTGCGCCATAGGCTTCGGCGGCTTCTTCACTTTCGCCTTCTTCGGTTGCTTCATCGCCCAAATGGATGAGCGCGGCGCGATATTGCGGCGAATAGACATAGCCGCCGGTGCGCAGATCATCGGTTTTGCGCCAGGTGCCATCGACGTGCCAGACAAATTTATCGCCCAGCGGCACATCGAGCGACGCGCCGACGCTGCGTTCCTTGGCAGCGCTGCCATAGGTCGCGAGGCCGTCAACATGGACGCCATGTTCTGGCATTGCACGCGGGATGCGGCGGTCAAGGACATTGACCGCGCCGCCCATTGCCGAGCTGCCATAAAGGAGGACAGCGGGCCCGCGCAGCACTTCGATGCGCTCGGCGGTTAGCGGGTCGATCGTGACCGCATGGTCGGCCGAGGTATTGGACACGTCAATCGAACCGATGCCGTCGGTGAGGACGCGCACGCGCTCGCCCTGAAAGCCGCGCAATACGGGGCGCGAGGCTCCGGGGGTAAAGCTTGTCGCGGAAACGCCCGGCAGCTTGGTGAGGCTGTCCCCGATTTGCGGGCGCAGATCGAGCGCGAGCTTTTCGCCGCCGACCACCGATACGCCCGCCAGAACGTCGAGCGCCTTCACATATTTGCCGGTCACGACAATCGCATCGTCATTGTGGAAATCATCGGCATTGCGGGTCGAGGCGGCTTCGGGTGCGGCCGCATCGCCGGTGGCATCCTGCGCAAAAGCGGGAGCGGCGACAAGCGCAAGCGCGGCGACGGACAGACGGAGAGCGATGGGGGTTTTCAAGATGATTTCCTTACGGGGCAAGCTAATGGTCGGCGCACCCAGTAATGATATATTATCTCACAATCAACCCGCTTTGACGGGGTAAATGGTGCAGTTGGCCGGAAAAATAGCGCGGGAGAGTGCGGTAAGGTGGTGGATGGATGAGGGTGTGCCTGTGCAAATGCTCGCCTAAGCCGATAGAAATATTATCGAATTTTCTGCGTTTCTACGGCCTTCGCGACCATCATTTTCGGGGCGTTTGCCCAGAGAAATTTATGTCTGTCATGGAAAAAATCGATCAGCAGCTGAGAGAGGCAGGGGGCCATCCTACACAAAAATCATAGTAAGATGCGTTGCGATAGCGATGTTTGTCAGAGCGGCACGATGGACTGTGTGCGCCTTGAAATCACGAAGGTTAACCTGTATCAATTTCCCTATCATTCATGAAGAATATCAGCCGTCCCGCAGGGCCGCTTTGTGGACCGGTGCGGAGGCAAAGGGGGGGATGTGATGATAAGAGGGAGTGTTTCGATATTGGCGTTGGCCGCGGGCGCGGCTTTGGCGGCGTCGGCCTTTGTGGTGCCCGAAGGGATGGCTCAAAGCGGACCGTCCTTGCCCATCGCCAAAGGGGCGTGGGTGGACCAATATAATCAATGCGGTTCGACCGGTCAGGTTTATGTTTATGACGGCACCCGTTGGGGCAACATCTATTATTTCGAAAATCCGCAAATGGGCCGCGAGCCGCAAGCCGAACTCCACCGCATTACCAAAGCAACGCGGTTGCGCAGCGGCTTTACCGATTTCACCACCACAGTGTCGCTGGGCGGAACTGCGTTCGAGCGGGTAAAGGCGCTCGGCCCTAATCGCGCGACCTACCAGATGGGCGCACCGGCGCGCGACCGTGTCGAGGTCGATCAACTGACGCTGACCTTGTGCAACCCCGCCAGCCTGTCACAGCGGATGCAAGCGGCGGTGCGCCGCCTTGCACCAGCGGCTTGGACGGGCGCAGCGGCGATAGCGGCAGCCCCGGTTCCGGCAGCTCGGCCAACGCCTGCTCCGCAAAGCGCAGGGGCGGGAGGCTGGCGAGCTTTGCACGACCAGACTGGCTCCTTTGCTGCCTTGCCGCGCACAGGGAAAATCCGCAATATCCTTCTGGCCTGTAATGCCGATGGCAATGTGTTGATGATCATGGACGTGCCGACGGTATCGCGCGGCACGTCCATGAATGTGCGCTTCAATAACCAGTTCGATACGCAGTTCAGCATAGCGCCGGCGGAAAAATTATGGGCGTCCACGCTGTCATCGGAAATGCTCGGAATCATGATGTATGCCGATACCATCAGCATATCCTCGCCCGTGATTCCTGCCGAAACCGTTACGCTGGCCGGATCGTCCAAGGCGTTTCGTGAAGGGCTGGGCGCTTGTCTTTTTGATCCCGGAGCGGGGATGCCTGCACCCGCCGGGCCGCTGGGCGTAGCGCCCGGCTATTATGTCAATGAAGGCACATTATGCACCGATGCCCCGCATTATTTCTATTATGACGGGCGGCGCCACGGACTGATTGCGCGCGGCACAGCTAGACCCGAAACGACGCTAGCGCCGGTCGGCACGCCGCGCCGCAACGGGCAGGCTTGGCGCACAGCAAGCGGGATAGTGGTCGAGCCCAAAGAGGCAGGACGCATCGCCTATAATGAAGAAGCAAACCGGAATGTCGGCGCGCCGATGCGCTGGTGCGCGCCCACCCATGTGCCCGCGTCGGTCAAACTACGCTAAGGGCTTTTGCTTTTTGCGAATTCACCTCTGACGCACCTTCTTATTATCTTGGCTATCAGCCAGCGCATAAAAGTGGATGGCCCAAAAAAGAAGGGGAGCCGGTAAAGCTCCCCTTCCATATGTTTGATGCAACTGATTTTACGATAAAATCAGAATTTGGCGGTGAAGCCTGCATAGAAGAAGCGGCCAAGGGCCGGATAAATGGCGTCATCACCCGTGCCCGTCGCATCATAAGGCGGGAGCTGGTTGAACGCATTATCCACGCCGGTGTAGAATTCGAATGTCTTGTTGACGTCCACACCGATGCGGAAGTTGTGATAGGTTTGCGTCGGATAATAAGGCATCGGACGCGCATCGGGGTTGGTTGCAGGACGGCCCTGATGCGGGAAGAAGGTTTCCCAACCAAAGCCCTTCATGATCTGCTTGCCAACGAAGCGCATGCTATATCCAAGATCGACCCCGCCAAGGTCGAGGTTGGCCGACAAGCTACCTGCCCACACCGGATCGCCCAAGGTGCCATGCAGGCGGTCCGAGCGATTGGGTTCAGTGATGTAGCTATAGCTTTCACGCTTGATCAGATAGCTGACCAAGGCGCGCAGCGTCAGCGCCGTATTGTCGTTGAAGCTGTGACGGTACATGATGTCAGCATCAATGCCCGACGTTTTCAGCGCAGCGAAGTTGAACGGCTGGTTATAGAAAGACGCTCCAAGAACCGGCAGGGTGATATCGCCATTGATATTGTCGAGACGACGCGAGCTCTGGCCATCGAAGGTCAGGTTGGCAAGCGGGTCGGACGACGTACGGCGCGAAATCGCATCACAGAATACGTTATTGATGCCACCCGGATCATCATAACAACGGTTGATGATCGCCTGACCGGTCAAACCGGAAATGACGTTCTTCACCTTGATGTTGTAATAATCGACCGTCATCGCGAAACCGGGCAGGAAAGTCGGCTGGAATACGGCACCGAGCGTGAAGCTCTTGCCGACTTCGGGAAGCAGACTGTCATTACCGCGGTTGATGCCCTGAAGGCCCGATCCGGGCGTGTTGGTCCAGGGACGGGTAATCGTGTTGCCCGCAGCATCTGTATAGGTGATCGATGTCGGAATGCCCGCATCGCGGCAATTCTTTTCACGGTTCGGGTTCGACGTAATATTGTTCGAAGCGTTGGTGCCACCTGCCTGATCGCAAGGATCGGTGAAACCGTTCTGGAACGTCGTTGCCGGCGTTGCATACAGGTTTGACAGATTCGGCGCACGAACCGACTTGGCGTAAGACGCACGGAAGCGAAGATCGCTGACCGGAGCCCAGACCAAACCGACATTATATGCCCAAACCGAACCGGTCTTGCCGCCATAATCCGAAACACGGCCCGCGCCATCGAGGGTCAGTTCATGGAAGAAGGGCGTATTGGCAAGGATCGGAACCTTCAATTCTGCAAAGGCTTCTTTCACCTTGAGCTTGGGCGGATCGAAGGTCGAAATCGCGTTCAGGAAGGTCGCACCCGATTTGGTGACATCGTCATAAGTCGAGAATGCTTTTTCTTCGCGATATTCACCGCCCAGTGCGAAACCGATCGGACCACCGGGTAACTCAAGGAAGTTCCCTGTATCGCCTGAAATGAAAGCGATAGCGTTGAGCTGTTCGGCTTTCTGCTTGCGCCAAGATTGTTGCAAGACATAGGCTTTGGCTTCCGGTGTCGCCGCGCCATAACCGAACAGGTTCAACGGTGCGCAATTCGGATCGTCATTGTTGGGATTGGTGTCTGCATTGATTCCGCAGACAATCTGGCCAGCACCATTGCGGACCGCATTGACCGCATTGCGCCAACGTTGGAGATGCACGTTGCCGCCGGTTTCATAATAGGTTTCGGTGCGGCCATAGCTCAACGACACTTCATAGTTGAGGTTATTGCTCAACTTACCGCGGCTGCCGACAGCACCGAGATAGGTTTCGCGCTTATGATTTTCAGCACGCGTACCAAGGTCATTGTTGAAACGCTGCATCGTGAAAGTCGATGCGCCGCCTGTAATCAATGCCAGTTGTTCACGGGCCTGATCCGTAAGGAACGGATTGCTCGTGCTGAAAGTCGGGCTCAGCGTCGAGGCCACGAAGGTCGGCTGCGTGCTTTGCTGCGTTGCTTTGATGCGGACATAGCCGAGTTCGACGAACGGATTGAAAGCATCCGAAATATTGCCATTGAAGAACAGGTTGGCGTTGATACGGTCAATGCCGGGATAGAGCATGGCATCTTCCACGCCCGTTGCGCTGAGGCCACCAAGAACGCCGCCACCGATCTGGCGATTGTCCACCAGACCGCGCGACGGGTCGTCACGGACCAATGTGCCATCAGGAAGGAATGCAAAGTTATAGCCGAGCGCGCCGCCCGTGGGGTTGGTCTGGCCAGTACAAACTGCTGCAATACGCGCGGCATTGCCTGAAGCATTTGCTGCAGCGCATGAGGTCAGGACATAACCACCGGTGGAAAGGTTGCCGAAGGTGATGCCCGGATTGCCATCCACAAACACCGTGTTCGGAATACCGTCAAAGTTGCGGTTCGGTGCCGTGGTGATCTGCGAGGTGATGAAGCCGGGGACACCCGTGGTCGCGCCGAGATAATCGCGGTCGGCAAAGAACAGGGCATTGCTGTGCGTATATTCGAGTGAACCGGTGATATTGAACCGGCCATCGGCAAAATTATGACCGGCAACCGCACTCAACGAATAAGAGCCGCGATCCCCGTAAGTGGTCGCGCCGGCCTGACCCGAAATACGCAGACCTTCAAAGTCCTTCTTGGTGATAAAGTTCACCACGCCCGCAATAGCGTCCGAACCGTAAATAGCCGAGTTGCCCCCGGTAACAGTTTCGATTTTTTCAAGCAGCGCGCTGGGGATCGTGTTGATGTCAACAAGATAGGAGCCGGGTTGCGCCGTCACGCGACGACGGCCATTGACCAGCACGAGCGTGCGTGCGGTGCCCAGGCCACGAAGGTCGAGGCCGTTAATCCCTGCAGTACCGATTGAGCCGGTCGAGTTTGCTTGCGTGAACGTCGAGCGCATCGAGGGAAGCTGGCTGAGCGCATCACCAAGCGAGAGGTCGCCCTTTTGCATCAATTCCGAAGGCGTAATGGTGGTAACGGGGGTCGCCAGATCCAGATTACGGCTCATAATGCGCGAACCGGTCACGACGATTGCATCGTCGGTGCTTTCAACGCTGGGTTGGCAGCCGGGCAGCGATGCGTCGGTTGCGCATTCGGCCTCGGATGGCGAACTGGTGGTTTGTGCAAAAGCTGGCGTGACGCCAACAGCAACCAAGCCGGCCAATGCAGAGCCGGTCAATAGTCGGGTTAATCGCATTTGGGTGAAACTCCCCTATTGGTGTTGATACTCGATCTGATTCAATGTTTCGCCGATCTGCCGCGCGGGCAACGGGTCAAAAACATTCTTTATCTATCAACGCGGCAACCACCTTAGGGCAAGACAATAAGCCCGAAAATGCAAAGCTTTTCCGTCACTGTGCCATTAAAGCCACAATTTCCGAATCTGAACATATGATGTACCGTTGAGAGAATTGGAAAAATTTTACAGCAGTGCAAAGTCAATCAAAAATCTGCTTACATTAATTAGAAAATGCTGGATTTATATTCATGTAGCAACGGCAGGCGACGGTCATACGGGCGTGTATAGGCTATATGGCTTGATAACAAAAAATCTTTTCGGCTTGATACAATCTATTTTCCTGTTTCGTCATAAAATGGAAATAAAAGATCAAAAAAGATGATGACATGTGATGGTCAACTATTTATGAAACGTGAAAATAGTTAATATAATCAATATTATACATTCTATACCATCAATGAAATGGACATATTAAGATAAAATTTTATATTATCGAGGCGAAATTTCCGAAAATTCGTTATATTCTATACATTTCAATATGGTCTAATATATTATGAGGACATAATATATTATAGGACTGCAGGGCGGGGCATACGGGCAGGCGAGAGAGCGGTGCGGCTGCCAAGAAATCCTGTGGGATCCCCCAAGCAGGCCTTGCTTGTCGCCCCGCTCAGGGTTGGTTACAGAAGCAACTTATGACCAAGGCTTCCTCCCCATCCTTTTCGTCCGTGTCCGTTCCTTCCGCAGTTCCCGACAGTCTCGCGCTGATTGGCAATACGCCGCTCGTGCGCCTTGCCGGACCCAGTGCCGCGACCGGTTGCGATATTTACGCCAAGTGCGAATTTGCCAATCCCGGCGCGTCGATTAAGGACCGCGCGGCGCTCTATATTGTCGAGGATGCCGAAGCGCGTGGGCAAATCCGTCCCGGCGGCACGATTGTCGAAGGGACGGCGGGCAATACCGGCATCGGTCTTGCGCTCGTTGCTAATGCCAAAGGCTATAAGACGATCATCGTCATGCCCGAAACGCAAAGCCAGGAAAAGAAAGACACGCTGGTCGCTCTGGGTGCGGAACTCGTGCTGGTGCCTGCCGCGCCTTATGCCAATCCGGGGCATTTCGTGCATACCTCGCGGCGCATTGCCGAAGAAACCGAAAATGCCATCTGGGCAAACCAGTTTGACAATATCGCCAACCGCAAGGCGCATATCCACGGCACAGCCGAAGAAATCTGGGCGCAGATGGACGGGCGGATAGACGGCTTCACTTGCGCAGCAGGCACCGGCGGCACGATTGCGGGCGTCGCGCTTGGTCTTAAAGCCAAGGATGAAAATATCACCATTGCGCTCACTGACCCGCATGGCGCGGCGCTTTATAATTATTATGCGTGCGGTGAATTGCGCGCCGAAGGTTCGAGCGTTGCCGAAGGCATCGGCCAGGGGCGCATCACCGGCAATCTGGAAGGCGCGCCGATTGATACGCAATTCCGCATCTCCGACGCCGAAGGATTGGCGCAGGTCGAAGCCTTGCTCAATCAGGAAGGCCTGTGCGTCGGTCTGTCGTCGGGCATCAATGTTGCGGGCGCGATGGCGCTCGCGCGCGAGCTTGGGCCGGGCAAGCGGATTGTGACCATCCTTGCCGATACGGGGTTCCGCTATCTGTCTACCCTGTTCAATCCCGAATGGCGCGCCGCCAAGGGCTTGCCGACCGGCTAAAGGGATTGGCAAGCCGCTCCGCTTCGGGCAAAAGAGCGCGATGTTTCGTTCGGTTGACCATTATCGCCGCCTCCAGATTGGCGGTATCGGCCTCGCTGCGGTGATCCTTCTGGTAGGGCTCGCCGGTATATTGGCGGATCAGAAGGAAGGCAGCGCCTTTTCTTTTGACAGAGATGTGAGCGATGTTGTGCGCAAGGATAAAGCGCCGACTGAATCCTTGTCGGAACTGGGCGTGCAGCCCGCGCCGCCTTCGGAAACGCCGGTGCCGCATATGCGCCCGACCTTGCCGCGCGGGACGAATGGCAATAGCAATGTGAACGGCAGCTCTGCTACCAATCCCAATCCCAATGCCAATGGCAGCGCCAACGCGCTCCCGCCACCGGTGCGCCCCGGCGAACGGGTGCAGGACTTGCCGCCCAGCAATAACCAGCCGCGCGACCAGTAAGTCCGCGTGATGGACGGGGGAGCCTTGGCCGGAAGCGGTGCCTTATGACACGCCTTGATCGCCGGATAATATGGGCGCTGCTCGCCTTTTTTGCGGCGGACCTTTTATTGACCCCCTTCTGGTCGGGCTGGGTGGTTGAAGCGCGCCTCGACCCGCTGCTCGCCGTGCCGCCGCGCTTTGTCACCTTGTTGGTGCCGGTATTGCTGCTCGCCCCCTTTGAGCGCAAGGCGCGCGCGACCGGTTTGGCGCTCGCGCTGATTGTGGTGAGCGTGGCGCATCTCCTGATGACCGCGACCATGGCGGTACGCACCGGATGGCAACAGCATAGTGCGCTCTTCATCATCAGCGTCTTATGGTGTGCGCTGGCCGACGGCGTGGTGCAGCATTGGCGCGCGCGCGGGAAAGGCTGGGCCGGAGCAGGGATTATCATCGCAGCGGCGCTGTTGCTGTCGCTGGTTGCGGGCTTTGCCATCCGCAAAGCCTATATGCCGCCTCCCCGCCAAGCGCCGCTCACCCTTCTTACAAGCCTGCCCTTGCTGTGGGGGGAGGCTGAAAATGCCGATATTGCCGCCGCGCTCCAAGGCGATGCCGCGGCCCCGGCGCCAGCCTATCGGCTGCTCCAGCAACGCTTTGCGGTCACGCCGATTGACGCGGTGACACGCGAGAGCCTGCCCAAACAGGGCGTATTGCTCGTCGCCCATCCACGCGCGCTCGCGCCTGCCGAACTGGTGGCGCTTGACGCTTGGGTGCGCGGGGGCGGCAAGGCGCTGATCCTCGCCGATGCTTTCCTTGCTTGGGAGCCGCCTTATCCGTTGGGCGACAAGCGCAACCCGCCGGTGACAAGCCTGCTCACCCCGTTGCTCGACCATTGGGGGTTGGACTTGATCCTTCCCGCAAATGGTCCGGAGCGGCCCGACTTGCGGATTAATGACGGCCCGCACCGCCTTGCGCTCGCCGCGCCCGGTATTTTCGCACTCAAAGGCCAAGCCAAGGGCGTTGCCTGCACGATCCGCCTTGGCGGTGCGCTTGCGGATTGCACGGTGGGCAAAGGGCGCGCGCTGTTATTGGGCGACGCTGATTTGCTCGACGCGCAGCATTGGCTGGCCCCTGCTTTCTTGGGCAGCGGGGACGAGGATTTGTCGCCAGCCTTATGGCGCGCGGACAATATGGCGTGGCTGAGCGAGCGGCTTGATGATCTGGCCGACCCTTCGGCAGACCAGCCCGCCAGCCAGCCGCGCGCGCAACCGGTCCGCCTCAAACTCTGACATTAACTGAACGGCCACCGCCCCTTTCGTATGCGCGGAAGGGGATGGAAGGTTGCGCGTCCATCGCCCGTCCCCCGCACTGGTGGGGGATAGGCAAGCCGCGTCCTAGAATCGCTTGTCGCAAAGCATCTTTGCCGTCGCGCTAACTGTCTGAAAACGAACATGATGGGAACAAGCTGTAACGACGATGCGCGTTGGGCATCGGCCTGTCGCATTTTGCGCGCCCCATCCCCAAAGAATCCGCGATTTTTCCCGTTTTTCCCCAACTATCCCCAATTTTCCCCTTTTCACCCCGATGAACCCTTGTTATGCATAGTCTTCGAGAGGGGCTCTCTCCTTGCGCGACTGATCGAGTCGAACGGCAGCCGGACCGTTAACGCCGGTGTGCTTTTCGCTGCGTGGAAGATTGTGCCCGCTCTCAAGTCGATGGCCCTCGGGCTGAGTGGGATGTTTTTTTGAGGGGTTATAGTGGCGCTTGCGGGTATCTATTCCGGGCCTGCCCTATCTGCGATAGACGATAAAGGTCGTCTTGCTATCCCCGCGACTCTGCGCAATTCGATCCCCAAATCCGACGGCATTACGCTGTGCGTCACCAAACATGAAAAATCCGACTGTCTGATCGCGTTTGGCCCCGAACGCCTTCAAAAGATGCTGGATGACATCAGCCGCGAAGAGCAGAATGCGATTGCGCGCGGCCTTGATTATGACCGCGATGCCGCCAACCGCCGCAAGTTCGGCCTGACCGAACAAGTCTCGCTCGACGGGTCGGGTCGCTTCATCCTGCCGCCGGTGCTGAAAATGCTCGGCAAGCTCGACAAGGCGGTGTTCCTCCACGGCGCAGGCGAATATTTTGAAATCTGGGATCCCCAGACATTGATGGCCGCTGACGACAGCTATGCCCCTCTGAAGGTGGCGGCCCAATATCTGATGGACAATGGAGGCAAGCGCAAATGAGCGGATTGCCTGCCTTCCACGATGATCCGCGCCACGCGCCCGTGATGCGCGACGAGGTGGTTGCCGCCCTTGCCATTGTCGAGGGCGATACGGTGGTCGACGGCACTTTTGGAGCCGGTGGCTATAGCCGTGCGATCATGGCGGCGGGTGCCAATGTCATCGCGATTGACCGCGACCCCGACGCGATTGCCAAGGGACAAGAGCTGGTCGCGGCGAGCGACGGCAAGCTCAAGCTGCTCGCGGGCCGCTTTTCCGATATGGAGGCGCTGGTCGAAGGGACGGGCGCGGCCGAGGTCGATGGCGTCACGCTCGACATTGGCGTGTCCTCGATGCAGCTTGATGAAGCGCATCGCGGCTTTTCTTTTCAAGGCGACGGTCCGCTCGATATGCGGATGGAGCAAGCGGGCATGAGCGCCGCCGACTGGCTTAACAGCGCGCCCGAAGCCGATATTGCCGATGTCATCTATCAATATGGCGAAGAGCATCGCTCGCGCCGCATCGCCCGCGCGATTGTCGCGGCGCGGCCCTTGTCGCGCACCGGCGAACTGGCCACGATTGTGCGTAAGGCGGTCGGCCATAAGCCGCACGACAAGAAGGATCCGGCGACCCGCACTTTCCAGGCGATCCGCATCCATCTCAACCGCGAACTGGACGAGTTGAACGACGGGTTGCGCGCGGCCGAAGCGGTGTTGAAACCCGGCGGTCGGCTGGCGATTGTGACATTCCACAGCCTTGAAGACCGCATCGTCAAACAATTTTTGAAACGCCGGAGCGGGGCGCAAGGGGCCGGCTCGCGACATTTGCCGCCAACGGCAGAGCGCGGGCCGGACCCGACTTTTACCACTGTGACCAAGGCGGTTCGTCCGAGTGAGGCAGAACTGGCGCGCAATCCGCGTGCCCGTTCGGCGACCTTGCGCGCGGCGATCCGGACCGGGGCACCATCCTGGGCAGAGGAGGTTTCCTGATGTTAATGGCAGCACGTAAATTGCAAGGTATCGGATTGGTATTAATCGTCCTGTTCCTCGCCATGACCTTGTATCCGGTATCGCTTCGGGTCGCATCGAAGCGCAGCGAGTTGGCGCGTGTCGAACGCGACATCCGCTCTACCCGCGACAATATCCGCTATCTGGAAACCGAACTGGGCGCGCGCGCCAGCCTACGCCAGTTGGAGCGGTGGAATGCGGAAAGCTTTGCTTATTCCGCCCCGACCGCCGCGCAATATCTGGAAGGCGAGCGCCAGCTTGCCAATCTCGGATCCTTTGCGGGCGTCGAGGGTGAACGGCTTGCTGTGGTCGCGCCGGTGCAGGCGGCGACCGCGATGGTGGTGAGCGTCGACGGCAATCCGGTCGCGAGCGATTCTGAAACCGCTGCCAGCGCAATCCTTGCAAGCCAGATCAAGGCGGCTGCGGCAACGGTCGATGTGCAATCCGCCGCCAAGCCGCAAACCCGCGTCGTGGTTGCGGCCAAGCCGACCGCGCGCGACCGCTACGCCGAACGCGCGCGGATGATCGACACGCTGCTCGAAAAAGAATCGCCGGTGAGCAAGACCGCCGCAGCGGTGACCAAGCGCGCCGAAGCACCGGTCGCTAAAAAGCCTGCTTCGGCCCCGAAAAAGGCGGTGCCCGCGACCCGTCCCGCGGCACAGCTTGCAAGCGCGGTCGCCGCGGTTCCGGCGGGTAAAAAGCCTGCGACCCAAGCGGCTCCGGCCAAGGCAACACCTGCGCGCACCGCACCCGCCCGCACTGCTCAGGCAAAAAAGCCCGACGCCAAAAAGGCCGAACCTAAACGCGCCGAAGCTAAAAAGGCAGAGCCTAAGAAAACGGCAGTCGCCGCGCGCTCGCCTGCACCCAAAGCCGAGGCCAAAAAGGCCGCGCCGCGCCGCGTCGCTTCGGCGGATCGTCCGAAGGGTGCCAAACAGCCATGACCACTTTGGTTGCCCGGCCAGAGCGGGTACGACTTGCAGGACAAAAACAGGCGGCGATGGCGACCGCCCAACAGCGTTTGATGATTATCATGCTGCTGTTCATGGCGATTATCTCGCTCATCATCAGCCGCATCCTGTTCTTCGCTCTGTTTGAAACGGTCGAGGATCGCAATGCCAATGCGGCGCTTTATGTGCCTGCGCGCGGCGACATTGTCGATCGCAACGGCGTGCCGCTGGCGCGCACTATTGATGCCTGGGCGGTGCGCGTGACGCCGGAAAAGATCATGGGCGACAAGCGGATTATCGCGGATAATCTTTCGGCCATTTTCCCCGATGTCAGCGCCGACAGCTTCTATGACAAGCTGACCTCCAGCCGCCCGTCCTATATCCGCCGCCGCGCGTTGCCGGAACAGGTGGCAGCGGTTAACGCGCTGGGCGAAATCGCGTTTGATTTCCCGCGCGAAAAAGAACGGCTTTACCCGCAACAGACTTTGGCCGCGCACGTCCTTGGCTTTACCAACATGGACGGGCATGGGGTGATCGGCATGGAAGCTGCGCTCGACACGCAATTGCTCGACCCCAAATTGCGCGCCAAGCCCGAAATGCTGTCGATTGACAGCCGCGTGCAGGCCGCTTTGGAAAGCGAACTTTATACCGCGATGCAAGGGTTGGAAGCGCAAGGCGCGGCGGGCATCATCATGGATGTACGCACCTCCGAAGTGCTGGCCATGTCCTCGCTTCCGGTGTTCAATCCCAATAATATCCAGACCGCGCCCGAACAGGCGCGCAAAAATGCGGTGAGCTATAATCTTTATGAATTAGGCTCGACCTTCAAGCCGTTGTCGGTGGCCGCTGCCATTGATGCAGGCTCCATCAAGAGCATGGCGACCCGCTATGATGCGTCGCGTCCGCTTCCCATCGCTGGCTTTCAAATTCGCGATTCCCACTCGATGGGACGGTCGATCAATGTTCCCGAAGTGTTGATCCACAGCTCGAACATCGGCACGGCGTATATCGCCGACGATCTCGGCAAGGAAAAGATGGAAGCCTATATGCGTGCGCTTGGCTTCCATGAACGGCCCAAGACCGAGCTTAAGGAACGCGCTTATCCGCTATGGCCCAAAGATTGGGGCCGTGTCACCAATATGACGGTCGCATATGGTCACGGTATCGCGGTCACGCCGCTCCACCTCGCCAATGCTTATGCGGCCTTGCTCAATGGAGGCGTTTATCGCCCCGCAACCTTGCTCAAGATTGAAGATGGCAAAATCCCGCAAGGCCGCCGCGTATTCAAGGAATCGACCAGCGCGCGGATGCGCCAACTGCTCCGCCTGATTGTCACCAACGGCACAGGCCGGACGGCGGATGCGCCCGGCTATCGCGTCGGTGGCAAGACCGGTTCAGCGGAAAAGCCGAGCGCGGGCGGCTATGCGCGCCATTCGGTGGTCGCAACCTTTGCCGCCGGTTTCCCGATGGACAATCCGCGCTATGTCATCCTCATCATGGTCGATGAGCCTAAGGGCAACGCCTATAGCCGCGGCCAACGCACGGCGGCCTATACCGCTGCGCCTGTGGTCAAAAATGTCGTGTCGCGCATCGGGCCGATGCTGGGCGTCATTCCGGACGATAGCCGCGATGTCGACCTTTCCGAACTGAAGCCGCTGGTGGGCGATACGAAGGGGAGCGATTGATGCGCCTTTCTGTCCTCGCGCCCGATGTCACGCCGCTTTATGCCGATGCCAATGTGACCGGCTTTGCGATTGACCATCGCAAGGTAGCGCCGGGGACAATATTCGGCGCGTTCAAGGGCGCGCGGGTGAACGGCGAGGATTTTATCGCCGATGCGGTGCGGGCAGGGGCGGTGGCTGTGGTCGCCAGCCCCGACGTAAGGGTCGAAGGTGCAGCGCATATTGCCGACCCGGAGCCGCGTCGCCGCTTTGCCGCCTTGGCCGCGCGCTTCTTTGCGCCTTTTCCTGCTACAGTGGTCGCCGTCACCGGCACCAACGGCAAGACCTCCAATGTCGAACTGACGCGGCAACTATGGAATCTGGCGGGGCATAATGCGGCCTCCATCGGGACGCTGGGTGTGACCACCAATGTCGATCAGGTGACGACCGGCCTTACCACGCCCGACATTGTGACCTTCCTGTCCAACGCATCGGGGCTGGCCACAATGGGCGTGACCCATCTGGCGTTTGAAGCCTCCAGCCACGGCCTTGCACAATATCGCACCGAAGGCTTGCTGGTCCAGTGCGCGGCCTTCACCAATCTGAGCCGCGACCATCTTGATTATCATGGCGATATGGACAGCTATTTCGATGCCAAGATGCGCTTGTTCGACGAAGTCGTCGCGCCCGATGGCACGGCGGTTGTATGGGCCGATGATGCTTGGTCGGACAAGGTTATCAAGCGCGTCCACCGGCGCGGCCTCAAGCTCATGACTGTGGGCGAAAAGGGTGACACTATCCGCTTGCTGTCGCGCAGCCTCAGCCCGCTCGGCCAGACCTTGCTGGTCGAAGCGCAGGGCGAGGAATATACGATCAAACTGCCGCTCATCGGCGCTTATCAGGCGGCCAATGCGCTGACGTCTGCGGCGATAGTGATCGCGACCGGCGGGACGGCGAAACAGACTTTCGATCATCTGGCACGGGTGCAAACCGTGCGCGGGCGGCTGGAACGGGCCGCTATCACCAAGGCGGGGGTGCCGATCTATGTCGATTACGCCCATACGCCGGACGGGCTTGACGCTGCTATTGCAGCATTAAAACCGCACACAAGCGGGCGATTGATCGTCCTCTTTGGTGCGGGCGGCGACCGCGACGTCGGTAAGCGACCAGAAATGGGAGCAATCGCGACCAGCAAGGCGGATATGGTGATTGTCACCGACGATAATCCGCGCTCCGAAGACCCTTCGGCCATCCGCGCAGCCATATTGGCGGCGGCGCCCGGCGCTATCGAAATTGGCGACCGGCGGGCAGCGATTGCAGCGGCGGTCGCTGACGCGCGGGCGGGCGACATCATCTGTATCGCGGGCAAGGGGCATGAACAGGGGCAAATCGTGGGCGACATGGTGTTGCCCTTTGACGACGTCACAGTGGCGCGGGAGTGTGCGGCATGACAGCCTCGAAACAGCCACTTTGGATTTCGGATGCGATTGCCAAAGCGGTCGATGGCGTGGCCAACAGTAATTTTGCGGTGATGGGCGTCGCGTTTGACAGCCGCGAAGTCGGCTCCGGCGACCTCTTCATCGCGATGAAGGGTGAAAGCAGTGACGGCCATCTGTTCCTCGACAAAGCCTTTGCCAATGGCGCGGCGGGGGCGATTAGCGAACAGGTCATTGATAGTCCGCATATCCTGGTCGAAGACAGCGCGGTGGCGCTCAACCGTTTGGGCGAAGCGGCGCGCGCGCGCACCGATGCCCAAATTATCGGCGTGACCGGCTCTGCGGGTAAGACCGGCACCAAGGAAGCCTTGTTCGAATGTCTCGCGCGCATCGCCCCCGACAAAGCGCATCGTTCTGTCAAAAGCTATAACAACCATGTCGGCGTGCCGTTGAGCCTCGCGCGGATGCCGGGCGACAGCCGCTATGGCATTTTTGAAATGGGCATGAACCATGCGGGCGAATTGGCCGATCTTACCAAGATTGTCCGGCCCCATGTCGCGATAGTCACGACGGTTGCGCCTGCGCATGTGGGCCATTTCCCGTCGCTCGAAGCGATTGCCGATGCCAAGGGCGAAATTTTCTCCGGTCTTGAACCCGGCGGCACCGCGATCATCCCCTATGACAGCCCCTATCGCGATCGCCTGATTGAAGCGGCCTCACCCTATGCTGCAAAAATCGTGACGTTTGGTCTTGGTGAAGGCGCGGATGTGCGCGCGCTGGATTGGGTGCCGGCGGGCAATGGCGGCACGCTCATCACCGCGCGTCTTCCGGGGCAAACCAGCCTATGCTTCACATTGTCCGCCCCCGGTGAACATTGGGTCGCCAATGCGATGGCGATTTTGGCGGCGGTGCAGGCGGTAGGCGGCGATCTGGCCGCGGCAGGCCTCGCGCTCGCCGAACTGCCGGGCCTCCCCGGACGCGGCGCGCGTCATCATATCGAAATGGGCGAGGGCACGGCGCTGCTCATAGACGAAAGCTATAACGCAAACCCTGCCTCGATGGCCGCAACCATCGGCCAATTGGGCCGCGAACCGGCGGAGCGGCGCATCGCGGTGCTGGGTGCGATGCGCGAGCTAGGCGATGATAGCGATCATTACCACGCCGCGCTTGCCGACCATCTCGCCGAAGCGAACGTAAATTACGCTCTGTTGATCGGCGAGGAGATGAAAATATTGGCGTCGGCCCTTGAGGGACGCGTCGAATTCGCGCATGGGCCTGACGCGGCTTGGGCGCTTCAACAGTTGCGCGCAACGATGCGCCAGGGCGACGCGGTTTTAATCAAAGGATCAAACGCTGTCGGGCTTGGAAAAATCGTTTCCGCGCTAACGGGCGGGGAAACGTAAATGCTGTATCTGCTCGCTGAATATCTAGGCTATCCGGGGGTTTTCAACCTGTTCCGTTACCTGACGTTCCGGTCGGGTGCGGCTGTATTTACAGCATTGATGATCGGCCTGTTCATCGGCCCTGCCTTCATCAATATGCTGCGCGTCAAGCAAGGCAAGGGCCAGCCGATCCGCGACGATGGTCCCAAAACCCACCTTGCCAAAGTCGGAACGCCGACTATGGGCGGGCTGATGATCCTGTTTTCGGTGTGTATTTCCATGCTGTTATGGATGGATTTGCGCTCGACCTATGTATGGGCGGCATTGGGCGTGATGATCGGCTTCGGGCTTGTCGGTTTTCTTGACGATTATGACAAGGTGACCAAGCGCAGCACCAAAGGCGTTTCGGGCAAAGTGCGGCTTTTGCTCGAATTTCTGATTGCTGGCATCGCGGTCTATCTTATCACCCGCACCGCAGGCACCGATCTCCATATCCCGTTCGTCAATGAACCCATTGCCGAATTGGGCTGGCTTTATATCGCTTTTGCAAGCTTTGTGATTGTCGCGTTCGGTAATGCGGTCAATCTCACCGACGGGCTGGACGGGCTGGCGACCATGCCGGTGGTGATTGCGAACCTTGCTTTCCTCGTCATCATCTATCTCGCCGGTAACGCCAAATTTGCCGCTTATCTGGGTATCCCGCATGTTCCGGGCGCAGGCGAGCTTGCGATTTTATGTGCGGCGGTGATGGGCGCGTGCCTTGCTTTCCTGTGGTTCAATGCGCCACCCGCCGCCGTATTCATGGGCGATACGGGCAGCCTTGCGCTCGGCGGGACGCTCGGTGTTGTCGCGGTGACCGCGCACCATGAATTTGCGCTGGTCGTCGTCGGCGGTCTGTTCGTGGTGGAAGCCTTGTCGGTCATCCTTCAGGTTTTCTGGTATAAGCGCACGGGCAAGCGCATCTTCCGCATGGCGCCGATCCACCACCATTTCGAACAATTAGGCTGGGCCGAACCGACCGTTGTTATCCGCTTCTGGATTATTTCCTTCGTGTTGGCGCTCGCAGGTCTTGCGACGTTGAAGCTGCGGTGATTACCAGCCCGCTCTTTTCCGGCCGCAACTATGCGGTTCTGGGCTTGGCAAGGACGGGACAGGCGTGCGTTGCGGCTTTGGCCGCCAGCGGCGCATCCGTGACGGCTTGGGACAGCAGCCCCGAAGCGCGCGATACTGTGGCACAGCTTGCGACCATTGCCGACCCGATGGACATAGACCTGTCGGACTTTGACGGGCTGGTCGTGTCGCCGGGCGTTCCGCTGAACCGCCATCCGGTGGTCGACCGCGCGCGGGCGGCGGGATGTCCGATTATCGGAGATATAGAATTATTCGCGCTCGCCCGCGAAACCTTGCCGCCGCACCGCGTGGTCGGCATTACCGGCACCAATGGCAAATCGACCACGACCGCGCTCATCCACCATATCATCCGCAATGCCGGATTGCCGACACGGATGGGCGGTAATATCGGCTTGCCGATTTTGGGGCAGGAGCCGCTTGCGCCGGGAGGCATTTATGTCCTCGAGCTGTCAAGCTACCAGATTGACCTTACCCATAATCTCGATTGCGATGTGGCGGTGTTGCTCAATGTGACGCCCGACCATCTCGACCGTTATGAAGGATTTGAAGCCTATGCCGCGTCGAAAGCGCGGCTCTTTACGATGCAGTCAGGCGACCATATCGCGGTGATTGCCACCGAAGACCCGCAAACCCGTGCGATTGCCGACCTTGTGAACAGCAAGCTTATCACGGTTCAGGCGGACAATATCGACCCTGACGATCAAGCCAATTGGCCTGCGCTCCAAGGGCCGCATAATGCACAAAATACGGCCGTCGCGATTGCGGTCGCACGCGCGCTTGGGCTTCAGGATAAGGCCATCGGCCATGCGCTCGAAAGCTTTGGCGGCCTTGCGCACCGTATGGAGCGCGTCACCGAACGTGACGGCGTTCTATATGTGAATGACAGCAAGGCGACCAATCCCGCATCGACGGCCCCCGCGCTTGCGGCCTATCCGCCCGCGCCCGGCCCCGTTGCTATCCCGCGTATCCACTGGATTGTCGGCGGCTTACCCAAAAGCGATAATCTGGACGAGTGCGCGCCTTGGTTCGGCCATGTTGCCCAGGCCTATACAATTGGCGAGGCTGGACCGATGTTCACCGATCTGTTGAAAGACAAAATGCCGGTCGAGCATTGCGAGTTGATGGTCACCGCAGTGGAGCGCGCGGCAGCGGCGGCAAAGCCCGGCGATGTGGTGCTGCTTTCGCCCGCCTGCGCCTCGTTCGACCAGTTCAAGGATTTTGAAGCGCGCGGCGATGCCTTCAAGGCGGCGGTCGGCGCCCTCGCGTGACAGATAATATGCGCATCGGATGCCGGAAAAGGGCCGTAGCGCAGAGGGAAGAAGCAGGAAGTACGGGGATAGAGGCATGAGCGACGGCACCGCTGACATTGTTAAGCCGATCATCACGCCCAAGGCGAGCTTGCGTAAGCGTTCGCCGCGCTTGAGCCGTGCGGATCGCAGCCCGTTGGGCGTGTGGTTCTGGGAAATCGACCGCGTGCTGTTGTCGTTACTCGCGGTGTTGATTGCGATCGGTCTGGTCGCGGTCGCCGCCGCCTCGCCGGTGTCGGCGATGAAACAATCGACCACGACCGAAAGCATTGCGCCGCTTTATTATCTGTATCGCCAGATTGCGTGGGTGATTGTCGGTGTGCCGGTGATGCTGGTCATTTCGATGCTGCCCAAAGATCAGGCGCGGCGCTTTGCCATTTATGGCGCGATGTTGTTTCTGGCTTTGCTGTTGCTCGTGCCGGTCATCGGCAATGAGGTGAATGGCGCGAAACGCTGGCTGGGCTCGGGCCTGCTCCGCTTGCAACCGTCGGAATTTCTGAAGCCTTTCTTCATCGTGACCACTGCGTGGATTTTGTCATGGAAAGTGCAGGATAAGAGCCTCCCAGTCATTCCTTTGTCGATAGGATTGACCGCAGTGGTCGGGGCGCTGTTGATGCTCCAGCCCGACCTTGGACAAACCATCATCTTTTGCGGAAGCTGGCTGGTGTTGATGCTGATTGCGGGCATGTCGTTCCGCATTATCGGCCTGCTTGGCCTGTCGGGTGTGGTGGGCATTGTGGTTGCCTATTTCACTTATTCGGTTGCGCATAACCGCATCAACATCTGGCTCTTTTCCAAGGGCGATGATTTCCAGGTGGTGAAGGCCCATGCGGCGCTGACCGGCGGCGGGCTTGGCGGCACTGGCCCCGGCGCGGGCGTTGCTAAATTCCAGCTTCCCGAAGCGCATACCGACTATATTTTCTCCGTCATCGGTGAAGAATTTGGCCTGTTTGCCTGTATCGCGATTGCGTGCATCTATCTTGCCATTGTCGTGCGCGTGCTCATCCGCCTGCTCGATGAAGAAGACCAGTTCACCATTTTGGCGGTCGCGGGCCTTGTCACCCAATTTGGCGGACAGGCGATCATCAATATGGCGGTGAATACGCAGTTATTCCCGTCCAAGGGCATGACCTTGCCGTTCATCAGCTATGGCGGCTCGTCAATGCTCGCGCTGTGTATCGGCATGGGATTATTATTGTCACTGACGCGCAGAAACCCCTATCTGGTGCGATCAGGCCATGTTGTGAAATGGAACCGTAAATGAGTGCATCGCGTCATTATGTTTTGGCTGCCGGAGGGACAGGCGGCCATATGATCCCCGCTTTTGCGTTGGGCGAGGAATTGACCCGGCGAGGCCATCATGTCGCGCTGGTGACGGATGAACGCGGCGCGAAGATTCCGGGGCTGTTCGATAAAGGCCAGGTGCATATCCTCCCCGCAGGCCGCATAGCCGGTGGTCCGATTGGCTGGATGAAGGCCGCCAAGGCGATCTGGGAAGGCCGCGCTATGGCGGCGCGTTTGTATGAAAGCTTTGAACCGTCTGCGGTCATCGGCTTTGGCGGTTATCCGGCGTTCCCCGCTTTGCTCGCCGCGCGCAAATGCAGGGTGCCGACCCTCATCCATGAACAAAATGCGGTGCTCGGCCGCGTCAATCGCTTGGTCGCCAAGCGGGTCGATGCGATTGCGACCGCTTATCCCGACATCCAGCGTTTGCCCGATAGCTGCCTTCCCAAAACCCATATGGTCGGCAACCCCGTGCGCGCCGAAGTCATTGCGCTGCGCGATGAAGACTTCCCGCCGTTCGAGGAAGATGGCGTGTTCCGCGTGCTGGTGACGGGCGGCAGTCAGGGCGCGACCATCATGTCGAATGTGGTGCCCGATGGCCTTGCCATGCTCCCGCCCGCGCTCAAGATCCGCTTGCAGGTCACCCAGCAATGCCGCGCCGAAGATATTGATGCGGTGCGCGCCAAATATAAAGAACATGGCATCCCGGCGGAACTTGCAACTTATATTACCGATATGCCCAACAAGCTTAATTGGGCGCATCTGGTTATCAGCCGGGCAGGGGCGTCGACGATTGCGGAGCTTACCTGCGCGGGGCGTCCGGCTATTCTCGTGCCGCTCCCCAGTGCGACGGACGACCATCAAAGCTATAATGTGAAAGCGATGGTGGCCGCAGGCGGTGCGCGCGCGATTGCGCAATCGGCATTTACACCCAAGGAACTGGCCAAGCAGATCCAGAAGATTGCGCTGGAACCCGGTGCGCTTGCCAATGCGGCGGCGCGCGCGAAAAGTTGCGGCTTGCCCGATGCGACCCGCGATTTGGCCGACCTTGTGGAATCAACCGGCGGCGCGCCCTTGATGGATGTGATCCGCGTGGGCACAGCGCAATCGGCGGCCCCTTCCAGCGGCTTTGCGCCCGCGATGAAGGAGGCCGCACGATGAAAGGCGTCGGCACCGACATTGGCACCATCCACTTCATCGGCATTGGCGGCATCGGCATGTCCGGCATTGCCGAGGTCATGCACAATCTGGGCTATAAGGTCCAAGGCACCGACATGGCTGACAGCTATGTGGTCGAAGGCCTGCGCGGGCGCGGCATTGACGTGAAGATCGGCCATGATGCCGATAATCTGGGTGATGCGGCGGTGGTCGTGACCTCGACCGCCGTGAGCCGCAAAACCAATCCCGAAGTCGAAGCCGCCTATGAACGCCGCATCCCCGTGGTGCGCCGCGCGGAAATGCTGGCCGAGTTGATGCGGCTTAAAAATACCGTCGCTGTGGCCGGCACGCATGGCAAGACCACCACCACCTCGATGGTCGCCGCGATGCTTGATGCGGGCGGGGTGGACCCGACCGTCATCAATGGCGGCATCATCAACAGCTATGGCTCCAACGCCCGCCTTGGCGCGAGCGACTGGATGGTGGTCGAAGCCGATGAAAGCGATGGCAGCTTTCTGCGGCTGGACGGCACGATTGCGGTGGTCACCAATATCGACCCCGAACATCTCGACCATTATGGCGATTTTGACGGCATCAAGGATGCCTTTGTCGAATTTATCGAAAATGTGCCCTTTTATGGCGCGGCGGTGCTGTGCCTTGACCATCCCGAAGTGCAGGCGATCCTGCCGCGCATCCGCGACCGGCGCATCATCACTTACGGCTTTTCGACGCAGGCCGATGTGAAGGGCTTGAACGTCACACCCATCCCCGGCGGTAACCGCTTTGACGTGGCCATCCGCGACCGTGACGGCAATGTCGAAACGATTGAGGGCATAGAGCTTCCGATGCCGGGTCGTCACAATGTCCAAAATGCGCTCGCGGCGGTTGCGGTTGCGCATCATATGGGCGTTGCAAGCGACATCATCCGCACCGGCTTTGCCAAATTTGGCGGGGTCAAGCGGCGCTTCACCAAGGTTGGCGAAGTCGCGACGGACGACGGCGCTGTCACCATCATCGACGATTATGGCCATCATCCGGTCGAAATCCGCGCAGTGCTATCCGCCGCCCGCGAAGGCGCGCAGGGACGTGTCGTAGCGGTTGTCCAGCCGCATCGCTTCACGCGTCTGCGCGATCATATGGATGATTTCCAGCAAGCGTTTAACGACGCCGATGTCGTCTATGCGCTTCCGGTTTTTGCAGCGGGGGAACAGCCGATTGAGGGCGTGTCGTCGGATGAAATGGTCGTCGGCATCAAGCGGCGCGGACATAATGCCGCGACGGCGCTGGCGGGGCCGGAAGAATTAGCGACCACGCTGGCGGCTGATTTGAAGCCGCATGATATGATCGTTTGCTTGGGCGCGGGCGATATTACCAAAGTCGCGGCGGGGCTTGCCGACGCTATCGGGAAGGCGCGCGAATGAGCGGGGGGGAAACCAATCTCCCCTCCCCTTCAGGGGAGGGGTCGGGGGTGGGGGCTGTCAACCAGTCTCAACACTTGCCGACAACCCCCACCCCAACCCCTCCCCTAAAGGGGAGGGGCCCAGTGCGTGGCAAATTGACGCCCAATGCGCCATTGGCACCGCTTGTATGGTTCAAGTCCGGCGGCACGGCGCAATGGCTGTTCGAACCTAAAGATCTCGAAGATTTGCAAGTTTTTCTGCGCGACCTCGATCCCGCTGTGCCGGTAATGGCATTGGGCCTCGGCTCCAATCTCATCGTGCGCGATGGGGGCGTGCCGGGGGTTGTTGTGCGGCTCGGCAAGCCTTTTGCCAAAGTGACCGAAAGCGGCGCGCAGCAACTCACTTGCGGCGGGGGGGCGTCTGGAATTCTGGTGTCCTCGACCGCGCGCGATGCAGGCATAGCTGGCTTGGAATTTCTGCGCTCCATTCCGGGGACGGTCGGCGGTTTTGTCCGCATGAACGGCGGCGCTTACGGGCGCGAGGTCAAGGACATATTGATCGACTGCCAGATTGTGACGCGCGACGGCACGCTCAAAACGCTGGCGCTCTCTGACCTCGGCTACACCTATCGCCATAGCGAGCTGCCCGAAGGCGCGGTTGTGGTGAGCGCGACCTTTCAGGGCGAACCGGGCGAACCCGCGGCCATCCAGGCCGAAATGGATCGAATCTCCGCAAGCCGTGAGGCCTCGCAACCTTTGCGCTCCAAAACCGGCGGCTCGACCTTCAAAAATCCCGATGGCGACAAGGCTTGGCGGCTGGTCGATGAAGCGGGCTGTCGCGGCCTCACCGTCGGCGGCGCGCAGGTGAGCGAGAAGCACACCAACTTCCTCATCAACACCGGCGATGCGACCTCGACCGATATTGAAAATCTTGGCGAAGAAGTGCGGCGCAGGGTTAAGGAAAAAAGCGGCGTTGATCTCCATTGGGAAATCCAGCGCGTAGGCGTGTTCGCCGGAGCGTCAAAAAGCGTAGGCGTGTTCGCCGGAGCGCCAAACAAAGATAGCGTAGGCGTGTTCGCCGGAGCGCCAAACAAAGATAATGCGTCGGAAAATTTGAGAAGGCAGAATGATGACTAAAGGCCTCTGGCACGTTGCAGTTTTAATGGGTGGCTGGGCCAATGAGCGCCCCGTGTCGCTGATGAGCGGTGCGGGTGTTGCCGACGCGCTAGAAAGCAAGGGCCACAAGGTGACGCGCATCGACATGGATCGCAATGTCGCGGCCAAAATCGCCGAAGCCGCGCCCGATGTGGTGTTCAACGCACTCCACGGCGTTCCGGGCGAGGATGGCGCGGTGCAAGGGATGCTCGACCTGATGGGCGTCAAATATACGCATAGCGGCATGGTCACATCGGTCATCGCGATTGACAAGGAATTGACCAAGCAACGCCTCGTCCCTGCCGGTATCCCGATGCCCGAAGGCACGATAGTGTCTTCGGCGAGCCTTTATGAGCGCGATCCGTTGCCGCGTCCCTATGTGCTGAAACCGGTCAATGAAGGCTCGTCCGTGGGCGTCGCCATCGTCACCGATGACAGCAATTATGGCAATCCGATTGGCCGCGATGTTGCGGGGCCTTGGCAGGAATTTGACGAACTGCTGGCCGAACCCTTCATCAAGGGGCGCGAACTGACGGTCGCGGTGCTGGGCGGCCGCGCGCTCACCGTCACCGAACTCGTCCCCAAGACCGGCTTTTATGATTTCGACGCCAAATATACCGAAGGCATGACCGAGCATGTTTGCCCCGCGCAAATCCCGCAAGATGCGTTTGACCGGATGATGCAATTGGCGCTCGACGCGCATAATCTTTTGGGCTGTAAAGGCGCATCACGTTCCGATTTCCGTTGGGATGAAGAACAGGGTTTGGCGGGCATTTATCTGCTGGAGGTCAACACCCAACCGGGCATGACGCCGCTCAGCCTTGTGCCGGAGCAGGCCAAGCAACAGGGGATCAGCTATCCTGATCTGGTGGAAATGATTGTCGAGGAGGCACTCACATGACGACCGCAAAGATCAAACGCGGAAAGGCGACGACACGGCGGCAAGCGCCGACCCGTGTGCGGGTAACGTCCAAAAACGGCACGCGTTCGCGCAAAGCGCCGCCGTCACGCACCGCCGCCTTGCTCGCCAAATTGCCGGTGCAGCCCAAAACGGTCGAGCGCGTGGCAAGCTGGACGATTTTCGGCGCTTTTTGCTTGGGCCTTTATGCGATTGCCGCCTCCACTGGCGTCACCGCCAAGGTCAATGAAGAGGTCGCCCATGCGGTTGGCCGTGCGGGCTTTGAAGTCAAAAAGGTCGAAGTTCTGGGCGTCAACCGCATCGACCAGATGAAGATTTACGACCTTGCGCTCAACCAGAAGAACCGCTCGATGGCGTCGGTTGATCTGGAGGCGCTGCGCACCGACCTCATGAAATATGGCTGGGTCGAAGATGCGCGGGTGAGCCGCCGCTTGCCCGACACGCTCGTCATCGACATTGTCGAGCGCACGCCGACCGCCGTGTGGCAGAACCAGCATAAGCTCTCGCTCATCGACGTGAACGGCGTGGTGTTGGAACCGGTAACGGTCGCGACCATGCCCGATCTGCCGCTGGTTATCGGCCCACGCGCGAATGAACAGACGCGCGACCTTGATGTGCTGCTTGCCGAAGCGCCTGCGTTGAAGCCATTGGTCGCGGGCGCAACATGGGTCGGCAATCGCCGCTGGGACTTGCGCTTCCAGTCGGGCGAAACGCTCTCGCTCCCCGAAGGCGAAACCGATGCGAAGAAGGCGCTTGCCAATTTCGCGCGGATGGACGGCATGAACCGCTTGCTGGGCCGGGGCATATTGCGCTTTGATATGCGCGATCCGGAACGCTTCGTGCTGCGCTTGCCCGACAAAAAGGCGCCGGCGAGCAGCGACGGAGCCGAGGTCAAGAGCGGCGAGAATAAAACGGCGGAAAATAAGCCGAGCGAGGCTAAGGCAGAGAAAAAAGAGGGATAAGTTCATGGCGGCACCGCGCGTAGAACGTCTGATTACCGCGCTCGACATCGGGTCGTGGAAAGTATCGGCGCTGATTGCAGGCGAAACCGAAAATGGCGAAATCCATGTGCTTGGGACAGGCCAGCGCCAGAGCCAGGGCGTCAAGCGCGGCTATGTGGCGGACATGGACAAGACCGAACAGGCGGTGCGCGAAGCGATTGAGCAGGCCGAACGGATTGCGGGCACCAATATCGAAGATGTGTGGGTGAGTTTTTCCGCTGGCGGCCTGTCGAGCGATATTGCGCGCGTCGAAGTAGAACTGGGCGGGCACCGGGTCGAGCAGGAAGATATTGACGATCTGCTGGCGGCAGGCCGCAGCACGATTGATCCTGATGGGCGCATGGTCCTCCATGCCCAGCCCGCACTTTATACGCTCGATGGTCTTGCCGGGGTCAAGCATCCGCTCGGCCTCCATGCCGACCGGTTAGGCGTCGATATCCATGTCGTGCTGGCGGACGGATCGCCGGTGCGCAATCTCGATATGTGTGTGCGCCAAGCGCATCTCAATGTTGAAACCATCGTCGCATCGCCTATGGCCACGGGCATGGCGTGCCTGTCTGCCGAAGAACGCGATTTGGGCGTCGCTTTGGTCGAAATCGGCGCATCTGTCACAAATGTGTCATTATTTGCAGGCGGGATGCTGGTCGGTCTGACCTCACTCCCGTTCGGCGCATCGGATATTACCGACGATATAGCCTCGGCTTTCGGGGTGCGGCGCAGTCAGGCGGAGCGCGCCAAATGCTTCTATGGCTCGGCCACGCCCAGCCCGCAGGACAGCCGCGAGATGATCGAGCTCGCGCCGCCCACCAATGCGCTGGAAACCGACGGGGTGAAGGTCAACCGCGCGCAGCTCATTTCGGTGATCCGTCAACGGCTTGACTATATGTTGACCGAAATCGGCAAGGCGTTGAAAGATTTGGGCTTTACCGGCCCTGTCGGACGGCAGGTGGTGCTGGCAGGCGGCGGCGCGGATTTGAAAGGTATGGCCGATTATGCCCAAAGCGCGTTGGGCCGCGCGGTGCGGATTGGCCGCCCCAAAGGCCTTATTGGATTGCCCGAAGCCCATGCCGGTCCGGCTTTCGCAACGCTGGCCGGACTGGTGCAATATGCGGCGTCCGATCCGGTTGATTTGCGCTCGCTTTCCATCGAGGAGCAAGAGGTTGTCCGCGCATCGGGACCAGCCCTGCTCGACCGGCTTGTTGCCGCATTCCGTAGCAATTTCTGACGAGTTGCCCCAAAAGAGGCATGAAATTTACAGTCGCGTTACTAAAAGGTTAAATTTATACGTGCTTCCGGTCCAAAATTAGTGCAAAGCTGAGCGGAACGAGCAGGGGGCTGTTCGAATATATTTTTTAGCCCATTTGTCGAAAATGGGGTGAGGGAGCCAAGTTGAATGAGCATTGATATCCGTCCTCCGCAGGTTGACGAATTGAAGCCGCGTATTGCCGTCATCGGCGTCGGCGGTGCCGGTGGCAACGCGATCGCGAACATGATTGCCGCAAGTGTCGAAGGGGTCGATTTTGTCGTCGCCAATACCGACGCGCAGGCGCTGAACTCTTCGCCTGCAGAGCGCCGCATCCAGCTTGGTCCGGATATTACACAAGGCCTTGGCGCCGGATCGCGCCCCGAAGTGGGCCGCGCTGCTGCCGAAGAAACCATCGCGACCATCGAGCAGGCGCTCGAAGGCGCGCATATGTGCTTTATCGCGGCTGGCATGGGCGGCGGCACCGGCACGGGCGCTGCGCCCGTCATCGCCAAGGTCGCGCGCGACCGCGGTATCCTGACCGTCGGCGTTGTCACCAAGCCCTTCACCTTTGAAGGCTCGCGCCGTATGCGTTCGGCGGAATCGGGTATCGAAGAGTTACAGAAAAATGTCGACACGCTGATCGTCATTCCGAACCAGAATTTGTTCCTTGTCGCCAACCCGAACACGACCTTCAAGGAAGCGTTCCAGATGGCCGACGAAGTGCTGCAACAAGGTGTGCGCGGCATTACCGACCTCATGGTCATGCCCGGCCTCATCAACCTCGACTTTGCCGACGTGCGCTCCGTCATGCACGAAATGGGCAAGGCGATGATGGGCACCGGCGAAGCGGATGGCGATGGCCGTGCGCTCGAAGCAGCCGAAAAAGCCATTGCCAACCCGCTCTTGGACGGTGTGTCGATGCGCGGTGCAAAGGGCGTCATCATCTCGATTACCGGCGGCGAAGATATGCGCCTGATGGAAGTCGATGAAGCAGCGAACCATATCCGCGAGCTGGTCGATCCCGATGCGAACATCATCTGGGGTTCGGCGTTCAACGATAATCTGCAGGGCAAAATCCGCGTGTCGGTGGTTGCGACCGGCATTGATGCCGACGCGGAAGCCGCTGCTGAACAGCGCGCGCAGCCGACGCGGGCTTTCTCTTTCCCCGCCGCGCGCAAGCCGACGCCGATTCCGGCCGCCCCCGCTGCTGCGGCTTCAACCTATAGCGCGCCGCAAGCCGAAACGCCTGCGCCCGCCGCTCCGACACCCGAAGCTGCGCCCGGTTTCGATGCGCCCGCGCATAATAGCGACGAAGCGCCGATCGAACTGACGCCTCCCGAACCGGTGGTCGACAATCAAGGCGGGGTGACCGCACATGATGCGCCAGCGCAAAAGATTGTCTATGACGATCTTGGCTCGGAATTTGATGCGCCTGCCGACGAGCTGGTGCTGGATGCGCCCGAAGCCGCACCCGCTGCCCCCGTGCCGCAGGCCGACGCTCCGGCCAGCCCGCGCGTTTCGACCGGCGGCGGCACTTTGTTCGAACGCATGTCCAACCTATCGCGCGGCAATGCGCGCAAGCCGGACGGCGAGGGCGAAGGTGAAGACGAGAAAATCGACATTCCGCGTTTTCTCAACCGCCAGAACAACCAGTAAGCGATTGCGCGTATAGCGCGTTTGACGCGGATAAATCCCGGTACGTCGCAAGCGTGCCGGGATTGTCATTTCTACGGCGTCAAAATGTTAGCTTTGGTTCAGGTGAACCATGCTATAGGCTGGAGCCCATGACGAACAAAAATTGTGTAAAATTGCCGCGGACATATGCTGTTACGCGCGCGTCGGCTTTGACGCTTGCGCTTTTGATTCCCGCCTCCGGTGCCAGTCTCGCTGCCCAGATTAGCACGGCGCCCCCTGCCAACAATCCCGCGCCGCAGATTAGCGCCGCCGAACGTGCGCAACTCGACGCGCAGGCGATGCTGACCAGCGCGCTCACCCGCATCGGCACCAATGGCAATGATGTGAATGCGCTGGTCGATGCAGGAATGGCCGCTAATATATTGGGTGATGCACAGGCCGCTTACGGCTTTTTGAACCGCGCGCGTTCGCTTGCGCCCAATAATGGCCGCGTGATGGCGGGGATGGGCGTAGCATTGGTGCGGCTTGAAAATCCGGTCGAAGCTTTGCGCATGTTTGACCAGGCGGTGAAGCTTGGCACATCGGAGCGCGGCTTTTTGGCCGAACGCGCGATGGCTTATGACCTTATCGGCGACAATGCCAAGGCGCAGCGCGATTACCAGATGGCGCTGCAGGTTAGCCCCAGTGATCAGACCTTGCGCAACTATGCGCTCTCGCTCGGCATTGGCGGCGAGACCGACCGCGCGATCCAGATTATCGCGCCGCTTCTCCAGCGCAAGGACCGCGCGGCTTGGCGTGACCGCGCCTTCATCCTCGCGATGAACGGGCGCACACAGGAAGCGGTCGAAATTGTCCGCACGACCATGCCCGCCAATGTCGCGAGCGGCCTCACGCCTTATCTTACCAAGATGAACCGGCTGTCGAACCGCCAAATGGCGCTGGCGGTCCATTATGGCCAGTTCCCGACAAGCGATGCGCAACTGGCTGCGGTCGGGCGCAATGCGGGCGGCAATGTGCCTGCCGCCGCCTCAAGCACGGCGGCCAAAGCCGCGCCCTCGCGCGGTGGACGTCAAACGGCTGCCCGCCAAACGAGCCGCAACACCAGCAAGGGCCGCACCGCAACCCCCGTTGCCGCCGCCAATGATCCGCTCGCGGGCAAGCGTTTCGTTGATGAAGATGGCCGTCCGGTGAAATTGTCGCGCTCCGAACAGCTTGCTCTGCTTAAAGAGCATGAGGAAAAACAGGCCGAAGCGGCCCGTCAGGCCGAAGCCAAGCGGGTGGCCGATGCTAACGCCGCGCAAGCCGCTGCACGGGCCGAAGCGGCGCGGCAGGCCGAAGCCACCCGTCAGGCAGCGGTCGCGCGCGAGGCTGAAATTGCGCGGCAAGCGGAAGCAGCCCGTCAGGCCGAAACCGCGCGGCTCGCCCAGCAACGCCGCGATGCGGAAGCCGCGCGTCTTGCAGCGGCCAGAGCGCAACGCCCGCCGGTTCAAACCGCGATGGCGACTGTTCCCCAGCCGCAACCCCCTGCACCGGTCGCCACCGCGCCTGTTTCCGCCAGCCCGATGGGACCGGTCGATAGCGGCGCGCGCGCGATTTCCACGCCACCTGCTGCTGCACCTGCGCCAGCCGCAAGCGCGGTGGTCACCACCGATATTCCGGCATCAAGCGCAAATGGCGGGCCGGTGATCGGGCCGGGCTTTACCGACCCGGTCAATGTAGCGCCGGTTACCACCCCTGCACCTCTGCCCGCAGCGGCGGCCCAGACACCTGCCGTCACCCCGCCGGAATCGACCTTCAAAGCCTTTTCGCTGGATGATCTGGTGAAAGCGGTGCGCCCGCCTGAAGTGGTGCGTACCCGCACCGAAGCGCCGGTCGATGCCGCAACGCTTGAACGCTTGCGGCAGGATAAAATCCGTGCCGACCGCGAAGCTGCTGCTGCCCGTCGCGCCGAAGCCGACAAGAAACGCGCTGCCGATGCGCAAGCCGCCAAGGATCGCGAGGCCGCTGCCACCGCTGCTGCCGAAGCGGCCAAGAAAAAGGATAATCCCGCGCGCACATGGGTGCAGATTGCAACCGGCGCGGCCAATGTCATGGGCAGCGAATATCGCCGTCAATCGGTCGGCAAAAATGCGACCATCTTTAAAGGAAAGAGCGGCTATACCGCGCCGTTCGGTCGTTCGCAGCGGCTGCTCGTGGGGCCGTTCGACACGATGCGCGATGCCAATAGCTGGCTCGCCTCGCTCAAGAAAAATGGCGGGGACGGTTTTGTCTGGACCAGCGATACGGGCGAAGAGGTCACTCCGGTCGGCAGGCGCTAAGCGATGGTCAATGGGGGGCAATTGGCGGGCTATGCAAGCGATCCGGCGCACAGTCGGGGGCGCTTGCATGAAGAGGGCAAAACCACGCGCGGCCCGCGCGATGCGTTCCAACGCGACCGCGACCGCATCGTCCATTCGATCAGCTTCCGCCGCTTGCGCCACAAGACCCAAGTTTTTGTCGCGCCCGATGGCGACCATTTCCGCGTCAGGCTGACCCACAGCCTCGAAGTCGCGCAAATCGGTCGGGCGATGGCCCGCGCGCTGGGGTTGAACGAAGATCTGACCGAAGCATTATGCCTTGCGCACGACATCGGCCACCCACCTTTCGGTCACGCAGGAGAGCGGGCGCTGGAACGCGCGCTTAAAGATCATGGCGGCTTCGACCATAATGCGCAGACGCTCAGAACCTTGATGTTTCTGGAGCGCGTCTATCCGCATTTTGACGGGCTGAACCTCAGTTGGGAAACGCTCGACGGGCTCGCTAAACATAATGGGCCGGTGGCAAAGCGCGGCTGGGCGATGGAGGAGGCGAACGCGGCGTTCGACCTTGATCTGGCGCGCCACAGCAGTCTGGAAGCGCAGATTGCGGCGGTGTCCGACGATATCGCCTATGATAATCACGATATTGATGATGGCCTGCGCGCGGGGCTGTTGACGATGGACCAACTGCTCGGCCAACCCATTGTGCGCAAGGGTTGGGAGCGGATTATCGCAACCTATCCGGGCGTTGTGAAGGAGCGGTTGCAACGCGAACTGGTGCGCGACCAGATCGGCCAGATGGTCAATGATGTGATTGAAGCAACGCGCGCGCGACTTATGGAGCATCGCATCGAAACGGCACAAGATGTGCGCGCGGCAGGGCTGACGCTCGGCAATTTTTCGGACGTAATGCAAGCCGAGGAACGCGCGCTCAAACGCTTCATGTATGATAATCTTTATTATCACCCGACCCAGATTGCAGCCGCCGATGCCGCCGACACCGTGGTGTCCGGCCTGTTCAGCGCCTATGCCGCCGACCCTGTTTTGATGGGCGAGGATTGGGCGACGCGCTTGCCCGCCGACAATCCGCAACGCGCGCGTCATATTGCCGATTATATTGCGGGTATGACCGACCGTTTTGCGCTCAACCGCTTTGCCGAAATCTACGGTGCCGCAGCCGTGCCGGCGGGGCTGTAATGGCGAAACTTCTGATCGTCGGCGCAACCGGATTGATCGGGCGGCAACTTGTCGCGCGGTTACTGGATGAAGGCGTGCATGAGGTCGTCGCGCTGACCCGCACGCCGAGCGGCATAAGCGGCGCAAATTATAACGAACAAGTGGCCCCTGTGGAGGAATGGCCCGCACTGGTTGCGGCGATCCAGCCCGATTGCATCATCTCCGCGCTCGGCACGACCTGGCGATTGGCGGGCAAATCCGAAGAGGCGTTCCGCGCGGTCGACCAGCACCTGGTGCTGGCGGTGATGGCGGCGGCGCGCGGGGCAGGGGCGCGCCATGCGATTTCTGTGTCCTCGGTCGGCGCCGATGCCAGCACCCGCACTTTCTATCTGCGCGTCAAGGGCGAGGTCGAGCAAAGTCTGGCCGCGCTCGGCTTTGACCGTCTCGACCTGATGCGCCCCGGATTACTGCGCGGCGAACGCGGCAGCGAGCGACGGGTCGGCGAACGGCTGGGCATTTTGCTCAGCCCGATCACCGATGCGGTGATGGGCTTCGTCCCGCTGCGCCGCTATCGCTCGGTGGATTCAGCCGTAGTAGCGGCCGCGATGGCAACGCTGGTGGACCGCGCATCGGAAGGCAGCTTCGTGCATGAAAATGACGATATAGCGGCGCTGGCGAAGCGGATTAAGTAATAGGCGGCTTATATATAAAAACCGCGTCATACCCGCGAAGGCGGGTATCCATCTCCCGCCCTCACCTTAAAACGGGCGATCAGGAGATGGATCCCCGGTCAAGCCGGGGATAACGAATGAGTAGGGAAGGGAGTAGCTACCCCCCTCAATCCTCATCCACATGGTCGGGCAGGTCTTCCGTCTTGGTGCTGGCAAGCTCGTCCAGTTCCTTTTCGGTCATGCTTTCATACATTTGTTTCGACGCGCCCTGAAGCTCGGACACTTTGGTTTCGCCGCGTTTGGCGCTGAGCGCGGCACCGGCGGCGCGCTGCTGGGCTTTGGATTTGGCGGGCATGGCATAATCTCCTTCTCTTTCTTTCCAACGCGGACAAAGGCGAAAAGGTTGCGGGGCGCTCCGGCCCGTTTCCGCCACTGCGCGGCATATGGGCGGCTTTTTTGCGATATTGGCCCCAAGGCGGATTGACTCGACTCTGTATGGCCTTCATGGGCGGGGACAAGTCGCTGCCTTTTTTGAACGAAGGCAGATGGAAATGCGGGAGAGCGGGAGGCTTTGACCTCTCCACCGAAGGAGCAACCGCCCCGGAAACTCTCAGGTCACAAGGGACCGCATTATCCTGTCGGCACTCTGGAAAGCGGATGGCGCGCGTGCGGGCTATCCCACCGAAGGGGTAACTTTTTGGGCCTGACGGTCCTCAAAGGAAAACTCTCAGGTTCCCGTGACAGAGGGGGCATAGCTTGGGCTTGCGGCACCGGTGCGCGCAAGGACGCTATGTGACCGACGGAGAGTGTGTGATGAGCGACGATACTATAACTGAAGGCGAAGAAGCGGTCGCACTGGAAGTGCTGACCCTGCCGCTCGACGCATGGCACCGTGCCAAGGGTGCGCGCATGGTCGAATTTGCGGGCTATCATATGCCGATCCAATATGAAGGCATTATGGCCGAACATTTATGGACCCGCGAAAATGCGGGGCTGTTCGATGTGAGCCATATGGGCCAACTCCAGATTGCGGGTGAAGGCGCTGCAGAAGCGTTGGAAACGCTCGTGCCGGGCGACATTAGCGTGCTGAAACCGGGGCGGATGCGCTATTCGCTGTTGCTCAATGAAGAGGGTGGCATTTTGGATGATCTGATGATCACCAATGCGGGCGACCATCTGTATGTCGTGGTGAACGGCGCGGTGAAGCATGACGATATTGCCCATTTGCGCGAAGAATTGCCCGACGATATTACGCTCAACTATGACGAAGATGCAGCCTTGCTTGCCTTGCAAGGTCCGAAAGCGGTCGAGGTTCTGACGCGATTGGGCATCAAGCCTGCGGTTGACGGCCTCCCCGATGTGGGCGGGCTCGTCTTCATGCAGGCCGGGCCTTATGAATGGAACGGTGTGCCTTTGGGCATCAGCCGGTCGGGCTATACAGGCGAGGACGGTTTTGAAATTTCACTGCCCGCCGCTGCCGCCGAAGCCTTTGCCGATGCGCTTACCGCAGCGCCCGAAGTCAAGCCGGTCGGTCTTGGCGCGCGCGACAGTTTGCGGCTTGAAGCGGGCCTCCCGCTCTACGGCCATGACCTCAGCCCCGAAACCGATCCGGTCGAAGCCGATCTTGGTTTTGCCATCTCCAAGCGCCGCCGCTTGGAAGGCGGTTTTCCGGGTGCGGTCGATATTCTTGCCGAACTGGTCGATGGCGCCAAGCGCAAGCGCGTGGGCCTGACGCTTGAAGGCAAACAACCGGCGCGGGAAGGCGCGGATATTTATGCGGGCGGCCATCATGTCGGCGTCGTGACGTCGGGCGGTTTTGCGCCGAGCGTCGGTGGTCCCATCGCGATGGGCTATGTCGCCACCGAACAATCGCATCCCGGCACGATTTTGGAAATTGAAGTGCGCGGCAAGCGGCTCATGGCAACCGTGGTTCCCATGCCGTTCGTACCGCACAAATATGTGAGGAAGGCAGTCTGAATTATGGCACGTTATTTTACCGATGAACATGAATGGCTTGACGTAACCGGCGACGAAGCGACGGTCGGCATTACCGACTATGCACAAAGCCAGCTCGGCGACATCGTGTTCGTCGAAGTCCCCGAAGCAGGCAAGGATGTGAAGAAAGGCGAAGACGCCGCGGTCGTGGAATCGGTGAAAGCCGCGTCCGACGTTTATGCCCCGCTTGATGGCACCATCACCGAAGGCAATGCAGCGCTGGGCGATGATCCGAGCCTCGTCAACACCGACCCCGAAGGCGAAGGCTGGTTCTTCAAACTGACGCTCGCGGATAAAAGCCAGCTCGACGGCCTGATGAACGAGGCCGCCTACAAGGATTTCATCGCGAGCCTGTAAGGCGAAGAAAAGCCCCTCTCCTTCAGGGGAGGGGTTGGGGTGGGGTTCGTCCGCAAACGCAACGCGGGCCGACAAACCCCACCCCACACGCCTAATTCGCATACGCTCATAAGGCTAAATTGCCCCTCCCCTAAAGGAGGGGGTTAGGAACCAGAACCCATGCGTTACCTCCCCCTGACCGACACCGACCGCAAGGCGATGCTCGATGTGATCGGCGCAAAGTCGGTCGATGACCTGTTTGTCGATGTGCCCGCCGAAGCGCGGCTTAGCGGCACGATTGAAGGCTTGCCCGATCATGCCAGCGAAATGGCGGTCGAGCGCCATATGAAGCGGCTTGCGGGTCAGAATATGGTCGCGGGCGACGTGCCGTTTTTCTTGGGCGCCGGGGCCTATCGCCACCATGTGCCTGCGTCGGTCGATCATCTGATCCAGCGCGGCGAGTTTCTGACCGCCTACACGCCTTACCAGCCCGAAATCGCGCAAGGGACGCTGCAAGTCCTGTTCGAATTCCAGACGCAAGTCGCGCATCTGTTCGGCTGCGACGTCGCGAACGCCTCCATGTATGATGGCTCGACCGCTTGTTATGAAGCGATCAGCATGGCGGGCCGCGTGACGCGCCGCAAAAAGGCGGTGCTGTCTTCGGGACTTCACCCGCATTATGTGTCGGTTGCCGAAACGATGGCGAAATTTACCGGCGACACGCTGGACGTTGCCGCGCCCGAACTGGTCGCAGACACCGATACCGAGCGGCTGCTTGGCGCGATCGACAAGGATACAAGCTGCGTCGTCGTCCAATATCCCGATATTTTGGGCCGTATTACCGACCTTACCCCGATTGCCGATAAGGCGCATGAAATGGGCGCGCTGCTCATCGCGGTCGTGACCGAGCCGGTCGCACTTGGCGCGATTGAAGCGCCGGGCCATATGGGCGCGGACATTGTTGTCGGCGAAGGCCAATCGCTGGGCGTGGGCTTGCAATTTGGCGGGCCCTATGTCGGCCTGTTTGCGACCAAGGAAAAATATGTGCGCCAGATGCCGGGGCGCTTGTGCGGCGAAACGGTGGACGCAAGCGGCAAGCGCGGTTTTGTGCTGACGCTGTCGACCCGCGAGCAGCATATCCGCCGCGAAAAGGCGACCTCGAACATCTGCACTAACTCGGGGCTGTGCGCGCTGGCGTTCAGCATCCACATGACTTTGCTCGGCGAGCGGGGGCTGACCGAATTGGCGGCGCTCAACCATGCGCTGGCGTGTGATGCGGCGGACCGCTTGGCCAAGGTGCCGGGTGTGAAGCTGTTGAATGACAGCTTCTTCAACGAATTTACGCTGGTGCTCCCTAAGGAAGCGCGCCCGGTTGTGCGCGAACTGGCGGAGCGTGACATTTTGGGCGGCGTGTCCTTGGGGCGGCTTTATCCCACAGTGTCGGCACTCGAAAACGGGTTGCTCGTTGCCGTCACCGAAACCACCACAGCGGAAGATGTCGAAGCCTTTGCCGTAGCGCTTGAGGAGGTGCTGAAATGAGCGAACTGAACGCAAGCGGATGGCGCCCCGAAATGGGCGGCGCTGACGAACTGACCGGCCCCGAAACCTTCACCGGTAACAAGGCGCTGATGCTCGACGAGCCGCTGATTTTTGAAATTGGCAGCCGCACGACCACGGGCGTGGATTTTGACCAAATCTCCCCTCCCCTTCAGGGGAGGGGCCGGGGGTGGGGCCTGTCGGAAAGCTCGGCCTCCGTCAACAACCCCCACCCCAACCCCTCCCCTGAAGGGGAGGGGCTTAATAGGTTGGGAAGTTTGGCCCGCAAAAACCCGATCAATCTGCCCGGCCTGTCGGAATCCGAAACGGTGCGCCATTATACGCGCCTCAGCCGCCAGAATTACGGGATTGATCTGGGCTTTTTCCCGCTCGGTTCCTGCACGATGAAGCACAACCCGCGCCTCAATGAAAAGGTTGCGCGGATGCCGGGCTTTGCGGATATTCACCCGCTCCAGCCGGTCGATACGGTGCAAGGCGCCCTCGGCGTCATCAATGAACTGGCAGTGTGGCTCATCAAACTGACCGGCATGCACGGCGTGGCGATGACCCCCAAAGCGGGCGCGCATGGCGAGCTTTGCGGCATCCTTTGTATCCGCGCCGCATTGGAAGCGCGCGGCGATGCGCGCTCGGTCATCCTTGTGCCGGAAAGCGCGCATGGCACCAACCCCGCGACCGCCGCTTTTGCCGGCTATAAGGTCGAAAATATCCCCGCAACACCCGAAGGCCGTGTCGACATCAAGGCGCTTGAATCGCGTCTTGGTCCCGATGTTGCGGCGGTGATGATCACCAACCCCAACACCTGCGGCCTGTTCGAGCGCGACATGAAGCGCATTTCGGACATGGTCCATGCGGCGGGCGGGTTTGTCTATTGCGACGGCGCGAACTTCAACGCCATCGTCGGCCGCGTGCGTCCGGGCGATTTGGGTGTCGATGCGATGCACATCAATCTCCACAAAACCTTCTCCACCCCGCATGGCGGCGGCGGTCCGGGTTCGGGACCGGTGGTGCTCTCCGAAGCCTTGTCGCCGTTCGGTCCGCTCCCCTTCACCGCGCGCTATGAGGACGGCCATATCCGGCTCATCGAGGAAGAAAATGCCGCGGAAGAGCATCCGCAGACGTTCGGCCGTATGTGCGCCTTCCACGGGCAGATGGGCATGTTCACCCGCGCGCTCGCTTATATTATGAGCCACGGCGCGGACGGGTTGAAACAGGTCAGCGAGGATGCGGTCTTGAACGCCAACTATATCCTGCGCTCGATGGAAGATATGCTCGACGCGCCGTTCGCACCGTCAGGGCCGTGTATGCACGAAGCGATCTTCTCGGACAAAGGCTTTGCCGAGGGCTTTTCGACGCTTGATGTGGCGAAGGGACTGATCGACGAAGGCTATCACCCGATGACCATGTATTTCCCGCTGGTGGTGCATGGCGCGATGCTGATCGAGCCGACCGAAACCGAATCCAAGCGCGTGCTGGACCAATTTATCGGCGCGCTGCGTTCGGTGGTGGCGCAAGCCAAGCAGGGCAATCCGACCCTCAAAAACGCGCCCTATTACGCGCCGCGCCGCCGTTTGGATGAAACCTTGGCGGCAAGAAAACCGATCCTCGGCTGGAAAGAATCCGTGCCGGAAGCCGCTGGCACCGGTGCGGGCGCGAATATCGGCGGGGGCTGAGGAGATAGACCTGCGCAATCCTTCTCCCTTGATGGGAGAAGGATGTGAAGACTTGGCAGCTTGCTGCCTAGTCGTAGCTGGATGAGGGTGTGCTCTCAGCCAAGCGCGGTTTTTCCGGAGAGATCACCCTCATCCAACTGCGCCTAAGCTCGTTCCTCGCTAAGGCTCCATATCCTTCTTCCATCGAGGGAGAAGGATGGTGCGCGCACCTACACCGGCAAGGTGCAGGTAAACCGCGTCTCCGTCTCGTCCGAGGCGACGCTCAATGTTCCGCCATGGACGCGCGCGATTTCGGAGGCGATGAACAGGCCTAACCCCAAGCCATCCTTGGATTTGCCTTGGTCCTGCCGGTAAAAGGCGTCAAACAGATGCGGCATCGCGTCGGCAGGGATAGGCTTGCCGCCATTGGCGACATAGATGGTGAGATTATTGGCGCACAGCGAACCGCCGATGCGGATCGGCTGGTCAGGGTCGCCATGCGTAATCGCATTGCCGATGAGGTTCGACAGCATCTGCGCAATGCGGTTATGGTCGACGGAAAGGCGCGGAAAAGCGGGGATCGCTATTTCGATGCGGCGTTCCAGATTGGCGGCCTTTAATTCCAGCGCGACCTGTTCGATGGTTTCGGACAAATCGCGGTCGGCATCATGGTGGAGCGTCACCCCCGACCCCAGCCGCAACCGCGCAAAATCGAGCATATTACGGATCATATCATCCATGCGGCTCACGCTGCCTTGTAACAGCCCCAAAATCTGCTCTCCGCGCTGGTCGAGTGGCTGGTCGGCAAGCAGGCGGATGCCCGATTGGAAGGCGGCCACCGGATTGCGCAAATCATGGCCCAGTACCGCGATAAATTGTTCCCGTAACCGCGCGGTTTCGCGTTCTTCTTCCAGCTCGTCCTGCGTTTCTTCCAACTCGTCCTGCGTCAAACGAAGCTGGCCATCCACCATCAGATATTGCGCGATCAAATCGGCAAATAATTTGAACATATTGATGGTTTGCGGATTGTCGATAGCGGCGGGGCGCGGGTCCACCGCGCATAATGTCCCGAAAAATGTGCCGTCCTTCAGGATGATCGGCTGCGAAATATAGCTTTCGATACCGTACAGCGCTGGTGTCGGATGGGTGTGGAAAATCGGGTCTTCGGCGACATGGTTGATGACCACGCCTTGGCGCGTTTCGCGAATCTCGTTGCAAATGGTGGTCGCAATATCCAGCTCATCCCCGGCGCGGATGCCGAAATTAATATCGTCTTGCACCTTGCACGCAATCCAGCGGTCATTGGTCACGCGCGCAACCGCAGCAAAGCCAAGGCCGGTGGTTTTGCAAATCACGTCAAGAATACGCGGCACAGCTTCGATCCGGCCAACCGCTTCAATATCATGACGATAATCGTGGGGCACGGGCTGTCGCATAAGCGGGGCGTTCACGTCGAAATCCTTGAGCATAATAGTCCGGCAAAGGAGTGGAGCGCGCAGCTATAGCAGAACGCGCTGAACAAACGACAACAAAGCATCGCCGAACAGGGGTTTCATCGCGCCAATCGTCCGGTTAGGAAGGGATATGCCGCCAGCAAGACCTTCATCACCCGCCGCTTTACGCAATCGCGGGCCGATTGCCGATATTTTACAGGCAATTTTGCCAGATACCGGCAAAATCCTCGAAATTGCGAGTGGGACGGGTGAACATGCGCTCTATTTTGCCCAGCGGTTCCCGCAAATGCTGTGGCAGCCGAGCGACGGGTCGGATGCGGCGGTCGCAGCCATCGAAAGCTGGCGCGCGACGGCGGACTTGCCCAATTTGCTTGCGCCGTTAAAGCTTGATGCGTCCGCCCCCGAAGGCTGGCCGGAAATGGACAATATTTCCGCGATTTTGTGCATCAACATGGTGCATATCAGCCCTTGGGCGGCGACCGAAGGGTTGATGCGGGGGAGCGCAAAGCTGCTAGCCCCCGGCGAACCGCTCATCCTCTATGGCCCTTATATCCGCGAGGGCGTGGAAACGGCGGCGTCCAACCTTGCTTTCGACGAAAGCCTCAAGCAGCGTAACCCCACTTGGGGCCTGCGTACTTTGGAGGAAGCCGCCGAACTGGCTGATCTTTACGACTTTGCGCTGGAGCAAGTGACGCCCATGCCCGCCAATAATATCATCGCGCTTTTCCGCAAATTTATGGCGGAGTGAGCGGCATCTAGGCGCTATCAATACGCAAAAAATGGCCGGACATGGTTTCCCACGTCCAGCCATCCTCCAGCCGGATATTCCAGCGTTTCACGCTATAAAAGCGCGTATCAAGATCAATTAATGGCTTCTTCGCCCGCCTGACCGACCGATTGGATGTCCTTGCCGACGCCCTTGACGGTGGCGCACGCCGATACCGACAAGGCTATTGCTGTCAAAACCATAACAAAAGCTGACTTTTTCATCTAGTTTCCCTCACTTCATATATTATTTCGTGCTGCTTCAACGTTCCGGACTTGCCGCCGGTTCCATGAACGCTTGCTGAGCGCGAACGCGCTCGCGCCACAGGATATAAAGGCCGCTCGCGATGATGAGCGGGGCGCCGAACCATGTCGCTGCACCCGGCCATTGGTAAAACAGGATGAAACCGATGAGGCTCGCCCACAGAAGGCCGGTATAATCCATCGGCATGACCAGCGCGATGGGCGCAAGGCGTAACGAAGCGGTGAGCGCAAGCTGCGCGATGCCCCCCGCAACCCCCATCAGCAGGAGAAGGCCCCAGGTCGGGCCATCATGAAATTGCCCGACACGCAGCATCGCAAGGCCCAGCGGTATGAGCGAGGTCAGCGCGAACCAGAAAACGATGGTCGGCGCGCGCTCGGTTGCGCCAAGGCGGCGCAGCACCACGGTGACGCTCGCGGTCAGCATGGCGGCGACAATCGCGACGCTGCCGCCGTATAGCGAGATATGGCTGCCACCCGGTTGCAGTACGATGACGACCCCTACAAAGCCTGCCAACACCGCGCCCCAGCGATGGATGCCGGTCGGCTCCTTGAGCAACAATGCGGCCAGCGCGGTCGCGAAAATCGGCACCGCAAAGCCGATGGTGGTCGCCTCCGCCATCGGCAGCAAGGTGTAGCTCCAGAAATTGAACCCCATAGCGACAATGCCGATAATCATGCGGATAAGATGCGCCATCGGGCGGTGGGTGCGCATCGCTTCAAAGCCCGCACCGCGCCCGCTGCCTTGCCCCGCCGCCATCCATAATAATACGACGCCGAGCAGGATGAACTGGCGGTAAAACAGGCTTTCGATCACGCCCACGCCCCGTTCGCCGAGCAATTTTACGCAGGCGAACATGACGCTCAGCATCGCAACCGACAGCAAGCGCAAAGCCATGCCCGCAAGCGGGCGCGAAGGGGCGGTCGCGGTAACGGGGTGCGCCTTAACGCGCAGGCTTGACGAAGCGCAGCGTCATGCGGTCGCTTTCGCCAATCGCCTGATATTTGGCGCGATCCTTATCCTTTTCGGAAAAAGTCGGGGGCAAGTTCCACACGCCGCCCGGATGGTCATGCGTATCGCGCGCATTGGCATTGACCTCGCTCGCTTTGTCGAATTTGAACCCTGCCGCCTCGGCAAAGGCTTTGACCGACGACACTTTCATATAGCCCGATTTTTCTTCGAGCGCCGCATCCATATTTTCCGGCAAGCGATGTTCGACCACCCCCAGCACGCCGCCGGGTTTCAGCATCGCGAACATCTGGTTGAACGCGGCTTGCGTCTGGTCCGCGCCGCCAAAGCGCCAATTATGGACGTTGCGGAAAGTCAGCACCATGTCGGCGCTGCCGTCGGGCACTTTGCTGCCGCTGGTGTAAGGAAATTCGGCGAGCTTGATATGACCGTAAAGCGCGGGCTGTGCGGCCATCAGCGCCTTGACGCCATTATGCCCGCGCTCGCCGGCAGCGGCGGCATAAAGCGCGCCTTTATCCTTGGTGAGCGGCCCCAGAATTTCGCTATACCAGCCGCCGCCGGGCCAGATTTCTACAATCGTCATGTCCGGCTTTGCGCCGAAAAATTTCAGCGTTTCATAAGGATGGCGATACACGTCGCGCGCGCTATTGGCAGGCGCACGGGTGGGTGTTGCGATGGCGCTGCGCAAGGCCGCATCGGTCGCTGTTTTTGCCGGAGGCTGCTTGGCGGCGCTCACCTGATAGGTGCCAAGCGCGGCGACAGAAATGGCAAGGGAAAGGGCGGCAAGGGTAAAGCGGCGCATGGTCAATCTCCGGTGAAGCAAACGGGCTTTCCAATCATAAGCGATGCACCGCACGGCGCAAGATGGAGGAGAGGGGGTAAAATCTTATCCACCAAAATCCTCCCCGTAAAAAAATCCTGCCCGTAAAAAGGTCAGCCACGCAATCCTCCCCTGTAAGGGGAGGTGGCATTTGCGTAGCAAATGACGGAGGGGTGTCGCGCTATCGAGAGGGTATCACCCCTCCGTCACGCGCTACCGCGCGCGCCACCTCCCCTTGCAGGGGAGGGTTGAGTATGTGCGCTTAGTCAGAAATATCCTGTCCTTACCCCTCAACCCTTCCCGTCACGCTTTCCATCGCCACCAACATAGCCGATGCGCCGTGCTCGGCATTGTCGGCGCTGTGGCGGAACAGCGCGAAAAGTTCGCGGCCCAGCCCTTGCGCGGGCGGCGGGGGGAGGGCGTCTTCGCGCAGCGCCCATTCTCCCGCCTCGACCAAGGCTTCGACGGTGCCCGTGCGCGCGCAAATCCGCACTACATCGCCATCGCGCAGCTTGGCAATCGGTCCCGCATTCAACGCTTCGGGGGAGAGGTGGATAGCGGCGGGCACTTTGCCGCTCGCGCCCGACATGCGCCCGTCAGTGAGGAGGGCAATCTTATAGCCCTTGTCGAGCAGCACGCCCAAGGGCGGTGTCAATTTATGCAGTTCGGGCATCCCGTTGGCGCGTGGCCCCTGGAAGCGCACAACGACCACGACATCGCGGTCCAGTTCGCCAGCCTTGAACGCGGTGACGACATCATTCTGGTCATGGAAAATACAGCACGGCGCTTCGATGGTGAGATGGGTTTCGGCGACCGCGCTCACCTTGATGATTGCGCGTCCGAGATTTCCCTTGAGCAACACCATCCCGCCATCCGGAGAGAAGGGCGTAGCGACGGGGCGCAAAATGCTGTCATCGCGGCTGGCGGTGGGCGAAGGTTGCCATTTGACCGCCTCCCCATCCAGCACCGGCTGGAAACCATAATCGCCCAAATCCTTGCCCGCGACGGTCAATATGTCGCGGTGGAGCATCCCTGCTGCCAGCAATTCGCGGATGACAAAGCCGATGCCGCCAGCATGTTCAAAATCATTCACATCGCCTTGGCCGTTGGGATAAACGCGCGCGAGCAAAGGCACTGCATGGCTCAGCCGGTCAAGATCCTCCCAGTCGATGACGATACCCGCCGCGCGCGCAATGGCGGGCAAATGGATCGCATGGTTGGTTGACCCGCCGGTTGCCAGCAAGCCAATCGCGGCATTGATGATCGCGCGTTCATCAACGCACAGCCCCAACGGGCGGTAATCTTCGCCATCCCAACCCATCTGCGCCACACGATGCGTTGCCGCGCGGGTGAGCGCGCTGCGCAATTTGGTGCCGGGATTGATGAAGGCCGCGCCCGGCATATGGAGGCCCATCATCTCCATCATCATCTGGTTCGAATTGGCGGTGCCGTAAAAGGTGCAGGTGCCCGCGCCATGATAAGAGGCGGCTTCGGCATCGAGCAATTCCTTGCGCCCGACTTTGCCCTCCGCATAAAGCTGGCGCACGCGCTGCTTTTCCTTGTTGGCAAGGCCCGACGGCATCGGGCCAGCGGGGACAAGGATGGTGGGCAAATGGCCGAAACGCAGCGCGCCGATCAGCAGCCCCGGCACGATCTTGTCGCAAATGCCAAGAAGCAGCGCGCCTTCAAACATGGCATGGCTCAAGGCAATGGCGGTGCCTTGGGCAATATTATCGCGGCTGAAGAGCGACAGATCCATGCCTGCCTGCCCCTGTGTCACCCCGTCGCACATGGCGGGAACGCCCCCCGCAACCTGCGCGGTGACGCCTATTTCGCGCGCGGCAATCTTGATCTGGTCGGGATAGCGGCCATAGGGCTGATGCGCGGACAGCATATCATTGTAAGCGGTAACAATACCGATATTCATGGCCTTGTCCGCGCGGATAACGGCCTTATCCTCACCCGATGCTGCAAAACCGTGCGCGAGATTGCCGCAGGATAAATTGTCCCGATTGGTCCCATGCGCGCGCTGTTCGTCGATAAGCGCAAGATAAGCGGCGCGGGTCTTGCGGCTACGGTCGATCACGCGGTCGGTGACGGCGGAAATGGCGGGGAGGAGTTTGGTCATGGAATGTTCCTAAACCTTCCCCCTTGATGGGGGAAGGATACAGAGCCTTGGCGACGCAGGAGCCTAGGCGGCGTTGGATGAGGGTGGGCGAGCGAAGCTCGCGCGGTCGTAAGCGACCGCTTACCCCTCACCCAGCTCCATCTAGCTTCGCTACGCTCAGCAAGATTACACAACCCTCTCCCACAAGGGGAGAGGGAGTTAGGGGCGCGCCAATCAATCATGCCAACTCGCTCCATCGCGTTCGGTGAGCGCAATCGATGCGCTCGGCCCCCAGCTCCCGGCGGTATAGCTTTGCGGTTTCTGTCCCGTTTTCGTCCAGGCATTGTGGATGGAATCAATCCACGTCCAAGCCGCTTCGACTTCGTCCCGCCGCACGAACAAGGTTTGGTCCCCTTCAACGAAATCGAGCAAAAGCCGCTCATAGGCGATGCGCCGTCGCTGGTTGCCATAAGCGGCATCAAGCGCGACATCCAATTCGACTTCTTGCAATTCCACGCCATCGCGGTCCAATCCGGGGCGCTTGGCCATGACGAGCATCCGGATGGTTTCTTCAGGCTGCAAACGGATGATGAGCGTATTGGGTTCCAGCCCCGCGCCGCGGCTCGCGAACAGGTCATGGGGGACGCGCTTGAACTGGATCAGGATTTCCGATTTGCGCTCGCGCATCCTTTTGCCGGTGCGCAGGTAGAAAGGCACGCCCGCCCAGCGCCAATTGTCGATGAAGGCCTTGATTGCGACAAAGGTTTCGGTGGCGCTGTCCGCGCCCAATTCTTCGTCATAGCCTTTGACCGCTGCGCCGCCGATTGCGCCCGACGCATATTGGCCTTTGACCGTGAGCGCCTTGGCACTTTCGGGGGTGACGGGACGGAGGCAGCGCAGCACCTTGACCTTTTCATCGCGCACCGCCGCCGCCGCATAGCTGGCGGGCGGCTCCATCGCAACGAGGGCGACCAGTTGGAGGAGATGGTTCTGCACCATATCCTTGAGCGCGCCAACGCCATCATAATAAGATACGCGCCCTTCCAGCCCCACCGTTTCAGCGACCGTGATTTCGACATGCTCGATCGCGTTGGCGTTCCACAATGGCTCGAACAGGATGTTGGCAAAGCGCAATGCGAGGAGGTTCTGCACGGTTTCCTTGCCGAGATAATGATCGACGCGGAAAATCCGTTCCTCGCTAAACGCCGCGCCGACAATATCATTGACCTGTTTGCTGGACGCAAGATCCTGCCCGATGGGCTTTTCGAGCGCGACCCGACATTCGCCGCAGGCAAGCCCTGCGCGATTGAGTCCTTCGATAATCGGTCCGAACAGGGCAGGCGGCGTGGACAGATAAACGCCCAACGGCTTTTGCGTGCGCGCGCCGAGCTTTTCTTTCAAGGACGCAAAGCTGGTATCCTCAGCGGTATCAATCGCGACATAATCGATGCGCGCGAGAAAACTTTCTGCGACATCCGCCGCATATTGTTCGGGCGGCAGATATTTTTGGAGCTGCTCGTCAATCGATGCGCGGAAGGCGGCATCATCCATCACCGTCCGGCCCGAGCCCAAAATGGTAAAACTGTCCGCCAGCAACCCGTCCTTGTGGAGATTATACAGCGAGGGAAACAGCATCCGGTGCGCCAGATCGCCCGTCGCGCCAAACAGGATCAACGTTTCCAATATTTTCCCCACTATGGTTTAACTCCCGCGTGATTTTATCGTTGCCGCGCCATCTTATGGCAGGCTGTTGTAGGTGATAGCGGCTCAGGAGGGTGAAGCCACCTAAAATCCTCCCCTGCAAGGGGAGGAATGGGGGTTCAATCCAGTTGCAATTTGCAATCAATCTGCCAATCTTCCGTTCAGCCGACCAAGGCCTGACCAGAGAGGATTGCCATGACCGCCGACGCTATGCGCGCAACATTGGATGCGATGCGAGCCGATTTTACCGCCAGCCTGCCGGTATCGCTTGATGTGCGGCGCGACCGGATCGACCGGGCGGTGGCGTTTCTGGTCGATCATGGGCGCGATTTTTGCGCGGCGGTATCGGAAGATTTCGGCCATCGCAGCCATGACATGACGTTGATGACCGACATTAACCCGTCGCTCAATGCGCTTAAAGATGCGCGCAAACATATGGCGGCCTGGGCGCGCGGGGAAAAGCGCAAACCGATGTTCCCGCTCGGACTGTTGGGCGCAAAGGCGCGCGTCGAATATCAGCCCAAAGGCGTGGTTGGCGTGATCGCGCCGTGGAACTTTCCCATCGGCATGGTCATGGTCCCGATGGCAGGCGTGCTGGCGGCGGGCAATCGCGCGATGGTCAAGCCCAGCGAATTCACCCCGCGCGTCTCGGCCCTGTTTGAAGAGCTTATCCCGCAATATTTCGACGCCAAGGAAATTGCGGTCGTCACCGGCGGCGCAGACATCGGGCAGGCTTTTTCCGAGCTTCCGTTCGACCATATCATCTTCACCGGTGCGACCAGCATCGGGCGGCATATCATGCGCGCAGCCGCGGCGAACCTCACGCCGGTTACGCTGGAGCTTGGCGGGAAATCGCCCGTGATCGTGGGGCCGTCCGCCGACCTCGACAAGCTTGCCGAGCGCGTCACTTTGGGCAAGATGATGAACGCCGGGCAAATTTGTCTCGCGCCAGATTATCTGCTGGTGGACGAGCGCCAAGAGGCGGACATTGTCGGCAAGATCAAAGCATCGGCGAGCGCCATGTATCCGACTTTGCTCGACAATGATGATTATACCAGCATCGTCAACGACGGCCACCATGCGCGGCTTTCCGATTATATTGACGATGCGCGGGCCAAGGGCGCGGAGATCGAAATCGTCAATCCGGCGAACGAGGATTTTGCAGGCGCGAATAGCCGCAAAATGCCGCTCCATATCATCCGCAATGTGAGCGATGATATGAAGGTCATGCAGGAAGAAATTTTCGGGCCGCTGCTGCCAGTGAAAAAGGTCGCCTCGGTCGATGCCGCGATTGACTATGTCAACGCGCATGACCGCCCGCTCGGCCTTTATTATTTCGGGGCGGATAAGGCCGAAGAGCGGCGCGTCCTCGACCGCACCATTTCGGGCGGCGTCACGGTCAATGATGTGATCTTCCATGTCGCAATGGATGACCTGCCGTTCGGCGGGGTCGGACCCAGCGGCATGGGGCATTATCACGGGCAAGACGGCTTTAAAACCTTCAGCCACGCCAAGTCCGTCTATCGCCAGACCGGTGTCGATGTCGCCAAGCTGGCCGGCATGAAACCGCCTTATGGCCCTGCAACCAAGAAGGCGATTGCGCAAAGCTTCAAGAAATAGCGGCGATATTTTGCCGCATCTTCACCCTTGCCAGCCGCATCCGGCTCGGCTAGGGGAAGCGTCCTTCGCGGCCAAAAGCTGTGATGTGCCCCTGTGGTGAAATTGGTAGACGCGCCGCACTCAAAATGCGGTATCGAAAGATGTGCTGGTTCGAGTCCGGCCAGGGGCACCACCCTTAGCAGAAAAATCATTATTCCAGCGCGCCGCGCCGCTAATCTACCCGATACCTTTTTAGGCGTCAGCTCGCCAATGCACGGCGCAATGTTCCCAGCCGGTTGCGGGTGGTTACATCCTTTGCGTCCTTCAGAACAGCATCGGCTGCGGTGAAGGCTTGTGTCGCTGCCGGACGATCGCCGCGCGCCAGCGCAATCTCGGCTAAGGCGAGATCAACCCCGGCGCCAAACTCCGGCCGTCCGGTGAGATCGGCAGCTTTTTGCCGGTCAAGACCTTCGAGCAGCGCGCCCGCGTCGGCATAGCGTTGGTTGGCGATCAGACATTCCGCCGTGTAGAAACGGATCACATGGGTGAGGGGGTAATCTGCGCCAAAAGCCTGCCGCGCTGATGACAGGGCCTCTTGTGCGACGGCGGCTCCGCGGCTGCGTTGGGCCGTCTGGCATAGCGCAACGGCATAGTCATTTTGCCCGACGAGTGCCTGATGCGATTGCGGGCCTGCTTGCGCCGCCGCGCCGCGCCACACACGCTCCGCTTCACGCGCGGCCTCATCATAGCGTCCAAGCGCGGCAAAGCTTTCAAAGCGGGTGGAATGGAGCCCCAGTGTGAAGCGGTGATTGTCGCCGAAGCGCGCGCGCATCGCCTTTAGCAGCGGTTCGCTCGCCCGCAGCGCCTCTTCATCCTTGCCCGACATGGAAAGGCTGGTGATCCAATGCTGGCGCGTGACCATTGTATCGGGATGATCGGCCCCCCGCACATCAACAGACTGGTTCACAATCGCGCGGGCCACCGGTTCGGCGGCCTGCGCACGGCCAAGGCGCATCAGCACCAGAACCAGCGATGATTTCGCTTTGAGAAGCTGTGCGGGCGGCACAGCCGATCCTTCGGCCTCTCCAATCTCGACAGCGCGGCGAAACGCGCGCTCGGCCAGCTCGATATCGGCCATATAGCCATAAGCGCCTTCTGCCTGCGCGAGCGCAAAGCCGACCCTACCGGCGTCGGCGCGCGGCCCGAGCTGTTGGCGTTCCTGCTCCAAGAGCCGCCCGGCTTCTTCCAGTCGGTCGGGCTGGCCTGAAGTGGCTTCCATATGGACGCGTCCCAGCCGTCCGATGACGGCATCGTCGCTATCTGTCTCGTTCGCCTTTGCAAATAACTGTCCGGCGCGGATATATTCTGCGCGCGCGGTGTCGAAATCCGACCGGCCATGAAAGGCGCGCGCAATGGCCAAATGCAACCGCGCCGCGACGGCTGGCGCGCCTGCAAACCGTTGTTCGATATTGCCGCTGGCGCGCTTGATAGCATCGATCACGGTTTCGTCTGCCGCGGAGCGGGCGGGGTCCGGGCTGGCCAACACATCTTCCGCGATGAAGCTATAGCCGGTATCGGCTAGCGTGCGTGCGGTAATCGCCGCATTGCGCTGCGCCCACGCATAGGCCGCAAAAGAGGAGCTGGCGATCAGGCCCAGCAACAGGCTTGCAGCAGCGGCGCGTATCCACGGACGACGCAAGCGCCGACGGTCTTCCGCCTGCTGCTGCTGTGCGAGCAACGCCGCGCGCCGATCCTGCTCGGCAGCCTCTTGGCGGCGTTGTTCAAGCTGCTCGATGCGGTGCATCAATTGCTGCGCGCTCGCCAGCCTGCGCTCGGGCGCAACCTCGGCGGCGGCAAGAATATCGTCACGCAGGAGCGGGTCGGCAATATTGCTCTCCCAACCGGGGGCAAGGGCTGCTGTAAAATCCCCCGCCGCAAGCTGGTAGAGGATCAGCCCCAGCGCATAAATATCGCTTTTGGTCGTGGGCAGCGCGTCGCCGGTCAGCTCCGGTGCGCGATAGGCTAGCGTGCCCGAACGCGGCTCGTCCGGCCCAAGCCCGGCATCCAGCGAGCCGGGGTCGGTAATGCGGAAATTGTCGAGCATATTTGCATCGAGCAGGCGCCCGCTCCCGAAATCGGCCAGCTTGACCACCGCGCCATGCTCCCTGTCGGCGATGAGGATATTGGCGGGTTTCAAATCCTTGTGCAGCACGCCAAGGGCATGAACGTCCGCAACGGCGCGGCAAATATCCGCCGCGACCGCTAATCGCTGTTGCAGCGGTATCGCGGCCAGTCCGCCTGCATCATTCGCCCAACCGATCAGATCGCGCCCGCCATAGGCATATTCGAGGAAGTAAGGCGAGGCATCGAAATTCCATTCCAGCAGCGCGGGCAACGGTGCGGTTGGCCCGATCCCGGCGAAGACCACGCGCGAGAGCGTCGCCTCCCGCTTGAGCGCGCGCAGGCGGTCGGGGGCGTCGGCAAATTTGAAGACGCGGCGCTCGCCGGTCTTGTCATGGCTTGCCAGCCAGACATCTTGCGCCCCTGTATCGCCGAGCGGTGCGGTCAGCCGCCATTGCTTGCGCCCCGGCACTATATCCCCGCCAGCAAAGGTGAAGCGCGGGGCAAGGGGTGATTCCACGCTTGCGATCTTGACCGTGCAGATCAACCGATAGCCGACACGCGGCACGGTTTCGATGATGCTGTTGTGATGCTCGCCAAGCGCTTTGCGCAGCTTCGAGATGGCCGTCGCGAGCGAGCCTTCGACAACCGTTACGCCGGGCCAGACGGCGTCGAGTATTTCCTCCTTGGTGACGACTTCGCCTGCGCGCAACAATAGTTCGTGCAATACTTCGAGTGGCTTACCTTCAAGCGGTACGGATTGGCCATCGACACGAAGCAACCAGCTTGCTTCATCGAACTCGGCGCCGGAAAATTTCCAAACCCGCCGTCTGCGGCGTGATGACGAACTATTGTCGTACATATGCTTGCCCCCAACCTTGCCCCCCTACAGTGCGACTTTAGAAATTCTTAAGACCTGCTTCAAGACTTTTGACGGCTCCCTGCTCTACCCCTTCCATGCATAAAAGTAGGGCATATGGGGGTGTAAATGGCAAAGGCACTGATCATCGAGCATCGGGATCAAATCCACTGCTGGACCATATCCGGGGAAGTATTGGGCTCGGCAATCTGGAGTTCGACCCAGGTCCATTCGTCAGGCGGAGGCGGCTATGGCGGCCATGTCAGCGCGCCGACTATATGGAGTTCGACAACCACGCATAAACGCTTCTTTGTCCATACCGATAATGGTCAAGAGCATGAAATCAATCTTGATGACAGTAGTTTCGGTGTACGCGATGGTCACAGGGTGACGGTCGTTTATGCACAGCATCGCGATAATGAGAGCGGCTGGCTGGTCTACCTTGTCAACCATGATACCGGCCAGAAGCTTAGGCACAGCGCCTCTTTGAAAGACCTGCGCGGACGCCACAAAAGACGCTGGTTTTTGCTGACGCTGATGTCAATTCTGGCACCAAATGCTGTGGGGCTAGTCGCTGTGCCAGTGTGGGTATTCTTTTTCTTCAAGCGGCGCGCACGCTTTGCCGAACTCGATAGCGCGATATTCGAACAGGCTGCCAGCTTGGCGGTACCGGACGCGCGCACCGCGCAAGCCATGTTGCAATGAATGACCTGCATCAAAAAAAGGAAGGAAGCCGACTATGACCCGATATATCAAATCTTCTTTTGTCCGCCCTGCTTTTGCAGCCGCCTCATTTGCGCTTGTGGCGCTATCGCTTGCAGGCTGTAGCGGGCAGTCGGATTTCTCCAAACAAATCGCATCGATCTGCGCGGAAAATGCGCAGACCGGTCAAGATTGTACTTGCATCGCCAAGCAGTTGGATGCGTCCTTCCCGGACCAGCTCAAACCTGCCTTTGTTGCGCTGCGCTGGCCGTTGAGGCCGGACCCCCAAGACCGGGACGCGGTTAATGGGGCGATGTTGCGCGCGGCGGGCATTGATCCTGCCGATCCCCAACAAATGAAATCGGCCGTTCGCGCGTTCCGCGACGCTTATTATCCGCTGCGCGAGCAGCTTCGCGCCCAATGCGGCGGCGATCTATAGGAGATAGAAAATGAAAGGACGGATATTAGGGTTTAACGAGACCGACGGCAGCGGAGCCATTTCCGCCGAGGACGGCTCGCGCCACAAATTCACCCGCGCCGATTGGCGAAGCGATAGGCCGCCAGCCGCTGGTATGAGCGTCGATTTTGAAAGCGAAGGCGGCATAGCACAGGAGGTTTATCCCGTCACTGGCGCCGCCAAGGCTGCAATCAGCAATATGAATGTCGATCTGTCGGGGCTTTCCTCGCTATCTTCCGGCGGCGAAGGAGAAAAAGTGACGGCGCTGTTCACCAGGTCACTGGCGACGCCTCTGGCGCTCGTCGTCATTATTGCTTTCTTCCTGTCCGCCATCTCCTCGCCGGTAGAAAGCGCGAGCATGATGGACCTTGGTAAACTTGCCGATGTTATCGCCGAGATCGGAGATGACGATGCGGGCGGTAGCGGAGCCATGCTGATGTTACGGTTTGTCGCCCCACTGTCGGCACTATGGCTGCTCTTTGCGGCCTTTACCGGCAAGCCGGAAAAACTGCCCATGCTGGTAACCGGGGCGGGGGCCATTCTTGCCGCGATTATCGTCTTTCTGTTCAAGGCGTCGGTGCTTTCCGCAGCGCCGGAGTTCATGCGTGAAAGACTGAGCGCCACCATCAGTATCGGGCTTGGCACCTGGCTCATGCTGCTGGCTGGCGGCGCGCTCATTGCCGCAGCATTGGGCGTCATCCGCAATCCCTTGGCGAAGGGGTAAAGGCGATGCAACGGACCATCATCATCGCGCCCCTCACGCTCACGCTTGCGCTTGCCGGATGCGGCGAGGCGAAGACGGCGGACGCGCCTTTGGCCGCCCCTGCGCAAGAGACTATGGAGGCAAGCACGACCCCGCAGGCTGAAGCAGCGGTAGAAGCATCCGAACCCGCAAAGCCCGAAGGGCCGCTGGGTTGGACCTTGCCTATGGACCTGAACAGTCTTGCCGAAGCGGACCGCACCGCCATCATGCGGGCGGCAGGCTACCGCCTCTATGGCAAGAAATGGGGTAAGGATGCAGAATCTGCCGCGCATTGCGATGCCGGCATATCGGATTCATTCCAGTCTCCCAGCGGCAAATCGCCGATCCGCGACATTAATGGTGACAGTCGGCCAGAGGCAATAGTGACAAGTCGCGGTTCCTATTGCCACGGTAAGACGGGCGAGGCGTTCACGCTCCTGACCTATTCGGGCAAGGGCTGGCAGGTCTTGACGGAAACCACAGGCATCCCTTCATTCTATCCGCGTAAAGGCATTGCCTGGCCGGATATAGAGATTGGCGGTCCGGGGTCGAACTGCTTCCTGTTTATGCGCTGGAACGGCAAGGAATATGTGGTTGGTGGCGAATCGTTAAGCGGCAAGATTTGCACGCTTTCACCCGCATTTGCGAAAAGTGCCCCGGCAACCAAAGGCACGAAAATCGCCTTCCCGCCGATTGAGCCGGGCTATTGGGCGATCAATATGGGATGCGCTCAGGCCATTCGCGAATCAGACCCGAACGGGCCGCCGGATGGCATTGCTTTCGCCTATTTCGACCAGAATAGCGAATATCTGGGATCCCTCGGCATAAAACGCATCGAAGCGCTGGGTGGCAATCGTTACCGCCTGCATGGCTTGGCCCTCTATGGCAATGGAGAGCCAATCTCGGTCCCGTCGATAACCGATATTGTCGTCAATAGTCGCACCAGTTTTACCGCGACATCAAAGGACAGCACCGGCAGTTTTACGACCCGTTATCTCCATTGTCCGACCTCGACCATCCCCCGAGAAATCCGTGGGGCCATGCTGTGAGGAAAGGCAAAACAATGCGCAAATTCCGTCTGTCGCGCCTATTGCGACGTCGCACGTCCGGCGCCGCCAGCCTAACCTTTAAGATAATGTGCTTGCACCCTCGTCAGTGGCCTGTGCCGGAGACGCATATTGCGCCGCCTTTTTATAATTTTCGGCAAAATCTGCATAGATTCGCGATAGTTCAGGGTCTGCTGCCTGATCCGATTTTTCCGAAAATTCTTTGTAACGGCGTTCAAAATAATGAGCATCTGAAATATGGGGCATAGCCAGAAGCCTCCTAAAAGCGGTGGTACACACGGTAACTCCACCTGTCAGCGTCTCGCTTGTTAAGAATAGCGCCAATATTATTATAGTTCACCTTAAAATAATCAGAGTCAATTGATGTCGCTCAACTTTGCCGGTTTATTTTTTTCATTTAGCTTACTTTAGCGGATCGCATAAAACGTTTGGGCGCGATTCAAACCATAACCGGCGCAATCTTACACGTTCATCGGAACGAAAGCTTTGTAACATCGTCAAATTGGTGAGCGGGTTACGCAAGGAGTCTATCATGGCCAACACTATGAATCAGGACAAAAATCACCAGAAACCGCAGGACAACCAAACCCGCGGTCAACATCCCAACGACACGTCGGCCAAACGGGAACGCAATCCTGACGGCACGTTCAAGGATGAAAATAACCAGAAACAGCCGAAAAGCTGATCTTGATGTTCTGGCACAAAGAGGCGGCTCGTTCGGGCCGCCTTTTTTGTGGGGCTTGGCTAGCTCAGGGTTCGGAGGGTGCCGGGCTGAACGGTCGGGGCGCATCGCATGGCGTTGCCGAATAGCGCGGCGCGGGCGCGGGCTGGAGCGTGCCGCCCACATCGACAAATGTCTGGCGCGCGACATTGTGCGGATGGGCGGGGGCTTCGCTCAAGGACAGCACCGGCGCGAAACAGGCATCGCTATGTTCGAGGAGTGCGCACCATTCGTCGCGGCTGCGCGTTGCGAACAGGTCGGCGAGGCGGGCTTTCAGGGCGGGCCATTGCGACTGGTCGAATTGCGCGTCGAAATCCTTGTCGGCGGCAAGACCGGTCTTTTCGCGCAGCAACGCATAAAATTGCGGCTCGATCGCACCGACCGAGATAAATTTCCCGTCGCTGCACGTATAAGTGTCATAAAAAGGCGCGCCGCCATCGAGCAGATTGACTCCGGGCGCATCCTGAAAAATCCCGCGTGCGTGGAAGCCATAGGTCATCGCCGCAAGCAAGGCCGACCCGTCGGTCATCGCGCAGTCAATCACCTGTCCTTCACCGGTTTTGCCCGCATGGAGGAGCGCGCTCACCATGCCGAACGCAAGCATCATCGCGCCGCCGCCAAAATCGCCGACATAATTAAGCGGCGGGACCGGCTTTTGCCCGGCAACGCCAATGCCGTGCAGCACGCCTGACAGCGCGATATAGTTGATGTCATGTCCGGCGGCGTCGGCATAAGGGCCATATTGGCCCCATCCGGTCATGCGCCCGAACACCAGTTTGGGATTGTCGGCGAGCAATACATCCGGCCCTAATCCCAGCCGCTCCATCACGCCGGGGCGATAGCCTTCGATGATGGCATCGGCGGTGCGGCACAAATCGCGCGCGCGGGCGCGGCCCGCTTCTTCCTTCATGTCGATTTCGACCATCACCCGGTTGCGCGTCAAAGGATCGCGGGGATCGGTCATCGTGCCGGGCCTTTCGATGCGGATGACTTTCGCGCCATGATCGGCGAGCATCATCGCGCAAAAGGGACCGGGGCCGATGCCTGCAAATTCGATGATGGTGAGACCGGATAACGGGCCGGGCATGGGCTCTCCTTTAAGCTGCCAGAGGGAAAGAGAAGGCGCGCTCAGTCATCAAACCAGCGCACCACATCGTCGAGCGCGGCACGCGCGCACGGAAAATTATTGACCGGCGCGTGCCGGTCGCGCCAGCCTATTGCAAGGCCGGTCCATAAAATATGGTCCGCGCCCAAGCCCAATTCTTCGCGGATGAGCCCGCCATAAAGCGACCAGGCTTCTTGCGGGCAGCTATCCAGCCCCTCTTCGCGTAAAAGCAGCATGACGGTCTGGAGCCAGATGCCCATATCGCCCCATTGCGGCGGTCCCATGAAGGTCGGACAGTGGAGCAGCAGCAACACCGGCGCGCCGAAAGCGTCAAGGTTGCGCAAGGACGCGGCGGCGCGCGCAGGCTTGTCGTCGCGCGCTACGCCCATCGCTTGATACATGGCATAAGCGACATCGCGCCGCCGCTGCATCCACGGATCGGGGAGCGGATGGGGGTAGATTTGATAATCGGCATGGGACGTATCGCCGCGCAAGGCCGCCGCGATGACCTTTTGTTTCAAGGCCGCAAGTGCAGGACCGGACAGAATCGCGACCTCCCACGGCTGGACATTACCGCCCGACGGGGCAAGCTGCGCGCGCTCCAGCACCGAGCGCAACAGCGCCTTGTCCACAGGGCGGTCGAGAAACTGGCGGATCGAGCGGCGGCTTTGCACCGCATCCGAAACAGAAGGCGAGGGCGCGTGCATCAATTATGGCCGTGATATGGGGAGGATAGGGGCATTGCGGGGCCTTTTTTACTGCCACGCCAAACCATCATCCTGTGCCTCCCTCTATCCATTTTTCCCGCACGAATTGGCGGTTTTGCCGGAAAAGAGGCTAGGCGATTTTACCCACGCTGTATAATGCTTAATTGCCGCTTTTTATTGCGCTCGCGCCTTTACGCTGCGGCATAGCGGGGAAAGAGCGTGTAAAAAATTTACACGACCCTTGCCCGAACAACTATGGCTAGTCGAACGGGCCAAAGGCTGGCAGAGCCTTGCGCAAGCGATAAGGAATTGCGCAAGCGATAAGGAAAGGATGAACCTCATGGCAGGTGTCTGGTTTGACGAAATGGAAGTGGGGCAGGTGTTCGACCATGCCATCCGGCGCACGGTGACGGAAACCGACAATATATTGTTCACCACCATGACGCATAATCCCGCGCTGCTCCACCTTGACGAAGAATATATGAAAGGCACCGAATTTGGCGCGCGCATCGTCAACAGCGCGTTCACGCTTGGCCTGATGGTCGGCATATCGGTGGGCGATACGACTTTAGGCACGGCGGTTGCCAATCTCGGCTGGGACGATGTGCGTTTCCCCAAGCCTTTGTTCCACGGCGATACGGTCAATGTCCGCACGACGGTGCTGGAATTGCGGGACTCCAAATCGCGGCCTGATGCGGGGATTGTGACCTTCCTCCATGAAGCGTTCAACCAGCAGGGCGACCTTGTCGGCACCTGCAAGCGCACCGGCCTCCAGCGCAAGAAGCCCGCGGCATGAGCGCGCTTCCGCTGCGTTCCTTGCTGTTCATTCCGGGCGACAGCGAAAAGAAGATCGGGAAGGTCGCAGAGTGCGGCGCGGATGCAGTCATCTTTGATCTTGAAGATGCGGTCGCGCCCGAAAATAAAGCGGCGGCGCGCGCGCTGGTGACGGATTATCTGAAAGCCACACCGCGCGGGCAACGCCCGCTGCAATATTGGGTGCGCGTCAATCCGTTCGATACCGGCATGACCGCCGAAGACTTGGCCGCCGTCATGCCCGGCGCGCCCGATGGCATCATGCACCCCAAAATTGACGGGCCGGACTGTGTGCGCCGCCTGTCACATTATCTCGACGCGCTGGAAGCCGCACATGGCCTTGCGCAAGGATCGACCAAAATCATTCCGGTCGCGACCGAAACCGCCGTTGCGCCGTTCCGCTTGGGCGATTTTGCCACGGCAGGATTGGAACGGCTGGCAGGCCTCACTTGGGGCGCGGAGGATCTGGCGACTGCCGTGGGGGCCAGCACCAATAAAGGCGCGGACGGCAATTGGGCTTTTCCATACCAGATGGTGCGCGCAATGACCTTGCTCGCCGCCCATGCCGCAGGGGTGGAGGCGATTGATACGCTCCACGCCGATTTCCGCGACGATGCGGGCCTGCGCGCCGCATCGCAAGCTGCACGCGCCGAAGGCTTTGGCGGGCGATTGTGCATCCATCCCGCGCAAGTCGAAGCGGTCAATCAAAGCTTCATGCCATCTACGGAAGAAATCGCCCATGCGCGCCGCGTGCTGGACGCTTTCGCCGCCGATCCGGGCGCGGGCACGGTCGGCCTTGACGGCAAGATGCTCGACATTCCGCACAAGAAACAGGCGGAAACGGTGCTGGCCCAAGCAGCGGCCTTCGGCGCGGCCTGACCATATTTCAACAAACAGGAAGACAAAGGCAGGGAGAGGCCATGACATCCTATGACATCATCATTGTGGGCGCAGGGCATGGAGGCGCTGCGACCGCGATCAATTTACGGCAGGCCGGCTTTACCGGCTCGATTGCGCTCATCGGGCGCGAGCCGGAAATCCCTTATGAACGCCCGCCTTTGTCCAAAGAATATATGGCCGGGGACAAAAGTTTCGACCAGATCCATATCCGCCCGCGCAGCTATTGGGACGATAAACAGGTCGACCTTTTGCTCGGCCAAGTGGTGGTCGCGCTGGACCCTGATGCCAAGACGGTAACGCTCGAAGATGATAGCCGCTTGGGCTATAGCAAGCTTGTCTGGGCGACGGGCGGCGACCCGCGCTTGCTCGATTGCGCAGGCGCCGACTTGGCGGGCGTCCATGCGGTGCGCACCCGCGCCGATGTCGATGCGATCATGGGCGAACTGGACGGCGTCGAGCAGATTGCGGTGATTGGCGGCGGTTATATCGGCCTTGAAGCCGCTGCCGCCCTCACCAAATTGGGCAAGAAGGTCGTGCTGCTCGAAGCCTTGCCGCGCGTCTTGGCGCGGGTTGCGGGCGAGGCTTTGTCGCATTTCTATGAAGCCGAACATCGCGCGCATGGCGTCGATTTGCGCACCGCCACGCTCGTCAACGCGCTGGAAGGCGCGGGCCGTGTGTCGGGTGTGCGGCTCGATGATGGCACGCTTATCCCTGCACAAATGGTGATTGTCGGCATCGGCGTCCTGCCTGCTGTCGATGTGCTGCATCTCGCGGGGGCGGAGGGGCAGAATGGCGTCAATGTCAACGAACATTGCGAAACCAGCCTGCCCGATGTGTTTGCGCTCGGCGATTGCGCCGCGCACCATAACCGCTTTGCCCAAGGCTATCGTATCCGGCTGGAATCGGTCCAGAATGCGAGCGATCAGGCGAGCGTCGTCGCCAAGACGATCATGGGCAATCCGGTCCCCTATGGCGCGACCCCGTGGTTCTGGTCGAACCAATATGATTTGCGCCTGCAAACCGTCGGCCTGTCGCAAGGCCATGACCAAAGTCTGGTGCGCGGCGACCCCGCAACCCGTAGCTTTTCGGTGATTTACCTGCGCGACGGCGCGGTGATTGCGCTCGATTGCGTCAATATGGTCAAAGATTATGTCCAAGGCCGCAAGCTGGTCGAAGCAGGCGCACATATCGACCCCGCCGACCTCACCGACACCAGCCGCCAGCTAAAGGAATTGATCGCGGCGGGGTGAGGGGGAGGCTTGACCGTTGCTGACCCGCTACGGTGCCGGAATTCTCCCCTCCGTTCGTCCTGAGTAGGGCCGCAAGGCCCGTATCGAAGGACCGGTTGCGCGCGCAGCCTGTCCTTCGATACACCGTCCTTTCAGGACGGCACTCAGGACGAGCGGAGTAGGGTAGCCGAAAGGGCGTCGGGCGAGTAAAGGCGAGTAAAAGGGGGCGCCGCTGTCCCTAATCTTCAATCCTCATCCGCCTCAATCGGCGGCAAGGCCGGTTCGTCCGGCAATGCGCCCGATAGCGCCAGATCAAGCTGGTCCTTGTCCAGCGCTCCGTCCCAGCGCGCGATGATAACGGTGGCCACTGCATTGCCGATAAAATTGGTGAGGCTGCGACATTCCGACATGAAGCGGTCAATGCCGAGGATAAGCGTCATCCCCGCGACCGGCACCGATGGCACAATCGACAGGGTTGCCGCCAAGGTGATAAAGCCTGCGCCGGTCACGCCCGCCGCGCCCTTGCTGCTGATCATCGCGACGAGCAGGAGCGAGATTTGCTCGCCCAAACTCAGCTCGACATTGCACGCCTGCGCGATGAACAGCGCGGCCAAGGTCATATAGATGTTGGTGCCGTCAAGATTGAAGGAATAGCCGGTCGGCACGACCAGCCCGACCACCGATTTGTCGCATCCCGCTTTCTGCATCTTGTCCATCAGGCTGGGGAGCGCGGCTTCGGACGAGGAGGTGCCAAGCACGAGCAGCAATTCGGCCTTCAGATAGCGGCATAATTTCAGCACCGAAAAACCGTTGAACCAGGCGACTGCCCCCAGCACCCCGACCACGAAAATGAACGAGGTCAAATAGAAGGTTGCGACCAATATCCCCAGATTGGCGAGCGCGGCGAGGCCGTATTTGCCGATGGTAAAGGCTATCGCGCCGAACGCGCCAATGGGGGCGGCTTTCATCAAAATGCCGACAAGGCGGAAAATGACGAGCGCGATCCGCTCCATAAAATCAAGGATAGGCGCGGCAGGCTCGCCGACCAGCGACAGCGAAATGCCGAACAGGATGGCGACGAACAACACTTGCAGGATCGACCCGCCGGTGAAGGCCGATATCATCGTGTCTGGGATAATCTCCAGCAAAAAGGCGGTGAGGCTGCTGTCATGCGCTTTCTTGCTATAATCGGCGACCGCGCCCGCATCGAGCGTTGCGGGATCGATATTCAGCCCCGCGCCGGGCTGGACGACATTGGCAATGATAAGACCGACTATCAGCGCAAGCGTTGAAAAGAACAGGAAATAGGCAAAGGCTTTACCCGCAACGCGCCCGACCGAGGCCAATTCCTTCATCCCCGCTATGCCGGTTGCAACGGTCAGGAAAATCACCGGCGCGATAATCATTTTGACCAGCTTGATAAAGCCGTCGCCCAAAGGTTTGAGCGATTCCCCGACCTCCGGCCAAAAATGCCCGATGCCGGCGCCCAATGCGATGGCAATCAGGACTTGCACATATAAATGCCGGTAAAAGGGACGCTTGGCGGGGGAGGTCGGGGCGGGGTGAAGCTTATCCGGAAGACCCAATCCAACAGCCATAAATTAACGCACCTTTCAGTCTTTAAGCCCCTCCCGCGTGCGGGAGGGGTTTGGGGTGGGCATGTCAAATTCAGAACGTCACCCCCGAACAGGCCCTCCCCCGACCCCTCCCGCAAGCGGGAGGGGAGAAGACCGGCTGCCAGAATGAAGAGACATCCCCCAAACCCCCATAACAAAAGCAACCGGCCCCATGATGCAAGCCTTTCATTATGCGCTATCCTACTCCATCCGGGCGGGACATTATGGGCATTGCCGCTCTTTTCATGCAAAGGCTTTGGCTATCATGTTGCACAATGGTCATTTCTCCCGCCATCATCGGCCCGCCAGCTTGACTATGTCCGGACAAATAAAAATAGGGCGTTTTGCCCGGACTTTGCGAAGCTAAGAGGGTGTTTTTGGCAGAATCATGCGGGGCTTGGCGGTTTCGGTGACGGAATGTGAAGACGAGAATGTAAGATTATGAAAAACGGGCTATTTCTAAAAAAGGTCATCATAGGATGACGCGCACAGGCGCCAAATATGATGCGATCATCATCGGGGCGGGCGCTGCCGGATTGATGGCGGCGGGGCGGGCAGCGGCGCGCGGGGCCCATGTGCTGGTCATCGACCATAATAGCGAGCCGGGAAAGAAAATCCTGATTTCGGGTGGCGGGCGGTGCAATTTCACCAATGTGCAGGCAGGGTTCGGCGTCCATCCGCCGCGCTATCTGTCGGCCAATCCGCATTTCGCCAAATCGGCGCTGGGCCGGTTTGAACCGCAAGATTTTATCGCGATGGTCGATAGCGCGGGCATTGCCTGGCATGAAAAAACGCTGGGGCAGCTTTTCTGCGATGGCAGCGCGCGGCAGATTGTGGCGTTGCTGATGGAGCAATGCGCGGGCGTCGCTTTCCGCTTTGGTGCGCCGGTGGACGAGGTGCGCCATGACGGGGCGGACTTCGCGGTCAGGGTCGCGGGCGAAACGCTTTTCGCATCAAGGCTGGTGCTCGCCTGTGGTGGCCCGTCTATTCCGAAACTCGGCGCGAGTGATTTTGCTTATCGCAGCGCGCGGCAATTCGACCTCAAAATCATCGAACCGCGCCCCGCCTTGGTCCCGCTCACCTTGGGCGGCGACGATCTGCTATTCCGCGAATTATCGGGCGTGTCGACCGAGGTGGTCGCCACCGCTGGCGAGGGCAAAGCGAAAGGCGTGTTCCGCGAGGCGGCCTTGCTCACCCATCGCGGGCTATCCGGCCCCGCTATCCTCCAGATTTCCAGCTATTGGCGTAAGGGTGAGGCGATTAGTCTCGACTTTCTCCCCGACGACGCGGCGGCGGCATGGTTGCTCGCCAGCAAAGCGGCGCAACCCAACGGGTCGCTGGCCAAGCTGCTCGCCGACAAGTTGCCGCAACGGCTTGCACAGGCGTTGGCGGAGAAATTGGGGGCAGCCGACAAGCCGCTCCACGCGCTCACCGACAAGGCGCTCGACCAGATGGGGCAGCGGCTGAACCGCTGGCGCTTCACCCCCAATGGCAGCGAAGGCTATGCCAAGGCCGAAGTCACCATCGGCGGCATCGCGACTGATGGCCTTAACCAGAAGACGCTGGAAGCCAAGCACCTCCCCGGCCTCCATGTGATCGGCGAAGCGGTCGATGTGACCGGCTGGCTCGGCGGCTATAATTTCCAATGGGCCTGGGCGAGCGGGGCAGCGGTCGGTGATGTGATTTGAGGGGAAGGGGGCGAAGGAATATTATCCCAAAAACCGTTAGCCCTGAGCTTGTCGAAGGGCGTTTTCCAGTAACGCACCCCGTGCTTCGACAAGCTCAGCACTAACGGATAAATTTAGTTTAATGCGATATAACCCCTCACCCCTGAAACGTATCACAGGCGCTAGGATCCCCCGTTTGCAAGCCGCGGTTGAGCCATTCCATCCTTTGTTGGCTGGTGCCGTGGGTGAAGCTTTCGGGCGACACGCGGCGACCGGCATTGGCCATCAGCACATCGTCACCGATCGAGCTGGCGGCGCGCAGGCCTTCCTGCACATCGTCCGGGTCGATCCGGTCCTTATTTTGCGCGGCCCACACGCCCGCATAGCAATCGGCCTGCAATTCCATGCGGACCTGAATGGCATTGCCCTGCGCCTGACTGGAACGCGCTTGGGCTTGCTGCACCTGTTGCGCAAGGCCAGTGATGGTCTGGATATGGTGGCCATATTCATGCGCGATCACATAATAGCGCGCAAAATCGCCGGACGCGCCAAGCTGTTGCTCCATCTGGCGGAAGAAGGTGGTGTCGAGGTAAATGCCGTGGTCGTTGGGGCAGTAAAACGGTCCCATCGCCGATTGGGCGGAGCCGCACCCCGATACGCCGCTCTGGTCATAAAAGGACAGTTTCGGCGGCTGGAATCGCGCGCCTTCTCTTGCGAACAGGCCCGACCAGGTTTTGTTGAGGCTCGACAAGGCATCGCACATTTCTTTGGCATTGGGGTCGGTCGAGCAAGCGGCGGTGCCTTGCACGGCCCCCGGCGCATTTTGCTGTTGGGTCTGCTGTGCCATCGGCGAACCGCCATCGCTGACCAAGGGGCTTAAATCGACGCCAAAGACCAGCGCGCCAATGATGAGGATGACAAGACCGCCGCACCCCACCGATCCGCCACCAATCGGAAGTCCACCAAAGCCGCCGGAACCTTGATGTTCCACGTTGATACTATTGTCAAAATCATCAAGGCGCATGGCCGGACTCTCCCTCCGTCAATCTGGTGCGGTAACTTAGCAGCAATTTTCGCAAAGGGAATAACGCCTGTCAGGCAAAGCGGTTGCGGACCCTGTTCAAAGCCCCTCTTCGTGAGGGAAGGAGGTAGCGTGGAGGCTGTCGGCACGCGCAACAAAGGCCGATGTCCCGCGGCGTCTTTTCCGCCAAGATACGGAGGCGCAATGCCGTAACGGCAAGCAAAACGCGCTGGTCAGCGCCAATTTTTGGCGGCAAGCTGGGAAAAAATAACAGAGAGGATTTTAGTGATGCACCCGTCCATCTATGCCCGCACCACGCCCGATAAAGCTGCTGTAATCATGGCGGAAAGCGGCCGGATTATCAGCTTTGCCGAACTGGATGCGATGTCGAATCGCGCCGCGCAACTTTACCGCGCCGCCGGATTGCAGGCGGGCGACACGCTGGCCATCCATATGGAAAACCACCCGCTCTATTTCGCGCTGATATGGGGCGCGCAGCGGGCGGGCTTGCATTATGTGTGCATGTCTTCGCGCCTCACCTTGCCGGAAGCGCGCTACATAGTGGAAGATTCCGGTGCGAAATTGCTCGTCACTTCTGCCGCAATGACCAAGGTTGCAGAGCCGCTACGCGCGGCGCTGGAGGCCGATCAGATGCCGGTCAAATTGATGATGGCGGATAGCGTTGTGCCGGGTTTCACGTCGCTCGAAGCGGCGCTGGAGGCGGTCCCAGCCACCCCGATTGCTGACGAGCGGGCGGGGGTGGATATGCTCTATTCGTCCGGCACTACCGGACGGCCCAAGGGCGTTAAAATACCGCTCCCCGAAGACCCGGCGATTGACGGGCCGAGCGTCCTCACCCAGCTTGCGCGGCTTTTATACCAGCCGGACGGCGACAGCGTCTATCTGTCGCCCTCGCCGCTTTACCATGCAGCGCCCTTACGCTGGTGTATGTCGCTGCACCGTTTGGGCGCGACTGTTGTTGTGATGGAGCATTTCGACCCCGAACAGGTGCTGGCGCTGGTCGAACGGCATCAGGTCACCCACGCACAATTTGTGCCGACCCATTTTGTCCAGATGCTCAAGCTGCCCGAAGAGGTGCGCGGCAAATATAGGCATGACAGTCTTAAAACCGCTTTCCATGCGGCGGCCCCCTGTCCGGTGCCGGTCAAGCAGGCGATGATAGACTGGTGGGGGCCGGTTATCAGCGAATATTATGCCGGCTCCGAAGGCATTGGCATGACGCATATCCGCTCGGACGAATGGCTGGAACGGCCCGGATCGGTCGGCAAAGCCATTCACGGCATCGTCCATATCTGTAACGATGAAGGCGAAGAATTGCCTGCGGGCGAAGAGGGGATTGTCTATTTCGAAAGCCCGACCGAATTCCATTATCATAATGATCCGGAAAAGACGGCGGAATGTCGCTTGCCCAATGGCTGGATGACCTTGGGCGATGTCGGGCACATGGATAGTGACGGCTATCTGACGCTCACCGACCGCAAAAGCTTCATGATTATTTCGGGCGGCGTTAATATCTATCCGCAAGAGATTGAAAACCGGCTGATCGTCCATCCCAAGGTTGCCGATGCCGCCGTTGTCGGCGCGCCCGATGAAGTGATGGGCGAAAAGGTGGTGGCGGTGATCCAGCCGCTAGATCAGGCCGATGCGGGTGATGCGTTGAGGGCGGAACTGGAAGCATGGTGCCGCGCGGAACTGTCCGGTGTCAAAATACCGCGCCAGATTGATTTTGTGGACGAATTACCGCGCCATCCCACCGGAAAGCTTTATAAGCGGCTCGTGCGTGACCGTTATTGGGGGAAAGCATGACAGAGGTTCGGAATTTTCGCGACCGTGTATCGCTGACAGTCGCAGACCATATTGCCGATGTGCGACTCATCCGCGCGGACAAGATGAATGCGCTGGACGGCGATATGTTTGCCGCAATCAACGAGGCTATCGACTGGCTCGCCGCGCAAAAAACGGTGCGCGCGGTCGTGCTGTCGGGTGAAGGGCGCAGCTTTTGTGCCGGGCTTGATGTGCAAGCGATGATGGGCGGCGGAGTTGGCAGCGGCAAACCCTTGGTGGAGCGCACCCACGGTGATGCGAATTTTGCCCAAGCCGTCGCATGGGGCTGGCGCACGCTCCCCATGCCGGTCATCGCGGCGGTGCATGGGGTCTGCTTTGGCGGCGGCTTCCAGATTATGAGCGGGGCCGATATTCGCGTCGCAACCGCCGATGCGCGCATGGCGATCATGGAAATGAAATGGGGCATCGTCCCCGACATGGCGGGCTATGCGCTGTGGAAAGGCTTGGTGCGCGACGATATTTTGCGCGAATTGACCTATACCAACCGCGAATTTTCCGGCGCAGAGGCGGCGCAATTAGGCTTTGTCAGCCATATTGCCGAAGATCCGCACAGCGTTGCGATGGGACTTGCGCGCACGATAGCCGCGAAAAACCCGCACGCCATCCGCGCCGCCAAGGGGCTGTTCAACGCGAATTGGGACCGCAGCGACAGCGAAATCCTTATGGCCGAAAGCGTGGCGCAAGACGCGCTTTTGCGCACCCCCAACCAGATGGAACAGATTATGGCCGAAATGCAGAAGCGTCCGGCGCACTTCGAAGACTAAATAGAAGGACTAACCTCCCTCTCCTTGAGGAGAGACGTTGGGGTGGGGCTTGTCGTTGTCTATCACCAAGCGCAAAAATTCCGCCGCATCCATCCATTCCTGTTCATGAAAAGCGCGCGCTTTCCGGGCGTCACTGTCCGCGCCCCACATTTCTTCCTGCCATAATTCGTCGAGGACAACCGCAGGCCAAAGCTTGGCGGCGCTTTGATGCCCTTCGGCAATCGCAAGGCTGGCGACCAGCGAACCGCCTAGGGTGGTGAGGATGGAGAGCGGGGCCAGCACAAAGGCCGGGTACTTGGCGACCGCCGCGCCTAACCGGCTGAGTGTTGCTTCGGCCTGGGTCACGGGAATAATCCCCTGTGTAATTTCAAACTGCACATCATAGAGCCGCTCGGCCCAATCGAGCAGCGGGTTCCATGCCGCGACCTGCCGCGCGACCAGCGGCTCCGGTTCAAGCGCGCGGTAACAGAAAAGATCGCTTTCGGCATAGCGCGCAATATCGGCAATATAAGGCGCGGGGTCCGGCGCAATCCGGTCAATTGCGGCATTGGCCATGCCGGTAAAGCGCATCCCGCGCGGGTCAACCTCTTCACCCTGACTGCGCCATTCTTCGGCAATGCGGTCGGCCAAGGCTTGGGTCGGCACGGTCAGCAAGGCGCGGCCCGGTGTCCTAACCGGCATATTGTCGAGGAGGATAGAAAAACCGTCCGTTTCGGGGCGGATGCTGACTTCTTTATAGAAACGCTTCACTGGTCTGGACTCCGCCATTTATGCGCGAGCGATTGCGGAATCCACAATGCGGCGATCAGCCCAGCAAAGAAAAAAATCAGGCCGAGCATCATGCGGCCATCCTGCGGTACGAAATTGATCCGGTCCGAAAATACAAGGATGCCGAGCATCGCGAGCAAGGCCCCGATGATGCGCGTACTGATCAGGATGAAAAAACGCAGTTTGGCTTTTTCTTCCAAACCGGCGTCGGGGAGGGGAGGGGTGTCGCTCATATAAAAGTCCTGATTTCATCCGGATGGGTTGCAATATGGTCTGCACCGGCTGCGCGCAATATGGCGGGTTCATGATAACCCCAATCGACACCGATGGCGACCATGCCGGCGGCTTTGGCCATTTCCATATCATAGCTGGTGTCGCCGATCATGATGCTAGCGGCAGGGTCTGCGCCTGCATCGGCCAAGGCGGTCCACGCCATTGACGGGTGCGGTTTGGACGGGTGCCGGTCGGCGGTTTGCAAGCTGATAAAACGGCGCTCCAGCCCATGATGGTCAAGGATGCGCGCAAGCCCGCGATCCGAATTGCCGGTCGCTATACCAAGGAGCCAGCCATCGGCCTCCAGCGCGTCGAGCAGGCCGATAATGCCGCCATAAAGATGGCCGGTCTGGTAACTAAGCTGCTGGGTGAGGCTGGTATAGGCCGCCTTATAATCGGCGGCGAGCTTGTCGATAAACGCATCATCGGCCCACTGCGGTGCCAGCCGAGCCATCGCATCACGCACATGCAGTCCGACGCCGCGCCGCACCGCATGATGATCGGGAGGCTCCAAGCCATTGGCGGCAAAACAGGCATCCGCCGCCGTGCAAATATTATGCTGGCTGTCAATCAGCGTGCCGTCGCAATCAAACAGCGCCAGCCGGTTCATAGTGCCAAATTCCGCATCAGATGCGCCATTGCGCGGCGGCCTTGGGCCTCAAGGGCATCCGCAACATTGGCGCGCGCTCGCGCGTCTTTATTCTGCCCCAGCTTCACTGTCCCGCGCCAAGCGGTAACGCGCAGTTCAAAGCCGCTAATCGCGCGCGTGAGTTTGTCGAAATAGCCGGGGTCCATCTTGTCGCGGGTCCATAAGGGCTTGGGTGCAAGTCGTGCCTCCTGATCCTCCGAAAGGGCGTCCAACTGTGCCACCAGTTCATCGGCAGACAATTTGCGGATAAGCCCTTCCAGTTCCACCGCAACATAATTCCAGGTCGGCACCTGATTATCATGCCCGTACCAGTCGGGGCTCACATAAGCATCGGGGCCGTTGCACACAAAAAGTGCGGTACTGTTTTCAAGATACCGCGCGATGCCATTGCCGCGCGCGATATGGAAGCGCAGATGGTCCGCATCGTGCCAGACGACCGGCACATGGGCGACACGCGGGCCGTCCGGCGTTGCGGCAAATAATTGCCCGAACGCCTGATCGGCAACAAAGGCGCGCATCGCGTCGCGATCTTCCCAATGAAAAGTCGCGTTGGGATGCATCGGGGCCGGCCTTTCCTAAGTGCGCGTCTTGCGGCGGGCTTTGGGACGGGTGCCGGTGGTTTGCCCGACCCCGCGCGGCATTTTGCTCGCGATCTTTTTGGCAGACGCCTTATTGGCCGGTTTCTTGGCAGCAGGCTTGCGCTTCACCTCGCCGCGCCGCTCTTGCCGTTCGCCCTTCCGCTCTTTGCGCACTTGTTTGAAATGCGCCTTGGCCTGCTGCTTTTTGACCGCTTTGGGCGGCGGCGGTGGACCATCGTCAATCGGCAGATCGCCATTGGCAAGCTCGAAGCCAAGTTGCTCCATGCTTTCCGCAAAATGTTCGGGCAACTCGGCCTTGATGTCGATCCGCCCGCCATCGGGATGGTCGATGCGGATGCGGCGCGCATGAAGGTGCATCTTGCGGCTCACTGCGCCGGTGAGGAACGCATCCTTGCCGCCATATTTGCCATCGCCGACAATCGGATGGCCGATCGCCGCCATATGGACGCGCAGTTGATGGGTGCGGCCAGTGAAGGGCTGTAATTCGACCCATGCCGCGCGATTGCCGATATGTTCGATGACGCGGTAGCGCGAGCGCGACGGCGCGCCTTCCTTTTCATCGACATATATTTTCTCGCCGCCGGTGCCTGGCTGTTTGGCGAGCGGAAGGTCGATGACGCCATCTTCGACCGACGGCACACCCACGACCAGCGCCCAGTAAATTTTGCGCGCGGTGCGCCCCGAAAAGCTTTTGGCAAAAAAGGCGGCGGCCCGCGATGTGCGCGCGAGCAGCAACGCCCCGCTCGTATCCTTGTCGAGCCGGTGGACCAGTTTGGGGCGCTGGTCGCCATCAAACCATAAGGCGTCGAGCAAACCGTCGACATGCTCGCTAGTCTTGGTGCCGCCCTGTGTCGCCAGACCCGGCGGCTTGTTGATGACGATGGCCTGCTCATCCTTGTGGATCACAAGGCTTTCAGCAAAATCCATCTGGTCGACGGTCAATACCGGGCGCGGTTTTTTCGCTTTGACCTTGTCAGGGGCAGGGGCTTCGGCGGGAGGCACGCGGATTTGTTGGCCTGAGGCAACGCGGTCGCCCGGCGTTGCGCGCGCGCCATCGACACGAAGCTGACCCGTGCGCGCCCAACGCGACACAAGGTTGAAGCTTGCATCGGGCAAATGCCGCTTGAACCAGCGGTCCAGCCGGATGCCATCATCATCGGGGCCGACCGTGAAGGTGCGCACATCATCGCTATGCGCGGATTTCGGAGCCTTTGCCATCATGCCACCTGCCGCATCATCATGAGGCCGACAAACAGTGCCAAAACCGCCCCTAACACCGAGGCTGCACTATATCCCGCCGCCATCATCCATTGTTCCCGTTCTATCATATTCACCACTTCCAGACTGAAGGCGGAAAAGGTAGTGAAGCCTCCCAATACGCCAACGCCCAGAAACAAGCGGCTTTGCTCGCCCCCAACGCCGCTGCGCGCGAGCCAACCCACGAGCATGCCCATTGCAAAGCCGCCTGCAAGATTGGCGGCCAAGGTGCCATAAGGAAAGCCCGTGCCCAGCCCGTGCGTCAGCAAACGCCCGAGATGATAGCGCAATCCGGCTCCCAATGCGCCGCCCGCCATGACCAGCAAAGTTGAGTTCATAAAAGCCTGCCCTAAAGCAGCGGACAGATTAGGGGAACCGCTTTTATTGCAAGCGATGCGTGCGCAATTGTCGGCGCGTTAGGCTGTGCGCCCATGTCTCACCGGTCAGAAGCGATCAAACTGGTGGCGGGTTTCGTCAATCGGGGGATAAAGCTGGCGGATATGGGTGACGACGGCGGGATGCAGCGGCTGGACAAATTCGCACCCATGTTCGTTCTTGGCGCTCCAGCGCACCACCGCCTCCAGCGGTTGCAGTCCCGGTATCGAAAGCCAGACAAGATGGCCTTGGCTGACGCGGAACAGCGTGGCGATGCGGAAGCCCGAGGTCGAGAGGTCGAGAACCTCGACATCCATGGTTGAATGGCCGCGTTCGCGTAGCTTCGCGGTAAAGCCCACCGGCAAGCGCGAGGCTTTGCGCCCGTCCCGGCCTTCCTGGCGTTCGCGTCTTTCTGCGTCCACGGTTAAACCCTGCATCTTCGTCTAGCTAGAATGGCACGGGGGTATGATACCCCGCCTTATTTATGGACTTTACGGGTGCAGGGTTAAGATAGTGTTATAACTGGAAAATTTATGCCCGTTCAGATCGGTTTTTGCAGCGCCCGGAACATATCGGCAATTTCGACAAATTTTTCGCGCGGGCTGCCATCGCGGGCATTGGCGATCTCTGCAGCTTCGATAACTTTCCAGTCGCGGAAGGTGACGACAGGCACATTGCGCTCCTTAAGCAGCGCATCCAGCCCCGGACGTCCGGCCTTGCCATCGCCGCGGCCTATATCGGCGACAATATGGTCTGCGATCATCACCCCATCGGGCTTATTAGTGCCAATAGTGCCCGAAGGCCCGCGCCGCGCCCAACCGACGCAATAAAGCCCCGGCATAATGCGCCCGTCGACATTGGCAAAACGCCCGCGCCCATGTTCATAGGGCACGCCGTCAATCGGCGGCGTCTGGTAGCCGATGCAGGAAATGACCAGCGCGCAGTCTATTTCATATTGCTCGCCAGTGCCGATAGAACGGAGCTGGTCGTCCAGTTTCGTGCGCTCCACCACAAGGCGTTCAACCTTGCCATCGCCTTCGACCGCGACCGGCATCGCGTAAAAGTCGAATTCGACTATGATGGGTTTGGCCACCGGATTGGCCGCAAATTCGCGCAAATGGGTGACCGATTTACGCATGCCGGGCTCCAGATGCGCGTCCTCCAGCACATCGGGCAAGTCACCGGGATCGACGCGCGGCGCTGCCCGTTCGAGATGGCCGAGTTCGCCCAATTCTTTGGGGGTCATCGCAATCTGGTGTGGCCCGCGGCGGCCCAATATGGTGATATGGCGCACCCCGCTATGGAGCAGGCGCTCCAGCGAGTGGCTGACAATATCGCTGCCGCCAAATTCCTTTTCGGTTTTGGACAGGATGCGCGCGACATCAAGCGCAACATTGCCATTGCCGATAATCGCAACCCCCGCGCCATCGAGCGGCGGGTCGAGATCGGCAAAGTCGGGATGGCCATTATACCAGCCGACAAATTCTGCGCTTCCCAATATGCCGGGAAGCTCCGCCCCCGGTATATCGAGCGCACGGTCCACCGGCGCACCGGTGGCCAGTACCACCGCATCATATAGCTCTTGCAGTTCGGCGATGCTGATATGGTTGCCGACCTCGATATTGCCGACAAAGCGCACATTGTCGGTCAGTGCGACCGCTTCATAGCGGCGGGAGACGGCTTTGATGGATTGGTGGTCGGGCGCGACCCCGAAACGGATCAGCCCGAACGGGACCGGCTGTTTATCGAGAATGTCGATGGTGACATCATCACCATAGGCTTTTTGAAGCGACTCGGCGGTATAATATCCCGCCGGGCCAGAGCCGACGATGGCGATGTGGCGCATAAAAATCCTTCCCCGATATTCATTATTTTGCTTTTCGGATGTTTGCGCGGGACTCCCGTGAAACCGGGTTGATGCTAGCGTTGAAATGGCAGGATGCAAGCGTGCGGATTCGGGAGTTTTCAAACGCTTCCGAGGAACCGTTCACCGGAAGAAGCGATGAACAATGCACCGCCAAATCCCCTTGACACCAGCAATTCTGCGGCATAGACGCCCCCAACCATTGCCCGATCGTCTAATGGTAAGACTACGGACTCTGACTCCGTCAATCGAGGTTCGAATCCTCGTCGGGCATCCAAGCTTTTCTCTCGAAAAATCCGGATAAGGGCGCTCAGGCGCTCAATCTGCCGTCGCGGTGGATGGCGATGCCGTTCAACAGGCTGTCGGCAATCATGCGCGCGCGGGCATGGACCGCTTCGGCGGCCCCTTCCTTCGGTGCAAGTTCGTCCAAGGTCACGCGGAACAGCGCCAGCCAATGATCGAAATGTTCGCGGCCAATGTCGGGGATAGCGACATGGGCGGGCATCGGACGGCCCGAATAGGTGCCTGCATTATGCAGCACCGACGCCCAGAATTGCTTAAGCTTGGCGAGATGGTCCGGCCAATCATGGACGCGCGCGTTGAAAATCGGGCCTAACACATCGTCGACGCGGATTTTCGCATAAAAGGAATCGACGAACTGGTCGATATAGGCCTCGGTCACGCCAAGTGCTTCAGCCTCCGCTTTTTTGCGCGCGCGGGCGGCTTCTGCGTGCGGATGGGAAATGACGGTCGTGTTCTTTACCAGACGTCGGGGCTCTCTGTCAGATCGGTCATCCATTATCCTGTTCCTGATATTTGATTTCGAGATAGCGTCCGCGCGTCGCGAGCGCATCAAGGTCGCCGCTCGCAATATTTTCGCTCATCGTCTGGATTTCGCGCTCGATCACTTTGAGGCCGTCGACCAGTTCCTGATCCGCACTGCGCCCTCCGGCATTGGGGCGCGCGCGCATCGCAGGCGGCACGCGCTTATACCCGTTCACAAGGCCGGGAAGATGTTCGCCGACCAAGCGGCGCACTTCGTCAGCCGCCGGTTCGCGCGGGTCCAAGGTTTCCAGCTGGAGTCCCAACGTATCGAGTTGCACCCCGATACCGTCGACAAGCTGCTGGGCCGGCGCGGGGAGGGCAGGGCGCTGCGCTTCCAGCCAGATTTCGGTCTTGGCCGGAAGGCTCGCCATATCGCTCGACAGCAAGCGGTCCTCGGTCATGGCGGGCATTTGCGGGAAGACGGCAAAGACCAGCGATCCCATCAGCGCCATCATCGCCAGCACAATAACCCCGGTCACTCCCAACGGGCTGACCACCAGCGAAAAGGCGATGGCGCCGATGAGGAGCGCAATCCACCACAGGATAATGCGCAGGCCTTTCTGCCCCAGATGGCGCATCTTATAGCGCCGCGAACGGGTGCCGATGGAGCGCGACAATTTGGGCGCATCGGTGCGCCGCGCGCGGCTCCGCGCAATGCTCGCCTTGCCTTGTTCAACAATGAGGTCGGTTTCGGTCGTCATAAAATGTCAGATCAGCCTAACAGGTTCAGCCTTCAAGCGCGGAAAGCGGATTATCTTTGGGCGGGGCAAGTTTGGTAGCTTCCGCCTGACCTTCCGCGCGCGCAATATAGCCTTTGGATTTTTCGACTTCCTTCGACAGCGTATCCACCGTCGTTTTCATGGAATCGAGTGCCTTCAACTTGAACGTATCCACCGCATCCATCGTATCATAAATATTCTGGAATGCGCGCTGCAATGTTTCCATCGGCACGGTCGAAGACGCCGCTTGTTCGTGGATCAGCGCGGTATTCTGCTTCATCATCTGACCGGTGCCTTCGATGATGTTGGCGGTCGTCGTGTTGAGTGCGGTTATCTGTTCCAGCACCAGCTTTTGCCCGACCATCGCTTGCGCAACGGTAACAGCAGTGCGCAGCGCGCCGACGGTCGTGGTGCTGGCACGGTCAACGCCTTTGACCAGTTCGACATTATTCTTTTTGACCAAATCAAGCGCAAGATAGCCTTGCACCGTCACCGCCATCTGGGTGAGCAAATCCTGGTGGCGCTGGCGCACATAAAAGAGTGCGGTTTCGCGAATGGCTTTGGCCTTGGCGGGGTCAAGGCTGTCAAGGTCGGCGGCCTTTTCCTCAAGCTTTTGATCGAGCGTTTTGGCCATCACGATCATCTGCTCGAGCTTGCCCATCGATTCCCACATATTGCGGCGCTCGACGTCGATCGAGGCATTATCCATGAGCAGTTCGTCCTTGCCACCTTGCAGGCTCTTCAGGATCGACTGAATATGGTTTTGCGACGAGCGATAGCTGTCGAAATAATTGTTAAGCTTATTGCCGAACGGAATGATGCCGAGGATTTTGCGCGGGGAGGACAGTTTGCCCTGCTTTGAAGGGTCAAGCTGTTCGACCGTGCGGCGCAGTTCCGCCAAATCGGCCCCGACCGCGCCATCCCGGTCCATCGCGCGCACCGGACGGTCGAGGAAGCGGTTGCTATGCCCCGACGCATCGGCAATTTCCTTGCGGCCCATATTAGTGAGCAGGTCGATTTTCTGGCCGAATGCAGGGGAGTTGGCATCTTCTGCAACCAGATCTTCGATAAAGCCTTCGACCCGTTGCTCCAGCTTGGATTTCTGCTCGTCCGAGATCGAAACCAGCCCTGCGGCCTTTTCCGGCGAAACAGCAGGAACCGGATCGGGCGGCGTAAGCTTCAGATCGGTTTCGTTCGCAGTAACAGTCTCGGTGCTCGCCATGGATTTATGAGCCTTTCTCTAAGGTCGAAGCTGACCCGTAACATGGCGCTTTGCGGGGGCGGGTTCAAGGGAAAAACTGTGTTATTTTGATAGAACAGCTAGAAGGCAAAAGAGACGATTAGAAGCAAAGCGTCATGCGATACTTTTGTTGCGCCGCAGCGCGAAAATCGTTAAAGGCGCGCGCAAATGCCCGCCGTTGATTGGCGGGCCACCAACCAAAATGTTAGGCTTTTCCCACGATGTCCCTTCGCAACATCGCCATTATCGCGCACGTCGATCATGGTAAAACCACGCTGGTTGACCAGCTTTTCCGCCAATCCGGCACCTTCCGCGACAATCAGCGCGTCGAAGAGCGCGCGATGGATTCGAACGATCTCGAAAAAGAGCGCGGCATCACGATTTTGGCTAAATGCACGAGCGTCGAATGGAACGGCACGCGCATCAACATCGTCGATACGCCGGGCCACGCCGATTTCGGCGGCGAGGTCGAGCGGATTTTGTCGATGGTCGATGGCGTTATCCTGCTCGTCGATAGCTCCGAAGGCGCGATGCCGCAGACCAAATTCGTGACCGGCAAGGCGCTCGCGCTGGGCTTGAAGCCGATTGTCGTCGTCAACAAGGTCGACCGTCCGGACGAGCGCATCCAGGAAGTATTGGACGAAGTGTTCGACTTGTTCGTCAACCTTGACGCCAATGACGAACAGCTTGATTTCCCTGTTCTTTTTGCATCGGGCCGCAATGGTTATGCCAATGAAAATCCGGATGCGCGTGAGGGCGATTTGTCGCCCTTGTTCCAGAAGATTGTCGACCATGTCCCCGCGCCGAGCGTCGATGTCGATGCGCCTTTCCAGTTCCTCGTGACGCTGCTCGACCGCGACAATTTCCTGGGCCGTATCCTGACGGGCCGGATTGCTGCTGGCACGCTCAAGGTCAACGCACCGATCCACGCGCTCGACTCCGATGGCAAAATCATCGAAACCGGCCGCGCGTCCAAGATATTCTCCTTCCGCGGCCTTGAGCGTGTGCCGGTTGAAGAGGCCAAAGCAGGCGATATTATCAGCCTTGCCGGCCTCACTGTCGCGACCGTCGCCAACACCATCGCCGACACCAGCGTGACGACCCCGCTCGAAGCGCAACCGATTGACCCGCCGACGCTCTCGATGCGCTTTTCGGTCAATGACAGCCCGTTCGCAGGCAAGGAATCGCGCGACAATAAAGTCACCAGCCGCGTCATCCGCGACCGTCTGTTCCGCGAAGCCGAATCCAATGTCGCGATCCGCATCACCGAAAGCGACGACAAGGATAGTTTTGAAGTTGCAGGGCGCGGCGAATTGCAGCTTGGCGTTCTCATTGAAACCATGCGCCGCGAAGGTTTCGAGCTTGGCATTTCGCGCCCCAAAGTCTTGTTCCGCGAAGGTGAAAATGGCCGCGAAGAACCGTTTGAATCGGTCGTTATCGACGTGGATGACGAATTTTCCTCGACCGTGGTGAGCAAGATGCAGCGCCGCAAGGCGGACCTTCTTGAGCAAAAACCGTCGGGCGGCGGCAAGACGCGCCTCGTTTTCTCCGCCCCCTCGCGCGGGCTCATCGGCTATCATGGCGAATTTCTGTCGGACACGCGCGGCACCGGCATCATGAACCGCCTGTTCGAAAAATACGGCCCCTATAAAGGCGCGATCGAAGGCCGCCCGGTTGGCGTCCTTATCTCGAACGGGTCTGGTGAAACGGTCGCTTATGCGCTGAATGCGCTCGAAGATCGCGGCCTCCTCATGGTCCACCCCGGCGAGCCGGTCTATGAAGGCATGATTATCGGCGAAAATGCGAAGCCCGATGATCTGGAAGTCAACCCTATGAAATCGAAGCAACTGACGAACTTCCGTTCGACCGGCAAAGACGACGCCATCCGCCTGACCCCGCCCAAACGCCTGACCCTCGAACAGGCCATCGCCTATATCGACGATGATGAAATGGTCGAAGTCACCCCCAAAGCCATCCGCCTACGCAAACGCCACCTCGACCCGCATGAGCGTAAGAAAGCAAGCCGCGCTAAGGATTGAGGCGGTATCATATCAAATCGATGATTTCGTTTTGGTGATAGATAGTTGCTAGATATTGATGCTTGATACGAAATTGACTTCGGCGCTTGATTGCCGGAGTCAATTTAGACACGCCTTCAAGTTTGATCGCGGGATCATAGTAAATGACTCCCGCGACGACTGCTTTTAAGAATAAAATAAAGTCAGTTCCTTCGCACAACATTACCCGATTGCCGTACGCATATCTGGGAGGAGGCGCATCAAAAATTGATGGTATATATGCAGCTTGGGCATGCTTCCGGTTCCAATGTTCAAGAAGACCTTGAAACGACCAAGACGCAGCAATTTCGTCATTCAGATCGAGCAGTTGCAAACCACCATTAATGTCTGTGATCTTGCCTTTGGCGGCATCAAATCCGGCAACATTGAGTTTTAAGCCGGTATCTGAGTGCGGCATTTTCCCATAGCTATAAACACCGCCAAAGTTGATACGATCAGCTTTGCCACTTTTGTCGGCATAACCATATGACTTCAGAAAAGAAGCGACGCCATCATCCTTGTATACACCGCCTGTCGGCTCTGGTGTCATGAGGGTAACAGGGCTTTTGGGAAGAAATTTCTGAAAATTATTGACCCCATATTGCTTGACTTCCCACCCCATAAAATCGGGTTCTGCATCCCCATTTGGTCGGATACCAAGTTCTGCTTCAAGCGTGTAACCGCCTCCATTTCTTGCAGAATAGGCGTCTTTGTTACCATTCACCCCAAGTTTTTGCGAAGGGATCCACTTGCGTTGGTGAATCTGTTTTAATCTCTCCAAGAGAATATCTTTGGTGTCTCTGTCTTTAACTGTCGAAATGGGTAGTTCGACAAAAACGCCGATCATATCCCAACGCCGTGCGCGAACCTCTGTAGCCACCGCACTGGACGTCGCTGCTGCATAGCCCAATACGCGCCTATCCTGGGTTATGCCCAAGATCAGAACGCGCCCTACATCCCGCACTGACATCACATCGGAAGGGGCTTTCGCGCAATTTCTAAGGAAACCCGACATTCTGACTTCGGGGTAATCCGGATAAAGCACAAGTTGAGCATGGGGCGCGGGATAGGAACCGTTTTCGTCAATCCATCTGAAATCAACCTTTGCCTTAGGTCTTGGTTGTTTGCTTCCTGCTAATATGGACGTATCAATCTCTATTTCTCCATGCGGAATGATATTGAGGGCAGAAAAGTCTCCGCCCAGATAAATCTGGTTCTTGGAATTGTCATTCGGCGCCAATATTTTGGCATATATCCGACTTGCGCCAATTTCTCTCATCGCGCCAATTATGGCATCAAGCGATATGGTCAATCTAATCCCCCTTGAAAAATGATGACCTTTTGACAAATTCTACCATGCGAATGTGGCTTCTTTGGAGGTTACGACGTTTGCCCTTTTGCTTTCCCCCTCCAGAGCCGCCGCCAGATAAGGCTTCATCGCTTGGGCGAGAAACTCTACGACCGGCACCACCACGGCATTGCCGAATTGCCGGTAGGCTTGGGTATCGGATACCGGAATCTGCCACCGGCGCGTGCCACGGTCGAAGCCCATCAGCCGCGCACATTCTAATGGTGTGAGGCGGCGCGGGCGTTGGCCGGGCTGGTCGATCAGGATTTCGGAGCCATCCTTGTGATAACGGGCGGATAAGGTGCGTGCGACATCATCGGGGCCGAACAGGCTGTATCCGAACCCGTTTCCTTTGGCCGAATGTTTTTCCTTATAACCTTGAAGATATTCCCATAACCGCGGCGTCAGCGTATATTTAGGGTCAACCTGATCGGGCGGTAGCAGGATGCTGCCAAGCTTCGGACCGTCTTTTGCGTCCGGTAATTCCAGCGCACCAAGGTCAAAAGCCGTTGGCTCGCGAAACCCGACAATGAAAATCCGCTCGCGCTTTTGCGGCACCCAAGGAACGGAACTGATTACGCGCTTTTGCACATGGTAGCCCAGCTCGTTCTGGAGGACATGCATGATCGTCGCAAAAGTTTTGCCGCCGTCATGGCGTTCCAGATTTTTGACATTTTCTAGAACAAAGGCTGCGGGGCGATGGTGGCTGATAATTTGGGCGGTATCGAAAAACAGCGTGCCTTGCGTGTCGCACAAAAACCCGTGCGGTCGGCCCAACGCATTTTTCTTTGAAACACCTGCGATGGAAAAAGGTTGGCACGGAAAACCGGCGAGCAGGACATCATGGTGCGGAATCAAATCGGGATTTTCGGAAAATTCGCGGACATCGCCACGCAGTTGATGGTTGTCGCGGAAATTACGCTGATAGGTTTCTTGCGCTTTGCCATCCCATTCGGAGGTGAAAACGCAATGCCCGCCAATGCCCTGGAAGCCGATCCGCAGACCCCCTATCCCTGCGAACAGGTCGATAAAATTGAAGGCAAGGTTTCCATTATCTGCTGGAGGCTCTGCGACCGGCTTGGGCGCAAAACGCGCAATCGTCTGCAAGCTGCGGTAAACGGCAGCTTTGGGGGCGGTTTCGCCGCGTTCCCAGCGATATACGGCGCTGGGGGAATACCCCAATTCATCGGCGACCTCTTCCACGCTCATGCCGGTCAGTTTCCTGAGTTCCGAAAAAGAAAGAGTGTCGAGCATGATTGCCTCCGCTGGGTCATTTTTTGGCACAATGCCAGGAAGAGTCCCGCCGTGCAAGAGAAAATAACGAACATATAGAGAACAATTTTGGATTCTTTATTAGAACCATATGGCTGGACGGATTGCATCAAGAATGAAGGAAAGTGGTCCCATGCAAAACCGTGCCACCTACCGCGCGAGGCTCCGGATGCACAGTAAACGGACGGCGCGGCTCCGCCTAACGACGCAGGCTTGACGGACATGGAAACGGACGGCAAAGGCTCGGATATGACTGACGCACAAGCATTGACGCCGCCCGACCGGCTTTCGACCAACCCGCGCTCGCCCCATTTCGATATGGAGACTTTGCAGCGCGGCATCGGCATCCGCTTCAAAGGGCGCGAGCGCACCGATGTGGAGGAATATTCCATCTCCGAAGGCTGGATCCGCGTGGCGGCGGGCAAGACCCGCGACCGGCACGGCCAACCGCTCACCCTCAAACTCAATGGCGAGGTGGAAGCCTGGTTCGAGGATATTAAGGAAAAGGGCGCAGACACGGATGGCGATAAGGCTGCCGACGCGGAATAAGACGCGCGGGGGCTATGCCCCTTATCACACAAGGATATAAAAAAGGCCGCTGATCCAAGCGGCCTTTTTTATGTGTCCGGTGAGGGACGCAATAAGAGAAGCGGGCTTTGCCGGTTAACGTACCGCCGCTACCATCATCGCCAGTTCGGGCGAGGGGGTGATGGTCTTGGCAAATGCGGGATGCTGGATGGGTTCTGCCTGCGCAAGCTGGATCGGCGCACCGCGATCCCCGCGACCATTATAGATAAAACCATTGGTCGGATTGGCGCGCAGGCCGAGCGCACCGATCGGCGCATACCATACTTTGACGCTGGTCCAATCGCCGTTGGCCGATACATCGACCACTTTGACATTGCGCTCGATCTGGCCGCGACGGCCATTGATCGGCGACCAGTTGGAATGGCTGATGAGGATTTCGCGGTCGTTGATAATCTTGCTCACCACGGCGACATGGCCGAGCGGCATTGAACGGGTGCTTTTGAACGACAGCACCGCGCCGATTTTGGGGGTGTTGCCGCGCGCATATTTGCCCGCTGCCTGCGCCCACCATGTATGCGCATTGCCACGAATATCGACGCCCGACATGTCGCGTGCGAACGGAACGCATTGCAAAGCTTGGGCCGCACTCACCGGCGCGAGCATCGCAAGGGCGGCAACGGCGAGGCCGAAAGCTTTTTTTCCGAACATATTTTGCGATCCCGCTCTGTGAAGCCCCGTCTTCGGATGCTTTTTGAAATTTGGTGATGAGGCGGGTTAGTCAGCCAAAGTTAAGGAATAAAGCCCGTCGCTTGTCGCTTTCCGACGAATCGCATTGTCGGGGCGACGAGCTGCGGAACCCCTTATTTCGGCGTCGGCGAACCGTTTTCAGGCGTCGATGAAATGATAACAATCCTAAACAAGCGCCCGCACGTGCCGTGTCACATAAGCTTCATCCTGCTAGGGTAGCGCCCGCTGATTCGGCGGGGTGGTGCGACACGAAAGGAATAAAAATGGCGACGGTTGCGGTCTATAACCTCAAAGGTGGGGTGGGCAAAACCACGACCGCAGTTAATCTTGCTTGGCTATCCGCAAACCAGAGCGCGCGCCGCACATTGGTGTGGGATTTGGACCCGCAGGGCGCGGCGAGCTATATATTGGGCGACGGCTTGCCGTTAAAGCAGGAGGTGCGCTCGCTGTTCGCGCGCGGGATTGACCCGATGAAGCTGGTGCGCGGCTCGCGCTTTGAAGGGATTGACCTGCTCGCCGCCGATATGAGTCTGCGCGGGCTGGACCGGCTTTTGTTCGAACTCGACAAGAAGAAAAGGCTCGCGCGGATTATCGACACGCTGTCGGGCCATTATGACCGCATCATCCTCGATTGCCCGCCCGGCCTTACCGAAACCGCAGAGCAGGTGATGCGCGCCGCCGATGTGATGATTGTGCCGGTCATCCCGTCCGCTTTGTCGCAACGCGCTTTTGACGCGGTGGTGCAGTTTATGGACGAAAAGAAAGGGCGGCAGGCGCCGCTGCTCCCGCTCCATTCGATGGTCGACCAGCGGCGGCGAGTGCATAAGGAGGCACTGGCGCTCCACCAAGACTGGCCGGTCATTCCGATGGCGAGCGTGGTTGAGCAGGCATCAAGCGAGGCGCGGCCCTTGGGGGCATTCGCTGCACCCTCTCCGGCCTATAAAGCCTATGCGACATTATGGCGCGCGATCGAGAAGCGGCTTAGCCAGATTTAAGCAGGACAGATGAGATAAGGGCCGGATTTAGGCCCGCGAGAAGCCTCAGGAGGCGTAACCGAGGTTCAACGCTTCGGGTTGGGCGCGGAACAACTCATTGACATCCTGCGCGGCCATCGGGCGACCGAAATAATAGCCTTGGATTTTCTTGCAGCCCAGATTGCGGATCATTTCCACTTCGGCTTCGGTTTCCGCGCCTTCGGCTGTGGTGCTCATGCCAAGGCTGTCGGCCATAGCGACCACCGCGCGGATGATCGCAAGGCTTTCGGCTTTGTTATGCGCTGCCCCTTGGACAAAGCTGCGGTCCACTTTGATCGTGCTGAAACGGGTTTCGCGCAAATAGCCGAGCGAGGAATAGCCGGTACCGAAATCGTCGAGCGACAAGCGGATGCCAAGGCCGAGCAACTGGTCGAGCATTTGCGCTGCGCCCCCGCCATCGCGCACAAATACGCTTTCGGTGACTTCCAGCTCCAACCGGCGCGGCGGCAGGCCGCTATGCGACAAAGCAGAAACGACCGCCGACACAAAATTGGGGTCGGCTAATTGTTCAGCGGACACATTGACCGCGACACGGATATTGGACGGCCAGTTCATCGCTTCATGACAAGCGGTGCGCAGCACCCATTCGCCAATCTGGCCGATGAGGCGCGCATCTTCGGCAATCGGGATGAATTTGGCGGGCGACACGCTACCAAGGTCGGGATTGGTCCAGCGGATTAGCGCCTCGAACCCGTCAATCGCGCCTTCATTGGCGGTGACGACGGGTTGGTAATTGAGGGTGAATTCGCCGCGCTCCAATGCCTTGCGCAATGCAATTTCGATGACGCGCCGTTCTTCGGCCTGTACATGGAGGCCGGGTTCATAGGCATAATGGATATTGCCGCCCTTATCCTTGGAGCGATAGAGCGCCAGGTCCGCGCTGCGGATCATGGTTTCGACGGTGCGCGCGTCGCGCGGCGCGGTCGCAGAACCGACGCTTGCGCCGATATAGAGGGTTTGCTGGTCGACCTCATAGGGGCGCGACAGGCTGGTGATAATCTGATTGGCGAGCGTGTCGAGATAGCTGGTGTCCGGCACATCGCGCACGACCACCGCAAATTCGTCCCCGCCCAAACGGCCGCACAGCTCGTTATTGGTCATGATCGAACGCAGGCGGTTCGCGACCAGTTCAAGCAAACGGTCGCCGACCGGATGGCCGAGCGTGTCATTGACGGCCTTGAAGCGGTCAAGGTCGATCATCATGAAGGCACAGCGGCTTTTCCATTGCGCGCTATGTTCGAGCGCCTTGGCGAGCGTTTCGTTAATTTGCTGGCGGTTGGGCAGGCCGGTGAGGCTGTCAAAGCGTGCCATGCGGTCAATTTTGGCAGCCGAGGCCTGCTCCAGAGTTACGTCCGAGGCGACGCCGCGGAAGCCCATGAAGCGGCCCTTTTCATCGACGCGCGGGCTGGCGGACAATTCCCACCAATGGGTATTGCTGCCAATCTGCACCGGCAAGAGCAGGTTGGAAAAACTTTCGCGGCGGTTCAACCGTTCGGCAAGGTCATGGAGGGCCGACGGGAAACGGCCCGTATCCCAAGTATCGCCCGCCAGCAGTTGCACGAGCGGTTTACCTTCAATCTCTTCCATTTCCTTGCCCAGCGCATAGGCAAAACGCGGCGACACATGGGTGAGGCGGCGGGCAAAGTCGATTTGCCACAGCCAGTCCGCGCCCGCATCTTCAAATTCGCGCAGCAACAGGCTCACCGTTTCACTCTTATCGACAATCGTGGTCTCTGCCGTTTTGAAGCGGATGAAATCGCGCGCCGAAGAAACGCACAGCGCCAGCAGCGCACCGCCAAAGGCCAAGGTGCCAAGGCCCGACAAGGGATAGCCCAACCACACCGCCATCACCGCATTGGCAACGCACAGTAGGGTGATGAAGGAGAAGCAGGCGGCAGGGGTCGCGGCGGTAATCGCGGTGATGCCGACCATCATGGTCGCGCTCAACACCCAGAACTCAAAACCATAGCCAAGGCCTGCGGTCGGCACGAAAACGATAGCAGGCGTGGCCCAAATTGCGCCCAATATGAGGCTGCTCAACGCATCGCGGCGCATCGCGGTGATCGGCGCGCCGCGCGAATAATCATTTTGCTGCTGCTTTTGGACGCGGTGCATATGGACGATGCCAAGCGTCGCAATCAGCGCCCAACCACCGAGCAGCAACGGGCTGATCGCTTCATGGAAAATGATGCCCGCAAAGGCGACCGCGACCAGCATCCCGATCAGGCGCAACAGCGAAAAGCGGCTGGAATCTGCAATTTGTTCGGCGCGCACTTCGTCCCACATACTCCCCTTGGCCTCTTTCAAGGACAGGATATGCAGCAGCGAAAGGTCCGAATCGTCGATCTGGGTATGGCTATTTGGTGTCGTCACGAGCATCGGTATAGGGCGAGTTTGTTATCGAATGGTAAGCGACGCGGTAAGCTGAGTGCTTAAAGCAAAAAAAATTTTACGCGGCGTTACGGTTTTGGGGGCAGATGACGCGGATGTTTGCGGCAGCCCTTGCCGGATTGAGAAAAGAAAGGCGGGCAAAACACCCGCCTTTCCTTGATTTCATTGGCATAAAATGTGGCTCAAGGCCGGTTCACACCCCCCGCCTTAGCGGTTAGGCCGCAATATCATAAGGCTGGATTTGCCCGCTAAGATATTGCGCGCGCGCCTTGGCACGGCTCAACTTACCCGAACTGGTGCGCGGCAAGGTGCGCGGGGGGACAAGCTCCACCACGCAATTCATGCCGGTAATCGCGCGCACTTTTTCGCGGATAAGCTCGCGCAACTGGACGCGCTCGCTATCATCGGAGGTGCGGCATTGGACGAGGACGGCGGGGGTTTCTTCACCGCCCGGCGTGGTCACGGCAAAAGCGGCAATATCGCCCGCCTTGAACCCGGGAAGCTGTTCGACCGCCCATTCAATATCCTGCGGCCAATGGTTTTTGCCGTTGATGATAATCATGTCCTTGGCGCGGCCGACAATATAGACATAGCCGTCCGACATATAGCCCATGTCGCCGGTATCGAGCCAGCCATCCTTCATGCACGCATCGGTTGCTTCAGGGTCGCGGAAATAGCCGACCATCAGCGACGGGCCTTTGCACCAGACTTTACCGATCGCCTTTTCAGGCAACACCGCGCCATCTTCCTCGCGGATTTCGACGAGCATATCCTTGACCGGCTTGCCGCAATTCACCATCGCGCGATAGCGTTGCGGGCGGTCGTCATTGGCAGCGCCGCTGTCGCCCGACAATTCGGTTTCTTCGACCAGCTCGACAATGATGCCTTCGCCCGGCGGCATGATCGACACGGCAAGCGTCGCTTCGGCAAGGCCATAGCTTGGCAGGAATGCCTTGGCGCTGAAACCTGCATCGGCGAACGCATCGACGAAGGCCTGCATCACGTCGGGGCGGATCATATCCGCGCCATTGCCTGCAACCCGCCAGCGCGACAGGTCGAACCGGTCGGATACTTGCGTCTGGCTCGACACGCGGCGCGCGCAAATATCATAGCCGAAGGTCGGCGAATAGCTGAGCGTTTGGCCCTTGTTGCGGCTGATAAGGTCAAGCCATGCAAGCGGGCGGCGCGCAAAATCTTCGGTTTTCAGATAATCGGTCGATACCTGATTGGCGACCGGCGAGAGAAAACAGCCGACCAGCCCCATATCATGATACCAGGGAAGCCAGCTAATGCAGCGGTCGCCGTCGCGCACCTGTGTGCCGTGCGAATGGGCCGCCAGATTGTTGAGCAACGCCGCATGGGTCACCGCAACCCCGTGCGGGAAGCGGGTCGAACCGGACGAATATTGCAGATAGCAAATTTCATCGCTCTTCTGTTCGGGAAGCGCGACCGGCTTGGCCTCGCGCGCGGTAAAACCTTCCCAGTCCAGCCCTTCAACCTTGCACGCCTTGGCGGCATCACCGGCCATTTCGGCCAGTTCTGCGGGGAAGAACAGGATCGACGGGTCCGAGCTTTTAAGCTGGACCGAAAGCTGGTCGACATAGCTGTCGCGCCCGCCAAAGCTGGTGGGGAGCGGCAGCGGCACGGGCCAAGCGCCCGCATAAACTGCACCAAAGAAGAGCGCAGCAAAATCGGGGCCGGTTTCGGCGATAAGCGCGATACGGTCGCCCGGCTTTACCCCGTGGGCGATCAGGCGATAGGCCATTTTCAGCGCGTCATCGCGCATTTCGCGGAACGGGTAGGGGCGTGTCAATGTGCCGCGCGGATCGTGGAAATTCAAACCGCGTGTCCCTTGCGCGGCATAGTCCAAAGCTTCGCCCAAAGTGGCGAAATCCGACAGGCGGCGCGGCAGGCTGCAATCGGTCGGCGTTGGCTCCAGTGCGACCCCTGCGGCACTTTTGCGGTCAATGACGGTATCGGTCATATCGTTCACCGATAAACTCCTTATCAAATTCTGGTCCCGTAAAGGCGCATATTTCCGGGCGTTTTCGCCCTGTTTCTTGCGCAATGCGGATTTTCTCAGCATCGCTTTTAGACGTTAGGAGGCGGTCAAATTCCGGCCCGACTGTGGCAAGATTGTGATTGCCGGTAAAAAGCCTATAAACGCAAGTCAATCCCTATGAAAAAAGCCCGTATTGCACCGCCGCTCGATGAAGCAGGTCTGAACGAACTGGCGCTGGCCTATGTCGCCCGTTATGCGACCAGCCGCGCCAAATTGCTGGCCTATCTTGCGCGCAAGCTGAGAGAGCGCGGCTGGGGCGGGGAGCGGTCTGCTGATCTGGATGCAGTCGCTGACCGGCTGGTCGAACTGCGCTATATAGATGATGCAGCCTATGCGACGATGAAAGCGGGCGCGTTGCTGCGCCGGGGCTATGGCAAAAGGCGTTTGTCCGATGTCTATTATCGGGACGGTATCGGCGAGGAAGATCGCAGCGAAGCCGACCAACTGGCCGAAGACGGGCGCTGGGACGCGGCGCTCGTTTTTGCGCGCAAGAAACGCATCGGCCCTTATGCCAACGCGCCGCTTGATGCTGACCAGCAACGCCGCGCGCTCGCGGCCTTTTTGCGGGCGGGGCATGATATGCAGATGGCGCGCACGCTGATCGCGCTTGAACCGGGCGCGGATGTCGATAATTATCGCCCCGATTGTTGACCGGCCCCAAAGGATAATCGCCTCTATGAACGCACGCCTCTTGCCGCTGATGCTCGCCGCGCCCTTGCTGTTGGCGGGATGCCAGCAGGAAAATAGCAAAGCGGATGTGATCATCACCCAAGGCACGGCCAAGCATAGTTTCACGGTCGAGGTCGCGCGCACCCCCGATGAACAGGCCAAGGGCCTGATGGGCCGCACTAGCCTCCCCAAAGAAGGCGGGATGCTGTTCCCGTTCGATCCGCCCAAAATTGCGACCTTCTGGATGAAGAATACGCTCATCCCGCTCGACATGATTTTCATTCGCGCGGACGGCACGATTGACCGGATTGCGGAAAATACCGTGCCCGAATCGCTTGCGCCGGTCGCGAGCGGGGGCGAGGTCAAAGCGGTGCTGGAACTGGCGGGCGGGACCGCCGCGACGCTTGGGCTGGACGAAAGCGCCACCGTCATCTGGACCGATAACGGGGCAAAGCGCCCGTGAATTGCGCTTTGTGCTGCGCCGCCTCGGCCTTACCGCCATATTCGGTCTTGCAGCCTTATGGGGTAAGGCGCTAAGCGCTCGGCCATGGGAATGTTTGGCAAAATCTTCACATGGTGGAACGGCGCCACCATCGGAACCGCACTCTATACCTGGCGCAAAGGCGATCAGGTGGGCGAGGATGCGTTCGGCAACCGCTATTATGCGGGGTCGGATGGCCGCCGCTGGGTCATTTATAACGGCCCCAATGATGCGAGCCGCCTTACGCCCGAATGGCATAGCTGGCTGCACCACACGATTGACGACATCCCCGTCGATGCGCCGCCGACCGTTATGCCGCCGGTGCGCGTGTGGGAAAAGCCCGCGACGGGCAATCTCACTGGCACTAACCATGCCTATTATCCCCCCGGCGCGCTGGAAATGGGCGGCGTCCGGGCGCGGGCGACCGGCGATTATGAAGCATGGAACCCGGACGGCGCATGATGCGTCCCCGCCTCCCTGTTGTTGTGGCAATGGCTGGCCTGTGCCTGACACTCGCCGCCTGCCGCGACAGTGAGGCCGCCAAAAAAGGCCCGACCGGCACCGATTCGACCCCCGTTGCGCTTTCCAATAAGGATGAGGTGAAGGATGTCGAAGGCGGGCTTGAAGGCACCACGCCGATGGCCGAACGGGTCGCGGTGATCGGGCTTTTGAACAAGCGCAACGGCCTTGTCCGCAATCTTGAAATGAAGCCCGGCGAAGCAATCCGCGTAGGTCGCGCGGTCGTCCGCCTGCGCGCTTGTGAGCAAGCGCCTGCGTGGGAAATGCCCGCAGAAGCCGGCGCTTTTGTCCAGCTTTTGACGCTGGAGCGCGACGGCAAATGGAAGCGGAGCTTTTCCGGCTGGCTGTTCCGCGAACGGCCCGAATTGAATGTCGTTCAGCACCCGATTTATGATGTCATCGTCAAAAGCTGTGCGATGACGACGCCGGGCGGTGGCCCTGCGGTCAAGCCTGCCGACGTTGACAATCCCGACCGCGAAGGGCTGGCCGGTGTCGAAGGTTCGCCCGGCAGCGTCAATCCGCCCGCCAAGAGCGGATCGAGTGCGCCCCAATCGCCCGCCGCCAAAGCGCCCGCGCCCAAGGCTCCAGCGGCCAAGGCTCCGGCCGCTAAAGCGCCGGCAGCGGCTTCCCCCGCGCCCAAATCGGACGATAAGGCCGCGCCGACCGAATCGCCCAAGGCTGAATGAAGCCGCGCGAGATAGTCGCTGCGGCTAATCTCGATCGCGCCTAAACTGGCCAGATGGTCGGTGATAAACTGGCAGTCGAGCAACGCATATCCACCCGCTTTCATCCGCGCGACCAGCCAAGCGAGCGCCAGCTTGGAGGTATTGTCGGCGCGGCTGAACATGCTTTCGCCAAAAAAAGCGCGGCCCAAAGACAGGCCGTAAAGCCCGCCCACCAGCCGTGGCGGCCGTCCTTCGGCCAGCGGGGCATCGTCCCACACCTCGACGCTATGGGCATGGCCGAGCGCATGGAGGACGATGAAAGCCTCTTCAATGAGGCTGTTAATCCAAGTCGAAGGCCGGTCGGGTGCGCTCGCCGCACATTCGGAAATCACTGCGCGAAAAGCGGTGTCACTCGTCACCCGATAGCGGTCCGAGCGCACCAGTTTGCGCAAGGATTTCGACAGATGAAAGCCATCGAGCGGCAATATCCCCCGCGTCTTGGGTTCGACCCAATAAATATCCTCTGCCTCGCGATCATCCGCCATCGGAAAAATCCCCATCGCATAAGCGCGCAGTAGCAAGAGCGGGTCAAGACGGGGGGCAAGCGGCGGATTAGGACGGGACATTATATAATAATAGCTTTCCGGATGAGGACATAAAGTAACAAATCGACGGAAAAAGCAAAAAGCCTAGATTTCCGCCAAAAACACCCCCTTAGCTTCGCAAAGTTCGGGCAAATCGGCAAATTCCGGTTTCCTATTTTCGCTCCCTCTTGTCCGCACGCCTTCTCCCGCGAGAAGAGGTGGCGCGCGCTCTTCACCGCCGGTCGCATAGTCATACAGTCCACACGCGCGGCCCGTCCTGCGGGTCGGGGCCATAGCCGCGCTGGCGCTGTTTGCGGCGTATCTCCTCCCATTGCCTATGCACCTCTTTGGCCCGTTCGCGCTGTTCGGCGGCGCGGGCGGCTTTGTTCAGCCTATTATATTCGCGCAAATAAACTTCGCGCTCCCATTCGGCTTCCTGCTCTTCCCGCGCCCGCACGTCCCACGACAGCATTTCTTCGCGCGAGCGCAAGCATCCTTCCCAATTTTCAAGCCGCTGGCGATAGGCCTCCAGATCGCCATATTCATAAGCGACATTGGCGCCGTCACCATGATGCTCGCGTGCATGGCTTTGAAGCGCACCGAGGATCATCCGGTCGTTAAATTTGCGGCGATGCCCGATCAGTTTGCCATGATAAAGATGCGGCACCAATTCGCCGTCGATCAAGCGTTCGATGACATTGTCGCGCAGCTTATCAATCCCGACGGCCTGCGCACGGTGCCACGCGACCGCGAAACTTTCCGCGCCGCGCTTTTCGCGGAGCAAATAAGCCGAGCGCGGCGATTTCCCCACCGCCCGCGCCGCTGCCGTCACCGACCCGCAGCGCACCAGTTCATGGATAAACAAACGCTGGTCATGGATCGACCATCCTCGCGACCGCCGCCGCTCCGGTCGCCAAGGGATAAATTCAGGCACTTCATCGCCTTCGGGCGTTTGCGGATAAAGCCGTTTGGGCGGCAATGTGTAGGCAGGCATGGCAGTTCCTTTCGCGCAATGTTGAGGGGCGAAAGGCAGGCAAGCAGGGTGCGCGGCTGTAGGACAGGGGTTGTTTTGGGTTTGGTTTAGGTATGGAAATTCCCTCTCCCCTTGTGGGCGTGTTTGGCATTGAGGGCCGAAATTGCCCCCGGCAATTTCTAAACCATACGGGGCATGGTTTACCCTCAAATTCAAACACGGGTTGTGGAGACTTAGCGAACGTAGTGAGCTTAGTCGAAGCTGGGTGAGGGGTAAGCGATTGCATCGCAATCGCGCGAGCCTCTGGCTCGCATACCCCTCTTCCAACTACGCCTAAGCCTTGCGGCTAAGGCTTCCTACCCTTCTCCCACAAGGGGAGAAGGGGGGCGAATGACTTTGCTTAAGGCCGAAGCTTGGCCAGCAAACTCGCGACGTCCGGCGCGACCGGCGTAATGGCGCCTTGTTCGTCGGGGTCATAGTTGAAATCGATGAACACGATAGGCTGGGCCGGATCGCGTTGGTCGACACAAAACCAACCGCTCGATGTGTTGGACGCGAACGGAAAGAAGGCAGGCTTGCCGTCCGCTGGGGGCGACCATTCCTTAAGGGCATTGATCGCGAAGGAAACGGTGTAGGTGCCCGCGGTGCTGCTTGGTGGCACATCGGAGACGACCAAAATCGGACCAAAGGCCGTGTTGCCGTCATCGCCAATGTCGATGACATCTTGTTCCGGTGCTTGGCCTTGGCGTTCGGCCAGCAATTTTTGCACATCTTCGCGCAACGGGGCTTTCGCCTGCTCGACGGCTTTCGCGACATCGGCCTGTGTGGCAGGGGTTGGTACAGGGGTGGCGCTGAAATAGGGTTGCCAGTCTACCATGCTGTCCGGTCTCCAATATTTAAGTGGTTTGCAAGGCTAAGCCGATTAACCCGACCGGCCGCCGCCCCAAAGCCGCATTCCGCCGGTATGCCCACCCGAAAAATGGGCATGTTCCGCTCTGTCCACCAACTGGATCCTGCCGGTATCTTGGTGGTGGTGCCAGGTCAAGCCTTCGGGGGCTTTTGCGGACGGGGGCTGGCGCATGATCTGATTGGCCTGTTCGGGCGTTAGGCCCAGCTTTTGTGCCAAGCTGCTATCGGCACGCAAGGCATTGCCCAACGCTTCATTTGCGGCCTTGAAATGGTCGCCATCCTTCTTGGAATTGAGATGGGACAGATCCAGATACAGGTCCGCCTTGGCATGGAAAACCGGGAAGCCGTTGGCGTCATATTTTACCGTCATATCACCCTTGGTATAATCGACCGTGCCATCTGCATTAACCGTGCGGCTGTCATAAGTCGCCGGTTGGCGCAGGCGCACATCCTGTCCGTTGATGTCGGTGGTTGTATAACGGTCGCCCTGCCGTGTCACGGTCGGTGTATCGCCAATCGTAACCGTGCGGCCATTAATGGTGGTCGAAGCCCCGCGATTGGCACCGAGGAACAATGTGCCATTTTCAAGCCGGTTGCCCGCGCCGACCGCACCGCCCAGAAATTCATCGAGCTGGCGCTTCATGCCTTCGATGGATTCGCGCGCGTTTTGCGGGAGTTTATCGAGCGCGTCTTGCGGGATTTTGTCGAGGGCGTCCTTGATCGCCTTCAAGCCCGGTTCAATCGCGGCGCGGGCGGCAGGGTTGGCGGCGATGGCGGAAATGCCGTCGGTTACGGTCTGCGCCCATTTGCCAATTTTGCCGAGTTTTGCCGCATCCCCGAGATAGGGGATGATGCCGAGCGCGGAGAGGCCGCCATTGAGGAAATGCCCGCCCGCTTCGCCGTCACCGCTGATCAGCGACCCGATGCCGCGCCCGATCGAGATGATGGTATTGGAGCCATCGGCGAACGGGGTGGGCTCGAAAATGCCGACAATGTCCAGCGCCATTTGCGAAAGATCGAGGCCGAGTTTGACCGGATCGGGGCCTTCTTCGCCGGTGCGGGCCGCAGGGGCAGTAGAAGCGGGCGTGGTAGAAGCGGACGCGGTGCGATAGCCGTCCAGCCCTTGCGCTTCATGCAATTTCCGTTCGATTTCGGTGCGGATCGCAATCGGATTTTGTGTGCCGAGCCGGGTCGCGGTCGTATCCCATGCGGTGCGATAGCCATCGCCTTGCGGGCGCGAGGCCCAGCTTGCCACCGGCGGGGCCGGGCTGGTGGTGCAGCTTTGCTGGAAGGGAGAAGCGGGAATGGCTGGCGTCGCGGGCGCGGGCTGGCCGCTGCGCGTTTGTAACGCCTGTTGTGCTGGCGGCGGAGCAGGTGGCGGCGGGGGCGGCGGCGGTGAAGTGCGAACGGGTCCGGCGGGCTGGCTGCTGATCGTCATGATTTTCCCTTACGTGTTGGAATGAAGCTCGATTTGGATCTTGCAGTTCCGGAGAATAGAATACGCCCCGGACGACGGTCCGGGTATCAGCATATCGTTTAGATTCGTCAGGCAGATGGAGTATTTTGCGCGACGGACTGTGGTGGATTGTCAAATAATTGTCATGTGCGCGGCGACTCCCAGTGGCGGCTTTGTGCGCGCTATCTTGCCGTCTCTTCCTCTTCCCTCTTGCGTTCCGCATCCGCGCACGGTAGGGGCGCTGTCCTTGGCCTAGGGGTATAGCTCAGCTGGTAGAGCATCGGTCTCCAAAACCGAGGGTCGCGGGTTCGAATCCTGCTGCCCCTGCCAAAATCTTTCCAGACTTCTTCACAGACATTGCCGTTGACAGGGCCGCTGATTGAGTCGCGGGCGAGGAAAACCGCACCTGTTTGTGCGGCGCAAAGGCCTTGCAAATCGGCGGCATGGCGGGTATCGGCGGCGCCTTGGCTAAAAGGAGTCGCACATATTCTCCCCGCTGGCCTTACGGGCAAGCGGGGGTTGCGGGTATGGGACGCGGCGCCTATCTGGTCGCATGGAAGCGCCCCCTATGCTCCGCGTCTTTTCGGACGGGCGCTAAGGATTTCGGGCGCGAATGTGCAAAATATAGTATTGGGGCTGTTCATGGCTGACGACACAAAGAAGCGGGTCTCGATTGGTACTTTTATCAGTCAGGTCCGTACCGAAGGAAGCAAAATCGCTTGGCCGACCTGGCCGGATACGCTGCGCACGGCGATCATGGTCATGATCATGGCGACTATCCTCGGCCTGTTTTTCTTTGGTGTGGACAGCTTTTTCGGCTTAATCGTGCGGAAGCTCATCGAGCTTTTGTAAGACAGTTATTTGGCAGGACAGAACGGGCATTATGGCGCGCTGGTATATTATTCACGCTTATTCGGGTTTTGAAAACAAGGTCCGCGATGCGATTTTGACGGAAGCCACCCGTTTGGGGCTGGAACAACTGGTCGAAGCGGTCGAAGTGCCGACCGAAACCGTGACCGAAGTGCGTCGCGGCAAGAAAGTCCAGTCGGAACGCAAATTCTTCCCCGGCTATGTGCTGGCCAAGCTCAGCATGAATGACGATGTCTATCACCTCGTCAAAAATACGCCGAAGGTAACGGGCTTCCTTGGCTCGTCGGGCAAGCCGCAAGCGATTTCGGAAGCCGAAGCCGCGCGCATCCTGAACAGCAAGGAAGAAGCCGCCGCTGCGCCCAAGCACCAGATCAAGGTCGATTATGAAATCGGCGACAGCGTCAAGGTGCTGGAAGGTCCGTTCGCCTCGTTCAACGGCGTCGTCGAAGAGCTCGACTTTGACAAGAATAAGGTCAAGGTTTCGGTCTCCATCTTCGGCCGCGCAACCCCGGTCGAACTGGACTTCGAACAGGTCGAACGCGTCAAATAAGACGGGTTTCCATTGGGAATAAAAGAGCCGGGCGCGTAAAGCGGCCCGGCTTTTTTTATGCCGTGGGTGCCACCACCTTGAAGAACCCTATTTCGGGGAGGGGCTGGTGCATCGTTTGGGTGGTTCGCGCGTTATTTTGTCGGGCAGCTTTTCCAAGGATGAAGGAGCATCGGGATCATGAGCGTTGACGCAAAATATACCACATCGGCGACCGCGAGCGGTGGCGGACGGGACGGGCAGACCGAGTTGGAAGATGGCAGCATGGCGCTGCAACTGGTCGTCCCCAAAGAAATGGGCGGTCCCGGCGGCGACGGGGCCAACCCCGAAAAATTATTCGCGCTCGGCTATTCCGCCTGCTTTTTGGGCGCAATGCGGGTGGCGTCGAAGGAAACCGGCATCGCCGTCCCCGAAGGATCGACCGTCACCGCCACCATCGGCATCGGCCCGCGCTCCGAAGGCGGGTTCGGCATTACGGCGGCACTCGACGCTTATCTGCCGGGTCTGGACGAGGCGGACGCGAAGAAACTGGTCGACACCACGCATAATATCTGCCCCTATTCCAATGCGATCAAGGCGAGTGTTGATGTGAAAACGACGACGCGGGGGTGAGGGGGAGTGAGACATCGGCGCAATCCTTCTCCCTTGATGGGAGAAGGATATGGAGCCTTATCGAACGTAAGTGAGATTAGGCGGAGTTGGATGAGGGTGTTCTCTCCGCTAAACCCAAACCCATGAAACATATCCCGCCGCCACAATCTTTTCCCCGCGCACGCACGTTGCGTAAAAATGCGACGCCCGCTGAACAACAATTATGGAAGGATTTGCGCGAATATTGGCCAGTCATGCGGTTTCGGCGACAGGTGCCGATTGCCCATTATATTGCAGATTTTGCTTCGCATCAGTTGAAGTTGGTGATTGAACTCGATGGCGGTCAACATAGTGAACAGGTGGATGCGCGCCGGACTACGGTTATTGAAGCACAAGGCTATAGGGTCGTTCGTTTCTGGAATAACGAATATAGGGATAATCGCGAGGCGGTATTGGAGCAACTGGCGGCGGTGATTGCGGAGAGAACACCCTCATCCAGCTACGACTAGGCAGCAAGCTGCCAAGTCTTCACATCAGTGATGGATGTTTGGGCCGAAATGCATCCCATGCATTTCTAAATCATGCCGGGGGCATGATTTACCCAAACCTTCCATCACTTCCCATCAAGGGAGAAGGAATGTAGAGTATTCCTCCCCCTTGCATTTCCCCCGCATCCCCGCTATGCGCGCGCCTTCCCTTATATATTCGGGAAATTGTGCGGGAGGTGGCTTTGGCTGCCGCTTGACCGCTAAACTTGAAAGAGAGTGAAACATGGCTAAGAAAATTGCGGGCTATATCAAGCTCCAGGTGCCTGCTGGCACCGCCAATCCTTCGCCGCCGATCGGCCCTGCTTTGGGTCAGCGCGGCGTCAACATCATGGAATTTTGTAAGGCATTCAACGCGGCGACCGACAGCCTCGAAAAGAATATGCCGATTCCGACCATCATCACCGTTTATGCCGACAAGAGCTTTTCGTTTGTCACGAAATCGCCGCCGGCAACCTTCCTCATCAAGAAGGCCGCGAACCTGAAGTCGGGTTCGAAGGAGCCGGGCAAGGTTTCGGCAGGAAAGATTACGCGCTCGAAGCTCGCGGAAATCGCCGAAATGAAGATGAAGGATCTGAACGCGAACGATATCGAAGCCGCGACCAAGATCATCGAAGGCAGCGCCCGCGCAATGGGCCTCGAAGTGACGGAGGGCTAAGGACATGGCTAAACTGACGAAAAAAGCAAAGGTTCTGGCCGGTCTGGACGCGGAAAAGCTGTACGGCTTTGACGAAGCGTTGAAGACGCTCAAGGAACATACGTCGAAGAAATTCGACGAAACCATCGAAATCGCGATGAACCTCGGCGTTGATCCGCGTCATGCTGACCAGATGGTGCGCGGCGTTGTCACGCTTCCGGCTGGCACGGGCAAGGACGTCAAGGTCGCCGTGTTCGCGAAAGGCGACAAGGCCGAAGCGGCTTTGGCGGCTGGCGCTGACAAGGTTGGTGCCGAAGATTTGATGGAAGACATGCAGAACGGCAATCTCGATTATGGCCGCGTTATCGCAACGCCGGACATGATGGGCGTTGTTGGCCGTCTTGGCAAGGTTCTCGGCCCCAAGGGCCTGATGCCGAACCCCAAGCTTGGCACCGTCACCCCGAACGTCGCTGAAGCGGTCAAGGCAGCCAAGGGCGGCCAGATCGAATTCCGCGTCGAAAAGGCCGGTATCATTCACGCAGGTCTTGGCAAAGCGAGTTTCTCGGACGCTGACCTCAAAAAGAATTTCGAAGCGTTTGTGGACGCGATCGTCAAGGCGAAGCCTTCGGGCTCGAAGGGCAAATATGTGAAGAAGATTGCTTTGTCTTCGACCATGGGCCCGGGCCTCAAGATCGACACGAACGAAGTCGCTGCATAATAATTAATAGCCGTTTGTGCTGAGTAGGGCTTGGAACAAGCCCGTATCGAAGCATCTTGTTTGGCAAGGCCCCTTCGATACGCAGCTTCGCTGCTACTCAGGGCGAACGGTGAAGTTGAAATCAGGCCGGGGAGGGTAACTTCCCCGGCCTTTTTCGTGGGGACTTATGCGGGCGCGATGTTATTTATGCGGCTCGGCCCGTCGCGTGCGGCGCGTCGGTTCGTCCGAAACGCTTGTGCCTTGTGCATCCATTGCTGCTAAACAGCGTTCCCAGCCAGCCATGAAGAAGTCTATTCCTCTGCATCACCCGGCATTGGCCGCGATTGCCGCTGTCCTTGCTTTTTCTCCGGTGCCTGTGCTCGCGCAGGAAGCCGCGCCGCAGCCGACGACCGCCGCGCCGCCTGTTACAGCGCCCAAGCCTGCCCCGGCCCCTAAGCCTGCGCCCAAGGTCGCGCCGATCCCGGCCCCTGCGCCAACGCCGCCAGTGCTGAAATTGCCGGTATCGGTGACGCCGACACCTGCTCCCAAAGCGACGCCGCCTAAAGCTGCACCATCGCCAGCGCTGGAAAAGGCGGTCGATGCGACCGCGACCCAAAGCAGCGAGGAAGCCAAGGCGAGCGCCAAGGCCGAAGAGGTCGCCAAAGCCGCCGCACCTGCTGCTAAAAAAGCTGCGCCCAAGGCGGCGGTTAAAAGCCGCGCGCCGTCGGCCAGTGGCGGGCAAACAAGCGCGCGGGATAATGTCGCGGGGCCTTCCGCAGCCGCCACGGGGAGCGCGGTTGGCGCGATGCCGGATACAAGTTTGAATGAAAGCGCAGAGGCTGCGGGCGATCCTGCGCTTGCTGTGCCGCCTGACGATATAACAGCTACGAGCGATAATGCCGCGCCGGTCGCTGTTTCGCAAAATAATAGCGGGATGCCGGTATGGCCGTGGGCCGTGGGCGGGCTTGCCGCGCTCGGTCTGGCCGGTTTCGGCATGACCATGCGGCGCCGCCGCGAAGCCGAAGCCGAAGCCGAAGCGGCTTATGGCTATGATGCGCCCTATGCGGACCCTTATGCCGAACCCGCGCCGGAGCCGGTGGCTTATGCGCCCGAACCGGAACCGCGCGAGGGTTTTGCAGGGGAGGAGGTCGTCGAGGCGCCTGCACCCGTGACGGAGCCGGTGACGCAATCCGCGCCCGCCGCTGCGCCGATTCTGGCCACCGGCGCGGCGCTGAAACAGCAGGATGAAGCCGCCGAACAGGCAATGCTGCGCGCCGAGGTCGCCAAAATGGAAGCGCAACTGCGCGACGAAGCGGCGGCGGCGGGTGCGCCTGAACCGGTCTTTGCCGAAAGCATCGGCTATCATGAAGCGCTTGTTGATGAAGGCCCGACGCCTGAAAATCCGTTCAAGACCCGCAAGGCACGCCTCAAACGCGCGCGCCAGCTTGACCGGATGGCGGCGGAAGACGCCGCCCCGCCTGCGTTACCAGTAGCCGCAGAGGTTGCGGCCAAGGCGGAGATGGAGCCTGTCGAGGGTGCCACTACACCCGCCCCGACAGCACCGACCATCGCGGTCGGCTCGCTCACCGAGCGAATGGCAGCCAAGCCGCTGAACAAGGCCGCGGCCAAAACGGCAACCAAAGCCGCGGCCAAAACGACAGCAGCCCCCACGCCAACCCCGTCCCGCGCGCGTGCTGCGCTCCAGCAGACCGCTGCACCCCGGACTACCCGGACGATCAGCTTCGGGTCGAAGCATAAATTTGCCAATTAGGCCCTGATCCTCATCGTCCGTCCCGGAGCGCCAGCATCTTCCCGCGAAGGCGGCGGCGCTCCGGGCTTTTTCCGTCCGGACGGCATAAATGTCGGGCGGCATTGCATCATTCCGGCTTTTCTGGCGCGCAGAAAAGGTTAATATGGCGCGCATGACAGTTTTGAATTTCCGGTCACGGGCCGCGCTTGACGGTGCCGTGTTTGCTGTTGCGGTGCTTGGCTTTGCCAGCCTTTCCGCGCCGCTAGCCGCGCAGGATTTGCGCGATATTCCGCAGAAAAGCACGACCGGCAGCATCACCGGGCCCGCGTCGCAACCCAAAAGCCAGCCCAAACAGGGCCGCGAGGTGCAAGGCCCGCCTGCGCCGCTGGAAACCCAATTACGCGATACGCCGCCCGACGAGCCGGTGTTCCGCGCGCCCGTGAGCCAGCCCCAGCCTCAAGCTACACCCGTCGCGCCGCCCGTCACACGGACAGCGCCGCGCACGGCTAATCCGGCGACGTCGACCGCTGCGCCTGCCGAACGCGCTACAGCAGGCCGGTCGACAAGCGCACCGCAGCCGCGCACGGCTGCGCCAACCGCCAGCGCACCGGTCGCGGGCAATGCGGTGACAGGCGGGGAGGGGGCTAGTACCCCTGCGCTTGGCCAGCCCGCAATAAGGGAAACGGGCGACACAAGCAGCGCGCCCGCAAGCGACCTCACCAGCTTTCCGACCAGTCCGACCGATACCGGCGCGACCACCGCAACCGACGCCAGCGATGCGGCAATAGTGCCGGATGCGGACACGGGCACGACCCTGCCTTGGGCGCTGGGCGGGGCGGCGCTGCTCGGCCTTGGCGGCTTGGCCTATGTCTTTACCCGCCGTCGCAAGGATGCGCCGGTGGCCGCCGCAGCAGGCTATGGTGGCATCGAACTCGGCCAGACGCCGTTCGCCGATGAATTGAGCGAAAGCGATGCGTCCGCGCCGATCACCAATGCGTTGAAAGCCCCCAAGCCCAAAGCGCCCGTCCCGGCGACACCTGCGGCTATGCGCGCGCCCGCCCGGATGCCGGGCCAAGCCCCCGCAGCGCCTGCGATGGCCGCCCCGCCGCCGCCCGAACCGGTCAAGCCCACCGCCGATGGCCGTATCGTCAGCCGCATCAAAGCGCCGACCGGCGACGCGCATATTCCTGCGGCTCCGCAAGCTGCGCCGCCTCCGCCACCCCGCGCGGCGCAACCCCCCGAACCGGTCAAACCCGCCTCGGACGGCCGTATCGTGAGCCGCCTCAAAGTCTCCGACATTGTGGACGAACCCGCACCGCCCCCGCCGCCACAACGCCGCCGCCCCCCGCCGCCCTCCGTCAAAACGGTCAGCGTCGGCTACTCGGTCAACAAACGCGGATAGGACGGGCGGGTGCGGACACATTTGTCTCGCCGCTTGCAATCCGTTTCCACTTCGCTTAAAGGCCCGCGCAAGCCTTTCGGGGCTTAACAGGAATGATTCTGTTGTTCCTGTCCGTCCGAGACAGTTGGTGACCGGAAATTTGCCGGTCTTAATCTCCAACCTAGACGGGGAAAAGTTTTTGACCGGCGGCATGATCCGCCGGGTTCGGCTTTAAGATGGTCTTCGCACCCAATGATAAAGCCCGGGCAACGATCCCCACGGACATCGTCGTGAATGAAATGCCGCTGGCCTGTGCCAGAGGTGGGTCATTCATATTTTCGTTCGCTTGTACGGGCTGAAACCCGTGCAGGTATTAAAGTGGAGAATGGCATGGATCGTGCTCAAAAACCTGTAGTGGTTTCTGATCTGAACGCTCTCTTTGGTGAAGTGGGCGTGGTCGTTGTGACCCGCAACCTTGGCATGACCGTCGCGCAATCGACGGACCTGCGCACCAAGATGCGGGAAGCGGGCGCTACCTACAAGGTCACGAAGAACAGCCTCACCAAAATTGCGACGAAAGGCACCGCTTACGAACAGATTGGTGACATGCTCACCGGTCCGGTCGCGCTTGCATCCTCGGTTGATCCGGTGGCTGCGGCAAAGGTGGCCATCGATTTCGCCAAGACGACCGACAAGATCGAGATCGTCGGCGGCGCGATGGGGGATACCCTGCTCGACGCAAATGGTGTGAAGGCACTGGCTTCGATGCCGTCGCTGGACGAACTGCGTGGCAAGCTCGTGGGACTGCTCAATGCACCCGCGACCAAGATCGCCCAGATCGCTCAGGAACCGGCTGCCCAGCTTGCTCGCATTTTTGGCGCATATGCCGCCAAAGAAGCAGCATAACTTTATCGTTTAAACATTTTCGGGGCGCATTTTTGAAAGCCCCACATGGAGATTATCAATGGCTGATTTGAACAAGATTGTTGACGACCTTTCGGCTCTGACCGTTCTGGAAGCGGCTGAACTCGCGAAGCTTCTCGAAGAAAAGTGGGGCGTTTCGGCTGCTGCTGCTGTTGCAGTTGCTGGCCCGGCTGCTGGTGGCGGCGACGCACCGGCTGCTGAAGCCAAGGACGAATTCGATGTCGTTCTCGTGAGCGATGGCGGCAAGAAGATCAACGTGATTAAGGAAGTCCGTGCGATCACCGGCCTCGGCCTCACCGAAGCCAAGGCGCTCGTCGAAGGCGCGCCCAAGGCTGTCAAGGAAGGCGTCAACAAGGACGAAGCGGAAAAGCTCAAGAAGCAGCTTGAAGAAGCCGGCGCGACCGTCGAACTCAAGTAATCCGTTTCGGCTTTTGCCGACACAAAAAGGGCGGTCCCGACATTCGGGGCCGCCTTTTTTTATTGGCGGGCGCGGGGCAAAGGCGTGCGCGGTGTGAAATCGGGCGGGGAGCTGTGCGCAGCATCGTTGGAGCGCGCAAAGCTTTGGGTGCGATCGCTGTCCGCTGCTTCCGGTGCTGGCGTCACCGCGCGCTTGGGGGCTGCACCCTGCGCCGCCATTGCTGTGTTCAAGAGTGCAAATAATCCCATAATCTGTCTCCGCAACATGTATCCCGATACTGGTGCATGACCAATATTGCGCGGTGATGACGGGCTTTGGCGGGGGAGGCGGATGGTGCCTATATTTTCTCTCTAACTTATGTGGGGAGAATATAAGGTTCACGCGAAGGCGCGAAGGCGCGAAGAATTTTTTCAAAATTTGTCGCCCGCGCGGGACCGCGATAGGCGCGAACCATTAATCTTCGCGTCTTCGTGCCTTCGCGTGAACCCGACTTAAAGAACCCGTCCCGAACCCTCCGCGCCTCCGCATGAAACCTCTACAAAGCCACCCATTCTTGCCAGCCCTATCCGCCCAAATGCACGACCCGCTTCAAGCCGATGGCATCACGGAAGGCGGCGTCGTGGCTGACGCATAGCAGCGCGCCGTCATAATCGGCGAGGGCGGTTTCCAGTAATAGGGTGGCCTCCATGTCGAGATGGTTGGTCGGCTCGTCGAGTAGCAGCATTTGTGGCGGATCAGGCCTTGCGAACAGGCAGGCGAGGGCGAGCCGCATCCGCTCGCCGCCCGACAGGGACGCGGCGGACCGCGCGGCCCAGCGCCCGCGAAACCCTGCCGCCGCAAGCGCCGCATGGGCGTCCTGCGTGGTCAGGCCGGGGTTCAGCCGCTGCATGGTCGCAAGCAGGCTGTGTTCCTCGCCTTGCGGGGCATCGAGCAGCGTCAAATTCTGGTCAAGCAGCGCCATGCGGTGATGTGCGGCGGTAATCCGGCCCTGTGTCGGTGCGTCAGTGCCAAGCAGGAGGCGCAGCAGGCTGGTCTTGCCCGACCCGTTAGCGCCGGTGAGGGCGATGCGTTCGGGGCCGCGCACAATAAGGTCGAGCGGACCGAACAGGGTGCGCCCGGCAACTGTCAGTGATACGCCGCGCGCTTCGACCAGCATGGCATTGGCGGCAAGTCCTGTCGGCGGCACGGCAAAGCGCATGGGGGTGAGAATATCGACCCCGGCCTGCGCTTGGCGTTGTTGCTGTTCAGCCGCCTCTATCTGTGCGCTTGCCGCAGCATCGAGACGCCCCGCGGTCGCTTCGGCGCGGCGTTTTTGCGCGCCGAGCAGGATTTTGGGCGCTGACCCTTTGCGGGCTTCCGACTGGCCGGCCCGATCGCGTCGCGCCTGTTTTTCAAACGCATTTTGTGCGTCGCGACGTGCGGTTTTGACGGCACGCGCGGCCTGTTCCAGTGCCTCCTCCTTGCGCGCGCGGTCGGCCTCGCGCGCGGCGGCAAAACTGTCCCAGCCGCCGCTATGGATACGCACGGATGCGGGACTTAATTCGACGATGCGGTCCATATGGTTGAGCAACGCGCGGTCATGGCTGGCAACCAGCGCGCCGCCTTTCCAGCCTGACAGCAGCGCCGTAATCGCCGCGCGACCCTCCGCATCGAGATTATTGGTCGGTTCGTCCAACAGGATAAGGTCGGGTGCGGCGAGCAACAGCCGGGCGAGCGCCACGCGCATATGCTCGCCCCCCGACAGGCTGCCGATGCGGCGGGTCATAATATCTGCGGGGAGCCCGAGATCGGCAATGATGCCGTCGACCCGCGCGGGTAAGGACCAATCCACGGTTTCGAAATCGGCGGCACGCCCTTGGCCCGCTTCAATGCGCGCTACCTGCGCCCACGCATCGCCTATGCCCAGTGCATCGGCGACCGGCATTGCGCCATCGGGCGGCAATTGGTCGAGCATGGCGATACGGCCCTGCGTCGCGATGGTCCCCGCAGCAGGCGTTTCCCCTTGCGCGATTAGCCTTAACAGGCTCGACTTGCCGCTGCCGTTGCGGCCGACAAGGCCGACGCGCTCGCGCCCCAGCGCCAGCGTAAGACCGGAAAAAAGCGGATGACCATCGGGCGTCGCGAGGGCGAATTGGTCGAACGTAAGGAGGGCCATGAAACATCACCTTGCCAAGAGCATAGAAACCATAGGTTGCGCTTGAGCTTTAGAGGTTCATATCACCCTTCCTGTAGGAGATGCCTTCGGGGCATATAAAGATAAAATGCACGCAATACAACCGCCTATACTATTGAATGTCGGCAAAGCGATTGCATCATTCTCCCTCTAATCCGCAAAAGGAGGCGCGTCATGCCGGACGAAGCCCAAACTAACCTTGCGCTGGTCACGCGCTTTTATAATCAAGTCTTTAACGATCATCAGGTGGATGAAGGCGCGGCGGTGGTCGCCGATGACTATATCCAGCATAATCCTTATGTGCCGGACGGCAAAGCGCCGTTTACCGGCTATTTCAGCCAGTTTTTCATCGACAATCCCGACGCCAAATGCCGGATTATGCGCGCGGCAGCGGCGGATGATCTGGTATGGCTCCACGTCCATTTCACGCAAAATGCCGACGATCCGGGCCGCGCGATTGTCGATATTTTCCGCGTCGAAAACGGCCAGATTGTCGAACATTGGGATGTGCAACAAGACATCCCCGCCAATCCGGCGAATGAAAATACGATGTTCTGACGGACAGCGTTCCGGATGCGGGGGCGTTAAAAAAGCCCCCCCTCAAAATTTCACATTGACCCGCGCGCCGATCATATCGAGGCCGGGATTTTGCTTGCTGTTGAACAGGCGCGCATGGCTGACATGGCTCCAATGCGCCTCGATGCTGAAGCGCGGGTCAATTTGATAACCGACACCGATTTCCGGCTCGAACAGGATGCGCGAGCCAAGGTCGGTGCGGCGGCCTTTACTATCATAACGCAGCTTTGGCCCGTCATGGACGGCCAAGCCGATGCCGGGCCGCACATATAATTGCTTGCCGATTTTCCAGCTTAAGCCCGCCGCGACAAGGTTGGTGTCGCCTTTTGTGTTGACCGACCCGAAAAGATAAGCCGACGGCTTGCCGATAAGCTTAAGGCCCTCGATCGGCTGCGACCGCACGCCAATCTGTATGTCCGCGCCTTCCTCATAGGTTTTGAGCGTGAAGGGCGTATCGACGCCATGCACCGCCATCCCTGCAAATATTTCCTGTGCGCTTGCGGGAGCTGCACCTGTCAAGGCCAGCCCCGCCATCGCGATTACACCAAGATATTTCAGCTCACTCTCCCGCCTGTGCCTGTTTTACCGGGACGACCGGCAACCATACCGCGCTTGCATTTTTGCCGCCGCGTTCGATGGTGATCGTCGCCGCCTTATAATCTGCAGGCTGGGCAAAGAAAATATTGTTTACATAAGTTTGCGGGTTGCGGTCATAAAGCGGGAACAGGCTTGATTGCACTTGGATCATGATGCGGTGTCCCGGCTGGAACACATGGTTCACCGTGGGCAGGCGGAAACGGTAGCGTTGGGTTTCATTAGCCGGAATAGGCGAGGGGTTGGCGAAACTTTGGCGGTAACGCCCGCGGAAAATGTCGAGGCTGATCGGCAGTTGATAGCCGCCCATTTCCGCCTTGGTCGCATTTTCATCCGGATATACATCGATAATTTTCACGACAAAATCGCCGTCCGTGCCGGTGGTTCTCGCAAAAATATCGGCAATCGGCGCACCGGACACACGCACCGCTTCGGTAAGCACCGGCGTTTGATAGGTCATCACGTCAGGGCGGCCATCGGCATGACGCTGGTCGGACACCAGCCAATCGCCCCAGCGCCCGTCCTTGAAGCTGACAGGGCGCGGCAGATGCGGCACGGGTTTGGCCGGATCGGACACATAGCTGTCCCCGCCTTCGCTTGCCCCGCCAAAGCCGAGGCCGCCATTGGCATCCAGATAAATGGGGGTGAGCCCCGCCTTGCATCCTTGTTCACATGCCAGCGGCCAGTCGTTGAAGCGGTCCCAACGATTTTCGCCGGTATTATAGATGGACACGGTCGGCAATTTTGCGGGCGGGCCATCTTTCAGATATTGGTTGAACAAGGGCAGGACCATATCTTCGCGGAATTGCGCTGCGGTGTCGCCATCCCATTTGAACGGCCCAAGCTCGCGACCTTCGCGGTTGATCTGGCTGTGCCGCCACGGGCCCATCACGAGGAAATTATTGCCGGTCTTGCCTTTGGCTTTGAGCGCCTCCCATGCGGTAATCGCGCCGTAAATATCTTCCTGATCCCATAAGCCCTGTTCCCAGATGGTCGGGACGTTCGAGGGATTGGCGGCGAGCAATTTGTCGAGCGCCTGCCCTTGCCAGAATTCGTCATAGGCCGGATGGTCGGTCATCCGCTTCCAATAGGGAAGCTGGTCATAGCCCGATTTTTTAGCCCAATTTCCGGCCGAGCCGATGCGGCGGAAATTGTCATAATCATCATAGCCACCGGTCGGGGGCAGCGGGCCGCCGGACTTATAACCGGTCTGCCCGCCCAGCCATGCGATATTGGCGAGGCGGAACGCGCCATAATGGAACCAGTCATCGCCCATCCAGCCGTCAATCATCGGGCTTTCCGGGGCCGCGACCTTGAGCGCCGGATGCGGATTAAGGAGCGCCATCACGACCGTCAGGCCTTCATAAGAGGAACCGATCATACCGACGCGGCCATTGGATTGCGGCAGGTTTTTCTTATTCACCAGCCAGTCAATCGTGTCATAGGCATCGGTGACATGGTCCACCTTGGTCTTGTTGAGCGGGCCAATGACGGGTCGCGTCACTACATAGTCACCTTCCGACCCATATTTGCCGCGCACATCCTGATAGACACGGATATAGCCCTCCTTGACGAACATTTCGTCGGCGAGCGGCAAGGTGGAGAGCATCGACGGGCTATCCATGCGGTTGGCGCGCGATTTGGCATTATAGGGCGTGCGCGTCAGCACAATCGGCGCATTGGTCGCATTTTTGGGAATGACGATGACGGTATAAAGCTTGGTGCCATCACGCATCGGGACCATTTCGACGCGCTTGATATAATCATTTTCGCTGTCGGGGAGATTAAACTCGGCGGGAATATCGCCGCCTGCTGCTTTTTTCGATTTTTGCGCAACCGCCGGTGAAGTGGCCAGCGCGACAGATAATGCAGCTACAACAAATCCGTACCGTACGGTCATGATAATGCGACTCCCCTGTTGGAATATTTATCCGGACAAGTTAGCGCGTGAAGGGCAAAATGCAAAGGCGGGGATTATAACTGTCGTCGTCGCCCTCTACAGGCCTTCGCCGCCGACCCAATGCGCGTTGGAGAGGCGGCGGGCGACGTCCCATGTCTGGCGTCTTATATCCGGAACCGCGACAATTTCCCAAAAAGCGCCGCGCGTCATGGGCCCGAGCGCATAGATATGGTCGCTTGGGACGCCATTCGTGCCAACCACCTGACCCGACGCGGTGACATCAATGCCGAGATGCGCGGCATCGGGGCGGATCAGGCCCTCATCGCGTAACGCCATCAACAACGGATCCGTAGTGCGCGCAAGGTCGCCCAGCGGGCCGGTGCAGTTGATGACGCGGCGCACATGTAGCGTCTCGCTTTCGTTATGCCCGCGCGGTCGCCACTTGACTGCGACGCCATTCCCTTCGGCGGCAAAGCCTTGGGTGTTTCCGGCGACAATTTTTAACTGCCCGCGTTCCTGCATCGCGGCGATGCGCGCATAGACATGGGGGGCGAGGCGGTGGCGATGCACATCCCACCAAGGGCGCAAATGGCGCAGGAAGCGCGCGCGCTCGGCAAGGCTGGCATTGGCCCACATGCCTTGGGTGAAGGGACGCAGTTCATCGACCGCATTGCGCCAGCCAATGGTGCGTCCGCGTGCGCGCAAGTTTTGCACCAGCTTGGACGCGGCCGTATCGGGCCGCGCATTGATACGGCTCCAATCCGCCCCTGCATCGGCATGGGGGCGCGGCATCAGCCCGCGCCGCGACAGCGCGATAATCTTGCCTTCATAACCCGTCGCTTCCAGCATCAGCGCGACATCGACCATCGTTAGCCCCGTGCCGATAATCAATATCCGGTCGTCAGCGCCCAGCCCTTGCGGCACCGAGCTATCCCACGGATCGCCTTTATAAAGGTCGGCGGAAAGCGTCGCCGGATCAAGGCCGGGCGGGTCATGTGGCGGCAGATTGCCGACCGCCAGCACCGCCGCATCGGCGTTGAGCAACTTGTTATCGGCAAGCTCAATCGTAACGCCATCCCCGGTTTCGCGCACATTGCGCACATCGCCGCGCAGCACGGTGAGCCGGTCGCCATGCGCCTCCACCGCTTCGTCCAGCAGCCCGCGCAAATAGCGGCCATAGGTGACGCGCGCCGCAAAGCTGCCGGCGGCATTTTCCACGCCTTGCGCTTCGAGCCAGCGAACAAAATGCGCAGGATCATCGGGGAAAGCGCTCATATTGCCCGCGCGGACATTGAGGACATGGCTGGGATGCGCCGCGCCATAGGCCAAGCCTTCGCCCGCAACCGGACTGCGCTCGATCAATGTTGCGCGCGGGCCGTCATGGCGCAGCAGGTTGATCGCCTGCAACGTCCCCGAAAAGCCCGCACCGATAATCGCGACATGGTCTATCATGGAAGGTCAATCATGGCCGGGTTCATTACCGCGTCTATTACCGCCGCGCCGCTCAGATTTCATAGTCCAACTGCCATTGGCTTTCGGTGAAGGCGGGCGGGCGTTTGGCAAAGGCGGGCTGGCGCGCCATGATTTTGGCATAAAGCGCCTTGATCGTATCGCTGCCCGCGCGTTCGAACCAGGCAGGGACCAGCGCATGGACGATGCAGGCAATGCCGCCCGCGACCATCTTTGCGCCAAAGCCGGATGCCACCATAAAATGTTCGCCATAGCTTTCCCCGACGCTGCGCGGGTGGGACAGGAACATTTTATCGAGCATAGAGAATCTCCGTCATGCTGCTGTTGGGACTTAATATATAAGCGTTATAGTTGAGATAATATCCCGCCCTCGATGCAGCCGGTCCTTTTTGCCGCGCATTTGGGCGTGGTTCAAGGGGGAGGGGAGAGACTGGTCGTTACGGCATCGGCCTCCGCGATAATCCAGCTTCGGAACGCCGCCATTGCGTCATTATCCTCGCGCGCCATCGCACGGGTGAGCCAATAGCGCCCGCAATCGACCATGAGCGGGAAAGGCTGCACCAGCGTTTCGGCCTGCAATGCGCGCTCGAACAAGAGCGGCGGGCCAAGCGCAACGCCCGCGCCTGCAATCGCTGCCGATACCATGAGATAGCTGCTGTCAAACACCGGCCCTGTAAGCGGCGGCGCAGGGAGGCTTGCGGCGGCAAACCAGCGCGGCCATTCGTCGGGGCGATAGGAGCGTAGCAGGCTTTCCTGTCCCAGCATGGCCGGATGGCTCAGCCGCGCGGCGATGCGCGGCGCACAGAGCGGTGTAAAGGGCGCGGCCATTAACGGCTCGGCATGGGTCGCGTGCCAGGCTCCATCGCCAAACCGGATGGCAAGGTCCAACCCGCTCCCGACCAGATCGGGGAGGTTATTATTGGTCAAAATGCGCAAATCTATTTCGGGATGGGCGAGCGCGAACGCATCGAGCCGTTCAAACAGCCAGCCGACCGCAAAGCTGCCGACCACGCCCACGGTCAAAACCGATTTCAACCGGCCATCGGCGTAGAAATCAAGCGCCTTGCCTACACGGTCAAACATGTCGGTCAACAGTGGCACCAGCGCGCGGCCTTCGTCGGTCAGCACCAGTCCGCGCGGTTGGCGGCGGAACAGGGCCACGCCCAGCCGCTTTTCCAGCGCGGCTATCTGATGGCTCACCGCGCCTTGGCTGACGCACAATTCCATAGCGGCGCGGCTGATGTTGAGATGGCGGGCGGCGGCTTCAAATGCCCGTAGCGCATTAAGGGGGAGTTGGGCGCGGTCCATATCCTACCCATGAATTAAATTCATGAAGATGTCGAGAAATCATGCTTTGTCGGCGCAAATTTCTCCCGATATCAGGTTTCCCATCATCTAATAACTAATGACGGAGTGCTTGAAAAATGCGGAGTGTTCGGACAAAAGTGGCGGTCATCATGGCGGCGACCTTGGCAACACAGGCTTGCGCTGCTCCGGTGGACAAGGCCGCGTCAGCAGAGCGCGAAACCGCCGAGGTGGTTTCAACGCCCGCAGCTCCCGTCACCCCCGCCGCCAATGACCCTTTGCTCAAACCCATTGCCGAAGATTATGCCAAACAATGGCTCAGCCCCGCGCCGCCGACCAAAATTTACGGCAATGCCTATCTGGTCGGCTTTGGCGACCTTAATGTCGGGCTTATCCGTACAGATGCGGGCCTCATCCTGATTGACGGCGCGGTGCCGCAAGCCGTGCCTGACATTGAAAAGAATATCGCGGCCTTGGGCTTCAAGGTGAGCGACATCAAATATATCCTCAGCACCGAACCCCATTATGACCATAGCGGTGGCTTGGCGGCACTCCAGCGCGACAGTGGCGGCGCGCCGGTGCTGGCGGGTGTCGATGCGGTGGCGGAATTGCGGTCAGGCATCGGCGATCCCAAAGATCCCCAAGGCAGCACGCTCGAAGCTTTTCCGGCCATTCCCGTCGTGCGCGGGATGCGGGATGGGGAGACAATCACGCTCGGCGATGTGACGGTGACGGCGGTTTCGACGCCCGGGCATACGCTCGGTTCGACAAGCTGGAGTTGGCAAAGCTGTGAGGGCAAAGCGTGCAAGACGGTGGTCTTTGCCGCCAGCCCAAATCCTGCCAGCTCGGGCGAATATCAATTTAGCAGCGCGGGCGGGAAGATTTATGCCGATGCGTTCCGCCGGACTTTTGCGCGGCTGCGGTCAATGCCGTGCGATATTTTGATCACCGCGCATCCGAGCCAATCCAAGGGCGCCGAAAAGCTTGCGGCCTTGCTGGCGGGGCAGGGAAGCAAGGCGGGGACTAATCCGTTCGTGGACCCGCAGGCGTGCAAAAATCTTGCGGTGACCTTTGAAAAGAAACTGGAGGACCGGCTGACGAAGGAGGAGGGCCAAGTGAAGTGACCCCGCCTTAACCGCCTGTTACGATGACCGCATCGGAACAGGAGCAAAAGTAGCGCGTTCATTCCCCCGCATCGCCTTGTGAACGGGCGAGGGAGGGGAAGAACGCGCTATGGCGGATGAATCAGGTACGGACCAACAGGGGCAACAAGAGGCGGGGGTAACGGATAGCCGCGCTGCGCTCAAGACGTCATGGGGCGGGCTATCGCTTAAGCTTATCGTTGCGTTCGTGGTTTTTCTGTTGGCGGCGGGATTGGGTCTTTATCTCTATCTCGACCGCGCCTCGCCGGTTCATGCCGATGCGCCGCCGCGCGCGACCGACAAAGCACCGACACCGACCGAAACCACGCAAATCAGCGTGCCGGTGGACATTAACTCCGCCGCATTGTCGGCTGCCGTCGAACAGGCCATCCCGCGCACGCTTTGGACCATCAACCAGCAGCAACCGCGCTGCATCCCGCCGCAAAAGGTCAAAGTGTTCGGCAAGCGCATCAATGTGACGCCTGCGATCAAATGCACGATTATCGGCACCGTGACACGCGGGGCGACGCGGCTGCGCGGGGAGGGCCAAGAGATTATCGTCGATGTGCCGATCCGCGCCCAAATCAGCGCGCGCGATGTGGGCGGCATCCTCCACGGCGAAACCGCGACCGGCGCGGCCAATTTCCAGGCGCGCATCACAATGGATGTGAACAGCAATTGGCAACCCGAAGGCAAGGTGCGGCTAAGCTATGGCTGGACCAATCCGCCGGGCATCGACTTTCTGGGGCAGCGCATCACCTTCACCGAACAGGCCGATGAAAAATTGCGCCCCGTCATTGCCGGGCTGCAAGCGACCGTCCAGCGCGAGTTTAAGAAAATCAATATCCGCAACGATGCCGAAGCCATTTGGCGACAGGCTTTTACCAGCGTGCTGGTCAATGAAAAGAACCCGCCGGTCTGGATGCGGCTCACGCCACAAAAGCTGGTGTTCGGTGGCTATAGCGTGTCGGGCAACCGTATCCGCTTGAATGTCGGGATTAACGGCCTCACTGAAACTTTTGTCGGGGATAGACCTGCCGACCCCAAGCCGACTCCGCTGCCTGCACTGACCCATGCCAAGACCGGCAACAACCTTAATTTCTTCCTACCGGTGCTGGCCGATTATGAGCAGTTGGAACCGGTCATTTTGCGCGCGCTGGTCAAGCGGTCGGCGCGGCCCTTTGTGGTGCCGGGCATCGGCAATGTCATGGCCAGCTTTGACAAGGTCGACGCTTATGGCACCGACGGTAACCGTATCGCGGTCGGCATCTGGCTCACGGTCAAGCCGCAGGATGTAAGCATTGACGAAACGCGCGGCATGATCTGGGTGACCGCGCTCCCCGTCAATGACCCCGGCTCGCCCGAAGTGCGTTTTCAGGATTTGGCGGTGACCGGCGACACCGACCGTGTGGGCGGCGATTTACTGCTCCAATTCGGCAATAGTCCGGGCGTATCGGAATTGCTGGCAAGCTCGCTCACGCAAAATTTCACCAAGGATATAGAGGAATTGCAAGGCAAGATACGGGTCGCGGTCGACCGCAAACAGGAAGGCGATTTCGCGATCCGCACTTCGGTCGACCGGTTCGAGACGGGGCAGATTAAGGCCTATGGCAACGGGTTATATTTGCCCGTGCGGGCGTTCGGTAAGGCGGAGATAAGTTATCGTCCGGGGAAGTGAGGGGACGGAAGCGCAAGGCATAAGCCCCTCCCCTTCAGGAGTGAGCGAGATTGTGCCCCCGGCATAATCTGAAACTGCCGGGGGCAGTTTCAAGCGCACTGGGTTGGGGTGGGGCCTGTCCGTCTCGCGTTGCGTGTGCGGATAGGCCCCACCCCACTACGACTAAGAATTTTCGCTAGCGCGTAAAATTCCTAAGTCTCCGTTGCCCCTCCCCTAAAGGAGGAGGGGCTTACTAGGTCGTTCCATACTCCCCCCAAACCCCCAACCCCCTTCCTTGACTTCCTACAGCCCCATTCCTATATCGCTTGCATCACCGCCCCTTAGTCGGGACGGGTGGCCCGCGCGCACGGGCTTCCCAGGGATAGACAAGGGTTGCGGTTCCATAACGCGTAACAGCTCATGGCAGGCTCCGTAAGGGGCTGAAAGCCTTGGGCTTTTGCGCGTTTCTGCGCGTCTGGAATGCAAACTCGCCCGTGCGGAACGCATGACCGTTCGGGCCAGCAATAAGGCGAATCGACACATGGCAACCAAGGCTCCCTCCAAGGGCACCGTCAAGGCTCTCGAAGCCACGGCGAAGAAGCGCATCCGCAAGATGTTCGGCAATATCCACGAAGTGGTGCAGATGCCGAACCTCATTGAAGTGCAGCGCGAATCCTACGAACAATTTCTCCGGTCGGACCCTTCGATCGGCTATGTGTCGGGCCTTGAAAAAACGCTGCGCAGCGTGTTCCCGATCCGTGACTTTGCGGGCACAGCGGAAATGGACTTCGTTCATTATGAACTGGAAGATCCGAAATACGACACCGAAGAGTGCCGCCAGCGCGGGATTACCTATGCGGCGCCGATGCGCGTTACGTTGCGCCTGATCGTCTTTGAAGTCGACACCGAAACCGAAACCCGTTCGGTCCTCGATATTAAGGAGCAGGATGTTTACATGGGCGACATGCCGCTCATGACCGATAACGGCACCTTCATCGTCAATGGTACCGAGCGCGTTATTGTCAGCCAGATGCACCGTTCGCCGGGTGTATTGTTTGACCATGACCGCGGCAAGACGCACTCGTCGGGCAAATATCTGTTTGCCGCGCGCGTCATTCCGTATCGCGGCTCGTGGCTCGATTTCGAATTTGACGCCAAGGACATCGTCAACGTCCGTATCGACCGTAAGCGCAAGCTGCCGGTGACGGCGCTCCTTTATGCGCTCGGTCTCAATTCGGAAGAAATCCTCAACTATTTCTACAAAACCGTCACCTTCGTGCGCGGCAAGGATGGTTGGCAGATTCCGTTCGCAGTTGAAAATTGGCGCGGCCAAAAGCCGATGTTCGACATTGTTGATGCAAAGTCGGGCGAAGTTGTGTTCGCGGCCGGTCAGAAAATCACCCCGCGCGCGGCCAATAAGGCGGTCAAGGACGGGCTTGAACAGCTTATCATCCCGACCGAAGAAATTTTCGGCCGTTATTCGGCATTTGACCTCATCAACGAAAAGACCGGCGAGATTTATATCGAAGCGGGCGATGAAGTGACTGCCGAAAATCTGGAGAAGCTGGACGCGGCGGGCATTGACCGCCTCGAACTGCTCGACATTGACCATGTCACCACCGGTCCGTGGATCCGCAATACGCTTAAAGCCGATAAGGCCGAAGAGCGCGATCAGGCGTTGTCCGACATTTACCGCGTGATGCGCCCCGGTGAACCGCCGACCCGCGAAACCGCGGAGGCTTTGTTCGAAGGCCTGTTCTTCGATCCGGAGCGCTATGATCTAAGCGCGGTTGGCCGTGTGAAGCTTAACATGCGTCTCGACCTCGATGCGCCCGACACCATGACCACCTTGCGCAAGGAAGACATTCTTGCGGTCGTGAAAACGCTGGTGGACCTCAAGGACGGCAAGGGTGAAATCGACGATATCGACAATCTCGGCAACCGCCGCGTGCGTTCGGTCGGCGAGTTGCTGGAAAACCAGTATCGCGTCGGTCTCCTCCGCATGGAGCGTGCGGTCAAGGAGCGTATGTCGTCGGTCGATGTGTCGACGGTCATGCCGAACGACCTCATCAACGCCAAGCCTGCGGTTGCTGCCGTGCGCGAATTTTTCGGTTCGTCGCAGCTTTCGCAGTTCATGGACCAGACCAACCCGCTGTCGGAAGTCACCCACAAGCGCCGCGTTTCGGCGCTTGGCCCGGGCGGTCTGACCCGCGAGCGCGCAGGCTTTGAAGTCCGCGACGTTCACCCGACCCACTATGGCCGAATCTGCCCGATTGAAACGCCGGAAGGCCCGAACATCGGTCTGATCAACTCGCTCTCGACCTTCGCGCGCGTGAATAAATATGGCTTCATCGAAACCCCCTACCGCAAGGTCATTGACGGCAAGGTCACCGGCGAAGTCGTTTACCTGTCGGCGATGGAAGAGCAAAAGCACACGGTGGCGCAGGCGACCGCCGAGCTTAACAAGGATGGCAGCTTTGCCGAAGAACTGGTCTCCGCGCGTGAAGCGGGCGATCCGGTTATGGCGCCGCGCGATACCGTCACCTTGATGGACGTGTCGCCGAAGCAGCTCGTTTCGGTTGCCGCCTCGCTCATTCCGTTCCTTGAAAATGACGACGCTAACCGCGCGCTCATGGGCTCCAACATGCAACGTCAGGCTGTGCCGCTGGTGAAGGCCGAAGCGCCGTTCGTCGGCACTGGCATGGAAGAAACCGTTGCCCGTGATTCCGGCGCTGCGATTGTCGCGCGTCGTTCGGGCATCATCGACCAGGTCGACGCCACCCGTATCGTTGTCCGTGCAACCGGCGATGTTGAAGCGGGCAAGTCGGGCGTCGATATTTACACGCTCATGAAGTTCCAGCGTTCGAACCAGTCGACCTGCATCAACCAGCGTCCGCTGGTCAAGGTCGGCGATACGGTCAATGCTGGCGACATCATTGCCGATGGTCCGTCGACCGAGCTCGGCGAGCTGGCGCTTGGCCGCAACGTGCTGGTCGCGTTCATGCCTTGGAATGGCTACAATTATGAGGACTCCATCCTCATTAGCGAACGTATCGTGAAGGATGACGTCTTCACCTCGATCCATATCGAGGAATTTGAAGTCATGGCGCGCGATACGAAGCTTGGGCCGGAAGACATCACCCGCGACATTCCGAACGTGGGTGAAGAAGCACTCCGCAACCTCGACGAAGCGGGCATCGTTTATATCGGTGCCGAAGTCGAACCGGGCGACATCCTCGTCGGCAAGATCACGCCGAAGGGCGAAAGCCCGATGACGCCGGAAGAAAAGCTTCTGCGCGCCATCTTCGGTGAAAAAGCCAGCGATGTGCGTGACACCTCGCTCAAGCTGCCGCCGGGCGTTGCCGGTACGGTCGTCGAAGTCCGCGTCTTTAACCGTCATGGTATCGACAAGGACGAGCGTGCGATGGCTATCGAACGCGAAGAAATCGACCGTCTGACCAAGGACCGCGAAGACGAACGCGGCATTTTGAACCGTGCGACCTATAATCGCCTGTCCGAAATGTTGATCGGCCAGACCGCTTCTGCCGCGCCCAAGGGCGTCAAGAAGGGCGTGGAAATCACCGCTGACGTGCTTGGCGAAGTCGAAAAGCATGAATGGTGGAAGTTCGCGGTCGAAGACGATAAGCGTCAGGCTGACCTTGAAGCGGTCAAGGCGCAATATGACGAAGCGGTGAAGCTCATCGTCGAAAAGTTTGAAGACCGCCGCGAGAAACTGGAGCGTGGTGACGAACTCGCACCGGGCGTCCTGAAAATGGTCAAGGTGTTTGTGGCCGTGAAGCGCAAGCTTCAGCCGGGCGACAAAATGGCCGGTCGTCACGGGAATAAGGGTATCATCAGCCGCATCTTGCCGGCCGAAGATATGCCGTTCCTCGAAGACGGCACACCGGTGGACTTCGTGCTGAACCCGCTGGGCGTTCCTTCGCGTATGAACGTCGGACAGATTTTCGAAACGCACTTGGGCTGGGCCGCACGCGGTCTTGGCCAGCAAATCGCGCAGGCGCTCGACGCATGGCGCGAGGCTAATCCGGACGCCAAGGCGGGCAAGCCCCCCGAAGCGATCAAGGAAACGCTCAAGAAAATCTATGGCGACAATTATGCGGCGGAAATCGACGCCCGCTCGACCGAAGAAACCATTGAGCTTGCGCAAAATCTGCGTAGCGGTGTGCCGATGGCAACGCCCGTGTTCGACGGTGCGGTAGAGCAGGACGTCACCAACATGCTGGAGCTTGCCGGCCTCGATACGTCGGGTCAGGTGGACCTGTTTGACGGACGCACCGGCGAACAGTTCGACCGCAAGGTCACCGTTGGCTATAAATATGTGCTGAAACTGCATCACCTTGTCGACGACAAGATCCACGCCCGTTCGATCGGCCCCTACAGCCTCGTCACCCAGCAGCCGCTAGGCGGTAAAGCCCAGTTCGGTGGCCAGCGTTTCGGGGAAATGGAAGTGTGGGCGCTCCAAGCTTATGGCGCGGCCTACACCTTGCAGGAAATGCTCACCGTCAAGTCGGACGACGTTGTCGGTCGTACCAAAGTCTATGAAGCCATCGTCAAGGGCGACGACACGTTCGAAGCCGGTATTCCGGAATCGTTCAACGTCCTCGTCAAGGAAATGCGCTCGCTCGGCCTCAATGTCGAATTGTCGGCACTGGGTGACGATGAAGACGCTGCCGAAGACGATGCGGCGGAGGCTGCGGAATAAGGGATGTGACGGCGGAGCCTTTCGCGCTCCGCCTCCATCTGTGACACGTGATTTCAATTTCGGGGCTTAATCGCCCGAAGGGAAAAACAAATGAACGAACTGACCAATTTCGCAAACCCGGTCGCCAAGGCCGAAACTTTTGACCAGATCCAGATCGGTCTTGCATCGCCGGATCGTATCCGTAGCTGGTCATTCGGCGAGATCAAAAAGCCGGAAACCATCAACTATCGCACGTTCAAGCCCGAACGTGACGGCCTTTTCTGCGCGCGCATTTTCGGTCCGATCAAGGATTATGAATGTCTGTGCGGTAAATATAAGCGCATGAAATATAAGGGCATTGTGTGCGAAAAGTGCGGCGTTGAAGTAACCGTGACCAAAGTGCGTCGTGAACGCATGGGTCATATCGAACTCGCCGCGCCGGTTGCCCACATCTGGTTCCTGAAATCGCTGCCCTCGCGCATCGGTTTGCTGCTCGACATGCAGTTGAAGCAGTTGGAGCGCGTGCTGTATTTCGAAGCCTATATCGTCATCGAACCGGGCCTCACCCCGCTCGAAAAATATCAGCTTCTGACCGAAGATGAATTGCTCGAAGCGCAGGATGAATATGGTGAAGACGCTTTCTCTGCCGGTATCGGTGCAGAAGCGGTGCGCATCATGCTCGAAAGCCTCGATCTTGAAGGCGAGCGCCAAGCATTGCTCGACGAACTGGCTGTCACCAAGTCGGAATTGAAGCCAAAGAAGATCATCAAGCGTTTGAAGGTCGTCGAAAGCTTCATCGATTCCGGCAACAAGCCCGAATGGATGATCCTTGAAGTCGTGCCGGTCATCCCGCCCGAACTGCGCCCGCTGGTACCGCTCGATGGTGGCCGTTTCGCGACCTCGGACTTGAACGACCTTTATCGCCGCGTCATCAACCGTAACAATCGTTTGAAGCGCCTCATGGAACTACGCGCGCCCGATATCATCGTGCGTAACGAAAAGCGCATGTTGCAGGAAGCGGTGGACGCCCTGTTCGACAATGGCCGTCGTGGCCGCGTGATTACGGGTGCAAACAAGCGTCCGCTCAAATCGCTGTCCGACATGCTCAAGGGTAAGCAGGGCCGCTTCCGCCAGAACTTGCTCGGTAAGCGCGTCGACTATTCGGGCCGTTCGGTCATCGTGACCGGTCCGGAACTGAAGCTGCACCAATGCGGCCTGCCCAAGAAGATGGCGCTCGAACTGTTCAAGCCGTTCATCTACGCGCGTCTTGATGCCAAGGGTCTCTCGATGACCTTGAAGCAGGCCAAGAAGTGGGTGGAAAAAGAACGTAAGGAAGTCTGGGACATCCTTGACGAAGTGATCCGCGAGCATCCGGTCATGTTGAACCGTGCGCCGACGCTCCACCGTTTGGGCATCCAGGCGTTCGAGCCGGTGCTTATCGAAGGGAAGGCAATCCAGCTTCACCCGCTCGTCTGTTCGGCCTTTAACGCCGACTTTGACGGTGACCAGATGGCTGTCCACGTTCCGCTGAGCCTTGAAGCCCAGTTGGAAGCGCGCGTCCTCATGATGTCGACCAACAACATCCTGTCACCTGCGAACGGCAAGCCGATTATCGTTCCGTCGCAGGACATGGTCTTGGGTATCTATTACCTCACCATGGAACGCGAAGGCGAGCCGGGCGAAGGGATGCTTTTGTCCGACATGGCCGAAGTCCATCAGGCGCTCTATGCGGGCGCTGTGACCTTGCACTCCAAGATCACCAGCCGCGTTCCGCAGACCGACGAAGACGGCAACACCTATATGAAGCGTTTTGAAACAACGCCGGGTCGTATGCTGATCGGGGAAACGCTGCCCAAGAACCACAAGGTTCCGTTCGAAATCGTCAACCGCCTTTTGACCAAAAAGGAAATCGGGGACGTTATCGACCAAGTCTATCGTCACACGGGTCAGAAGGACACCGTATTGTTCGCCGACGCCATCATGGCGCTTGGTTTCCGTCACGCATTCCAGGCGGGCATTTCGTTCGGCAAGAACGACATGGTCATCCCCGACACCAAGGATGCGATGGTCAATGAAACCAAGGAAAAGGTGAAGGACTATGAGCAGCAATATCAGGACGGCCTGATCACCCAACAGGAAAAATATAATAAGGTGATCGACGAATGGTCGAAATGTGGTGACAAGGTCGCGAATGCGATGATGGACGAAATCCGCGCCCAACCCAAGGGCGAGGATGGCCGTATGGCGCCGATTAACTCCATCTATATGATGGCGCACTCGGGTGCCCGTGGTTCGCAAACCCAGATGAAGCAGCTTGCCGGTATGCGCGGCCTTATGGCCAAGCCGTCAGGCGAAATCATCGAAACGCCGATCATTTCGAACTTTAAGGAAGGTTTGACCGTCCTTGAATATTTCAACTCCACCCACGGGGCGCGTAAGGGCCTTGCGGATACGGCGTTGAAAACGGCGAACTCGGGTTACTTGACCCGCCGTCTTGTCGACGTTTCGCAGGATTGCGTTGTCGTCGAAGAAGATTGCGGCACCGACCGTATGCTCGAAATGCGCGCGATCGTTCAGGGCGGTTCGACCATCGCCTCGCTCGGCGAGCGTGTCTTGGGCCGCACCACGGCGGAAGATGTTGTCGACAGCAAGGATGGTTCGGTCATCGTGCCTTCCGGTACGCTGCTCGACGAAGTCATGGTCGCCAAGATCGAGGAAATCGGCCTACAGGCATTGAAGATCCGTTCGCCGCTTATCTGCGAAAGCAAGATGGGCGTGTGCGGCAAATGCTATGGCCGTGACCTTGCACGCGGCACGCCTGTCAATATCGGTGAAGCGGTTGGCGTTATCGCGGCGCAGTCTATCGGTGAACCGGGCACGCAGCTTACCATGCGTACCTTCCACATCGGTGGCGCAGCACAGCTTAACGAAACCTCGAACCATGAAGCCTCGTCCAACGGCACGGTCGAATATCGTGACCTTCTCACCATTACCGACAGCCGCAAGCGCAAGCTCGTCCTGTCGCGTTCGGGTGAAGTTGCGATCATCGACGCCGAAGGCCGCGAACGCGAAGTCTATCGTCTACCTTATGGTGCGACGGTCCTCGTCAATGACGGCGACAAGATTGTGCAGGGCGACCGCTTGGCGGAATGGGATCCGTTCACCATGCCGGTGATTACCGAAAAGCCGGGTGTCGTGAAGTATCAGGATTTGATCGACGGCAAGACCTTGACCGAGCAGACCGACGAAGCGACCGGTATCGCGCAGCGCGTCGTGACCGAATTCCGTGGCTCTGCCCGTTCCAAGGAAGATTTGCGTCCGCGCATTACCTTGCTTGACGGCGATAGCGGCGAAGCAGGCCGCTATATGCTGGCGGTCGGCGCGATGCTTTCGGTCGAAGACGGTCAGGAAGTGCAAGCCGGTGACGTGATTGCACGTGTCAGCCGTGAAGCGGCCAAGACCCGCGACATTACCGGTGGTCTGCCGCGCGTTGCCGAACTGTTCGAAGCCCGCAAGCCCAAGGACAATGCGATCATTGCCAAGGTGTCGGGCCGCGTCCAGTTCCTCAAGGACTATAAGGCGAAACGCAAAATCGCCATCGTCCCCGAAGAAGGCGATCCGGTTGAATATCTGATTCCGAAGTCGAAGGTCATCGACGTGCAGGAAGGCGACTATGTGAAGCGGGGGGACAACCTCATTTCCGGCTCGCCCGATCCGCACGACATTCTGGAAGTGATGGGCGTGGAAGCCTTGGCCGAATATCTGGTCGCTGAAATCCAGGAAGTCTATCGCTTGCAGGGCGTGAAGATCAACGACAAGCATATCGAAGTGATTGTGCGTCAGATGCTTCAGAAGGTCGAAATCACCGATGGCGGCGACACCACGCTGCTTGCCGGTGAACAGGTTGACCTTGAAGAGATGCTCGACACCAACGCGAAGCTTGCGAAGAACCAGCAGCCCGCACAGGGTAAGCCGATCTTGCTTGGTATCACCAAGGCAAGCTTGCAGACGCGTTCGTTCATCTCGGCAGCCTCCTTCCAGGAAACCACCCGCGTGCTCACGCAGGCGGCGGTTGAAGGCAAGAAGGACACGCTCATGGGCCTTAAGGAAAATGTCATCGTCGGCCGCCTCATTCCGGCGGGTACCGGCGCGGGCATGAACCGGATGCGCGTGGCAGCATCGTCGCGTGACGCGGCTTTGCGTGCGCAATATCGTGCGTTGCAACAGCATCTCATCGCGCCGGAAACAGCCGAAGAGGAACATGCAGCAGAACTCGCCCAAGGCCCCGAAGCCGCGATTGGCGACGATCCGCTCGGCAAGGTGCAGGGTGATGATTTCGTAACCGACGATGTGGTTGTGGAAGAGGTCACGGTCGAAACCGAAGGTGGCGATGACGCTTAATCGCCGCGCCGCTTAGGCGGGCAGTAACAGACAAAAAAGCCCTGCTGGAGGATGCTCCGGTGGGGCTTTTTATTTGGTCTGACCGGGCGGTGCGACTCGAACCAAATGGCTATCCCCTTGCGCGCGCTGGAAAGGCTTGTGCGCATCCTGCTACGTCCTTTTACGGGAATATGCTTTTATTCCGGATGGATAAGGCGGTTACAAAAAAGACTTATTTTGCAATATTTAAGCAGGCTTGCCCCGGCCTCGTGCATCTCAGCCAAAGCATCGTTGAAATATAACAAGACTCATCGCGCAAATTCATGTAATAATGGGACAAACAAAGGTCGCAAAGGGCAACACACCTAACCAACGAGAAAAAACAAGGTCGCAATAGGCAAACAACCTCACAACAGGGGAGGGGGCTATTTCGACCAAGTTCAAACTCGCGACCAATCTCGCGCTATCGCTGCTTTGGGTCATCTTCGCGATTTTCATCGCGCAATGGTGGATCGAAGACATGTCCCGCACGGTCAATCCGCTTTTCGCGTGGCTGGTTATCATCAGCGTGGGCATTGTGCCCGGCTGGGCGACGATTTTCGTGCTGTGCTCGCTCATTAGCGACCGGCGCGTCAAATATTGTGAAAAGCCGGAGGTGTCGGAGCCGCTCACCGTGCTGGTCGCGGCCTATAATGAAGAAGCTTCGATCACCGAAACGCTCGCTTCGATTGCGCGACAAAATTATCTGGGGCGTGTCCGGGTGCTGGTCATCAATGACGGGTCAACCGATGCGACCGCCGCGCGGGTGCGCGCTTTTGCGGCCACAGTTAGTAAACCTAACCTCACAGTCGAACTGCTCGACCAGCCGCACAATATGGGCAAGGCGCGCGCGCTCAACCGGGGCTTGTCGGCAACCCGCACCGATCTGGTGGCAACGATTGATGGCGACACCTATCTCCATCCCAAGGCGCTGTCGAACATCACCAAGACAATCACCTTTTGCGAGCCGAAAATGGGCGCGGTGGCGGGCACGATATTGGTGCGCAACTCGCGGACCAATTTCCTCACACGGATGCAGGAATGGGATTATTTCCACGGCATCGGCGTCATCAAGCGCGCGCAATCGCTCTATCATGGCACGCTGGTCGCCCAAGGCGCCTTCTCCATCTATCGCACCGCCGTGGTGCGCGAAGCGGGCGGGTGGAAGGATCTGGTCGGCGAAGATATTGTCCTCACCTGGGCGATGCGCTCCAACGGCCATGCGGTCGGTTATAGCGAATGTTCATTCGCCTTCACCAACGCGCCCGCCAGCTTCCGCCAATTTTTCCGCCAGCGCGAACGCTGGGCGCGCGGGCTTATCGAAGCGTTCAAAAACAGCCCGAAAAGCATCCTCCAACTGCGCATGAACAGCCCGTTTATCTGGTATAATATGTTCTTCCCGCTGATTGATGCAGGCTATCTGCTCTTCTTTGTGCCGGGCATCATCCTTGCGCTGTTCGGCTATCATCTGCTTGCAGGGTTACTCACCCTGTTGCTGCTACCGATGGCGATAATCGGGACGATTATCTATTTCCGCTTCGAAAGCGATATTTTCAAAACCCACGGCCTCCATGTCCGGCGTAACTGGTTGGGGCTGCTCGGCTATTTGCTGGTGTATCAATTTCTGATGACCATTGCCTCGCTTACCGGATATGTGAGCGAAATCCTCAACCTGTCGAAAAAATGGGGGACGAAATGAAACGCTGTCTGACGCTGGCGGCGCTTCCCGTCGCTTGTCTTGCCGCCCCCGCTTTTGCGCAGGAAGAAGGGGGGATGACGACCAACATATACGCCAATGCGGATTATTTCACCGACCCTTATGCCGATACTTTCACGTTGGAAGGCGGGACAGAATGGGACGGTAAGGTCAATATCAAAGCGGGCGGCTTTTACCAGAATGTCGATAATGGCCGCGAGGATGTGGTCGGCGGGGTGGTGAATTTTGCCACCACGCTCGACAATGGCCTGAAGCTGCGCGCGCGGGCGCTCGGCACCAATCAGGGGCTGCACGGGCTTGTCGGGCTGCGCAAGAACGGCCCGATCAGCGTCGAGGCGCAATGCGACCATGATTATGTCGCGACCGCACTGGCGATCCGCAAAGGCATTGATTCCACCGGCTGTTCGCTGTCGGTCGAAACCCCCGACAATAAGCCGGTCTGGGCGGCGGTGACGGCGGATATTCACGGCTTTTCCGATGATAACCGCCGCACGATGATCGCGCTGGCCACCCGCTTCAAGCTGGACGAACATTTCACCATCGCGCACCGCTCGCGTCGCCTCGATTTCAAAAAGCGCGTGCCGGAATATTTTTCGCCCGATAAATGGGACCGGCATCAGGTGACGCTCCAATATGAAGGCAAATATGACCGCGGCACCTACCGCCTCGAAGCAGGGCCGGGGATCGACCGCATCGACCATAAAACGACCAGTTTCGGCGTGGTCGGCGCTGCGGTTTATTATGATTATGGCAAAACCAGCATGTTCGGCCGCGCGGTCCACCAGTTCGGTTCTGCCTATCATTTCACGCAAGTCACTGTCGGTATCTCCATCCCGCTGTGACCTGTGTTCCCCGCTATCGGCCAGGATAGCGGGGACATGGTTCGCCCGAAAAAAAAAGCCCCGCTACCGGTGAGAGTAGCGGGGCAAGGATCGTGAAGGAGAGGGGCAACTTCACGTCAGCCGGGATAAAGCGTGCGTGCCATTATCGGGCTTTATTTGGCGAGGAGCGCGATGACGAAATAGAGGATGAGGGGAAGGCCGAACCCTGCCAGAACCGACACCACAAAGGCGAGGCGTATCCAGAGCGGATCAACGTCAAGCGTGCGGGCGAGGCCTGCGCATACACCAAGGAATTTGGCCTGCTGCTTGTCGAGGGCGAAGCTTTTGCTGATGTCGTTCATGGTCATATGTCCCTTTGATAATCGTGAAAATCGTTGGTTGAGAGGAGAGGGGGCGTGCGGTTATCCGCTTAGGCGCCGAGCGGTTGGACCGTCACCAGAACCAGCATCAAGGTGCTGACAATGGAGAAGAGGGCGGCGGCACTGGCGTTGCGGATTTCGGTGCTGTCGATCGTGAACATGGGGGATACTCCGGTTTGAAAATGTGGGTGACTGTGAGCGGGTGGGTGTTCTCGGACGGTTCAGACCGCGAGCGGCTGAACCTTTCCTATGCGGTTCAGGCCGCGAGCGGTTGAACCGTGATAAGAACCAGCATCAGCGTGCTGACGAGGCTGAAAAAAGCGGCGGCGCTGGTGGTGCGGAACTCGGTGCTGTTGAAATTAAACATGATAAACTCCCTTAAAATACTGCCAGCAAATCTGGCTCTACTATGTCCCTTGGCCGGTCCTCTTTTGCCCTGAGGGCCGGTATGTCCCTTGCTTTGCACAAGGCGTGCCAATTTCATTTATCGGCGGTTCAGCGTGGTATTTCGATGTAAAATGCAGCAAGCGCACGGTGTAAAATACCAACTATCGTGAAATTTACCGATGATTGGAAAAATGCACATATAAATTGCCGGTGGAGGTCGGACGGCTCCCGCGCTAAGGCTCATCCAACCATGCTTGTTCGCCGCCTCACCCTTCACCAGTTTCGCAATTATGAAGCGGCCAGTCTGGAGGCAGGCGCGGGGCTGATTGCGCTGGCGGGCGAAAATGGCGCGGGCAAAACCAATATATTGGAAGCCCTCTCGCTGCTCGCGCCGGGGCGCGGGTTGCGCCGCGCGCCGCTCCCCGAAATGCTGCGACAGGAAACGCAGGAGGCAGAGGAGGCCCCGCGCCTTGGCCAAGGCTTTGCCGTCAATGCCGACCTGGCAACGGGCACCGATGATGCTGCGCCCGTCAATATCGGCACCGGTGTCGATGCGACCAGCCCGACGCGGCGCATCGTCAAAGTGAATGGCGCGGTGCAATCGGCCAATGCACTGGGCGAATGGCTCGCGCTTTTATGGCTGACCCCCGCGATGGACCGTATCTTTGTCGAAAGCGCCGGGACAAGGCGGCGCTTTCTCGACCGGCTGGTGCTGGCGCTCCACCCCGGCCATGCCGCCCATGCAACCCGCTATGAAGCCGCGATGCGCGCGCGGAGCAAATTATTAGGCGAGGCGGCGGAAGGCCACGCCCCCGACCCGCAATGGCTCGCCGCGCTTGAAGCGCAAATGGCGGTGCATGGCGCGAGCATGGATGCGGCGCGGCATGATCTGGTCGATGCGCTGAGGGCAGGGCTGGGGCTGCTCCCCGACGCGCCGTTCGCGCGGCCCTTGCTTGCGCTCGGCGGTCCGCACGCCGATGCGCGCTGGAGCGAGGATGGGTTGCGCACTGCGCTGGAACGCGGGCGCGGCGCGGATATGCGGGCAGGGCGCGCGCTATCCGGCCCGCATCGCAGCGACCTTATCGTCACCCATGCGGCCAAAAGCCAGCCCGCCGACCGCTGTTCGACCGGCGAGCAAAAGGCGCTGCTATTGTCGATTGTGCTGGCGCATGGCGATCTGGTAGCCGCGCGCCGCGCGATGCGACCGATTTTGCTGATGGATGAACTGGCCGCGCATCTTGACCCGCTCCGCCGCGCCGCGCTTTATGAAAGGCTGGCGGCGAGCGGGGGGCAGGTGTGGATGACCGGCACCGAAATGGCACTGTTCGATGACGCGCCCGCGCCGGTCACGCGCTTCCATGTGCATGGTGGCACGGTCGAGCGGCGCGATTAGGCCCGCGCGAGGGCGTTAATCCTGACCTTAAAGTATCTCGTTCACAATCTCTTGCGGACGGCAAAAACGCACGCCCTTGTCGGTTTCGACAAAGGGACGGTTCACATAAGCCGGATTGTCCACCATCGCATCGAGAATGGTCGCATCGTCGGCTGTATCCAGCCCGCGCTCTTCGGCATCGGTGCCGCGCAGGCGCAGGGCTTCTTTGGGTGTCAAACCGGCATCGGCAATAATTTGCGCCAGCTTATCGCGGGTGTAGGCCGATTTCAGATATTCGATCACCGTCAATTCAACGTGGGGCGTTTCTTCCAATATGGCAAGGGTTTTGCGCGAGGTGCCGCAGGCGGGATTATGCCAGATAGTTGCTTTCATGAAAGCCATGATAGCTTGGGCTCCCAAGCGCCGCAAGCGGGGATGAACGGCTGTTTCAGCCCCTGTTCAGCGCGGTTGCTATAATGGAGAAGTTTGGCAAAATCGGCCCGCTAAACAGGATGGCTTGTGCGGACAAAGGGACGGGCGGTGGAACCCGCCCTCGCATCGCCCTCTGGCGCTGCGTATAGTTTATACCCATATGCACAGTCATTCGCCGGGCCGGTTGGCTCCCCGGATGGAGGAAACATGATCGAACTTACTCGTCGTCAATGGATTGTCGGAGCGGGCGCTGCCGTTGCCGGTGGATTGGCTTTGAACCCCGCGCGGCTGGCTTCGGCGACTGCGCTGCCGACCCCTTGGCTCGTCAATATCGCAAAGCGCGAATTGCAGAAACATGGTTCGGCGGTGCGCTATCATGATCGCGTCGCGATTGCCGATTATACGCTGCCGTCGCGCGACCCTCGTTTCTTCTTTGTTGATTTGCAAAATGGCACGGTATCGTCGCATCTGGTGACACACGGGCGCGGATCCGACCCCGACCATATCGGCTGGCTCAAATATTTTTCAAACGTCAACGGCTCGCTCGCCTCGTCGCGCGGGGCTTATGTGACGGGCGACCAATATTATGGCAGCAACGGCCTGTCGCTGCGCCTCAAAGGGCTCGACCGCGACAATTATAACGCCGAACCGCGCGCGATTGTGGTGCATGGGGCATGGTATGCCAACCCCAAGATGATTGCCGAACAAGGCAAGCTGGGCCGATCGGAAGGCTGTTTCGCTTTCCCCGAAGCGGAACTGGCCAGCGTTCTCGACCGGCTGGGCGCAGGCCGCCTGATTTTCGCCGACCGGCTATAAACGCAAGCGCGGTATAAAGTTGCAGAGCGGCGGCGAGGGGAAACCTTCGCCGCTTTTTTTATGCTGGCAGTTTTTCAAGCCACGATGGACCTGCGCTTGCCCGACTCTAATCCTTCAAGCTCTTTATTTTTCGCGTCCACAGGTCTATCGGCGGCGGCATGACAAAATTACAGGATGATCTTGCGGTCGTGCTGCTTTCGGGCGGGCTCGATTCGATGGTGTGTGCGGGGCTGGCGCGCGAAGCGGGGCGGCGGGTGCTGGCGCTCACGGTCAATTATAACCAGCGCCATGTGATTGAACTGGCCGCCGCCGACCGGATTGCGGCCAGCCTTGGTGTCGAGCGACATATCCATCTGCCGATTGACCTGCGCGCCTTTGGCGGCTCGGCGCTCACCAGCGATGTGGCCGTGCCCAAGGATGGCGTTCCGACCGATGATATTCCGGTCACTTATGTGCCTGCGCGCAACACCATCTTCCTGTCGCTCGCACTGGGTTGGGCGGAAGCCTCGCTGGCGCGGCATATCTATGTCGGGGTCAATGCGCTTGATTATTCGGGCTATCCCGATTGCCGCCCCGATTTCATTGCAGCTTTCGCCGAAACCGCGCGGCTGGCAACCCGCGCAGGGGTGGAGGGCGATCCGTTCAAAATCGAAACGCCGCTCCTTCATATGACCAAGGCGCAAATTGCGGCAGAAGCCGACCGGTTGGGGATTGATGCGGGGATGAGCTGGTCTTGCTATGACCCGACGCCGGAGGGCCTCCATTGCGGGGCGTGCGATGCGTGCCGGTTGCGGCATAAAGGCTTTGTCGAAGCGGGGCTTCCCGACCCCACCGCTTACGCCCATATTCCGGACGTCGCATGAGCTACGCTGTCAAGGAAATCTTCCTGACTTTGCAGGGCGAAGGCGCGCAGGCCGGACGCCGCGCGGTATTCTGCCGCTTTGCCGGGTGCAATTTATGGACGGGGCGCGAACAGGATCGTGGCAACGCCATCTGCCGTTTCTGCGATACCGATTTTGTCGGGATGGACGGCGAGGGCGGCGGGCGCTTTGCTAACGCCGATGCGCTGGCCGATGCGATTGCCGCCGCTTGGGGGGTAGGCGAGGCGGACCGTTATGTCGTTCTCACCGGCGGCGAGCCGATGCTGCAACTTGATGCGGACCTCATCGATGCGCTCCATGCGCGCGGGTTCATGATTGCGGTCGAAAGCAATGGCACGATTGCCGCTGTGCCCGGCATCGACTGGCTGTGCATCAGCCCCAAAGGCGCGAGTATGGTGGTGCAGCAATCGGGCGATGAGCTGAAACTGGTGTGGCCGCAACCCGAAATGGACGCAGCTATGCTGGACATGTTTGAAGGCTGGGCGTTCGACCATAAGCTTATCCAGCCCAAAGACGGCACGGCAGAAGGCAGCGACAGCAACGCCCACCGCGATGCTGCTGTTGCGCTAGTGATGGAACGCCCACATTGGCGGCTGTCTTTGCAGAACCATAAGATGTTGGGATTGCCGTAGGGGACGAAAGCGCGCGCCTTATATTGGTCCGTTAGTGCTGAGCTTGTCTAAGCACGGTTATCGGGCAAGCCATGTGCCGATCTTAGCCCCGTCCTTCGACAAGCTCAGGACTAACGGTTTATTTTCTTGGGACAGGTTCACGCAGAGGCGCAGAGAAAGTGGGAGGGACGCAGAGGGATGGGGAGTGTGTAGAGAGGGTGTTTTTTGACCCGGCCTTAAAAACGGCCCTTAAAACCCGCCCTTAAAACCCGCTTTTGAAAACCGCCCATAAAAATCGCTCTTAAAAACGGCCCTCAAAACCTCTCCTAAAAACCGTTAGTGCTGAGCTTGTCGAAGCACGGGTTTCAATCCAGCAATATGCCAGACTGATACACGCCCTTCGACAAGCTCAGGACTAACGGTTTTTTGTTGGCCCTGATACCCTAGATCATCCGGGTTACAGAGAAATCGCGGCGTCTTTATTTACCAGAAGATCCACAAATAGACTCTGCTTATTTCATATCCGGTGCTTACTTCGTATCCGGTGTCGCGGGAGCCGCCGCCGGAGCCGCTGTTGGTGCGGGCGTGGGGACTGTGGTTGGCTGGACGGCCGGGGTTTCGGGGCTGTCCGCGCCTGCATCGCCCTTGTCTTCAGCCTTGGGGGCGGCGGCTTTGGGGCGGTTGTCTATGGTTTCATATAGGCCGCCGCCGCTATTTTGTTCAACCGATGTGCCATCGCCTTGGCTGGTGTCGAGCAGGATCATATCGTCGCTGATCGTCCCCTTGACGACGTCCACATTGGTCATTTTGGTCGTGCTGGTTTCCGCCGTTTTCTCTCCGCACGCCGCGAGCGCGAGGGTGGCGAGGAGGAGGGGCGAGGCGAGGAGGATGCGGTTCATGGGTTAGGCTTTAGCTGCAAGTGGTGAGGCTATCAAGAAAGCTGTCGCGTCGTGCGAACAAGGCGGCGTCAAAATCGGCGAGCGTGGCCTTGATGCCGAGCGCGTCAAGGCTCGTCACCGGAAATTCGGCGATGCCGCACGGGACGATGCCGCCGAAATGCGCAAGGTCCGGATGGATATTGACCGAAAAACCGTGGAGCGTGACCCAGCGGCGCACGCGCACGCCGATCGCGCCAATCTTGGCTTCGCGGCCATCAAGCGTATCGGTCCAGATGCCGATACGGCCTTCGGCACGGCGCGCGGACACGCCAAAATCTGCGAGTGCGTCAATCACCCAGCCTTCAAGCGCATGGACATAGCAGCGCACATCTTTGCCGCGCTGCGCAAGGTTCAACTGGATATAGCCGACGCGCTGCCCCGGTCCGTGATAGGTGTAGCGCCCGCCGCGTCCTGCATCATAGACCGGAAAGCGCGGGTCGAGCAGTTCGGTTACGTCGGCGCTGGTGCCTGCGGTATAAAGCGGGGGATGTTCGATCAGCCAGATGCGTTCGGGGGCTTGGCCTTCATAAATCGCCGCCGCGCGCGCTTCCATGTCGGCCAGCGCAACATCATAAGCGACAGGCGCGGGCGCAACGCTCCATTCGGGCAAAGGTAGAGGCGGGGAGAAGGACGGGGGCAGGGGGGCGTGTTCGCTCGGCATAACAGGGGAGCCGATAAGCCAATCCACCGCTTTTGGCGAGAGGGGAAAGCGGCTGGACAGATGCTATGTAAGCCGCCATGCTGGCCCTAACGCAATATTATAAACGGGGACGCCCAATGCGCAAATTCGATATGGGAGAAGCTTGGCAACAGGTGGCGGCGATGTTCCGGGGCAATCGCGAAATATTGATAACCGTTGCCGGACTTTTCTTTTTCCTGCCGACCTTGATTTTCACCCTTGTCTATCCCGAACCGCCGGTATCGGTGCCGGGTGAAACTTCGCAGCAGATGATAGACAATATGATGGACTATTACCGCACGGTTGCGCCGGGGCTGTTATTATCCAGCCTTGTGAGCATCATCGGTAATCTCGCCATCTGGCGTTTGTTGCTGGCCGAAGGCGGCACATCGCTGGGTGGAGCCTTGTCGCTCTCGCTCACCTTATTTGTCAGCTACGTCGCCGCCTCCCTCCTGTCCGGCTTTGCGATTGGTCTGGGCTTCATCCTGTTGATCGTGCCGGGGCTTTACCTTGCCTGTCGTTTGGGGCTGATCGGCCCGGCCATGATGGCAGAAAAGATCATGAACCCCGTCACCGCGATTACGGCAAGCTGGAACTATACGCGCAATAATGGCTTGATCATCTTGCTGTTTTTCGTCATCCTCGTGATTGTGGGATCGATTGCGATCATTATCGCGGGCGCGATTTTCGGCGCTTTGTTCGCGCTGCTGCTTCCTGAAAATATTGCCAATATCGGTAACAAGACCATTCAATCCTTGCTCGGCAGCGGATTGTCGCTCATCATGACGTTGGCTATGGCCAGTGTTTACCGGCAATTAGGCCCATATATTAATAAAGAAACATTCGAATAGGGTCACCCAAAAGAGCGTAAAACGCTCCATTTCGGAAAGGGGAAGGGAATGAATAAATTTTCGATGGGAAATGCCTTCAATGAAGGGAAGGCATTTGTGATGAAGAACCCGCTACTCTATCTGGGTCTCATCATTGTCGCCCAGATTTTAAGCCTCATCATCATGATGCTGCCTATGGGCGGTGTCGGCGGGTTTCAGGCGATGATGGCCGGTGGTTCCGACCCGATGGCGATGCAGCAATTTATGGCGGGCGCTGGCGTCCTGTTCGTCATCTGTATGATTATCGGTGTCGCTGTATCGCTCGCGGGCAGTTTCGCCGTGTGGCGGCACGGTTTTGCCAATGGCACGATCAGTGCGGGCGAAGCCTTGGTCTATGGCCTAAAAGCGTGCCTGCCCGCACTGTTGTTTGTGGTCGTGGGATACATCATCATGCTCATTGCCGGCCTGATTGTCGGCTTTGTGTTCGGGATGCTCGGCGTGGCATCGGGCGATGGCGCGGTTGCGGGTATTATGGGCTTTATCGTAGCTATCGGGGCTTTGGCAGCAATGGCCTATCTGCTCGCGCGCTTCAGCATCATGGGGCCGGAAATGGTGACATCGGACAGCCTCAACCCCTTTGCCGCAGCGGGACGTTCGTGGCGCGCAACCGAAGGCAATGGCTGGATGATCGCGCTGTTTTTCGTGATCTGCTATATCGTCTTTTTCATCGCCTATTTCATTGCGGCGCTGATCGCAGGCGGCATTGGCGGCGCGTCGGGCAGCGGCGTGGTGATGACCTTGCTGTTCATCATTGTGATGATTCCGGTAATTGCGATTGGTGCGCTGATCGGTGTCGGGCTTCCGGCCGGTGTCTATAAGGATCTAGTGGGCGATGCCAATAAGGCGCAAATCTTCGACTGATTGCCAAGCACAAGCATGAAAGAAAAAGGCCGTCTTCTTATGAGGCGGCCTTTTTTATGGGGTGGCGAAAGGCAGGGGCAGGGGAGCCGTCCGCCTTATTCCCACACGGTTTCGGGCGGCAGGCTCATCAGGATGGCGTCGATATTGCCGCCGGTTTTAAGGCCGAACAAAGTGCCGCGGTCATAGACGAGGTTGAATTCGGCATAGCGGCCGCGCCACACACGCTGGGCATGTTTTTCTTCTTCGGTCCAAGGCTGGTTCATCCGGCCCCGCACCAGCTTGGGGAAGATGTCGAGAAAGGCCTCGCCGACATCGCGGGTGAAAGCGAAATTGCGGTCGAAATGGACCGGGTCGGCGCTTTCCAGATGGTCATAGAATATCCCGCCGACACCGCGATGCGTCTTGCGGTGGGGGATATAGAAATACTCATCCGCCCAGGCTTTATAGCGGTCATAGACTTCCGGCCCATAAGGCTGGCACGCCGCGCGCAGCCGCGCATGGAAAGCGGCGGTATCTTCTTCATAAGGAATGGGCGGGTTCAAATCGGCGCCGCCGCCGAACCATCGTTTGGTGGTGACCAGAAAGCGCGTGTTCATATGCACCGCTGGCACATGCGGATTGGCCATATGCGCAACCAGACTGATGCCGGTGGCAAAAAAGCTGGGGTCATCGCCCGCGCCATTGATGGTCGCCGCAAATTCGGGCGCGAACTGGCCGCCGACGGTCGAGACATTGACGCCGACTTTTTCAAAGACTTTACCCTTCATCACGCCGCGGATGCCGCCGCCGCCCGCACCGGGGGACAGGCCTTCGCCTTCGCGGTTCCAGCCCTGATAGTCAAAGCGGGCATCACTTCCCGCCTCAGCCTCTATCGCTTCAAATTCGCAGCAGATGCGCGTGCGCAACGCTTCGAACCAGTCCTTGGCGGCCTGTTGCTGCGCGTCGAGGGCGAAGCTGGTTTCGACCTTATGGGCGTCCATGTCCGTACTTTGTGACTTATCGGCGCTGGTTTTATTCTTGTCGGTCATGCGGGAAATCCATTGGTTTGTCGTAAAGCTTCGGACAGCGCGATGCCCGCACTGACCGCTACATTGAGCGAACGCAGGCCGGGGCGCATCGGGATCAGGACGCGCAAAGTCGCCGCATCATGGACGATTTGCGGCACCCCTTTGCTTTCACAGCCGAATAACAGCACATCATCGCCCTTGAAACGCACGTCGGGCAAACGGGTTGCGCCTTGCGTGGTGAGGAGGGCAAGCCGTTGGCCGCGCTCTCCGGTGGTGCCTAAAAAATGCTCCCAATCGGGGTGGCGGATGATTGTCACCTTGTCCGCATAATCCATGCCGGAGCGGCGGACTTCCCGCGCGGAAAAGGCGAAACCGCACGGTTCTATGACATGCACCGGCACGCCGAAACAGGCGCCCAGCCGCAAGATTGCGCCGACATTGCCCGGAATGTCAGGTTGATAAAGCGCCAGTTCCATCCCCGCCCTCTAGCGCGCCGGGAGGCCAAGTGGGAAGGGGGTGCGTCCGCTTATCACAAAAAAGGTCATAAAATCGTCAAAAGCCTGTTGGCAAAGCTAGGTTTGGGGGCTATCAGGCCGGTCGAAAGACCGTCTTGGGGAGACGGGAAAACAGGGATTCTGTCCGGTTTTTTCCAGCCCTTTCCAAGTGCGGTTTCGATCATAAAAGCAACAATCAAGGGCTTGGGTAAATGGCTACGCTAGAAGTGCCGAATGCGCCGGAAACCGTGACAGAAGGGGAAGACGGCGTTCGTCGTCGCGACTTCATCAACATCGCTGCCGTGAGTGCCGCGGGGATCGGTGCGCTGGCGGTTGTATTTCCGCTGGTGAATCAGATGAATCCTTCGGCGGACGTTCTCGCCGAAGCGTCGATCGAGGTTGACATCAGCAAGATTGCTGCCGGTCAGGCGATCAAGACGAGCTGGCGCAAGCAGCCTGTTTTCATCCGTAACCTGACCCCGGCCGAAATTGCCGAAGCCAATAAGGTGCCGGTGGGTGATTTGCGCGACCCGCAAACGCTGGCCGACCGCACCAAGCCGGGCAAGGAAAACTGGCTGATTACGCTGGGTGTCTGCACCCACCTTGGTTGTGTGCCGCTGGGCGCTGCGGAAGGCGAGAATAAGGGCGATTATGGCGGTTATTTCTGCCCGTGCCACGGTTCGCACTATGATACCGCCGCGCGTATCCGCAAAGGCCCCGCGCCGACAAATCTGGTCGTTCCAGACTATGCCTTCAAATCCGACTCTGTCGTCGAAATCGGTTAAGGAGAAACTAAGATGAGCTTCCCCTGGGCCAATGTGTACCAGCCGCAAATGCCGATCATGAAGTGGCTGGACGAAAAGCTGCCGCTTCCGCGCTTTGTCTATAATGCAGTCGGTGGCGGTTATCCCGTCCCCCGCAACCTCAACTATTTCTGGAACTTCGGCGTTCTCGCCGGGGTTGCGCTGACCATCCAGCTTATCACCGGCATCATTCTCGCTATGCATTATAGCGCGAACACGCTGGTGGCGTTCAACAGCGTTGAACATATTATGCGCGATGTGAATTCGGGCTGGCTGCTGCGTTATGCGCACGCCAATGGCGCGAGCTTCTTCTTTATCGTCATCTATCTCCACATTTTCCGTGGGCTTTATTACGGATCGTATAAAGCGCCGCGTGAAATGGTGTGGCTGCTCGGTGTGGTCATCTTCCTTTTGATGATGGCAACCGCGTTCATGGGCTATGTCCTGCCGTGGGGCCAGATGAGCTTCTGGGGCGCGCAGGTGATTACCGGCTTCTTCTCGGCCATTCCGGTCGTGGGCGAGCCGCTGCGCCAATGGCTGCTCGGCGGATTTGCGCCGGATAATGCCGCGCTCAATCGCTTCTTCTCGCTGCACTATCTGTTGCCGTTCGTGATTGTCGCGGTTGTGGTTCTCCACATCTGGGCGCTGCATATTCCGGGGTCGAATAACCCGACCGGCGTCGAAGTCAAAAAGCCGTCGGATACGGTTCCGTTCCATCCCTATTATACGGCGAAGGACGGTTTCGGACTGGGCGTGTTCATGATCTTCTTTGCCGCGATGGTTTTCTTCGCGCCGAACGCAATGGGCCACCCCGATAACTATATCGCAGCGAACCCGCTTTCGACGCCTGCGCATATCGTTCCGGAATGGTATTTCTGGCCCTTCTACGCGATCCTGCGTGCGTTCACCGTGAACTTCCTGTGGATTCCGGCGAAGCTGTGGGGCGTGGTTGCGATGTTTGCGGCAATCGCCTTGCTGTTCTTCCTGCCCTGGCTCGATAGCTCGCCGGTCAAGTCGGCCAAATATCGTCCGCTCTATCGCATGTTCTTCTGGATCCTCGTCGCTGACGTCCTGATCCTCGGCCTGTGCGGTGTGAAACCGGCGGAAGAGCCTTGGGTGCGTATCAGCCAGTTCGCGGCAGCTTATTATTTCGCGCACTTCCTGATCATCATGCCGATCATTTCGCGGATCGAAAAGCCGCTGCCCTTGCCCAATTCGATTACCGAAGCGGTGCTGGGTAAAGAAACCGAAACCGAAGCGGCCCCCGCCGCTGCCAAAGCCTGAACGCACGGGAGCTGAGAAACACCATGGTTCGTCCTCTTGCTTTTCTGGTAGGGCTGGTCTTTGTGGCCGCCCTTACCATCGCGTTCCTCATGCCGCGCGAAGCGGCGGAACATAATGCGATGCTTGACTTCCACAAGCATCCCAAGGCGCTCAAACTGGCGAGCGACGGTCCGTTCGGCAAGTTCGACCGTCAGCAACTCCAGCGCGGTTTTGCGGTTTACAAGGAAGTCTGCTCGGCCTGTCACTCGGCCAATTTGCTGAGCTTCCGCAACCTCGCCGAAATCGGCTATGACGAAGGTCAGGTAAAGACCATTGCCAAGGAATGGTCGCATGAAGTGCCGTCGGTCAATCCGGACACCGGTGAAGCGGCAACGCGCCCCGGCCTGCCGACCGACCGCATCCCTTCGCCCTATCCGAACGAAGTGGCCGCGCGCGCAGCCAATAATAATGCGCTTCCGCCCGACCTTTCGCTCATCGCCAAGGCGCGTGAAGGCGGCCCTGCTTATATTTATTCGCTGTTGACCGGTTACCAGAACCCGCCAGCCAATCTGCCGAAGGAATTGCAACCGGGCACGGGGCTGCACTACAACCCCTATTTCGCAAACCTCAACCTTGCGATGGCCCCGCCGCTGACCTCCGATGGTCAGGTGACCTACGGCGAAGGCAATCCGCCTGCGACCGTCGACCAGATGGCCAAGGACGTGACCGCATTTCTCGTATGGGCCGCCGAGCCCAATCTGGAAAAGCGTCACCAGACCGGCTGGGCCGTGCTTGGCTTCCTGCTGTTCGCAACGGTTCTGGCCTATCTGTCCTATCGCAACATCTGGGCGGGCGTGAAGCATTAAGCTTCGCTAAGAGCCTGTCCGATGACGGATGAAGCAACACAAAAAGGGGGCCGTGGCGAAAGTCGCGGCCCTCTCTTTTTGGACGAAATGGTTGAAGGGAGAGATGGCGCGGAAGGGGCGGCGCTGCTGCGTTCGCTGGTGCGGACCATCCCCGATTTTCCCAAAGCGGGTGTCCAGTTCCGCGACATCACCACCTTGATTGCCGACGGGGCAGGCTTTGCCGAAGCGGTGCGCCAGTTGGTCGCCCGCGCGCGGCCCTATGCGCCCGACGCGATTGTCGCGGTCGAAGCGCGCGGCTTCCTGTTCGGCGCGGCGATGGCCTATGAGATGGGCTTAGGGGTCGTCCCCGTGCGCAAGGCCGGAAAGCTTCCCGGCGTTACCATCGGCGCGGATTATGAGCTGGAATATGGTGTGGACCGCTTGGAGATGCACGAAGGCGCGCTGGCGGCAGGGAGCCGTGTGGTGCTTGTCGATGACCTGCTCGCGACCGGCGGCACCATTCTTGCCACCGCAGACCTGATGCGACAGGCAGGCGTCATCCCCGCCGCCGCGCTGTTCGTCATTGATCTTCCCGACCTGGGCGGCGCGCGCAAACTCGCCGCCGCAGGATTGCGCGCCGAAACCCTCATCGACTTTGAAGGCGATTGAGGGTCACAAACAGGCGGTTTAACCTGTCCATCTAAACGTATCGCTTAGATACAAGCGCAGTGCGGTGTGGCAGATTTTCCGTGCAAGTCTGACTGACGATCGGTGCCTAAGCTAAACTGACCCCCATGAGCCAAAGATTTTTTGATGTGCAGGTGAGCCGCGAGGGGCGTTATACGCTGGGGCGCGACACGGAGACGGGGGCGTGGTTCCTGTCGATTCCGGTGGCCAATAGCATGCTCGATTATGAAGAATATTGCCGGCTGGATGACGACGAATATGACCGCTTCCGCACAGACCCTGTTGCGGCGCTGGCCTTTGCGGATGCGTGCCGCGCGCATATTTATGACGACCGGCTTATCCTGAAACCCGGCACGGATCGCGGGGGCGCGGTTTAGGGACTGGCTTGGCCCCGCGCTTTTTCTAATCGCCCGCGCATCGCTACGCTAACGCATAGCGCAATCAAAAGGCGGACAATGAACGGGCAATAAAAAAGCGGGCCTCCTCGATGCCCGCTTTATCAAGTTTTGCCCCTCTTTCCCCCCTTTTTACGCAAGGGTTTTGGGCGCCGCTTTCTGTCCCCCGCGTCAGAAGGGCAGCCATTTACGCTTTTCGGTGAATTTCATATAGCCCGCATTGACGCCAAGGCGCATCCCTACGCCCATGCGGATGGGGATCAGTACGACATCGCCGCTGCGCATATAGCTCGCAGTCAGACCGCCGACGAGATAGGCGTTGCCTTCGCCCGCGGGGAAACGCTTGTAGAGTTCCTGCGTGTCGTAAAGATTATAGACCAGCACAAAGGTGCGCGAGGCATTGCCGCCCGTGTCGAACCCGACCGACGGGCCGGTCCAATAGACTTCGCGCTCGCCTTCGACCTTGTGGTAGAGGCGGCCCGACCCATAGCGCAGGCCCAGCACCAGTGCGCCCGACGCTTCGCGCCCGACAATATAGCCATTGGGCTCGCCCTGCTTGGCGAGCAGATCCTGGATCATCTGCGCAAGCCCTTGCGCGCCCTTGCCGAATACGCCTTCGGCCGCGCCGATCAGGTCATCCTTCTGATAGGTTTGCGACCCCGAAGTGGGGAGCGTTGCGGGGATATTGCCATCGGCCTGCGCGGCGGTCTGGTTGACCGGCGCCGGTGTCGCCGTGCCGCTGTCACCCGCAACCGTCTGCGGCGTGTTTTGGGGGGCAGGGTCGTCATAGACGACATTGTTGGTGATGAGGTCGCTATTGGGATCAATCGCCGAATTGCTGCTGTTCGGGGAGGAGGCTGGCGGCGTGGTCGCGGATGGCGGCAGATAGTCTGCGGGCGCATCGGCGGGCGGCTTGGGACCGTCCAGATCTGCATCCAGCACGGTGTTCGGATCGACCGTGGTGATTTGCGCGGTTGCGCCCGTGGTCATCAGCGCGGCGGCTGCGGCCCCGCTCACTATCCAGGTCGCCACTTTACGACCTGAAATTTTATGGACGCTCCATAATTTCAACATAGCATTATACCCCGGCTCAAGCGTTTATTTACCACGATGAATCATTGTCGCGCAAGCGCAATGAACCGGCGATGACCCGAATCCAATTTGCGCCCAACCGAGTCGAAACACGGCCAAAGCGCGCTTTTGCGAGGCGTGCGCGCGGCTTTTTACGATTATCACAATATGCTGTTGCGGTTGTGCTACGGTCTGGTTATAGCCCCGCCCAGCCACAAGTGCGGAGACGTGGGTGAGTGGCTGAAACCAGCGGTTTGCTAAACCGTCGTAGCCTTAAGGGGCTACCGAGGGTTCGAATCCCTCCGTCTCCGCCACCTTCTTTTTATAACCGCTCCATGCTTAGCCAGCGTTGCTGGCCCGCCCATGCCTTGCGCCAAGCGCGTTTGGCGGCGGCGGCTTGTAGCGGGTGGCCGAGGGCGGCTTCGCTGCGTGCCAAGCCATAGAGCGCCCAGCCATTATCGGGCGTGCGGGAAAGCGCCGCGCGGAAAGCGGCTGCCGCTTCCTCATGCCGTCCGGCGAGGAATAAGGCTGCGCCCAAGGATTGCTCGACCGGATAATACCAATAAGGCGGTTCCTGATAGGGGAGGCGGCTTTCGATTTCGGCGGCGGCGCGATAATGGCGGATCGCTGAGGGATAGTCGCGGCGGGCGACGGCCTGTTTGCCGCGCGCCACCAATGCGGCGAGCGCGATGAGGTCGGGCGCGGGCATAGCCTGTTCGACCAAGGCTTGCAGCGCATCGGATGTGCGTAGCCGCTCCATAGCGGCGAGTTCCGTGTCAAAGCCTAGGTCATTGCCTGTCCCCGCATAGGCAACCGCGCGCGCATAATGGCGCATCGCGGCGGCATAAGGCAGGCGCGGGTCGGGCGCGGGCAGCGTCAGAATAGCGTCCGCATCGGCAAATTGCGCCATCGCCATATAGGGCGCTGCGTCAATCGCCTGTATCCAGCCGATCCGCGCCGAGGTGGCAGGGTCGAGGATCGTGCGCAGGCGATGCGCTTCACGGATCGCACGATCCATATCGCCCGCCATTTGCGCCGAGGTCACGATGAAATGGACATTGTGCGGATAATAGCCATAGCGCACGAGGCCTTGATCGCCCGCGCTACGGATGAAGGCTTCATCGGCGCGGGCGGCGGCGATGTTGACGCGGATGGAGTCAGCATGGCGACCGCGCAGTTGATAGATGTGGCCCGGCATATGGACGAGATGTGCGGCGCTTGAGGCAAGCGGGCGGGCGAGCCGGTCGGCGGCGGCTTCGGCGCGGCGCGGGTCGCTGGCTTCCATGAGGTGGATGTAGAGATGCGCAGCCTGCACATGGGCGGGGTTGCGGGCAAGGACGGTTTCGACCAGCCGCACCGCGTCGCCGCTGCGCCCGACGGGGGTTTTCCGGTCGGCCTCCCAATAGTTCCACGGGCTGGTGTTCATCGCGGCTTCGGCGGCGAGGACGGCGATGTCGTCATCGGCAGGGAAGCGGCGCGCGACCATCAGCATGGCGTCGGCATAGGCGGCATCAAGCGCGGCGCGGTCGGCCTTTTCGTCGCGCGAATAGCGGCGGTAAAGGGCTTCAATCAAAGCCTTTTCCTTTGGTGGAGCGCCGGTGCGCAGCGCCATCGCTTTATCGAGCGCGGCCAAGGCGGTGCCCTTGTCGCGGTCATCCATCGGGGCGTTGATATTGGGGCCGAGGGCGAGGGCCTCGCCCCACCAGCAGGCGGCGCAACCGGGGTCGAGGGCTTGGGCCTGACGGAAAGAGCGCACCGCCCCCGCATGGTTGAATCCATAGGTCAACAACAAGCCTTGACTGAAATAATGTTGTGTTTTCAAAGATTTGGTTGAAATCCGGAAAGGCGAGCGGATGAGATCGGGGAAGAGCGGGATGGGGGCTGTAATGCCCGCAGGCGCGCTCGCCGGTGCCGCGAGGCCCGCCGCTGCTGCGGCAATCAGGCGGCGGGTGAGGAGCGGGGGGAGGGCGTTGTCGCCCGCACGCTTTGCCCCGCACATGGACGCGACGCGCTGCACGGGGTCGAAGGCGTCCAGCACCGCGTCGGGAAAAGCCGCGTCCGCATTATCGGTCCCTTTGAAAGCGGATACACCATAGCCCGCAAAAGCATCGGTTGTAAAAGGCGGCGGCGCTGCCTGCGGCATAAAACTCGTGAGGCCTGCAGCCAGCCCCACCATCAAGGCGGCCCGCACAGAGCGGCCCCCGAACAGAAAATGCGCCATAGCTCTCCCTCCCCTCAAAGGTGAACCGTACCGGTGCAGCTAATCTACCATTTTCTAGTGCTTTTCTGAACCGGAATTGCGCGGCGCGCATGGGCCAAGAAAAGGGGAGGGCGTGGCCTTCATCGCACGCCCGCACGCCGCTTTTATCCGTGCGGCAAATGCCGAAATTTACGTTCCACATCACGCACATAGGAACGGCTCACCGCAATCTCCAAGCCGCTCGACAGGGTGATGGTGCCGGTATGGCCGGTGCGCTGGAAGCCGCGCACCGCCTCATTCGCGACCCAATGTGAGCGATGGACCTGCATCCCCGTCACGGGGGCGGCAAGGCGGATCGCATCGCTGAGTCGCATCAGGATCAGCGCCTCGCCCGCATCGGTATAAACCCGCACATAATGGTCGTCCGATTTGAGCGCGAGCAGCGTTCCGCGTTGTGCTTGCGGCAAGCGTTGCAGTAAGGCGGGGAGGCGGGGTGATGGCGGCGGCGCATCGTCGCCCTCGGTCGCGCGCGGCGCACCGGCGGTGGGCGCATCCTCTGTCCCGGCCTTGGGCGCATAACGATAGCGCGGCACATCCAGCACGCGGTCGAAAATATAATTGACGAGCATCCATGCGAGCGTGCCGGGCAGCACACGGTAAAGATAATGCACCAGAAAATCGAAGCTTAGCGTTGCGGGCGGCGAACTGGACGCGGTTTCGGGATGGAGAAGCTGCGCGAGCGTCAATATTTCCAATATCGGCTGGCGCAGCAAAAAGCCGATGGCGAGCGGCCCGCCCAAAGTGATGACCCATAAAGGCGGCCGCCAGCGCGCGAACAGGCGGTAAATCGCCTCGCTGCCGATCGCACTCGCGATCCAGCCGACCATGACGGTCGCGCTCCATAAAAAGAGCGCAACGACAAGGCTGGTATCCGGCCCGACCGCGACTTTGAGCAGCGCCAGCGGAACGGCGAGAAACAGGATCGGGATGAGGACATAAAGCGCAAGTCCCGGCGCGACCGGAATGGTGCGTCGCACCGCCATCAGCGAGGATGCGGCCATTGTTTCGGGGGGCGACACAGGCGCGGAAGGCGGCGTTGAACCAGCGCCGGAAGCCGCGCCAGAACCAGCGTCCGCAATAGAGCGATTGGACGCAGAGGAAACAGGGTTGGCGGCCATCGTCACACCCGTCCCGAAAAGCCGCGAGGCGACAATATGGGCCGGCGTCCCTGTGTCGCGGATTTTTGGCACGCTGCGCCAAATGCCATTTTGATGGCAGGTCGCGCATGGTCATGGCTTTTCGCGAATAACATTCCGGCTCCACTGGCTTGCTGCGTAAAAGCGTCTGTGAACTATCATCTTCCCATCTAAATTTGTCCAGTCAAATTATCCCGCTCTGCAAGAGGCAGGACGGGGCATAAAAATCAGCCGGACGTAACAGGCTGAAATGATGGGAGCAGGTCGGGTGAACGAGTTTTCAACAGGGGGAGTGCGTCCTGCAGGCGACTGGTCAGCCATTGCAGGACGCGCTACGGCGCAGATGCGCACTGGCGCCCTTGCCGGACTCTTGTTCGCAGCCGGTTTTGCCCTTGCCCCTGCCGCCGCTGCTACCGCGCCGGTTATCACGACCGAAAACGGACGCATACGCGGCGAAGTCCGCCCAAGCGGCGCAATCGCCTATCGCAATATCAGCTATGCCGTGGCCGACCGGTGGGAACAGCCCCGCCGCGCGCCCGCTTGGCAAGGCGTGCGGGATGGCCGGATTGCGGGCAATATCTGTCCGCAAAAGGTCGAAAATCCGGCGCTGGATACGTTCACCCAAAGCGAAGATTGTCTCAATCTCAATGTGTGGGTGCCCAAAGGCTATAAAGCGGGCCAGCATAAAAAGCCGTTGCCGGTAATGTTCTGGATCCACGGTGGCAGCTTCCGGGTCGGCAGCGGGGCTTTGCCGATTTATGACGGCGATGCGATTGTCGCGCGCGATGTGATTTTGGTGACGGTCAATTATCGTCTGGGGCTGCTCGGCCGCTTTGCCCATCCGGACCTGTCCAAACAGCAAGCGGGCAAGCCGCGCGCCGATTATGGCCTGATGGATCAGGTCGCGGCGCTCCAATGGGTGCAGCGCAATATCGGCCAATTCGGTGGCGACGCGAATAATGTCACTATTTTCGGCTATTCTGCGGGCGGCGTTTCGGTCAATTATCTGATGGCTGCGCCGAGCGCGCGGGGGCTGTTCCATAAAGCCATTGCGCAAAGCGGTGGCATACAGGTCGAAACCACCCAGCATATTTCCGAGCGCCGCCCCGGCATATTGGGCGCACCTTTGGAAGCGCAAGGCGTGGCGGCGGCCAAACATTTCGGCAGCGGCGAGACCCCCGCAACGCTCGACCAGTTACGCCGTCTGCCGCTGGACCAGCTTATCGCCTATCAGGAAAAAACCTCGCTCGGCTCGCTCAATCCGGTGGTCGATGGCGTGCTGATCCCCGATGATATCGGCCGCACTTTCCGCGACGGCAAGCAAGCGCCGGTTCCTTATATGGCGGGGTCGACCAGTTGGGAGGCGAGCCTTCTCCACTATCTGCCGCAACCTTTGCCGCCGCGTTTCATTCTGGCGGGGATAGACGGGGTGGAACCGGCGCGCGCGGCGTTTGGCGGGGTGGATGATGCGAAACTGGCCCATGCGTGGTTTGCGCAATCGACCTTCATGGGGGCGGCCCATTATCTCACCCGCGAAAGCGCGCGGATCGGCCAGCCTTCCTGGCTCTATTATTTCGATTATGTGCCGCAAGCCTTGCAAGGCACGGTGCCGGGTGCGGCGCACGGCGATGAAGTGCCGTTCATTTTCGACACGCTCCCGCTCAAAATCCGCAATTTTTCGGCGGCGCAAATCACGCTGGCCGACCGCAAGGTGGCGCGAATGATGACCGCTTACTGGACCAATTTTGCCAAGCATGGTGATCCTAACGGGCCGGGCCTGCCAAGACTTGGCGCGCGCAAGACCGATGGCTATGCCATGAATATATTGGACGCTAACCCGCGCATTAATCCCGATTTTCTGGCGCGCGAGACGGCGTTTCTCGACCGTTATTATGCCGATCATATTGATCTTTCCAAATAGGAGCTGATGTTGATGTTTCGTACTTTATTGCTTGCCGGTGCTGCGACCCTTTGTGCGGTGGGAGCAACCTCTGCTCCGGCCAAGATACTGGACCCGGCCAAGCCCGAAGATGCGGTCGAAATCGCCAAGCGCGTCCAGTGCGGCATCGGTGACCAGCCGGCGGTCATGTATTGGTCCGGCAAAGTCTATTCGCGCATCGAAGGCGAACCCGACCGCCATCTGTTCGACGGCGAGGGCATGAATATCCGCCAGTGTGTGCCGGTATCGGACCCCGTGCGCGGCAACGGCTTTCGCCTTGTCAGCAAGGAAGTGATGTTCTTCACCGACCCCAAGACCGGCCAGATTGTGCGCAAATGGGAAAATCCGTGGACCGGTGAAACCGTCGACGTGATGCAGATCGCCAATGATCCGGTCAACCAGCGCCCGATGTTCCCGCGCACCGCCGATGGCAAGCCTTCGCCGACCATGCGGATGAAACAGGCCGCCGGATGGGTGCTGATGCCGCTGGAAGTGCCGCTTTTCTATACCAACCCGCTGGCGGGCGATTATCAGGATTATGTCGGCAATAAATATCATGCGATGGAAATTTTCGACTTCGCCGCGCGCGCGGACGAATTGCTCGATACGCGTCATCCGACCTCCTATCCGACCGTGTCGTGGGTCCGCATTTCGGACTGGATGCCGTGGATGAAGATGCGCGGGCGTCAGGGCATCATCATTTTCAATGCGATGGGCGCGAAAATCAAAAGCTTCAATGACCTGCCCAAGGTGATGAAGGATGAAATCGCGGCCAATTATCCCGGCTATACCGCGCCGCCGCCCAAGGATGATGCGCGTCCCAACGACACCACTTGGACCGTGTTCAAGAAAATGGTCGACGAACAGCGCAAGGCGGCTGGCGCTAATCCGGCAACCACAACCTCAGGGAACCATTAAGATGGATTTTAGCCGCCGGAATTTACTGGTTGCGGGGGGCGCGGCGCTTGCCGCGTCCGCTTGCGCGCCGCTGCGCTCGGGCAGCGATGTCGAAGCCGATGTGATTGTCATCGGCGCTGGCCTTGCGGGGCTTCATGCGACGTCCCTGCTCGAAGCGGCAGGCGCGAAGGTTGTCGTGCTGGAAGGCTCGAACCGCATCGGCGGGCGGCTCCATACGCTTTATGACCTCCCCGGCAAGCCCGATGCGGGCGGCATCCAGATCGGCAGCAATTATACGCGGCTGTTGGATATTGCCGGAAAACTGGGCGTGGGCTTGCAACCGGGCGGCGAATTTGACCGCTCGGCGCTCTATTATGTACGCGGCAAGACGGTGAAGCAGGCCGACTGGCCGACATCCGAGGTCAATAAGTTGGTCGGGCCGGAACGGCAAGTGCCGCCTGCGGGGCTTGCGTCGGTCTTTGCCCGGCGGATGCCGCAACTCGCCAACCCCGATGCCTGGCGCACGGCGGAAGGCTTCAAAATCGACGTGCCATATGGCGCGGCCTTGAAAGCGGCAGGCGCAAGCGACGAGGCGGTCCGCCTGATTGCGGCCAATTTGAACGGCAATGATATTAACACGCTGTCGGCGCTCAATGCGGCGCGGTCAGCGGCGATTTACCGCTCGGCCGGACCCAATGCGGTGCTGAGCGTGATTTCCGGCGGATCGCAACGCCTGCCCGAAGCGATGGCCGCCGCGCTCAAATCCGGCTTGCGCATGGAGCAGATCGTCACCGGCATCAGCGAAGATGCGGACGGTGTGCGGGTTGATATAGGCGGGGGCCGATCGCTGCGCGCACGCCATGTCATCTGCACGATCCCCTTCGCCGCCCTGCGCGGGGTAGGGGTGCATGGCCCGTCCGCCGACGCGCTCAAAACCGCGATTGCGAGCCTACCTTATACCTATGCGAGCTTTGCCTATCTGTCGGCGAGCGAGCCTTTCTGGAAACAGGATGGCCTGCCCGGCATGGTGTGGAGCGACGACCCGATGCTGGGCCGTGTGTTCGTGCTGGGCGACAGTCCGGCCATGCTCAAAGTCTGGCTGAGCGGACGCGATGCGGTCGCGATGGACCGTATGGCCCCCGCCGCAGCAGGCGCGGCAATCATCGCCAAGCTGGAAGCCGCCCGTCCTTCGGCGCGCGGCAAGCTCAAGCTGGAGCGCATCTTCAGTTGGCAGAAAAATCCGATGGCGCGCGGTGTCTATCACCATCTCGCAGCGGGGCAGGCCCCGATGCTGGCCGCCGCCATCGACGCGACCGGAAACCGGCTGCACTTTGCGGGCGAACATCTCGCCCAAAGCACGTCGGGGATGGAAGGCGCACTGGAATCGGGCGAACGCGCCGCCCGCATCGTCATAGGTAAATTATGACCAAAACCATAAAAATAAACGGTTTAACAAATAGATAGATAACGGGGAGACGATCTAATGAAATATTCGACCTTGCTCAAATTGACGGCGGCGGCGTGCATCGCTTTGCCGGGGGCAGCTTTCGCACAGGCGAGCGAAACAACCGATAATAGCGCAGAATATGAGCCGACCGAAATCGTCGTGACCGCGCGTAAGCAAGCGGAAAAATTGTCCGACGTGCCGCTGGCGATTACCGCATTCGACGCAAGCCGCATCGAAAAAGAGGGCATCCTTGACCTCAACGATGTCGCGCGCCAGACGCCGGGGCTGAACTTCACCTCCGTGGTTGGCGAGTTCATGCCGACGCCGATTATCCGCGGCGTCGCGCAAACCGACCTGTTCGGCTCCGACCCCAACGTCGCCATTTTCGTCGATGGCGTTTATACCGGCGCACGCGAGGCGTTGAACTTCGCCCAAGCCGATATTGAGCGGATCGAAGTCGTCAAAGGCCCGCAAAGCGCGCTTTATGGCCGCAACGCTTTTGCCGGTGCGATCAATATCGTGTCCAAGCGTCCCACCAATGACCTGTCGGGCCGCGCCGAACTCACTTACGGCACCCACGGTCGTTTCGCGCTGGTCGGCTCGGTATCGGTCCCGCTCGTCAAGGATGTGCTGGCGGTCAAGCTCACCGCATCGCATAGCGAATATGGCGGCAGCCACAAAAACACGCTCGGCGGTCCGCGCATCGGCGGCTATGATTATGACACGTTTCAGGGGACGGTGCGGCTGACGCCCGCGCCCGGCATGGAAATTGTCGGCGGCGTTTATTATTCCAAGGATTTGATTGGCCCGCCCGCCGCATCGCAGCTTGCACCCAATTGCCAGCTTTCAGGCGGTGTTTACCAGACCTATTGCGGCACCTTGCCGACACTCGCCAAGGACGAGCTTGGCTCGCACCCCGATGCTTATGGCCAGACCCGCAAGACGTTGCGCGCCTTTCTTGATGCGCGGTTCGACATTGGCGATTGGCAGTTGGGCTGGCTCACCGGCTATAATGATGTCGATCTGACCGCGCTCACCGATGCGTCGCGCGGCGAATTGGCGACCTTCCGCTATCGCACCCCCACCGGTGCGATCAAAACCTTCGACACCTATATCCTGCGCGATGAAGGCAATATCAAATTCCGCGAATATAGTCAGGAAATCCGTCTGTCTTCGCCGCAACAAGCTCCGGTGCGCGGCAGCATCGGCGCCTATTTCTTTTCGGGCCGTCAAAACCGCCCGAATTTCGACGGGGTGATTACATCGCCTTTGCCGTCCGATTTCCTCATGACCTTTCCGGTGCCGGGACCGTGGAACAGCTTTTTTGACGGGCCCTTGTTCGACAAGGTGGTGCGCCGTCATACCGAAAACACCTCCTTCTTCGGCTATCTGGAAGGGGATATTACCCCCGCGCTCACCTTGCGCGGCGAATTGCGTTACAGCAATGAAAGGCAACGCACGCTTCAGGCCGGAACCGGTATCGACAAGCGGTTGACCTTCAAAACCTGGACCCCGCGCGTCAGCCTCCAATATAAGCCGGACAATGATTTGCTGGTCTATGCGTCGGCAGCGCGCGGTTCCAAGGCGGGCGGGTTCGACCTTAATGCGCCCAAGGAACAATATGATCCGGAATTTAACTGGACCTATGAAATCGGCGCGAAGAAAAGCTGGCTGAATGGCCGGGTGATGCTCGACCTTAACGCCTTCTATATCGACTGGACGCAAATCCAGATTCCGGTGCTGGACCAGACACAGGCCCCGCCGGTCGCGGTCACGCGCAACCTTGGCGATGCCAAATCCAAAGGCTTTGAAGCGCAGTTAAGCGTGCGTCCGACGCGCGAATTGTCGGCGCGCTTTGGTGTCTCCTATATCGACGCCAAATATACCCATGCGCTCAATTCGGGCTTTGCCAAATTCCCGGATTTCGCGCCCGATGGCGATGTCAGCGGCAACCGTTTGCAAGCGGCCCCCAAATGGCAGTTGAACGGCTCGGTCGATTACCGCATCCCGATTGTCAATGATTTTGCAGGCTTCATCCATGCCGATGCCTCCTATCGCGGCAAGCAATATATGGATGCAACCGACCTCACCGTCATTCCCAGCCGGACGGTCGTAAACCTGCGCACAGGTGCGGAAAATGACAAGCTGCGCTTTGAATTTTTCGTCGAAAACCTGTTCGACACCCGCCGCCCGGCCTTCGCCTTCCGCGACGTGTATCTCAATAATTATGTGAACAATATGGCGGTCATCTACCCGCCGCGCATCTCGGTAACCTACTTGCGCGGCCGCGAACTAGGCATCCGTACCTCGTTCCGCTTCTAAAGCGAACGAAACTCGCAGGCATCCGGCCAAGGGAAGAACCCCTTGGCCGGATGTTTGCTGTGTGCATAATGGTGAGTGCGCAAAGACGCGATGTTCGAAACCATGTTGTTGATGCGGATCAAACGCAGTCTTCTTCCGTCACCGCTAGAGCCACCGCCACGTTCAGCGCGCGCTTACCAGGCATAAGGCGGCAACCACCGATCCTATTGCAACACCTCTGCATCGGTTTTGCGCAAAAATATCCGAAAAAATAATGGCGCACCCAAGAGGATTCGAACCTCTGGCCTCTGCCTTCGGAGGGCAGCGCTCTATCCAGCTGAGCTATGGGTGCGTAGGCTTTGCGGGCCGTGGATGTTCGCGCGTGTAGCAAGGCTTTGGCGGCGCGACTAGCCTTTTTTGGCAAGCGCGGGCGCTTTGCGGCTTTTTGCAGCTTTTGCGGTTTTCGCCGTCGCTTTGCGTGCTTCGGGGGAGAGGCTTTTGGGCTTGTAGCGGCACAAATCCTCGACCGGGCAGCGCCAACATTCGGGCGTGCGGGCTTTGCAGATATAGCGGCCGTGGAGGATCAGCCAATGGTGCGCGTGGACGCGGAACGGGGCGGGGGTCGCCTTGTCGAGCGCCTTTTCGACCGCCAGCACAGTCTTGCCGGGGGCGAGGCCGGTGCGGTTGCCGACGCGGAAGATATGGGTATCGACCGCGAATGTTTCCGCGCCGAACGCCGAGTTCATCACCACATTGGCGGTCTTGCGCCCGACGCCGGGCAGGCGTTCGAGCGCATCGCGATCCTGCGGCACTTCCCCGCCATAGTGCGCGACCAATATTTCGGACAAGGCGATGACATTTTTGGCCTTGGCGTTGAACAGGCCGATGGTCTTGATATGTTGTTTCAAAGCTTCTTCGCCGAGCGCGACCATCTGGTCGGGACTTTTGACCTCTTCGAACAAAAGCCGCGTTGCCTTGTTGACGCCGACATCGGTCGCCTGCGCGGACAAGACGACCGCGACGAGCAATTGATAGTCATTGCCATAAGCCAGTTCGGTTTCCGGCTCCGGATTAAGCTCGGCAAGGCGCGCGTAAAAGTCGATGATGTCGGTTTTTTTCATGGGACAGCTTGCACGCGCCTCACACCAGATTCAGCACATCATTCATCGAATAGCGCCCCGGCTTTTGGCCCTTGAGCCACAATGCCGCTTTCAAGGCCCCGCGCGCGAAGATGCTGCGGTTTTCGGCAAGGTGGGACAGAGTGAGACGTTCGGCCTCGCCCAGAAATATCACACTATGGTCGCCCGCGACCGTGCCGCCGCGCAGCGCCGCAAAGCCGATGCTGCCGCTATCACGTGCGCCGGTAATGCCGTCGCGTCCGCTGACCTTGGTGTCGGCGAGCACCAGCCCGCGCCCCTTGGCGGCGGCTTCTCCGAGCAGCAAGGCGGTGCCGGACGGCGCATCGACCTTCATCCGGTGATGGGTTTCGACAATTTCAATGTCCCAGTCCGGACCCAGTCGCGCAGCCGCTTCGCGCACAAGGGCTGCGAGCAAGGTCACGCCCAGCGACGTATTGCCGGTTTGCAGCACGGCGATGCTGGTGGCGGCCTCGTCAATCAGCCAATGATGGCGTTCTTCAAGGCCAGTGGTGCCGATGACGATGGGTGTATTGGCCGCAATGGCGAGGTCGAGATGCTCTTCCAATGCGGCGGGCGCGGAAAAGTCGATCAACACATCGGCGCGGGCCGCCAGCGCCTCGCCGCTTTCGCCCGCATCGACGCCGCCTGCAAAGCTTAGGCCTTGCGCGCTGTCGGCAATCGCCGCGGCAATGGCTTGCCCCATGCGTCCCTTGCTTCCGAAAATGCCGATTGCCGTCATGCCTTACGCCGTCCCTTTTTATAGTGCTGGTTGTGCCGCTTGTCTTGCACTTGCACGCCCAAGAGCGCAACAGGGGGGATGAGCGAAAATGATCAAGCCGCCACCCCCACTCTTACCCCTACGCCAACCAGATGCTTCTGGTGCGACGGCAGCGAAATTTACCGCAATTATCATGACAAGGAATGGGGTTATCCGGTTACCGATGATGTGCGCTTGTTTGAAAAAATCTGTCTGGAAGGCTTCCAGTCGGGGCTGAGCTGGATCACAATCTTGCGCAAGCGGGAGAATTTCAGGGCGGCCTTTGCCGGGTTTGATTTCCATAAAGTCGCGCGCTTTGGCGATGATGATGTTGCGCGGCTGCTGGGGGACGCGGGCATTATCCGCCATCGCGGCAAGATTGAAGCGACCATCAATAATGCCGCGCGCGCGATTGAAATGGAGGCCGAGTTTGGCAGCCTCAAAGCCTATTTCTGGCGCTTTGAAAATGATGTGTCGGCGCGGCCTCATCTGCGCGATGAAGCCTATGTCCGCACGCTTGTGACCAGCCCGGAATCCTTCGCGCTCTCCAAAGATTTGAAGAAGCGCGGATGGAAATTTGTCGGGCCGACGACCATGTATGCGTTCATGCAGGCGATGGGGCTGGTCAATGACCATCAAAGCGATTGCCATGTTTATGAAGCGGTGCAGGCCGCGCGGGCGGGCCTCACGCTTTGACCGCAAGAAACGGGATGCGCGGGGCTTTGGCAGCAGGCTAGGGCAGGGGCATGGATAAGCGGCTTGACAGGATTGATTTTGACGCGGTGGCGTCCGGGCTGGATGCGCACGGCTATGCGCGGCTCCCCGCTTTGCTGGGCCATGCCGAGGCGGACGGGCTGACCGCCCTTTATGATGAGGAGGCGCATTTCCGTAGCCATGTGCATATGGCGCGGCATGGCTTCGGGCGCGGGGAATATCGCTATTTCCGCTATCCCTTGCCGCCTTTGGTAGCGGGCTTGCGGAGCGGTCTTTACCCGCATCTCGCGCCGCTTGCCAATCGCTGGCACGCGCGGATGGGATTGGCTGCGCGTTTCCCCGATGCCCATACAGAATTTGTCGCGCGCTGCCATGCGGCGGGGCAGGGGCGGCCTACGCCTTTGTTACTCCGCTATGGTGCGGGCGATTATAATTGCCTGCATCAGGATTTATATGGCGACCATGTTTTCCCGCTCCAGCTTGCGGTGCTGCTCGATGAGCCGGGCACGGATTTTGACGGCGGGGAATTTATCCTCACCGAACAGCGCCCGCGGATGCAATCGCGCGCTGAAGTCGTGCCGCTTGCCAAGGGCGATGCCGTGCTGTTCGCGGTCAATGACCGTCCGGTCAAAGGCACGCGCGGCGATTATCGCGTGAAGATGCGCCACGGGGTGAGCCGCTTGCGGTCGGGGCGGCGGCATGTGCTGGGCATCATCTTCCATGATGCGGTATAGGGCGGGCGATGACCGCTGACCTGTTTCCCGATGCGCGCCGCCATATGGTGCTGGACGAAGGCGCGGTGTTGCTCGGCGGCTTTGCCGAAACGCAAGGCGGCGCTTTGCTTGATGCGATAGCGCAGATTGCTGTGGATGCGCCTTTCCGCCATCTCGAAACCCCCGGCGGCAAGAGGATGAGCGTGGCCATGACCAATTGCGGCCCGCTCGGTTGGGTGAGTGACCGGCGCGGCTATCGCTATGAACCGCGCGATCCGTTGAGCGGCAAGGCGTGGCCCGCCATGCCGCCGCTATTCCAAAGCCTCGCGCTGGAAGCTGCCGAAGCGGCTGGCTATGCAGGTTTCCGACCCGATGCCTGTCTTATCAACCGCTATGCGCCGGGGAGCCGCTTGACGCTGCATCAGGACCGCGACGAGGGCCATTATGACTGGCCGATTGTGTCGGTATCGCTGGGCGTGCCTGCGGTGTTTTTATGGGGCGGACCTGCGCGGTCGGACCGCACAAAGCGGGTGGGCCTCGCGCACGGCGATGTAGTGGTGTGGGGCGGCGCGTCGCGGCTCAACTTTCACGGGATTGCGGACTTGAAGGAGACGCAGCATCCCTTGACCGGCGCGCTGCGCTATAATCTCACATTCCGACAAGCGCGGTGAACGCCGGGCTGAGCGGCGCGGTGGGCGGGCTTTAACGCAGCGGGAAAGCAAGCCTTGCGGTCATACTGTCGCTGCCGAATTCGCGCTCGATCTTGCCGCCGACTTGCCGCGCGGAGGCTGCCATCATCTGTGTGCCGAACCCTTCGGGGCCTGCTTCACGCGGGGCAATATCCTTTTCCTCCCAGCGCAAAATGAGGCGGCGCGGGTCGCCTTCCTCGACCTGCCAGCGCACCGCGAGCGTGCCCTGGTCATTGCTCCACGCGCCATATTTGACCGCATTGGTCGCCAGCTCATGGAGGATAAGCCCGACCGGTTGCGATGCCGCACCGGACAGTTCCACCTCCGGCCCTTCAAGCGTCAGGCGCGAGGCGGTCTGCGCATAAGGGGCAAGCGTTGCTTCGATCAGCGAACGCAGATCCGCCACCGGCCGTTCGAGCGCGCCTTGCGACACCTGATGCGCAATCGCGAGCGCGTTGATCCGCTCGCCAATCTTGTTCGCGAGCATATCCGCATCATTTTCGCGCCGCGCGGTCATCCGCACGATAGACTGGACTATCGCGAACAGATTTTTGACGCGGTGGTTAAGTTCGCGCGCGAGAAGGTCGGAGCGTTCATGTGCGGCGGCCATAAGCTGCACTTCGCGCGCATCGGATTCAGCGCGGGCGGTGCGCAATATCTGCCAGAAGCCGAAAGCAAGCGCGCCGAAGGTCATCAACACCAGCGCGACCAGCATCGGTAAAAGCCGCGCTTCGATACGCTCGGCTTCGCGGAACGCATGGACGTGCGCCGTGCGTTCATCCACCTCCATCCGGTCGCGCAAGTCGCGATAACGGTCGGTCAGTTCAACGCCCGAATTCTGCCGCACAATCGCCAGTGCACCTGCGCGGTTGCCATTACGTTCAAGCCGGATGGTTTCATCCATCTCGGCGATTTTCTGACGCAATAGCTGATCGATTTCCTTGCCGCGCTCGGCTTGCACCGCCTTTTTATTGCTGTCGATCGAAGCCGCAAAAGGCCGCATCGCCGCTTCCAGTTGCACCCGGCTTTTTTCATAAGGCGCAAGATAGGCGGCATCCTGTGTGAGCAGATAGCCGCGCTGCGCCGATTCCATCGTCATCAACGGGCGGTTGATGTCGCGCAGCATCCACAGCAGCGTCAGGGTTTGCGTCGCTTGCGTGCGCTCGCGATGTTCGGCTTGCAGGGAGGAAATCAACAACCACGCCAAGGCCACACAGCATAAAGCGACGATGGTGAAGGGGATGAAGGTTAAAATGGTTATCTTGCGGCGCGCATTGCCAAGCCTGCGCACTGGCGGCATATCATCATTATCGTTCGGCACGCGACCTGCATCTCCCCCTGTCAGGCGCAAGGCTTATCCGATGCGGTAAAATATTGCACTAACTTGTTTTAATCTCTGTAAATATAGGCCGGAGCGAAAAGCATGGCGGACATCGGCAATATCGTCATTCTGACAGGCGCGGGCGTGTCCGCAGAAAGCGGCGTGCGCACTTTCCGCGACAATGGCGGATTATGGGAAGATCACCGCATCGAAGATGTGGCAACGCCCGAAGGCTTTGCCCGCGATCCCGCACTGGTGCATCGCTTTTACGATGCGCGGCGCGCAGCGTTGCGGGAGGTTACGCCTAATGCAGCGCATAAGGCGCTCGCGCGGTTGGAGCGGGAGTGGCCGGGGCAGGTGTTGCTGGTCACGCAAAATGTCGATGACCTGCACGAACGGGCAGGGTCCACGAACCTCATCCATATGCATGGCGAATTGAAAAGTGCATGGTGCCGCGCCTGTGATGCGCGGATGAAGTGGGACGAGGATTTGGGCGATCACCCCGCTTGCCGCGCTTGCACAATGGCAGGGACTTTACGCCCCGACATCGTGTGGTTTGGCGAAATGCCGTACCGGATGGACGAGATTTACGCGGCGCTGGCGGCGTGCGACCGGTTTGTCAGCATCGGCACATCGGGCGCGGTTTATCCGGCGGCGGGTTTTGTGCGGCAAGCACGCGAAATGGGCGCGCAAACGCTGGAGATTAATATGGAACCGTCCGAGGGGAGCTTATGGTTCCATGACGCGCGGCATGGGGCTGCGGGCGAATTGGTTCCGGCTTGGGTGGACGAGATTTTGGCGACCGAACAAAGGCGCTAACCATGATCAATCATTTCATATTCTTGAATGAGGTCAGTTCGCTCGAAATCTGAAATATGGATTAGGACCACATCATTGTTGAAGCTGCCGTCATAATATCCGCTCAAATATTTGAGGAAATAAAACATTTCCCGCAACGGTTCGCCTTCATGGCACGTTGTTAAACAAAATTGACTATCCGGCGTATCTTCAAAGTTCGAGGCCTCAAGATATGCAAAATCGGATGCAAGCTCCCAAGATGACGCTTCCACGCCCCAAGCACATGTGTAACGACATCCAGATGAATAAAGCCATTCGGCGACTTGTGTTTGGCGATCAGGATCAACGGCAATATCGGCTATTATCCCTGCTTTAAACGGCTCTGAAAAACCCAGCTTGGGCAAGTCGCCAGCTTCTTTGATACAATGATATTCAATCGGCATGGCTACAGCCTTTACACGCTGGATCCTTGATAACCCGGATTGCGCGCATCGAGGGGGCGAGGCCGTCGATGAGGTGCAATCGCCCGCTCTGATCCGCGCCGAATCCCGTAATCTCACGGATGGCTTCCATTGCGGCGAAGCAGCCCATCAGGCCGACCATCGGGCCTAATACGCCCACATCGGCGCAGGTGTCGCAATCATCGGCATCAAACGCATCGCCGACGAAGCAGCGGTAGCAGGGCTTGTCCGCCTGCCAGCCGTAAAAGGTGCCGAGTTGACCCTGGAATTTCCCGATAGCGGCGGACACCAGCGGGATTTTGAGGAGCACCGAAGCGTCGGATACAGCAAGCCTTGTCGCGAAATTATCGCTGCCGTCGAGGATGACATCCGCGCCTGCCAGCAAGGCGTCGGCATTGTCGGCGCTGATGCGGGTCTCGACCGGAAACACCTCTACGTCGGGGTTGATCCGCTGGATGGCTTTGTGGGCGGCGTCTACCTTGGGCGCGCCGATGTCATCCGTGCCGAAGGCAATCTGGCGCTGGAGATTGGCGAGCGCCACTACGTCATCGTCGATGATGGTGAGCTGACCCATTCCGGCTGCTGCGAGATAGAGGAGAGCAGGGGAGCCGATGCCGCCTGCACCGATAATCGCGACATGGGCGCGGGTGAGCGCAACCTGTCCTGCGCCGCCGATTTCGGGGAGGACGATATGACGCGCATAGCGGTCTAGCTGCTCGTCGCTAAGGCTCATCTTGCGGATCCGGAAAGGAGCGTAACGCTATAAAAACAAAGAATATTCATGCGGTGGAGCGCCGGGTCAGGGTGTCCTTCAAAAAGGCCGTTTTCAAACACCGGTCGAGCCGAAGCCGCCGCTGCCACGGACTGTATTATTCAAATCATACACTTCATCGAAAACAGCGCGTTGCACGGGGGCGGCTACCAGTTGCGCGATGCGGTCGCCGCGCGCAATCGGGAAGGGTTCGGCTCCCAGATTGGCGAGGATGACTTTCACTTCACCGCGATAATCGCTGTCGATGGTGCCGGGCGTATTGAGGCAGGTCACGCCATATTTGAGCGCAAGGCCCGAACGCGGGCGGACCTGCACTTCATAGCCGTCCGGAATGGCGAAAGCGAAGCCGGTCGCGACCGCATGGCGCGCGCCGGGGGCCAGCACCAGACTTTCCGCCGCAACCACATCCATGCCCGCAGCGCCCTCGGTCGCATAAGCGGGAAGCGGCAGGCCTTCACCGCCTTCAAGCCGTTTGATGGATATGCGGATGGTCATTTATCCCCCAATAATCTGTCAATAGAAAAGCGCGCGCCCCCACGGCTCGCGAACAAAGCGCCGAGCGCGACCAGCACGGCGGCCGGCCACCAGTCGCGGAAACTCTGGTTCCAATGCACCATGAGGACCGCCACAACAAATGTCACCACAAGGACGAGGCCGGACCAGCGCGTGAACAGCCCGAAAATCAGGCCAAGCCCTGCCAGAAACTGCGTATAAACCGACAGGAAGGCACAGATTTCGGGCAAGGGAAATTTATGCGCGCGTAGAAAACCGGTAAATTCGCGCATCGCCGCGATGCTGGTGATATTATCCCACACGCCATAGACCAGAAACGCGCCGGTTAGCACGCGCAAGGCGAGATAGGCCAAATCTTCATGATGCTTCAAATAAGGCAGAAACAGCCAGCGCCGCATGGCCTATTGCGCCTTGCCGAGCATGTCCGCCGCCTTGGCGACCAGCTTGACGGCGACGTCCGCCTTGGGCATCCGCTCCCAACTTTCAACACCTGCTTGCGTGACGATATGGACGCTGTTGGCCGCGCCCCCCATCACATCGCCCGACACATCATTGGCGACAATCCAGTCACAGCCTTTTTTGGCAAGCTTGGCCTTGGCATGGTCCACCACATTTTGCGTTTCCGCCGCAAAGCCGACCAGCAAGGCCGGGCGGTTGGCGCTTTTGGCGACACTTGCCAAAATGTCGGGATTTTCGGAAAGATGCAGCGGCGGCACCGCGCCGCTCCCGTCTTTCTTGATCTTCTGGTCCACAGCGTCGGCGCGCCAATCGGCCACGGCGGCGACCATGAAAGCAATGTCGGCGGGAAGCGCTTGCTCGACCGCTGCCAGCATTTCGCGCGCGGTTTCCACATCAACCCGCGTCACCCCGGCAGGCGTTGCGAGCGCGACCGGTCCCGTCACCAATGTCACCTGCGCGCCAGCTTTGGCGGCGGCTTCGGCAATGGCAAAGCCTTGCTTGCCCGACGAACGGTTGGCGATATAGCGCACCGGATCAATCGGCTCATGCGTCGGCCCCGCGGTTACCAGCACATGCTTGCCGCCCAAAGGCAGGCTATCGGGCGAGCCGAGCAAGCGCGGGCCATCGGGCGACAGCAATGATTTGATTTCGCGCAAAATCGCTTCGGGTTCGGGCAGGCGTCCGGGGCCAAATTCGCCGCACGCCATTTCGCCTTCGTCCGGCTGCATCACATGCACGCCATCGGCCTTGAGCTGCGCGACATTACGCTGCGTCGCGGCATGGCCCCACATCCGCACATTCATGGCTGGCACCGCCATGACCGGCTTGTCGGTTGCGAGCAATAGGGTGGTCGCAAGATCATCGGCCAAGCCGCCCGCCATCTTCGCCATCAGGTCGGCGGTCGCGGGGCAGACCACAACAAGGTCGGCCTCGCGGGACAATTGGATATGCCCCATCTCGGTTTCATTCTTCAAATCCCAGAGCGTTTCGTAAACTTCATTTTCGCTCAAGGCGGCCAAGGTCATCGGCGTCACAAAATGCGCGCCGCCCTTGGTGAGGACGCAGCGCACCGCCATGCCGCTCTTGCGGATAAGGCGAATGAGTTCGCACGCTTTATAAGCGGCAATCCCGCCGCCGATGATGAGAAGGATGGATTTTGCGTTCATACTTCCTCCTTACCGATGCGGGCGGCCTATAGCCAGCCTTGGCCGAACCACATCGCCGCAGCGCCGATACCGCCCGCGACCATAGCGGTCAGCGCATAGCGCCAGCCATTGCCGTTGGAACCGCCGCCAGAACGCTGCTGCGCGCCCAATCGTCCCATCAGCTTCACATTGGGGAGCGGGGGCGGGGGCGGTGCGCCGCCTGCGGGCGGGAATTTCTGTTCGATACGGCGGACAAGGTCGGGGAGGCGCAGGAAGGTGCGCCAATCTTCGACCATGCGGTCGGCAAGCTTGGCTTCGGGGCCGAGTTCGCTCCTGATCCATTCTTTGACGAACGGGCCGGAGGTTTCCCACATATTGATGCCGGGATCGAGTTGGGTCGCGACCCCTTCGACCATCACCATTGTTTTCTGGAGCAGCAGCAAATGCGGCTGGGTCTGCATATCGAAATCGCGGGTAATCGCGAACAGGCCGTCGAGCATCTGCCCGACCGACAATTCGCTCACCGGCTTGCCGCGCATCGGCTCGCCCACCGCGCGCAAGGCGGTCGCGAATTCTTCGACATTATGATGCGATGGCACATATTGCGCTTCGAAATGGATTTCCGCGACGCGGCGGTAATTGCCTGTAATCAGGCCATATAATATCTCCGCCAGCCACATGCGCGCTTGACGGTTGATGCGGCCCATAATGCCGAAATCAATCGCGACAATCGTGCCATCATCCTTCACGAACAAATTGCCCTGATGCATGTCCGCGTGGAAAAAGCCGTAGGAAATGGCTTGGTGGAGGAAAGCGAGGACCAGCCTTTTGGCGATGAGCGGGAGGTCATGGCCTGCCGCAATGAGGGCTGCGCGGTCGGAAATCTTGATGCCATCGACCCATTCCAAGGTCATGACCTTGCCGCTGGTGCGGTCCCAATCAATCGCGGGGACAAGATAGCCGGGTTCTGCCTCCATCGCTTCGGCAAGTTCGGAGGCCGAGGCGGCTTCGCGGCGCAAATCCAGTTCGCGCGCGGTCCACCGTTTGAAATTGGCGATGACGAGTTGGGGGCGCAGGCGCGCCGCTTCCCCGCCCATCGCTTCGACATGGGCCGCGGCCCATTCATAAGTTTCAATGTCGCGCGCAAGTTGTTCCGATATGCCGGGACGCAAGACTTTGACCGCGACTTGCTTGCCTTCGATGGTGACCGCGCGGTGGACCTGCGCGACCGAAGCCGCGCCCACGGGATCGGGGTCGATGGACTGGAACAATTGCTCGACCGGCTTGCCAAGCCCGGCTTCGATTTGCGGCTTGATCTGGTCGAAGGGGAGGGGCGGGAGATTATCCTGCAAGGTCAGGAGGTTTCGCGCCGCTTCTTCGCCCACAAGGTCGGGGCGGGTGGCAAGGCTTTGCCCCAGCTTGATTGCGGCGGGACCGATGGCGGTAAAGGCCGCGGCATAATCGGGGATGCTCGGCACCCGCGCGCCGAACCGCGCAATGCGCGCAATGCGGCGCACTTGCGGCGGTGTATTAATATCCTGCTCGATCCCGCGCAGCGCCCCGTGCCGGGCCAATGTGCGCCCCCATTTGAGGAGCCGCCAGAGATGGGTGGTGTTGGCGGTCATGCGGCTAGGCCCTTGACGTTTGCGGGAAGGGTATAACCTGAATAGCCCCTCCCCTTCAGGGGAGGGGTTGGGGTGGGGTCTGTCAAATAGGCGCAGCGTGTGCGGAAAAACCCCACCCCACTACGACTAAGAATTTTCACTGCGTTCAAATTCCCAAGTCTCCGTTGCCCCTCCCCTGAAGGGGAGGGGCAGAGGCGGCCTAAAGCCCCTCCCGCTTGCGGGAGGGGAGGGCGCAACCTGAAAAGCCCCTCCCCTTCAGGAGTGGCAGATTGAACTGCCCCCGGCAGTTCAAGCCCAGTCCGGGGGACTGGGCGATCTGCCACTGGGTTGGGGTGGGGGCTGTCAAATAGGCGCAGCGTAGGGGGACAGACCCCACCCCGTTCGCCTGATGCCCCTTCGCTGCGCTCAGGGTCATAAGGCTTCACTGCCCCTCCCCTGAAGGGGAGGGGTTGAGATGTCGCAATCCCCATCACACCTTCCAACCCGAATGGATCGCCACCAACCCGCCCATGATCGGCTCGACGCGCGTGTTCATAAAACCGGCATCGCGGATCATTTTTTCAAAGCCCGGCATATCGGGGAAGCGGCGGATGGATTCGATGAGGTAGCGGTAGCTATCCTCGTCATTGGCGAGCAGCTTGCCAAGTTTCGGGACCAGCTTGTGCGAATAAACGTCATACACGTCCGAAAATCCGGGCCAGGTGGTGGTCGAAAATTCGAGGCAGAAAAAGCGCCCGCCATAGCGCAGCACGCGGTGCGCTTCTTTAAGCGCCGCTGGTATGTCGGTCACGTTGCGGATGCCGAATGCAATCGTATAGGCGTCGAAATGCGCGTCCGGAAAGGTCAGCTTTTCGGCATTTTGTTCGGACCAGACAAGGTCGGTCAAATCGCGTTCCGCGGCGCGCTCCATGCCCACGGCGAGCATTTCGGGGTTGATGTCCGATACGGTGATATTCGCGTCGTGGTCTGCCATGCGGAACGCAATATCGCCGGTGCCGCCCGCCATATCGAGAATATCCTCATGCGGTTGCGGCTTTACGCGGCGGACGAATTTATCCTTCCACAGCCGGTGCATCCCGCCCGACATCGCATCATTCATCAGGTCATACCGCGCGGCGACATTGGAAAAGACATGGCCGACCCGCGCCGTCTTTTCGGACGGGTCAATCTCTTCATAGCCAAAGGAAACAGTCTTTTTCATAGCGGCGCTCACCTATATCTGACGGGGCATGAGATGCGGTGAGCCTTAGACGGGCGCGCTATCAAGGGCAAATATAAGATGGGGTTAGGGCGCGAAAAAAGACGCGCCGCACGCCCGCACGCTTCGTCAGGCGACCTTGATGATGCGCAGCACATGGTCCTTGCCGTCGCGGTCGGGCCATTGGATCGCCTGCCCGGTTTTAAGGCCGATCAGCCCCGCGCCGATCGGCGTCAGGATGGAAATGCGTCCGCTTTCAATGTCGGCTTCGGCGGGGTAAACCAAGGTTACGGTGCGCTCGCGGCCCGTGCCCTGGTCGGCGCCGACACTTTCATTCACGAAAGTGACGGTCGAATTCATCCGCACAATATCGGCGGGCAGCTTGCCATCCTTGACGATTTTCGCGCGGTCGATTTCGTCGGTGAGCATATCGGCCAGATCCGGCAGGCGGTTTTCCACCGTCGCGGCAAGGCCGGACAAGGCTTCGGCATCGGCTTCGGTCAGGGTGATGGGCGGACGGGCCAGCTTGCTGGTTTTGGCCATGATATATACCTCAAATCAATCGGTTAATTGTGCTGCGTAGGGGCTAGTATGCGCCCTTAATGGTGTCAGCGATGGATGCTATGCGAAAAAGGCGGCCCCGGACTTGCGGGGGGAAACCCTATGCAAGCCGGGGTGAAAAGCCCACGAGCAACTGCCCCGCATGACAGCGGAACGGCAGGAAAGAGGAGACGGTTAAAGTCATGCCCGCGATCATTGCAACTTGCCGCGTAAAGTCAATGGGAGATCGTATGCGGGGGCAATGTAAAGCGCGTGCTTGCGGTGCGCGCGGCGGCGGGTTAGCACTGGCAAAAGTCCGGATGCCGCCCATAAAGCGATACCGCCCCTCGATAAGGAGAGATTGATGCTTCGCCCCGCTTTGGCCGTTTTGCCCTTGCTGTTGCTCGCCCAGCCGCTCGCCGCCGCCCCTGCAGACGCCGGTTCCGGTGCGCGCGCCGTCAATGCGATTGCGGGCAGCGCAGCCTTCAAACAGGCCGAGGCCAAGCTTGCATCGGATTTCGATCTGTTTATCGAACAGCTCATCACCATCACCGAAATCCCCGCGCCGCCGTTCAAGGAAGAAGCACGCGGCAAGGCCTATGCCGATATGCTGCGCGCGGCGGGCCTTAAGGATGTGACGATAGACGAGGTCGGCAATGTGCTGGCGCTGCGCACCGGCACCGACCCCAAGGCCAAGGCGGTCGTCCTGTCCGCGCATCTCGACACGGTGTTCCCCGAAGATACGGTCATCAAGGTGCGGCGCGAGGGCGATAAGCTGCACGCGCCCGGCATTGGCGATGACAGCCGCGGGCTTGCCAATATGCTCGCTTATGTGCGCGCGCTTGATGCCGCCAAAATCCGCACCAAAGCGCCGATCCTGTTCGTCGCCACGGTCGGCGAGGAAGGGCCGGGCGATCTGCGCGGCGTGCGGCATTTGTTCACCAAAGGCGCGTGGAAAGACCGTATCGGCGCTTTCTTTTCGATTGACGGCAGCGATCCGGCGGGGATTGTCAATGGCGGGGTCGGCTCCAAACGCTACCGCGTCACCTATAAAGGCCCCGGCGGCCACAGCTTTGGCGCGTTCGGTATTGTGAATCCGATGGGCGCGGTCGCGGGCAGCATTGACCGGCTTTACCGCATCCAGCCGCCCGCCACGCCCAAAACCACCTATTCGGCCAGCGTCATCGGCGGCGGCACATCGGTCAATTCGATCCCGCATGATATTTTCGTCGAATATGATATGCGCTCCGAAAGCGCCGCCGAACTTGCCAAGCTCGACAAGCAATTTGTGGCGCTGGTCGATGAAGCGGTCGCGGCGGAAAATGCTGCGCGCTCGACCAAATCGGGCAGCATTTCGGCGGACAAGAAAGTGATTGGCGAACGGCCTGCAGGCACGACGCCCGAAACCAGCGCCATTGTCGCCGCCACCCGCGCCGCCATTGCCGCCAAGGGCTTTACCGCCAAATTGAACGGCAGCTCGACCGACGCTAATATCCCGATGAGCCTCGGCATCCCCGCTGTCACCATTGGTGCTGGCGGGAGCGGCGGGCGCGCCCATGCGCTCGACGAATATGTGGTGGTCGAACGCCAGTCGAGCCTGCAAGGGATGAGCGTCGGGCTGCTCGCGCTGCTGGGCGTTGCGGGCGTCGGTAAATAGCGCTGCCGCCGCTATCATTTTTGGACTCTGGCAGGCCTAAACCGTTAATTTGACCGGCGTGTCGGTACTGTCGAGCGTCATCACAATCGGGCCACTGGTTGCGACCGCACAGTTGCGGCCCGCATTTTTCGCCGCATAAAGCCGCATATCCGCGCGGTTCATCAGGCTGCTCCAGCAATCTTCCGGCTCGAACTGGGCGACGCCGAAGCTCGCCGTCACCTGCTCGCCTTCGGGAAGCTGGGAAAAATGATAGGAGGCAATCGCCACGCGCAGCCGCTCGGCGCATTGCAAGGCTTCCTCAATGTCGGTGCCGGGCAGAAAGACGGTAAACTCCTCGCCGCCAAAGCGCCCCAGCACATCCTGCTTGCGCGCGGTGCTGGTGAGGATCGCGGCTATATCGCACAAGACCAGATCGCCGACATGATGGCCGAGCCGGTCGTTAATCTGCTTGAAGCGGTCAATATCGCATACCAGCAAGGATACCGGCAGCGGGCGGCGGCGCAATATTTGCGACACCCTGTCTTCAAAGCCGCGCCGGTTCAACAGACCGGTCAGGCTGTCGCGGTCACGCTCGTCGCGCAAATCGGAGATAAGGTCGCACACCGCCGCGCCCAGCGCCGTCATCGCGACGGTCACGCTCACAAAGGTCAGGCTGAATTGCAGCGTCTGCCAGAAAGGCGTGCGGAAATAGGAGGTGTGATCGTGCGGCATATCCTGCGTCACCATCAACAGCGAGCGCACAAAGAAATGCGTGGCATAGATGACCAGCACACCGAGCAGCACGCGGTCGGGCGCGCTGCCGCGCACCAGATGGCGCAGCCGCATCGCGGTCGCCGCCAAAATGAAGCCATAGACAAAATTTTGCATATGCGCGCGGACCAGCACATCCTGGATAATATAGATGAAGAAAATCTGGACCAACAGGAACAGGCCGAAAATGGCCAGCGCCTCAAGCGCCTTGAGCGGGACTTGGGCGCGCAGCAAAAGCGCCTGCACCATCATGAACCCGGCTAAAGTATAAAAAATATCGGACAGGACCGCATTGGGATCAGGCCCGTGGCTCCACCATAAAATCTGGACAAGCGAGCCGACCGCAAAGCTGGTCGAGGCGAATGCGAGCAGGGCAATATAGGTTTTGCGCCGGTCCATCATCCACAGACCGGCGAAGGCCAGCCCGAAAACGATCATAATCGACGGCCCGATTAATAATAAAGGTAATCGCCCGACCAAAATGTGCCCCCATCTTATCCCCCGCGCGGCGCATTAGTAAAATCTCGTTACAATTTCAACTTTTATATTAAAACTAGGTCTTATCATTATGAATTATTGTAATAATTATATGATAATAGCTATAAGCATATATAAAATTACGTAGGGCTTTTTACGCGTTGCTGGCCGCGCGGCCGGTCGCGATAGCGGCCTGATTCGCGGGCAAGGGCAGGGGCTGCGGGTCGGGATGCGGCACCGGATCATGCGAAATGATATGGTTGCGGCCCGAACTTTTGGCCGCATAAAGCCGCGCGTCGGTGCGCTCCAGCACGGCAATCCAGTTTTCGCCCGGCTTTAACTGGGCGACGCCGAAGCTGGCGGTGATAATATGGTCACCGGCTCCAAGATCGAAATGATGCGCGGCGATGGCGCGGCGTAACCGCTCGGCGCATTCATGCGCATCCCCAAGGCTGGTGCCGGGGAGGAAGATGATAAATTCTTCGCCGCCATAGCGCCCGACAATATCGTTTTTGCGCGCGGTGCGGGATAACAGCGCCGCCAGATCGCGCAGCACTTTGTCGCCCGCCGGATGGCCATAACGGTCATTGATGCGCTTGAAAAAATCGAGGTCGCACAGGATGAGCGCACTCGCGCCACGGTGGCGGGCGACCTGCGCGCTCACCCTTTCGTCAAAGGCGCGGCGGTTCAACAGGCCGGTCAGCACATCAAGATCGCGTTCGCGGCGCAGGTCATTATAAATATCGCTCATCGCTGCGCCCAATATGGTCATCGCTAGGATAGACCCCGGCACCGCGAGAGCGAACTGCAATATCTGCCAGAAGGAGGATTCAAAAAACGGGTCGATGCTGTGCGGGACCGCTTGGGTGGTGAGCAAAGTGCGCGGGAAGAACAATATCGCAAAGGCGACAAATACCCACCATAACATACGGTCGATAAACCGCCCGGCCGCAAGCTCACGCAGGAATAAAGCGGTGACGAGCAGCACCACGCCATAGCCGAAATTCTGCACATAGATGCGCGCGAGCAAGTCCGGCTTGATGAAGGCGAAAAGCCAGAGCAGCCCCATGAAAACCGCGAATAGCGCAACGCCGATGGGCCAGGACGCGCATTTGCCCGAGCGCATAAGCAAGGCTTGGCACAAGACCAGCACAGCGGCGGTATGGAACGCACCGGAGACCATCGCATTGGAGCCGATATGCGGCGGCAACATGAAAATCTGGCTGACAATACCCAACCAGAAAAGGAGGCAGGCCCCTCCCAGCAATAACAGATAGTAGCGGCTGCGCTCTACCGCCCACAGGACGGTCGCGGCGATCCCGAAAATCAGGAATATGCTCGGCCCGAGCAGCAACATGAAAAAACGGACAGTCACGCCGGAACCAAGCCTCCTGAAATATGAGGGCGCGCATAGTCGAAACGCGGCATTTCTCAACACTAATCATGCTACGGTAAAATTTGTAAGACAGCGTAAAATGATAATAGATGTAAAATTATTAAACAAAACCGAATGTTGCTGCATTTATTAATGAGTCCGGACAAATATCGGCGATACACTATTTTACTATCCTGTATGGTTCGGGGACGCGAGCGGAGCGCGGAGCGGACAAAAAAGTGTCGGAAAAAAGCGGATTTTAAGCGCCTGATTCGTTCGCCCCCGAATAAGGTGGGACCATCAATATTCCTTAGCCGCCGGGACAGCCTGACTGTAAAAGGCGCACCTGTTTGACCGGATGATGCCGGTCAGACGGGGGCAGAATTCGGATGTTGGTCAATTCTCCCCAGCAAAATCCGCATTTTCGTGAAACGGATCGTTTCATCAAACTTCGTGCCGCCCCTCGCCAAAGCGCGCATCGCTTGCTAATCGCTGTCACAAGAGCAAAAGGGGCGCCATGAGCGACAACGATACCACTGACATTCCGGGCGAGCTGCCCGATGATCCGTTCGATGCGATTGTCGAACATCCCTTCGATAGCGCGCTGTCGCAGCGTTACCTTGTCTATGCGATGTCGACCATCACCGCGCGGTCACTCCCTGACCTGCGCGACGGGTTAAAGCCGGTCCACCGCCGCCTCCTCTGGGCGATGCGGCTCCTGAAACTGGACCCAAGCCAAGGCTATAAAAAATGCGCGCGCGTGGTCGGCGATGTTATCGGTAAATATCACCCGCATGGCGATGCGTCGGTTTATGATGCGATGGTCCGCATGGCGCAGACTTTTTCGCTGCGCTATCCGCTGGTCGACGGGCAGGGCAATTTTGGCAATATCGACGGCGATAATGCTGCAGCCTATCGTTACACCGAAGCCAAACTCACCCGTGTTGCTATCGACCTCATGCAAGGCCTCGACGAAGGCACAGTTGATTTTCGCCCGACCTATAATGGCGAGGATGAAGAGCCGGAAATCATGCCGGGGCTGTTCCCCAATCTGCTCGCCAATGGCGCGAGCGGGATTGCGGTGGGCATGGCGACCAACATTCCGTCGCACAATGTCGCCGAGGTGATCGATGCGAGCTTGATGCTGCTCGAAAACCCCGCGACCGAGATCGACCAGTTGATGGAGGTGTTCCACGGCCCCGATTTCCCGACCGGGGGGCTTCTTGTCGATAGCCCCGCGATCATCAAACATGCTTACACCACCGGACGCGGCGCGTTCCGCGTGCGCGCGCGTTTTGGCGAGCAGGAAAAGGGGCAGGGCGCGGGAAGCTGGCAACTCGTCGTCACCGAGATCCCCTATCAGGTGCAAAAATCGAAACTCATCGAACAGATTGCCCAGCTTATTGCCGACAAGAAATTGCCGATATTGGAAGATGTGCGCGATGAATCGACCGAAGATGTCCGCATCGTCCTCGTCCCCAAAAGCCGCAATGTCGATCCGGAGATTTTGAAGGAAAGCCTTTATCGCCTGACCGATTTGGAGGTGCGGTTCAACTTGAATCTCAACGTGCTCGACGCCGAACGCACCCCGCGCGTGATGGGCCTCAAGGAATTGCTCGGCGAGTGGCTCAAGCACCAGATCATCGTCATCAAACGCCGCGCCGAACATCGGCTGGCGAAGATTGACGACCGGCTGGAATTGCTCGCGGGCTATATCATCGCCTTCCTCAATCTCGACCGCGTGATCGAAATCATCCGCACCGAAGACGAGCCTAAAGCGGTGATGATGGAGGAATTCCAGCTCACCGACCGGCAGGCCGAAGCGATCCTCAACATGCGGCTGCGGTCCTTGCGCAAACTTGAGGAAATGGAATTGCGGCGCGAAAAAGAGGCGCTGGAAAAGGAACGCGACGAGCTTGCTAAGCTTATCGGAAGCGACAAACTACAGGTTAAACGGTTGAAGCGCGACCTTGGCAAATTACGCGAAACTTATGGGCCGGACACCGAACTTGGCCGCCGCCGCACCACGGTCGAAGAACAAGGCCCCGCGCGCGAAATTTCCATCGAAGCCTTTATCGAGCGCGAGCCGGTCACGGTCATCATGTCACAGCGCGGCTGGATCCGCGCGATGAAGGGCCATGTGGACCTCTCCAAGCCTGATGATTTCAAGTTCAAGGAAGGCGATGGCCCCGCTTTTGCGGTCCATGCGCAGACCACGGACAAAATTCTCATCATCGTCGACAATGGCCGCATCTATACCATCGGCGCAGATAAACTCCCCGGCGGACGCGGCTTTGGCGAACCGGTGCGGCTGATGGTCGATATTGACGAGGCCGCCAAAATTGTCGCGATTGTGCCGGTGGTAGCGGGCGGTAAAATGCTGCTGGCAGCGTCCAACGGCAAAGGCTTTATCGCCAGCATGGCCGATGTCGTCGCCGAAACCCGAAAGGGGCGCGGTGTGATGAATTTGAAGCCCGGCGCGAAGCTGAAAGTCGTGCGCGTCGCCCCGCCTGCCGCCGCCAACGAAGAAGAGCGGCGCGACCAATATGTCGCGGTCATCGGTGAAAATCGCAAGCTGGTGGTGTTCCCGCAAATCGAGATTCTGGAAATGGCCAAGGGGCAGGGCGTGACCTTGCAACGCTATAAGGATGGCGGCTTGTCCGACGCGATTTTCTTCCAGTTGAGCAAAGGCCTAAGCTGGAAAATGGGCGGCGAGACCGACCGGACAAGGACCGAAACCGACTTAACCCAATGGCGCGTCGCGCGCGGCGCCGGGGGCCGAATGCCGCCGACGGGTTTTCCAAGGAACAACCGGTTTGATTGAGGGCGAGGAAGAATTTTAAACTTCGTCATTCCCGCGAAGGCGGGAACCCATCTCCGGACTTGTAAATGTCAATGTCACGAGATGGATGCCCGATCAAGTCGGGCATGACGAGCCTATTATACTGAAGGCCTTACCCGCGTTCTCTCGACACCACATCATCGGCAATCGCCAAGACCGAAATTCAAACCTTCGTCATCCCCGGCTTGGCCGGGGATCCATCTCGGGACCGATAGGTTAAATCGGCCGTAGGTGTCAGCTTAAACGATTATGTCAGCAGATGGATTATCTTCGATGAACTTCGTTTCCCGCTTTCGCGGGAATGACGAAGGTTTAATTGTAAGGCGTTCCTACTCCCGCTCCCCAGCCACCACATCGTCCGCAATCGCCTCCACCCGCGCCGCGTCGGGAAAGCCTTCTGCGACCCATTGCGCTTCGACCCGTTGCAGCAACCGCGCAACGTCAGGCCCTTTGGCGATGCCGCGTGCGACGATGGCTCCGCCGCCTATGGGAAGCCTTGGCACCGTCCAGTCGGTCAAATCCGCCATCGCCTGCCTAAGCCTCGCGCCTTCGCCGTCGATCAGCCATAAATCGCGCGCGCCTTCGATGCCGAGCGCATGGGCGGCTGCACGTGGCGAGAGGGTGAGAATATCGACCCCAGCCCCGCGCACCTTGACGATACGCTTGCGGATGATGTTCGATAATTTAAGCTTGGACGCAATGCCGCGCGCAACGTCCGCTTGCTCCGGCAGGAACGCCACTAGGCGCCGCACCGCATCGGCCTCGATACCCATCGCCTGTTCATTCGCGACCAGCTTGGCGACCCGCGCGACGCTCGCGCTATCGGCTTCGGGGAGAACTGCGCGCCAGATGCGGCCTTCATCCATCAAGGCCAAGGTCGGCACCGGATCGGGGAGCGCGAGCAGTTTTAACAACTCGTCCGCCACCCGTTCGCGCGACAGGCCCATCATCCGGTCGGCATCGCGGGCCACGGCTTCATACGCCGCCGTATCAAGCGGCCCTTCGCCAAAGCGCGCATGGAAGCGGAAATAGCGCAGGATGCGTAAATAATCCTCGGCAATGCGCTGCTGCGGTTCGCCGATAAACCGCACCCGCCGCGCTTCCAGATCGGCCAACCCGCCAAAATAATCGAAAATCTCGCCGGTCAGCGGGTCGGCATAAAGCGCGTTGATAGTGAAGTCGCGGCGGCTCGCATCTTCCTTCCAATCGTCCGAAAAGGCGACGGTCGCGCGCCTGCCGTCGGTTGATACATCGCGGCGCAAGGTCGTGACTTCATAGATATGGTCGCGATAGACGATGGTGACGGTGCCGTGCGCGATGCCGGTCGGGATGACCTTTGCGCCCAAAGCTTCGGCGCGGCGCGTGACCTCTTGGGGGAGGAGCGGTGTTGCGAGATCGACATCCTCGCTTCTTATCCCCATCAACGTATCGCGCACCGCCCCGCCGACGATGCGCAACCGGCCTTCACTCGCGCCCAACGCTTCGGCAAGCGTGCGGAAAGAGGCGGCGTCAAAGGCGGAAGAGGCGGGAAGTTTCATGCAGCTTTGCTGTTCAACAAGGAAGGATTATCGGCAAGCCCCAATTTTGCCCCCAAAGACACAATCATGCCCGCGGTCGCGCCCCAAATATATTCCTCGCTCCCCGCAATTTCGTAAAAGCTGCGCATCCGGCCCTTCCATTCAATCGTCTTGCGGCTGTGATTGGCGGGGTCGAACAATATGTCGGCAGGCACTTCGAATATGGTCGCAACCTCGGCTTCCTGCGGCACCAGTGGAAGGTCGGGCGGGATCACGCCTACGACCGGCACGACATGAAATCCGGTACCGGTGAGATAAGGCGTGCTGGTGCCAACCAGCGTCGCAATATGGCGCGGCAGGCCGATTTCTTCATCCGCTTCGCGTAAAGCGGCGGCGTAAATATCGGCATCATCGGGATCGACGCGCCCGCCGGGGAAGGCGACTTGGCCTGCATGGTTGGTCAAATGCTCGGTGCGGCGGGTGAGCAGCACCGTGGGACGCGGGCGATCCACGAACGCGACCAGCACGGCGGCTTCGCGCGGGTCATGGTCGAACAGATCGGGCGTCACGCCTTCATCGGCATCGCGCATGTCGGACGGAGCAGGGCCGGCCAGCAAGGCGGCCAAGCGGTCGACAAGCGGTGCGGTCATGCCGCCGGAACCAAGGGAAAACGTGCGCCATCGCTCCATACTGACAACGGCTCGTCGCCATCATTGAGCGCCATTTCTGCCAGTTCATAATAAAGCGGGCGCGCGATGAGCGCCTCCAAGCCCTTGCCGATTTCCCCGCGCACATGGAGATAAGGACGCGGGCCATCTGTATTTTCCGGGGCCGCGCCTTCGGAAAAGCGCAGCGGATGATCGGCACCAGCCACCACCACCTCATCGGTGTTGAGCCGGAAGGCAAGGCGGCGCGCAGGCCCTTCGCCCTCGCTCTTCAATTCGACCGCAACAAACGGGGCATCCTCGACCAAGATGTCGAGCTTTTCCACCGGCGTGACCAGCACATAACCGCCATCGCCTTCGCGCCGCAGCACAGTCGAAAACAGCCGCACCATCGCCGCACGGCCAATCGGAGACCCTTGATAAAACCACGTCCCGTCGCGCGCGATCCGCATATCGCTATCGCCGCAGCGTTCGGGGTTCCATTTCTCCACCGGCGGCAAACGCTTATCCGCCACCGCCTGCGCAATGTCGGCAAGCGATGCGGTTGCAAGATCAGGCGGCGGGGGCTGGATCGGTTCGGCCATAAGCGCGCGACGATAGGCAGGCGTGGGCAATAAGGGAAGGGGCGGAGGGAGAGTTTTATGCCTGCTCCCCGGACGAACCCCTCTTCCGTCATTGCGAGGAGCGAAGCGACGAAGCAATCCAGTGTTGGCGCAGTGCTGCTCTGGATTGCTTCGCTACGCTCGCAATGACGAAGTGTTTTTTTATTTTCTAGGCCCCAACGCGCCCTCCCGCGCAATCGTCTCACCGCGCACGGCCTTGGCCAGCAAGCGGTGGCGTTCGACAGGACCCGGCACCACCCACGCGCCGGTTTCCTTGGCGCTGAACCCGAAAAAGCGGTGATAATAATCGGGGTCGCCGATCATCATCAGCGGGCCGTCGGCCTGCGTTTTGGCGGCTGCAAGCGTTGCGTCCATCAGCGCTTTGCCCAGCCCCTTGCTCTGCACATCGGGGGCAACCGCAACCGGGCCGACCAGTATAAGCGGCTGCACCAGCGTGCCTTCCCCGTCAAACAGGCCGCACGGCCAGCATTGGATGGTACCAAGCAACGTCCCGTTCTCGCTGACCATCGCAAAGCTCAACTCCGCAATCGCACTGGTTCCGGCCCGCAATTTATAAGCTGTGCGCCCGTGCCGGTCCGTCCCGAACGCCGCATCGAGCAGCGTTTCGACCGCGTGCGGCGCAATCCGGCTGAGCGGAACCATGGTGACGGCCTCTGGCTTTACGGGCTCTGGCTTCATCGCTGCAGGGAAATCCTTTATGGTTGGCCTTTGGGGTCGCTTGGGTTAAGGGCCGCGCATTATGGGCGCTGCGGCGTTTTGTCGAGTTTTTTGGGGTCTAGGATGCAAGACAGTCTGTTTCTGGAAGTCAGCGATGTTGAAGTGGACGTGCTGACCGGCATTTATTCGGAAGAAACCCACTTGCCGCAGCCGTTGCGCATCTCGATCCGCGCCGAAATGAAAATGGCGGACCATTATGATCCCGCGACTCCGCTCAGCGCGTCGAAAAATTATATGCACCTTAAACATGCCGCGACCGATGCCATCCCCAAAGATGTGCATTTCACGCTGATCGAAGCGGTCGCCGACCATATTATCGGGACGATATTGCTTCAGGATGACAAGGTGCTGTCGGTCGAGGTCAAGATTGTCAAACTGGCCATTGCCGAAGCGGGCGAGTCGATCGGCATCACCATGAAAAGAGTGCGCCAATGAGCGGTAAAGTCGCGCTGGTGACGGGGGGCTTGCATCGGGTCGGTGCCGCGATTGCCGCCCGTCTGGCGCGGGAAAGCTATATGTTGGCGCTGCATGGGCGCAATGACGGCGAGCCCGATGCGGCGTTAGCGCAGGCTTTGGCCGAAACCGGCGTTGCGGCTCAAATTTTTACCGCCGATCTGGCTGATGCGGCGGATGTGGCGGCCTTGGTGCCGGACGTCGCTGCGCATTTTGGCCGCGCGCCGGATGTGCTGGTCAATAATGCGTCACTGTTCGGGCAAGGCGGGTGGGAGACGCTGACGGCGGAGAGCCTCGCGCTCCATTATCAGGTCAATTGCGCCGCGCCGGTGATGCTCGCCAAGGCCGTGGTGGAAGCGGCTGGAGACGGCCAAGTTCCGGCCATCGTCCATATCCTCGACCAGCGCGTGCTGAATCCGCCTGCCGACCAGACCGCTTACACGCTGTCCAAACAGGCCTTGTGGCAGGCGACACGCACGCTTGCGGTCGCGTTCGGCCCCAAGGCGCGGGTCAATGCGGTGGCCCCCGGCATGACCTTGCCGACGGATGATTTTACGGCAGGACAGATGGAGCGGCTGGCGGGCGATATGCCTTTGGGCCTACTGCCGACGCCGGAGCAAATTGCCGATGCGGTGGCCTATCTGGCGGGGGCTAAGGCGACCAGCGGGCAAACAATTTTCGTCGATGGCGGCGCGCATTTGACCGCGTTCCGCCGCGACTTTTTGTTTATGGAACGGTGATTATTTACCCTTCGTCATTCCCGCGAAAGCGGGAATCCATCTCCTGCACTATAAATTTACAGATCCGGAGATGGATGCCCGATCAAGTCGGGCATGACGTGGGGTAAAATGGGAAGAAAAGGCAAAACCCCTATTTCTTCAACCCGATTTCCCGCAATCTTTGTTGCAGGAAATCATCCGCAAGCAAGGGTTCGGGATAGAGGTTAGGATGCTCCGCATCCACACAGCTTTCCAGCGTTTCAATCGGGAAATCGCTGGGGAGATGCATGAAGAAGGGCATTGAATAGCGCGCATGGCCTTTGCGGCCTTCATCCGGATTGCGCACACGGTGGATGGTCGAGGGCAGGCGGTTATTGGTGAGCCGCTCCAGCATATCGCCGACATTGACCGCAAGCCCGCCCGGCGGCGGCGACACGGGGAGCCATTCGCCGCTCTTGTCGATAATTTCGAGGCCCGCTTCTTCGGCCCCCAAGAGCATGGTGATGAGGTTGATGTCGCCATGCGCTTCGGCGCGGATGCCCGGCGCATTTTCATCGACCGGCGGATAATGGAGGAGGCGCAGCACGCTATTGCCTTCGCGCGAAGAGCGTTCGAAAAATTCCGGATCAAGGCCAAGATAAATGGCAATGGCGCGCAACAATTTCGCGCCGGTCCGGTCAAATTGCGCATAAAGCGTTTCAAACACCGCGCGGAAATCTTCCGGATAATCGGGCCAGATATTGCCGGGCGTCGACGGCTTTAACGGATGGTCGTCCGGCAAATCGCGGCCGACGTGCCAGAATTCCTTCTGGTCGACATATTTGGCATCCTTGGCAATTTCGGTGCCATAAGGCGTATAGCCGCGCGCGCCGCCAATATCGCGCGCATCATAACGCATCTTGGCGTCGGTGCCTTGCGCAAAAAATTCCTGCGCGGCGGTCCAGGCGCGGGCGACCAGATCGGCGTCAAGATCATGGTCCTTGACCATCGCAAAGCCGTAGCGTTCAAAACTTTCCCCGAAAGCCTTGGCAAATGCGGCTTCATCCTGCGCCATCGAAATCAAAGCAACTGCGTTCATCATCATATCCTGTCGAGCGGGCCGTCTTGTAACGACTCTGTCCATGCGGCCAGCATTAGCCCCTTGCCAACAATGGGGGTAGGGTAAATGATAAAGATCAAAGACGAAAGGAAACAGGCGATGCGGCACTGGCTGATGAAAAGCGAACCGGATTGTTATGGCTGGGACCATCTGGTCGCCAAGGGCGAAGATATGTGGGAAGGCGTGCGCAACCATAGCGCGTCCAAAAACCTGTCCGAAATGCAGCCGGGTGACGAGGTGTTATTCTATCATAGCCGACAGGGCTTGGAAGCGGTCGGTATCATGGAAGTTTCGAGCGACCCGTTCCGCGACCCCACTGCCGAGGACGGCAAATGGTGGACGGTGAAGGTCAAGCCCAAGCGCAAACTGAAACAGCCCGTGACCTTGCAACAAATGAAAGCCGATGAACGGCTCAAGGATTTTGTGATGCTAAGGCAGGGTAGGCTGTCGGTGGTGCCGGTGAGCGATGCCGAATGGGCCGCGATACTGGATATGGCAGGGGAGTGAGAGGAGGGGGCGCTAAAAAACTCCCCTCCCGCTTGCGGGAGGGGTCGGGGGAGGGCCTGTCATCTAGCGTAGCGTAAACCAAATAGCGGAGCGTAAACCAAACCCTCCCCGACTCCGCCTAAATTCGCTTCGCTCATTAAGGCTCTGTTGCCCCTCCCGTAAACGGGAGGGGATGTTAAAGGTCGGGCTAACCCACCTCCGTTCGTGTCGCGCGAAGTTGAGGCAGGTGGCGCTAACCCGCTTCCCCGAACCGGTGCTTCACCACCTGTTCAAACCGCTCATGGGTCTGCGGTTTTACAAACAGCGCAACCACCTCCGGATGCGCGGCGCGGACTTTATTTTCGATGTCCTCGACAATCGCCTCGATTTGCGGGGTGGTTAAATCATCGTCAAATTCGATGTTGAGGCCGACGGTGGACTGGTTTGGGGAAAGCTGGGCGGTGAGGGCGCTGTTGGCGCGGATGACGCCGGGCGTTGCTTCTGCAATGCGCTGGACGGCTGCGACGAGGTCCGGCGGCGCGCGTTCGCCAATGAGCAGGCTTTTGCTTTCGACCGCGAGCAGCCCTGCGGTAATCGCCAGCACCAGCCCGATCATCACCGACGCGATGCCATCAAACACCGGCATATCGAATGTATCGGCGGCGAAAATCCCGGCGGCGGCGAGCAAAATGCCGATAAGCGCGGCGCTATCTTCGAACAATACCATGAAGGCGGGCGGGTCTTTGCTCTGACGGAAGGCTTGCCAGAAGGGCGTGGTCCCGCGCGCTTTTTCAAAACCGCGCCATGCGACCCACCAGGACGCGCCTTCAAACAGGAAGGACAAGCCAAGGACGACATAGCTCACCATCACCTGCCGCACGGGTTCGGGATTGATGATGTGGTGGATGCCCTGATAGAGCGACACGCCCGCGCCGAGGCCGAACAAAGCCAGCGCGACGATGAAGCTCCAGAAATAAAGCTCGCGGCCATAGCCGAACGGATGGGCCAGATTGGGGCGTCGCTCGGCCTGCCGGTATCCGAACAATAATAGCGCCTCGTTACCGGTATCGACGAGCGAATGGACCGCTTCGCTGAACATCGCCGAGCTGCCGGTAATGATGGCCGCCGCAAGCTTGGTGCAAGCGACAGCCAGATTTCCCGCCAAGGCTGCATAAACGGTCAGCTTTGACGAGTGCATATTAATGCCAGCCTCAGGCCGCTTCGCGCTTGCCGCGGTCGGCCATTTCCTGATTGAGCATTTCAGCCAGCAGGAAAGCGAGTTCCAGACTTTGCGCCGCGTTCAAACGCGGGTCGCAATGGGTGTGGTAACGGTCGGACAGGCCTTCATCGGTGATCGCAATCGCGCCGCCGGTGCATTCCGTCACATTCTGTCCGGTCATTTCGGCATGGATGCCGCCCGCAAACGTGCCTTCGGCGCGATGCACGGCGAAGAAGCCGCGCACTTCGGCAAGGATGCGTTCAAACGGCCGCGTCTTATAGCCGCTCGCCGCCTTGATGACATTGCCGTGCATCGGGTCGCACGACCACACCACCGGATGCCCTTCGGCCTTGACCGCGCGGACAAGCTTGGGGAGTCCCGCTTCAATCTTGTCATGGCCATAGCGGGTGATGAGCGTCATCCGCCCTGCGGTGCGCGACGGGTTCAGCGTATCAAGGATACGCAGCAACTCGTCCGGCTCAAGGGTGGGGCCGCATTTCATGCCAATCGGATTGCCGATGCCGCGCAGATATTCGATATGCGCCGACCCTTCAAAGCGGGTGCGGTCGCCAATCCACAACATATGCGCGGATGTATCATACCAGTCGCCGGTGAGGCTGTCCTGACGGGTGAGCGCCTGCTCATAAGGGAGCAGCAAGGCTTCATGGCTTGTATAGAAGGTCGTCGCCTTGATCTGCGGCACGGTTTCAGGATTAATCCCGCACGCTTCCATGAAGGACAAGGCTTCCCCGATCCGGTCGGCCATTTCGCTATATTTTTTCGCCCAAGGGCTGCGGCCCATAAAGTCATGGGTCCAGGCATGGACCTGGTGGAGGTTCGCATAACCGCCATTGGAAAAAGCGCGCAGCAGGTTGAGCGTTGCCGCCGCTTGGCTGTACGCGCGCACCATGCGCTGCGGGTCCGGCTCGCGGCCTTTCTCCTCAAACGCAATATCGTTGATAATGTCGCCGCGATAGCTGGGGAGCGACACGCCGCCCACCTCTTCAAAATCCGCCGAACGGGGCTTGGCAAATTGGCCCGCCATGCGCCCGACTTTGACGACGGGAAGCTTGGACGCATAGGTCAGCACCACCGCCATTTGCAAAATCACGCGGAATGTGTCGCGGATATTGTTCGGGTGAAATTCGGCAAAGCTTTCGGCGCAATCGCCACCCTGGAGGAGGAAGCCTTTGCCCTCGACCACTTGGGCAAGGTCGGTGGTAAGGTTGCGCGCTTCCCCTGCAAACACCAGCGGCGGGTAGTTCTGCAATTCATTTTCCGCCGCTTCGAGCGCAGCCGGATCGCGATAGGTCGGCATCTGCCGGCCTTCATGCTCTCTCCAGCTCGTCGGGGTCCAGTTCGCCGCCACCTTGTGTCACTCCTTACTTCTGTCAATCCATGTTCATCATATATGGGCTAGGTTTATGCCGCAATGCAACATAAGGGCCCATTTTATGAGGAGGACGCCTTGGAACCGAAACGCCGCGCGCGCAAGCGATAGCGTGCATGGAACTGCTTTTTCGCACGATAGTTGCGCTATCCGGTAATGTTAATGCGCGTCCGTGAAATTTTGCGTTGATACAATTATCCGCCCTGTTGGGGACAATTTTGATACATTTTATAGCTAGTTCGACAGCTTGAAATTGAAACAGGCAAGTAGAAAGATCAGGCTTTGACCTTACATGTTTCCAAACCGAAATTTGCGCATCTTGGGTGCGGCGTGGCTTTGGTCGCGCTGTTGGGCGCAACGCCAGCGTTGGCACAAAGCGCGCAGAACGCTGCGCCTGTAGCGCCTGCTGTCCCCGCCCAGAGCGCCCCCGCGCCGGCCCCTGTACCGACACCTCCGCCCGCCGCTCCGCAAGCCGAAGCGCCGGAAAGCGATACGCAGGATGGCGATACACAGGAAAGCGGCGACATCACCGTTGATGGTGCAGTGCAGGATGAAAATGACCCTGACGCCCCCGCGGGTGATGACGTAGCGGATAGCGGTGACGGCGATGCGATTGTCGTGGTCGGGCGCACATCGGCGGGCTCGCTTATCACCGATACGCCTGCCGAACAGGTGCTGGATGCCGAAACCATCCAAGGCTATGGCGCGTCTTCGATTGACGAATTGCTCGATGCCACCGCCTCGCTCACCCAATCGGGGCGCGGGTCGGGCCGTCCGGTGGTGCTGGTCAATGGCCGCCGCGTGTCGAGCTTCCGCGAAATCCGCAATATCCCGCCCGAAGCCATCGACAAAATGGAAGTTTACCCCGAAGAAGTCGCGGTATCGCAAGGCTATAAGCCCGACCAGCGCGTGGTGAACTTCATCCTCAAAAAGAATTTCCGCGCGGTGACGGTCGAGGCCGAATATGGCCAGCCGACCGCAGGCGGCTTTTCCGCACAGGAGCTGGAAGCGAGCCTGCTGCGCATCGAAAGCAATGGCCGCACCAACATCACCGGCGAAGTGAAGCGCGCGACGCCCTTGTGGGAAAGCGACCGCGATATTGCCTACCGCATCGACCCGACACAGGCCTTGCCGCCCGGCACCACGCCCGCCGATTTCAACACGCTGCGGTCCAAAACGCTGGAAGCCAAGCTTGAAGGCACGCTGCAACGCTATCTGACCGACGATATTTCGGGTTCGCTCAACCTGTCTTACGAGCTGTCCAACAGCAAGGGCGCGAACGGCCCGACCGGCTATTGGGCGGACGATAGCATGTCCTGTGCCAACCCGTCGGCTTTGCTGTGCGATGGCCGCATCGACACCGAAAACCGCAGCCGCACTTTCCATGCCGGCACCGGCTTTAACGGCGATATTGGTCGCTGGCGCTGGAATTTTTCGGCCAATCATGACCGCACCAACACGACCAGCCTTGTCGACCAATGTGTGTTGGAAGAAGGCGCGGATGGCCTGCGTCGCTGTGCCACGGTTGACGCCGATCAGGATGAGTCCCGGGGCCAAGATGTATCGACCGACGCGACCGCCGTGTTCAACGGCCCGCTGTTCGACCTGCCCGCAGGCCGCGTCCGCGCGAGCCTCACCACCGGCTTTGTCGCACGCGATTATGAAGGCTGGAGCAACCGACGCGGCACCTTCAGCAGCACCGATTTGAAGCGTCAGGAAGGCAATGTGTTGGCGAGCATCGAAGTGCCGATTGCCGACGCGGACAGCCATGTGCTGCCCTTCCTTGGCCGCCTCTCCTTGAACGCCAATGCGGGCTATAATCATGTGTCCGATTTTGGCGGGCTGACCAGTTGGGGCACGGGGCTGAACTGGTCGCCGTCCGGCCGCTTGAACCTGTCCGCTTCGATCGCGATTGATGAAGGGGCGCCTTCCATGTCGCAGCTTGGTTCGCCGGTTGTGAATAACCCCAACCGCGCTGTCTATGACTTCCAGACCGGCCAGACCGTGCTGGTCAATTCGATCAGCGGCGGTAATCCGGACCTGCTTTCGCAAAAGAAGCGCGAATGGAAGCTGGCGCTCAATTATAATCTGCCGTGGGTCGATAATCTGCGGTTTAGCGCCAACTATTATAACAACCATATGGATAATCCCATCGGTTCGCTGCCTTTGTTGACGCCGGAGGTGGAAGCGGCTTTCCCCGACCGGATTATCCGCGATGCGGACGGCAATCTTATCGAAATCGACAATCGCCCGCTCAATTATGACAGCCGCGATAATAGCAATATCCGCTATGGCTTCACCTTCTTCAAATCCTTTGGCCAGCAACAGCGCGGGCGCGGGGAAGGACGTGGGGAAGGGCGGGGGGGGCGCGGCCAAGGCGGTATGCGTAGCGGCGGCGAAGGCGGACCTCCGCCCGGGGCCAATGCCGGAGGCCGGGGCGGCGGCGGTCCGCGCGGTGGCGGCGGACGCGGCGGCATGGGCGGCGGATCGGGTGGGCGCTGGAACCTGTCCTTGTTCCATACCATCCGCCTGACCGATACGATTGATATGGGGCCGGGCCTGCCCAAGCTTGACTTGCTCGACGGCAGCGCCACCGGCAGCAGCGGCGGCACCGCGCGCCACCAACTCGACCTTGATGCGGGCTGGTTCTACAAAGGTTTCGGCCTTCGCGGTAACGCCAAATATCAAAGCGCGACCACGGCGGAAGGCGATAGCATCAACGACCAGTTGCGCTTTGGCGAATTGCTGACCTTCAACCTGTCGGCCTTTATGAATTTCGACCAGCAGCCCAAATTGGTCGAAGCGGTGCCGTTCCTCAAAGGCAGCCGCCTGCGCCTGTCAGTCAATAATGTGACCAACGCGATCCAGACGGTCAAAAACCGCGAAGGCGATGTGCCGTTGACCTACCAGCCCGGCTATCTCGACCCGCGCGGGCGCTATGTGGAAATCAGCTTCCGCAAAATGTTCTGATCCGCGTTCTTAAAAAGCCAACCGGGTGACGGAAGCAAGCGCCGTCACCCGGTTTTTTATGTGGGGGGCGGTGACGGGCCAAGGAAGGCTATCTGTCACGCCCGCCATTGTCACGGGAGCCCCCATTCCGTTCGCTCTGAGTAGGCTCGTAAGAGCCGTATCGAAGAGCTTGGTTGAAACCGGTGCTTCGATACGGGTTCTGCGAACCCTACTCAGCACGAACGGAGATTATAGTTTCCGGTCCTGACTTTAGGCCCATATTACTGGACCTTAATCCCAGACATTATTTTCCAGCCTTAATATCATCACGCGGCCTGCATCATATATCCCATCGGCACATTCTGCGCCCTCTATACCCTCTGCGCCATCTGCATGAACCTCTTTCAAAAAAGCTCCGCGCCTCCGCGTGAATCCTCTAAAACCCACACAAACCCGATACGCCTTCAATCCTCCACCCAATTGCCGTGGAAGCCCGGCGGGATGTGGTGGGGGAGGTGGATGATGGCTTGGGGCGGGCTTTCGAAATTTTGCGCGTCGAGGATCATGAGGTCGGTGGGCGCCTTGTTCGCATCCACCACCAGCCCGATCAGCCAGCCTTCATCCTCTGCTGCCTGTGCGTGCGCGGGCACAAACACAAATTCGCCGGGATGGCGCGCGGGGCCGAAGTCGATCACTTGCTTGCTGCCCGCCACCAGATCCTGCTTGATCAGCCGCGTATCATTGATGAGACCCGCTTGGTCATTATCCATCGCGACGGTGTAGAGATAACGATAGGGCGTGCCCGTGCGCCGCTCGTCATAGCGCGGAAATTCCTGTCCTTGGGCGTCCAGCACCGTGCGCAGGATGCTGCGGCTGGCCGCGTCGAAGGTCCAGCGTTCAAGGCTGGTTTTCGATTCATGGGGGCCGTTGGTGATGCGGTCGAACAGATGGTCATGGACCACGACATCGACCTGAGTGCGCCCTTGTTCGTCTTCAAACGCATTGCCGGTGTGGAAAATATAGCAAGGCTCCACATCATACCAGATGATACTCTGCCCCGGCGCATCCCGCCCCAAAAGCCCGACGCGCGGCTTGTGTTGCGCGTTCCAGCGATAGGGGAAATTCCGGCCGCCCAGCATCGCTTTTAGCGAAAAGGTTATCGGAAGATCGAATACCAGCACATGATGCGGCGTAATCTGGCAATCATGGATGGACGGGCCATGCGCGACCTTGATGGCTTCTTCGCGCAGGACTTGCGCGTTCCGGTCCAGCACGACATGCCACACCCGGTCCATAATCCCGCCGCGATAGCATATGGCGTGCGCCTCACCGGTGTGCGGGTCGATATGCGGATGGGCGGAAAAGGCATTTTCCAGCCCGCCGCCAAACGGATTATGCGCGATGGTTTCGAGTGTATCGCTCATTTCCACCGGCACGCTGCCCGCTTCGGATAGCGCCCATATCCGGTCGCCCAAGCGCAGAATATTGGTGTTGACCACCTCGTTCGGACCGCGCCGACCGGGGAGGGGCGCCTCGCCCAAAGCCTGCGACACAGCGGTCGAGCGCACCCAGCGGTTGCGATACCATAAAGCCTTGCCATCCTTGATGCGGATGCCATGCGCCATGCCGTCGCCGGTAAACCAATGATAATTTTTGGGATTGGGCGGGCGCACCGGATTGGGACCGATGCGCAAATAGCGTCCGGCGAGCGTCGGCGGGATGGTTCCGGTGACGGATAGCGCCTCTAAAGTCACCTCCTCCTCCATGCCTTTGTGGAGACCTTCCAGATAGGGATGCGGGCCGTCGGGCATCGGACGCAGCGCGCTCGCAACCCGCCCTATGGCCGCCAAAGTCTTGCCCACACGGCTTCGGATGTTGCGCTCGCGTTCGGTAAGGGACATGATAGTCTTCCTTTTTTCCGCAATATGGACCGATTCCCGCCAACTGCCATGCGAGGGCAGCAAGGGCGTAAACCTGTTTTAAGGTGCCGTGATGATTGATAATGATAACAGTGTCAACATTGAAGTGGTAAAGCGCCGCCCCCGCGCTGCCAAATCAAGCTATCATCATGGCGATTTGCGCGCGGCGGCGCTCGAAGAAGGGTTGCGCCAGCTTGAACATTCGAGCGTCGAACAATTGTCCTTGCGGGAAATTGCGCGCAAGGTCGGGGTGAGCGCGACCGCGCTTTACCGCCATTTTCCGGACAAGGATGCGCTGATGGGGGCGATCGCCTCGCGCGGCTTTGAAATGCTCGCCGAAGCACAGGCCGACGCGATGGAAGGGCTTGAACCGCAAGCCGCTTTCGCCGCATCGGGCCGCGCTTATGTGCGCTTTGCGATTGCCAAGCCGTCCTTGTTCCGCATGATTTTCTCTTGCGCGGTGAACCAGACCCACCCGTTTGAAACCCCGCCCGATGACAGCGCGGCGGGGCTGCTCATTCAGAATATCGCGGTGCTGTTGGGCCCGGAAGCGAGCGAGGAGGTGCGACTGGTCGCGGCGATGCGCGCTTGGGCGCTAGTGCATGGGCTTGCCATGCTGATACTCGACGGGCAGGTACGGCTCACCGATATTGATGCGCTGATCGAAAAAGTCATTCCAAGCGGCTGTGCGGACTGGTTGTTGCTGGCCAACAGCCTTGACGGCGGCAAGGCCCGCAAGCCGCCTGCAAAAACCGGTTAGGCCGTGTCGAACAGCGAGGCCAATTGTTCGATCATTGTGCCGCCAAGCTGTTCTGCATCCATGATTGTCACCGCGCGCGCATACCAGCGCGTCACATCATGGCCGATGCCGATGGCGATCAGTTCGACCGGCGATTTTTTCTCGATCCAGCCAATCACCTCGCGCAAATGCTGGTTCAGATAATTGCCATTATTGACTGATTGGGTGCTGTCATCGACCGGTGCGCCGTCCGAAATCACCATGAGGATGCGGCGGTCTTCGGGGCGGTGGACGATGCGGTTATGCGCCCACAGCAAGGCTTCGCCGTCGATATTTTCCTTGAGTAACCCTTCACGCATCATCAGGCCGAGCGAACGGCGCGCGCGGCGGTAGGGCTCATCGGCTTTTTTATAGATGATGTGGCGTAGGTCATTCAAACGGCCCGGATTGGGCGTGCGGCCTGCGGCAAGCCAATCTTCACGGCTGTTCCCGCCCTTCCAGGTGCGCGTGGTAAAGCCCAAAATCTCGGTTTTGACCCCGCAGCGTTCCAATGTGCGCGCCAATATGTCGGCGGAAATCGCGGCAATGCCGATGGGTCGCCCGCGCATCGAACCGCTATTGTCGATAAGGATCGTCACCACCGTATCGCGGAAATCGGTGTCGCGCTCGATCTTATAGCTGAGATTATGCGCCGGGTTGATGACCACGCGCGCAAGCCGGGCGGGGTCGAGCAAGCCTTCTTCCTGATCGAAATCCCATGCGCGGTTTTGCTGTGCCATCAAGCGGCGCTGGAGCCGGTTGGCAAGCTTGGTCACCGCCCCTTGCAAATTCGCCATCTGGAGGTCCAAAAACCCGCGCAATCGGGTTAATTCTTCCTCGTCGCACAGGTCGGTTGCCTCGACCACCTCGTCATATTTTTCGGTCCAGATTTTATAGTCGAAATTGGGGATGTCGCCATAAGGGCGGTTGGGCCGGACCGGCATCATCCCGTCATCGTCAAAATCCTGCGAGTCCGCGTCCGCTTCGCCATCAGCCTCTTCGGCGGAAGGGTCGCTGTCGCCATCATCGGCGTCATCGCCTTCCATATCGGCGCGCGCATCGGTCTGTTGGCTGTCGCCCGACTGTTCGCTCTCGTCGCTTTGGTCTTGGTCCTGTTCGGCGTCCTGCTCTTCTTCGGCCTCGTCCGGCTCCATTTCCTCTTCCGGCGCGACTTCGCCTTGGGTGAGGTCCAGGTCGGCGAGCAATTTGCCGACCAGTCCTTGAAACGCGGCCTGATCGTCGAGCGCCAGTGCGAGCGCATCCAGATCGCCGCCTGCCTTATCCTCGATCCAGTCGCGCACCAGATCGAGACCTTTGACCGCGCTTTCGGGCGGCTCCGCCCCCGTCAGCCTTTGCCGCGCGAGCAATTCTAACGCGGATTGCAACGGCACTTCTTCGGCATGTTGTGCGCGCGCGATGGGGTCGGAGCGCATCCGCATGACCATCGCGGCATCAAGGTTGCGCGCGACCCCGTCCATGCTGCGCGCGCCCAAAGCTTCGACGCGGGCATTTTCGATCGCGTCAAACACCGCGCCCGCGACCGGATCGGACGGGCGGTGCGCGGCGTGGAGGCTCGTATCATGATGCCGCAATTTGAGCGCCATACTGTCGGAAAAGCCGCGCGCTTCGGCAACCTGATCCTTGGGCAAAACCCGCCCCGGCATCGGCACGCGGAAATGTTTATTGGACGCGCCCGGCGCATCGGCGGTAAACGCAATTTCGACTTCCGGCTCGCGCGCAACCGCTCTTGCCGCCGAGGTGAGGGCAGTCTTGAAATCGTCGAGAGGCGAGCGCGATGTCATAACCTTCCCCCGATGCCAGCGCGCAGCCGCTTTGCCAAGCCTTGATGCGCGCGAAAAGGCGCAGCGCACCGCAACCGCATTGAACATGGTGCGATAATTTGCATAGTCATGGTGCCTCCCGACGCAGTCATAAGGAATAGATCATGCCCGAACGCCGCTTCTCTAAGCTTATCCTGATGGCGCTGACGGGGGCCGCATTGGCGCTGTCTGCGTGTAAGAAGCCGGACGACGGGGCGCCTCAACAAGGCGCGACGGACGATGAAAGCGTCGTGCGCGTGAAGCAGGAAATCGCCGGAGAACGCTGGTCGCTGTCCCCCAAAGAGGCGGGCAAGGAGGAAAGTTTCCAAGGCTCCGCTTTGCTCGTCATGGCCGATGCGTCCAACGATAATGACATGAAGTTCGAAAAATCGCGCCTCACACTCCGCTGTCCTGCAAGCTGGGGCGGGGAGAAAAATGCACGCTGGCAGGCCAGCATCGACCTGCCTTTCGAGGTCGCCTATGACAGCGCCCCCGCCAATCGCGGCACGATGAATGTCGAGGTGGACGATAAAAAATTCGACGCAACGCAATTTTCGCGCTCCAGCTTCAATATCCTGCCCGAACAGGCCGAAGCGTTCCGCGATGCGGTGCTGAACGGCAAATCCATAACCTTTTCGATCAAGACGATTGACGGCAAAAGCGGATCATCCACATCCGGCCTGACCGGCACCGATGAGGTCAAACAATATTTCGCCGAAAATTGCGGGCTACAAGATGGAGCGTCCACCGCCGCAAAGACCGAATAGTCATTCGCTCTCGACAATTGTGAGCGAGCCATTACACGCAAACTTAACTCTTTTTTGACGCTCAAGGAGCCCAACCCTTTATGCCCTCCGGTCTAGCTGCCCTTCTCGATGATGTTGCAACCATTGCCAAATTAGCCGCTGCGTCGGTCGATGATATAGGCGCAGCCGCTGGCAAAGCGAGCGCCAAGGCGGCGGGTGTGGTTATCGACGACGCAGCGGTGACGCCACGCTATGTGACGGGCTTTACGCCGCAGCGCGAACTGCCGATCATCTGGAAAATCGCCAAGGGCTCGGCCAAGAATAAATTATTATTCATCCTGCCCGCGGCCTTGCTGTTAAGCGCGTTTCTGCCTTGGGCGATTACGCCGATCCTGATGGTTGGCGGGGCCTATCTCTGCTTTGAAGGCGCGGAAAAGCTTTACGAACATTTCTTCCACCATGACAATGCCTCGCTGGAGGAGGAAGCCGAACAGTTGAGCGCGGCGGACCATGAGGCCAAGATGGTCGCGGGCGCAATCCGCACCGACCTCATCCTGTCCGCCGAAATTATGGCGATTGCGCTGAATGAAGTCGCCGACCAGAATATCTGGATGCAGGCAGGCGCGCTCATCGTGGTCGCGCTCGCGATTACGGCTGTTGTATATGGCGCGGTCGGGCTTATCGTTAAGATGGACGATATCGGCCTCCATATGGCGCAAAAAGAAGGACGCGGCGCAAAAGGCTTTGGCCATTTCCTTGTAAAAGCGATGCCCAAAGTGTTGAAAGCCTTGTCGATTATCGGTGTGGCCGCAATGATCTGGGTCGGCGGCGGCATCATCCTTCACGGGATGCACGAATTCCACATCACCAAGCTGCCCGAATGGCTCGACAGCCTGTCGCATAGCGTCGCCGCCGGGATCGGCGTTGCGCAAGGCTTTATCGAATGGGTCGTCCACGCGATCGGCTCCGGCATATTCGGGGTGATTATCGGCGGTATCATCGTCGCGGCGCTCCATATGCTGCCCAAGAAAAAGGCGGCCTGACAGGCGCGCCCGTCAGTTTTTTGCGTCTCCCGCGAACATTCTTGCCTACACAATAGCGGGTAGCGCAGGCTTGTCTGTTTTCGGCATCGGGCCGGAAAGGACGGGGACGGTTGTTCATGCGAACGATGCAGGCAGGCGATAGAGGGCGCAGCGAGAACCACTATATCGCGAGCCACTATATATGGTATGGTTTGAAAAAGCGGGATTTGCCCGAACTTTGCGAAGTTAAGGGGGTGTTTCCGGCAGAAACCGGCGATTTTTGCCGACACAGTCTCCCACCACTACATATAGTGGTTTCTTGTCCGGCCCCCGCTCCGGGTTCCGGATTGCGACCATCTGTCGAAGTCAGCGCCGACTCAGGCCTTGCCGATAATGCTTTCGGGCAAATCTTCGCCGAACACGCGCTGATAATATTCAGCGACAATCATCCGCTCGGCCTCGTCGCATTTGTTGAGGAAGGAGAGGCGGAAGGCAAAGCCGACATTTTTGAAAATCTCGCTATTCTGTGCCCAGCTAATCACGGTGCGCGGGCTCATCACGGTCGAAATGTCGCCGTTGATAAAGCCTTGGCGCGTCAAGTCCGCGACCTTGACCATCTTGTCGACCAGCGCGCGCGCGCCCGGCGCATCATATTCGCCGGATTTCGCCAGCACGATATTGGCTTCGGTTTCGGCAGGCAGATAGTTCAACGTGACGACGATGTTCCAACGGTCCATCTGGCCCTGGTTGATCTGCTGCGTGCCATGATACAGCCCGCTGGTATCGCCCAAACCAATTGTGTTCGACGTCGCAAACAGCCGGAAATAGGGGTTGGGGCGGATTACGCGGTTCTGGTCGAGCAGGGTCAGCTTGCCGTCGGTTTCGAGCACGCGCTGGATAACGAACATCACATCGGGCCGCCCCGCATCATATTCGTCGAACACCAAAGCGGTCGGGGTTTGCAGCGCCCAAGGGAGCAAGCCTTCACGAAACTCGGTGACTTGCTTGCCGTCCTTCAACACAATCGCATCGCGGCCGACCAGATCGACGCGGCTGATATGGCTGTCGAGGTTGATCCGTACGCACGGCCATTTAAGGCGCGCGGCGACCTGTTCGATATGGGTCGATTTGCCGGTGCCATGATAGCCCTGGATCATCACGCGGCGATTGAACGAAAAGCCTGCAAGGATCGCAAAAGTCGTGTCGGGATCAAACACATAAGCGGGGTCAAGGTCGGGCACCCGCTCGTCGGCTTCGCTGAAAGCGGGGACTTCCATGTCCGAATCAATCCCGAACATCTCGCGCACCTTGACCATCTTGTCAGGGGCTTCGAGGATGGTCGTTTCCATGCTGGCAAGCTGGACGTTGGGCAGATCGGACATCAGGACTCTCGGAAAAAAGGTGAGTTTCGAAGCTGCGTATAGGCGGAAACGGTGCGTTGCAACGCCTTTTCGTGGGTGCGGTCGCCGCCGTTACGGTCAGGATGATATTTATGGACAAGCTCGGTATAGCGTTTGCGGATGGCGCGGCGGTCGGCGTCGGGGGCGAGCCCCAAGGCTTTGAGCGCTTTTCTATCCGCATCGCTCAACATATGGCCATTGCGGGCAGGGGGCGCTTTGCGATGGGCGGCATAACGTGCGCCGATGGCGTCGAGCGGATCGGCAAAATCGGCCCAGCGCGGCCCCGGATCGGTGCCGTTCGAGGCAAAGGCGCGGGTTTCGCGCTGCCACCCCGCATAAGGGGTTTGCGCGGCATAAATCTCCTCGCTGGTCATGCCGGAAAAATAGTTGAAGCCCGCATTAAACGCGCGGACATGGTCGAGGCACAGCCAGCGCCACGCAGGGGGCGAACCATCTTCGGGCAGGCCATAAAGCGGCGGTGCGCGAAACTCTCCGGGTTCGGGGCAGCCTTCGACCGCGCAAGCGCGCGTGCCGTCGCCGACCCGGCCATGAAATCTTGAATGTCGTGTTTTGTCTGTCACAGCTTTGTCTATATGGGCATAGTCGGATTGTAATAATCGTCATCCCCGCGAAAGCGGGGATCCATCTCCGGACCTTGCGTTTGAAAATGGAGATCAGGGGGTGGATCCCGTTTCAGAGGGATGGCGTGATTGTGTTAAATGGGGATTATATGAGCAAAGGTCCAGTGCAACAGGAAATGGAAAAGCGGTTGATCGCGGCGCTATCGCCCGACCAGCTCGTCGTCACCAATGACAGCGAAAAGCATCGCGGTCATGCTGGATATGACGGCACGGGCGAAAGCCATTTTTCGGTCGCGGTGACAAGTGCAAAATTTTCCGGCCTCAACCGCGTTGCGCGGCAAAGGCTGGTCAATCAGGCACTTGGCGATTTAATGGCAGAGCGGATTCACGCGCTCGCCATCAAGGCTGTTGCGCCGGGGGAGTAAGGCATTTCGGCTGATGGTGGCGCATATGAAAGTGTCGTCAAAAAACGATCAATAAAATGGAATATTCTGTCATACGACATATATAACCATCTTATCTAAACAATAAAAACAAATACTTAAATCAATATTTGAAAATAATCTGCGGTTAATAGATCCGGATGATAGGTGCGTATTCCTAAGCAGGCGATTGCCGCTAATCGGTTACTTTATATGGGTGTTGGCATATTGTCGCCAATATTTCCTTGTCAGGATATTGTTTCGCGCACTATCAGCCGGTCATTCAATAAAATGGGGAGAGAATTATCATGCGCCAACCTTTTGCACTGGACCGGATCACACTGCCCAGCGGGATTGAACTGGATTATGTCGATGAAGGGCCGCGCGATGCGCCCGCGATGCTTTTCCTCCACGGCTTTCCGGAATCACATTGGACCTGGCGCAACCAGATCCCGCATTTTTCCGACCGCTACCGGGTGATTGTCCCCGACCAGCGCGGCTATGCCAAATCATCCAAGCCCGAAGGTGTCGAAAATTATACGGCCGACAAGCTGGCGCAGGATATTTTCGCGCTCGCCGAAGCTTTGGGCATCGAACGCTTCACGCTGGTTGGTCACGATTGGGGCGGCGCGCTCGCATGGCTGATCGCCCTGATGAGCGGACCCACCGGCCCTGCCACCTATCGCGGCAAAGTCGCGCGGCTCATCATCGCCAATGCACCGCATCCTTATATTTTCCAGAAATTGCTGTTCGACAATCCGGAGCAGCGCGCGGCGAGCCAATATATTCGCGGCTTTCGCGATAGCGCCAATGATGACCTCATCCGCGACACCGGCATTGCGGGCATATTGATGAAGGAATTTGGCGGGGCAGAAGGAAGCTCCGCGCTCACCGATCAGGACCGGCAAATTTATTTCCGTGACTGGAACGAGCCGGGCGCGGCTTTTGCGATGCTGAACTGGTATCGCGCGTCCAACGTGATTGTGCCCGCAATGGATGAAACGCCGGAGCGCCCTGCATCAGTCGATGGCCCGTTCCCGCCCACCGCAATGCCGACCCTAGTGATCTGGGCGCTGGATGATGTCGCTTTGCCGCCGTGTAACCTCGACGGGTTGGGCGATATGGTGCCGGATCTGAAAGTGGTCAAAATTCCGGGCGCGGGCCATTTCGTGCCGTGGGAAAAGCCCGATGCGGTCAACGCCGTAATGGACGAATGGTTATCGACGCATTGAGATGGGTTTAGGCCGGAGGGCTATGCTCGACCCAAAAGCCGTGGGCATGGGCATGGCCGATTAGCATCGGCTCGCCATGTCCCGGCCAACTGCGGATGACAATATCATGGCGGCTCAAATTGCGGTTGGCCTCTACCGCGACCCAGCCGAGCGGGCGGTCGGGCGTGGCTTTGGCGCCCGCTGCCTCCATCGCTTGTGTGATCCGGCGTTGGCGCGGTTCGTCCATATATTGCCACATGATCGAGTGCATGAGGACGCGCATCACGCCATCGTCCTGCGGTAAAGCCAGTTGCGCTTCGACCCAATAGGCGGCATCGGCCTTGACCAGATCGACCGCCCGTTCGCGTTGCATCGCAATTGCTTTGGCAACCCGCTCGAACCGCGCCGGATGGTCTTGCCATATATAAGCGAGCAAGCGCCGCTCATTGGCGGGCCGGGTCGCATCCATCGGCTGGATGTCGCTCCCGCGCACGGAGAGAATATCGGGCAGCGTGTGCGGCGGGGGACTACCGCGCCATTCGGGTGTGATCTGGACGGTGGAGTTCTCCGGCCCGACTTTGACCCCGCCTAAATCCATATGGAAGCGGTCAATCAACAGGTTAAGCCCTGCACTTGAACCGATTTCGATAATCTCCATACGCCCGCCATGTCGCGCTGCAAGGTGGAGGAGGCCGGTCATCAGCGAAGCCGACCGCCCCGGCTCATTGGTTTGCGGCGGGCTATCAAGCCAGGGAAGCAGCGCCGCGTCCTGCCGTTCCAGAAAGGCCGCAACAATCGGGAGCATATCGTCCGCGCGCGCTTCCCCCTTAAACAGCCCGTCCAGTTCCGGCGCATCACCCGTAAGCCACAGGTCATGCACGCCGCCGACCAGCCGCAACACCAGCCCGTCCGCGACCGCATTGCCGGTCCAGCCCAGCACTACGCGACCTGTCTCGGTTGCCGCGCTTAACCCGCCCGCCAGCGCGCTGCATATTTGCGCCGTGATAGGTGCCTGATTCGCATCGCAATAAGCGGCCTGTATTTCGAAGGCGGCGCGGACAATATCCGCGCTATGTCCCGATGCTTCAATTCTATCCGTCATCATGGTTGCCCTTCGCTTGATGGTCGCGTAACGCTGCACCGCAGCATGACCCAAAAACTCATCTTTGCAATCCCCAAGGGGCGGATTCTCGACGAAGCCTTACCTTTGTTAAAGGCGGCGGGCATTGAACCCGAAGCGGCTTTTTTCGACAAGGAAAGCCGCGCACTGACCTTTGCGACCAACCGGCCCGACATCGACATCATCCGCGTGCGCGCGTTCGATGTGGCGACTTTTGTGGCGCATGGCGCAGCGCAGATCGGCATTGTCGGCTCGGACGTGGTCGACGAGTTCAACTATTCGGAATTATATGCGCCGGTCGATTTGAAGATCGGCCATTGCCGCTTGTCGGTCGCAGAGCCGGAAGGGCTGGCGGCGGAAGATGTGCGCGGCATGAGCCATGTGCGCGTTGCGACCAAATATCCGGCGACGACACGGCGCTATTATGAAGCGCAGGGCATCCAGGCCGAATGTGTGAAATTGAACGGCGCGATGGAAATTGCGCCCTTGCTCGGCCTGTCGCGGCGGATTGTTGATCTTGTGTCGTCGGGGCGCACGCTCAAGGAAAACGGCCTCACCGAAACCGATGTGTTGGCGCAAGTGTCCGCGCGGCTCATCGTCAACCGGGCGGCCTTCAAACAGCGCAGCGCCGAAGTGGTGCCGCTGGTCGACCGTTTCCGCCAGATCGTAGCGGAGCGCGCCGATGTTGCGGCTTGACGCAAGCGCGGCTGGCTTTGCCGATGACTTTAATGCGCTCGTCAACGGGCGGCGCGAAAGCGATGCCGATGTAGCGCGCGATGTTGCGCAAATCATCGCGGCGGTGCGCGAACAGGGGGATGCGGCGGTGGCCGACTATACGCGCCGCTTTGATAATCATGATCTCGACGCCGATGGCTGGCATGTGGACCCCGCTCTATGTGCCAAGGCACGCGATGAACTCCCCGAGGATTTGCGCGCGGCGCTCGAATTGGCGGCGGAACGCATCGCGACTTTCCACGAAAAGCAGAAGCCGCAGGATAGCCGGACGACCGACAGTATTGGCGCAACACTCGGTAGCCGCTGGACGCCGGTGGACGCGGCAGGCGTCTATGTGCCGGGTGGCCGCGCGGCCTATCTCAGCTCGCTGTTGATGAACGCTATCCCGGCCAAAGTGGCGGGCGTTGAACGCATCGTCATGGTAACGCCGACCCGCGACGGCGCGCTTAATCCGGCGGTGATGGCGGCCGCAGCGATTGCAGGCGTCGAGGAAATTTGGTGCATCGGCGGCGCTCAGGCGGTGGCCGCGCTTGCCTATGGAACGGAAAAAATTCGTAGCGTCGATGTGATAACCGGCCCCGGCAATGCGTGGGTCGCCGAAGCCAAGCGCCAGCTTTATGGCGTGGTCGGCATCGACATGGTGGCGGGGCCAAGCGAGATTGTGGTGGTCGCGGACAAGCATAATCATCCGGACTGGATTGCCGCGGATTTGATGAGTCAGGCCGAACATGACCCGACCAGCCAGTCGATCCTGTTCACCGATGATGCCGCTTTTGCCGATGCGGTGATAGCGGCGGTCGATCGGATCATCCCCGCTTTGGCGACCGCAACGACGGCGCAGACAAGCTGGGCGGCCTATGGTGCGGTCGTGTTGGTGCCGACCTTGGAAGCGGCAATGCCGCTCGTCAACGCCCTCGCGCCCGAACATCTGGAACTGGCGGTCGACAATCACGATACGCTGTTTGCGCAAGTAAAGCACGCAGGATCGGTATTCCTTGGCCGCATGACGCCCGAAGCGATTGGCGATTATGTGGCGGGGCCGAACCATGTGTTACCCACGGGCCGCCGCGCGCGCTTTTCGTCGGGCCTGTCAGTTACCGATTTTATGAAGCGCACCAGCTTCCTGTCGCTCGATGATGCGGCCTTGGCGGCAATCGGTCCAGCAGCGGTCACGCTTGCCGAAGCCGAAGGGCTGCCCGCTCACGCTTTGTCGGTCGCTCAGCGGCTGGCCCCCTCACAAGCATAAGGATATATCCATGAGTTTCTCCCTTTATGACGCGGTCGTGCCGTCCAACCTCCAGATTTTGGGCGCGGTGTCGGCTATTGTCGACAAAGCGGAACGCTGGTGCGCGGAAAACGGGCATGAGGCCGACAAGGTTATCGGCGCGCGGTTGGCCGACGATATGTTGCCCTTTGCCTATCAGGTGAAATCCACCGCTTTCCATTCGGCAGGCGCACTGGAAGGGGCGCGCGAAGGGTTGTTTTCGCCCGACTTCACGCCGCCGCCGAGCGATTTTGCAGGACTGAAGGCCAGACTGGCCGACGCGATTGCGGCACTTGAGGCCGCCACCCCCGAAGAAGTGAACGCGCTCGCGGACCGCGAGGTGGTATTTGCAATCGGAGATATCCGGATGCCGTTTACCGGCGCAAACTTCCTGCTGTCTTTTTCGCAGCCCAACTTCTATTTCCATGCCACGACCGCTTATGATCTGGTCCGGATGCTTGGCGTTCCGGTCGGCAAGCGGGACTTTTTGGGCCGCATGAGACTGGCTCGTTAAAAGGCGCTATAACAGGTTGATATGATGACAAATAAAGCTCAATCCCGCTCGGCAGCGCGGCTCGCGGCGGTGCAGGCGCTCTACCAGAAAGAGATGGAAGGAACGGCGATTCCGTCCTTGCTCCATGAATTCCACCAGCACCGTTTGGGCGCGACCATCGAAGATGTCGAATATGCCGAAGCCGAGGTCGATTTTTTCGACGATCTGGTGACCGGCACCGATGCGCGGCTCGACGAGATTGATGGTGTCGTCGCGTCCAAACTCAATGCACAATGGTCGCTGGAGCGGCTCGATAAGCCGATGAAGGCAATCCTGCGCGTTGGCACTTATGAACTGCTCGCGCGCGCCGATGTGCCGACGGGGAGCGTGATCAGCGAATATGTCGATGTCGCCAAAGCCTTTTACGACAAGCGCGAGGCGGGCTTTATCAACGGCCTGCTCGATGCGGTCGCCAAGGAAGTGCGCGCTTAAATCGGGTTTGTGCTGTAGGGTGCAGCCATGAAGATGCAGCCATGACAGGTGAAAGCCGGTTTATCGACGCCTTAAGGGCTCTTGCGGTGGATCCGTCCGCGCGGGGTCTCGCCGATGATTGCGCGGTGCTGCCCGATATGCGCGGCGCGCTGGTGCTGACCCATGACATGATTGTGGAAGGCGTGCATTTCCTTAAAGGTGCCGACCCCGCCGATATTGCCTGGCGGTTGGTTGCGGTCAATCTGTCCGATCTGGCCGCAGCAGGCGCAACGCCGGTGGGCGTGCTATTAGGCTATAGCCTTGCCGATAGCGACAAATGGGATACGCGCTTTGTCGAAGGGCTGGGCGCGGCGCTCCACCATTTTGCGGTGCCGTTGCTTGGCGGCGATACGGTGCGGATGCCGCAAGGCGCGGCGCGTGCGTTCGGGCTGACCGCGATCGGCAAGGCAGGTCCGAACGGCGCGCCCTCGCGTGCCGGTGCGAAGCCGGGCGACATAGTGTGGGTCACGGGGACCATTGGTGATGCAGGCGCGGGGCTTGCGCTGGCGCAGCTAGGGCAGAGCGAACCCGCCGCGCTGCTTACCGCGCACAACCGCCCACAGCCGAAGCTAACCGAAGGGCAGGCGCTTGGACCACAGGTTAGCGCGATGATGGACATATCGGATGGCCTGCTCGTGGATGCGCGGCGCATGGCGGAGGCGAGCGGGGTCGCTCTCCATATTCGCCTCGACGCGGTGCCGCTGTCCGAGGCTTATAAAGCCCATTCAGGCGGGGGCATTGAAGCACGCCTTGCGGCCGCAACTGCGGGTGATGATTATCAACTCCTGTTCACCTTGGGCGAAGGATTGGTTCCGCCGGTCAATGCAACCGCCATCGGCCATGTCGCGGACGGGACAGGTTTGTCGCTCAGCTTTGCAGGCGAGGCCCTGCCGCTACCCGACAGGCTCGGCTACCAGCATTAAGCGCAGGCCCGCTCCCTAGCGCACACAGGCCGCGCAGCCGCGCTTCCGCAACGGCACTTCCCCATGCACGCCACGCCCCTCCCACGCAAAAAACAAATTGTTCGGGCTTGCTCTGCTGTAACTTTCCCCGCATAGATTACGCTGTAGAGATAATAATCAAATGGCGGGGATCTAAAAAGCAGGCCTCAAAGCCTGCGGTTTCCCGCACTTTACAAAAGGGGAAGGAAATCAACACATGAATGTGGTTTTGATTGCCATTGCCTGTGGGCTCGCCGCAGTGATTTATGGCTTTGTGACCCGCGCGCAAATTATGCGCTCCGATGCGGGCAATGAAAAAATGCAGGAAATTGCCGGAGCCATTCAGGAAGGCGCACGCGCCTATCTGGGTCGCCAATATCGCACCATCGCCATTGTCGGCGTGGTGGTGGCCGTGCTGGTCGGTGTCTTTCTGGGTCCGCTATCGGCCATCGGTTTTGCACTCGGCGCGATCCTGTCAGGCGTGGCCGGTTTTATCGGCATGAATATTTCGGTGCAGTCGAACGTCCGCACCGCCGCAGCCGCGCAGTCGGGCTTGCAGCAGGGCCTGACCCTCGCTTTCAGAGCCGGTGCGATTACCGGGATGCTGGTGGCAGGCCTCGCGTTGCTCGCGATTGCAGGCTTTTTCTACTATCTTGTCGGTGTTGCAGGCCATGCGCCGGGCAGCCGCACGGTAGTCGATGCGCTGGTCGCTTTGGCCTTCGGTGCCTCGTTGATTTCCATTTTCGCGCGTCTTGGTGGTGGTATCTTCACCAAAGCGGCGGACGTTGGCGCTGACCTTGTCGGCAAGGTCGAAGCCGGTATCCCCGAAGATGACCCGCGCAACCCTGCGGTGATTGCGGACAATGTCGGCGACAATGTCGGCGATTGCGCAGGGATGGCCGCCGACCTTTTCGAAACCTATGTCGTGACAGTGGGCGCAACCATGGTGTTGCTCGCACTGTTGATGAAGGATGCAGGCGATATGCTGCTTCCGCTCATGTCCTTGCCGCTTCTGGTCGGCGGGGTGTGCATCATCACCTCGATTATCGGCACCTATTTCGTCCGTCTGGGCGGTGGCACCAACATTATGGGGGCCATGTATAAAGGCTTCCTTGTGACTGCCTTGCTGTCGATCCCCGCTATCTGGTTTGCAAGCCAATATGTGCTGGGCGATTTGAACAGCGCCATTTCCGGCCCTGGTGGCAGCAGCTTTACCGGCATGAGCCTATTCTGGTGTATGATGCTGGGGCTGGTTGTGACCGGTCTCATTGTCTGGATCACCGAATATTATACCGGCACCAACTATCGTCCGGTGCGCTCGATTGCCAAGGCATCGGAAACCGGCCACGGCACCAACGTCATCCAAGGCCTTGCGATTTCGCTCGAAGCGACCGCGCTGCCGACCTTGGTGATCTGTGCCGGTATCATCATCGCATACCAGTTGGCGGGCCTCATCGGCATTGCCTTTGCTGCGACCGCGATGCTGGCGCTGGCCGGTATGGTCGTCGCGCTCGACGCTTATGGTCCGGTGACGGATAATGCGGGCGGCATTGCCGAAATGGCAGGGCTTGACGATTCGGTCCGTGAAAAGACCGATGCGCTCGATGCGGTGGGCAACACCACCAAGGCCGTCACCAAAGGCTATGCCATCGGTTCGGCAGGCTTGGCGGCGCTGGTGCTGTTTGCGGCTTATACCACCGACCTCAAGGAATATTTCGGGGAGTTGCAAGTCAATTTCAGCCTCGAAAATCCCTATGTGATCGTGGGCCTGCTGCTCGGCGCGTTGCTCCCTTATCTGTTCGGGGCGATGGGCATGACCGCTGTTGGCCGCGCTGCGGGCGATGTGGTGAAGGATGTGCGTGAACAATTCAAAGCCAATCCCGGCATCATGGATTATTCCTCGCGTCCCGACTATGCGCGCACGGTCGACCTTGTGACCAAAGCGGCGATCAAGGAGATGATTATCCCTTCGCTGCTGCCGGTGCTCGCTCCGATTGTGGTCTATTTCGTGATTACCGCTGTGGCGGGTCAGGAAAACGGCTTTGCGGCTTTGGGTGCCTTGCTCCTTGGCGTCATTGTCGGCGGTCTGTTCGTCGCGCTGTCGATGACATCGGGCGGCGGTGCTTGGGACAATGCCAAAAAATATATCGAGGATGGCAATCATGGCGGCAAGGGCTCCGAAGCCCATAAAGCGGCGGTGACCGGTGACACGGTGGGCGATCCTTACAAGGACACGGCTGGCCCTGCGGTCAACCCGATGATCAAGATTACCAATATTGTCGCGCTGCTGCTGCTTGCCGCTTTGGCGCACGGAGCCATATAATCCGCGCGCGACACTATTTTTAATACACTCCTTTCAAAGCCCTGTCCGGACATAAACGGGCAGGGCTTTTTTTGCTGTTGATATATGTTAACCTGATTGCGCTAGGGCCGCAGTGAATGTGCAACAATAGCGGGGACAGACTCTGTTCAACGGGGCATATGCGCAAGACAGTCACCGTCCGCTTGGCGAGGCGGTGGCTTTGTCGTGCGCCGCGCAGACAGCCTATCCCAAACTGACCGTTCACGATCCTTTATCTGCCCCTTTATGCACAATGCCGGGGTTGCAGGCGGCGTGGGACCGGTTGGCGGGCGGCGCGGTCGAACCCAACCCTTTTGCCGAAAGCTGGTTCATGCTGCCGGGTTTGCGGCTGTTTGATAGCGACGCCAAGGCGCGGCTGTTCGCATTGTGGCAAAGCGAAGGGGAATTGGCGGGGCTGATCGCGCTGGCTCCGGCGCGCCGCTATGGCCGCTTTCCGGTGACCCATTCGGAAAATTGGGTGCATCCCAATTGTTTTCTTGGCACGCCGCTCATCCTGCCGGGATGGGAGGAGACGTTCTGGGCGGCCTTGCTGGACGCGCTCGACAGGGCGCGCATCGCGCATCCCATACTCTATCTGGTCGGCATGGTCGAAGACGGGCCGGTTTGCCGTGCGCTAAGCGCCGTAGCCGCGCGCGAGGGCAGGGGGTGCGACATTGTACTGCGCGAATCCCGCGCAATGGTGCAAACCGACATTCCCGCGCAGGATTATTGGGACCGCCATGTGCGCGGCAAAAAGCGCAAGGAATTGCGGCGGCAGGCCGCGCGGCTTGCCGAGCTTGGGCCGATGCGCTTTGAACGGTTGGCTAAAGGCGATGATGTCGATGCGTGGGCGACACGCTTCCTTGCGCTCGAACGCACCGGTTGGAAAGGCGAGGAAGGCTCGGCGCTCGGGTCTGACGCGCGCACTGCGGGTTTTTTCCGCGATGTGCTGGAGGGCGCACATCGGCACGGGCAGCTTGACGGGCTGACCTTATGGCTAGGCGACAAGCCGATTGCGATGCTGTGCCATTTCCTGAGCGGGCGCGGCGGCTTTTCGTTCAAAACCGCCTATGACGAAGATTATGCGCGCTATTCGCCGGGTGTTCTCATCCAGCGCGAAAATCTGGAATTGCTCGCCGCGCGCGGGCTGGACTGGATTGATAGCTGCGCTGCGCAAAATCATTCGATGATCAACAGCCTGTGGGCCGAACGGCGTGCGATTGTGCGCATTGCGGTTGCGGTGGGCGGTCCAAGGAACCGGCTGATCTTCAAAAGCATCCGCGCACTCGAACGGTTGCGCGCATGGAGCAAGCGGCCAAAGGCGGAGCAAAAGGGGCAGATATGACGGCAACCGACCAACAGCGGGTGTTCGGCGCAGAGGCGCTTGCCGATTTTGCCGCCGCTTATCCCGAACAACCGCGCGCGCTGCGTCATAATTTGCACGCGCATGACCTGCTGACATTGGACGCATTGGCGGATCTGTCGGGGCTGCTTGCGCCGTCCGCTATCGAATATAATCGAGGCGATTTGCCGGTCGGCATCGACCCCGACGATATTCCCGCAAACGGCCTTGCCATTGCCGAAACCATCCGCACGATTGACGATAACGGCTCTTGGATGGTGCTCAAAAATATCGAGACGGTGCCCGCCTATCGCGCGCTCCTGCTGGCGTTGCTCGGTGAACTGGAACCGACCGTGCGCGCGACGACCGGCGAGATGCTGACGCCGCAAGGGTTTATCTTCATCTCCTCGCCGGGCGCGGTGACGCCGTTTCATTTCGACCCTGAACATAATATTCTTGTCCATTTACGCGGTGCCAAGACAATGACCGTCTATCCGGCGGGCGATGCGCGCTTTGCCGCCGACACTGCGCATGAAAATTACCATGCGGGCGGCCATCGCAACCTTGTTTGGGAGGATGGTTTTGACGGGGCGGGGCTGGCCGTTGCGCTTGCGCCGGGGGATGCCATTTATGTCCCCGTCATGGCCCCGCACTGGGTCAAGGTAGCGGATAAGGCCGCGATTTCCTTGTCGATTACCTGGCGGTCTGAATGGAGTTACCGCGAAGCCGAAGCGCGCCGCACCAACGGCCTTATCCGTAAATGGGGCATCGCACCCACAGCCCCGCCGCGCTGGCCCGACGAAGCGCACGCCAAATCCTTGCTGTGGCGCGGGCTGCGGCGCTTGAAGCTGGTCCACTGACCCCGCATCCGCCGGGCCGCACGACTTTTCTGCGCAAAGACTTTCTTTTTTCCTGCTTTGGCGTTACAGGCGCGCCAAGAATATTCGAATATTACATCTGTAAAAGAGATTTATGGCAAAAGAAGAACTGCTTGAAATGCGCGGCACCGTTGTGGAGCTTCTCCCCAACGCGATGTTCCGTGTGAAACTGGAAAATGACCATGAAATATTGGGGCATACCGCAGGCAAGATGCGCAAGAACCGCATCCGCGTGCTGGTGGGCGATGAAGTGCTGGTCGAATTGACGCCCTATGATCTTACCAAGGGCCGTATCACCTACCGCTTCATGCCGGGCCGTGGCGGCCCCGGGCCGTCCTCGTCGTAAAAGCCGCATTTTTGCGGACGTTTACGGGTTAAGACTATGACGGCGCGGCTGATCCTTGCCTCTTCATCGCCGCGCCGACGCGACCTTTTGGCGCAAATCGGCGTGACGCCTGACGCCATCCACTCGCCCGACATTGACGAAAGCCCGCGCTCTGGCGAATTGCCGCGCCTCTATGCGCTGCGCATGGCCGAAGAAAAAGCCGAAGCCGTGCCGCGCCCCGAAGGGCATATCGTGCTGGCAGGCGATACGACTGTGGCGCTCGGCCGCCGCATATTGCCGCCTGCCGATACAGACGCAATCGTCGCCGACCTCATCGCCAGATTATCGGGCCGTCGCCACCATGTGTGGAGCGCGATTGCGCTCATCGACACCGAAGGGCGGATGCGCAGCCGCATCACCGACACGATTGTCCGTTTCAAACGCTTGAGCGACACTGAAATCGCGGCCTATGTCGCGAGCGGTGAAGGACGCGGCAAAGCGGGCGGCTATGCCATTCAAGGCCGCGCGGCTGCGCTCGTTGATTTTATGTCCGGCACCTATACGGGCGTGGTCGGCTTGCCGCTTTACGAAGTGCGCACCCTGCTGCGTTCGGCGGGCTATCCGGTGGATTGAAACGCATCATGGCGGAATGGATTTACGAAGACGGTATCGGCGAAGCGCGCGCCGCGCTCGTCCATAAAGGGCGCATCGTTGAAGCGCAGATCGAACGCGACAGCGATCAGGCCCGCATTGGCGCGATTGCTGGCGGGCGCATGGTCGAACAGCGTATCGCCAAGCTGCGTGGCATTGTCCGGCTGGATAGCGGCGAGGATGTGCTGCTTGAACCCATCCCGCCCAAATTGACCGAAGGCGGGCGCGTGACGGTCGAAATAGTGCGTGAAGCGATTATAGAACCCGGCCGCGCCAAGCTGGCCAAGGCGCGCGGAGTGAAGGGCGCTGCCAAACCGGCCCCCGGCAAGAAATTGCTCCAGCGCATCCGAATGACCGGCCATAATGTGTTGATGGCCAGCCCGCATGATGCCGAGGACCGGCTGGAAGAGGCGGGTTGGAGCGAATTGCTGGAGGAAGCGGCGAGCGGTGAGGTGGCCTTTGACGGCGGGGCGCTGCGCATCGCGCTCACCCCTGCCATGACCGTCATCGACATTGATGGCCCGTTAAAGCCCGCAGAGCTTGCAAAGCGCGGCAGCGCGGCGGCGGCCGACGCAATCCGCCGCATGGGGATTGCTGGCTCGATCGGTATCGACTTTCCGACGCTCGAAGAAAAAGCCGCACGCGCTGCGATTGCCGATGCGTTTGATGCGGTGCTGCCGCAACCGTTCGAACGCACGGCGGTCAACGGTTTTGGCCTGATGCAGGTCGTGCGCCGTCGTGAACGGGCGTCCTTGGCCGAACTTATCCAATATGCGCCGGTCGAATCAGCAGCGCTCGCGCTGCTGCGACGGGCAGAACGTGCGCAAGGAACAGGGCTTGCGACCATCACCGCACCGCCTGCGGTCATCGCCTTGCTTGAAAGTCGGCCCGATTGGGGCGGACAGTTGGCGCGCAGTCTGGGCCGTGAAATAAGCTTGGCAAGCGATGCCAGCCTTGGCATTCATGGCGGCTATGTCAGTTAAACCTGTTTCCCAAAACCCAACCAAAACCGCAACCAAACGCGCACGCGCCTGCCCGATTTGCGGCAAAGCGACGGTTCAGGACTATCGCCCTTTCTGTAGCAAAGGCTGCCGCGACCGCGACTTTTTGCACTGGGCGGACGACGGTTACAAGCTCCCCGGAGCGGCGCTCGACGAGGATGCGCTCGAACAAATCGAAAAAAATAACATAAACGGGCTGGACAGTGGCACCGATGACTGATTAAAGGCGCGGCTTCCAGACGGAGCCGGTTGAAGCGAACCGGCCCGCCAAAGATGCCTCGGTAGCTCAGTTGGTAGAGCATGCGACTGAAAATCGCAGTGTCGGTGGTTCGATCCCGCCCCGAGGCACCACTTTTCCCCTTCATATTATTATCGGCCTATGCGCCTTTACTGGCCGCCAAACTGTGTCTTGCGTGTCGCACTTTTGATGCTCCTGCTTGTCCGGTCACATTTTCGTCATCATCCTGATTGCCAAGCTTTCAAGGATTGATTAGCCTCGCATGGGAGACCGGCAAAAGTATCCGCAAGAAACAAGGGAAGTGCCGGAGATAAAAGGGGATATAAGATGAGGAAAATGGCCTTTAAGGTAACGGCGTCCGTTCTGGCGTTTGGCGTTGCGGCAACCCCGCTTTATGCGCAGGAAACGACCGAAACCACGACCAGCGTTGCAAGCGATTCTGCCGAATCGTCCGGCGATAGCGCCATCATCGTGACCGGATCGCGCATCAAGCAGGATCCGACCAAAAGCGCCCTGCCGCTCCAGGTTGTGACCAGCCAGGAATTGCAACGCGAAGGGATTAACAGCCCCGAACAACTAATTTCCTATTTGTCGACCAACGGCAACGGTTCGGACAATCTTGCGGCGAATTCCGATGTCACCAGCGGCGCGCAGCGCGGCACCAACGGCTTGTCGGCAGCCAACCTGCGCGGGCAGGGGGCATCATCGACCTTGGTGTTGCTCAATGGACGGCGCGTTGCGGCGCACGGCCTCACCGGTTCTGCGGTCGACGTCAACCAGATTCCCTTTGCCGCAATCGAACGGGTCGAAGTCTTGAAAGACGGTGCATCCGCTATTTACGGCACTGATGCCATCGGCGGCGTGATCAACTTTATCACCAAGACAAATTATCAAGGCCTTACCCTGAACGGCTTTACCGATTTCACCGAAAGGGGGGATGGTAATATTTATCGTTTGTCGGCGACGGCTGGCTATGGCGATCTCGAAGAACAGGGCTTCAATATCATGGGCGCTGTTTCGTATAGTTGGAATAAAATCCTGCGCGGATCTAAGCGCGACTTTGTCAACACCAACCAGCCGGAACGCGGCCTGTCGGCGGATACACGCGGCACGCCTATCGCGACGATATTTTCCATCGGGGCGAACGGTATTTTTGCGCCGAACGGAAGCCTTCTTGCAGGAACAGCAGTCCCGAATGGCGGGGTAAATACGCTGGATCTGCCGGGCGGTGCCGGTTGCGATTCGGTCGAAGGTGGCATGGCTTATGATGAGCTGTTGTGGGGCGCGCCCACAGCCCGCTATGCTTGTGCTTGGGATACCGGGCGGGCCGCAGTGCTGCAGCAACCGCTGCAGACCCTGACCTATTATGGCCGCGCTACGGTGAAACTGGGCGACCACCAAGCCTATGCGGAAATCACAGGATCGGATGCGGAATCACGCAAGATTTTTTCGCATAACCAATATTCGGGTAATACTGCCGCGTTGCCGCTTTATTATCCGCTCAACAATGTAACACAATCGACCTATAACGGCATTTTCAATCAGCTGGTGGCCGCTTTCCCCAATGATGCGGCTTTGCGCGCCAATTATGGCAAGCCTATCGCTTATCGCTGGCGTTGTATTGCCTGTGGCGAGCGCGAATATATAACCGATACCAATACGCTGCGTGCGGCTCTTGGCCTTGAAGGCCCGATCGCGACCAATTGGGATTATCGCGTGGGGGGGTCGTTTGCCCGCAGCCGCGTTACCTCCACCTTGGGGAGTGGCTATCATTATCGCGGCGTTTTTCCCAATGCAGCCTATGCAGCAGCATCGGGCGTGACGAAGCCCGATCCGAACGATCCCACCAAAAGAATTCCTGTGGTTGCTGGTGATATCGACCCGCGCGCGCCTATCGCGCCCGGTGCGACGGCTCCGGGCATTGTCGGCTTGCTCAATAGCGGCATTTTGAATCCCTTCTCGGTCACGCAAACGCCGGAGGCTATGGCTGCTCTCAAGGCTATCTCCGCGGAAGGGGTGATGCTGTATAGCGGGCAATATAAGGTGACGCAGTTTGACGGGTCGGTTTCCGGGACATTGTTCGCGCTGCCCGGTGGCGATGCAAAATTGGCGGCTGGTATCGACTATCGCCGCGAAAGCTACACGTTTGACGGGTCTTCTGCCGGTATTGTCGGTGCGCCCGACATCTTCAACGTCGCCTTTGACAATGTGAATGCGTTGGAGGGGCTGCACCGCACGGTGAAGGCCGCCTACGCCGAAATATTATTGCCGGTGTTTGACAGGTTGGATGTGACGCTGGCGGGCCGCGTCGACGATTATACCGGCTTTGGCACAACATGGAATCCCAAGGTTGCGGTACAGTTCCGCCCGACCGATTGGTTGATGTTCCGGGGATCGTACAGCACCGGCTTCCGCGTCCCCAATTTCAACCAGATTTTCAACGGCACGACCGAATCGCCGATCACCGGCGCATCGCTGGGTGACCCGCTGCTATGTCCCAATGGTGTCGTCACAACCTCGGTTCCCGGCTGTGTGTCGATCGCGTCACAGAATATCAATGCGGAAACGCTCAACGGCGGCAAGCTTGACGTCGGACCCGAAAAATCGAAACAATATAGCGTTGGTGTCGTGGTGAAGCCTTCGCGTCATTTCACCGCCTCGGTCGATTTCTGGTCGATCAATGTCGATGATGTGATTGGCGCACCGACATCGGGTGACGTGCTGCGTTATTCCCAATTTTTTGCAGACCGGATTATCCGCAATCAGGCCGGAGTCATCGACCAGTTGGATTTGCGGACGGGTAATCTCGGCTCGCGCCGCACCCAAGGGATTGAACTGGTCCTGCGTGGCGGGTTCGATGTTGGCAATGGCGCATTAACGGCGGGCATTGACGGAACCTATCTTGTTAAAAAGAAAGAGCGTTTTGTCGATGAAGCGCCGTGGCGCGATCTCGTTGGTATTTTCACTTACACTGGCGACCTTGGCTTGCGCTGGAAGCATAATGCCTTTGTGACATGGTCGAACGATGACATTAGCGTGTCCTTCTCGCAAATCTTCCGCAAAGGCTATGAAAATAACCGGTTGATTGCAGGTGCGCTGACCCGTCCGGACTATAATGAAAAGGTCAAGGATTATGTCATCTATAATCTGTCGACGGCCTTCAAGGTTACGGACCGGTATCAGATGACCTTGGGTGTCCGTAACCTGTTCGACACCGACCCGCCCTTTGCGATTACCTATGACAGTAATACCGGCGCGGGGTCGAGCTGGGAGCCGCGTGTGGCCGATCCGCGTGGGCGTTCCTTCACGGTGGGCGTCGAAGCGAAATTCTGACCAAAGCCGTATAAGCGATAAAAAGGGGCGCTTCCCGATGGTGGAAGCGCCCCTTTTTTTATGGTTGGGGGAAGCGCGAGCGGAGGTGAGCCAAATAATGGGTGAGGGCGTGAACCTGCGCCGCCCCTTATTTCGTCTTCCAGCTCCCGCTTTCCTTAAACTGTTCCTTGACCTCGCCCGATGTGTTGAGCGCGGGGTCGGCATAGTCGCGCTGGACCGGCGGGGCGGCGGTGAAGCCGGGCGTTGAGGCCGAGCGGGTAGGCGTAGAGGGCGTCGGATGCGGTGTGCTTCCATCCGTTACAGGCCGTCCGCCAAGGTCGGCGGCTTTGGCCTCTGCAATTGCTTTCGCAACTGCCGGATCAAGCGCGACCGCTTCGCCGCCCGCTACGCCCGCCATCGGCGTAGTCGCTTTACCCGCAATCTGGTCGGCAATCGAACGATGCGGCCCCGGCACCGGCTCGCGGCCCGCATAAGGCTGGCGGAAAGCGGAGAGTTCGCCCCAGCGCCCACGCCAGCGGTGGAAAATATGCGCGCCGATCACATTGGTCATCACCAACGTCTTGCCCCAATAGGGCCAGATCGCCTGCGTGTGATAATGGGTCGCAAGGCCGACGCTCGGGAAGGTCCGCCCCGACAAGGCTTCGGCGGCAATGCGGCGCGAGCGTAGCCATTCCGCCGTTGCGGGCCGCCGCGCCATCGCGCCATCGCACGCAAAGCTGAACTGGCAGCCGGTGGTGCGCTCCGACCCTTGGAACACCACGCCGCACACGCTGTTCGGGAAACTCGGATGGCGCACGCGGTTCAGCACCACTTGGGCGACGCCGCGCATCCCGTCATCGCTTTCGGACGCGGCTTCATAATAGATAGCGGTGGTGAGGCATTGCAACGCGCGCGATGTATCGGTCGCGCTGCGCCCGTGGAACACATAGCGGTTGGCGGCGGGACCGATAAACGCCTGCTCCTTGACCTGCAACGGCGTCAGCGCAGTGCCGCTCGCTGCGTTCAGAAGGTCGGCGGCATTGGGGTCGGGGATGGACGGGTCGATCATCGCGGCGGCATCGCGCGATCCGGCATGGGTCGCGGCCCATAGCTGCGTATCATAAGGTTTGAAGCGGACGGGGGTGGACACTTTATACCCCTCCGCCGCGCTGCTTGCGACGGCGTGCGACACGGTAAATAGCGACAGGATGAGCGCCGTGCCCGCGCCATAGCGCACCCATGCGGGGAAGGGGGCTTTCATCCCCAACGCCGCGCGCTCGGCTGCTGCTGCCTTGCGCAGCCTGTCCTTATGTGCCCAGCCCTTTTGCATCTCGTTCAACTATGTCGCACAAATCTTTGTGGGGGAGGGGGCCAAGGCCACCCGCCCGGATTGCAAATTTCGACCCTTTTACCCGATATTTATTGCCAAATAACCAAAGGAATCGGGCCGGAACCCGCTTTGTCCCGTTAAGGGACACGCCCTTAGCAGAAGTTTAACCCTGAAACCAGCAGCACGCGGTATCAAGATGTAACGCAAAATATCCTGTGATTACTAGGGGTTTAGGGGGTGTGCGCCGTGCAACATCTCACCCCGCTTCGGCAATCAGCGCCGCGGCTTCCTTGCCGGTCCAATCCAGCGCGCCATTGACGCGCAACACTTCCTTGCCGTCCTTGTCGATGAGGATGGTGGTCGGGAGCGCGCCGACTTCCAACCCTTGCCCCAATTTGTTTTCGGGGTCGATAAAGGGCTTCAGATGCTTGAGCCCTGTTTTGGCAAAAAAAGCATCGACCGGCTCCGCGCCTTTGAGATCCTGCGACACCGCCACCACCGCCACCTTGTCCGCAAGCGTTCCGGCAAGACTGTCGAGCGCGGGCATTTCAACCACGCACGGCCCGCACCATGTCGCCCACAGGTTCAAAAGCATCGGTTTCCCGCGATAATCGCTTAAACTTACCGCCGCATCATTATCGCCGGTAAAGTCCAGATCAGCGACCGGCTTTCCCTTACGGCTGCGGTCGATTGTGTAATTTTCCTTGGAGCCATCGGCAGCTTGCGCGGCTGGCCCCTCCGGAACAGTTCCATCTGTTACCATATTCTGCCCCGCCGGGGGTTGCCCGTCCCCCGCCTTTTCCTTATCGCACGCGCCGAGCAGCAGCGCGCCCGTGACGAGCGTGCCAAAAGCGATGCGGGAAAAGGCAGACATGGCGGATACTCCAAAGGCGAATAATATGTGGGGCGGGCGCTTTGCCGCGGGGCCAAGCGCCATCATGCGCGAGATAAATGCCTCCATCCCGTTCGACAAGCGTTTGTGGCAACAGGATATAGCAGGGTCCAAGGCCCATGTCGCGATGCTGGGCGCGCAGGCCATTATTGCCAACGCCGATGTCAAAGCCATTATAGACGGGCTGGACCGGATCGCCGCCGATTATGAGGCCAATGGCGTTCCGGTCGATATGGCGCTTGAAGATATTCATATGACGGTGGAATCGCGGCTCGCCGAGCTGATCGGCCCCGCCGCCGGAAGGCTCCATACCGCCCGTTCGCGCAACGATCAGGTCGCGACCGATTTTAAGCTGTGGGTGCGCGATGCGATTGACGAGGTCGATGCAGGGCTGGCCGCGCTCCAGACACAGTTGGTGATCCGCGCCGATGAACATGCAGACAGCATCATGCCCGGCTTCACCCATTTGCAGAGCGCCCAGCCGGTAACGCTTGGCCACCATCTTATGGCCTATTATGAAATGATTGCGCGCGACCGCAGCCGCTTTGCCGATGCGCGCGCGCGATTAAACCAGTCGCCCTTGGGGGCCGCCGCGCTTGCAGGCACCGGTCACAAGATTGACCGGCAAGCCACCGCCGCCGCGCTCGGCTTTGAAAATGGCCCGACACGCAATAGCTTGGACAGCGTTTCCGACCGCGATTTCGCGCTCGATTATCTGATGGCCGCGACCCAATGTGCGCTCCATCTGTCGCGCTTGGCCGAAGAGTTTATCATCTGGGCAAGCCAGCCGTTCGGCTTTGTCTCGCTCCCTGATGCTTATTCGACCGGCAGCTCTATCATGCCGCAAAAGCGCAACCCTGACGCCGCCGAACTGGTGCGCGGCCATGCGGGGCGAATTGCGGGTTGTATGACCGCGCTCGTCATGACGATGAAGGGCCTGCCGCTCGCTTATTCCAAAGATATGCAGGATGATAAGCCGCCCGTATTCGAAGCGCATGACCTGCTTGCCCTCTCCATCGCGGCGATGACCGGCATGGTCGAAACCACGACTTTCCGCACTGACCGGATGCGCGCGCTGGCCGAAAGCGGTTTTGCGACCGCCACCGACCTGGCCGACTGGCTGGTGCGCGAAGCGGGCGTGCCGTTCCGCGAGGCGCACCATATCACCGGCGCGGTAGTCAAAGCGGCCGAGGATAAGGGCGGCGGCCTCATGGCGCTCACGCTTGACGATTTGAAGGCGATTGATAGCCGTATCGACGCGGGCGCTATGGCTATGCTACCGGTGGACGCATCGGTGGCGAGCCGGACCAGTTTCGGCGGCACCGCACCGTCCGAGGTGCGCGCGCGTGTCGCCGAAGCACGGAAGGAATTGGGCTTGTGATGCCGATAGCGCGCAAAAAAAAGGTCATGCTGGCGGCGCTCCTTGTCGGGAGCCTGTCGCTTACGGCTTGCGGCAAAAAGGTCGCGTTGAAACCGGCGTCGGGCGAAAGCCTGCCGGTCGCGCCAGCAGGCGCGGAAACACCGCCGACCGCCGATGATCTCATCACGCCCAAACCGCAAACCCGTCCGGACCGCAGCGACGAACTGCTCCGGCGGTCCGAAAAACGGAAAGACGACCCGTTCGATCTTCCTCCTCCCGGCTAAAAAAACTAACAGGACAATTTGACAGTGGATCATTTCCAATATCGCGACGGCCAGTTGATGGCCGAAGACATTCCGGTTGCGACCATCGCCGCCGACGTCGGCACACCCGTTTATCTTTATTCGCGCAGCACGCTGGAACGCCATGCGAAAAGCTTTGCCGAAGGGGTAGCGCAGGCGGGCGATGTCAAATGTTGTTTCGCGGTCAAAGCCAATCCCAACCTTGCAGTTCTGGGCCTGATGGCGCGCATGGGCTATGGCGCGGATGTTGTCTCGGCAGGCGAGCTTGAGCGCGCGATTGCGGCGGGCATGAAGCCGGAGGACATCGTCTTTTCCGGCGTCGGCAAAACCGAAGAGGAAATGCGCGTCGGGCTGGAACGCGGTATCGGCCAATTCAACCTCGAAAGCGAGATTGAAGGCGTCGAATTGGCGGCGGTAGCCGAAAAAACGGGCAAGCGCGCGGTGGCGACCTTGCGCGTCAATCCGGATGTGGACGCTGGCACCCACGCCAAAATTTCGACCGGCAAGGCGGAAAATAAATTCGGCGTGCCTTATGATTTGTCGGCGGATATTTATGGCCGCTTGGCCGCATTGCCGGGCTTGGAAATGCGCGGCATTGCGCTCCATATCGGCAGCCAATTGCTGAGCCTTGACCCGTTGGAGGCGGCGTTTAAGCGCATTGGCGACCTTATCGCCAAGCTTCGCGCGGACGGCCATACAATCAGCCGCGTGGATTTGGGCGGCGGTCTTGGCGTGCGCTACAAGGAAGGCGAAGTGCCGCCGACACCGGAAGAATATGGCGCGATGGTCGCGCGCGTGACCAAGGATTGGGGCGTCACTTTGATGTTCGAACCGGGCCGCGTAATCTGCGCCAATGCAGGCATCATGGCGACGACTGTAATCCGCGTAAAGCCGGGTATCGCGCACCCGTTCGTCATCGTCGATGCGGCGATGAATGATCTGGCGCGGCCTGCGCTCTATGATGCTTGGCATGATTTTGCGGCGGTCACGCCCAATGACAAGCGGATGGTCGCGAACATTGTCGGACCGGTGTGCGAATCGAGCGATACTTTCGCGATGGCACGCGACATTGATGCGGTCGAAGCGGGCGATTTGGCGGTGTTCCGTTCGGCGGGCGCTTATGGCGCGACGATGGCGTCCACGTATAACAGCCGCCCGATGGTGCCCGAAGTCATGGTCGATGGCGACCAATGGGCGATTGTCGCGGACCGCATCCCCGCCGCCACCATTGCTGCGGCCGAGCGCGTCCCTGATTTCCTTGCCCATCCGGCCAAGGGCGGCGCGGACTGATGCATAGCCTGCCGGTCTTTGTCCGCTTGACGGGCGAAACCGTGCTGGTGCTGGGCGAAGGCGATGCCGCGGACGCCAAAAGGCGGCTGGTCGACCGCGCGGGCGGTATCGTCACCGATGACCCTGCCATGCCTGCGCGTTTTGCCTTTATCGCCTTGGAAAATAGCCAAGAAATGGCGGCGACGGCGGCGTTTCTGCGAGGGCGCGGGATGCTCGTCAATGTCGCCGATATGCGCGATCTTTGCGATTTTACCTTGCCCGCCATTGTCGACCGCGATCCGGTGATTATCGCCATCGGCACCGGCGGGGCTTCCGCCGGATTGGCCAAGGCGCTGCGCCAGCGAATCGAGGCACTTTTGCCCGCAAAGCTGGGCGCGCTCGCCGCCGCTTTGTTCACCAACCGTCCACGCATCACCGCGCGCTGGCCCGATGCCGATGCCCGCCGCCGCGCGATTGACGAAGGCCTTGCAGAAGGTGGGAACATCGACCCGCTGCGGCCCGATGCCGCCGACCATATCGACCGCTGGCTCACCGCATCCGGCGCGGAGTATCCGGCGCTCCACCACTTCAAAATCGCCAGCGATGATCCCGACGATCTGACGCTAAAAGCGGCGCGTTTGCTCGGCCAAGCCGATGAAATCTGGCACCAGATGGCGATTGCGCCCGCCATCTTGCATCGCGCGCGCGCCGATGCGAAACGGGTGCCAAGCGAAACGCCGCCGCCCGACAGCGCGGCCACAGGCGGAAGGATCATCATTTGGTTGACAAAGGGCTGAGTGAAACCGTCGAGAGCGACACGACGCGCAAGCTGACCGTGTGGATTGTCGATCAGAACGGCCCGCACAAAGCGCGGCTTGAAGACGCGAACCCGGCCGCCGCCAATGGCGCGGAGCTTGTCTGGATCCATTATGATCTGGAGCGCGGTGCGGCGCTGCATCCGGCGGATTGCCCGATTTCAATGCCCGATATGGCGCGCGATGCGTTGACCGCCTTTGAAACCCGCCCGCGGTCCGAACGGCTGGGCGACGGCGCGATGCTAAACCTGCGCGGGCTTGGCGAGGTCGAGCAATATAATGGCGACCCGCTGGTGTCGCTCCGGATGTGGGCGGAGCGCAATTTCCTTGTCACCGCAAGCTTTCGCGACCTTCTCGCGCTCCATACGGTCCATGCCGCGATGGAGCGGGGCAAATATAGCGATGCGGGCGATGTGATAGCCGCGCTCGCCGATGCGATTACCGAAGAATTGGACCCGAAAGTCGCCGATCTGGGCGACAGGCTCGACGATATTGAATCGGTCCTCGAAACCGCGCAGCGCCCGATGGCTATCCGCCGCCGCGTGTCGCGTGTGCGGCAAACGGCGATCGGTTATCGCCGCTTCATCGCCCCGCAACGCGCGGCCTTGGAGCGGCTCCAGCAAATGAATTTCGACTGGCTCGACGAAAGTGACCAGATCAAAATCCGCGCCGCCGCCGACCGCTGCGCGCGCATGGCCGAAGAATTGGAAGCGGTGCGCGAACGCTCGGCGGTTGCGCATGAAGAACTGACCGATCTGCGCGCGGAAACCATCGATCAGCGTTCGCTTTTCCTGTCGATTGTCGCGATGATTTTCCTGCCCTTGACCTTCATCACCGGCCTTCTCGGCATGAATGTCGCAGGAATCCCTTATGCCCAGCATCCGCACGCTTTCTGGTGGGTGACGGGCGGCTGTTTCCTGCTGTCGGTCGCGATTATCGGCTGGTTTTCGATCCGCAAATGGTATCAGAATTAAGCGCGGACGCTGGTGCTAATCAGCCTTTGAGGAAGTTGCAGCTTGCCGACGCAATCGGGGCATTGGCATCATCCTGCCAGGCATGGGCCTCGACATTGGCGACGCGGCTGCCGACACGGTTCACCACCGCTTTGGCATAGGTCATCATCTCGCGCCCGCCGCGCATATAAGTGATGGTGACATTGATCGGCTTGATGACGGTGTCGGCGGCTTCCGCGCCCAATTCTTCGCGCAATGCCTTGTGCAGCGCCATCTCCAGCAATCCTGCAATCGCGCCGCCATGCAAATAGCCGGGGCGGCCCAATACCGCGGTGCCGAACGGCATGGCAAGCGTGCCATCCGCTTCGACGCTGATGCCCAACAGATGCGCATAAGGGGGAAGGTTTGCGCTCATCTTTTGCCCCAAGGCTCGCCGGTAAACATGAAGGTGCCTGCGACATGGGCGACCGGATCATCGGCATCGCCTTCATGCGCAATGCCGCGTACAAAGGCGATGGATTTGGTGAGCCGGTAGCATTGGCCGCGCCCGATAATCGCATTGCCGACGCCCGCCGCGCGCAGATAATCAACGCGCAGGTCCAGCGTGGCCTGCGGGCGGAAATGGCCTTGCTTTTCCCACGCCGCAAGGCTGGTCGCCATGTCCATCAGCGTGATGATCGGGCCGGTCGCCATAACGCCGCGCGCCGCATCGCCGACCAGCGCATCCTGCCAGGGGAGGCACAGCTCGATCCAGTCCGGCCCGCGCCCGTGCCATTTCATGCCAAGGACGCCGCCATGCCCATGCACCATCGTCGCTTTGGAAAAGCGTTCGCCATCAAATGCGCCGGGCGGCGGATAAGCGGAATCGGAAGGGGCGGAAATATCGGTCATAAGAAGGCAACTCTTTGGAGGCACAGGGCACATGGCGCAAGCCCGAAGTGAGTCGCCCCCTTTACCCTGTGCCTGCCAACCCCTACATCGACGCCATGCCTCGCAAAAAATCCCATCCCATCCTCCCCCTCCCCGATCAGGTGGCGCTGGTGCTTCAAGGCGGCGGCGCGCTCGGCAGCTATCAGGCGGGCGTGTATGAGCAGCTTTACGAACTCGACATCGAACTGGATTGGGTCGCGGGCATTTCGATTGGCGCTGTCAACGCGGCGATTATTGCGGGGAACCGCAAGAGCGATTGTCTGGAAAAACTGAAAACCTTCTGGACGCAAGTGTCCGGCTGGTTTCCCGATATTGTCCCGCTGCCCGGCAATGAAATGCGCGAAATGGCGCATCTTTGGTCGGCGGGTGCGGTGACCGCGATGGGGGTTCCGGGCTTTTTCGCGCCGCACCTCGTCAATCCCTTCTGGGCGCCGGAAGGATCGAATGCGGCGATCAGCTATTATGACACCAGCCCGCTCATTAAGACGCTCGACGAGTTGGTGGATTGGGATCGCGTCAATCATGGACCGATTCGTTTTTCGGTCGGCGCGGTCGATGTCGAAAGCGGCAATTTTGCCTATTTCGACAATCGCGACAGCGCGTGGAGAGGCAAGATTGATGCGCGCCATGTGCTGGCCTCCGGCGCACTCCCGCCGGGCTTTCCGCCGGTTGAAATTGACGGGCGCTTTTATTGGGATGGCGGCCTCGTTTCCAATACGCCGTTGCAGCATATTCTCGACCATCAGGAAGGCGATATGCTGATCTTCCAGGTGGACCTGTTCCCCGCAGAAGGCGCTTTGCCGCGTCTGATGTCGGAAGTGTGGAGCCGCGAAAAAGACATACGCTATTCCAGCCGCACCCGCATGGTCACCGACCAATATTTGCGCGCGCGGCGTGAACATAAGGCGATGTGCGAGCTGCTCGACATTTTGCCCCCCGACCTGCGCGAAACCAAGCAGGCGAAGACGCTGGAAAGCTTTATCGACGACAGCGCGGTCAATATTGTTCACTTGATCTACCGCAACCGCGAATGGGAAACCGGCGCGCGCGATTTCGAATTTTCCAATGCGACGATGAAGGATCATTGGCAGCAAGGGCAAGAAGCCGTGCAGGACGCGCTGCTCGACGGCGATATGCTCGCGCAAAATATTTCGGATGGCAAAACGGCGGCGTTCGACGTCGATCGCAACCACCATCTTTGCAAAAAAGACGCAAAAGGAGTTGAACCATGAGCAAAGAGAAAAAGGCCAAAAAAGCGGACAAGAAACCGGCCAAGGCGATCAAGGCGGCGACAACGCCGGCTGTGAAGGCGACGCCTGCCCCCGCATCCGCACCGGCTATCGGGGCTGCCCCGACGCTTCAGGGCAAAACCGCGCTCGTCACCGGTTCAACCTCCGGCATCGGTCTTGCCATTGCCAAAGCTTATGCAGGCGCGGGTGCGCATGTCATCATCAACGGCTTCGGTGATCAGGCGGCTATCGACAAGGAGCTAGCCGAAATCAGCGCGCTGTCGGGTGCGAAGGCACTTTATTCCCCCGCTGACCTTACCGATGTTGCCGCTATCGAAGCGATGATGGCGATGGCCGAAAAAGAAACCGGCGGCGTCGATATTCTCGTCAATAATGCGGGGATGCAATTTGTCAGCCCGATCGAGGATTTTCCGGTTGAAAAATGGAACCTCATTCTGGCGCTCAACCTGTCCGCGGCCTTCCACACGACGCGGCTTGCACTGCCTCATATGAAGAAGAAGAAATGGGGGCGCATCATCAATACCGCATCCGCCCACTCGCTCGTCGCCTCGCCGTTCAAATCGGCCTATGTCGCGGCAAAGCACGGGATTGCAGGGCTGACCAAGACGGTCGCGCTTGAAGCAGCGACCTTTGGCGTGACCGTCAACTGTATCAGCCCCGGCTATGTGTGGACGCCGTTGGTCGAAAACCAGATTCCCGACACGATGAAGGCGCGCAAAATGACGCGCGATCAGGTGATTAACGATGTGCTGCTCGCCGGCCAGCCGACCAAGCAATTTGTGACGGTCGATCAGGTGGCGAGCCTTGCGCTCTATCTCACCGGGGACGCCGCCGCGTCGATCACCGGCGCGAATATGTCGATGGACGGCGGCTGGACCGCCGGATAAGCATTCTTCCACCCTGATTTCTTCGGGAGATGACTTGTTCCTTGGAATGAAATATACTATATTCGTTCCAAGGAGAAGTTATGGCCAGCATTGCCCCCACCACCGCCCGACCGCCTGACGAAGCGCGCGTCCTCACCGAAGCAACCGCGAGAATTGCTGAGTTTTGGGGGCTGTCCAACGCGCGCCTTGGAGCGATTATCGGCCTCTCCGGTCCCACGGTTTCGCGCCTCCGCGCGGGGCAATATCGTCTGGAACCCGGCAGCAAACCGTTTGAACTGGCGCAGCATTTGCTCCGGCTGTTCCGTTCGCTCGATAGCTGGTTGGGGCAAGATGACATGGCCGCGCGCTCGTGGCTTGCGACGCGCAACCTCGATCTTGAAGCAGCCCCCATCGAACTGATCGCGACCGTAAGGGGCCTTGTGCATATCAATGACTATGTGGACACCCTCCGCGCTCGCGTCTGAGGCGCGAGCCTATAAGGGCCGGATCATCCGGGTTGTGGAGGCACAGCACCGGATTTCGACCAACCGGCTCGCGGATAATGCTGGCGACCAGATACTCCTCGAACGGCTGGCCGATGCGGTGAAGCCGAACCTTCCGCAATCTGCGCACCATCTTCCTTGGCTGCTCGCGTCGCCCTTCCGCTATGGTTTCGGACGACCCTCCCGCTTCCGCGCGGCGCATATGATGCCGGGCATATTTTATGCGTCCGAAAAGGTGGAAACCGCGATCACGGAAGCGGCTTATTGGCGCTTGCTCGGTTTTTCGCGCTCGCCGGGTTTTCAAAAGCCCCGCACACCCACGCCAATGTCCGCCTTTTCGGTGGGTACGGAAAGTTTACGCGCATTGGACCTGACGCAAGGGGCGCTCGCTAAAGATAGCGCGCTCTGGACCCACCCATCCGACTATAGCGCCACCCAGGCCTTGGGGGCGACTGCGCGGGAGGCTGGCATCGAGCTGCTACGCGCACCATCCGCGCGCGCCAAAGATGGTGTGAACGTCGCGATCCTTGATCCCGCCGCTCTACGCCCGCCGCCGCGGCCCCATTCGAGTTGGGCCTTCACGCTCAACGGCGACACCCTTATCGCCACGCAAGAATTGGGCGCACGCGCGATGCGCTTCACCACGGCAGACTTCGGGCTTTAGAAAAGCGACTTGTAAAGGCTGAACAGGCTGGTTGCGATGAGCAGCACGCCGACCAGCGCGAGCAAGCGTTTGGGCGGGATACGCTTGACGAGGACCGCCCCCATCGGTGCTGCCAACAGCCCGCCGATAATCAACCCAACCGCAGCGATGGTGAAGGCGCTAAGGCCGATCTGGCTGATGAAGGTGAGCGATACGGCGGTGGTCAGGAAAAATTCCGCCGTATTGACCGTGCCGATGGTGCGGCGCGGTTCGCTGCCTTGGACGAGGAGGTTCGAGGTCACAACCGGTCCCCAACCGCCGCCGCCCGCCGCATCCAAAAAGCCGCCGACAAGACCGAGCGGGGCGACATAGCGCGGCGTTTTATGGACGACGCCATGCCCCATTTCCCATGCTTTCCACAGCAGATAAAGCCCGATGCCGGTGAGATAGGCCATGACGAACGGCTTGGCCGCATCGGCATGGACATTGGCCAAAATATAGGCCCCGCCAACGCCGCCGATAACGCCGGGTATCACCAGCCTTGAAAATAGCTTCCAATCGACATTGCGATGATAAATGTGGCTGATGCCCGACGCTGCCGTTGTAAAGCTTTCGACCAGATGCACGCTTGCGGACGCGCGGGCAGGGGGGAGACCCAGCACGCTCACCAACAGCGTATTGGTAATAACCCCGAACGCCATGCCGAGCGCGCCATCAATCAACTGGGCGAAAAAACCGACCGCAATGAAGGGCAATATTGTCTGGATATGTTCGGGCGTCAGTTCCGGTAGGACAAACGGAAACATAGGCGGATGCTCTCCTTGGACGGACGCCGCCTGTCGACTCGCGCCCCGATGAAACTTTAACCCTACTAAAATGATTGAATATGATGGTGCGACGAAATTTGCCTTTCGCGCGCCCAAGCGAAATTTGCGCTCCAAATGAAATCACACGCAAAAATGGTTCAGATGGGCAGGAGGATAAGCTAGACTGGGCTTTATGTCCCCCGATCTGGTCCGCAAGATTATCCATATTGATATGGACGCTTTTTTCGCGTCGGTGGAACAGCGCGACAATCCGGAGTTGCGCGGCAAACCGGTCGCAGTCGGCGGGATTACGCGCGGGGTTGTCGCAGCGGCGAGCTATGAGGCGCGTAAATATGGTGTGCGCTCGGCCATGCCCTCGCAAACCGCGCTGCGCCTCTGTCCGGAGTTGCTGTTCGTGAAACCGCGCTTTGCTGCGTATAAGGAAGCATCGGCGCACATCCGGACGATTTTCGCCGATTATACCGATCTTATCGAGCCTTTGTCGCTTGATGAAGCCTATCTTGATGTCACCGCCAATTGGCGCGGCCTGCCAAGTGCGACCGCGACGGCGCAGCAAATCCGCGCGCGGATATTGGAAGAAACCGGCCTCACCGCATCGGCGGGGATCAGCTATAATAAGCTGCTCGCCAAGCTGGGGTCGGACCAGAATAAGCCCAACGGCCAGTGCGTGATCCGCCCCGAACAGGGCGAAGCCTTTGTCGCCGCGCTTGAAGTTGGCCGCTTTCACGGCATCGGCCCGCGCACCGCGGAAAAGCTCAACCGCTATGGTATTTTTACCGGCGCTGACCTTAAACAATATAGCCTTGCCTGGCTGGAGGAGCATTTCGGTAAAGCGGGACGCTGGTATTTCGGCATCGCGCGCGGGATAGATGATCGGCCGGTCAAGCCCGACCGCATCCGCAAATCGTCCGGTTCCGAAACCACCTTCAACCATGACCTGACCGCGCCGGAAGAAATCGAGGCCGGGCTTTTGGGGCAGGCCGATGATGTGTGGGAATGGAGCGCGCGCACGCAAAGCTTTGGCCGCACGGTGACGGTCAAAATCAAATATGCCGACTTCCGCATCGCAACGCGCAGCCGCACATCGGGCGCGCCCGTTACTAGCCGCGCGGCGCTTCACCGGATTGCGCTTGAACTTGTCCGCAGCGTCTATCCGGTGCATCTCGGCATCCGCTTGCTCGGCGTCACTTTGTCCAATTTCGGCGCGCGAGAGGAAAAGGACAGCAGCCCCGTTGCCCCGACCCCGCAACAACTCTCGTTCGAATTATAAGCCGCCCCCGCGCGCAAAAGCCTTGCTATCGGCGGCGCGCAGCATAGACTGGCGGGATAATCAAAAAAACTTAATATAAGAGGGCCGCAGCATCATGATACCAGCCATTACAATGGAGCGCACCGCTTTGGGTGCCATATTGGCGGGCCTGATGATGGGCGGGTGCGCGGCGCAAAATGCGGGTAGCACGCCCGCGCCGAACCCTGCGCCTTCTCCGGCCCCCGCGCCCAACACGGACGCTAGTGCCTCCCAGCCCGACGGCTGGCGGCGGGTCGCGACCGCACAGGATCGCGAGCGGGTGCGCGGCTGGTATCAAGCCTGGCGCGAGGCCCATGCGAGCGTTGCCGCAGGTGGCTACACCCCGCAAGCCTTGAAGGAAGGCGCGTTGCTGCGTGCAGACGCGGCGCTCCCCAATCCGCATTTGCCGCCGGGCGATTATCGTTGCCGCGTGATCAAGCTGGGCAGCAAAAGCAACAGCACATTGACCTATATTTCCTATCCCTTTTTCAAATGCCGCGTGCGGCCTGAAGAGGGGATTTTCAGCTTTGAAAAACTCACCGGATCGCAGCGCCCCGTCGGCCTCATCTTTGACGATAATGACCGGCGCCAGATTTTTCTCGGCACCGAAATATTGGGCGATGAGCGTGGCGCGATGGATTATGGCGTGGACAAAAGCCGCGACCGCGTGGCGCTGGTCGAACGCATAGGGCCGAACCGCTGGCGGCTGGTATTTCCTTATCCGACGTTTGAATCGATTGTCGATGTGATGGAAGTGGTTCCATAAATCAGGCGGAGGGGCGTAAAATGAAACATAACGGAACAGGCGCACTGGCTTTGGCTTTGATGCTGCTGGCCAATCCTCTGGCTACTCCAGTGGCGGCGCAAGTCGGCGGCACGAATAACAGCGGCGCGACCGGCGGTGGCGCGACCAGCAGCGGCACGGGGCCGGAAGTCGCCAAGCAAATGCCTTCGCTCATGGCGATTTACCGCGACCTCCACGCCAATCCCGAACTCTCCTTCATGGAAGTCAAAACCGCCGCGAAACTCGCCGCCGAAGTCCGGAAACTCGGCTTCACCGTCACCGAAAAGGTTGGCGGCACCGGCGTGGTTGCGGTGATGAAAAATGGCCCGGGGCCGGTCGTCATGATCCGCACCGACATGGATGCGCTCCCCGTGGTCGAACAGACCGGCCTGCCGTTCGCCTCGAAGGTCAAGGCGACCCCGGCGTCGGGCGTCGAAACCGGCGTGATGCACGCGTGCGGCCATGACACCCATATGGCCAGCTGGATCGGCACCGCGCGGATTATGGCGGCGAACAAGGATAAATGGTCGGGCACGCTTATCATGCTGGGGCAACCCGCCGAGGAAGTGGGCGGGGCAAAACCGATGATTGACGACGGGCTTTATACCCGTTTCCCGAAGCCCCAATATGCGCTGGCTTTCCATGATGCCGCGGCGTTGGAAGCGGGCAAGATCGGCATTTCGCCGGGCTATGCGCTCGCCAGTGTCGATAGCGTCGATATCACCGTCAAAGGCGTTGGCGGGCATGGCGCTTACCCGCACACGACCAAGGATCCGGTGGTGCTGGCGAGCCGTATCGTGACCAGCCTCCAGACTTTGGTGTCGCGCGAGATTAACCCGCTCGACAATGCGGTGGTGACGGTGGGGAGCTTCCACGCGGGCTCCAAACATAATATCATTTCGGACGAAGCGAAATTGCAACTGACCGTGCGCAGCTATCGCCCCGAAGTGCGCAAAGCCTTGCTCGACGGCATCGCCCGCATCGCGCGCGGTGAAGCGATTGCGGCGGGGATGCCGGACGATAAAATGCCGGTGGTCACGGTCGATCCGCGCCCATACCCCGCCACCTATAACGACCCCGATTTCGCCACAGAAATGGGCGCACTCCTAACCGAACGCTTCGGCGAGCAACGCGTCAACGCCAAAATGCCTCCGGTCATGGGCGGCGAAGATTTCAGCGAATTTTACCTGGCGGACAAGACTATCAAGTCGCTCATCTTCTGGGTAGGCGGCGAAAATGCCGAGAAGATCAAAGCGGCGGGGGGTGATCCGGCGAAATTGCCGTCCTTGCACTCGCCTTTCTGGGCACCGGAAGCGGATAAGGTGATTGCCACGGCGACCGAAGCAATGACGACGATGGCCATGCGAATTATGAGGAAAAGCAAATAGAGGTCATTACTCTCTGATAGACAGGAATCGGTTCTGAGTGCATTAATCTATCGATCGTAAAATTGCTTTGGCGACAGACGCAGCAAGTAGAGGAGGAACCGCGTTGCCTACTTGTGAATATCGTGCGCTTTGCCTTCCTAAAAACTCAAAATTATCAGGGAATGATTGTAACCTCGCAGATTCTCTGACCGTTAATCGACGTACTTCTGTCAATTCACCTGATCTCGGCTGTTTTCCAGCCATCAAACCAGCATGGTATTTTTCAATTATCCTTAAAGGATCCAAAATATGAGTTCTATTTCCTCCGGCACTCGCCGGTATTGTATGACCTAAACCATTGTGATCGAGAGGCCGCCCTTTTCCGTTGAACATCATCCCTGCAAATGGCGATTTCCGTAAAACGGGATTCTTGCAAAAAACAACCTTTGCACGATTCGGTACGTCCTCTGGAACATTCGCAAGAGCATCTCCGACGGAAATAAGTTTCTTTTTCTTGCCAACTCCATGCGTTGGTTCAGGGAATTCGAAGGGGCGTTTGTTTTGATCTGCGCGGATGCCGACCAAAAACAATCTATTCCGCTTTTGCGCGACTCCGAAATCAGCGGCGCAGAGCACCTTCGAAAAAACGGTGTAGCCGAGTGAATGTAAAGCAAATACCTGTTCAGAAAGATAATCACTAAACCGCGCGCCTGCTAGACCGGCAACATTTTCCATCAGGAATGCTTTAGGGCGCGCCTCATTGATAGCTCGAACAAATTCAGGTACCATGTCCCTAACATCGAATGCGCCGAGACGCTTTCCACTTACAGAGAAAGGTTGGCAAGGAGGACCTCCTGCCACGAGATCAATTCCATTATATTTCGCAAAATTGACTTGTCTAACATCAGAGGTCACGTGCTCGACGTCTGGAAAATTCAATGCATGAGTGGCGGCAGCGATTTCGTCAAACTCTATGGCGGCCTTTACCGACCAGCGTGAATTTTTTAGACCTAACGAAAGGCCTCCCGCACCAGAAAATAGATCAATGGCTGACCGCATACGATAAATCTCCGTTTGGGAACATAGCATGAATCTATAGTGCTTTTACGATTTTAGACCAAGCCCATTTGTGAGAAATATCTGCTTTTTGACTTGATAGGCTATTTCCGACTTCTTCGAGAAAGGTGCGGCGTCCGTCTTCTCCCACGAGGGACAAACATACTCGGGAAAAATCTTCGAATTTTTCGAGGTAAATGTTTAGCCCTGACGAAAATTGTGTTGTGCAGATATCCTCAAACATGGCTAATTCAGATTCCTTTTCGAATGGACGGCGTGCTCTGACAATAAACATCAAATCAGATATATTCGCGATCCTAGCTTTGTTAATCGAAGCTATCACTTCTGCCTCATTGAGAGGTCTGTCTTTTACTTCTGCAGCAAAATTTGCTGCTGCAGATTGGAAGGATACGTCGCCCGCTTTTTTCGCTGATGAGTCCGCAGAATTGACGTGTGCCGAGGCGATATCTACTATCTGGAATCCTGCATTCGCCAAGGTTTGAAAAAGCGCAGCAACAACTGCTTGAAGGCGTGTGCCTCCAGACTTCACATTCAAAAATTCGGCAGTTGCTTCCGTTATTTTGGATAGGCTTGCGCGATTTGGAAGAGGGTAGTTTACATCTTTGTCTGCAATCCAGCGCTTTAATCCGAGTAAAATTTGGACTAAATTTGTATATGCTTTATCATCACTATCAGTCGTATTTAGATGCTCCAATACCGAAAGCGCAAAATCAAATTCACCTTTCTTTTGACGCTGAGATCGTTGGCTTACGTCGAAACGTGGAACTCTATACGGATTGCTAACATACGGATCTGCTGAATGTGTAAAAGGCTCATTAACGCTCTGATTCCATGGTACAAAGGTCTGTTTCGCAAATTCTCGCGCATCCCAGGAGTTTTCAGTGCCATCGCCCTTTTGCATGGACTGTGCATCAAGGGAAGGATCAGCAGCTTTACCTGCAGCTTGGATGATTATCGCTTTTTTATAGCCAGTTTCGGTTCCGCTAAAGACGTTATCAACGAGTTCAGCAAAAGACGGGTCTACTTCTACAATATCGTCACCACTTATCTCGCTCCACGCTTTATGGAGAAGCTCTAGGCCTTTTTGTATATGCGAAGTCATCTATTCCCCTCCTCCCACAGGCAAGGCTTGGGAGCAATAATGCGTGTGATCTGATTGTAAATAGATTCACCCCAACATCCCCTTCAAATAGCCACCCGTAAAGCTCGCATCATTCTTCGCGACCTCTTCCGGCGTGCCTTGCGCGACCACTTCACCGCCATTGACGCCGCCTAGTGGCCCCATGTCGATGATGTAGTCCGCTGTTTTGATCACATCGAGATTATGTTCGATGACGACGACGCTATTGCCTTGTTCGACCAGCGCGTGGAGGACTTCCAATAGTTTGCGGACGTCTTCGAAGTGAAGGCCGGTGGTGGGTTCGTCCAATATATAGAGCGTGTTGCCGGTTGCGCGGCGGCTTAGTTCCTTGGCGAGTTTGACGCGCTGGGCTTCGCCGCCGGATAGCGTGGTCGCTTGTTGGCCGACCTTGATATAGCCTAGGCCCACCTCGGCCAGCATCGCCATTTTGTCGCGGATCGGCGGCACGGCTTTGAAAAACTCGACCGCATCTTCGACCGTCATGTCGAGCACGTCGGCGATGCTTTTGCCCTTGAATTTCACCTCCAGCGTTTCGCGATTATAGCGTTTGCCGTGACATTCCTCGCACGTCACATAAACGTCGGGGAGGAAGTGCATTTCGATTTTGATAAGCCCGTCGCCGCTGCACATTTCACAGCGTCCGCCCTTCACATTGAACGAAAAACGCCCCGGCTTATAGCCGCGCGCCTGTGCTTCGGGGAGCCCGGCAAACCAGTCACGGATATTGGTGAACGCGCCGGTATAGGTCGCCGGATTACTGCGCGGGGTGCGGCCGATGGGCGATTGGTCAATGTCGATGACCTTGTCGAGATATTCGAGTCCCGTCACCTTGTCATGCCGCCCCGCAATGATGCGCGCGCCGTTCAACGTGCGCGCGGCGGCCGCATAGAGAGTGTCGATGGTAAAGCTCGACTTGCCCGACCCCGACACACCGGTGATGCAAGTGAAGGTGCCGAGCGGGATGCTCGCGGTGACATGTTTGAGATTATTGGCGGTGGCATTATGGACGGTGAGCTTTTTGCCCGTGCCCTTGCGGCGTTTTTTCGGAACCTCGATCTTGCGCGTGCCATTCAAATAATCGGCGGTCAGGCTGTTCTTGGCCTTCAGCACCTGTTTGAGCGTGCCTTGCGCGACAATCTCGCCGCCATGCACGCCCGCGCCCGGCCCCATATCGACAATATAATCGGCGCTGCGGATCGCATCCTCGTCATGCTCGACCACGATCACCGTATTGCCAAGGTCGCGCAGGCGTTTGAGCGTCACCAGCAAGCGGTCATTGTCGCGCTGGTGGAGGCCGATGCTGGGCTCATCGAGAACGTAGAGAACACCCGACAGGCCGGAGCCGATCTGGCTGGCAAGGCGGATGCGCTGGCTTTCTCCGCCCGACAAGGTGCCGGAAGTGCGGTCGAGATTGAGATAATCGAGGCCGACATTGTTGAGGAAGCCCAGCCGCTCGATGATTTCCTTAAGGATCGGCGTTGCGATCTGGCGCTGCTGGTCGGTGAGCGGGGAGGTGTCCGATTGGAGCGCGGTGAACCAGCCGAGCGCGTCCACCACGCTGCGCCGCGTCGGGATCGAGATATTCTCGCCCGCAATTTTGACCGACAGGGCTTCGGGTTTCAATCGTGCGCCGTGGCAGGTTTCGCACGGTTGCGCGGTCTGGAATTTGCTCAATTCCTCGCGCATCCATGCGCTGTCGGTTTGCAGCATCCGGCGGTTCAAATTGCCGATGACGCCCTCGAACGGCTTTTGCACTTCATAGCTTTTGCGGCCATCGACAAAGCGTAAAGTCACGGGCTTGCCCGCCGTACCGTGGAGGATGATGAGCCGTTGTTCGGGCAGCAGTTCATTCCACGGGGTTTCAAGGCTGAACCCGAATTCGCGAGCGAGGCTCCCCAGCACCTGCATATAATAAGGGCTGGGCGGGTTGGATTTGGCCCAAGGCACGACCGCGCCTTTTTTCAAGGACAGGCTTTCATTGGGAACAATGAGTTCGGGGTCGAACTCCAATCGCTCGCCAAGGCCATCGCACGCCGGACACGCGCCTTGCGGAGCGTTGAAGGAGAAGAGGCGCGGCTCAATTTCAGCGATGGTGAAGCCGGAGACCGGACAGGCGAATTTTTCGCTGAAGATGATACGGTTGGCGGGGAGGGTGGCATTTTTCATCCCGCCCGTGAGGTTGGAGCCTTTTAGCCCCTCCCCTTCAGGGGAGGGGTTGGGGTGGGGTCGTGAGGTTTGCTCTGTGTTGACAGACCCCACCCCCGGCCCCTCCCCTGAAGGGGAGGGGAGGTTTTCTGACGTATTTTTCTCGACAGACCCACCCCCGGCCCCTCCCGCAAGCGGGAGGGGAGAATGACCTGCCGCCTTCATTGCCTCCGCTACCGTCCCGTCGGCCAAATCAATATAAGCCAACCCCTCGGCCAGTTTCAGGGCGGTTTCGAAGCTGTCGGCCAGCCTTGTTTCGCTGCCTTCGCGCACGACCACGCGGTCGACCACAACTTCAATGTCATGCTTATATTTTTTATCGAGCGCGGGGGCTTCGTCGATGTCGTAAAATTCGCCGTCGATGCGCACGCGGGTGAAGCCCGCTTTCTGCCATTCGGCGAGTTCCTTTTTATATTCGCCCTTGCGCCCGCGCACGACCGGCGCGAGCAGATAGGCGCGCGTGCCTTCGGGGAGCGCCATCACGCGGTCGACCATCATGCTCACCGTTTGCGCGGAAATCGGTTCACCGGTCGCGGGCGAATAAGGGATACCCACACGCGCCCACAGGAGCCGCATATAGTCATAAATTTCGGTGACCGTCGCGACCGTCGAGCGCGGGTTGCGGCTGGTGGTTTTCTGCTCGATGCTGATCGCGGGGGATAGGCCGTCAATATGTTCGACATCGGGCTTTTGCATCATCTCCAAAAACTGGCGCGCATAAGCCGACAGCGATTCGACATAGCGGCGCTGTCCTTCGGCATAGATGGTGTCAAACGCGAGGGACGATTTGCCCGATCCCGAAAGCCCCGTAATCACGACCAGACTGTCGCGCGGCAATTCGACATCGACGCCCTTGAGATTATGCTCGCGCGCGCCCTTAACTTTAATGTGAGTCAGCATAGGGGGAGATATGTTCCATATATGTTCTGATGCTGCAAGCCTCAATTCCTCTATCCTGTCACAGAAGCGGCCGACAACATGGTGCAAATGGGAATGAGTCTTCTCGGAAACAAGGGCCGGTGATATGCGTTACAACTGCATCACTGATGGAGAGAAGTGAATGACAAAATTCGGGATTATCACAGGAATTGCGGCGTTGGCGCTGCTTGGCGGGTGCGGCGGCGACGAGCCGGGCGATATGGTGGACGAGGGCAAGGGCCAACCCCGGTCGGGGCAGGAAATTGTCGTTGAAAACGGCCTCAAAACGGTTCCCAATGTGGTGATTGACGATAAGGGCAATCCGGTCCTCAACAATGACGGCACCCCCAAGATGGACGGGCAAAAGCCGGGGCCGGTCTATAATGGCGATCTTCCCAAGGCGCTGGAAGGCGCATGGGCGATCAATGCGGCGGATTGCGCGCGCGGATCGGGCGAAACGCGCATCCGTGTCGGCGCGCGTCAGGTGATCTTCTATGAAGCCCAGGCCAAGGTCAAAAAGGTCGAGCAAGCGGGCGATGTGACGATTGCCGATATGGACATCAGCGCCGAAGGGCAGGCATCGGTTGCCGAACATAAGTTCAGCCTTGCCGATGGCGGCAAGACATTGGTCTATGAACGCGGCGGCGAAGTGTATCGCTATCATAAATGCGCAGTGTGAGCGGGCCGTTTATTTCCCGTTCAGGGGCGAAAATATAGCCTGCGAACATGGCCTATAAACACGCTTATAGTATCGCTGGCATCGCCGCACTGATGGCGCTTCCCTTGGCCGCAATTCCGGTCCAGCTTTCCGCTGCCCCGGCCAAAGCCAAGGTGCGCGCCGCGCCGACTTTCAACTGTTCCCGCGCGGCGAACCAGTCGGAAAAGCTTATCTGCCAATATGCCGATCTTGCGGCGCTCGACCGTGCGGTTGGCGCGGCATACCAAACCGCGCTGGCCAAGCTTGATGCACGCGCGCGTAAGGCGCTGCAAGAAGACCAGCAGGCCTTTTTGCGCCTGCGCGAAGGTGTTGCCAATCCGGATTTCACACATTTCGATCCGCGCCCCGCCCGTCAGCGCATGGCAACAGTGCTGACAGAGCGCCGCAACTTCCTCCGGTCTATCCGCAAGCCCGACAGCCGCGCGATTGTGACGGGAGAGTGGCGTAATCTTTTCGGCGGTCCGGTCATCAAAGCCTGGCCGCCGCGCGCGTTCGAGGTGGATGTTGCGACCGCCGACCCTTTATCGGTCCGCTGGGTGTGCGAAGCAAAAGGCATTGCCGCAAATCGCGGCGGCGCTCTGGTTTTGGATGCGACTCCAGATAACACAACCGAACTGCGCTTCGTGCGCGAAGGGGATATGCTGACCATCTCGCAACATTATCCGCCGGATACATATAGCAACGAGAATTGCGGCCTGAACGGCACCATGAATGGCCATTATTTCTATGTGGCCCGTAAAGGTTCTAAGTCCTAACCCTAAGTAAGACCGGCTCCGGCTGTATCCGGGGCAGGATCGGCGACCAGCATCCGCGCTTTGCGCCACGGTCCCCATAGATAATAAGCCAGCGTCAGGATGAGCGAGGCGATGCTGGTGGCGCTGAACGCCCACCACAGCGCATCGGTGCCGAGCCAGTCGCGGGCAAATTCGGCAAAACCCACGCGCACCGGAAAACAGGCGATAAACAGGATGAACAGCGGCACCATCACAGCGCCATTGGCACGCATCGTGCTGGACAAAACCATCGACACGCCGAACAGGATGAAGCTCCATGCGACGATATTGTGGATGTGCATGGCAATCGGCACCGCGGGGCTGTCGGGCGTGAGGAACAGGCCGAGCAGCGGACGGTCCACCAAGGTCAGCGCAACCACCATCGTGCCGGTGAGCAAGACGTTAATCCCCGCGCCCGACCAGGCAATACGCTCGACCCGATCCCATTTGTTCGCGCCGATATTTTGCGCCGCCATGGCGCTCACCGCCGCGCCGATGGCGAGCGCGGGCATCTGGATATAGCTCCACAACTGGCTGGTGACGCCAAAGGCTGCGGTGGTGGTCACGCCCTGCCGGTTGACTAGCCCGATCATCACCAGCATCGACGCGGACAGGACGGTCATCGAAAGGCTCATCGGCACGCCCTTGGCGATAATGCTTTTGAGCAGCACCGGATCGGGCTTCAGATACGCCCATTCCGCCCCGCGCAAACGGATGGGCAGATCGCGCTTATAGATGATGATGATGGTCACCACCACGGTCACCAGCGCGGCGATCAAGGTGGCGGTTGCAGAGCCTGCAATGCCCATCGCGGGGAAGGGGCCAATCCCCAATATGAGGAGCGGGTTGAACAGGGCGTCCAGCACGACATTCAGCACCATGATCCAGAATGGCGTCATAGCATCGCCCATGCCGCGCAACGCACTCGACGCCAATGTCGTCAAAAAGGCGAACGGCATGAGCAGGAAAATAATGCGCAAATAGGAAATCGCGAGCGGTTTCGCGTCCGCCGGTGTCGCCAGCACATCGAGCAAAGCGGGCGTGAATATCCAGCCGAGGAGGGCCGTCACCACCGACAAGCCCGCAATTAACGCGATCGCGCTTCCCAATGCGCGGCGGGCGGCTTCGACATCGCGGCGGCCCATATTCTGCCCGACCATGATGGTCGTAGCCATCGCCAGCCCGAATATCCCCGCAAACATGAGGAACATCACCAGATTGGCGTTGGAGGTCGCGGCCAAAGCCTGTTCGCCAAGGAAATTGCCGACCCAGATCGAATTGACCGATCCGTTCAAGGATTGCAGCACATTGGCACCGAGCGTCGGCAGCGCGAAGATGAGCAATGTCTTTGCAATCGGACCTTGGGTAAGGTCGCGCTGTCCGCTTGGTTTGCTGCTCATCCGCAACAAACCATTTGTGTCTCAATGCGTTCCGCCGTCATGATGTTCGGGCAGGGCCGCCTTCTATATCGCCGACACAATGAATCTCGGGATCGACCTTAGCCTGCTGCTCCAGCTTTTGCGTTTCGGCGGTAATGCCGGGCACGAGGGCGTCGGGCGCAATGCCATAGGTGCGGATGAGATTCATTGCCCAGCGATAATGGCGCGCGCCGTCCGCACAGCTATTGCTCCCGCCATCGCCTTCTACCCAGACGGAGCGCCAGCTTTGCCCCTTTTGTTTGACGAGCAGCATCCGGAAGCTGCCCGTTATACCATTGTCGCCTTCAGCATAAGCAATCGCGCGGCTGCCGGAATGGCGGACCCGCAAATGGGTGAAGGTGAAACGCGCAGTAGGGTGGAAGCGCAACGCCGCCAATAAAGCATTGCGCTCGGCGCTCCCGACTTTGGGCGTATAGACGGCGGGCGCGCGGGGCGTTGCCGCTTGGGCAGGCAGCGACGAGGCCGTGGCGATCGCCATGCCTGCGATCCCTAGGCCCGCAATCCCTACGCCCGCAATCCCTACGCCTGCAATCCCCATGCTTGCAATCTTCAGGGCCGTTAATTTAGCAGCGCGTCGCATCCCGTTATGTCCCCTTATCCCAAGCGCGCCAGGGCAGCTGTGAGGCGCTCCACCTCGGCGGTGCGGCTGGCATGGTCCTCGCGGGCTTTTTCCACCGCTTCGGGCTTGGCCTTTTCGGTGAAAGCGGGGTTGTTGAGGCGTCCGGCAAGCGAAGCCGCATCCTTTTGCGCGGCGGCCAAAGCCTTTTCCAGCCGCGCTTTTTCCGCGCCCACATCAATCAAGCCTTCAAGCGGCACCGCATAGGTTGCGCCTTCGACCACCAGCGCCATCGACGCGCCGGCGGGGGCAGGGGCAAAATGCACCGCCTCGACGCGCCCGACCCGCTCGACCGCCGTTGCAAGCCGCGTAAAGCGCGCCTTAATTACGTCACCCGCATCCGCCGCATAGAGCGGGAGGCGCGCTCCGGGGGCCAAACCCAGTTCCGCCTTCGCGCCGCGCAGGGCCTGCACCAACGTCACCAGCCAATTAATGTCGGCGCTCGCTTCGCCATCAATCTGCGCGCGCGGTTCCGGCCATTTGGCAATGATGAGGTCATAGGGCCGCTCGCCTTGGGCGTGCCACAATTCTTCCGTGATAAACGGCATGAACGGGTGGAGCAGGACAAGGATCTGGTCGAGCACCCAACCCGCGACCGTGCGGGTTTCGGTCGCAACATCGTTCCCCTCCCGCTTGCGGGAGGGGTTAGGGGTGGGATTGGTTTCAACTGACGGTGTTTGGTCAGGCCCTCCCTCGACCCCTCCCGCAAGCGGGAGGGGAGAGAGTTGCCCCTTAATCAGCTCCAGATACCAGTCACAGAAGGTCGCCCATGCAAATTGGTAAATCGCATTGGCCGCATCATCGAACCGGAGCGCCGCGAAGGCTTCGTCCATGCGCTGCACGGTCGCTGCGACCTCGCCGATGATCCAGCGGTTGACCGCGGTGGTGACGGTCGGTGCGGCGATGGACTGGCTCGCGCCGATGCCGTTCGACTGGCAGAAACGCGTCGCGTTCCACAGTTTGGTCGCAAAGTTGCGATAGCCTTCCAAGCGGCTGTCATCCATCTTGATGTCGCGGCCCTGGCTTTCCATCGCCGACATGAAGAAACGCAGCGCGTCCGCGCCATATTTGTCGATGAGGCCAAGCGGATTGACCACATTGCCCTTGGATTTCGACATTTTCTGACCATCGGCGGCGCGGACAAGGCCGTGGAGATAAAGCTTCTTCCACGGCGCTTCGCCCATGAAGTGGATACCCTGCATAAGCATCCGCGCATCCCAGAAGAACAGGATGTCAAAGCCGGAGATCAGCACATCATTGGGGTAATGGCGGGACAGTAAATCCTTCTTAAGCCCCTCCCCTTCAGGAGCGAACTGGTTGATGCCCCCGGCATCAACCGAAACTGCCGGGGGCAGTTTCGCGTTCGCTGGGTTGGGGTGGGGGCTGTCGACAGGGACAGCGTCAGACTGACGGCCCCCACCCCCGGCCTCTCCCCTGAAGGGGAGGGGAGAAGCGTCCGGCCAACCCAATGTCGCAAACGGCCACAGCGCCGACGAAAACCATGTGTCTAGCACGTCCGGATCGCGCCTAATCCATACGTTGGGCATATAGTTCTGCGGATGATAGCCAATTATGCCAACTTTACCGCCGTAATATTCTTCCGCGATTTGAAGCGCCTGCTCTTCATTTGCAGCAACAATAATTTTGGCGTTGGGATAAGACGCTTTTGGCGCATGGGGGTATCCCTCTATTATGGCATCAATTCTGTCGTTTGTATCTGGCCCATACCAAGCCGGGATCTGATGCCCCCACCATAATTGCCGCGAAATCGCCCAAGGCTGGATATTCTCCATCCAGTGGAAATAGGTTTTCTCCCAGCTTTTCGGGACAATTTCGACCGCGCCCGAACGCACCGCTTCAATCGCGGGCTTGGCGAGCGTTTCGGCATCGACATACCATTGGTCCGTCAGCCACGGCTCGATCACCACGCCGCCGCGGTCGCCAAAGGGGGTCTGGATGGTGCGCGGTTCGGCGTCCTGTTCGACGCTTTCGCCGTCTTTATTCTTGGTGATATGCGGCACGAGCAGGCCTTGCGCCTTGAGGGCCTGCACCACATCGTTGCGCGCATCGAACCGGTCGAGGCCGAGGAAGGCTTCGGGGATGAGCCCGTCGGCGGTCTGCACAACCTTTGCATCCTGATCGAACATATTGAGCATGTCGCTCGTCTTGATGCCCGCGCGTTTGCCGACTTCAAAATCGTTGAAATCATGGCCGGGCGTAATCTTGACCGCGCCGGTGCCAAGTTCGGGGTCGGCATGGTCATCGGCAACAATCGGCACGCGACGCCCCGTGAGCGGCAAGGTCACAAATTTGCCGATAACGCTCTTATAGCGCGGGTCTGCGCCATTCACCGCAACCGCCATATCCGCGAGCATGGTTTCCGGCCGCGTGGTCGACACCACCAGATGGTCGCGACCATCGTCGAGCGTCACACCATCCGCCAGCGGATAGCGGAAGCTCCAGAAATGGCCCTTCATCTCGCGGGTTTCGACTTCAAGGTCGGAAATGGTGGTTTTGAGCTTGGGATCCCAATTCACCAAACGCTTATCGCGATAGATGAGGCCCTCATTATAAAGGTCCACAAACACTTTGACGACCGCCTTGGTAAAATGCGGGTCCATCGTGAATTGTTCGCGGCTCCAGTCCATCGAGCAACCCAGACGGCGGAGTTGCTGGGTAATCTGGCCGCCGGATTCAGCCTTCCATTCCCACACTTTGTCGACAAACTGGTCGCGCGAATAATTGGTGCGCTTGTCCTGCCGCTCTTCAAGCTGGCGCTCGACCACCATCTGCGTGGCAATGCCCGCATGGTCGGTGCCGACCACCCACAACGCATCCTTGCCGCGCATCCGTTCATATCGCACCAGCACATCCTGCAACGTATTGTCGAGCGCATGGCCGATATGGAGCGCGCCGGTCACATTGGGCGGCGGATTGACAATGGTGAAGGGCTCGGCGTCGGGGCGCTCGGGACGGAACAATCCATTGGCCTCCCAATGCTGCGCCCATTTCGCCTCGATAGCGGCAGGGTCAAAGGTTTTGGCAAGCGTGGTTTGCGATGGCGATGCGTCAGGCGTGTCAGTCATGGGCGATGCTCATAACCGGAGGAACAAAAAAGGGGAACCCAAGAGTTCCCCTTTTCATTGTTGATGCAGTGCATCAGTAGCCTATCGGTTCGGCCCGATTATTTCTTCAGATATTTGGCGAGCCAGCCGAACACTTCACTGTGCCACTGGATCGAATTTTGCGGCTTGGTCACCCAATGGTTTTCGTCCGGAAAGACGATCAGGCGCGAATCGATATTTTTGCGTTGAAGCGCGGTGAAGGCTGCCAAGCCTTGCGTGTAAGGGATACGGAAATCCTTTTCGCCGGTAATCACCAGCATCGGCGTTTTCCAGTTGGCGACATGGTTGACCGGGTTCCATTTTTCATATTCTTCCGGCGCTTCATGATAAGGCTTGCCGCCATGTTCCCATTCGTCGAACCATAATTCTTCGGTTTCATAGGCCATCGCGCGCGCGTCGAACACGCCGTCATGCTGGACAAGACATTTGAAAGCGTCCGGCCACTGGCCCGCAATCCAGTTCATCATATAGCCGCCATAGGAAGCGCCGAGCGCACACGCATTGGCGGTATCCACCTGCGCGTCGAATTTCGCCGCAGCCGCCAGCCCCAGCTTCAAATCTTCAAGCGGCTTGCCGCCCCAATCCTTGTTGATGCTGTCGGTGAAGGCCTGGCCGTAACCGGTCGATCCGTGGAAGTCGATGCTGACCACCGCATAGCCTTGGCTCGCCATCACCTTGGGGTTCCAGCGGAACGACCAGCCTTCGCCGAACGATCCTTGCGGGCCGCCATGAACGACGAACGCGACCGGCAGCTTGCCGGTTTTGCCTGCGGGCTTGGTCACCATGCCCCACACTTTGTCGCCATTGGCTCCGGCAAAGCTGAAGCGTTTCACATCCACCTTGTCGATTGCCGCATCCTGCGTCGCATTGACATTGGTGAGCCGCGTCACCTTGCCATTTTTGGCCACACGATAAAGGTCATCGGGCGCTTGGATGCTATTCAGCGTATAGAGGACCGATCCGTCCGCGAGCGCAATCGCATTATTGGCCGAGCCTTGCTTGGTAAGCCGCGTTACCTTGCCGCTCGCGACATCGACGCGGAAGGCGGGATGGTCGAGCGTATCCTGTGCGGTGACGATGATGCTTTTGCTGTCGGGCGCCCAGGCGATGCTGCCCACCGAACGGTCCCAATCTTGGGTCAGCGCGCGGACATTGCCGCTCGCGAGATCGCGCAGCATCAACACCTGCCGGTCGCTTTCATAGCCGGGCCGCGCCATTGCGGCATAAGCGAGCGTCTTGCCATCGGGCGAGGGCGAGGGGAGCGTGTCCATCGCCTTATTCGCTTCGGTCAGATTTTGCGGCGGGCCTTCCTTGGCATTGACCGCATAAATATCGAGATTGGTCGACAGCGGTTCATCGCGGTCCGCCTTGCGCAGCGTGAAGAATAAGGTTTCATTATCCGGGCTCCACGCAATTTCCTCGCCGCCGCCGAACGGTTTGGAGGGCGTATCGCCGACAAGCTGGCCGACGCGCGATTGGCCCATGCCGCTCATCTTGCCGTCGGCAAGGTCATAAACGAACAGGCGCGAGCGTTCCTTGGGATTAATCCATGTGTCCCAATGGCGCACGAACATCTGGTCATAAACGCGGCCCGAACCCGGCCCCGGTCCCGCAAGCTTGACGGTCGAACATTCCGCGTCGGGGCAGGCAATCGGACGGTCGGCCCATACCGCCATCTTGTCGCCCTTGGGGCTGATCTTGAAGCCCGATATATCATAGCCTGTTTCGCTCACTTGGGCGGGGGTGCCGCCTTCCAGCGCCACGCGCCAGATTTGCTCCGAACCGCTCTGGTTGCTGAGATAATAAAGATGCCCGTCCGGCCCGAACACGGGGTCATGTTCATTCTTGTCGGGGGCCGATGCAATCTTGACCGGCTGCGCGCCTGCTTTTTTGAGGTCGAGCAGATAGAGATCCATCTTGCCGCGATTATTGTCGAGATCGGTTTCGCGCAGTTGATACACCACCCAGCGCCCGTCAGGCGAAGCGGTCGGCGCGGCGAGCCGCTTCAACGTCGCCAGATCGGTCGGCGTCATCGGCTTGGCGAGCGCGGGCGATGCAAAGGGGAGGGCAAGGGCGAAAGCGGCAACAGTGCCGAACAAGGAGGTGCGAGTCATGGTAACGATTGTTACGACTGCCCTTGCGCACTGGCAATCGTGATTTTTGAACGGCTGGCGGTGCAAATGCGGCATCGGCCTAAACGAATCGCTGAGAGACACAGGCCGCCCGTGCCGCTTATATTCCTCCCTTGAAAAACAAGGAGAATAGCTATGCGGGTCGATGATGTAGGCAGCACGACGTCCACCACAACGAGTTCGGTCACACGTCCGGCCGTTGTTGCGCCACCGCCACCACCCGCAATCGAGCAAGCCGAGGCAATGGTCGAACAGGCGACGCCTATCGGATCAACCCGCCCTGACATTCCGCAATTGGCGGCACAGCTAAGTTCCGCAAAAACCGCGGACCCCCAAGCCGCGCGACAGATGCGCGCGGCCGTAGAATCCTACCTCACACCTGTTGAGACCGGTCAGCTTTCGCGGGAATTGACCGCGCGCGGGGGAGGCGGCGATGGAACGGATGGCTGGTCGAAAACGATCAAGGATAAGCCGCCGGCGATTCCGAGATCGCCCTATGATATTGACCGCAACGGGATTGTTACATCCAGCGAGGCTGGCGCGGTCACCCATGCCCAAATCTTGAAAACTATCGGCATGGAGCCGCCGGTCAGCCACTTGCATTTGCGCGACGCCGATTATGAGGGGATTCCCCAAGGGCAGGGCTATGATGCCAGAACCAATGAATTTCTGACCACTTATTATGCCAAAGATGTTCGGGATGTGCGCTTGTCGATTCAGGACAAGGCAACGGGATATGAAACATCCTATGTCAAACTCACCGACGAAAATGGCGCTGGACTTGGGCATGGTGGCGGGGTCGCGCAGGCCGGAAAATGGGTGTTTGTGAGCGATAGCGATAAAGTTTATGCGTATGACCGCGCGAAGATTGAGGCCGCGTTGCCCGGCGCAACTTTGACGGCCGACACTGTGACGGAAGCCGGGGCCTCCAGCTTTATGAATGTCTCGCCGGACGGGAAATATGCCTATGTCGGGGAATTCGACAGGAATGTGCTATTCAAGGAAGACACCGCTGGCTGGCCCGAACTCCACCGCTATGAAATAGATCAGGCAACCGGCGCGCTTATCAATCATCAAGGCCCGGTGAAAATCCCGAACAATGCGCAAGGTGTTGCGGTCACCGACGAAGGCCTGATTTTCACGACAAGCTATGGCAACATCAAATGGATTTCACCCAAAGAGGTGATTTTCCAGAAATTCGCTAAGGATCCTTCGGAAGGATTTGCGCTGGAAGATCGTGACGATGCAAAAACTTTAGGGGAAATTCCTTATTATGCCGAAGGCGCCAATGTCATCGGTGACAGGCTTTACGTGACCCACGAAAGCGGCGCTGAAAAATATGAGGGAAAAGACGGCTTCGGATCGATCCAGTCTTATAATCTGGATGATTTTGATTGGTAGGCGGCGTTAGGCCGACGCGCAATTGGGTGCAGCTATAGGCAGCTTCGGCGGACCGGTGGGCACGGTTGTAGGCGGTGTGGTCGGAGCCGCGGTTGGCGGCATTATCGGCAGCGGCATTATCGGCAGCGGCATTGCCGACAAAGCGGTCGACTTCGTAAAGGGCTGGTTCTAAATTGTAAGAATGGTGTTTGGCCTGATCCGTAAGAAGCCCGAAAAACAGTCGCGTCTGGCGTTATTGCTGCGCGATTATCCGGCGGCGATCCCGCCGCATCTTGGTGAAACCACCCGCACCCTGATCGGTGCGGGGCCCCGTCTTACGCCCGAACAGGCGCTGGAAAATTTCAACTGGCATAATGCCGTGCGGAGTGAACGCTTGGCGATACTGGCGGGCTTGATGGCGCATATCGGGCTGGACCAGAAGGATGTTTTTGACGCTGCCCGGCGGCAATCTGTCTTGCAAGCGCGCGACCAATGGTTGGGGCAAGAACTTCCACTGATCGGGAGCGATGCGACCCGTGACCGGCGCGCTTGGGAGGAAGAGCGCCCGGACGGTGATTATATCATCTTCTCGCTGCTGCGCGACTTTGCCATGCTGGACGAAGAGATTATGCTACGCGCGGTTCCGGGCGCGATGATGGTTTTGGACACGGACAAATATGACGCCGATATGGCGCATTATATGCGGCCCTGCATCGGCGGTCTGGTGGACCGCCTCTACCCCGACAATCGACTCATTCAGGATTTTGCCGGAAGCTGGTTCGACTTTTATCAGGAAAATTCGGTGCCGCGCCTGTATGAGCCCGCGCCGCGTGAACTTCCCGGTGGATATCTGGCGGAATTGATGGATCGCTATGTTGCGGCAGGCTGACTTTCTCGGAATTCATTGAACGGGCTTTGCGTTGATTGAACGGGCGGATTCCCTGCTATGGGCATCGTGCAACGCCGTAAATGCCAAGATAAGCCTGTCCTACAGATGCGCCATATTACAGGCTCAGCGGATGACCCAACCCCTTCAAGGTTATTGCGAGCGCCGCAAGGCGCGCGGCAATCCAGACCCAAGTCAAGCAACACTGGATTGCCGCGTCGGCTTCGCCTCCTCGCAATGACGATGAGGGGGTGGGCGCAGCAACCCAAATGAGGCCAATCACCCCATGTCTATAGCCCGTTTTCAACCGGGCTATCACGCCATCCTCCCGCCCCGCGCAGACGCTTCATACCATATATGGTGGTCGGAAAATTCGCCGATTTGCCTGAACTTTGCGAAGCTAAGGGGGTGTTTTTGGCAGATTTGCGGGCTTTTATCGCAATGTCTGTTTGAACCACAATATATGGTATCAAAGCGCTTGCCTGCGCAGTTACAGCGTGACCAATCCGCTCGCGACCGCAAGGCCCAAAAAGGCGAGGAAGCCCATGCTGTCGGTAATCATCGTCACGAAAATGCTGCTCGACACCGCCGGGTCCTGATCGAGCCGGTCGAGCAGCACCGGGATAATCACGCCCGACAATCCGGCCATCATGATATTGGTGAGGATCGCCACCGCGATGACGCCGCCCAGCATCGGGTTTTGGAACCACAACCACGCGCCGACCCCGGCCAGCAGCGCGATGGTCGAGCCCATAGCGAGCGCCACGCGCATTTCGCGCATCACCGCGCGCAAACTGTTCGATTCGGTCAACTGGTTGGTGGCAAGGGCGCGCACCGTGACCGCCAGCGTTTGCGTGCCTGCATTGCCGCCAATCGAGGCGACAATCGGCATCAGCACTGCCAGCGCGACCATATGTTCAATGGCCCCGCCGAACAGCGAGATAATCGACGATGCGATGAGCGCGGTCCCCAGATTGGCAATGAGCCAACGCACGCGGCTTTTATAGCTTTCAAAGACCGGTTCGTTAATATCGCCTTCGCCTGCACCGGACAGGCGCAAAATATCTTCGCTCGCCTCTTCCTGGATGATGTGGACCACGTCATCGACCGTAATCATCCCCACAAGGCGGCCCGACCCGTCGATAACCGCGGCGGAAATCAGCGCATATTTCTGGAACCGCAGCGCCACTTCTTCCTGATCCATATCGACCGGAATAAGCGTTTGTTCGCGCTTCATTACATCGGAAATCGCAATGTTGCGGGGCGTGCGCAAAATCCAGCTAAGCTGGCAGAAACCGACCGGACGGTGCATCGGGTCGACCACATAAATTTCCCAGAAATCGGTGGTCATATCGCCATCTTCGCGCAGCCGGTCAATGACCTGACCTACCGTTGCATGTTCGGGCACCGCGATAAGGTCGCGCTGCATGATACGGCCTGCACTGTCTTCGGGATAGGACAGCGCATCTTCGATTGCGATACGGTCTTCAGGCGCAAGTTCGGCAAGGACGGCCTGCTGGTCATCCTCGTCCATTTCCTCGATGATCGCGACCGCATCGTCGGTATCAAGCTCGCTCGCCAGTTCCGCAACCTGCGCTGCGGGCATATGTTCGAGAACATCCTCGCGGACATAATCATTCATTTCCGCCAGCACTTCGGCGGAAACAAGATCGCCCAACGCTACCGCAAGTTCGGTGCGCTCCTCTTCGGACACCAGTTCGAACAGGTCGGCAATGTCGGCGTCATGCAGCGGGCGGACAAGGTCGCGCGCGGCTTCATCATCGCCTGCTTCGACACGGGCGAGGACTTTGCGGACGAATTTCGGTTTCAGCCGGTCATCATCGTCGAAATTGCTTTCGGGCGGGCTGGCGACGTGGTCGTGGGTGCGGTCGAGCGTCGCCGTGTCGGCGTCGGCCTTGCGGTTCAGCGGATCATGCGGCTGCAGGTCGGGACGGTCTGGCTGCATCGACTGTCTCCTTCCTGGGGCATGGCGGTAATCCTTTTCGCTTTCACGCTCGGTTGCGTTGCGCATCATTGCATATCGGAAGCGTGCCCTAAGCGGGTGACAGGCGAAAGGCAACTATTTTGGTTGCAGGGGGTAGCGGATGGCGGATGAGTCCTTATGTAGCGGGCAAGCTTATGCCGCATCATTTCTACTTCGGAATAAAGGATATAAAATGACCGACCAGACCCTGACCCTGTCGCTGTCGACCGGCGATGTTGTGATTAAATTGCGTCCCGACCTTGCCCCCGGCCATGTCGAGCGCATCACCCAACTCGCCAAGGAAGGCTTTTACGACGATGTTGTGTTCCACCGCGTCATTGACGGCTTCATGGCGCAAGGCGGCGATCCGACCGGCACCGGCATGAGCGGCTCCAAGCTTCCCGACCTCAAGCAGGAATTCAACGCCGAACCGCATGTGCGCGGCACTTGCTCGATGGCGCGCGCGATGAACCCCGACAGCGCCAACAGCCAGTTTTTCATCTGCTTTGACGATGCGCGCTTCCTCGACAACCAATATACGGTGTGGGGCAATGTGATTTCGGGCATGGAGGCGGTTGACGCGCTCCCCAAGGGCGAGCCGCCCGCCAATCCGGGTAAAATTTTGAAAGCTAGCGTCAGCGAATAATTGCTTTCGCGCATTTGTTAAGCTTACAGCAAGGCGAGGCCGCTACATGCGGCCTCACTCTGCAAATAACCGCCGCTGTTGATGGTTTCTTTTTGGAAATTTATCAGGAGCGGCGGTTTTTTATTGGCGCAACGGGCTAGGCCTAAGCGCACCTAATGTATGCGTCACACACTTTCACTGACCAGCCAGTCGTGAAAAGTTTTTACCGCCGGATTTTTAAGCGCCCGCGGCCTGCAGATAAAATAATAGCTATACGGGCTTTCGACCTCGAAATCGAACAGGCGGACAAGGCGCGGGTCGTGCGAATCGGTTAAATGATGCCCCAGCATGAAGGCGACCCCGACCCCTTGGGCAGCGGCCTCCAGCATCAGCGGGCCGGAATCGAATTCGTCAATGCTTTGCGGTTCAAGATAAGGCTGTCCTATCGCTTTGCGCCATTCGTAAAAAGTGTCGGGCATTTCGCTGTGGATCAGCACCGACATCCGGCCAAGCTGTTCGGGCGCGGTGATGCGGTCCGGCCCTTCCGCATATTTTTTGGCTGCAATGGGAAAGACAAAATCTTGGTCGAGCTTGATCGAATAGACCGCCGGGTCAATATCGCGGGCAAGGGTGATGGCCGCATCTACCCCTTCGCCCAGCCGCGCCTCGCCATTGCCCAATGTTTCGACATCAATATGGAGATTGGGATGTTTGGCGCGCAAACCGGGGAGGTGGGGGAATAATCGTTGGCTGGCAAAAAGCGGCAGGACGTTGAGCCGCAACCGCAAATTTTCCTGCCCGCCAATCACGCTGTCAATCGCGGCATGGACCTCGTCGAGCGCCGGCCCCAACCGCGCGAGCAGGGCCTTGCCGGTTTCGGTGAGTTTGAGCGATTGATGGTGCCGGTCGAACAGCGAATGGCCGATGGCTTGCTCCAGCCCCTGCACCCGGCGCGACAAAGCGGGCATCGACAGATTCAGTTCGGCTGCGGCGGCTTTAACCGACCCCAGCCGCGCAACCTGAATAAATGCTTCAAGCCCTGTGAGGGGCGGGAGCCGTCTCATCCATCTCTACCTTTTTACTTTATTTGCAAATTTTGCATGAGCGCATTGCAAATAACGGGTTCTTGTGCGGGTGCAAACAGGAAGTGAATGACCGTTTCCTGCCATTTTCTGTGTAATGCGTATAGGTTGTAATTGCAAAAACTGCAATCGCGATTTTGTTCTTCGCACTTGCACAATAACCGAGTCTCGACCATATGGGACGGGCCTTTCAGGCATCCTCTCCTATAAAACTTTCAACGGGTCGCTCTTCGGAGCGGCCCTTTTTTTGTCAGTTCAAGATGCGTCGCAAATCGCGTTGTGCGCGATGCTTGCTATTTTACGCCCATAATATCGTCTTTGTTTCGGGCCTTTTTTCCGCTTCGCTCGTTATCTCTCTCGAAACAGGGGGGCGGGCACCCTATGTTGCCTTTCAGCAACTCGAAAAAATAGCCACAAAAGATGGAACGGAGCGAATGGCCGATAGCGAAAATGAAAAGCCGGTAGCGGGCGGAGAAAAAATCCAGGTAGCCAATGCGCGCCCAGAAGATAGCGGTCGCGGTCTTGCCCGCTTACCCCGCGCCTTCATGCAGAAATTAGGGCTGGTCGAAGGCGACCTTATCGAAATTGTCGGTAAGCGCACCACCGCCAGCCGCGCGGTAATGCCTTATACCGAAGATGAAGGCATTGATGTGATGCGCCTCGACGGCCTCCAGCGCGCCAATGCGGGCGTTGGTTCAGGCGATTATGTCGTCGTGCGCAAGGCCGAATCGAAAGCAGCGCAGCGGGTCGTGTTCGCCCCCGCGCAGCAAAATCTGGTGCTGCAAGGGTCGGGCGAGGCGTTGAAGCGCACCTTTATCGGACGCCCGATCATGGCCGGTGATGTGGTCGCCACCCACGGGCAGCAGCGCGTCGATCAGGGCAATATGCCCCCCGAACTACGCCAGATGCTCGCCGCGCCGACCTTTGCCTTGCAGGAAATACGGCTTGTCGTTGTATCGAGCTTGCCCAAGGGCATCGTCCATATCGACGCCGATACCGAGGTTGAACTGCGCTCCGAATATGAAGAGCCGTCCACCGCGCGCCGTGCCGATGTGACCTATGACGATCTGGGCGGTATGGCTGAAGCCATCGACCAGCTTCGCGAAATGGTCGAGCTGCCGCTGCGTTATCCTGAACTGTTCACCCGCTTGGGCGTTGACCCGCCGCGCGGGGTGTTGCTGCACGGATCGCCCGGCACCGGCAAGACACGGCTTGCGCGCGCGGTCGCTAATGAAAGCGACGCGGAATTTTTCCTCATCAACGGTCCTGAAATTTTCGGCTCGGCCTATGGCGAATCCGAAAAGAAATTGCGCGATGTGTTTGAACAGGCGCAAAAATCCGCGCCGTCGATCATCTTCATCGACGAAATCGATTCGATCGCGCGCAAACGCGATCAGGTTCAGGGCGAAACCGAAAAGCGTATCGTGGCGCAACTCCTGACCCTCATGGACGGGATGGAGGCGCGTGCCAATGTGGTTGTCATTGCCGCCACCAACCGTCCCGAAGCGATTGACGAGGCGCTGCGCCGCCCGGGCCGCTTCGACCGCGAAATTGTGGTCGGCGTGCCGGACGAACGCGGGCGCAAGGAGATTTTGGGCATCCACACTCGCGGTATGCCTCTGGCCGATGATGTGGATTTGGGCGAGCTTGCCCGCACCACTTACGGCTTTGTTGGGGCCGATCTTGCTGCCCTTGCGCGCGAGGCCGCCATCGAAGCGGTGCGTCGCATCATGCCCAAGCTGGATTTGGAAGAACGCAGCATCCCGCCCGAAGTTCTGGAAGATGTGCGCGTCACCCGCGATGATTTCCTGAACGCCGCCAAACGCGTCCAGCCTTCGGCCATGCGCGAAGTGATGGTGCAGGCCCCGGACGTCAAATGGTCGGATCTTGGCGGACTGGACGATGCCATCCGCAAGCTTAAAGACGGGGTGGAATTGCCGCTCAAGGATCCCGGCGCGTTCCGCCGCCTCGGCATCCGTCCGGCGAAGGGCTTTTTGCTCTATGGGCCGCCCGGCACCGGCAAGACCTTGCTCGCCAAAGCGGTCGCACGCGAATCGGAAGCCAATTTCATGGCGACCAAATCGAGCGATCTCCTGTCCAAATGGTATGGCGAGAGCGAGCAGCAGATCAGCAAATTATTCGCCCGCGCGCGGCAGGTTGCGCCTTGCGTCATCTTCATTGACGAACTTGACGCGCTGGTGCCGGCGCGCAAATCGGGCGGTAATGAACCGGCTGTGACCGACCGTGTGGTCAACACTCTGCTCGCCGAAATGGACGGGCTGGAAGAGTTGAACTCGGTGGTCGTGATTGGCGCGACCAACCGGCCCAACCTGATTGATCCGGCATTGCTGCGACCCGGTCGCTTGGACGAGCTTATCTATGTGCCGGTGCCCGACGAGAAGGGGCGGCGCATCATTTTGGGTATCCACACTAAGAAGATGCCGCTCGACAAAGATGTCGACCTTGACGCGCTGGCCACGCGCACCCCGCGCTTTACCGGGGCCGATCTGGAAGATCTGGTCCGGCGCGCAGGGATGGTGGCGTTGCGAAATTCCTTGAAATCCAAAAAGGTGACGATGGAGGATTTTGAAGAGGCGCTCAAAGAAACCCGCGCATCGGTCACGCCCGAAATGGAGAAGGAATATGAAGCCATTGCGGGCCAGATCAAACAAAATGCGTTGCGGCTCGACCCCATCGGGTTCGTCGCGCCCGGCCAGTTGAAACCGGTGCGCGAGGAAAAACATCCCGCAGATGATGTGAGTTCTTAAAGCCGACTATCTCCCCTCCCGCTTGCGGGAGGGGTAGGGGGTGGGTAGGCCCTATCGCGCCTTCAACGACATCCAGCCCCATATGGCCATGATGAGGCTGAGCGCGGTAACGCCGCCAAACAGCCACCAGGCATGGAGCGAATAAATCCACACACCGATGGCTGGTGCGACAATATAGGCCGCCCCGTTAATCGAGGCGACCATGCCCGCTACCGCGCCTTGCTGGTCGCGCCCCACGGCGAGCGATGCGCCCGCCGTAAATCCGGGGCGGAACAGGCCAAAGCCCAATGACGCAACGGCATAGCCAATCATGATGCTGTGGAGTGTGGTCGCGCTCCCGACCATTACCGTGCCGAGGCCACCCAACAGGCCGCCCCAGATCACATTGGCGCGCGCGCTGGGGTTGAGCATCGGAATGATGCCCCATTGCGACAATAATGTCGCGCCCGCGCCCGACATCATGATGATGCCCAGCGCTTGTGCGGCTTCGGCGGGTTGCTGGCGCATATGCAGCCGGTCGAGGACGAAGAAGCCGATAACCCCGATCAGCACCGCTTGCGCATGGCCGCCGATAAGGCCTGCAACCAGCCAAGGGCGGATGCGGCGGTCGCTCCATGCAAGGTCGGTTTCGCCCTGGTCGGGGGCTGCAAGCTCTGCATCCTCCAGCGCATCGTCCTCGCTGTCGGCAGCGGGCGTCGCATTGGCGCTCCCGCCGCCCGGATAGGTCGCCACCACTCCGCGCGCTTCAAAACGCGGGGCGTCATCCGGCAAAATGATACGCAGCCCGATAAGCACCATGATCCCGATCACCGCAAAGCTGAGCAATGGCCCCGATAGACCCACCACCGGAAAGATAAGATAAGGCGCAATCGCCGGGCCAATCACCGTGCCGAGGCCGAAGGAGGAGGATAAAAGCGCCATCGCTTTGCTGCGGTCATCGGCTTCGGTGCGTGCGGCGACATAGGCTTGGACGGCAGGCGGGGCCGCTGAGCCGAACCCGCCATAAAGGCTGCGGAACAATGCAAACAGGATGAAGGTCAGCCCTGCGCCCATCCATCCTTGCAAACCACCGAACAGGGCCGCTCCGCACAGGCCCATTGACGCGGAAAAACCGATAAGGCCAAGCGCCATCAGCATCCGTCGCCCGCGCCGGTCCGACATACGCGCCCAATAGGGTGCGGTCAGAACCCATAATAAGGCCGACCAGCTAAACGCCATCGCCACCCATACGTCCGGCACTTTGAGCGCGGCCCCGATGGAGGGGAGGATGGATTGCATCGCGGTATTGCCGGCCGCTGCCACCATCATCACCAGAAACAGGATGACCATGCGGTCCCTGCGGATCGACGACGGGCCTAAGGACGGACGGTCGCGGGGCGGCTTACCCATCGCTATATTTGGTCCAGCCATAGTTGCGCACCATGTCCGCAACCGTCAGTTGATAGCTTTCATACCAAAGCGCGCGACCCTGTTCGCGGATTTCGCTGTGGCGCGGATGGTCGCGCCAATTACGCGCGGCCTCTTCGTCGGCCCAATAGCTCACCGTAATACCAAAGCCGTCCGGCCCGCGCGCCGATTCGATCGCGATATAGCCGGGCTGTTTGGCGGCGAGCTGTTCCATCTCCTGAGCCGCGGCCTGATAGCCCGCCTCATCGGCTTTGGTCCGCTGCGATGAAAAAATCACGGCGATCATGCTGGCCTCCCTTCCAAGCTTGGTGCGGACAGAAGGCATAGACAATCCGTGCAATGCAGCAACCCTGTCGTCGCAAATAATCCGTATATTGGTTGCATCCGCGCCTTTTTTTTGCGACGGGAACGACATTATAAACAATGACGCGGGTAGCCGATGACTTTGAGTAAAGCCGATACCAACCCGGAAACCCGGCGTATTTCAGCGCGGATTATGCGGGCGATGGGGCCATGGGGCGTTTTTCTCAAAGGGTTTATCAAGCATCCGGTCATGGTCGGCTCGATCATTCCGTCGACGCGGGTGCTGATCGAACAGATGCTGGAGCCGGTGGATTGGCAAAATACCAAGCTGTTCGTGGAATATGGCCCTGGCGTCGGCACTTTTTGCCGCCCGATTCTTGAAAAGATGCGGCCCGATGCCACGCTCATCGCGATTGATCTGAATGAAGATTTTATCGACTATCTAAAGCGTGACATCAAGGACAGCCGCTTCATTCCGGTTCATGGTTCGGCAACCGATGTCGCCGAAATCATCAAGGCGCATGGCTTTGACCATGCCGACTATGTTGTCTCCGGCCTGCCTTTTTCGACCCTTCCGGCGGGTGTTGGCGACATTATCGCCAAGGAAACCGCACAGGTTATCCGCCCCGGCGGTGCGTTTCTCATCTACCAGTTCCGCGCCAAGGCCCGCGATTTTGTTGCGCCTTTCTTCAAGCGCATCGACAAGGGCATGGCCTGGTGGAACATCCCACCTTGCTTCCTGTTCTGGGCGTGGAAAGACTGACGGGGCGGTTTAAGCCTCAGCCCTTAATCCCGAAATTCAACCGCCGCGTGACGCCATAATCCATGACGGCGACGATGAAATAAGCGAGACTCCAGCGCAGGCGGTTCAATGGCGTCAATTTGCGCTTATGCTCCTTGCGCGTGATGATATCGCTATAATCGGCGTGGATGCCGATAAAGGCGCGCATTTCCTGCGCAAGGCTTGCATCGTCAATCCGCAACATCAATTCCATATTGATGAACAGGCTGCGCATATCGAAATTGGCGCTACCGATATAGGTGATCGAATCGATGACGATCAGCTTGGTGTGCAGTTGGCACGGGGCAAATTCGGCAATTTTGACACCGCGCTTTAGCAAATAGCCATAAAGGATGCGCGCCGCACCAATGGTGGCGCCATTGTCCGATTTGGACGGCAGTATAATGCGCGCGCCTTTGCCATATTTGGCCATGCGCGCGATGCGGCGCAACATGCCTTGCCCCGGTGCAAAATAGGCTTCGATCATATCGAGTTGCTGGCCGCGTTCCATATCGGCCTTGATCGCTTTGGCCCAAGGATTGAGCCGCCGCGTCGGCCCGCCGACATACCAGTGGAGCGCGCCTTTCTGGCACGAGGGCGAGGAATAAGCGAAGCGTTTGCGCGCCCGCTCCGGATCAACACGGTCCCAGCTGTGGATAAGATAGCGCAGGCTCTTCCAATTATTGCCGCGCGTGCTGACCCAGCGATTGAGCTTGCGATAATAATCGACCATCGGCGCGACGGCGGGGCCGGTAATCTGGAGCCCCAGATCCTGCCAGCCTTCGGTGTCGGACACGGGCGCAAAATAATCATCGGCAATATTGAACCCGCCAATGACAAGCGTACGGTCGTCGGCAATCAGCAATTTCTGGTGGTTGCGGATCAGATATGTCACGCGCCATTTGGATGAAAACACATGATAATCTCCGCCTGCATGACGGAAAGGTTCGAAAAAGGCCGCTGGTGTCTGGTCGGAGCCGAAACTGTCGATGATAAGCGATACCGAAACCCCGCGCTCCAGCGCCGCCATCAACGCCGCCATCACCGCGCGGCCAGAAGCATCATCGCAAAACATATAATAAAGCAGGCGCAGCGAATGGCGCGCATCGTTGATAATGGCGAGCAATTTGGTCAGCCGCTCCGGCCCTCCGGGGAGGAAATCCAGCCCATTGCCGTCGGTTTCATGCTGCCAACTGCGGGTCAGCGCAGCGCTGCCTTTGATGGCGGGCGCATGGTCAGGTCCCTTGAGAAGATCAAGATCGGGAACGAGAGGGGAGGGAGTCTCCTTGTCCATCGCGACCCCCATGCCAAACACCGCCGCTTGTGCCAAGGTCTGGAAATTTTTGACGCGCCTTCCTACATGCAAAGATGCGCGCGGGAAGGGCGCGGTTTTCATTGACTCTGCACCGCTAAATTGTTAGCGGGCAGCCTTTCCGAAACAACGGACCTTCGCAAGAAGGCGATATTTTTTCAAGGAAGCGAACGATATGGCTCGCGTTACAGTCGAAGATTGTGTCGACAAAATCCCTAACCGGTTCGATCTGGTCTTGCTTGCTGCGCAGCGTGCGCGCGAGATTTCGGGCGGCGCCGAACTGACGCTTGACCGCGACCGGGATAAAAATCCGGTGGTCGCGCTGCGCGAAATCGCCGAGCAGACCATTCGCCCCGATGATCTGGAACATACGCTGGTGTCGGGCTTGCAGAAGCTGCAGATTGACGATGATGATACGCCCGATGAAATCGGTTCGATCAGCCGTTCGGCAGAAGCGCTGCGTTTGACTGCTGCTGCACCGCCGCGCAACACCAATATCGGTGCGGATTATGACGGCTAAGCCCGTCTTTTCGTAAGAATATTTGAAAAGCCCGGTCTGATATTCAGGCCGGGTTTTTTCATATTTGCTCAAGTTCGACGACGCGCACGCTTTTATCTTTGATGAACGGCGCGAGGATATGGCGGATGCGGCCTGACCGGTTGGACGCGGTGGCGAGATTATAGATGCTGTTCGCTACCACATCGGCAATCTGGATGCCCGCGCTGCGCCGACTGTCGGCGACGCTTATATGCGCCCAGCTACCGAGATGCTGCTGCAAGCCGCGCTGAAGGCTTTGGAGCAGTTCCGCATCATAGCGACCTGCGTCGATGATAATGTCTTGCGCGGCCTTGCCGGTGCTTTCCATATCCTGCCGCCAGCGGTCCAGAATGGTTTCGAGCAGGCGTTGATAGACTATTATATCTTCCGGCAGTTTCCCGCCCGGGCCCTCAAGCTTGTCCCGCCGGACGACGCTCACCCAGGCGCGGCCTTGGAAGCGGTGGAAAATTTCAAAGAATAAGGCGCGCTCGACAAGGCCGATGCGGCTGCCTTTCAACTCGCCGCGCAGGCCCGTAACATCACGATAGCGGTCGAGCAATGCAACCGCGCTATCGGACGGCAACGCAATGGCCGCAAAGCACATTGCGCCTGCGGGCAATCCACCGCTTTCATCGCAGTAAATGGTTATGACAAAGCCTCCCGACTGCGGCTCAGCGCATCATAAGGAAGGCTTGTCATAGGGCAGTCAAATCGTGCGCAAGGCCACGACTTATTTGAGCAGGCCGCGGAAGCTCACCTTGCCGCTTTGGCCGACAGCGATCGGCTGGGCAAAGGTCCAGCGCACATGGGTCACATCCGCGCCCGTAGCCGCGCGATCGCCGACTTTGAGCGTTTCCAGTTTGCCGAACGTCTTGCCGCCATCCACCGACACGATGATGTTGGCATCGGTCGACCCGACATATTGCACCTGCGCGGGCAGGGGGTTGTTGATGATAAAGCCCGGCGCGGGCGCTGTCGTGTTGTTCACATATTCATGCACGAACAAAACGGTATCGCCCGGTACCACTACAGTGGTCGGTGCCAGCGTAACCTTCTTTTTACCCGCAGCATCAGTGGTCGTTTTTTCAACAAAGGACGAAGAGGTAATCTTCGGCCGTGCATCTTGTGCAAAGGCTGGAGCGGCCGCGAAAAGCGCGGCGCCTGCAAATGCCGCAATGGCGGCCTGCCCGAAAAAGCTGTTCATCTTCATGCTCGTTACCCCGATGATTGGATGCCCCCTGCGTTAGCCTTGTCCGTACCCGCAGGAAATCCCCGATTTGTAAACCAATGTCATGCCGTTTGGCGGCACATTTCTTATAGTCCTGTTTAGCGTAAAACTGGTGAATGGGCTCTTAATACCGCTTTAACCTTTTCTTTACCAATAAGGCCGGATCGCCCGTGTGGCATCCGGCCTTATGGTTAAATATGCGCGCGCTTTCATGCGATGAAGGCGCGGGCGCTATCTCAAGTTCCTTGCGGGCGGATATCGCCGAACGGGTCGCGCGGGCGCTTGATCTTCGGGATCGAGCCTGCATGGCCGCTAACCGGCTGGATCGTGGCCTTCTTGCCATGATCGCGGTCAATCGGATCGCCCGCAATCGCCTTTTTAGCTTCATCGCCGGACAGGGTTTCATATTCCAGAAGTGCGCCCGCCAGGCGGTGCAGTTCGTCAATATTTTCGGTCAGCACTTCGCGGGCTTTGGCTTCGCCTTCTTCGACCAAGCGGCGGACCTCCTGGTCGATGAGCCGCGCGGTTTCTTCCGATACCGTTTGCGAACGGGCAACCGAATGGCCGAGGAACACTTCGTCCTGATTGTCGCGGTAGCGCAGCCAGCCAAGCTTTTCGCTCATCCCATATTCCATGACCATCGCGCGCGCCATGTCGGTCGCTTGCTGGATGTCATTGGACGCGCCGGTGTTGAGTTCATCCAAGCCATAGATGAGCTGTTCGGCAATACGGCCACCGAATGCCAGCGCAAGCCGCGCCTTCATCTGCTTCATATTCATGCTGAAGCGGTCGCGTTCGGGAAGGTTCCACGTGACGCCGAGCGCACGCCCACGCGGGATAATCGTAACCTTGTGGAGCGGATCGCAACCTTCGACATGCAGCGAGACCAACGCATGGCCTGCTTCATGATAGGCGGTCGCTTTCTTTTCATCTTCGGTCATGACCATAGAGCGGCGTTCCGCGCCCATCATCACCTTGTCCTTGGCCTCTTCAAATTCTAGCATGGCGACAAGGCGCTTGCCCTTGCGCGCGGCCAGAAGCGCCGCTTCATTGACGAGGTTCGCCAAGTCCGCGCCCGAAAAGCCCGGCGTGCCGCGCGCAATCGTGCGGACATCAACGTCAGGGGCGAGCGGGGTTTTCTTCATATGGACCTGAAGAATTTTTTCGCGGCCTTCAATGTCGGGGCGCGGCACGACCACCTGACGGTCGAAACGACCCGGACGCAGCAGCGCAGGGTCAAGCACATCGGGGCGGTTTGTCGCCGCGATGATGATGATGCCCTCATTGGCTTCAAATCCGTCCATTTCGACGAGAAGCTGGTTCAGCGTCTGTTCGCGCTCGTCATTGCCATTGCCAAGCCCTGCGCCGCGATGGCGGCCGACCGCGTCGATTTCGTCGATAAAGACGATGCACGGCGCGTTCTTTTTGGCCTGTTCGAACATATCGCGCACGCGGCTTGCGCCGACGCCGACGAACATTTCGACAAAGTCCGACCCTGAAATGGTGAAGAAGGGCACGCCCGCTTCGCCCGCAATCGCGCGCGCCAGCAAGGTTTTACCGGTGCCGGGTGAACCGACGAGCAAGGCGCCTTTCGGAATTTGTCCGCCAAGGCGCGAAAATTTCTGCGGGTTTTTGAGGAATTCGACGATTTCCTGCAATTCCTCGCGCGCTTCGTCGATGCCTGCGACATCGTCAAATGTCACCTTGCCTTGCTTTTCGGTGAGCAATTTGGCTTTGGATTTGCCAAAGCCCATCGCACCGCCCGCGCCGCTCGATTTCTGCATCTGGCGGAACACGAAATAGCCGACGCCCAAAATGAGCAGGAAGGGGAGGGCCTGCACCAGCAAAATCATGAGGATGCTGTTACCTTCCGGCGCTTTAGCCGAATAGGTCACGCCCTTTTCATCAAGCTTTTTGGTCAGTTCCGGATCGCGGATCGGGACGGTGGTGAAGGGCTTGTCGTCCTTCAACATCCCCGAAATCGAATTGTCGTTCATCACGACCGATTGCACCTGACCTTCGGCAACCTTCTTTTTGAAGTCCGAATAAGGAATGGGTTCCGCGCCCATGCGCGTGCCGCCACTGATGAGCGAGGTCACCAGAAATAAAGCTACCAAGAGACCCGACCAGATCAGCAAGCCCCGAATGAGGGGGCTGGGTTGCTGCTGCGGGTCTTTGTCGTCGTTCATCGCTTTGTCCACTCGTTTCCGGCGCGCGAAACGCACGCACTTTCATGGGTGAATGTAGGGATTATCGCTTAATAGGCAATGACCCAATGGTCTAATTTGTGCATGGGTTGCGCCGGATGGCGGCGGGCAAGCGCAATTCCTGTCCTGGTGGCAGCAGGTTGGCGCGTGGCACTATATTTAATCCCTCGGTTCGAGCCACCATTTCTGGAACCATTGCTGTTGCGAGGCGACCGGCGTTCCGGCGGCATTGCGCGCGGGTTCATAGCGGAATCTCTCTTCGATGAGGCGGCAGGTAATCGCATCATCTTCGCCGCTGCCGCTGGTGCGGATGATGCGGCATCCGGTGACGCGGCCACTGGGCTGTACGGTGAAGCGCACCCCGACCGATTTGCCGTTGCGCGCATCGCGGCGATTTTTAGGGAAATCCTTGATCCGGATGGTGCCGGCAATTTTTCGCGCTGGCGTGAGGACGCCGCCACCGCTTCCGCCGCCACCATCGCCGGAGCCGCTCATCCCGCTGCCGCTTCCGGTGCCGATGCCGCCAGCGCCGGTGCCGGGACCGGGGCGGTCGGACGCGCCTTGGGTTGCATCATTGCCGGTGCCGGGCTTTTCAGCGGCGGGCGTCGGATTTTTGGGCGGCGTGACGATTTTCGGTTTAGGTGCGGTGGTTTGTGTCGCCTTGGATTTTAGATTTTCGGGCGATGCCGCGCCTTCCGGATTTTTGGGCGCGCTTTTTTCGGGCCTTGCTTCGGGTGGCGGCGGTTGGGGAGGCGGCGGTGGCGGTTCGGCGTCGAGCGCGATCAGGTCGAAACTATTTTCGACCCTCTGCGCAATATCGGGGCGGATGCCGTAAAGGAGGCCGGAGCCGACGAGCAGGCAAATGAGCGCCACGCCAATGCCCGCCTTGATGCGGTCGCGTGTGCGGCTTTCATCGCCATAGGCCATTTTTAGCGGGCCTCCTTGGCAGAAGCGCGCGGCGGGGCGAGGCGGATGAGCCAGCGCGGCGCGGGCGTTTCGGGCGTAACCAGCAGATTGCCGATCATCGCTTTCTGACGTGCGACCATGTTTTCGAGCAGCCGGTCGAGCGCGTCGCCGCGCGGGGCGATGTCGGGATCGGCGGCGGCGAGCGCGCGGGCGAGCAATCGGCGGGCCAGTTCGCGCGGTAGTTCGGTGAGCGGCGCGTTGAGCAAAATCGCGGCGCCATCATCGCTACCATCGCGCACGACATGTTTATTTTCTAACTGGCGGGCGGTCCATGACAGGGCGGCCTCGGCGTCAGACAGGTGGTTGGAAGCATTGGATAAGGATGCAACATCAATCCAATCGCTGGCGGCTATGGCTTGGCGCATCCGGACGCGATCATAGGCGTGGTTGCGGTTGGAGGGGTCATCGCGGGCGACAAGACCGGCCTGGTCCACAATCGCTTGTAATTCTGCGCGCCGCCACCCGAGCAGCGGGCGCAGGACAGTGCCGTTGCGCGCCCGCACTCCGGCAAGGCCGCCCACCCCGGCACCGCGGTTCAAGCGCATCAGCAAAGTTTCGGCCTGATCGTCGGCATGATGTGCGGTGAGCAGCCAATCCAGCCCGCGCGTGGCCCTCCATTCTTGCAATAAAGCATAGCGCGCCGCCCGCGCGCCCGACTGGATATTGCCTTCAATCGCGCGTTCGACCGTCAAAATACTGTGGGGGATCGCAAGCTTCGCGCATAAATCCGCGCACCATAAGGCTTCCGCGCGCGCTTCGGGGCGGAGGCGATGGTCGACCGTCGCCGCCTCGACTTGCCCCGGCGTTGTGGCGGCTGCGAGCAGCAACAGCGCGACACTATCCGGCCCGCCGGAAAGCGCCACGCCAAAACGCGCGCTCGGGATGTCGGAATTCAGGCTGGGCCCTGTAGCACTATCTGTGCGGGGCTCTATGCTCTCAGGGGCAGGGGATGAGAAGATCCCCGACGCCTCCCGCGCCTCCGTCCGCGCCAATAAGGCGGTCAGGCTTGCACGATAGCGGGTGGCGTCCTGCGCCCCCGGCAAAACCAAGCCCTGAAACGGATCAGGCGCAACCAGCTTTGCTGCGCTCACTCGACGCCTGCGACTTCAACCCGCCGCTCATGCTGTTGCCATAAACTTTGAACAATTCGGTAAAGGCGGTGCAGGACGCTTCCTTGTTTTTCATCTTGGCAAAGGTCATGCCCAGATACATCAAACTGTCCGCCGCGCGTTCACCCTTGGGGTTATTCTTGTAATTGCCGTAAAGCGTGTGGACTGCATTTTCATATTGCTGGTCGTCCATATAGGCGCGGCCCAGCAGATTTTGCGCAAAGCTCATGCGGCTATAATTAGGGTAGGTTTTGACAAGTTTTTCAAGCTGCCCTTGCGCTTCGGGGTAAAGTCCCGCGCTCCACAGGCGGAAACCGTAATTATAGGTATCTTCCGCCGCATTGCCGGTCGAAGGGATTTCCACCGCTTTGACCTTGGCGAGCCGGTCGGCCGACGCTTTGGTCGTGGTTGTGACCTTGGGTGGAGTCACGGACGCGGAAGGGGCGGCGGTTGAAGGCGTTGTCCCAGTTGCTGCGGGCGCAGCCGGAACGACGGTCGCCGCGCCTGCATTGGCCTTATAGGTGGCAAAGTCATTTTCAAGCTGGCGCAGCTTGAAGCTATTCTGTTCAACCTGTCCGGTCAGCTTGGCCAGTTGGGCCTCGATCGCATCGACACGCGCGGTAAGGTCGGCAACCGGTGCGCTCGATCCGATCGGCGCGGTGGTGGGAGCGGTGGGGATGCCCATTTCGGGTTCGACCACGCCGCCAGCGCCGAACACCTTGCGCTGCACCGCACGCATTTCGCGCTCCAATTTATCGACCCGCTGGACGGTTACGCCGTCCTGCGCGCTCACCGGAGCGGACAGCCCCGCCATCGAAACCGTGGCCAGTCCTACTATGAGCGTGCGACGCATATTCAACCTTTCCCGTAAATATTAACCATATTTTCCGCGTTGATAGCGCAGCTTCCTGCTATCTTACAAGAGGTCCGGAATTGCGCTGTCATTTCCATATTTTGATATTGCCCCAACGCGCCTGATCCCAATATGAACGCGGCCAGAATCGGGTGGTCCGACTAGGGTAGAGGCAGGGCCTGAGGCAGAAACAAAGGCGCGCGCCTTAGTCCGAAAGATCAGCCCCTGCCGCCGGTGTCGTGCCGCTTGTCCCGGCGCCCGCAGCCCCGGTAGCGCCCGCAGCCCCGGCAGTGCCCGCAGCAGGTGCTGCCCCTATGCGCTTGGCAAGTTCTGCCGGATCGAGCGCGACATTTTTGACCAATGTATCCGCCGCGCCCAGTTGCGGCACCACACGGCCCGCGACCGACACATCCATCGCCTGCGGACGGCTGGTGCGGATGGTGAGGCCCTTGCTGCCTGCGGGAACGACATAACGCTCTCCGGTTTTAAGTTCGGCTTCATGGACGCGCTTGCCGGTCGCATCGTCGATGCGGAACCAGACCGTATCCTTGGCGGCAATCACGACTTCGGCATTGGCATCGACAGCAGGCGCCGCCGCGGTCGCGGTGCCGGTTGCAGCGCCAACCGGTGCGCCGGTGTCGGCTTCGGGAGTGAGTTCGGTATCGGCGACGGTCACATCATTGCTGCTGGTGAACACGCCCGAACGCCACACGCCCCATGCGCCGACAAGCAGCAGCGCGATCAGCCCTGCGGTCCAGGCCAGCTTGCGAGGCGGGACACGGGCCGGATCGACCGGCTCATAAGCTTCATAGGTTTGCGCCGGACGATAATCGTCCGTGCCCAATTCTTCTCGCAACCGTGCGACCATCTGCACTTCGTCAAGGCCAAGCGAGCGGGCAAAGGCGCGCACAAAACCCATGGCATATGTTTTACCGGGCAGGCCCGAATAATCGCTCGCCTCGATCGCCTTCAAATGCCGCAACGGGATGCGGGTGTCGGTTGCAATATCTTCAATAGATTTCCCCGCTTTTTCGCGGGTTTCTTTCAAAAACGCCCCGACCGCGCTGATTTGCGGCGTTTCGGTTGCGTCTTCATTCGTCTCGTCCATGATCGTCTCCCGAAGGGCGTGCCCACCCACATCGTTATTTTCTGCCCTCGTCCCGCTTCAACACAATAGTTTTTAACCATTGTCAAATCCGGTGCGGGGGCTGCCTCAAGATTTTATCGGCTTGCCTGCCCATTGTTATATTTTTGCGTTCACCAGCTATCTTTTTAGAGGCTGAGATCCACGCCATTATCCTTGGCCCAGCCGAGCAAGGTTTCACGCGGCTTTGCGGGGGGATGGGCGATGAGTTGCGGCATGAAATCGCGCAGCTTCTGCACATCGAGCGAATGGATCATCGCCTTCACCGGCCCGATGCCCGCAGGGGTAATCGAAAGCCGCTCGATCCCAAGGCCGAGCAACGCCATCGCCTCAAGCGGTTTGCCGCCCATTTCGCCGCAAACGCCCAGCTTGACGGGGCTTGCGCCAACAATAGTGACGACGCGGTGGAGGAAACGTAGCACCGCAGGGCTGAGCCAGTCATAGCGTTCGGCAAGCTTGGGGTGCGAGCGGTCTGCGGCGAACAGGAATTGGGTGAGGTCATTGGTGCCGACCGAAAGAAAATCGAGATGCGGCAGGATGAGATCCAATGTTTCGGCCAGCGCAGGCACTTCCAGCATCGCGCCATATTGGATGGCGGAGGGAAGCTTTGCGCCGCGCTTGCACAGAAAATCGCGCTGGGCGGCAAACAGGGCGCGCGCCTGTTCAAACTCCCACGGCTCCGACACCATCGGGAACATGACATGAAGCGTGCGCCCGGCGGCGGCTTCGAGAAGCGCGCGTGCCTGACTTTTCATCAGCCCTTCGCGTTCCATCGCGAGCCTTAACGCGCGCCAGCCCATTGCCGGATTTTCCTCATCCTCAATGTCGCTGCGCATATAAGGCAGCGCCTTATCACCGCCAATATCGACGGTGCGGAACACCACCGGACGGTCGCCTGCAGCATCCAGCACATCGCGATAAAGCCGCTGTTGCCGCTCGCGTTGGGGCATGGTGGCGGACACAAGGAACTGGAACTCGGTACGGAACAGGCCGATGCCGTCCGCGCCGGTGAGGTCCAGATTGGTCACATCATCGCGCAACCCTGCGTTAATCATCAAGGTGATGCGCTTGCCGTCAAGGCTGACCGGCGGCTTGTCGCGCAACGCGGCAAAAGCTGCGCGGCGCTTTTGCGTGCGGGCCAAACGCCCGTCAAAGGCTTCGTCAAGCTGCGCGCTGGGGCGCACGATGACGGTTGCGTCCATCGTGTCGAGGAGCAGCATATCGCCTTCGCGCACCTTGTGGCGAATGTCGCGAACACGGCCCAGTACCGGGACGCCCATCGCACGCGCGACGATGATGACATGCGCGGTGAGCGAGCCTTCTTCCAGCACCACACCCTTCAGGCGGCGGCGGTCATATTCGAGCAATTCTGCCGGACCCAGATTGCGCGCGATCAGGATGGAATCCTGTCGCAAGCCCATTTGCGCGGCGGTGCCGACCTGACCCGATACGATGCGCAGCAAGCGGTTGGACAGATCTTCCAGATCGTGCATCCGGTCGCGCAGCAGTGGATCGTCAATCTGCCGCATCCGCATCCTAGTGCGTTGCTGGACACGTTCGATGGCAGCTTCGGCGGTGAGGCCGCTGTCAATTGCTTCGTTAATGCGTCGCGACCAGCCTTCGTCATAGGCGAACATTTTATAGGTTTGCAGCACCTCGTCATGTTCGCCGCCACCGCCAAATTCGGCCTGCGTCGCCATTTTGTCGATCTGCTCGCGCATCTTGTCAAAGGCGGAATAGACGCGGTGGCGTTCGGCTTCGATGTCTTCGGCGACCGTATGTTCGATGGTGATGCGTGGCTGGTGGAACACCGCGGCCCCGCGCGCCATGCCGTCGACCAGCTTCAGCCCGTCGAGCCGCTGTGTCGATGTATCAAAGCTGTCAGTTGCGCCGGGGAGGTTTTCATCGACCAGCCCCGCATTTGAGATTAATTCCGAAAGAACCATCGCAACTGTTTGAAGCGCTTCGATTTCTACTTCGTCATAGCGACGGGATTCGCGGTGCTGGACCGACAAAACACCGACCGCGCGTTCGCGCCGGACGATGGGGACACCGGCAAAGCTGTTGAACATTTCCTCGCCGGTTTCGGGCTTATAAGCAAAGTCCGGATGGGCGGCGGCTTCATCAAGGTTCAGCGTTTCGATATTGGACGCAATCGTCCCCACAAGCCCTTCGCCCAGCGCCAATTTGGTGACATGGACCGCCTCCTGGTTAAGCCCGCGCGTCGCGAACAATTCCAGTACGCCTTCGCGCAGCAGATAGATGGAGCACACCTCGCTATCGAGCGCTTCACCGATAATCTGGACGACCTGATTAAGCTTGGCCTGCGCGTTGGTGCGCGATGCCATGACATCATGAAGGCGGGTGAGGATTTGACGGGCGGCCTGCGCGGCGGAAGAGGGGGGAGGGGGAGGCGTGGTCATGCTCCCCTCCCTTAGCAGAGTGAATCTGCCTTTGTCCCGTTATTTTGTCCGGCTTATGCGGGCAAAACCCGCTTCCGGCCTATTTTTTGGGCGGCTGGGTTGCGGGAGCCGGTGCCGTGGTCGGTGCGGGCGCGGGCGCAGGGGTAACTACCGGTGCAGGCACGCTGCTCGGCGGGAGCGGCGTGGTTACCGGACCGCTTACCGGATTGGCGGGCGTCGTGGTGGCAGGGCCGGTCACTTCGCGCGGCGCTGCAAAAACGACCGGATTGTCCGGCTGGACAGCGGGCTGGGCGCTTGCAGGGCCGGTAATTTCACGCGCGGGGGCAAACACGACGCGCTGCTCCGGCGTCGATCCCGGCGCGATCGGATAGACCGCCACCGGACCCACAACTTGCGCGGCAGGCGCGGGCTGATAGGGCGCAGCCGCCGGCATCATCGCACCGGTCGGCGCGGTGGAGGCAAATTCGGGCTTGGGCTGGAGCGCATACCAGGCCGCATATTCGCGCTGGTAATTGGCATAAGCTTCAAAGAAATCGACGAACGGCTTGTCCATCGCCGCCATGTTGAGCGTGACAAAATCATGCACCGTCGCGGGCGTAGTCAGCACCGCCTGTCCCGCCAAGGTCATCGCGGTCGAACAGAATTGCTTCATCACCGGCGGCGTTGCGAAATAATTATACAGCCTGGTCGAAAGCTTGTCGCGTTCGGCAATGCCGTTGGTGCCATACATGGTCGCGAGGTTCTTGATGACCCATTTTTCGGAGTCCGCAATCGGCTTTTTATTGGCTTTCAGAAAGCCGTTATAATTGGCGATAAGCTGGTCCTCGCCCGCACCGCGACAGCCGAGCGCTGCGACGTTCAGCGCGATGCGGAAATTCCACAAAGCCTGTTCGCGGGACAGATTCACATTGGGCGTCAGACGCGTGCCAAACTGGTCGGTCGCCGGAATGGCAAGATTGGTCGCAGCCTGATTGGGCGGGACCGGCATCGGTACTGGCGGCGGAGGCGGCGGGGGCAATGTCGCCACCAACTGCGGCGGCGGGGTTTTGGTGCCACAGCCTGCCAGCACCATCGTCAGCGCGACAAGCGTTCCGCGTTTAACCCAATTCCCGTACGTCATTCGTGCCACCCCATTTGTCTGGATACCATAGATTAACCTTGAAGGCCCTGTTGCCAGTTTACACCCCCGAAGGTCAAGCAACCAGCTTTAATCACCGCTGAACCGCGCGACGAAACGGTCCTGTGGCGAGTCAAAATGCACTGGCCATGCAGCAGATGCGCGGCGATGCGCGCCGGGGATGGGGTGCGGGGGCCGGAGGCTTAGCGCGCCAGCGCGGTTTCAGCCTCTTCGACCAGCCGCGCGATAATATCGGCGACCGGTTCTTCCTTATTGACCATGCCGACCGATTGCCCCGCCATGAGTGAGCCATTTTCAACATCGCCATCAATCACCGCGCGACGCAATGCGCCCGCCCAATAATGTTCGATTTCAAGCTGGGCTTCGGCCATATCGACCAAGCCTTCGTCGAGCCGGTTGGCGACTTCGCGCTGCTTGGCGGTAAAGGCTTCGGTGCCTGCATTTTTGAGCGCGCGCACGGGGATGACCGGAAGGCGTGGGTCAATCTGGACGCTCGCCACCGCATCACGGGCCGAGGCGCGGATGAAGGCTTTTTTGAAATTGGGGTGCGCGATGCTTTCATTGGCGCACACAAAACGCGAGCCCAACTGCACACCCGCTGCGCCCATTTCCAGATAGCCCGCAATCGCTTCGCCGCGCCCGATGCCGCCTGCGACAAAAATCGGCACATCATCGGCGATGGCGGGGAGGATTTCTTGCGCCAATACGCTGGTCGCGACCGGCCCGATATGACCGCCTGCTTCCATACCCTCGATGACAATGGCGTCCGCGCCCGAGCGCACCAGCTTCTTGGCGAGCGCCAAAGTCGGCGCAAAACAAATGACTTTCGCGCCCATTTCCTTGATCGCTTCAAGGCTGCCTTTGGGCGGCAATCCGCCCGCCAGCACCACATGGCTGACCTCATGCTTGGCGCAAACCGCGATAAGATCGAACAATTGCGGGTGCATGGTGATGAGGTTAACGCCGAACGGCTTTTGCGTGAGCGCCTTGGTGCCTGCGATTTCGCTGTCGAGCAATTCGGGCGTCATCGCGCCGCACGCAATTACGCCAAAGCCGCCCGCATTGGAAATGGCCGCGACCAGATGGCGTTCCGACACCCAGCTCATCGCGCCGCACATGATAGCGACCTCGCAACCGAGAAAATCGGTGCCGCGTTGCATCAGGGATTTAAGGCTACCCATCAGGCCGCATCTTCCGCATCAAGGCCATAGGCCGTGTGCAGCACGCGCACCGCAAGTTCGGTGAAATCTTCGTTGATCAGCACGCTGATCTTGATTTCACTGGTCGAGATGGCCTCGATATTGATGCCGCGTTCGGCCAGCGCTTCAAACATGGTGGCGGCTACGCCTGCGTGGCTCTTCATGCCGACCCCGACAATCGAGATTTTGGCAATCGTGCTGTCATGAAGAATACGGTTGAAACCTATGGTTTCTTTGGCATTTTCCAGAATTTGCGACGCGCGCGCAAGGTCGGCGCGGGGCAAAGTGAAGGTCACATCGGTTTCGCCTTTTTCGCGTCCGACATTCTGGATGATCATGTCGACATTGATTGCAGCATCGGCCAGCGGGCCAAAAATATGCGCAACCGCGCCCGGCTTGTCGGGCACCCGCGTCAGGATGATCTTGGCTTCATTCTTGTCATAGGCGACACCGGTGATGAGTTGCCGTTCCATATCGCTTCCTTCAATTTCTTCGTCGCTGACGATCATTGTGCCGGGGGTGGGGGCTTGGCCGGGCTCGACAAAGCTCGACAAGACCTGCACGCGCACGCCTTCTTTCATGGCCAAGCCGACCGAGCGGGTCTGCAACACTTTCGCGCCGACGCTCGCCAGTTCCAGCATTTCTTCATAGGTGACCATTTGCAGCTTTTGCGCCTTGGGCACAATGCGCGGGTCGGTGGTATAGACGCCATCGACATCGGTATAAATGTCGCAGCGGTCCGCCTTGATAGCGGCCGCGATCGCGACCGCCGACGTATCGGAGCCGCCGCGGCCCAAAGTCGCGACGCGGTTATCGCCCATCAAGCCTTGAAAGCCGGGAATGACCGCAACCTTGCCTGCTTGCATCGCGGCAACTAGGCCTTCGGTTTCTACTGTATCGATGCGCGCTTTTTCATGCGCTTCCATCGTGCGGATGGGAAGCTGCCAGCCAAGCCAGCTGCGCGCTGGCACACCAAGCGCCTGCAAGGACAAAGCGAGCAAGCCCGATGTCACCTGTTCGCCGGACGCGACCACCACATCATATTCCGCCGGATCATAAATGGGCGACGCTTCACGGCAGAAATTGACCAAACGGTCGGTTTCGCCCGACATGGCGGAAACCACCACGGCCACTTCATTGCCCGCATCCACCTCGCGTTTGACGATTGACGCAACCGTGCGGATACGTTCCGTTCCGGCCATCGAGGTGCCGCCGAATTTCATCACTATACGGGCCATGGTCTGTGGTTTATTCTCCGTCTTTGCGAATGCCAGCGCCTCTTAGGCAAGCGGCCTTTTGATGGCAACCGCAACGAACGAATATTTTCTTTAGGCAGAAAGCAACAAAACATGTCTTCTATTGTCGCGCGGGAAGCAGAACATTTCGGTGAGCTGGCGGCGGATTGGTGGAATCCCAAAGGATCGTCCGCCATGCTGCACAAGCTGAACCCGGTGCGTCTGGGCTATATCCGCGAGGCGATTGACCGGCATTGGGGACGTGATGCGCGCAGCCGCACGCCGCTTGAAGGCAAACGCGCGCTCGATGTCGGTTGCGGCGCGGGGCTGCTGTGCGAACCGCTCGCGCGCATGGGCGCCGATGTGACGGGGGTGGATGCCGCACCCGAAAATATCGCAGCGGCCAAGGACCATGCGGCGGGGCAGGGGCTTTCGGTCCATTATCGTCATGGCGATATTGCGAAGATGAAGCTGGAGCCATTCGACCTTGTGACCAGCCTTGAGGTGGTCGAGCATGTCGCGGATCCGGCAGCTTTTGTGGCCGCGCTGGCCGACAAGCTGGCTGATGGCGGGTTGATGATCCTGTCCACCCCCAACCGCACCGCCTTGTCGCGGCTGGCAATGATTACGGTCGGCGAAGGGCTGGGGCAAATCCCCAAGGGGACGCATAATTGGAGCCAGTTTTTGACGCCTGACGAACTGGAAGCCCATGCCAAAGCGGCGGGGCTGGTCGTTACCGATAAACGCGGCCTGTCTTTTTCGCCTTCGCGCGGGTTCAAGATTAGCGATGATATGACGTTGAATTATTTGATGACCTTGGTGCGCGCTTAGGGGTAAAAGGAAGGTGATTCAGAAGGAGTTGCCATGCCCGAAACCGACCCGCGCATTGACGCCTATATCGAAAAATCCGCGGCCTTCGCGCAGCCCATCCTGACGCATCTGCGCAAGCTCGTCCATGACGCCGTGCCGGAGGTGGAGGAGGCGATCAAATGGGGGATGCCGCATTTTACCGTCAACGGCAAAAATCTGGCAGGGATGGCCGCGTTCAAGGCCCATGCGAGTTTCGGTATCTGGCCGACCTTGGAGGAGGATGCCCCCGAAGCGACCCGCGATGGCATGGGCAGTTTCGGCAAGCTTGCCTCGCTTTCCGACCTCCCCGATGCGGCGGATTTGACCGCGCGGCTGCAAAAAGGGGCGGCGATACTCCGCGCAGGGATTAAAGCCCCACCCAAGCCCAAAAAGCCTGCCAAACCGCTCCCGCCTATGCCCGATGATCTGGCGGAGGCGCTTGCTGCCAATGCCGCTGCGAGCGCGGTATGGGACGGGTTTGCGCCGTCACATAAGCGCGAATATCTCGACTGGGTCATCGAGGCAAAACGCGAAGAAACCCGCGCAAAACGCATCGCCCAAGCGGTCGAATGGATTGCAGAGGGCAAACAGCGCAACTGGAAATATATGGGCTGTTGACGGTTAGGGCGATGCCCGGTCCGACAATTGTTAAAAATCAAGCTGCTCATAATGGGGCGGCGGCCCCACAATTTCCATGCGTTCGGACAGCAAGGGGCGAAAGCTGGGGCGCGATTTGAAACCGGCATACCAGCCTTTGGTGAGCTCATGCCCTGTCCAGTCAATCCCGCCCAGATAATCGGCAACCGACAGATGCGCTGCGGCCGTAATGTCGGCAAGGCTCATGGTCGCGCCCGCGAGCCAAGGGCGGTGGTCCAAGAGATAATCAATATAATCAAGGTGGAAGTTCGCAAACTTCATAGCTTCCCGAAGGATGCGCGCGTCGGGCGGCTGGCGGTGGACGATGCGTTTCAGCATCCGTTCGTGGAGCAAAGGCGCGCCGACATCGCCGAAAAATTGTTCGTCAAACCAGGACACCAAGCGCCGGATTTCCGCGCGGCTGGTCGCGGTCCCCGCAATCATCGGGTTTTTTTCGACCGTTTCTTCCAGATATTCGCAGATCGCCTGACTGTCGATGAGCGTAATATCGCGTTCATGGTCGCGCATGACCGGCGTGCGGCCCGTGGGGTTCATGTCGATAAATTCGTCACGGCGCTCCCACGGCGATTCGCGCACCACTTCATAGCCGACGCCCTTTTCACCGAGCAGCAGGCGCACCTTGCGCGAAAAAGGACAGAGAGGGAATTGAAAGACTTGCCACATGCTATGTCCCTGTTAGGCGAGGCGCGCGGATTCCGGAAGCGAATATTACAGGCGTGTTAAAAAGCGCCACGCATAACGCTCGCCGGTAAAGAGGCGCTCACAAAAAAGCCCGGCCATAGTGGACCGGGCTTTTGAAAATTATATGTAAGGCGCGCGCCCGAAGTGCGGGCGGTCAATCGACCGGACGGCGCATATCGCGGTCGATTTTGCGCATTTCGCGACCCATCGACTTTTCCATCTGTGCGCCCATATCGCGCGCCATTTCGACCATCACCGGCATCATCCGCGCCATGCCCGACGCCATCACGCCCATCGAGCGGGTGGCGGCGCGCGATTGATGCGCAACGCGGTCGGCCACATGGGGATCACCGCGCGCGACCATATCGCCCACAGTCGCATCGGGATGCACACGACGGTGACGCCCGCGCGGGTCCATCTTGTTGGCCGCGTCAATGACCGGGCCGACCTTCATCGCCATGACCGCCTTGACCATCCCGCCCATCATATCGGCAACACCGTCCTGAAAGGCAGGGTCGTTCATCCGCCGCACCATATCGCCTTGGGCTTCACGCATTTCGGCGTCGTCGCCAGTGTAGTCGTCGCTGGCGTAATCCTCGCCAGCATAATCATCGGCGCTATCGTCCGACTCATAATTATAACCGGCGTTATAGTCGGCGTTATAATCGGATGAGCGGGCATCCTGCGCCGCGAGCGGGGTTGCGCCAAGCAGCGCAAACGGGCCGGCAATCGCGCCCATCCAGACATATTTGTTCATCTTGTCCTCCTTACGGGCAAGGCAAAGAAACCACGGAAATGGTCATCGTTCCAATGCTGTTAGACGAACGGCGCTGAGTCCAAGCTGAACGGGAAAAACCCGGTATGTGAACTGGTGTAACGCAGCAGACCGGTGTCAGGAGGAGGCCGATGTGCGGGCGGACGAGCGCCGCCGCCGCCGCGCAACCATCACCGCGCCCGCGCCTGCGCCAAACAGGAGGAGCAAGGAGGGTTCGGGAACCTGCGTCGGATTGCCGCTGCTTGATCCGCCCGTGGTCGACCCGCTACTATTTGCTGCGGTGACGGACCAGCCTCCGCTGATATTAAGGTCGAACAAGCCCGCAATATATTGCTGCACCATGCCAAGCGGCCCCGGTGTGCCTGCCGGATCAGCAGCCCAAATCGGGACGCCCAAAAAGGTGGTTCCGGCGCTGTCATGCGTGCCTTTAAGCGCAAAGCCGCCGGTGCCGACCATAGCGTTACACCCATCGGTTACGCCGCCATAGCAGGTGCTGGGCGCGGACATGATTTCGCCGGTGGTCGCATCATAGCGATAGCCCGGACCATCCCATGGCCGCGATGTCCACTCGCCGTTCGGAAATTCCAGCGAATAGGTTTCGGTATTGCTGTCATAGACAATCACCAAACCGCGCACGCCCATTTCATAGTCGGGACGATTGACCGGATTGATTGGCCCGCTCACATCAATATCCCTGGTGATACCAAAAGGCGTATTGGCATGGGCTGCCGGTGTATTCACCGCAAACCGGTAAATACCGTCCGCCGATTGTTGGCCTACATAACGCTGATAATAAGCGCTGGTGGGCACGATGGTGGAAAAGCTGATCGAAACTTCGTCGCCTTTTTTATACGGATATTCGGGTACCGGGCCGATATAGGAGGAATAGCTCCCGTCGGGCTGGCGGATGCGGATGCTATTTTTGACATCATCCACAACCGTGCCTTTGAAGGTCATGGTGAGCGCGGTTTTTTCATTGTCCGCAGGCGCGGGCTGTTGCGCCAGGGCTGGCGCTGCTGCTGTAAACATCAAGGCGGCCATGATCGCGCCCGTCACCATTTTCATCATCTCTTGCTTCCCCGTTGGTTTCTATGCGGATAAAATTACCGGGAGAAAAGATGCAAGTTTCTGGCCAATTGTCCGGACATGGCAGAATTGCGCCATTTTACTTAACGCCTTGTTAACCACGTCCGGCGCGCGTGTAAGTTTTACCGACACACGCGCCGGGAAAATGCCAATTATTCCGCCGCTTCCAGTGCCACCTGATCGCTCAACGGATGGGCTAACCGCGTCAGCATTTCCTTCGGGCACACCTGCCAGAATTTATCGCGGGCGCGGTCCCAATCGCGGAGCAATTCTGCCGACCATTGGCTATCGGTTGCCTGCGCATGGTCTTCGATGAGGGCTTTCAGGACGCCCTCCCAATGCGCGCTTTCGATGCGTTGCCAGACGATATTTTCGGGGTTGGCATTGCGGGGGAAGATGTCGCCATCATCATAGATGAACGCCATGCCGCCGGTCATGCCCGCGCCGAAATTGGCGCCGGTTTTGCCCAAGATCACCGCGATGCCGCCGGTCATATATTCGCACGCATTGGCACCTGCGCCTTCGACCACAACGGTCGCGCCGGAGTTGCGCACCGCGAAACGCTCGCCTGCCTGACCCGCTGCGAGCAAGGTGCCGGAGGTTGCGCCGTAAAGGACGGTGTTGCCAAGGATCGTATTATCCTGACTGACCAGCGGGCTGGAGACGGTCGGGCGCACGATGATGCGGCCGCCCGATAGCCCCTTGCCGACATAATCATTGGCCTCGCCAAACACTTCGAGCGTGATGCCTTTGCACAGGAATGCGCCCAAAGACTGGCCTGCCGTGCCGCGCAGCCGCACCTGGATATGGTCGTCCGCCAGCGTTTTCATACCGAATTTGGCGGTGACCTCTGCCGACAATCTAGTGCCGACCGCGCGATGCGTGTTGCGCACCGTGTAGGTGAGCTGCATCTTTTCGCCGCGTTCGAATACCGCGCGCGCGTCCGCAATCATCTGCGCGTCCAAACTGTCCGGCACTTCGTTGCGGAAGGTCGGGATGCTGAAGCGGCGTTGATCGTCCGGCGCATCGACCTTGGCGAGGATCGGGTTTAAATCGAGGTCATCAAGATGCTCCGCCCCGCGGCTCACCTGTTTCAGCAATTCGGTGCGGCCAATCACTTCGTCCAAGCTGCGGAAGCCCAGCCGTGCCAATATTTCGCGCACTTCTTCGGCGATGAAAGTCATCAAATTGATGACCTTTTCCGGCGTGCCGGTGAATTTGGCGCGCAGGCGCTCGTCCTGCACACACACGCCGACCGGACAGGTATTGCTGTGGCACTGGCGCACCATGATGCAGCCCATCGCGACAAGGCTTAATGTGCCGATGCCAAACTCTTCCGCGCCCAAAATCGCCGCAATCACAATGTCGCGACCGGTTTTGAGGCCGCCATCGGTGCGTAGCTTGATGCGGTGACGTAGGCCGTTCAAGGTCAGCACTTGATTGACTTCGCTCAAACCCATTTCCCACGGCGTTCCGGCATATTTGATGCTGGTGAGCGGGGACGCACCGGTGCCGCCGACGTTGCCGGACACAAGGATGACATCTGCATGGGCCTTGGCGACGCCCGCCGCGACGGTGCCGATGCCTGCCGAGGAAACCAGTTTCACGCACACCCGCGCGCGCGGGTTGATTTGCTTCAAGTCATAGATAAGCTGCGCCAGATCCTCGATCGAATAAATGTCATGGTGCGGCGGCGGAGAAATCAGCGTGACGCCCGGCGTTGCATGGCGCAGCTTGGCGATAAATTCGGTGACCTTGAAGCCGGGAAGCTGGCCGCCTTCGCCCGGCTTTGCGCCTTGGGCGACCTTGACCTCGATTTCCTCGCACGCGCCCAGATATTCTGCCGTCACGCCAAAGCGGCCTGATGCGACCTGCTTGATGACGCTATTGGCATTGTCGCCATTGGCATAAGGGTGGAAGCGGCTGCTATCTTCGCCGCCTTCGCCCGACACGGCTTTTGCGCCGATACGGTTCATCGCGATGGCCAGCGTTTCATGCGCTTCGGGCGACAGCGCGCCCAAGGACATTCCCGGCGTCACAAAGCGTTTGCGGATTTCGGTAATCGCTTCAACCTCGTCGATCGATACCGGCACATGGTCGGAGGAAAACTCCATGAGGTCGCGCAGGTAAACGGGGGCCATATCCTGCACCCCGCGCGCAAATTGGAGATAGGTTGAATAGCTGTCGGTCGCGACCGCGGTTTGCAACAAGTGCATGAGCTGTGCCGAATAAGCGTGCGTCTCGCCTCCTGCACGCTGGCGATAAAAGCCGCCAATCGGCAAATGCACGACGCCATCGGCAAAGGCGGCATCATGGCGCATTTCGGCGTTGAGGTAGAGCGAGGCATAGCCTTCGCCCGAAATCTTGGCAGGCATCCCCGGGAACAGGTCATTGACCAGCGCGCGGGAGAGGCCGACCGCTTCGAAATTATAGCCGCCGCGATAGGAGCTGATGACCGCAATCCCCATTTTGGAGAGGATTTTGAGGAGGCCTTCCTTGATTGCGGTGCGGAAGCGTTCGAGGCAATCCTCCAAATTGCGATCCCCGAACAGGCCGCGCGCCTGCCGGTCGGCAATCACCGCTTCGGCAAGGTAAGCGTTGACCGAGGTTGCGCCGACGCCGATCAGCACCGCGAACGCATGGGTGTCCAAAGCTTCCGCCGAACGCACATTGACCGACGCATAGGAACGCAGCCCCTTGCGCACCAAATGGGTATGGACTGCGGCGGCGGCTAGCACCATCGCAATGCCGATCTTGTCCGCGCCAATATGTTCGTCGGTTAAGAAAAGTTCGGTTTGTCCGGCGCGCACCGCCTGTTCGGCTTCGGCGCGGATGCGGGCAATCGCATCGCGCAAGCCTTGCTGGCCGGAGCCTGCGGGGAAGGAGCAATCAATCGTCGCGACCGCATCGCCAAAATAAGCGCGCAACCGGTCCCAATCGTTCGAGGTCAGTACAGGCGAATCGATAATCAGGACATGGTCATTCTGCGCATCGGTTTCGAGGATATTGGCAAGGTTCGAATAGCGCGTCTTGAGGCTCATCACATGGCGCTCGCGCAACGGATCAATCGGCGGGTTGGTGACTTGGCTGAAATTCTGGCGGAAAAATTGGCTGACCATGCGCGGCTTGTCGGAAATGACCGCAAGCGGCGTGTCATCGCCCATCGAGCCGACCGCTTCCTTGGCGTCTTCGACCATCGGCGAGAGGATGAGTTCCATATCCTCTAGCGTTTGCCCTGCGGCGACTTGGCGGCGCGTTAATTCTTCCTTCGACCAGGCGGGGGCGGACGAGGTTTTGGCGTGCGGCAAATCGGCGAGCGTGCGGAAGCCTTTGACCATATCGGCATAGGGCTGTTCGTCAGCGATGCGGTCCTTGATCGCATGGTCGTGGTAGAGCTTGCCCTCTTCCAGATCGACCGCGATCATCTGTCCGGGGCCAAGCCGGCCTTTCTGGACGATGCTGCTTTCCGGCAGCACCACCATGCCCGCTTCGGAGCCGACAACCAGCAGGCCGTCATTGGTGATCGTATAGCGCAAGGGACGCAGCGCGTTCCTGTCCATGCCCGCAACCGCCCAGCGGCCATCGGTCATCGCAAGCGCGGCAGGACCATCCCACGGCTCCATGACCGAGGCCAAAAAGCTATACATGGCGCGGTGATTGTCCGGCACATCGCTATCATCGCCCCATGCTTCGGGAACGAGCATCAGCTTGGCAGTCGGACCATCGCGGCCCGAGCGGCAAATCGCTTCGAACACGGCATCGAGGGCTGCGGTATCGGACGCGCCCGCCGGAATGACGGGTTTAATGTCCTCCGAATGTTCGCCAAATGCGAGGCTCGCCATCTTGATTTCGTGGCTTTTCATCCAATTTTTATTGCCGCGAATGGTGTTGATTTCGCCATTATGGGCAAGGCAACGGAAGGGTTGGGCCAGCCACCATTGCGGGAACGTGTTGGTCGAATAACGCTGGTGGAAAATCGCAAGGCGGCTTTCAAAGCGCGGGTCGACAAGGTCGGGATAGAAAACCGACAGGGATTCCGCGAGGAACAGGCCCTTATAGATGATCGAGCGGCACGACAGGCTACAGATATAAAAATCCGCAATCTGCGCGGCGATCACCTTTTTTTCGATGCGGCGGCGGATGAGGTAGAGCTGTTTTTCAAACTCGGCGGCGGATTGCTCGTCGGGGAGCGGCCCCGCAATCATGATCTGTTCGATTTCGGGGCGGGTGCGCTGCGCCTTGTCGCCGATCACCGACACATCCACCGGCACCTGCCGCCAGCCATAAATGGTATAGCCCGCGTCGATAATTTCCGCTTCAACGATGGTGCGGCACGTTTCCTGCGCGTCCAAGTCGGTGCGCGGCAAGAACACCATGCCGACCGCGAGCCGGTTGACCCGCGGCTTGTGGCCGGATGCTGCAATCGCATCGTCAAAGAAACGCACGGGCAGATCGACATGCAACCCTGCGCCATCGCCGGTCTTGCCATCGGCATCGACCGCGCCGCGGTGCCATACGGCTTTCAGCGCATCAATGGCGGAGGCGACTACACGGCGCGACGGCTTGCCATCGGTGGCGGCAACAAGCCCGACACCGCACGCATCCCCTTCAAATTCGGGACGATACATGCCGTGGTCGGCGAGATATTGGCGTTGGTCGTTGCTCATTATTTTTTCCCGATAGAGTCGCGCAAAGCGTCCAGATAATCCTGTTCTGCTTCGGATAATTTTTCCCCGCTACGGAGCCGGGCTTCATAGGTTAGGATTTCAAGGCGGCCCCGTTGGTCAGCGAGGCGGGATTCTGCGCCCGCGACCTCGGCTTCCAGACGCTCGACGGCTTTGCGGTCGGCGGCGGACCAGCGGCTGCGCGGGGCTTCGGTCGCGACGTCCTCTGTGCTTGCACTACCATTTTTCCGCGATAGCGCATCCATATCCAGCGCAAATTGTTGCACCCGCGCCATAGCTTTGGCGTTGCTTGCGGTCATGGATTTTTGCTGGGCGGCGGCGACTTCAGGATCGCGCATCACATCGGGGAGCCGTGCCAGATAGGCGCGGCCCACTGGCGTTGCAAAAAACCGCGTCATCCCGTCCAGTTCTTCCACGCTGAATAGACGCGCATAGGCATTGGTCATCGCCGTCATGGTTTCGGGCATGGTTTCGCGCATCGAGTCGATTGCCAGTTGCTTCACATCGGCGACAAACCGGTCGAACAGCGGTTTTGCTCCGGCTGTTTGTTCCAGTTGCGTCTGGAATTCCGGATCCGCAGTGAGCCCTTGAACAAGATTGTCCATTAAAGGCCGTGCCAGTTGTTCGAAATAAGCGTCGCGCTCGCCCACAGGATAAGTGGTGTCCATCAGCCGGGTTGCAGCGGCCAGCCGGTCGGGGGCAGGATTATTTGCCACAGGAGCCGTTGGTGCCGGGGCATCAGCAACGGGCTGCACCTGTTGCGCGGCCAGCGGTGAAGCGGCCAGCAGCAATGGGAGGGCAAGGATCGTTGCGCGCGTCATGCCGCTTTCCTTTCCGCTTTTTTCGCCGCGCGTGCGGCTTTCAGATAGGCGTTCATATGCGCCGACACATCGCGGCCATCACGGATGCCCCACACAACAAGGCTTGCGCCGCGCACAATATCCCCGGCGGCGAATACGCCATCGAGGCTGGTCATCATGCTTTGATGATCGACGCGCACCGTGCCCCAGCGCGTGACGCCCAAATCTTCGGCCCCGAACAGGCGCGGCAATTCTTCCGCGTCAAAGCCGAGCGCCTTGATGACAAGGTCAGCGGGGAGGGTGGTTTCGCTCCCGGGATCCGCTTCCGGCGCGCGGCGGCCAGAGGCATCGGGCGCGCCGAGACGCATCCGCGTGACGCCAACGCCGCTGACCTTATCCTTGCCCTCAAAATGGGTGGGGGCAGACAGCCATTCGAAATCGACGCCTTCTTCTTCGGCATTTTGCACTTCGCGTTGGGAACCCGGCATATTGGCGCGGTCGCGGCGGTAGAGGCATTTGACCGATGTTGCGCCTTGGCGGATGGCGGTGCGGACGCAATCCATCGCGGTATCGCCGCCGCCGATGACGACGACATTCTTGCCCTTGGCGTCCAGGCTGCCATCGTCAAACGCAGCCACCTTATCGCCAAAGCTTTTGCGGTTGGAGGCGGTGAGATAGTCAAGCGCCTCGACCATGCCGGCCTTGTCGTCGCCAGCGATGCCCATCGGCTTGGCCTTATAGACGCCGGTGGCAATCAACAGCGCATCATGTTTGGCGCGCAGCGCATCGAGCGTCGCATCCTTGCCGACCTCGAAGCCTTCGTGGAAAATGATGCCGCTTTCTTTCAAACGGTCGACGCGGCGCATGACGACCTCTTTTTCCAGCTTGAAGCCGGGGATGCCATAAGTGAGGAGGCCCCCTGCGCGGTCGTGGCGGTCATAGACATGGACCTCATGCCCCGCATTGCGCAGATATTCGGCCGCCGCGAGCCCCGCGGGCCCCGCCCCGATAATGCCGACCGACTGGCCGGTCGCGGTGCCTACGCTGACCGGTTCGACCCAGCCTTCGGCCCATGCGGTGTCGGTGATATATTTTTCAACCGAGCCGATGGTGACCGCGCCGTGGCCGGAAAACTCGATCACGCAATTTCCTTCGCATAAGCGATCCTGCGGACAGATACGCCCGCAAATTTCGGGCATGGTCGATGTGGCATTGCTCAGTTCATAGGCTTCTTTGAGCCGTCCTTCGGCGGTCAAACGCAGCCAGTCGGGGATATGATTATGGAGCGGGCAATGGACCGAACAATAAGGCACGCCGCATTGCGAGCAGCGTCCGGCCTGTTCTTCGGCCTTGGGCGCGGCATAGCGGTCGGCAATTTCCTGAAAGTCGCGGGCGCGCTCGGCGGGGGTGCGCTTGTCGGGATAATCCTGCCCCGTCTCCACAAATTTCAGCATCACAGTGTCGGCCATAATCGTCTCACCTGTTGGAATAACAGAAGAGCGCATGGCCTGACCGCGATGCTGCTGTCACGCGGAAAATGCATGATAGGTCAGTTTTATTGACCTAATAAGAAATTATGTTTCGTGCTTGTCGCGAAGTTTCTGGCTGTAGCCTATTAATTAGTAAATTTATGGGACTATTTTGCAAGAAGCCACACCAGCGCAACACTTCCCAGCACGATTCGATACCAAGCAAAGGGCGCAAAGCCATAGCGCCCGACTAAGGCGACAAAGGCTTTGACGATGAACAGCGCCACGACAAAGGCGGTGCCAAGGCCGATTAGGATGAGATTAAGGTCGTCCAAGGACAAAAGTTCGCGGTCGCTCCACAGCGAAAAGACGGTCGCGCCGATCATTGTCGGCACGGCCAAGAAAAAGCTGAACTCGGCGGCGGTCTTGCGTTCGACGCCCATGAGCAAAGCGCCCATGATGGTCGCGCCCGAGCGGCTCACGCCGGGGATCATCGCAATACATTGCACCGCGCCAATGGCGATGGCGGTCTTGAGCGGCATTTTTTCGACGCTTTCGACGCGCACATGTTTGACCATGCGCTCGATGAGCAAAATCGCGATGCCGCCGACAATCAGCATGATCGCGACGGTCATTGGCGACTGGAGCAACTGGCGGATGCCCTTATAGGCAAAAGCGCCGATCAGCATGGCGGGGAAAAAGCCGACAAGAATGTTGCGGGTGAAGCTGATCGCATCCTGATCGCGGTGCAGCAAACCGACGCCGACATTCCAGAAACGCTTCCAATAGGCGACAATCACCGCAAGGATCGCGCCAAGCTGGATCGCGATTTTGAACGCGACCGTGCCTTCGCCGGTAAAACCGAGCAGCGCGCTTGCAAGGATGAGGTGGCCGGTCGAGGAAACGGGGAGAAACTCTGTCAGCCCCTCGATGATACCAAGCAGAACCGCCAGAAGGATAGGGGACATGGGCAGGATTACTTTCCGTCAGATGATGGGATGCAGGAGAGGCGTTGCTCGTATAGGCGTGCGTGGGCCCGCCTGAACCGCGTTGCCCCCACGCGGGCGATACGCTTCAGGCGCGGGCCTTGTTGCCGAAACGGCCATTGGTGCGATATTGCACCAGCCAAGGCTCGGCCACCGCCGCAATCGGGGTAGCGGAAACGCCCAGATCGGCGAGCGTCTTTGCGCCCTCGCTGACGACCACATCCTTTTGCAGCATCAGCCATTGCTCATAAGTGACCGGCGCACCGGGAAGCCAGCCGGTGAGGCGCGCGGCAAGGCCTGAAATGAAATCCGGAATATCGAGCGGATAGACGGTCTGCCCCGTCGCGCGGCCGATCCAGAAGAGCAGGCCCTTCATCGTCGAAATTTCGGGGCCGCCCAGCTCATAGGTCTGGCCCTGGGTCGCGGGCGCCTCCAATATGGCCGCGCGCACCGCTTGGGCGACATCTTCGACATAGACGGGTTGCAGCCGGGTCTTGCCCATGACGATGGGCATGAGGTTCAGCCCGCTAAAATAGCCGGCAAATTTGTTGATGAACTTGTCCTCGCGGCCAAACACGATCGACGGGCGCAGGATCACGGCTTCGGGGAAGGCGGCGCGGACCGCGGCTTCGCCTTCGCCCTTGGTGCGCGCATAAGCCGCCTCGCTCGCGCTATCGGCACCGATGGCGGACACATGGACGAGATGCTGCACGCCATGCGCTTTGGCCGCTTCGGCAATATGTTTCGCCCCGCGCGCGTTGACGCCGTCAAAATCGCCCGCAATCGTGCCGACGAGGTTGATGACAATGTCCGCGCCCGCACAAGCAGCCGCGACCGTATCGGGCTTGGTTACGTCAGCGGGGACGAACTGCGTCTGGCCGAGCTTGCCGAGCGGGCGGATCGCATAGGCATCTTTGGGCTGGCGCTCGGCGATGCGGATACGCGCGCCTTCATCCATCAAAAGCTGTGCGACATAATGGCCGATAAAGCCGCCGCCGCCAAAGATTGTGACCAGTTTTCCGTTCAATTGCCGATGTGCCATTGGCCTGTCCCGCGCCCTTCTGATTTGCTGCGAAAATATCTGTCCCAAGCCCATGCCGCGAACCCTCGCCCGAGGCAAGCCTCTTGCGCGTCTTTCCGCCACAAACGGAGCGGACAAAGGATGGACACATACCCTTAACACACGCCATTGACGCTCTCCATTGACACAGGGGCCAATCCGGCAGAAGGGCGGGGCCTGTTTGTGCGCGGATTGCGTAACGGTAATGACAGATTTTACGGAAAGGAATAGCGCGTGGCGTGTGACCGCGATTGGGTAAATTGGGCCATCGGACGGATCGAAGCGGATTTCAACCGCTCGGCAGATACGCATCTTATCCCCGTTGCGCTGCCCGCGCTGCCGCATATTGCGCTCTATTTAAAGGATGAATCGAGCCATCCGACGGGGAGCCTCAAGCATCGGCTTGCGCGCTCGCTGTTCCTCTATGCGCTCTGCAATGGCCGCATCGGCCCGCGCACTACGGTGGTCGATGCGTCGAGCGGCTCGACCGCCGTTTCGGAAGCCTATTTTGCACGGATGCTCGGCATCCCCTTCGTCGCGGTCTGTCCCGCCAGCACCGCGCCTGCCAAAATCGAGGCGATCGAATTTTACGGCGGACGCTGCCATTTCGTCGATACCGCGCATGAAATGTATGGCGCGGCACAGCAGCTCGCGGACGAAACCGGCGGCCATTATATCGACCAGTTCACCTATGCCGAGCGTGCGACCGACTGGCGCGGCAATAATAATATCGCCGAATCCATCTTCAGCCAAATGAGCCATGAGCCGCACCCCATTCCGACCTGGATTGTGACCGGCGCGGGGACCGGGGGCACGTCCGCGACCATAGGCCGCTTTGCACGCTATAACCGCCACGCGACCAAGATTTGCGTTGCCGACCCCGAAGCGTCAATCTTCCACAAACATTGGCATGACCGCTCCATTGTGCGGCAGGAAGGCGGGGCAGGGCGCATCGAAGGCATTGGCCGCCCGCGCGTCGAACCCAGCTTCCTCCCCGATGTGATCGACCGAGTGATGGCGATTGAAGACGCGCAAAGCGTCGCCGCCACCCGCGTTTTAAGCCGCCGCTTGGGCAAGCTGTGCGGTGGATCGACCGGCACGAGCCTGTGGGCCTGCGCGGTCATCGCCTCCGAAATGGCCACGCGCGGGGAGGCGGGCTCGATTGTCTCGATCCTGTGCGACGATGGCGAACGTTATCGGTCGAGCTATTTCAATGATGCTTGGGTCGCCGAACAAGGACAGGACATCGCGCCCTATGAACGGCGCATGGACCGGTTTTTCGATACGGGGTTGTGGGACGAGTGAGGTAGGTTTTTTCCTGTAAACTTCCCCTCATCTCCCATTAACTCAGCAAAATCCTCCCCTGACAAGGGGAGGTGGCATTTGCGTCAGCAAATGACGGAGGGGTGACACCCTATCGATAGCATGACACCCCTCCGTCTTGCCCTTGCGGGCAATCCACCTCCCCTTGCAGGGGAGGATTTAATTCAAAACCGCACTTTCACCGTGCCGCCCCACGTCTGCGGGTCGCCGGGGAGGCCTACGATCAATCCCGTATTGCCGGGCCCCACGCTTAATTGCTCCATATAATTGCGGTCAAACGCATTGCGCACCCACAGATAAGCGTCCAGCCCGTCCCCGGTGCGGAAACCGCCGCGGAAATTGGACAGCGCATAGCCGTCTATCCAAGTATAGGCCGAAGGCGTCGGGTTGGACGAGAAATCCGAGCGGTAATTGCCGTCATAGCCCAGATAAAATTGACCGTCCTTGCCAAGGAACTTGGCGGGCACATTGGCCTCCGCCCCGAACGAGAAGGCCCATTTGGACACGCCGGGGAGCCGCGCGCCGGAAATGTCGCAATTGGGCGGGCTGTTGCTGCCACCCGACAATTCCGGCGGGCAGGGCGCATCGACAAATTTCACATATTTGGCATCGGTATACGCGCCGTTGACATAAGCATGGAAACGCGCGCTCGGTCGCACGCTAAAGTCGGCCTCGACCCCTTGCGTGCGCACCTTACCCGCATTGGCAAGATAGCCGCGCAGCACGCCAAATTGGCCGTTATTCACATTGGCCTGATAATTTTTAATGTCGGTGCGGAAGGCCGACAGGTTAAAGGTCGCGCGGCGATCCCAAAATTCGGTCTTTGCCCCCAGTTCGAAATGATGGACCGATTCCGGCTTGACCGTCGCGGCGGCAAGGATGGGATTATTGCTCGCATCGGACGGCACGCCATTCTGGTTGATGCCCCCCGATTTGAAGGTCTTGGCATAGGTTGCATAGAAAAGAAGGTCGCGGTCCGGCTTATAGGTTGCGGTGAGGTCATAGCTGAAATTCCAGTCGCTAAAGGTCGGGGAAATTTCCTGCGGCGCGAACACGCCCAGCCTTGCGAGCGTCACCGCATCGGTCGGGCCGTAAACCACCGGCGACCTGTCGCCTGCAAACACCCGCCGCTGGTAAAAGCCTTTCTTCTTGTCATAATTGACGCGGATGCCGGGCTGGATAGAAAAATGGTCGCTCACTTTCCACGTCGCCTGCCCGAACAGGGCAAGGCTGGTATTTTTCAAATATTGCGTGTTGATCGCGGTCAGCCCGTCCAGCACCGACGGGTCGTTCGCGAGCGCACTGGACGGATTGAGCGTCCAGCGGCTGGAGGCTGGCCCATGCGCTTCGGTCCCTTGCGTGTCGATGCGCTGATAATAGGCAAAGCCGCCCACGACAAAATCGAACCGGTCGGCGCTCACATTATAGCGCAATTCCTGCGTATATTGTTTTTGCTGTGAAGGGTTTTGCGATTTCGTGACGATAGGCAAAGCGGTAAAGTCGCGGTCATTTTCCGGTTGCCAATCCCAATAGCGCCACGCGGTGACCGACGTCAGCGTGCCGGGACCAACATCCCATTTGATGCGCAAAGCCGCGCCGCCAATTTCATTGCCCGCATTGAGGTTGGCATCGAGATCGGTCAGGCGATCATAGGGGTTGCGGCTCACCACCTGATAGTTTTGCGCGGCGGCCAAAGCTTCATATTGGCGGTTCAAAGGCCGCTGGGTCGCGCCGGTGCGGACAAAGACCGACGAGCAGCACACCGCATCCTGCTTATTATAATCGCCCACTAAAGTGATACTGAGATTATCGGTCGGCTTCCATAAGAGCTGCCCGCGTATCCCGATATTATCCTGGCTCTGTGTCCAGCGGTCGGTCGCGACATTATAGATGGTGCCGCGCCGACTGGTCGCCGAAATCGCCACGCGCGCGGCGAGCGTATCGGAGAGCGGTCCCGAAATCGCCGCCTTGGCTTGTTTGAAATTCAGATTGCCGATGCTGAGTTCGGCCTTGGCTTCGAAATCGAAGGTCGGCTGGTTGGTGGTGATATTGACCGCGCCCGCCGTGGTATTCTTGCCATAAAGCGTGCCCTGCGGCCCGCGGAGCACCTCGATTTGCGCAACGTCGAGAAAGTCGAACGTCGCGGACGCCACACGCGAATAATAGACATCATCGACATAGATGCCGACGCCCTGTTCGATGCCGTCATTGGTGAGGCCGAACGGCGCGCCGATCCCACGAATATTGACCGCAGAGTTACGCGGGTTGCTCGTATAAAATTGCAAGGTCGGGGCAAGCTGTTGCAAGCGCCCGACATTGAACGCGCCGGTGCTGTCAATCTGCGCCCCGCTCACCACCGAAATGGCGATCGGCACATTTTGCGCGGTTTCGGCGCGGCGGCGGGCGGTGACGACAATGTCGCTTGCTTCGGTGTCGCCTGCTTCGGTGTCGGGCGCTTCCGTTTCGGGTGCAACCACTTCAGGCGCGCTGTCAGCAGGAGTGTTGGGGGTAGAATTTTCCGCCCTTACGCCGGACGCGCAAAAGGCAAGACTGGCCGCCCCGGCCAGCCAGAGGGAACGTGCGATCATCAAAATTTTCCTTTTGTGACGAGATCGCAGCGTTTCCGGTGGTCCGGTCAACGGTGCTGATTGGGGATAGGCGCGCCGTTATCGGTGGCGGCGGGAAAGTTGCGGCTCAGCTAAAGTTGAGCCGCTTCTTTTCGGTAATGTCGATTTGCACGACCCGCCCTTCATGGACGGTGAGCGCAATATTACCGAAGCTGAGGTTCAACAGCGCATCGCGGACATTGGCGAGGCTCTGGTCAATATGCCGGAGCGTATCCGACGAGATCGGGCGGGGGATCGGCGCGTTCATCTTAACGGGCCTTCCATCGGTTCGACAGGTCTGCGCGTTTCATAGGCTCTCCTTCATTGGCTCTATCTGTTGTCCGGCTTATCGCTATACTCAAGTAATTTAGTTGACAATAAACTTATCCTTATGCGCGGGCAAATCTGGCTTTTGCCTTAGGGCTGGCCAAGCTGCCCGCTCATATGTTCGGTTATCCCGTCAGGGGCACAGGCGCCCTGTGGACAGCATTGCGGCCATCGCTGACCCCGTGCGAGGAGGGCCAATGCTGGTGCGGGGACAGTTCAGCGAGCGGCGGCGGCACCGGCGCATGGCTTGCCACGAGTGCTGCGAGTTGTTGTCCTTCCTCCCATGCGCCCAATCCGGTTTCGGTGTTGATATGGCCAAGATAGCCGCCATCGACAAAGCGGCTCCCCCAAAAGCCCGCCAAGGCCCGCGCGCGGTCAAACTGCACATAAGGGTCATTGCGGCTCGCGACGAGGATCGAAGGGAAAGGCAAGATCGCCTTGGGCGTCGGCCCGAACGAGGCAAGCCGATGGTCGGTGGGGAAGGCATCGACTTCGGGCGGGGCGACGAGCAGCGCGCCTGCTACCTTTTGTGTGACCTCTTCGTCCGCGAGCGCCGCCCACCATGCGACCGCGTGGCAGCCAAGACTGTGCGCCACCAATATGAGCGGGCGTTCGGCGTGTGTGACCGCCAGATTGAGCCGCGTCACCCAACTGTTGCGGTGCGGCTGTGTCCAGCTTTCCATATTGACGCGATAGGCATGGGCGTGCTGCTCTTCCCACAGGCTTTGCCAATGGGCAGGGCCGCTATTGTCGATCCCCGGAATGATCAGCATGACAGGGCTATTGGCCGTTTCCGGCGCGCTTGCGGTTTCAAATATCGTCATCGTCCATACTCCTTCAAAAAAAGGGTTCTGGCCGGTCGACTCTGTTTACGTCCCGACAGCAACAAACTATTTCAACAATTTTAATTGAGAATAGGCTTGCGCCCACCCGAAAGAGTTTTTCGGCAGGTTGAAATCGGGACGCGAGGGGGCCGGACGCGGTGTGGCGCGGAATAAATGCGGGTGAAATGCGTGTCTTAGCGCGCGGTAAAAGCGTCGAGCATCAATCCGATAAAGCGCGTCGCCCAGCGATATTGGGCGTCGGTATCGAAAGGCTTGGCGCAATCGGTAACGCGCGCATGGCCGATAACGCCTTCCAGCATGAAGCGCGCGGCTTCTGGCACATCGGTGATGCGCAATTCGCCGCGGCTATTGGCGGCGCGCATCAAATCTTCGGCGCGCTCGAACGCAGTTTCGAACGCCCATTGCCGCACCGAGGCTTCCCCGGCATTGCCCTCATGGTCGAGCCAATCGACCAGCCGGTCCATCAACCGGCCTTCGGGTGACAGGAAGGTTTGGAGGATCTGGATCGCAAGGAAGGGCATGACCTCCTTGAACGGCTTTTCACCGGCGGAGGCGGTAATTTCCATCTGGCGCTGCTCGATGCGATGCTGGAGCAAGGCTTGGAGGAAAGCGCGTTTATTGGTGAAGCGCGAATAGATGGTCGGTTTGCCGACGCGGGCCTTGCGCGCCAGCTTGTCGAACGAAAAACCGTCAAAGCCGTGCGCGAGCAGCAAATCCCAACCGGCTTCGAACATATGTTCGGACAAGAGTTCGGCTTCGGCTGCGGTCGGACGACCGGTGCGCGCGGGTTTGGACAGGATGCGCTTGGAGGATGCCGGTTTCGGGGAGGATGTTTTTGAAGGGGCCAGTTTTGAAGAAGCCGCCTTTGCCGGGACTCGCTTGGACGGCGCGCGGCTGCGCGGCGACGCGGCTGGCGGCATGGGACGTGCGGACGGCTGGGCCGGAGCGGCTTCCTTAGTGCGCGACTTTCCGTTTGACGGCGGCAAGGGTGTTTCTATTTTTTTCATGCCGCTTTTTCAATGATTTAACTGCATTTTTGGTCGCCTTGTGGACAGGGCATGACATGGTCAACCCTTCCTGATAGGCGGCCAAAAAACGCCGGACAGCGTTGTTCAGCAAACTCATCCCTCACATCCTCACCATATTGCCTGACGCTTTTGCGCTTTTCGGCAATGATCGGATGAAAGGATGCCCCAATCGGACGAGATGTCAAGGGGCTTGCCTTTTGCTGCGGGCCGATGACCGGCGCTCCACCAAGCATTTTAGTCGCTTTTTCTTGAGCTTATCGTCGGGGCTTCCCACCCCAAGCCCAGCGCCTTTTGCACTGCGATATAGTCGCTGGTAAGTTCGGCGCGCGCATTGATCGCGGCCATTCCGGCCTGAATCCGCTGGCGTTCGGCGGTGAGCGCATCGCTGGTGCCGATGGTGCCAGCCCGCGCCCGCTGGCGCTGCAATTCGGTCGCGCGCGCCGCTTGCGCTTCGGTTTCAAGCGCCTTGGCTAACTCCACACGGTCGCTGCCGAACCGGGTGAGGGCGTTTTCGGCGTCGGTCAGCGCGCTCAACACTTTGGCGCGATAATTGGCCTCGGCTTCGGCATAAGCGCCTTTGCTCGCGTCAATCTTCGCCTCGGTGCGCCCGCCGTCGAACAGGTTCCAGCTAATGCGCGGCAGCACAAGACCGAGCAAATTACTAGGGTTCAGCATATCGCCCACCGACGTGCCGCCCATGCCGAGCATCCCCATAAAGCTTATCTTGGGAAATTTCTCCGCAATCGTCGCGCCGACATCGGCATTGGCGGCGACCATTTGCCGCTCTGCAATGCGGATGTCGGGCCGGTTGCGCAAAAGCCGCGCCGGATCGCCAATCGCAACCTGCGCAGGCGGCAAGGGGATGGGTGCAGACGCCGCAAGATCAGCATCAAGCGCGCCGGGCTCGCGTCCGGTCAGCAGCGCAAGCTGGTCCTTCAATACGGTGATTTCGGCGGTGGTCGACGCAATCTGCCCGTCCGTCTGGGCAGCCTGTCCGCGCACCTGATTGAGCGGCTGTTCGGGCGCGGTGCCGCGCGTCAGGCGTTGGCTGGCAAGGCTCACCAACTGGCTATCCACCCGCTTTTGCGCTTCAAACTCTGCCAAAATCGCCTGCCGTGCGCGGATGCCGACATAGGCGCGCGCGACTTCGGCGGAGAGCGATACTTGCGCGTCGGCAAGGCCCGCTTCGGCGGCTTGCGCCTTGGCTGATGCCGACTCGACCTTGCGCCGCGTGCCGCCGAACAGGTCAATCTCCCACGACGCATCAAAGCCGAGACTATATTGCTGCACATCCAACCGCTCGTCGCTTTGCCCCTGCTGCTGGAGGAACGGATTGTTCGGCATATTGAGGTGCGGGGCCGAAACCGACGTGCCGATGGTCGGCACATTGGCGGTCTTGTTCGCCGCCAGCCCCGCGCGCGCTTGCGCAATTTTGGCATTGGCTATCGCGATATTGGGAGACCCGGTGATCGCATCATCGACAAGGCGGGTGAGCAAAGGATCGTTAAGCTGCTCCCACCAGCGCGCCACCGGCGCATCGGGCACGGCTTGACCGGCACGCAGGAACGCGCCGCGCGCTTCTGCGCTCGATGCGGTTTGCGGCGGGCCTTGATAGTCGGGACCGACCGTGGTGCAGGCGCTGACGCTTGCAAGCAGCAGAATAGCGGCGGCGGAGCGCAGCGACGGGTAAGAAGAGGGCATAATATTCATCCTCAATGCATAGCCATATTGACCTGCCCCTTGGGCAGCGGTTTCAAAAGAAGTACGAGCGGCAGCACCACGGCAATCCCGACCGTCAGTGCGAAAAATTCATCGTTGAACGCCATCACCAGCGCATCGCGCGTGACCATGCCGTCGATCATGCGATAGGCCGCCGCCAAGCCTTCGGGGCCACCGCCATATTGCATCGCCATGCCCTGAACCTGTTCCTGAACCGCTGCGTCATTGGCGGAAATCCCGCTATGCAGCGTCCAGCGATGATATTCCCATCTTTGGTCTTGTAAGGTCGCGAGCAGCGCCAAGCCGATGGAGCCGCCAAGATTACGCGCGGCGTTGAACAGGCCGGACGCATCGCCCGCTTCGTCCATCCGCACCGCGCTGATCGCGGCCTGGTTCAAAAACATCATGCCCAGCACCTGCCCGAAACCGCGCAGCAATTGGGAGTCGGTGAAGTCGCTCCCCGTTGACCCTGCGGTGAGCGTGGTGTCGATCCAGCAGGACAAGGCCATCACGATAAAGCCGACCATCACCGCCAGCCGCAAATCGACATAGCGGATCATTAACGGCACCAGCGGCATCATCATCAGAGCGGGGATACCGGACAGGAACACGACATGGCCCGCCTGCATCGCATTATAACCGGCTATCGCGGCCAGAAATTGCGGGATGACATAGGAGGTGCCGTAAAGCACCGCACCCAAGATAAGCGCCAGCACAAATACGGCGGCAAATTCGCGGTTTTTGAGAAGCGCGAGTTTAATCACCGGCTTTTTGGCGAAAAATTGTCCGGCGGCGAGCAGGATGAAACCCACAATCGTCATCGCGGTTAACTGCCAGATCAAAGGCGATTCAAACCATTGTTCGCGGTGGCCTTCTTCCAGCACGAGCGTCAAACCGCCCAAGCCGATCGACATACCCGCAATGCCGAGCCAGTCGGCATCGACCAGCTCGTCGAGCCGCATCTTGTCATTGGGCAGGCCGACAATCAGCAGGCCCATCAGCGCCAGACAAATCGGCACATTGACGAAAAAGGCATAATGCCAGCTAAAATTTTCGGTGAGCCAGCCGCCGACCAGCGGCCCCATCACCGGCCCCAAAATGACCGTAGCACCGAACACGGCGGTGCCGATCGGCTGTTGCGAGCGCGGCAGCCTTGTTGCGATAATCGTCATCGCGGTCGGGATCATCGCGCCGCCGGTAAAGCCTTGGCCGATACGCCCGATAATCATCGTGGTTAGATCGGTGGACAGGCCGCAAATCACCGAAAAAACGGTGAATAGCGCGGCGGCAGCGAGCAGGAAGCGGCGCAAACCGAATACGCGCTCCAGCCAGCCGGTGAGCGGAATGACGACAATTTCCGCGACCAGATAAGCGGTCGCAACCCATGTGCCTTCCGATGCTGACGCGCCGATTTCGCCTTGAATGGTCGGCAGCGATGCGTTGACAATCGAAATGTCGAGCGTCGCCATGAGCGAGCCGATAGCGCCCGCCGCAACGCCGAGCCATGCGGTCACATCCGCGCGTTCCTCGGTCGGCTTGGCGGGCGGAGACGCATCCGTCCCCGCCTCCATTGTGGCGGCCTTGCTCACTTGGCCGCTCCCGCTTTACCTTCCTGTTCGCGCCGGATTGCTTCAAGCGCGCTCTTGGCGGTGCGGGTGTCGACCTTCACCTCCAATGACAGCCCGGGGACCAGCACTTTGCGCGATTCCGGGCCTGCATTAAGCTTGATACGGACGGGGACGCGCTGGACGATTTTGGTGAAGTTACCGGTCGCATTTTGCGGCGGGATCAGCGAGAAATTTGCGCCCGTGCCCGGTGTGATGCTGTCCACCACGCCCTTGAATTCGACATCGGGCAGCGCATCGACAGAAATGGTCACCGGCTGTCCGACGCGCATCAGGCCGATCTGCGTTTCCTTGAAATTGGCTTCGACATAAAGATTGCCGGTCGGAACAATGGTCATGAGCCGCTGGCCGGGTTGGACAAATTGGCCGACGCGCACGGTCGAACTCGCAACCTTGCCGCCCACCGGCGCGGTGAGGCGCGTGGCATTGAGGTCATTGGCGGCGGCGCGGCGCTGCACTTCGGCGGCGCGGATTTGCGCGACCGATTGGCCGCTCTGCGATTTGATGGAAGAGATGCGGCGCTGGGCGGCAACGACCGAGGCTTCCTTGGCCTGCACATCGGCCAAGGCTTTATCGCGGTTCGAAATCAACTGGTCGAGCGCCATTTTCGGCTCTGCGCCAGTCGCGACGAGCGGGCGGTAGCGCGCAATCTCGCCGTTAAGGAAACTCACATCGCGGCGGGCAGCGGCGACCCCGGCCTGGGCTTGACGCACACCGGCTTCGGCCTCGCCAATGCTGGACAACGTAGCGGCTTCGGTGGCGCGGGCGACGTCGATTTGCGCGGCGGCTTGGTCGATGCGCGATTGATAATCGGTGGGGTCGACCTCGACCAGCAAGGAGCCGGGGCTGACTTGCTCATTATCGGCGACATTGACGGCCTTCACATAGCCGCCCAGCTTGGAGCTTACCGCAACGCCATCGGCGCGCACATAAGCATCGTTGGTTGACTGCATATATTGGCCGACATTGCGGTAGTCGATATAGGCATAACCGCCATAAAGCAGGCCGCCCGCCAGCAGGGTCAACAGGACCGGCGCGAGCCAGGGGCGCTTTTTGGCGGGGGCGTCATCATCGCCATCATCGCTGTCATCATCCACATCGAGCATGGTTTCATCAGCCGGTCCGGCGTCAGTTTCCGCCGTGGTTGCGGCGGAGGATTTTGCGGGCGCAGCGTCACGGACAGCTTCGGTGTCGTCATGACCGGCGGCGGGCGTTTTGTCGTTCATAAATTCATATTCCCTGAAAGAACGAAACGGTATCGTTTAGTTATTCGCGAGCCAGATAAGCGTCAGTGCGCGCCCGGTCAAGTGTGAATTATGCAACCGCGATTGCATCCGCGCGACAATGCGGCGCTTCGGCGTTCAACACGGAAACTATGATGGAGTTCCAACCGTTTGGCGTTTTGGATCGATGGGGTCGATATGCTTCACGCAGAGACGCATAGGGCGCGGAAGTTTGAAGTAAGGGGGCACGCGGAGGCGCGGAGACGCGGAGTTTTTTTGATGCGGAGGTGCGCTGCATAATTGGGATGGGGAAATGGGGGGAGTGAAATATATATTGTTCGAGCAATTAAAATCGCTGAAAATTATATTAAACCCGTTCGTCCTGAGCGGCCCTTCGGCTATCGAGAAGATGTGTATCGAAGGACCGGTTTAAACCTCGGCTCCTTTGATACGGCTCTACGAGCCTAGTCAGGACGAACGGATTAAATATTGCCTGTCCTACGTCCGGCCCGTTTGCCAGCCTTGCCGTGGAATCGGTTTAGCCGTTGCACGCAACTATCGGGGAAAGGACATGAATATGCAGGTGAAACCGGAACGGGGCGCCCGAACGACACCACAATATATGGGGGTTCGCAAATTTGGCGATTTGCCCGAACTTTGCGAAGCTAAGGGGGTGTTTTCGGCAGAATTGCAGGAGTTTTATATTCCGTCGTGCAAAGCACAACATGTTGATTAAGCCATGCTGCTTGGCGCCCCCTTCCAAGCGTGCGGCGCAAAAAAAACGCCCCGGCCCCATCCTTTCTGATGAAGGATGATCGCCGGGGCGGGGCCCGAAGGTGGGGGCGTTGGGGGTGCCCCTTCTGGATAGCTGCGCGCCCGGCGGGGTTTGGTCCGCCGGGCGCGGCTTGGTCTTAATCGTCAATATTGCGGCGGAAGGTTTCCGGCAGGAAGATGAGGCCGACCACCACGGTCAGCGCCGCAATCACTATCGGATACCATAGGCCGTAATAGATATTGCCGGTCGCCGCGACCATCGCAAAGGCGATTGTCGGGAGGAAACCGCCAAACCAGCCATTACCGATATGATAGGGCAAGGACATTGATGTATAACGGATACGGCTGGGGAACAGTTCGACCAGCATTGCGGCGATCGGCCCGTAAACCATCGTCACCAACAGGACGAGATAGAAGAGCACTGCAACCACCATCGGCTTGTTCATCTGGTCAAGGTCGGCCTTGGCCGGATAGCCCGCTGCCTGGAGCGCGCCCTTGATTTCGCCCTGGAAGCTCTTGATCGCGGCGGCCCGCGCTTCGCCCGTCACTTGCGACGGATCGGGCGCGGTAAAGCTTTGGTCACCAATCTTCACCATCGCAATGCTGCCCGCAGGAGCTTCGACATTATTATAGCTGATCGCATTTTTGGCGAGGAAGGATTTGGCAATATCGCAGCTTTTGCTGTCAAATTTATTGCGACCGATCGGATCGAATTGCACCGAACAATCCGCATCATGGGTCACAATCGTCACAGGCGATGCGGCTTCTGCGCGGGCGAGCGCAGGGTTGGCGGCTTGCGACAACATATGGAAGGCGGGGAAATAGGTGAGGGCCGCCAAGGCACAACCGAACAGGATGATCGGCTTGCGCCCGATCCGGTCCGACAGCCAACCGAAAAAGACAAAGAAAGGCGTTGCGAGAGCGAGCGCAATGGCGATCAATATATTGGTCGTCGCGCCATCCACCAGCAGCATTTTTTCAAGGAAGAACAAGGCGTAAAATTGGCCGGTATACCAAACCACCGCTTGGCCCGCGACCGCGCCGAGCAAGGCGACCAGCACCCATTTGGCGTTTTTCCACTGGCCGAAAGCTTCGGTAAGCGGGGCCTTCGATGTTTTGCCTTCTTCCTTCATCTTGAGGAAAACGGGGCTTTCGGCAAGCTGCATACGGATCCACATGGAGACACCCAACAGGATGATCGACACGAGAAACGGAATACGCCAGCCCCATTCTTTAAACGCTTCTTCGCCAACCAGCGTGCGCGTGCCGATGACCACCAGAAGCGCGGCAAACAGGCCGAGCGTCGCGGTCGTCTGGATGAAGCTGGTGTAAAGGCCGCGCTTATTATTGGGTGCGTGTTCGGCCACATAAGTTGCCGCCCCGCCATATTCGCCGCCCAAGGCAAGGCCCTGGATAATACGCATAAGGACGAGAAGGATCGGCGCTGCGACCCCTATCGAGGCATAAGAGGGGAGGAGGCCGACAACGAAGGTCGAAAGCCCCATCAGGCCCATCGTCACAAGGAAGGTATTCTTGCGCCCGACAAGGTCGCCGATGCGCCCGAACACCAGCGCGCCAAAGGGCCGCACGGCAAAGCCTGCCGCGAAAGCGCCGAGGGCCAGAATGAAGCCGGTGGTTTCATTGACACCCGAAAAAAACTGGGCGGTGATAATTACGGCCAAAAGCCCGTAAAGGTAGAAATCATACCATTCAAAAACCGTACCCAGCGACGAGGCGGTGATCACAAGCTTTTCGCTTTGTGTCGCCTCGTGATGCTTGGGCAGGCCGTCATCATGTACGGTAGCCATGCACGCTCTCCTGTTGTTAAGGCCCGATATATGCGGCCTGTTGCTTATGGGTTAGAAATTATATTTGGCGGCAAATTCGAGCCGGTTGAGCTGGCCGCTCAAACCATTGACGAGGATGCGCTCGCCGTGGCGATATTCGACGCCAAGGTCGATGCTGGGGACAGGCGACCAGAACAGGTTGCCCGCGACACTCCACGCTTCCTTGTTGAAGGCGTTGAAGTAACCCGCGGCGAAATCGTCGGGATAATAAGCCTTTTGGTAACTCGCCATGAGGTTGGAGCGCAGCGTCGGCGTCCAGCCCAGCCGCACCGCAACGAAGGCGGCGAGATTATCGACCTTGTGGAGCTTACCGGTCGCAGGCACCCAGATCGCATCGGGCGCGAAATTGAGGCCGACATAGCGGCCGATGCCGCTGCCATAAGTGGCCATGAAGCGCACATCATAGCGTTTGTCGGCGTCGAGATAGATTTTGCCGCCAAGGCTTGCGCCATAAGCGGTGCTGCTGTCACCCAAAGCTCCGTCATCGACCGACAGGCGACGCACAAGGCCTGCGAGCGACAATTCGCCAAATGCGGCATTATGCTGCAACCGCGCGGCAAAATCGGGGAGGCTGTCATCGTCATTTTCGACCAAGGCGGGGCTAGCATTGGTGGACGATGCGGTTTCGGCATTTTCGACCGACAGTTGGAGCGTGGTCGCCTTGCCGTTGAACGGAATGGAATAGCGCACCAGCGGCTGGCGCGAAAAGACCGTGCCTTCGGTTGTGCCCACAAAATCGGTCGATTCCGGCAGAGCGCCGACATATTGGAAGGTCGACCAGTCTTGCCCCACGGTCAGATTATCAAACTGGACAAAGGCACGGCGCAGCGCGAGATTATAGCCATTGGTCGTGCGTTCCGACCCTTGGGTGCCGGTCGCAGTCTGGAAATCGGTTTCGACATAGCCTTTGACGCTATGCCCCGCAATCTGCGTATCCATGCTGAGCCACAGGCGGGTTTGTTTGGCATTGAAATCATTATCGGTGGATTCGCGCGTGCCGCCGACGGGAATGGATTGCGGCAGATAGAAATCGCGGCCCAGCGAATTGCCCGCCACAGCGCCATCATCCCACCGGCTGAAGGTCGCGGTGGTCTTCAAAAAGCCTCCGATTTTGATGCGGGTTTTGCCATTGCCGACGGTGAAGCCGTCTTGCGGCGGGGCGGCGGCGAGCGCAGGGCCGGGAGCGTTTGCGGGTGCGGGGGAAGGCGCTGTGGCCAGTTCGGCGGTGCGGGCTTCAGCGCGGGCGACGGCGGCCTTCAACTGGGCATTTTCAGCGCGGCTGCTTTCCAGCTCGCCCTGCATGGTGCCGAACGCGCGTTCCAATGCTTCGATGCGCGCTTCAAGCTGTTGCTCCTTGCTGGTTTGCGCGAGTGCGCTGGCGGGGATCAAGGCCAATGCCGCGACCCCGCCCATAAGGCCGTTTTTCAGGATGTTTTTCATCATATCTCTCTCCCGTATCGCCGTGGAGCGTGCGCTTGGGGGGAGGCCGCATCCACTTTTCGAGACAGGCAGCATCGGTCGGACGGCCGCATAATAACAGCCGGACATAGGTCGTAGGCGCTTACGACTTAGGTAGGGGGTGCGGACGAACGCGCGGCGGCATAATTTATAGGGGACGCTTTGTAACAAAAGCCTTATATCTGGACATCCATATGACCGACACGATCCTCATTGCGGACGACCATCCCTTGTTCCGGCAGGCGATTGCGCTTGCGGTCGGACGGGTGCGGCCGGATGCGCTGATTGTCGAGGCGGGGACGCTGGCGGCGGCGGCCCGCTCGGCAGTCGAGGCGGCGGATCTGAAGCTCATTCTGCTCGATCTTAAAATGCCGGGCGCGGTCGGCTATTCGGGCATTGCGATGCTCCATGCCGAGCGGCCTTCGGTGCCGATTCTGGTTGTCTCCAGCGTCGAAGGCCATGCCGCTGCCGACGAAGTGCGCGCGTTCGGCGCGATCGGCTTCCTGCGCAAGGACAGCGATCTTGCGACCATTGAAGCCGCGATTGCCGCCGCGCTGTCGGGGGCCGCGCTCGCGCCGCAACAGGCGGGCGAGGATGCGCCGCTGGAGACCATCCGGCAGGAAGTGGCGGGCCTCACGCCGATGCAGCTTAAAGTGCTGCTCGCGGTGCTGGACGGCCAGCTTAACAAACAGATTGCGCACAGCCTTGGCATTAGCGAGGCGACGGTCAAGGCCCATATGACCGCGATCATGCGCAAGCTGGACGTGCGCAACCGCACACAGGCGGCGCTGGTCGCGCGCTCGTTAGGGCTGGATTTGCGCCACTGACAGTCGCGCCAGAAATGCGTCGATGAGCGCGGGCGAGACCGGCTTGGCCAATATGTCGATGCCCAAGGCTGCGGCGCGCTGGCGGATAGCGACATTGGTTTCGGCGGTAATCAGGATGGCAGGAAGCGCGGGATAGCCCGTACGCACTTGCTCGACCAAACTCAGCCCGTCTTCGCCATGATCGAGATGATAATCGACCAGCATCGCATCAATGCGCGTTTCGGCAAGCCGCGCCAATGCGCCCGCATAGTCGCCCGCTCCATAAGCGCGGTGGCCAAGGCGGGTGAGGAGCGCAAGGCTAGCTTCGACGATGCGCGGATCATTATCGACCACCAATATAGCGAGCCTTTGCGCTTGGCCGGTGCTTTGGCCGGGCGGTTCGTGTGTGCGTTCGGGGCGGCCTTCAAAGGCAGGGAGATAGAGGCTGAACCGGCTCCCCATACCCGGGCGTGAGGCGACATCGATGCGGCCTCCCAATAGGCGCACAATCCGGTCACACAGCGCAAGGCCAAGGCCGATGCCTTCCACCTCCACTTCGCCCAAGCGCACAAATTCGTTGAAGATGCTGCCAATCTTGTCCGGCTCTATGCCAACGCCGGTATCTACCACATCAATGCGCAATTGGTCGCCGCGCCGCCTTGTGCCGATGAGCACACCGCCGCTTTCGGTATAACGCACCGCGTTCGACAGGAAATTCTGCATGACCGAGCGGAATAGGCCGGGGTCGGTGAAAAGATGTCCGCTTAACGGACCGACTTTGAGGTCCAACCCTTTGGCCGCCAGCATCGGCCTGAAACTTTCCGCCATATCGGTGAGGAAGGGTGCGAGCGCGAGCGGTTCGGGCTGCGGCTCCACCCCGCCTGCATCAATACGCGAAATATCGAGCAGCGCCTTCAGCAAATCTTCGGCCGCAATAATCGCATTATCGACGCGCTTCACCAAAGGCCGCGCGCTGTCGGATACATCACGTTCCAACGCTGCTGCGAATAAGCGCGCGGCGTGGAGCGGCTGGAGCAAATCATGGCTGGCAGCGGCGAGAAAGCGGGTCTTATCCTGTGTCGCGCGGTCAAGCTGGCGGTTGGCTTCGCTCAAGGCAAAGGTGCGTTCGGCAACCCGTTGTTCCAACCCTTCCAAAGTGCGCTGCAATTCGTCGCGGATTTCGACATCGGCGGTAATGTCGGTGAAGGACATGATATAGCCGCCGCCCGACATCGGGCCGCCGACCGTTTTGATAACGCGTCCGTCCTTGCGGTGCCGTTCAAAACTATGGTCAAGCCTCCGCCGCAAATGGCTGAGCCGCTTTTCGATATGGAATTCTATATCGCCCGCGCCGAAATCGCCGCGCAACGCATTGTGGCGGATAAGGTCTGCGACCGGCACCCCGACGCGCACCAGTCCCGGCGGATAATCGAACAATTCCTCATAGCGATTGTTCCACGCGACAAGGTTCAATTCGGCATCAACCACGCTGATGCCCGCATCCATATTTTCGAAGGTTTCGTTGAGAAGCTGGCGCGAAAAACGTAAGGATTGCGCGCGTTCGTCCAAAAGCCGCGCGACCGCCTGCAAGCTCATCTGCCCGCCTTCAAGCGCCGAGGCGACGAGCGAGCGGGCCGATGATGCGCCCACCACGCTGGCGATGAGCTGCCGTGCGCGATGGGCCGATTTACCATCAACCGGAACGCCGGTGCGGACCTTGGGGAATTCATGGTCGGCCCGCTCGCGCCCGACAAAGCTGGCAGTGAGCTGGACAAGATCGTTAAGGTCGGTAACCTTGCGGTCGGGCCACAGCAAGCGGGGCAGGGGATTGCCTTGTGCCTTGCGCGCCGCGACGAGCGCCAGCACCGCAATATTGGCGCCAAGACTCCACAAGACGCCATGCACAATGGGCGTGGCTTGGCCGATGCCGAACAGGCGCAGCGGGTCCATCGCGGTTCCCGACAGGGTGGCCATCCACTCGGTTGGCAGGATAGGCGGCAGCGCGAGCGTATAAATCCACAGGATAAGGCCGGTCACAAGGCTGGCGCGGGCGGCGAGCGGATCGCGGTGTGCGCGGTTGGTAGCGAGAATGAGATGCGGGGTGAACTGTGCCATCGCGGCAAAGGCGACCAGTCCGATGGAGGCAAGCGATTCCATGGGCGACAGCAGTAACGCCCATGTCAATGCCAGCCCGATAATGCCGATAATCGACAGGCGGCGCACGCGCAGCATCCGCCGTCCGATGGTGCCATCTGCCGCGCCCGACCCTTGTTTCAATACCGTCGGAAAAATCAGGTCGTTCGACACCATCGTTGCAAGTGCCGAAGAATCGACAATCACCATCGATGCTGCTGCGCTAATCCCGCCCAACAGCGCAATACCGATAATCCATTGCTGGCCCGCCGCCACAGGGAGTTGCAGCACATAAAGGTCGGCGGTCACCGGACCGGTGAGCGGTGCACTCCCCGCCAAGGCTATCGGCAGGATAACCAGCGCCATAATCGCCAGATAGGCAGCTAGTCCGAACCGTGCGCGCACCAGATCATCGGGCTGCTGCGCTTCGGCAAGGCCCATATAAAATTGGCGTGGCAACACGATAATCGCCATCGCCGATATGAGGCAGATCACGAAAAATTCCAGCGATAATCCTGACGGGTGGAAGGTTTGCGCAAATATGCTGCGCGCCATGTCGGCGGTGACGGGTGGCGCGCTAGCGAGCATGGTTATGGCAAGTGCGCCGACCAGTAACAGCGCGGCGATTTTGACGACCGATTCAAGCCCGATGGCCGCGAGCAAGCCTTCGCTGCGCCCGGCCAGCTCAAACCGCCGCGCGCCGAACAGGATAGAGAAAAGCGCAAGAATGAGCGCGGCGGCGACCATTGCGCTGGTGGCCACCTGTCGCCCCGAAACCGCCGTCAGTGCGCTCCCGATCGAACGGAATTGCAGCGCAACATAAGGGACGGTGCCGAGCAGCGCGATAATCGTCACCAGACGCGCGACAATTACATCATGGCCGAACCGCGCGGCGATAAAATCGGATACGGTGGTGGCCTGTTCTTCGGCGACCGCATGGGACAGGCGGCGCAAAAATTTGGGCGCGCCGACCAGCAACAGCACGGGCGCGAGATAGATAGGCAGGTACAGCCAGCCATCACGCACAGCGCTCCCGACCGCACCGTAAAAGGTCCAGCTTGAACAATAGACGCCCAGCGCGAGCGTATAGGCAAGGTGGCGCAAGCGCGGACGTTTGCGGAATTCTTCGCTGCGCGCTTCGACCAGCGCCGCCACCATGAACAGCACGATAATCATGACGAGCGCCAAAATGATGGACGAATTGAGACTCATGCCTTGACGCCTCTCCCCCTAACTCTCCTTGCGCGCGACCGTAACGCGCGGGATGCGAAGCGCAATATTCTTATTGGCGACGATTGACGGGGATTTTACGGGCGTGGGGCAGGCGCGGGCGTGATTTTCTCGTCGGCATAAATGGCGGTGCGGCGCGGACTGGTTGCGCTGACCGCGCCGCGATACATGCCCAGATCATTGATCGCGAAGGCCGGTCGGCCCGCAGCATCCATCGCTATCAAGCCACCATCGCCGCCGATGGTGCCAATCGCCATGATTGTGTCATAGCCTGCGCTGTCAATATCCTGACGACGCCACATCACACGGTCGCATAGCTGGCGGCCTGCGCTTTCGCGGATGAAATATTCGCCCGACCCTGTGGCCGATGTCGCACACACACCATTGCGTGCATAAGTGCCTGCGCCGATTACCGGTGAATCGCCAATGCGGCCCCAGCGCTTACCGGTCATGCCGCCGGTCGATGTAGCTGCGGCCATATTGCCCATATTGTCGATCGCAACCGCGCCGACCGTGCCGAACAAATGGGTGGGGTCAAGGCTTGCGCGATTATCCTTCTTCCATTTTTGAAGCTGTTGCCAGCGTTCATCGGTGCGGAACCATGAAGGGTTTACTTGTTCCAGCCCTTGCTCGACCGAAAAACGGTCCGCGCCATCGCGCGCGAGCATGACATGGCGCGATTTTTCCATGACGGTTCGGGCAAGGCTGATGGGGTGCCGGGTGCGGGTGACACCGGCAACCGCGCCTGCCTTCCTCGTTTTGCCGTCCATGATCGACGCGTCGAGTTCATTCTTGCCCTCGGCGGTGAACACCGCGCCGCGCCCGGCATTGAACAGGGGATTATCTTCCAGCACGCGCACGGTTTTTTCAACCGCATCCAGCGCGCTGCCGCCTTGGCGCAATACCGCTTCGCCAGCCGCGAGTGCCTCGTCGAGCCCCTTGCGGTAGGCTGCATCTTTTTGGGGTGTCAGGTCCTTGCGGTCGATAGTGCCGGCTCCGCCATGAATAGCGAGCGACCATTGTTGGTCGCCGACCAGCTTGCCGCCTTCAACGCGGAAACTGCGGGTGAAGGAAGGGTTGGCAACCGTCAGCCGCTTCATGTCGATACTGGAGCGTACACTAATACCGGTGACGCGCACTTTGGCGAGGTCGAGCGGCGCGTCTTCGCGCGGAGCGGCGGGCGATACCGGGCTTACCAGCCATGCGCTGCCGCCATTCATACTGAAAATCCGACCAAAGCCTTTATCGTCGATGACAAGCGCGGTTTCCTCATCGACACCAATGCCGGTGACGGACGGAGAGCTTGTGCGATTCATGCTATTGGCTTTGGTAACAAAGGCGATCAATCGCCCCAGCCGGTCGCGTGCAGAAAAATGGCTGTCGGTGATGATATGGTCCATATAGGGCAGGCGGAACAGGCCGGTCTCGATGGTGACTTTGGAGCCGAGCGGATCGGCTAATGCCTCTTCGCTGGTGATGCTACCACCGTCCATCGCGCCATAAAGATATTCGCCTTGGACCGCCAAGCCCGCGCTGGTGCCGCCCAATGGTTTGCCTGCCGCGACATGACGGTTGATGAGGTCGGCAACCGCTGTGCCTTTCCAATAGCGCACATAATTGGCCTGATCCCCGCCGCCCAAAAATAAGCCGTCTGCGGCTTTGATGGCAGCAAGGACATTCTTGTCAGTCGATGCCTTGCGGTCGTTGAACACAAAGGTGCGGACCGACTGGACGCCGCCAATCGTGTGATAGATTTCCTCGCCATTCTGCCCTTCACCAGACGCGCGCAACACGACGATATGCCCGCCGCCCGCGCGGTTGATGAACCATCGGAACGCATCATAATCCCACTCGCCGCCGCCCATGAGCATGAGGCCGCCCGATGGTTTGTGCGGGCGTTTGGCGCGCGGATTGCCGACCACATATTCAGCATAGCCTTGCTGGGCCTGCACCGCGTTTGCCGCGCTGTCCGTCACTGTTCGCGCCTCTTGCGCATAAGCAGGTTGACCAAGCGCAATTGAGGCAACCAGAAGGGCACAGTATAGAGGCGACAAAGCGGGCAAGCGGGGCATCATATTTTCTCCGGAAGCGTGAAAATCTATGGGATCATCCCATCGCTAAAAAGCAACATAATTACAATGGAAATTAACCTGTAATAATTTGATTGCAATTTTTGGGGAAGTGGCGTTCTCATTCCTCCAATATCAAAAATAGAGCCGGGGAGTTAAGAGGAAATGGCAAAAAGATTAAATTTGTCCGGATATTTACCCGAAAAAATCAAAGGTGCAGCCCTTGCTTTGGCAGGGGTGAGTCTGGGCAGTTTGGCAACGGCCGCCGCCGCCCAAGAGGTTCCTGACCCGCCCGCTTCAACCGCGCCGCAGGAAGAAAGTGACGCTATCGTCGTCACCGGATCGCGTATCCCGACCATCAAGGACCAAGGCCCGTCGCCTGTCACCGTGGTTGATGCCGATTCTATCCGTGCCAACGGCTATACCAGCGTCCCCGACCTGTTGAGCGCGATGACGCAAAATAGCGGCGAAACCCAAAGCCCGCAGTCCGGGAGCAGCGCCGACTTTACGCCGGGTGCGCAGCAGGTCGATTTGCGCGGGCTTGGTCCAAACCATACGCTGGTGCTGGTGAATGGGCGCCGCATCGCGGACTTCCCGCTTCCCTATATCGGGCGCAGCAACTTCACCGATATTTCCAATATTCCGGTGAGTCTTATCGAGCGCGTCGAAATTATGAGCGGGGCGGGTTCGGCCATTTACGGGTCGGACGCAATTGCGGGTGTCGTCAACTTCAAGATGAAGGAGAAACTGGACGGGGTCACACTCGATTACCGCCACGGCCGCACCGAACATGGCGGCGGCATGTCGCACCGCTTCACCGCGACCGCAGGCTGGTCAACCGACCGCTTCAACATCGCTGGCGGCATCGAATATCTCGACCAGCGCCCGCTTTGGGCTTACCAGCGCGCCATTCAGGACAGCACGGACGACAGCCCCAGCGCATCGACCGGCATCCCACGCCGCACCTTCCTGCGCATCGACGAAAATGTTGATTATATCGCCCCACCTGCGGGGGCTTGCGAAGCAATGGCGGGCCTCAATGGCGGCAGCATGGAACTCGCCTTCCGCCCGCGCTATGGCTATTATTGCGGCAGCCGCACCTCGATCGGCTACGGCACAATCATATCGAGCCGCAAAGGCTTTAACAGCTTTGGCACCCTGTCTTACGAATTGTCGGATAATGCCAAATTATTCGCCGATTTCCAGCTTGGTATCAGCAAGGTCAAGCTGATGTATGACACGACAAACTGGGCGTTCGAGCAGGAATCGAGCAGCGCGGACAATTATTTCTTCAACGCCTTTACCGGCCAGTTGGAGGATTGGTCGCGCCAGTTCACGCCTGAAGAAACCGGCGGGCTGGAAATGCAGCGCAGCAAGCAGATTACGTACAGCATCACGCCGGGCATTCGTGGCACATTTGGCGGAAGCTGGGATTATGAGCTGTCGTTCAACTATAGCCGCTATAAATCGACCGTGCGCTGGCCGCAGATTATCAATAGCAAGGCGCAAAAGCTGTTCTTGGGCGACCGGTTGGGGATTGATCCGGACACCGGCTATCCGATCTATAATGCCGACCCCGCACGGCTCTATCGCCCGCTCACACCGGCCGAATATGACAGTATTTCGGCGGACACCGTCTATAAGCCGGTAAGTTGGACCAGCAATGCGCAGGCAACGGTATCGAACACATCTTTGTTCGAATTGCCCGCTGGTCCAGTAGGTTTTGCCGCAGTCGCCGAATATGGCAAGCAAGGCTATAATCTCAACCCCGACCCGCTGGCACTCACCGACTATTATTATAGCTGGAAAGATAGCGATGGCGAAGGCAAGCGCAGCCATGCGGCTATCGGCGGCGAAGTGCGTGTGCCGGTATTGAGTTTCCTCACGCTGACAGGGGCAGGGCGCTATGACCATTTCCGCTTTGCCGGACGCGGGGTCGGAAAATTTACCTATAATGGTGGCGCGGAACTGCGTCCGACCGATAGCATCCTCATCCGCGCAGCCTATGGGACCGCCTTCCGCGCGCCCGACCTCCATTATATCTTCACCGGGCCGGGCAATGTCGAAGGTAGCGTCAACGACTATATGCTTTGCGCGAAAGAAGGGCAGGATATTGACGATTGCGATTATGCCGACACCGGCGTCATCGTAAACCGCAACGGCAACCGTTTGCTAAAGCCCGAAACCGGACGCAGCCTGACCGCAGGCTTTGTCTTTTCACCGTCGCGCCGCATCCATCTTTCGGTCGATTATTTCCGCGTGACCTTGAGCAATCAGGTAACTGACCTCAGCCTAGATACGCTCGCGCGCACCGAAGCGGATTGCAGCGGCGCGTCGCCGTCAATGGATCCGTCCTCGCCCACCTGTCAGGATGCGTTTGACCGTATCAGGCGGTTCGGGGCAGGCACAGCGCGCGAAGGAGAGATTGAGGCGATCCGCATCAACCCCGTCAATATCTCGCGCGAACGCACCAGCGGCATCGACTTTTCCTTCCGCGGCACCTTGCCCACGGAGATCGGCGATTTCACGCTGGCGCTGGGCCACACCCACGTCATCAACCATAAATACCAGCAATATCCGGGCGATGCCTATATCAACAAGCTTGCGGTCGATAGCGGCTATTATACCCCGCGCGACAAATCCAATGCGAGCCTCAGCTGGAAGAATGACGGGTTGCAACTGACCGTGTCAGGCACGCGTCTTGGCCGCTTGCCCAATTATGACGAGGATGCGTGGATCAAGGCGAGCTATTTGTTCAACACGACCCTGCAATATGATTTCACCGATCATTTCCGGGGATCCATCACGGTCAAGAACCTCACCGACAAAAAACCGGTCAAGGACGACACCTGGTCCAGCTATCCTTATTATAATACAAGCTGGTATGACAGCATCGGGCGCAGCGTGTTCCTGCAACTCACCTATAAGCTGGGCGGCCGCGCGCTATAATTGCGGCCAATATTAAACTAGTGTTAGAGCGCAGGACATAAAAACGGGCGGGGATATGATACCCCCGTCCGCCATAGGATCAGGATTTAGCTTACGTTCAATCCGGGAATATTGATTTCTGCATTAAGGATCGTGCAGGTTTGATGGGTAGGATCAACCGGCGGCAATGTTTTATTGGTGATGGTCAGAATTTTGGTGCTGTTATTCCAATCCCCAATAACCGTACCATAGCAAGGCTCGTTCATGATGGTATTGGCACCCAAGGTCAGCGACAATTTGGTTGCGTCGCCCGGAACCACTGCCATGCTCCAAGCCCCATGAGGCACAACCACAATGCAACTCGCGTCGCCGGGCGTGATGCTACGGCTACTGATCGGCTTTGTTGTGGTTCCGGCATCAGCCGAAACGGTAACATCGCAATTCAGCGTAGTCGATTGGCTTAAAGTAGCATAGCCATTACCGGTTACTGCCGCGTTCGACATTGTCTGCGCGGACGCAGCCGTTGCCATAGCGATCGAAATGGCAGAGCCGGTCAAGATTTTTGTAAGACCTTTCATAAAATCATCCTTTTTGAATAACAAAAGTTTTAGAAACGGAGACTAACTTTGTCTCCGTATATATAGACGCGATGGCGGAGAAAGAGGGGGGATGCCTAATCAAATTTTTTTGATATTTTTTTTATTGTCTTGAAATCAAATAAAAAAGAAAGGTTGTTACCGTGATTTTCATGACGGTAACAACCTTAGGCGGGAGAAGATTGTTGATATTAAAGGAAATTAAAAGCGGACTGATGCGCTAAACCCGATAATACGGGGGTCCAATGTAAAAATATTGGTGCTGAGACCGGTATCATCGCTGTTGGTGAAGGTTCCGGTGATCGGCGCTTTATCGAATATATTTTTCACATAAGCCTGGAGCGCAAAATCGCCATCGCCTCTCGACAATGTGACGGCCAGATTGGCATTATCCCATGCTTTGAGCCTGTCATATTCTGTATTGAATACGCGTGCGAAGCTTTTGTCCTGCCGGTAATAATCGCCGCGGAACGTCAATTTCCAATCGCCCCCTTCCAGAAAGACGCTATATTGGGCCCCCACATTGAACGTATATTTGGGGGCATTGGGCAATTCATTGCCTTCCAGATTGGCATAAAAGCCCCGTCCGCCATTGGGCGCATCGGTCAAAGGATTATAGGTAAAACCGAGCATGAGATCATAACGGTAAAATGGGGCGACATTCGGAAGATCGGGGTTGAATGTCCCGAAGCGCGCAGCGCCAGCACATAGCGCGGACAACATCAACAGCTTTTGTTCGTCCGAAGCGGTATATTGAAGAATGGCTTCAACATGTTTTTTGGGTGCGATACAATTTGACGGCACCTGAATCCACGGTCGCAAGACCATCCAGTCGGGATTGCCCTGGGTGCGGTCCATCACATCAATTGATTGGGCACCTTTGCCGATGCGGGTTCGCAAAAGCCCCAAAGTGGCATCGAGGCGGAAATTTCGCGACGGACGCCATGCCGCTTCCAGTTCCAACCCCCATGTCGATGCATTGAAATTTTCGTTCAAAGAGATGCGGTCGACAATCTGGGAAACTTGGTAATCTTTATACATATTGTAAAAGGCCGAGGCATTGAGGGTGAACCGTCCCCCGTCAAAGCTGTTCTTGCTGCCGATTTCAAAAGCCGTCACATATTCGGGACGGAATGTTTCGGGTAAGGGCTGATATTGAATGACTTTCGGATTAATGTCGGCGCGCGGCGGGTTTGCGCCGCCGCCTTTATATCCTCGTGAAATGGAAGCATATAAGAGGCTGTCATCGGTAAAGGAAAATCGCGGTTTCCAATCCACCACAAACCGGCCGGTGAAGGCGCCCCATTTCTGGACAATGTCGGGAAGATTGTGAAAACCGCGCGTGATAGAGCCGCCGGACACCGGGCCGGGGAGATCGGGAATGCTTTCATGCGCACCGAGCAAAAGCTGACTTGGCACCGGCGTCGCAATTTTTTTGTCGTGGGTGTAACGCAGTCCTAAAGTAAATTTCAAATCCTCATTGGGTTGCCAGTAAAATTCGCCGAATAAGGCTTGTGATTTTGTCCGTACCGGATTTTTGCTACGGAAATAATTATGACCATCTTCGGGGCCTTGGCCAATGGGGTTGGGATCAACCCAAAGACAATCCGGTCGTCTCCCTCCCGGTTCGCCGCAATTTTTCGTTGCCATCCCGCCAAAGAAACCATTGTCCCTGTTATAATTATATTGGGCGATAAAGGTGAACAGATTATTATATACAAAATAATCATCCAGAGATTTAAAATCGAGATAATTTGCGCCCAGATTAAAATTGAACGGACCATCGAACGATGATTGCAATCGTAATTCTTGCGACCATTGCCGGTTATCGGACCGGCTAAGATCGGCGGATAAAATACGGTTGGAAGCGCCCAATTGGGGGTCGGTGAATATGCCACCAGGCGTGGGTCCGGGAGTAGTAACCGGTACAAATCGAAATATGTTACTGCTAAGAATGGATGAATCATTGAATACCGGGGCAGACAGGAACCGGTTATAATCTTGCGACGAATAATATTGATCTTCGGAATAAGCGGTCTGGGAAATTAATTTTAGATTATCGCCTAATCCCGCCTCCATATTCAACTGGAATACATCATTATTGGCCCGGAAAACCGGATCATAGCTTGTTTCGATTTCCCTTAAATTCCGGGACTGGACCACATTGCCATAAGGGTCGGTTCCACGGTTAATCGGAAAAACCAAATTTCGCAGCGCGTCTGGGTCGCGCCCCATGCCCATATTGATTTGCAGATAATAAATATAGGCCAGCGATGCTCCGTTCGGCGCGCCAAAGGCTGCGTCGTCATAAAGCGATGCGGGCTTACACCCTTGGCTGAAACGGTTTTGCAGGAAGGGGGAAATGGCGGTGCCGTTCACTTCGGTCAAGCCGGGGTCGCGCGTACAAAGCTGTTTGCCTGTGCGCGAGCGGTTGTCATCCTCTTCAAAATGCTGCCAGATGAAATTTGCTTTGAAACGGTCGCTCGGTTCCCATGCGATCGTCGCACGCGTGGACCATAAATCGCGCCCGTTCACATGTTTTTGGGTATAGGTGTTATAATCAAAGCCCTGACGCTTGGTCATCGCGCCCGCGACGCGCACAGCCAGCGTATCGCCGAGGGGGAGGTTGACCATGCCCGACAGGCGGCGGGTTTCATAACTGCCTACCTCGCCCTTCATGTCCGCTTCAAAGCGGTGGCTGGGCAATTCGGGCAGGACATTGACGACGCCAGCCGTCGCGTTGCGGCCATAGAGTGTGCCTTGCGGGCCGCGCAGGACTTCGACACGCTGGAGATCGAAAAACTCCGCTTCGAACAATCGGTTGCGGATGAGCGGGGTGTTGTTGAAACTGACCGCCACCGCCGGGTCATTCGACGCCGATATGGCCTTGGTGCCGATCCCGCGGATAGTGAAATCATATCCGCTGAAATTGCTTTTGGAAAAATTGACGTTGGGCACGGCGCGGACAAGTTCGGACCCGCCTTCAATCTTGTGGTCATCCAGCCCCTGCGCAGAAATGGCGGTCACCGCGATCGGGACGTTTTGAAGCTTTTCCTCTTTCTTTTGCGCGGTGACGATAATGTCTTCGCCGCTATCTTCCATCGGAGCGCTTGCCGATTCCGGAACGGGCGGAGCCGTTTGTATTTCGGCCGCACTGGCCTTTAAAACGACGACATAAACATTACCATCGCGGCGGAAGCTTAGCCCGCTGCCATTCAATAGCGTGCGCAATGCCGCATCGGGCGCGGCAACCACATTGATTTTGGCGCTGCGCTTGCGTGCCGTGAGGTGCGCGTCAGCCATGATGGTGATTTTACCCTGCCGCGCAAATTCGCGCAGAGCCGTATCAAGCGACTGTGACGCGATATTGAACCTCACCCGTTCTTGCGCCTGTGCCGGTGTTGCGATTGTGACTGCACATATTAACGCAGTGCTCGCGAATAATTGCCGCTGAACACTGCCCGCCCAATTTGCCATTTTTAGGTCCTCCCTATTTTGTCAGGTTGCCAAACGGCACATTTTGTATCCGTCTGACCCCCTATAAGACGCATTGCAATCAGGAGGGGGGGGATCGTTTTTTAAAAAAATTTCACTTTTTTTTATTTTGTCGGGCCCTTGGTTTGGACACTGATGTCAATTTCCGAAATATTTCAAAAGGAAAGGGCGCGTCGCATAATGCGGCCCGCTATTAAAAAAATTTTTCTCTTTTGGGGCTCCCCCCGCATCCGGTCCTGCTGCGTCTATTTAACAGCGACGATCACAATGCGTTTGATGCCGGATAGCCGCATTTACGAAAATGGCTGTTTGGCTACGCCAGCATGAGGAAGCCATGACGCCATGACCAATTTGCCCTTCACGACCGGACAATATCCCGTTTTCCGCATCCCCCTGCGGTCGATTGTGTGACCGATGGTGACTGCATCCCGTAAGCGACGGCATAGAAAGGCCGAAGTTGCACGCGAACAAGGTTTGGCGGCAGCGAGGCGTTTATTGCTCAAAGGTGGACCTTCGGCCGTTACCCTCGTCAATGTGGGGCAAGAAGTCGGAATGGGCCATTCCAATATCCTCCATCATTTCGGTTCGGCGACCAATCTCCAGCATGATCTGATGCGCGAAATGATCCAGGACCTGTCGACCGCCTTGGGCGAGGCTGCGGTGGAGCCTGCTTCTGGCAAGCCTTTAAGCCGGTCGATGGTCGCCAAGACATTCAAGGCTTTCGGTAGGGAAGGGGGCGGGCTGTGTTGGCCGCGTGGCTGGTCCTTTCCAATTCCACGGACCATTTGAATATGATCGACGGGGCAATCGATGAGCTTAAAGCTACATTACTGGCCTCCGGTTCCTCCCAAATTGTGGAGGAGAATATTTCCTCTATCATTCTGGTCGTTGCCCTGTGCGCGCTGGGCGATGCATTAATCGGTAAATATTTGAAGACCACGCTGGACCTTCCAGCCGATGCCAGCGAGACATTTTTGTCCGATATCCTGTCAGTTATCTTATCGAATGACCCTAATATGTTGAACTTATAGGAAAGAGGTAATTTCCAGTCTGCACAAATATTATCGCGGGCGTTGATCGCTTTTCTGCAATTCTTGACATTGACGTCAATATGCCGATCATTTCCTGTCTGAACAGGAGAGGATAATGATTCACAGACGCCACGGAAAATGCGGTGAGCGCTTCGACGCGCATAAAAAACTTGTAAAAAAATTGTTCCGCCATCCCCCCGATCTCCTTCGTCTTGCGTCTTTAAGGGGGAGTGCAGCGCGCATGGCGCTACATTCCCCATCAATTCCGGCGGCAAAAAGGAGGTCGCGCGCGGCAAGAATATTATGGTTGCAGCCTATTGGTATCCTGTCATGACGGCGCAGTCGCCGCAGCCGCAACTGCAATTTGCAGATCGGGTGCAACGCTATGCCCCGGCTCTTCGCCACTATTTTTGCCGCCGGGTGCCAGCGTCAGATGTCGAAGATTTGGTGCAGGATGTTTTTGTAAGGATGCAAGCGGCCCAATCCAAGCAGCCGATTCAAAATGTCGAACGCTAGATGTTTGTGATAGCACGCAATGTTCTTGTAAGCCAGAATCGCAAACGCACCGCCAGACGTTTCCGTTTGCATAGTGAATTAAAAGAATCCCGGGACTATGCGGATGAAATTACGCCCGAACGCATAGTCATAGCAAAGGAAGAATATGAGCGTGTCATGCAATCTATTCTGGACCTTCCTCCAAGGGCAAGGGCTGCGTTTCAATTTCACAGATTTGATAATCTTACTTACCAGGAAATCGCCGATCGTATGTGTATCTCGAAAGAATCTGTAAAAGAGCTTATGCATCGGGCGCTGGTTCGTATCGCAATGGAAATGGATACAGACGAATGAAAGCCCCTCTTGCGAAGCTTGATGATGCTGCGAGGGCGCAGGCCGCGCACTGGATGGTGTTGCATCAATCGGGCGAAATGTCCGAAGCGGACGAGCAGAAATTTTTTGCCTGGATAGAAGCTTCACCTGAAAACCAAAGCGCATTTGAAAAGATGCAGAGGGGGTGGGCGGCATCGCGATTGGTTGCGCAGGAGCCTGAAATCCTCGCAATGAGGAAGAAGGTGCAATCCCGCTACACCAAGGGGCGTTATAAAAATATGGTGGGGCTCGCCGCTACAATAGCCTTGTTCGTGGTGCCGTCGGTCGTGGCGTTGGAAAAATATCTTGAACCCGCTCCCGATAGTTCAAGTGCGCCGCAAGCATTTTTGACGCAATTGGGACAACGTGCGGACATAACATTGGCTGACGGTTCTGCGGTCAAGCTCGATTCCGAAACCAATATGGTCGCACGAAATTTGCCGACATCCCGCAACGTAGTGTTGAAAAGCGGGCGCGCTTATTTTGATGTCGCCAAAAATCCGGACCGCCCCTTCACCGTTATCGCGAACGGAAAAGCTATCCGGGCATTGGGCACCGCATTTTCCGTCAGCATTGACGGCAATGATGTCGTGGTAACGCTCGTCGAAGGTAAGGTGCGCGTGACGGATGTCGGCGGAACGGAAACAAGCGTTGAAATGACCCCCGGACGGCAATTAATTGCACGCAAGAATCAGAATTGGACGATGAAATCGGTCGACAGCAGCAAAGAGGAAAGCTGGACGATCGGAAAACTCACTTATATGCGCGATCCGTTATCGAAAGCGGTTTATGATATGAACCGCTATTCCAAGAAAAAAATCATTTTTGAAAATGGAAGAGTCCCACAGAAAAACATCATTGGCGTGTTTGACGCCGGCGATGTGGACAGTTTTGTTACCGCAATCGAACTGAACGATATCGCCAAAACTGTGGAAACAAGGGATGATGCCATCATTCTTCGCGAAAATTTTCACTGAATATGCTGTCGCGCTCCACGCATCTGCCTGCAATACAAAAGCAACGGGATGCCAAGCGTCATAGCGCGTAGCACCCCGCCGCAGGAGGGAGATGGCTTTTTCTTATTTCAACGCATTATGGAAGATTGGCAGAAGGTCGTTCTTTTCCTGTGCGGTGAGGGTGAAAAGCGGCTTGTCGGTGACCATCGGACCGGCGCGGGTTTCGATGATCGTGGTGGTTGCATCCTGCCCGATTGGCGGGTCTTCGGGACGCACGCCCAATTGTTCGCGCCGCTCTTTTGAAACTTCATAGAAATGCGGGGTGGCGGTGCGCTTATTTTCAAAGGTGGTCACAAATTCCGCGCCCAGATCCTGGCCGCTCTTGCGGTCCCGCAAGGTCCAGATAGCGATGGTCGGGCCCATCGACGCATAAACGCGCTGGAGCCGCTTGAAATAGCCACGGTCGGGCGAATCCGTTTCGACGCTGCCATCCTTGCGCGGCACGCCGATGAAGCGGACTTTTTTATAGGTGCCGTCCTCGTACCAATATTCATTCACCTGATAATAGACATTGCCATAGACCTGCATATTTTTGCGGGCGCGATATTGTTGCATCAAATTGCCCTTGCGGTCGCGCACGTAAAAATGGCTGTCCCACACGCCGACATTGGCGGCCATATTGGGGTTGCCGAGAAGTTCCCATGTGCCAAGGTCGCTGGCTTCGGCGCTGGTGCCGGGGACGACAGGCGCCTCGCTTGCGGAGGTTGCAAAAACCGGTGCGCTGAGGGCGAGCGCCGTCAATGCACCAAAATGGGCCCAAAACTTCATCATTTTCTCCTTCGTTGTTGAGTGGGGATCAGAATTTATGGCGGAGCGTCAGCTTCCATTCCCGCGGCTTGGCCGGAACGACCGCAGCTGCGGTGCCGATCTGGATGGCGGTTTCCTGATAATGTTCATTGGCAAGGTTGGTCGCGGCAAGGATGAGGCCCCACCGTTCGTCTTCACTTTCCCATTCGATATTGGCGTTGACGAGATAGACGGACGGCACACGCAAGCGCGGCACCGGGCTAACGCCAAGCTGGTAGTCGGCGCGATAGGCCACAGTCGATCCGACCGCGATTTTGCCGAAACCATCAAAATATTTGTCCCAGTTAAAGCCTGCGCTCCATGACAAAGCGGGGGTGCTTGGCACATCGGTGGAGTTGAGCCGGACGGGCTGCGAACTGGGCTCCAGATTTTTATAATGGTCGGCCATGGTGGACAATGTGCCGATAAGCCGGAAATTGGAAGTGATGGCAGCAGTCGCCTCGGCTTCCACGCCCTGCACAACCGCGCCGCCTGCATTGCTGATAAGCGTCGCATTGCCCGTGCCGACAAAATTGGTGAGCTGGAGGTCTTTAAAATTATTGTAGAAATAAGCGATGTTGAGCCGCAGCTTGCGGTCGAATAATTCCGATTTTACACCTGCTTCCCACGCTTGGACCTTTTCCGCTTCAAACGGTGTGGACATGGCCAGCGCATTGAGCGCACGGCCATTAAAGCCCCCGCCCTTGAAGCCGCTGGAATAAGAGGCATAGACCATTATGTCTTTGCTGGCCTTGAACTGGACATCGATTTTGGGGGTAAATTCGCTAAAGCTTTTGCGCGCATCGACAATCGCCCCATTGGCCAGCATGGCCTGCAAAATTTTGCGGTCATGCGTCCAGCGACCGCCCAATGTTGCCGAAAAACGGTCGGTGAAATTGACCGTTGCCTGACCGAATAAGGCAAAGCTGGTGGTCGATGCGCGGTCGAGGCGGGTATAGCTTGTCGGCAAGCCCGACCCGATGCGGCCATTGCTCTTTTCGTGAAACGCATAAGCGCCCATCAACAAGTCCACATGGTCATTGAACAGGCCGTCCGGCTGGAATTTCAGCTCATGCGACATTTGTTTATTGTCGAGCGTGTCGTCCATCATGCCAAGGTCGGGGCGCTGCCCGCCGGTAAGGTCCGCACTCACATCATTGTCGATCCAACTAAGGCTGCCGATATATTGGAGGTTGAACCCGTCGGGCTTCCAAGTCGCATCAATATTGGCGTTGGTTTCGCGGTAGCGGCTGAACGCGCGTTCAAGGGCACTGGTTTCGAACATCGAGCCATAAAGCGGCTCCATCTTGGTGCCGGGGGCAAGCGGGGTCGCGGTCATGCCATCGCCGCTATCGCGCATATGGCCGGCGCGCAGGATGATGTCCCATTCCGGATCGCCATGATAGCGTAAGGTCGCGCGGATATTGCTGGCCTCGCGATTATTGACATGGATGCCGAGTGCGCGGTTGAAGGTGCGGCCATCCCTTTTGGTCCACAGACCGGACAGGCTTGCCGAAAGTCCGTCGCTGATCGGGCCTGCCAATAAGCCGCGCACCCGCCAATAATCATAGCTGCCATAGGTCGCATCGGCTTCCATCCGGACGTTGCTGCCGGGGCGATAGGTCACGACCTTGAGCGCGCCGACCATCGTGTTGCGCCCGTACAGCGTGCCTTGTGGCCCGCGCAAAATTTCGATCCGCTCAATGTCCGGCAATTCCAGATTAAGCCCGCCGCCGCGCGCTTGGTAAATATCGTCGATATAAAAACCCACCGCTTGTTCGGTCGTTGCGGTCAGAGAATCATTTGATCCTGCCCCGCGCATGAAGGCGCGCACCGCGCTCGGCGAGGACGACCCTGCCGCGAGAACGAGGTTGGGAACGGTGGCCGTAATATCCTTAAGTTCGGCGACCCCTTGGGCGCTGAGCTGATTAGCGCTTACGGTCGTGACGGCGATGGGGACATCCTGCAAATTTTGCTCGCGCCGCTGCGCTGTCACGATAATGTCGCCGACCCCGCTGTCGCTGGCTGTATCATCGTCCATTTGCGCTTCTTGCGCGGCAACCGGAAGGGTGGGCAGCAATAGCGGACAGGTCGCCAATAATAGGGAACGGAAGCGGGGGAGCCTGGGGCGCATTGCATTTTCCTCTCGATCTGGATGTCCGCTGAAGCGGTTTTTATTTTTTGTAGATTTGGTCGTTCCGGCCCGTGACTTCGGCCTGCGAAAAGCGTTGGCGACACATGCCGGAACAGCCATCGGGCTATCGGGCATCGGCTCTCAAACCAAAGCAAACTCGTGCAATTTCACGAAATCAGATTTCGCGAAGCATGGCATTTCACGAAAAATGGGCCTGAAGTAGTTATGCTGGAGGCGAGAGGATCAACGCCCCGCCATAACGGGGGAATTATCCGCCCGCCGGGCATGGCGCGCGCCGAAATGGGTGGCGACCTCGTCCCGATAGGTCAAGCTGACGGGCAAGCGAAGCCCCGTCGTCAAAAGCACATTGGCCTTGGCGGCATTGCCCTCCAATTTTTTGACATGGCGCAAATTGGCCCAATAGGAACGGTGGATACGCACACCGCTGCGCGCGCTCAAACGCGACAGGGCTTCCGAAAAGCGATAGAAGATGCGCTCTTCTCCGTGGGTGGAAAGGATGCGGACATAATGGCCCTCGGCACAGACGGCGATCAGCGCCTCATCGCCAAGCGTGTCGATATGATCGACAAACAGGTCGGCATTGTTCTGAGGGCTGCCTGCTTTCCTCGCGCGCCGTTCGTAAAAATCGAGCAGCAATATGCCGAATGTCCACATCATCAGGAAGGGCGTATAATCGGTGTGCCAGATAATCAGGCTTTCAAGCGAAACGGGATAGGGCGTGACCACCTTGTCGCGCGCATAGCCCATCAGCCAGCCATAGCTATGGCCATAAAGGCTCGCGATCGGGCGGAAAAATGCGGTTCCGATAATGGCGCTACATGCTGCAACCCCGAAATGCAGCGGGAAAGATTCCCGCACGCGGATTTTGCGGCGCATCAGCCGGTAAACCAGATAAGTGAAGTTCCACAGGAGGAGCATCAGCCCGACCCAAAAGGGAATGGGCGCAAGCCGACTCGACCAAGGCTTGAACACGCCCAGCCCGAACCAGGCGACAATGAAGGCGAGCGTGACCGGTGCAACGACGAGGATCATCATCCGCCCCATCCGTTGCGGCGCCATGATGTGCGAACGCGCCTGCTGAACCACGCGAGTCAATCTATCGATGAATCCACCCATCCCGCATTTCTCCCCATCCCATGTTTATGCAGCGACCTTTTGATCGTCTGCACATAAGGAACCAAAAAACGGCTATGAATGTCAACGTTGTCCGGACAAATTTATTTTGAGAGGACGCAAGCGTAGGTTGCCGCGCAGGAGAGACACGCACATTTCCAGTACGCTACGCACACATCAAAAACAAATTATGATCAGGAAAATGGTGCCCAGAAGAGGACTCGAACCTCCACGCCCTTGCGAGCGCCAGCACCTGAAGCTGGTGCGTCTACCAATTCCGCCATCTGGGCACGGGGTAGGAGGGGGCGGATAGCTGGGGTGTGCAAGGGTGTCAACGGAGAAAGCGGTTGAGGTGGATTTAAAATATCCCGACTACCCCTTACGCTCCGGCCAGCCGGTCAAATCGCGCAATATTATGTCATGTTCGCCGTGCATGGGGGAGGGCGTGTCGGTTTGGAGGGATGCTCCGGAAAAACGGATTGGCGTTCTAACGCCGGGGATGGTTTGGCCGCTGCTATCGACTGGCGCGATTTGCATGGCGCGCGCCTCTACTTGGGGGTCAGCAAAAACATCGTCGAGCGGGTTAATGGGGCCTGCGGGAACGCCATATGTTTCGCATAAGGCAAGCATACCCACGCGGGTATGTTTGGCGGTTTCGTGTGCAATCTCGTCCATCATAATGCTGCGGTTTGCCACGCGCAAAGCATTGGTTGTGAAGCGTTCGTCTTGCGCGAGGTCCCCGCGGCCAAGCGCGGTTACAAAACGCGTAAATTGGCCGTCATTGCCGACCGCCAGAATGAAGTGGCCATCGCTGCACGGAAATACCGAATAAGGCACAATATTGGGATGCGCATTGCCCATGCGCGTGGGCGGCTTGCCCGATGCGAGATAGTTCATCGCTTGGTTGGCGAGGACGCCGACCATCGAATCGAGCAAGGCCATGTCAATATGTTGCCCCATGCCGGTGCGCTCGCGTTGGGCAAGCGCGGCCTGTATCGCGATGGTGCCATAAAGGCCGGTCATAATGTCGGCAAAGGCAACGCCGATCTTCTCGGGCGGCCCGTCCGGCTCTCCTGTCAGGTCCATGATACCGCTCATCCCTTGAACGATGAAATCATAACCGGCGCGCGGGGCATAAGGGCCTGTCTGACCAAAGCCGGTGACCGAGCAATAGATAAGGCGCGGGTTGATTTCGGCGAGGCTTTCATAATCAAGCCCGTATTTGGCGAGCCCGCCAAGCTTGAAATTTTCAATCAGCACGTCGGCTTCACGCACAAGGGTGCGGATAATCTCCTGGCCTTGCGGCGTGGTGAAATCGACGATCACCGAACGTTTGCCGCGGTTGCACGCATGATAATAGGCCGCTTCCTGCCGGCCATCATTACGGAGGATGAAGGGCGGCCCCCACTTGCGGGTATCGTCGCCTGCGGGACTTTCAACCTTGATTACATCCGCGCCCAGATCCGCAAGTGTTTGCCCGATCCAAGGCCCCGCGAGGATGCGCGCAAGTTCGACAATCTTCAAATTTTCATAAGGGGGCGTGCGCGCGGCGGTATCGAACATGCTGGTTTCCTGATCGCGTTATTGTCGAAATGTTTGGCAGCGAGCCTTAGCGGATGCGCGGGCAACAAGCGACTCCCCACCACCTCCTCTTATCCAGACAGATTTTTTTGAGCGGGTCGGCAACCGTGGCCGTACAGGAACGTTATAAGTCGATGAGATGAAAATGGTTAATCCGGTAAATCAGTATGTTGGGGAACATGAGCAGCGTCAGTGTGTTAACCCTGTTTACATTGCGGCTATGAATCGTGATAACAAGCGCCTAACCGGGCGCGAAATGTTGGTATTGGGGGCCAGCACATAAGAGCTTCAGGCTGCTCTTATGTGTGACGGCAAGAAGGGTGATAAAGAATGAGTACGGTCAAGCGCACCGGCAATAAATATGCGTTGCCAACCGGCGACAATAAACATTCGGAAATGAAAATTGCGCCGCGTCAACGCCGCGCCCGCGTTACGATTGAAGCCATTTTGGACGCAACATCCAACTTGTTGGTTGAACAAGGCGTGGAAAATCTTTCTACCAATATGATCTGCGAGCGGGCGGGCCTTACACCGCCAGCACTTTATCGCTATTTCCCGAACAAATATGCGGTGCTTAAGGAATTGGCTGTCCGCCTTAAAAATCTACAGTTCGAAATTTTCAGCGATTGGGTCGAGCGTGGAGGCGCTGCGCTTTTGCAATCCGGGGGCAATCTCGATCATAAAATGATCGTTGGCGCTATTTTTGAAATCCAGATGGCGATCTATACAGCAACCAAGGATAATCCGGCAAATTTATGGATCGGTCGGATCATACGTACCCAGCCTGCTATGGCGGAATTACGCACGGAGTCGCGCGCCCATTCTTGGGCATTGCTGAAACAGCATCTTGGCGCGCAACCGTTCCATGCTTCCTATGACGATGTATTGGTTGCCGGAAGGGTTGCGCTGGACCTTATCCATTCGACAATTGATCTGGCGATGGATGACGACAGTCTTGATCCGCAAATTGTGTTCAATTCGGTCGCCAATATGATCGCGTCGGAATATGTCCGCCTTCTCGATATGGGGCCGGACGCAGTCAAAGGGTGATAGGCATATCGGGCGCACATGACATGGCGCGGGGCCATTGCGGACTTGCGCACAGAAGTGTCGGGCGATAGCGGTACATCCATGACCTTCCAGCTTGACCGTTTCGATCTCGACCAGTTTGTCGCCGCAACCCTATCGGAGGATCTCGGCGATTTTGGCGATATTACTTCCGCCGCTGTTATCCCCGCCGAGGCACGCTTTTCGGGCGTGATGGATACGCGCGATGATATTGTGGTTGCGGGATTACTCTTGGCCGAAGCGTTTTTCCGCAAGCTCGACCCGGCGGTGGAGATTGAACTGCTCGTGGCCGATGGCGATGAGGTGCCACGCAAAACCGACCTTATGCGCCTCAAAGGCAATGGCCGCGCGATGCTGACGGCGGAGCGGTCGGCGCTCAATACGGTGCAGCATTTGTCGGGCATTGCGACGATGACGCGCAGCTATGTCGACGCGATTGCCGGTACTGGCGCGACCTTGCTCGATACGCGCAAGACCATTCCGGGGCTTAGGGTGCTGGAGAAATATGCAACGCGCATGGGCGGAGCGACCAACCACAGGATGCGGCTCGATGATGCCGCGATGATCAAGGATAATCATGTCGCGGTGGCAGGCGGCATCAGCGAAGCGGTACGCCGAGCGGTTGATGCAGGGATTGCGCGGATTATTGTCGAGGTGGACAGTCTGGAGCAGATTGAACCGGCGCTTGGTGCGGGCGCGACGCATTTGCTGCTCGACAATATGGACGTGCCGACTTTGAAACGGGCGGTGGCGCTGGTGGGCAAGCGCGTGCCGACCGAAGCGAGTGGCGGGGTGCGGCTCGACACTATTCGCGGTATTGCCGAAACCGGCGTCGATTTTATCTCGGTCGGGCGGCTCACCCAGTCGGCACCGGCGGCGGATATAGGGCTTGATTTTGTCCAGCTCTAAGGGCGCGCTGTTTGTGGCGGCGTTGATGCTGCCGCAAACCGCTTTTGCGCAAAGTGCGCTTTGTCGCCTGCCCCAACGGCTCCCCGATGCACGGCCCGAATATCCGCCACGCGCGCAAGATGTGCGCCCGACCAAGGTGACCAATTATCTGCTGACCCTAAGCTGGTCGCCTGGGCATTGCCGTTCGGAACGCAATCGGGACAGCACGCAATGCGATGGCAGCGCGGGGCGGTTCGGCTTTGTGCTGCACGGGCTTTGGCCCGAAACCGATGGCCCGGCCTATCCGCAATGGTGCGCGCCGGTGCCTGCGCTCTCGCGGCAGATTATCCGCGAAAATTTCTGTATGACGCCGTCAGTGGACCTGCTGCAGCATGAATGGGCCAAGCATGGCAGTTGCATGACGCGCGATCCGCAAAAATATTTCCGGCCCGCGCGCATCATGTATGAAGCGATCCGCTATCCCGACATGGACCGGATGTCGCGCGACCGCAATTTGACGGTCGGCACCTTCCGGCTCAATTTCGCGCGGGCGAATAAGGGCATCCGGCCCGACATGATACAGGTCGCCAAGACCAAGGAAAATTGGCTCGATGAGGTGCGGATTTGCCTTGCCAAAGATTTCAAGCCGCAACGCTGCCCCGCCCATGTGCGGATGCCGTCCGACCGGTCCAAGCTTAAAATCTGGCGTGGCGGGCGGTGAGGGGTTTGAGGGTTTAAGCGCCCCGTCCGGGGCGTGTAACCGCCCATTCATAACCGCCTTCCCATAACCGTCTGTCCCATAACCGCACATGCACCGCATCTTTGCCGTTGCGGACGGTAAACAAACTCTTAACGTCAAGGCCATGAGTCGTGATCTGGCCCGTATCATTGTCCGCCAATATCCGCCCCGGCGTGATGCCTTGTGGAATCCGGACCTGTTCAAGCACCGCTTTGAAATGCGGGCTAAAAACGCCGGTGGAGCGCCGGGTGTTGCGTCCGTGACTACGGGCATTGATCAGGCACAGTCCTTGGTGGCGGGGGAGGCGCTTTCGCTGCCGCTGCGTTTGTGGGCGAATGAGGATGTGCGGGATTTTACCATGACCTTTACGCTCGCCTTTGTCGGGCTTATGGTATTTTTGGCTTGAATTTCAAATAGTTAATTTACGCAGTCGTGCGATGAAAAATCCGTCCGCGCCGCCTTGCTCTGCAAGCGGGCCGGGGAGGATGCGCACATCGCCTTCCATGTTCGGCGTGAAGCCTGCACATAATTCGTCTGCGCTCACCGGCACCCGCGCAAAATCGGAGTGGCGCGCGAGGAAATCCGCGATCCTGTCTTCGCCTTCCGCCCGTTCAAGCGAGCAGGTAGCATAGAGCAGGAGGCCGCCCGGCTTGACCCAGTCCGCCGCGCGGTCGAGCAAGCGGGCCTGGAGGTCAGCCAATTCGGCAATCTGGCGCGGGCCGATGCGATACAGCACATCGGGATGCCGCCGGAAAATGCCGGTCGCGCTGCACGGCGCATCGAGCAACACCGCATCGGCGGGCGCTTGCGGTTGCCATTTTTCAATATCGCCCTGCACCAGATGCGCAGGCAGGCCGGTGCGCGCAAGATTGGCTTCCAGCCGCTCCAGCCGCTTGGCCGAAATATCGACGCCGGTGACGTCCCAGCCTGCTGCGGCAAGCTGCATGGTCTTGCCGCCGGGGGCAGCGCACAGGTCGAGCACGGTGCGGCCTTCACCGGCTCCGAGCAGCTTTGCGGGGAGGCTTGCGGACAGATCCTGCACCCACCACGCGCCTTCATCAAAGCCGGGGAGGGTGGTGATGTTGCCGGGGTCGCTCAACCGCACATTGCCCGCGCCAAGGCTGACGCCGCCCAATGCGTCCACCATCCGTCCGGTGTTGCTGGCATCGCGTAAAGTGAGGTCAATCGGCGGATGCTGCGCAATCGCACCGCGCGCGGCCTCGACCATTGCCTCGCCCCATTGATCGGCCCAGCGCGCCGTCACATCATCCGGCAAGGCAGGCGGGGCAGGAAGTTCCGGTTCGCTGCGCATCAAAGTGCCGAATACGCCATGCACCAGCCTTTTGGGGCCGCCATCGACCAAGGGAAGCGCGGTCGCGATAGCGGCGTGCGGCGGCGTGCCGAGCGCCAGACATTGCACCAGCGCGAGCCGCAAGACCATGCGCGATTTGGCATCATCGGGGATGCGCTGACGGGTGGCGCTGTCGATCAGCGCATCAAGGTCGGGCAAATGACGCAGCACTTCGGCCGCCAAGACCACCGCGTGCGCGCGGTCTGCGGGATTGCGCAAGCCTTGGGTCGCGGCATGTTGCGCGCGGTCCAAAGCTTCCCCCCGACGCATCACCGCATCAAGCATTTTGAGCGCGGCACGGCGCGTGGCGGTGCCGACCGGATCGGTCACGTCCGAAAAGGGTTTTGCGGAAAATGGTTTTTTGGGGCGCATGGCAGGCCGATAGGCGTCCTACCGCATTTACGCAAAGAAAAAGCCGGACTTGGCGGCAAAGTCCACACAAATCCGGCTTTCCTATATGCGACTAATCGCGGCGCAGCGGATTCAGCGCACTCGACGGACGCGGCTTGCTGTCCATAGCGGCGCGCGGTTCTGCGCCCATTTGCGCGGCAATATCCTGCAAGGCAGCAATGCGGTTTTCGGTCGCGGGGTGGGTCGAGAAAAGCTCGCTCACGCCGGTCGGCACAATGTAAAGCTGCGCCACCGCCGGATTGCTGCGCTCGGCTTCGGTCGGGCGGCTGGCGGCGGGCCCGGCAATTTTGGCGAGCGCGGAGGCGAGCGCCATCGGGTCGCCGGTCATTTGGGCCGAGCCTGCATCTGCGCCAAATTCGCGTGTGCGGCTGATGGCCATTTGCACGATCATCGCGGCAAAGGGGGCGACAAGGACCGCCAAAATGCTGGCAATACCTGCCCCGCGATTGTCACCGCCGCCACGGAAGAATAGGCCGAAATTAGCGAGCATCGAAATGGCGCCCGCAATCGTCGCCACCATTGTCATGATGAGCGTGTCGCGGTTTTTAACATGGGCCAATTCATGCGCCATCACCGCCGCCACCTCGTCGCGGCTCAGCATCGAGAGCAAGCCGGTGGTTGCGGCAACCGCCGCATGTTCGGGATTGCGGCCCGTTGCAAAGGCGTTGGGATTGGGGTCTTCGACAATATAGACGCGCGGCATCGGCAAACCGCCACGCGTGGCAAGCTGTTGCACCATGCCGTAAAAATCGGGCGCGCTGGCGGCGTCCACCTCGCGCGCATTGTGCATTTTGAGGACAATTTTGTCGGCATTCCAGTAAGTGAAAATATTCATGCCGATGGCGACCAGAAAGGCGATCAGCATCCCGCTTTGACGGCCGAGCGTATAGCCCAGCGCCATGAACAGCGCGGTGAGCGCCGCCAGCAGCATTGTCGTCTTCAAACCGTTCATCCGTTAAACCCTCGCTCGATCGGCACGCTTTTGGACGTGCAGTGTGACAGGGAGGATGCAAAAGCGGCACCCCCTTCAATAAAAAAATATATGGGAATGGCGGCGGCCCTCTTCAACTTTTCGATTATTAGGGGTAAATCAGTGCCATGTCCGACCCTGAACCGACACGCGCAGACGCGCCGCACCCCCGCCGCGCCACCCAACGCCCGCCGCACGTCAAAGCCCCGGCGCATTGGGACAAAAGCGCCGCGCCAAAGCCCGATCCGCTTGACGTCGAACCGGTGCTCGAACCGCTCGATCCGGTCCGCTATGGCGATTGGGAGCGTAACGGTGTAGCTGTCGATTTTTGAGTAGGGCGCAAGCCCCTCACATCAATTTAGTTTTAGAGTAAGGCGCAAGCGCCTCACATTTCTTTTAATTTAGAGTAAGGCGCAGGCACCTTACTCTTTGGTCTTGCGGTAATCCAAAGGCGGTTGGCGGTTGCCGACCATCGCTTCATATTTGAAGTCGGGGCCGCGCTCTTTCTGGAATTCCGCCTTGGCCGCCGCAATCACATCGGGCGAGCGGAACAGTTCTGCGGTGGTGAGCGCGAGCGTTTTTGCCGCGACCACGCCGCCTTTCATGCCATAGCTATTGCCGCTCGCTGCAACCGCTTGCCAGCTATGCGCGGCTGTCCCCGGCACCCAGACCGCAGTGCCAAGGCCGACGGTCGGCACCGTCCAGCTAATATCGGCCACATCGGTCGACCCGCCGCCCGCTTCGCCAATGACCATTTTTTCCACTTCGGTGGCGCTGGAGAGCGGTTTTTTGACCGTCAGGGTCTTTTGCAGATTTTCGGCAAAGGCGATTTCGGCAGGGGTGAAGGGTTCCCATTTCACCTTGCGCAAATTGCGGTCCATCACGGTTGCGAGCGTTGCATTGGGGAGCATTGAATAGACCCCGCCGGTCGCTTCGAACGTCACGCTAGTGCCGGTCGCAAGCGCCGCCCCTTCGGCGGCTTTTTGCACGCGCGCCATCACATCCTTGACGATCTGCGGATCGACGTGGCGGACATAATAATAGCTTTCGGCAAAGTCGGGGACGACATTGGGGGCCTTGCCGCCGTCGGTCACGACATAATGGATGCGCGTGCCGTCGGGGATATGTTCGCGCAAATAATTGACCGCGACATTCATCACTTCCACGCCATCGAGCGCCGACAGCCCGCGTGAGGGCGCGGCGGCGGCGTGGGCGGAAACGCCCTTGAAACGGAATTTGCCGCTGATATTGGCAAGGCTGCGCGCCTGGCTTGCGCCATTGCCGGAGCCGGGGTGCCAGTGCAGCACGATGTCGACATCGTTGAACAGCCCCGCGCGCACCAGATAGACTTTGCCCGATCCGCCTTCTTCGGCGGGGCTACCATAAAGGCGTAACTCGCCATCGACTTTGTTGGCGTCCATCCATTGTTTGACGGCTATCGCAGCGGTGACGGACGCCGCGCCGAACACATTATGGCCGCACGCATGGCCCGCAATCTGGCCTGCAATCGGCGCGTGGACGGGCTCGGCTTTTTGCGCAAGGCCGGGAAGGGCATCATATTCGGCGATGAGGCCGATGACCGGCCCGCCATTGCCGCGCTTATAGCGGGCAACGAACGCAGTCGGCATCCCGGCAACGCCCTTATCGATCGTAAAGCCTGCGGCCTTTAACCGTGATTGGAGGAGCGCGGAGCTTTGATTTTCCTGATAGCCAACCTCGGCCCATTGCCAGATTTTGAGCGCGGTGTCGGAAAGCTGTTTGGCGTCCGCATCGACCGAGGCTTGGAGCGCGGCCTGTTCATTTGCGGGCAGTTCGCCTGCCTGCGCGGCCCCTGCGCCCATCATCAGCGCCGCAAGCGCGCCCATCATTCCGACCCGTTTCATATCAACCTCCTGTTGCGGCCTCATTAACGGGCCGGTTTATTTTGTTCTTAGCTCTATTTCACCCCTTCGGCGAGCGCGTCGGGGCGGCGCGTGTCGGCAGCGCCCAGAAAGCGCACACTACCATCGGGGCGGCGTTCGACCATGATCGACTGGATGCTGCCCATCGTGTTCGACCCTTTGACCTTATGGCCCTTCTTTTCGAGAAGCGGAATAAGGTCCGGCGAAAATCCGGTTTCCAGCTCGATCGGCGCATCGGCCCAGCCTTGGTTGATGCGCGGGCGCTGGGCGGCTTCGGCAATGTTGAGATCATGGTCGATGACGTTCGACAATAGCTGCACCATCGTCGCGATAATATAGCCGCCGCCCGGCGTGCCCGAGATAATCCACGGCTTATCCTCCTTGAACACGATGAGGGGCGTAATGGTGGAGCCAACCCGCTTGCCCGGAACCGGAGCGGTGGCGTGCTGGTCCACGCCCTCGCGCTTGGTCCATGCCAGATTGCCGAGCGAATTGTTGAGCAATACACCGGTGCCGGGCGCAACCACATGCGCGCCATAGCTTGCCGAAAGCGTATAGGTATTGGCGACCGCATTACCCCATTGGTCCGCGACCGAATAATGGGTCGTGTCCTTGCTTTCATAAGGATAGGGGTTGCCGTCCGGCAATTTGGTCGCATCGAGCGCCTTATCCTTGCGGATGAGCTTTGCGCGTTCAGCCGCATAGGCTTTGCTCGCAAGGCCGGACGAAGGCGTGCGCCAATCGGGCAGACCCCCGACAAAGCGCCGGTCGGACGAGGCGATTTTCACCGCTTCGGCAACAATGTGGAGCGTGTCCGCGCTCCCCCATTGCATCTCCTTGATCGGGAAGCGTTCGAGGATGTTCATCGCTTCTGCGACCGTCACCCCTGACGCGGTGGGTGGCATATAGGCAATGCGGTTGCCGCGATAGCTTGACCAGATGGGCGGGGTGATAATCGCGCGGTAATTGGCCAGATCCTCATGGGTGATAATCCCGCCGCCTGCCTTCATCCCCGCAACGATGCGGTCTGCAACTGGCCCTTTGTAAAAGCCGTCCGGGCCTTTGCGCGCAATCTGGGTGAGCGTCCATGCAAGGTCGGTTTGCCGGAAGGTATCGCCCGCTTGCCAAGGCGTGCCATCGCGGCGGAAAAATATCGCCATCGCGGCGGCATCATCGCTCATCAGCTTTTTCTGGTCGGCATGGGCTTCGGCTTCATCGTCCGATAGCGGCACACCCTTGCGCGCCAAATCTATCGCGGGCGCGACCAGCTTGCTCCATTTGAGTTTGCCATAACGGCGATGCGCTTCCCACAGCCCCATAACGGTGCCGGGGATCGAAACCCCCTTCATCGACATGCCCTTGGCGCTGTCAAACTTGCCTTTATCGTCTAGCAACAGGTCGGGCGTGGTTGCGGCGGGCGCTTGGCCATAATAGTCGATGGCGATGGTTTCGGCAGGCTTCCCGCCTTGGGCTGCCATATGGACAACCATATAGCCGCCGCCGCCGACATTGCCTGCGCGCGGCAGAGTGACGGCGAGCGCAAAGCCGGTGGCGACCGCCGCGTCCACCGCATTGCCGCCTTCGCGCAGGATTTGCACGCCAACGCGCGTGGCAATCTCGTTCTGGCTCACGACCATGCCGCCGCGCCCGATTTCGGGATGGTGGATCTGGCCATAGCCGACAATGTCGCCGCCGCTAGGCCCGCGTGTCGTGACGGTTGCGGGGGCAGCAGGCGCTGCGCTTTGCGCGCCAGCCGGGGTGAAAGCCGGGGCGGCGAGGGCAACCGCCAGCCCCAGTGCGAGGAACCGCTTAGAAACCGACGCGGACATTGGCATACCAGTAACGGCCATAAGGATTATAGAGGCTGCCAAGATAACCGTCCGATGACAAGGGCGGCTTTTTATTGGTGATGTTACGCGCGCCGATGCGGAAACGATATTTGTCCGTCGGCTTGAACTGGACATAAAGATTGCCCGTCAGCGTATCATCGACCAGCCAATTATTACCGTCGCTGTCGAGAAGCCCGGTATCTTCGACATAGCCGGTATATTGCGTATAGCCGCCAACCTGCATCTGATCGTCAATGTCCCAGGTGAGCGAGGCATTCCATTTCCACTTGGGCTTGCCGTTGCGCCGGACAAGATCGCCCTGTTCGAAAATATTGGTGCCTGCATTAATCTCGCCCTTTTCGCGCGCTTCGAGCAAAGCCTTGATCGGCGCGGAGGGTTCGAGGAAGAATTTCTTCAGATACGCAACATTGACCGACAGGTTGAACCGGCCAATCCCCGTTTGCGGGGTGCGCCAGCTCAGGCCGAAGTCAATCCCCGACGCCGCTTGCGGCAAAAGGTTCACATATTGGTCCTTCACATAAAGCACACGGCCAGCGGGCGTGAGGCCGGTGCCTTCGAAAAGAGCAATATCATCGGCGGTCGGATCGGCGCGGATGACATTGGGATCGGACGATCCTTGCGTGCGCAACCAATAATCATTGATAAGCGCATTGCCTTCACCGAACAGGCCGACAATGCCCTTTTGCTTGATGTTCCAATAGTCGGCGGTGAACACGACGCGGCCGACGCTATCTTCAAGGAAGCGCGGTTGCAGCACCACGCCGACCGTCCAGCTTTTCGACGTTTCGGGCTTGAGGTCGGGGTTGCCCGACCGCTGCGCCGTGGTCGCAAAGCCTTGCGAACAATTATTGAAACCGGTGATGTGGAGCGGGTTGGGCGCGCCGCCGGGGAGGGTCGCCGGTTGGCGCAGTTGCGCTTCGCAACGCAGATAATCGGTGCGCGTGTTGGAGCGCGTCACCAAGGTCGCGTTAATCTGTTCAAGGTTCGGCGCCTTGAAGCCTTCGGAATAGGAGCCACGCAAGCGGATGCCGTCAATCACATCCCACGCCGCCGCAACCTTTGGCTTCGCGACCGAACCCACATCGCTATAATGTTCGAACCGGCCCGCCACTTGCAGGTCGAAGCGATGCACGAGCGGAATATTCATTTCGGGCGACACGATAGGGATTGCAACTTCGCCATAAGCGGCAAAGACGGTGCGCTTGCCGCGTGTGTCGGGCGAGGGGCTGGAGCCGACAAGGTCGCTGCCATTGACAAAGCCGGTGACGGCATCGGTGAAGGTGATGGTGCCATCAACCCGGGCATCACGGTCGTCAAATTGGGTTTCGCGGCGCACTTCGCCGCCGATGGCAAGGCCTACGTCACCCGCAGGAAGCGAAAACAGGTCCGCCTTGCTGCCCTTAATATCCCACATAGCGAGCGAGGTTTTGGAGCGGCGCACGGTTTCAATACGGATCGCATCAATCGCCGCCTGGCTGTTGAAGGTCGTATCAGCGCCTGACGGGTCGAGCAGATTGCCGCCGGTAAAAGGGTTATAGGCATCGGGCGTTGACAGCGCGAGCTGGCGTTGCAGCAAGGTCGCACTAATCCCGTCCGACCGGTCGCGCGCGGTGGCTTCGGAATAAACCACCGCCGATTCCCAATCAAAACCCGCTGCTTCAAAGCGGATGCCGCCGAGCAAACGGAATTGCTCATTCTTCACATTGACCAGATTGGGGCCGACATCGGCGAAATTATAGCTGCTCAATGTAATCGGGACGCCAGCGGCAGGCACAGGGCCGGTCGGGGTGAACACGCCATTGACGATGCGCCCGCGCACCAATCCCGGAATCCGGTTCGGGTTGGGCTGACCATTGGGCAGCGTCGCAGCGCCGAACGGGTTCCAGTAATTGCTCGCCGGAATAACAACCGGACCGGAACTCAGCGTGCCGGTCGGCGACTGGACGCTGTCGGTTTCGGCGCGATAATATCCGGCCTCACCGAACAATTCGACGCCATCGGCTATTTCATAACGGCTGGTGAGGAACAGGTTCAAACGCTGCACCGCAGGCATCACATCGGTATTATAGGCATAGGGCGCGTCAAAGCGCAGGTTGCGGTCGGCGACCGCCGTATTGGTGCCATCGTCAATGCAGATGCCGCCCGCAAGACCGGTCTGGCAGCCTGCATTGGTGCCGGGCTGGATATGGAATTGCCCCGACGCATTGGTGAGGTTGCGCGTGCCGATACCGACCGCGCCGCCGGTCGCGGTGAACGAGCCCCAAGGCGTAATCGTGCTGCGTCCGTCAAGCGCGGTCGATCCTTCAAATCTTGTGCCTTCGAACAGGTTCATCTTGTTGGCCGAGCGCGTATAGTCCTGATCGGCAGCTTTGAGCGCCGACCGGTCGGTATAATCGACAAACAGGGTCACATTGCCGCGCCCGTCGCCGAAATTATGACCAAGGATAGCGTTGGCGTTAAATTCGTGAAGATGCGTGCCTTCGGCCATACCATATTGGAGCGAGACTTCGCCGCCTTCAAAATCCTTGCGCAGCACGGTGTTGACCACGCCTGCGACCGCATCCGACCCGTAAATCGCCGCTGCACCATCGCGCAGCACTTCCAGCCGCTCGACGCCCGATACGGGAATCGCATTGGTATTATAGGTGAGGACCGGCACCAGATTATCGTCCGCGCGGCTGGTCGGGTGCCACACCACGCGGCGGCCATTGAGCAAGGTCAGCGTGTTACCGACGCCAAGGTTGCGCAGGTTCACCGAACCCACATCGCCGCGCGCCGAGTTGGAGCTATTGGGCAGATAGGCGCTGTTGAAACTCACATCGCCCATTTGCGGTATGGAGCGGAACAATTCGTCGCCGGAAGCGGCGGCCGTGTTCGCAATTTCTTCGCTGCCAACCACGGTGACGGGGAGAGCTTCGGTGATTTTGCTGCCTTTGATCTGCGATCCGACCACGACAATCGCGTCGCCATCATCGGTGGTTGCGTCGGCGGAAGTATCGGCTGCGGCGTTTTGCGGCGCGTCGTCGGGGGCGGGGTCTGCCGTCTGCGTTCCGGCAGCGCCGCTATTCTGGGCGAGCGCCGGTCCGGCCAAAGTCAGCGAAGCGGCTGAAGCGAGGAGAAGAAATTTTGTTACGCGCATAGGATCCCCCACAATGGTTTGTGACTAATATCACAAGGTGGACCATAGCTTTGTGACCTGCATATGAAAAGGAAGGTGCGCCAAATTTCTCCGCCTGCGACAAAAATGCCACGGATTTTGCGCATTTCGCGTCAAATCAATGACCGGACAAGTTAACAAAAATGTCAAAGTAGGAAGGGCGCGCGCGAACCGCAGAGCTGCGTTATATGGTAGGCGGACAGGAGAGGTGTCGGCGGGGAGGGAGTTAGGCGCTAGCCTTGCGAGCCCCGCAATCGCGCGCAAAAACGCGCTAAAATAAAAAACGGGGGCCGTAGCCCCCGCCTTATTTGGTGCAATTCAGATTGCTTGTTAACAACCAGAACCGCGATTTCTGAATAGGGCAAATCTGACCCAACCCGACAACAATGTCAATTGCAGAAATGTGACATTTTGATACGTAAGCAATTGTGGGGGGAGAATCAGATGAAAACATCCTTGGGACTGGACCTTGGCACCAACTCTTTGGGCTGGTGCTTGTATGAAATGGACGGGGACACCCCAAAACGGATTATCGACATCGGTGTCCGGATTTTTCCCGATGGCCGCGATCCGAAATCCGGTGCTTCGCTGGCCGTGGACCGCCGCGATGCGCGCGCAATGCGCCGCCGCCGTGACCGTTATATCGGCCGTCGCTCCGCCTTGCTGCGCGTGTTGATGCGCTACCATCTGATGCCGCCCGCTTTGCTCGATGCCAAAGCCTTGGAGAAAGAAGATCCGTATGAATTGCGGGTGCGGGCGCTCGATGAAAAGCTTGAGCCTTATGAATTCGGGCGCGCGCTATTCCATCTGAACCAACGCCGCGGTTTCAAGTCAAACCGCAAGGCGGACCGTAAATCCAAAGACAATGAGGGTGGCAAGATTGCGAGCGGCTCCAAGGCGCTCGATAGTGCGATGGACGAAATGGGCGCGCGGACGTACGGTGAATTTTTGCTGAAACGAGACCGCGCCTCCGGTGGGCGCTTGGGCAAGCGCGTGCGGATGCGGCCAGATGCAGAGGGCTATGATTTTTATCCCGACCGCCGCCATTATGAGGGAGAATTTGAAAAAATCTGGGCTGCGCAAGCCGCTTATCATCCGGACCTGCTAACCGAAGAAGCGCGCGCGGCTATCCATCGCGTGATTTTTTACCAGCGCCCGTTGAAAGAGCAGGTCGTCGGCTTTTGCACCTTTGCAGGGACCGGCGGCGTTCCGGCGGACGAAAAGCGCCTGCCAAAAGCGCATCCGCTCTTTCAGGAACGGCGGCTCTATGAAGAGGTCAACCAGTTGCGCATTGTTTCCGCAGGCGCGGCTGAGCGGGACTTGAGTTTTGACGATCGCAATGCGCTCATTCACAAGCTGCGCACCAAGCAGAAAGTGAGTTTCAGCACGCTCGGCAAAACCATCAAACTGGCCGAAGGTGAACGATTCAACAAGGAAAGCGAAAACAGGAAAGACCTGCTCGGCAATGAAGTCTATGCCGTGATGGCGGACAATAAACGCTTCGCGGGACGCTGGGGCGACTTCCCGCTCGGCGAGCAGTTGCGGATTATCGACAAGCTCGAAAATGAAGAATCCCCCGAAGCCTTGCTGGCATGGCTCAAGGCCGAATATGCGCTCGACGATAACACCGCCGAGGCTGTGGCGAACGCAAAGCTCCCCGAAGGCTATGGCCGGTTCGGTGAAACCGCGACACGCTTGTTGCTGGACCAGCTCAAGGCAAGCGTTATCACCTATGACAAGGCTGCGCTCGCGGCGGGTTTCCACCATAGCGATTTCCGCACGGGCGAAGCCTATGATGAACTGCCTTATTATGGCGCTGTGCTCACCCGCGAAATCGCGCCGGGCAAGGAGGAATATGGCGACAATGACGAGCGCCAATATGGCAAAATCACTAACCCCACCGTCCATATCGGGATGAACCAGCTTCGCCGGGTGGTGAATGCAATCATCAAAAAACATGGCCGCCCGGACGTTATTTTTGTCGAACTGGCCCGCGAATTGAAGCTTAACGAAAAGCAGAAAGCCGAAGCCAATCGCAAGATCAAAGCCAATACCGAAGCAGCGCGGCGGCGTTCGGACTATCTGGAAAGCATGGGACAACGTGATAGCGGCGGCAACCGGATGCTGATGCGTTTATGGGAGGAGTTAAACCCGTCCGATCCGCTCAACCGCCGCTGCCCTTATTGCGGCGAGCAGATCAGCGCCGAAATGCTGATGAACGGGTCAGCAGATGTAGACCATATCATTCCCTATTCGCGCTGCCTCGATGACGGAGCGAGCAACAAAACCGTGTGCCACATCCACTGCAACCGCCAGAAAGGGCGGAAAACCCCGTGGGAACAATGGAGCCATAGCGAACGCTGGGAAATTATCCAGGACCAGGTCGCGTGGATGCACAAATCCAAACAATGGCGCTTTGGCCCCGATGCGATGGAGCGTGTGAACAAAGTTGACGGCCACGTAACAGAGAATGGGTTTTTGGCCCGCCAACTGCATGACACCCAATATCTCGCCCGCTTGGCGTCGCAATATTTGCGCAGCCTTTACGCGGAAAAAGGGGAAGGCTCGCGCCGCGTTTATGCTGTGCCGGGGCGGATGACCGCGATGCTGCGCCGCTTATGGGGGCTGAATTCGATTTTGCCCGACCATAATTATGTCGAAAACGAACATAGTGATGCGCCCAAAAACCGGCTCGACCATCGCCACCATGCGATTGACGCGGCGATTATCGGGCTGACAAACCTGTCTTTATTGCAACGCATCGCGACCGCAGCCGGGACCGCAGAAAAGATGGAATTGGACAGCCTGTTTTCGGACCTTGCCAAACCTTGGCCGACATTCCGCGAAGACCTGCAACAACGGCTGCGCGCTACTATCGTCAGTTTCAAGCCCGACCATGGCCGCAAGGGCAAACCGGAAAAAAATCGCGATGTTACGTCGGGCCGCCTGCACAATGAAACCGCTTATGGCTTGACCGGCAAGGTCAACGCCCGCGGCGCGCCGATTGTTGTCCACCGGATTCCGTTTATGTCGCTCCAGCCCAAAGATCTGACCAATCCGGAACGGATCGCCGACAAGCTTTTGCAAGAAGAGCTTTACAAGGCCACGCAAGGGCTAAGCGGGAGCGAATTCCAAAAGGCCTTGGTCGATTTTTCTAAAACGGCCGAACATTATCAAGGCATCCGCCACGTCCGCGTGCGCGAGCCTTTGCATGTGATCGCAATTCGCGATGCGCAGGGGCGGCCCTATAAAGCCTATCAGGGCGATTCCAATGAACGCTATAATGTCTGGCGCTTGCCGGATGGCAGTTGGACTTATGATGTGATTTCGACCTATGATTTCCATCGCCATGATTTTGTCGAACAGCGCCCGCATCCTGCCGCCAAAAAGATTATGAGCCTCAAACAGGATGACATATTGGCCATCGAGAAAGAGCCGGGCATCCGTTCAATCGTCCGCGTACAGAAATTCGGACAGAATGGGCAAATATTCCTGATAAACCATAACGAAACCGGCAACATGGCCCAACGCGACAAGGATCCGGATGACCCGTTCAAATTATACGGCCCCGGCGTAAATGCGCTCAAAAAAATGAAGGCTCGTCAGGTCCGCATCGACGAGCTTGGCCAGATATTCGATCCCGGCCCGCGCGATTGACGCCCAAACTACCGGATTAACCAATGGTTAGGCATAGTCTGCGATACTCCGCCCCTTGAAAGGGGCCAGAATTGGACCGTATTGTCGATATTGCCACCGACAATCTCCATCTGTCTGCCTATCGCGGGCTGCTTCTTGTCAGCCGCGACGGGCAAGAACAGGGGCGCGTCGCGCTCGACGATATTGCGGCCCTCATCGTCCATGCCCATCGCGTAAGCTGGACCACCAATTTAGTGGTAGAATTGGCCGGACGCGGGGCCATCATGATACTGTGCGGTTCCAACCATGCCCCTGTCGCGGTGACGATGCCGCTGTCCGGCCATCACGCCCAAAATGCGCGGATGCGCGCGCAATGGGACATACCGCGCCCCTTTTTCAAGCAAGCGTGGAAACGGATTGTTGCGCATAAAGTGCGGATGCAGGCGAGCCTCCTCGACGCGCATGGCCGTGATGAAGCGCAAGCCTTATATCTGATGGCCGATCGTGTCCGTTCCGGCGACCCCGACAATATCGAAGCGCAAGCTGCACGCCGTTACTGGACCGCGCTTTTCGGTCCCGACTTCCGCCGCGACCGGCAGGCAGAGGGCGTTAATGCGATGCTCAACTATGGTTATACCGTGATGCGGGCGATGGTGGCGCGATCCGTTGTCGCGTCGGGCTTGCATCCCAGCATCGGCCTCCATCACGCCAATCGGCTCAACAGTTTCGCGCTCGCCGACGATCTGGTCGAGCCTTTCCGCCCGTTGGTGGACGCGGTGGTTTGGCAAATGCAGGCGGACGGGGTTGCGAGCGTGGACAGCGATTGCAAGGCACGCTTAACCGCGATTATCGCCGCGGACCTTGATCTTGAGGGCGCCTCCTCCCCCGTTTCGGTAGCCGCGCAACGGCTCGCCCAATCCTTGGCCGCCAGTTTTGAAAATAACGACCTTTCGCTCGCCTTGTTCGCCCCGCCGTCGCCCTTGTCATGGGCAAGAATCGCGCGGCACATCCCCGACGGTGAAACGCGATGAAAGGGCAGGGGGCGGCGCATTATAGCGGATATCAGCTTATGTGGATTTTGGTCATGTTCGATCTGCCGGTGACAACGCGCGAACAATCGCGCGCCGCCACAAAATTCCGCGAATTTTTGCTGGACGAGGGCTATGAAATGAGCCAGTTTTCCATCTATGCACGCTTTTGTTCCGGCAAAGAGCAATATGAAACCTATGTCCGGCGCATCGGCGCAAACCTGCCTGAAAAAGGCGACGTCCACATCCTCGGATTTACCGACCGCCAATATGAAAATATCATCCGCTTTTCTGGCCAATCCCGAAAACGCCAACGCAAAAACCCGGGCCAACTCGCGCTATTTTGATCGATTCGCGCGGGATTTTTGCTAGTCGATGCGGTGTTAAATTGATTAATTACAATAATTTAACGCCGTATCGATCATAGCAGTTCAGAAATCACGGTCCAGCTGCAACCATCACCGCATCCACCTTGTCCCAATAGCGATCATAGCAGTTCAGAAATCACGGTCCAGCTGCAACACGCTCGTCGCGGAAATGGAGACGCCCACAATCATAGCAGTTCAGAAATCACGGTCCAGCTGCAACCACGACGAAGCCAAAGCTCGCGAGTATCTCGATCATAGCAGTTCAGAAATCACGGTCCAGCTGCAACGGAACGCTCGATTATCTGTGCGCGTCCTATATCATAGCAGTTCAGAAATCACGGTCCAGCTGCAACATCGCCATACTTGTCGCCGCTTTTGGCTTCATCATAGCAGTTCAGAAATCACGGTCCAGCTGCAACGCCGCTGCCGATCTCCCGTCGAACGCCAGCATCATAGCAGTTCAGAAATCACGGTCCAGCTGCAACTAACAATGACCGCTTGCCCAATGGCGAAACATCATAGCAGTTCAGAAATCACGGTCCAGCTGCAACCTCGCCGCGCGATGGCAGCATATCGGTGATATCATAGCAGTTCAGAAATCACGGTCCAGCTGCAACAAAGGTCCCGAGGATGTTGAAGACGCTAAGATCATAGCAGTTCAGAAATCACGGTCCAGCTGCAACCTCGACATAGATGACGACTTCGCCCAGCACATCATAGCAGTTCAGAAATCACGGTCCAGCTGCAACCGGCGATTGTCCATATCGTCCAGAACGGTTATCATAGCAGTTCAGAAATCACGGTCCAGCTGCAACAAGCGGACCTCAAGGTCGACGGTTTTTGCGATCATAGCAGTTCAGAAATCACGGTCCAGCTGCAACTCAAAAGTTAAACCGGAGAAATCACATGAGATCATAGCAGTTCAGAAATCACGGTCCAGCTGCAACCAAATTGCTACCGCGCATTTCCGAACCCAAATCATAGCAGTTCAGAAATCACGGTCCAGCTGCAACGGTGCCGGACACGTTGTACGCACGGCCGCAATCATAGCAGTTCAGAAATCACGGTCCAGCTGCAACAACCAACCACGTGTGCCGTCGGGGCCGCATATCATAGCAGTTCAGAAATCACGGTCCAGCTGCAACGTCGTGACCGAAGACCAGCCCAAAGGCCGCATCATAGCAGTTCAGAAATCACGGTCCAGCTGCAACGCCAGAGTAAGATGAGACGACCACTTGGTCATCATAGCAGTTCAGAAATCACGGTCCAGCTGCAACAGCCGGGCGATATGTATTACGACACCACGCATCATAGCAGTTCAGAAATCACGGTCCAGCTGCAACTACCAGACCCGACCGCTTCACAATCGGATCATCATAGCAGTTCAGAAATCACGGTCCAGCTACAACCTTTTGGCGGTGGGCGCGGCGGGCGCAAAGATCATAGCAGTTCAGAAATCACGCTTATCAAAAAAACTGGCGGAGACGGAGGGATTCGAACCCTCGATACGGTTTTGCCGTATACTCACTTTCCAGGCGAGCGCCTTCGACCACTCGGCCACGTCTCCGCATATCCCGGTTAGGAAGCGCAAGCCCCTATCCTGCCTTGCGCTCCGGCGCAAGCGTGCGCAGGATGGGAAAGGCAATAAAATTATAGCGGGAGGCATTTTTATGATTCGCACACGCGACAAATTGGGGTTCGGGCTGGTGGCGATGACGCTAGCGGCGTGCAGTGCTTATGCGGCCGATGATGGCGCAGTGGACCGCTCCAAATTGCCGACGCCGGCCGATGTTGTGGACAATGCGTCCAAGGCCGAATGGGTCGAAATTGCGCCGGATGATTTGCTGGTGATGGACTTGCCGCCCGTTGCAACGCCTGTGGGGAGCAAGCCGCGCCGTGTCGTCATTCAACTGATGCCCGCGCCGTTCAGCCAAGGCTGGGTCGGCAATATCAAAAAGCTCGCCGCCGCCCATTGGTGGGATGGCACCGCGATTGTGCGGGTGCAGGATAATTATGTGACCCAATGGGGCGACCCGGATGGCGAGGATAAGGCGAAGGCCAAGCCGCTGCCCAAAGATTTGGTGACGGTGCCGGAGGAGAATTATGTCTCCGCAAGGCTGCAAAATACGACGCCAGTCGGAGAGAAAACGCAACCGGCACCGCTATTTGACGATCTCACGCTCGCAGGTGATTCTTACGGGAAAGCTGCCGGATTTGAAAGAGGGTGGCCGTTTGCAAGTGATGGTCATATGATCTGGCCGCTGCACTGCTATGGCGCAGTCGGCGTAGGCCGGAACACGTCACCAGACACCGGAACGGGTGCCGAGCTTTATACCGTCATCGGTCAAGCGCCACGCCAACTTGACCGCAATATAGCGGTCGTCGGGCGCGTGATTTCGGGCATGGAATGGCTGTCGAGCCTGCCGCGCGGGACGGGCGCTCTGGGTTTTTATGAAACGCCGCAGGAGCGCACGCCGATCAGGTCGGTGCGGCTCGCGAGCGAACTGCCAGCCGCCAGCCGTCCGCGCTTTGAATATATGAACACCGGCAGCAAGAGTTTTGCCGACTATGCGAAACTACGCGCGAACCGGCGGGACAGTTTTTATAATGTGCCGGCGGGCGGTGTGGATATTTGCAATGTGCCGGTGCCGGTGCGCGCGGTGAAGGGGAAATAGGGGGTAGTCCCCAGCTTTAGGGTACCCTGAGGCTGGTCGGATATGTTGGAGCCACACCCGTTTCGTCATTGCGAGCGGTAGCGAAGCAATCCAGCGTGATGGTCGCCCGCTCTGGATTGCCGCGCACCTTCGGTGCTCGCAATGACGGGTGAATGAAGGTCATCGAAGCCCATCCCTCTCGCGGTTTTTTGAAATTTCAAGTGCGGGAGATGGATGCCCGATCAAGTCGGGCATGACGAGGGGAGGGCGAGAAGAGGGCGTATGGTAGAGGAGAGGGCTGCTGCTTGCGTGTTGCGGCTTGGCACGCTTTTTGGAGGGCGGTGCAGCTTACCCCTCTTTCCCGTCCATTTCGCGCGATTGGGCTTTGCGGCGGCGCAGGTTCGCGCGCAATTGTTCGGCAAGTTTTGCCTTTTGTTCGGCCTTGGCGCGCGCGGTGGCATCGGATATTTTCTGGTCGCTCATAAGGCTTCTTTTGCTTTTTTGCGGCATTAGCGCAAGGCCTGCCTTGACAGGCACCGCGTCCCCCGCCATAGGGCCGCTTCCGGTTGATGGCCTTGTCCCAAAGGCCGCCCGTAATGTGCTGCTGTAGCTCAGTGGTAGAGCACTCCCTTGGTAAGGGAGAGGCCGGGAGTTCAATCCTCCCCAGCAGCACCATTTTCCTGATTTTCCTGATGATGATGTGAAAAAGCCGCCTATCGGGTGCGCACACACTTTATCCCCTCCCGCCCGCGGGAGGGGCAATGGAGCCTTAGGGCTGTAAGCCCTTAGGCGAGTGGGGTGGGTGGACGCTCGCGCTGCGTTTACTGACAGACCCCACCCCAACCCCTCCCCTGAAGGGGAGGGGCTTTAGGTTGCGACAGACCTTTATCCCCTCCCGTTCACGGGAGGGGCAACGGAGACTTGGGAATTTGAAGCGTAGCGAAAATTCTTAGCCGAAGTCGGGGAGGGCAGAGGTTTACTCTATGCGTGCCGACATACCCCCTCCCACCCAATGAGCGGGAGGGGAGGATAAGTCGTGTTTTAGCTATTCCTCAACGCGCACCCATGCGGTTGACGACCAGATTATCGACGACGCTCGGGTCCGCGAGGGTGGAGGTATCGCCCAAGTTCGACACATCATTTTCCGCAATCTTGCGCAAAATGCGGCGCATGATCTTGCCCGAGCGGGTCTTGGGGAGGCCCGGCGCGAATTGTAGGAAGTCGGGGGTTGCAATCGGGCCGATTTCGCGGCGCACCCATTGGATCAGCGTCAGGCGCAGCTCCTCGGATGGCTCTTCATTCACGTTGAGCGTCACATAGGCGTAAATGCCTTGGCCTTTCACATCATGTGGCATCCCGACAACGGCGGCTTCGGCAACGGTCGGGTGCGAAACGAGCGCGCTTTCGACTTCGGCGGTGCCCATGCGGTGGCCGGACACGTTGATGACATCATCGACGCGGCCGGTAATCCAATAATAGCCATCCTCGTCGCGGCGGCAGCCGTCGCCGGTGAAATATTTGCCGGGATAGGTGGTGAAATAGGTCTGGAAGAAGCGTTCATGGTCGCCCCAGACGGTCCGCATCTGCCCCGGCCAGCTATCCAATATGCACAGATTGCCTTCGGTCGCACCTTCCAGCACCGTGCCTTTTTCATCGACCACTTGGGGGACGATGCCGAACATCGGGAAGCTCGCCGCGCCGGGCTTGGCGGCATGGGCGCCGGGGAGCGGGGTCATGAGTGTGCCGCCGGTTTCGGTTTGCCACCATGTGTCGACAATCGGGCAACGGCTGTCACCGACGACGCGGTGATACCATTCCCAGGCTTCGGGGTTGATCGGTTCGCCGACCGAGCCGAGCAGCTTCAACGAAGCGCGCGAGCTTTTCTTCACCCATTCATCGCCTTCGCGCATGAGCGCGCGCAACGCCGTGGGCGCGGTATAGAAAGTATTGACCTTATGCTTGTCGACCACATCCCAGAAGCGGCCATGATCGGGATAGTTGGGGATGCCTTCAAACATCAAGGTCGTCGCGCCATTAGCGAGCGGACCATAGACGATATAAGTGTGGCCGGTGACCCAGCCGATGTCCGCGGTGCACCAATAAACCTCGCCGGGCTTATAATCGAACACATAATCATGCGTCATCGCCGCCCACAGCAAATAGCCGCCGGTGGTGTGCAGCACACCCTTGGGCTTACCGGTCGAACCCGACGTATAGAGGATGAACATCGGATCTTCCGCATTCATCTCCCACGGCTCGATATGGTCGGAGACATGGCGCGCGGCGTCATGATACCACACATCGCGGCCCGATTGCATCGCGACCGTACCGCCGGTGCGCTCGACCACGACGACGCGCTTTACCGACGGGCAATGTTTGAGGGCTTCATCGACATTGGCCTTGAGCGGGACAATCTTGCCGCCGCGCAAGCCTTCATCAGCGGTTACCACCAGTGACGAATCGCAATCCTGGATGCGCCCCGCGAGCGCGTCGGGGGAAAAGCCGCCAAACACGATGGAATGGATTGCGCCGATGCGGGTGCAGGCGAGCATTGCCATCGCCGCTTCGGGGATCATCGGCATATAAATGGTCACACGATCGCCGCGCCGCACCCCTTGCGCGCGTAGCACATTGGCGAAGCGGCAAGTTTCGAGGAATAATTGCTTATAGGTGATGGTCCGGCTTTCGGTCGGATTATCGCCTTCCCAGATGATCGCAGGCTGGTCGCCGCGCGTTTCCAGATGACGGTCAAGGCAATTAGCCGAGACGTTGATAATGCCGTCTTCAAACCATTTGATGCCAAAGGTCGCCTCGTCGAAGCTCGTATCCTTGATCTTGGTCGGGAATTTCATCCAGTCGAGCCGCTCTGCCTCGCGCGTCCAAAAACCGTTCGGGTCGTCGACCGACTCTTTATACATTGCTGCATAGCGTTCGGCATTGATGGTCGCGCGCTCGGCCCACTCTTCGGGAACGGGATAAAGGGGTTCGGACATGGCGGGCTCTCCTTTGCGCATATAACAGGCTTTCTCCCAATTTTGGGGAGGCCGACGCACAAATCAAGGAAAAAGGCCGGAATTACGACCAATGTCTAAGGCCGCGCGCGATAACAAAAAACCCGCCGGGCCATGCGTTGACCGGCGGGTTTTTGATCGAATGGTGGGCGTAGCAAGGATTGAACTTGCGACCCCTACGATGTCAACATAGTGCTCTACCACTGAGCTATACGCCCATTCGAGAGCGGGCTATTAGTCGGCACAGCCCGCAAGTGCAAGCGCCAAAAGCGCGTTCAAGTCAATTTTGTTCGGAAACCTTGCGATGCGCGAACATCGCATCAACCTGGGCCACCAAATCCCTCAAGTGGAAAGGCTTGGACAGCAATTTTGCCTGCGGCACGGTTTCGCCTGCCTTTAACTGGACGGCGGCAAAGCCGGTGATGAACATGATCTGTGTGTCGGGCGCGACCACTGCAGCATGTTGCGCCAGCTCGATACCGTCCATTTCCGGCATCACAATATCGGACAGAAGAAGGTCATAAACACCCGATTCGAGATAGGGCAGCGCTGCTGTCCCGCGATCGACGGCCATCACTTCATATCCCGCCGCAAACAGCGCGCGCGTCAGATATTCGCGCATGACATCATCATCTTCGGCAAGCAAAATTCTTATCATGACGCAGTTTTGGTCCATTGGAGATGCCCCGCAAATCGCGCGGATTAGCCCCCCTTATATGCCGCGAATGTTTAACATTTTCCAGCAAGGCGGTGCCTTGGGTGAAAAATAAAAAGCTGTGCAGCGTCCGGACAAGGCTAAGCTACGGAACATGAAGCGTGATTCGTCCGACCTTGAGCGCGCGGCCTGCGACCCGGCAACGGTTGTCGTGCCGCCTTTTGTGCTGGCGAACGCAGATGCACCCGCGCGCGCGGTGCTTCTGTCGGTGCCTCATGCGGGGCGTTATTATCCGCAGTCCTTGCTTGAGGCCGCGCGCGTGCCGGTGGAGGCTTTGCAGCGGCTTGAAGACCGTTATGTGGACCGGCTGACAGCCGATACCGCAGAGCAGGGCTTCATGGTGCAGACCGCGACCCATGCGCGCGCCTTTATCGACCTTAACCGTGCGCCCGATGAAATTGATGCCGGGATGGTGCGCGATGTCGCGCAGTCGCGCGCTGCTACGCGCGTCGGCAAGCCGAGCGAGAAAGTGCTGGCAGGGCTTGGCCTGTTTCCGCGTCGCCTGCACCGCTTCGGCGAATTGTGGCGGGGCGGTTTTGACTGGGACGAATTGCAGGCAAGGATTGCCGCCATCCACCGGCCCTATCATCAGGCGCTGGAACAGCGGATGGACGTGGCGTTGCGCGCGCATGGCCATACGCTCCTCATCGACCTTCATTCGATGCCGGGGCTGGGGGGTATCGCGCCTGCTACTTTGGTGATTGGCGACCGTCATGGCGCAACTGCACCGCCTTGGCTGGTCGAAGCCATCGAGCAGGAAGTGCAAAGCACGGGTTTGCGCGTCGCTTACAACCGGCCTTATGCGGGTGGCTATATCATCGCGCGCCATAGTCGCCCCGAACGGCGGCGCTATGCGGTCCAGATCGAGATTGACCGCACCGCCTATCTTGATGCGCAGGGACAGCCGGAGAGGGCAGCTTGCGCGCGGCTTTCGGCGCTGGTCGCGCGCGTGGCAACGGTCGCGGAATTTGCGCTGGCCGAACGGTTCGGTCCGCCGCTCTGGTCGCAGGCTGCTGAATAAAGGATAAAAAAACCACCTCGTACCGGAGCACGAGGTGGCCAAGGTCCAGGGAGGAGATACACTCCAAGGAGCGTATCTATGCACCGACCGGAAAGGGGGAACCCGGCAAGCAGTGCACATTAGGAATATAGAGGAGGCGGCCCCTGCCTTCAAGAGCCGCAGGGCTGTTTATTATCAGATGAAACTATCGGGTCATTTGCACGGCATTGGCGTGACAGCGGGGGCCGTGCAGGTTCAACGAATATGACGTGCCGGGGCAGCCAAAAAGGTCACAAAAAAGGGCCCCCGAAGGCGCCCTTTTTCCGTTTTGGCCAAAGCCACGAAAAATTATTGCTTATGCTTCGCCGGCGGGGGCGGGCATTTGCGGGGGCATTTTGCCCTGCTGCACTTGCGCTGCGAAAATTTCGCGCATCAATTGGAGCGAGAAGAGGTGAGCGTAGATGAGCGGAAGCATCCCGTTCTGGGCGAGCTTACGCAACTGGTCGCCGCGCAATTCGCGCAGCTTGTTTTCGTCGACCATCTGGAAACCGCGATAGACGAACGGCTGTTCCACGCCTTCCTGCTGGATGGCGACTTCGCCGTCCATGAGGATTTCCAGCTTGGCAAGGTCTTCCATAAACTGACCGGTGCGCGCGCCCGCTTGTTCAAATTGTTCGCAGAAGGCGAGAATTTCCTGAACCGGTTGGGTCGGCTCGCCATTGTCGAACAGCTTTTCGCCATCCTTGAAATCGCCAATCACGCCCGATGTCGGGTCAAAGCACAGCGACAATTCTTCGCTTTGCGGGTTGAGGCGCGCGAGCATGAACGGATAGCGGCGGATATAGGCCGGAACATAGACCGGACCGCTGAATTTATTGTCGGCATCAAGGAAAGTGTTGACGCCTTCGTTGAGGCCCATCAGCGCGAGCGGAACCGGATTTTCGCCGACCGAAAATACGATCGGGAAATAGCGCCCGGCTTGGATGAATTCGTCGCTGGTCAGCGGAACCGCGTGGTGATCCTTGAGGAAGTCAGCCGATTCAGCGGGTTTTGCGCGCCATTCGGCATGATCGTTGCTCGAAAGCGGAACAAGGTCATTGTAGAAAAGCGGAAGATTTGAAGCTTGCGGCGCGCTGGCCATGATCGTGGTTCTCCAATAAAAATATGGTCTTGGATGCAAGGGAGGTCGCAAGCGCCCACCCCTCGCGCGAAAATATGGCTCGCCCTACGGTGTCGGGCGGCGCGGCGCAAGCGGAAAGCGGTGATAAGCACCCGCAAAAGGGGGAGAGATTACATCTGCTCCGCTGCGCCTTACAGTCACATTTTTGTAATGCTAAACCAGCACGCCGGGATTGAGGATAGCATTGGGGTCGAGCGCCTGCTTGATTGCGCGCAACGCCGCGATGCGGGCCGGATCATCAAGCGCATGGAAATAAGCACGTTTGGCGCGGCCAATGCCATGCTCGGCAGAGATAGACCCGCCCGCAGCAATGACGCGGCCATAGATAGCTTTGGACACCGCTTCGCCATGCGCGGCAAGCCATGCAGCGCCGCGATCTTGGGCATCGCGCGGCGGTTTGGCGTGGAGATGGATATTGCCGTCCCCCAAATGGCCGAAGCCCATCATGGTGACGCCGGGAAATTGCGCGGCGATGACGGTGGCATCTTGTGTTAAAAAATCGGGCATCCGCTCGACCGGCACACTGATGTCATGCTGGAGCGCGGGACCAAGCGCACGTTCGGATTCCGAAACGGAATCGCGCAGCCGCCACATGGCGTCGGCCTCGCGTTCATTCTTGGCAATCACCGCATCGCGCAGCACGCCTTCCTCAATGAGCGCGGCCAAACCGGTTTCAAGCGCGCTTGCAATCGGCCGCGCGGTGCCGCCGCTCTCGACCGCTTCGACAAGGATGTGCCACGCATAGTGCGGCGCGAGTGGGGCTTGAGCGGCGGAGATATGCGCGACCACGGTGGCGAGCGCGCTCCCCGGAATGATTTCAAACCCTTCCACCGCATCGCCCAACAGCGCCTCCAGACGGCGCAGCGCAGCCAGCGCCTGATGCGGGCTGTCGGTCGCGGCCCACACCACATGGCGCGCGCTGATGGCGGGCACCAGCTTCAACGTGGCGGCGGTCACAATGCCGAGTGTTCCTTCTGCGCCGATCAGCAATTGGTCGAGATTATAGCCGCGATTATCTTTGCGTAGCGCGGCAAGGCTTGAATGGAGCGATCCGTCGGGCAGGACCGCCTCAAGGCCCAGCACCAGCGAACGCATCGGTCCGTGGCGTAACACTTGCGTGCCGCCCGCATTGGTTGACACCAACCCGCCGACCGTGGCCGATCCTTTGCCGCCTAACGTTAATGGAAAGCGCAAACCTTCCTCTGCGACCGCTTCATGGAGATGCTGAAGGATAACGCCGGCTTCGGCAACAACCTGACGCGCGCCCGAATCTATTGCGCGAATCCGGTTCATGCGACGCAGCGACAGGATAAGGCTTGTCCCGCTCTCATCGGGCGTAGCGCCTGCGACCATGCCGCTATTACCCCCTTGCGGCACCAGCGCAATGCGGTGGGCATTGGCAAAGCGCAGAATATATTGGACTTCTTCGACTGTGGCGGGCGACAGCAGTGCCGCCGCGCGGCCATGATATTTCCCCCGCCAATCGGTGAGCCAAGGAGCCATGGCGTCAACGCTATTGCAAAAGCCTTTCGGGCCGAGCAAGCTTTGCAGCGGTTCCAGCCCGGAACCGTCCGCAATGACAGGCGCATCATGTGTCGGAAGGGGTGTCATGCCAACAGGAATAGGCCGGAACGGTGCAGCGCGCTACCCTTGGCGGGCAGGCCGCGCTTTCTTCCTGAATATATGTGCCCGACGCAATTCATACACAGTTCAACCGCCGCACGGCATAGACGCAGGCTCCTGCCGGAATCCAGGCGGGGGATGAACAACGTGGGGACGTTATAGTGTTGGCACCGTTTTTGCTGTTTTTTGCCGCACCCTTATTAGGGGCCGATCCGGCTGTCCCGGCGGCAGCGCCGGAGGCGATAGCCGTGCAAGCTGAAACGGGCAGCGTCGCGGGTGCAGACACGCTCCATTTCCAGTCGGTAGTGGTCGAACAACAAGTAATGATTCGCATCCCCGCCTCGCGCGCACAGGTCAACGGCTTTTCCAACACCCGGTCGGGCCGCGCGCGCGATGTGCCGATGCGCGTCGAATGGCGCGAGGTCAAAGCCCCGCGCTGCATCCCGATGCGCAGCCTGATGGGGGTGCAATATACCCAGCGCAGCAGCATCGACCTTATCACCCGTGAACGCCAGCGCCTGCGCGCTGCGCTCGATGGCGAATGTCGCGCGGCTGACTTTTATTCGGGTTTTTATATGCTTACGCCCAAGGACGGGATGCTGTGCGCGGGCCGCGATGTGCTGCACGCGCGGTCCGGTGCGCGCTGTGATGTGCGCAAATTCAGCTACCTTGTCCCTGAACCGCGCGACGACTAATCTGCATTTTTATGGCCTTTAGTCCGAAAGCGCCTGCGCGTTATTCTTGACTTTTTCGCGAAATTGCGTCACCGCGCGAAGTGCTGGATTGGCAGCGAACCCGCTTTGCTTCCATCATTATTTTTCCGGAATGATCTGATTTTATGAGTTTTGCCGACCTCGGCCTATCCGATGAATTGCTGCGCGCCGTTACCGAGGCGGGCTATGACACGCCGACCCCCATTCAGGCGCAGGCGATCTCGCCTGTGTTGATGATGAAGGATATTATCGGCATTGCGCAGACGGGGACTGGCAAGACCGCCTCCTTCGTGCTGCCGATGATCGACATATTGGCGCATGGACGCAGCCGCGCGCGGATGCCGCGCAGCCTCATCCTTGAACCGACACGCGAACTCGCCGCGCAGGTTGCCGAAAATTTTGAAAAATACGGCAAATATCACAAGCTTTCGATGGCTTTGCTGATCGGCGGCGTATCGATGGGCGATCAGGTGAAGGCCTTGGAAAAGGGCGTCGACGTCCTCATTGCAACGCCGGGCCGGTTGATGGACCTGTTTGCGCGCGGCAATATTTTGCTCACCGGTTGCAACCTCCTCGTCATCGACGAAGCCGACCGGATGCTCGACATGGGCTTCATTCCGGACATTGAGGAAATCTGCACCAAGCTGCCGGGCAACCGCCAGACCTTGCTGTTTTCGGCGACCATGCCGCCGCCGATCAAGAAGCTCGCGGATAAATTCCTCAGCAACCCCAAAACCATCGAAGTTGCGCGTCCTGCGACCACCAACACCAATATTGCCCAGCATCTGGTGAAGGTCGAATCCCGCAAGAAACGCGAAGTTTTGCGCTCGCTGTTGCGCAGCGAAGATGTTTCGACCGCAATCATTTTCTGTAACCGCAAAACCACGGTGCGCGAGCTTAACAAGAGCCTGCAGCGCCACGGCTTTGCGAGCGGCGAAATCCACGGCGACATTGACCAGTCGGCGCGGCTCAAGGAATTGGCGCGGTTCAAGGACGGGTCGGTCAACATACTGGTCGCATCGGACGTCGCTGCGCGCGGACTTGATATTAAGGGCGTGAGCCATGTGTTCAACTTTGACGCGCCCTGGCACCCCGACGATTATGTCCACCGCATTGGCCGCACCGGCCGCGCAGGCGCGAAGGGCAGGGCGTTTACCTTTGTCACCAAGGAAGACGCCGAGGCACTCGACAATATCCAGAAGCTGATCGGCAGCGATATTCCGCTGATCGACACGCCGGGCGGTGATGCCGGACGGGCCGACAGGTCGCGCGGTGAGGGGCGTGGTGAGGCGCGCGGTGAAAATTCTCGCAGTGAAGGGCGCGGCGAAAAATCGCGCAATGACAAGACGCAGGACGATATGCGCAAAAAGGACCGTGCCCCTGCTTCCGGCCGTAAGGCTCAGGCAGGCAAGGATGACGGACAGCGCAAGTCTCCGGCCAAAGAACCGCGCGGCGACCGCCCCGAACGCAAGCCCCGCTTCGAGCAGATTGACGCTGAAGAAGATGGCGCATGGAATGGCCCGATGCCTAGCTTCCTGTCGGTCGGGATCGGCTAAACACACCGTCCGGCTGCTCGATTAGCCCTTTGAACGCGCGCGATTTTTTTGGTGCGCGCGGGCAAAGTCGGTTATGGGCGGGGCATGTTTTCTTTCATGAAATCGGGTATCGGCCTGTCATGTGGCCTCTTATGTGCAAGCCTGTTGACGGGCGCGGTTGCGCCGGATGCACAGCGCAGGACAGCTCCAGCCAAAACCGCAGCGCCGACGCGCGTTAATCCCGCTTCGGCTGACCCTTCACCGGCAACGCTCAAGCCGGTCAATATCGCGATCAATGTCAACCGCCATCTCAAATCGATGGATGGCACCATGTTGCTATATCTGCGCTCCGGCGTGTGGAAGCTCGGCGGCGCGCTACTGATGCGCGACCGGCGTTATTTCACCAGTTTCGAAGGGGTGCAGAAAGGCACCAAATTGACCCTCAACAGCTTTGACGGCGAGCGCGGCATGGATGCGCCGCCGGATCTTACGATGCAGGGCGAGGTCCATCTGCTCGATAATGAAGTGACCTTGGCGATCAAAGATAACCGGGATGGTAAAGTCCGCAATATGCGGTTTGTGCCGAACATTGCAGTTCCTGACCGCCCACTCATAAAAATTCGCCTCTTTGGTTATCATAATGCGGCAAGCCATCGTGACCGTATCACCCGTATAGAAATACGTGATTATAGAAGCGATAAACGCCTCCAGACGCTCACCGGCTTTTGGGCGGAACCGGTTGCTTATGTTGATTATGAAGATATCAATTATGACGGCTATATGGATTTGCGTATCCTGCAGGATTTTGACACCGATAAATATCTATATTGGTTATATAATCCTACGACACGCAGCTTTGCCCGCGCGCGCGATTTCGAAGCACGTAGCGGTTATCTGACCACACGCTTCTGGTGCAACCAGATCGACTTCCACATGGGGTCAACCTATCGCATGGAGAAAGGCAAGTTCCGCAAAGAACCGTGGGTGTGCGAACCGTTTGACGGATTGGAATAAACGTCCGGCAATATGTCGCGCCCGCACGGCGTTGCCCATCCGTGAACGCGCCCGCTTATTTCAGACTCGCAATTTTCTTGCGATAGGCCGCGACATAATCTTTGAAATAGGCAAGGTCAGGCCTTTTTGATCCCCTGCACGGCACCGCGAAAGTGAATTGCTTGCCGTCGGAATCGCAATTAATCCCGAACGCTTCTTCGGGGCGCGTGGCGAGGCGGCCTGACTCTATATAGTCGCGCTCGAATGTGTCGAGCATTGCCACTGCTTCGGCTGGGCGGCCCTTGATGATCAGCCGGTCGACCATATTCAGCACCGTGGTGGCCCGCACATAGACGGTGGTGGGATAGCTGTCGGCGCCAAAATCAGTGATGATGCGTTGCCAGACCGCCTCCTGCTCGTCGGTTTTTTTCAACCCCTCCCACGCAGTCGCCTGATTGTTAAGCAGGCTGGCCGCGCGCGAGCGCAGCACCGGATCGGGCGCGGAGATGAGCGCGGCATAGGCATCGCCGCTCACCTTGATAGCCTCGTTATATTTGCCGATTGCAGACAGGTCATTGCTCATATTGATCGCCGCGCGCGCCGCAACTTCGCGCTGGTCGGTATATTCGCTGTTAATCGCGGCCTTCCACAAAGCTTCATAACCAACCACCCGCTTGGCTGCGCTTTCGATTTTGATAATCGCGTTAAACCGCTTTTCCAACCCGTCAACACCTGGCGAGGGTGAAGGCTGGTCTAAGGTTTCGCGCGCGAGCGGGGCAGGGACTTGCGTGCTTTCCAGCGGTTCGAGAATGTCCGTAGCTTCGACCACACTGGTTGTTTCAAATACCGGATCTTCGTTGATAGCGGGCGCGGCGACTATCCGTGTTTCAACCGGAGCAGGCCACGTGATACCGCGGCTTTGCAGCGCGGCGGCATCGACCATCTCTGCGCCCTCGATGCAATCGCGGCGGATAGCGTCGGCCAAGGTCGCGGTGAGTTTAATGTCCGACCGGCGCAGGCGCCCGACTTCGTCGGCCGTCAACTCCTGCCTACCGACATTGGCGGTGAAATCGAGCGGGGGCATGGCTTGTTGCCGGTCATAGGTGATGCGATATTCCGCATCCTCTTGCCCCAGTTCATAAATATTGAGCCGGTAGGGCTTGTCCGATGCTTCGTCCACCTGCACATCGGACGCCTCGCCGATCACAACATAGCGCGCACCCGCCATCGCGGCGGCAGGCACTTCGAACCTCCCCGACCAGCTATGCTTGTCACGCGGGAACAGGCGGCGCAGCGATAGCGCATCGGTGCGGGTTTTGAGGAAGCCGATCACCGGGGCATTGGCATAAGAAAACATATCCCCTTCAAGCGCCAGCTTCCGTGTGCCGGGCTTTGCATGGCCGGTCCGCATTGCCATCGGGAAAAGAGGGGATTGGGCCTTTTTTTCGGTGAATTTGTAAAGCCCGCCTTCTGCCTCCCACCGCCCCGCCGAAATGAGGTCGAGACTGCCAGCGATCAGGGTGAAGCAATATTGATGATCGTCGAGCACAATAAGCTGCGAGACACTATCGACCGATTCACCCCGCCAGATGCCGACCGGAGATGGCGAAGGCTCCGGCGCGGCATAGGCCGCCGATGGCACAGCGAGCGCGAGCGCGACCCAAGCGGCGGCGCTAAGGCGACGGAGGAAACGGCGGACGAAAGGGGACAGTGCGTTGGCCATAACTCATGTTGAGCATCCTTCGCTAATATTGGCAAGGCTGCCGGTGATACCTATAATTTCACCAGCATCTTGCCCGTATTTTCCCCGCTGAACAGTCCCAGAAACGCATCGAGCGTTGCGTCCAATCCTTCGCGCACGGTTTCGCGCGCCTGCACTTTTCCGGCCGCGATAAGCCCGCCCATATCCTGATAAAATTCGGGCAAATCCTTCATATAGTCGGTGTAGATAAAGCCTTGCATCCGGATGCGCGCCGGGATGGTGCGGATGATATATTTCATCTCCTGCGGCTTGCCGTCATTATAAACGTCGATCATCCCGCAAATCGCAAAGCGCGCCCAGCTGTTGGCGTTTGCAAAAGCCGCATCAAGATGCTCGCCGCCGACATTGTCGAAATAAACGTCAACGCCTTCCTTGCCGATACCCTTGAGCGCGGCAGCAAGCTGCGGCAGCACCGGGCCTGACTTATAATCAATACAAGCATCCGCGCCCAACGCTTTGACCCACGCGCATTTTTCTGCGCCGCCCGCTGATCCGATAACGGTCATGCCCTTGGCCTTGGCAATTTGCACGACCGCCGAGCCGACCGCGCCTGCCGCTGCGGACACAAAGACGGTTTCGCCCGGCTTTGCCTCGGCGGTTTTCAACAATCCTACCCATGCGGTCGCGCCGGTCAGCCCCATATTATGGAGGAAGGTTTGCGGCGGCAGCACGCTTGCATCTATTTTGTTGGGCATGAGTTCTGGACCGATCACCCCGCCATCGCGCCAGCCGCCCATGTGGAACAGCATATCGCCAACGGCAAAATCGGGGCTGTTGCTTTCTACCACTTCGCCAATCGCGCCGCCTTGCAACGGTTCGCCCAACTGGAAGCCGGGGACATAGCTTTTCACATCATTCATCCGCCCGCGCATATAAGGATCGACCGAAAGCCACAGATTTTTGACACGGACCTGCCCCGGCTCCAGCGCGGTGTCGGGCATCTCCTTCAGCTCGAAATTATCGGCGGTGGGCATCCCTTCGGGGCGGGATTTGAAATACCATGCACGGGCCATGCTGCTCTCCTCAAAAACATAGGGTGAAATTATCAGTTTTATTTTGAAACTTGTATCATAGCGCGCTGTTTCCATTTTGCCAGATGGTGCGGGCAAGGGCTGACAAAATTTGTTGCGCGCGCGGGACAGCGCCCATAAAAGAGCCGTCCGGATGGGGCTGTAGCTCAGTTGGTAGAGCGCGTCGTTCGCAATGACGAGGTCAGGGGTTCGATTCCCCTCAGCTCCACCATCCCACTTCAAATGCGATATATTCAAGCGTCCGGATAAGGTTGCGGCGGCCTGCGGCTATCACCGAACAATTTTTTGAGCAGGCGGCGCAGATAATAAAGCACGACCAGCACCGCGATCAGCATTACCACCGCGATAATCACCGCCGCGACCGGATTGGCGAGCGCGAGGACGAGGAGGCCGGTCGTGGCAACATCTTCCCCCGCAGACACTGCGATATTGGAAAAAGGTTCAGGGCTTGCGTTGACCACCGCGCGGGTGCCAGCCTTCGCGCCGTGGCTGAGAAGCGCCGCGCCGCCGCCCAATAGAAAGGCAATCACCTGCCAGGCTGGATCCTGTGCGCTCACTACGGACATGGCGAGCAGCGCGCCGCCAACAGGGCGCACCACCGTATGGACCGTATCCCACACACTATCGAGCCATGCGACCTTATCAGCGAAAAATTCCGCAATCGCCCCAATCGCCGCGACTCCCATCACCCAAGGATTAGCCAGCACATTGAGGATGGCGAGATTATCGGGAAGGTCGATCCAGTTCATATAGCGCGCTAAACCAACCGCAAAAACGGTGAGATAGAGCCGCCAGCCCGACAGTAAACTGATGCTCCCGGCAAGGCCCAGAAGTTCGATGATACCCATAAGGCTCCTCTCCCATATGCGCACCCGAAGGCTCGGGTCGCTATATCCCGCCACTATACCCCTTACCGCAATCCGGCTTTTTGCTGCATTTTGTAAGGGCTATGCGGAGGGCACTATCGTCTGACGGCTTGAACAAATCAATCCAAGGTGTGACAATGGGGTTAGAAACCCGATGCCGCTATTTGCGTCGGGGGCAAAGAAGCAAGGATAGGCATGACGGTGGAGCATCCGGTGCAAAAGGCGATTCCCGCCGCAACTCTGGTGATTTTCCGTGAAGGAGACGCGGGCGATACGCCGGTGCAGCTTTTGATGGTGCGCCGCGCGGATACGATGGTGTTTGCAGCAGGCGCTGCGGTCTTCCCCGGTGGCCGGGTTGATGCCGACGACCAATATCTCGCCAAAATCTTTGCGCCTGCGCTGGAGCCGGACGACGGTGCCGCGCGCATTGCCGCTATCCGCGAAACGCTGGAAGAAACCGGTTTGGCGGTGGGCATTGCCCATCAATCGAACGCCGCGACGTTGGCCGAGGCGCGCAAGGCCATCCTTAAAGGCACGGATTTTTCGGAAATTGTGCAGGCGCATGGCTGGGTGTTGCATCCGGACCAGTTGATACCGTTTGCCCGCTGGCGGCCCGCGCATTTGCACGAGCGCATCTTCGACACGCGCTTTTATATTGCGCATGACCATCAGGGGACGAGCGAAGTCACGGTCGATACCAGCGAAAATAGCCATGCGTTCTGGACCAGTGCGCAAGCGATGATTGACCGCGCCGACAGTGATGAAGGGCATATTATTTACCCGACGCGGCGTAACCTTGAACGGCTCGCCCAATTTGCCTCTTTTGCTGAAGCGCGAGACCATGCGCTGGCGCATGATGTGAGAATCATTACCCCTTATTTCGAAGAACGCTACGGCGAGCGCCATTTATGTATCGAATCGGGGCTTGGTTATCCGGTCACGAGCGAGCCGGTGCGCTCGATCAAACGGGGGTGAAGCAGCAAAACAGGTTGCGCTGCACAAAAAATTACCTCCGCTGTTGTAAATCAGCATCACCCAGTGCCTATACATAAGCAGGGTAGAAAAATTGACCGTTTTTAGCCAATAATTAATTTAACTACCGTAACAACATAGCCACGAAACAGGCATTGCCATTTTACATTTCCGTATTTTTCACCGGATATTTCCGGTTTAGGGGAACATTCGGGTTGCCTATTCGTAAGGAAGTCGCTAGCTGAAACCGCGACATCGTAGTGAAGTAGTGTCTGCACGAAAGGTGCTAGCGTTCTTTCGTGGTTCACGGAATACTACTCGGTACAATGTTGTAGAACGTCCAGTGGATGGAGAATTGTATAATGAATATCGTCAAGAAGGCATCTGTTGCGCTTGCTGTCGCTTCGATGGCTGTGGCTCCCGTTGCTGCTTCGGCTGCTCCGGTTGCACGCGCTGAAGCCAGCATGACCGAGCAGAATGATCTCCGCGGCAGCGGCATCATCCTGGCTCTGCTTGCTGCAGCTGCTGTCATTGCCGGCATCATCATCGCTGCTGATGGCACCGATGACAAGCCGACCAGCCCGTAATCAGTTTTTCTGATTTCGAGTTAGAAAAGGGAGCCCCTCGCTTCGGCGGGGGGCTTTTATTATGAAGGCTTATCTCTATATAGGCCTGTAACATGCGGTATGGCGTAACGGCCATGCGGCAGTTTTATAAGGAATGGCGATATTAAGCTGTTCCTGTCTGCGCCCGTGATAAACGGGTGTTAACCCGATGGTGGCGTGAGAGGACGGACTTAAATCCCGTCAGGCCATATTTTTTTTGAAGCTTCCCTTTTTTCACGCAGGGTGTTTCGCAACCCCTTTGTGCGTTGCGCGCCCGGAATCCGCCCGAACGAGGCGGTTCGTTTTCGCGCAATGCGTTGAACTATAACGGAAGTAATCATGTCTTATTTTACTGATCTCGGCTTGGCCGAACCCATTTTGCGCGCGCTTGAAGCGTCGGGCTATGATACGCCGACGCCGATCCAGACGCAGGCTATTCCGGCATTGCTGGAAGGCCGCGACCTGTGCGGGATTGCACAGACCGGCACGGGCAAGACCGCCGCGTTCGCGCTGCCCTCGCTCGATTATCTCGCGCGCAACCCCAAACCGCGCCCGATGGGGAGCTGCCGGATGCTGATCCTGTCGCCCACGCGCGAACTGGCCGCGCAAATTGCGGAAAATTTCCGCAAATATGGTCGTTTCCTGAAATTGTCGGTCGAAACCGTATTCGGCGGCGTGCCGATTGGCGGCCAAATCCGCAAGCTTCAGGGCGGAGTCGATGTACTGGTGGCAACGCCGGGGCGTCTACTCGACCTTATCGACCAGCGCGCCTTCAACCTTAAGGGCGTTGAAATTTTCGTCCTCGATGAAGCCGACCAGATGATGGATATGGGCTTTATCCAGCCGCTCCGCCGTGTTGTGCGGTTGCTCCCCGCCAAGCGCCAGAGCCTGTTCTTTTCGGCAACTATGCCATCGGACATCGCCAATCTGTCGCAGCAATTCCTGACCGATCCGGTGCAGGTCGCGGTCACCCCGCAATCGACCACCGCCGAGCGCGTCCAGCAATATGTGACCTTCATCAACCAGCCGGAAAAACAGGCTTTGTTGACGATGTTGCTGCGTTCGACCGAAATCGAACGTGCGCTGGTGTTCACTCGCACCAAACATGGCGCGGACCGCGTGGTGCGCTTCCTTGAAGGCGCTGGCATTGGCTGTGCGGCAATCCACGGCAATAAGAGCCAGGCCCAGCGCACCACCGCGCTGCAGGGCTTTCGCGACGGGCGCATCAATATCCTTGTTGCGACAGACATCGCCGCGCGCGGTATCGACGTATCGGGGTTGAGCCATGTGTTTAATTTCGAGCTGCCTAATGTGCCGGAACAATATGTCCACCGCATCGGGCGCACGGGCCGTGCGGGCCGCGAAGGCATTGCGATGAGCTTTTGTGCGCCCGACGAAAAGGCGCATCTGCGGGGCATCGAGCGCATGACCCGTGTCAAGCTGGAGCCGGTGCCGCTCCCCGCCAATTTTGCGGAAGCGGCGGCAAAATTGCCCAAGCCTGCGCCCTTGCGTAAAGGGCCGGACCCGCGTCGTGGCGGTTCGGGCCGTCCTGCGCGGCATGAAGGTGCAGGACGCGGAAGCGCGCGTTCGGCTCCGCGTGGTCGCGCCGAATTTGCCGAGCAGATTGAACGCTCGGCAGAAGGCGGCCCTGTTCCCAAACGGTTCCGTGACGGGGGTGCCGCAGGCGAAGCAACCCCGCAGCGCGACTATGCCAACCGCAAGGAACGCGCGCATCAGGCGGGTCGCCATAATGCAGGCGGACAGAATCGTGGTCGCAACCCTGATCGTCCACGTAATAGCAGCTTTGATCCGCTCGGTGCTGGCGGTGCTGGTGCCGGTGGCGAAGAGCGCGGTGAACGCGGCACATCCTTCCGCCCGAAGAAAAATTACGCCAACCGCGTCAAAGCCTATGCTGGCGGACAGGGTGAACGGGCGCAGGGCGAGCGCAGCCAAGGTGGCCAACGTGCGGGCGGACAACGTTCTGGCGGGCAACATCAGGGCGGACAGCATTATGGTGGCCAGCGTCGCGGTGGCGGCAATGGTCGGGGCCGTCAGGGCTAAGCGCGCCTTTCACGCCTATCCTTAAAAAATCTGGACCTCGCCAATGGCTTTGCGGTTGGCGAGGGCAGGGACGGCGGCGCGCACCTTGGCGATCTCCGCCGGGTCGAGTTTCGCAAAGCCGACGCCGTGCGTATCTCCCATATCCAGTAAAATCCTGCCCCACGGGTCGATGACGAGCGAATGGCCATAGGTTTTGCGCCCGTCCTCATGGGGGCCGACCTGTGCCGCCGCAATCACAAATACCCCCGCTTCAATCGCCCGCGCGCTCTGCAAAATATGCCAGTGCGCCTCGCCCGTCGGCACGGTGAAGGCCGCTGGAATGGCGAGCATTGTCGCGCCTGCATCGGTGAGCGCGCGATAAAGGTCGGGAAAGCGCAGATCATAGCAGATGGAAAGCCCCAACCGGCCCCACGGCGTATCGACGGCAACCGGCGCTCCACCCCCTGTATAAGTCGAGGATTCCCGCCAGCTTTCGCCGGTCGCCAAATCCACATCGAACAGATGGATTTTATCATAACGCGCCCGCACCACGCCCTTGTCATCAATAACTAATGTGCGGTTGACGCGCTTATTTCCATCCTGCTCGTCCACAAAAGGCGCGGAGCCGAGATGGAGCCATAAGCCGCTATCGCGCGCGGCTTGCTGCAACGCCGCAATCTCGCTGCTCTCTACCTCATAGCCGATATGCGCCGCTGACCGCTGCCGGTCACGGTCGAGCAACAGCGACATTTCGGGCGCAAATAATATTTTTGCGCCTCCCGCCCGTGCCTCTTCCAAAGCTGCAACAATCTGCGCGCAATTGCGTTGAGGCTCAATGCCGCTGGTCATCTGCAAAAGGGCAATGGTGAATGGGGCGTTGGAACCGGTCATGATGGCCGCATCATACAGAAAAGAAATCCGATCGGAATGTTAACTTCATCCTGTCAGGCCTCCCCCGCACATTCTTTCCGACATCACTATTCACTGGCGAGCAAGCAAACGGGCTTATATAGCTGGTTTATGAAACATCAAAATGTTGTGGCCTCGCGCAAGAAGCGCCCTGCGCTCTTGCTGTCTTTCCTTCTGACCACGGCATTGATGCCGACCTTGGTGCAGGCACAAACTACGCAAAGTCCCGCACCCGCTCCGCCAACGCCGGTCATGGCCACGCATCCGCCGGTACAAGCGCCTGCCATTCCGCCGCTTCCGGCCGATGTCGATACGTCGGCCTGGCTCTACAAGGGCAGCGATATTCCGCCGGACAAGGGCTGGCAGTTCGGCACTTTATCCAATGGCCTGCGCTATGCGGTGCGCAAAAACGGAGTGCCGCCGGGACAGGTCGCGATCCGCGTGCGCGTCGATGCCGGTTCGCTGATGGAGGAAGATAGCGAGCGCGGCTTTGCGCATTTCCTTGAACATCTCCTGTTCCGGGGATCCAAATATGTGCCCGATGGCGAAGCCAAGCGCGTATGGCAACGGCTCGGCGCGACCTTTGGTAGCGACAGCAATGCGCAAACATCGCCGACCCACACCGTCTATCAGCTTGACCTCCCCAATGCGACCGCATCAGGGCTGGACGAAAGCATCAAGATATTGTCGGGCATGGTGCGCGAGCCCAAACTAGACCAGCGCACCATCGACACCGAAAAATCGGTGGTTATGGCCGAACAGCGTGAATCCGACGGCCCGCAACAGCGGCAAGGGGATGCGCAGCGCGAACATGTCTTTGCCGGACAACGGCTTGCAGTGCGCTCGCCCATCGGCACCCCCAAAACCATCGGTGGCGCAACGGCCAGTGCCATCCAGGCGTTCCACGACCGCTGGTATCGTCCCGACCGTGTGGTCATCATCATTTCCGGTGATGGCGATCCGGCGCAATATGCGGGACTGGTCGCCAAATATTTCGGCGATTGGAAAGCTGATGGCGCGGCCCCGACCGACCCCGACTTCGGCGATCCGGTTAAGGGCAAAGCGGTTGCCAAAACAATAGTCGAGCCGACCCAGCCGATGGTCGTGACCTATACGGTCGCGCGGCCTTGGCGGCAGGTCACCGACTCGATCAAATATACGCAAGGCCTGTATCTCGACTATCTCGCCAATATGCTGATTAACCGCCGTCTGGAAAATCGCGCGCGCAACGGGGGCTCTTATCTGGTCGCATCGGTATCGGACGACAAGATCAGCCGCTCGGCGCACGTGACATCGGTGTCGATTGTCCCGCTCAATAATGAGTGGGAAAAGGCGCTACGCGATGTGCGCGGCGTGATCGAGGATGCGATGAAATCACCGCCAAGTCAGGCGGATATTGACCGCGAATTTGCGACCGTCGATGCTTTCCTCACCAAAGAGGTAGAAAACCGCCAGAATGAGGCAGGCTCGAAGCAGGCCGATGATTTGGTCAACGCGCTCGATATTCGCGAAACCGTGACGGACCCGACGAACCAACGTTGGCTGTTCCGCTCGACCAAACAATTGGCGACGCCCCAGGCTTTGCTCGAAACCACGCGCAAGCTGTTTTCCGGCACAACCCGTGCGTTCATGTCCAGCCCGATGGCCATACCCGATGCCGAGAAAAAGCTCGCATCGGCGGCGACCGGCACTATTCCGGCGGACAGCAAGGCGCGGCTGGTCGAAAGCAAGGCGACCTTTGACGATCTGCCTAAACTTGGCGCGCCGGGCAGTGTCACCGCTGAAGCCAAGGTGCCGGTGTTTGACATGGACCTCAAACGCTTCAGCAATGGCATGACCGCGCTGGTCTATAATAGCGATATCGAGCCAGGCAAGGTGCGCGTCAATGTGCGCTTTGGCGGCGGGCGCAAGGCGTTGAGCCCGACCGCTCCGAACCTGTTATGGACCGGCCTTTACGGCCTTGAAGCCAGCGGTATCGGCAAGCTCAAACAGAATGATATTGACCGCATCACCAACGGGCGGCTCATCAATCTTGATTTCAATATTGATGATGATGCGTTCGAATTGCGGGCCGAAACCACGCCGCAGGATCTGAAAGACCAGTTGCGTCTGCTCGCAGCCCAGCTTTCCGCGCCTGCGTGGAATCCCGAGCCGGTGCATCGCATCAAAGCGAGCGAGCAGATGGGCTTTGTGTCGCAGCAGGGATCGGCGATGGAGGTTATCAAGCGCCAGTTGGAAGGCTTGCTCCACGGCGGGGACAAACGTTGGATGGCCCCGGACAAGGCGGACATTGACGCGCTGACGCCTGAAAAATTCAAGGCCTTTTGGTCGCCTTTGCTCGCCAATGGACCGGTGGAAATCCAAGTTTTCGGCGATTTGCGCACGGTTGATATCAATGCTCTTTTGACCGAAACCTTCGGCGCGCTGGCGGACCGTCCGGCGACCATTCCGGCAGCACATGCCAATGTCACCCCCTTGGCGGTCGGCAAAGCGCCGGTTACGCTCACCCATAAGGGCGACGATAACCAAGCCGCAGCAGTCATCGCTTGGCCGACCGGCGGCGGGCTTGCCAAGGTCAAGGAAGGGCGCGGGCTCGATGTGCTGGCGGCGATCTTCACCGACCGTCTGTTCGACCGGATGCGGCAGGAGCAGGGCGCAAGCTATGCCCCGCAAGTGGTGAGTGAATGGCCGGACAGCCTAAACAATGGCGGCACCTTGATGGCCGTCAGCCTGCTCCAACCCGATGATGTCGCGAAATTTTTCGAAATTTCACGCAGCATCGCCGCTGATCTTGCCAAAACACCGCCGACGGACGACGAACTCCAGCGCGCGGTCGGCCCGATCAAAGAGCAGGTGGTGCGCGCTTCGTCCGGCAATATGTTCTGGATGCTGCAACTGGAAGGGGCAACGAGCGAGCCGCAGAGGTTCAATTCGCTGCGCAACTATATTGCCGACCTTGCAAGCGTGACGCCTGCCGACATCCAGCGCATGGCCAAGCAGTATATGACCCCGAACGGGGCTTGGACGATGCAGGTCATGCCGGAAAAAGGGCCGAAATAAGGGGCGGGTTTACGCTCCTTATTTCCCGAACGCCCGTCATTGCGAGCCGCGAAGCGGCGCGGCAATCCAGAACCGAATAGCACAGGCGTCCGCGTTTGACTGCTCTGGATTGCCGCGCGCCTAACGGCGCTCGCAATGACAATAAAGGGAGCCGACCGCGCCTTACCCCTCACTTGGCTTAGGCTGAGGCATTTGTGTCCGTCGCAAACGGGGCTCTTCGTCCATGTCACCCTTGCGCATGATTTCGGACCGCATTTCCGCGCGGCGTTCATGGATCGACGCGATCACCGGGCCCATCGCGATGCCCAAATCCACCAGCACCGCTTCGGAAAGCTGTAACGAGCTTTCCAGCGTTTCCGGCACCGCATCGGTCGCGCCTGCTTTATAGAGGGCAGCAGCATGGTCGGCATCGCGCGCGCGGCTTACAATCGGCACGTCGGGCCAGTTTTTGCGGATTTGCGCGGTCGAGCGCACCTGCTGCACCGGATCATTCATCGTCATGACAATCGCTGCGGCATTGTCGAGATTGAGCCGGTTTAGCATTTCGGGCCGCGCGGTATTGCCGAAAATCACCTTATAGCCGTCCGCGCGCGCGGCGATGACCACATCAATATTCGCCTCGACAGCAAGATAGGGCTGGCCGTGCCGCTCCAGCATGTCGGCGACCACCTGCCCCACGCGGCCAAAGCCCAATATGATGGTGCGCCGCTCGCCGCTGTCGGCATCCATAATCTGCTGCAAATCGCCGCTTTTATTTTCGATGCGCCGCGCAATATATTGGCCGAGTTTCGCCAGCAAAGGCGTGATGGTGAGGCCGATGGCCGTCACAATCTGCCAGAATTGCGCGGTTTGCATACTGATAATGCCCGCCGCCAGCGCCGTTGTTAAAACGATGAGCGTGGTTTCCGAAGGCGAGGCCATGAGCAGGCCAACTTCCGCCGACAGCCCCTTGGGCGCGCCCGAAAAACGCAGCAGCAAACCCGTCACCACCGATTTTATCAGCACCACGCCGACCACCGCCATCAACAGGTCCGGCCATTGTTTGAGGATGGTCGCAATGTCGAGACTCATGCCGATGGTGATGAGGAACACCCCCAAGGCCAGCCCCTTGAACGGCGCGGTCATGGTTTCAACCTCGCCATGATATTCGGTTTCAGCGATGAGCAGCCCGGCCAGCAGCGCGCCGACAATCGGCGACAGGCCGACGCCCGCGGTCGCCAGACTGGCGACAATCACGACGAGCAGGCTGGCCGACAGGAATAGTTCGGGGCTTTTGGTGCGCGCGGCTTGGGCAAATAGGCGCGGCAGGAAAAAACGGCCGGCGAGGAACAATATGATGATGGTGAGCGCGCCAAACCCCAGCGTTTCGAACAGGCCATCCCAGCCATCTTTGCTCGCATAAGGCGCCATAGCACCAAGCGCGAAGATGATCGGGACCAGCGCCAGATCTTCAAATAAGAGCATCGAAAAGGCGGCTTTTCCGACCGGGCTTTTGGTGCCGACCATCGGCAGCACCAGCGCGGTCGAGGATAAAGCGAGCGCGAGGCCCAGCCCGATCGCGCCTTTTTCCGACAGGCCAAAGCCGTAAAGGATGAGCGCAATCAGCGCGCCGCAGCCTAGCAATTCTGCCGCACCTACGCCGAACACTTGCCGCCGCATCGACCATAAACGCTTGAAACTCAGCTCCAGCCCAATGGAAAAGAGCAGCAAGATGATGCCGAATTCGGCAAAAGGCGCTATCCCTTCCGGGTCGGTGATGGTGACATAAAAAAGCCAGGGATAGTCATCCACCAGAGAGCCGAGCGCGGACGGGCCGACCAACACGCCGACCAGAATGAAACCGATCACCGGGCTGATGCGGAACCGCGCAAAGGCCGGGATGACCAGCCCCGCCGCGCCTAAAATCACCAACGCGTCCGAAATATCGCGGATCAGCAGGTCAGACGCCAAACCGCCCTCCGTGCATCGGGAAGCGGGCAGGGGACAAAAGGCAAAGGCGCGGCGATAAATTCATGACATAGGGTCTATGGCGCAGGGGCCGCACTGAACAGAAAAAAATCGTGCGCTAGTGACTTTTCTTGCGCCTTTGGCCAATCTTGGCATTGTTTTTGTTTCCGAAGGAGGCCCTATCATGTCCCGCTCCCTCCTTGTTATCGGCGGCGGCCCTGCCGGTATGATGGCCGCTTTGCTGTTCGCGCGCGCTGGCGTGCCGGTGACGGTATTTGAAAAACATATCGATTTCTTCCGCGATTTTCGCGGCGATACGGTGCATCCCTCGACGATGGAGATACTCGACCAGTTGGGGCTGCTGGATATGTTTCTCGCGCGGCCGCATAGCCGGATTGATAGCGCGCAAACCCGCTTTGGAGGCAAAGATTATAAGCTTGGCGATTTGAGCCATTTGCCAACGCCCGCGCCCTTTATCGCGATGATGCCGCAATGGGAATTTCTAGACTTTCTCCGCGATGAAGCGATGCGCTACCCGCATTTCACGCTCCATATGAAGGCCAAGGTCGCGGGGCTGGTCGAAGAAAACGGGCGGGTTGCGGGGGTGCAATTGGACGATGGCCGCATCATCACCGATGGCGGCGGGCTGGTCATTGCGGCAGACGGGCGCGGCTCTATCGTGCGCGATAATGCCGGGTTTGAGGCCGAAATATTGGGCGCGCCGATGGATATATTATGGTTCCCCATCCCCAAATCGCCGAACGCGCAAGGGGGCTTGCGCGGCGTTGTAGATGGCGGTGCGATGATGGTGATGATCGACCGCAGCGATTATTGGCAATGCGCCTATCTCATCCCCAAAGACAGCGCGGAAGCGTTGAAAGCCGAAGGGATAGCGGCGTTCCGCGCGCGAATAGAAAGGCTCGCGCCAGAGCTTGCACCGCTCGACACGGTGCTGACCGATGTGGCGCAGTTGAAACTGCTCTCGGTCGCGCTCGATAGGCTCAAAAACTGGTCGAAGCCGGGGTTGCTCGTCATCGGGGACGCGGCCCACACCATGTCGCCGATTGGCGGTGTGGGGATTAATCTTGCTATTCAGGATGCGGTCGCGGCGGCCAATATCCTCGCAGGGCCGATGGCGCAGGGGGCAGCAATAGACGCGCTGCTCGCCAAAGTGCAGGCCCGCCGGATGCTCCCCACGCGGCTCATTCAGGTCGGACAAAGATTGGCGCAAAACGGGTTGATTACCCCCTTGCTGCAAGGCAAAGGCCCGACGAAAGCCCCGTGGATAGTGCGGCTACTCGACCGCTACCCGCTTTTGCAACGGATCCCCGGGCGGATGGTCGGCTTAGGCATAAGGCGGGAAAGAGTGGAGAGTCCGGAAGGCGGCGCATTAAACCCCCTTCCACTTGCGGGCGGGGCAACGCAGACTTAGGAATTTGAACATAGTGAAAATTCTTAGTCGTAGTAGGGGTGGGCTATGGTTCAAGCCTAGGCTATTGGATTAGCGGGCAGACCCACCCCCGCCCCCTCCCGCAAGCGCGAGGGGAGCCATCCCATCAACCACCACCCGGCTTATTCGTGCCGATCGGTTCCGCCCTCGGCTTGCTCCGCCCATGGCCTTTGCCCTGCGCGCGGTCCCATTCGATATGGTAGAGGTCGAAACGGCGGTCGGCGAGGTTGCGCACTGTGCCTTCGGCGCGTGCCCAGTTGAGGTCGGCCAAGTTGACGTCGCTGATCGTCAAAGTTTCTACATTTTCCGTGGCTTCCGCCGCAATGCCATCGCGCGCGAACGGGAAGTCGCACGGCGTCAATATGCAGCTTTGCGCATATTGGATGTCCATATTGCCGACATTGGGAAGGTTGCCGACATTGCCGGACAGCACGACAAAACATTGATTTTCAATCGCGCGCGCTTGTGAACAATAGCGCACCCGCAAATAGCCCTGACGGCTATCGGTGCAAAAAGGCGTGAAGATGATGCGCGCGCCTTCATCTGCCAAACGCCGTGCCAATTCCGGAAACTCGCTATCATAGCAAATCAGCACGCCAATCGGTCCGCAATCGGTCGGAATTGCTTCGATTTTATCGCCGCCCTTGATGTTCCACCAATAGCGTTCATTGGGCGTAGGGTGGATTTTTTCCTGCTCATGCACCGACCCGTCGCGCAGGAATACATAAGCGACATTTTGAATATCATGATCGTCCGCGCGCGTCGGGTGCGAGCCGCCGATGATGTTGATATTATATTTGAGCGCCATCGCCGCGAAGGCTTTTTTAAGCTTGGGCGTATATTTGGTAAGCGCCTCGATAGCCTCTTGCGGGCTCAACTCGCGATCTTCGAACGAGAGCAATGAGAGGGTGAAAAGTTCGGGAAAGACAATGAAGTCGGCTTCATAATCTGCTGCAACATCAACGAAATATTCTATATTCTTCAAAAATTCGTCAAAGTCTTTGACCGCGCGCGCCTGCAACTGGCATGTTGCCAAACGCACCGCCTCGACCCCGCGCGGTAGGCGGTGCTTCACCGGCTTATCGCGTTCGACATAGGGATTGTGCCACACCATATGCGCGGCAAAACCTTTGGAGCGTTTATCTTCGGGGAGATAATTGGCGAGGACGCCAATCGGTTCAAACCCGTTGGCGAGCTGGAAACGGATCACCGGATCATGGATTTTGCCCGCGACAATTTGCGCGAGATATTCCTCCGGATCCTCGCCCATTTTCTTCCATACGCGGGACAGGCCCGGCATCCGGCCACCGAACACGATGCCGGATAGCTCCAGCCGCTCGGCGAGCGCGCGGCGCTCTTCATAAAGCCTGCGCCCGATACGGGTGCCGCGCACCTTGGGATCAACGCACATCTCATAGCCATAAAGCCAGTCACCGGTCGGGTCATGGCGCGAGCCGAAGCCGTTGCCCGTAATCTCGTCCCAATCATGCGGTTTCAGCGCAATCGCGCCCGAAATCCGCATCGAGGCGCAATAGCCGACCACCTTATCGTCCAGCACCGCGACAAATTCGCCTTCGGGATAATTGTTCATCTGCGCCCGAATTTCGCCATAAGTATAAGGCGGCAACTCTTCATAAACGCGGCGGATGAGCGCGGCGATGCCCGGCACATCGCTATGTTTGGCCTGCCGCACTTCAAGGCGGGCGGAACGGGTGGTGGTCATGCTGGCTCCCTGATTGATGGGCCGATGGATAGGCAAAAGAAAAGGGGCGGCGATGTGTGATCGCCACCCCCTCGGTGTCTGTTAACGCATGGCTTGCGGATTATTTCCAGTCCGCCATCGCCTTTTCCAGATTGACGCGGATGGCTTCAAAGAATTGCTCGGTGGTCATCCACGGCTGGTCGGGGCCGATGAGGATTGCAAGATCCTTGGTCATCTGACCATTTTCAACCGTTTCGATACACACGCGTTCCAGCGTTTCGGCAAAACGGGTGACGTCCGGCGTGCCGTCAAATTCGCCGCGATATTTAAGGCCGCCGGTCCAGGCAAAGATCGACGCAATCGGATTGGTCGATGTCGCCTTGCCTTCTTGATGCTGGCGATAGTGGCGGGTAACGGTGCCGTGCGCGGCTTCGGCTTCGACCGTCTTGCCGTCCGGCGTCATCAGGATCGAGGTCATGAGGCCAAGCGAACCAAAGCCTTGGGCGACCTGATCCGACTGCACATCGCCATCATAATTCTTACACGCCCAGACGAACTTGCCCGACCATTTGAGGGCCGAAGCCACCATGTCGTCGATCAGGCGATGCTGATATTCAATGCCAGCTTCATCAAATTGGGTTTTGAATTCCTTGTCGAAAACTTCCTGGAAAATATCCTTGAAGCGGCCGTCATAGGCTTTCAAAATCGTATTCTTGGTCGACAGATAGACCGGCCATTTGCGCTGCAAACCGAAATTGAGCGATGCGCGGGCAAAATCGCGGATCGATTCATCGAGGTTATACATACCCATGGCCACACCGGAATCGGGGAAGTCATACACTTCATGTTCGATCACTTCGCCATTTTCGCCCGCCCATTTGATGGTGAGCTTGCCGGGGCCGGGAACGCGGAAATCGGTTGCCTTATACTGGTCGCCAAAAGCGTGACGGCCAACTACGATGGGGTCTGTCCAGCCCGGAATGAGGCGGGGGACGTTCTTGATAACGATCGGCTCGCGGAACACGACGCCGCCCAAAATGTTGCGGATCGTGCCGTTGGGCGACTTCCACATCGATTTGAGGTTAAATTCTTCAACGCGCGCTTCGTCCGGCGTGATGGTCGCGCATTTGACGCCGACACCATATTGCTGGACCGCCTTAGCGGCTTCGACCGTAATCTTGTCTTCGGTTTCGTCGCGCTTTTCGACGCCCAGATCATAATATTTGAGGTCAATATCAAGATAAGGCAGGATCAGCTTTTCGCGGATCCATTGCCAGATGATCCGGGTCATTTCATCGCCGTCCATTTCGACGACCGGGTTCTTTACCTTGATCTTGCTCATAGAAGATTTGCCTCTTTGCCGGGGAGAGCCACTCGGGGCCATGAATGAATGGGAGGGCCTTAAGCAAAGCGGCGTCGATATTCAAGCGTCTGGGATATTCAAGCGTCTGGCCGGACGAATAAGGCGGATTTTATTGGTTGTGAAACGCTTTGCATATCGTTTTTGGCAGTCGAGTGCATTTGGACTGTTGTAACGGAGCGCAACACTGCTTAGGGAATGAACCCATGTCTTTACCGCAAAAATATGATAATCGCGCCGGTCCCGGCATTAAATGGGAACGGCCCGACGTGCATCCGGAAGGGCGCAAATTCGCGCTTATCGCCGCCGCTATCACCGCCTTTTTCGCTTTCATGGCATGGGAGACCCTTGCTTGGCCGATGGCGGGCATCACGCTTTGGGTGCTGGCTTTTTTCCGCGATCCGGTACGGGTCACGCCGCAGGGCGAAAATTTCGTGATTGCGCCCGCAGACGGGCTTATCACGCTCATCCAGAAAGTGCCGCCGCCGCCCGAAATGTCCGGACCGATGGGGCTGGGCGATGCGCCGATGACGCGCGTGTCGATTTTCATGAGCGTATTCGATGTCCACATCAACCGTTCGCCAATGGCGGGCACGGTGCGGCAGGTCATCTATATTCCGGGCAAATTCCTGAACGCCGATCTTGATAAAGCGAGCGAAGACAATGAGCGCCAGCATTTTCTGGTCGAGCGCGCCGATGGCGTCAAAATCGGCTTTACCCAAATTGCCGGGCTGGTCGCGCGGCGCATTGTCACCTTTGTGAAGCCCGGCGATATGGTCGCATCGGGCGAGCGCGTCGGGCTTATCCGCTTTGGCAGCCGTGTCGATGTTTATCTTCCCGAAGGCACTGAACCGCGCGTGACGCAAGGGCAGCGGACAGTTGCGGGCGAAACCATCATAGCCGATATTGGCAATGCGTCGGAACTGATTGGCATTCCGCACTAATTTGCGGCATGAAGGGTGCCACGGTTTCGGCAAGCTCGTCAAAACCCGCTATAAGACCGCCATAAGAGAGGGCCGACACAAAGACGATGGAAGCAGAGCAACAGCCCGACCCCGACGCGCCTGAACGGCTGCAAGCCAAGGGCGCGCATATCGGCAATATCCCGCTGCGCGCGGTCCCGGCCAATGCGATTACCGCGCTGGCGCTGTGCATGGGACTTACCGGTGTGCGTTTTGCGATTGGCGGCTTGTGGGAAAATGCGCTGTTATGCATCATTTTTGCAGGGATTTTGGACGGTCTGGACGGGCGGGTTGCCCGTGCGCTCAAGGGTAGTACCCGTTTCGGGGCTGAACTGGATAGCCTCTCCGATGTGACCGCGTTCGGCGTCGCGCCCGCGCTTACCATTTTCCTGTGGTCGCTGAGTAGCGCGCCCAAATTCGGCTGGGTGGCCTCGATTGCGCTTGCGGTCTGCTGTGCCTTGCGGTTGGCGCGGTTCAATGCGCGCATTGATGTGAGCGATCAGCCGCACAAATCGGCAGGGTTCAACACCGGCGTTCCGGCTCCTGCGGGCGCGGGCCTCGCGTTGTTGCCGATGTTCTTATGGTTTGTGACCGATAATGACTGGTTCCGCACATGGTATGTGGTCATGCCGTGGATGCTTTTGGTGGCTTTCCTGATGATCTCGAACATTGCGACCTTTAGCTGGGCCTCGGTGCGCCTGCGTCGTTCGGTGCGGATGGAAGCGATTGCGGCAATCGGCCTGCTCGGCGTTGCGCTCATCACCGCGCCTTGGCCTACATTGTCGGTAGTGTGCATCCTCTATCTGGTCGCCATTCCGTTCAGCATTGCAAGCTATGCGAAAGTGAAACGCAACCGCGTGGCGGGGTAGGGTGGACGAATAGCGTATCGTGGTGATGCTAACGCATAGGCTGCAGTGATGTTTGGTAAGGCTGCACGGTAAAAACTGCCCCGAAAGTGCGATATTCCATCAATGTGGTGTCCCGCAAAAGAGAGGCGTTGATTGCGAGGTCGCTGCTGAATGATGTGATAGAGCATCTGCTCCCGAGAGGGTGTCACCCCTCCGTCATCTGCTGCGCAAATGCCACCTCCCCTTTTCAGGGGAGGTTTTTGAGAGGCGGCGTCGGATTTTGAGGATTGGCTCCTATCCGTTAACAATGGCGGGGTAATATCCCGCGCATTATCTATATTCCGATATTCATAGATATTATCCGGCACGCATTGTGGTGATCTTATATCGAACTCGCGGAAATCTGAATTCGTGCGGAGCGGTCACCGCAAGGCGACTTCCCGCGCAACCCTCTTACGCCACGGCGGCGCGGCGGATTTGGGCGGGGGAGGGGGCTGGGGCCAAGCGACGCTGTGTGCGGGGCGCGTGGCGGGGTGCGTGAACGCGGATTGGCGCGCCTTTGCTGCCATCGGGGATATGTTCGCCCATCAGCGCTAACAGGATTGTGTCGCGCTTGCCATAAAGCATCACGCCGATGACGGCGAGCGAGCCAAGAAACGCGACAGTAAACAGCATCGAAGCAATGAACGCGACCATAACCAAATCCTTATCAAGCCTTTATCCGGTCAATCCGTTCCTCCCGCCTTTATGGCAGGGATAACGATGTTCCGGCGTTTCCGGTTCCATGTTCGCTTTATGTTCCATTATTCCTTCTGCGCGTCAAGCGTAAATATTCACTTTTTGTTCTCATTCGCGTAACGCCGTGGAAAACGGCCAATTTGCTGGCGCTTAAGGGGGCAGGGGCCAACCGCCTCATCCGTTCACAATCGTGCCGCCATTGGGATGCAATACCTGTCCGCTCATATAACTCGAATCAGCGCAAGCGAGGAACAGGAAGGCGGGGGCGACTTCATTGGGTTCGCCGGGGCGCTGCATCGGCGTCGTCTCGCCAAAATGGCGCACCTTGTCGGCATCGGCACCGCCCAGCGGATTAAGCGGCGTCCAGATCGGCCCCGGTGCAACCGCATTGACGCGGATACCGTGCGCCACCAAATTTTCGCTCAGCGAGCGGGTGAAGGCGGTAATCGCGCCCTTGGTCGCGCTATAATCCAGCAATTTGGGCGAGCCTTCATACATTGTGACGCTGGTGCAGTTGATAATCGCCGCGCCGCGCTCCAAATGGTCGAGCGCCGCCTGAACCATATAGAATATTCCGAAAATATTGACGGAAAATGTATCTTCAAGCTGGCGCGTGCTGATTTCGCGAATATCTTCTGCCGGACATTGGACGCCCGCATTATTGACCAGAATATCAAGGCGACCAAAGCTTTTGACCGTGCTCGCAACCGTGCGTTTGCAGGCGGCAGGATCGGACACGTCGGCCTTGATGATAAGCCCGCGCGCGCCTTCTGCTTCGATGAGGCGAAGCGTTTCCTTGGCGTCGACATCATCGTCGCGATAGGTGATGGCTACCATCGCCCCTTCACGCGCGAACAGGAGAGCCACCGCGCGGCCGATCCCGCTATCCCCGCCGGTAATGATCGCGGCGCGGCCCTTAAGCCGGTCGGAGCCGCGATAGACGGGAGTGTAATCCGGCGCGCGGGCAAGCGATTCCTCCTGCCCGCGGTCAGGGGCTTTCCGGCTTCCCTTTTGCTTCAACTTTTGCGCAGCCTTGGCCTTGCCTTTTTTCTCGGCAGGGGTTTCGCCGACTTTGCCCTCTCGTCCTTTGGCCAATCGGCCTTTGTTTTTCTGCTGTGCCATCTCTTCTCACCGTCAGGAGGGTTATATCCTGCAAAAAAGAGAACAGATGGGATGGGCAGAGGGTTGCATAATCTAACTTCGGTTAATCCGCTTTTATGCCCGTTTTTCAATTTTCAAGGCTGTTAAAACCGCTAGGCAAAACAGGCGATGCAACTGAAAAATGTGACTTTTTTCACAATTTTACAATCATCTAACGCTTGCCTTGCGCGACATAAAATCTATCACGGACGTCATAAGACGGGTCTGGAGACGGTATGGAACAGGAGCGCGCAAGCGCGACGCGGGGCAAGGTGGTTGAACTACATCCGTCACAAGGCGGACGCGTGTTGGTCACCGGCGGGACCGGTTTCGTAGCAGGATGGTGCATTGCGCTCTTGCTGGAACGTGGCTTTGCGGTGCGCGCAAGCGTGCGGCGCAGCGAAGGGGAAACGCTTGTCCGCGCGGCGCTGGCCAAGATGCCCGGCGCACAGCAGGACTGGCAAGAACGGCTGGACTTTGCCGAGGCGGATCTCGCCTCCGAAGCTGGATGGGATGCTGCGGTGCGCGGCTGCACCCATGTGTTGCACCTTGCCTATCCCAAAGCGCAAGATATTGAAAATCAAGGACCTGATCTCATCAACCAGGCGGTTGGCGGGGCGATCCGCGTGCTGCGTGCGAGCATGAATGCGCGCGTGAAGCGCGTCGTCATGACCTCTTCGCTCATGGCTGCGATGCCGGACGGCGCGCCTGTATCGACCGAACATGTATGGACCGACCCCGAAAAACCGGGGATGGATGATTATAGCCTGTCCAAATTATATGCCGAGCGCGGAGCATGGGACTTTATGGCCGAAGAAGTCCGGCGCGGCGGTAGCAAGATGGAATTTGTGACCTTGCTCCCCGGCACAATATTGGGACCGGTCCTCCACCGCGATATGGTGGAAGCTGTAGGGCTTATCCAACGGATATTACAAGGAAAGCCGCGCGTCCTTCCCGAATTGCGCTTGCAGATTGCCGATGTGCGCGATCTTGCCGAAGCGCATATTGCGGCGATGCTCAGCCCCCAAGCCGACGGACAACGCTTCATCATTGCGGGCGAAGCGGTGAGCTTGCCCGAAATCGCCCAGCATTTGCGCGAGCGACTGGGCGACAAGGCGCGTAAAGTGCCGACGGGCGCCTATCCGGACATGATTGTGAAGCTTGCGTCGGGCTTCGATCCCGAACTACGCCAGCTTGTGGCCAGCCATAGCGGCCTTCCGGTTTTTTCCAGCGCCCGTGCGGCGGAACGGCTTGACTATAGGCCGCGCCCCGTTGCGGAAACGGTGGTCGATTGTGCAAATAGTCTGTTTGCCAACAATGCCCTATGAGATAGCGCAATTTTTTATCAAAAATCTCCCGCAATTTGCGGTTCCATTTACCTTCGTTCCGGTTAAGGCTCTGAGCGGATACAGGGTTCAACATAATAGGAGGTTCAAGCATGAAGCGTTTGGCAACGGCATTGGCAGGCATGGCATCGGTGGTGGCCCTCGGCATAGGCGGCATAAGCGCCCCTGCTATTGCGCAAGGCGCCGGGACGCCGATTCAGGGGACGCTGGGGGCGGATAGCCCGCGCGACGGTCGCCCCTATGGCACGCGCACGCTGACGCTAAAGGCCGGGCAACGCTATGTGATTACCGCCGATTCCGAAGATTTCGACCCGATGCTCGAACTTTATGCGCCTGATGCGGATATGCGCGATGACGATAATGCGGTGGCGCAGGATGATGATAGCGGCGAAGGCAATGGCGCGGCTATCGAATATACACCGGACCGCAGCGGCCAATATAAGCTGCGCATCAAGGCGGTCGATAGCGACCTTGGTCGCTATACGCTGCGGATCCGCGAATTGCCGCCTTTGCCTGCGCCGACCCGCGCAACGCCCGCCAGCACCGGCACGATGACGGTGCGGCTGTTCCATGGCGAACTGACCGCGAGCGATCCCGAAGTGCAGAATAAGCGCGTCGATGACTATCTGGTGCGGATGGAAGGCGGAAAGCCTGCGATTATCGGCATGGACCGTGACCGCAATAATGATGATCTCGACCCCGCCCTTGCGCTGTTCCAGGGCGAGCGTAACACCGGCGAGCCGCTTGAAACCGACGATGATGGCGGCAGTGGCGTCAATGCGATGATCGTATTCACTCCTGAAACAACCGGTAATTATGTCATCCGCGCGACCAGCACAGGCGATCGCGGCAAGGGGAAATATACGCTGCGGGTTGCGCAGTAAGTTTGGGTTTTGCCCTTTAAGTCGACGGAGGCAAGCCTGTCAGGCATTTGGCTTGCTTCCGTCGCCCGGCCGTTCCAGCCGCAAAGCGTCGGCTTTATACGGCAATTACATCTTGCAATTATAGGCCATGCCCGTTAAGGGCCGCGCCATTCCACATGGAAAGCGCACATACCGGTGCCGCGAACGTCCTTTCAGGTCTGTTCAAGGTTTCTTGCTTTCCAGAGGACCAACCGGAAGGAGAAAGACTATGGCGGCACCTGTCGTCACGATGCAGCAATTGATTGAGGCCGGCGCACATTTCGGCCACCAGACCCATCGCTGGAACCCGCGGATGAAGCCTTATATTTTCGGCGACCGCAACGGCATCCACATTCTTGACTTGTCGCAGACCGTGCCATTGTTCGCGCGCGCGCTCGACTTTGTTGCGCAAGTTGCTGCTAATGGCGGCAAAGTGCTGTTCGTCGGCACCAAGCGTCAGGCGCAAGGCCCGATCGCGGAAGCAGCGCAAGCTTCGGGTCAGCATTTCGTCAACCATCGCTGGCTGGGCGGGATGCTCACCAACTGGAAGACCATCTCGAACTCGATCAAGCGCATGAAGACGCTGGAAGAACAGCTTTCGGGTGACACCGCCGGTCTCACCAAGAAGGAAGTGTTGCAGCGCACGCGCGAACTGGAAAAGCTCCAGCTTTCGCTCGGCGGTATCCGCGACATGGGCGGTATTCCGGACGTGATGTTCGTGATCGACGCCAACAAGGAAGAACTCGCCATCAAGGAAGCCAATGTGCTTGGCATCCCCGTGGTTGCGATCCTCGATTCGAACGTGTCGCCCGACGGCATCGCTTTCCCGGTTCCGGCGAATGACGACGCCAGCCGCGCTATCCGCCTTTATTGTGAAGCGGTTGCGACTGCTGCCACCCGTGGCAACCAGCGTGGTCAGGCTGACCGTGGCATGGACATCGGCGCTGCCGAAAATCCGGTTGCGGAAGAAGTCGTGGTAGAAGCGGTGGCTGAAGAAGCCCCGGCTGCTGACGCCTGATATAATGACGGGAGCAGCGGAAAAACGCGGCCCCGTCACATATATGTAAACAAATAAATTCACGGGGGGCGCTGAGGGTCAAACTCGCAGCGCTCCTCCGCTTGCACATTCAAACAAATGAAGGAAGTAACCATGTCTGTAGTTACTGCTGCTACCGTAAAAGAACTGCGCGAACGTTCGGGCGCCGGTATGATGGACTGCAAGACCGCATTGGCCGAAACCAATGGCGATCTTGAAGCAGCTGTGGACTGGCTGCGCTCGAAAGGTCTTGCTGCGGCTGCCAAAAAGTCGAGCCGTACGGCGGCTGAAGGTCTGGTCGGCGTTGCCACCAGTGGCACCAAGGGTGCGGTTGTCGAAGTCAATTCGGAAACCGACTTTGTTGCCAAAAATGAACAGTTCCAGGATTTCGTGCGTAACGTGACGCAAGTTGCCCTTGAAACCGGTGCGGACAGCGCCGACGCTTTGCTCGCGGCGACTTACCCCGCTGGCGGCACGGTGCAGGATGCGCTCACCAACAATGTTGCGACCATCGGTGAAAACCAGAATGTCCGCCGCGTGAAGCTGCTCAACGTCAACGAAGGCGCGGTTGTGAGCTATGTTCACAATGCAGCGGCTACCGGCCTTGGCAAGATCGGCGTGCTGGTTGCGCTCGAAAGCTCGGCGGGTGCCGATGTTCTCGAACCGCTCGGCAAGCAGATTGCGATGCACATTGCTGCCGCTTTCCCGCTCGCATTGAATGGTGAAGGCCTTGATGCCAACACGATTGCCCGCGAACGTGCGATTGCCGAAGAAAAGGCTGCCGAAAGCGGCAAGCCTGCCGATGTTGTCGCCAAGATGGTTGACGGTGCGATTGCCAAATATCGCAAGGAAAATGCGCTTCTGTCGCAACTTTTCGTGATGGACGGCAAAACGCCGGTCGCCGAAGTTGTGGCCGCTGCCGGTCGTGAAGCGGGTGCCACCATCACGCTCACCGACTATGCGCGCTTCCAGCTTGGCGAAGGCATTGAAAAGAAGGAAACCGACTTTGCCGCAGAAGTTGCGGCGGCTGTCGGCGGCGCATAAGCCATATTTCTTAACGAGTGGCAGGTTCTTTTCGACACTTCTTCCCTTTCCCCGTTCGTCCTGAGTAGCAGCGAAGCTGCGTATCGAAGGACCGGAAATAGGCACTTCGATACGAGGTCTTCGACCTCTACTCAGTGCGAACGGTGAGGGGGTAGGCGAATGTTCGTAAAAGAATAGCCGCTTGGATGGACTTGGCGGGCAAACCTGCCGGACGGACTTGTAAGCAAAATACAAGTTTGCCAATCCTGTCTTGAGACTATGGCGCGGCTCCCCTATGGTCCGCGCCATAGTTGCATCGGGCGCTTCCCGACGCCCCGGAATATGCTAGAAACCCTAGCGAAAATATAAGAGGAACGCCCCTTCCATGACCCGCCCCACCTATCGCCGGATTTTGCTCAAGCTCAGCGGCGAAGCGTTGATGGGCGCGACCCCGTTCGGGATTGACCCCGACACCGTGGCGAGCATGGCGGCCGAGGTGAAAGCGGCCAAGGATAGCGGTTTTGAACTGTGCCTTGTTATCGGCGGCGGTAATATTTTCCGCGGTATGGCGGGCGCTGCCAAGGGCATGGACCGCGCGCAGGCCGACTATATGGGGATGCTCGCCACCGTCATGAACGCGCTCGCCATGCAAAATGCGCTGGAGCAACTGGGCGTTCCGACCCGCGTGCAATCGGCCATCCAGATGGATCAGGTGTGCGAACCGGTCATCCGCCGCCGCGCCGAACGCCATCTTGAAAAAGGGCGGGTGGTGATTTTCGCCGCAGGCGTTGGCGCGCCCTATTTCACCACCGATAGCGGCGCAGCTTTGCGTGCTGCCGAAATGAAGTGCGACGCGCTGTTCAAAGGGACGAGCGTGGACGGCGTTTATAATGCCGACCCCAAAAAGGTCACGGACGCCAAACGCTATGACCATGTGAGTTTTAACAAGGTGCTGGCAGACGACTTGAAAGTCATGGACGCGAGCGCGGTCGCCTTGTGCAGAGACAATAATATCCCGATCGTGGTGTTCAACATCCGCGAACCCGGCAATCTTGCGCGGGTTTTGAGCGGTGAGGGCGATGCCACGGTCGTCAGCAATCAGGAGGATTAATCCCATGCCGAAATATGACAAAGCGGATGTAGAACGCCGCATGACGGGCGCTGTTGAATCGTTGAAGCATGATCTGGGCGGCTTACGCACGGGCCGTGCCAACGTGTCGCTGCTCGATCCGATTCAGGTCGAAGTCTATGGCGCGAATATGCCGTTGAATCAGGTTGCGACCGTGTCCGCTCCCGAACCGCGTATGTTGTCGGTGCAGGTGTGGGATAAATCGAACCTCACGCCGGTGGAAAAAGCGATCCGCTCGGCAGGGCTGGGACTTAACCCCATCACCGATGGCCAGACTATCCGCTTGCCGATCCCCGACATGACCGAAGAGCGCCGCAAGGAGCTTTCCAAGGTTGCGGGCCAATATGCGGAAAAAGCGCGGGTTGCGATCCGGAACGTGCGCCGCGACGCGATGGACGCCATCAAGACCGACGAAAATAAGAAAGAGATTTCCGAAGACGATAAAAAACGTCTGGAAACCGAGGTGCAAAAGCTCACCGACAAGGCGATTGAAGATGCCGATGCCGCCGCAAGCACCAAGGAAAAGGAAATTCTCGGCCAATAAGCCGGGGGTCTTTTGCCGAAATCTGTTTTTGTGACGCCGCCCGACATCCCCCCGCTTGCGCGCCATGTTGCCATCATCATGGATGGCAATGGCCGCTGGGCGAAAAAGCGCCTGTTGCCGCGCTTTGCCGGGCATAAGGCGGGGGTAGAAACGGTCCGCAAGATCGCGCGGGCGGCGCGCGAAATGGGGCTGGAGGCGCTCACCCTCTATGCTTTTTCGTCGGAAAATTGGAAGCGTCCGGCGGAGGAAGTGAGCGACCTCATGGGCCTGCTCAAACATTTCATCCAAGCTGATATTGACGAATTTGACGCCAATAATGTGCGGCTCAAAATTATCGGCCATTATCAGGCGCTCGCGCCCGAACTGGTGAAGCTGCTCGACGAGGCGGTTGCGCGCACGGCGGGCAATACAGGTTCTACGCTCGCGGTTGCGCTCAACTATGGCGCGCAGGATGAGCTGGTGCGGGCCGCGCAAGCCGCCGCTGCTGCGGGTGACATTAGCACCGAGGCCATCGAGGCGCATCTTTATACCGCCGGGATGCCGCCGCTTGATCTTATCATCCGCACATCGGGTGAACAAAGGCTGTCCAACTTTCTTTTGTGGCAGGCCGCCTATGCAGAGCTTTATTTTACAGACATATTATGGCCGGATTTCACGCCTAAACATTTGGAAAAGGCGCTAGAAGAATTTGCCCACCGTAACCGGAGATATGGCGGTCTATGACCCCTGACGAGATGAAAACGGGTGACAGCAGCGAAGGCGGCGTGCCGCTTGCTGATTCCACGCCGACCGATTCCACAACCGTGACTTTGAAGCGCAACAGCGACCTTGGCGTGCGCGCTGTGTCGGGCGTGGTGATGATCGCGGTCGCGGTGGCTGCATTATGGGCAGGCGGCTGGGTCTTTGCCGCGCTAGCACTGGCGGCAGCGGCGGCGATGCTGTGGGAATGGCATGGCATTACCGGCAAAATGCCGCTGACGTCCTTTGCGCGCGGGGGCTGGCTGACCGGCGGCTTCCTTTATGTTGCGCTTGGCGTTTTGGCGCTGTTTCTGGTGCGCGAGGTGCTGGGCTTTGCAGGCGCCTTATGGCTGATGGCGACCGTGTGGGCGACCGACATCGGCGCTTATTTTGCAGGTCGCACGATAGGCGGCCCCAAAATTGCGCCCGCAATCTCGCCGTCCAAAACTTGGGCGGGGCTGATCGGCGGTATGGTTGCCGCAGGACTGGTGAGCTGGCTGATCGGGCGCTGGATCGGATCCGATGCAACCCTGTTCAAGCTTGGCGCGCCAATGGCGGTGCTCGCGCAAATGGGTGATTTTTTCGAAAGCTGGATGAAGCGCCGCGCCGGAGTCAAGGATTCGAGCGCGCTCATCCCGGGGCATGGCGGAGTCTTGGACCGGCTTGACGGTCTGCTGCCTGTCGCCATCGCGATAGGCGCGATTCTCTGGCTCACCGGCAGCCCGGCATGAGCCAGCAACGCAGCATTTCCATCTTTGGCGCGACCGGCTCTATCGGCCAGTCCACACTTGATCTGGTGCGGCGTAACCGCGACCAATGGCGCGTGGTGGCGCTTACCGCCCATCAGGATGCGGCGGGTCTAGCGGCGTTAGCGCGCGAATTTGAAGCAAAAATTGCCGTCATCGGCGACAGCGCGCGCGACGCTGACCTCGATACGGCCCTCTCCGGCACCAATATCGGCCGCGCAAGCGGAGAGGCGGCGCTGGTCGAAGTGGCGCGCATGGGAGCAGACTTCACCATGGCCGCGATTGTCGGCTGTGCGGGCCTTGCGCCGACTATGGCCGCGCTTGAAGGCGGCAAGACGGTCGCGCTCGCCAATAAGGAATCGCTGGTCAGTGCGGGCGAATTGATGATGGCCGCCGCCGCACGGTCAGGCGCGACACTGCTCCCCGTCGACAGCGAGCATAATGCGATTTTCCAATGCCTGTCGGGCGGGCGGATTGAAGATGTGCGCCGCATCATCCTCACCGCAAGCGGCGGTCCGTTCCGTTGTCATAGCCTTGACGATATGCGCAAAGTCACCCCCGAACAGGCGGTTGCGCATCCTAACTGGTCCATGGGCGCGAAAATCTCGATCGACAGCGCGACGATGATGAATAAGGGGCTGGAGCTGATTGAAGCTCATCATCTGTTCCCCGTCGGTCATGACGCAATCGAAATCATCGTCCACCCGCAATCGGTGATCCACAGCCTTGTCGAATATCGCGACCGCTCGACCTTGGCGCAGCTTGGCTCGCCCGATATGCGTATCCCGATTGCCTCGACGCTCGCTTGGCCGGTGCGGATGGAAACGCCGTGCGCGCCGCTCGATCTGGCGACGATAGGCCGCCTCGATTTTGAAGCGCCCGATCCGGTGCGATTCCCTGCGCTGCGCCTGACGCGACAGGCGATAGAGGAGGGCGGGGCGCGCCCGGCCCAGCTTAATGCCGCCAATGAAATCGCCGTTGCTGCTTTTTTACAAAAGCGCATCGCTTTTCTTGATATAGCGGCCATTGTCGAGGCGGTATTGGACAGCTATAGGCCGCACACGCCAAAGGAATTGGCGGATATTTATGCGGCCGACGAAGAAGCCCGCCGGATCGCAGCCCAAATGGTGGAGCGCAAAGCAGCGTGATCGAAAATCCCGGCATTTTATGGACCATCGGCGCGTTCATCCTCGTGCTTGGCCCGTTGGTGTTCGTGCATGAATTCGGCCATTATATTGTCGCGCGCTGGTGCGGGGTGAAATCGGACATTTTCTCCATCGGCTTTGGCCGCGAGGTGGCCGGGTTTACCGACAAGCATGGCACGCGCTGGAAATTTGGCTGGCTGCCTTTGGGCGGCTATGTGCAATTTGCAGGCGATATGAACCCGGTGAGCCAGCCCGGCGACATCGAACCCGATGCAACCGCCGCCGAGCGCGCGCATATGTTCCAATATCAGCCGATCTGGAAACGCGCGGCGATTGTATTTGCAGGCCCTGCAATCAATTTCATTTTTGCGTTTCTTATCCTGATGGGCTTCGGCCTTGTGTACGGACAGTCTGTCACGCCGCCGGTGGTGGGGCAGGTAGTGGAAGGCTCCGCCGCCGAACAAGCGGGCCTTAAGGCAGGCGACCGTATCGTCAGCGCCAATGGCGACCGCATCACCGTGTTCCAGGATATTGTGAGCAGCGTCGCGCTACAGGTGCGCGAGCCTGTAAAATTGGTGATTGAACGCGATGGTGCATCACGCGAACTCATAGTAACCACGCGCGAGCTGGTCGAAAAAGACCGTTTCGGCAATGAATTCCGCCGCGGCTTTATCGGTGTTTCTCCCGGCAAGCCGCAATGGGCCGATGTGTCATTGCTGGAAGCCCCGGGCTATGCGTGGCGGCAAACGGTCGTGATCCTCGACACGATGGTCGAGGGCTTGAAACAGATTATTACCGGCAAGCGCACGATCAAGGATTTGGGTGGCCCGCTCAAGATTGCCAAGCAATCGGGCGAGAGCGCGGCGATTGGCGTCGAGGCCTTCATTTTCCTGATTGCGCTTATCTCCATCAATCTTGGGTTCATCAATTTGCTGCCACTGCCGATGCTGGACGGTGGGCATTTGCTATTTTATGCGATAGAGGCCGTTCGCCGCAAACCGGCCAATCCGAAGGTTCAGGAATGGGCCTTCCGGTTCGGATTTGCGGCGGTCGCAACATTGTTTCTGGTCGTGACATTCAACGACCTTGAAAGTTTTGGCGTATGGAAACGCATCGTTGGCTTGATTGGATAGCCAGCTTGGGGCAGGGAGAGCAGCCGATTGGTTACCGATGGAACTTGCCAGCGGCTTGCACAAAGTGATTAGAGATAGAGGATAGATGCGCGTGACAGCGAAAAACAACCAGAGCGGTGGCCAGTTTCATACCTCGCGCCGTTTTATGGCCGTGCTGCTGACGGGAACAATCCTCGTCTCGATGGCGGTGCCCGCTGCGGCCCAAACCGCGCCTGCGCCAGCACCCGCACCGGCTGCGCAAGACCCCGCTGCCCAAACCGCCCCCTCGCTGGTGACGACGCAGCAGGTCGGCACGATCCGTTCGGTAGTCGTCGTCGGCAACCAGCGCCTCGAACCCGACACAGTCTTATCCTATATCCGCCTGCGCCCCGGCCAACCTTATACGCGCGCGTCGTTGGACGAGGCGCTCAAGGATCTTTACGCGACCGAATTGTTCGCTGACGCGCAGATTACCGATAATCAGGGCGCGTTGGTCATTCAGGTCAAGGAAAATCCGGTCATCAACCGCGTCATCCTTGAAGGCAATAAGCGCCTCAAAGAAGATAAAATCCGCCCTGAAATCAAGATGCAGGCGCGCCAGATTTATACGCGTTCCAAGGTCCGCGCCGATGTTGCGCGCATCCTTGAACTTTACAAGCGCCAAGGCCGCTATGCCGCGAGCGTCGAACCGAAGATGGTCCAGCTTGACCAGAACCGCGTCGACATCGTGTTCGAAATCAACGAAGGGCCGAAATCCAAGGTCCGCCAGATCAACATTATCGGCAATACCCAATTTTCCGATGGCGAATTGCGCGGCGAAATGGCGACCAAACAGGCTGGTCTCACCACCATCCTCAGCGGTAATACCAGCTATGACCCCGACCGCATGGCTTATGACCAGCAAAAGCTGCGTCAATTTTACCTGACTGAAGGCTATGCCGATTTCCGCGTAGTGTCGGCGGTGGCCGAGCTTACCAGCGACAAGCAGGACTTCATCATCACCTATGTAGTCGAAGAAGGCGAACGCTATAAATTCGGCGATGTGAAGGTCGAAAGCGAATTGCGCGATTTCCGTCCGGAAATGCTGCAGGCCACGCTGCCGATGAAGCAGGGCGATTGGTATAATGCCAAGCTGGTCGAAGATACGGTCGACCGCCTCACCGAAACCGCCGGTATGTTCGGCTATGCGTTTGCCGATATTAATCCGCAATTTTCGCGCGATAAAGACGCCAAGACCATGGGCATCTTGTTCAAGGTCGGGGAATCACCGCGCGTTTATGTCGAACGTATCGATGTGAACGGCAATACGCTGACGCAGGACAAGGTTGTCCGTCGCGAATTCCGTTTGAATGAAGGCGATGCGTTCAATACTTTCGCCGTCAAGCGTTCGGAAAACCGCATCAATTCGCTCGGCTATTTTCAGGAAAATCTGAAAATCGAACAAAAGCCCGGCAGCGCACCGGACCGCATCATATTGGAAGCCAATGTCGAAGAAAAATCGACCGGCGAATTACAGCTTTCGGCCGGTTTCTCCAGCCTTGAAAGTTTCATTTTGAATGGCTCGATCCGCCAGCGCAACTTCCGCGGGAAAGGGCAACAGCTTGGCGCCTCGGTCAACTGGTCGAGCTATTCCAAATCGGCGGAGCTGAGCTTTACCGAACCCTATCTGTTCGACCGCAATATTGCATTGAGCGGCAGCATTTACCGCCGCGACCTCAACTCGTTCAACTTCATCAATTCGAACGAGCGCAAGACCACATTCGAACAATCGACCACGGGTGCGTCCATCCGGATCGGTGTGCCGCTCACGGAATATATGACGATGCAGGGGCGCTATACATTCAATCTGGACAAGGTCAGCCTCGACAAGGATATTTATTATTTTGGCGGCAAGTGCGATCCTTATATTGCGGGCCGTTATCTTTGCGATGCTATCGGCAAGCGCACCACCTCGCTTCTGGGTTATACCATCGCCTATGACCGCCGCGACAACAGCTTGCGCCCGACGCGCGGTCACAGCATCGCGCTTAGTCAGGATTTTGCTGGCCTTGGCGGGGACGTCAAATATCTGCGCACTTCGCTCAATGCCGACAAATATTGGAATTTGGGCAAGGGCTTCATCTTCTCGGTACAGGCGCAAGGCGGCTATATCCACCCGTTCGAAAAGAGCCGTGGTCCCGGCATAGACGAGATCCGTCTGAACGACCGTTTCTTCCTCGGCGAACCGCAAATGCGTGGATTCGATATTCGCGGCATCGGTCCGCGCGTTCTCAAATATTATGCCGATATGTCAGATAAGGCGGCAATTGACATTACCGACCCCAAAAACCCCGTTTTCAACCTTTTCCGCAAAGGCGCGGTGGACGATGCGTTGGGTGGCCGGGCTTTCTATATGGGCCGTGCCGAACTGGAAATTCCGATGGGATCCGGAACCAAATCCATGGGCTTGCGCCCTTCGGTCTTTGTTGACATCGGTTCGGTGTGGAGAGTGAAGACGCCGACGCTGACCACGCTTGAAAATACATTTACCGATGTTGTCGGCGGGGAAAAAATCATCAAATCCATTTGCCGCAACGGGACCACCGGAGAGCAGAAATTTGCGACCCAATCGGTAACCACCGGCGACAACGGAACAACGATAACGGGCACGCAGTATAATGTCTGCCCGGAAGGCTTCACCGCCCTTTCCCCGTTTGAAGAACGTTTTTATGGTAATTCGGCCAAGCCGCGTCTTTCTATTGGTGTCGGCGTCAACTGGAATTCCCCATTTGGTCCGTTCCGCATCGACGTGGCGCGTGCCCTTCTCAAAGAACCCGGCGACGATACAAAATTGTTCACCTTTAATGTAGGAACCCAATTCTGATGAAAAAGACTCTTCTGACCATTCTGGCCGTTGGTGCTGCCGCGGCTGTTCCGTCCATCGCGCAGGCGCAAAAGATCGGCCCCGCCGTTGTTGCGGTTGTTGATCGCGAGCGTATCTTTGCCGAATGCACCGCGTGCAAGGCGGCACAAACCCAGCTTCAGACCCAGCTTCAGCAGCTCCAGACCCGTGCGCAGCAGCTCGGCCAGCCGCTCCAGACCGAAGCCCAGTCGCTCGACACCGCTATTCAGGCGCTGAACGGCAAAGCTCCCGACGCCGCGCTGCAACAGCGTGCGACCGCGTTCCAGCAGAAGCAATCGGCAGCACAGCAGGAAATCGCACGCGGCGAACAGACGTTCGGTCGTAACCGCGCTTATGTTGCAAAGCAGATCGAAGATCGCCTGAACCCCATCGTGACCCAGCAAATGACCGCCAAGGGTGCGAATATTGCGCTCGACATGGCGGTGACGATGGCGACCGCAAAGTCGGTGGACATCACCAATGATGTGCTGGCCGAACTGAACCGCCAGCTTCCCTCGGTCAATGTTGTAGCCCCTGCGCCGGCCCCCGCTCCGGCGGCAGCTCCGGCACCGGCACCCAAGGGCCGCTAAGACACATGGCAGGCGAAGACACTGCCGCAAATGAAATGCGTGGCCCGCTGGACGTCCGGCGGGTCATGCAACTTTTGCCGCATCGCTATCCGATGCTGCTCGTCGACCGCGTTGTGTCGATGGAATTGGGCAAGAGCATCCATGCGGTCAAAGCCGTGTCGATGAACGAGCCTTTCTTCCAAGGCCATTTTCCGGGCCGCCCGATCATGCCGGGCGTACTGATCGTCGAAGCCTTGGCACAAGCGGCTGGCGTCCTCGCGGTCGAATCGCTTGGCCTCGCCAATTCGGGCAAGCTCGTCTATTTTATGGCGATTGAAGGCGCGAAGTTCAGAAAGCCGGTTGAACCCGGCGTGTTGCTGAGCCTTCATGCCGAAATCCTCCAGCAAAAGCGCACCATTTGCAAATTCAAAGGCCGCGCCGAGCTGGAAGACGGATTGGCGGCGGAATGTGAATTTACCGCAATGATTGCCGACGCGCCGGAATAAGTCGGTAGGCCAGTTCCTAACGGCAACGGATAAACCTTGCTTTAGGCCGCGCTCTGCGATAGGGGCGCGGCTTCGATTTTTACTTGCATCCAAGAGGCTGGTCGGAACCAGCCAATTTATCGGAGCTTATTGACATGAAAAAAGATACCCATCCCGATTACCACATGATCAAGGTCCAGATGACCGACGGCAATGTGTTCGAAACGCGCTCCACCTGGGGCAAGGAAGGCGACACGCTGCAACTCGATATCGACCCGACCTCGCACCCGGCCTGGACCGGCGGCAACAGCCGTCTCCTCGACACTGGCGGTCAGGTTGCACGCTTCAACAAGCGTTTCGGTGGTTTGACGCTCAAGAAATAAGCTTTTCTTGCGCCAAGCAAAAAACGGATGGGCGTCCGGTTTCGGGCGCCCTTTCTTTTTGGGCGGGGTGTGTGGCGACACAATTTTGCCCCTCCCCTTCAGGGGAGGGGTTGGGGTGGGGGTTGTCAGTCAGGCACGGCGTTTGCCGACAAACCCCACCCCACTACGACTAAGAATTTTCGCTTGCGCGTAAAATTCCTAAGTCTCCGTAGGCCCCTCCCCTAAAGGAGGAGGGGCTAGATCACCGCCAGCTTCATCCCAGCAACCGCTCCATCGCGCCGCGCCATTGCACGACCCTTGCGCTGCGCACCTGCTCGTTCATCTGTGGCGCAAAGCTTTGCGTTTCGCCGCGCATCACAGCTGCGGCCTTGAGGTCTGGATAAATTCCGGCCCCAACAGCCGCCAGCATTGCCGCACCCAAGGCGGTGGTTTCGACGAATAAGGGCCGTTCGACCGTCACTTGCAAAATATCAGCCAGATCCTGTGCGATCCAGTCATTGGCGCTCATCCCGCCGTCGATTTTCAAACCCGCCCAATCCGCGCCATCTGCCGCAAAAGCGCGTTGCAAATCATGCGTCTGGTGCGCCATCGCCTCCAAAGCGGCGCGCACAATATGCGCCTTGCCGGTGGCAAAGCTCATACCCGTCATGGTTGCGCTGACATCGGAGCGCCACCAAGGCGCGCCCAACCCGCTCAGCGCAGGGATTAAAGTCACGCCGCCATTATCCTCCACCGAACGCGCCAAGCCTTCGGTTTCCGCGCTCGATCCGATGAGTTTCAACCCGTCACGCAGCCATTGGACGAGCGACCCCGCGACAAATACCGACCCTTCCAGCGCATAATGCCGCTCGCCTTGCTGCTGGTACAGGATGGTGCCGAGCAAGCGGTTGGTCGAGACGGGCTTTTTCGTGCCCGTATTGGTCAGCACAAAGGCTCCTGTGCCAAAGGTCGCCTTGGTTTCGCCGACCGACAGACAGGCTTGCCCGATGGTCGCGGCCTGCTGGTCGCCAGCAATGCCGGTGATCGGAATAGCGGCGCCGGTTAGCCGCGCGTCGCTAGCACCGAATGTCCCGATACTGTCGGCGATGGTCGGTAAAATCTCCATCGGCACCCCGAACAGCGTGCAAAGTTCTGCATCCCAGCCGCCTTTTTCGATGTCCATCAAAGCGGTGCGCGAGGCATTAGACGCATCGGTCAGATGCCGCGCGCCGCCGGTGAGTTTATAAACAAGCCAGCTATCGATGGTTCCCACCGCAAGGCGGCTTCCGGCGCGCTTGAGCTCCGGCCAATTTTCAAGCGCCCAGCCGATTTTGCTCCCAGAAAAATAAGGGTCGAGCAGCAGGCCAGTCTTGGCCTGCACCATCGTTTCCGCACCCTCGACTTTGAGCGCGGCACAGCGATCTGCGGTGCGCCGGTCCTGCCACACAATGGCGCGGGTGAGCGGTTGCCCGCTTTCCTTATCCCAAAAAACTACGGTTTCGCGCTGGTTGGTGATGCCGATGGCGGCAATTTCGCCCGCGCCGCCCGCATGGGCAATCATTTCGAGCAAGCAGGTGAGCGTCTTATCCCAAATCTCGCCTGCATCATGTTCGACGAGACCCGGCGCTGGATAATATTGGGTGAGGTCGCGCTGCGCACTCCCCAGCAATGTCCCGCCCGCATCAAACAGCATCGCGCGCGTCGATGTCGTGCCTTCGTCGAGAATGATAATCTTACTCTGGCGGTTGCCTGTCATGCGCTTCCCCTTATGAGGGAGAATAGAGCGCGACGCGCGGATGGGGTCAAGCCGCGTTGCAAAAGGAATGGCGGCCAAAATGTATGATCTTCTGGTGATAGGCGGCGGGATTAACGGCGTAGGCGTCGCGCGCGATGCGGCGGGGCGCGGCTATAAGGTGCTGCTCGTCGAAAAGGAGGATTTGGCGAGCCATACGTCAAGCGCGTCCACGAAACTCATCCACGGCGGCCTGCGCTATCTGGAACATTATGACTTTGCGTTGGTCAGGAAAGCCCTTGGGGAGCGCGAGATTTTGTTGCGCGCGGCCCCGCATATTATCTGGCCGCTGCGTTTCATCCTGCCGGTAGTGGAGGGGATGCGGCCTGCCTGGTTGCTGCGGCTGGGCCTGTTTCTCTACGATCATCTGGGCAAGCGCGAATTGCTCCCCGGCACCGACACGCTACGCCTGCGTCATGTGCGCGAGGGCGCGCCGCTCCATCATGATCTGGTGACGGGCTTTGCCTATTCGGATTGCTGGGTCGATGATGCGCGATTGGTGGCGTTGAACGCGGTCGATTTTGTCGCACGCGGCGGGGAATTACGTTCCCGCACCGCTTGCACCGGCCTCCAGCGCAGGGACGGCCATTGGCAGGCCGAATTGGGTGACGGCACCAGCGTCGAGGCGCGCAAGATCATAAATGCGGGCGGGCCTTTTGTCGACCGCATCATCGCCCAATATCGCGCGCATGATGAAGCCGCCCATGTGCGGCTCGTCAAAGGCAGCCATATCATCGTGCCGCGCCTCCATGATGGCGATTGGGCCTATATGTTCCAGCAGGAAGACGGCCGGATTATCTTCGCTATCCCCTATGAGGAAGCGTTCACGCTCATAGGCACGACCGAGGTATCGGTAGGGACGCCGGAGGAGGGGACCGCCATTTCGGAGGCCGAAACCGCCTATCTGGTTGCGGCGGCGAACCGTTATTTTCTCCACGATATCACGGCGGATGATGTGGTGTGGAGCTATGCCGGGGTGCGCCCGCTCTATGAAGATCATGCCAAGGATGCGAGCGCGGTAACGCGCGACTTTGTGTTGGCGCTGGACGTAGGGGAGGGCGGAAGTGACGCGCCGATCCTCTCCATTTTCGGGGGTAAAATCACCACCTATCGCGAGCTGGCCGAAACCGTGCTGGAGCGGGTCGAGGATGCGCTGGGGGCGCAAGGCGCGCCTTGGACCGCACGCGCGCATTTGCCGGGCGGCGATTTTGCCGTCGGGGATATTGCGGTGGAGCGCCGGAAGCTGGAGGCGGCTTATCCCAAGCTGGGCAAGGCATATCTGCACCGTCTTTTCCGTTGCTATGGTAGTAAAACCAATATTTTATTGGGTGATATTGCCATGTTTTCCGAACTGGGCCGCGATTTTGGCGGGGGTTTGACCGAAGCCGAAGTCCGCTATCTGGTCGCACAGGAATTTGCACGCGCGCCCGACGATATTTTATGGCGGCGGACCAAATGCGGGCTGCATATGCGCGGCGAAGAACGCGCGGCTTTTGCGGATTGGTTTGCGGTTGAATATCCCGATATCCCAACATCTTCCGGGGTAGATTGATGCACCAATATCAACTTGATGCCAGCGCTCCTGCCATAGGTGACCATTTCCGCGCGAGCATTGGTCAGGATGTGTGGGAGGAGGGCACGGTCAATGCGCTGTCGCCTGCGCCGGTCATCACCGCGCGGCCCGATGGCAAGCGGATGTTGCGGCCCTTTTTCTGGGGCTATCCCCCGCCAAAGGGCGGAGACGCGGCAGTGCTGACCGTGCGCAATCTGGAAAGCCCGTTCTGGATTGGAAATTTACGCCATGTGGGGCTGCGCTGCCTGGTGCCCGCTACCAGCTTCACCCTCCGCGCCAAGGGACGGGCGGTGGAATGTGGTGTGGTGTCGGGCGGATTGTTCGCCTTTGCCGGGATTTGGAAAGACACGACCGACTATCCCGCCTTTGCGATTGTCACCACCGACGCCAACCGTGCGCTGGTGGACCGAGGCGTGTTTTCAATGCCGGTGATTTTGGATGCGGCCGAACAGGCCCATTGGCTGACCCAAGATTGGCGTCAAGCGCAGAAATTGGTGGAAAGCTATCCGAGCCAATTATTGCGGGTGGGGTGAAAAAAACAGTTCCTCCCCGAGCTTGCTCGGGGAGGGGGACCGTTCGCCAAAGGCGAATGGTGGAGGGGTGGTGAGCGTAAGCGAACCCCCTTCATCTCCGACAGCTCGGCACGCTCGCTATCGCTCGCAACCCCTCCGTCACGCGCTAACGCGCGCGCCACCTCCCCGAGCAAGCTCGGGGAGGAGCTAGGGGCAATGTTGCGCTACGCTCCTCCGGCAGAGTTTCCTCCCCATAAAAATTGGTATCAAAATGGTATTGCATGGCGCGTGAAGCTGGGATAATTCGCGTTACAAATTCATGACATGATGCCTGCCCGTGGGGGCAAGACAAAAAGGGGAAGTCTGATGGTTTCTAATGTTTCGCGCCGCCTGATGGGCGGGAGTGCTGTGCTGGCGGTGTCGATGATGTTGGCGGCGGTCCCGGCTTATGCGCAGGATCAGCAAGAGGCGGCCAGTGACGCGAGTGTTGCTGCGGAAACATCGGGCGAGAGCGACATTGTCGTCACCGGCACGCGCATCCGCTCGCCGGGCCTCACTTCGACCAGCCCCGTCAGTGCCTTGGGCGGCGAGCAGATCAAGCTGCAACGCGCGGTCACGATTGAAGACTTCACCGCCAAAGTCCCGCAGCTTGCGGGCGGCGTCAATGCAACTTCGGTCGGCAGCGATGCTTTTGGCGCGCAAACGCTGGACCTGCGGAACTTGGGCCAGAACCGCACTCTTGTGCTGGTCAACGGCACGCGCGCGCTGCCCTTCAGTTTCCGCAACGCGGTCGATGTGAACACGATTCCGGCGGCTTTGCTCGATCGGGTCGATGTGCTGACGGGCGGCGCTGCTGCGGTTTATGGTGCGGATGCGGTTGCCGGCGTCGTCAACTTCATCACCAAGCGCAACTATGAAGGCATCACCGCCAATGCGAGCTATCGTGCGGTCAGCAGCGGCGGGTCGCAAGCGAGCGCGCATTTGATGGCGGGCGCAAACCTTGGAGATCGTGGCAATATCCTCGGCTATGTCGAATATACCGACCGCAATGCGCTGCTCGCAGGCAAGCGTAATTTTGCGCGCAAGGGCGTGGCGACGCTTCCCATTGGCGGCAATTATACCGATGTGGCGAGCGGACGGAAATTTTCCTATGACGCCAATGGCCAGTTCACGCTGACCCCGCAGACGACCGATTATACGCCGGAATTTTTGCTGGTTCAGCCGCTCCAGCGCATCAATGCCGACCTGTTCTTCAACTATGAACTGACCGACGGCATCGAAGCCTATGGCCGCGTGATGTATGCCAAGGTCAAGACTAAGGGCGGCACCCGTTCGGGCCAGAACCCGATTACGACGGGGGCGGCGGGCATCAATGTCCAGATCCGTCAAGATAATCCCTATCTCGATGCGCAAGCGCGCTCGATGCTGACCTTTGTGAATGGCGTCGCGACGGTCAATGTGCAAAAGTCGCTGGGCGAGCTTGGCACCACTTATGCCGCCAATGAGCGCAACAATATTCAAGGCCAGATTGGCCTGCGCGGTGATTTAACTCCCGCGATCCGTTGGGACGCTTATTATCAATATGGCCGCTCCAAGGAAGAAATTACGGTCAAGAATGACGGCCTCAAATCGGCGTTCGCGGGCCTTGCCAACGCCACCGATATTTTCGGCCCCGGCGGCGATTATTCCCCGCTCGTGCGCGATTTCGACTATGGCGACCGCACCCGTATCCAGCAGGTCGCATCGGCCTATCTGTCGGGCGATAGCAGCGATTTCTTCAATGGGTGGGCCGGGCCGTGGGGCTTTACCGCAGGCTATGAATATCGCCACGAAAAGGGCAAGTTCGATTATGGCGCGGATTTGGGCCTGTCGTTCAACCAAGGCGCGGAAAGCTCGCCGGTGGTCGACCCGTTCATCAGCGTGCATGAATTGTTCGGCGAACTTATTGTGCCGGTCATCAAGGATGTGCCGCTCATTCAAAAACTTACCGTCGAAGGTGCGTATCGCCAAAGCTGGTACACCCGCTCCTTCGGCGTGAAGCAGGATTATGCGACGCATAAGCTTGGCGTCAACTGGACGGTGAGCGATGATCTGCGCCTGCGCGGCACACGTCAGACGGTCATCCGCGATCCCAATCTTGGCGAATTTGCGAACCCGATCTTCTCGATTCCGTTCGCCAATCTACGCACCGTTGCGCGTCTCTTCCCGCGCTATGCTGGCGACCCGTGCGTCGGCGCGACCAATCAGGCGACAATCAGCCAATGTACGGCGATGGGCTATAAAGGCGCTTATGATTCCGACAATCCGGCGAACCTTAAGGGGCAATATTATTTCGGCGGCAACCCCACCATCCATGCGGAAAAGGGCAAGACCTGGACCGCAGGCGGTGTATTGACGCCGCGATTCCTGCCCGGCTTCATGCTGTCGGTCGACTGGTACAAGATCAACATCAAGGATGCGGTCGGACAAATCCAGCCGGTCGATGCGATTTCAAGCTGTTATGTGACTGATCCGCGCGCAGACAATCCGCTGTGTCAGGCGATTACCCGCGACCCCGCCACCGGCTATCTGCTCCACGCCTATGTCGATGACCGCAACTTGGCGTCGATCAAGCAGGAAGGCATCGACATTGAAGCGCGCTATGGCTTTGATGTGCCGTTCGGCCTGCCGGGCAAGCGGTGGAATTTCGGCTATGTCGGCTCGATTGTGACCGATTATTCGATCCGCCGCAACGCGGTGCTGGAGCCGGTTGATTGTAAGGGCAGCTATGGTGCGCGCTGTTCGTCCGACCTTGTGACGCTTGTTGCCCCCGATTACCGCCACCGTGCGACCTTCACCTGGGACAGCGAACCGCTCACCGCGCAAATCGGCTGGACCCGCATCGGGTCGGTCAAGGATTCGACCGTCGGTAGCACCGCAAAAATCCCGGCCTATAATTATTTCGACCTTAATTTCAGCCTGCGCCCGACGCCGCTTCAAGGGCTGGAACTGGGTTTCGGGGTCGATAATCTCTTTAACAAAAAGCCGCCGCTTCCCAAAAATGCGGGGGCCTATAATACCTATCCCGATACTTATGATGTGCTGGGCACGACCTTTGGTGTGTCGATTACCTATAAGCATTGATGTTATGATGCGGGGTGTCTCATAAAGGCACCCCGTTATCTCGTTAGGGTGGGCCGATGAACGCACTTTCCTTTACCGCTTTCGACTGGGCGATTTTGGGTGGCTATGTGCTGATCCTTGCGGTGGCGGGCTATTTGTCGACGCGCCGCGATATGACCAAGGCCGACGATTATTTCCTTGCCAGCCACCATGCGCCGACATGGCTGGTAGCGGTGTCGGTGTTATCGACGGTGCAGTCGGCGGCGACTTTCCTTGGCGTTCCGGACAATAGTTTCCGTGGCAATTATACTTATATTATGAGCACGGTCGGCGCGTTGATCGGCGCTTGGGTGGTCGCAACGGTTCTCATCCCGCGCTTTTATGCGATGGGTGCGTCCACTGTTTACGAACTGCTTGAGCAACGCTTTAACGTGACCGCAAGACGCGCGGCGGCGGCGATGTATCTGGTCGGGCGCGTGTTGGCGAGCGGAGCGCGGCTTTATCTTGCGGCCATTGCCGTGTCGATGATCGTGTTTCTTGATGTCCAGCCTTCGCACATCATCATTGCCTCCTTCATCCTGCTGATTTTCGGGCTGGTATTCACCTTCATGGGCGGATTGAATTCGGTCATCTGGAGCGATCTGGTGCAGGTCGTGCTGTATGTCGGCGCGGCGATCATGGTGCTGGTTTTCCTGCTCATGAAAATTCCCGCGAGCGTGCCGGAGATTATCGAAGGGCTGCGCCACGCGCCCGATGGCGTCAACAAGCTGCAAATGGTCGATAGCTCCTTGAGCCTCACCGCGCCTTTTTCGGTGCTGGCAGCCTTTACAGGACTTGTGTTGATTAACCTTGCCAATTCGGGGCTGGATCAGGACACGACGCAGCGCCTTCTCGCCTGCCGCGATTCCAAAGATGGTGCGCGCGCGCTTTATGCGTCGGTCTGGGTGTCTATCCCGGTCATTTTCCTGTTCCTGATGATCGGCTCGCTCCTTTATATTTTCTATGAACGGCCCGACCTTATGGGGACCAGCGCGAGCCAGATTTCGAAAAATTTCCAAGGCGAGAAGATTACCGTCTTCATGCACTTCATCCTAAGCGAAATTCCTCCGGGCTTACGCGGGCTGGTGACGGTCGGCGTGATTGCAGCGGCGGCAATCAACTCCGGTGTGATTTCCATGTCGGCGGTGTTCGTGAATGATTTCTATCGCCCGTGGAAGGAGCGGCAGGGGCAGGAAAAGCCGAGCGAGCAACATTATATTTTCGCCGGTCGTGTGACGATGATTATCATCGGCCTTGCGCTCTTCGCCATGTCGATCCTGTGCTATTATTGGCAACGCTATAGTAACAGCCCGCTGCTTGAATTTGTGCTGGGCGTGATGGCGTTCGCTTATTCCGGGCTGCTCGGTGTCTATTTTACGGCAGTGTTTACCAAGCGCGGATCGGCGGCCTCGGTCATCGCCGCACTTGTCATCGGCTTTGTAACGATCCTGTTGTTCCAGCCCTATGTGGTGGACAGCCTCGGCCTGCCGGTAATGCTCAAAAATATTGCCTTCCCGTTCCAGCTTTGCTTCGGTACGCTGGTCGCCACACTGGTTTGCCTGACGGGCAACCAGAATAAGGCGGCACCGGCAGCGGGAGAGCGCGCATATGGCTGATACCGAAAGCGTCGATCCGCTCTATGCGGACATAGACCGTTGGCCGACGGCGGATGCGGTGCAGGCGATGATTGACGGGCAGGCCGCCGCGATTGCCGCACTCCACAGCCAGACTCAGGCGATAGCGGACGCCGCCGATGCGGCTGCCGACAGGATGGGCGATAAAGGCCGCCTTCTTTATGCAGGCGCGGGCACATCGGGGCGCGTCGCGGTGCAGGATGGTGTCGAACTTGGCCCGACCTTCGGCTGGCCCGAAGCGCGGCTCGGCTATCTGATGTCGGGCGGTATGGGCGCTTTGGCGGCGAGCGTCGAAGGCGCGGAAGATGATGGCGCTGCCGCGCGCGCGGAAATAGCGGCGCTGGGTGTCGGAGCCGACGATGTCCTCATCGGTGTGGCGGCGAGCGGGCGCACCCCTTATACTATCGCTGCGGTCGAGGCCGCCAGAAAGGCAGGCGCGCTCACCATCGCGATTGCCAATAACCCGGACGCACCATTGCTTGGCGCCGCCGATCATGCCATCCTTGCGCAAACGGGGAGCGAGATATTGGCTGGGTCCACCCGCATGAAAGCAGGCACCGCGCAAAAAGCGGTCCTCAATATCCTGTCCACCGCGATCATGCTCCGGCTGGGGCGAGTCTATCGCGGGCTGATGGTCGATATGGTCATTTCCAACGAAAAGCTTGGCCACCGCGCCGCGCGGATTGTCGCGCAACTGGCGGGGTGTAGCTTGGAGGCCGCTTATGCCGCGCTCGATGCGGCGGACCGCAATATCAAGGTCGCGACGCTTATCGCAATGGGTGCGGACAAGGCGCGCGCAAAGGCGCTGCTTGCCGACCATAAGGGCCGTCTGCGCGGCGCGGTCGATGCGCTGGCGGCGGCCAGACACGCGGCAAAGGACATGACCTGATGGCGCGGCGGCGGGTGGAAATTTACGGCGACCAATATTCGCCGCTTTATGTCCAGATCGCCAATGATCTGCGCGACCGCATCATCGAAGGCGATATTGTCACCGGCGAGGCGCTCCCGCCCGAACGCGAATTATGCGACCTTGTGGGGGCCTCGCGCGTCACCGTGCGCAAAGCCATCGAACAGCTTATCGACGAAGGATTATTGCAGCGCAAACAAGGCTCCGGCACCTTTGTGACCCAACGCATCCAGGCTGCGGGATCGCATCTGTCGAGCTTTACCGAAGATGCGCGCGCGCGCGGCGATAATGTCGATACAATCTGGATCCGCCGCGATTATGGCGATGCCGATGATAATGAAGCCGCACTGCTCGCCATCGAGCCGGGGTCGAAAATCGCGCATCTGAGCCGCGTGCGCCTGTCCAATGACGAGCCGCTTGCGGTCGAACATGCGATCATCCCCGCCCATATGCTGCCACCGATCAAGACATTGGGGCCGTCGCTCTATCAGGCCCTGGAGGCCGAAGGAAACCGCCCGGTGTCCGGCACCCAGAAAATCCGCGCCGCGCGCGCGTCCGCTGCCGATGCGTTGCTGTTGTCGATCAGCGAAGGAGCCGAAGTGCTGCGCATAGAGCGCGTCACCCGTAGAGCGGACGGCCAACCGGTCGAACTCACCCGCTCCATTTATCGCGGCGACCGGTTTGAATTTGTGAGCGAATTATCGGGCGCGGTGACGCTTGCGTGACATTCAAACGGCGGTTGCTATGAAAGCGCCGCGCGACCTGTCGCTCGATGCGTTTCGCGGGGTCGATGTGCTGCTCATGGTGCTGGTCAATCTGCAAGGGGCGGGGACCGCCTTTGGCCTCCTAAAACATGCTGAATGGAACGGGCTGACACTCGCCGATCTGGTATTTCCGTGGTTTTTGCTGATGGTTGGCCTGTCGCTTCCGCTCGCGCTCGATAAAGCGCGCACCAGCGGGGCCGCGTTATGGCCCGCGATTATGCGGCGCACTTTGTTGCTTTTTGCGATCGGTGTGCTGCTCGGCTGGCTCATTCGCCCGACCTTGGAGATGGGCGACATACGCTGGACCGGCGTGCTGCAACGCATCGCCATTGTCTATGGCCTATGCGCCGCGATTGTGATGGTGCGCAAAGGGGCAGGGTTCAGCGCCGCGCTCGCCGCGCTTATCCTGCTCGCGCACAGCCTGCTGCTGCTTAAGGTCGGCACCCCCGATGGCGGTGCGCCCAGCCTTGCAGCGGGGGAGGGGCTTGCCGGTTGGCTCGACCAGCATATCCTCCCCGGCCGCGCACATCGCGGGACATGGGATCCCGAAGGATTGCTCTCGACCCTCCCGTCGATAGCGAGCGGGTTGATCGGCGTTGCGGTGATGCAGTTCATGCGCGCGCGTGGGTTGCAAAAACAGACGGGCACGCTCGCGGTCCTTGGCGTCATCCTCGTCGCGATAGGCGTCGCCCTCATGCCCATCCTCCCGCTCAACAAGTCTCTGTGGACCGCCAGTTTCGCGCTTGTGACCGCAGGCATGGGCCTTCTCGTCTGGGCGCTGCTCTACAACCAGCTCGCCGCCACCGGATTAGCCCCGCCACTCGCAGCCCTCCTCTTCTCGCTCGTGACCAGCGGCCTATGCTGCGCCGCGATGCCATTTCTGAAACGCAAGGGCTGGGTGCTGAAACTTTAAGCGAATGAATGCACTGGCGTTTAATGTTACCGCAAAATTTTATATTTACACGCCGCTTGTGCTGGGGTGGTTTTGAACAAGCCCGTACCGAAGCACATTTGTTAGGCTAAACCCTTCGATAGAGCGTCCTTGCGGGCGGCACCCAGAGGGAACGGGCGGAGGGAAACCATGCCTTCTGCAACGCTCCCAACATCTCTGCGCCTCGGCGTCAAACAAGAAAAACTCCGTAACCCCGCGCAAACCCTATCGTGCGGGACGGCAACGCACGCCCGAACCCCTAAACCGGATGCGGCTCCAGAATAATATCGCGCCGCACCTGCCACACGCCTTGCGCGTCCTTGACGGCAGGCACGATACCGCTCCCGCCGCGTAATTCCTGCCGTGCGATATAGTCGGCATCGACGCGAAACTCTCCGGCAAATACCGCATCATCGACATAATAAGACCGCCGCCCCGGCTCTCCGATATAAAGATGGACATGGGCGGGCATGGTGCGGTCGGGGTAGGGCGCGGGTTTGACCGTATCAAAGGCATAGCGCCCGTCCGCGCCGGTCCGTACCCATCCGCGCAAGCGCCCATGTCGGCGGCTCCACTCATTTTCGTTGGTGCCGTGGGCGTAAAGCCCGTCATTATTGGTGTGGTGCGCGTACAGAATGACATCGCGCGCAGGTGTTACGCCATCGTTTTGGAAGATCGTGCCGGAAAGCCACATACGTTCGCCCGGTTCGCTGGCCTCGGCAAGCCGCAACGTCGCGCCGAGCTTGGCCTTGGCGCGCTCGAACACTACATCGCAGCCTTCGCAATTATAAAGGTCGCGGCGTGGGCGCACCGCATTGGACGGCGCGCTGCACGACAAGGTTGAAAATCCGACCGAGCCGAACAGCAGGCCGGAGGTAAATATACGGCGATTCATCATGCAGCGTCATCCACCCGATTGGACCACAATTGGACCGTCTTTTTATTGACCTATGTTATATTGTAGACGCAAAAGCGCGTCAATTTGTAACGCGAAGGGGGAGGGGTGAAAATGGCATTTTGGCGCAATAGTAAGGATAAGTGGGGCCTCATCGCGCGCGTCCTGCATTGGACAGTGGCGCTGTTGGTCGTGGCGATGATCTGGTTCGGTTGGGAGGCCGAGGCGACCAAGGACCGCGACCAAAGCTATGCGCTAATCCATATCCATTTCCAGATCGGCATTTTTCTGACTGCGCTGATGCTGTTGCGCTTATTGTGGCGGATAGGAAACGCCGCGCCGCACGATAATGCTGCGATGCCGGGCTGGCAGGTGCGGCTCAAAAACCTGACCCATCTGCTGCTTTACGCCCTGCTTTTGTTGATGCCGGTCGCGGGATATATTGTTTATGTCCATATGCAGGCAGATATGCGTGTGCTGTCGGCCTTCACCGTGCCGACCCTGTTCACCCCGCAATATGAAGATGAAAGCCTGCGCGCTTATGCCTGGTATGCGCATATATATGGCAGTTGGCTGCTGATGGGCTTGATCGCGCTGCATATAAGCGCAGCCGCTTGGCATTTGCTGGTCAAGCGGGACGGCGTGCTGCGCCGGATGTTGTGAAGGAGGGCGCTAAACCTGTCCGCCCTTTGATTTTGAGTGAAGTCCAAGCCTGCAGGCGATGCGCTGTTGAATAATGCGGGCGCTACTCTGGGAGAACGGGAGAAGGGAAATCATGGGTTTCTTTCACGTCCCGAACATCTCTGCGTCTCCCATTCCTCTGCGCCTCGGCGTGAGCCCCGCCAAAAATCTCCGCGGCTCCGCGCCTCCGCGCGAACTGTTAACCGTCTCGGCTCACAAAAATATCTTCCCCGGATTAAGCCGCCCGTCAGGGTCGAGGGCGTCCTTCACCCGCCGCATCAGCGCGACCGCTTCTTCGCCATGTTCGGCGAGCATCGCCTGTCGTTTGCCTAAACCAATGCCATGTTCGCCCGTGCAGGTGCCACCGACCGATAGGGCATGATCGACCATCGCGGCGTTGATCGCGCGGGCTTTGTCCCAGCTTGTTGGGTCGTCAGGGGGCAGGATGAACATCACATGGAAATTGCCGTCACCCACATGGCCAAGGACGGGCGCAAACAGGCCGGAAGCGGCGATGGCGCTTTTGGCGCGCATGATCGCCTCTTCAAGCTTGCCGATCGGCACGCAAATATCGGTGGTCCAGGCGGTCGCGCCGGGGATCATCGCTTTGGCCGACCATAAGGCGCGGTGGCGCGCGGTCCATAGCTGGTTGCGCTCTTCGGTCGCGCTCGCAAAATGGAGTGTGCCGCCGCCATAGCTTTCGCCGATCAGTTTGACGGTGGCGAGTTGGTCTTGCACCCCCGCGTCGGAACCGTGAAATTCAAGGAATAATGTCGGGCGTTCGGCGAGGCTAAGGCCGCTTTGCGCGTTGCAGGCGCGGATCGCTTCTTCGTCTAGCAATTCCATGCGCGCAATCGGCACGCCCGACTGGATGGTCGCGATCACCGTATCGACCGCGCCTTGGACGCTGCCAAAATCCCATGTCGCGGCAAGGATTTTTTCCGGCTGGCCGTGGAGGCGCAAGGTTGCTTCGACAATCAGGCCGAGCGTGCCTTCGGAGCCGGTGAATAAATGGGTGAGGTCATAGCCCGACGCCGATTTGCGCGCGCGGGTGCCGGTATGGAGAAGCGTACCGTCGGCGGTCACGACTTTCAACGCCAATATATTGTCGCGCATATTGCCATAGCGCACGGTGGTCGTGCCCGATGCACGGGTGGAAATCATGCCGCCAAGTGAGGCGTTTGCGCCGGGATCGACAGGGAAAAACAGGCCGGTTGCACGCAATTCCTGATTAAGTTCCTCGCGGGTGAGGCCGGGCTGGACGACGCAGAGGAGATCGGCTTCGCTGACTTCAAGCAGGCGGTTCATGCGGCTGAAGTCGATGAGCAGGCTGTCGGCATTGGCCGCGGCATTGCCTTCAAGCGAGGTGCCTGCGCCATAGCCGACAATGGACACACCATGTGTTGCAGCCGCGCGGACAGCGGCTTGGACTTCCTCGATGGTTTCGGGCTGAACGACAAGGCCGGGCGGGTCATAATGGTGATGGCCTTCGCTTTGCGCATAAGGCGCGCGCGCGGCAGCGGCAGTGAGCAGACGCGCGCCGAAGATCGGGGCGAGGGTTGCAGCGAGGGCTGCGATTAGGACGGACATATGGGGCGCGGGCTGTTCATTCATAAGGCAATTTTAGCAGCCTAACGAGGGCTGGTAAATTGGTATTATATAGGTATTATATATGCCCTATGACGATGCTCCCGGCCGAGACTGAAACCCTGATGTTCACCGAAGCGGCGGAGGCACCGGATGTGGTCGCGCGGCAGATTGCGACAAATTGTACGGACATGAAAAAGCTGGGTGCGCGGTTGCGCGATCTCGCTCCGCGCATGGTCTTTACCTGCGCACGCGGAAGCTCAGACCATGCCGCGACCTTTGCCAAATATCTGTTTGAAACGCGGCTCGATCTCGCCACAATGAGCCAGGCACCGTCCATATCGTCCATCTATCGCGATGTGCTACCGGCTATGAAAAACCAGCCTTTTCTGGCAATTTCGCAATCCGGACAAAGCCCCGACCTGCTACTCTCGGCTGAAGCCGCGCGGCAGGCAGGCGCGGTAATTATTGCGCTCGTCAATGACGTAGATTCACCGCTCGCAAAATTGGCCGACCATGTGATTCCGCTCCATGCCGGTCCTGAAAAAAGCGTCGCGGCGACAAAAAGTTACCTCGCCAGTCTCGCCGCATTGATACACCTCGCCGCCGAATGGAGCGGCGACCCTGCACTCCACCAAGCCCTCGACACCCTCCCGCAAGCGTTGCGCACTGCCTGGAATCAGGACTGGACCGCTGCCGATAGTTTCGCCGACGCGCAAAGCCTATTCGTGCTGGGGCGGGGGCTGACCTTGGGAGCGGCCGCCGAAGCGGCGCTCAAATTCAAGGAAACTGCCGGAATCCACGCCGAAGCCTTCAGCCTTGCCGAAGTGCTGCATGGCCCGATGGCGCTCGTCAAACAGGATTTCCCCGTGCTGGTCTTCGTCCCGCAAGATGGTGCGTCAGCAGGGCTTGCCGACACCGTCGCAAAATTCGCCGACGGGGGTGCGCGCCTTGCGGTAGCGGGCGCACATCTGCCGGACATTCAAGCTTTACCGATAGAGGAAGGCCTTGACCCCGTCACCGCGCCGCTCGCAATGGTGCAAAGCTTCTACCGCCTGATGAACCGCATCGCCCTTGCGCGCGGGCTTAATCCTGACCAGCCGCCAATGCTCAGCAAAGTGACCCGCACGCAATGACCCGTATCGCTCTTACCGGCGCGGCCATTCTGACCGGCGGTGCGTTGCTTCATGACCATGCGCTGGTCATGGCTGAGGGCCGTATCGAGGCCGTCATTCCGGTCGAAAAGCTGGACGCTGATTTGGTAATCGAGCCGCTCGACGGCGGCACGCTCGTGCCGGGCTTTATCGACACACAGGTCAATGGCGGTGGCGGCGTGCTGTTCAACGACAGCCCGACGGTGGACGGCCTTGCGACGATTGCAGAGGCGCATCGTCGCTTCGGCACGACCGCATTCCTCCCAACGCTCATTAGCGATGATCTGCAGGTGGTCGCGGCGGCCATCGCAGCGGTTGATGCGGCGATTGAGGCGGGCGTCCCCGGCATTGCGGGTATCCATATCGAAGGGCCGTTCCTCAATACGGGAAAGAAAGGCATCCATAATGCCGCCAAATTCCGGGTTCTGGACGAAGAGGCACTCGCCCTTTTGGGATCGCTCAAGCATGGCCGCACTTTGGTCACGCTCGCGCCCGAAAATGCGCCGCCCGGCGCAATCCGCGCGCTGGTTGAAGGCGGCGTCATCGTGGCGGCGGGCCATAGTCTTGCGAGCTATGAGGCTATGGAGCGCGCGGTTGACGAAGGGCTAAGTGCGGTCACGCATCTTTATAATGCGATGACCGGCCTTGAAAGCCGCGCGCCGGGGGTGGTCGGGGCGGCGCTCGATCATGGTTTGACCTCAGGCATCATTGTCGATGGCCATCATGTCCATCCCGCTGCCTTGCGCGTCGCCTATAAGGCTTTGGGACCGGAGCGGCTGATGCTCGTCACCGACGCTATGCCAACCACCGGATGGGATCAGGAGCATTTCCTGCTCGGCGAGACGGAGATTTTTGCGCGTGATGGGACATTGCGCGGGGGTGATGGCACACTGGCAGGATCGGCGCTCGATATGGCGGGCGCTGTGCGCAACGCTGTCGGCATGATGGGCGTTGGTTTGGCCGAGGCCAGCATCATGGCGAGCCGGACGCCCGCGCGCCTGCTCGGTATGGAAACACAGCGTGGGACGATAGCGGCGGGTTATGCCGCCGATCTTGTGCATCTTGATGATGCGCTTGAGGCACAAAAAGTCTGGATTGCGGGGGGAGCCGCTTAGCTTTTGGGCTTAACCCTCCTGCGGCGGCATGGGATAGCCTGCAAGGATGAGCGCGCCGTCCAGCGCATCGCCCATCGGCGCTTCCAGCCGCGCAACGATACGCTGTTTAAGCCAAGGCTTCATCCGCTCGGCAAGCCCGCCCATCAATACACAGCGCGTTGCCCCGCGCGCCAAAATCGTTTCGATAAACCGCTCCACATGAAGCGCGGCATCGGTCACAATCGACACCGCAATCTCGTCGCCATTTTCGGCATAATCCATGACCAGCGGTGCAAAAGCGGCATAATCGCCCGGTGCCGCATCATCCATCCAGTCGATGACGCGCGGGATCGCATGGTCGAATTGCTTGGTGATCGCCTTGCTGAGCGGGGTAGGGCGGGTGCGCCCGTCCAGCGCGCGCAAGGCGTGGCGGATGGCGCTTAGCCCCAGCGCCGCGCCGCTGCCTTCATCGGAAATTGGAAAGCCATAGCCGCCGACGCTCGAACTATCCTCGCCGCGCTTGATTAGCCCGACGCTTCCCGTGCCGAGAATGAGAATGGCTCCGTCTCCGCCGCGATGCGCGCCCAGATTGGCAATCACCGAATCGGATGAAAAGATCACATGGGCGAACGGAAAGGTCAGCGTTTGCAGCTTTTGCTTCATCCCCATGCGGTTGATGCCTGCTATCCCCATGCCACAGCGGATGGTCGCAATATCCTCCGCGCCCAAGCCCGCCTGATCGGTCGCCTGCCTACACACATCAAGCAAGGTTTCATGCAATTCTTCGGTGCCAATCCGCGCATTGGCCGACCCCGCTTTGCCTTCGCCAAGGATAGCGCCGGTCCCATCAATCAAGCGCGACTTGCTCGACGTCCCGCCTGCATCCACGCCCAAATAATAGACCATAACCGCTTATCCCCCGGAATCTCGAAATTGGTATTAAATTGGTAATAATGCTTTTAGTGTCAGAATTGAAGCCTTTTGAGCATATGCCGCGATATGAAAGTCAAACCCAAGCGAATTTTCGTGTGCGCGGAATTTAAAGGCAAACACTATAAAATGGCGTAAATGCATGGGCTTGAAAAACGCCGTCGATCTAATGGAAATCACGCGACTTGGGGATTAGGCGGACATTTCTGGGATGATGCGCACGCGGAAGCGGTGTGGCGGAGGCGGGATCATTTTCGAATAGTTGATCAAGCAGGATGCTCTTATCTTCGATCCGGCGGGCGATAAGATGGACAACATTTTCTTTGCTGCGTTGCACTTGTCCTGTAACCAGCATCAACCGCGCCGCCATGACCGGGCGACGATAACGGGCGAATAGTCGTTCCCATAGCAAGGCATTGGCGATTCCGGTTTCATCCTCCAGCGTCAGGAAGATAGCCTTGCCATTGCCCGGACGCTGGCGCACGAGTACCAACCCTGCGGTTTTTACCCATGCATCATTGCGTGCGGTATTAACGGCGGTGGTGGTCATCACGCCTTCCTGTGCCAATGCGCCCCGTAAAAACTCCAGCGGATGACCTTTGAGTGACAGGCGCAAGGTCTGGTAATCGACGGCCACCTCTTCACCCGCAGGCATGAGCGGTAGAGCCATATCCGGCTCGGTTCCCTGATCACTAATCCCCGCCGCTTCAAACAAGGGTAATGTGCCCCTTGCACTGCGCCGGGTAGCCCATAATGCATTGCGCCGGGAAAGCGCCATCGATCCCATCGCATCGCCATCGGCGGACAAATGGAGGGCGCGACGGTCAATATCGGTACGCCGTGCGCAGTCATCCACATTGCGGAACGCGCCGTTCATTATGCGCTCGCCGACCAACTGGTGCGCCCAATCTTCACGGAAGCCGCCTATTTGCCGGAAGCCCAATCGCAGCGCCAGCGCGCCATCGGGGCGCGGTTCGAGGATATTGTCCCATTCGCTATAATTTATATCGGGCGGGCGCACCTCCACCCCATGTTCACGCGCATCGCGCACCAACTGTGCGGGCGCGTAAAAACCCATCGGCTGGGCGTTGAGGAGCGCACAGGTAAATACCGCCGGATGATGGCATTTTAGCCATGACGACACATAAGCGAGCCAGGCAAAGGCCTGCGCATGACTTTCGGGAAAGCCATAATCGCCAAAGCCTTCAATCTGCTTGGCACAGCGTTCGGCAAAATCCTGTGCATATCCGCGGCGCACCATACCCTCAATCAAGCGATGTTGATGATCGCCCATAGTGCCGCGGCTGCGGAAAGTGGCCATCGAGCGGCGTAATGCGTTGGCTTCTGCCGGAGTAAAATGCGCGGCGATGATAGCAAGCTTCATTGCTTGTTCCTGAAACAAGGGAACGCCCAATGTTTTACCCAGCACATCTTTCAATTCATCAGGGTCGTCGCGCGATCCGGGGAGATCGGCTTTTTCCTCTTTATTACGGCGGCGCAGATAAGGGTGGACCATGCCGCCCTGAATGGGGCCGGGGCGGACAATCGCGACTTGAATGACAAGATCATATAATGTTTCAGGGCGCAAACGCGGCAACATGCTGATTTGCGCGCGGCTTTCGACCTGAAACGTGCCGATGCTGTCGCCTTTTTGCAGCATCTTATAGGTGGCTTCATCTTCTTTTGGGACCGTGTCGAGAACGAGATCTCCCAAACCATGACGGCGCATCAGGTCAAAGCTTTTTCGGATGCAGGTGAGCATCCCCAAGGCCAGTACATCGACCTTCATCAGCCCTAGGGCGTCGATATCATCCTTATCCCATTCGATAAAACTGCGATCCTCCATCACCGCATGGTGGATGGGGACGGTTTCATCAAGTCGCCCTTCGGTCAGCACAAAACCGCCAACATGCTGGGACAAATGACGCGGAAAATTGAGAAGTTGATCGACCAAGGATTTGAAGCGCAGCATCGCGGGATTGCCGGTATCAAAGCCAGCCTGTTCGATCCGGTCATCGGGAAGCTCTTTTGCGCCCCAGCTCCCCCAGATCGTGCCGGCCATGCGCGCCGTCACATCTTCGGAAAAGCCGAGAGCTTTGCCGACCTCCCGGATGACACTGCGCTGACGATAATGGATAACCGTTGCAGCGATGCCGGCGCGATGGCGGCCAAAACGGCGATAGACATATTGCATCACCTCCTCGCGTCGTTCATGTTCAAAATCAACATCAATATCGGGCGGCTCATCACGATCTTCGGAGAGAAAACGCGTGAACAGCAATTTTTGATCGACCGGATCAATCGGCGTAATTCCAAGGAAATAGCAGACGAGCGAATTGGCCGCGCTTCCCCGCCCTTGGCATAAAATTGGCGGCGTCAGACTGCGCGCATATTGGACGATGTCATGGACGGTCAGAAAATAGCAGGCATATTTTTTTGAGCGAATGAGGGCGAATTCTTCATCCATTGTTTGGCGATAGGCGTCTGGCACTCCATTCGGAAAACGGCGCTCCGCTTCTTTTTCGACTAGATGTTCCAGCCAGCTTTGCGGCTCCCACCCTTGCGGCACCGGTTCATGCGGATATTCATATTTGAGATCATCGAGTGTGAAATGGATGCGGTTTAAAAAGGTGATGCTGGCGTCAATCGCATGAGGCGCTTGGGCGAAGAGACGCGTCATTTCAGCCGGGGGTTTGATATGGCGTTCGGCATTGGCGGCAAGACGGAACCCCGCTTCGGAGATGGTGACACCATGACGGATGGCGGTGAGTATATCCTGCAAGGGGCGGTCCGCGGCATCGGCGTAAAGCGCATCGCTGGTAGCAAGCAAGGAAATATCTTTTTCCGCCGCCAAGACCTGCATCGCGTGGAGCCTCCGCGCGTCATTGCCTTCATGGTTCATCCGGACAGCAAGCCATATATTACCCGTTGCCACCCGGTTAAGCTGGTCGATTGTATGGCGAAGTATCGGCGTTGCGCCTTCGGGCGGCACCAATGTTAGCGCGGCCAATATTGGCTCTGGGCGGGGCGATTCGGGAACAAGTGGGGCTTTATGCGCCTGTTGTCCGGTCGCGCTGCTTTCGGGGAGGATAATTAGCAACAAATCGTCACTATGGGCCAGCAAGTCGGAAAGGTGTAAAATACAATCTCCTTTTACCGCACGCATATTTCCGACTGTCAGCAACCGCGTCAAACGCCCCCAACCAAAGCGTGTGGCAGGATAAGCGATAATATCCGGTGTCCCGTCGCTGAACACCAGTCGTGCGCCGACAGCCAAACGAAAATCGGGGAAGGCAATATTTTTTTCTTGAGCATCTTTCTTTAGGCGACGCAGGGTGATGTGCGCACGCACGACCCCTGCGACCGTGTTGCGGTCGGCAATGCCGATCCCGCGCAAGCCCAGCGCATAAGCGCGTAGCACCATGGCTGAAGGATGGGATGCCCCGTACAGAAAGCTATAATTGGTCGCGGCGCACAATTCGGCAAAGCGGGGGATATTTAATGTTTTTTTCATGCAAATAGCCCGTGCATATACCATTGCGGATGTTCGGCTTCCTTTCCGAAAAGTCCGTGGCGGAACAGCCAGAAGCGGCGGCCATCCGCATCCTCGACACGGTAATAATCGCGGGTCCGGCCCGGCTTTCCTTCCGGCTGCCTCCACCATTCGGGTGCAATACGTTCGGGGCCTTCATGACGCACCACTTCATGCGCGTGGCCTTGCCACAAGAAGCGGCGCGGCGGTCCGTCAGGAACGGCGGCCAGCACTTCGACCAATTGCGGTGGGCGTAACAGGAAGAGCGGGCGCAGCGGCGGCTCGCCATCGGGCGCGGTTGGCCATTGGGACATAGCAGCGTTTGCGGCTATGCGGCGCTGCGTCCGTTCGGGAAGGTGGCTTTCATGGGGCGCCAAGCGATAAAAACAATGTTCGCCATAGCGTATGGAAAGCCGGTCCATCAGGCAGGCGACATCTTCCTGCGCGCGAGCGTCGTCGCTGCCATCAAGTGCGGTCTGGGCAAGCCCCAATGGCTCGACATGAAGGATTGCGAGGCGAATCTGGTCAAAGCCAAAGCCCGGATCAAGCGGGTCCGACAATGTGTCAATCCGGTCTGTGAACAGACGCATGACGACGCTGTTGTCGCGCACCGGCTGTCCGGTTTCAACGGTAAGATCGCGCCGCACACCATCGGTGCGGTAGAGGCTGGCGCGAAAGGATCGCCCGCCTTGATGCCGTTCCAAAAGTTGTTCGCACAGCCTGTCCAACAAAATACGCAAGGCTTCCAGCATATCCGTGGTGCGCGCTACCGGTTCTGCAAAGATGCGGTCGAGCACCAGAGCAGGCGCAGCGCGGCGCGGCGTGATGCGACTATCCGTGCGGCCCAATATTCGCTCGAGCCGGTCAACCGCCGCCATTCCGAACCGCGCGGCAATCGGCGCGGTTGGCCGGGTTGCCAGCATGGCGATGGTTTTCAATCCAGCATGGCCGAGCGCGCGTTCCGTGTCGGGTGACAATTCCAGCGCAGCGATGGGAAGCGCACGGATGGATGCCGCCTCATCATCAACGGGGTGCCCGACATAACGGGCAAGAACGGCTGCGGCTTCGGGCGTGCTGGCGAGGGCAGGGGTGACATGAAGATGTTGGCGCTGTGCTATCCGTATGGCCGCCGCAACTATCCCCGCTTCTCCGCCGAACAGATGCGCGCAACCGCTAATGTCGAGGAGTATCCCCTGTGGCGGATGCAGCGCAACCATCGGCGACAAGCGATCATAGAGATCGGCCATATAAGCGAGCAACGCGACATTGGCCGCCTCATTGTGGGGAATAGCGTGCAAATCCGGCACGCGCGCCTGCGCATCGGCGAGCGGCATACCGGGGAGCAGATCAAGCTCATGCGCATACCGGTTCACCGCAACAAGGCGAAAGGCACCCCGTTGCTTTTCGATAAAAGCGAGCGGGATATTGACCGCTATTTCAGGCGCGACGCACCCGCCCGACCCCGTTTGCGCCCGCTGCCAGCGATCTGCCGACAGCCAAGGGAAATGCAGCGCCAGAAACCGGCGCGATGCTATCTTGCGCACTTGGGGTGAGCGGGCGGAGGGAGGTTGTGTCACGATCCCACTCCATATCCCATGAAACGCCCGCTATCCCGTCGCGGCGACGGGTCAATGTTGTGGCAAAAGCCGGATATCCCGGCGCATTGGCAGGGAAGGAGCGCGCAGGGGCGCTTTCCACTGACCAACGACTATAGGCAGCGCTGGGCATAGGCTTGGCCCGGCTACGCAATAAAATGGGGGTCACTCCCGATGCCTCTGCGGCAAGCGTCATCCGCCGTGTTGCCGTAAGGTCCAGTTCGCGCGCTTGTCCCGGCACTTCCATGATGACCGCGCCAAGGCCGCTACAGCGCAAGGCATCGACGCCCGCTCTCAATATTGCGAGTGTATCGGGCAATCGCCCCAATATTACTTGGGCCGGGTCCAGTCCCAATGCGGCAAGGCCAAGGCCATAAAGACCCGAAGCGCGTTCCTCTTTGTCGATCCGCAACCATAGTAAAGGGCTATTAGGCGTCAACACGGACAAAGCCATGATAAGGGCATAGCCTGCCGCACTCGCCTCATCCCCGGCACGGGCAGCAAATATCTCATGCAACCGCCCTGTTGCGGCTCCGTCACCCGAAAAAATGGGGTATGCCTCCCTCCTTCCGCCAGCGACGGAAGCGCGCTTCGCCATTGCAGGGAAAGGAGAACATGACTCGACCATGTTCTCTTTATGTTCTAATTTAACTGCGTTCGTCAAGGCATGGCAAAGCAGGATTTAAAAATTTAACAATGCCCCCGCCGCGCCTGACTCTAAACAATCCAGCACGAGATGAAGCAAAGGCGACCCTTGACACAATCGCCCATATCCGGAGGTCCGAGAATGCGTAACTCTAAAAGTTTTTCGATAGGAAAAATGGTGGACGCACTAGGGCTCGAACCTAGAACCGCTGATTAAGAGTATGGCTTAAGCTATTGTTATATCTAATTGTTTCTCGTCATTTTGCATCCGGGGTACCACAAAACGGTATCTTTGACCTGCTGATTCTGAGGCGTATTATTTCACGTCTAATCAAGCAAGTTCAGGCGCCCGGGACCCCTGTGATACCCATGCGGAAGATCATCAAAAGTCTGGGTATCAGAGCGTGGAGAAACGGCAGGGCCAAATCATGGGCGAGCGACTGACGATGTGATATCAATTGACGGTCAGCTTGTCAGGAAAATCTGAACTTATACCGACTAGAAATGGTGATGTGCTGATGTGATCTTAAAAAATGTCTTCAATATCCTGCGGCGAGGATTGAGTTCGGGGACGGATTGTTAATTCAAGATCAAGTACCATGAGGATCGTCACAATCGTATCAAATTTGGTTGCGCCGTGTCCGTTTTCAATTTGGGAAACAGTCGCTTGCCGTAGTCTGGACTTAGTCGCAAGTTGTGTTTGCGTCAGACCAGCCCTTTTACGATACAAACGCAATGCGTGTCCGAGTTGTGTCGGCATTCGTATGATTTCATTCATATGGGCCCTCTGTATGGAAATATGCGCTAATTCGTATACACAATCAATATACGATTAAGCGTATACTTTCGAAATTCCATGACTGGCATATGTCCGCATCATGCAATGTCATGAGACCATAAAACCCAGAAACTGTAATATGCGATCTGGTGCGTGTGCAGACTTGGGAATGGTATCCAAATCACCCCCCGGTCATCATGGCATCTGTTCACAATCCACCAGGTTGCACTTTCCCGCTGCAGGGCGTCCATAAGCAGAAATTTCTTTGAGATTAGAAGAAAATCATGATTATTGATGCGTCATTCGAAAGGAATGACACATGCAAAAGGTACTGACCGCAAAGGCAATCGAAGCATTGAAGCCGCAGGAAAAGCGGTATGAAGTGCATGACCTTCACTGCCCAGGAATGAGCCTGCGTGTATCTCCGCAAGGTCTCAAAACATTCTCGGTCAAGTTTCGGTACGGCATCGCCCAAAAGCGTATGAAGCTTGGAATCTATCCGCGTATTTCGTTGGCCACGGCGCGCGAAAAGGCGATCGATATTTTGCAGGAGGTGGAGAAGGGCAATAATCCCACTAGTCGTCGTCGGACGACTAACATGCGTGTGGAGGCAGTGTGCGGCGAGTTCATCAAGTTGCATGCGCAGGCGCGCAACAAAAGCTGGCGCGAGGCGGAGCGCACTCTGGAACGCGAGTTTGTCGGAGCTTTTGGGCAGCGCGATATTCGCGATATAAAACGGTTTGACGTACTCGAAATTATGGATGCGGCGATAGCGCGTGGATCAACCTATCAAGCCAATCGTATTCTTTCGCACGTCCGCAGATTCTTCAACTGGTGCGTGGAGCGCGGGATTGTTGATGTAAGCCCAATCGTGGGGCTGAAGGCACCGACCAAGGAGCAGTCCCGCGACCGTGTTTTGGATGATACTGAGATCATCAGACTTTTGCGCGCTTGTCGCAATGACGTATACCCTTTCCGGCAATTCGTGCCAATCCTGCTGGCGACAGCGCAGCGTCGTGGTGAGTGGGCGGAAATGCTTTGGAGTGAAGTTGATCTTGAAGCCAAACAATGGGTCATTCCTGCTGAGCGTTCGAAAAATGGCAAGCCGCATGTGGTTCCGCTGAGTGCTTATGCGCTGACGATGCTGAATGATGTGCCTCGGTTCGTCGATTGCGATTATGTGTTCACGACGACGCGCAAGTCGCCGGTCAGTGGTTTTTCAAAAATGTTAAGACGCCTGTCCGAAGGTTCCGACACAGGGGAATGGCGCTTGCATGAGCTGCGCCGGACTGCCGCGTCGGGAATGGAGCGTGCTTCTGTAGCCCCGCATGTCGTGGAAAAAGTGCTCAACCACATTTCCGGAACGATTTCAGGCGTGGCGGCTGTCTATAACCGTTACGCCTATGATGCTGAGAAACGCGATGCGTTGGAAGGGTGGGGGCAACATTTGGAGAGGCTTGCGGGAACAGGTCATAGTTGACCTATTATTCCCGAACGGTAAAATTCATGATATATGTTCGTTGTATCGATAGAATTTTCCCGATCGGGAATAATCACCTTGCGCTGGCAACAAAATATCATTATTGTCCCGATCGGGAAATTATGATGTTAGACAGTGCAGCTATTGGCGCGATCATTCGCAAAGAGCGTAGGGCGTTGGGGCTTCGTCAAGCGGAGCTTGCCGCCGCAAGTGGTGTTGGCGTGCGCTTTCTGGTCGACCTTGAGCGCGGCAAACCAACCGTGCAACTTGGCAAAACTCTGGCTGTATTGGCTGCATTGGGTTGTTCCATAGATATTCGACCGCCGAAATGAACGGGCCTATCCTTGATCGTCTCATCGTTTGGTGGGGACAGAAAATAGCGGGCGAGCTTTCAATCGATCGCAGCTGCGCGATGCATTTCACCTATGCGCCGGAATGGCTGACCGAACAAAATGCACCACCTTTGTCGTGGGCGATGCCCAAGCGAGAAGAGGCGTATGGCGACGCCATGTGCAAGGCGGTGTTCGGCGGTTTACTGCCCGAAGAGGGGCAACGCACCGCAATTGCGCGTGCGTTAGGCGTCTCGCCTGATAATCCTTTTCGCCTATTGGCAGCCTTAGGTGGTGATGTTGCGGGCGCGCTCGCGTTTTTGCCCACTGGTGAGCATCCACCACTGGCTGACGAGGGGAAACCTGCGCCACTGGATGATGGAGCGTTACGAGCCTTGCTTGATCGTCTTCCGCTTGTTCCGATGCTCGCAGGCGAGGGCGGCGCGCGGCTCAGTCTCGCTGGCGCACAATCGAAACTACCGGTGGTGCTTGCCGAAGGGCGCATTGCCGTTCCATTACCCGGCCAGCCTTCCACACATTTGATCAAGCCTGAACCGGACCGCTTTAACGGACTCGCGGCAAACGAAGCCTTTTGTCTCGCGCTGGCGGGTTCCGTGGGTCTCGATGTCGCAGAGGCTAAATGGCAAGAAGTCGACCGACGCCCCTTTCTCTTGGTGACCCGATATGACCGGGCAAACAAGGGCGGCGAGGTGCAGCGGTTGCATCAGGAAGACTTTGCACAGGCGCTGGGCATTCCGTCCAATCGGAAATACGCAGCTGAAGGCGGGCCGGTGTTCAAGGATTGTTTTGCCTTGCTTCGCGCGGTGTCGGTGCGCCCTGCACGAGAAGTCTTGAAGCTGCTCGATGCCGCTATCTTTAATGTCATCATTGGCAACGCGGATGCCCATGCCAAGAATTTTAGTTTGTTGCGGCAAGACGGTGAGGGGAACGACATTGTTCTGGCACCTCTGTATGATCTGGTTTCAACGGTCATGTGGAAGGAGCTGTCGCCGCGCTTTGCAATGACATTTGGCGGGGCCGCAACGCTGGAACAAATCGATAGCAAGCATTTCGAGCGCTTCGCCGCCGATGCCGGGTTGGCTGCGCCTTTTGTAAAGCGGAGGGCAGGGCAATTGGCAGCGGTTGTATCCAATACGATTGATCGGGGCATAGACGTTCCCGGACTAAATGAACCAGATGCACTCACGATGGTGCATTCAACGATAGCGGATCGGGCGGAACGTTTCGCATTGAAAGCTGGCGGGCGGACTGCGTGAGCGACGATAGCGCGATGAATGATTTTCATGGCGCTGCGCAGATAGCGTTTGACGATGCCGTCATGGTCAAACTCGCAGCGATGCTGCGCTTGCTTGATCCGCAAGTCTTGGAAGCATTGCAGTGTGATCTTGTGACCATCTGTGCCCATTATCAGGAAATCATTGCGACACTGCCTTGTGACCTTCCCGGTGCTCCATTGAATATGTCACTCACCAAACGCGGTGACTGGCTGGAGACAAATGTCATCAATCCAGCGGAGAAACTCGCAGCGGCGTTGGTTGAGGACAAACGGCCAATGTTTTCCACATGGCCTTATCCGCTGACGCCGCCCAAGTTTCGAGACAATTCTGCGCTGTTGTCAGAATTGCAAAACCTGCTTGGCGAGGCGACTCGGTTGCGAGATGTGCTCCGATCACAGCAAGCCGATGACGCGGGCCACAGTCAGGAATTGCGGGCAGAGATATTCATATCCATCGTAGAGGCACAGCGCAAACACCCCATAGGCGTGCCAGCAAGCCGAGGTGTTTATGATGCAGAATTCCGACAACGCCGGGGCGGATATGTCGATGCTGTCCGCTTTATCTTCAAGCAGATAACGGGGGTTGAGGAGAATTTGGATCGGCTGATCGGGCAGGAAATCCGCTTCAAACTTTAGCCAATTTTGCACATCGCAACCAAACTTCGGTTTTTGTGTGCCAGCGCCTCTGTAGAAACTCTTCGCCGTCTGGGAATATTTCGTTGCCGTCAATCACGACAATGAAAGGATTTTCACATGACGGTACCACTACCCAACAAACTTTTGCTGACGCGTGGCGACTTGCCACGATTAGGCATTCATATCTCTCCATCCACATTATTGCGGCTCGAAGCAGCGGGCAAATTTCCTAAGCGCGTGCGCCTTGGTGAACATTCGGTTGCATGGGTGGCATCGGAAATCCACGCCTATATCGAGGCGCTCGCGGCGGCGCGGGAGGCTGGACGATGAGTAAGAAATTACGCAATCGCAAATCCGAAGCTGCAAATCCCACAACCGAGGTCGAAGTCGAATTTCGGGTGATCATTAGGGAGGTCCACACTCGCACAACCACGGTTTGCGATAAGCATTCCAACACATTTACTTTCGACTTTGGACATGATTTTGCGGCAGCCCGTGCGTGGCTGGAAGCTGATGAAACATGGACCGATCTAGGTGATATGTGTGTGGAGGCCCGTGATAACTTCGCCGCATGGCAGGGGGTGACGAGATGACCCCTAGCCAGAACATTGCGGTCCGATTTGACAGGAGTGCCAGTGTCCTTGGGATGATGAAATGGTTTGCGGGGCAGAATATTCCTGTCCTGCCAATCCACGGCGTTGTTGACGGTGTTTGCGCTTGCGGCGATGCCAAATGCTCAAGCCCCGGCAAGCATCCTATAAGTTCGTTGGTTCCCCATGGTGTTAAGGATGCCACAACCGACCGGAAAACTATCAGTCGGTGGCATCGTAAGTGCCCGGATATGAACTATGCGGTAGCGACCGCTGGGCTGACGGTGATCGATTGCGACAGCAAGGAAGCCTTGCAGGCATTCCGTTCCGACTTTCACCCGCCTTCGACATTCACGGTGAAAACCGCGCGTGGGTTCCATTTCTATTTCCGAGGAGAAATGTCACCGCGAATTGGTATTCGGGCGAAGCTGGACATCAAGAGCAAGGCGAACAGTTATGTTGTTGGACCGGGCTCCCAACACGCATCTGGCGCGATCTATGCGACGTGGGAAGATACCCCTATTGCTGAACTGCCCGATAACATTGCCGATATTGCTGCTGAGCCCTCAGAAGAGCACACTGCAAACGACAACACGCTGATCCCCAAAGGCCAACGAAACATCATATTGACAGGCTGGGCAGGGTATCTGCGCCGTCTAGGGGCGCCCCGCAAAGCGATATTGGCGACGTTGCGTGCGGCGAATGATGCGCTTTCTGACAACCCGTTGCCGGATAGCGAGCTGCGATCAATCGCACGTAGCATCGCCAGCAAACCCGGCAAAGAATGGCCAACTGTGGTTCCTTTCTCGGACATCCCGGAAGAGGAGTTGGAGTGGCTATGGTATCCTTATGTCTGCGCTGGCACCGTGGGGCTGCTTGATGGCGATCCGGGTGAAGGCAAGAGTCAGCTTTGCGTTTGGCTTTGCGCACGCCTCAGCCAAGGCGATTTATTGCCGAATGGCGATCCGCTTCCGCCTGCCAATTGCTTCCTGTTCAATTTCGAAGACTTGCCCGGCGCAGTCATCAGAAAGCGGCTGGAAGCGAACGGCGCTGATCTATCACGGGTGTTTATTCAATCACGGCGTTTCCAACTGACGCAGGAAATGGTTGATTGGCTGGAAGCGCAAATTGCACAGCATCAACCGCGTTTGGTCATACTGGACCCAATACAAGCCTTTATGTCCGGCGTGGATGCCAGCAACAACGTCGAGGTGCGCGGCTTTATGGAGCGGCTGGTGGAGATCGCTGAACGGCAACGCTGTGCAATCATCACGGTGCGTCACTTCGGCAAAGGCCCACAAGATCGTGCGATGAAAAAAGGCATCGGCGCCACTGACTTTGTGGGCATTGCGCGCAGCCAATGGGGGCTGGCGCGACGTAGGGACAATGTGCGCGGCTTTGTCGTATTCCACTTCAAGGCGAACTCGGAAAAAGGGCAGGCCATGCTCTTCACCATGGGCGATGCCGATGGACGCAAAGGCGAACAGCCGAAGATTGCCTTTGACCGTTTCGAGGACATCGATGCCGACACCTTCTTTTCGGAACCAGCGGCCAAACGTGGGCCGATCCAGAACGAGCAGGAAGACGCAAAGGGCTATTTGTCCGAACGCCTCGCAGACGGACCCAAGCCGGTGAAGGGGCTGAAAACTGACGCAGAGGCGCGAGGGATCGGTTCTTCAACATTGAATCGCGCGGCCGACGCTCTCGGGGTCCTCAAGACAAAGGGTGAGGATCGTCGATGGTACTGGTCTCTACCGTCTCATGATTGATCTACTTTCCAAGTTTCCAAGTTTTCATGCCGGGGTGCGCGCAAATCGATTTCACGCGATTACGTGCGGCCCCGGCATTGTTTTTTGCGTCATTGGCGGCGGTGAAAACATGGAAACTTGGAAAGTGGGCGTCACACTGCGGGGGTGGATGATAGGGCCTTGCGGGCTTCCTCCAGCGCCTTCGATCCAGTCGTCCACTGCCACGGCTGGCGGGCGACATGGTCCTTGCCCAAGGTCGGGTAAAGCTTGGTTTGCTTCGCGGCGAGCCGCAGCAGCATCCGGGCGTCTCGCGGCGACACCTTCATTTCGCGGGCAAGCTGGTCGAGCGTGACCATTTCGACTTTGGGGGCGGCTGGTGTCTTGGCTCCTGATACGGGCTTGGCGGCGGTATCGGCCTTGTTCAGCACGGTGATCGGCTTTGCGGGTTCGGTCGTTGTCATGTCGGTCATCTCCTTTGATGTGGGACCGACATTTCCATTAAGATGGGTTCGGAAGGCGTGTCAGGAGAAATCCTAGAAATCCCAGTCGATTTCCATGAGCGGGATCGAGAACGACCCTTTTCCGTCGGTGAAGAAGTATTCGTCGTCGTCGCTGCCGATCTCGAACGTGTAGCGATGCCCGTCCACGTCGATGTGAATTATCTCATCGGGCGTGTGGATCACGTCGATCATCGCGCAGGGGAATAGCGCCTGTGCATGGAACAATAGGTGTGACCGGTCGAGTGGTTCGTGGTCGGACATGATGGCCTCCTTCCGTTGACCATCTTCCCAATAAGATCATAGCCGTGGTAAAGTCAGGAACATTCCTTTGTGCGGTGGGAATTATTGAAAGGGGTTGCATGAGAAAGTTCGCGCTATACCGGCAGATGATCTCAAGGCTGGATGATGCAGTCGCAGGTGGACACTTTTTTGAGGCATCATGGTATGCATATGCAGTTCTAGAAGATCGGTTGATTTCGTTACTTTCATCAACCGGTGGCGGCAGAAATCTCAGAATGATGGGGCCAAAGATCGCCGAGCTGAAAAGCCGAGCCGCATCCGATCCGGCGTTGGCGGCCAATTTTGAATATACGCGACTGAATGCGTGGAAAGACGCGCGGAACGACCTGATGCACGCCATGGCCGAGGGGTCGATACCAATGAGCGATATAGATCTATGCGCCCAAGCGTTGGCCAAAGAGGGGGCGGCCTTGGTGCGGATATATGGTGCCGCTGCACGTCGCCAGAAACGCTTTGGCGGAAGGGCCCGCTGATTTCCATTGGCGTTCCGGTGTGCGGCATCACGCAATCCGGTCAGGACCTCCTGATATAATATGAGGCTAGGTTAACTGTTCGGATCGCAGCAATCGGAATCTCGGACCTGTCTTTATCGGTCGCCGGGCATCCGATGGGCACCAGACCTGTCAGTCAGATTGCGGAGACGGTCATAATATAAGGTTTTGGCTTCAAACTCAGCATCTCGTAGTCGTTGGATCAGGTGCCAGCGTTTGCCACCACGTGACCGTGCGAACCGATAGTCACCATCAATCTGTCTGTGGAGCTTGCGAACCTTGCGCCGTGTCCGCGATAATTCGTCCTCACTCTGGCTGGCATAGGTCAGCCCATGCGCTTTGCGTGATGCAAATATGCCATCAACAAAGAGCAGCTGCTCGCACCGTGTGCCATTGATGGGGCACAGGAAATAGGCGCGCATGCCACCATAGGGGCAGGGCACACAGTCGATAGCAATGCGATGGCGCTCTCCGGACATGATGACACGCATCGAAGCATCGTCGGCGTCACTCAAATCGACGAATATTTTCGCGCTGAGCGTCTCTGGAGCCTGATTTTGCCAATGCACTGTGTCATATGTGCATTCACCGGCACGAACGAGCCCTGCGCGTTTCAAAACACGCAGATCGATGCACGGAAATTGCTCAACGGCCCCACGCGTCACCGTGCGCCGCCGTCCGGAGTTGTTGCCGCCCATAATGGCCTCTCATGATGGAGTGTATATGTCGCTGATGCTGGCCATTATACGAAATAGTCTGGCCAAGATCAGGTCAAACCCCGGCTGTGCAGCCGAGCTATACAGCTAATCGAGCAACCGCCCCGGTGTGACACCCAAAGCCACCGCCAGCTTATCCACCACGGTAATCGTCGGATTACGCGCTCCGCGTTCAAGGTCGCTGATATAGGTCCGGTGCAGCCCTGCCTCTTCGGCAAAGACCTCTTGCGACCAACCTTTTTCCTGCCGAAGCAGGCGCAGATTACGGGCAAGGCGCTGGCGAATATCCATAGGTCATCCATGCACCGACATGCAGTCAATCAGTCTACAGACAATCAGTAACATTTGCCTTTGCTAGACCGTCGCCATTTTCTTATCAATGTCACGGATAGTCTACATGTCAAAGCAAGGGGGAATACATTATGCCGTTAGGAACGCTGCATACGATAGAAGGCGTGATACGCCGTGAACCAAAACGCATCGTGATTGAGGTCAACGGCGGCGGCACATGGGAGTTGGAGCCTTCGAGCCTCGTCACCCGGCATATCGGTCAATCCGTCACCCTCGAAGGTGTCCGCACCGGCTTTGACCGGCTTGAGGTGGTTCGCATCAAGCGTGATGGCGAAGATTGGCCGCCTGAGCAGAGTTGGACGAAGTGGTTTGAAAGGTGGAGAAGGCAGTAAAAAAATTGATGCTCGGCAACAGAGAATATCAATTTATATTAGCGTACCATAAGTTCTTGATGTGTTCCTCGACATTGATAATCTGCTTACATGGCAAGGGGACCGCAAAGAATCGTCGAGGCAGCGCTCATTGAGCGAATAGGGCCAGTGACGGCTCACCAGCTACTTGCCATGCCAATTGATAGCTGGGGATTTTTGCGAGATCAGATAACTGATCGACGGAACGGTGCCGATGGCCTCGTTGCTAAGTGCATGGCCTGTGAGTGTGATGTCTATATCCGCACGTCCAAGTTACGTGGCATTGCACGACCATTGTTCCAGCACTATTCCGGTGGCAATCCGATGTGCCCTTGGTATCAGGGGCGGAATGTCAAGCCCGATGATGCACGGGCTGCACAATATGGGGGGCGGCAGGAGTCGCCTTTTCATCGACTTATGTGCGAACAGGTCGGAGAACTCGTTGCCCTCGATCATCGCTATATCAAGCATGCGGTTGCCGAGTATCTGCCTCCCACGGAGAATGAGCATGGGCGCTATCCTGACATCTTTGTCGAATGGGAGGGCTACGGGCCGTTCGCAGTCGAATTTCAGATGTCTGGCACATTTCAGACGGAAATATCGGCGAGATGTAAACATTATGAACGCGAAGGTATCCCACTGCTTTGGATTCTGTTCGGCGTCGAAACGGCAGTAGATATACCGCAGAGCTTCGTAGACGTAATTCGCCGCCATCGCGGTAACGCCTTCGTTCTCGATCCAGCAGCAGTTGCAGCGTCACGCGAGCAGAAGACGCTCGTGCTGTCTTGTTATTTGAGCAACGCCAGCGGCGGATTCGATCCGCCTGTGCTCGTTCGGTTTGACGCGTTGACTGTTCCGCACTCGAAGCTGCCTTATCATGAAGATCGGATCGTGAAGCCTCGCATAGACCAGGTCGACGAACTTCGTCGTCCATGGTTCGCGGCACTGAAGTTGTGGAAAGACCGCTTTAGGCCACTGCGCAATCTCGACCGCCCCCAGAGCCTTCTGGTTGCAGCCGCATTCTCGATTGTCGCGACGGCGGCGAACGGTAAAGTCATAAACTACGCGAGCGAGCAGAATAGTATCTCAGCGATGCTTAACACCTACCTGCATAATGGCGACTTCAGTCGCTACACTGATTTGCTGACACGGTTGATCGAGAACGCCGCCATCGGCGATTGGATGAAGGAATCTGTATGGGAGCACATGTTGCGCCATAAAGCTGACAATCAAGCGGATGAGCAATCAAGTGAATGGTGTTTGCTACGGCAGTTATTGCCGGAAGCATTAAATCCAGTGCTTCGGGAAGAGCTGTTGTATTTGGATGCTCTTCCTAATTGGGCAAGGTTGGAGAACTCATGCACTAACTTCTATCGTCGAAACTCTGATACTGGTACTCGGTGAATGGAGGGGGGCGAATGAGAGCTTGTCGTATCAGTATCAGTCATTTCCGCGGCATTAAGGCCGCGACAGTTTTGTTGCCTAAGCATGCTGTTCTCATCGGCGACAATAACACGGGAAAGACGACCATCCTTGAGGCGCTGGACCTCGCTCTCGGGCCCGATCGCCTCAACCGATTTCCACCGGTCGACGAGCACGACTTTTTTCAGGGACAGTACTTGGCCAAGCCGCAGATTGCGGAGAACCAAGGAGGTGATGGCCAAAACGGCGACGCGGATCACGCAGAACAAGGTGCTGCTGAATCTGCCGATGCAGCCGATCCCGAGGTGCCCCGACGCATCGAAATTGAGGTCGCAATCGCCGACCTCTCCGAAGACCAGAAGGCTCGCTTCGGGGACTATGTAGAGTTTTGGGATTCTGTCGCCGACCAGTTCTACGATGAAGCAAAACCAGAGGGAGTTGATCCCGACCATATCACAGAAGCCCTTCGAGTGACATTTCATGGTTGGTATGACCCTGATGAAGACGATTTTCAGGGGAGGACTTACTTTACACGCAGTTTGAACGAAGGTGGCAGCCCCGTTGAGTTCCGTAAGAAGGACAAGCAGGTATGCGGCTTCCTATACCTCCGATCCCTACGCACCGGTAGTCGCGCCCTGAGCCTCGAACGAGGCAGCCTCTTGGATATTATCCTTCGCTTGAAGGAAGTCCGTCCCCAAATGTGGGAGGATACGATTGACAAACTTGCGGACTTCACGGTAGCTGCCGATCCTGAGCTGGGTATCTCCGGCGTGCTGGAAAGCATTAACACGGCGCTCAAGAAATACGTGCCTAAGGAATGGGGGATTGAACCCCATCTCAAGGTTTCTAATCTCACGCGCGAGCATCTGCGAAAGGTCATTACGGCATTCATTGCCACGGGTGAAGGTAAGCACGCTGCACCATTTTATCGCCAAGGCACGGGCACGATCAACATGCTGGTGCTTGCAATGCTTTCGCAGATTGCGGCCGATAAGCAGAACGTAATCTTTGCCATGGAGGAACCAGAGACCGCGATTCCTCCCTACGCTCAGAAGCGTATCGTGCACGAGATTCGGTCGCTCGCCTCACAGGCCATTTTTACGTCACACTCGCCCTACGTCCTAGAAGAATTCGCTCTTGATGAGACGGTTGTGCTTGGCCGAAACGGTATTGGCGAATTAAGCCGGAGGCTCATCGCACTCCCCGACAATTTAAAGCTGAAGGTCTATCGGCAGGATTTTCGAACCCGGTTTTGTGAGGGACTGCTATCCCGTCGCGTTCTGATTGCTGAGGGGGAAACGGAAACCACTACCTTCCCGGTGGTATGCCGTCGATTGGCCGAATTGAATCCCACCGAATATAAGTCACTCGAAGCCCTTGGTATATGCACGCTCAATGCCGGTAGCGATACGAAGATCGCGGGCATGGCCAAACTTTTTCGCGATCTGGGCAAGCGTACTTTCGCATTGTGCGACAATCAGGATGCTGCGGGCCAGGCCCTTATCGAGGCTGAAGTTGAGATTCTTCTCATGCACGACGAAAAGGCCATCGAGAAGCTCGTCCTTAGTGGCACCACCGAGGCGGCGCTGCAAAGATTTGCAGGCACGTTGGAATGGCCGCAGCACATCATCCAAAAATATCCTGACCCAGTCGCACAAGCTTGCGATGCTCTGGCCGAGTATTTCGGTTGGGCAAAGGGCAATTGGGGACTCGCTGATTTCCTCGCGCAATGCTCTGAGGTCGAGATTCCTGAATGGTTGCGCCAAGCTTGCAAGAAATTGATGCAAGCCTGCGACCCTGCTCCAGCTGAGGAAAAAGTAGCTCCCACAGGTGATGACGCCCAACCAGAGACTGCTATTGATGGAGCTAACTGAAAAGCAGCTTGAGGTCATGGCTAGTGAAGGGCATCTGCTCGTCATTGGCGGTCCCGGTTCTGGCAAGACGACAATTTCGATCCTGAAAGCGGCTCAGATTGCGGAGCGCGTTCTTCGACCGCAGCAAAAGGTTCTGTTTCTAAGCTTTGCTCGAGCCAGTGTCGCTCGTGTCGTTGAAGCGATCGGGGAAGAACAAAATATCCCTCTTGACGCCAAACGGCGCATCGAGGTTGAGACTTACCACTCGTTTTTCTGGCGTATAATCAAGGCGCACGGCTACCTCATAGGTTTGCCACGCAGACTGAATATTCTTACGCCTCCCGCCGAAGCGATTGCGCTTTCGGCGATAAGAAGTGGTTTTGATGCTGACAGCAAACTTTCGGCGCAGGACAAAGAGAAGAAGGCAGACGCCGAAAAGGCGGAGAGACTTAGGCTCGCCGTGGATGAAGGGCTAATTTGCTTTGATCTTTTCGCACAGTTTGTTGGCGACCTTCTGCACGGAAGCGAGCGACTGAGACGGCTTTTGGCGGTCATGAATCCCGTGATCATCCTTGACGAGTTTCAAGACACTAACGCCGAGCAATGGAGTGTTGTCCGAGCAATTGGTCAATCTGCGCGTCTAATTGCTCTCGCTGATCCCGACCAGCGCATATTTGACTTCATTGGTGCGGACCCGGAGCGCCTCAATCATTTCCGTGAGGCCTTCAACTCTACGGAGATTGATTTCAGTGATGCCAACCACCGCAGCGCAGGCACGGACATTGCTAAGTTCGGTAACGCCATCCTTTCAAGCAAATTTGATCAAGAGAACTACGAAGGCATTAGCCTCAAGTTGTTTGAACCATATGCCGACCAAGCGATGACTTCACTGGTCACCTGCACCTACGCAGCACGCAAGCGGCTCGTGGACTGTGGTAAGTCCGAGTGGTCGTTGGCTATACTCGTCCCCACCAAAAAGATGTCGCGTCTCGTGTCTGACACGTTTAGAGAACCACCTGCAGGTATGCAGGCTATAACGCATAGCGCTGTGGTTGAGCTAGAGGCGGCCATCCTTGGCTCAGAAATTATCGCACATCTATTGCAGCCCGATGCGGCTACGCGCGTAGATGTCTTTCTCGATCTTCTGTGCAACTACTATAGAGGGAAGGGTGGAGATAAACCCTCCAAGAGCGCGTTGGCAGAAGCTGATCGCCTACGCAAAGCCTATGATAAGTGGTCAACAGCAATTGAAGCTGGTAAAAACCCTCCAGCTAACAGTGTCCTGCGTCCGACTTTTGAAGTCCATGATGCCGCTTGCGCGATGGTGTTGACTGGTGATCCAGACAAAGACTGGAGAGCAGTCAGACACGTGCTGGAAAATGGAAGGTGTAATCGCCTCAAAGAAGTCGGAACCGAAGTCCGAAACGTCCGTCTTTTGGAGCGTGGCACCCAACTTCGTCAGGACCTTGCTCAGGATTGGCGCGATAACGGTGCATATGTCCACGCACTCCTGATTGTTCAGCAGGCCTTCGTCCAACAACACTTCGCCGCCAGCGCCAAGCCCGAAAGCGGTGTCGTGATTATGAACATGCATAAGGCTAAGGGCAAACAGTTCGACGAGGTCATCATTTTCGAAGGATGGCCACGTATCCAGAAAAAGCAGATCGTTGCAAACTTAGATCGTATCGTTCGGAACAACGACAGGGCAGAGGTGAATGACGGCTCGCGCCAGAATTTTCGCGTGAGTGTGACCCGAGGCCGTCAGCGTATCACAATCCTTACGCCCAAGGGTGATCCTTGCGTGTTACTAGTGCCAGAGAACTAACGCTCGTTCGTATGGCCGATTGTATCAAATCGTGCTTGCATATCTGATGCCCCAGTGGGACCCCGCGCAAAGATCGCGCTGCGCTCTTGCCTCTAAGTCATTGAAAAATGGTGGACGCACTAGGGCTCGAACCTAGGACCCGCTGATTAAGAGTCAGCTGCTCTACCAACTGAGCTATGCGTCCACATGGCTGTCCGGGAGGATTGTCCCTAACAGCGAGTGGCGCGGCTATCACGGGTTGTGGGGGGATGCAACGGGTTTTTCACAAAAAGTGCATATTTGTCGAAAAACCCGCCCGTTCAGCGGAACGAGCTGGTGCGGCTGAAGCGGTTTTTGCGGTCGATCGACATGATGATGCCAAGGCAGATCATCACGGTCATCATCGCCGATCCCCCGAACGAGAAGAGCGGGAGCGGGATGCCGACGACGGGGGCGAGGCCCATCACCATCGCGATGTTGATGGCGACATAGAAGAAGATGGTCATCGACAGGCCGGACGCAGTGAGGCGGTCGAATTTGCGTTCGGCGCGTTGCCCCACGGCCAAGCCCCAGCGCGTCACATAAATGAACGCGGCGATGAGCAATACGCCGCCGATAAGGCCCCATTCTTCGGCCATGGTCGCAAAGACGAAATCGGTATGGCCTTCGGGCAAATAATCGAGATGGCTTTGTGACCCGTTAAGGAAGCCTTTGCCCGACAAACCGCCCGAACCGATGGCGATTTTGGACTGGCTGATATGGTAGCCCGCGCCGAGCGGATCGCTTTCGGGGTCGAGGAAGGTGATGACGCGCTTGCGTTGATAATCGTGGAGCAGGAAGAAATAGGAGAGCGGCGCGATAACCGCCACCGCGCCGATGCCGGTCACAAACAGCCACATTGGCAGCCCCGCCATGAACATGATGCTAAGCCCGCCCGCAGTAATCATCAGCGCGGTGCCGAGATCGGGCTGGAGCATCACAAGCGCTGCGGGGAACGCAATCATCAAGGCGGCGGGCCAGATGGCAGTCCATGTGCGGATTTGCCCGGACGGAAGCAGGTCATAAAAGCGGGCGGTCGCCAGCACGATGGCAAGCTTCATCATTTCGGACGGCTGGATACGGATAGGGCCAAGGTCAAGCCAGCGTTGGCTCCCCCCGCCAACCGCGCCCAATAGCTCTACGAGAATGAGGAGGATGAGGAAGAAACCATAAAAAGGAAAGGCGACCCGGCGCCAGAAATTAATGTCTATGCGCGCCAGCGCCAAGGCCATCACCAGAAAGACGATGAACTTTATCCCTTGGGATTGCGCCCAAGGGGTGAGGCTTCCGGCGGCGGCCGAATAGAGGACAACAAGGCCAAACAAGGCGATGCCGACGACAACAAACAGCAGCTTCCACGGGAGTTGGCGTAAGGGGGCAGGGATGAGCGAGGCGTTCATCAGGGCGCTCCTTTAGCGGGCGGCGGTGCTGCGGCTTGTGTGGCAGGCGCGGGCGTGGTCGGTGTTGCTGTGGGAGAGGGCGTTGTTGCCGGAGCCGCCTTGGGAGCCGGTTGATTGCCTTGCCGTTCCGCGCGCCTTTTGGCTTCGGCTTCGGCGCGTCCGTCATTATTGTCCGACGCTTTTTTCTCGGCCTCGACGCGCGTTTTTGTGGCTTCGTCGGCGGCGGCGGCAGGAGATTTGGGTTCGCTGCGGCTCATCGCTTCATAAGCGGCGGCTTTGCGCGCCATGCGGGTTTGCAAATCGCCGCCCCAGCCCGCTTCAAGCCCCGCCAATTTGGCCCAGGCTTTTTCCTGATCGAACAAATAGGTCAACACATCTTGGGCCACCGGCGCCGCCGCGCGCGAGCCGCCCATGCCATGCTCGATCACAACCGAGGCGGCATAGCGCGGATTATCGACCGGCGCGAAACAGACAAACAGGCCGTGGTCGCGATATTTATAGGCCGTACCAGCGCCGCCTTGGCCGCGGCTGCCGTGACGGACCTGTGCGGTTCCGGTCTTGCCGCCCATCTTGATGTCGGGGAAGGGGAGGCGCGAGCGCACCGCCGTGCCATCGCCATTGACGACCATGTCCATGCCTTGGCGCACTACGGCGAAATGTTCTTCGGGAAATGGCAGGCGTTGGATGGTCGGCGCATCGCCATTGAGCAAACGCGGCATGATGATTTTGCCTGACGCCACGCGCGCGGCCATGACCGCGAGTTGCAGCGGGCTTACCGACAGATAGCCTTGGCCGATGGCGGCGTTCAAACTGTCCGCGACAGTCCATGCCTGCTTATATTTGCGCATCTTCCATTCGCTATTCGGCACGGTGCCATAATATTGCGACGGAACGGGGAGGTCGAATTCCTGCCCTAGCCCCAGCGCGCTCGCATAGCGGGCGATGAGGTCATAGCCATAGCGCGCGCCGATGGTGTAAAAATAAGTGTTGCAGCTTTTCGCCAGCGCGCGGCGCATATTGATTGCGCCATGGACCCCGAGACAGCGGAAGGTGCGGTTGCCCAAACGATAGCCACCGCCGCAATAGATGGTCTGGTCGGGGTCAAGTCCTGCCCCAAGCGCGGCCATAGCGGCGGCCGGTTTTACCGTGGAGCCCGGCGGATAAAGGCCTTGCAGCGTTTTGTTGAGCAAGGGATTATGGTCATCCTCACGCAACATTTTCCATTCCATCCGGCCAATGCCGTCGGAAAAGCTGTTGGGGTCATAAGCGGGCATCGACACCATGGCGAGTATGTCGCCGGTGAGCAGGTCAATGACCGTGCAGCTTCCGGATTCCAGCCCCATGCGGCGCGCGGTATATTCCTGTAAGCCGCCATCAATGGTGAGGTGGACCGACGACCCCATAATATCAGGCTTGGTGCTAAGGTCGCGCACAATCTTGCCGCGCGCGGTGACTTCGCTGCGTTTCGCGCCGGGCTTACCGCGCATTTGCACGTCGAGGACTTTTTCGATGCCGTCCTTGCCGACCTTGAAGCCGGGGGTGATGAGCAGCGGATCCTTGCTCTCTTTATATTGTTCGGCGCTCGCCGCGCCGACATAGCCGACCAGATGCGCGACCGCCGCGCCGGTCGGATAATAGCGCGTAAAGCCGCGCGCAGGCGCAACGCCGGGGAGTTCGGGGAGCCGCACATTGATCGCGTCATATTGTTCTTGCGATAAGGATTGCGACACCTGGATCGGCTGGAAACCCGGCGCGTGGTCCAGCTCGCTGCGGATACGCGCAACATCTTCGGTGCCGAGCCGCAATAATTCTTGCAAGCGGGTGACGGTGGTTTCTTTGTCACGCACGCGGTCGGGGATGATGTCGACGCGCAGGTCAATGCGGTTGGTCGCAATCTCCTTGCCATGCCGGTCGACAATCCAGCCACGACGCGGCGGGATCAGCGTCATATTGACGCGGTTATTTTCCGACAAAAGATGGTAGCGTTCATTTTCGACGACCGAAATATAGGCCATACGCGCAACCAGCACGCCGCCGAACAAGGCTTGCGCGCCGCCGACAAAGATGGAGCGGCGCGTAAACACATATTGCTGGTTGGCTTCGGTCAGGATCGGTTTGGCGGTGCGCCGCCGTGATTTGCCGAATTCGAGAGGTCCAAATTTCATGCCTGTATGCGCCCGCTCAGCGGCCTAATCTAATACGGTCCAGCCACGAACAAATGCGCGCCGCGACCGGATAGAATAATATAGAAAAGAGAAGCTGGGGCAAAATCACCTGGATATGGGTGCTGCCGCCGTGGAGATTGGCGAATAAAAGCCCCATGATGATGCAGAAAACAAGCGCGACAGAGCCCAAAAACCATTCCATCCAATAATCGCGCCAGATGAAGCGTTTTTCAATCGCTTCGAACACGAGCATGATGACGGTCCACAGGAAAATGCTGCTGCCCAGCGGTTGCCCGCTCACCAGATCGTCAAAAAAGCCCAAGGGGATGCCGATCCATACCGGCCATAAATTGGGCTGGAGCAAGCGCCAGCTAATGAAGATCATCAGCCCGAAAGGCGGCATGGTCGGTGATTTGGCGATGACCGGAAGCATCGCGGGAAGCGCCGAAAAGAACAATACCGACAGGATCGGCACGCCTTTGACGCGCAACGGCGATTGCCGGTAGCCGATTTTGGTGGAGGGCGGGGTGCGCACCTTCATTGGCCTTTTTCAGCAGCTCTGGCGCGCGCTTTTTCGGCTGCGATCCGCTTTTCGGCTTCGGCGGCCATTTCCTCGGCAGTGGGCGGCGGTTTAATGTCGGCCTGATAGGCTTGCTGCACCATGATCACATCGACCTTGGCCGGGTCGGCAATCGGGCGGCCGATCGCATTGTCGGTGCCTTTGCGCAGCGCCAGCGCAACGGGGATGTTGGGACGATACATGCCGCCGCTTCCCGATGTTACGAACAGGTCGCCCGCCTTGATGTTGCTGAGCGAGGTCTGGAGCAACTGGATTTGCACCGTGCCATCGCCAAGGCCGGTGATGGTGGCGGGGAGGCCATCGCTCGCGCGGCGCACGGGGATGACGCTTTCGGCATCGGTCAGCAACAACACACGCGCGGTGGAGGGGCCGACTTCAAGCACACGCCCGACCAAGCCTTCGGGCGCGCGCACCGGTTGGCCGGACCGCACACCATGCAAAGCGCCGCCATCCAGCGTTGCAAAGCGGCGGCTGCTTGATGCGGTCGAGGTGATGAGGCGGCCGACTGTCACTGCATCGCTGCTTTCGTCGCGCAGTTTCAACAAGGCTCTCAGCCGCGCATTTTCATCGACCAGCGCCTTGGCTTCGATGATTTTATTATGCGCGGTGTCCAACTGGCGGCGCAATTCCTTATTCTGCGAGCCTGCGCGGAAATAGGCGCTGATATTTTCATCCGCAGACCCGATAGAGCCGACCACCGACGAGCTGGTGCGCGAAACCGGCGCGGTAATCTCTCTGGCAAGACCACGCAAGGCTGCAAAACCCGTCGGGTCAAACGCGGAAATCAGCACGAGCAAAAGGCCCGCCACGGCACCAGCCACAGCGATCACATAGGCTGCAAAGAGCCCATATTGCGCCTTTCGGGAATATCCCGGGCGCCGGGGGGATGGCGCCGCCATTAGCTATCGATCCTTAGGCCGATTGAAGCACACCGCGGAACAGCGGGTCTTCCAGCGCGCGACCGGTGCCGATGGCGACACAGGTCAGCGGGTCATCAGCCACGGTCACCGGAAGGCCGGTTTCATCGCGCAGCAATTCGTCCAACCCTTCGATCAATGCGCCGCCGCCGGTGAGGACAATGCCTTGGTCGACAATATCCGCCGCCAGTTCGGGCGCGGTATTTTCAAGCGCAATGCGCACACCTTCGATGATGGTGCCGATGGGTTCGGACAAGGCTTCGGCAATCTGGCCCTGATTGATCGAAATTTCCTTGGGCACGCCGTTCACAAGGTCGCGGCCTTTGATGTGGATGGTTTCGCCAATGCCGTCGGCGGGTGAGCGCGCAATGCCGAAATCTTTCTTGATGCGCTCGGCGGTGGCTTCGCCGATCAGGAGGTTATGGTGGCGACGGACATAGGAGACAATCGCTTCGTCCATCTTGTCGCCGCCGACACGCACCGAGGTGGTATAGGCAAGGCCGCGCAGCGATAGGACCGCCACTTCGGTTGTGCCGCCGCCAATATCGACCACCATCGAACCGATGGGTTCGGTGACCGGCATATCGGCGCCGATAGCGGCCGCCATCGGTTCTTCGATAAGCCATACCTGGCTTGCACCTGCATTCGATGCAGCATCGCGGATCGCGCGGCGCTCGACAGATGTCGATCCCGACGGGACGCAGATCACAATTTCGGGGAAGCTCGGAATTTTGCGCTGGCCATGCACTTTCAGGATGAAGTGCTTGATCATCTGTTCGGCGACATCAATGTCGGCAATCACGCCGTCGCGCAACGGGCGGATGGCTTCGATGGAATCAGGCGTTTTGCCCATCATCAACTTGGCGTCATCGCCAACGGCTTTGACCTTCTTGATGCCGTTCAATGTTTCAACCGCGACCACCGAAGGTTCGTTAAGGACAATGCCTTTGCCGCGTACATAAACGACCGTATTGGCCGTACCCAGATCAATCGCCATATCATGCGAGGAAAATTTGAAGAGCTTGTTGAAACTGTCAAAAGGCCACATTCGGATTCTACCCTGCTCGTCTTTGGGCCAAGGGGATAGGACCGACAAAGCCGCACCCCTTGGGAATATTATTGCTATCAACCCCGCGCAAGCACATCAATCACCTCCCGATTCGCGCGATATTTCGCCGAATTCAGGCTTTTTTCAATTTTGGCTTGGCCACGGGGTCGCAGTTCACGTCGGACTGCGCTAGGATTAACCTTATGTCAATACGCAGGCTTCCGGAAACCTTGGTGAATCGTATCGCAGCGGGCGAAGTGGTTGAAAGACCCGCCAGTGCGTTAAAGGAATTGGTCGAAAATGCGATTGATGCAGGCGCGGACCGCATCTCCGTTCGTCTTGCTAATGGTGGCATTGATCTCATCGAGGTGAGCGACAATGGATGCGGCATGACACCCGCCGATATGGCGCTTGCGCTGGAGCGGCACGCTACCTCCAAATTGCCCGATGAAGCGATTGAGAATGTGACGACTTTGGGCTTTCGCGGCGAGGCTTTGCCTTCGATTGCAAGCGTTGCAAGGCTGACGCTGGAAAGCCGCGTGGCTGGTGCGGACGGGTGGTGCCGTATCGTCGATAATGGCGAGCTTGTCAGCGAAGGCCCTGCGGCGCTTCCACCCGGAACACGGGTGCGGGTCGAAGCCTTGTTCGAGAAAATCCCTGCGCGGCGTAAATTTATGCGATCTGCGCGCTCCGAATATGCGGCGGCGCTCGATATTGTCCGCCGGCTGGCGATGGCGCGGCCCGACATTGCGTTCATGCTCGAACATGATGGCCGCGTCGCATTGCAGGTGCAGGGCGACCAGAACCGGCCGCAGCGCGTGGCCGCGCTCACTGACCGGCAATTGGCCGACAATAGTGTGGTGGTGGAGCTGGAGCGCGACGGCATCCGCTTGGGCGGGGTTGCAGGGCTTCCGACCTATAATCGCGGGGTTGCCGATCACCAATATCTGTTCGTCAACGGAAGGCCGGTCAAGGATCGCTTGCTAGTGGGGGCTTTGCGCGGGGCCTATGCCGATATGCTGGCGCGCGACCGGCATCCGGTGGTCGCATTGTTTCTCGACGTTCCCGGCGAGATGGTCGATGTCAATGTCCATCCGGCGAAAACCGAAGTGCGCTTTCGTGAACCCGGCATGGTGCGCGGGCTTATCGTCGGCGGATTGCGCGCGGCCTTGGATGCGGCGGGCTTTCGCAGCGTGCAAAGGCCTAGCCCCTCGGCGCTAGGCAATTGGCAGGTCGAAGGTGCGCGGCCCGGCTTCACCATTCCCGCGCCCGGCCTGTTCGAGCGCGCCGACCGCGCCTATACCGCGCCCAGTTATGCGCCGGTGGATACGGCAAGTTTCGGCCATAGCGTGCAGGAGCAGCCCGGTCATTTTGCAGCGATGCCCGATGATTATCTGATTACCGCGCGGGCAGAGCCTGCCACGGAGGCGGTTCCCGATGCGCAAAGCTTTCCCTTGGGGGTGGCGCGCGGACAGGTTGCGAAAACCTATATTGTTGCCGAAGCCGAAGACGGCTTGGTGATTGTCGACCAACATGCCGCGCATGAGCGGTTGGTACTCGAACGGATGCGCAAGGGCGTCGAAGGGCAGGGCGTGGCGCGTCAGGGTTTGCTGCTCCCTGAAGTCATCGAGCTTGATGAAGCCGCTTGCGACCGGCTTGAAGCGCGCGCGGATGAATTGGAAGCGTTCGGGCTGGAGATGGAACGCTTCGGGCCCGCCGCGATGCTGGTGCGCGCAACCCCTGCGCTGTTAGGGAGCGGCGATGTGTCGGGCTTGTTACAGGATTTGGCCGACGAATTGGGCGCGTTTGACGAAGCATTGAGCCTCAAGGAACGTATCGACCATGTCGCAGCGACAATGGCGTGCCACGGATCGGTGCGGGCAGGGCGGGTGCTGTCGGTGGCCGAAATGAACGCTTTGCTGCGTGAAATGGAAGTGACGCCCCATTCCGGTCAATGCAATCATGGCCGCCCGACTTGGGTCAAACTCGCGCATGGCGATATCGAGAAATTGTTCGGGCGGAAATAAGCCCGGCGTAAGCGGGGCAAAAGAAAAGGCCGGAGCATGATGCCCCGGCCTTTTCTGAATGAATATCCTGCTTTGCGCAGGCGTGTATCCGTTTCTTAACGAACCACCACTTCGACACGGCGCGCATTGGCATTGTCGGTCGTGGTATCGGTCGCCGCTTCGGGCTTCACCAGTTCGATAGAGGTTTCGGCAATACCGGCCTTGACCAGTTCCGCCTGCACCGCCTGCGCACGGTTTTTCGACAATTCGGCATTTTTGGCCGCATCGCCGCGCGGGTCGTTAAAGCCCGACACCGCAAGCTTGCTACCCGCATGGCTATCCAGATAGGTTTTGAGCGCGGTTGCACTTGCTGCGAAGGCCGGAGCCACATCGGTTTTAGCGGTGTCGAAATAGACCTTCACCACCGGCTTGCTGTCGCGCAGTTCCGACGTCACGCCAGCGCCTGCTGGGATGGTCGCCGTGCCTTCTGCAGGCGCTTTGGTGAGATCGGTGACCGGGGCGTCGGAAGCCGGGACACCGTCGCCGGTCGCCGCCGTGCCATCGGGCGTCGTCGAAGCTGTCGCCGCCGTATCGCCAACGGTTGCATCCACCGGAGCCGCCGCAGGTTGCCGGAAGAATAGCCACCACAACAAGGCAAGCAGGAGGAGCGCACCAAGCAGCCACCACAGCCAACCAAGGCCGGATTTGCTTTCTTCCTCGACATAGGCCGGTTCATGATGCACCGGCGGGCTGTCATAATTTGACGCTGCTGCCAGCGGGCGCGTGTCCGCATTGCCGCTCGAAGCCGCCGCAGCCGTTGCGCCTGCAGCTGTCGCAGCGGTCGCGCCAAGTGCAGCGGCAGGGGCCGCCGTGCTGGTGCTGGCCACCGGTTCGGGAGCAGGGGCGGGCGTTACGGGGGCTGCTTCAACTTTGGCAGCGGGTGCAACGGGTGCGGCATCCGCATCATCGGCTTTGCCCTTGGCCGAAGCGGCAAGACCTGCCGCAGCGGCGGCTCCTGCGCCAGCGGCTGCGCCTACCGCTCCGCCAACAGCGCTTGCGCCCTTGCGGAAGAAGTCCATCATGCCGAATTGTTCGAGCAACAGATAATAGACCGTTACGCGGTTTTTGAAGTTGGTGCCCTTCATCCGCTCGCCGACTGCCGCGATGCCCGCGTCAAGATCGGCATCCGATTGGGTCAGGCCTAATTTCTTTTTGAGGAAATTTTCGCGGACCCGGTCCGTTTCGGTCGAATCGGTAAAGGATACCAACGAGGAATCCTGATTATGCAGAGCGATACCGCAATATTTGACGATTGCATTGATGACTTCATCGTCGGCATTTGCCACGAATTTTTTTACGTCAGCTGCCCAATCCTGAGCCATAAGCTTCCCTCCTTCTCCTAGACAGAAAGAATGTGCGTGGGGAACACACGGCGCGGACGATAGAGCAATTTAGACCGATTGCCACGAAATTCCCCAAAGCCATTGTAAAATCAGGTTTAGGGCGGCGGGGTAGAGGTGGCGAAATCTAGGCTTGGTCGGGGTTTCGCACCGCCACCAGACCGTTGGAAATCATCGACAGGACCGGCTCGTCATTCTGGTTGAACACGGTAGTGCGCGCCTTGGTCAGGCCCATTTCCGGACGGCTGGCCGAGCGACGTTTTTCGATCAACTCATTTTCCGCACGCAACGTGTCGCCGGGATAGACAGGGCGCAACCAGCGCAACTCGTCAATGCCGGGCGAGCCGAGCGAGGCCACGCGATGCTGCGACCATTCCTTGACCAGCATCGCCATCGTCATCGCGCAAGTGTGCCAACCGCTGGCGGATAGCTTGCCGAAATGGGTTTTGGCCGCGGCGGCATCATCGAGGTGAAAGGGTTGCGGGTCATATTTGCCCGCAAAATCGACAACCTCTTCGCGCGTCACTTCATAATGTCCGAACGCGCTTTTACTGCCGACTTCCAGATCCTCATAATAGGCAATATCGCTCATGGCTTGGTCCCCGTGGTTGCAGGCACAATGGCGGGCCCATTGCGAATATCGGCGGGAAGATGCGGCACACCGTCATAGGGAAGCGGCTGCATCCCGATAAGATAGGCGATGAGCGGATAAACATCGACATTGTCGAACACCGGCAATGTCTTGCCCTTCAATATTTCCGGACCATTGGCGATGAAAATTGCCTGCATTTCGGGCGAGAAATTATCATAGCCATGATCGCCGCCATTGGCGTCATATTCGGGTTTCCCCATGACAACCTTCCAGCCCATATTGGCGAGGCAGAAAATCGCCGGGATGCGCGGGTTGCTGCCATATTGATATTGGGCCGGAATATCTTTCTTGTTCCAGCACGTCATATTGGCGTGCGGCGTTGCGGGTTTGACGAGCGCGGCTTCGACAATCGCATCCTTGCCGGGTAACGGGTTGAGCGTTGCAAACGGGCCGGAACCGACCAACTGGTAATTGTCGCGCGTCAATAATTTGTCGAGGTCGATCAAGCGGTCATTGCTGGTCGCGGCCATGCCATGATCGGATGTGACGATGATATTGACCGGCTGGTGCAACGCCTTGATGCTATCGACGATATAGCCGATTTGCGTGTCGACATCGGCAACCGCTTTGGTGGTTTCTGCCGCAGCAGGGCCGAATTTATGGCCTGCCGTATCGACCGTATCAAAATAGACGGTGATAAGCTTGGGACGCAGATTGGCGGGGCGGCGCACCCAGTCGATCACCGCATTGGCGCGCTGGGTATTGCTAACATTCTGGTCGAACCGCTCCCAATCTTGCGGGCGGCCGCCATGGATCGCAACTTCGGAGCCGGGCCAGAACATCGTCGCCGTGCGGATGCCCTGCTTTTCCGCGGTCACCCAAACCGGCTCGGCCTGACTCCACCAGAAAGGGTCGAGCGCCTGACGGGTATTGCCAAGGCTGAAATTTTCACCGGGACCGGGACGCGCAGGGTCGCGCATATTATTGTCGACAATGCCGTGATTATTGGGGCGTTTGCCGGTGACGATGGTGTAATGGTTGGGGAAAGTCTTGCTCGGAAAGCTGGGACGCATCGGACCATAAACACCGGTCTTGATAAGCTGGTTAAGATGCGGCGTGACCCCGCGCTGGAGATAGCTGGGGTGGAACCCGTCTATCGACACCAGCAATGTCAACGGCGCGCGCACTTCGGCGGGCGCGGCAGGGCTGCTTGGCGGGGCGGGCACGCCAACGCTGCCGGTGGGGGTCGGGGCGGTTTCACAGGCCGACAGGGACAGCGCGACGACTGCCCCTGCGACCAATTTGAATCGGGTCATGCTGGTCATGACCCTGTTGCTTAATGCCCCAAGGACAGCTTCGCAAACAAAGTATAGCCTATCGGGTTTTTTCCGTAAAAAGGATCGAGCATATCGGGCTTGGCATAGGCCGCCAGCGACCCGCCAAGGGCCAGTTCGACCGCATCGGTTACGGGCAAGCGGTAGGCATAGCCCGCCTGCATTTTCGCAACGCGAAAGGGCTGGTCATGAAGCGGATGGTCATGATCGGGAAATAGCTCGCTATTTTTCACATTTTCATAACGGGCAAACAGGCTGTGCCGGTCGCTAAGGTCATAATTGACCTCGGCAAGCCAAGCGGTGAGCGTGGGACCGGGTTTCAGATCCTTGGCCGAAAAAGCTGCCATCGCTGACAGGCCGTTATCGCTGGCATAATGGATGCTTGCGGTGGTGCGCTGTTCATCGCCCGCATGGGAAACTTCGGGGGATTTGAGATGCGCTGTGGATATTTGCCCGGTCCAGGCAGGGGAAGGCGTAAAGCTTGCGCGCACTGCCCAACTATCGAGCTTGGGTTTTTCAATATCCCAGCGATCCTCGTCCGGCTCGCGGCCACGGAAGGCTGACGCTTCAAGCTGGAATTTCTGCGCGGAAAAGCCGCCGGTCAGCACGCCATAGGTAATATGGGTCGAATCGAACCAATGATGGGTGATAGGCGGTTCGGGATTATATTTGGCAGAAGCGCGGTGCATGAAGGCGCTCGGCCCGATGGCCGGTTCCCCGACGGGGCCGCCATAAAGGAACAGGCTGGCATTATCGGCGACATCAACATCCACCCGCGCGGCCAGTTCCATGAACAGGTCATGGGGATGCTGGCGATCAACCAACGGGTCGCCATAAGCGGTTTCGCCGGTGGCAAACAGATTGGGATAGCCGCGCGGGCTCATCGCGGGTTCTAAGCTCAGCATAGTGCGCGCTTCAAAGCGCCCGCCTTCAAATTCCCGCGCGGCGGAAAACATCGCCATATTGGTGACGTAGAATTTATCATCCCCGCGCTTGCCGCCATGATCGGTATAAGCCGTTTGCACAAAGCCATGCGCCATAAGGTGCCAATCACCGGCATTGGTCATCAGCCCGTGCATCCCGCCTTCATTGCCGGGGAGGCGCGCGGTGCCGGAACCATTGGTGAAGGCGCTGGCATTCCCATGTGCGCTATGTTCGGCCTTGTCAGGGGCGTGGGCGCTATGGTCCATAGCCTTATGATCCATCGCTTTATGCGGTTGCGGCGGCGCAGTGTCGGAGCTTTGCGGGTGGCTTTGGTGCGCGCTATGGTCTTGCGCACTATGATCTTGTGCAAGCGCAGGCGCGGCAACAAGCAGGCCGAGGGGCGCGAGCGCGGCCCCGGCGGTTAATTTCATCAACATAAAAAATCCTTGAAGCAAAAATGGTGAACAATCGGGTTCAGCCAAAGCTTCGCGGCGGGGGCGGGTCGAGGCCGCTTTCATGCTGTTGACGAAAGGCGGCCAGCATGGTGCGATAAGGAGTCGGTTCGCTGGGGGAGAGGGCCGCCAGCGGGCGCGCGCTATCTTGCGGGATGGCGCAGCCGATACAGTCGGGCGATACTATAGCGGAAGCAGGCGCGGATGGCTGGTGCGGACTGCTATCGCCTTGCTGGTGGCAAGCGGCATTATCGGTCTTGGACGGCGCGCTATGACAGGCCGCCATCACCGCCGCGGGCATGGCCAGCAGCAGCAATATTGCAAAGGCAAACAGACGCATCACAGGCGGGCGATCATCCACACCGCCATTGCGATCATGAACAGGTTTTCGGTGAGCGAGACAAAGCCCAGCGGCACATTGCTGCTCCCGCCCACACACGCGCATTTCAGCTCGCGCTTGTCGATATAGACCGCCTTGAACACCGACACCGCGCCGATGCCGCCGATAAACAGCGCGACCGGAATCGAAGCAAGTGGTAACCAGTGCGCGGTCATCAACACGCCAGCCAAACCTTCGGCGAACGGATAGATAGTAGCATAAGGCACCCAGCGTTTGGCGAGCAGGTCATAGTTCAGGAACATCGTCGCAAATTTGCGGACATCCTGAAGTTTCAAGAGCGCGAGGATACACATGCTGAACGACACAAACCATTCGCCCGCGCGGATGGTGAAGGGCGAACCGAAGGCTGCATAGCTAGCCGCCAGCGCCATCAGCGCGGTCATCGCAAACAGGGCGATGACGGGGGTATAGCTGGTCGCGGCGGGATCGGCGACCTTGAGCCCGAAATAGCGGCGCAGATCATCATATCCGCCAACCCGATCGCCGTTGATAAAGGTCTGGGGCGTGGTTTTGACGCCATGCTTTTCCTTGAACGCATCAGTTTCGGCGCGGGTCGTCAGGTGCCTGTCATCGACTTGAAAACCATGACTTTTCAGGAGGTGGAGCGCCTGTAGTCCATAAGGGCAAGTGTGGCTTGGCATGACCATGCGATAGAGGGTCGCTTGCTTGGGCGCGGGGGCGGGAGAAGGGGGAGAAGGGCTGGTTGTATCCTGGGACATACCGCCCATATAGGGTCTGTACCACAGTACGGAGTCAAGGCTTATGCAGCGCACCATCGGGAAATTGGCCGAAGCGGGCGGGGTGGGGGTGGAAACTATCCGCTATTACCAGCGGCGCGGGCTGATGGGCGTGCCGGTGCGCCCCGGCGGCGACGGATGGGGCGCAGGGGTGCGACGTTATGACGAAACCGACCTACGCCGCCTCAAATTCATCCGCGCGGCCCAAAGCGCAGGCTTTACGCTTGAAGAAATTGGCGAGTTGCTCGCGCTCGATGAAGCCAAGGATCGCGCCAAAGTCCGTGCGCTTACCGTCAAACGCATCGCCGCGATTGACGAGAAAATCGCCACATTGTCGGAGGCGCGCACCGCCCTTTCCAAACTCGCCAGCGAATGTGCGGCGGGCGGGGGAGGCCATTGCCCGATCTTGCAGGCTTTTGACGGGGATGCGGGTTAGGCTCCAATTCCCCTTCATACGTCATTGCGAGCCGCGAAGCGGCGCGGCAATCCAGAGCCGCGCAAGGCTGCGCTGGATTGCTTCGCTACGCTCGCAATGACGATGGAGTGGGGTTAAGGGCCGCGCCGCTTCGCGGCTCGCAATGACGATGGTGTGGGTTAAGGGCAGCGGCGCTTCGCTACGCTCGCAATGACGATATATTGAGGAGGGTGCCGCCTCAACTACTGTGCAAAAAGTGCATCACGTCGCCGTCATGGACGACATAGGCTTTGCCTTCGGCGCGCAGCTTGCCCGCCTCGCGTGCTTTGCTTTCGCCGCCGAGAGCTACATAATCGTCGAAAGCGATGGTTTCGGCGCGGATGAAGCCTTTCTGGAAATCGCTGTGGATTTCGCCCGCCGCTTCAGGGGCGGTTGCGCCCTTATGCACGGTCCAGGCGCGCGCTTCTTTGGGGCCGACAGTGAAGAAGGTGAGGAGGTGGAGCAGTTCATAGCCCGCCCGGATAACCCGCGCGAGGCCGGTTTCGTGAAGGCCCATTTCTTCCAGAAAAGCGAGCCTTTCTTCGGCGTCCATGCCGACCAGCTCTTCTTCGATTTTCGCCGATACCAACACGGCCTGCGCGCCTTCGGCTGCGGCCTTTTCCATCACGCGCGCGGAATAGGCGTTGCCGGTCGACGCTTCCTCTTCATTGACGTTGCACACATAAAGGACGGGCTTGGCGGTGATAAGCTGGGCCTGCGCAAACACGCGTGCCTCTTCAGCATCCTTGGGTTCGGTGAGGCGGGCAGGCTTGCCATTGCGCAGCAATTCGAGGGCCTGCGTCAACACGGACACCGCAATCTTCGATTCCTTGTCGCCCTGCGCGGCTTTCTTGGCAAGGTTGGGGACGCGCTTTTCAAGACTTTCCAGATCGGACAGCATCAATTCGGTTTCGACCGTTTCCGCATCCGCAATCGGGTCCACCTTGTTTTCGACATGCTGGATGTCGTCATTTTCAAAGCAGCGCAGCACATGGACAATCGCGTCCACTTCGCGGATATTGCCGAGAAACTGGTTGCCCAGCCCTTCACCCTTCGACGCGCCGCGCACTAGCCCAGCAATATCGACGAACGCCAATTGGGTTTCGATAATCTTCTGGCTGCCCGCAATCGCGGCAAGCTTGTCGAGGCGCGGGTCCGGCACCGCGACATTGCCGACATTGGGCTCGATCGTGCAGAAAGGATAGTTCGCCGCCTGCGCCGCCTGCGTTTCGGTCAGCGCATTGAACAAAGTGGACTTGCCGACATTAGGCAGTCCGACGATACCGCATTTGAAACCCATGAAATAAACCTTGTTTCGAATTTTTTAAGGCGAAAAGCCGTTCACGCGGCGTCTCTAAGGATAGAATGGCGCTTAGACAAGCGGGAGCGGTTGGCATCGGCTTGGGGCTAACCCGCAAGCATGGCGCCAATGCCGATCAGTCGTCCTGCAACCGTCCGGCAACATCGCTCATAAAGCGCGGGTCGTCATGCTTGGCGAGCCATTCGGCTTCGGCGCTGATCGCGCCCAGCATGTCGGTCAAATCATCCATTTCGCTCTTGGCATAATTGCCGAGCACATAGCCGGTGACGCGGTCCTTATGGCCCGGGTGGCCGATGCCGATGCGCACGCGGCGATAATCGGGACCAAGATGCTGGGTGGTGGATTTCAAACCATTATGCCCCGCGCTGCCGCCGCCCATCTTGACCTTGACCTTGAACGGCGCGAGGTCGAGTTCGTCGTGGAATACGGTCACATCTTCGGGCGCAAGCTTGTAAAAATTCATCGCCGCGCGGATCGAGCGGCCACTTTCATTCATGAAGGTGGCAGGCTTCAAGAACAGCAATTTCTGCGTTCCGATGCGTCCTTCCTGCACCCAGCCGTTAAACGCTTTTTTGGCAGGCGAAAAACCGTAAATTTCGGCCATGACGTCAAGCGCCATGAAGCCGACATTGTGGCGGTGCATCGCATATTGCGGACCCGGATTACCGAGGCCGACCCAAAGCTGGAGCGCGCTGCTCATGGATATTTGCAACTTTTCCTAAAACAAAAAAAACCGGCGGTAAGCTTTTGCCGACCGCCGGTTTATATTCAAGCCAAAAGGGCGCGGAAAAATTAAGCTTCCGCTTCGCCTTCTTCGCCTTCACCTTCCTTGGTGGTGTCGCCTTCTTCGGACTTCAGCGCCGAAGGTGCAACGATCGTCGCGATGGTGAAATCGCGGTCGGTGATCGCGCTCGACGAACCCTTGGGCAGGGTGACAGCCGAAATATGGATCGAATCGCCGACTTCGGTGCCGGTCACGTCGATGACGATTTCGTCAGGGATCGCGTCCGCGTCACACACCAGTTCGAGTTCGTGACGGACCACGTTCAACACGCCGCCCTTCTTGAGACCCGGCGATGCTTCTTCATTTTCAAAGCGGACCGGAACAGCAACCGTTACGGTGGCGTCCTTCGCGAGACGGAAGAAGTCGACATGTTCGGGGCGTTCGGTGACGGGGTGGAACGCAACATCCTTGGGAAGGGTGCGGATTTTCTTGCCACCGACTTCGACCATGATGATCGAGTTCATAAAGAAACCGGTCATCAAAGCTTTGACGAGCGCCTTTTCTTCAACGTGAATGGTTTGCGGTTCTTCCTTGCCACCATAAATGACGGCGGGTACGCGGCCTTCACGACGCAATGCACGGGAGGCTCCCTTGCCAGCCCGTTCGCGCGCTTCGGCCGACAAGGTCAGCTGATCGCTCATAGATAACTCCAAGATATAAAGTGTGAAACGCGCATCCTACGCGCCCCATTCCCGCCACGCCTCCAGGGATGACCATGGCAAAGGAAGCGGCGCCTATAGGCGGGAAGCGCGCGAATTGCAAGCGGGGTAGGGCGGGTTCGCTTTATTGCACCCGCTCGACCTTATAGCCTTGGGCTTCGAGCATCGACTGGACGCTATCATCGCCTACCAGATGGCCGGTGCCGACCGCGATGAGGATGGTGCCGGGGGCTTCCATCCGGTCGCGGATCCACGCGGCCCATTGCTGGTTGCGCCGCGTGAGGAGCGGGAGCGCAAGCCCCGGCACCGCGCGCAATTCGCTATCGGCATAATAAGCGACGCTGTCGGTGTCGCCTTTGGCCCAAGCCGCGATCAGCCGGTCGAATTTGGCGCTGGCAGTATCGGCGTCGCCAATGGTGCGCGCGAGCAAAATATCCTGAGTCTGCTGGGACAGGCTATCGAACAGGCCAAGCTGATATTCGGCGGTTTCAAGGCCGGACACGGGCTTGCCCTGCGCTTCGAACCTTTTGGTCAGTTGCTTTTCGGTGCCATTGTCGAGCGAGAGCGCGGCATTGCGCGATACCGCATTGCCGAGCATCAGCGCCGCTGCCCAGCTTTCCATTCCGTCCAGTTGCGCGCGGCTGATGCGGGTGCGGCTCGCGAGCTTTTCAAATTCGCCCACAAATTGCGGCGGGATGCGCTCCTCTATCGGGTCTTGCGGGCTGTCGGCGGCAATGCTGGCAAGCACATCGGGGGCCTTGGCCTGTTCTTCGGGCGACAGTTCGAGGACGAGCATATCCGCGCTGTTAATCACCTCATTGACCATGCCCGACTGCCAATCGAGGCCGGTCGGCAGCATATGCACGCCGCCGAACAGGAAGATGGTGGTGTCATCATCCGACAGCTTCCACAAAGCAGGGCGTGAGGCACCGAGGGGGAGTTGCACTTCCTGTTCAACCTGTTTGGCCGTGGATTGCGCCTGTCCGTTTGTTTGCGCCGGTTCGGTGGGCGCATCGCTTTTGCGGTTACAGCCGGTCAGCGCCAAGCCGACAAGCGCCAATGCGCCGAGCGCGGACAGGGGGAAGGTGCGGAGGCGGGAGCGGGGGCGGGGATGCTGCATGATAGGCTTGCTATCGGGCTTTGCGCGCGGCATCAATCCTTGATGCGTTGCGGGTTAAGCCCCTGGTCGGTTACGAGATAATGTTGCACGCTATTTTGCCCCGCCAGATGGCCCGCGCCGACCGCGATAAACACCGTGCCGGGGTGCGCCATGCGCTGTTTTATCCAAGCGGCCCAGCGCCGGTTACGTTCGAACAACATGATCCGCGCCATGTCCGGCAGCTTGTAAAGCGCGCCATTTTTGGAAGCCGCAAGCGTATCGGCATCGCCTTTCAACCAAAGGCTAAGCATTTTATCGGTCGACACTATCGGGTCGGCCTTGCTCGTCACCAGTTGCGCGAGCGCGTCAATTTGTTCGGCTTCCGGCACGCTATCGAGCATGGCAAGCTGGGCTTCGGGCGTTTCCAACGCTTCGTGGCGCTGGGCGGGGCGAAGATTTGCGACCAATATGCGTTCGGCCCCCGCCTTGGGGTCCAGTCCAAGCTTGCGATACCGCGCGGTCGCCAGCACACTCGCCACATACCAGGCTTCATAACGTTCCAGCGATTGGGCACGCAGCCCTTGGGCTTCGGCAAAGGCGCGATAGGGCGCGCGCGCCGCTTGGGGCAGCTTGCGGCTGAGCGGCGGACCGTCGGGATCGGTTGCCAGCGCAATGGTCGCCGGACCCAACGCCATCGGATTATCGGGCTGTTTGATTTCGGTCACCAGCGTGTCCGATGCTCCAAAGGCGTTACGGATTGCGCCATCAAACCATGATGCGCCGGGTTTCAGCATATGGAAGGTGCCGAACAGATAGATGGTCGTATCCGCATCGCGCACGACCCATAATGCGGGGCTATGATAGGCAACAGGCGCAGGCGCGCTTTGCACTGTAGGTTGGTGCGGTTCGGGCGGCTTGGCGGCGGGCTGCGGGTCGCAGGCGGCCAGTAAGGCGAAACCGCCCGCCATTAGAGCGCGCACAAGAAAAGGGGGCAGGGACATCCGTTCAAGGATAGCCGCTGCCCCCTTTGGCGTCACGCCTCAATATTGGATGCGCTTGACCTTCACATTGCGCTTGGCGAGGAAGTCCTGAACGCTGTCCTTGCCCGCCAGATGGCCTGCGCCCACCGCCATGAACACGGTGCCGGGCTGTTCCAGCCGCTTTTCCACCCATTCCGCCCAACGCGCATTGCGGTCGGTCAACAGCAAGCGGCGGGTTTCGGGGGTATGGTCGATATTTTCGTTGAGGACCGCAGCGAGACCATCCGCATCGCCCTTGTTCCACGCGGTCGACATGCGATCAATGTAAGAGGCAATTTCATCGCCCTTGGTGATGACTTCAATCAGTCCCGTCACCTGCTCGCTTTCGGGGGTCGCGTCGAACCAGCCAAATTGCTGTTCGGCGGTTTCAAGCGATTCCATCTTCTTGCCCGAAGCCTTGGCCGCCGCCGCCAGCACCTTTTCCGCGCCGCTTTCAGGGCTCATCCCGGCCTTGCCATAATGGGCCATCGATAGCACTGTCGACACGAACCACGGATCATAAGCATCAAATGTCGTGGCGGGCATACCGAGCTTGGTCATTTCCGCGTCGAAAATGCTGCGTTGTTCGACCGTCAGCTTGTCGCGCAATTTCTTGCCATTGGCATCGGCCGCATATTTTTTGACGAGCGGTTCCATCGCTTTCATCGCTTCGGGGTCGGTCACATCGGCAATCTCCATGACCAGCGTATCCGATTTGTCGAACGCTTCCTTGACTGCCTCGTCAAACCAACTGAGGCCGGGCTTCAACAGATGGACGGTGCCGAACATATAGATGGTCGTGTCATGGTCCTTGACCACCCATAGCGCAGGATCGCTATTGTCGTTGGTCGTGGCCGCCGCTTTGGTCGAGGCGCTGTTCGGTTTGCTATCGGCTGCGGTGCAACCGGTGAGCAATAACGCGCCGCCAATCGCGGTATTCAGCAATTTTTTCCATTTGTTGGAAAAAGGATGGGCAAGGGTCATGAGGCTTTGTCTCCTGAGTGAAAAAGGGAAATGGGTGTTGCGAGGGGGGCGTGCAAGGTCGGCAAGCGCCCGCTTTGCGGGTTGGCTTAACGATATTTCTTCCACATCCACACGGTGAGGCTGACGAAAATCGTGCCGAAAAAGATGAGCACGCCATTGACCGGCTGGGCCATGCCGCCGCGCCATAACAGCCACCAGGTCGAACTTACCGTCCAGTAGAAATAGCAGGCCCACATCGCGCCATCGCGATAAGCGGCTTCTTCCAGCTCATCGGTAGCATTTTTGTGCCAATAATAGGATATGAGCGGCATGAAGATTGCGGTCACGCCAGCAAGGATGAGCGCGGTGAGGGGCGGCAGAGGCCCGCTGCTAAACGGCGATGCGTCGCCTGCACCTTGGCCCGATATGGTCATGACCATGCCGATGATAACCCCGAGCAGAAGCGCACCTGTCATAATCCGGCGATTAAGCTTTTCGCGCCGGTTGCTTACCGCAGACGTTCCGAAAAAGGCGGGGACTTGCTTTAAAAACAGCGCCCCGCACAGCAAAAGCATAGCCGCAACGCCAAGGACGATGGCCCATTCAAGCGGACGCAATGCGCCGCCACCTAGCTCTATATGCTTGGTGAAAAATCCAATGAGGACCGCGGCCGTGAAAGTAGCGCCGACGCCTGTCAGCGCAAAAAAGGCAACGGGTTTGAAATGGCCGCCATTGTCTGGATCGTCGGACATGTTGTCCGGCATATCGTCTGGAAGCTTATCCGTCATTGCTGGCGCTCCATTCATCATCGAAAATCTCCTCGATCGGTAAATCGAATAAACGCGCAATTTTGAAGGCGAGCGGGAGCGAGGGGTCATATTTTCCCGTTTCGACCGCGTTGACCGCCTGCCGCGAGACATCAAGCCGCAAGGCCAGATCGGCCTGCGACCAATTATGCATCGCGCGCAATATTTTGAGTTTATTCTTCATAACCGGATGCAAATTATATTTTGGGGCCACCCAGTGGTGTCCCCACGTGTCAGCCTTCCCTTACATATTGTCGTGATTCGCTGACAATGTCAACAACACCTTACAAATGGCAAGGCGAGGCTGACATAGGGGCATGAAAATGCGCGGGGAGGCGGCCTGCGCGCGAAGTCCGGCTTGCGCCTCTTGACCTCCCCATGCCCATCCGCCAAAGGCTTGGGCCATATTTGTGCAAGTGCGAAGGCGAACAGGTGGCCAATCCCGCTCCCAATCCGGAAGCCAAAAGCTTCCAGCAACTGATCCTCACGCTCCATGATTATTGGGCGAAGCAAGGCTGTGTGATTCTCCAGCCGCTCGATCTGGAGGTCGGGGCAGGGACATTCCATCCCGCGACCACCTTGCGCAGTCTGGGACCGGATGCGTGGAATGCGGCCTATGTCCAGCCGTCGCGCCGCCCGACCGATGGCCGCTATGGCGAAAATCCCAATCGCTTGCAGCATTATTACCAATATCAAGTGGTGATGAAGCCCAGCCCGCCCAATTTGCAGGATCTATATCTCGGCAGCCTCGCGGCGATCGGCATCGACCCGCTGAAACATGACATCCGCTTTGTCGAAGATGATTGGGAAAGCCCGACCTTGGGCGCGTGGGGCCTTGGCTGGGAAGTGTGGTGCGATGGCATGGAAGTCACGCAATTCACTTACTTCCAGCAGATGGGCGGTTTTGATTGCAAGCCGGTGACGGGTGAAATCACCTACGGCCTTGAACGGCTCGCTATGTATATCCAAGGCGTCGACAGCGTCTATGACCTGCGTTTCAATGATCCGGTCGACGATATACCGGCTGTGAGCTATGGCGATGTATTCCTTGAAAATGAAAAGGAAATGTCGGCGTGGAACTTTGAAGTCGCCGACACTGACAAATTATTCCGCTGGTTTGAAGATTGCCAGAAAGAGGCGGCGGCGTGCATCGAAGCCAACCTCCCGCTCCCCGCTTATGAGCAAGCAATCAAAGCGAGCCACATCTTCAACCTGCTCCAGGCGCGCGGCGTGATTTCGGTGCAGGAACGCCAAGCCTATATCGGCCGCGTCCGCGACCTTGCCAAAGGCGCGTGCGAGGCGTGGATGCACAAGAATGGATGGGCGGCGTGATGGCAACTGGGCTTACCCTAAACCCGTTAGTGCTGAGCTTGTCGAAGCACGCCTGTCCGCGTCACACCCGTCATTCGACAAGCTCAGGACTACGGATAATTCCGTATCACGCCCGTCCTTCGACAGGCTCAGCACTACCGACATTTTCGCATCACACGCCGTCCTTCGACAAGCTCAGGACTACGGATATTATCACATGACCGACTTCCTCCTCGAACTTTTGTCCGAAGAAATCCCCGCGCGGATGCAGGGGAAGGCCAAGGATGATTTGGCCCGCCTGTTCACCGATGCGCTCGCCAAGGCGGGGTTGCAGGCGGACAGCGTTGAAACTTTCGCAACGCCGCGCCGTTTGGCTTTGATTGCCAAAGGCTTGCCGCTTGAAACTGCCGCCGTTTCTGAAGAAACCAAAGGTCCGAAAGTCGGCGCGCCGCCGCAAGCCTTGGAAGGCTTTTTACGCAAAACCGGCCTTACCCAAGATGCTCTGGTCGAACGCGATGGCGTTTATTTTGCGGTGGTCAATAAACCTGGGCGCAAGACCGCCGACGTATTGGCCGAAGCCATTCCCGCCATCATCCGCGCGTTTCCTTGGCCCAAGTCGATGCGCTGGGGCAAAGCGTCGGCCAGCACGGAATCGTTGCGTTGGGTGCGTCCGCTCCAAGGCATTGTCGCGCTATTGGGCGATGATGTCGTGCCGTGCGCGATTGATGGCCTCAATAGCGGCCGCGACACGATGGGGCATCGCTTCCACCATTCGGGACCGGTAAGCATCACCAATGCGGGCGATTATGAAGCCAAGCTACGCGCGGCCCACGTCATCCTCCATTTTTCCGAACGCTGCGCGATTATCCGCGATACCGCCAAGAAACTGGCGGCGGACAAAGGGCTGGTGTGGATCGAAGATGAAGCCTTGGTCGCCGAAAATGCAGGGCTCACCGAATGGCCGGTGCCGCTCATCGGCGATTTCGACCCGGCGTTCCTCGAAGTCCCGCGCGAGGTCATCCAGTTGACGCTCGCGACCAACCAGAAATATTTTGTGTGCGGCTATCCTCCCCGAAACGGGGAGGGGGACCATGCGCAGCATGGTGGAGGGGGATTGCCGTCGGGCACAGCGCCAGACGATACCCCCCCTCCGTCAGTCGCTGACGCGACTGCCACCTCCCCGTCCCGGGGAGGATTAGCCCCCGCCTTCATCTGCACCGCCAATATCGACGCCAGGGATGGCGGCGCGGCGATTGTCGCGGGTAACCGCAAAGTCTTGGCGGCGCGCTTGAGCGATGCGCGTTTCTTCTGGGAACAGGACCAGAAAAAGACCTTGGCAGACCATGCCGAAGGACTGAAACGCATCACCTTCCACGAGAAACTGGGCACGGTTGCTGATAAGGTTGACCGCGTGGCGAAACTCGCGCGTTGGTTGGTGGAGGAGGGGATTGTAACCGATTCACCCCTCCCCTTCGGGAGAGGGGCAGCGGAGCCTTATGAGCGTAGCGAATTAGGCGAGCGGGGTGGGGTTTCTCCTGCTGGCGCCGCGCCTGTTGACAGACCCCACCCCAACCCCTCCCCTAAAGGGGAGGGGCTTAGCTTGGCCGACCTCGCTGAACAGGCCGCCCGCCTTGCCAAGGCTGACCTCGTCACCGAAATGGTCGGGGAGTTTCCCGAATTGCAAGGCGTGATGGGCGGTTATTATGCGGCCAAGGAAGGCCTACCTATCGAAGTCTCCAACGCCATCCGCGACCATTATAAACCGGCCGGGCAGGGCGATGACGTTCCCGCCGCGCCGGTCACCGTGGCGGTGAGTTTGGCTGATAAGTTGGATACTTTGGTTGGATTCTTTACTGCTGGCGAAAGTCCAACAGGTTCAAAAGACCCATTTGCACTTCGTCGCAGCACACTAGGCATTATAGCGACAATCGTGACCAATTGTAGGGTGGGGCTTGGAGGGCTCATTTCGAAAAGTGCAGAAATTCATTGGTCTGAGCATGATCATGGAACGCCAGCGGACGTACATGAAGCTTGGCGACGTAGTTTTGAAAACTTTAAGTGGTCGGATAGCTTTACAGGAGTGCGCCCTGACCCGCAGTCAGTTGGAGCGGGCGCTGGCGGCTATTGGAAATCTGCATTCACATTTGGGTTATTTGATCTCCCGATCTTCTTCGCCGACCGTCTCAAGGTCCAGCAAAAGGAAGCGGGCGTCCGCCACGACCTCATCGACGCAGTGTTTGCGCTTGGGGGTGAGGATGACCTTGTCCGCTTGCTCGCCCGCGTTCATGCGCTTCAATCGTTCATCAGCACTGATGACGGCGCGAACCTGCTCGCAGGCTATAAGCGCGCGGCGAATTTGTTGAAGCAGGCGGGGGATTCACCCCTCCCCTTTAGGGGAGGGGCAGCGGAGCCTTATGAGCGTAGCGAATTAGGCGAGCGGGGTGGGGTTTCTCCGGCTAGCGCGGGCGTTGTTGACAGACCCCACCCCAACCCCTCCCCTGAAGGGGAGGGGCTTAGTGATGCTGAAACGGCCCTCCTCACCGCGCTCGATGCCGCTGAACCCAAAGCTTCCGCCGCTGTAGAAGCCGAAGATTTTGAAGGTGCGATGGCAGCCCTCGCAACCCTGCGCGCGCCGATTGATGCGTTTTTTGAAGCGGTGATGGTCAACGATCCGGACCCCGACAAGCGCGCTTTCCGTCTGGGCCTGCTCGCCCGGGTGCGGGATGCGGTGCATAAGGTCGCGGATTTTTCGCGCATCGAAAGCTAAGCGGCAAAAGCGCAAGGGAACGGCACATCATGACACAAAGCAGGGCAGGATAATGGCCAACCCGTCAGGACAGATATGGCCCCTATTGGTCGTCTTTCCTGCCTTTGTGCTGCTCGGCATTGCCATCAGCTTCGGTATCTCGCGGCTGGGCTGGCGGCGCTTTGCCGAACGCCAGACATCCGATGTGCGTATCCCCGATGATGCCAAAGCCTATCGTTTCCAGACGATTTTCATGGGGTCGGGAATGTTCAAAAATGCCAGCTATAAAGGCTGCATGAATTTCTACATTGACCGTTCCGGCCTTTTTCTTAGGCCGGTATGGCTGGCCCGCCTGTTCCATCCGACGCTCTATTTCGCTTGGAACAGCATCAAAGCAATCGGCACGGAAAAAGTCTTTTTCTCGCGGCTGACCAATGTAGAATTTACCGGCGACCTGCCTCCGGTTACGATACCGGGCAAGATGGGCCGCCGCATCCATGAAGCGTGGTGCAACTATACCAACCGCCCGTTTCAACCAGAATAAGCCAAGAACATAATTTCCAAGGCAGTATATCCAAGGACAGGGAAGTTTCATGACTCAATATGTGTATCGTTTCGGTGGCGGCGTTGACGATGGCGGCAAGAATGGCGTCACGGGGGACAAGACGCTGCTTGGGGGCAAGGGTGCGAACCTTGATGGGATGGCCGCGATCGGCCTGCCGGTGCCGCCGGGCTTCACCATCACGACCGAAATGTGCACGCGCTATTATGCCGATGGCGAAACCTATCCCGACAGCCTGCGCGATGAAGTCGCCAACGGGATTGCGCATATTGAAGGCGTGACCGGCAACGGGTTTGGTTCGACCGATAATCCGCTGCTCGTATCGGTGCGCTCCGGCGCGCGGGTGTCGATGCCGGGGATGATGGACACGGTCCTCAACCTTGGCTTGAACGATGACACGGTCGAAGCCCTCGCGCGCGTGTCGGGCGATGAACGCTTTGCGTGGGACAGCTATCGCCGCTTCATCCAGATGTACTCGGACGTTGTGCTGGGCCTTGACCATAGCCGCTTTGAAGATGCGCTGGAAATCATCAAGGAAGATAATGGCTATTATCTCGACACCGAATTGGGCGCGGACCAATGGCGCGCGCTGGTGGGCGAATATAAACGCCTTGTCGAAGAAGAATGGGGCAAGCCGTTCCCGCAGGATGTGCATGAACAGCTTTGGGGCGCGATTAGCGCGGTGTTCGGATCGTGGCAGTCGGAACGCGCCAAGGTTTACCGCCGCTTGAACGCGATTCCCGGCGAATGGGGCACGGCAGTGAATGTGCAGGCGATGGTGTTCGGCAATATGGGCGATACGTCTGCGACCGGCGTTGCCTTCACCCGCAACCCTGCCGATGGCACGCGCGCTTATTATGGCGAATATCTAATCAATGCGCAGGGCGAAGATGTGGTGGCGGGCATCCGCACGCCCCAATATCTGACCAAGGCCGCGCGCGAAGAAGCGAACGCCAAGCCGCTCTCTATGGAAGAAGCGATGCCCGAAACTTACGGGGAGCTTGCACGCGTCTTCGACCTTCTCGAAACCCATTATCGCGATATGCAGGACATTGAATTTACCGTGGAGCGCGGCAAATTATGGATGCTGCAAACCCGTTCGGGCAAGCGCACTGCAAAGGCAGCGCTGAAAATGGCGGTCGATATGGCCCAAGAAGGCCTCATCACCGAAGAAGAAGCCGTGGCGCGTGTTGAAGCGAGTGCGCTCGACCAGTTGCTCCACCCGACGCTCGATCCGGATGCGGCGCGTGATGTGTTGACCAAAGGGCTTCCGGCTTCGCCCGGTGCGGCTTCGGGGATTATCGTATTTGACGCCGATACCGCCGAAAAGCGCGCCAATGCGGGCGATGATGTAATCCTTGTGCGTATCGAAACAAGCCCTGAAGATATTCACGGGATGCACGCGGCCAAGGGCATTTTGACCGCACGCGGCGGCATGACCAGCCACGCAGCGGTGGTCGCGCGCGGTATGGGTCGTCCGTGCGTATCGGGCGCGGGCAGCATCTCGATCGACAATGCGGCCAAGATGATGCGCATCGGCAATCGCGAGCTTCCCGAAGGCACGATCATCACCATTGATGGCGCGTCGGGCGAAGTGATGGCGGGCGAAGTCCCGACCGTGCAGCCGGAACTGGCTGGCGATTTCGGCACGCTCATGGCCTGGGCCGACAAGGTGCGCCGCTTGAAGGTGCGCACCAATGCCGAAACCCCCGCCGATTGCCGCACCGCGCGCGAATTTGGCGCAGAAGGCATCGGCCTTTGCCGCACCGAACATATGTTCTTTGACGCCGCGCGCATTACCGCGGTGCGCCAGATGATTTTGGCCGAGGATGAAGCGGGCCGCCGCGCGGCGCTCGCGAAACTCCTTCCCGAACAGCGCAAGGATTTTACCCAGATATTCGAAGTGATGGCCGGTTTGCCCGTGACCATCCGCCTGCTCGATCCGCCGTTGCATGAATTCCTGCCGCATCAGGAGCATGAATTTGCCGATGTGGCGGCAGCTACCGGTGTCTCGGTCGACCAGTTGAAGCGCCGCGCCAATGAATTGCACGAGTTCAACCCGATGCTTGGCCATCGCGGCTGCCGTTTGGGGGTGACTTACCCCGAAATCTACGAAATGCAGGCGCGCGCGATTTTTGAAGCGGCCTTGGACGTTCAAAAAGCCTCCGGTGAAGCACCGATCCCTGAAGTGATGATTCCGCTGGTCGCCACTGCGCGTGAATTTGATCTGATGAAGGCCGTGGTCGACAAGACCGCAGAGGCCGTCTTTGCCGAACGTGGCGAGCGTATTGGCTATCTGGTCGGCACGATGATCGAATTGCCGCGCGCCGCACTGATGGCGGGCGATATCGCCAAATCGGCCGAGTTTTTCAGCTTTGGCACCAACGACCTTACCCAGACCACGCTGGGCGTGTCGCGCGACGATGCGGGGCGTTTCCTCGTCCAATATGTCGACAAAGGCATTTTCGCGACCGATCCCTTTGTCAGCATCGACGTTGAGGGCGTCGGCCAGCTTATCGAAATCGCCGCCGAGCGGGGCAGGGCGACCCGCCCCGCGATCAAACTCGGCATTTGCGGCGAGCATGGCGGCGATCCGGCGTCGATTGCTTTTTGTGAAGCGACCGACCTCGATTATGTCAGCGCATCGCCCTATCGTGTGCCGATTGCGCGGCTTGCTGCGGCCCAAGCGGCCTTAAAATCGCGAAAGTCATAAAAAAGCAAAATTGGGGGTTGCCAGAATCTGCGCCCGCGCCTATTCGGCCACCTCCAATGCGCGCCCGTAGCTCAGCTGGATAGAGCATCAGACTACGAATCTGAGGGTCGGACGTTCGAATCGTTCCGGGCGCGCCATTTTTTCCAGACCGATTATAAAGAAAATTGCCTGCGGGCAGTCTTGGTCTAACCTCACAAAAATCGTTACGGAATCTTGTGCTTTACGGCTGCGCCCCCTTGGCGCGCGGCTTGGTGGTTGCTATTGAAACCAAATAAGATGACCCCAGATAAGACGGGCTATAGGGAGCAGGCACAAGGCCATGACAATCAGCGTATTCGAATTGTTCAAAATCGGCGTCGGCCCGTCCAGTTCGCATACGGTGGGGCCGATGGTCGCCGCGCGGCGCTATGGCGAATGGCTGGAAACGCAAGGGCAGCTCGACAAGACCGTGCATGTGACGGTCGATCTTTACGGTTCGTTGGCGCTGACTGGCAAGGGCCATGCTTCCGATACCGCGATTGTTGCAGGACTTGCGGGCGAGATACCCGACCAGACCAATGCCGCGCGCATCATGTCGCATTGGCGGCAGACCAATGATACGGGCCGCCTGGCGCTGATAGACAAGCAGTTTGTTACGTTCCAGCCCGAAGAGGATATCCGTTTCCACCAGCGCGAACGGCAACCTTATCACAGCAATGCGATGGCCTTTGATGCGTTTGACGAAAGCGGGGCCTCGCTTGGCCGCCGCTTTTATTATTCCATCGGCGGCGGTTTTGTCCTCGATGAAGAGGAAACCGGCCGCAATGCGCGCGACGATGATCCGGATGACAGCCTGCCTTATGCTTTCACCTCCGGCGCGGAATTGCTCGCAATGGGGGCGGATGCGCAGATGAGTTTTGCCGAACTCATGCTCGCCAATGAATTGACGCATCGCTCTCTGGAAGAGGTGGAGCAAAAGCTTGACCTTATCGCCGATGCGATGGCGGGGAGCATTGATGCCGGCTGCACGCATGGCGATGGCACCGTCCTTCCCGGCGGGCTCAACGTCAAACGTCGCGCGCCGCAAATTGCTGCGGACATTCGTGCGAAACAGGATGAGGCACTTGCCGAACCGCTCGCTGCGATGGACTGGATCAACCTGTGGGCGATGGCGGTGAATGAGGAAAATGCCGCTGGCGGCCGCGTCGTGACCGCGCCGACCAATGGCGCTGCGGGGATTATTCCGGCGGTCATCCGCTACTATCAACGCTGCTATCGCGGCGACAAAGCGGGCATCCGCACCTTTCTTTTGACCGCAGGCGCGATCGGTGCGCTCTACAAGCGCAACGGGTCGATTTCGGGCGCAGAGGTCGGCTGTCAGGGCGAAGTGGGCGTGGCCTGCTCGATGGCCGCCGCAGGGCTGACCGCCGTGCTCGGCGGCACCAATGCGCAGATCGAAAATGCCGCCGAAATCGGCATGGAGCATAATCTGGGGCTAACCTGTGACCCGATTGGCGGGCTGGTCCAGATCCCTTGCATCGAGCGCAACGCGATGGGCGCGATCAAGGCCATTGACGCAAGCCGCATCGCGATGATGGGCGATGGCGAACATATGGTGAGCCTCGACAAAGTCATCGCCACCATGCTGCAAACCGGCCGCGATATGCGCAGCAAATATAAGGAAACTTCAAAGGGCGGTCTGGCGGTGAGCGTGGTCGAATGTTAAACGCGCGCGTATGAGCAAACACCGCCAAGAAGCCAGTTTATACGCAGCCCTAGAAACGCTCGGCATCGCTTATGATGTTGTCGAACATCGTCCGGTATTCACCGTTGCGGAAAGCGCGGAAATCCATCGCCAAATTCCCGGCGCGCACACCAAAAATCTGTTTTTGAAGGATGCGGTCGGGCAATATTGGCTGGTGACGGTGCCGCATGACAAGCGCGTCGATTTGAAGGCATTGCCTGGAGTCATCGGGTCGAAACGGGTGAGCTTCGGCAAGGGCGAGGATATGGAGCGCTTGCTCGGTATCACGCCGGGGTCGGTGACGCCGCTGGCCGCGTTTAACGATGCGGACGGTGTTGTGCGCGTGGTTCTCGACCAATCGCTTGCGGAGGCTGCGCTGGTGCAGGTGCATCCGCTGCGCAACAGCGCGACTGCGAGCCTGACCGGCGCAGACCTTGTGCGGGCGCTCACCATATGGCAGCACCCACCCTTGATCGTTGAAATACCGGCGGTTTAGGCCGCTTTAACCACTTTCGCAGCCGCAGGCTTGGTGTCCGGTGCGTCGAGGAAGGCATTGACCAGCTTCAACGTCTCTTCGGCCTGACTGACAAGAAAGAGATGGCCGCCATTTTTGATGACCGCCAGCTCGCTATGGGGAATCAGCGCGCGCAGCAATTTGCCGTTGGCAACCGGCACAATATTATCCTTCTCGCCCATCAGGATCAGCGTTTTGGCTTTGAGCAGGAAGGGCGCGAACGGCGCGCTGGTCCATCCGGCCAGCGCAAGCAACTGGTAGAAATAGCCGATCGGCGAGGGCGGTTTGATCCGTCCCATATGACCTGCCGCGCCTTTGGTGCTGCCGCCATAGAGGGTCGAGAAATTCTTGGCCATGAAATCGGGGTCGATATAGCGACGCGGATTGGCCATTTTGCTGAGCGCGGAAAGCTTGCCCGGCACCATCACCATGCCGGGCGAAGTGGCGGCCAGCACAAGCCGCCGCGTGCATTTGGGATATTGCATCGCAAAATGCTGCGCCATCGCGCCGCCCCAGCTTACGCCCATCACATCAACATGATGATAGTCGAATTTCTTCAACAATCCGCGCGCGAGCTTGGTCATGGTGAAGCTGTTATAGGGCACCACCGGATCGGGCGAACCGCCGGTTCCGGGCATATCGAACATCACAAAATCGCGCGTGTCGAGATGTTTGGCAAAGGGCGCAACCAGTTCGATATTCGCCCCGATGCCGTTGAAAAACAGCAAGGGGATATGGTCTTTGACCGGACGGCGCGCTTTCCAGCGGGCGACCCTTATGGTACGCCCGTCAATGGTCTCCATTGAAATTTCGGCACCTTCGATCCGGTGAAATATGTCGGTCGTCATGGATTGCTCCCCGTTAATAAGTGGCCGCCATGCGCCCGCAAAGCTGCAGGTTCAAGCGGTTTTTGCGCGCCTCTCCTCAATCGAAAACATAGGTTCCGGGTGCGGCATCAAGCGGCGGATAGGCTTTGGCCCCTACGGTTTTAGGCGCTTTTTTCTCCGCGCCCGACCGTTTCTTGAGCCATTCCATCCAATAAGGCCACCAACTGCCCGGATATTCCGTTGCCTCACCCAGCCATTGGTCGGTCGTTTCCGGAGGCTTGCGCCCCGACCGGTAATATTTCGCCTTGGGATTACCCGGCGGGTTGAGGATCGCCTGAATATGGCCCGATTGTGACAGGATGAATTCGATATTGTCCGACCCGAATAATTGCGTCGAACGATAGCAAGCCTTCCACGGTGTAATATGGTCGGTCACGCCCGCGAGGATGAACAGGTCATTATCCACTTTGCGCAGATCGACGCTATGGCCCGCTAGCTCGGTCGTGCCGGGATTGGCGAAAGGCTGGGTTTCATAGACCGACAGATAATCGCTGTGCAGTTGGGCAGTGAGGTTGGTCGCGTCATTATTCCAATAGAGAATATCGAAAGCGGGCGGGTCTTCGCCGTGGAGATAATTATTGACCACATAATTCCACACCAGATCATTGGGGCGGAGCCAAGCAAAGGCGCGCGACAAGGAGGCGCCCTCCAATATCCCTTTTTCGCGTGAACGTTTGCGGGCAAGCGCAATGCCGTGGTCGGACACCAAGGCTCCCACATCGCTGTCGGTTTTGTCGGGGTAGAGGACGCACACCATGAAGGTGACAGCGCCTGCGCGCTTATCGCCGGACGCGGCCATTTTGGACAATAAGGTTGCAAGCGTAATCCCGCCCGAACAGGCGCCCGCAATATTGACCGTCTTGGAGCCGGTGATCGCGCACACCGCGTCAATCGCTTCCAGGATGCTGTCAATATATTCGGCCATGCCCCAGTCGCGATGCTCGACACTCGGGTTGCGCCAACTGATAACGAAGGGCTCGATGCCGTTCATCAACTGGTAGCGCAACATCGACTTGTCCGGCGACAGGTCGTTAATATAGGCCTTGTTGATCTGGGGCGGCACGGTGAGCAACGGGATTTCGCATACTTGGTCGGTGAGCGGCTGATATTGGATAAGCTCCATCATCTCGTTGCGGAACACCACCGCGCCTTCGGAGGTCGCCAGATTTTCGCCGACCTTGAACGGGCGGCTGTCGACTTGACTGACCAACCCGTCATTATGGACCATATCATTATAGGCGTTTTTGAGGCCCTTGAGCAGCGACACCCCGCCGGTATCCATCGCTTTTTTAAGCGCGGAGGGGTTGCCCGCGAGCGTATTGGTGGGACTCACCGCATCGACAATCATGCCGGTGATGAAATTGGCGCGCGCGCGTTCCAGCTCGTCTAGCTCAAGATCGTCGAGCCAAGCGACCATATTTTTCTGCGCCGCGAGATAATATTGGACGCCCGCTTTATAAAAAGGATTGGCTTGCCAGGCCGGATCGCCGAAGCGCCGGTCGCGCGGGTCAGGGGCAAGATCGCTTTTGTTCGAGACAATCTTGATGACATCGTCGCCCATAGATTGCCAATGTTTCAATAATTTATCCGGCTTTCCTGCTGTCTGCTTTAACAGCATGGACACCGCGCCGACCAGATCTTCGCGCGCCAGACCAATCATCGGATTAAGGCCACCGCCTTCGGGTTCCCCCTCCAGCTTCAATTTGGATGTGTTGATTTTACCCCCGGTGCCCTTGCCCGATTTTGCCATAAACTTCTCTCCTCACGGCGGATTAGTTTCTAATCTCGCAAGGGCAAATTGTGCGGGGGGCAGGGGGACTTGTCAATGCACCCCCGGATTCAGTCGGGTTCCGTAAGGGCAGAGGCCTTTTCCTGCTCGTAACGCAGGCAATCGAAAATCTTCGCGCCCGCCAGAAAAACCGAGCCGGTGCAGGCCGCCATCAACAGCCAGCCGCCATAGCCTGGAAAGCGGGTGAGATAATGGCTCCCCCGTTCGAGGCAGCCAAGCGCCAGCGCATAAATGATGAAGCACGCTTCCCACCGGGTTTTGATAATGAACAGCCGACCGATTTTTTTCACCATGCGCATGGATAAGCAAACGCCGTGCCAATCAGCGGGTTCCACGAGTCGCGCCGCGCTGGCCCGCGCTAAGTGTAAATAAAATTTACACTTTGGTAACTATGCGAGGCTGACAAGATCGGTCGCTTCGAGGAGTACCAGCCGGGCTTGCTGCACTTTTTGCACAAAAGCGGGGTCTGCCAAGGCGTCGGGCGCAATGGTTTCGGGCCAATGTTGGGCGATGACTTGCTCGATGCGCGAAAGCCTTTCGGGTGTTGCGATAAAGCGCGGATCGACATGGGCGGGGTCGCATACGACGCGTAGCCGCAGACAGGCGGGGCCGCCGCCATTGGCCATGGATTGCCGCACATCGACCGGGATGACGGTGCGGATCGGACCATTGCCCGCCTGATGCGCTTCAAGCCATGCCCATACCGATGCGGTATCGCGCGCTTCTGTGGGAACGATCAGCGCCATGCTGCCGTCCGGTAAGGTCACAAGCTGCGCATTGAACAAATAGCTTTTGATGGCATCTTCCAGGCTGACCGCGCTTTCTGGTACTTCGACAATTTCGACCCCAGGGAAAGCGGCGCGGATCGCGGCATAGCTGCCCTCGCGGTCCTCGAACGCGGCTTCATGGGTGAAGAGGACATTCTCGTTCGCAACCGCCACCACATCATTATGGAAAGCGCCCGCCGCAATCGCGCGGCTTGATTGCTGGATGAACAGGGTCTTGCCGGGCGTCAAGCCATGCAGGCGCGCAACCGCTTTCGATGCTTCGATATGCTGGCGCGCAGGGAAGGCTCCGCCGCTTACCCCATAAACGAATATTTCGACCCCGGCCTCGCCATGCGCGCTGGTGAGCCGCATATGGTTGGCCGCGCCTTCATCGCCGAACGGCGGCGGGACCGGCGCATGAACTGTGAAGGCCGGATCGGCAAAGGCAAGCTGCAATTGCGCCAATGTGCCGCGCCATTCATGGCTGCGGTGCGGCATGGTGACAAGATTAGCAACGCTCAAGTGACAGGTGCCATCCTTGGTATCCGCTGCCGGGCTAACGGTGGCCGCATTGGCCGCCCACATCGACGAAGCCGAAAAAGCGGCGGCACGGATATGCGGTTCGGCGTGGGCAAGGTCGGTGCCGAGTGATTGTAGCCATGCCTGATTGGGCCGGTCCAAGGGCAGGAAAAAGCCCTGCACCAAGCCCAAATCCATATTGGCGCGCATCTTTGCAATGCCTTGCAAGGCCGCCGCGCGCGGCTCCGACACCGCGCCCTTATTGGTGGCGCTCGCAATATTGCCGGGAGAAAGCCCTGCATAATTATGGCTGGGGCCGATAATGCCGTCAAAATTTATCTCGCGGATCATGGGAGCTACCACCGTGCTACATAAGTGATGCTGTCGCCGCTATCGACGCCGAGCAGCTTGGCCGCATCAGGGTCGAGCGCAAGACCGCCATCGCGCATGTCGATCCAGCCATAGGTGCAGACAAAATCGGCCAATTCCCCGCGCGCGACCAGCATTTTGACGCCTTTCTTATGTTCGCCAAGCCCGTCATCAATCGCGACAATCTCGCCATCCTTGGCCTCGCGCACCCCGCGAATATCATCGGTATGCGCGGTCATGGTCGGGCCGCCGTCGAAAATGTCGATATATTTTTCCCAGCGAAACCCTTCTTCCTCCAGCATCCGCATCGCGGCGCGGCCGGTCGGGTGGGGGATGCCGATCACATGGCGCGCGCTTTCGGGCAGCATCGCGATATAGACCGGATGATTGGGCATGAGGTCGGCGATAAATTGATTGCCGTGGATTGCGTTAAACTGGTCGGCTTCCTGAAAGTTCATGCCAAAGAAACGCCCCGCTACCCCGTCCCAGAAGGGCGATCCGCCGCTTTCGTCAATCACTCCGCGCAATTCGGCCAAGGTCTTGTCGGCAAAGCGGCTGCGATGGTTGCGGATGAACAGATAGCGGCTGCGCGCAAGCAACATACCATGTCCGCCGGAGCGTTCGGACGGGCTTAAAAACAGGCCGCCCACCTCGCTCGACCCTTCAAGATCGGTGGTGAGGTTGAGGATTTCCGCGCGGAAAGTGCGGTCCAGCTCCTGACTATGCTGGCTGTGGGTGCTGATGCGATAGCTGTAAAACGGCCATTTCTGCCCGACTTGCCCGAAAATCTGGCAGGTGCCGGTGACCTGTCCGGTTTCGGTATTTTCGAGCATGAACACATAAAGATCATCGCTCAAATCATCGCCCGCGCGCGCAAAACCGGCCGCGCCGCGTTCCAGCTTTGCGGTCAGCGCCTTTTTGTCCGGCGGCAAATTGGTAAAGCCGCCGCCGGTGCGCTTGGCCATTTCATACATATGCGACAGATCGCTTTCGCGCGCGGCACGGATGATAAAGCTCATAAACCTCCTCTGGACACCAGCCGATGGATGGCAAGGGCCGAAAGCCGGGCGCGTTCGGCCAGACTGTCGGCAATCATAAATTCGTCGCTGCTATGGATCGAGCCGCCGCGCACGCCTAGCGTATCGACCACCGGCACCCCGCACGCGGCAATATTATTGCCGTCGCACACCCCGCCCGTATCTTTCCAGCCTATCGCAAGGCCAAGATCCGCGCCGCAAGCTTTGACATGATCGAACAGCTTTTGCGCGGGCGCATCCATCGGCTTTGGCGGACGGTTAAAGCCGCCATGACTGTGGATGGCGACATCATGGAAGGACGCGACTTCGGCAATGATTTCGGCGAGTTTGCTTTGTGCATACTCCACATCCGCAGGAGTTTGCGGGCGGAAATTGACGCGCAGCACCGCATGGTCGGGCACCACATTATTCGGCCCGCCGCCGTCTATTTTGGCAGGATTGACCGAAAGGCCCTGACGGTGGAGTGCTTTCAAGCGCACCGCTATATCGGCGGCGGCAACCAGCGCGTTGCGGCCTTCGTCGGGATTGCGTCCGGCATGGGCGGACTTGCCGGTGATGATGATCGAAAAATTGCCGCTCCCCGCACGCGCACCAGCCAAGGTGCCATCGGGCAATGCGGAGGGTTCATAGGTGAAGGCCGCAAGCTTGCCGTGCGCAAGCTCGGCAATGAGCGCCGCAGAGGATGCCGAACCGACTTCCTCGTCGCTATTGATGAGGACGTCATAACCAAAGCCTTGCAATCCGCTTGCTTCTACGGCCTGAAGCGCGGCGAGCATCACCGCTATCCCGCCCTTCATATCGGCGACACCGGGGCCGTTCAGCACGCCCTCGTCGCGCCACGTCAGCGTCTGGAACGGGTGATCGACCCCGAACACCGTATCCATATGGCCGGTAAACAGCATCCGCACCGGCGCTTCGGGGCGGACGCGCACAACCAGATGCTGGCCGTGGGGGAGGGCATCGACGCTGCCATCGGGGCGCACCGCTTCAACGGGCGCGGGGTCGACCAGCGAGACGGCGCCGGGAAGCGACGCAAAAGCATCGGCGAGCAAGCCCGCCATCATGCCCAATCCTTCCAGATTGCGCGTCCCGCTATTGATCGCGGCCCATTGTTCAACCTGATGCAGCATCGCTACATTGTCGGGGCGGGCGATCAGCGCCTGTTCGGCGGGGCTTAGTCTATCCATCTCCATTGCCTCTACCCTAGCGCAATTTTATTACGCGCTCTACCCCCGATTATTGCTGTTGCGGCGCACAAAAGAGGCTTTACGCAAGGCCAAGCCTTTGCCATATCAGGCGCACTCCTCCCCGGATTGCCAATGATGAATATGCGCAGCATTGCGCCTTTACTGTGACGAGGATGGAGTATCCCCATGACTGAATATGTGACGATTCCGGGCGGCGTGAAGGTTGATGCACGGCTGCATGATTTTGTGGAATCGCGCGCGCTTGCCGGAACGGGCGTCGAAAGCGGAGCTTTCTGGCAAGGCGTTTCGGATATTTTGACGCGCTTTGCGCCGGACAATCAGGCTTTGCTCGCCAAGCGCGAGGATTTGCAAAACAAGATCGACGCCTGGCACAAGGAACGGGCAGGGCAGGCGATTGACGGTGAAGCCTATCGCGCTTTCCTGACCGAGATCGGCTATCTGGTGCCGGAACCTGCGCCCTTCACCATCGGCACGCAAAATGTCGATGCGGAAATTGCCACGATGGCGGGGCCGCAACTGGTGGTGCCGAGCCTTAATGACCGGTTCGTACTCAACGCCGCCAATGCGCGCTGGGGCAGCCTTTATGATGCGTTTTACGGCACCGATGCGCTGCCGGGCAAAGCGGCGGCAGGTGGCTATGATGCCGCGCGCGGCGCACAGGTGATTGCCGCGGCCAAGGCGTTTCTCGACGAGGCGGCTCCGCTGGCCGATGGAAGCTGGGCCGACTGGGCGGGCGGCGCGGTTGCGCTGGCAGGTCCGGCGCGTCTGGTGGCGCAAACGGACGCTTCTATTCTTATAGAAAATAATGGTTTGCATATCGATGTTCGCATTGATGCTAACCATCCCATTGGCAAAACCGACCCTGCGCATATCTCAGATGTGCTGCTCGAAGCCGCGCTGACCACCATCATCGATATGGAGGATTCGGTCGCTGCAGTGGATGCCGAGGATAAGGTCGCCGCCTACGCCAATTGGCTCGGTCTGATGCGCGGCGATCTGGAAGCGCGCTTTGACAAGGGCGGCAAGACGATGACCCGCGCGCTGGAGGCCGATCGGACATGGGGCGATGTAACACTCCCCGGTCGCAGCCTGATGTTCGTGCGCAATGTCGGCCATTTGATGACCAATCCCGCGGTCTTGCTCGCCGATGGCAGCGAAGCGCCGGAAGGGGTGCTGGACGCCATCTTCACCTCGCTCATCGGCCTCCATGATATTAAGGGCCTTGGCCAATATCAAAATAGCCGCACGGGCAGCATCTATATTGTGAAGCCCAAAATGCACGGGCCGGAAGAAGCGGCCTTTACGAACCGTTTGTTCGATGCGGTCGAAGATCTGCTTGGGCTAGCCCGCCACACGATCAAGGTCGGGGTGATGGACGAAGAACGGCGCACCTCCGCCAATCTTGCCGCCTGCATCGAAGCAGTTAAGGACCGTATCGTGTTCATCAACACCGGTTTCCTCGACCGCACCGGCGATGAACTCCACACCTCGATGCAAGCGGGCGCGATGATCCCCAAGGGCGAGATGAAGGCGAGCGACTGGATTGCGGCCTATGAGGACCGCAATGTCCGCATCGGGCTTGCCTGCGGCCTGTCCGGTAAGGCGCAGATCGGCAAGGGCATGTGGGCCGCTCCCGATATGATGGCCGACATGATGGAACAGAAAATCGCGCACCCGAAATCCGGCGCAAACACCGCATGGGTGCCGTCGCCCACCGCGGCCACGCTCCACGCGATGCACTACCACAAGGTTGATGTGTTCGCGCGGCAGAAAGAGATTGCCGATGAAGCTGTGCCGGACCTCGACCGCTTGCTCGCCGTGCCGCTCGCGCTGGGGCGCAACTGGACGGCGGAAGAAATCACCCGCGAACTCGACAATAATGCGCAAGGTATTTTGGGCTATGTCGTGCGCTGGATTGATCAGGGCGTTGGTTGCTCCAAGGTGCCGGACATTAATGATGTCGGCTTGATGGAAGACCGCGCTACGTTGCGGATTTCGAGCCAAGCCTTGGCCAACTGGCTGCATCATGGGGTGTGTTCAGCGGATGAGGTCGATGCTGCCTTGCTGCGTATGGCGGCCAAGGTCGATGCGCAAAATGCGGGCGACCCGCTCTACGAACCGATGGCCCCGAACCCTGATGCGAGCATTGCGTATAAAGCCGCGCGCGCGTTGGTGTTTGAAGGGCTGACGCAACCTTCAGGCTACACCGAGCCGTTGCTGCATAAGTTTCGGCGGGAGAAAAAGGCGGCGTCATCCCCGGCTTGACCGGGGATCCATCTCCTGACCGGGAGTTTTAAGTTATGGCTTAGGAGATGGATTCCCGCTTTCGCGGGAATGACGAGTTTTAGGGAGGGCTGAATTACCCTCAAATATCCTCGACAATCCGCCCGTAAAGCTGTGGCCGGCGGTCGCGGAAAAAGCCCATGCCTGCGCGGTGTTTTGCTGCTTCGTCAAGGTCTAGCGTCGCCACCAAAACGCCCGTTTCCTCTGCACCAAATTCGGTGACGATATCGCCCCATTGGTCAGTGATAAAGCTATGGCCATAATAGCTTTGCGGGTGGTCCGCGCCTTCGACTTGCTCGGTGCCGATGCGGTTGGCGGCGATGACGGGCATACAGTTGGACACCGAATGGCCCTGCATCGCGCGTCGCCACATGCGGCTTGTGTCTAAGTCTTGGTCATAAGGCTCGGTGCCGATGGCGGTCGGGTAGAAGAGTAATTCCGCGCCCATCAGCGCCATGACGCGCGCGGTTTCGGGATACCATTGATCCCAGCATACGCCGACGCCGACCTTGACGCCGCCCACATCCCAGATTTTGAAGCCGCTATTGCCGGGGCGGAAATAATATTTTTCTTCATAACCCGGACCGTCGGGGATATGCGATTTGCGGTAGGTGCCTTGGATGGCCCCGTCCGGCCCGATCATCGCGAGCGTGTTATAATAATGATGCCCGTCGCGCTCGAAATAGCTGGTCGGTATGGTGACGCCCAGCTCCTTGGCGAGCGCCTGCATCGCGACCACGCTCGGATGCGTTTCGGTCGGGTGGGCGAGGGCGAAGAGAGCTTCTTCTTCGACCGTGCAGAAATAAGGGCCTTCAAACAATTCGGGCGGCAAGATGATGGTCGCGCCTTTGGCCGCGGCTTCGCGCACAAGGCCGCTCACCGCCTCGATATTGGCGTCAATGCTGCCCTCAAGCGGAAGCTGTAAAGCGGCGACGGTAATGTTACGCATCAAAAAGGCACCTGCTGGCTGATACAATGAAGGCTGCCGCCTCCGGTAAGAATCGCATCGGCGCGCACGCCAATGGTTTTGCGTGTGGGGAACAGTGCGGCAATCGCGTCCACCGCGCGCGCTTCATTGGGCATACCATAAGTCGGCACCGCGACCACGCTATTGCCGATATAGAAATTCATATAGCTTGCGGGCACAATTTCGCCATCGCGCACGGTCAAACCGGGTGAGGGGATGGGGGCCACCGTCACGCCGAACGCATCGGCGCGCGCCTTGGCATCGGCATAGATGGCCGCATTGGGGTCATCTTCACCTTCCGCGACAGGGAGTGCCAGCACGCCGGGGGCGACAAAACGCGCCAGATTATCGACATGGCCATCGGTATGATCGTTGAGCAAGCCATCACCGAGCCATAGCACGCGTTTTATCCCCAAATCGCGCGCCAGCCAGCTTTCCGCGTCGGCCTTGGTGATGCCCGCATTGCGATTGTCGGCGAGCAAACATTGTTCGGTTGTGACGCACAGGCCTTCGCCATCCACATCAATTGACCCGCCCTCCAATATCCAGTCGCAGGGTGTGACGGGGAGGGCAAAGCGGCGGGCGAGCCTTGCGCCGACATCTTCATCGCCCGCGATGCTATATTTGCCGCCCCACCAGTTAAAGCCGAAATCGCGGCCCATACGCGCGTCGCCGCTGCCGACAATGATTGCGGCAGTATCGCGCAGCCAGGCATCGCCGATCGGTTCGACGATCACATCGACCGCAGGCTCGGCAAGGCTACGGGCAAGCTCTGCGCTGGCTTCGTCATTGCACACAAGATGCACGCGCTCGCCCGCGCCGCCATCGGCGATGACGCTGGCAAAGCGCGCGATTTCCTTTTGCGCGGGCGATAAAGGCTCCCCCCATTCGTCAAAGACGTGGGGGAAGCCGATAAATACCCGTTCATGCGGTGCCCATTCGGCGGGCATCGTCAATATGTTGGTCATTTGGTTGCGTCAGCGCCTTCCCGGCTCTTGTCGCGGACGGCGCGGAATTCGTCGCCCTTGACCCAGTTGGGCCAGCTATCGCTCATCGCAATCATACGGCCGACAATATAATAAAGGCCCAAATCCTGCGCGATGCCGTCCCAGTTGGTGATGAGGCTATATTCGTCCGAAGGCGCATGATAATGGCCTTCTTCGAATTTTTTGGCGAAAGCTGCGCCCGCTTCCTTGCCGCCGGTCACCAGATCATCGCCGCCTTCGAAATAGATCATCGGCACGCCCAACTTGGCAAAGCTGAAATGGTCGGAACGGTAGTAAAAGCCCTTTTCCGGCGTCGGCTCTGCGGTGATGGTGCGACCCTGTTCCTTGACCGCGGCGGTCAGATAAGCGTCGAGGTCCGATTTACCCTTGCCCACGACCACGATATTTTTGGCAGGTCCGGCGATGCTAAGCGCATCCATATTGACGCCGCCGACCGTCTTGGCGAGCGGGTAAACGGGGTTGGCGGCATAATATTCGGAGCCGAGCAGGCCCGATTCTTCAGCCGTTACCGCAAGGAAAACTTGGCTGCGATCAGCGGCACCTGTTGCACTATTTGCGCGCGCGAGTGCGATCAGCCCCGCCGTGCCGGTCGCATTATCGACCGCGCCGTTGCAGATCACATCGCCCGGCTTGTTGGCAGGCGCGACGCCCTCGCCACAATGGCCCAGATGGTCCCAATGGCCGGTATAAAGCACATATTCGTCCGCACGTTTGGTGCCGGGGAGGATACCGATGACATTTTTCGACATGGTTTTCTTGATGTCATTATCGAACGATACCGACATTTTGATCGGAAGATCGACCGGCTTGAAGCCTTTTTTCTTGGCCGCTTCGCTGAGTTTTGCGAGATCCTGACCGGCACCGGCAATCAGCTTTTGCGCCTTGTCATTGCTGATCCAGCCATTCGCCTGTGTTTCATTCATATGATTGTCGGCGGCATCGGCCATATATTGCGGGCCGGTCCAGCTCGACTGGACCACATTAAAGCCATAAGCGGCGGGTTCGGTGTCATGGATGATGATGGCAGCGGCAGCGCCCTGACGCGCGGCTTCTTCATATTTATAGGTCCAGCGGCCATAATAGGTCATCGCACGGCCGCCAAATTCACCTTCAAGGCCCGGCGTCTGATAGTCGGGGTCATTGACGAGGATGAGAACGGTTTTGCCCTTCACATCCTTGCCTTCATAATCATTCCAGCCGCGTTCGGGCGCGTTGATGCCATAGCCGACAAACACGACATCGCTGTCCTTGATGGCGGTCTTGGGCGACACGCGGTAGGAGCCGATGACGAAATCATCCTTGAATTTGAGCGCCGTGTCGGCTTCCGCGCCGGTAAAGGTCATCGGCGACACATTTTTGGCTTCGATCTGGACGAGCGGCACATCCTGGAACCAGCTTCCGTTTGTGCCACCGGGCTTAAGACCTGCGGCTTCAAATTGCTTGGCGAGATAGGCGACCGTCAATTCTTCGCCCTTGGTGCCGGGCGCGCGGCCGTCAAATTCGTCGGATGCAAGTTGTTTCACATCTTCCTGATAGGCGGCCATGTCGATTTTAGCGGGGGCAACGGCAGGGATATTCATCGCCGCCGATGCGTCACTTTTGGTCCCCGTGCCACAACCGGCCAGCGCGAGCGATGCGGCGGCGATTGCAATCAGCGATACGGAACGAAGCGAAGCCATGGGATACTCTCCTGTATTTTGTCAGGCGCTGCTCATGCCACCGGCGCGCGCGGGACGCAACTTTTGTGCGTGGGCGACGCGCGATAAAGCTGAAAAAGCGGCATAAAAAAAGGCGACCCGAAGGCCGCCTTTTCTTGAATAGGTCTTGACGACGATCAGAATTTGACGCCGAAGCCGACAGCCGCAGCGTTAAGATCGGTGCCGTTCAGGAAGTAACGACGATATTCGATCTTGCCATAGGTTTTTTCGCCGAAGCTGTGCTGATAGCCAACGCTCGCATTGACTTCTTCGATGTCGGCAAGGTCATAGCCGACGCCAACATAAAGCTTGCCGCCATTGCCAACCTTGGCACCAGCGCGCGCGCCGATATTGAGCATGTCGAAGCCGTCAAAATTGGTGTCATACGACACTTCGGGGCCGATAAATGCCGAGGTGCCAAGATCGATGTCGTAACCGGCAGCAAGGCCAGCAACGAAATCTTCGTTGCCACCGGCCCAGCCGAGGCCTGCGCGGGCTTCAACGCGGCCTTCGTTCGCCGAAGCGGGGGCAGCAACCAGAGCCGCAGCAACTGCTGCGATCGCAAAAATCTTCTTCATTTGGGAGAAACTCCAGATATTATTTTATTGTTTTAACATATGCAAAAAGGGCGAGTTAACCGCTTGTTGCACTGCAGCATTTAGGCGGTGCCCCGGCGCATATCAATATATGTTACAGAAATAAGTCAGACTGTGACTTTCTGGCCACATTGCCTGTGGCGCAAACAAAAAAGGCGGCCCGAAGACCGCCTTTTGATGTGTTGTTTATGTCGCGATTAACGCGAGTAGAATTCGACGACCAGATTCGGTTCCATCTTTACCGGATAGGGAACTTCGTCGAGCGTGGGCACGCGCGTGAAGGTCACCTTGGCGGTGCCGTCGGGGGCAACATAGTCGGGCATATCGCGTTCAGCGAGGCTCTGCGCTTCCATGACAACTGCCATTTCCTGCGCCTTCTTGCCGAGGCTGATTTCGTCGCCGGGGCGGATTTTGCGCGATGCGATGTTGCACTTGACGCCGTTCACATAAACATGGCCGTGCGACACAAGCTGGCGTGCAGCGAAAATGGTGGCCGCGAACTTGGCGCGATAGACAACCATGTCGAGGCGCTGCTCAAGCAGACCGATGAGGTTCTGCGAGGTATCGCCCTTCATGCGGGCCGCTTCGACATAATTTTTCTTGAACTGCTTTTCGGTCACGTCGCCATAATAGCCCTTAAGCTTTTGCTTGGCGCGCAACTGGATGCCGAAGTCCGACATTTTGCCCTTGCGGCGCTGGCCGTGCTGGCCCGGACCATATTCGCGCTTGTTGACGGGCGATTTGGGACGGCCCCAAATATTTTCGCCCATACGACGGTCGATTTTATACTTTGCGCTATGACGCTTCGACATAGAGTACTCCAATTTGCTGTTGTTAAGGTGCAAGGCTGCACCAAGCCCGGAACCGCACCGCAGACCTTAAACCCTGGGGCCAAAAGCTGCGCGATCACTGCTTCACCGGGGTGCAGGATCAATTGCGAAGGCGCGCCTATGACGGGGCGGGCCATGAAAGTCAAGTGTTTCGGCGCTTTTGCACGATGAGCCCCGACTAGCCTCTCGACTTTGGAGCCAAAAGGCGTAAGGGGGCGGCCATGACTATCCAGATTTTGCCCCCCGAAGCGTGCCAGACCATGACCGAAGTGCGCGCAGGCGTCGACGCGCTCGACCAAGCCTTGTTGCGTCTCATCGCCAAACGCTATGGCTATATGGACGCGGCCGCACGGATCAAGAATGACCGCAATGTCGTGCGCGACGAAGCGCGCAAGACCGAGGTGCTTGATAATGTCGAGGCAGGCGCCGCGAAATTGGGGCTGCCTGCCGCCGAATTGCGCGCGATCTGGGACCGGTTGGTCGAAAGCTCGATTGCCTATGAACTGGCCGAATGGGACGCGCGGCGCAAATAGCCGTAATTTTTAACGGTTTCGCGCAAAAAAAACCTATCGTCATTGCGAGCCGCGAAGCGGCGCGGCAATCCAGAGTCACATAACGCAAAGCTTGCGTGAGACCACTCTGGATTGCCGCGCGCCTGCGGCGCTCGCAATGACGGGTGGTGGGTATTTTACCGCGCGCGGGGCGGCTTTTTGAGCGCGCTCAGCACGCCGCGCAGGGTGCGCACCTCAAGACTGTTCCATGCGGGCTTGGTCAGCAAATTGCGCAAGGTCCGCCGTGTTGCAGGCGCGCGGTCTTCGGGGAAGAAATAATTTTTCTCCGCCAACATCCCGTCCAGCTCGGCGATAAAGCCGTCCAGCTCGGCTTGCGGGGCAGGGGGATCAAGTTCGGTCGCGGGCGGGCTGGCCAGAGTAGCGCCCTTTGACCATTCATAAGCACATAAAATCACCGCCTGCGCCAGATTGAGCGAACCGAATTCGGGATTGATCGGCACGGTGATAATCGCGCGGGCCAACGCGACGTCATCGGTTTCAAGCCCCGACCGTTCAGGCCCGAAAATAATCGCCGCTTGTTCGGGGTGCTGCCAGATTTGCTGAGCGGCCTGGTCGGGGGTGAAGACCGGCTTGGTCACGCCGCGCTTGCGCACGGTCGTGGCAAAGATGTGAGAGCAATCCTCAACAGCTTCAGACAAGCTATTGAAAACGCGCGCACGTTCAAGAATAATATCCGCCCCCGCCGCCGCCGGTCCTGCATCAGGGTTCGGCCAACCGTCGCGCGGGGATACCAGCCGCAAATCGGTCAGTCCGAAATTTAACATCGCCCGCGCCGCCTTCCCGATATTCTCGCCAAGCTGCGGATTGACGAGGACTATCGCGGGTTGGGGCGGGGATGCAGGAGTGGGGCGGGTTAAATCATCCTTCGACATGGAATGGGTTGCATCCCTACCAAGGGCGAACGGAGGCGGGGTGGTCATGGCGTCAACTTTACCGGAATGGGAGGAATGGACAGAGGGCGACGGCGAAACTGATTTAATGGCTGAAAAGGATGGAACATCCTCCCGCCGTTCGCCCTGAGTAGCCGCGCCAGCGGCGTATCGAAGGGTGCCGGTTTGCGCAACCGCATCCTGTTCGCAAAGGTCTGATTGGCGGGATTTGGCCTTCCGCTTCGAAAAATCCTTTTTGGCATGAAGCGCCACCGCATCCCAATCCCCTTGGGCCAAGGCGGCCTTTTTGTTGCGTGACCAGCCTTTGACCTGCCGTTCACATGCCAATGCTTCAATCCGGCTTGGAAATTCCTGTGACCAGATAAGGGCGACCGGGCGCTTGTCATGCGTATAACATCCCGCAATCGTGCCGCCTTGATGTTGGCCGACACGCGCTTCAAGATTGTCCGTGTGGCCGACATAATAGCTGCCGTCCGCACAGTGCAGCATATAGGCCCAAAAGCTCATGCTAAAACCGGTCCTTCGATACGCCGCTGGCGCGGCTACTCAGGACGAACGGACGGGGGAAAACGGTCGCGGGACGGCCGCTCATTCCTCGCCCATTTGCTTCACATTGGAGGCGAAGTCTTCAAAGTCGCCGGGTTCGCGGAAATCGCGATAGACGCTGGCGAAGCGGATATAGGCGACGCTGTCGAGGCCTTTCAATGCCTCCATTACCATCTCGCCGATGCGGTTGGCTTCCACTTCGCTTTCGCCCGATGTTTCAAGCTGGCGCTGGATGCCCGATACCAGTTTTTCGATACGGGTCGGGTCAATCGGGCGTTTGGAGCAGGCAATCGACACCGAACGGTAGAGCTTGTCGCGCTCGAACGGTTCGCGCCGCCCTTCGCTTTTGACGACCGCAATGTCACGCAGAGAAATGCGTTCGAACGTGGTAAAACGCGCCGCACAGCCTTCGCACTGGCGACGGCGACGGATCGCCGTGCCATCTTCGGTCTGGCGGCTGTCTTTGACCTGGCTATCTTCGTGACCGCAAAAGGGACAGCGCATGGTTTACCGTTTCGCCCGCTGGTAAAGCATGAAGGCCGCGCCGCCCAGAAGGCCGACCGGAATGGTCAGCACCGGCAACAGGAAGCCTGCTGCCGCGCCAACCGCCGCGCCCGTCAGCACCGGCTTGGTCGAAGGATGGTTCAACCCGTCCTTGGCCATGCCTTTCACTTCGTCGCCAATATTGTCGATTATGCTGTTATTCGGGTCGTGGGCCATGATGCTTATCCTTGGTAGATGGGAAAGCGCGCACAAAGGGCGCGGACACGCTGGTTAACGTCCGCTTCGACCGCCTGGTTCCCCTCATGTCCGTTGGCTTTGAGGCCTTCGAGGACATCGGCAATCATGTCGCCAATTTCTTCAAATTCGGCAACGCCAAAACCGCGCGTGGTGCCAGCGGGCGAGCCGACGCGGATACCGCTGGTTTTGACCGGCGGGAGCGGATCATTGGGGATGCCGTTTTTGTTGCAGGTGATGCCTGCGCGCTCCAGCGCCTCGTCCGCATCACGGCCGGTAATGCCGAACGGACGCAGATCGACAAGGGCCAAATGCGTATCGGTGCCGCCCGACACAATCGCCGCGCCGCGCGCTTTGAGTTTGCCCGCGAGCGCTTTGGCGTTGGCGACCACTGCGGCGGAATAGGCTTTGAATTCTGGCTGCAACGCTTCGCCGAACGCGACCGCCTTGGCGGCGATGACGTGCATCAAGGGGCCACCTTGAAGGCCGGGGAAAACGGCGGAGTTGATGCGCTTGGCGATGCTTTCATCGTCGGTCATAATCATGCCGCCACGCGGGCCGCGCAAGGTTTTGTGCGTGGTGGTCGTCACCACATGGGCATGGCCGAAGGGCGAGGGGTGAACGCCGCCCGCAACCAATCCTGCAAAATGCGCCATATCGACCATCAGCAACGCGCCGACATCATCGGCAATTTTGCGGAAACGCGCAAAGTCGATAATGCCGGGAATGGCCGAACCGCCTGCGATGATGAGCGCGGGCTTATGTTCCTTGGCCAAGGCTTCGACCTGATCATAGTCGATGGTATGGTCGTCTTCGCGCACGCCATATTGCACCGCGTTGAACCATTTGCCCGACATGGCAGGGGCTGCACCGTGGGTGAGGTGGCCACCGGCATCAAGGCTCATGCCTAAAATGGTTGCGCCGGGTTTCAGCAAGGCGAGCATCACCGCACCATTGGCCTGCGCGCCCGAATGGGGCTGCACATTGACATAGGCGCAGTTGAACAATTGTTTGGCGCGGTCAATCGCAAGCTGTTCGACTGCATCGGACGGTGCACAGCCTTGATAATAGCGCTTGCCGGGATAGCCTTCGGCATATTTGTTGGTGAACACCGATCCTTGCGCTTCCAGCACCGCCTGCGAGACGATATTTTCCGACGCAATCAGTTCGATCTGGTTCTGCTCGCGGTCGAGTTCGCTGGCAATGGCAGCGGCCACAGCGGGATCGCGGGTAGCAACATTGGCGGTGAAGAAATCAGCCGCGCGAATACCTTCGCCGATAGCCTTCTTGTCAAGAGTGTCGGTGGTCATCGGGGAATCTCCTTTTTGAAGGCGTTAGCAGGACGGGTTGGATAATTTGCCGACGCGGCGCGCATGACGGTCGCCGCCGAAATCGGTTTTAAGAAACGCATCGACACAGGCTTTGGCCATATCGACGCCGGTAAGCCGCGCGCCCATCGCCAAGACATTGGCGTCATTATGTTCGCGCGCAAGCTTTGCCGACAAAGGTTCGGACACCAATGCACAGCGGCAGGCAGGGTTGCGGTTGACCGCAATCGAAATGCCGATACCGGACCCGCACAGCGCAACGCCGCGTTCCGCTTCGCCGTCGGCTACTGCTTTGGCCAGCTTAAAGCCATAGTCGGGATAATCGACGCTTTCGGTGGTCTGGGGGCCTAGGTCGATGACATCATGGCCCGCATCTTTGAGATAATTGACAAGCGCGGCTTTGAGGTCAACGGCTGCATGGTCGGAAGCCAGGGCGATCTTCATGAAAAGCCATCCTTCACCGGTTTGGCCGCATATAATTATGGATTTACGCGCGGCACGAGGGAATCAACTGCCGCCCCCTTAAACGCAGATGTCACATTATGGAAGGGCGCGTTGGCACCAATAGGGGGCGAAACAGGGCAGGGTGACGGGGAAAAATATGCGCGCCTCCAAAAGAGTGCGCGTTAACAGATTCTTAACTGCCAAGGGCCGATGATGAGCCATGGCCATGATGACCCTTTCGCTTGTGCAAAATAGGCCCGTCCGGTGGGAGATGCTGGCGCGCGGGGCGGTGGTGCTGCTCTTCACAGGCCTTATGCACTTTGCGGTATAAGGCACTGGGTTTACACTATTATATAATATTGCTCACGCGCTGATGACCTTGGTCACAGTCTGCGCTATGCACTGTATATGACTAGCGATTTCATTTTATCCGTTTTGATGCTGGCCGGTGTCGCGCTGTTGATCGGCGCTTTCTATCTCCACCGCAAAGGGCAGGACCGTAAAAAGACGCTGCTGATGCTGGTCGCGGCCTTGGTGATGTTCGCCAATGTCGCGATCTGGCTCATCCCCGCGCAACAAGGATCGTTGCAGGAAAAGGCGGGGAAAGAGGCGACCCGCTAAATATTGGACAAACCCATCCACCCTCCCTTCAAGGGAGGGTCAAAAGGCGATAGCCTTTTGGGGTGGGTAACCTCTTGGTGGATCACGTTGTCATCGGGAGAAAAAGTTCAGGATGAAACGTACCCACCCCGAATTTCCCTGACGTGAAATTCGACCCTCCCTTAAAGGGAGGGTGAAACTATATGCTCTGAAAAGTCACGCTTTTTGACGCTTTTACTTAATCGGGCTATCCGGCGCCAAGCGCATATCCAGATAATTATCCACCGACTTCATCATCTGTTCGAGTTCATGTTCGAAGAAATGGTTGGCCTTGGGGATTTCGTCATGGTGGATGGTGATATGCTTTTGCGTGCGCAGCTTATCGACCAGCTTTTGGACAGCGCCGGGTGTCACCACTTCATCGCCGGTTCCCTGCACGATAATGCCGGAGGCGGGGCAGGGGGCGAGGAAGCTGAAATCATACATGTTGGCGGGCGGCGCAATCGAGATGAAGCCGCGGATTTCGGGGCGGCGCATCAAAAGCTGCATCCCGATCCACGCGCCAAAGCTGAACCCTGCAATCCAGGTGGTTTGCGCTTCGGGGTGGAAGCTTTGCACCCAATCGAGCGCGGCGGCCGCATCGGACAATTCGCCAATGCCATTGTCGAACGTGCCCTGACTGCGGCCAACCCCGCGAAAGTTGAAGCGGAGCGTTGCAAAGCCGCGCTTCACAAAGCTTTTATAAAGCGCCTGTGTGATGCGGTCATTCATCGTGCCGCCGCCTTGCGGGTGCGGGTGCAAAATCATCGCGACCGGCGCGCGCGGACGCGGCGCAGGGCTGAACCGGCCTTCAAGACGACCTTCGGGACCGGGGAAAATAACGTCAGGCATGGGGCCTTATGCTTTCTATAATGGCGATTATGCCGATTTCCTGCCTTGATCCGGTCGCTGAACGAGCCGGACGGAGGCGGGGGCAATGGAAAAGAGTGTGTCGCCTATATAGAAACAAGGGTTGATTTCGCAACCAATAGAGTTGACCCCCGCTATCAATGACACATGAGTCCCGCCTTTATCTCGATCATGCGGCCACAACGCCGCTCCTGCCCGAAGCCTTAGCCGCGATGGAAGAGGGGTTGGTCCATTGGGCCAATCCATCATCGCCCCATGCCGAAGGGCGCGCGGCGCGTGCGGCGCTCGAAGATGCGCGGCGGCGGATTGCGGCGGCGCTCGATTGGGACGGGGAGGTGCTGTTCACCTCCGGCGCGAGCGAGGCGATTGCGATTGCCGCCACGCGCGCCAAGGTGGACCGCCATATCATCTCGCCGGTCGAACATGATGCGGTGCTGCGCGCGATGAAGGATGCACAGCGGCTGACGGTCGGCCCGCGCGGGCGGGTGTTCGGAGCAAGCCTCGACAATGCGCTGCGCGGCGAAGGCCGGGCGCTGGTCACGATCCAGAGCGTCAATAATGAAACCGGCGTGGTGCAGGATTTCGACCTGCTCGCGCCTCTGGTGCGTGAAGCCAAAGGGTTATTATTCGTCGATGCCTCGCAAAGTGCGGGCAAGATGAAGCTGCCCGATGCTGACCTTATCGCCATTTCCGCGCATAAGCTGGGCGGCCCGCCGGGGATTGGCGCGCTGTTGGTCAAGGATTTGACCATGCTCGATGCGAGCGGCGGTCAGGAAAAAGGCTATCGCCCCGGCACGGAAAATATGCCCGCCGCTTTGGGCTTTGCCGCCGCATTGGAAGCGCCGCGCATGTGGCTCCAGCGGGCCGCCGACCTGCGCCGCGAGCTTGACCGCGCGATTGAACTGGCAGGCGGGGCGGTGGTCGCCAAGGAAGCGCAGCGCATCCCCACCATCACCAGCTATGCGATGCCCAATGTGGCGCAGCAGGCCCAGCTTATCCAGTTCGACCTTGCGGGCATTTCGGTATCGGCAGGAAGCGCCTGTTCGTCCGGCACGTTGAAGATGAGCCATGTGCTGGAAGCGATGGGCTGGCCGGTCGCGCGATCGGGCGGGGTGGTGCGCGTATCGTTCGGGCCGACGATAACGCGCAAGGACATCCACCGCTTTGTCGATTGCTGGAAAGCGATTTCCGAGCGCGCGCATAGCAATGCGCCAACCGTCGGGGCCGCGGGCGCATGACCGGAGCCAAGGGGGGAGGGGAAGCGCGGAACACAGGCCCTGTCTATCTCGATTATCAGGCGACCACCCCGCTTGCACCCGAAGCCTGGGCGGCGATGGAGCCCTGGCTGCGCGACAAATTCGCCAACCCGCACAGCGCGCATAAATTGGGCCGCGAAGCCAAAGCGACTGTGGAAGTCGCGCGCGATGTGGTGGCCGCGCTCATGCCCGAAGGCGGGCGCTTGCTCTTCACCAGCGGCGCGACCGAGGCGCTCAACCTTGCCCTATTGGGGAGCCTCCCCCCCGCCACCGACGCGCGCCGCCGCATCGTAACGGTCGCGACCGAACATAGTGCGGTGCTCGATACCGCGCGTTATGCGCAATCGCTCGGCTATGATCTCATCCTTTTGCCAGTGGGGCGCGACGGCCTAGTGGATATGGACAGCGCCCGCGCCGCGATAGACAACACCGTCGCATTGGTCGCGGTCATGCTGGTCAATAATGAAATCGGCGTGATCCAGCCGGTCGCCGACATTGCCGCAATGGCGCGCGATGCAGGGGCTTTATTCCTGTGCGATGCGGTGCAAGGCTATGGCCGTGTCCCGCTCCCCCAAACCGCCGATATGATCGCCATTAGCGCCCACAAAATCCACGGTCCCAAAGGCATTGGTGCCTTATGGGTGCGCGATGGTGTGGCGTTGCGGCCTATGCTCCACGGCGGGGGGCAGGAGGAGGGCTTGCGCTCCGGCACCTTGTCGCCCGCTTTATGCGCAGGCTTTGGTGCAGCCGCCTCGGTCGCCCGCGAACGGGCGGCCGAGGACCGCGCGCATATTAACAGATTATGGGCCATTGCCCGCGAGCGCATGGCCGGTTGGACCATCAATGGCAGCACCGACCACCGCTATCATGGCAATCTCAACCTGCGCCGTGACGGGATAGACGCCGCTCGGCTGATGGCCGATATGCGCGATGTGGCTTTCTCGTTAGGGAGCGCCTGCGCGAGCGGATCGGGCCGCCCCAGCCATGTGCTGGCCGCGTTGGGGCTATCATCGGCGGAAGCGAAATCCTCGATCCGGTTGGGCTGGGGGCGTTATACGGACGCCGATGATCTGGCGATGGCGCTTGACGGCATCAATGCCGCCGCCGCACAGCAAGCAGCCTAACCATAAGAGCGGAGTCCGATGAGCATCAATATCACCTTCATCCATGCCGATGGCGAGCGCGAAACCCGTGTCGAAGCGCGCGCGGGCGAAAGCTTGCTGAGCGTCGGCCAAAATGTAGGGATGCCGTTGGAAGGCACCTGCGAAGGGCAGATGGCCTGCTCGACCTGTCACGTCATCGTGTCGGCGGAAGATTTCAAAAAACTCCCGCCCGCCAGCGAGGAAGAAGAAGATATGCTCGACATGGCCGCCGCCGTCACGCGGACCAGCCGCCTGTCATGCCAGATCATCCTCACCCCCGACATGGACGGGCTATCGGTCCGCATCCCCGGCGAAAGCCGCAATATGCAGGGGTTATAATCCGTCCCATAGTTGGGATCTGCCCGTTGAAGTCCTCCGGAACCGGATAGGCGACCGGCGGTTGAGGGGGTAAGTCTGTCAACATAAGGAAATGCCGACCATGCCCGACGCCAAACCGCTCACCATCGCCCTCATTGTCGGCAGCCTAAGGAAAGAAAGCCTCAACAAAAGGCTGGCGGGCGCCCTCGAAAAACTCGCGCCCGACCATATCAGATTTGACCATGTCGATATTAGCGACCTGCCGCTTTACAGTCAGGATGACGACAAGAACCAAGCCGCCCCGGTCAAGCGCATCAAAAAGCAGATAGAAGAGGCCGACGCGCTGTTGTTCGTGACGCCCGAATATAACCGCTCGGTGCCGGGCGTGCTTAAAAATGCGATTGATCACGCCTCGCGTCCCTTTGGCAAGAGCAGTTGGGGAGGCAAGCGCGGCGCGGTCATCGGCATTTCGCCGGGCGCGACCGGCACCGCCATGTCGCAGCAACATCTGCGCAACATTCTTGCGGCGGTGGATGTCTATCTTTTCTGCCTGCCCGAAGCCTTTTTGCAGATGCGCGACGGATTATTCACCGATGATGGCGAAATTGGCGAGGGCAGCCATGCCTTTCTTAAGGGATGGATGGACAAATTTGTCGGATGGGTTGAATCATCGGGGCAATAAGGGCTTTCTATTGCTGGAAAAAGGCGGTTATACTGCCCGGACTTGTTTGCAAGTGGGGCAAGATGATACGCGATCTACCGATTTCCAAAGCCTCCGGGCGGCCCGCAGTGGCGCTGGCAGTGACCGCGCTGCTGCTGTCGGGCTGTGCCACCATCAAGGACACGACCGGCCTTCAAAGCCGCGAGGACCATTATATCGAGCAGCTCCAGAATAGCGATAAGCTCGAAGACAGGCTGACCGCGCTGGAATTGCGCTCGGGCGGGCGGCTCGGCTTTGCGATGATGGATTCGGCAGGGGAAACGCTGGCAAGCTACCGCTCGCAAGAACGGTTCGCCATGTGTTCGACCTTCAAGACCATCCTCGCCGCCGATGTGCTGAAGCGTGCCGAGCTTGGCAAATTGCCGCTGCGCCGCCGCATCAGCTATGGACAGACCGATCTGATCGAAGGCGGTCCGGTCGTGCAGGGCCATTTTGATGCCGCCACCGGCAAGGGCGTGATGACAATCGAAGAATTGGCCAAAGCGACGGTCGTTTATGGCGATAATGCTGCGGCCAACCTGTTGCTCACCCAGATTGGCGGCCCCAAAAGCGTCACCGATTTTGCGCGCAGCCAGGGCGATTATGTGACGCGGCTCGACCGCAATGAACCGCTGGTCAATGAAAATGGTCTGAGCGATCCGCGTGATAGTAGCTCGCCCGCCGCAATGGTGTGGCTCACCCACCGTTTGCTTGTTGGCAAGCGCGCGCTCAAATATGGGTCGCGGCAGAAACTTACCAATTGGATGGTGGAATCGCCGACGGGCGCAGAACGGATCCGCGCAGGCTTGCCTGCTGACTGGAAAGCGGGAAGCAAGACCGGCACCTGCGCCAATGCCTATAATGATGTAGCGATTGCGTGGGATTCGCAAAAGCGCCCCGTGGTGATGGCGATTTTCCTCGACCGGCCGACCAAAACGGGCGCTGATGCGAATAAGATTATCGCCGAAGTGGCCGCATTGGTGAGCGGCAACGGGCCGACCAGCGCGCAAAATAATGTGCCGGTAAAGCCCAAAAGCTGAGTGGCCAGTCCAAGGCGCCTGACCCTATAGGGCGTGCCCTCTTGCTTTTTCACTGCGTTTTCACCATATGCGCGTCCGGGAGTCGGATGGGCGTAGCCTTCGCCAATCTGGTCAGGTCCTGACGGAAGCAGCCACAACGAATTTGCTGCGGGTCGTCCGGCTCCTACTTTTCAACACCGCTTTATTCTCGCATCCTGTCGCTGGCCCCGCTACAGCATAGCCAGCTATGCCTGATTCCGCCCAGCCCCTTGCCGAAAACCAACAGCCTTACCGTGTGTTGGCGCGCAAATATCGTCCGCAAACCTTTGCCGAGCTGATCGGGCAGGATGCGATGGTGCAAACGCTTGCCAATGCCATCAAGCGCGACCGGCTGGCCCATGCCTTCCTCATGACCGGTGTGCGCGGGGTCGGCAAGACTTCGACCGCGCGGCTTATCGCTAAGGCGCTCAATTGCATCGGCCCTGACGGGCAGGGTGGCCCGACCATTGCGCCATGCGGCGTGTGCGAACCTTGTGTTGCGATTGCCGAAGGGCGGCATATCGACGTTATCGAAATGGATGCGGCGAGCCATACCGGCGTTGACGATGTGCGCGAAATTATCGAGGCGGTGCGCTATGCCGCCGTTTCCGCGCGCTATAAAATCTACATTATCGACGAAGTGCATATGCTTTCCAAAAATGCGTTCAACGCTTTGTTGAAAACGCTGGAAGAGCCGCCGCCACACGTCAAATTCCTGTTCGCGACCACCGAGGTCAACAAGGTGCCGATTACGGTCCTGTCGCGCTGCCAGCGGTTCGACTTGCGCCGCATTACCGCCGATATGCTGGCCAAACATTTCAACGAAATTTTGGGAAAAGAGGGCGTCGAGGCCGAAGAGGAAGCGGTGTGGCTTATCGCCAATGCCGCCGAAGGGTCGGCGCGCGACGGGCTTTCGATCCTCGATCAGGCCATCGCCCATGCCGATCTTGACGGGCATCACAGCATCACCGGTGCGCAGGTGCGCGAAATGCTGGGACTGTCCGACCGGAGCGCGATCCGCCGCCTGTTCGGGTTATTGCTCGACGGCAATAATGCGGGGCTATTGGAAGCGGTGCGCGAACAATATGCGCTGGGCGTTGAGCCGGTTTCGCTGATGCGCGGCCTGCTTGACCTTGTCCATGCGGTCACGGTCGTCAAAGTCGGGCGTGCGGACAATCCGGTGTTTGGCGCGGATGAACGCAGCGCCATCGCCGACTGGGCGCAAAGCCTCGGTTTTCCAAGCCTCCACCGCTTGTGGCAATTACTACTCAAAGGCCATGACGAGGTCGTGCGCGCGGCGACCCCGATTGAAGCGGCGGAAATGGCGCTGCTGCGCGTTCTCCACGCCGCCAATATGCCCGACCCCGGCGAATTGCTCGCGCTGCTACAACAGGGCGGAAGCGCGGCGAATGAAGGGGCAGGGAATAATGTAGCGGGCAACAGTGCGGCAGCCAATGGTGTGGGGAACAATGCCGCAGGCATCGGTGCGGCGACCTATAGTGCAGCGGCTAATCCGACGCCCCTTAACGCTACAGATAATAACGCCCCCGCGCCATCCTCCTCCGCAACGACACCGGTGTCACAACCCGCGTCAAGCCCGGCATCCGAAATGGTGCATACCGGCGCTCCACCGGCAAATTTACCCTCATCCGTCAAGGCTTTAGTCGAACTTTGCTGGCAGCATAACCGCGCGAGTATGGGCCAGGCCTTGCAGGACAAGGTGCGCCCCGTCCGCATCGCGCCGCCGCAGATCGACATTGCGCGCGGCACGGGTCTTGGCGACAATTTCACCCGTGAACTGGCGGAAACGCTGACCGCCATTACCGGCACGCGCTGGACCGTCGCCTTTGCAGACGGCGAGGGCGCGCCGACTTTGTTTGAGCAGGAACAGGCAGCGCAAGCCGCCGAAACCGCGGCAATCATGGACTTGCCGATAGTAAAGGCCGCATTTGCTGCGTTCCCCGATGCAAAGCTGGTGCCGCCCGATATGGATAAACGAAAGGCCAACTGATGAAATCGATGGAAGAATTGTTAAAGGCGGCGCAGGAAGCGGCCGCCAATGTGCAGGCGCAAATGGGCGAGGCGCAGGCCAAGCTCGACACGATCGAGGTCGAAGGCCAATCGGGCGGCGGCTTGGTGAAAATCCGCGCGACCGCCAAGGGCCGTATCCTTGGCGTTGCGATTGACGACAGCCTGCTTGTCCCCGCCGACAAGCAAATCCTTGAAGACCTTGTCGCCGCCGCGTTCAACGATGCGCGCGCCAAGGCCGATGCGGTATCGAACGAGGAAATGTCGAAAATGTCGCAAGGCCTACCGCTCCCCCCTGGCTTCAAGCTGCCTTTTTAAAGGCGCTTATCGACCGGCCCCATTGAAGCGCGCCGCGCTCACGCCATATTAAGGGCCAAGCATATAGAAGGCACTTTCAATTTCAGTGCCGCCCGGAGACTCACTTGATCGAATCCTTTCCCCTGTTGCCGCTGCGCGACATTGTAATTTTTCCCCAGATGATCGTGCCGCTGTTCGTCGGTCGCGACAAATCGGTCGTGGCGCTGGAACGCGCGATGGAAGCCGACAAGGAAATCTTCCTCGTCGCCCAGCTTGATCCGGCCGAAGATGATCCGGAACGCGATGATCTTTATGACCTCGGCGTGATCGCGACCGTGCTGCAATTGCTGAAACTGCCCGATGGCACTGTGCGCGTTCTGGTCGAAGGCAAGCAGCGTGCGCGGCTTGATGCGCTCGAAGCATCGGACGGTTACACCATCGCGTCGGTGCAGATGCTCGAAGATCGCACCGCTGACACGCCTGAAGCTACCGCGCTGATGCGTTCGGTGGTGGAGCAGTTTGAAAATTACACCAAGCTCAACAAAAAGCTTCCGGCGGAAACCAGCGTGCAGCTTGGCGAAATTGACGATGCCTCGCGGCTTGCCGATGCGGTGGCGGGCAATATCAATGTCAAGGTCGCCGATAAGCAGGCGATGCTGGTCGAAGAAGATCCGGTCAAGCGGCTCGAAATGGTATTTGCCTTCATGGAAGGCGAACTTGGCGTATTGCAGGTTGAAAAGAAAATCCGTGGCCGCGTCAAGCGCCAGATGGAAAAGACCCAGCGCGAATATTATTTGAACGAGCAGTTGAAAGCGATCCAGCGCGAACTCGGTAACGAGACGGGCGAAGATGGCGATGAACTGGCCGAATTGCAGGCCAAGATTGACTCGCTCAAATTGTCAAAGGAAGCCAAGGCCAAGGCCGAAGCCGAATTGAAAAAACTGCGCGGCATGGCCCCCATGTCCGCCGAAGCAACGGTTGTGCGCAACTATCTTGATGTGCTGCTCGGCCTGCCTTGGGGCAAAAAGTCGAAGCTCAAAAAGGATATTGCCAAGGCGCAGGATATTCTCGACGCCGACCATTATGCGCTCGACAAGGTCAAGGACCGCATCGTCGAATATCTCGCGGTACAGGCGCGCACCAACAAGCTTAAAGGCCCGATCCTCTGCCTCGTCGGTCCGCCGGGCGTCGGCAAAACCTCGCTCGGCCGCTCGATTGCCAAGGCGACAGGGCGCGAATTTGTGCGCCAATCCTTGGGCGGCGTGCGTGACGAAGCTGAAATTCGCGGCCACCGGCGCACCTATATCGGATCCCTGCCGGGCAAGATTGTGTCGAACCTCAAAAAGGCGGGCACAAGCAATCCCTTGTTCCTGCTCGACGAGATTGACAAATTGGGTCAGGATTTCCGCGGTGATCCGGCATCGGCTTTGCTTGAGGTTTTGGACCCCGAACAGAATAGCAAGTTTAACGACCATTATCTCGAAATCGACATTGACCTGTCGGACATCATGTTCGTCACCACCGCGAATAGCCTCAACCTGCCGCAACCCTTGCTCGACCGCATGGAGATTATCCGGCTTGAAGGCTATACCGAAGATGAGAAGGTCGAGATTGCCGAACGCCATCTCATCGCCAAGCAGATTGAAGCGCATGGCTTGAAGGAGGGGGAATTTACCCTGACCCAAGAGGGCCTGCGCGACCTTATCCGCTATTATACGCGCGAAGCTGGTGTGCGCACATTGGAGCGTGAAATTGCGCGGCTTGCGCGTAAGGCGTTGCGCAAAATCCTTGAAGGCAAGGAAGTGAGTGTGACCATCACGCCCGACAATCTTGCGGACTATGCGGGTGTGCGAAAATATCGCCACGGAGTCGGTGATGAAGAGGACCAGATTGGCGCGGTGACGGGCCTTGCCTGGACCGAAGTGGGCGGCGAATTGCTGACCATCGAGGCGGTGACAGTCCCCGGCAAAGGCATGGTCAAAACCACCGGCAAGCTTGGCGAGGTGATGAACGAGTCTGTTCAGGCCGCGATGAGCTTTGTGAAGGCGCGCGCACCGGCTTATGGCATCAAGCCCAGCCTGTTCGCCCGCAAGGACATCCATATCCACTTGCCCGAAGGCGCGGTTCCCAAAGATGGCCCGTCGGCAGGCATCGGCATGGTGACCTGTATGGTCTCGACCTTGTCCGGCATTGCCGTGCGCAAGGATGTGGCAATGACCGGCGAGGTTACGCTGCGCGGGCGGGTGCTTCCGATTGGCGGCCTTAAGGAAAAACTGTTGGCGGCGCTACGCGGCGGTATCAAAACGGTCATCATTCCCGAAGAGAATGAAAAAGACCTCGCCGAAATCCCCGACAATGTGAAGCAAGGGCTGAAAATCATCCCGGTCGGCCATGTTGACGAGGTGCTGAAAATCGCGTTGGCCGGAGAAATTACGCCGATCACTTGGACCGAAGCGGATGAACTGGCGACCCAGCCGCCGGTCGGAGGTTCCGAACAGGAAGCGGGGCTGCGCCACTAAGGGGCCGATGTTCCCCTTAGAATCACCGGTGCGAATGTTACAGATTCGTCAGCGCTAAACGGGCGGAAGAGCATCGCTTTTCCGCCCTTTTTTGTGAGAAAACGCACCTTGCGCTAACGGTTCGTCGCGAAATTGGGCGCGATTTTACGCATCTCGGCTGATTTTCGGCAAAATCGGGGGTTTTTCGTTGCTTTTGCTTTGACAAAACAAGCACGTCGCGCCTTATTACGCATCGGCTTAGCCGATTGATTCCTAAATGTAACAAACCAAGAGAGAGAATAAGGGGGTTCCCAAGGCATGAACAAGCAAGATCTTATCGCAGCCGTCGCTGACCAGGCCGGCATTTCCAAAGCCGACGCAGGCAAGGCGGTTGAAGCTGTTTTCGACGGCATCACCTCGACCCTCAAGTCGGGCGGCGAAGTGCGTCTCGTCGGTTTCGGCACCTTCTCGGTGACCAAGCGCAAGGCCTCGACCGGCCGCAACCCGCGCACCGGTGAAGCTATGACCATCAAGGCTTCGACCCAGCCCAAGTTCAAAGCTGGCAAGGGCCTGAAGGATGCCGTCAACTAAGACGGTCATTTTTTATCCATTGCTCCGGAAATTTGACCTTCCGGAATAAAAGAAAAGCGGAGCGCTTTGCGTCTCCGCTTTTTTTTTGTGCCTGTTTTTGAAGTTATTATTGCCAAAATATAACTTGGCTCAATTTGTTTATTGATTCTGGAAATTTCTCCCATAAAGACCGCTGCGTTGTTCGGACCTATGAGGGGGATGGGCGACATTATGGAGTGGGGCCGGACGATCAGGTGTCCGGTTCATCATTTTGGGGGATTATATGAAGAAATATATGTTGCTCGCCGCTGTTGCGGCGATGATGCCTGCTGCCGCTTTGGCTCAGGACACAGATGGCGCCCGTATCGAAGCGCGCATCGGCTATGAAACGCCGACCGTGTCTTATGACGATAGCTGGGACGATGATGACGTCTATAAGCTGGGCAGCGCCGTCTCTTATGGCGCAGAACTTGGATATGACATCAAGGCGGGCGAAAAGCTGCGCGTTGGCCCTTATGTCAATTATGAATTGTCGTCGGTCAAAAATTGCGACAGCGGCGTATGCGGCAAAGTCAAAGGCACATGGGCAGCGGGCGCGCGCATTGGTTATGCTGTGTCCGAACGCGGCGTGATCTATGGCAAAATCGGTTATGCCGACATGAAGATCCGCGTCACTGATGGCAATTTCAGTGAAACTGCCGGTCATGGCGGTATTCAGGCGGCTTTGGGCTATGAAGGCAATGTCGGCAAGTCGATGTACTGGAAAGTCGAAGGCGTTTACAGCGACAATGGCGAATTGTTCGATCTGGAAGGGGTCAACGTCCAGCGCCGCCAACTCGTTGCAGGCCTCGGCTTCCGCTTCTGATAGCGTTCCGACAATAAAGATGGAAAGGGCGCGTGTTTTTTCGCGCCCTTTTTTATTGCATTTCGGAAAGCTGCTGCGTAAAGGCGGCGTTCCTTACCGGTCGCCGGTTCGGGCGCGTAGCTCAGTGGTAGAGCACACCCTTCACACGGGTGGGGTCGCAAGTTCAATCCTTGCCGCGCCCACCATCGCTTGAGCCGCAAAAAAATCCCTGTTTCTATATGAAAATGATACCAGCTTGTGGGCATCGCCTTTCAGGGCAATGGTTCGCCAATGGTTTGCATTGAACAGGCATTTTGCATCATACCTCCGCTATCTGCACAATTGTTCCACCATTTCTGGCCAGCCATTTCTTATGCCGCCAAGATTGACAAACCCGCCCGTCCTGTCGAGACAGGGAGGATATGTAATTTTGCAAGGATTTGTCATGAAAACCCGTGCCGCCGTCGCCTTTGAAGCCAAAAAGCCGCTCGAAATTGTCGAGCTTGATCTGGAAGGTCCGAAAGCGGGTGAGGTTTTGGTCGAGATTATGGCGACGGGAATTTGCCATACCGACGCTTATACGCTCGACGGGCTGGACAGCGAAGGCATTTTCCCCAGCGTTTTGGGCCATGAAGGCGCAGGTATTGTGCGTGAAGTCGGTCCCGGCGTGACATCGGTGAAACCGGGCGACCATGTCATTCCGCTCTACACGCCCGAATGTCGCCAGTGCAAAAGCTGCCTTTCGGGAAAGACAAACCTGTGTACCGCGATCCGCGCGACCCAGGGCAAGGGGCTGATGCCCGACGGCACCACACGCTTTTCCTATAAAGGCCAGCCCATCTATCATTATATGGGCTGCTCGACCTTCTCCAACTTTACGGTGCTGCCGGAAATTGCGGTCGCAAAAATCCGTGAGGATGCGCCGTTTGACAAGGCTTGTTATATCGGCTGCGGCGTGACCACCGGCGTCGGGGCCGTCACCAATACTGCCAAAGTCGAACCCGGCTCCAATGTCATCGTGTTCGGTCTTGGCGGCATCGGCCTCAATGTCATCCAAGGCGCGAAGATGGTTGGCGCGGACATGATTGTTGGCGTCGATATTAATGACAGCAAGGCCGAATGGGGCCGCCGCTTTGGTATGACCCATTTTGTCAATCCTTCCAAAGTGGAAGGGGATATTGTCCAGCATCTGGTGGAACTTACCAATGGCGGCGCGGACTATAGTTTTGACTGCACCGGCAATACGACCGTGATGCGGCAGGCGCTTGAAGCCTGCCATCGCGGGTGGGGCGTTTCGACGGTCATCGGGGTGGCCGAAGCGGGCAAGGAAATCTCCACCCGCCCGTTCCAGCTTGTGACGGGCCGCGTGTGGAAAGGGTCGGCCTTTGGCGGCGCGCGCGGGCGCACCGATGTGCCGAAAATCGTCGATTGGTATATGAACGGCAAAATCGAAATTGACCCGATGATTACCCATGTGCTTAGCCTTGAGGACATCAATAAAGGCTTCGACCTAATGCACGCAGGCGAAAGCATCCGCAGCGTAGTGGTATTCTGAGCATCCTCAAGCAAGACACAGAAAAAAGAGATAAAAATGTTCAATCATGTGATGGTCGGGTCGAACGATATTGCGCGGTCCAAAGAATTTTATAATGCGCTACTGGCAACATTGGGGGTCGGGGAACCCGTCACCAATGTGACCGCAGGCGGCGCGACGCGGCTATTTTACTTCCACCCGGAAGGCCTATTCTGTGTGAGTGAACCGATTGACGGGGAGGCCGCGACGATTGCCAATGGCGCAACTATCGGCTTCAAATGCAATTCGCCGGAACAGGTTAAAATATTCCATGATGTTGCGGTGGCCAATGGCGGCACCTCGATCGAAGACCCGCCCGGCTTGCGGCAAGCAGGACTGGGGCCGATGCACCTTGCTTATGTGCGCGATCCGGACGGCCATAAATTATGCGCGATTTACCGGGTTCCGGCCTGACCCTCCATGCAATGGATTTTGACGTTCACCTGCGTTGATCGCGTAGGGATTGTATCGGCGGTTGCAGGCTTTCTGGCCGAGCGTGACGGTTTCATTCTGGATAGCCAGCAATTTGCCGACCTTGAAAGCGGGCATTTTTTCATGCGCGTGCTGTTTCAGGGCGCAGGGCCGAAATTCGTCGATGACGAGGCACAGCTTTCCAATGATTTTGAAGCGATTGCGGCACGTTTTTCGCTTCAATTCGATCTGAAGCCAGCGGACGAGCGCCGCCGGATCGTGATTGCGGTGTCCAAAGGCAGCCATTGCCTCACCGATCTGCTTCACCGCTGGTCGTCCGGCACTTTGCCAGTCGAAGTCGCCGCGATTGTCTCCAATCATGAACATTGCCGCCGCCTCGCCGAATGGCATGGCGTGCCGTATCATTACCTTCCCGTATCGGGCGATAATCGCGCCGAGCAGGAAGCGGCGATAATGGGGGTGATGGAAGAAAGCGGGAGCGAATTGCTGGTGCTGGCGCGCTATATGCAGATATTGTCGGGCGAAATGACCGACGGACTGGAGGGCCGCGCCATAAATATCCACCACAGTTTTTTGCCCAGTTTCAAAGGCAGCCAGCCCTATCACCGCGCGCATGATCGCGGCGTGAAGCTTATCGGCGCGACCGCCCATTTTGTGACGGGCGACCTTGATGAAGGGCCGATTATCGAACAAGCGGTCGAGCGCGTGGACCATCGCGCGACAATTGACGATATGATCCGTATCGGGCGTGATATTGAATCCAAAGTGCTGGCGCGCGCGGTGCGCTTATGGGGCGAGCGGCGCTTGTTCCTGAACGGCAACCGCACGGTCGTATTCGGCTAAGACTGGCAGGAAAGGAGCCCATCATGGAAAGCTTATCCACCAATAAAAGCTATGGCGGCGTGCAAGGCGTCTATAAACATGCCTCGACCAGCACCGGCACCGATATGACCTTCGCGGTCTATGTGCCGCCGCACGAGGCGGGGCAAAAATTGCCGGTTATCTGGTATTTGTCGGGTCTCACCTGCACCCATGCCAATGTGATGGAGAAGGGCGAATATCGCCGTGTATGCGCCGAACTTGGCCTGATTTTTGTCGCGCCCGATACCAGTCCGCGCGGCGAGGGTGTCGCCGATGACCCGCAAGCCGCCTATGATTTCGGCTTGGGCGCGGGCTTTTATGTGAACGCGACCCAAGCGCCTTTTGCGCAGCATTACCGGATGCGCGATTATATCGAACGCGAATTGCCGGAACTGATCGCGCGCGAATTTCCGGCGGATATGACGCGGCAAGGGATTATGGGGCATAGTATGGGCGGGCATGGCGCGCTCACCATCGGGTTGCGCAATCCGGACATCTATCGGGCGGTTTCGGCCTTTTCCCCGATCGTCGCGCCCTCGCAGGTGCCGTGGGGGCAAAAGGCGTTGGGTGGCTATTTGGGGGGCGATAAAGCCGCGTGGCGGACTTATGACGCGGTAGCCCTCATCGAAGATGGCGCACGCGTTCCGGAGCTTTTGGTCGACCAAGGCAGCGCCGACGATTTTGTCGAAACCGAATTGCGTCCCGAACTTCTTGCCCACGCTTGCGCAAAGGCCGGAATCGCGCTCGATCTTGCGATCGACGAGGGCTATGACCATAGCTATTATTTCATTTCGACCTTCATGGAAAAACATCTGCGCTGGCATGAAGCGCGTCTTGTTTGACGATGTTGCTTTACCTAATTTGACCAATATATTCAGCAGATATTAAAAGCGGGGAAGTTATTGGCAGCAGCATGAGGGAATTTCAGCACCGCCAAAGACTTAGCGCCGCGCGCGCCGCCAGAGTCGGTCGCGTCCTCGCGATGTTGTTTGCGGCGGTCACGATGGCGGGGCAGGCGGTGCCGGTAGCAGCGCAGCAGACCCGCGCCGACCAGGCCGCAATCCGTTCTGTCACCAAACAAGTGCGCCCGCTCCGTGCGGTCGTCGCCAGCGTTCGCGCGCAACCGCCTTATGATGAAATGGATTATCTAGGCGGCCCCGAATTTGACGCGACGCGCTATGTGTACCGGCTGAAATTCATGGACGGCAGCAAGGTGGTCTTTGTCTATGTCGATGCCGTATCGGGGCGCATTATCGGGCGTTCGCGCTGATGATGTCGTTAAAACAGATTGTTCGTTATGGCATTGGCACAGGGCCGGAACAGCGGCTATACCGCTAGACAAGCCCACCGCCGATAGAAGCCACCGCCGATAGAAGAAGCCCCGGCAACACAGATATAATGAAGGGACGAAGATGCGCATATTGATCGTTGAGGACGAACCGACCTTGGGCCGCCAGCTTAAATCGACGCTGGAGGGTACAGGCTATGCGGTCGATCTGGCGACCGATGGCGAAGACGGCCATTTTCTGGGCTCGACCGAAAATTATGATGCGGCGATTCTGGACTTGGGCCTCCCCGAAATTGACGGGCTTACGGTTCTCGACCGCTGGCGCAAGGAAGGCAAAGCCTTTCCCGTCCTCGTACTCACCGCGCGCGATAGCTGGTCGGACAAGGTGGCGGGGCTGGATGCCGGTGCCGATGATTATCTCGCCAAGCCGTTCCAGACCGAAGAATTGATTGCCCGTCTGCGCGCGCTCATCCGCCGTGCATCGGGCAATGCATCGAGCGAATTGACCGCAGGCGATGTGCGGCTCGATACGCGTTCTGGTAAGGTCACGCTGAATGGCGAGCCGGTGAAACTCACCGCGCAGGAATATAAGCTGCTCTCTTACCTTCTCCACCATAAAGGCAAGGTGGTCAGCCGCACCGAATTGATCGAACATATTTACGATCAGGATTTCGACCGCGATTCCAATACAATCGAAGTTTTTGTGACGCGCATCCGCAAAAAATTGGGGCAGGATGTCATTACCACCATTCGTGGTCTGGGGTATAGCCTCGACGAACCGTCCTGATTTCTGGCAGGAAAATGGCTGATAATGCGCCATCAATACCGGTTATAGACGCTAAGGACAGCAAGACACCTGTCGGAAAAGATGTCGGCACGGAAGGGACGGAGGCGTCCGCGTCCACAACCGACACGCCTACCGGCAAGACTACAGGCTCTTTAAGCCGCCGCATGATCGGTATTGCGGCGGCGTGGATTTTATTCCTGCTCGTGGGTGGCGGCTTTGCGCTCGACAATGTGCTGACCGGCATCATTACGCGCAATTTCGATTCCAATCTTGAATATGTGTTGAAAGCGATGGTGCGCTCGTCGGAAATTGACCCTTATGGCGAAGTCCGGCTAAACCAGCCGCTCGGCGATCAGCGGTTTCTGGAGCCTTATAGCGGGCTTTACTGGCAGATTAGCGGCAAAGGGCATGAACCTTTCCCGTCGCGTTCCTTATGGGACCGCACGCTGGAGCGCCGCCCGATCGTCGGCGACGGTCAAATCCACACCTATGACAGCAAGCAATTTTCCGGCGAGGAATTACGTGTGCTGGAACGCGAGGTGCAACTTCCCGGATCGCAAACTTTCTGGCGTTTCCAGATCGCCCAGTCGCGGGTCGAACTGGACGAGCAAATCAAGATTTTGCGCAAGACCCTAGTGCGCAGTTTTGCAGGCCTTGCCATCGGCCTCATCATTCTGGCGGCCTTGCAAACGCTATATGGCTTATGGCCGCTGCGCCGTATCCGGACAGAAATCAGCGCGATGCGGCGCGGTGAAAAAGGGCGGGTGAGCGAGCCTTTGCCCAATGAAGTCATGCCGATGGTCAATGAGCTGAACGAACTGATCGCGCATAATGAGCGGCAGGCCGAAGAGGCGCGGCGCCATGCGGGCAACCTCGCCCATGCGCTCAAAACACCGCTCACCGTCATCATGAATGCGGCGACCGCCAAGTCGCCGGACTTGGCCGAAACCGTTGTGCGCGAAGCGGCGACGATGCGGCGGCAGGTCGATCACCATCTGGCCCGCGCGCGCGCGGTCGGCCGTCGCGGTCACGCGCATACCCGTGCGATCGCTTGGGCGAGCCTCCAATCGGTCGAGCGCGCGGTCGCGCGACTCTACCCCCATGTGCGCATCGATATTGCGGGCGACAAGCTGGCGGCGGTGCGCGTCGAGCGTCAGGATTTGGACGAGATGCTCGGCAATCTCATCGAAAATGCCGCCAAATATGGAGGCGGCAGCGTGTTCATCACGATTGAGCGGGTCGGCACGATGGTCGATTTTCTTATCGAAGATGACGGTATGGGCATCCCGCCGGAGGAGCGCGAAAGGCTGTTCGATCGCGGTGCGCGGCTCGATACCGGCAAACCCGGCACCGGCCTTGGCCTTGCAATTGTACGCGATGTGGCGGAAATTTATGAAGGCTCCGTGTCGCTTGATGAAAGCGAGGATTTGGGCGGATTACTTGTCCATCTGCGTCTGCCGGTAGCGATTTAAGCCCGTCGCAATTTAAGCCCGCACTCAATCCTGCCGTATCTGCTGATGATGGCGTATCACCTCGTCAATCACGAAGCGCAAGAATTTTTCGGAAAATTCGGGGTCGAGATGCGCGTCCTTGGCGAGTTGGCGCAGCCGTTCGATCTGGCGCTCCTCGCGCTGCGGATCGGCGGGCGGCAGGTCGATTTCGGCCTTCAAACGGCCCACGGCCTGCGTGATTTTGAACCGCTCGGCCAGCATGAAAACAAGCGCAGCGTCGATATTGTCGATGCTTTGACGATATTGTTCCAGCCGATTGTCCATAAATCATTTCTCCTTAGCCCGGCTCCTTTGGGCATATTGATGGCAAGGCGCAACCCAAATCAGTTGCAAATCCCCCTTGTTCGGGCCAAGGGGAGCCTAACATGAGTGCGATAATCCAACATAAACAAGACGAACATCTTCCCTCGCTCGAACCGATGATGCGGCTTGTCGAGTCCGGCATGAACGCGGTGAATTCCGTGATTATTGAACGGATGCAGTCCGAAATTCCGCTCATCCCCGAACTGGCCGGCCATCTTATTGCCGGCGGGGGCAAGCGGATGCGCCCGATGCTGACGCTCGCAAGCGCGGAGTTGCTGGGATACCAAGGCACGCGCCATCATCTTCTGGCGGCCGCAGTTGAATTTATCCACACCGCAACCCTGCTTCATGATGATGTGGTGGACGGGTCGGACCTGCGCCGGGGCAAGCATACGGCCAATATGATCTGGGGCAATAATGCGAGCGTCTTGGTCGGGGATTTCCTCTTCACCCGCTCGTTCGAGTTGATGGTCGAAGATGGCTCGTTGCAAGTGCTGAAAATCCTGTCCGGCGCATCCTCGATTATCGCGGCAGGCGAAGTCGCGCAGTTGAGCGCGCAGCGGCAGCTTTCTACCGGCGAACAAAAATATATGGAGATTATCACCGCCAAAACGGCAGTGTTGTTCGCCGCTGCCTGCCGTATTTCGGCGGTAGTCGCCGAACGCCCCGAAGCCGAAGAATTGGCGCTTGATGCCTATGGCCTCAACCTTGGCATCGCGTTCCAGCTTGTCGATGATGCGATTGATTATGTGTCGGACAGCGAAACCATGGGCAAGGGCGTCGGCGATGATTTCCGCGATGGCAAAGTGACGCTGCCGGTCATCCTCGCCATGGCACGCGGCAATGACGAGGAACGCCGTTTCTGGCAGGATGCAATCATGGGCCATAAAAATGGCGAGATGGATTTGCTCCACGCCAAGGCGCTATTGGAACAGCATGGCGCGATTGCCGACACGCTGGAACGCGCGCGCCATTATGGCAAGCTGGCGATTGATGCGCTGGCACCATTTCCTGACGGGGCGGCCAAGGATGCACTGGTCGAAGCGGTCGAATTTGCGATCCGGCGCGCATATTAAAGGTTTTTGTTAATGGCTGAAACCCCTTCAGCCCTTCCTGTCGAAGCCGTTTTGCAGGACCTTCGCGCAAGCTTGCGTGCAGGCAATAAGGCCGTCCTCATTGCGCCGCCGGGGGCAGGCAAGACGACGATGGTGGCACCGGCATTGCTGGGAGAGCCTTGGTGTGACGGGCAGATTTTGCTGCTGTCGCCGCGCCGTTTGGCAGCGCGCGCTGCGGCGGAACGTATGGCCGAACTGGCGGGCGAACCGGTCGGCAAGACCATCGGCTATGCAACAAGATTGGACAGCAAGCATAGCGCAGCCACCCGAATATTGGTGCTGACCGAGGGCATCTTCCGCAATCGCATATTGGCCGACCCGGAACTGGGCGGAGTGAGCGCTGTGCTGTTCGATGAAGTGCATGAGCGCAATATCGACAGCGATTTCGCGCTCGCGCTAACGCTGGATGTGCAGGAGGCCTTTCGCCCCGATTTGCGGCTTGTGGCGATGTCGGCGACGCTTGATGGCGAACGCTTTGCCGCGCTGATGGAAGGCGCGCCGGTCATCGAGAGTGCCGGACGCAGCTTTCCGTTGCGCGCCGAATATGCGGGGCGCGATGCGACCAAGCGGGTAGAGGAGAGTGTCGCGGCGGTCATCCGACAGGCTTTGCGGGATGAGGAGGGCGATATATTGGCCTTCCTGCCGGGGGTGCGGGAAATCGAGCAGACGGCTGAAATCCTTGCAGAAAAAGGTGGTGGAGCGCCGGTGCATATCCTCCACGGTCAAGTGGATCCGGCCGACCAGCGGCGCGCGATCCGGCGCGATTCCCAAGGAAGCCGTAAGGTCATTTTGGCCACCAGCATCGCCGAAACCAGCCTCACCATTGATGGGGTGCGCGTCGTGGTCGATAGCGGGCTTGCGCGGCGGCCACGTTATGACAAGGCGGCGGGGATTACGCGGCTTGTGACCGAGCGGGTGAGCCAAGCGGCGGCAACCCAGCGCGCAGGCCGCGCCGCGCGGCAAGGGCCGGGGGTGGTCTATCGTTTGTGGGAGCAAGCCGCGACCGCCGGGCTCATCCCGTTCGACCCGCCCGAAATATTGGAAAGTGATTTGACCGCGCTCGTGCTGGATTGCGCGCTGTGGGGGGCGGAACCGCAAACGCTGCGCTGGCTCGACCCGCCGCCGCCGTCCGCGATTGCCGAAGGGAAAGCGCGGCTTGTCACGCTGGAGGCGCTGGACGAGGATGGCCGCGTAACCTCGCATGGCCGCGCGATGGCGGCGCTGCCGCTCCCTCCGGCGCTCGCGCATATGCTGATCCGCGGGAGCGAAGTAGGCAAGGGCGAATTGGCGGCAGAATTGGCGGTTTTGCTGAGCGAGCGCGGGCTTGGCGGCAATGATAGCGATCTTGAAACACGGCTGTCCCGCTGGCGGCATGACAACGGCCGCAAGGCCGAAGCCGCCCGTGCGCTGGCTAAGCGTTGGGCAGGGCTGGGGGCAAAGCATTGCGCCAAACTGAGCATGGGCGATAGCGCCCCGCGTGCCGATACCGCGCCGCTCGATCTCTCCGCACTCGTCGCCACCGCTTATCCCGACCGGCTTGCCAAGCGTCGCTCCGCCGATGGCGCGGACTGGATTAGCGCAGGGGGCAGGGGGTTCAGGCTGGACCCGCTCTCGCCGCTCGCGCGCAGCGAATGGCTCGCCATTGCCGATGTGCAAGGCGCAGCAGGGGGCGCACGCATCCTGTCCGCCGCCGCGATGGATGAAGCGCAAGTCCTCAAATATTTCGCCGCGCGCATCGAAACCCGGCGGCAGGTGAGCTATGATCCCGCCACCGCGCGCGTTTCAGCGGAGCGCCAGACAAGGCTTGGCGCGATCACGCTCAAATCCGGCCCCGATGACGCGCCCGATGCCGACGCCATTGCCGGTGCGTTGCGCGATGCGGTGGCGAAACATGGCCTGTCGCTCCTCCCGTGGAGTAAGGCTGCGCTCGCGCTACGCCATCGCGCGGCTTATGCGGGGAACGAAAGCCTTTCCGACACTGCGCTGCTCGACACGCTCGATGACTGGTTGATGCCGCTCCTTAACGGCAAACGCCGTTTGGAGTCGGTGGACGCGGGCGCGCTCACCCAAAGCCTGCAAAATCTGTTGGGTTGGGATGAAATGCAGCGGATAGAACGGCTAGCGCCATCGCATTTTACCACGCCCGCAGGCACCGCCCATGCGATTGACTATGATGCCGAAGCGGGGCCGACTGTCGAAGCGCGGGTGCAGGCCTTTTTCGGCCTAGCGCAGCATCCGGCCATTGGCCAACCGCCGGTGCCGCTGATTTTGAGCCTGACCTCACCCGCTGGTCGCCCGATCCAGACCACGCGCGATCTGCCGACTTTCTGGGCGGGAAGCTGGCGCGATGTGGCCAAAGAAATGCGCGGGCGTTACCCCAAACATCCCTGGCCCGATGATCCGGCAGCGGCGACCGCGACGGTGCGCACAAAAAAGGCTGACGCGCGGCGCAACAGCGACTAAGAGCATGAGCATCAAGAATCACGCTTTAACAACAGGTGTTCCATGACCGCGCGTATCTATCAACGACCGAAAAACGCCATGCAGTCGGGCCGCGCGCTCACGCAGCAATGGGTGCTGGAATATGACCGCACCGAAAAGCAGTTGCCCGATCCGATGACGGGCTGGGCCGGAAGCGGCGACACCAAGCAGCAACTGCGCCTCACCTTCGCGAGCGTCGAGGAAGCCACGGCCTATGCCGATGCAAATGGCATCACCTACCATATGGTTCCGACCCCGCCGAAGAAGCTGAAGCTGCAATCCTACGCGGATAATTTCCAGTAAGGTTGGTCTTAGGCTCCGCGATTGCGAGCGCCGTAGGCGCGCGGCAATCCAGAGTAAAATGGCGCAACCCTAGTGTTGGGCGGCTCTGGATTGCCGCGCCGCTTCGCGGCTCGCAATGACGCAGAAAAAGGGGCGCGGCCTTGGTCTTGGGCGGTTCTGGATTGCCGCGCGCCTTGCGGCGCTCGCAATGACGGGCGTTGGGTGAGGTTGGATTGGGTTGTTCAAGCCATCACGGTCAGGCTGGCGTTGGTTGAACCGCTCAAACCCACTCGCTGCCGAGCAAGAGCAGCAATTTGACATCCATGCCGCATCCTTCGGCGCGTTTGGTTGCGATAAAGTCACGCACATTCTCAAGCGCGACACGGTGGACGGTGATATTTTCGCCCTCGACCCCGCCGCCATCGCCGACGCGGGTGAGGTCGCTCGCTTTCATCAGGGTGAAGCTTTCGGACACCATCCCGGGCGAGCTGTAAAATTCGCCGAGATTTTCGATGAGCCCCGCGCGGTATCCCGTCTCTTCTTCCAACTCGCGGCCCGCCGCGATTTCAGCCGGTTCGTCTGCAACCTCGTCGCCGACAAGGCCTGCGGGTAATTCGAGACAATTTTTGCCGAGCGGCACCCGATATTGTTCGACGAGCAGTACATGGCCGTCATCGACCGCAAGGATTACGGCCGCCTTGATACCGCGCGCGCGGCTCACATATTCCCATGTCCCGCGCTGTTTGACGGTCAGATATTGGCCTTCCCAGCGGACGGCTTCACTGTCATCGCTCATAATTCGATGAGCCGGTCGGGCAATTCATTCACATCAACGTCCTGACGCGGGAAATATTCGGCGAGGATTTTGCCGACATCGCGGACTGCGGCGACCATGCCGTCGGTCACGCGGCCTTCGCGCACGTCGCGCAGCAAATCGACCATCGCTTCGCCCCACACTTCATTGGCGACCTGTTTGTGGATCGCTTCATCGGCGACGATTTCGGCGCGATGTTCGGCAAGCGACAAGTATATGAGGATGCCGGTGCGGCCCGCCGTGCGGCTTTCCGCGCCCACTTTGAAAAAGTCGATGGCGCGGTTGCGCACGCGCTTCGATTTGACGCGCGGGAAGGTGAGGGCGGTGCGCAGCTTGGGGATTTGGAGGATGAGCCGCACTATCGCAAAGCTCAGCACAAAGACCGCGAGTGCCAGTTCGAAATATTCCATCGCGCCAACGTCTGTCACCCAGCCACCGGTCACGGTTTCGATGACACAGGTTGCGATGCCGGGAAAAGCGGTGAGGAAGGCGAGCGTCAACAGCGCGGCACCAGCGGCATACCAGAGTGCGGTGTCGAGATAATGGTCGGATGAATCGGCGATAATCGTGACAATTTCGCCCGCCGTGCCCGCTTCAGCCGCGCGCACCGCTTCGGTTACGCGGTCATGTTCGGCATTGGTCATGCTTTTATTATTGCTCATAAATGCCCCTTACCAGCTTCCCGATGCACCGCCGCCGCCAAAGCTGCCGCCGCCGCCGGAAAAGCCGCCGCCTCCGCCGCCAAAACCGCCGCCGCCACCAAAGCCGCCACCGAAACCGCCGCCGCCATAGCCGCTGCCAAAGCCCGGGCCCCAGATAACGACGGGGCCGCTGCTGCCAAAGCGCCGCCCGCGCTTGCCGCGCATCATGCGGATGATGATCGGCAAAATGACGAACAGGAAAACAAACAGCCAGAAAACAGCGGCTCCAGCGTCGCCGCTATCATTGCTGCGCTGTTGCGCCTGTTCTGCGAGCGCCCGCGCCTGTTCGGGCGGCAGGCTGATCTGCTTGATGATTTCATCGACGCCTGCATCAATGCCTGCGGGGAAATTGCCTGCTTTGAATTGCGGAGTTATCGCCTGATTGATGATGAGGCTGGAATAAGCGTCGGTCAATATGGGTTCAAGACCATAGCCGACCGCAATATGGAGCTTGCGCTCGTTGGGTGCGATGAGCAGGACGGCACCATCATCCTTGGCGACATCGCCCACCTTGTAATGGCGTCCGGCCTGATAGCCATAATCGGCAACATCGCGGCCCTCCAGCGACTTGACCGTCAGCACGATCAACTGGTGGCCGTTGGTTTTTTCAAATTGTTCAAGCTTGCTGTTGAGCGCGGTTTCATCCGCTGGCGGCAATATGTCCGCATCATCAATCACCCATTGGCCGGTCGGCGCGGGGAAATTTTGGGCCAGGGCCGGAACGCCGGAAAGCATCATGGCGATAAGGCCGAGTGTTACAGCCACTATCCGGGTGAACATCAGGCGCTTGGCCTCGGTAAATGTCATCAATCGGGTCACGATCTGGCTTTTATGCCTCCGCTGGTCGGACGGGTTAAAGCGCGGGATAGAGGTGGCGGGGAAGGGCGCGTATCACCGCTCCCCCGCATCGCTCTTATTTGGCCCGCTTGGGGATCATTTGGTGGCCGCAGCGGGGCCGGTGTCAAAATTGACCGTCGGCGCGCGGTCGGCATTGGGAGCGGTCGCCTGATAGGTTACCATCGGCTTGGCCCCGTAAAAAACCTTCGCGCCAATCGCGTCGGGGAAGGTGCGGATCGTGGTGTTATAGGCCTGCACCGCTTCATTATAATCCTTGATCGACACATTGATGCGGTTTTCCGTGCCTTCAAGCTGGGACTGGAGCGCAAGGAAATTCTGGTTCGATTTAAGATCCGGATAGGCTTCGACGGTTGCGAGCAAGCGGCCGAGGGATTGGCTCAATGCGCCTTGGGCTTGTTGGAATTGCGCAACCTTGGCCGGGTCTTCGAGATCCGACGCGCTCACCTGAACCGATGTCGCCTTGGCGCGCGCTTCGACCACCTGTGTCAAAACGGTCGATTCCTGCTTGGCATAGCCTTTCACGGTTTCGACCAGATTGGGAATGAGATCGGCGCGGCGCTGGTAATCGGCCTGAACATTGGCCCATTTCGCTTTTGCATTTTCTTCCGCGGTCGGCACGCTGTTGATCCCGCAGCCTGCGAGCGAAACCGCCGCAACCGGGGTGAGCATGGCCAGAGCCAGACGTTTGCTGTTCATAAATATCCTCCACCAAGGGGTTGGTCCCGTTTTGATGTAAGTTCGCATGAGCCAAAGCGCAATATATCTTGCAATCCGAAGCGAATTAGGATTGGTGCCTTGATGCATGTTAACCATATTAATATGCAATGACATCACAAGCTTACGGGATAAGGGGATCGGACAATGTGGACCGAATTCAAGGAATTTATCAACAAAGGAAGCGTGCTTGATTTGGCGGTCGGTGTGATTATCGGCGCGGCGTTCGGCAAGATCGTTTCCTCGCTCACCGACGATATTTTGATGCCGTTCATTGGCTGGATTACCGGCGGCGTCGATTTTTCAAACAAGTTCATCCTGCTCGGCGCGCCGCCTGCCGGTGTGGACCCGACCGACTATGCCAAGCTAAAGGAAGCGGGCGCTGCGATGCTCGGCTATGGCTCGTTTATCACCGCGATTATCAATTTTCTCATCATGGCCTTTGTGATTTTCCAGATTGTGAAACTCGCCAACCGTGCAATGCCGCGCAAGGAAGAGGTGGCAGGCCCGACCGAAGTGGAATTGCTCACCGAAATCCGCGATTCTTTAAAGAAGTAAGCGCAGGAAAAAACAGAAAAATTCACATTCTCTACAAAAACACTTGATATTTGAAATATCAAGCATAGATTCAAGGCCGTTCGGGAGGAGTGACGCTTCCGGACGGCTTTGTTTGTAATCTGGATTAGGTTGTTTTTTGGGGATTATTGTTCCCGCAAAGGAACCAAAAACGCTTTTACAGGTTACTGCAACCAGCGTTGTCTGACAGCGCAAAATGGGAGTTATGAAATGAAAAAGTTTGCTATTATTGCTGCCGCTGCGTCGGCATTGTCGCTTGCGGCGTGTGACACCGCTGCGGAACAGAAGGTTGACGAGCAGACCGAAGCCAAGGCTGACGCTCTTGAAAACCAAGCTGACGCCGTGCGTGAAGCTGATCCCGGCGTAAACAGCCAGGTCAATGAAGCCAAGGCTGACTCGCTGGAAGAAAAAGCCGACGTGGTTCGCGCTGAAGGCGAAGTGAAGGCTGAAAAGCAGGAAGCGGCTGACGAAGCTGCGGGCAAGGCCGCACCTGACGCGCCGGTTCCGGCAACGGCTACCACCGAAAAGAAGTAATTTTTTTCGGACACTTCATGCCTTTGATGGCATAAAGGACGGGTCGTATCTTCGGATGCGGCCCGTTTTTTATTTGCACGGGTTTGGCGCGCGTTCGGGGCGCCGAATCGGAGAGGGCGTTCCACGCCTTTTCGCAAGCCCCTCTTTTCAAACCGGAGCTTGGTCCTTATATCAGTCGGGCCGGAGCAATCCGGCTATGATGATAAACTGTGGCGTGTACTAGGCACAGCGGACCCGGGGGCGGTACCCGGCGGCTCCACCACCAGACCCGGCTATCGGGCTTGATGACGGGGCCGAACTAGGATCGACGTGTGTTGAAAAGCGGTATTTTCATCCGGGCTGAGTAACCCGTTAAAGGCTCAAACACGATAAGTGCCAACGATAACGAAGCACTTGCTCTTGCAGCATAATTGAGGCCCTCACGGGCTGACATTATCCTAATAGAACGCGGTACGGGCCGTACCGGGCAACAGAAACGGACACCAGCGGTTTGGGGAGCACCGGGCAACAGAAGCTCCCTATTTCCCTTTACAATTGTTCGCTTACAGGCCGGATAAGTGCGGATCGCCATATATTCAGCGCGACCGGATTTTGTGCGCGCATAAAAAACGGGGCAGACATGAAAGCCTGCCCCGTTCGCAACTATGGCAACGTGAAGCGATTAAAGCCCTTCGACCGCCTTGCTGACAAGGATGCTCACCGACACGCGGCGGTTCTGACGGCGGCCTTCAGCGGTGGAGTTATCGGCGGCAGGGTCCGCTTCGGCCATGCCGCTCGGTGTCAGCATCCGATAGGGTGCCCAACGGCATTTTTGTTGCAGATAATTGACCACACGGCCCGCGCGGCGTTCGCTCAGCGTCTGGTTGACTTCCTCGCTGCCAACGGCGTCGGTATAGCCGACCACAAGCAAAAGTGCATTTTCGGTCGAATTAGCTTCGGTTGCAGTCGAGCACAGCTCGGCTTCGGCTTGCGGCGACAAATTCCACTTGCCGGTGTCGAAATAGACATTGGTGGTGCGGCGCACATTATATTGGTCGATATTGCCGACACGGCTGCGCAGCGCGGCGGTCGCCGCAGTCTGTTCGGCAAAGCCTTGCGCGGTGCCGTTGCGGATCATGTTCGCGGTTTTAAGATCGTCATTGCGCAAGCGGATGCTTTTGCCGACCAATGTGCCGTTCCAATTCACGGTTTCAACCGTCACGGGCAGACCGTTGAGCAGCGAATTAGCGGTGAGGGCGGTGCGGTTGAGGCCCAAAAAGCCCCCGCGCCCGCGCACTTCGGTCGCCTGACTGATGGCGATGACCGTATTGGCCTGATCGGCTCCGGTAATCTGGATACGGTCGCCGCGCCGCGCGGTGATGATGCCTTCGACATCCGGCCCTTTTTCAAGGCCGGTAAGGTCAGCGGGCGGGGGCGGGGCATTGACCACAATGGCTTGGCCGGTGGGCGCTGATGCGGGCGGTGCGGCCTCGACGGGCGGCGGCGCATCCTGTTGCTGCGCCAACACCATGCCGGGCACCGATACCGCACAAATAGCTCCCAACATCAGGCCCGCAGACCGGGGTGAAGTGATACGCATTATTCTCTCCTTCAAACGCAGGCAGCTTTTGCCGCGTATTTCCATGAAATCTCGTACCGTCGTTTTTTCCCTCAAACGGCGTTTTGGACCTGCCGGAACGGCAGGGGGCCTCTTCCCTGTTCAGCCTAAACTTGCTGACAGATGAACAATGCGCCCCGTGCGCGGGAGAGCGGGGGTGACAAGAGTTTACTTTGCGATGAGTCGAGCCGGTGCGGGTGCGCGATGCGGCGCAACGGGCGCGGGGACTTCGCGCCGCGCGCGGCCAATAGTCTTTCTGACACAATCTTGCGCTATGCTGCGGCTCGCACCCGAGTGCGTCAGCAAGGATGGCTGTTCGGGGCCTTGTCCGCCGACGGGACGATGGGCCCATTCGCCGCATAATCGATTGTATATCGCGCGCTCTAGCTGAAACTGCTCCTATCAGCTTTTCTATAAACTAGAACATTATGTGCCAACTTATAACAGTGTTTAGAACGTCGGCAAAAGCCTAAAAGCCTCTCATACACATTCACACGCCGCCCTGCGCGGCTAGGTCCAAGAGGAAAATATAATGTCGATTATTGCTGAACCCCGTGCTGCACAGAGCCTGCTGACCCCCGATGATCATGCGCTCATCCTGATTGATTACCAATCGCAAATGGCCTTTGCCACCAAGTCGATTGCCCCTGAAGTGCTGCGCAACAATGCCGGTTTGCTGGCAAGCTCGGCCGCCGGGTTCCAGGTGCCGACCATCCTGACCACGGTTGCCAAGGACAGCTTTTCCGGCCCGATGTTCAGCGAAGTGGTAGAGCCCTATGGCGATCAGGTGATGATCGACCGCACCACCATGAACACATGGGAAGATGCCGCGGTCATCGACGAAGTCAACCGCATCGGCAAGGACCGTCTGGTCATCGCCGGTTTGTGGACGTCGGTTTGCATCGTCGGCCCGGTACTGTCGGCGCTGGAACAGGGTTTTGAAGTCTATGTCGTGACCGACGCCAGCGGCGATATTTCCGAGGAAGCGCATGAACGGGCGATCACCCGCATGGTGCAGGCTGGCGCAAAGCCGATTACCGCGCTGCAATATCTGCTCGAACTGCAACGCGATTGGGCGCGCGGAGACACTTATGAGCTGACCACCGGCATCGCCGCACGATTGGGCGGAGCTTACGGTCTCGGCATCGCTTACGCCAAACAGATGTTCAACGCATCCGAAGGCGGTCACTAAAGGGAACCATGTGGGGGCGTAGGCGATGACCCTATGCCCCTTTGCTTCAATCCGCTTCGTAACCCCCATCCGTCACCAATTACAGGAGAGAGACAATGCCCCGTTTTACCCGCCGCGAAACCATGATTGGCGCGAGTGCGCTGGCATTGCTCAGTGCCAAGGAGAGTTTAGCCATGACGACGACCGGAAAAGTGATTTCTGAAACGCTTATCATCACCAATGCCAAAATCACCACGCTCGACCGGCAAAATCCGGTGGCCGAAGCGGTGGCGATGCGCGATGGCCTCTTTCTGGCGGTGGGTTCGGAACAGGAAGTGCGCGCTGCCGCTGGTCCGGATGCGACGGTGATTGACGGTGAAGGACGGCGGTTAATCCCCGGATTGATGGACAGCCACACCCATTTGATCCGTGGTGGCCTTAACTATAATATGGAATTGCGCTGGGACGGCGTGCCGACCTTGGCCGACGCAATGGAAATGCTGCGCCAGCAAGTCGCGCGCACCCCAGCGCCGCAATGGGTGCGCGTCGTCGGCGGATTTACCGCGCATCAATTTGCCGAAAAGCGCCTGCCGACACTTGAAGAAATCAATGCGGTTGCGCCCGATACGCCGGTGTTCATCCTGCATCTTTATGACCGCGCGCTATTGAACGCCGCTGCACTGCGCGTTGTGGGCTATACCAAGAATACGCCGAACCCGCCGGGTGGCGAGATTATGCGTGATAGCGCGGGCAATCCCACCGGGCTTTTGCTGGCACAGCCCAATGCGACGATCCTTTATTCGACGCTGGCCAAGGGGCCGAAACTGCCGCCCGAATATCAGTTGAATTCCACCAAGCATTTTATGCGCGAACTGAACAGCCTCGGCATCACCAGCGTGATCGACGCGGGTGGCGGCTTTCAAAATTATCCCGATGATTATGAAATCATCGACAAGCTCCACAAGGATGGCGAGTTGACGGTCCGCATTTCCTACAACCTCTTCACGCAAAAGCCGAAAGAGGAATTGCAGGACTTTACCAATTGGAGCAACACCGTGCGTTTCGGTCAAGGCGATGACAGCTATCGCCACAATGGTGCGGGCGAAATGCTGGTCTATTCGGCGGCCGATTTTGAAGATTTCCGCGTCGCGCGCCCCGATATGCCGCCCAATATGGAGGGTGACCTCGAGCCCGTCATCCGCTTGCTGGCCGAACAACGCTGGCCGTGGCGGTTGCACGCGACCTATGACGAAACCATCAGCCGCGCGCTTGATGTGTTTGAAAAGGTCAATCGCGATGTGCCTTTTGACGGGCTGCACTGGTTCTTTGACCATGCCGAAACCATCAGCCACCGCAATATCGACCGTATCGCCGCACTAGGCGGCGGCATCGCGGTGCAGCACCGCATGGCCTATCAGGGCGAATATTTCATCGAACGCTATGGTGCCAAGGCAGCCGAGGCGACGCCGCCGATCAAACGCATGATCGAAGCAGGCGTGCCGGTGGGCGCAGGGACCGACGCGACGCGCGTGGCCAGCTATAACCCTTGGGTATCGCTCAATTGGCTGGTGACGGGCAAGACCGTGGGCGGCACGTCGCTTTACCCGACGCGCAACCGTTTTGATCGCGAAACGGCTTTGCGGCTGTGGACCGAACAGAACACCTGGTTCTCCAATGAAATGGGCAAAAAGGGGCAGATTAAAGCGGGCCAGCTCGCCGATCTTGCGCTCCTGTCCAGCGATTATTTCAGCGTGCCCGAAAGCGATATTCCGCATCTGCGCGCCGTGCTGACCATCGTTGGTGGCAAAATTGTGCATGGGGAAGGGGCTTATGGGCCCAAAGCCCCGGCGCTGCCCGCACCGATGCCCGACTGGTCGCCGGTCGCGCTGTTCGGTGGCTATTATCGCGGCGGAGAAGCCGGTGGCCAGCAACACGCCCAAGCGATGGCTTCGGCCTGTGGCTGCGCCCATGCTTGCTCGGTCCACGGCCATAACCATGCCGCGGCTTTAGGGAGCAGCGTGCCCGCGCGTGATGTGCAAAGCTTCTGGGGCGCGCTTGGTTGTGGTTGCTGGGCGGTCTGAACCATGACCCCGGATTTTATCGCGGCGCTGGTCAGCGCGCGTTGGTTTGCCCTGTTGGCGGTGGCGCTGTTGACCTTGCCTTATTGGAGCAGCGCCATCTTCAAAACCATCCATTGGCAGTCCGGCGTTGCCGAAATGCGCGCCGCACGCCTGTCGCCAGCGCCGCTGTTCGCCGTGTTGACGATAGCGGTGCAGGCCTTGGGCAGCCTGCTCCTCATCACCGGTTTTGCGCCGTGGTTGGGGGCAGGGATGCTCGGCGGATTTACCGTCGCGGCGACGGCGATTGCGCACCCTTATTGGAAAGAACATAAAAGCGCGCTGCGCATCCAGCAACGCACGGTGGTATTCGAACATGCCGCGTTGATCGGCGGGTTGATGCTGGCGGTTGCTGTCATGGAGTATTTTTAATGTCCGACGCCGCCCCTTCGGCCACAACCCCTACGCCTGATGCGCCGCCGACCAGCGAAAAGCCGCTGGCCAATCCGGTGTTCCGCGCGCTGTGGATTGCCACGGTGGTTTCCAACATCGGCACATGGATGCACGATGTGGGGGCGAGTTGGCTGATGACCTCGCTTTCGCCCAGCCCGCTGATGGTGGCGCTGGTGCAGGCGGCAACGACGTTTCCGATTTTTCTCCTGTCGCTGCCTGCAGGCGCGTTGGCCGATATTGTCGACCGGCGCAAATTGCTGATTGCCGCGCAGGCCTTTGCGTTGGTTGCGATGGCGGTGCTGGCGGTGATGACCTATTTCGACATCACCACGGGCTGGATGCTTCTCGTCTTTACCGCCGCGATTTCGGTGGGCGGCGCGCTGTCCGCTCCGGCATTTCAGGCGATTGTGCCCGAGTTAGTGCCGCATAAATCGCTGCAACAGGCGGTGGCGCTCAATTCGCTCGGCATCAATATCGCCCGCGCAATCGGCCCGGCGGTCGGCGGCGCGATTATCGCGCTGTCGGGGCCGTGGGCGGTGTTTGCATTAAATGCCGTGTCGGTCATCGGCATCCTGTTTGTGTTGTTCCGCTGGCAACGGCAGGTCGCGCCGCGCCGCCTGCCGGCCGAACATTTTATCGGCGGGATGCGCGCCGGGGTGCGCTATGCGCTGCGTGCGCCCGAACTGAAGGTGATTTTGGCGCGGTCGATGGCGTTCTTCCTGTTTGCCAGCAGCATGTGGGCCTTGCTACCGCTGATCGCGCGGCGCGATATGGGGCTGGGGCCAGCGGGCTATGGCGCGCTGCTCACCTTCATGGGCGGCGGCGCGATTGCTGGGGCGTTGCTGCTCCCCAAAATCCGCGCGAAACTCAGCACCAACCGCATGACCTTGATCGCCTCCTTGGTGCTGGCGGTGGTGATATTCGCGCTCAGCTTTGTCAAAAGCTTTGCGCCCGCAGCGGCTATACTGACCTTTGGCGGCTTTGCGTGGATCGCGATGATGGCGGCGTTAAACGGCGGCGCGCAGGCCAGTTCGCCCGCATGGGTCAAAGCGCGCGCGCTCGCTATTTATCTCTTGGTGTTTCAGGGCGCGATGACCGCAGGCTCGACCATCTGGGGTGCCACTGCATCGCGTATCGGCATCGCCCCAACGCTTGAAATCGCCGCTATCTTGCTCGTCATCGCCACACTGTTCAGCGTCTGGCGCTTCCCTATTGGCGAGGCGGGTTCGGTCAACCTCACCCCCTCAATGCACTGGCCCGCGCCCGATATAGACAGCGACGTCGCCCACGACCGCGGCCCCGTCATGGTCACTATCGAATATAAAATCGACACGGATGCGCTTGATGATTTTAGCGCGGCGATGGCAAATATGCGCCGGATTCGCGTGCGCGATGGCGCTATCCAATGGGGCATTTATCAGGACGCGGCCGACCCGACTTTGGTGGTGGAATTTTTCACCGTCGAAAGTTGGCTCGAACATCTGCGCCAGCATGACCGCGTGACGCATACCGACAAGCTCGATCAGGATGTCGTCCACGCCTTCCACCGTGGCAGCGAGCCGCCGCGTGTACGCCATCTCATAACGCCGGATAGTTAAAAGTGTGAAGAGCGGCGCGGGGGGTTAAAGGTCTCCCGCGCCGGGCAATCCGCGATCATCTTTGCCAAGTTCTGCAAAACGGTCGAGCAGCCATGCTGCCGCTGGCCCCGGCGGATTATCGGTGCGCCAGATCCCTGCAAAACGATAAGTGCCGCCCGGATCGTCCGGCATATTGAGCCGCACCAAACGACCATTTTTCAGGTCATCCTCGACCATCGGCAGCGGCATATTGCCCCAACCGACGCCCTCCAGCAGCAGTGCATATTTGGTGCCGAGGTCTGACAACCGCCAAGTCTTGTCGCTCACCACTGCATAATTGACGCCTGCCGTTGCCTCTGACCGGTCCGTCAGCACAATCTGCATATAGTTGCGCCCTGTGCCGCTCTTAATCGCGCCCATCATCCCTAGAGGGTGACAGGGGGCGGCGACCGGCACCAGCGCGACCACACCGACTGCGCGACTGTCGATACCGGGCTTGCCGACATAGAGCGGCCCCGAAATGCCGATGCTGGCGGTGCGATTGAGCACCATAGACGTCACCGCGCCCAGCGCCTCGACATGCAAGCAAAGCTGCACGCTCGGAAATTCTGCCGCAAATTCGCGCAGCACACGGCCAAGCCTTGCACTTGGCATCATGACATCGACCACCAGATCCAATTCGGGTTCCAGTCCCTCCAGCAGCCCCTTCACCTTGGCGCGCAGTACATCGACTTCATTATTGATCGAACGGATTTCGGCCAGCACCGCGCGCCCCGCCTCGGTCAATTGCGGTTTTCTGGTCCCCTCGCGATCAAACAGCATCACGCCCAATTGCGCTTCCAGATTGCCGATACCATAGCTGATAACCGACACCGCCCGGTTCAACTTGCGCCCCGCGCCTGCAAAACTGCCCGTGTCCACAATGGCAAGGAATATCTGCAACTGGTCAAGCGTAGGCGTGCCGGGCGTGGTCATGGGCGCATTTCTTTAAAAGAGGAGGCCTGACCTATACAGATTTTAAGTAAAAATCCTAATGGCCGGTAGGTTCATGATGGACAGTGCGGCTGTGCGCAGCATTGGCAAGGCCCGTAATTTCACAAGAAATATGGTGCCGGCTAGAGGATTCGAACCCCTGGCCCCCTGATTACAAAATTTCTCTTTTATATCAATATATTAACGCAAGATGTCGCATATTGTTCTATAGATTGCAAGTGCCAATATCTTGGGGTGGAGCAGGTCGTTTCAGGAAACTTCAGGTCTAAGCAGACAAACAAGGGCATCCAATACCCCTGTGGGACCCATATGAAAGATCGGTGATTTTCCGGGTATCAGGATGTGGGAGGTTTGGCCGGACAGTGTTGCGAGTGTGCGGGCAAAATCCTGCATAAGTGATACGTCATGATGTGTCAGGAAAATCCTTAAACCCTATAAGGTTGCCGCTTCCGTAAAGATGGATGATCGATAGGTTGCCATTTATTGAAGATGCGTTCGCTTTGGCTTGATGCTTGACGCTCACGCATTTCATTGAGACTTAAAACTGCAGAATAGTATCACGCTATCAGGTGCGCTCGCCGTCATAGATATTCGGTCTAAACCACCCCCCGGTCGTGGGTGCGTATGATGCAGGCTGCACCTTTCTGACGCAGGTTAAGTCTCGGTCAGGATTTCCTTTGAGATTGCCGAAAACCTATGATTATTGAGGTGTCATTCGAAAGGAATGACACATGCAAAAAGCCCTTACTGACAAGACGATTGAAGCCTTCAAGCCATTGGATAAGCGGTATGAGGTCCATGACCTACGCTGTCCCGGCATGTCGCTGCGCGTGGAAAAATCCGGTCGCAAAACCTTCTATGCACGGTTTCGTTATGGGGTTGAGCAAAAGCGGATGAAGTTGGGTGTTTATCCCCGTCTGTCATTGGCAACAGCGCGGGAGAAGGCCAACGACCTGTTGCGGCAGGTCGATGAAGGCGTTGACCCAACAAAGCGCCGCCGCGTTGCCAATATGCGCGTTGATGCGGTGTGCCGTCAGTTCATCACCCTCCATGCACAGGCGCGCAATCGTAGCTGGCGTGAGGCGGAACGGATATTGGAACGCGAGTTTATCACGCCATACGGCCAACGCGATATCCGCGACATCAAACGGTTTGATGTGTTGGAAGTGATGGACGCAGCGATTGAGCGCGGATCATCCTATCAGGCCAACCGCATCCTCTCGCATGTCCGCAAATTCTTCAATTGGTGCGTCGAGCGCGGGATTGTTGATGTCAGCCCGATTATCGGCCTGAAAGCCCCGACCAAGGAACAGTCGCGCGACCGCGTATTAAGTGATGATGAGGTTGCCCGATTGCTGAGGGCGTGTGAGAATGAAATGTATCCGTTCCGCTATTTCATCCCGCTGTTATTGGCGACTGCACAGCGCCGAGGCGAGTTAACGCAAATGCGGTGGAGCGAAATCGACTTTGAAGAAAAGCGGTGGGTGATCCCGGCATCACGCGCCAAGAACGGCAATCCCAATGCAGTGCCGCTCAGCGATTTCACGCTTGGCATTCTGAGCACTATGCCCCGCTATGCTGATTGTGATCTGGTGTTCACCACGACCCGCGACACGCCGCTGAGCGGCTTTACCAAGATGCGCAAACGCTTGTCGGAACGGTCGAACACGTCAGGTTGGCGATTGCATGATCTTCGGCGTACCGCAGCGTCGGGCATGGCACGAGCAACAGTTGCACCGCATGTCATCGAAAAGGTGTTGAATCACGTCAGTGGCACGATTTCGGGCGTTGCGGCCATCTATAATCGTTATGGCTATGACGCCGAAAAGGCTGATGCACTGGAGAAATGGGGCGAAAAACTGTCCGGCTTAGCAGGTCAAAAATAGATACACAGTGTGTATCATATGTGGTATGATCGCTCCGAAAGGAAATTGCTATGGATATGTCCCCGGATCGGGCGAACCGAGCGCACGAGCTGAAAGCTGTGAATTTGCGCGTCCGTGAGGAAACACGTGCGCTAATCGACAAGGCAGCCAGCATCCAAGGACGCTCGCGGACTGACTTCATGATTGAGGCAGCGCGCCGTGCCGCTGAAGAAGCCATTCTTGATCAGCGGGTCATCATGGTCAGTCGGGAAAGCTATGATCACTTTCTGGCGGTCTTGGAGCGCCCGCCCGAAGTGAACGAAAAGCTGCGTAAACTCATGCGGACAAAAGCGCCTTGGGATCAGTGACCGGGCTGACTGTACCGGCGCTACTCGCCGATCATCATATTCTGGATGAATTTAGGTCAGGCGTTTCGACGCTTGACGACTGGTTGCTCCGGCGCGCTCGCCCTAATCAAATCGCTGGCGCAAGTCGCGTCTTCGTCACCTGTGATGGCGAGAGGGTTGTTGGATATTATGCGTTGGCGTCGAGCGCCATCGCGTGCGGCGATGCCACAGGGCGTATGCGGCGTAACATGCCCGATCCGATTCCGGTCGTCGTGCTCGCGCGATTGGCCGTCGATGAAGCTTATCAAGGCCGGAAGATCGGACGGAGCCTGATGCGCGACGCCGCCATGCGTGTCCTTGCGGCCGCCGGGGAGATTGGTATTAGGGGCCTTGTTGTCCAAGCCATTTCCGAGGATGCCAAGGCCTTCTATCTCAATATGGGCATGCTGCCGTCGCCCACCAATGACATGACGTTGATGATCCCGCTTGGCGATCTGGAAGCCGCCTTGTGAGACATGCGGTGTCCCGTGCCAGCTTCGCGCATTACTATTGGGCTGAAGGGTGAGAGAGACTCGATTTGATGACCAGTATAGCGCCGCAACCTTACCGCTCATTCGGCAACTATCTGACACTTGCCGATGCGGTTGTTTTGGTGGGCGCTGCTTGTGTTAACGGCTGGCGCAAAAATGATCCTGACGCGTCGAATGAAGGCGCGATACAGCGATATGCCGATGCCGTTCAGCGACTCACCATGTGGCTCACTGGCGCCGAGGTTTCAGCATGGACAACAGATGATGAAGGGGCGTGGGTGCCAATTGATCGCACGTCCGCATCCAAGCCCTATTTTGATATCGATGTTAAGCGGTCAGCCTTCAAATATGCGCCCGATGATTGGGCGGCGATGTTTATTGACCGCACGTCGCTTACGACACATCTGAACAGCATCACCAAGGCCAAACCCAGGACCAACAGTTTTCGTTGGCAACAGGTGTCCGCGATAGCGTGGAAGGAGGCGCTGGACATGCAGCACCCACGTGAGCGGCAACCGCTTTTGATCCGAATTCAATTGCGGTGCGACAGAGAGTTGAACTTTGAACCCGGCGAGAAAGAGTTGGGGCCGGTGGTTGATGACATCATCCGGCACCTTGAAGGCCGTAACCTGTCAAGGGACGTTTAGGACCGACAAATGCCCTTTTTCGCGGGGGTGATTTCCGCATAATTGATCTGCTCCACCACAAATGGAGTATCTTATGCAAAACCCAATTCTCTATGATCGCCTTGATTTGCGGCGTCGTGGCATCAAACTTTCAAACTCATCGTTATTGCGTATGGAGGCTTTGGGCGTGTTTCCAAAACGCAAATATCTCTCCACCCGAACCGTGGTATGGGATGCGGAAGCTATCGATCAACATATCGCCACGCTGACATCGCGAGGTGAGCGATGACGAAGACTAAACTCACACCTCTGGCGAAACGGAAATTGGGGGCGGCTTTCGCCGCCCTTGATGCATATATGCGCGTACTGGCGCTGCAACCGCGATCAAAAGTGCCCGATACGCGATTTTGTCCAAACGGTGCCGATAGTGCGACGGATGATCGCAAGACGGTCAGAGCGTGGTTACGCGAAGACCCGTCGATCAATCTTGGCGCGGTAATGAAAGGGTCGCCCATATTGGTGATCGATGTCGATGGTCCAGCGGGCGAGGCGGCATTGAAAGGCTTCGGTTCGCTGCCCGACACACGCGAAACCCAAACCCGCGATGGGCGGCACCTCTATTTCCGTCATGACGGGAAGATAAAGGGCAGCAAGATCGGGTTAGAACCCAAACTCGATATCATCGCGTCGGGCTATGTCGTGCTGCCGGAATCGTCCCATCCAGAAGGTGGGCGGTACAAATCGGACGACGTTGACGCACCGATTGCCAAATTGCCGGGAAAGGTCGCCAAAGCGATATTGGCGTACAGAAAGCCCAAGAAGGCAGCCAAGCCCGATAACGGCAGCTTGCGTGAAGGGTCGCGCGACAATCGTCTGACCAGTCTTGCCGGATCATTCCGGCGTCAGGGTTTTGACGATGCCGTTATCACGACCGCACTTCACGCGGTGAATGACGAACATTGCAAGCCGCCATTGCCCGACAAGGACATTGAGCGCATCGCGTCGAGCGTCATGCGCTATGATCCGGCGGACGATGAGTTGTTCGACAGCATGGCCAATGTCACACCGCGCGATGTCGATTTTCTGGTCGAACCCTATTTCGTGCGCGGAGCGATCAACTTGCTCGAAGGCGACCCCAATGTCGGCAAGACCTATTTGCTGTGTGAATTAGCAGCAGCAATTTCGAGCGGCCGTGCGTTGCCGGGACAGACAAAATCGAAACCGGGCAATGTGTTGTTTATGAGCGCCGAGGATGACCCGGAAACAACCTTGGTCAAACGGCTGATGCGGATGGATGCCGATCTATCGCGGATCACCTTTTCCAAAAAATTCTTTCGATTGGAGGAGGAAGCGCTGGGTTGGATCGAGCGACATATCGTGGAGAAGCAGGCGGCGTTACTCATTCTCGACCCGCTGCTCGCATACATGCAAGGCGGCATCGACATGAACAAGGCGAACGAAACCCGCCCCTTCATGGCGCGGTTGGCTGAATTGGCAAAGGCCACCAACGTCACTGTGATCGCGCTCAGGCATCTGACCAAGGGCGAGAAGGACAAGGCGATCTTTCGTGGGCTTGGGTCGGTGGATATCACAGCGGCGGCGCGGTCGGCGGTGTTGATCGGCCAGCATCCGGAAAATGACGAGCTGCGGGTGATGGTCCACATCAAGCATAATCTGTCCGAACGCGGCCCGTCACAGCTTTATGCGCTGGTCGATGGAGACCGCGACAAGCGCATCATCCCGCGTGTCGCATGGCAGGGCGAATGTGAGTTGGGACCCGAAGACTTTCTCAAATCCAGCGAGAAGGTCGGCCGTCCCGATACCGAGGTAAAAGCCGCTGTCGAGTTCCTCGAAACGGCGCTGGCCAAGGGCGAACGCCGGATCAAGGATGTCATTGCCGATGGAGAAAAACGCTCCCATTCGGCCCGCACGGTGCGCCGCGCGGCGAAGCAATTGGGCGTAGTCAAGACCGGTCAAAGCTGGAAACTGGCCAATATTATCCTATAGGGGAGTATTGGCCAGTTTTGGCATTATCGGTCGACGGACAGTGCCTTTCGAGCTTCTTCCAGCGCCTTTGACCCTGCAGTCCATTGCCAAGGCTGGCGGGCGACATGCTCTTTACCAAGGTTGGGATATTGCCGCGTCTGTTTAGCCGCAAGGCGTAGCAACATGCGGGCGTCGCGGGGCGGCAGTTTCATTTCGTTTGCCAATTGATCGAGGGTGATAAGCTCCGGCTTGCCGCCCTCGGCTTGGATGGCGGCGTTCGGTGCGGGGTTCGGCTTTGCGGTTTCAATCGCGGTCATGTCGTTCGTTCCTTTCATTGTGAACGACATTTCCATTAAGATGGGTTGGAAAGGCGTGTCAGGAGAAATCCTAGAAATCCTCGTCGATTTCCATCAACGGGATCGAGAATGACGCTTTTCCATCGGTAAAGACATATTCATCGTCGTCGCTGCCAATCGCGAACGTATAACGGTGCCCGTCCACATCAATATGGATGATCTCGCGCGGCGCGTGGATCACCTTGATCGCCGCACCGGGAAACAACGCCTGTGCACGGGATAACAGGTGCAATCGGTCGCGCGGTTCGTTGTTGGACATGATGGCTTCCTTCCGTTAACCATCCTCCCAATAAAGTCACGGATGCGGCGATGTCAGGAAAAATCCCGCGCATGATCGGCTGATTTCTGCATGGGTGTCGGTGCGTGAAATTGCACAATCCGCACAGGACCCGCTGATAATGAATCAGGTTGTCTTGCCTTCTCAAACCACGGCAATCGGACTCTCAGAAGCTTTACAGATCGGCGCTGGGCATCCGTCGGGTACCAGACCTATCGGCAAGGTTACGCAGTCGATCAAGGTAGAGCGACTTAGCTTCAAACACGGCGTCACGCCTTTTCTGTATCAACCGCCAGCGTTTAGCGCCGCGTGGACGAGCGAAGCGATAATCGCCATCAATCTGCCGATTGAATTTGCGCGCCTTACGCCGTGCCCGCGAAAGATCATCTTCACTCTGGCTGGCATAGGTAAGCCTGTGGGCCTTGCGCGATGCAAATATCCCATCGACAAGGAATAGCTGCTCGCACCGCACACCAATGATAGGGCAGAGAAAGTAGACACGATAGCCACCATAAGGGCAGGGGACACACTTCAACGCCGCCCGCTGCACATCACGGCGGCCATCGGCCCCGGACATCACAAAGCGTATCGACGCATCATCAATATCGCTGATGTCGATAAATATTTGCGCGCTCACCGTCTCTGGAGCCTGATTTCGCCAATGCAATATGTCATATGTGCATTCACCGGCATTGATCAGCCCCGCGCGCTTTAATATGCGTAGATCGATGCAAGGGAATTGCTCAACGGCTCCACGTGTAACCGTGCGCCGCCGTCCGGAATTGATGCCGCCCATGTTGGCCTCTCATTCTGGGTGTGTATGTCGCTTGTGCTGGACATTATACGAAATTGTCTGGCCAAGATCAGGCGAAACCCCGGCTGTGCAGTCCAGCTATACAGCTAATCGAGTAACCGCCCCGGCGTTACACCTAAAGCCACGGCCAGCTTATCCACCACAGTAATCGTCGGATTACGCGCGCCGCGTTCAAGGTCACTGACATAGGTCCGATGCAGCCCCGCCTCTTCGGCAAAATATTCCTGCGACCACCCTTTCTCCTGACGGAGCAGGCGCAGATTACGGGCAAGGCGCTGACGGATATCCATGGGTCATCAATGCACCGATATGTAGTCAATCGGTCTACAGACAATCAGTAACATTTGCCTTTGTAAGACCGCCACGATTTTCTTATCAATGTCACGGATAGGCTACATCACGAGGTGGATATGCAAAAGCGAATTGCGATATGCCGTTAGGAACGCTGCACACAATCGAGGGCGTGATCCGACAAGAGCCACGACGCATCATCATCAATGTCCACGGTGGCGGCACATGGGAACTCGAACCCTCCCGCCTTGTCACCCGCCATATCGACCAATCCGTCACCCTTGAAGGTGTCCGCACCGGCTATGACCGCGTCGAGGTCGTCCGTATCAAACGCGATGGCGAAGATTGGCCACCAGAGCAAAGTTGGACAAAGTGGTTTGAGAGGTGGCGACAGCAATAAGCTCCGAGCCCTCCATAAAAGCCGTGACGGCTAATTCTGTTCCTGCTAGGTTCCTTGCACAAAGAATCGGATAGAGGACGTAATCAATAGCTCTCCATCCGTCGAGGCGGATAGTAGGCGTTGAATGAATGCAGTTGAGATTGAGGAAGCGGTTTCGGAGCTGGCGAGCGCCCCCTTCGACCCTGCCGAGTTTCCGTATCAGTTTCTCGCAGCGTTCGGAAACAAGGCGACCACGATCAAGCGGCTGCGCGATGGCGCGTCGAACAAGTCTGACTTAGCTGGCCCTCGAGGCGGCGTCCTCCAAACGAACAACATCCATCTCGCTGTTGCACAGACGGGCGAGGTCTCGCAGACACTCGCCGCGCTGAAGGCAAGCCCGGCAACCACACGTACCAAGGCGAAGTTCGTTCTGGCGACCGATGGCGACACGCTGGAGGCAGAGGATTTGGCGTCGGGCGAAACCGTCGCCTGCGCCTATGCAGAATTTCCCGATCATTTCGGTTTCTTCCTGCCCTTGGCCGGGATCACCACGGTAAAGCAAATCCGCGAAAGCTCGTTCGACATTCGGGCGACCAGCCGCCTCAACCGGCTCTATGTCGAACTCTTAAAGGACAATCCCGATTGGGCGGCTGCCGATCGCCGCCCGGACATGAACCATTTCATGGCGCGGCTGATCTTCTGCTTCTTCGCGGAAGACACTGACATTTTCCATTCCAGCTATCGCTTCACCGACACGGTGGCGAAAATGAGCGAGCGGGACTCATCGAACACGCATGAGGTGATGGCCGAACTGTTCCGCGCGATGAACACCAAGATCGCCGATCGGCAGAGCGCCGGGATAGCCCGCTGGGCGGACCCATTCCCTTATGTGAATGGTGAGCTGTTCTCAGGCAGCACGGATGTGCCGCGCTTCAGCAAGATTGCGCGATCCTATTTGCTCCATATCGGCAGCCTCGATTGGAAGAAGATCAACCCGGACATCTTCGGGTCGATGATTCAGGCGGCCGCGGATGACGAGGAGCGCGGCGCGCTGGGGATGCATTACACCAGTGTTCCTAACATCCTGAAGGTGCTGAACCCGCTGTTTCTCGATGATTTGCGTGAAAAGCTTGAGGAGGCGGGGGACAATGGGCGTAAGCTGCTCAACCTTCGCAACCGCGTCGCCAAAATTCGCGTCTTCGATCCGGCCTGCGGCAGCGGCAACTTCCTTGTCATCGCTTACAAGGAAATGCGGGAGATCGAGGCGGAGATCAATCGACGACGCGGCGAGCGTGACCGGCGCACGGATATTCCGCTAACCAATTTTCGGGGCATCGAGCTTCGCGACTTTCCGGCGGAGATCGCCCGCCTCGCGCTTATCATCGCGGAATATCAATGCGATGTACTTTATCGCGGGCAGCAGGAGGCGCTTGCCGAGTTCCTGCCGCTCGACAGCCAGAATTGGATCACCTGTGGCAATGCGCTGCGGCTCGACTGGCTGAGCATCTGCCCGCCTACCGGAACTGGCGTGAAATTGGTTGGAGACGACCTATTTGAGACGCCTCTCGATCAGGCTCAAATCGATTTCGAGAATGAGGGAGGTGAAACTTACGTTTGCGGAAACCCGCCGTTTGCAGGACTCACGAAACAAACTAAAGCCCAGAAGGCTGATTTAGGTCATGTTTTTTCTGGGACTGAGTACGGTGCCTCCTCCGTCGATTACGTGTTGGGTTGGTACCATAAAGCAGAGCTTTACACGCAAATGCAGCCAGCGCGATTTGCTTTCGTCAGCACCAATTCGATTTGCCAAGGTCAGGCGGTACCGAAATTCTGGAGGCACTTGTTAAAACGCGGTGTTGCAATTCGGTTTGCGCACGTATCTTTTATCTGGAAGAATCTTGCCAAAAGTAATGCAGGGGTAATTGTTGTAATTGTCGGGCTTGATCGTGAGGCAAGCGGGAAGCGGACTATATATTCTTCCGATAAAAAAATTGAGTGCGACTACATAAATCCTTATCTGACTAGCGCTCAAATTGAGGTGGTCGAAGAGAGCGCGGCTCCACTGCACAAGCTACCGCCACTGATAAGGGGAAGCATACCTAATTGTGGAGGAAATCTGGTTTTGTCAGCTCAGGAGCGAGGGGAGTTACTGAGCGCATCGCCGGAGGCTGGGGCCTTGCTTAAACGCTATGTCGGTGCGCAAGAAATCTCAAAAGGCATTGTGCGTTACGCGCTCCTCATTCCAGATGCCGATCGCGTTCAAGCGGAAGCCATTCCTGCGGTCAATCAGCGCATTTTGAACGTCAAAACTACGCGCTTAGCGAGTACGAAAGACAACACCCGCGATTTCCTTTCGGAATACCCTCACCGTTTTGAGTTGATAAGCTCGACCGGAGCAGCGTCTTCCGTTGCTGTTTCGCGCACTACGTCGGAAAATCGAGAGTATCTCGCAACTGAGCTTCTACCGAAAGGAACTATCGCTAACGACAACGCTTTTTTCACCGAACAAGAACAAAGGTTGGTATTCTCAATAATTGTTAGCAAGCTTCACCTTTCTTGGATCTCCGCAATTTGTGGTCGAATGAAGAATGATTATCGATACGCCAACACTCTGGGCTGGAACACCTTCCCAATTCCGGCCTTAACCGATAAGAACAAGGTTGATCTGATCCATTGCGCTGAGGACTTATTGCTTGCTCGAGAGGCGCATTTTCCGGCGACGATAGCTGAGCTTTACGACGCCAAAGATGGCGAAAGCAAAATGCCCGCCGATCTGCGCGAGGCGCATGAGCGCAATGACGAGGTGCTGGAGCGCATTTATATTGGACGGCGCTTCAAGAATGACACCGAGCGACTGGAAAAGCTGTTTGAACTTTACACCAAAATGACCGGAACCAAATCAAAGGCACATTGAACGGGGGTATCGTGGAAGCGCGCAACAAAAAGATCGAAGACTGGTTTGCGATGGTCAAGCAGGGGCAGGTTGTGCTGCCCCGCTTCCAGCGGCACGAGGCTTGGCGTCATGCGCAGGTCGTCGGATTGCTGGAGAACATCCTTCGCGATCCGCCGCTGCCGATCGGCGCGCTGCTGACGCTTGAGGTCGGCGATCAGGAGCTTTTTCATTCCCGCCCGATCGTCGGTGCGCCCAAGCCGCAATCGAAACCATCGATGCACCTGCTCGACGGGCAACAGCGCATGACGGCTCTTTGGCGCAGTTTGACTGGTGATTACCGGAATGACGGGATTGAAGTTTTCATTTCGCTCAATGCCAAAGAGGATGATGGCGAAGGCGACAATGCGGAGATGTTTGATGCCCCCAAGGTTGAGGCGATCAAGCGGTGGGACCGCAAAGGTGTGATGCAGCCCGTATGGGCGAACGATCCTGTGTCTATGTTTAAGGAGGGTTATCTTCCGGCGACAATCCTGTGCCCCGGTTCGATCGGCGAGGAGGCTCTGACCGCTTGGGAAGACGCCATTGAGGAAAGCGGCTTGCTCACTAAACAGTTGACCAAGCGGACGGAGGCCTTGCGCCAGCGGGTCGCCAAATATGACGTTCCGTTCCTGTCGCTCAGTTCCAAGACGGGCCGCGATACGGCACTCGATGTCTTCATCAAGATGAACACCTCGGCCACGCCGCTGAAGGATTTCGATATTGTGGTCGCCCAACTTGAAAGCGCGACCGGGGATTCGCTGCACGATATGGTGGGCGAACTGGTTGAATCCGTCCCGGCGGCACGCGACTATGGTCGGATCGAAGACATGATCCTTTCGGTGGCGGCGTTGCTCATGGACCGCCCTCCACTCAAAAAGACCTATCTCGATACCGCCTATGGTAATGATTTCGCGTCGATCTGGACGCGGCTAAAACATGGTTTCAAGCACGGCATCGCGTTCCTTCGCTCGGAATCGATTTTGAACGAGCAATGCTTGCCCAGCGAAGTCGCCGTCTACCTCACTTGCGCCCTATGGGCCGATGTTCCCGAACATGCCTTTGACGATGGCGGCAATGCCCGCGCGTTGATCCGCAAGGCGCTTTGGCGCGGCTGTTACACCAATCGTTATGGCAAAACCTCGGCCACTCGCGCCTATGCCGATTATCGCGTGTTGAGGGACATGATCGCAGGCAAGGAAAGCGGCCCCTGCGAATTGTTCGACGAAACCTATTTCCCGCTTCCCGCGAAGGAAGAAATGCTGCTGGCCGGTTGGCCGGGGCGCAAGGATCGTTTGCCGCGCGCCATGCTGGCAACGTGGATTCGCCGGGGTGGACTCGACTTTGCGGACGGTGCTTCCATCACGCCCGACAATTTCCACAGCCGAGAATATCATCATCTCTATCCGGTCGGCATACTAAGCGGTGACCGCGCCGACGAGAAAGTAAACCGGGCGCTGAATTGTGCGCTCATCACTTGGACGACCAACCGCAAGGTCGGCGCGCAGACGCCCTCCGGCTACATCAGCAAGCGCGCGGTGGCGGCGTCTTTGGGTGAGGAGGCTGTGCGGCAGCGACTGGAAAGCCATCTCATTCCTTATGATGCGCTGATCGCCGATGATTATGACGCCTTCCTCATAGCGCGTGCCGATCGGATACACGCCGACATGATCCAACTTTGCCAAGGAGGCGTGCCAGCATGAACACTATGCCCGCCGCTAAATCGATCCCCGCTATCTCACTGCAAACCGCCCACACGGGTGCTTCGACAAAGTCGAATGCGCTCGGGATGCGCCCGATGCAGGAACGCGCTTATGAAAAGCGCGGCGAGCAATATCTGCTCATCAAGTCGCCGCCCGCATCGGGCAAGAGTCGCGCGCTCATGTTCATCGCGCTCGACAAGCTCGCCAACCAAGGGCTTAAACAGGCGATCATCGTTGTCCCCGAAAAGTCGATCGGCGCGAGCTTCAATGATGAGCCGCTGAGCCAATATGGCTTCTCGGAGGATTGGACCGTCGCACCGCGATGGAACCTCTGCAACGCGCCGGGCGAGGATGGCGGCAAAGTCAACTCTGTGGGCGCTTTCCTTGAGAGCGACGGCAGGGTGCTGGTCTGCACTCACGCCACTTTCCGCTTTGCCGTGGACAGGTTCGGGGTTGAGGCGTTCGACGACCGGCTGATCGCGGTGGACGAGTTCCATCACGTCTCGGTGGGCGAGGACAACAAGCTGGGCCGCCACCTTGGCGAGTTCATCGCGCGCGACAAGGTGCATATCGTCGCGATGACCGGCTCCTATTTTCGCGGCGATGCTGAGGCTGTGCTGGCTCCGGGCGACGAGTCCAAATTCGATAGCGTCACCTACACCTATTATGAGCAGCTCAACGGCTATGAGCATCTGAAGCTGCTCAATATCGGCTATTTCTTCTATTCCGGTTCCTACGCCGACGACATTTTGAAGGTGCTCGATCCGGCCGAGAAAACGATCCTCCACATCCCCAACGTAAATTCGCGCGAAAGCACGAAAGACAAGATCAGGGAGGTGGAGCACATTATCGAGGAGCTGGGCGAGTGGCAGGGCTCGGACCCCGCCACGGGCTTCCAATTGGTCAAGACGCCCGAAGGCCGCACCTTGCGGATCGCCGATCTGGTCGATGATGACCCGGTGAAGCGCGATCGGGTTTCCGCCGCGCTCAAAGATCCGGCGCAGAAGAACAATCGCAACCATGTGGACATCATCATCGCGCTTGGCATGGCGAAGGAAGGCTTTGACTGGATTTGGTGCGAGCATGCTCTGACTGTCGGCTATCGATCGAGCTTGACCGAGATCGTCCAGATTATCGGCCGCGCGACCCGTGACGCACCGGGCAAGAGCAGCGCGCGATTCACCAACCTGATCGCCGAGCCGGACGCGTCGGAGTCCGCCGTGACCGAGGCTGTGAACGACACGCTGAAGGCTATCGCGGCGAGCCTGCTCATGGAGCAGGTGTTGGCTCCACGCTTCGAGTTCCGGCCCAAAAACCCGAATGTCGGGGCGACGCCGGATTTCGACTATGGTCCGGGCGGCTATGATCCCGACGAGTGCAATGTCGGCTTCCACGAAGAACGCGGCGTTTTCCAGATCGAGATCAAGGGGCTGGTCGAACCAAAGAGCGCGGAGGCCAACCGCATTTGCCAGCAGGACCTCAACGAGGTGATTGCGAGCTTTGTTCAGGACAAGACGGCGATCGAGCGCGGGCTGTTCGATTCAGAGCTGGTGCCCGAGGAGTTGACCCAACTTCGCATGGGGAAAATCATCAAGGACAAATATCCCGAGCTTGACGAAGAGGATCAGGAAGCGGTGCGCCAGCATGCGATCGCCGCGTTGAACCTCACCCAGCAAGCCAAGCAAACCGCCCTTGGCGATGATGGTGGCGAGCCGACCGCCAACACCGCGCTGATCGACGGTGTGCGCAAATTCGCGATGGATGTGCGTGAACTCGACATCGACCTCATCGATCGCATCAACCCGTTTAGTGAGGCTTATGCGATCCTCGCCAAAACGATGAGTGAAGAGAGCCTCAAGCAGGTCGCCACCGCCATCGCCGCCAAGCGTACCAGCATGACGCCCGATGAAGCCAAGCAATATGCCGTCCGCGCGGTTCAATTCAAAAAAGAACGCGGTCGGTTGCCCTCGCTCAGCTCCACCGATGCGTGGGAAAAGCGAATGGCGGAAGGTGCTGCCGCGTTCGTGCGCTTCAAGGATGAGGGCCGTTATGAGTGACCTCGACCTCGATGACCTGCGCGCGGAACTAAGCGACTTCGCCCAGCCGGAAAAGAAGGTCGGGCGCTCACCGCGAGAGGAGCGAGTGATCGCGGGTTTCGAGGAAATCCAGCGCTTCGTAGAAGAACACGGACACGCGCCGCAGCATGGCGAAGACCGCGATATTTTCGAGCGGCTCTATGCAGTGCGTCTCGACCGATTGAGGGCGCTTGAGGATTGTCGGGTTTTGCTTGAGCCTATCGATCACCAAGGATTGCTCTCAGGTTCTGCAGACGAAGAATTTACGACCGCCGATGACATGGACACCGACGCGCTCATGGCCGAGCTTGCGGGGGCGGCGGGGGATTCCGAAATCACCGACCTCCGCCATGTCCGCTCAACCGCCGAAAAACGCGCTGCCGAAGAAATCGCGAACCGGGAAGCTTGCCCCGACTTTGATCGCTTCAAGCCGCTGTTCGAACAGGTGCGGATCGACCTTGATTCCGGCGTTCGCATTACCCGACAGTTTGTGAAGGACGCCGGATTCCTGAAAGCGGACATCACCGAGGGCCAGTTTTTCATCCTTGGCGGTCAAGTCGCCTATGTTGCGGAAGTTGGTGAAACATTCCGCGCGCCTAACGGTGAAAGTGACGCCCGCTTGCGCGTCATCTACTCCAACGGGGCGGAGAGCAACCTGCTACTCCGCTCGCTGCAACGGGCACTCTATAAGGACGAGGCTGGGCGGCGCATCACGGAGCCAACTGCTGGCCCGCTGTTTGCCGACGAAAACGACGATGAGGATATTGCGAGCGGAACCATCTATGTCCTTCGCAGCAAGGCCGACCATCCGCTTGTCGCTGCCAATCGCGATGTGCTGCACAAGATCGGCGTGACCGGCGGTGATGTAGCGCGACGTATTGCCAATGCGAAGCTGGACCCGACCTTTCTCATGGCGGATGTGGACATCGTAGCGACCTACACGCTCTACAACATCAACCGCGTGAAGCTCGAAAATCTGATCCACCGCATCTTCGCGCCCGCGCAACTGAACATCGAAATAAACGACCGCTTCGGCAATCCTATAGTGCCGCGCGAATGGTTCCTTGTGCCCCGCTTCATTGTCGATGACGCCGTGGAACGGATTAAGGATGGCACGATCACCGAATATACATACGACCCGGCAGCGGCGCGGTTGGTAAGGACGGGGGATTTGGTATGAGTATCTGGGATTACTGGAACGCTACTCCCGCCGACAAGGCAAACCTCCGCCTTCTGATTTCGGGAAAAGGTTGGACGGTTTTTGCCGATCGCGTCGATGATGAAGGCAAGGTTGTCGAACGTGGCAGCAAGGAGCAGATCGACAGCGCACTGATCAACGCATTGTCTGCATCAAATTTCCTGACACTGACCGGCGCGGGTGCATCACTTTGCGCTCGTAATGGTGCTGGAGAACCTCATGCGCCCTCGATGGTCGATTTGTGGGATGCTGTGAGCGCGGCGGTCGGGCCTGTCGCCTTCGCGGCGATTTGCGCGAAGTTCCCCAAGGCAAAAATCGATGACAACATCGAGAAGCTTCTGAGTCTATGCAAGGTCTATTTGGAGTTAAACGAAGCTGCCCAAGCCGATGATGCCGACGTCAATGCGGTCAGAAACTTTGTCACGCAGGCTGAAGCTTGTATCTTGTCCAAGGTGGATTTCGTATCGCAGACCACGGCTTTGCCCGCACATGAAGCCTACGTCAGAAAAATCGGGCGACGTGGCTTTCGAAAGGCGCGCGCCAAGATATTTACGACGAACTATGACCTGACGCTGGAAGAAGCCGCGCGGCGGCTACGCTTCACGATCATAGACGGTTTCTCCCATTCGCTCGATCAGGTTTACGATCCCCAGCATTTCGATTTCGACATTGTTAGGCGAGATGTCAACAAGGATGCACCTGATTACATTCCGAATGTTTTCCACCTTTACAAACTTCATGGCTCCATGGACTGGCGGCGTATTGGCGCTGACGTTTTCCGGTCACGCGATAATGACATGGGTAAGCCAGTCCTTATCTATCCGAGATCGAGCAAATATCAGGAAGCGTTCGACCCGCCTTACCTAGATATGATGGGTGCATTTCAGGCAGCATTGCGTGAGCCGGATACGTCGCTGGTCATTGCTGGTTTCGGATTCAATGACGATCATGTCAGCCGTCCGATCATTTCGGCGCTCGAAACAAACCTATCGCTGCGTCTCATTATCTGCGACCCAAGTTTCATACCGTCAGAGAATGATCTGCGCGGGGTTGCGCTAGCTCCCGCTGCCCATGCCATTGCTGATGACGGCGTGCATCGGAACGGTTTTCTCGACAAGATTAAGACGCTTGCCGCAGCGGGCGACCAGCGCGTTCATCTCATCAATGGCCGCTTCGAAGATTTAGCTGAAGGATTGCCCGATCTCATCGGTGAAACCGATAGAGAACGGCATATCGAGCGTGTGAAGGTTCTACGGGATCAGGCGGACTGACGATGGCAAACATCAGCCCTGTCGATCCTGACCAATATATCGGCACCGTCACAGTCGTGAGCGCCTCGCAGGTGCAGGCGAACCTTCCGCTTGCCAGCGCGAACCCGGAAAGGCGCGCTTTGTCCAAGGGAGCGGTTGGCGATTTCGTTTTTGTGGATTGCGAGCGCACGAAGCTTTTGGGACGGATCACGGAAGTGAAAATCCCGGACGGCGAAAGGCTATCGATTGAACCTCATCTCGGGTCAGTTAGCACGCCGAATCCCATTGGCCGGATTCAGCTATTAGCCACCGTGATCGACGGCGATAGCAAACTCTCGCGCGGTGTGGATCACTACCCCAAGATCGGGGATGGCGTTTTCTTGGCTGGGGCTGAAATTCTCGCCCAGATGATTGGCCGAAGCACCACCCGTCAGGGGGAAAAGAACGTACCCGTTGGTGCTATTGAGGCAGGCGGTCGCAGCGTTCAGGTCGAACTTTCGCCCGAAAAGCTGTTTGGCCGCCACTGCGGGGTTTTCGGCGCAACGGGCGGCGGTAAGAGCTGGACGATTGCCAGCTTGGTCGAGAAAATCAAGGCGATGAACGGCAAGGCCATCGTGTTTGACCCTACCGGAGAGTTCTGCGGTATCGACGGCATAGATACGATTTTCGCGTTCGAGGCTGGCGTGCCGAATGCGCGGCACGTCCATTTTCCTTACACGGAGATCACGGAAGACGACTTGTTTTCGCTCTTCCGTCCATCGGGGCAAAGCCAAGGTCCGAAACTCCGTGACGCCATAAAGAGCCTGAAACTCGTCAGGGCGGTGGGTAACGCCATTCCGCAAGGGCTTTCCGTAGCAAACGGCGCATTGGAGAAGGCCGGTAAGTCGCGGACGGTCTTTTTCGATGCCATCAGAAACAACGCGCAGGCTGTCCATTCCGCCAAATGCAATTTCGACATTGCTCACCTTTCAGAGCAGATTAAGAATGAATGCGTGTGGGGAACCGCTAGTGGCAACGCCACGCTGTTCGGCGGCCCAGACAACAACGCCGCCAGCTACTGCGAATCCTTGGCCTCACGCATCAAGACGCTGACCAATTCACGCGAACTGGAGTGCATTTTCCGAACGCAAGGGGACTCGCTAGTCGATGAATTGTCGAACTTCCTGAATGACGATGAGCGGGACATAACCCTGATTTCTTTCAAAGAAGTGCGCTTCGAGCATAACACGCGCGAATTGCTGCTCAATATAATCGGTCGATTCCTCCTCAATATCGCACGGGAGGGGCGGTTCCGCGATGCCCCGATTGTCGTGTTCCTGGATGAAGCGCACCAATTTCTCGGGCGAACGGTCGGCGATGAATATGGCAGCGTTCGACTGGATTCCTTTGGCCTCATCGCCAAGGAGGGCCGCAAATACGGGCTGACCTGCGTGCTTGCCACGCAGCGTCCTCGAGACGTGCCCCAAGACGTATTGAGCCAACTCGGCACCTTGATTGTTCATCGGCTCACCAACGAGCAGGATCGCGGCACCGTAGAGCATGCCTGTGGCGACCTCGACCGTGCGGCCACACAGTTCATTCCAATGCTGGCTCCCGGCGAGGCGATCATCATCGGCCCCGATTTGCCAACTCCACTGCCGTTGCGAATGCTCAGGCCGAAATCTCCACCAGATTCAAAAGGACCACCGTTCCAAGCTTATTGGGCAGATCGGCAGGAGCGCCGGATCGAGCGGGTTCTCGGGGGTGGCCCCGCCGCCCCACCTGACGCCGTTCCCTGAGATAATGCCGCGAATGTGGCCCGGCGCGCCGGGCGGTCAACGGGCTGCCCGATCTGTTCGCCCCAAATTCCTTCGTTCTCCCGTGTTGCCCATTCCGCCTGACGGCTGACCTCTCGGCTTATCTTCCGTGCCAATTCCTTCGCAGACTGCTTCATGTGGACAGACCCCAATGGGGCAACGGAGATATCGCCGCACCTTGGATCGTCAGTAGCCCCCTGCTTCATCTCTCGTTGCTTGATGTGATAGCCAAGCCCGAGATGGCATGCGCGAAGGTGCTAGCGTTCTGTGACCCATATGGTACCCCGCCCCAAGGCGAGTATCCCCCAAATCCACCAAGTCATTGAAAATATGGTGCCGGCTACAAGATTCGAACTCGTGACCCCCTGATTACAAATCAGGTGCTCTACCAACTGAGCTAAGCCGGCCTGTGTGGTTGCGGGTGAAATGCCCGGACCGTGTTGCGCGGTGCCTAATCGGGTGGAGGCTTGGGTGCAACCGAAATTCGTGGACTTACATTTCTTTTGTGCATTTCTTTTGCGAAAAACGAGCCCCTATTCTTACATCCACTTACAGCGGCGGCTTTTTTGCACAGGCAAGGCTTTGCCTATTACCGCGTTAACCGGTAACGCCATATTAAGCAGATTGTGTCCATAACAGCGCTAACGAGCGGGAAACCATTATATAGTTATGAAGATACTCAGTGTTTTTGGAACGCGGCCGGAAGCGATTAAAATGGCGCCGGTGGTGCAATGTCTGGCGGCGGACCCGCGTTTTGATGCCAAGATTTGCGTGACCGGCCAACATGCCGAAATGCTGGATAATGCGCTGGAATTTTTCGGCATTACGCCTGATTATGACCTAAAGATCATGAAGGCAGGGCAGGGATTAAGCCATATCACCGCCGCCGTCATTCAAGGGCTGGAGCCGATATTGGCGGCGGACAAGCCTGATTATCTGCTGGTGCATGGCGATACGACGACCTGTTTGGCGGCCTCTTTGGCGGCTTTTTATGCAGGCGTGCCCATCGGGCATGTTGAAGCGGGCTTGCGGTCGCACAATATGCTTGCGCCTTGGCCCGAGGAAGCCAACCGCCAGTTGACCGGCCGTTTGGCGAGCCTCCATTTTGCGCCGACTGCGCTGGCACGCGCGAACCTGCTTAAAGAAAATGTCGCCGAGGCCAGCATCCATGTCACCGGCAACACGGTGATTGATGCGCTCCATATGGCGATTGCCAAGCTGGACAATGATCCCGCGTTAGAGGTGGAGCAACGCGCGCGCTTTGCCTTTCTGGATGACGCCAAGCGCATGATTTTGGTGACAGGCCACCGCCGCGAAAACCAAGATGGTGGCTTGGCGCGCATTTGCGAGGCGCTTGCCAAGATAGCGGCGCGCGGTGATGTGCAGATCGTCTATCCGGTCCACCTCAACCCGCGTGTGCTGGATGTGGTGACGCCGATCATCAAGCATATCCCCAATATTTTCCTCATCGAACCGCAATCCTATCTGCCGTTCATGGGGCTGTTGAACCGCAGCCATATCGTGCTGACCGACAGTGGCGGAATACAGGAGGAAGCGCCCAGCCTTGGCAAGCCGGTGCTGGTCATGCGTGAAACCACCGAGCGGCCCGAAGCGGTGGAGGCGGGCACGGTGCGCCTTGTCGGCACCGATGCGGAACTATTGTTTGCCGAAACCACGCGGCTTTTGGACGATGAAGCGGCCTATCAAACCATGTCGCGCGCGCATAATCCTTATGGTGATGGCAAGTCCGCCGCCCGCATTGCCGACATATTGGCCGGGTCACAGTGAATGGAGACGAAGCGAGTGCGTTCCGCGAAACAGCGTTCAACCTATAAGAAAGTATCGGTGATCGGGCTTGGCTATATCGGCCTGCCGACGGCGGCGATGTTTGCCTCGCGCAAAATGCCGGTGCATGGCGTTGATGTGAACCAGTCGGCGGTCGATACGATCAACCGCGGCGAAATCCATATTGTCGAGCCGGACCTTGATATTGTCGTGCGCGCGGCGGTGAGCGAAGGCTATCTGAAGGCGGCAACCGAGGCCGCGCCTGCCGATGCTTTTCTGATTGCGGTGCCGACCCCGTTCAAGGGCGATAATAAAGAGCCGGATCTGCGTTTCATTGAAGCGGCGGCGGCGGCGATTGCGCCGGTGCTTAAAAAGGGCGACCTTGTTGTGCTGGAATCGACCTCGCCGGTGGGGACGACCGACAAGGTTGCCGCGTGGTTGGCCGAAGCGCGGCCCGACCTCAGCTTCCCGCCAAGTGCGGGCGAGCAGGCCGACATCCGAATGGCTTATTGTCCGGAGCGGGTTTTGCCGGGCCGGGTGATGCAGGAGCTTATCTATAATGACCGCATCATCGGCGGGATGACACCGCGCTGTGCCGATGCAGCGGTGCAATTATACAAGACGTTCGTGCTAGGCAATTGCGTCATTACCAATGCGCGCACCGCCGAAATGGCAAAGCTTACCGAAAATAGCTTTCGCGATGTAAATATCGCTTTCGCCAATGAATTGTCGGTGCTATGCGACGGGCTGGATATTAATGTGTGGGAGCTGATTTCGCTCACCAACCGCCACCCGCGCGTCGATATTTTGCAACCCGGACCCGGCGTCGGGGGCCATTGTATCGCGGTTGATCCTTGGTTCATCGTTGCCAATGACCCTGAAAAAGCGCGCATCATCCGCATGGCGCGCGAGATTAATGACAGCAAGCCCGACTGGGTGGTCGATAAAATTTTGCAAGCGGTGGCATCAGGCGGCAAGGGCGCTGCCACGAAAATCGCCTGTTACGGCTTGGCGTTCAAGGCGAATATCGACGATGTGCGCGAAAGTCCGGCGATTGAAATCGTCAAGGAATTGCTCGCTAAACAGGCTGGCGAGATTATGGTAGTCGAGCCGCATATCGCCACCTTGCCACAAGGGCTACAAGGGGCCGAGCTGGTCGCTTTTGCCGATGCGGCCAAGGCGGCGGACATCCATGTCCTGCTCGTCGATCACCGCCTTTTTGCCGAAGAGACGCGACCTGAAGGCGTGATTATTGATACGCGCGGGGCTTGGACCCGTTAAAAGGCGCAGAATTGCTGAAATTGGGCTTGCATCGGCGGGCGTGATTTCCCACATGAGCGCCATGCTTATCGAAACCGAATTGACGCCCAATCCCGCCACCATCAAGTTCCTCCCCGGAACCATTGTGATGGAGAGCGGCACGCGCGATTTTGCCTCGCCCGAAGATGCCAGCGTGTCGCCGCTGGCTGAAGCCTTGTTTTCCTTGGGTGATGTCGAAGGCGTGTTTTTCGGACGTGACTTTATTTCAGTGACGGCCGCGCCCGGTAGCGACTGGCTGACCTTGAAGCCCGATGTGTTGTCGATTTTGCTCGACCATTTCAGCGCGCAAATGCCGCTGTTCAAAGCGGGGTCGGCGTTCGACATCCATGTGCCTACCGAAGAGGAAGGCTTTGCCGATGATCCTGCGGACGCCGATATTGTTGCGCAGATCAAAGATCTTATCGAAACCCGTGTTCGTCCGGCGGTCGCCAATGATGGCGGCGATATTGTCTATCGCGGGTTCGACAAGGGCCATGTCTATTTAAAGATGCAAGGCGCTTGCTCGGGCTGTCCTTCGTCCACCGCGACCTTGAAGCATGGCATTGAATCGCTGCTCAAACATTATGTTCCCGAAGTCGTCGAAGTCCACGCCGTTTGACAGGGGAGGGGCTTATGGAGCCAACCCCTGCGCGGCGCTTGGTGATTGATACCGCCACAACCGCCTGTTCGGTTGCCTTGTTTGAAGGCGATAAGCTGATCGGCCATTTCCATGATGTGCTGGGGCGCGGCCATGCCGAACGGCTCATGCCGGTCATCGCCAGCCTTCCTGATGGCGGAAAAGCTTCTGAAATCCTTGTGGATTGCGGCCCCGGTAGCTTTACCGGAGTGCGGATCGGCGTGGCTGCTGCCAAAGGTTTGGGCCTTGCTTGGGGCGTGCCGGTGCGCGGCTATCCGGTGATGGCGCTTGTCGATGCAGGCGCGTCGCTGGAAATTGACGGGTGGCGCGATGCGCCGCGCGCGATCGTGATGGAAGGCGGACATGGCGAATGGTTCGTGCGCGTCATGGACAAGAGCGGGTGGGGTGATATTGTCTCGCTAACCCCCGACGCCGCCGTTGCACACATAGGCGCGCTTCCGGTCGCAGGATCGCGTGCGCAAGATCTTGTCGCTTTGCGTGGCGGCGGCGTTGCGCTGCCGCTTTTGCCCGATGCGCGTTGGGCGACCAGCCTCTACGCTGATGACCTCAGCGCCCAAGTCGCGCCCGTATATGGTCGCGGAGCCGATGCCAAAAAGATGGCAGGCTAGGGCAGGTAACTATGTTGGACGTTAGCATCAGCCGCCTGCCGCGCGAGGAAGCGGCGCGTATCATGCCGGTCATGACCTCTGCGTTTGATCCCGCTTTTGGCGAAGCCTGGCGGCTCGACCAATGTATCGGCAGCCTGCTGCTTCCCGGAAGTGCGCTCTATGTCGCGCAGGTTGATGGGAAAGATGCGGGCTTTGCGCTTGTCCAAACCCTGTTTGAAAATAGCGAGCTGCTACTACTCGCGGTAGATCCTTTGTGTCGCGGGAACGGAATTGGAACAAAACTTGTCAAATTGTGGCAAGAGATACATGCGTCCGCAGGCGGACAGCAATTGTTTCTGGAAGTCCGCGCGAATAATCCTGCACTTAAATTCTATCAGGATTTGGGGTTTGATATCGTCGGGCGGCGTGCGGGATATTATAAAACCCCGGATGGTAACAATCTTGCAGCATTGACAATGAATAAAATTATTACTGATTTTAGCGGTTGAACCCTCTTGTTCTCCTTATTTAATGATGGCATTATAGAATCAATATAGGGTCGGATGCTGATAAAGCATAAGCTAATATTGAAACCATTGTTCATGAATAAGAGGAACCCTTGATGGAAGACCAAGCCGAAATGCAGGAAATGCTCGTCACGCTGACCGCCGATATTGTTGCCGCCCATGTCAGCAATAACAGCGTTGCTGTGTCGGATTTACCCCTGTTGATTCAAAATGTTCACGGCGCGCTGGCGGGGCTTTCGGAGCCTGCTGCGGCACCGGCGGAAAAGCAGGAACCGGCTGTGTCTATCCGCGCATCGATCAAGCCCGACTATATTGTCTGCCTTGAAGACGGCAAGAAGCTGAAGATGCTCAAGCGCCACCTGATGACGCATTATGGCATGACGCCGGAAGATTATCGCGCCAAGTGGAACCTGCCCGCCGATTATCCGATGGTTGCGCCCAACTATGCCGAACAGCGCCGCGAACTGGCGCACAAGATCGGCCTCGGCACCTCGCGCAAGGGTAAGGGCAAGAAATAATTGCCGCACCTTATGTGCCAGTAAAAAGCGTGCCGATGAAAAATGTGCCGGTAAAAAATAAACGCGCTTGTGCATGATAAGCGCAATCGGAATGGCGGGGGCAAGGCTTCCGCCATTTTCTGTTTAGGCTTGTGCCTTTCTCCGCGCTAGGTCCACCCATTTTGCCTTTTACGGTCTTGCTGTTTTGCAGCGGCCAAGCCATAACAAGCCTCATGCCAAATAAAATCGACATTGAAGCCTTGTGCGCCGAAAAAGGCCTGAGAATTACCGAACAACGCCGCATCATCGCGCGGGTCATTTCCGAAGCGGATGACCATCCCGATGTCGAAAAACTTTACGAGCGCGCCTCCGCGCTCGACAGCGGCATTTCGATTGCGACCGTCTATCGCACAGTGCGTCTGTTCGAAGAGGCTGGCATCCTCGACCGCCATGATTTCGGCGATGGCCGTGCGCGTTATGAAGCCGCGCCCGAAGCCCATCATGACCATCTGATTGATGTCGAAACCGGCAAAGTCATCGAATTTGTCGATCCCGAACTCGAAGCCCTGCAAAAGCAGATTGCCGAAAAGCTTGGCTATCGTCTGGTCGACCATCGTATGGAATTATACGGGGTCGTGATCGACAAGAAGGGCTGACCGGATTAACGCGACAACATCCTCGGTCGAGGAAGCGGGATGGCACCCGCGCGCGCTTTTGCGCAGTCTGGCGATTGTCACCGGTTTGCTGGTCGTGCTGGTCCCGCATTTGCTGTTCCGGGGTTTAAGGCAGCGTTCGCCAATCCCGCGCCTCTATCTTAAATATGTAGGCTGGATTGCGGGCATAGATGTGCGTGTCCACGGCACCCGCGTGCGCGACCATGTCCTCTATGTCGCCAATCATGTGAGCTGGATGGATATATTGGCGCTGGGCGGCGAAACCGGCTGCGCCTTTGTCTCAAAAGCCGAAGTCGAACAATGGCCGGTCATAGGCTGGCTCGCCGATCAGGTCGGCACCGTCTATGTGAAACGCGAAGACCGGCGTGCGGTCATAGGGCAAGCCGATGATGTGCGCGGCGCGGTCGCCAAAGGCAGTCCCGTTGCGCTTTTCCCCGAAGGCACAACCAATGACGGGGTTACGATAAAGCCGTTCCGCGCGTCGCTGCTCGCCTCTATGGTTGACCCGCCCAAAGGCGCGCGCGTCCAGCCTGTCGTGATAGATTATGGCGATATTGCCGAAGATATTGCCTGGACCGAAGCCGATCTTGCGCCCAATTTGAAGCGCGTCCTCGCGCGGCGCGGGCGGATGAAGGTCGACCTTTATTTCCTTACCCCCCTCAGCGACGAAGTCACCCATGAGCGTAAGCTTATCGCATCGGTTGCGCGCGATGCGATTGTCTATGCACTCGCCAAAGCCGGTAACAGTGCTTCCGGTCGCGTGCGCTATCGCTTATAGAGCAGCGCATGAATCACTCGTCTCCCAAAAAATATCATGTAAAAAGCTTCGGTTGCCAGATGAACGTCTATGATGGTGAGCGCATGGCTGAAATGATGGCGGCGCAAGGCTTGAGTGCGGCGGACAGTGCCGATGATGCCGATCTGGTCATCCTCAATACCTGCCATATCCGTGAAAAAGCGGCGGAAAAAGTCTATTCCGATATTGGCCGCCTCAAGCGCGAGGACGGATCGCGCCCGATGATTGCGGTCGCCGGTTGCGTTGCGCAAGCCGAAGGCGGCGAGATTGCCCGACGTGCGCCCACGGTCGATATTGTCGTCGGCCCGCAAGCTTACCACCGCCTCCCCGAACTGGTTGAACAGGCGAAAGGCGGCAAACGCGCGCTCGATACGGATATGCCCGCCATCTCCAAATTCGACCATCTGCCCGCGCGCGCCAAACAGGCTCGTCCGGGCGCTTTCCTGACTGTGCAGGAAGGTTGCGATAAATTCTGCACCTATTGCGTCGTCCCCTATACGCGCGGCGCGGAAATTTCGCGGCCTTGGGGCGATATTGTTCGCGAAGCCCATGCGCTGGTCGAAGGCGGCACGCGCGAAATCACACTGCTCGGCCAGAATGTGAACGCATGGACGGGCGACGATGAAGCAGGGCGCGGGCAGGGGCTGGACGGCCTCATTCGCGCGCTCGCCAAAATCGACGGGTTGGAACGTATCCGCTATACTACCAGCCACCCCAATGACATGAGCGACGGACTGATTGCGGCGCATGGCGAGGTCGACAAGCTTATGCCCTTCCTCCATCTGCCGGTGCAGGCAGGGAGCGACCGCGTACTGAAAGCAATGAACCGCAGCCATACGGTCGAAAGCTATTTAAAGCTCATCGAACGGGTACGCGCCGTGCGTCCCGACATTGCTATTTCGGGTGATTTCATTGTCGGCTTTCCCGGCGAAAGCGATGCCGAATTTGAAGAAACACTCGGTCTTGTCCGCGACGTTGATTATGCGATGGCCTATAGTTTCAAATATTCGCCGCGTCCCGGCACACCGGCTGCCGATATGGACGGCCAGATCAGCGCAAATGTGATGGACGAACGGCTGCAACGGCTGCAAAACCTGCTCAATGAACAGCAAGCCCGCTTCAATGCTGCGACTGTCGGACGCCAGTGCGCGGTGCTGCTGGAGCGCACCGGCAAGCTTCCCGGCCAACTCATCGGCAAATCGCCCTGGCTGCAATCGGTCATCGTCAATGACAGTGCAGCGGCGATTGGCGACCTTGTCCATGTCGAAATTGCGTCAGCCGGACCCAATAGTTTGATTGCCAACCTCATCAGAAAGGCGGCCTGAATGTCGAAAAAGCCTCAACCCGCGGTAGCCGGAGATCGTGCCCGTATCGAGGTAAGTTTTGACAAGCCCCATTTGCTTCATGCCCTGTTCGGCGAATATGACCAAAATCTGGTGACCATAGAAAACCGCTTGGGCGTGTATATCGCCGCGCGCGGTAACAAGGTCCAGATTGAAGGCGAGGCCGAAGCCTGCGCCCGCGCCCGCGATGTGCTGACGGGCCTTTATAACCGGCTCGTCCACGGGCAGGAGGTCGATAAAGGCGTGGTCGATGGCGTGATTTCGATGTCCGCCGAACCGACCTTGGAAGGCATTATCCGCCGCGACGTCGAGCCGCCCAGCATCATGATCCGCACGCGCAAAAAGACCATCGTGCCGCGCTCGCCCACCCAATATGGCTATATGGAGGCGCTGGCGCGCGATGATGTGATTTTCGCGCTTGGTCCGGCGGGCACCGGCAAAACCTATCTGGCGGTCGCACAAGCGGTGAGCCAGCTTATCACCGGATCGGTGCAGCGGCTCATCCTGTCGCGCCCTGCCGTCGAAGCGGGCGAGCGTCTCGGTTTCTTGCCCGGCGACATGAAGGAAAAGGTCGACCCTTATCTCCGCCCGCTTTATGATGCGCTTTATGATACGCTGCCTGCCGAGCAGGTCGAGCGGCGGATTGCGAGCGGCGAGATTGAAATCGCACCGCTCGCCTTCATGCGCGGGCGCACATTGGCCGATGCGTTTATCATTCTCGACGAAGCGCAAAATACCACCATTCCGCAGATGAAAATGTTCCTCACCCGTTTTGGCATGAACAGCCGCATGGTGATTTGCGGCGATCCCCGGCAAGTGGATTTGCCGATGCCGGGCGCGTCGGGCCTTGCCGATGCGGTGGAACGGCTTGAGGGGGTCGAGGGTATATCGGTCGTTCGGTTCAACGCCGCCGATGTTGTCCGCCATCCGATCGTCGGGCGGATCGTTCAGGCTTATGAAGGGCCGGACAGTTAAAAGGCGGCTTCGGCTTGGTTAAAAGCCGCGCGTCTTTGCTGAAACAGGTTTGAATGTGATGCGTTTTTTACGCAATGTCCTGATTGTCCTTGTCCTGCTGCTGGTGGGCGGCGGTTTATTGTTCACCTCGTCGGGGCCGCTTTTCAGCGCGCCCGCGCCGCGTCCCGACAATATGGCGGTGGTGAAGCAAGCGTTGAGCGACTTTAAGGGTCGCGACAATGTTGCAGAACCGGTGACTTTGCGCCTGTCGAACAAGGAGTTGGCGGCGGGATCATCGCTCGCTGGCCGGGCTTTGGCACCGACAATTGTGTCCTCGCGGCTCACGGACACGCAATGGGAGGCGGGATTCAGCCGGCCTTTGCCGCTAGGTCGCTGGCTTAATGTCGAGGCGAGCCTGCCCGCCAAAGATTTTGTCAACAGCCCCGACGCGATACCGCCGGTCCAGCTTAAAATCGGCATGGTGCGTTTGCCGCAATGGCTGAGCGGCAGGCTTGTCAAATGGGCGGTGCGCGCGGCACGTTACAAATATCCCGATTTGCCCGCGCCATCCCATGTCCTTAAATCCATGCATTTTTCCGCCGGAGAAGTTGCGGTCACATTGAGCGTGCCGCGCGTGCGCGAAATTTATGCCAAAGCGTCCGATGTGGCGGGCTTGCGTGCCGATGATGGTCTGGTGCGCGGGGCCTTGTGCCATTTGGCGGCCGAACAGAAGCGCCATCCGTCCACCGCTTTTGACGAACAGGTGCGCCGCGCTTTTGCCACGCCTTTGCCGGGTAAGACTGCGGCCACCGATGCCGCCGCGCCCACGTCCGAAGCGCGCAACCGTGCGTCTATGGTCGCGCTTGCGATCTTTGTCGGGGGTGAGCGCGCGCACCGGCTTTTCTATACCCCGAAAATCCGCGACGCAGCCTGTCCACTCCCGCCCGAAGACCAGATAAAATTGGCGGGGCGCGCCGACCTTCCTAAACATTGGGCGATCAGCGGCGCGATGTCCGCGACGATGGGCACCGAAATGACAGGGGCGCTGGGCGAATGGAAGGAATTGTCCGACAGCTTGGCTGATGGCACCGGCTTTTCCTTTGTCGATATGACGGCCAACCGTTCGGGTTTCCGTTATGGTCAGGCAGGCACAAGACCGCAAACCGCCGCTGCTATAACACAGAAAATGCAGCATATTACCGAAAGTGCATTGGTTCCTCAGGCGGCTCTATCCAATAAGGAAGGCCTCGCTAATCAGCAATTTACAGAGGATTTTTCAGACCTTGATTCAAATAAATATCGCGCGAGCATTGCGATGATTGACGGACAGCTCAACCGCGCGGGCGTTCCCCGATGATCGACGTCGCCATCCTTGCGGAAAATCCCTGGCCCGTAAACGTGAGGGTCGGCAACGCTCCTGCGCAAAACAGTGATGGTCTACCCAAGGATTGGGATGCTCTGGCGACCAAAGCGGTCTTGGCCGCGCTCTCTGCAACCCCGTTCGCGGCGCTCGCCGAAAGCAATTTGTGTATCGAAGTCGTGATAAAATTATCCGGTAATGCCGAAGTCCAGACGCTGAACCGCGATTATCGCGGCAAGGACAAGCCGACCAATATATTATCTTTCCCGCAAACCCCGCCCGATCTGCTCGTCGCCATCGCCAGCAGCGTGTCCGGCGGCGCGGCGGGTGATGATAGCGAGGCCATTTTGGGCGACATGATTCTTGCCTATGAAACATGTATCACCGAAGCAGGCGACAAGGCTATTTCGCTCGCCGACCATGTAACGCATCTTATCGTTCACGGGACATTGCATCTTTTGGGCTATGACCACATAGAAGAAGAGGAAGCGGTCCATATGGAGGCGCTTGAAATTGATATTTTGGCGGGATTGGGCTTGGCCGATCCCTATGGAGATAGAGACTGAACGCCCATGGCGGACGATAATGGTGGAACAAATGGCGGGCGTCGCGGCGCTGACAGCGAAGAAGGCAACTCTATCTGGCGCAGTTTGCGCGCGCTGATTTTCGGTGATGGCGAAGAACCGTCGCTGCGCGAGCAGATTGAAGACGCGATAGACGAACATGAGGAAGAGGAAGGCCGCGACAATGGCGCGGCGCTCCATCGCTCATCCAAAAGCAAAGTCGCCGATTTATCGCCGCTCGAACGGCAGATGCTGCGCAATCTTCTCCACTTCGGTGAAATGACCGCCGATGATGTATCGGTCCCTCGCGCGGATATTATCGGGATTCCCGAAAATGCCTCGTTCGACGAATTGGTCAGCCTGTTCGTCAAGGCGGGGCATAGCCGCCTGCCGGTGTATCGCGACAATCTCGACGAAGTGATCGGCATGATTCACATTCGCGACGCTTTCGCCACCCTTGCCGCAGAGGGCGAGCCGCCCAAGACTATCGGATCCCTGATCCGCCAGCCACGCTATGTGCCGGTGTCGATGGGGGTGCTGGATTTGCTCGCCGAAATGCGCAGCACACGCACGCATCTCGCCATTGTCCTCGACGAATATTCGGGCACCGAAGGATTGGTGACGATCGAGGATCTGGTCGAGGAAATTGTCGGGGACATTGAAGACGAGCATGATGAGGCTCCCGAAGCTTTGCTTGTGCCGTTGGATGATGGCCTGTGGGACGCTGACGCGCGCGCGGAACTGGATGAAGTCGCCGAAGCCATTGCGCCTGCGCTCGCCGAAGTCGAGGAAGATGTCGATACGCTGGGCGGACTTGCATTTGTCCTTGCAGGCCATGTGCCGGAAACCGGCGAGATTCTGCTGCATCCGAGCGGGTGGCGGCTTGAAGTGACCGAAGGCGATGAACGCCGTGTCACGCGCTTGCGGCTTCATCCGCCAAGCGTGCCTGTGCAAGCAAATCTTGATTAGACGCGGTTGAACTATTAACGGACAATTATGGAAGTTTCGGGGCTCCGCGTCGCGCTTTTTAGCGGCAACTATAATTATGTAAGAGACGGAGCGAACCAGGCGCTAAACCGTTTGGCGGGCTATATCCTGCGTCAAGGCGCATCCTTGCGAGTCTATTCGCCGACCACCGACACGCCCGCCTTTCCGCCCACCGGCGATCTGGTGAGTGTGCCGAGCATCTCGATCCCGGGGCGCGCGGAATACCGGTTCGCGACCGGCCTTTCGGGCGATGCGCTGCTCGACCTTGAAGCCTATGCGCCCAATATCATCCATGTATCGAGCCCCGATGTACTGGGCCACAAGGCGATCCGCTATGCCGAAGCGCATAATATTCCGGTCGTCGCCTCGTTCCACACGCGGTTCGAAACCTATCTGCGCTATTATGGGCTGGGCTTTCTGGAAGGCGCGTTGCTTGGTGTGCAGCGGCGTTTTTATAATCGCTGTGATGCGGTTTATGCGCCGTCTGAATCAATGGCCGAATTTTTGCGCGAGCAGAAAATGGGCCATGATATCCGCATCTGGACGCGCGGCATCGACCAGAGCATCTTCAACCCAACACATCGCGATATGGCGTGGCGGCGCAGTATCGGGCTGGTCGACAATGTGCCGGTCATCGGCTTTTTTGGCCGTCTGGTGCTGGAAAAAGGGTTGGATATTGTGTCCGACACAATTGCCTTGCTCGAAAAACAGGGCGTTCCGCACCAATTGCTGATTGTCGGCGAAGGCCCCGCGCGGCAGATGGTCGCGAGCAAACATCCCAATGCCGTCTTTACCGGCCATTTGATGCGCGAAGAATTGGGCCGCGCGGTCGCCTCGATGGACCTTTTTCTGTTTCCCTCGATCACCGAAACCTTCGGCAATGTGACCTTGGAAGCGATGGCGTGCGGGCTTCCTGTCGTCGCCGCCAATGCAACCGGATCGCGCGATATTATTTCGGACGGTATTGATGGCCGTTTGATCGAGCCCGGCAATGCCAAAGCCTTTGCAGCGGCGGTGCGCGCATATTGCGAAGATGATGATTTGCGCCGCAAAGCGGGAGCGGCGGGGCTTGAAAAAAGCCGCGCTTATAGCTGGGACGCGGTCAATCAGGTGATGATTGACGGCTATCTAGACGCGGTGATGACCCACCCGCAGCGCAAGTGAGTTTGGCTTGTGGTTGACCTTTTCGGCCCTGATCCTGCGGCATCCAGCCCGTCTCCACCGTCGGAAAATGCGCCGCTTGCGGACCGTTTACGCCCGACCATATTGGAAGAAGTGGTAGGGCAGGACCATCTGGTCGGCGCTGAGGGCGCAATTGGCCTGATGGTCGCGGCGGGCAAATTATCCTCGCTCATCCTGTGGGGACCACCGGGGACAGGCAAGACCACGATAGCGCGGCTTTTGGCGGCAGCGGTGGGATTGCGCTTCGTTGCAATTTCGGCGGTTTTTTCCGGCGTTGCGGATCTTAAAAAAGCCTTTGCCGAGGCCAAAGAAGCGGCGCGGGCAGGGCAGCAGACCTTGCTCTTTGTTGATGAAATCCATCGTTTCAACCGCGCGCAGCAGGACGGGTTCCTGCCCTTTGTCGAAGATGGCACGGTGGTGCTGGTCGGCGCAACAACCGAAAATCCGAGCTTTGCGCTCAATGCGGCGCTGCTTAGCCGGGCGCAGGTTCTGATCCTCAAACGGCTCGATGAAGCGGCGCTTGGCGAATTGCTCACGCGCGCCGAAGCTTTGATGGAGCGCCCGTTGCCCTTGACCGACGAGGCGCGCACCGCGCTCATAATTTCGGCGGACGGGGACGGGCGGTTCCTGCTCAATCAGGTCGAAACGCTGTTTTCGGTGCAATTTGATGCGCCGCTCGATCCGGCTGCGCTTTCGGCCTTTTTGCACCGGCGCATGGCGGTTTATGACAAGGATCGCGACGGTCATTATAATCTGATTTCCGCGCTCCATAAGGCGGTGCGCGGCTCCGATCCGCAGGCGGCTTTATATTGGCTCGCGCGGATGTTGGTAGCAGGCGAAGAGCCGCTCTATTTGCTCCGCCGTTTAGCGCGCATGGCGATGGAGGATATTGGTCTCGCTGACCCGCAAGCATTGGTCCAGTGCATGACGGCCAAGGATACATTCGAATTTTTAGGCTCGCCCGAAGGCGAACTCGCGCTCGTGCAGGCAACGCTCTATTGCGCGACCGCGCCCAAATCGAACGCGGCCTATAAGGCGCAGAAAGCAGCGTGGAAGTCGGCCAAGCAAACCGGCTCGCTCATGCCGCCTTCCAACATATTGAACGCGCCGACCAAGCTGATGAAGGACATCGGCTATGGCGCAAATTACCATTATGACCATGATGCGCCCGATGCTTTTTCCGGCGACAATTATTGGCCGGACGAAATGGCGCCCGAAACCTTCTATGAACCGGTCGAGCGCGGCTTTGAAAAGCGCGTGGCGGAACGGTTGGCATTTTGGGACGAGCTGCGCCGGCAACGCCGATAATGATTTCACCGGCGCTCAAAGCCCATGATAAGCGCGATACCAGTCTATAAATTTGGGAACACCTACCGAAATTGTCGTCGTCGGATTATATCCTAGATCACGCTGAATAGCATCAATATCGGCGAAAGATTTTGGAACATCGCCGGGTTGCATATCATACATTTCAAACGTGGCTTTTCGCGATAAGCCTTCTTCGATCAGCCCGATCATGTCCATCAGGCGCTCCGGACGGTTATTGCCGATATTGTAAAGCCGGTGAGGCGTTGTGCTGCCTCCTGCCTTTTCCGTGCCGTCATCAGGCGGCGGATTGTCGGCGCAAGCAACGATTCCGGTGACAATATCATCCACGAAGGTGAAATCGCGATACATGTCGCCATGATTGAAAAGCTTGATCGGACGCCCCGCAAGAATGGCATCGGTAAACAACCACATCGCCATATCCGGACGCCCCCACGGGCCATAAACGGTAAAAAAGCGCAAGCCGGTTAGCGGAACGCGATAGAGATGGGCGTAAGTTTCGCTCATCAACTCATCGGAACGCTTGGTGGCGGCATAAAGTGAGATAGGGCGATCGACCCGGTCTTCTACGCGGGAGGGATAAGTTCCGTTCCCGCCATAGACCGAAGAACTGGACGCATAGACCATTGGGATGGCACGATGACGGGCAACCTCAAGCATATTGAGATGTCCGACAATATTGGACTGCATGTAGACATGGGGATTTTCGATGGAATAACGCACCCCGGCCTGCGCCCCCAAATGGATGATGCCATCGAACTTTTCGGAAGCAAGTGCATTACTCAATGCGGCAAAATCGGAAAAATCGGCCTTGATGAAGGACCAGCGTTCACCATATTGTTCGCTAAGATGACGAAGGCGGGCCTGTTTTAATTCCGGATCATAATAGTCATTGATACTGTCGATACCGACAACCGAATCTCCACGCGCCATGAGCCGCGACGCAACGCTAAATCCGATAAAGCCAGCCGCTCCGGTTACGAGATAGCGCATCCGCACACATCCTTTTTTCAGTGATTGCCTCCGGTAACAGGAGGCTGGAAATTGGAGCTAGCCTCTACACGAATTTACGGACCGGACAACCGGCGAAAGGTGAAAAATAGGCAAATTCTTCTTTCTCGCGGGCGCTATCGGAACACTCATTCCATGCCCGGATAGCGTTCAAAACCCGCTATGTCGGATAAATGCTCCATATAGCCCAAACGTTCAGCGGTCTGGACCTGCGCGCCCAAAGGGTAGGCTTCGGGATTGTCGAGGGTAGCAGATTGTATGTCGATTTTACCGAGGAAAATCTGAGCATTGAGATAGAAGAGGCTGGTTCCGCACTGCCCGCAAAACTGCCGCTCGCCTAGCTCAGACGAGGCGTAGCGGGAAGGCTGGCCGTCAATGGCCACCGCGCCTTGGTCAAACAATGCCCATGTCACGGCAGGCGCGCCGGTTGCGCGGCGGCAATCGCTGCAATGGCACATCGCATGATAGACCGGCTCCGCGCCGTCGGTAATTGTATAGCGTATCGCGCCGCAATGGCATCCACCGGTTTCGCCCATAATCCAACTCCTTATGCTACTTGTAGGAGCATAAGGCCACGCCGGAACATGTCAAGAACATTGCGGCGCGGGCAAAAACGTCCGCGCCGTACTATTCCGCCAAAAATAAGGGCTTACAAAATATATTTGCTAAGGTCGGTGTCGCGCGCGATGCTGGAAAGCTGGCCATCGACATAAGCTGCATCGACGACCAAAGTTTCACCCTTGCGGTCCTCGGCTTCAAAGCTGATCTCTTCCAACAGCTTTTCCATTACCGTCTGGAGACGGCGCGCGCCTATATTTTCGACCTGGCCATTAACCTCTGCCGCAATCCGCGCGAGCGCCTTGATCGCATCCTCGGTAATGTCGATTTTGACATCTTCGGTGCCAAGCAATGCGACATATTGCTGAGGCAAGGAGGCTTTGGTTTCGGACAGGATGCGGACGAAATCTTCCTCCGTTAAGCCCTGCAATTCGACGCGAATCGGTAAGCGGCCCTGCAATTCGGGGAGCAGGTCGCTCGGCTTCGCAACATGGAAAGCGCCGCTTGCGATAAACAGGATATGGTCGGTCTTGATCGGGCCATATTTGGTCGCCACTGTAGTGCCTTCGATGAGGGGGAGGAGGTCGCGCTGGACGCCTTCGCGGCTCACAGATCCGCCGCGCACATCACTCACCGCAATCTTGTCGATTTCGTCGAGGAACACGATGCCATTGGCCTCCGCGTCGGCCAAGGCCACGCGCGCCACATCATCCTGATCGAGCCGTTTTTCCTGCTCTTCTTCGACCAGCTTGTCCCACGCATCGGCGACGCGCAGCTTGCGGCGTTTTTTGGGCTGCTGGCCGAACGCTTTGCCCATAATGTCGGACAGGTTAATCAGGCCGACATTGCCGCCCATGCCGGGAATTTCCATCGGCATATTGGGCGCTTCGCTGACCTCGATTTCAACTTCCGTATCGTTCATCTGGTTTTGTTCGACCCGCTGGCGGAAAGCAAGGCGCGTTGCTTCGGACGATTCTTTGCCCGTGAGCGCATCGAGCAGCCGCTCCATCGCAGCTTCCGATGCGGCGGTGCGCACGGCTTCACGACGACGGTCCTTTTCCAGCCGCACCGCTTCTTCGACCAGATCACGCGCAATCTGTTCGACATCGCGGCCGACATAACCGACCTCGGTAAATTTGGTCGCCTCGACCTTGACGAAAGGCGCATCGGCAAGCTTGGCCAAGCGGCGTGAAATTTCGGTTTTGCCGCAACCGGTGGGGCCGATCATCAGGATATTTTTGGGCGTCACCTCGTCGCGCAGATCGGCGGACAGGCGTTGACGGCGCCAGCGGTTGCGCAACGCTACCGCAACTGCCTTTTTGGCGTCGGTCTGTCCGATAATATGTTCGTCAAGCGCCTTGACGATGGCTTTGGGGGTAAGGGTGTCGTTCATTATCTATCCGTTGCGGCCCGCAAGAGCCATGCGATAAAAAAGGGAAGGGCGTTTTAAAGGGGGCAGCGGATCAGGTCGCGCTATCCATCACTTCGGTGGTCGTGTTGTCATTGGTATAAACGCAGATGTCCGCCGCGATTTTCATCGCTTTTTTGGCGAGCGTTTCTGCGTCTTCTTCATAATCCATGAGCGCGCGCGCTGCCGATAGCGCATAATTGCCGCCCGACCCGATGGCGGTCACGCCTTCGAGCGGTTCCAGCACATCGCCATTGCCGGTGAGGACAAGCGTCACATCCTTGTCCGCGACAATCATCAACGCTTCCAGATTGCGCAGATATTTGTCGGTGCGCCAGTCTTTAGCGAGTTCAACGGCCGCGCGCATAAGCTGGCCGCGATGCGCTTCCAGCTTCTTTTCGAGCCTCTCGAACAGAGTGAAGGCATCGGCTGTCGCCCCCGCAAAACCGCCAATCACGCTGCCGTCATGCAGGCGCCGCACTTTTTTCGCATTGGGTTTCATGATGGTCTGGCCCATGGACACCTGACCGTCGCCAATCACAACGACTTTGCCATTTTTCCGGACCGACAGGATGGTGGTGCCATGCCATTGCGGCATGGAGCTATGGTCATTTCCGCTCATGGCGGGGATATGGGGAAGGCGAGGCGCCGGCACAAGTGGAGATTGAGGGTCTACCCCCTCGTACATTGTCGCTGATTTCGGCCTTAACGCGAAAAGCTTCCGTCCTGCCGTTTGGCGTTAGGCCAGCCGGGAGCCTGCCAATCATTCCATTTTAAGGTGAAACGATCATGACCCATTATCCTGACATTCGTACCGTTCATGCCTGATGTCGTGATGAAATAGCCTTCATCTTTTGGTAGGCGATAGGGCCCGGTTGCCGGAAGATAATCATAGAAAGTAACATTATTCATTCGAGCGGCATCCAATAATGCAATAAATTGTCGATTCTCAAGATATCGACTGTCCATCGCAAAACGGAATATACTGTTTGAAACAATGGCGTATCGTAAATTTATACGGGTTCGGTTCAGTGTGAAATCACACCCGTCAATTACTATGTCTTTTCCGGAACCCATGCAGTCAATAAAATAACTGCCTTTTCCGCCGGATGATTGATATGTGGATATATCGGTGCCTTTACAATTAAGGATGCGGCTATTGTCTTGCTGACGCGGATGAGATCCGCTTAGAACCGATAGGGTGCCTTTAACTTCACAGCCATCCAATATGGTGCCAGCTTTTCTGGACCAGAATTTTCCGTCGATCAGGCAATTTTTAAGATAGATGCCTGCGGTGTCGCCGCTGTCTGCGACAAAAGCCGTCATACTATGGCGTCCCGCAATAAATTTGCAGCCGGTAAACCGGCTATTCCGGTTAACAGCATTTTCGGCTTCAATATCGACACAGGCGGCAGGGGCGGAACGGATTCGGCCATCTGGAACATTGGGATTAGGACAGTTTCCGCTGTCTTCGAAAATAGAATTTTCCGCATGAAAAGCGTTACTGCCTGTCAGGGATAGGCAATTTCTTCCGCACTGGTGCAAGTGGCACCTTTTCATCGAAACCGGGCGAAGAGGAGCCCTGTCGCGCAATCCGGTATATCCGATAGCAACCGCATCAAGGGGAAAATTATGAATATTCAAATCTTCCAAGGTAACATTCGAGCAGCCATAAATATGGATACCATATGAAATACATTGCCGTCCGGTATCACCCCACGGCCCGCCGACCAGTGCGCGGCTGCCATTGCCATCGAGTTCGCCATTGAAAATGTGGACGTAAGAAACATTTTGAGCGCGGATCAATATGCCTTGATGCGCAGACATCGCTTGATCAAGACCGATTTTTTTTGCAGCGCGCCCGCTGATTTGTTCGAAACCGCCGAATAATAATCCGGGGGCCATGCGCATGACGGCCTGGTTCATATCGACGATGAAGTTATGTATATTCTTAACGGACAGGATATCGGCTCCAGAGCGGAAATATCCGCCGCCGGGGCGTTGCTCACCAACTATGTAAACAGCTTTGTTACGCAGTTGGACGAACCCGCCCCCGGCACGCTCGATTGCTTTGGACAGGGCGGCAAATGCAGCGGTGTCATTCTTCCTGCCATCGCCTTTTGCACCGAATTGCTCGGGAGTGAAGCGCTGAACATCTGCGGGTGCAAGTGCTGCACCTGCAGTGCTCGACCACATTGTCAGGATGGGCATGGCGCCCAGAAAATGCCGCCGGTTCCAGAACAGGAAATCATCCGCCATGCTGCTCGTCTTTCGCTTCATCGCGGAGGCGGTGCCAAGCACTTTGTCCGCTGTCGTAAAGCTTAACGCATAGAAGTAGCAAGCTGTATGATGGATTGACCATAAGCCGTTTTGGAAAATAGCTCGCCCCGTTTCATCAACTGGTCGCGGTCGATAAACCCTTGATGGAAAGCGATCTCTTCAAGGCAGGCGATCTGCATACCGGTACGCTTTTGAATAACACGCACAAATTCGCTGGCCTCGACCAAGCTGTCATGTGTTCCTGTGTCGAGCCACGCAAAACCACGGCCCATTTGTTCGACAAAAATATCGCCAGCATCAATATACATCTGGTTCAGCGTACTTATTTCAAGTTCGCCACGCGCTGAAGGGCGGACTTGTTCGGCAAATTCAACGGCGCGATGGTCATAAAAATATAAGCCTGTGACGGCAAAATTGGATTTCGGATGCTTGGGCTTTTCCTCGATACTTAAAGCTCGACCATGTGCATCAAGCTCTACTACGCCATACGCGGTAGGATCCTCGACCTGATAAGCAAAAATGGTCGCACCCGATTCCCGTTTGCGGGCATTTGCAAGTAATTGTCCAAAGCCTGCGCCATAGAAAATATTATCCCCCAAAACCAAAGCGGAGGATTCACCATCAATGAAATCAGCGCCGATGAGAAAGGCCTGCGCCAATCCTTCCGGTTTTGGTTGAACAGCATAAGAGATAGAAAGGCCTAATTCGTTTCCATCTCCGAATAGCCGTTTATAATTATCAAGATATTCAGGAGAAGAAATTATAAGAATTTCTCTAATTCCAGCCAACATTAATGTTGACAAGGGATAATAGATCATTGGCTTATCATATATAGGAAGAAGCTGCTTGTTAATCGCCAATGTCGCGGGGTGAAGTCTTGTTCCGGAGCCGCCTGCAAGAATTAATCCACGCATTATATCACCTTTTCAATCGCTCATTCAAAATTTCATCTATTGCCGTTTGCCAAGGTTTCGGTATCTGGCCGAAATCATCAATATATTTTTGGCAGTTCAAAACGGAATAAGGCGGGCGAACCGCAGCGGTCGGATATTCATCAGTGCTAATCGCCGTCAATTGCGGAATTTTTACGCCCGTTTCCTGCGCACAAGTGAATATATAATCGGCCAATCCATACCAGCTAGTGACGCCTGTATTGGTAAAATGCCAGATACCGCTCCTGCTTTCGAGCCCATGCAGCATGGCCAGTAATGCAGCAGCGATATCATCCGCTCCCGTCGGACTTCCCCATTGGTCGTCAACAATGCTCAGCTGGTCACGCGTTTCTCCCAAACGTAACATAGTGTTGAGGAAATTTGCCCCGGCAACGCTTTGTACCCAAGAGGTGCGCATAATAGCATATTGCGCGCCCGAGCGGGCGAGCCCCTCTTCACCCGCGGCCTTTGCACGACCATAAACGGATAACGGATTGACGGGCGCGTCTTCGCTATAGGGCTCCTGGCTTTTGCCGTCGAAAACATAATCGGTGGAAATATGAAGAACCGGAATGCCCCGGTCACGGGCAAGCTTGCCAATAAGGGCAGGGGCATCGGCATTAACCGCTTGGGCGACCGCAATATCACTTTCTGCACGGTCTACAGCCGTATAGGCCGCGCAATTTATAACCGCTGAAAATTTGTGCGTGGCGAAATAATCCATGATTGATTGCGATTGCGAAAGATCAAGCAGACTCCGGTCAGGGGCCAGCGTTGGCAAAAAGCGTGCTGCCGCGAGTTGGGCGCATGCTCCACCGACTTGGCCATTAACACCGGTGATCAAAATCGGCTGTTCGTCACTCTTCATACCTTATTGGTTCCGAGCCGTTCACCAGCATAGCTTCCGTCAACTATGGGCCCCCACCAAGCTTCATTGTCGAGATACCACTGGATCGTCTTGGCAATTCCGGTCTCGAAGCTTTCACGCGGCTCCCATCCCAGATTATTTTTCAGCTTGGTTGCGTCAATAGCATATCTAAAATCATGCCCCGGCCGGTCGGGTACAAAACTTATTTGGGTCCGGTATGACTGGTTATCTACACGCGGGCGCAAGGTATCGAGTGCATCGCATATCGTTTCCACAATAGACAAGTTGGTACGTTCGGAATTGCCGCCAATCATATAGCTTTCGCCCGGAATTCCGTTTTCAAACACATTTTGCAGTGCGCGGACATGATCATCGACATAAAGCCAATCGCGCACATTGTCGCCTTTGCCGTAAATCGGAAGAGGTTCACCCGCGAGGCATTTCAAAATCATCAACGGAATAAGCTTTTCGGGGAAATGATATGGTCCGTAATTATTCGAACAATTGGTGATCAATACCGGCATGCCATAAGTGTGATACCACGCTCGAACCAGATGATCCGAACCAGCCTTTGAGGCGGAATAAGGTGAGCGCGGATCATAGGCGGTTTGTTCGGTGAAAAAACCCTCATCCCCAAGGGCACCGAATACTTCATCGGTTGATATATGGTGAAATCGAAATTGATCACGGCGGTCGGACGGCAATTTTTCCCAGTAAGTTTTGGCGGCATCCAACATGGAGTATGTGCCGACCAAGTTGGTTTGGATGAAGGCCGCAGGACCGTCAATCGAACGGTCAACATGGGACTCTGCGGCCAAATGGGTGATAATATCGGGTTGAAAATTTTTGATTAATTCTGCGATTATGTCTTTATCGCAAATATCGGCCTGCACAAATTGATGGCGCGGGGAAGATGCCACAGGTTCCAGCGAGGCAAGATTGCCTGCATAGGTCAGCGCATCGACAGTCATTATTTCATAGCCGGAATTTGCGATCAAATTCCGCACCAGTGCTGAACCGATAAAACCGGCCCCACCCGTCACCATGATTTTTTTTGCTTGAGACATTTGAAATTCTTTCCGGTCTGTTCGGACGTATGGGATGTTCAGTTTTCGAGCGGGCGCAATGGATTGCCATCATAATCGAAATTAAGTTCCGCGTCCGCGAGCAGCGGAAGCATATAATCCTTTTCGGACAAAATAGGGTCAATGTCGATTTTCGGCCAAGCAATGCCGATTTGGGAATCGTTCCATATAATGCCCGCATCGCATTGCGGGTCATAAAATCCGTCCACTTTATAAAAGACTTCGCAATCTTCTTCCAAAGTCATAAATCCGTGAGCATATCCGCGGGGGATAAAAAGCTGATTACCCCGCTCCGCCGTCAGTGTTGCTCCGACCCATTGCCCGAACGTAGGGGACTGGGGCCGGACATCGACAGCAACGTCGAAAATCGCGCCGCGCACACAGCGCACAAGCTTGCATTGGGCGCTTGGCTCCTTTTGATAATGTAGGCCGCGAAGGGTTCCTGTTTTGACAGAAAGGGATTGGTTATCCTGTACAAAATTGACCTGAGGCAGGGCTTGCGAGCGATGACTCCATGTTTCGGAAAACCATCCGCGTTCATCGGTGAATCGTTTTGGCACAATATGCAATACGGTCATTTGGGTCAGCTCTTTACATTAAGGAACGGACGGGCATCGGAACGACGGATTATGAGAGAGAGAAAAGCTCTGCGTCCTTTGTCCTTCCGGGTAGCGGCTTTTGTATGCTTGCCCTTGAATGGTCAACCACAATTGCTCTGGTGGGAGGCAAAGTGACAATCTTCCGTACCGCCGACGTGTCGCTTTCTGACGTTGTGCAGTTGACTCTCCCTGTAATGGAACTACTTGCAACCTCGCTTTAGCTGCCTGTTTGCTGTCACCTTATCACCGGATTCAAAACTTCATGGTTCGACCCCGCCCATCAGCAAGCTTTCGTACTCATCAGCGGCGCCTTCCTGCTGTTTTGAGCCAATGGGTAGGCGACAGGGCAGGGGATTTGCCATTTTTGTTGATAGCATTGATCTGCATGACATTTCTGCTAGGCGGAAGCGCGCGTAGTGACGCTCTATCTACTATTCCATTGCGCCTTCTTACCGGCTTTGCCTTTGGCTTTGCACTTTGGCGTATAACTATTGCGGATATCGTAAGACATCGCGGCTTGGCAGCCATCCTTCTCGCTTGTGTCGTTTTGATCGGCCTTCATCTCGTTCCATTGCCCTATAATCTTTGGTCAAACCTTCCAGGACATGCAATTGTTGCCCAAACGGATAAAATTGCGGGTTTGGGGCAAAATTGGCGGGCGCTCTCATTGGCGCCTTCGCAAAGCTGGAACGCACTGTTCGCCTTTTTGACGCCGCTCACCCTTTTTCTGCTTGGCGCCAGCGCATCAAAAAAACAGTTGCAGGGGCTACTGCCGGTCATTCTTATTTTGGGTTTGGTGAGTGCGTGTCTCGGCGTTTTGCAGTTGGTCGGTTCGCAATCAAACCCTTTCTATCTTTACCGCATTACCAATGGTGGCTTCCCTGTTGGGCTTTTTGCCAACCGTAATCACAATGCGATGTTCCTTTCGATGCTCATTCCGTTGCTGGTTGTGTTTGCATCGCAAGCGGCGGCAAGAAACAGTTTCAATGATGCAAAGCCTTGGATGGCGGCCATTTTTGCGTTATTTCTTTTTCCCATGATCCTTGTGGCAGGATCGCGCGCAGGACTGCTTGGCGGTACTGTCGCGGCCATTGCCTGTTATTTTATCTACAAAGCGCCGGAGACAACCCAGTCCCGTCGTGTGAGATATAAAGAACATACAGATAAAGAAGCCCAGATTATTGCTGCTAATAAATTGCGGCGTAATAGGATTATCCTCTTTTCACTCTTGGCCGTGATTGTGGTCGGTATTGCCATTGCTGTCTCGCGCGCATCGGCTCTCACGCGCTTGCTTAACGACGGGATTCAGGATCAATCCCGTCTGACCGTTTGGGCTGCTATATGGGAAATGGCGAAAAGCTATTTCCCGTTCGGCTCCGGTATCGGTTCGTTTGTCGAGGTTTATAAGCTTGGCGAGCCAACGGAGCTTTTGACGACAACCTATCTCAACCATGCGCATAATGACTGGTTGGAAATATGGCTGACCACAGGGGTTGCAGGCGTGGTTATTGCGTTGGCTGCGTTGGCCTGGACGGTGCGGCGTCTTGTCCCGGTCTGGTTCACAAAGAGGTGGAATATTGACCTCGCTTATGCGAGAGCGGCGTCAATAATAGTGATATTATTTGCGATTTACAGCATCGGAGATTATCCCGTGCGAGCTCCGTCTATGGCTTGCCTCCTCATTTTGATGATGTTGTGGCTCGACAAGGAGTTTGTGGAGGATAAATCGGCGCAGGACTTTAACAATCCGGTGCCATAGACATAAACCGAATTTATACGCGGCCTGTTTTGGGAACGGGTTCGGCGAGCGGAGTTGCTATTGATGTTGCGAAATCTTCTGATAATCTGGATCGCCTTTCTACTGTCGGGGTGCGCCGCTTTGAGCGGTGGCTCGTCGGGCAAGGCTCCGCCGCCGGGCGAGCGCGCGGTGACAATTTCGCAAGGTATGTCGTTGCCCGAGCCGCAACTTTCCGATTTTACGGCGGGTGAGCGTCTTTACCATATCGGGCCTTTTGACAAATTAATGGTGGATGTCTTCGGTTTGCCGGAATTTACGCGCGAACTTCAGGCGGACGCCGCTGGTAAAATTGCCTTTCCCTTGGTCGGCACCGTGGATGCTACCGGCAAAACACCGTCTGAGCTATCCGCGACTATCGAGCAAGGGTTGCGCCGCGCGCATGTCCGTAATCCGGAAGTTACCGTGAACATCAAAGAGGTCGCCAGCAAATTTGTGACCGTCGACGGCGAAGTGCAGCAGCCGGGTGTCTATCCGGTTACGGGCAGAATGTCGTTGATCAAAGCGATTGCGACCGCAAGAGGGGTTTCGGAAGATGCCAAGCTTGATGACGTTGTCGTGTTCCGTACCGTGGGCGGAAAAAAGATGGCCGCGCTTTACAATCTGAAATCCATTCGCAAAGGCTACTACGAAGATCCGGAACTTTTCGCAAATGACGTTATTGTTGTCGGCGATTCTCCGGCGCGCCGCATTTTCCGTGATGCGCTGCAAATCGTTCCGACTTTGACTTATGTGCTCGTGGCATTGTTGAACTAGAAGTTGTTTCAAGGAATCTCCCATTGAATACTCAATCATCAGCAATTGATTTTTCGGTTCCCGAAGAAAGAACTTCCGGCGGCGAAATCCCTGTACTTTTGCGCTACTGGCATACAGTCCAGCGGTGGAAATGGGTGATTATTGGAATCATACTGGCTTCTTTGGCCGTAGGTTTGATTGTCACCATTTTGATGACGCCGCAATATTCGGCCAAATCGCGCTTGGAAATCAGTCGCGAGCAGAAGAATGTCACCAATATAGAGGGCGTAGATTCTGCCGAAATGCGGCGTGAGGCCGAATTTTATCAAACCCAATATGCCTTAATGCAAGCCAAATCCCTGGCCGAACGGGTCGCGCGCAAAATGAAGCTGGCGACGAACGCCTCTTTCTTTGCTGCCCATGATGTCGATCCGGAAGGGCTAGGCACGGGCGATCTGAACGCGCCGATTACGGCCTCCGCCCGCGCTGCCCGTGAAGAATTGGCAGCAAAGCTTTTGCTCTCGAATATTTCGGTCGCGCCCGTGCGCGGATCCAGCCTTGTGGACGTTATTTACACAAGCGCCAACCCGACCTTGTCGGCCAATATTTCCAATGCGTGGAGCGAAGAATTTATTGCTGCGGCAATGGACCGCAAATATGCCTCGACGGCAGATGCGCGCCAGTTTCTTGAGCGCCGTCTGGAAGAGTTACGTCTCAAGCTTGATGCCTCGGAACGTGAATTGGTCAATTATTCCGCACAGGCCGGAATTGTCCCGCTCGACCAAACAACGGATGCTTCAGGCAATACCAAATCGGATCGGACACTGGTTACCAGTGATCTCGACCAGTTGAACCGAGCTTTGGTGCAGGCAACGGCTGATCGGATCGAGGCGGAAAGCAAGATGCGTAACCTGCCTAGGGGGGCTGCAAGTGCTGACAGTAGCGCCAACACAACCCTAGCGAGCTTGCGCCAAAAGCGTGCCGAAGCGGCTGCGGAATATGCCAAGTTGATGGTGCATTTTGACCCGGCCTATCCGGCTGCGAAAGCTGTATCCGAACAAATCCGTGCGCTTGATTCAGCAATTGCCAAAGAACAAAATCTCCAAAGTTCGGGTAAGGCAAATGAGGCGACCGCCGCATATCAGCAAGCCGTCGCAAAAGAGAATTCCTTACGGCAGCAGGTGGGTACATTATTGTCCAAGCTTGATGCCCAGCAGCGCAACGGTATCCAGTTGAAAATTTACCAGCGTGAAGCGGATACGAACCGCCAGCTTTATGACGCGCTTTTGCAACGATATAAGCAGATTGGCGTCGCTGGTGTGGGCGCCAATAACATTGCGATTGTGGATCGCGCGGAGCCGCCGGCCGGACCGGTTTCTCCCAATCCGATGCTGAATCTTGCGGTTGCTTTGCTTGCAGGCATTGTCCTCTCTGCGATTGCCACTCTGGCGCTTGACCAGATTGATGAAGGGCTGAGGGATCCGACACGCGTTGAAGCGGAATTGGGTGTGCCGTTGCTAGGCGTTGTGCCGGATTATGATGGCGATACGCTTGAGATATTGAACGATCCGAAGTCGGTCTTGTCCGAAGCCTATTTGAGTATCCGGTCCAATCTTGCCTTTTCCACCGACCACGGAGTGCCGCGTTCATTGATGCTCACCAGTACGCGGGCTGCGGAAGGCAAAAGTACCAGTGCGTATGCGCTTGCCAATCTTATGGCACGCACCGGCAAAAATATCCTGTTGATAGACGCGGACATGCGCTCGCCTTCAGTCAACACGATGTTCAACTTGCCCAACAAGCATGGCTTCAGCAATTTGCTTGCCGGGGATACGGACCTGCAAGCTGCGATCCAAGCGACCAACGTGGATGGTCTGTCTGTTATGCCTGCGGGCCCACAGCCGCCCAACGCGGCCGAACTGCTCAGCGGAGACCGGCTGCAATTGGTCATTGATAATCTCTTAGAACATTATGATCATGTGGTGGTCGATTCACCGCCGCTGCTAGGACTTGCGGATGCGACACTCGTGTCGAAGGCAGTGGAAGGCGTTGTATTCGTTGCCGAAGCGGAAGGCATTCCTCTTCGCGGATTGAAAGCTTCGCTGCAAAGGCTACGCAGCGTCCGCGCCAAAATCTTCGGAATTGTCCTGACCAAGCTCGATGATCGCAACGCGGCTTACGGATATGGATATGGATATGGATATGGATATGGATATGGTGAAACAGCCGAAAAAGCTTAAAGCCATCGCCTGTGCAATAATCGCCATTGGTCTTGGCTTTACGGCTGCGACCAATGCGATATCCAATGTCTTTGCGAAGAAAAACCCGCCTTTGGCGTACCAATTGGGTTGGAAAACCGGTCCGGCACTGGGAGAATATGCGGAACTCAGGATGAAGCTTGGCGTCATGGCCAAAAATCCGGATAAGGGTGTTGAGCCGCTTGCGCTGGCGGCTTTGCGCAAAGAGGCTATCACGCCGCCTGCCCTGAATGTTCTGGCACTTGCTGCTGCAGACCGCGGGGAGATTGAGCGTGCTTATTCGCTGTTTGCGCAATCGGACCTCCAATCTCGCCGCAATGTCGTTGCCGAAGTCTGGCTCATCGAATATCTGTTGAAAAAAGACAGGGTTGTCGATGCGATTGGCAAATTCGATGTGGCCATGCGTGTTTCCGTTGAAGGGCAGAAGGCTTTGTTGCCGGTATTGGCCATGGCGTTGCGCGAGGATAAAATATTCGGGCAAACCAAGGATGTATTCCGCAAAAAGCCTGTGTGGCTACCCGCTTTAGTTGAGACTGCTATCGCATTGCCCGACACGCAACCGAATGTTGCGCGTGCAGTGGTTATAGCCGGAGGGCTCGCTGGCCAGCAAGATGCGGGCGGTTTGAGCCAAAATCTCTTCACCGGCTTGGTGACGCAAAAGCAATATGATGTCGCACGTCAACTTTACCGGACCCAGGTAAAAGGAGATCAGGGCGCATTGACGAGTATCGGATTTACGCCCTCGACCATTTCCGGTTCTTATGCGCCTATAGCGTGGGAATTGAAGCAGAATGAGAAAGTTCAGACGGAATGGGAATTGTCGAGAACGGGCAAAACCATGTTGTCAGTGACTGCTGGGAACGGAGCCAACGGACCCGTTGCCAGAAAGCTGGTCTTCTTGAAACCTGGCCGTTACAGCTTGACCATCCAAGCCGGTAAAGATGATGCCTATCCCATGGTGCCACTCGATATCGCATTGCGCTGCGGCCATGCCCAATTCCCCCTTATGCAGATGGCTGTCACTAAACAGGGGCCTGCCCGAAACGAGGGCGATGTGCTGGTTCCCCCGGATTGCAACGCCCTTATTGCGGACATTATGGTTCGCGGCGTTGCGGAAGGAACCACGAGCAGGACATATTTGAACAGCATTGAACTTAAGAAATTATAATGGGTAGATTTCAGGATATTTGAGGCGAGAAATGCGACCCATTTTCATTATCATGCTGGGGTTCATTCTAAGGGTACTCAACGGCTTTATCATCAGCATTCGTGGTGCCGAAGGTGATATCGAGCTAGACGCCCAAGGCATGTATTATATGATGCGTGACGCAGTTCGATCCGGCCGTCCGATCGAATATAGTTATGGTGTCGACTTTCACGTAAATTCCACCGCGAAATTTCTCGATTTTGTCGGAGATGATATTTTTTGGGCTTGTTTTCTGCCTGCATTTTATTGGTTGGCCGGTGCAATATTTTTTCTTAAATCCCTTGAGTTATTAAAGCCGTCTACGCGCGACCGGATGGCTATTGTCCTGTTATATGCTTTATTGCCCGGTTGTTTTTACTTCACCTCTATTCCCCTGCGTGAATCCATGCAGCTTATGGGCGTTAATATCGCAGTGTGGGGTGCAATGCAGGTGGTCGTGCGATCCAATCCACTGGGGTGGCTATTTTTGCTCGCGGGTTCCGTTGTCGCCGCACTTCTTCATGGTGTGCTGGCGATTGTAGGGTTGGCGCTGGTTGTCGGCACGTTCACCCTCGTACCGATGATACGTAATCAAAAGCTTACAGGCCCGAGACAATTTTTGGTGTTGGTAATGGTCATCATTTTGATGCCGTTTGCATTTAGCGGGCTTAAACTTGTTGGCTATAATGTCGAAGATGGTGCACTTGATGCGGCGGCACAATATCAGGCAGGCGGTTTATCGGAAGAAGCGCGATCTAATTATAAACAGACAGATGCTGCCGGTGGTGTAGTGGCAAACACAGTGTTGGTGCCAGTCAGCCTTATCCAATATCTTGTCGAGCCGATGCCTTGGCGTATTGGCACAGCTTCCGATCTTTACCTATTTATGGAAAATATGCTTCGGTTACTGTGCCTTTTTATAGGTGTCAGAATTTGGCAAAAAAGCAAAGGCAGGGAATGCTATCTTCAGGGTGGTTTGGTTATAATTTATCTGTTCCATGAAACTATATGGGCGTTGGGAACGGTCAACTGGGGAACGGCCATGCGGCATCACGTTCCGATTACAGGTGTACAATTGCTGATGGTGGCACGCTTTAGCGTTTTACAAAAAGAAAAGACGGCTTTGCGTAAAAATAATCTGGCGCCTGTTGCATGAAAATATTGCATTTGCTTCCCGAACTGCGCGTGGGCGGAGCCGAACGGTTTCTTGCGCGATTGGCCCCCCGCCTGACATCGGATTATGGCGTGGAACAGCAAGTGGTCTCCCTTGGCAAGTGGGAGGGCGAGATCGTCCAGATGTTACGCAAGGACGGTATAGACGTCCGGACATCGCAAATTGCCCCTTGGTTGATACCAGCGCAGGCACTATGGGCTAGGAAAGCCATTCGTGAATTCCAACCCAATATTATCCAGACATGGCTATATCGTTATGACCTGCTTGGTTCATTTGCCAGCGCAGGAACAGAGGCAAAACTCGTCTGGAATTTGCGTTGTTCCGATATGCAGCTTCCTTTGCATAACCGGGCCGAACGACAACTTTGCGCTGCAATTTCAAAAACCTCTCCCGATGCTATCATTGCCTGCGGAGAGAGGGCGCGTGCATATCATACGGGTCTTGGATATGCGGCTGACAAAATGCGAGTCGTTGGCAACGGCTATGATTTCGATCATTTGCCCGGACGCTCGTACCGCAATGCACAAGACGCAACGCAAAATGAACTGCGAATAGGTGCGGCGGGTAGATATGATCCGGTCAAAGGATATGATATCCTGCTTGATGCCGTGAAATTATTATCGGAATCTAGGAAACCGGTACGACTGGTGATTGCCGGGCGTGGCTGCGATGATGATAATGATGAACTGCGCGCAATGATCGAAGCGGCCGGTTTAAAGGGCAGGGTAGAGTTGCTTGGTGAACTGTCCGATATGTCTGCCTTTTATAATAGTTTGGACATTTTCTGCCTGTCTTCCTTGAGTGAAGGCTTCCCCAACGTCTTGTGCGAAGCGATGGCGCATGGCGTGCCGGTGGTAACAACCGATGCGGGGGATGCCCGCGAGATTGTCGCGGGCTTTGCGCCGGTGGTAGCGCCTGGAGATAGTAAACAGCTTTTCCATGCCTTACGCGATTTGGTTGAATTGGATCCCGCACAACGTTACGAGCGCGGCATTAAAGGAGCCGAATATGTTCGTGCAACATATTCCATCAGTGCAATCGCAGCACAATATTTTGAATTATACAGCAAATTAGCAGGAACTCCTGCACGCTGAACATTCCCGTTACGGGATGAAAGCTTGAGTGGCATATGTGTGGAATAGCAGGTTTTTATCGTGGCGGGCGTTCGGGCAATCGAGCCGCTGATACGGCGTTGGGCTTGGACATGGCCCAAGTGATTGCGCACCGCGGTCCGGATGCAGAGGGCTGCTGGACGGACGATAGTGCACGCGTCACATTGGCACATCGCCGCCTCTCCATCATTGATCTTTCTCCGGCAGGCGCACAGCCGATGCAATCGGCGAGCGGGCGTTATGTCATCGCTTATAATGGCGAAATTTATAATTATACCGATTTGAAAAACGAACTCGAAGCTCTTTCAGGGCCAAGACATTGGCGGGGTCATTCGGACACGGAAATATTATTGGCCGCGATCGAGCAATGGGGCTTGGAAATAGCATTGCAGCGGGCGGTCGGGATGTTCGCTATTGCGTTGTGGGACCATGAAGAGAAAGTTTTCATGCTTGCGCGCGATCGTTTTGGCGAAAAACCACTTTATTATGGCTGGCAAGGTCAAGGCGAAGACCGGGCTTTGCTTTTCGCTTCCGAGCCGGCGGCCTTTGCCTCGCATCCGGCATTTGAAAAGCGTATCAACCGGCAGGCCGTCGGAGAATATTTGCGCTTCAATTATATTCCCGCCCCCCTGTCTATATATGAAGGGATAGAAAAGCTCGCGCCAGGCACTATCGCTATATTCCACGATGGCGAAGAAACACCCCGCACGATCACTTTCTGGGATATGATTGCGGTTGCCAATGCGGGCATCGCCTCACGGTTTCAAGGCAGTGTTGATGAAGCGGTAGATGAAACAGAGCGCCTTTTGAAGCAGTCTGTGGCGCGGCAAATGGTCGCAGACGTACCTCTGGGGGCGTTTCTTTCTGGCGGAATAGACAGTTCTACAATCGTCGCATTAATGCAAAATCAAAGCGCGCGACCGGTCAAGACATTCACTATCGGTTTCGAACAAGAGGGCTATAACGAGGCCGTCCATGCGGCAGCGGTAGCAAAACATCTGCAAACCGAACATCATGAACTTTATGTGTCGCCAGCCGACACACTCGCAGTCATCCCAAAATTACCGGCAATATATAGCGAGCCATTTGCTGATTCTTCGCAGGTTCCTACTTTTCTTGTATCGGAAATGACCCGCCAGCATGTAACAGTTGCCCTGTCCGGAGATGCCGGTGATGAGGTTTTTGGCGGGTATAACCGCTATTTGATGACCCAACGCTTGTGGGGAATGTTGACCCGGCTTCCGGTTTTCATGCGGAAAATTGCGGCACAGGCTTTAACGCTGCCATCTCCGCACACATGGAATCGGTTGGGCGGAAACTTCGCTCGCGACCGCTGGGCTATGTTCGGGGACAAAATTCACAAAGGTGCAGCATTATTGCCGCTGCAAGATGTGGATGCACTTTATGAAAAATTCATAACTTTGCCGCGCATGGACAATATTATGAAGCAGCAACAGCACCCCTTCGTCAAAGAATATGATTTGGGTGCCATGCAGATTGTGGAGCGCATGATGGCGCAGGATAGTGTCCAATATCTGCCTGATGATATTTTAGTGAAAGTCGATCGCGCAGCGATGGCTGTTTCTCTGGAAACACGGGTGCCGATCCTTGATAAGGACCTTGTCTCTTTCGCATGGACTTTGCCGCAAGACTATAAAGTTCATCAAGGCCAGTCCAAATGGCCGTTGCGCCAGATATTATACCGCCATGTTCCTCGGGAAATTGTCGATCGCCCTAAGATGGGTTTTGGCATACCGGTCGGGGAATGGTTGCGCGGCCCTTTGCGGGAGTGGGCGAATGACTTGCTGGCACGCGAACAGTTGGAGCGGGACGATCTTTTGGGCGTGGATGCGGTACATGCCCTATGGCAAGAGCATTTGAGCGGAGAGCGTAATTGGTCACCGCAGCTATGGACTATTTTAATGCTGCAGGCCTGGCTCCGTCACAATAATCTCTGAGGTACAGGGGCGCTATCGCCTACACGGATTTTATAAGTGCATGCTCACCGTAGCAGATTGCGATAGAGTTGGCGCATATCTTCGATCAGACGGATATGGCTGTATTTTTTGAAGGCAAAGTCCTTGCCTGCGTTGCCCATACGCGCGCGAAGTTCGGGGCTGTCCAGTAAATCGGTAAGCCGGGCCGCAAAATCAGCGACATCGAAATTGTGAACAAGAAAGCCGGACTCACCATCCTGCATCGTATCGGCGACGGCTCCGACATTTGTGCTGACTACAGGACGCGATGCGGCTTGTGCTTCGATAACAGAAATCGGCGTGCCTTCATTGAGAGAGGTGAGGCAGACAATATCCAGTCCGGCGTAGACATAATCCATCTCCTTTTCCCATGAGGTAAAAAGGGTTTTCTGAAGATGTTCGTCGTCCGGAAAATAATTGTACGACAAAAACTTGGCGGTCAAGGCAGCCTGAATCTCGTCACGCATTTCTCCGTCCCCCACAATAACAAAATGAAGGTCGGGTCGGTCGTTATTTTTCACAATATGGTCGATAATATCGACGAAAAACCGATGGTTTTTTATGGGGGCCAATCGTCCTACAATCCCTACCAGCAACGCATTTTGCGGAATGTTGAAACGGGCGCGCCACTGTTCGCGCTTTTCGGCTTGGTTTTCCGTAAATTTGGTTAAATCAATCCCGTTGGGGACGATCACCATTTTTTCATCGTCGCAGATACGGAAGGTTTCGACCAATTCTTTTTTCTGCAACTCGCTGATCGCGATAATCTTGGTGGAGCGTTTAGCCAGTTGCCGTTCGATGTTGATAAAGGTCTGATTGGCTAATTTATTGAAATAGGAATGAAAAGAATGTCCATGAAATGTATGTAATATTACCGGAACATTAGCCGCAATGGCCGCTGCACGCCCCACAGCGCCCGCCTTTGCCGCATGGGTGTGGACGATATCCGGTTTGAATTCCTTTATAATTTTGCTGATCGCCCGATAGGCTATCGCATCCTGGAAAGGATTTACCGAGCGGCGCATCTCATTGATGAAGAAGGGCTCAACCCCATATTCATCAATGAGAAAATTTGCACGATGTTCACCAACATCTTCAATGCCGGTGATCAGCTTTGTTTCAAATTCGGGGGCCAGATTTTTTGTCAGCAGCATGGCGTTCAGCACCGGACCACCGATGACAAACCGGTTAAAGATGCGAAGAACTTTTGCCATTGGGCACCTCGAAAAAAATAAGGGGCAGAACGGGGATTATAAAACCCAATGTTCGGCTTCGGCGCGAATACCGAATGCGTCTTTCAAATCTGCAAAGAGACCGTCGCCGTTAACCAAAGACCGGATTTTTCCTTCTCCCATATCCTTTACATAAGCGTCGTGGGGAACGGCAAGGACAACGATGTCATAGGTGTGGTCCAGTGCGTTTGCATCAAGTTCAAGATCATATTCATGCCGGGCTTCACCAGCTTCGGCCAACGGGTCATGAACCGTTACATTATGGCCAAGATCTTCAAGCGACCGCACAAGATCGACAACCTTCGAATTGCGTAGATCGGGAACATTTTCCTTGAAAGTCAGCCCGAGAACCAGAACCGAACCTGCTTTCTCCCCCCGTCGGGTGTGAAGTTCATTTGCGACATAGCGCGCCATGCCGTCGTTAGTGTTGCGGCCTGCAAGTATGAGTGCAGGGTTATAGCCGAGTTGCTCGGCGCGATAGCTCAGATAATAAGGATCAACACCAATGCAGTGTCCGCCTACAAGTCCGGGTTGGAACGGAAGAAAATTCCATTTGGTTTTTGCAGCCGCCAACACATCCCAGACGGAAATATCCATTTTCGCAAAAATCTGAGCGATTTCGTTCATCAACGCGATATTGACGTCACGTTGGGTGTTTTCGATAACCTTTGCCGCTTCTGCGACTTTGATGGATGCGGCCTTGAAGACACCACCCGTTGTGATTGCACCATAAATGGTAGCCAGCTTTTCCGTAATTTCGGGGCTTTGCCCGGCGATAACCTTGGTGATGCGATCCACGGTATGTTCCCGGTCGCCGGGGTTAATCCGTTCGGGTGAATAACCGAGTGTAAAATCTTCACCGCATTTGAGGCCGGTGAGGCGTTCAATTTCCGGACCGCAAATATCTTCGGTAACACCCGGGTAAACAGTGCTTTCATAAACAATAACGGGCTTGCGCGCAGGATCGATCATTGCAGACACTGTTTTCGTAGCGGACAGGACCGGGCGAAGATCCGGCACATTTTTATCATCCACCGGAGTGGGCACGGTAATAATATAAACATCTGCTGCGGGGCATTGCTCGGCCTTGTCGGTCAATTGGAGTTTGGTAGCAGCCAGTCGTGTCTCGTCAATTTCCCGTGTGCGATCATTGCCCGCGCGCAATTCCTCAATGCGCCCGCTGTCAATGTCAAAGCCGGTCGTGGGAAATTTTTCAGCCAACGCGACCGCCAGCGGAAGGCCAACATAACCAAGGCCGATGACTACGATATCCAATGTTTTTCTCCCGATAGATTAAAGAGGGGTGCGATTAGCGCGCCTTGTCGGCGATTAACTGCCCCATGTGCATTTGCTTGGCGAGGAATTCAGAGCCAGTGTAAGATAAATGTCCGTTTGATATATAGATTATCTTGCCATCCTCGCGGGTACGATATCCGTTGCCGCTGCGCAGTGCATCGTCGAACATAATAACGTCGACATCAAACCGCTTTTGTAATTCTTGCATGAATGTGAGAACCGCCTTGCGCTTGGCCTTATATTCCGCATCGGGGATGGAGCAGTCGGCATAGTCGCCGTAAGTCGGCATCCCCCGCAAAATACGTTCGCTACACATGCCTGCATCCCAATCAAGAGCAGGGGGCGGAGCGATGACGACGACTTTCTTGCCCATCGCCCGTAAAGCCGTAATGGTTCGCCCAGCCGCCTGCAATGCCGCATCCGGTGTCGCCTTTTTTTCGGTTTCAGGCTGTCCGGGACCTGCGCGCTCTACGACATCAAATTGCTCAGGTGTCAGATATTGTTTGAAAACGCTGGCAAGCACGACGGTTTTGACAGGGGAATTTTTCAAATATTCCAATACCTCATCATTATAATCGAGGCAACCATCGGCCCAGGAACGGGTCTGGGCCATTTCCACACCATTTGCGAAAGGAGAAAGCCCGATCAAAGGACCGCAGACATATTTGGTAGCCTGTATGACCCCGGTTCCCTGCCATTCCTTTCTGATGCCTGGGATCAGATGCATAGCATAGCTGTCACCCCACACCATCAGATCGGGATGTGATGTGGTCATACATTGAGCGGGCGGCGCATAATTTCTATCCGAAACACAACTGTCTCCAAGGCCGGTATTGCCCCTTCGTTCGAAGGAATATTCCGCATTTTTCGGATTTCCATAATAGAGCGCAAAAGGCAGCGCAGCTAGCGCCAGAGATAAAGTTGCCGTCATAGCTGCCCGTCTCCAAGTGAACTGCAGCGGGGCGGAGCGGATCGGGTTTTCAATGAAATGATATTGCGCCCAAGCCAATCCCATAGAAATGACGGCGATGATCAGGCGAATATGATAAGGCGCTTCGCCTACCCACACATTTGCAGCCAAAGCAAAGAGTGGCCAATGTACGAGGTAAAGAGAATAGGAAATATCACCCACCCACGCTAAAGGCTTAACGGCGGCTCCGTTCAAGGCCGGATGCGAGCGCAAAATTACGATAAGAGTTGCAAAACAGGCAATAAGCGCATCAATGCCGGGATGGCTTCCGCCAACCGGGTAAACAGGCAAGACAAGCAATGCGACAAGGGATGGCCAAAACAGCCATTTTGCCCAATTTCGGACGTCTTGGCGCGCAACAATGAAAGCGCCGAGCGAGCCCACACCCAACTCCCATGCCCGTGTCGGAAAGGCGTAAAAAGCGACTTGGGGCTTCCACGCCGCTATCGCAACGCAACCGATAAAACTCGCAATCATTGCAACGATTACCAACGCGAACCAGAATCTACGGTTGATGAAAAACATCAGGGCAGGAAGAATAAGATAATATTGCTCTTCAATCGACAATGACCATGTATGCAATAAGGGTTTCAGTTCTGCATCACCGCCAAAATAGGAGCCTTGTCGCATTAACACATAGTTGGCCGTGAAGCTGATTGCGCCTGCTGCCTGTTGTGCGTATTGCTTTAATTCTGTTCCCGTCAAAAGGAAAAAGGCGAGTATGGTTGTGAAAAAAATAGTCGTATAGGCGGCGGGTAAAAGCCGCTTTGCCCGGCGGAAATAAAATTCTTTGAAACTGAATTTGTTGTGTTCAATCTGGCTTTTGACCATTGAAGTTATGAGAAAACCGGAAATGACAAAGAAAATGTCCACGCCCAGATAACCGGCATGAAACAAGCCGAGCCGTGCATGATAGACAAGGACAAGCAATACAGCGAGGCCGCGCAACGCTTGAATGTCAGCGCGCATCGAGTGGCTCTGATTCACAATCTTGTTCCTGATTCCAGATAGCCAGCAAGAACCGGCGCAAGTTTGTTTAAAGAATAGCGGGATTCAAGCAAGTCGCGCCCGTTCCGCCCCATAGCCGCCCGCATGCTTTCCGACGTGACAAGCGTGTCGAGCGCATCAACCCATTCATCATGCGAAGTAGGGCCAAAGCCGATTTCGGCCTGCGCAAGTACTTCAGTGTTCATCCCAACCGGGCTGGCCACAACAGGAAGCCCGCACGCCATATATTGCAACATCTTGAAGCTGCATTTTCCACGAGCCCACTCGCTGTCCAAAAGGGGCATGATCCCGATGGATAGGGATTGGATATCCGCAACTTCGCCTGTTTCCGACCAAGGAGCAAAAGCCCATTGGGCCTGCGGAAGGGAGGCGAATAGCGGGGAGCGGTTGCTAATAATTTTGAGCCGTACGGCGGGGTAGCGGTTCAAAATAGTGCGGAAAACCGGTTCCAACCCTTCCAGATACTGGAAATTGGCGGCTGTCCCGATCCAGCCTATCGTGATGATCCCATCATGCCCGGAAGCCGGTTCATCATTATCCATAGGGCTGCGCGCGGGCTTATATTTGTCGCTGTCCACGCCCGTCGGAAGGATAACGACGTCCTGGCTCCATTGGCTGTAAATGTCGGCGAGATAGCTGTTTCCTGCAATGACGCGATCACTCATCTGCGCTATTTTACGGGCGGCTTTCCCGCCCCGAAGCAAATGGATCGAGTCATCGACATCAAGGATACGGGGGGCTTTCGTCAGCCCTTCAAGCGTAGCATAGGAGGAGATAAACTCGCGCTGGATAAGAGACAGGTCATATGTCCGGGATTGACGTGCGCTGGCATATAATTCGGCGAGCCGGTGCAATGCCCATAACGGGCGCTCAAGCTTGCCGGGCGGAGGGTATGCCTCTGTCCGGTGCGAAAACTCGTGAAGTTCGACACCCAGTTTTGATAAACGCGATTTATACTCGCGCACCCGGAAACGGGCGCTGGGCACAGTTTGGCCACCGGTGAACGCCGCTACTTTTAACATTATTTCCGCTTGGCCCAAACAGTCATGCGCCCGGTTTGCCCCAGTGCGGCCATGATGAAAGACAGCGGGAAGAGGACAAGCGCGCCAAGCCGACCACCACGTTCGGGGAAATTGACCAGCATCGTGCCCGCTTTGGACCAGCCGCGGTCAATCAGTACATATCCTAGGCTGGCAACCAGATTGGAAACAGTGCGGTGATGGTGGATTTTGGTCACTGTCCATCCGGTCCGGTCAAGCAATTTTTCCAAGGTTTCAGGAGTATAATGATATAAATGGGTGGGAAGTTGCAGGGCATACCAGCGCTTGCCGAATAAGCGGAATTCGGCTGATTTTGCATTGGGAACAGATATAGCAAGCGTCGCGTCCGGCTTTGCCCAGCGCGCCAGTTTCTGCAAACTTGCCACCGGGTCATGCAGATGTTCGACAACCATCCAGCCTGCAATCAGATCAAATTGCTGTTCGGGAAGGGTAATGGTTTCTATCGCACCAACATGGACTATATGCCCCAATGCGCGCGCATTGCTGGCGGCATCTTCGGAATATTCTATACCTTCGACCTGCCATCCTTGCGAGGCCATTGCGTGCAGATAGTTTCCAGACGCACTGCCGAATTCGAGCATTTTCCCAGGCGCAAGCGATGGAATACTGTTGGCCTTGGTATCGAATATACGCTTGGCGGCGCGGATAAGCTTACGGACAAATCCATCGGCTTGTTTGTCAGCGTAAACGACTGTGCCGACATAAGGGCCATAATCGGAAGGGTAATATACGCCAATACTTTGCGCATCAGGGCGCGGATCGGTTCGCATAAGGTTGCATGATTGGCATTCGACCACGGTAAATTCGCCGGGAATGTCGTGGAGCAGGTCGGTGCCGGACAGTATCTTCTTGTCACCGGGAGCGCACCCCAAGGGGCAAGGGGTTATTTCCAGTTGAACCGTAGACGGAAGAGAGGAGGAGGATATATCCATTGTTTCAATCAAGAGGCCGGGGAAACACCATTGCGTCGGCGCAGGTATAAACCCTGTAAAATGAGCGAGGTCGTGTAGTAAATCGAAACCCCTATAGCAAGACCTTCCAGCCCGAACAGGCGGAAGGTTACAATCTTTAGCCCAATTCCGATAGTGAAGGAAATGCTTCCGATGATGGTAGGTGTTTTGGTGTCTCCACGGGCGTAATAGGCTCCGGCAACTAACGATCCCCCGGCACCCGCAACCATCATGCCCCCTGCCAGTGTCAATATCATGACGATATATTGGGCATCTGCCACGCTGAAATTTCCGACAGATTCAAAATAGGGAAGCAAAAGGTAGATAAACCCGATTCCAGCGATCAACCCGCACATAGACAGCCCTAGAATGAGCACCATATTATGTCGGTAGATACGCGAATATTCCGTCTCATCCCCCGATTTGAACGCATAGGCGAGTTTGGTGATAGTAGGGGTTGCAATGACTTTGGCGAATACTTGCGACCCTGCGCTCAAAATTTGTTGCGCGATGTAGAATAACGAAAGCGAGCCTGCCGGCAAGGAAGACAGGAGAATACGGTCAACAACAGGATCCATTTTATAATATGACCCTCCAATCAATACCGGTCTCAACTTTGACCAGGCTTGTTTTATGAAAGGGCGTGAAAAATCGGGGCGTGCGGGTGCATCTGTAACTTTCAGCAACAGGATAGATGTCAGAACAGCCCTTGCGACCAATATCCAGGATGCCAAAATGCCGTCGCCGTCCCTGACAAAGAACAAAGCCAGAAGAATGGCAATAAGATTGGCGATGAAAGCGGAAAATTCGACCCATTGGAACTGGTTACGCGCATAGGCCAAGCCAATCTGGATTGCATTGAACCCTGCAAAGATGATGACCAGAATATTGATACGGGAGTAATGAAGCAGCAAAGCCTTAGCTGATACGGAAAAGCCGGGCGCAATCCATCCGGTCCACCAAGGCGCCAGAAGGATAAGCAAAATGGTCATGCCCGTAAAAATAGCGGACGTAATGGCAATCAGGCTCCACGCATCGACCCGCTGCTCTGCGCTGTTTTCGCCGGTCAACAAGGGGGCCACGATACTGGTAAGCGAAGCCGCAATCACCGACGCGAAAAGCTGTGGTATTGTCATGGCGGCAAATAATGCGTCGGATTCAACGCTTGCCCCCAATTTTGTTATCAGGAGCCATTGGAACAGGATCATGCTTGCAAGATTGGCAATGCTGATTGCTCCGAGTTGAAGGATACGCTTCACGAGCCGTTATGCGAATTATACAGGATAAGGAGCGCTGCCGGAACAATTGCGAGTATCCAATAGATGAAAAGGCCGCCCGGCCATCCGAACCGGTCCAGCAATATATGATGGAGATGGTTGCGGTCTGCTGCCATAGGGGATTTTCGCTGCGCCATGCGTGTTATGATAAGCCGTGCGGCATCAAAGGTCGGCACGAAAAATAAAGCCATGATTTCTTCGGCGGCTATTTTGTGGCGCATGAACGGACCGGGCATATTATATGTGATGATCGTGAGAAGCGCGATCGAAGTAGCCAGACCATAAGCGCCTCCATCCCCCAGAAATAATTTTCCGCGCAGGTTGAAAATGAGGAGGGGAATCAAAATCGCGATGATGATTTTGATGAGTGGGGAAATGGCGGGATCGGTGCGCAGCAATAAAAGGCACAGCCACCCGATCGACATGCCGATTACCAGACCGTTCTTCCCGTCTGCCATATTGACAGCATTGATGAGGGCAACACAGCAAAAGGCTGTAAAAATGACCGCAATGGGGACGTTTACGAGGCCAAGTTGGAAATCCAGATAATAGAAATCCAGGGTCCGTAAGCGGAATGTCGGATCAATGGTCGCCAACAAGATGAAGATAAGAAACGAAAAAAGCAGGCGGGAACGCGGGCTTAAGGCATGGCGATCATCTATAATACCAAGTAACGCCATAGCCAGTAACGCTGTGAGGTAGCGTATTTGCGTAATGGTCCAAGTGTCTATGTCGGAAGACAGGAATATAAAGGCCAAAGACGCAGGAATACCCGCCAGCGCCAACACAATGCCGCCTGCTAATGGTGTGGGAACAGCATGTAATTTACGCGCATTCGGCAGGTCCATCAATGATAGTGACGAGCAAAGGGGGCGTGCATAATGACAGGTAATAAAGCTCGCGACGAGAGCCATCAGTGCCAAAATATTTTCCAAGCTCACAATGTCACCTTTGCGCTTATATCAGCCGGAGCTACAGGAAAAATGCAGCAATGAAAGGCATCCACTACTTGACGGAGAAAGCCTGAAACTTCTCTGGCACCTATCCATAAACATCCAACACCATTGCGAATGCGTGGTGAGCCCTGCTGGGTTCGAACCAGCGACCTACTGATTAAAAGTCAGTTGCTCTACCGACTGAGCTAAGGGCCCCAAGCGTCCATGACGTTTGTGAGGCGCTCCCCCTAGTAAGCGATGGGCTTGCGGTCAACCATCTTTCAACGCCTTCTTGCGCAAACGGGCAAATAAATGTCGCACCATGAGCTTAGTGACCGGATCTCGCCAGTCCGCCGCAATGTCGTTTGCAGGGCGCAGGACGAAATCGCGTTCGCGGAAAAGGATATGCGGGATGGTCAGGTTTTTGCTGTGAAACGCGCCGCCATCCCATAATATAATGTCGAGATCGAGCGTGCGGCTACTCCATCTTTGCCCGCGGCGGCGGCCGAAGTGGGCTTCGATTGTCTTGAGTTTGCGCAGCAGCTTTTTTGGCGGGTAGGGCGTCGAGACCAGCGCCGCACTATTGGCATAGCTGCGCGTCGATGGCCCGATCGGAAGGGTAGTATAAATGGGCGCAGCGGCCACCAGCATGATGTCTGTCTGTTCAAGCGCCTTTAAGGCCGCCCCCAGCACGGTGCGCGGGGGGCCGAAGCGGTGATGCCGCCGGTTGGAGCCAAGGGCGATCAGATAATGGTGGCGCTGCGCCATAACGGGGGCAGGGATCTTCCTCAGATTAATTCCGCAAATTCGGCAACCACATTGCGATAAAGCTTTTCCTTGAACGGCACGATGAGCGCAGGCAGCTCTTGCGGATCAATCCATTGCCAAGCGCGGAATTCCTGATGGTCGGTTTCGATATTCACATCGCTATCCTCGCCGGTGAAGCGCATCAGGAACCAAGTCTGGCGCTGGCCACGCCATTTGCCATGCCATAATTTGCCGATCAGCTCTTCGGGCAAGTCATAGAAATGTTCGTCCGACGAGCGCGCCAATATGGTGACATATTCGCGCGCAATGCCGGTTTCTTCCTCCAATTCGCGCAAAGCCGCGATTTCGGCATCCTCGCCCTCGTCAATCCCGCCTTGCGGCATCTGCCAGGCTTCGGTGCGCGTATCGAGCCTTTGCCCGACAAAGACTTTGCCGGAACGGTTGACCAGCATGATGGCGGCGCAGGGGCGGTAGGGGAGGCTGTTTATATCGGTCATGCCCTGACCAATAGAGTATCGAGCATCGCGCGCAAGGCCGTAAGATTGGCGGTAACATCTTCTTGCGCAGACGGAATCGCTTTGCGCAAATTGATATAGCCGTGAATCGTGCCCTCGCTGTTCCGATAATCGACCGGCACGCCTGCCTCTTTCAGCTTTTGCGCATAAGCCGCGCCTTGGTCGCGCAACGGGTCCAGCCCTGCGGTCACGACCAGCGACGGCGGCATCCCGCTTTGGTCATGGTCGAGCGGCGATCCGCGATAATCGGCATTGTCCGGATTATAATGGGCATAAAACCACGCCATACCCTCGGCTGTGAGAAGATGGCCTTCGGCAAAATCGCGCATACTTTGCCAGTCATTGCTGCTGCTGACAGCGGGATAGATGGGGTGCTGGAGGATAACCGGCACCTTGGCAGGGCGGTCGCGCAAGGCCATTGCGGTTACAATGGTGAGATTGCCCCCCGCGCTATCGCCCGAAAGCACAAGGCCGGTCACATCATAGCCAAGCTCCGCCGGACTTTCCGCCACCCAACGCGCTGCGGCTTCGCAATCATCGCTGGCGGCGGGGAAGGGATGTTCGGGGGCGAGGCGGTAATCGACCGAAAGGACCGGAATATCCATCTGCCGCGCAAGTTCCGCGCAATAGGGATGATAGACTTCCAGATCGCCGATGACAAAGCCGCCGCCGTGGAAAAACAGCAGCACCGGACCGCTCCCGCGCTGTTCCTTTATATCATAGAGTCGGGCGGGAATATCGCCTGCCGGACCGGGAATCACTATATCGCGCACAACCGCCACTTCGCCCGCGGGCAATTCCGCAATCGGCCCCATGGCGACCATCATTTGGCGTGCAACGTCCGGCGTGACCTCATGCATTTTCGGGCCTTCAAGGCCGTTGAGAAATCCCAAAAAGGCGGCGACATCGGGACGGGGTGCAGCTATATCGGTCATAAATATCCTCTCGCTTGACAGCGCTTCACAAACAGTGCTGACATTGATGCCAGTAAGCCGGTCATCCGGCAAGAAGGGGACTATAAGAAAATTATTGTTTCAGGCGCGCGCCATTTTTCTACTTTGCGAGATAAGGCTGGCGGGCGTAGGGGGTTCATGTCAATCATTGCGGTTTACGCATCAAGCACGGGAATATTACATGGTAAGCGCAACCTTCACGGTCGATGAAGATACAGAGGTCGATCACGCGCCGCTCGAATCTATGGTCGTCCGCTTTGCCGGGGATTCCGGTGACGGGATGCAGCTTACCGGCGGGCAATTTACTTTGTCGACTGCGCTGGCGGGCAATGATCTTGCGACATTTCCCGACTTTCCGGCCGAGATTCGTGCGCCGCAAGGCACGTTGTTCGGGGTTTCGGCCTTCCAGATCAATTTCGGTTCTTCCGACATTTCGACCGCAGGCGATGCGCCCGACATTTTGATTGCGATGAATCCGGCCGGGTTGAAGGTCAATCTTGATGCGCTCAAGGAAGGCGGTCTCATCATCGCCGACGAGGGCGAATTTAACGAGCGCAACCTTGCCAAGGCCAAATATGCGGCCAACCCGCTCACCGATGACAGCCTTGCCAAATGGCGGTTGCTGTCTTTCAATATTTCGCAATTGACCTTGGAAAGCGTCAAGCCGTTCGGGCTGGGCAATAAAGAGGCGTTGCGTTGCAAGAATATGTGGACGCTCGGCCTTGCGCTGTGGATGTTCGACCGCGAACGCCAGCCGATTATCGACTGGCTCAACAGCAAATTTGCGAGCAATCCGGTGCTGGCCGAAGCCAATATCGCGGCATTGAATGCAGGCCATGCCTATGGCGAAACCGCGGAATTGTCGGGCGATGGCATTAGCCATGCGCGGCTCCAGCATCATATTGCACCCGCTCCCGTAGAGCCGGGCCTTTATCGGACCATCACCGGCGCCGAAGCGATTTCGCTGGGGCTGGTGGCCGGTGCCAAGCTTGCTGGTCTCCCGATGTTTTTCGGCGGCTATCCGATTACGCCAGCCTCGGCGATCCTTCACCATCTGTCGCGGCTCAAGGAATTTGGCGTGACGACCTTCCAGGCGGAAGATGAAATCGCCGCCATCTGTTCGGCAATCGGCGCAAGCTATGCGGGGCAGCTGGGTGTGACCAGCTCGTCCGGCCCCGGTATTGCGCTGAAAGGCGAGGCAATGGGCTTGGCGATCATGACCGAATTGCCGCTGGTGATTGTCAATTCGCAGCGCGGCGGCCCCTCCACCGGCCTTCCTACCAAGACCGAGCAATCGGACCTGTATCAAGCCGTTTATGGCCGCAATGGCGATGCGCCGATGCCGGTCATCGCTGCGCGCTCGCCCGAAGATGCGTTTGAGTGCGCCATCGAAGCGTGCCGTATCGCGGTCCAATATATGACGCCGGTGATGCTATTGACCGATGGCTATATCGCCAACGCCGCCGAGCCGTGGAAGGTGCCGGACATGGACGGTTATACCCCGTTCCCGGTCGAATTCCTCGAAGAAGCGCCCGAAAGCGGGTTTCTGCCTTATGGCCGCGATGAAAAGCTGGCTCGGCCTTGGGTGAAGCCCGGCACGCCCGGCCTGCTCCACCGCATTGGCGGGATCGAAAAGGCGCAAGGCACCGGCCATCTCGACTATTCGCCCTTCAACCACCAGGCAATGACCGACATTCGCCGCGACAAGGTGAACGGGGTCGCCGCCAGCATCCCTGACCAAGAGGTTGATAATGGCGAAGCGGGCGGCAAGCTTGCGATTGTGGGCTGGGGTTCGACCTATGGCCCGATCCGTCAAGCGGTCCGCCGCGCGCGCCGTAAGGGGCAGGATGTCAGCCATATCCATATCCGCCATATCTGGCCGATGCCCGCTAATCTGGGCGAACTGCTCAAAAGCTTTGATCGCGTGATTGTGCCCGAAATGAATACCGGACAGTTGAAAACCGTGCTGCGCGACCAATTCTTGGTCGATGCCAAGCCGCTCAACAAAGTGTCGGGCCAGCCTTTCAAAATTGCCGAAATCGAGGCCGCTATCGAGGAGCACCTCCAATGAACGATATGACCCCCATCAAAACCACGATCAAGGATTGGGAAACCGATCAGGAAGTGCGCTGGTGTCCGGGCTGCGGCGACTATGCGATTTTGAAGGCGGTGCAGCGCACCATGCCGGAATTGGGCGCAAGTCCCGAAAACACCGTGTTTGTAAGCGGTATCGGCTGCTCGTCGCGCTTCCCTTATTATATGGAAAGCTATGGTTTCCACACGATTCACGGCCGCGCGCCCGCTTTTGCGACCGGCATCAAGCTGGCTAATCCCGATCTTGATGTGTGGCTTATCACCGGCGATGGCGATGGTCTGTCGATTGGCGGCAACCATACGATGCACGTCATCCGCCGTAATTTGAACACGCAGATCATGCTGTTCAACAATGAAATTTATGGCCTCACCAAGGGCCAATATTCGCCGACGAGCCGCGAAGGCACTAAATCGCCTTCAACGCCGTTCGGCTCGGTCGACCATCCCGCCAACCCTTGTGCCTTTGCGCTGGGGGCAGGGGGCCGCTTCATTGCGCGCGCATATGATGTGTCCAAACAATTGCCCGATGTTCTGAAAGCGGCCTATCACCACAAAGGCGCGGCTTTTATTGAAATTTTCCAGAACTGCATCGTCTATAATGCTGATGTCTTTGCCGATTTTACCGAAAAGAAAAATCAGGACGACCATCAGCTTTGGGTCAAGCATGGCGAACCCATGCTGTTTGCCAAGGGCAGCAAGGGCATTGCACTTGATGCCGAAAAGCTGACGTTGAAAGTCGTCGATGTGACCGATGGCGATTGGCAAGGCGCGGGCGTGATTGTTCACGACCAGACCAACCGTTCGGTTGCGCATATGCTGGTCGAAATGCCGTTCGGACCGTTCCCGATGGCGCTTGGCGTAATTTATGATGATCCTATGCCGACCTTTGAATCGGCGGTTGTCGAACAGAATCGCAAGCTGGCCGAAGGCAAAATGCCCGACCTGCAAAAGCTCGTCAGCAAGGGCCAGACCTGGCAGGTGGAAAAGCAGTTGCGCGAAGAATAAGTCTTGCGCATCAAGGCGCTTATGAATGTCCAATCCACTCCAAGGGGGCAGCATCTTGTCGCCGCAGACAAAGGAGTGGCATCGCGTGCGCGCTTTTCGCGCTTGTTGGAACGCGGCGGCGCGGCGCTGTTCCATAAGCTCATAGACCGGATCGACGCCGGCATGGAGCATGGCTCGCTGGAAGGGCATTTGCCCGATGGCAGCGTGCGGGTGGTTGGCGGTCGCGGGGCAGGGCCTTCTGGCAGTATCACCATCCATAGCTGGGCGACCTTTGTGCGGCTTGCGCGCTCCGGCTCGGTCGGTTTTTATAAAGCGTGGGAAGCGGGCGAATGGTCCAGCCCCGATCCTGTTATCATCTTCGACCTGTTCATGCGCAATGGCCGCACCTTGGGCAATGTCGCACGCTCGCGCGGCGTATGGAAATATGCCAAGCGCCTGCTCCACCGGCTGCGGGCTAATTCGCGGGCGCAAGCACGGCGTAACATCGCGTTCCATTATGATCTGGGCAATGATTTTTACCAAGGCTGGCTGGACCATAATATGGTTTATTCCAGCGCCTTATTTGCCAAACCTTATAGCCCGTCCGAGCCGTTGGAAGCCGCGCAGCTACGCAAGATCGACCATCTGCTCGACCGGCTCAATCTCGCCCCCGGCAAGAGTTTGCTCGAAATCGGCTGTGGCTGGGGCGGCCTCGCGCACCGCGCCCGTGCCCGTCATGATGTGCGCTATACCGGCCTGACCCTGTCCGGAGAACAAGCGGCTTGGGCACTTGACTGGTTGCAACGCGACGGGCTGGATAAGGACGCGCGCATCGAACTGGTCGATTATCGTGATGTGCAGGGACAATTTGACGCGATTGCGAGCGTCGAGATGGTCGAGGCCGTCGGCGAGCAATATTGGCCCGCTTATCTGGAAAGCATCGCCGCCCGCCTCAAGGCCGGTGGCCGCGCGGCGCTCCAATATATCGCGATTCATGATGCGCTTTTTCCCGCTTATGCCGATGGCGTCGATTTCATCCAGACCTATATTTTCCCCGGCGGGATGCTGCTGTCCGAAAGTCGTTTTCGCGCTATCGCAGAGGGTTACGGGTTGAAGTGGACTAATCAGGTGAACTTTGGCGGTGATTATGCCGAAACGCTGCAACGCTGGCGCGCGCGTTTTGATGCAGTGGTGGAAGCGGGCGCCTTACCTGCCGGTTTTGATGAAAAATTCATTCGTCTTTGGCGCTATTATCTGATGTATTGCGAAGGCGGTTTTCGCGGGGGCGGCATCCATGTCGCGCAGGTGACTTTGGTCAAATCGTAAGAAAATAAGGGAGAGCTTTATGGGTAAGGGCAGGATTTTGCTCGCAACGGCGACGGCATTTCTGGCGCTGGCGGGGTGCAATAATGATACGGTGCAATTGCTGTCCAATCTCCCCAAGGATAAAAATGTTCTGTTCTGGACGCAGGACCAGCGCGATGCAGCGTTTCGCCAGCTTGAAAAGCTGAGCAGTTCGCACACCATCAAGGCCGGTGGTCCGGTCTATCCGCTGCCCGAAGGCAAGCCGATGACCTTCCCGTTCGACATTGACCAATATATGGCCAAGCAACGCAATGCGGGGCTGATTATCGTGCAGGACGGCAAGATCCGTTTTGAACGCTATGCGATGGGTTATAGCAAAGAAGGGCGCTGGACCAGCTTTTCGGTTGCCAAATCCTTTGCCTCGACGCTGGTCGGCGCGGCGGTAAAGGATGGCTACATCAAGAGTCTTGATGATAAGGTTTCGCTTTATATTCCGGACCTTAAAGGCTCTGCTTATGATGATGTCTCGATCAAGCAACTGCTCACCATGACGTCAGGCGTCAAGTGGAACGAGGATTATTCCGACCCCAAATCGGACGTGGCTTTGTTCGCCAAACAGCCGGTCGAAAAGGGCGTCGATATTACCGTGTCCTATATGCGCAAATTACCGCGCGAAGCCCCTCCCGGCACCAAATGGGATTATAAAACCGGCGAGACCAATCTCATCGGCGTTCTGGTATCCAGCGCGACCGGCAAGACGGTGAGCGATTATTTGAGCGAAAAAATATGGAAGCCGTTCGGCATGGAGCAGGATGCAATCTGGATGCTCGGCGAAACGGGGAGCGAGATTAGCGGGTGCTGCATTTCGGCCTCGCTGCGCGATTATGCGCGCTTTGGCCAGTTCATCCTCAATGGCGGCGTTGCGGGCGGGAATAAGGTTCTGCCCGACGACTGGCTCGCCGCCGCCACCACAAAACAGGCTCCGACCGGCGCGCCGGGGCGCGGCTATGGTTATCAATGGTGGACCAATGATGATGGAAGCTTTGCCGCGCAGGGCATTTTCGGGCAGGGGATTTTCATCGACCCCAAGCGCAAGCTTATCATTGCCTCCAATGGCAATTGGCCCAAAGCGACCCATCATGACGATCTGGGACCAGCGCGCGAAGAATTTTATAATGCGGTGCAGAAGCTGGTGGATGCGGAAACAGCCTCTACCGCCGCGTCGGCACCAGCACCCGCCGCAAAATGAGGATTTTAGCGGCCTAGCGCCAGATATTCGGTGCTGTCAAAGCCGCGCGTGACGAGCGCGGCGATGGCATCGGCGACCACCACAGGCTCTTTGAGGCTGGCCGGATCTTCGCCGGGATAGGCTTTGGCGCGCATTTGCGTGCGCGTTGCTCCGGGGTCGACGATGGCGGTGCGCACGGTTGAAATATTGGCCATTTCATCGCCATAAGCGGTGACCAAAGTTTCAAGCGCTGCTTTCGATGCCCCATAAGCGCCCCAATAAGCGCGCGGTGCGCGGCCGACGCTGGAGGTAATCGCGATCACCTTGCCGGCATCGGAACGGCGCAGCATCGGGTCGAAACCGGTGATAAGCGCCTGCTGTGCGAGCAGGTTCAACGTGAGGACGCGGTTAAATTCCTTGGTGTCGATGCTCGTCACTGGCGTCAACGTGCCAAGAATGGCCGCGTTCAACACCAATATATCGAGCGCCTTCCAACGTCCCGCAAGCGCGGTCGCGAGCCGCGCCACACTATCCCCGTCGGCAAGGTCGAGCGGCGCAATCGTCGCCGATCCGCCCGCTTGGTGGATACGCTCCTCCACCTCTTCCAACGCTTCGGCGGTGCGTGCGGTCAGCACGACATGGGCGCCGAGAGCTGCCAATGCTTCAGCGGTGGCCGCACCTATTCCGCGCGATGCGCCGGTCACAAGGGCAAGCTGCCCGTCCAAAGGCTTGTCGGTCATAAACTAAATTTTTCTAATCAGACGATACGCTCGGCGAGCAGGGAAAATTGGTCTTCGACCGCAACTTCGTCATGGTCGGTAAGGGCGGTCGGATAATCGCCGGTGAAGCAGGCATCGCAATGGCGCGGCGCAATATTGTCGCGCACATCTTCGCCCAAGGCTTTGTGCAGCCCGTCGATGGAGAGGAAAGCAAGGCTGTCGGCCTGAATATAGTCCGTCATTTCCTTAAGGTCCATTTTGGCGGCGAGCAGCTTTTCGCGTTCAGGTGTATCGACGCCATAAAAGCAGCTATGCCGCGTCGGCGGGGAGGCGATGCGCATATGCACTTCTGCCGCGCCCGCATCGCGCATCATTTGCACGATTTTAAGGCTGGTGGTGCCACGCACAATGCTGTCGTCAACCAGAATGACCCGCTTGCCGGTAATCAGTGCGCGATTGGCATTATGCTTAAGCTTGACGCCCAAATGCCGGACCTTGTCCGAAGGCTGGATGAAGGTGCGCCCGACATAGTGCGAGCGGATAATGCCCAGTTCAAACGGAATACCCGATTCCTGCGCATAACCGATGGCCGCCGGTGTGCCGCTGTCGGGGACAGGGATGACGAGGTCGGCTTCGACCGGACTTTCGATCGCAAGCTGTGCGCCGATCGCTTTGCGCACCGAATAGACCGATGCGCCATCAACGATGGAATCGGGGCGCGAAAAATAGACATGCTCGAAGATGCAAGGCCGCGCGCGCTGGTCGGGGAAGGGGCGCACCGAGCGCATTTCGCCATTTTGCACAATGACAATCTCGCCCGCATCGACCTGACGGATAAATTCCGCGCCCACCACATCAAGCGCCACGGATTCCGACGCGAATATCACCGCATCGCCTAATTTGCCCATGACGAGCGGACGGATGCCGAGCGGGTCACGGCACGCGATCATGCCTTCTGCGGTCATGCAGATCAGCGAATAAGCGCCTTCCACCTGTTTCAGCGCGTCGATGAAGCGGTCGATGAGCGTGCGATAGCTGGAGGTCGCGACGAGATGAATGATAGTTTCGGTGTCGCTGGTCGATTGGAAAATCGAGCCGCGTCGCACCAGTTCGCGGCGCAACTTGCCTGCATTGGAAATATTGCCGTTATGGGCAATCGCAAAGCCGCCGCTCGACAATTCGGCGAACAGCGGCTGCACATTGCGCAAGCCCGCGCCGCCTGCCGTCGAATAGCGCACATGACCGATAGCCATTTCACCGGGCAGGGCCTTGATCACATCGTCGCGGTCAAAATTGCCCGCCACATGGCCCATCGCGCGATGGCTGTGGAAATCATGGCCGTCAAAACTGGTAATGCCAGCCGCTTCCTGCCCGCGATGCTGCAGCGCATGGAGGCCAAGCGCGACCATAGCGGAGGCGGTATCCGCGCCGGTAATACCAAAAATGCCGCACTCTTCGCGCAGCTTGTCGTCGTCAAATGGGTGAGTCGTCAGCATGGTCCATGTCCGTGGGAAGGCATTGCAGCCCCGCTTTGTCATGATTCTGACGCGCATATAGGTAGCATAGCCCCGTTTGTCGCCCCCTTTATGTCGGTAATGCGACAGGAGGGCGCATCCCCCCGTTTTTTTCCGGGGCTGACGCTTGCAGCCCGCGTCCGGTTACGCCATCAGAGCGGCCATGAGTGATGCACAAGAAAGCAACCCGGAAACCACCGACCGGCTAACCCCCAAATATGATGCCAACGGGCTGATTACGGCGGTTGTCACCGACAAGGAGAGCGGGATGCCGCTGGTTGTCGCGCATATGAATGAAGAGGCGCTCAGCTTGACGCTCGACGCGGGCGAAGTCCATTTCTGGTCGCGCAGCCGTGGAAAATTGTGGAAAAAGGGCGAAACGTCCGGCCATATCTTGCGCTTGGTCGATATGCGGATCGATTGTGATCAGGATGCGGTGTGGGTCATCGCCGAACCGATGGGGCCTACCTGCCACACAGGCGCGAAAAGCTGCTTTTACCGCCGGATCTTGCCCGGTGGAGCGCTGGTGCGCGCCGACTGATTTTGCATTAAATCCTGTATCCAGACACGACTTCACGCATTTTTATTGCGTGACGCAGCGTAAAATATTTGCGTAGGCGCGCGCTTTCCCTTGACGTTAACGTGAACGTCAATTATAGAGAGTCGCATGACTGAAGATCTTGGCCGCTCGCATATCGACACGCCCGATGCTTTGGATCGGGAGAGTTACAGCATCACCGATTTGTCCAACGAGTTCGGGGTTACCGCCCGCGCGCTCCGTTTTTACGAGGACGAAGGATTGATTGCGCCCGCCCGTAAAGGCCTCGCGCGCATTTATTCCAAACGCGACCGCGCGCGACTTGCGTGGATTTTGCGCGGTAAGCGGGTGGGGTTCAGCCTTTCCGAAATTCGCGAGATGATCGACCTTTATGACGTGGGCGACGGCCGCGAGGAACAGCGCCGCGTCACCATCGAACGCTGTCAGGCGCGCATCGACCTGTTGACGCGCCAGAAAGACGATATCGACAGCGCGATTGATGAACTGGAACAATTTGTCCGTTCCATCCGTGATCTCACCCTTGGCCAACGCACACAGGATTTCGGCTGAGGCGTGCCCCTTACCCCTTGCTAACGATCTTACGCGATAGGAGTTAATTCATGCCCGTTTATAACGCGCCGGTAAAAGACACGAAATTCGTGCTGGACCATGTGGTCGGCCTTGAAAATTACGGCAATCTGCCCGGTTTTGAAAATGCGACCCCCGATATGGTCGATGCGATCCTTTCCGAAGGCGCAAAATTTGTCGAGCAGGTGACCTTCCCGCTCAACTATTCGGGGGATCAGGAAGGCTGCACCCGCCATGACGATGGCAGCGTGACCACGCCCAAGGGCTTTAAGGAAGCGTTCGCCAAATATAAGGAAGGCGCGTGGGGCACCTTGTCGGCACCGGAAGAATTTGGCGGTCAAGCATTGCCGCATATTTTGGGCTCGGCCTTTGCGGAATATATGTCGGCGGCCAATATGGCCTTTGCCATGTATCCCGGCCTTACCAACGGCGCGGTCGAAGCCATTCTTGCCAAGGGCAGCCAGGAACAAAAGGAAACCTATGTTCCCAAGATGATCACCGGCGAATGGGGCGGCACCATGAATCTCACCGAACCGCATTGCGGGACGGACCTTGGCCTCATCCGCACGCGCGCGGCGCCCAATGGCGATGGCAGCTACAAGGTTTCGGGGACGAAAATCTTCATTTCGTCGGGCGAACATGACCTTACCAGCAACATCATCCATCTGGTTCTCGCCAAAACGCCGGACGCGCCGGACAATGTGAAGGGCATTTCGCTGTTCATCGTTCCCAAATTCACCCTCAATGAAGATGGCACGCCGGGCGAGCGCAACGCGGTGTCGTGCGGCTCTATCGAACATAAGATGGGGATCCACGCCAACTCGACCTGCGTCATGAATTATGACGGAGCGACCGGCTGGATGGTCGGCGAGGAAAATAAGGGCTTGGCCGCGATGTTCATCATGATGAACGCGGCACGTCTGGGCGTAGGTATCCAGGGCTTGGCGCAGGGCGAAATTTCCTACCAGAATGCCGTCCAATATGCGCAGGACCGCCGTCAGGGCCGCGCGCTCACCGGCCCGCAGGATCTGGACGAAAAGGCGGACACTTTGTTCGTCCACCCCGATGTGCGCCGCATGTTGATGGACGGAAAGGCGCTGACCGAAGGCTTGCGCGCTTTGTGCCTGTGGGGTGCGCTTCAGGTGGACTTGGCCCATCTTGCGCAGACCGAAGAAGAGCGCCAGCACGCTGACGATCTCATCTCGCTCTTGACGCCGGTTATCAAAGGCTATGGCACCGACAAGGGCTATGACATCGCGACCAATGCGCAGCAAGTCTATGGCGGACATGGCTATATCGAAGAGTGGGGCATGTCCCAATATGTGCGCGATGCGCGTATTGCGATGATCTATGAAGGCACTAACGGTATTCAGGCGATGGACCTTGTCGGTCGCAAGCTTGCCCAAAATGGTGGCCGCGCAATCCAGCTTTTCTTCAAGGTGGTCGATGATGAAGTCGCCGAAGCGAAGAATGATGAAGCACTGGCCGATTTTGCCGGTCGTCTGGAAAAAGCCAATGGCGAATTGAAGGCCGCGACCATGTGGTTCATGCAAAATGGCATGGCCAACCCCAATAATGTCGGTGCGGGCGCGCACAGCTATATGCACATTATGGGCATTGTCGTGGTCGGCTTGATGTGGCTGCGTATGGCCAAGGCGGCCAATGAATTGCTGGCAGCGGGTGAAGGCGACAAGGATTTCCTTGAATCCAAGCTTGTGACCGCGCGCTATTATGGCGAACGCATCATGCCCGACGCGGGCGCGCTTCGCCGCAAGATCGAAAGCGGTTCGGACAGCGTGATGGCCTTAAGCCCGGACATGTTCGCGCGCGCCTGATAGGCACCGCACATTCGAAACAGCAGGAGGCGGTCTTTCGGGGCCGCCTCTTTTTTGTCGCCACCTCTTTTGTATTTCCTCACCGCGCAACAAACTGCGCGCCCCTGCGTTAGCCAAGGGACGAAAAAGAAAGGGACAAAAGCCGACATGGGTGAGGGGAGCGCGGGGATCGCAAAACCGCGACGTAATTGCTGGCGCATCGAACATGCCGGCAGGGTCAAGGTGATTGTCGATGCGGCGGACTATTATCATATTGTCCATGAGGTGATGCTCAAGGCCAAGGCGCGCATTTTGCTGATTGGCTGGGATTTCGACACGCGCATCTATCTGGAGCGCAGCGAGGATGGTGCGGGCGAAGAATCGCTCGGCAATTTCATCCTCGACCTTGCCAAATCGCGGCCGGGTTTGCGCATCGACATTTTGAAATGGGATTTCGGTGCGCTCAAATCGCTGTTCCGGGGCAGCCATTTGCTCATGCTCTATCGCTGGTGGCGGACCAAGCGCATCACCTTCAAATTCGACAGCGCGCATCCCAAAGGATGCAGCCACCACCAGAAAATCGTGGTGATTGACGATAGTATCGCGATTTGCGGCGGGATCGACATGACCGGCGCGCGCTGGGATACGTCCGAACATCTGGACGATGACCCGCGGCGGACCTTGCCTAATGGCAAGCTTTATACGCCGTGGCATGATATAACGACGCTGATCGACGGCGATGTCGCGACTGCGCTTGCCGAATTGGGGCGCGAGCGGTGGGAACTTGCGACCAAACATCCGCTCGATGCGGTCGAGGAAGATGATGCCGACGAATTATGGCCGGAGGGGGTGGAGCCGGACTTTACCGATGTGCAGCTTGCGATTGCGCGCACGCGGGCGGAATATGAAAATCTGCCTGAAATCCGCGAGATCGAGCAGCTTTATGTCGATATGATCGCCGCTGCCAAAAAATTCATCTATATCGAAAATCAATATTTTACCGCGCCCGAAATCGCCGCCGCGATTGCGCGCCGGATGCAAGAGGATAACCCGCCCGAAATCGTCATCATCATGCCCGTACAGGCTGATGGCTGGATTGAACAGACTGCGATGGATGGCGCGCGAGTGCGGCTCTGTCAGGCGATCGGTAATATCGACACGCAAAACCGCTTCCGCATTTTCTATCCGGTGACGAAGGGTGGCAACGCCATTTATGTCCATGCCAAGCTGATGATTGTCGATGACCGGATGCTGCGCATCGGTTCGTCCAACTTGAATAATCGCTCGTTGGGGCTGGACAGTGAATGTGATGTGATGCTGGAAGCACAGGAGGGCGATGATAATATATTGGAAATCGGCGCGTTCAGAACGCAGTTGATGGCCGAGCATCTCGACGTTGACCCTTCCGAAATCGCGGATAAATTTGCCGAAACCGGTAGCCTGCTGGCGACCATACATGCCTTCCAGAAACCCGAAGGCCGTTCGCTGCGCACGTTGGAGATTGAAGAACCGGACGGCCTCGACAAATTTATCGCCGACAATGAATTGCTCGACCCCAAAAGCGCCGACGGCTTTTTTGAACCCATGTCGCAGCGCGGCCTGTTCAAAGGCTTCCGCCGCCGCATCGCCGAAGCGCGTGGCCGCCGCAAGGGCCGTGCCAATTATTGGGAAACAGACCGCAACCGCTTTTGCTATAAACGCGATGATGAAGAAGGGGGCGACGATAGCGCGAGCGCCGCAGAGGCAGAACGCTTGACGCAATAAGGGCGCGCTACCTTCACGCGGTCAAACGCCGCGCATACATTCTTTCTTGTTGGGGCGCGGGAATTCCTTGCAATTCCATAGCGCCTTTTCAAAGCCCGCATTATTGTTGCGGAGGAAGCTGAACGACATCGCCGCACGTTGGTCCTCGCTCACATCACCCGAGGTCGCGACCTTGGCCGCATTGGTCCAACCCAATACTTTGCAATAGCTTTTGTCGCCGCATTTGCTGCGCGCCAAGGCTTCGAAACTATCGGGATCGCTCGCTCTATTGAGCGTGATGACAATCGCCTCGCCGGTCGTTGCGGTGGTGCTGGGCGTAATCGTGCCGGTGACGCGCCCGCCTGCGTCGGTGCGCAAGGTCGCGGTCGCCGGAATGGTTACTGCCGCCACCTCGGCATCAAGAGCCGACGCCGCATCGCCTGCGTCCGCCAGTTCAACCCCCGCACCGCCAAGCGCAAGCGCATGGGCAGGGGAGAGCTTGGCCATTTTGCCGATGCCGGGTTCGACACCATTGCTACGCTGGCGGAACGCGGCAGGCTTGCCCCATCCACCCGGCCAACGAAAGAAAAGATGCGTGCCGACCGCCGTGATTTTCTCAAGGCTGTCGCTCCAATAAGGGACCACCCAGTCGGTATGATAATGGGTCGCAAGGCCTACCGGCGCATAGACATAACCGGCCAGCGCCATCCCCGCGACCCCGCGCGCGCGGTCCCATGCCGCCGCCGAATATTGGCGGTTCAATGCGCCATCGCAGGTGAAGGTGAACTGGCAACCGGTGCGCCGCTCCGACCCTTGGAACACCACGCCGCATACGGTGCTTGGATAAGCAGGGTGGCGCGCGCGATTGAGGACAACCTGAGCCACCGCCTGCTGCCCAACCGCATCATCGCCCGCTTCGTAGAGAACCGCTGCTGCAAGGCAGTCAGACGCGCGCGCGCGATCTTCAATGCCCCCTGCAAAAATAAACGGCCGCGCGGCGGGATTAGGCGCGGTCGAAAAAGCTACGCGGGCGTTAATCGCCTTGGCATCATTGGGCGCGACCACCAATATTTCGTTGGGCTGTACTTCGGGTAAGGCTTCGGCGGGGAGGGCGCCAAATTCATCCGCTTGCCGCGCGCCGACGCTTGGCGAGGTATTGGTCGCAGCCCCACCCAAGCCGCCGCGCATCGACACCGCGCCGATGATAATCACCGCGAGCGCGAGCAAGGCAGCCATCAGCACGATGATATGGTCGCGCTTGAACCGCGTCCATCCGCCCGGGCGCTGAGGCGAGAAGTCAGAGCGCCGCAACCCGTCCGGCTCTATACCGGACAGGCGTTGTGATTGCGGCGTCGGTGCGCCGGTGTCGGGCAATGAAAAATCCATCCAGCCCGCGTCTTTAGCTTATCCCGCTTCCGGAAGGAAGTCAGGAACGCTCAGATAGCGTTCGCCGGTATCATAGTTGAAACCGAGCACGCGGCTGCCTGCGGGCAATTCCTTGAGCTTTTGCGCGATGGCGGCAAGCGTTGCCCCCGACGATATGCCGACGAGCAAACCTTCTTCGCTCGCCGAACGGCGCGCCATATCCTTGGCGGCTTCGGCTTCGACCTGGATTGAGCCATCGAGCAATTGGGTTTCAAGATTGGCCGGAATGAAGCCTGCGCCAATGCCCTGGATCGGGTGCGGCCCCGGCTGTCCGCCTGAAATAACCGGCGACAGAACCGGCTCGACCGCAAATATCTGAAGGTTCGGCCAAGCTTTTTTGAGAACGCGCGCAACGCCGCTAATATGGCCGCCAGTGCCAACGCCGGTGATAATCGCATCGAGCGGCGTATCGGCGAAATCGTTCAGGATTTCCTGCGCGGTGGTGCGTTCATGCACGTCGATATTGGCCGGATTTTCAAATTGCTGCGGCATCCATGCGCCGGGGGTCTGTTCGACAATTTCAATCGCGCGCTCGATCGCGCCCTTCATGCCCTTTTCCTTGGGCGTCAGGTCAAAGCTTGCGCCATAGGCCAGCATCAGGCGGCGGCGCTCGATCGACATGGATTCGGGCATGACGAGGATGAGCTTGTAACCCTTGACCGCCGCAGCCATTGCAAGGCCGACACCGGTATTGCCGCTGGTCGGCTCGACAATCGTGCCGCCGGGTTTCAAGGCACCGCTTTTTTCCGCCGCTTCGATCATCGCAAGGCCGATACGGTCCTTGATAGATCCGCCCGGATTGGCGCGTTCGGACTTGATCCACACTTCGGCATCCCCGAACAGGCGGTTCATGCGGATATGCGGGGTGTTACCGATGGTTTCCAGAACATTGGCAAATTTCATCAGTTGATCTCCTTTGGTGGATCGAAATTCTTGGCCTGACGTAACTCAGGGAAAATATAGGCCCATAGGCCCGTCACGACAACCGCTGCCGCGCCGCCCCATACGACGGCACCGACAGGCCCCAGTAAAGCGGCCATAAATCCGGCGCGGGTTTCGCCCAATTCATTGGAGGCGGAAATGGCGATTTGCCCGACCGAACTGACGCGCCCGCGCATTTCATCGGGGGTGTGAAGCTGGATGAGGCTGGAGCGGACATAAACTGAAAACATATCGGCCGCGCCCATTGCGACAAGTAATGCGAGCGATAGCGTCAGGCTTTTGGAAAAGCCGAACGCTGCGGTAATCGCGCCGAACGCGCCGACCGCGAGCAGCATTTTGAGGCCGACTTCGGTTTTGAGCGGACGCCAGACAAAGAATAGCGCCACCAAAGCCGCCCCGATGGCAGGGGCCGCGCGCATCTGCCCCAAACCTTCCGGCCCGACATGCAAAATGTCGCGCGCATAGACAGGCAGCATCGCGGTCGCCCCGGCAAGCAACACCGCAAACAGGTCGAGCGTGATCGCACCCAAAAGGAAGCGGCGACGGCGCACATAGCGCAGCCCGTCGACCATCTGTTGTAAAGGGTGGGCGGTGCCCTTGATGGACGGCGCGCGCACCGGCTTGATAAAGGACAGCGCCAGACTGCCGAGGCCAAGCAGGCCTGCGCTCATCCAGTAAGGCGATGCGGGGTGGGCGGCATAGAGGAAGCCCGCAACCGCAGGGCCGATGACCGAGGCCGACTGCCAAGCGATGCTGCTGAGCGCAATCGCTTGCGGCAAGGAGGCGGGCGGCACCAGATTGGGGGCGAGCGCCGACATGGACGGCCCCACAAAGCTGCGCGCCACGCCATGCGCGACCGCGACGGCGAATAAGGCGGGCAGGGTGAGCGTGCCGCTATAGGTCATCCACCCCAAGGCAAGCGCGATCAGCATATCGATACTATTGGCAAAACGCGCGACGGTGCGGCGTTCGAACCGGTCGGCGACCCAGCCCGCAACGGGGGCGAGCAAGAATAAGGGGATAAACTGTGCTGCGCCAATCAAACCAAGCTGGAACGAGGCTTCTTTGGGCGTCATCCCATAATCGGAGCGGGCGACATCATAAACTTGCCACCCGATGATAACAATCATCGCCATAGTCGCGAAAACCGCCGAAAAGCGCGCGACCAGAAACAGGCGATAATCGCCGATGGAAAGGGGGTGGACGGGCTTTGCGGAAGAAGAGTCGGTCGTTATCACGCCGCCCCTTTAAGCGCGTAAACTGGCTGTGTCCAAGACAGCTTTTCTATCCCTTCAAAAATGGCGGGTATGCGCCTTTAAGCCGGTTTGACAAAAGAATCCAATACCCGTTTGCGGCCTGCTTGCTCGAATGTAATTTCCAGCTTGTTGCCTTCAATTTCCTCGATCACGCCATAGCCGAATTTTTCGTGGAAAATGCGCTGGCCGACGCTGACATCGCCGCGCCCCTTATTGCCGAGCGATACGGCGCTGGCGCGGCTTTCGATGACGCGCGTGGGCGCAGGGTCATAATTGCCGCTGGTCGAGCGTTGCTGCCCGCGCTGCCAGCCCGGGCCGCGCCCCGTCCCGCGCGCGACATGGGCGAACGGGTCGGCATGGCTCGTCCAATTGGCGCGCCACAGCGATTCCCCACCCGCCATGCTGGTTTCGTGGAGGACATGGTCGTCGGGCAATTCGCCGATAAAGCGTGACGGGATCGAGCTGGTCCATTGCCCGTAAATGCGCCGGTTGGCCGCATGGAAGATGGTGCAGCTATGCCGCGCACGCGTGATTGCGACATAGGCCAAGCGGCGTTCTTCTTCGAGGCTCGCCGCCCCGCCTTCGTCGAGCGCACGTTGCGAGGGGAACACGCCATCTTCCCAGCCTGCCAGAAACACATGGCCAAATTCCAAACCCTTGGCGGCGTGGATGGTCATGATTGTAACCTTGGGTTCGTCCGACTGCGCATCATTTTCCATGACAAGGCTGACATGTTCGAGGAACGCATCGAGGCTTTCATATTCCTCCATCGCGCGCACCAGTTCGGTGAGGTTTTCCAGCCGTCCGGCGGCTTCGGTGCTGCGTTCGGCCTGCAAGGCTGCGGTATAACCGGACTCGTCCAGCACCAGCCGCGCCAGTTCGGCATGGGGAAGGCTGTTGGTCATGTCGCGCCAGCGCCGGACATTGGCGACAAAATTGCCTAAGGAGCGCCGCGCTTGCGGGGTTAATTCATCGGTGCCGAGAATATCGGCCGCGGCCTGTAATAGCGGGATACGTTGCGCGCGGGCAAAGCTTTGCACCCGCGCCACCGCTTTGTCGCCCAATCCGCGCTTGGGGACATTGATGATACGCTCCAAGGCCAGATCATCGGCGGGCTGGTGGATGACCCGCAAATAGGCGAGCGCATCGCGGATTTCCGCGCGTTCATAGAAGCGGAAACCCCCGACAATGCGGTAGGACAGGCCGGTCGCGATGAAACGGTCCTCAAACTCGCGCGTCTGGAACTGCGCGCGCACGAGAATGGCAATATCGTCAAGGCTCGCGCCCTGCCGTTGCAGCGTGTCGATGGTTTCGCCCACGCGCCGCGCTTCTTCGGGGCCGTCCCACACACCGATGACCTTGACCTTGTCGCCGCTATCCACCTCGGTCCATAATGTCTTGCCCAGCCGGTCGCTATTATGGTGGATGACGCCGCTCGCCGCACCCAATATATGCGGGGTCGAGCGGTAATTCTGCTCAAGCCGGATGACCTTGGCCCCCGGAAAATCGCGCTCGAAGCGCAATATATTGGCGACCTCCGCGCCGCGCCAAGAGTAGATCGACTGGTCATCATCGCCGACGCAACAGATATTCTTGCGCTGCTGGGCGAGCAGGCGCAGCCATAGATATTGGCTGGAATTGGTGTCCTGATATTCGTCCACCATGATATATTTTAACCGCTGTTGATAGCTTTCCAGCACATCGCGATGGGTTTTGAGGATGGTCAGCGTGTGCAGCAAAAGATCGCCAAAATCACAGGCATTGAGCGCCTTCAGCCGGTCCTGATAGGCCTGATAAAGCTTCTGGCCCATGCCATTACCATAGCTTTCGGCATCGCCTGCATTAAGTTCGCCCGGCAATAGCCCGCGATTTTTCCACCCGTCTATCAATCCGGCAAGCTGGCGCGCGGGCCAGCGTTTTTCATCGAGTTCCGCAGCATTGATAAGCTGTTTCAACAAGCGGATCTGGTCGTCGGTGTCAAGGATGGTGTAATTGCTCTGCAACCCCACCAGTTCGGCATGACGGCGCAGCATTTTGGCGGCAATAGAGTGGAATGTGCCGAGCCAAGGCATCCCTTCCACCGCATCGCCGATGATCCGCCCGACCCGTTCGCGCATCTCGCGCGCGGCTTTGTTGGTGAAGGTCACCGCCAATATTTCACTCGGCCAGGCGCGGCGGGTCGCAATCAGATGGGCAAGCCGTGCGGTGAGGGCTGCGGTCTTGCCCGTGCCTGCACCGGCCAACACCAGCACCGGACCTTCGGTCGTCAATACGGCGTCGCGCTGGGGCGGGTTCAGTCCGGCAAGATAGGCCGGTTCGGGTTCGCTGCTAATCGGGTGAGTCACCGGTGAACAGTTAGGGAACATACGTATAAACCGCAAGCATATCCCGCAAAAAGATGCCCGGCTGTTTGGAGGGGCCAGCCGGGCATGAGGTTAACCAAGGAAGTTATGGTTATTATTAACGGCGCGGTTTCTTGGCCGCCTTTTTGGTGCGCGGACGCTCCGACGGATTGATGCAATTATCGGTCACCGTCTTGCTGCACACCGGATATTCGGCCGGCGGCGGCGGCGGGGCGGGCAAGGCCGCAGGCGGGGCCATTGTCTGCACCGGAGGCGCGGCAGGGGGGGCTGGCGGTGCGGCCTCGGGTGGCGGCGGAACCGTCGGATCGGCAGCCGGTGGCGGTGCCGGGGGCTCCGGCATGGGTTCTCCCGGCGGCGGAGGCGGCGCGGGCGGCATGGGGGCATCGGGCGGCGGCGGCGCCGGCGGTGCTGCGGGCGGCGGCGCTTCTACCTCAGCCGGAGGGGGCGGAGGCGGCGCATCTTGGGCAATGGCTGTTCCGGCCAGTCCGGCGCTCGCCAGTGCCATCGGAATCGCCCATTTCAAGGAATATTTCATGTGTCTCTCCTGACATTTGCCCCCCGCCTCACGCACAAAAGCGCCCGTTTCCTTGCTCCCAGATGAACAAGGCGCGCGTAGCACGATGTAACGTGGCGGGTGGGCGATAAGCGCGCAGGAGAGGCGCGGCTTATCTCTATGGCTTTATACCATTGTGCGAGGCGGACTTAGCCGCCGAGCAAGGCGCGGGTGGCGGATTCGACATCCTGTTGACGCATCAGGCTTTCCCCGACAAGGAAGCTTTTGACGCCATGCTGGGCGAGACGCACACAGTCCGCATGGGTATTAATCCCGCTTTCCCCGACCAATATATGCGTCTCCGGCACCAGCGCGGCCAGCCTTTCGGTGGTCGCAAGGTCGGTTTCAAACGTCTTGAGGTTGCGGTTATTGACGCCGATTAATTGCGATTGAAGATGGGTCAAGGCGCGGTCCAGTTCGGCTTCGTCATGGACTTCGACCAATATGCTCATGCCAAGATTGCGCGCTGTATCTTCAATTTCGCGCATAAGACCATCTTCGAGCGCTGCAACAATGATGAGGATCGCATCGGCGCCGATGGAGCGGGCTTCCAGCACTTGCCAGGGATCGACCATGAAGTCCTTGCGCAGCACGGGCAGCGCACAGGCAGCGCGCGCGGCGACGAGATAATCTTCCGATCCTTGGAAAAAAGGCGCGTCGGTCAGCACAGACAAACAGGTCGCGCCGCCCTTTTCATAAGCGACCGCATGGGCGGGCGGGTCAAAATCCGCACGGATGAGGCCCTTGGACGGCGAGGCTTTCTTGATTTCGGCAATCAGCGCAAAACGGCCATCGTCGATGGTGCGGCGCAGCGCCGCTTCAAATCCGCGCGGCGGGGTTTGCGCAGCGGCCTTGTCGGCAAGCTCTGCGAGCGTGACAGCGGCCTTGCGCGCCGCCACTTCGTCGCGCTTGGTCGCGCAAATTTCGTCAAGCTTGTTGGTCATTGGCTACTCGCAATCCAGCAATTCAAAAGGGCGTTGGCCAGCCCCTTGTCGATGGCTTCGGCGGCTTCTTCGACGCCGTCCTCGAAACTATCGACCTCGTCGGCAATCATCAGCGCGGCGGCAGCGTTGAACAGCACCGCATCGCGATAGGCCCCGCGCTCGCCTTCGAGCAGGCGTTTTAGCGCCGCGGCATTTTCCGCAGGACTTCCGCCGCGAATGGCCTCGACCGGATAGGTTTGAAGTCCGGCTTCTGCCGCGCTCGCGCGCTGCATCCGCACGCCATCGCGGGTGATGACCGCAACTTCATTGCCGCCCGCCAGCGATAATTCGTCCAAACCTTCATCGCCCGACACGACAAAGCTTTTGTCGGTGCCAAGCTTATAGAGCGCGTCGGCATAGATCGGAATATAGGCAGGGCGCGCAATGCCGAGAAGCTGGCGCGTCACTTGGGCGGGGTTAGCGAGCGGCCCCATCAGGTTGAAAATGGTGCGCCGCCCGATTTTCTGGCGGATCGGTTGCAGCCATTTCATCGCCGGATGATGGTTTGCGGCAAAAAGGAAGCAGATGCCGATATCGCTTAAGGTCGCTTCGGCATTGGCGGCGGCTTTGGTAAGGTCGAGGCCGAGGGCTTCGAGCGTGTCCGCTGCCCCCGCTTTCGACGATGCCGCGCGGTTACCATGTTTGGCGACCGGCACATCGCAAGCCGCAACCACCAGCGAAACGGCGGTCGAGACGTTGAGCGTATGATGCCCGTCGCCGCCCGTGCCACATACGTCGATGGCATTGGCGGGCGCGTTCACCGGAATGACGCGCTCGCGCATCGCTTGGGCGGCGGCTGCGATTTCTTCGGCAGTTTCGCCCCGTTCGGTAAGGCCGATGAGGAAGCGCGCAACATCCTCGTCATCGCGCACATTGCCATCGAGCAAATCGGCGAAGGCGGCCAAGGCTTCATCGGCGGAGAGCGGCGCGGCGGTATCGGGAAGGCGCGTCATGACGTCACCCGCGCGCGCACCGGAATTCCGGCGATTTCAAGGAAATTGGCGAGCATTTCATGGCCATATTCGGTAGCGATGCTTTCGGGATGGAATTGGACGCTGTGGATCGGAAGCTCTTTGTGACGAAAGCCCATGACCGATCCATCATCGGCGGTCGCGTTGACGATCAGGCTTTCGGGAATATCTTCGACGATCAGCGAATGGTAGCGCGTCGCGGTGAAGGGCGAGGGCAGGCTCTTGAACAAGCCGCTACTGTCATGGCTGACCGGCGAAGTTTTGCCGTGCATCAAACCGCCGCGCACCACTTTGCCGCCAAAATGCTGGCCGATGGATTGATGGCCGAGGCATACGCCGAGCAAAGGCAGGCGCGCCTCCGCACAGGCTGCAACCAGATCAAGGCTGATGCCCGCCTCATTGGGGGTGCAGGGGCCGGGCGAGAGCAGAAACGCGCTCGCCCCCGACACCAGCGCCTCGCTCGCAGTCATGGCATCATTACGGACAACCTGAACTTCTGCCCCTAACTCCATGAGATAATGGACAAGATTCCATGTGAAGCTATCATAATTGTCGATAACGAGTATCATGGCGCGTCCTTCACTGCCCGTAGCCGCTTGTCTGCGCTTGGCGTACCGCCTCGCGCGCAGCGGCGAGCAAGGCACCTGCTTTGGCTTCACATTCGCGCTGCTCATAGGCGGAGTCGCTGTCGGCGACGATGCCTGCGCCGGATTGGACGTGCATCATGCCGTCCTTGACGACTGCGGTGCGTAATACGATGCAGCTATCCATATTGCCGTCGGGCGAAAAATAGCCGACGCCGCCCGCATAAGCGCCGCGCGTTTCCTGCTCCAGTTCGGCGATGATTTCACAGGCGCGGACCTTGGGCGCGCCCGATACGGTGCCTGCGGGGAAACCGGCGAATAGCGCGTCAATCGCATCCTTTTCGGGCGCAAGCTTGCCGGTCACATTGGAGACGATATGCATGACATGGCTATAGCGTTCGACCATGAAACTGTCGGTGACGGTCACGCTTCCCGCGCTTGCGACGCGGCCCACATCGTTGCGGCCAAGGTCGAGTAACATCAAATGCTCGGCGCGTTCCTTGGGGTCGGCGAGCAGGCTGACCTGATTGGCCGCATCCTCCTCCGCCGTTTTGCCACGCGGGCGGGTGCCGGCAATCGGGCGGATTGTGACCTCGCCTTCGCGCGCGCGCACCAATATTTCAGGGCTGGAGCCGATCAGCGCAAAGCCCGGCAGGTCGAGATAATAAAGGAAAGGTGAAGGATTTACGCGGCGCAGGCTGCGGTAGAGATTGAGCGGCGGGAGCGGGAAGGGGCAGGTAAAACGCTGCGCCAGCACCACCTGAAATATGTCGCCTGCAACAATATAGTCTTTGGCGGTGGCGACCATTTCGCCATAGCGGCCCGGCGCAAGTTGGGGAGCAAGCGCCATCTCATCCGGCACCATCTCACTGTCGAGCCGTGCGGCGGCGGGCAAAGCTCCGGCGAGCCGTGCGGCGGCCATGTCTATACGTTCCGATGCCGCCGCGATGAGCGCATCTTCGTCAGCGCCTTCACGCGGCCAAACAGGCGCTATGATGAACAGTTCATCCGCCAGCCGGTCAAAAATCAGAATGACGGTCGGGCGCACGAACAGCATGTCCGGCACGCCGAGGTCATTTTCTGCAGGGCGCGGGAGGCGCTCGATAAGGCCAATCGTCTCGTAAGAAAAATAGCCGACAAGACAGGCCAAGGCGCGCGGAAGTTCGGACGGCACATCAATGCGGCATTGCGCGACCAATGCGCGCAACGCATCGAGCGTCGGCACGGGGCAGGGGCTGAAGGCTTCCTTATCTTCTGCCCAACAGGCATTGATTTCCGCCTGATCGCCGCGTGCGCGGAACATGAGGTCAGGGGCAAGGCCGATAAGGCTGTAGCGCCCGCGCACTTCGCCGCCTTCGACTGATTCGAGCAGCCAGTCGCCGCGTCCCGGCTCGACCAGCTTCAAGGCCGCCGACATTGGCGTGTCGGTATCGGCCACCTGCCGCTGCCACAATAAAGCGGGGCGTCCGGCCTGCAATGCGGCCTTGGCGGCGTCTTTTCCTTCAATCATATGCCCCGTTCCCGATGCGCCGGTCATGTGACCGGAGTGCCGGACATTATTGCGCCGCCTGGTCGGCCCCTATGAGGCTCGCCTTGACTTGCTCGATAGCATCCGCATTGCGCTTAATGCCCACGGCTTTGCGTGCAACGAGCAGAAGCTGGTCGACATATTCCTTGCCCAAAATCCCGCCAAGCTGTTGCTGGACAGCGGGGATTGCGCCTTCTTCCTTGGTCGCATCGCCGCGCTTGGATTGCTCGAGGAAAATCACCATCCAGCCCATATTATTGGGCATTTCGAGCGTTTTCGATGTGCGCGGGGCCATCGAGAAAAGCAGCGCGATTTCGGGCGGGATGCGCCCTTGCGCCGATGTCACCTGCATCCGCTTGCCGCCGATGCGCTGGACCGGTTCGGTTTTCGCGCCCCCCGCCTTGATAGCGGCGTCCAGCGTCGCGCCCTTGGCGACACGGTCGTTAATCTTGCGCGCCAGTTCGCGCGTCTTTTTCGCGCCTTCCGCGCGCTTCCAGTCTGCTGTCACGCGGGTCTGGATGGTTGCCAGTTGCGGCACGGCGGCAGGGATGATTTTGGCGGCATCCACCAGCGCAAATTCTTCATTTTCCTTGATTGTGATAATCTGGGTTTCACCGCTCTGGCTTGCCTGGAATGCCCCCGAAGCCACCGCGCTGACCAGCGCATCGGGCTTGAAAGCGGGGTCGGCAGGCGCGCTGCCATTGGCGAAAATCGCAGGGGTCGTCACAATGGTGAGGCCGTTCTGCTTGGCGATTTCTTCGACCGATGCGCCATTGTCGGCGGCATCCTGCATCTTGTTGAACACATCGCTCACCGCTTCCTGTTGCTTGCGGGTGAGCAGCTCCTTTTCAATATCGCTACGCGCTTCGGCGAGCGTTTTGGCGGCGCTGCGTTCGATTTTCTCCAGCTTCACAACCGACCAACCAAGCGGCACCTTGATCGGGCCGACGACACCGCCTTCGGACGCGGCAAAGCCTGCTTTCGCAACCGCATCATTGCTCGCAAGCGCCAGATCCTTTTGCGCCTTGGCGTTAATCGTGCTGGCCGACAGACCGATGGCGGTCGCAGCCGCATCGAGCGGCTTGGAGGCGGCATCGGCGGCCAGCGTTTTGGCCTGCGCTTCGGTCGGCACGATCACCTGTTTGAACAAGCGGGTTTCGGAGGCCGCGAACTGCGCTTTATTATCCTCATATGCCTTGGCGATTTCGGCGTCGGTGACGCTTGCGGTCGAGGCGGCATGGGCCTTGTCAAACACCGCATAGCGCACCACGCGCTGTTCGGGGACAAGGTAGCGCGCGCGATTCTTGGTCACATAATCGGTAAGCTGTGCGGTTGTGGGCGCGGTGGTCGGCTCATAATATTGGGCCGGAATGAAGGTTGCGAGGCCGCTACGCTCTTCGAGCAGCAAATCGCCATAAGGACGCGCAAAGCCTTGCGGCACCTTGACGGGATTGACCACGGGGTTGAGCAATTGCTCGATCAGCAATTCGCGCTCCAGACCCTTACGCAATTCGCCTTCGTTAATTGCATTTTGCTGCAAGGCCTGTTGGAACATCAGCGGGCTGAATTTGCCGTCAAGGCCTGCAAAAGCGGGATTCTCCGCAATGCGGGCATCGACAAGGCGTTTCGATACGCCCAGCCCGATTTTGCGCGCATATTCTTCCAGCGTATAGCTGTCGATAATGTCATTCAGCACATCGTCATAAGCGCCGCTTTTGAAAAAGGTCGCTTGGTCAAGGCCCGGCTGTTGTTGTTTGGCGGCATTATAAGCGCGCAGCATTGACGAGCGCAGTTCGGCGACGCTCAATTCATTGCTGCCGATTTTGGCCGCTGTCCCGCCGCTGGTCACACCGCCAACACCGCCACCAATATCCGACAGGACAAAGGCCAGCGCGATCACCCCCAGCACAGCAAGGCTGATAAAAGTGCCGATTTTGGATTGGAACAGGCTACGGAAGAAATGGATCATGGAATTAGCAACGCCGCCTTGTTGGTGGAACGGATGACAAGTTTTGCCCGGCCGCAAAAACGGGGGCGCCCGATGCTTTAGGGTGCAGTTGCGCTGGCTTCAAGTCTTTCCTCTATCGCCGCTTTATGGAGGCTTTCCATATCGCGACAGCGCGGCTAGGTACGCGGCCAATGATTAAGGCTTTAACTTTCCAACCATAAGGGCATCATCATGGCTAATCGCAAATATATTGTCGGCAACTGGAAGATGAATGGCGACCATGCGGCGCTTGCAGAGGCCAAGGCGATTGCGCAAGCGGCGGCGGCCCATGCCGGAGTTGACGCGGCTTTATGTCCGCCCGCGACGCTCATCGCGCCGATGGCCGAGGCCGTCAAAGGCTTTGCGGTCGGCGGGCAGGATTGCCATGCCGAACCCAAGGGCGCGTTTACCGGCAGCATGTCGGCGGGGCTTTTGCAGGATGCAGGTGCAACCCTCACTATCGTCGGCCATAGCGAGCGGCGCGAAGGCTTTGGCGAAAGCGATGCAGCGGTGCAGGCCAAGGCGCTTGCTGCAATGACGACGGGGCTGGATGTGATCCTGTGCGTTGGCGAACCTAAAAATGTGCGCGAGGATGCGGAGGCCGAAGCCTATGTGCTGAACCAGCTTGACGGTTCGCTCCCTGATGTTGCGGCGGGCCGCACGCTTGCGGTTGCTTATGAGCCGATCTGGGCGATCGGCACCGGCCTTACCCCGACCGCAGACGATGTGCGCGTGATGCACGCGGCCATTCGCGGCAAGCTTATCGACCGCTATGGCCCCGAACTGGGAGCGGCAACCCGCATCCTTTATGGCGGGTCGGTGACGGGCGATAATGCGACGGAATTGCTCGGCGTCGACAATGTCGATGGCGCGCTGGTCGGCGGCGCGTCGCTCACCGCGGCCAAATTTGTGCCGATCATCGAAGCGGCTGCGGCGCTTTAAAGGAGAAGGCGCGGCCAACAAGCGCGGTCAGCTAGCATTATGCAAACAAGCAGGGCGGGGCGATAATCACCCCGTCCGCGAACAACAGTTGAAGTTCGGCGCTACTCTCTCTATGTGCGGCGCGAACAATTTCATTTTCGTAGATCAGGCACCTTCTTCATGTTCAATTTCCTGCTAGTCGTTCAGGCCCTCGTTACGCTGACGCTGATTGTTGTCATCCTTATGCAGCGTTCGGAAGGTGGCGGCCTGGGGATTGGCGGAGGAAGCCCGTCCGGCCTTATGTCGGCGCGCGGGGCTGCCGATTTCCTGACGCGCGCGACCACGGTGCTGGCCTCCTTGTTCGTCATCCTGTCGATCATATTGGCAGGGCTTGCCTCTACCAACCGCACCAGCGGCGACATTGACACCTCGCTGGCGCGCACTCCGCAACAGCAATCGGCCCCCGAAGCACCGGTTGGCGGCCCGCTGGGCGGCGCTATTCCGATGGAAGGCGGCGCAGCGACCGCACCGGCCGCAGGCGCAGCCGGTCAGGACGCAGCACCCAAAGCGGACGATAAGGCCGCCGATAAAGGCGCGGCTCCGGCCTCCAAACAGCAGGGCAATATCCCGCTTCAGCAATAATTTGCGACTTGACGCACTTTTTTAAGGTGCAAGCGGATTCGACCGCTTGCGCTTTACCCTTAAACTCGACTAGGCATTATCTCCCATGGCGCGGTATATATTCATCACCGGCGGCGTGGTCTCCTCGCTCGGAAAAGGTCTTATGGCAGCAAGCCTTGCTGCCCTTCTCCAAGCGCGTGGCTACAAGGTCCGTATCCGGAAATTCGATCCCTATCTCAATGTCGACCCCGGCACCATGTCACCCTATCAGCATGGCGAAGTCTATGTGACGGATGACGGTGCGGAAACCGACTTGGATTTGGGCCATTATGAACGCTTTACGGGCGTGTCTGCGCGCCAGTCGGACAATGTGACCTCCGGCCGCATTTACCAGACGATCATCCAGCGCGAACGGCGCGGCGATTATCTGGGCGCGACCGTTCAGGTCATCCCGCACGTCACCGATGCGATCAAGGAATTTGCAACCGCCGACACGGACGACCTTGATTTCGTGCTGTGCGAAATTGGCGGCACGGTGGGCGACATCGAATCCCTGCCGTTCATCGAAGCGATCCGTCAGCTCCGCAACGAAGTCGGCCGCGAAAATGCGATTTCGGTCCATGTGACCTTGGTGCCTTACATCGCCGCAGCGGGCGAGCTTAAGACCAAGCCGACCCAGCATAGCGTGCGCGAATTGGCGAGCCTCGGGGTCCAGCCCGACATTTTGCTGTGCCGCTGCGAAAAGCCGCTGCCCGACAGCGAGCGCGCGAAAATCGCGCAATTCTGCAACGTGTGCAAAGAGGCGGTTATCCCTGCGCTTGATGCCTCGTCCATCTATGCGGTCCCGGCGCAATATCACAAGGAAGGCCTTGATGATGAGGTGCTGCGCGCATTCGGCATCACCGATGCGCCGCCGCCCGCTATGGCGCGCTGGGTCGATATTCTCGACCGTTTCCAAAATCCCGAAGGTGAAGTGACGATTGGTGTGGTCGGCAAATATGTCGGCCTGCAAGACGCCTATAAATCGCTCCACGAAGCCTTGGTGCATGGCGGCATGGCCAATCGGGTCAAGGTCAATATCAAATGGCTCGACGCTGAAATGTTCGAGATGAACGGCGATCTCGCCGCACAGCTTGAACCGATGCACGGTATCCTCGTGCCCGGCGGCTTTGGCGAGCGCGGCAGCGAGGGCAAGATTGCCAGCGTCCAGTTTGCGCGCGAACAGAAAGTGCCGTTCTTCGGCATTTGTCTGGGGATGCAGATGGCTTGCATCGAAGGCGCACGCAACACGGCGGGCATCAAGGATGCGTCCACCACCGAATTCGGCCCGACCGATGAGCCGGTGGTCGGCCTTATCACCGAATGGATGACCAAGGACGGCTTGCAAAAGCGCGGCATTGGCGATGATCTGGGCGGCACCATGCGGCTTGGTGCCTATCCTGCGAAACTCGGCCAGAACAGCCATGTTGCGAGCGTTTATGGCAGCAATGACGTTAGCGAACGCCACCGCCACCGCTATGAGGTGAACGGGGCGTATAAAGATGCGCTCGAAAAGGGCGGGCTGATTTTTTCCGGCATGTCGCCGGATGGCACGCTCCCCGAAATTGTCGAACGGCCCGACCATCCCTGGTTCATCGGCGTGCAATTCCACCCCGAATTGAAATCCAAACCGTTCGACCCGCACCCGCTCTTTGCGAGCTTCATTGCGGCAGCGGTGAAGCAGAGCCGGTTGGTTTAGGGCTTAGGCTAACCTTCATTCCTAAAATTCGTCATACCCGCGAAAGCGGGTATCCATCTGATGCCTCTTAAATTTGAGGGTCAGGAGATGGATCCCCGGTCAAGCCGGGGATGACGATGTGGATAATGACGGCGGATATTTCCCGCTTTACCCCAAAAACAAAAGCCCGGGTCGCAATGACCCGGGCTTTCGCGTGACGAATAAGTTCGCCATCCCCCGATGGCAGACCGGTTAGACTGTGCCGTGTTCCCTTCGGCACGTCCCGGTTCTTAACCCTCCCTGGAAGTTGGCCTGTTGGCGCATCCAGTGACGCCATTGGTATGCGTTCGAGGGGCGAAAGTCATGCGTTGAATCGTTTCTGGTGCAAGATTAACTAACATATGTGTTTATTTGGCAACACCTGTTTCCGGACAGATAAGCGAGTCGGGCCGCGAGTCGGCTTGCGGCCGACGGGCAGGTCATTATCGCGCCCGCACCCCTAGGCTTGCCTGTTGCAGACCGGCGTCAATCGCCTTATGGCAAGGCGTTTTCCACCATCCTCCAACAGGGCCGCCCGAAGGGGCCGTCCGACAGGGAAGGGCGCTTTCACTTTCATGCTGCTCAGTGCTTCCGAACGTTTGATCGTCAAGCGTTATATTCTTCCGGCCAAGGGGGAGGGCTTTATCTTCCTCGTGGCGAGTATCAGCCTTGTCGCGGTGATGCTGGGCGTCATGGCGCTGGTCATTGTGATGAGCGTGATGAACGGCTTTCGCGCCGAATTATTCGACAAAATTGTCGGGCTGAACGGCCATGCGATCATCCAGGGCTATGATGGCCGGCTCGATAATTGGCAGCAAGTGCTGCGCGATGCCAAGGCAACGCCCGGCATCACCAGCGCCAAGCCGCTGATTGAACAGCCCCTGCTCGCCAATTATAATGGCCGCGTAGAAGCGGCGCTGGTGCGCGGGCAGGCGATCGAGGACATCCGCTCGAACAAGAGCATGAAGGTGGTCGCGGGCTCGCTCGATTCGATTGCGCCCGAAAGCGGTAAAATCGCGATCGGATCGGGGCTTGCGCAAAATCTGGGGGTGCAGGTCGGCTCGCAAATCAGCATCATCAATCCGGCAGGCCGCGCAACCCCGTTCGGCACCGTGCCGCGCGAGGTTGGCTACGAGATTGGCGCAATCTTCGAAATCGGGGTTTATGAATTCGACAAGGCCTATGTCATCATGCCGATGCAGGATGCACAGACCCTGTTATTGCTCGGCGATTCTGTCGGGATGATCGAATTACAGACCAATGATGCCGACAATGTCGCCAATATTGTCGCCCCCTTGCGCTCCAAAGTGGCCGCGCAAGGCGTGATTACCGACTGGCGCACGCTCAACAGTTCGCTGTTCGAGGCGCTGGCGGTCGAGCGCGTCGCGATGTTCGTGGTCCTGTCGATCATCATCCTTGTCGCGGTGTTCAATATCCTCTCTTCGCTCATCATGCTGGTGCGGGCGAAAACGCGCGATATTGCAATCTTGCGCACAATGGGCGCGACCCGCAAATCCATGCTCAAAATCTTTGTGAGCGTGGGCGTGATGATCGGGATATTGGGGACAATATTGGGGCTGATAGGCGGCTTTATCTTCCTCTTCTTCCGGCAGAATGTAGTGAATTTTGTCCAGTTTGTGACGGGGCAAAATCTATGGGATCCGTCCATCCGCTTCCTGACCGAACTTCCGTCCAAGGCCGATCCGGTGGAAATCACCATTATCGCGGTGATGGCCATCTTGTTCAGCTTCCTTGCAACGCTTTATCCTGCGTTCAAGGCCGCCAATACCGACCCCGTGCAGGTGCTGCGCTATGAATGACCGTAACGAGCATATGATCGAACGCGCCGCCGCCCGTTTTGAAGGCGCACCCGCAAATGCCCCGCAGGCTTCGGCTTATGCGGGCGGGGCGGGGGCCTATAGCGGTGATGGCAGCATCATGCTGCAAACCCGCGCGCTGAAGCGTAGTTTCGAACAGGGCGGCGAGATTATCAATGTGCTGCGCGGCGTCGACCTTGCCATCCGCAGCGGCGAAATTGTTGCGCTGCTCGGCCCTTCGGGATCGGGCAAATCGACCTTGTTGCAAGCGGTCGGCCTGCTTGAAGGCGGATTTGAAGGCTCGATTGCCATAGACGGGCAGGAAGTCGCAAAGCTCGACAATGAAGAACGCACCGCCGTGCGCCGCGAAAAACTGGGCTTTATCTACCAGTTCCACCATTTGCTGCCCGATTTTAACGCGACCGAAAATGTGATGATGCCGCAGCTTGTCTATGGCACCGGCCCCGCCGAAGCACAGGTGCGCGCCGAACGGCTGCTCACCGATTTGGGATTAGGTCATCGCCTCACCCATAAGCCGAGCAAGCTGTCGGGCGGCGAACAGCAACGCGTCGCGGTCGCGCGCGCAATGGCCAACCGCCCCAAGCTGATTTTGGCGGACGAACCCACCGGCAATCTCGACGAAAAAACATCGGATGTGGTGTTCGAACAATTTGTCGGACTGGTCCGCCATCACCGCAGTTCGGCCCTAGTCGCGACGCATAATGAAGCCTTGGCGCGGCGCATGGACAGGGTGGTGCGCTTGCACGAGGGTGTGTTGGAGTAGGCAGTCCGCCTCTTTCCATTGAAGACCCGTTCGTCCTGAGTGGCTTTATTGCCTTGGCAATAAAGGCGTATCGAAGGACATTTGGACAAAAAGACCCGTCGATACGGCCCTTTGGCGAACGGGATAAATTGGGAGCAGGAGAAAAGCTATGACCAGCCTTTATAATTTCACCGCCAAAGCCGCAGACGGCAATCCGCTCCCGCTTTCCGATTATCGCGGCAAAGTGCTGCTCATCGTCAACACCGCATCCAAATGCGGCTTCACCCCGCAATATGAGGGGTTGGAAGAGCTTTATCGTAAATATCACGAACAAGGCTTTGAAATATTGGCCTTTCCGTGTAACCAATTTGGCGAGCAGGAGCCGGGTAACGCAGAAGAAATCGCCAATTTCTGCTCGCTCACCTATGATGTGACCTTCCCCGTCCTCGCCAAAGTCGATGTCAACGGGAAGCAGGAAGACCCAATCTGGACCTATCTCAAAAAACAACAAACCGGCTTGCTCGGCTTTTCCGGCATCAAATGGAATTTCACCAAATTCCTTGTCGATAGGGAGGGCAACATCGTCGCCCGCCATGCGCCCACCACCAAGCCTTACCAGTTGGAAGAAGAAATAAAGGCACTGCTCGCCCGCTAAGGAGGCGCGCCCGCAAACCCGCTTTCCTACAACTGTCCACGGGCGCATGGCCTCTTGTCCGGCGCAATATGGAAAGGAGGATTTTAACGGCAATGGAGCGGGATGCACTATCGCCGATGGTGTGACTCAATGCGACTTTAAGCGGTTTCCCCGTCATCGGCGCGCTAAAATGTAATTGGTGTCATTAGTGTGACTCAATGCGACTTTAAGAAAATAGGGTCGGGCGGCAGGCCCCTTCCCGAATCACGCGCCAGCCCCTAACGTCCCCGCCATGCCGCACGCCAATTTCGTCCCTTTGCGGGTTTTTTCCTGCTACACCATGCTCGACGGGGCGATTGAGCCTAAAGGGATTGCGAAAGCTGCGGCGGAGATGAAATTTCCGGCGGTGGCGCTCACCGACCGCAACGGGCTTTATGCCTCGATGGCCTTTTCGGATGCCTGTTCGGGCGCAGGGGTTCAGCCGGTGGTCGGCACCATGCTCGGCATCCAGCGCCCGCAGCGCAGCGACGGCAGCGGTTCCGGCACCGATTGGCTCGCGCTCTATGCGCAGGATGAGGCGGGCTATGAAAATTTGTGCAAGCTGGTGTCGATGGCGCATCTTGACCGACCGCCGCATGAAGACCCGCATGTTCTGTTGTCGGACCTGCATGGCCTCACCGATGGCCTCATCTGCCTGACCGCAGGCGGGGAAGGGGCGTTGGCGCGGCTCGCGGCGGACGGGCAACGGGTCGAGGCCGAACGCTATCTGGACGGGCTTCAATCGCTGTTTCCCGACCGGCTCTATATCGAACTCATCCGCCGTCATGACCGGATCGAGGAAGCCGCCGAGCCGGTGCTGATTGATCTCGCCATGACCCGCAACCTGCCGCTGGTCGCGACCAATCCGGCTTGTTACGTTAAACCCGATTTCCACCCCGCCCATGATGCAATGCTATGCATTTCGGCGAGCGCCTATATCGAAAGCGACGAGCGCAAGAAAAGCTCGCCCGAAGCCTGGCTCAAATCGGCGCGCGATATGGAGGAATTGTTCGAGGATATTCCCGAAGCCCTCGCCAATACGCTGGTGGTGGCGCAACGCTGTGCGGTGATGGCGCCCAAGCGCAAGCCGATCCTCCCCAGCATGGCGGGCGACCGGGAGGCGGAAGCGGAGCAGTTGCGGCGCGATGCGCGTGCAGGATTGGACGCGCGGCTTGAAAAGGTTGAAGGCCTCACCGACGAAGAACGCGAAGCCTATTATGCGCGGCTGACCTTCGAGGTCGATATCATCATCGGCATGGGCTTTCCGGGCTATTTCCTGATCGTTGCCGACTTTATCAAATGGGCCAAGGACCATGATATTCCGGTGGGTCCGGGGCGCGGATCGGGTGCGGGTTCGGTCGTCGCCTGGGCGCTCACCATTACCGACCTTGACCCGCTCAAGCTGGGCTTGCTGTTTGAACGCTTCCTCAATCCCGAGCGTGTGTCAATGCCCGACTTCGACATCGACTTTTGCGAAACCCGGCGCGGCGAGGTTATCCGCTATGTGCAGGAAAAATATGGCCGCGATACGGTCGCGCAGATTATCACTTTCGGTAAGCTCAAAGCCCGCGCGGTGTTGAAAGATACCGGTCGCGTCTTGCAGATGAGCTATGGGCAGGTCGACCGGCTCGCCAAGCTGGTGCCGAACCAGCCCGCCGACCCGTGGACCTTGGAACGCGCGCTCAACGGCGTGTCGGAGCTTGCGACCGAATATAAGCGCGACAGTGGTGTGCGCAAATTGTTCGACCTTGCCAAGCAATTGGAAGGGATGCCGCGCCATAGCTCGACCCACGCGGCGGGCGTGGTGATTGGCGACCGGCCTTTGGCCGAACTGGTCCCGCTCTATCGCGACCCGCGTTCGGATATGCCCGTCACCCAATTCGACATGAAATATGTCGAAGGCGCGGGGCTGGTGAAATTCGACTTTCTGGGCCTTAAAACCCTGTCGGTCCTCAAAATGGCGGTGCGGCTTTTGGCCGAACAGGGCATTAAGGTCGATCTTGATACATTAAGCTGGGACGATGCGGCGGTTTATGAACTGCTCCAGCGCGGCGAGACGGTCGGCGTGTTCCAGCTTGAATCCGAAGGGATGCGGCGCACGCTGTCTGCGGTGAAGCCTACCAATTTCGGGGATATTATCGCGCTCGTGTCGCTCTATCGTCCGGGGCCGATGGATAATATTCCACTGTTCGGTGCGCGCAAAAACGGTCGCGAAGATATTGCCTATCCGCACGCATTATTGGAGCCTATCCTTAAGGAAACCTACGGGATTTTCGTTTATCAGGAACAAGTGATGCAGGCCGCGCAAATATTGGCGGGCTATTCGCTGGGCGATGCAGATTTGCTGCGCCGCGCAATGGGTAAGAAAATCCAGGCCGAAATGGATGCGCAGCGCGAACGATTTGTGGTGGGCTGCGCCGACAAGGATATTAGCGCGCAGCAGGCCAATGAATTGTTCGACTTGATCGACAAATTTGCCGGTTATGGTTTCAACAAGAGCCACGCGGCGGCCTATGCGCTGCTCGCCTATCAGACCGCATGGTTGAAAGCGCATCATCCGGCGGAATTTTTTGCAGCCTCCATGGCCTATGACATCCACCAGACCGACAAGCTGGCCGTGTTCATGGATGATGCGCGGCGGCTGTCAGTGCCTGTGCTGCCGGTGTGCATCAATGCGAGCGAGGCCGATTTTTCGGTCGAGGTTCAGGACGATGGCGTTCATGCAGTGCGCTATGCGCTGGGCGGCCTTAAAGGCGTTGGCGAAAAGGCAATGGCCGATCTGGTTCGCGAACGGGTCGAGCGCGGGCGCTTTGCCGCGATTGACGATTTTGCCGACCGGGTGGACCCGCGCCTTCTCAACCGCCGCCAGTTGGAATCGCTTGCGGCGGGCGGCGCGTTTGACGGGCTTCATGCGGACCGCGCGGCGGTATTTGCCGCCGTCGAAACCATCTTGGCGGTCGCTTCCAACGCTACCCACCAGCGCGAAAGCGGGCAGGGCGGCCTGTTCGGCGGCGATATTTCGACCACCCCTTCGGTGCAAATCCCGAATGTCCAGCCTTGGACGCTAACCGAGAAAATGGCGCGCGAAAAAGATGCGTTTGGTTTCTATTTTTCCGCGCATCCGGTCGACCATTACCGCCATTTGACCGACGCCAATGGCGCGCGGTCTTTCGCGGAAATTGCGGCGTCGAACATGACGCCGGGGCAGCGTCGCCCGGCGATTATGGCGGCGCTCGTCGAAGGGGTGCGCTGGCGCACGTCGCAGCGCGGCAACCGCTATGCGATGCTCAACCTGTCCGACCGCTCCGGCCAGTTCCAGGCGAATTGCTTCGATGAAAATGCCGCAACCCAGCTTGAGGAAATGGGCAAGGCAGGCGAGTGCGCTTTGCTCCATGTCGAACTGGACCTGCCCGATGGCGAAGAAGTGCCGCGCGTGGTCGTGCGGACCGCAACACCGTTCGACAAACTGGGCGCGACCGCGCCACTGCGCATGGAAATTCCGGTGACCGAGGTCGCCGCGATTGCCGACATTGCGCAACTTTTGGGCGACAGGAGCGGCGGGCGCGGCGAAGTGGTGTTGCTCGCCAAGGAAGCAGGTCGCGCGCCGGTCGCTATCAGCATCGGCACGCGCTTTCTGGTTGATTCGACCTTGGCCGAAAGGCTGGAGCGGATTGAGGGGGTGGAAACCGTCAGCCTGCGCCCGATCGGCACCGGTCGACACTGACCAACGCCCCAAATCGTAACGTCATTTTCCTTCGTTAAATTCTTTCCGCAAAAGCCGTTGCACCTGCGCATCCGCCCCGCAATAGTAGGGGCAGATAACAGGAGAGCATGATGTTTGGAGGAATGCAGGATTTTTCGCTGCGCGTGACGACGTTGATAGACCATGCGGTGCGCGAGCATGGCAGCCGCGAAATTGTGACGCGCTGGGCCGATGGTTCGCTGGAACGCAGCAACTGGGCGAATGTCGGACTTGAAGCCCGCAAAATGGCGCAGGCCCTCCTCCGGCTTGGCATGAAAAAAGGCGACCGTATTGCAACGCTGGCGATGAACCACGGGCGGCACCTTGCCTCCTGGTATGGCGTTGCAGGCATGGGCGGCATCCTGCACACGGTCAATCCGCGCCTGTTTGAAGAACAGCTTGTCTACATTTTCAACCATGCCGAAGACCGGGTGCTATTTTATGATGCGGCCTTCCAGCCGATCATCGACAAGCTGAAGCCGCAACTCAAAACGATCGAACATTATTTCTGCTATGATGGCGCGGGTGATGTGCCGGATTATCTTAGCCTTATCGGCGCGGAAGATGGCGTGTTTGACTGGGTTGACGGCGACGAGCATGACCCGTGCGGCCTCTGCTATACGAGCGGCACAACGGGCGACCCCAAGGGTGTCCTTTATACCCACCGCTCCAACGTCCTCCACGCGATTGCCGAAATGCAGCCGGACGTATTTTCGCTGTCGAGCCGCACGGTCGCGCTGCCGATTGTGCCGATGTTCCATGCCAATGCGTGGGGGCTGCCTTATGCGGGCGCGGCGGCGGGCGCGAAGATGGTGTTTTCGACCGTTAACGACCCTGCGGTTTTGTGGGAGCTTATTCGCGGCGAGCATGTGACGCATAGCGCAGGGGTGCCGACCGTGTGGCTGTCGCTCTTTGCCCATATGGACGCGCATGGCGGCGATTATGCGGGCCTTGAACGCATCGTCATCGGTGGCTCGGCAGCGCCGCGCGCGATGATCGAGCGCTTCTTGCGGGCGGGCGTGCTGGTCGGCCATGCGTGGGGCATGACCGAAACATCGCCCATCGGGACAATGGGCGCGTTGCCGCCGGGTTGGGAAACGCTTTCCATCGAAGAACAGGTCGAGGTGGTGAGCCGTCAGGGCCGCGTTCCCTATCTGGTCGAAATGCGGATCGTCGATGATGACGGCAATGTGCTGCCGCGCAATGGCGAGGTTTCGGGCCGCTTGCAGGTGCGCGGACCGTGGATTATCGCGCGCTATTTCCAGGATGGCCAAGGCCCTGCGACCGACGCGGACAATTGGTTCGACACCGGCGATGTGTCTATTCTCCACCCCGATGGCACGATGCAGATTACCGACCGTTCCAAGGATGTGATCAAATCGGGCGGCGAGTGGATTAGCTCGATTGAACTAGAAAATGCCGCGATGGGCTGTGCGGGAGTCGCCGAGGCGGCGGCGGTCGGCATTTATCATCCCAAATGGGACGAACGGCCCTTGCTGCTCGTCGTGCGAAAGCCCGATAGCGGCATTGGCGCGCAGGAGGTGCTGGACCATCTCAATGGCAAAATCGCCAAATGGTGGATGCCGGACGAGGTGAAATTTGTCGAACAATTGCCACACACTGCAACCGGAAAGCTATTGAAACGGGCAATCCGCGACGATTATCGCGACTATCGTTTCCCCGGCACCGAACCTTCAGGTGCCTGAGTTAAAACAGGTCCATCTGCCCGTCCAGATTGGGCGGGCGGAACAGGTCTGTGCGCAAGCTTACCGATGCGCGCCCGATGCCGTAAGCCTTGCAGGCACGACGGAAACGGGTGCGCAACAGGTCAGCCCACACGCCCTGTCCGCGCATCCGCTCGCCAAAGCGCGGGTCGTTGTCGCGCCCGCCGCGCAGGGATTGGATGATCGCCATCACCTTGCCCGCACGGTCGGGATAATGGACGCCTAGCCATTCGCGAAACAAGGGCGCGACTTCATGGGGCAGGCGTACAGGGATGAAACTCGCCGATTGCGCGCCAGCGTCGACGGCGGCCTCAAGAATTGCTTCCAGTTCATGGTCGGTGATGGCGGGGATGACGGGCGCGATATTGACATGGGTGGGGATGCCCGCTGCGCGCAACTGGCGGATCGCATCGAGGCGTTTTGCGGGGCGCGGGGCTCTTGGCTCAAGGCGGCGATGCGTGTCCGGGTCAAGCGTTGTCACCGACACGCCGACAAATACCAATTGCCGACGCGCCATCTCCGCCAACAGGTCGATGTCACGCGTAACCCTGTCCGATTTTGTCGTGATGGTGAGCGGATGCCCGACCTCATGCAGCATTTCGATAAGGCTGCGCATTATCTTCCACCGCGCCTCAATCGGCTGATAAGGGTCGGTATTGGTGCCGAACGCGATAGGCGCGACGCGATAGGATTTTTTAGCCAGCTCTGCCCGGAGCAATGCCGCTGCATCGGGCTTGGCAAATAATTTGGTTTCAAAATCAAGCCCCGGCGACAGGTCATGATAGGCTGGGGTTGGCCGCGCAAAACAATAGATGCAGCCATGCTCGCATCCGCGATAAGGGTTGATCGATCGGTCGAACGGCACATCGGGCGAGCGGTTGCGGCTAAGGATAGTCTTGGGATGCTCGATGCTGACCACGGTTTTAAGCCGTCTCTCCTCCTCGGACATCGCCGCATAGTCGAGCCAGTCGCCATCATCCACGCGCTCCGGCAAGGCGAAGCGGGTGGGCGTCCAGTCACTCTGCGCGCCGCGTCCCCTTGTTCCGGTATATTTGTTGGGCGGCGGATTTTCCATCGTCCGACCATAAACCAACATGAGAACAATACAAGAACATAATGGAGCTAGAGCCAAGCAAGCAAAAGAAAAGGCATCGGTTTTTGAAAGCCGGTGCCTTTTACAATAAGCGCCCTTCAATGGGCCATAGGGCGGAGAAAAACGGCGCTTAATGTACCTAATCCACCGCCATCAGACGGCCATCAATTCGCGTGGCTGCCGCCCGGCTGCGTCACTTCACCGAGCGCCGCGCCAGCTACCGCAGGATCTTTCTCCCGCGCGGCATCGGCAAGCGCGACCACGCCGACCAGATTGCTGTCGGCATCGACCACCGGCAAGCGGCGCAACTGTGCATCGCCCATCATCTTGACGGCAGATGCGAAATCATCGTCCTGACTGACGCTCTTGACGCCATCGCTCATTATGCTCTGGATCGCATCTTCGGGATTGCAGCCCTTGGCGACGCCGCGCACGACAATATCACGGTCGGTGACAGCCCCGACCAGCTTCTGTCCGTCGACAATCGGGAGAAAGCCCATATCCTTGCTCGCCATAAGCTGTGCAACGCTGGCAATATTGTCGCTACATTGGGCCGAACAAATATCGGTGCTCATCACTTCGGAAACTTTGCCCATTTTTCGGATAATCCTCTTCGCTGGTAAAGGTTGATATGCCTTGCCAACGAGGGGGAGGGGCGTTCGGTTCCTTAAACTGACGGATCAGTTCGATGAACCGTGCGCGCTTTCGCCATAATCAGTGTAAACATCTGTATTGCTGGCATTGCTGGCGGTGCGGGTCTGCATGGTCGGGAATTTGGGCCATTTGCCTTGCGCCATTTCGACCATGCTGCGCGAGCTTTGCCCCGCTTGCTGTTGATACATCCAGTAATTGCGCAGCACGATGCCGACATAGCCGCGCGTTTCCCAATAAGGGATGGATTCTATGAACAAGAGCGGGTCATTATTGTCGCGCACTTCGGAATTCCAGCGGGCGACCGGATTGGGCCCTGCATTATAAGCGGCGATCACTTTGGGGAGCAGGCCGCCGGTTGCGCCATTGTCGCGCAGATATTCCATATAGCTTTGCCCATATTCCATATTGATGGACGGCTTGGTGAGGTCGCCATTGCGCAAGGTAATGCCGCGCGTGCGGGCAATATCCTGCGCGGTACCGGGGCGAACCTGCATAAGACCGGTTGCGCCTGCGGGACTGACGACGGCGGTGCGGAACTGCGATTCCTGCAACGCATGGGCGTAAACCAGCGAACGGTCGACACGCCAGCCGCCTTCGGGCTGCCAATCGGGCGCGGGGTAACGCGCAAATTTATCGGTCGGCGCACCCGACGGGCCATAATGGGCGAGATACATTTGCGTTGATGGCAGGCTCATCGCGCGGGCCAAGGCGATCAGCGCGGGATAATCGCCCGCCTGACCGATGCGCGCCTGATAGCGCAAGGTTGCATCGGCGCGCGCGGTCTGGTCGATTTCCTTCAAGGCAATGGCGGTGCGCACATTGGTCTGGTCCTGAAGGCGGCGCAGACTGTTGCGGTCCGCACTATGCCGGTCCATCTGCGTGGCAGGAGACACGCCCAAAGCTTCGGTCGCGAGCAGACCATAGAATGTTTCGCCCAAGCGCATCGCGGATTTCAACCGCGCACCGGCCTGTTGCGGCTGACCCGACGCGACCAGTGCGCGCGCGGCCCAATAATGGCCGGCGGCTTGCAATTCCTGATCGGAGGTCAAGGTCGGGAGCAGCGAGAATTTGGCGGTGGCGCTGGCATAATCGCCCTGACGCCATGCCGCAAGACCGCCCGCCCAATTGGCTTGCGCAACCCAGTTGCCGGTGCCGCGCGAGGCAGTTTCGGCGAGGCGGCGCGCATTACCATCGTCATTTTCGATATAATAGGACCAAGCGATACGATATTGCCATTCGGTCTGTGCGGCGGGCGACATACCGCCGATCACGCCGTTCAATATGGTTTCCGCACCCGCCGGATCGTCATTTTTAATGAGCGATAAAATCTGGTTGGAAACTGACGCCGCGACCGGATCGGGCGTTGTCTGGAGATTGAACACGCGGCGCGGCGCTTCGCCAAGATAGGCAAAACGCTGTTCGCTTGGCAGCGAGGGCAGGGTGGTCGCCCCGCGCTTTTGCGCAAGTTTCGCCAGTTGCGCGGCTTGCGGCAAATTGGGCTGGCGGGTGAGCAGGCTCATCAGCGCATCCAGTTCAACCTTGGGGCTATTGGCCGCAAGATAATATTCGGCGCGCGCATAATCGTTGAGATATTTTTCCGGGCCTGCATCGAGAAGCGTTTGCACATCGACCCAGCGGCCTTCGTCAATCGCTGCAAAAAGCTGGCGGTAATGGCGCTGTTGGCCGCTATTCAAAACGGACGGCAAAGGGGTAGGGGTGACACCGCGCGCCAATGCGGGCGCTACGCTTTGCGCCATCGCCCCGCTGGCCGCAAAGACGCCACCTACCAATGTCGCCGAACAGGCCAAGAGCAGCTTACGCACGATCATCAATCCCTTTTTTCAATCGCTTCAGATCCTCCCACGCGGCGCGCTTTAATTGCGGGCGCTGCAAGAGGAAACGCGGATGGAATGTTGTTACAGCGGCAATAGTGCCATCGGGATGGTTAACGTCGCGTAACCATCCGCGCGCTTCATGGAGGTCCATCCCGGTCAAGGCACGGCTCGTCTTGTCGCCGAGCAGTAAAAGATGGGCGGGCGCGACCAAGGATATAAGTTTGCGCTGGATTGCTGCCATACGCTTGGCGTCGCGCGCATCAACCCTGCCGCCCGGAATACGGGTGAAGGCGAGCGAGGAAAAGAAGCATTGGCTGCGCGAAAGCCCGATGGCCTTGAGCATCGCGTCGAACAAGCGCCCGCTTGCTCCGGCCAGCAAATGCCCTGCAGCCATATCGTCGGCATCGGGCATATCGGTGATGACCATGACCAGCGCGCCAGCCTCTCCGGCAGGCAAGATTTTGTGCGGGGCGGCGAGCGGCCCGGTGAAAAGCTCTTGTTCGGCCAGATAGCGCAGCATCTCCGGCAGACTGTCGGGGAGCGCCAAGGGCGGAGCTTCGGGGACAGGCGCTGATGCGGGGTTGGCTGGAACCGCGCGCGAGATAGTTTGTTCTGTAACCGAATCAGGGGCTGATATTTTATCGCCCTGACGCGCCAGGGTGGCGACATTTTCGGTCGCATAGGCGATCGGTTCGGGCACAAATGTCATATCGACACCCGATAATGCCCACCAATTCACATAGCTTTCCGCTGCGTCTTGTAGTCGCCCCTGCATATCTTCTCTAAACAGGCGGTTGACTATCGGGTCAATTAGCAGGCATCGCATTTTGTGACAAAGCGTGGGTTGGCCACGATAATATGCCCTTGCGGTCCGGATAGTGACCGCAATGCGACAGATGAGGTGAAGAAAGATGAGCGAACGGGAATCCATGCCCTATGATGTGGTCATTGTCGGTGGCGGACCGGCGGGACTATCGGCGGCCATTCGCCTCAAACAGATTAATCCCGACATTTCGGTATGCATTTTGGAAAAAGGCTCCGAAATCGGCGCGCATATTTTGTCGGGCGCGGTGGTCGATCCCAAGGCGCTCAACGAGCTTATCCCTGATTGGCGCGAACAAGGCTGTCCGATGGCCGAAGTGCCGGTCACCGAAAACCATCATTGGGTGATGTCGCAAAGCGGCCATATGTCGATCCCGCACATCCTCACCCCGCCCTGGATGCACAATAAGGGCACCTATACCGGCAGCCTTGGCAATTTGTGCCGCTGGCTTGCAGGGCAGGCGGAGAATATGGGGGTCGAAATCTTCCCCGGCTTTCCGGCAGCGGAAGTGCTTTATAATGATGATGGTTCGGTCAAGGGCGTTGCGACCGGCGATATGGGCGTTGCGCGCGATGGCACCCACCGCGCCGATTACCAGCCCGGCATGGAACTCCACGCCAAATATACATTATTCGCAGAAGGCGCACGCGGCAGCCTCGCCAAACAATTGAAGGCGCGCTTCGACCTTGAAGCCGATTGCCAGCCGCAAGTTTACGGCCTCGGCATGAAAGAATTGTGGGACATCAAGCCTGAAAATTACGTGCCAGGCCGTGTCATCCATACCCAAGGCTGGCCCTTGTCGGAAAGCGAAAGCTGGGGCGGGGGGTTCCTTTATCATCAGGCCAACGGTCAGGTAGCGTTGGGCTTTGTCGTCGCGCTCGACTATAAAAACCCCTATCTGTTCCCGTTTGAAGAGTTTCAACGCTGGAAGACCCACCCCGAAATCGCCAAGATTTTGGAAGGCGGCAAGCGCGTTTCCTATGGCGCGCGCGCGATTAACGAAGGCGGGTGGCAATCGGTGCCGAAGCTTGCCTTCCCCGGCGGCGCGCTGATCGGCTGTTCGGCCGGATTTGTGAACGTGCCGCGCATTAAGGGCACCCACACCGCGATGAAATCGGGGATGCTCGCGGCGGAAAGCCTTGCAGCCGCCATGGCAGCAGGCCGCGCCAATGATGAAGTCGTCGATTATCAGGCCAATCTCAATGATAGCTGGATTGCCAAGGAACTGAAAATGGTCCGCAATGTCCAGCCTGCGGTCGCCAAATATGGCGAGGATTTCGGCACGATTTTGGCGGGCATTGATATGTGGATGAACACGCTCAAAATCGGGTTGCCGATCACGATGAAACATCATCGCGACAATGAAAGCCTGATCCAGAAAAGCGTGTTCAAACCCATTGCTTATCCCAAGCCCGATGGCGTGTTGACCTTTGACCGGCTGTCCTCGGTGTTCCTGTCGAACACTAATCATGAAGAAGACCAGCCCTGTCATTTGCAGCTTAAAGACCCGTCAATTCCGATCGATTATAACCTGCCCATGTATGACGAGCCGGCGCAGCGTTATTGTCCGGCGGCGGTCTATGAAGTGGTCGACAAGGACACCAATCCGCGCTTTGTCATCAACGCGCAAAATTGCGTCCATTGCAAAACCTGCGACATCAAAGACCCGCTCCAGAATATCAACTGGGTCACGCCCGAAGGCGGCGGCGGCCCCAATTATCCGAATATGTAATTGGCGGAAATGTCGTCCAGTCCGTGCATGGCGGAGGCGTTTGATAGCGAAACCGCGCCTGCCAAGATCAACCTCGCGCTGCACGTGCGCAAGCGGCGCGCGGACGGGTATCATGAACTGGAAACCTTATTCGCCTTTGCCAAGGATGGCGATGAACTGAATGTCGAGGCTGCGCCCGATATCAGCCTGTCGCTGACCGGCCCGTTTGCGCAAAGCTTGGCGACGGACGCGGATAATCTGGTGCTACGCGCCGCGCACAGGCTCGCTGATGCAAGCGGTGTGCGGGCGGGCGCACAGATGCGGCTTACCAAAAATCTCCCCATAGCGTCGGGGATTGGTGGCGGGTCTGCTGATGCAGCGGCGGCTTTGCGGATGCTCAACCGTTTCTGGAGACTGGATTGGGACGTCGCGCGCCTGCTCCCGATTGCAGAAGAACTGGGCGCTGATGTGCCTGCCTGCCTTGTCGGTAAAAGCTGCATCGGAAGAGGGCGCGGCGATGCGTTGCACCTTCTCGACCAGACCGAACTAAGCGGCGCGCCCTTATTGCTGGTCAATCCGCTAAAACCCGTCTCGACCGCCGAAATATTTGCCCGCTGGGATGGCACAGACAGGGGGCAGATGCCGCAAGGCTCCGACCGCGATATATTGCTGCAAGGCCGCAATGATTTGCAGCCTGTGGCCGTAGCATTGCTTCCCGAAATCGCCGACTTGCTCGCCGCTTTGGAGACGCAAGCGGGCGAGGGGCTCGCGCGTATGTCAGGGTCGGGCGCTACCTGTTTCGCCATATTGGACAGCCTGTATAAACGCGACCAAGCTGCGCAGCATACCGCCCGAAAATTCCCCGGATATTGGATATTCCCCACCCATGTCGCCTGACACCCACGAAGCCTGGACCCTCATCGGAACGCCGCGCACAGGCGGCATCCTTATCATCTCCGATCATGCGTCAAACCATGTGCCGGACGATATTGATTTGGGCATTGCTCCGGCGTTGCTCGACAATCATATCGCCATCGACATAGGCGTCGCCGAAGTCGGGCGCTTGATGGTCGAACAAAATCCCGGTTTTGCCGCCTATCAATGCGGCATTTCGCGGCTCGTCATTGATTGCAACCGCGATCCCTCCGCGCCCGGCCTTTTGCCGCATATCAGCGACGGGCATAGCATCCCCGGCAATTACCCGACCGAAGCGCATCGCGACGCGCGGCTCGCCCGTTTCTTCACCCCCTATCATGCGCGGTTGGAGCAATTGCTTGCCGAAGCGCCCCCTGCGCTAATTGTCTCGCTCCACAGCTTCACGCCGGACCTTCACGAACATCCGGAGACCGAGCGGCCCTGGCAGATTGCCTGTCTTTATAATGAAGATGACCGCGCCGCACGCATCGCGATTCCGCTATTAGAAGCGGCGGGGCTGGTGACAGGCGACCAACAGCCTTATTCGGGCAAGCTGCTCAACTATACGATGGACCGCCATGCCGAAGGGAAATTCCCCTATCTCGGCATAGAAGTGCGGCAGGACCAGATCAAAGAGGCGGCCGGACAGCAGCGATATGCGGATATAATTGCACAAATTGCGTTGCAGTGCAGCAATAAGCTTGCGTGAGAGCGTGAAAGGCGATTAGGGAATTTCGCGACAGAAAGGAATTCCCGTGACCGCCAACCGTTTTGACAAGTCCAAACTCCCCTCCCGTTATGTTTCCGTCGGCCCGGAGCGCGCGCCGCACCGCAGCTATTATTATGCGATGGGTCTTACCGAAGAGGAGATTGCGCGTCCGTTCGTAGGCGTGGTGTCGGCGGGCAATGACAGCGCGCCGTGCAATACCGCGCTTGATGCGCAGGCCGATATTTGCCGCGTGGGCGTCGAAAAAGGCGGTGGTATGCCGCGCCGGTTCAACACCATCACCGTGACCGACGGCATAGCGATGGGTCATCAGGGCATGAAAAGCTCGCTCGTCAGCCGCGAAGTCATTGCCGACAGCATCGAATTGTCGGTGCGCGGCCATTGTTATGATGCGCTGGTCGGTTTTGCCGGATGCGACAAATCACTCCCCGGCATGATGATGGCGATGATCCGCCTCAATATCCCGTCCATCTTTGTTTATGGCGGGTCGATATTGCCGGGCCGTTTCCATGATAATGACGTGACCGTAGTCGATGTGTTCGAAGCGGTCGGCCAGCACGCTGCGGGAAATTGCCCGCTTCAGGAACTGATCGCGCTCGAAAAAGTCGCCTGTCCGGGGCATGGCGCGTGTGGCGGGCAATTCACCGCCAACACGATGGCCTGTGTAGCCGAAGCCATTGGATTATCCTTACCGAACAGTAATATGGCCCCCGCTCCTTATAAAAGCCGTGAAGAAGTGGCTTTGGCCGCTGGCGAGCAGGTGATGGAATTGCTCGCGCGCAATATCCGCCCGCGCGATATTGTGACGCGCGCCTCACTGGAAAATGCCGCGCGTGTGGTGGCGGCGACCGGCGGCTCGACCAATGGCGCGCTCCACTTGCCCGCGATGGCGCACGAGGCGGGGATTGAATTTGACCTGTTCGACGTCGCCGAAATCTTCAAATCTACGCCCTATATTGCCGATCTGAAACCCGGTGGCCGTTATGTCGCCAAGGATATGCACGATGCAGGCGGCGTTTATATGTTGATGAAAACTTTGCTGACAGAAGGGTTTCTTGACGGAAATTGCCTGACCGTCACCGGCAAGACACTGGGCGAAAATATTGACGAGGTGGTGTGGAACCCTGACCAGAAGGTCATTTATGACGCCAAGACGCCGATTACACCGACCGGCGGGGTTGTCGGCCTTAAGGGCAGCCTTGCTCCCAATGGCGCGATTGTGAAGGTTGCGGGGATGCACCGCTTGCAGTTCAGCGGCCCGGCGCGCTGTTTCGATTGCGAGGAAGAGGCGTTTGCCGCGGTCGAAAACCGCGAAATCGCTGAAGGATCGGTCATCATCATCCGCTATGAAGGCCCCAAAGGCGGTCCCGGTATGCGCGAAATGCTCTCGACCACTGCGGCGCTTTACGGGCAGGGCATGGGCGAAAAAGTTGCGCTCATCACTGATGGCCGTTTCTCGGGCGGAACGCGCGGCTTCTGCATCGGCCATGTCGGGCCGGAAGCCGCCGAAGGCGGGCCGATTGCGCTAGTCAAAGATGGCGACATTATCAGCATCGACGCCGAAGCCGGCACCATCGATCTTGAGGTTGACGTCGAGACGCTCGCCGCGCGCAAAGCGAAATGGCAACCGCGCCAGAATGACTATCAGGCGGGCGCTTTGTGGCGCTATGCCCAAAATGTCGGGCCTGCCTGGGCGGGGGCGGTGACGCATCCCGGCGCGCAGAAGGAAACCCATGTCTTTGCCGATATTTAGGCGCGCATCTTTCGCCGCTTTGCTGGTGCTGGCAGGATGCGGGAGCGGTGGCGGCAATGATGTCGATCCCGCCGCCGAGCGCATCGCCTGTGCGCTTGACGGAGCGAGCGACTTTGCCCCCGACTGCACGGTCGAGCGCAGCGGCGGCGAGGACGGGCTTGTCCTCACCATCGGGCGTCAGGATAAAGGCTATCGCCGCTTTGTCGTGCCGACCGACGGGCGCGGGATTGTCGCGGCCGATGGCGCGGACTTGGCCAAAGTCACGATTAGCGGCGACAATCAGGTTGAAGTCGGCATCGGGCGCGACCGTTACCGCCTGCCTGCAACGATCAAGCAAGGGCAATGAGCATAGGGCCGCCGCGCGGTCCGGTGTTGGGCGCGCCGATATTAGGCGCGCCGGTGTTGGACGCGGGCGCCATGCGGGCGGCGGAAGCGGCCTGCTTTACGGCAGAAAAACCCGCGCTTCACTATATGGACAAAGCGGGGAGGGCGGTCACCCGCCTTGCGCTGCGCATAGCGGCAGGGCGCGCGATAATCATATTGGCAGGCCCCGGCAATAATGGCGGCGACGGCTATGTCGCGGCGCGCTATTTGCGCGAGGCGGGGGCGGAGGTGCGGGTCATTGCCGTGCTGCCGCCCAAAAGCGAAGGCGCTTTATGGGCGCGCGGAACATGGCAAGGCGCGGTCGAGCCTTTGGCGGATGAGACGGCCCCTACGCCTATCCTCATCGACGCGATTTTCGGCACTGGTGCGCGCGGCGGGCTGGATCCGGCATGGGCGGCAGACGCGCTCCGCCTGTTCCGCGCGGCGCGCTATGTGTTGGCGGTCGATCTGCCCAGCGCGTTGAACAGCGATGACCCTGACGTAACCGCCCCTTATGCCGCGCACTGCACCTTGGCGCTTGGAGCCTTGAAACCGGCGCATGTGTTGCAGCCCTCAGCGCCGCAATGCGGGACACTCCTGCTCGATACACTGGATATTCCGGTCGACAGCGATGTGCGGATACTGGAGCGCCCGATGTTCCGCGCGCCGGGGCCGGACGACCATAAATATAGACGCGGCATGGTCGCGATTATAGCCGGACAAATGCCGGGTGCCGCCGCCCTTGCCGCCCGTGCAGCGGCACGCGGCGGGGCGGGCTATATCCTATTTATAGGAGATTGTGCCTCGCCGCATCTGCCCGATGCGGTGGTTCGGCGGCCCCCGCAGGATTTGCCCGCGATATTGGCCGACAAGCGGCTCAACGCCCTAGTCATCGGCCCCGGTGCAGGACGGGATGCACCGGCGCTCCACCACCTCGAAACGGCGCGGATTTCCGGCAAATCTTTGGTTATAGACGGCGATGCACTCCATCTACTCGATGCGGATAAGCCCTTCACCAGCCCCGCCATCCTGACCCCGCATGAAGGCGAATTTTCGGCCTTGTTCGGCAGCCGCTCCGGCACCAAAATCGACCGCGCCCGCCAAGCCGCGCGCGCCATCAATGCGGTGATCGTCTATAAAGGCGCCGATACGGTAATCGCTGCGCCAGACGGGCAGGTGCGCATTGCCCCAGCAGCCTCGCCTTGGCTGGCGAGCGCGGGGACCGGTGACGTATTGGCGGGGCTATGCGGCAGCGCGCTCGCCCATAAGCCCGACGACCCGTTTGGTGCTGCCTCGCTTGCGGTTTGGCTGCATGGCGAAGCGGCGCGGCTTGCTGGACCGGCGCTCATTGCCGATGATCTCATTGACCATTTGCCCGCAGCCGTGCAACGCGCATTGCCATGAGTGTTGAAATCATGAGCAATGAAATTATCCGCATCGCCGCGCGCGGGGATGGCGTGACCGCCGATGGCCACCATGTGCCTTTGTCCGCGCCGGGGGACCGGCTGCGCGAGGATGGCGGGCTTGACCTTGGCCCCAATCATAGCGACCCTTTATGCCAACATTTCCCGATTTGCGGTGGCTGTCAGCTCCAGCATCTCACCGATAGCGCCTATGCCGCTTATGTGCGGGATCGGGTGGTTGGCGCCTTGGCGGGGCAGGATGTTATGTGCGATGATGTGCGCCCCGCTATCATTTCGCCTCCGCGCACCCGCAGGCGCGCTGCCCTGCGCGGCACCCGTTTCGGGCGGCATTTCCAGCTCGGCTTTAACGGGCAGGGGAGCCACCGCGTTGTCGATATGCAGCAATGCGAGATTTTGCATCCCGACCTGTTTGCGCTGGTCGCACCGCTACGCGCGATGCTGGCCGCGCGGCTCCCCGACCGCCGTTCGGCGCAGGTCAAGATGAGCTGCGTCGACCAAGGCGTTGATGTGTTAATCGAAGGGCTGGAAGCGACCGACCTTGCCGCCGCCGAAGCATTGAGCGATTTTGCGCAAAGCCATAAATTGGCGCGCCTCAGCCTCGACAATGGCTATGGCCCCGAAACGCGCTGGGAGCCGGAACCGCTAACCATCACGCTCGGCGGGCTGCCTGTCGCGATTACGCCTTACAGCTTCTTGCAGGCGACTGAAGAGGGGGAGGCGGCGCTGGTCGATGCGGTCAAATCCGCCATTGGTGACGCCAAAATGGTCGCCGACCTGTTCTGCGGCCTTGGCACTTTTGCGCTGGCGGTGGCCGACGGGCGCAAAGTCTATGCCGCAGAAGCCGCGCGCGAGCCTTTATTTGCGCTCAAATCAGCGGCGGGGCTTGGCGGGAAGGCAGTGCTGACCGATCATCGCGACCTGTTCCGCCGTCCGCTCATGGCCGCCGATGCTTCGCGTTTTGAAGCGATCATCCTTGATCCGCCGCGCGCCGGCGCCGAAGAGCAGGTGCGCGAACTCGCCGCCTCGACCGCGCCGGTTATCGCATATGTGAGCTGCAACCCCGCCACGTTCGCGCGTGATGCGAAAAAGCTGATGGCCTCGGGCTATAGGCTCGATTGGGTGCAGCCGGTCGGACAATTCCGCTGGTCCACCCATGTCGAACTCGCCAGCCGTTTCTCGCGCAGATAACCCGTTCAAGCGCCTTGCGCGGCGGCCATTTGCTGCATGATCGTCGGCATCAGATGCGCCATATAATCCCGTTTCCCAATCTCGACGCCATTAGCGCGCAAGATATTGTAAGCGGTCACAAGGTGGAAATAGAAATTGGGGAGCAACCATTCATCGGCATAATCGCGGCCCGAAAAGTTGAAGCGCATATCGCCCGGCAGCTTCATTTCCTTGACCTTGTCGAGCTGGCTGTCATCCGCCTTCACCGCCGCCAAAAGCTGGCGCACCTGCGCAATATGCGCATGGGCTTCGGCGAGCGTCGCAATATCGCTGTCGGTCGTGCTAATCTCTTCGCCAGCACACCATTGGGTGAATTGCCGCGCGAGATTACCGGCAATCGAAATTTGTCGCCCCAGCGGAAACATATCGGGCGTTAGCCGCGCGCCCAGCAAAGCGGTCGCTTTTTCCTCCCCCTGTTGCTGGACGGCGGTGGCGAGCAACGCATCGAGCGTGACAAGACGGCTGTCGAAAAGCGCGATAAGGCGGGTAATGGCTGACGTCATGACGGGAGCGTCCTCTTGAAAAAATTCATGCTTAAAAAACAGCAATGGCCGCGCGCACGATCAGCGCGCCAAGACACAGGCTGGACAGAAGAAACAGGGTGAAGCGCACCACGATGCGGTTCCAGAAAATCTGCACAAGGCTGTGCGCGATACGCAAGACCACATAGACCCATGCGAGGTGGACGCTATGCCCGCCGCCCTCGCCAATCACCGCCAGTACCAGCGCCACCGCATAAAAGACGGTCGGCTGCTCCATCAGATGATTATAATTATGCGCAGGCCATTGCGCGCGTTCGGGCAGAACATCGTCCAGGTTACGCCCCGTCCCACCAACCCATGTACCAATGTCGATCGGCGAACGGCGGAGCGCCGGAACCCGTTTGATATAAAGCCACAGCCAGACCAGCATGGTCCAAGCAGCCAAAACGATTACCGGCTGCACAATCATCTGCATAAAAAAAACTCCACCCCTGCGATTTTTCGCGAGGGTGGAGTCTTTAAATTATGCTGTCAAACGAAACTTGTCAGCCGTTGGGGCGCAACACCCGCACATTATCTTCGGCCATCGGTGCGCTACGGTCCTCGCGGTAGAGCGAGGCCATCGGCTCGTCGGAAACGACTACGGTTTCATCCGAACCAAAGCCGTTAAACTTGGTCCGCATCGCGCAGCCATAAGCGCCGAGCATCCCGATTTCGATATAATCGCCCGCCATAATATCGCCCGGCAAATAGAAGGGGCCGGCCATATGGTCCATATCGTCGCAGGTCGGGCCATAGAAGCTGAAACCGGTCAGCGCCTCTTCGCTCGCATCGCGGCGCAAATGCTTGACCGGAAAGCGCCAGCCGACATGGGCGGCATCAAACAGCGCGCCATATGCGCCGTCATTGATGTAAAGTTCGGTCCCCCGACGCTTTTCGACGCGCACGATAAGCGAGGAATATTCCGCCGACAAAGCGCGGCCCGGCTCGCACCACAATTCTGACGAATAGCTGATCGGCAGGCGTTCATAAGCGCGGTCGATGGTTTCGAAATATTGCTTGAGCGCAGGCGGCTCCATGTCCGGATAGACCGACGGGAAACCGCCGCCGACATCAATGATGTCGACCGTTACCGCCGCCGCGACAATCGCCGCACGGACGCGTTCGATTGCATGGACATAAGCTTGCGGGCTCATCGCCTGACTGCCGACATGGAAGCAAATGCCAAGCCCGTCCGCAAGCTGGCGGGTGGCGATCAGCAATTCCTTGGAATCTTCTGCTTCAACGCCGAATTTCGATGCGAGCGAAAGTTGCGCATGGTCGGACGATACGCGCAAACGCACGCACAGGTTCAGATCTTCGGCGCTGTTGGTGGCTTCGCGGATTTTTTCCAGCTCTTCCATCGTGTCGAGCGAGAAGGTGCGCACGCCATAATCGAAATACGCCTGACGGATGGCTTCTTCGGCCTTGACCGGATGCATGAAGCAAAGCGTGGCTTCGGGCAGCGTTTTGGCCACGAGCCGCACCTCGGCAATCGAGGCGACGTCGTAATGCGTGATACCGCTATCCCACAACACGCGCAGCAGATCGGGCGACGGGTTCGCCTTGACCGCATAAAGCGATTTGCCGGGGAAATTTTCCACGAAGAAACGGGCTGCGCGCCTTGCCGCATGGGGGCGGACAAGGGTTACCGGTTCAACGGGCTTTTGGTCCGAAACTAGACCCAGTGCGCTATGGTAGCTGTGCAACTCAAGGGACCCCCAAAAAAACAAAGTTAGAAAACGACAAGCTGCCTTGCGGTTATTGGAAGTCCCCTTGGGGCAGCGAAGGCGCGATATATGCAGGCTTTCGGGGTGTGTAAAGAGATTCGTTGCAAAAATTATACATTCGCCGTTGGAACGTGGTTTCTACGGGATTTGCTGCATCGCCCAAGTTCGGCTAGTTTTTACCCGAACCGACGGATTTCGACCGGCTTTGAGGGGACATGCTATGGCTTTATCAACATTTCTCGTCGCTTTTGCGATGCAGGGCGCAACGCTCCCGATGCCGCAGAAAATAGATGTTCCAAGCGATCTTTCCACGGTCCTCTGTCCGAACGAAGCTGCGGCCCGGCGGATGCTGGACGAGTTTTACAAGGTCAAGCCCGCACCTAATAATTATAACACCAGTAGCGATGCCTTTTTTGAAGGCTTGCGCGTGACGGGCTGCCGTCAGGATAGCCCGCACAGCAATGTTGCGATTACGATCCGTTCGGTGCTGGCCCGCAAAACGGTCAAATTGGCGCGGGAGAATGAAACCTACATGCTCTATCGCGGGGTTAATGCGAAGGGCGTGGCGGTGGTCGGCATTGTCAATGAAGGCGCGAATAACGTGCATCCGCGCACTGATTATGAACGTTGGCTCAGCGAATGGGCTCCTCGTGGCCGGATTGAAGTCCGTACCGAGCAGGGCAGCGATCCGGTCTATCTATGTCCATCATTGACTGCTGCGCGGCTTACGGTGCGCGCAATACCGCTCAAAGGGAATGATCGAACGAAGAACACAGCCTTTTCCAATGCCCGTAAGGCGAATGGCTGTCGTCGGGCTGCTGCGGGCATTTACCGCGTTACGGCGCGCTATGAGCATCGCGCGATAGCATGTGGTTATGAATGTTATGATGAATGGAACGCGCTTGCGGCGACCGACCCGCGCGGGCGCGCCGTTGCTCTCATCTTTGACGGATCCCATTTCTAACTGAGGCGGGTTTTGAAATCCTCATAACCGAAGGCGCGCACGCAGGTGAGCGTGTCGCTTTCGCTATTCCACAGCCAGATGGAAGGGAGCGGCACACCGTTGAAAGTGTTGGTCTTGACCATCGAATAATGGGCCTGGTCGAGGAAAGCGAAACGCTGTCCGGGCTCGGCCGCAACGGGGAGGCGGTAATCGCCGATAATGTCACCGGACAGGCAGGACGGCCCGCCCAGTCGTATGACCTCGCCTTGCGCGCGCTCGCCCAGCATGGCGGGGCGGTAGGGTGCTTCGATTACGTCCGGCATATGGCAGGTCGCGCTAATGTCGGTGATGCCGATGGCCATGCCATTGTCGAACACATCCAGTAATTCGCCGACCAAAATCCCCGCATCAAGTGCCACCGCCTCACCGGGCTCAAGATAAAGTTCGCACCCCGTTGCGGCCTTGACGTCGCGCAGGAACGTCACCAACTCGTCGCGCTGGTAATCGGCACGGGTGATATGGTGGCCACCACCAAAATTCAGCCATTTCAATTGGTTGAAATAGGGGTTGAGTAGCGGTTCTATCTTCGCCCATGTGCGCTTCAGCGGCTCCAGATCCTGTTCGCACAAATTGTGGAAATGGATGCCGTCAATGCCTTCAAGGTCGGTGGCGGTGAGTTTGCTGACGGGGTGGCCCAAGCGGCTATGCGGCTGGCTCGGATCATATTTTTCAACCTCACCTTCGGGATTTTGCGGATTGATACGCAAGCCCACATGGATTTGCCGTCCGCCCGCGCGCGCTTCGTCAATGAAAGGGCGGAAGCGGCGATGCTGGGCGGGAGAGTTGAAAATCACATGATCGGACAGGGCGCAGATTTCTGCCATATCTTCGGCCTTATAGCCTGCACAATAGGTCGCAATCTCGCCTTGATATTCTTCGCCCGCCAGCTTGGCTTCAAACAGGCCGGAAGTGCAAACACCGTCAAGATATTCGCCGACCACAGGCCCCAAGCGCCACATCGAAAAAGCCTTGAGTGCTGCCAGCAATTTTATCCCCGCACGGTCGCGCACATCGGCCAAAATGGCCAGATTGCGCCGCACCGCGACCTCGTCCACCACAAAGGCAGGCGAAGGCACGCGGCTCAAGTCAAAACGGGCAAACGCCCCCGGATCCCCGGCTTTGGTTTCCATGATATTTCTCCCGTCATTCCCGCGAAAGCGGGAATCCATCTCCGGACCATTGTTCAAACCGGACACTTATCAGATGGATCCCCGGTCAAGCCGGGGATGACGAATATATTGAAGAGATTTTAAAACGCCAACGGCCCGTCCAGTTCCTTCACCTGCCAGGGCAAGCCATGCTTATTGAGCATATCCATGAACGGGTCGGGATCGAATTGCTCCATGTTGAACACGCCGTCTCCCTTCCACTGGCCGGTGACGATCATTGCCGCACCGATCATGGCGGGAACACCGGTGGTATAGCTCACCGCCTGATTGCCGGTTTCGGCATAGGCTTCTTCATGGTCGCAGATATTGTAAAGATAGAGCGTCTTTTCCTTGCCATCCTTGCCAAGGCCGGTCGCGATGACACCGATATTGGTCTTGCCCTTGGTGGTTTCGCCAAGGCTTGACGGTTCGGGCAGCACAGCTTTCAGGAATTGCAGCGGAATGATTTCCTTGCCTTCATAAACCACCGGATCAATCCGCGTCATGCCGATATTCTGGAGCACGGTCAGATGGGTGATATATTGGTCGCCAAAGGTCATCCAGAAGCGGATACGCTTGATTTCGGGCAAGTGGGTTTTGAGGCTTTCAATTTCCTCATGATACATGAGGTACATATTTTTTTCGCCGACTTCCTCGAAATTGAACGGCTGTTTCACCGACATAGCGGGAGTTTCGACCCACGCGCCGTTTTCCCAGTGACGCGCAACCGCCGTCACTTCGCGGATATTGATTTCCGGATTGAAGTTGGTCGCAAAAGCTTGCCCATGATCGCCGCCATTGCAGTCGAGAATGTCGAGCGTGTCGATGCGGTCGAAATGATGCTTTTTGAGCCAAGTGGTGAACACGCTGGTGACGCCGGGGTCAAAACCGGAGCCGAGCAGCGCCATGATGCCAGCATCCTTGTAGCGGTCCTGATAGGCCCATTGCCAATGATATTCGAACTTGGCTTCATCGCGCGGTTCGTAATTGGCGGTGTCCATATAATCGACGCCGGTTTCAAGGCAGGCGTCCATGATGGTGAGGTCTTGATAGGGAAGCGCGAGGTTGACCACCAGCGCGGGCTGCACCTGCTTGATGAGCGCGACCAGTTCGGGAACATTGTCCGCATCCACCTGCGCGGTGTCGATGGTGACGCCGGTGCGCGCCTTTACCGATTCGGCAACCGCATCGCATTTAAACTTGCGGCGGCTCGCCAGTGTAATATGGCTGAAAATATCACTATTCATAGCCATTTTATGAACCGCAACCGAACCCACGCCGCCTGCGCCAATCACCAAAACCTTGCTCACCTGCTGTCTCCTGTGTGAGAGAATATCCATGTTGAGGCGCGATATAAGGGGTGAGGCATGACAGCGCAAACAGATGCACCGGATTTTTCCAAAGATCGTGCGCCGACGCGCGCAGGTGTGGTGCGCGCGGCAGAGAAAATTCGCGCCATCCTGCCGCCGACGCCTTTATTGCCGCTGGAGGTGGATGGGCGCACTTTATGGTGCAAAGCCGAATCTTTACAGCCGATTGGCGCGTTCAAGATACGCGGCGGATGGCACCGGCTCACCGATTTGAGCGCAGAGGAACGCGCGCGCGGTGTGGTCGCTTTTTCAAGCGGCAACCATGCGCAAGGCGTGGCTTGGGCGGCCAAGCGGTTGGGGGTATCGGCGACCATCGTTATGCCTGCCGATGCACCCGCCAAGAAAATGGAAGGGACGCGGGCGCTTGGCGCAAAGGTCGTGACCTATGACCGCATGAACGAGGATCGCGCCCAAATCGCCGCGCGGATTGCGACGGAACAGGGCGCGGTGGTGGTGCCAAGCTATGATGATCCTTGGGTAATTGAAGGGCAGGGCAGTGCTGGTATCGAAGCCGCTGCACAACTTGCGGCAATGACGGACGGCGCTATGTTCGACCGTGCGCTTATATGCTGTGGCGGCGGCGGCTTGGCGTCAGGGATTGCACTCGCATTGCCCGATGCGGCGATCACCATTGTCGAGCCCGAAGGCTGGGACGATGCGGGGCGTTCGCTGGCGAGCGGGAAGATAGAGCGCGTCGGACCCAATCCGCCGCCCACCGCTTGCGATGCCATCCAGACATTAGAGATTTGCGCGCGGACATTCGCCGTGTTGCGCGAGCGTAAAGCCGATAGCCTGACGGTAAGCGATGCCGAGGTCGGGGCGGCCATGCGCGTTGCGTTCGAGCGCCTGCGCGTGGTGATGGAACCCGGCGGCGCGGTGGCCCTAGCGGCGGCGCTGTCGGGAAAGGCCGCGCTGGGGGATTATACACTGGTGACTTTATCGGGCGGCAATGTGGATTGGGATATGTTCAAGGCGATGGTGGGCCGGGAATAACGCTATCATCGCAACACCATCTCCCCTCCGTCATTGCGAGCGTAGCGAAGCAATCCAGAGTCGCGCGAAACTGCACTGGATTGCTTCGCTACGCTCGCAATGACGACACGGCGTTATTCTAAGGGCCGTCAAAGGCGTTCATCCGCTAATCCCGTGCTTCGACAAGCTCAGCACTAACGGCTTTATTTTAGGACTAAAATCAACCTCAGGCGTGAACCCGATGTCTCACGCCGCCTTACGCAATTCCAACCGGCCCCAGATTTCGCTCAAGGCATCGGTCAGTTCCTGCATCATCTCTTCGCTATGCGCAGGGCCGGGGGTGAAACGCAGGCGTTCGGTGCCGCGCGGCACGGTCGGGAAGTTGATCGGCTGGACATAGACGCCATATTCGGCGAGCAAAATGTCGCTGATTTTCTTGGCCTTGACCGGATCGCCGACCATGAGCGGGACGATATGGGTAACGGTATTCATCACCGGCAAGCCCGCATCGGCGAACATCTGCTTGAGGCGCGCGGCTGCGGCCTGTTGCGCGTCGCGTTCGACGCTGGAGGCTTTGAGGTGGCGCACACTCGCCAAAACCCCGGCGACCAGCACCGGCGACAGCGAGGTCGTGAAAATGAAGCCCGGCGCATAGGAGCGGATCACGTCGATGATGACGGTATCGGCCGCAATATAGCCGCCCATCACGCCAAAAGCCTTGCCAAGCGTGCCTTCGATGATGGTCACACGGTCCGCAACCTCGTCGCGTTCGGTAATGCCGCCGCCGCGCGCGCCATACATGCCGACCGCATGAACCTCGTCACAATAGGTGAGCGCATTATATTTGTCGGCCAGATCGCAAATTTCCGCAATGGGCGCGATGTCGCCGTCCATCGAATAGACGCTTTCAAATGCGATAAGCTTGGGCGCTGCGGGGTCCGCTTCGCTCAACATCTGTTCGAGATGCGCGAGATCATTGTGCCGCCAGATGCGCTTTTCGCAGCCCGAATTGCGGATGCCCGCAATCATCGAAGCATGGTTCAACTCGTCGGAAAAAATGATGCAGCCCGGCAAAATCTTGGCAAGCGTCGCAAGCGTCGCTTCGTTCGAAATATAGCCGGAGGTGAACAGCAGCGCGCCTTCCTTGCCATGCAAATCGGCAAGTTCGGCTTCCAGATCGATATGATAATGGGTGTTGCCGCCAATATTGCGCGTGCCGCCCGACCCTGCGCCGACATCGTGCAGCGCCTCTTCCATCGCCGCAATCACATCGGGATGCTGGCCCATGGCGAGATAATCGTTCGAACACCAGACGGTGATCGGTTTCGGGCCATTATGCCCCGCAAAACAGCGCGCATTGGGGAACGCGCCCTTGTTGCGCAAAATGTCGATGAATACGCGATAGCGGCCTTCACTGTGCAGCCGGTCGATCGCATCGGTAAAAATCTTGCCGTAGTCCACTGTTTTTCGGTCCCGCTCAATTCTTCTTACGGACATTTTGGTGTGCCATTAGCTCCATCTTTGCGCATTTGCCAGTGATAACGATTCGCAACTTGTCCTTACAAAATCTCGATTACATCAAGGCCAAGCCGCGCCAATGCGGGGCGGAGGCGGTCCAGGTCGGGATCAGCGCGCGTGAAAATGGCGCGCCCCGATGGCGTTTCGGGCCATAGCTGGTCTTGCGTCAAATAAGCGGTGCGCCGCGCAATGCCTTGGCCGGAATCGACCAGCATCACCCCGTCCGCACTCGCCGCCGCAATCTCGTCGGCAAGCAGCGGGAAATGGGTGCAGGAGAGGATAACTGCGTCAACCTGATCGCCTTGGGGTTGGCTGAAAAGCTTGTCCATTTCGGCTTTGACCGCAGCGGGATCAGGCGCCGTACCGCGCAGCTTCGCTTCGGCCATATCGACGAGAGCCGCAGACCCCAGCCTTAGCACGGTGCAATCCGCGCCATGATCCTCCACCAACTGGTCAACATAGGGCTGGCGTACGGTCGCATCGGTGCCAAGCACGCCGATAACCCGGCTTTTGGACAGGAGAGCGGCAGGCTTTACCGCAGGCACGGTGCCGACCACCGGTACATCAAGCGCCGAACGCACATGGGCGAGCGCGATGGTCGAAGCGGTATTGCACGCAATCACCACAATGCGCGGCTTGACCCGCTCGACCAAGCGGCCAAGGATCGCCGGAATACGCGCGGTGAGTTCGGCCTCGCTCTTGGTGCCATAAGGATAGCCCGCATTATCCGCTGCATAGGCGAAGCTCGCTCGCGGCAATATTTTGCGGATTTCTGCCAGCACCGAAAGCCCGCCGACGCCGGAATCGAAAACCAATATGGGGCGTTCATCTGCCATGCGATGAGCCTCTAGCGTTGGCGCGGGCGATTGGCTAGTGTCGCGCCAAGCACAGCCCCGGCCAAACGGGGCGCAGCATAGGGAATTCGGGGCATGATCTTGTGGCAACAACCGGTGCTGGCGCTCCTCATCGGCTATTTTCTGGGCAGTATCCCGTTCGGGGTCATCCTCACCCGTATCGCGGGCGCAGGCGATTTGCGGCAGATTGGCTCCGGCAATATCGGCGCGACCAATGTGTTGCGGACAGGCCGCAAGGGCTTGGCGGCGGCGACCTTGCTCCTCGATATGCTGAAGGGCGCGGCGGCGGTATGTCTGGTAGGCTATTTGTTCGGCGATGATTTGAAATTGCTTGCAGGCGTCGGGGCCTTTGTCGGCCATTGCTGGCCTGTGTGGCTCAAGTTCAAAGGCGGGAAGGGGGTTGCGACCCTCATGGGGATTGTCGCCGCATTGAGTTGGCAAGTGGGGCTTATTTACGCGCTTGTCTGGCTCTTGATGCTTGCGCTTACCCGCATCAGCTCGCTGGCGGGAATGGCTGCGGCCTTGTCCGCACCGGTCGCAAGCTTCTTTTTCGGTCGGCTCAGCATGGTGCCGATGGCATTGGGCCTCGCGCTCCTCGTGCTTTGGAAGCATCGCGAAAATATCGGGCGGTTGCTGCGCGGTGAAGAGCCCAAAGTTGGCGGGTCCAAGACTGCTCCGGCGGCGGATGAGCCTCTATGACGCTCGCCGGTCAAGGCGCCTATCGCGCCGCTGGCATGGAAGACACCGAAAGATTTAACCGGCTGCGGCTGATCCGGTCGGCCAATATCGGGCCGGTCAGCTATGCGCAGTTGCTGATGCGGTTCGGCAGCGCCGGTACGGCGCTCGAAGCCTTGCCCGACCTTGCGCGGCGTGGCGGCGGGAGATTGCCGAAAATCGCGGAAACAGCCATAATTAACGCGGAAATAGCGGCGGTGGAGCGCCTGGGGGCAGCCTATCTGTTCCTGGGAGAATCCACATATCCGCCCGCCTTGGCACAGCTTGCCAATGCACCGCCGGTGCTGACATGGCGCGGAAATCTTTCGCTGTTGCAACGCCCGATGGTGTCCATTGTCGGGGCGCGCAATGCGTCGGCTGCGGCCTGTCGCTTTGCACGGCAATTGGCGTTCGACCTTGCCGGTGAAGGCGTAACGGTGGTGAGCGGATTGGCGCGCGGGATTGATACCGCCGCCCATATCGGCGCGATCCAAAATGGCACGGTCGCGGTCATCGCAAGTGGAATTGATATAAGCTTCCCGCCAGAAAATGGTGAACTACAAGAAAAAATTGCGCGTGAGCAATTATTATTGGCCGAACAACCGCCCGGCACCGAACCACTGGCCCGTCATTTTCCCTACCGCAACCGCATCATTGCGGGGCTAAGTGCGGGCACGATAGTCGTTGAAGCCGCGCCGCGTTCCGGATCGCTGATCACCGCGCGACTGGCGGGGGAATATGGACGTGACGTCATGGCTGTGCCGGGATCGCCGCTGGAACCGCGCGCGCAAGGCTGCAACGGCCTTATCCGGGACGGCGCAATCCTCATCCGCGATGCCGGTGATGTGCTGGAAACCATCCGCCCGCTCGACGCACGCGCCGTGCGTGAAGCCCGCCCGCTGTCCTTGACAGCCGATAGCCCGCCGCATCACGATGCCGATGATAGCGACCGCGCGCGGGTCACCAGCCTCCTTGGCAATGGCGCCGTCAGTGTCGATGAACTGGTGCGCCAGTCCCGCGTCGATGTCGCGCTTGTTCAGCTTGTGCTGCTCGAACTCGAACTGGCCGGACGGCTCGACCGCCATGCCGGTAACCGCGTTTCATGGAAGGGATAGGCAAATGGAAAATATAAGTTTTGGTGATTTATGGGGCGCCATGATTGAAGCCATACGATCCGACGTAGGTTATTTCCTCGCCTTCATTGCTCTTCTGGCCGGCATTTGGATTGCGAACGACATGTTGATGCCACAATCAATTTTTGCGGGCTCGGTCGGCGGCGCTATTGTAAATCTTGTCGGACAATCCTTGCTGATACGGCGCTATTTTGAACGCAAAGGAGTAGCGACAAGTGCCTCTTTAGCGGACGGACGCTATATGTCTATTTTTGGCGTTTCGATCCTTACAGGCTTCGGCATTATGGCCGGGATGATATTGCTCATCATTCCCGGACTAATACTTGCGACCCGCTGGTTTTTGTCTGTCCCTGTCTTATTCGCCGAGCAAGCTGCTGTGACGGCATCCATGAGTAGCAGTTGGCACATAACTGCCCCGCACGCTTTTGTGATATTCGGGTTAGTAGTCGTGATTTCGCTCCCCTTGCTTGTTGCAGCCATCTTCCTGTTTGCGCTTACCGATCCCGATAATATGCTTTCGCCACTTCAATCGCTGACTCTCAATGTCGGGATAGCAACCACAACCGTTGCGGGCTGGTTGGGTGCAGCGTCAAGCTATTATGTCATCAAAGGCGGCGCAGAGCAGGCCAGCGAAATATTCGCTTGAGGAAAATTTGGATGGAAACGAACCGGACGAAGGGAGTTGACGTTCTTAAATCCAGTCACCACCCTCGCGCGTACGTGTGAGAAAGTAGAAAAACATCGCAATGCAGCTTGTAATCGTCGAATCGCCTGCCAAGGCAAAAACCATCGAAAAATATCTGGGGCGCGATTTTCGCGTGCTGGCTTCTTACGGCCATATCCGCGATTTGCCGCCCAAGGATGGCTCGGTTGATCCCGACGCCGACTTTGCGATGAAGTGGGAAAATTATGGCGACAAGGCCAAGCAGTTAAAGGCGATTGCCGACGAAGCCAAAAAGGCGGACCGTCTGATCCTCGCAACCGACCCTGACCGCGAAGGCGAAGCGATTAGCTGGCACGTTCAGGAAGTGCTGCGACAGAAAAAGGCGCTCCCTCATCAGGTTGACCGCGTTACTTTCAACGCGATCACAAAAAATGCGGTGACCGAAGCGATGGCCAAACCGCGCGCGCTAGACGAAGATTTGATCGACGCCTACCGCGCCCGCCGCGCGCTCGACTATCTGGTCGGTTTCACCCTGTCGCCAGTCTTATGGCGCAAATTGCCGGGTGCGAAATCGGCAGGCCGCGTCCAGTCGGTCGCGCTGCGCCTCGTCGTTGACCGCGAACGTGAAATCGAATTGTTCAAGCCGCAGGAATATTGGTCGGTTGCCGCCGATATGGAGCAGGGCGGACAGGGCTTTGTGGCGCGTCTCGTCAAATGGCGCGGCAATAAGATTGACCGCCTCACCATCGGGCAAGAAGGTGACGCCATGGCTGCAAAGGCCGACATTGAAGCGGGCCATTTTGTCGTGCAATCGGTCGAAACCAAGCCCGCGATGCGCAATCCGCCCGCGCCCTTCACCACATCGACCTTGCAACAGGAAGCGGCGCGCAAGCTCGGTTTTGCTGCGAGCCACACGATGCGGATTGCGCAAAATCTCTACGAAGATGGCGCGATTACCTATATGCGTACCGATGGTGTGCAGATGGACGGCAGCGCCATTTCCGCCGCGCGCAAGGCGATTGCGGACCGCTATGATGGCAGCTTTGTCCCCGACAAACCGCGCCAATATCAGACCAAGGCCAAAAATGCGCAGGAAGCGCATGAGGCCATCCGTCCCACCGATTTCAACCGCGACAAAGCCGGGTCGGGCGACCATGCGCGGCTTTATGATCTCATCTACAAGCGCGCGCTCGCGAGCCAGATGGCTTCGGCGCAACTGGAGCGCACCGTCGTCGAAATGGCGAACGGCACCGGCCAGCATGTGCTGCGCGCAACGGGGCAGGTGGTGAAGTTCCCTGGCTTCATGGCACTTTACGAAGAAGGCCGCGACGATAAGGGCGAGGATGAAGATGGCGCGTTGCTCCCTATCCTGCGCGAAGGCGATGCGCCGGTGAAACGTGCGGTCCATGCCGAACAGCATTTCACCCAGCCCCCGCCGCGTTATTCGGAAGCCAGCCTTGTCAAAAAGCTCGAAGAATTGGGGATCGGCCGTCCGTCCACTTATGCGTCCATCCTTCAGGTATTGAAGGACCGCGCATATGTGCGAGTGGAAAAAAACCGTTTCTTTGCAGAGGAAAGCGGACGGCTTTTAACAGCATTTCTGGAACGGTTTTTTGAACGCTATGTGAGCTATGACTTCACCGCCGGGCTTGAAGATGAATTGGACGATATTAGCGGTGGCCGCGCGCAATGGCAGGCGGTGCTGGAAGCATTTTGGCGCGACTTCAAGCCCAAGACCGCCGAGGTGATGGAGCAAAAGCCGTCGGATATTACCGCCGAAATCGACAAATTTCTGGAGCCTTTGCTGTTCCCCGAAAAAGAAGACGGCTCCGACCCGCGCTTGTGTCCCAAATGCGGGGAAGGGCGGCTTGCGCTGCGCGGCGGCCGTTTTGGCGCATTCATCGCCTGCTCCAACTATCCGGAGTGCAAATATACGCGTAAATTTGCCCAGCCCGGCGGCACGCAAGATAGTGGCGAAGAAGGCGAGCTTGGCACCGATCCGGTGACAGGTGAGGTGGTCACCCGCAAAAATGGCCGCTTTGGTCCCTATGTCCAGCTTGGCGAGAGCAATAAGGAGGAAGGCAAGAAGGCCAAAATGGCCTCCATCCCCAAAGATGTGCCGGAACCGATTGATCTCGACATGGCGTTAAAGCTGCTCTCCTTGCCGCGCGCGATTGGCGAGCATCCCGAAACGGGCAAGGAAATTACTGCAAGTATAGGGCGTTATGGTCCATATCTCGCACATGATGGTAAATATGCGCGACTTTCCAATACCGCCGAAGTGTTTGACACAGGCATGAATGCGGCGGTGGCGCGGCTTGCGGACGCGGCCAATAATCCGGGGCGCGGCCGCCAATCGGCGTCGCGCGAGCCACTCAAAATATTGGGCAAACATCCGCACACCGAAGCCGACATCAAGCTGATGGATGGCCGTTATGGCGCTTATGTCACCGACGGCATCACCAATGCGACCCTGCCCAAGAGCATCGACAAGGACCAGTTGACGCTGGAGGAAGCCGCGCAGCTGATCGACGACCGCGCGGCCAAAGGACCAGCCAAGAGTAAGCGTAAAACGCCCGCTAAAAAGGCAGCTGTTAAGAAGGCTCCGGCGAAGAAAGCGACAGCTAAGAAAGCTTCCACCAAGAAGGTAGCGGTCAAGAAAGCTTCGCCCAAATAAAGTCCTTAATAGAAACCATAACGAAAAGCTGTGAATCATATGATGAAAGTATTCGGCTTGGTGTTGGCGCTGATTACAACTCCAGTGGCTGCGGAAGTTCGCCAAGAGCGGCTTACAGGGCCAACATCAGTTGAATCGGGCGGGCGGATTGTTTCGTGTACCGAGGATCGAGAATGGTGCGTGACCATGGCTTTTGAAACGGACCCTGACAAACTTGCCTATTTTGTGGACGTAAAACGCCCTATTGGGCCGTCGTCGTCCGCATCAATTGAAAATTTTGAATTGTCATCATCAGATGGAGCGGAATTATGGGGTGATCCCGTAAGTTATTCGACACCAAACGGTCAACGAGGGTTGCTCTTTGGCATCGTTATGAACCGTTCAGAAAGCTATTCCGGAGGCGGTGCTAGCGAAAGAAAATTGCAATTTTTCAAAGCTGAGCCGAAAGATGCGAATATACTTTCGGTGAGCTCGATTGGAGATCCTATATCCTTTGGTGCATCCTCTATGATCCGCGCCTGTTTTTCTGAGGAAGACCAGCAGCTACGCCGCAACATCTGCCATGACGAATATGATCTTAATGTGACGCTCAGACTGAAGCCTACGCTCGTCAATGATCTGCCTGCATTTCTCTACATATCGAAAGAGACCACAACCCCCGGCTTTGCCTCACGTGATCAAGACAATAGCGACGCAGCACGACTGCGCACGATGAAAGCTGCGGACTTCAAACCACGCGCCGATAGGCGCTGCACTTTCACTCGCCAGTTACAAGTCAACGCTCGGCGCACAATATATAGCTTGAAAGTTCCTGATTGCAGCGCATATGGGCCAATGCGCCAATAGCTGGCCGTCTCCGAACTGTTAATCCACCCAATCCAGCCCCATGTCGCGGTAAACCGACCGGTCCTCGTCCCAACCCGGCTTTACCTTGACGTGAAGGTAAAGATGCACCGGTTCGCCGAGCAATTGGCCGAGTTCCGCCCGCGCGCGGCTACCGATTTCGCGGATGCGCTGGCCGCCTTTCCCCAAAATGATCGCGCGCTGGGATGGGCGCTCCACCAAGATTTGCTGGTGGATTTCAACCGATCCGTCCTCGCGCTCCTGATATTTTTCCGTCTCGACCGTGGCGGCGTAGGGCAGTTCATCATGCAGTTGCAGATAAAGCTGTTCGCGCGTGATTTCGGCCGCGGTCGTGCGGTCGGTCGCGTCCGACACCTGATCTTCCGGGAAATGCCACACACCCTCGGGCATGGCTTTCGCAAGCTCGGCCTTGAGTTCGGGGATGCCATCGCCCGTCGCCGCGCTTACAAAGAAGGTTTCGTCAAAAGGCGCGAGCGCGTGCAGCTTTTCGGCATGGACAAGCAGCTTGGCCTTGTCCGCAATATCGACCTTGTTGAGGATGAGGAATTTGCGTTCGGGCCGGTCTTTCAGCCCTTCGACGATCTTTTCAACCTTGGGGCCAAGGCCGCCTTTGCCGTCGACGATGAGCGCAATCACATCGGCATCCTGTGTCCCGCCCCAGGCAGCGGCGACCATCGCGCGGTCTAGCCTGCGGCCGGGTTCGAAAATGCCGGGCGTATCGACCAGCATGATCTGGGTTTCGCCTTCAATCGCTATGCCCATCAAGCGAACCCGCGTTGTTTGTGCCTTGGGGCTGACAATCGCGACCTTTTGCCCGACCAGCGCATTGACCAAGGTCGATTTCCCCGCATTGGGCGCGCCGACAATCGCCACAAGCCCGCATTTTTCTGTCATTTTTTAAGGTCCATTTCAATGAGTTGCGCAAGCAATGCGCGGGCCGCTTCGGTTTCGGCCTCCTGTTTGGAACTGCCGCTCGCGCTCGCTTCGGCAAGTTTGTGGATCGCAACTGATACGGTAAAGCGCGGCGCATGGTGCGGGCCGTCGCGGCTCACCACCTGATAATTGGGCGAGCGGCGCTGGTGGGCTGCGGCCCATTCCTGAAGCGCGGATTTGGGATGTTTGGGCGCGGAAAGCTGTTTTTCCAAACGCTCGCCCCATAAGCGCAGGATGAACGCGCGCGCTTCTTCAAGCCCGCGCTCGCGATAAACCGCGCCGATCAGCGCCTCCATCACATCGCCAAGGATATTGTCGCTATCATGCCCGCCATCATCGCGCGCCTGCTTGCCAAGCCGCATTAGCGTGGCCACGCCATTTTCGCGCGCGATTTCGGCGCATAATTCGCCTGATACCAGCGCGTTCAAACGGCTTGACAATTTGCCTTCCGGCTCTTCGGAAAAGCGCGAAAAGAGCGCGTCGGCAATCACCAGCCCCAATACACGGTCGCCCAGAAATTCGAGCCGCTCATAGCTTTTGCTGCCATAACTGCCATGCGTCAGCGCCTCGATATAAATATCGTCCGTGCCGAGCGGCCAGCCGAGCAAAAGCTCCAGCGTTCCGCGTTCCTTATCGCTTAAAATAGTATCCCGTGCCATTGTCAAAGCCCGCCTCCAATACGGTCGGGGCGACTGGCCGACGCCCAACTCAGCGGATTGAACCAGCTTGCGCTGCCATCGGTGGAAAAATAGAGGAAGCGCGCCTTGCCGACAATATTTTCCATCGGCACGATGCCGATGCCGCCGCCTTCGATCGCCGGAAAGCGGCTGTCGGCGCTGCGGTCGCGATTATCACCCATCAGGAACAGATGGTCCGGCGGCACGATATAGATGCCGGTCGTGTCCATTTCCCCGCTGATAAGGTCGAGAATATTGTAAGACACACCATTGGGCAGCGTCTCGCGATATTGCGGATAGCGGCACAAATCGCCGCCCAAATTGCCCTTCACCTTGAAAACGGGAAGGAAGCAGGGCGCGGCGCTGGCGGCGGTCATATTGTCGGTCACGGGGATGATGAAATCGGCAATCTGTTGTTTTTTGACCGGCGTGCCGTTGAGGATCAGCGTGCCGTCGCGCATCTGGATGCGGTCGCCCGGAAGCCCGATCACGCGCTTGATATAATCATCCCTGTTACCGGGCGGCGCTTTGAACACCACCACATCACCGCGTTCGGGCAACGCGCCCAATATGCGCCCCGAAAACAGCTTTGGCGACAAAGGGAAGGAATGGCGCGAATAGCCATAAGCCATCTTATCAACGATAAGATAATCACCGATGAGCAGGCTGGGTTGCATTGATTCCGACGGAATATTGAAGGGCGAGACAATGAACGTCCGCAGCGCCAGCATGACAAGCGCGACCGTCAGCAAAAAGCGCCAGAAGCTTCCCTTCTGATCGCTTTCGTCTGTCTCTTCGGTCGCAATTATGTCCGGCGATGGCATATCGTTCGCAAGCATGAAGGCGGCTTAAGCGGATTGCGGTAAAGGTCAAGGGAATATGCGGTAACTATGCGGGACGGGCAAGGTTGCGCTGGCGCATTGGATGCAGCTTTAGTAGATGCGGCAATCATCCCTTTCCATTTGAGGCAGGAATCCTTTTATGTCTGACCGTTGGGCCGCCCTTGAAGCTTTGCCGGACACATCGCTAGTCGACCTGTTCGCGAACGACGCGGAACGGGTAGGGCATTTCGGTGCGGTTTTGCCCGGCCTCCAGTTCGATTTTTCCAAAACCCATTTGACCGGGGAGGCATTGGCCGCGCTGGCTGCGCTCGCCGATACGGCAGGTCTTGATGCGGCGCGTAAGCGGCTGTTTGCGGGCGAGATTGTCAATCCGACCGAAGGCCGCGCGGCAACGCATAGCGCCGAACGGGGCGAGGGCGATGCGGAAACTGTCCATGTTTCGCGGATGCTGCATGACCGGATGCGCGCGCTGATTGACGCCATCGAGATGGGCGCATTGGGCGAAATCCGCCATATCCTCCATATCGGCATTGGCGGCTCGGCGCTCGGTCCCGACTTGCTGGTTGATGCGCTTGGCCGCGATGCGGGCCGTTACGAGGTTGCGATTGTGTCCAATGTCGACGGCAGCGCGCTCGCCGACGTGTTTTCCCGTTTCGACCCGCATTATACGCTGGTGAGTGTCGCCTCCAAAAGCTTCACCACCACCGAAACGCTTATTAACGCCCATTCGACTCTCGACTGGCTGGAGCAAGCCGCGGTGGAAGACCCGCTCGGCCGCTTTGTCGCGCTCACCGCCAATCCGGAAAAAGCAGTGGAATGGGGGATTGATGAAACCCGCATCCTGCCCTTCGCCGAAAGCGTCGGCGGGCGCTATTCACTCTGGTCGTCCATCGGTTTTCCGGCGGCGTTGGCACTTGGATGGGAGGCGTTTGATGCTTTGCTGGAAGGCGCGGCGCAAATGGACCGCCATTTCCGGCTGACCGATTGGCGCGAAAATGTCTGTTTTCTGGGCGCTGCTGTGGACCTTTATTATACCCAAAAGCGTCGATGCGAAACGCGCGCGGTGTTCGCTTATGACGAGCGGTTGCGCTTGCTGCCATCCTATCTCCAGCAACTCGAAATGGAGAGCAATGGCAAGTCGGTGACGGCAGACGGCAATCCGCTTAACTATCCGTCCGCAGCGATTACATGGGGCGGGATCGGGACGGATGCCCAACACGCTGTATTCCAGCTTTTGCATCAAGGCACCCATTTGGTGCCGGTCGAATTTCTCGCGAGCAAAACACCGGGGTCGGACCTTGATCCGGTGCATCATCGCACCTTACTTATCAATTGTTTTGCCCAAGGCGCGGCGTTGATGACAGGAAAAGCCAATCCCGGCGACCCTGCACGCGCCTATCCCGGCGACCGGCCATCGACCACCATCTTGCTGGACGATGTCGATCCGCGCTCCGTCGGCGCGCTCATTGCCTTTTACGAGCATCGCACCTTCGTCAACGCGGTGCTGCTCGGCATCAACCCGTTTGACCAGTTCGGCGTTGAATTGGGTAAAGAGATAGCGCGCTCGATCGAAAGCGAGGGCACGGACAGTTTCGACCCGTCGACACAGGCGTTGATTGTCGCTGCTTTCGATTAGTCTCATCACCCTTTATCATTAGGAGCGGCAACCGGCCCTCCCTAATTTGCGTTATACGGGATATGCCCGCCCCTATCCTTCGGAGAGCCTCGACATGGCAGATTATGATTTTGACCTTTTTGTGATCGGTGCCGGTTCGGGCGGTGTGCGTGCCGCGCGCGTTTCCGCCGGCTATGGAGCGAAGGTCGCGATTGCGGAGGAATATCGCGTTGGCGGCACCTGTGTTATCCGTGGCTGTGTGCCTAAAAAACTGCTCGTCTATGGCGCGCATTTTGCCGAAGATTTGCACGATGCCAAACGCTTTGGCTGGGAGGTCGAAACGCCGACCTTCAACTGGGCGACCTTGCGCGACAATGTGCTGGCGGATGTGGACCGGCTCAACAAGGCTTATACCGAAACGCTCGACAATAATAAGGTCACGACCTTCTTGGAACGCGCAACCATAGCCGGGCCGCATGAGGTCAAGCTGGCCAGCGGCAAGACGGTGACTGCCAAAGTGATATTGATCGCAACCGGTGGTTGGCCGGTGATACCGGACTTTCCGGGCGCGGAACATGGCGTGACCTCGAACGAGGTTTTCCACCTCGATAGCCTGCCCAAGCGCGTCGTGATTGCGGGCGGCGGCTATATTGCCAATGAATTTGCGGGGATATTCCACAGCCTTGGTAGCAGCGTCACCTTGGTCAACCGCTCGGATACGATCCTGCGCGGTTATGACGAACAGATACGGGACCGCCTGCTCCAGATTTCGATGACCAAAGGTATCCAATATCGGTTTAACTGCCACTTTGAAAGCATTGAAAAGAAAGAGGATGGGAGCTTGCTTGCGTCCTTCTGCGACCATGATCCGGTCGAGGCAGACCTGGTGTTATTCGCCATCGGGCGGCGTCCCAATGTCGAAGGGCTGGGGTTGGACCAAGTCGGCATCACCATCACGCCGCACGGCGCTATTCCGGTGGACGCGCATAACAAGACCAATGTTGATTCCATCTATGCGGTGGGCGATGTCACCGACCGGGTTCAGTTAACACCGGTGGCGATCCGCGAGGGCCATGCTTTTGCCGACACATTGTTCGGTGATAATCCGCGCACGGTCGATTATGACACCATCCCGTCCGCCGTCTTTTCGCAACCGCCCTTGGCAGGCGTCGGGCTCACCGAAGCGCAAGCGCGCAATAAGCTGGGCTCGATCAAAGTCTATTCGTCGGATTTCCGTCCGATGAAGAATGTGCTGGCGGGCCGCAACGAGCGCAGCCTTTACAAGATGATCGTCGATGCGACGAGCGACAGGGTGGTGGGCCTCCATATGATCGGCCCCGATGCGCCGGAAATCTTGCAGGCCGCTGCAATTGCGGTGAAGGCCGGGCTCACCAAGGCCGATTTTGACGCGACCGTCGCGCTGCATCCCAGCATGGCCGAAGAATTGGTGCTGATGAAGTAGGCGCAGTTACCCCACCGAATAAGGCACAATATCCCGCCGGTCAGGGTCGATGATAAGGTCACGATCCGACGGCGGGAAGGCGCGCTGGTCGCAGTCGACCCGCGGGCACAAGCGGCATGACACGCCGATGGGCGTGACCGACCGCGGATCCTCCACCGCCATGCCGTCAGCATAGATGAAATCATGCGCATGGGTCGCCTCGCACCCCAAAGCGACGGCATAGCGGCGCGGGGGCCGGTCATAACGGCCCGACGGTTTAACCAGCCCTTTGGCCATCGATACATAACGCACCCCGTCGGGCGTTTCGGCGAGCTGCACCAATATGCGGTCGGGGATCGCGACCGCTTCATGCACAATCCATAACGGGCAGGCCCCGCCAAAGCGCGCAAATTGGAGGCGGGTCGCCGAGTGGCGCTTGGTGATATTGCCCGCCATATCGACGCGGCAAAAGAAGAAAGGGATGCCGCGTAATCCGGGGCGTTGCAGCGTCGATAGGCGGTGGCAAGCTTGCTCGAAACTCACGCCGAATAAGGGGCGCAGCCGGTCAATATCATGGCGCACCTCCATCGCGGCAGTACGGAAGCGTTGATAGGGCATGAGCAGCGCACCGGCCGCATAATTGCTTAAGCCGATGAACAATAATTGCCGCGCGGCGGCGCTGGAAAGCGCGGCTTCCCCGATAATATGGCTGATGTCATGGCGCAGCGCGAGCGCGCAAATCTGGTGCGCCAATTGGAAGCGGCGGGTTTCTTCGGGCTGGCTCTGGTCGATGATCAGATGACCCATCGTCGCATCAAAATCGCGCAAGCCTTTTGCGGGCGCATAGCTTAGCGAGATTTCGAGTGTATCGCGCAAATGCCGTTCCAACGCGGCGGTCGCGGGGGAGGGCGCCTTGCCGCTCATACGCGCGGCCAGTTTTTCCGCCGCACGGTCAAGCGCATCGACATAATTGCCCGCATTATGGAACCAGTCGCGCACCTGCTCCCACGGCAAGCGCCCGCCGCCATCCTGCTCATTGGCGAGCGCCTCATCGACAATTTGCAAGCGTTGTCCCGCCCGGCGATAGGCGCCGTGGAGCATGACGAATTGGTCGGCCACCGCAGGTTGTTGCTGGGCGAGCCGCGCAATCTGGTCGGCGGTCAAGGGGCTGGCAAACAGCGGATCGGCTGCCGCTTCGCGCAACGCGGCAAAGCGCCGCGTGGCGTTATCCGCCTCCAACTCCTCCCAATCGAGCGGGAAGTCGCGCGCGAGCCGCTCCATCAGCGCAGGCGTTAGCGGGCGGTCATCATGCTCCAACTGGCTGAGATAAGAAACCGAGATGCCAAGCCGTCCGGCCATATCGGCTTGTTTAAGATTGCGCGCCAAGCGGATGGCTCGCAATTTTTCTCCCGCAAAGAGCCGCCGCTTCATCATCTTCTTAGCATATTTTGCAAAGTGGATATTTGCAACTTTGCAAATTCACATTTGCAATTACGCTGTGACCCGCCCATGCGAGACTTCATAAATTTAAGTATCGGGAGCCAAGACCATGTCCGCCAATATCGCCGAACTGGAAAAGCGTCGCGAGGCGGCGCGCATGGGAGGCGGCCAAAAGCGCATCGACGCGCAGCACGCCAAGGGCCGCCTGACCGCGCGCGAACGGCTGGAAGTGCTTCTTGACGAAGGCTCGTTTGAAGAGCTGGACATGTATGTCGAGCATAATTGCACCGATTTCGGCATGGACCAGAACCATATTCCGGGCGACGGTGTAGTGACGGGCTCCGGCACCATCAATGGCCGTTTGGTATTTGTATTCAGTCAGGATTTTACGGTCTTCGGCGGCTCGTTGTCGGAGCGCCATGCAGAAAAAATTTGCAAGGTCATGGATATGGCGATGAAGGTCGGCGCGCCGGTCATCGGTCTCAATGACAGCGGCGGCGCGCGTATCCAGGAAGGCGTTGCCTCGCTCGGCGGCTATGCCGAAGTGTTCCAGCGCAATGTGCTGGCGTCGGGCGTCGTGCCGCAACTTTCGCTCATAATGGGCCCCTGTGCGGGCGGGGCGGTCTATTCGCCTGCCATGACCGACTTCATCTTCATGGTGAAGGATTCAAGCTATATGTTCGTCACCGGCCCCGATGTGGTCAAAACCGTCACCAACGAGGTAGTGACGCAAGAGGAATTAGGCGGCGCTGTCACCCACACGACCAAATCGGGAGTTGCCGATGTGGCGTTTGAAAATGACATAGAGGCGCTGCTTGCCGCGCGCGATTTTATCGACTTTCTGCCCGCTTCGAACAAGGAGCCGGTGCCGGAACGCCCGACGGCGGACGCATGGGACCGGATCGAGGAAAGCCTTGATACGCTGATCCCGCCCAACGCCAACCAGCCTTATGATATGCACGAGCTTATCCGCAAGGTCGTGGACGAGGGCGATTTTTTTGAAGTCCAGCCCACCCATGCCGGCAATATCCTCATCGGCTTTGGCCGCATCGAAGGCCGCACGGTCGGCATTGTTGCCAATCAGCCGATGGTGCTGGCGGGCTGTCTCGACATTAATGCGTCCAAAAAAGCCGGGCGTTTCGTGCGCTTTTGCGATGCGTTCGATATTCCGATCATCACCTTTGTCGATGTGCCGGGCTTCCTGCCGGGGGTCAGCCAAGAGCATAATGGCATCATCAAACATGGCGCGAAATTGCTGTTCGCTTATGCCGAAGCGACCGTCCCCAAAATCACCGTCATCACCCGCAAAGCGTATGGCGGCGCGTATGACGTTATGGCGTCAAAACATTTGCGCGGCGATTTGAATTATGCGTGGCCGACCGCAGAAATCGCGGTGATGGGCGCTAAAGGCGCGGTGGAAATCATCTTCCGTCAGGACATTGGCGACCCCGAAAAAATCGCCGAGCGCACGCGCGAATATGAACAACGCTTTGCCAACCCGTTCGTTGCGGCATCCAAAGGCTTTGTCGATGAAGTCATCATGCCCCACTCCACCCGCCGCCGGATAGCCTTGGGGCTGCGTAAATTGCGCAACAAGGCGTTAGAAAATCCGTGGAAGAAGCATGACAATATTCCGTTGTGATCTCATTGATACAGACAAACTGACTTATCAGTTTGTATCATCTAACGATCCCGATTTGATCGGCGTCGAAGTTATGTTGAAAGGCGATACGCTGATCGACATTTCTATGAACCAGCAAGGCGAGACTAGCGTTTTGTTTGATGATGATGGAAGGCATATGGAATTCGAACTTACAAGTCTGCGCATGGTTTTGGATAAATGTGAAAACGAACTTTCTGCTTGGCGCGCCAGACTAATGGAACCAAGCGAAATCTGGAGTGAAAAATGAAACTCGGTCGTCTCAACCATGTCGGCATCGCCACGCCTTCAATTGCGGATAGCATCACCTTTTACCGCGATGTGATGGGCGCCACCAAAATCCATGCGCCGTTCGATCTGGAATCGCAGGGGGTGAAAGTCTGTTTTGTCGATACGCCGGGCGAAAATGGCACCAACGGCACGCAGATAGAGCTGATCGAGCCGCTGCCCGGCAACACCTCGATTGCCAATTTTCTGGAAAAAAATCCGCAAGGCGGGCAGCATCATATTTGCTATGAAGTGCCGGACATTGCCGCCGCAAAGGCCGAATTTGAAGCGATGGGCAAGCGCGTGCTGGGGGAACCGCGCATCGGCGCGCACGGCACGATGATCATCTTTGTCCATCCCAAAGACATGGGCGGCATACTGACCGAGATTATGGAAACGCCCAAGGGGCATTGAGCAATTAAACCTTCTCCCCTTGTGGGAGAAGGATAGGGAGCCTTATCGCGTAGCGATTAGGCGGACTTGGATGAGGGGTATGCGAGGCTTTGCCTCGCGCGATTGCAAAAGCAATCGCTTACCCCTCACCCAGCTACGACTAGCGAGCAAGCTCGCAAGTCTCCACAACCCTCTCCCACAAGGGGAGAGGGGGATAGAGGAAAAAATGACTGACTATAATGACTGGAAAAACCTCGCCGACAAAGAGGTGAAGGGCCGCGACCTTGATTGGGACACCCCCGAAGGCATTACGGTAAAGCCGCTCTATACCGCCGACGATGTGGTGACAGATCCGGGCCTGCCGGGTTTTGCGCCTTATACGCGCGGGGTGCGGGCTTCGATGTATGCTGGGCGTCCTTGGACAATCCGCCAATATGCGGGTTTTTCGACAGCCGAGGAATCCAACGCCTTTTACCGCCGCAATCTCGCGGCAGGGCAAAAGGGCCTGTCGGTCGCGTTCGATCTCGCGACCCATCGCGGCTATGACAGCGACCATCCGCGCGTCGTCGGCGATGTCGGCAAGGCCGGCGTTGCGATTGACAGTGTCGAGGATATGAAAATCCTGTTCGACGGCATCCCGCTCGATCAAATGTCGGTGTCGATGACGATGAACGGCGCGGTCATCCCGATCCTCGCTTTCTTCATAGTCGCAGGCGAAGAGCAGGGGGTTCCGCCCGAAAAGCTGGAAGGCACGATCCAGAACGACATCCTCAAAGAATTTATGGTGCGCAACACCTATATCTATCCGCCCGAACCTTCGATGCGGATCATTTCGGATATTTTCGCCTACACCGCCGACCATATGCCGAAATTCAATAGCATCTCGATTTCCGGCTATCATATGCAGGAAGCGGGCGCGACGCAGGTGCAGGAACTCGCCTTCACCATCGCAGACGGCATGGAATATGTGAAATATGGCGTGGCGTCCGGCCTCGATATTGACCGGTTTGCCGGGCGATTGAGCTTCTTTTTTGCAATCGGCATGAATTTCTTCATGGAAGTCGCCAAGCTGCGCGCGGCGCGTGTGCTATGGTATCGGGTGATGACCAAGCTGGAGGCCAAGGATGAACGCTCCAAAATGCTGCGCACCCATTGCCAGACATCGGGCGTGTCGCTGACCGAACAAGACCCTTACAACAATGTCATCCGCACAACTATCGAAGCTATGGCGGCGATGCTGGGCGGGACACAGTCGCTCCACACCAATGCGCTTGATGAAGCGATTGCACTTCCCACGGATTTTTCGGCGCGGATTGCCCGCAATACACAGATCGTCATCCAGGAAGAAACCGGCATGACCAATGTGGTCGATCCGCTGGGCGGCAGCTATTATGTCGAAGCCTTGACGCAGGAACTGGTCAATAAGGCTTGGGAAATTATCGAACGTGTGGACAATGAAGGTGGCATGGCCAAAGCGGTTGCTGCCGGTTGGCCCAAGGCGATGATCGAGGAAGCGGCGGCCGCGCGTCAGGCGCGGGTCGATCGCGGTGAAGATGTGATTGTCGGCGTCAACAAATATCGTCTGGCCAATGAAGACCTGCTCGAAACGCTGGAAGTCGATAATACAGTCGTGCGCGAAGCCCAGATTGCGCGCATCAATGCGGTCAAGGCCGCGCGCGATGAGGCCCGTTGTCAGGCGGCGCTCAAGGCATTGGCTGAAGGCGCGGCGAGCAAGGGCAATCTTCTGGCGCTTGCCGTCGATGCAGCGCGCGAGCGCGCAACCTTGGGCGAAATTTCGCTCGCGATGGAGCAAAGCTTTGACCGTTATGGCACCACCCCGACGCCGGTAAAGGGCGTCTATGGCGCGCCTTATAAGGATGATACCCGTTGGAAACAGGTGCTGGATGGCGTTGCAGCGGTCGAACGCCGCATGGGCCGCAAGCCCAAATTGCTTGTCGCCAAAATGGGGCAGGACGGCCATGATCGCGGTGCCAATGTGATTGCGTCGGCGTTCAGCGATATGGGCTTTGATGTGGTGTCCGGCCCCTTGTTCCAGACGCCGCAGGAAACGGTGGTGCTGGCGCTCGATACCGGCGTCGATGTGGTCGGCGCATCAAGCTTGGCTGCGGGCCATAAAACGCTGATCCCGGAACTGATTCAGAAATTGAAAGCCGAAGGCCGCAATGACATCAAGGTCATCGCGGGTGGTGTTATCCCGCCGCAGGATTATGATTTCCTGCGCGAAGCGGGTGTGCAAGGGATTTACGGCCCCGGCTCCAATGTGGTCGAATGTGCCGCCGATGTGCTGCGCCTTCTCGGCCACAATATGCCGCCGCTCGATGAAGCTGCGTAAACCCGTCTGTCAGACCTAAATATATACAGGAAATAGCAGTGACCCATAAGCCCGATACCCTTGCCATCCATGCCGGGACCGCGCCGGATCCGACAACCAAGGCGCGGATCACGCCGATTTACCAGACCGCATCCTATGTGTTCGACGATGTTGACCATGCCTCGCGGCTGTTCAATCTTCAGGAGTTCGGGAATATCTATACCCGGATTATGAACCCGACCAATGGCGCGCTGGAGGGCAAGATTGCCGCGCTCGAAGGCGGGCAGGCGGCTCTGGCGGTGGCATCCGGCCATGCCGCGCAATTCCTGACCTTCCACACATTGATGGAGCCGGGCTGCGAGATTGTTGCGGCCAAAAAACTTTATGGCGGGTCGCTCAACCAATTGGGGCAAAGCTTCCGCAAAATGGCGTGGCTCACCCATTTCGTCGATGCCGACAAGGCCGACAATGTGGCCGCCGCCATCACCGATAAAACGCGCGCAGTGTTCATCGAAAGCCTCGCCAATCCGGGCGGTGTGGTGCAGGATATCGAGGCGATTGCCAAGGTCGCGCATGATGCGGGCGTGCCGCTCATCGTCGATAATACGATGGCAACGCCGATCCTGTGCCGCCCGATTGACTATGGCGCGGATATTGTCGTCCATTCGACCACCAAATTTTTGAACGGTCACGGCAATGCGATTGGCGGGGTGATTGTCGATGCGGGCAGTTTTGATTGGGCGAAGGGCGGCAAATATCCGGCCTTGAGCGAACCCAATGCCTCTTATCATGGCCTCACTTTTACCGAAGCGTTCGGCAACCTCGCTTTCATATTGGCGACCCGCACCTTGGGCTTGCGCGACCTTGGCCCGGCGATGGCGCCGATGAATGCGTTCCTTGCGCTGACCGGCATGGAAACGCTTGCGCTTCGTATGGAGCGGCATTGCAATAATGCGCTCGCTTTGGCGCAATGGTTGAAAGACCATCCCAAAGTGGGTTGGGTTTCCTATGCAGGGCTACCCGACGACCCCTATCATGCGCTGGCCCAGCGTTACCTTGGCGGCAAAGGCGGGGCGGTGTTCACCTTTGGTTTGAAGGGCGGATATGATGCGGGGACCAAGCTGGTCTCCTCGGTCAAATTGTTCAGCCATCTGGCCAATCTCGGCGATACCCGCTCGCTCATCATCCACCCGGCATCGACCACGCACAGCCAGTTGGAAGGCGAGGAACTGGTCGCAGCAGGTGCTGGTCCCGATGTGATCCGCGTGTCGGTCGGTATCGAACATATTGACGATATTATTGCCGATCTTGCGCAAGCGTTGGATGTCCTCTGATGGCCGAAATCCGCACCGACTGGACCCGCGACCAGATTGCCGCGTTGTTCGACCTGCCGTTCGATGAATTGATGTTCCAGGCCATGACCGTGCATCGCGCGCATCATGCGGTGGGCGAGGTGCAGCTTTGCACGCTTCTCAGCATCAAGACCGGCGGTTGCCCCGAAGATTGCGGCTATTGTTCGCAAAGCGTCAAGGCCGATAGCGGGGTCAAGGCGACCAAGCTCATGGATGTGCGCGAAGTGCTGCAATCCGCCGCGCGCGCCAAGGATGCGGGATCACAGCGTTTTTGCATGGGCGCTGCCTGGCGCAACCTCAAAGACCGCGACATGCCCGCCATTGTCGAGATTGTGAAGGGCGTCAGCGCGATGGGCATGGAAACCTGCATGACCTTGGGGATGCTCACCCCCAAACAAGCGGATATGCTCGCCGACGCAGGGCTTGATTATTATAACCATAATATCGACACCTCGCCCGAACGCTATGCCGAGGTCATCACGACGCGCACGATGGACGAGCGGCTTGAAACGCTAGACCATGTGCGCAAGGCGGGCATTAATGTCTGTTCGGGCGGGATTGTCGGCATGGGTGAAACCCGCGCCGACCGTGTCGGTTTCATCCACACGCTCGCGACTTTGCCGCAACATCCCGAAAGCGTGCCGGTCAATGCGCTGGTGCCGGTCAAAGGCACGGTGCTGGGCGATATGCTCGCCGACACGCCGCTCGCGAAAATTGACGATATCGAATTCGTCCGCACCATCGCGGTCGCACGCATCACCATGCCGATGAGCATGGTGCGCTTGAGCGCAGGGCGCGAGAGCATGTCGGAAGCAACGCAAGCGCTGTGCTTCATGGCAGGCGCGAACAGCATCTTCACCGGCGACAAATTGCTCACCGCCGCCAATGCAGGCGATGACAAGGATGCAGCGATGCTGGCGAAACTTGGGCTGCGGGCGATGGTGGCTGAAGAGCCGATGCGCGCGTGTAAATCCGTGCGAATGGAGGCAGCGGAATGATGATAATTGCGATGCTCATGGCCAATGCGGCGGTGGTGGAAAGCCCTACGCTCGATTGCGAAAATGCGACGGCGCAGATTGATATGACCTTGTGTGCGGGGCAGGATTTTAAAGCCGCCGACGCGGAAATGAACGCGCAATGGGCGCTCACATCGGCGGCGATGAAAAGGGACGATAAAAGTCTGGATCGCAAACGCGATACCCGCCCCGGCTATTTCGATACGCTTTTGGCGGGGCAGCGGGCTTGGCTCACCTATCGCGACCAGCATTGCCGCAGCGAAGGCTATACGATGCGCGGCGGATCGGCAGAGCCCATGGTGGCGAGCCAGTGCAAGGCTAAACTTACCCGCGCCCGCACCGAACAATTAAAAGATCTTATGCAGGAATATTAAGCCATGTTCAAAAAAATCCTGATTGCCAACCGTGGCGAAATTGCGTGCCGGGTTATCCAGACGGCGCGCAAGATGGGCATCGCGACGGTGGCCGTCTATTCCGATGCCGATGCGCGTGCGCCCTTTGTCGCGATGGCGGATGAAGCGGTGCATATCGGCCCGTCGCCTGCGTCGGAATCCTATCTTATCGCGGACAAGATTATCGAAGCGTGCAAGCAAACCGGCGCAGAAGCGGTGCATCCGGGCTATGGCTTCCTGTCGGAACGTACCAGCTTTGCCGAAGCCTTGGCCAAAGAAGGCATCGCCTTTGTCGGGCCGCCGGTGGGTGCGATTGCGGCGATGGGCGACAAGATTGAATCCAAAAAACTCGCCAAGGCGGCGGGTGTCAACGTCGTCCCCGGCTTTGTCGGTGAAATCCGCGATACCGATCATGCGGTCGAAATTTCGAACGACATCGGCTATCCGGTGATGATGAAAGCATCGGCTGGCGGCGGCGGCAAGGGGATGCGCCTTGCCTATTCCGAAACCGATGTGCGCGAAGGCTTTGACAGCGTGAAGCGTGAAGGGTTGAACAGCTTTGGCGATGACCGTGTGTTTATCGAAAAATTCATCGAAGACCCGCGCCATATCGAAATCCAGATCCTCGGCGATAAACATGGCAATGTGCTTTATTTGAACGAACGCGAATGTTCGATCCAGCGCCGCCACCAAAAGGTCGTCGAAGAAGCGCCGTCGCCCTTCGTTACCCCTGAAATGCGCAAAGCGATGGGTGAACAATGCGTCGCCCTCGCCAAAGCGGTGGATTATCACAGTGCGGGAACAGTCGAACTTATCGTATCGGGCAAGGATCCGATCGGCGAAAGCTTCTATTTCCTTGAAATGAATACCCGGCTTCAGGTCGAACATCCGGTGACCGAAGCGATCACCGGCATCGACCTTGTCGAGCAGATGATCCGCGTTGCCGCGGGCGAAAAACTGCCCTTCACCCAAGCCGATATCGGTATTGATGGCTGGTCGATTGAAAATCGTGTCTATGCAGAAGACCCGTATCGCGGCTTTTTGCCGTCCACAGGCCGCGTTGTGCGCTATGGCCCGCCGGTTGAAGGCTGGACGAATGACGGCGAAGCCAATGGCCGGCGCGGAGTTGATGGCGTGCGCGTCGATGATGGCGTGTTCGAAGGCGGCGAAGTATCGATGTTCTATGACCCGATGATCGCCAAACTCATCACTTGGGGCAAGACGCGCGACGAGGCGATTGCCAAGCAGATCGAGGCGCTCGATGCGTTTGAACTGCAAGGCCTTGGTCATAATATCGACTTCCTCTCTGCGCTGATGCAGCATCCGCGCTTTCAGGAAGGCAATCTCACCACCGGTTTCATAGCCGAAGAATATCCCGAAGGCTTTCATGGCGCGCCCGCCGATGCGGCATTGGTCCGCACGCTTGCGGCTATCGCGGGCTTTATCGCCGCCGCCGAAGCCGACCGCGCGCGCCGGATTGACGGCCAGCTTGGCGGACGCTTGCGCCCGCCTGCAAACTGGCAGGTCAAACTCGGCGATGCGCTCCATGTCGTGCAACTGAATGAAGATGAAGTGATGGTCGATGCCGAACCGGTCGATCTCGCTATGGCCTATACGCCCGGCGACCGCATGGTGGTTGCCGAGGTTGATGGCGTGCCCTTGTTCGTTAAAATCGCCAAGGACCGTGCGGGTTGGACTCTCACTACGCGCGGTGCGAGCCATAAATTGCGTGTGTTGCCGGGCAATGTCGCGCCGCTCGCGACCCATATGATCGACAAGATTCCGCCCGATCTGTCCAAATATCTGCTTTGTCCGATGCCGGGGCTCCTCGTGCGTCTGGATGTCGGAGCAGGGGATAAGGTCGAAGCAGGCCAGCCGCTCGCCGTAGTCGAGGCGATGAAGATGGAGAATATCCTGCGCGCCGAAAAAGCGGGCACGGTCAAATCGGTCGAAGCGGCGGTCGGTGACAGCCTTGCGGTCGACCAGATCATATTGGAAATGGAGTAATGCACCTCCCGCACGACCCTGCAAATCCTGCTGCCGACCCGATCCATTTTGACGATTTTCTGAAAGTCGATATCCGGGTCGGCACAATCATCGAGGCCGAACCTTTTCCCGAAGCGCGGAAAGCCGCTTTCAAACTGAAAATCGATTTCGGCCCGACGCTTGGTGTCAAAAAATCGAGCGCGCAGATTACCGCGCATTATGCTTTGAAAGAGCTTATCGGGCGGCAGGTCGCAGCGGTGGTCAATTTCCCGCCGCGCCAGATCGGCAAATATATGTCCGAGGTGCTGACGCTCGGTTTCGGCGATGAAACGGGCGAAGTTGTGCTGTTCGCGCCCGACCATACAGTGCCGGACGGCGCGCGCCTGTTCTGAAAAAAAAGCCGCCTGCAATCCCTTATTGCGCCCATCTCCATCAGGAGTAAAACAAGCCCGGACGGAATCCGCTAAGATGATTCCGCCTTAAAATAGGGACGGGGGCTGGAAGATGGTTGAAGCCAAAGCGGGCGCGGAGCTGGTCAATGTCGGCGACGGTGTCCACCATGAATTGACGCCCAAGGAAACGCGGCTCGTCATCACCGCCTCGTCGCTCGGCACCATTTTCGAATGGTATGATTTCTTCATTTACGGCACTTTGGCTGCGATTATCGGGCGGACCTTCTTTCCGTCCGGCGATCCGACGATGGAACTATTGCTGTCGCTACTCGGCTTTGCGGTCGGCTTCGGCTTCCGCCCGCTTGGCGCGATATTGTTCGGCTATCTGGGCGATAAATTAGGACGCAAATATACATTTTTGGTGACGATTACGGTCATGGGCCTTGCGACTGCCGCCATCGCTTTCGTGCCCGCGCATCAGGAAATAGGCATGGCCGCGCCGGTCATCATCCTGTTCCTGCGCATCCTGCAAGGCTTGGCGCTGGGCGGCGAATATGGTGGGGCGGCGGTCTATGTCGCCGAACATGCACCCAAGGAAAAGCGTGGCTTTTATACCAGCTTCATTCAGGCCTCGGTGATTGGCGGCTTCATCCTCAGCCTCGCGGTCGTTCTCGGCACCAAATTCGTCGTCGGCGCGGACGCTTTTGATGCAGGCTGGTGGCGTTTCCCCTTTGCGTTTTCGCTCGTGCTGCTTGCCATATCCTTGTGGATGCGGCTCAAACTCAATGAAAGCCCGGTGTTCAAGGCCATCAAGGAACAAGGCCAAATTGCCAGAAATCCGGTCAAGGAAAGCTTTACCTATCCCGGCAATATCAAGCGCATCATGGTCGCCTTGTTCGGCATCGCGGCGGGGCTGACGGTGATCAGCTATACCGCGATGTTCAGCATCTTGTTCCTGTTGACAGGGCCGTTGCGGGTCGAGCCGACACAGGCGGAAATGGTGATCGGCGCAGGCTCGATCATCGGCACGCTCGCCTTCATCTTTTCGGGTTGGTGGTCGGACAAGATCGGACGCAAAAAGCCGATCATTTTAGGCTATGTGCTGACGTTGCTGCTGATGTTCCCGGCTTTCCATCTGGTCGGGCGCATCGCCAATCCGGAAGTTAATGCGCTGTCGGACACCCAACCTATCATTGTGGCGGGCAGCGATTGCAGTTTTAACCCTTTCGTCAAAGCGCAAAAGACCGAATGTGGCCAATTGCTCGGCGGCTTGACCAAGGCGGGCATCCCTTATGACACGCAAAAGGCCTCCACCTTGTCGGTCACAATTGGCGGTGTGAAAGTGGCCGAACCGACTGCCGCCGCGGTCGAGGCGCAACTGCGCGCCAATGGCATTAATCTTGACCAGATCAGGCTGGATGCAGGGCAGATTGCGGTCATCTTGCTTGTTATCATCTTCATTTTCTCTTTGTCCGGCCTGACATATGGACCCGTCGCCGCCTTACTGTCGGAAATGTTTCCGCCTGCGATCCGCTATAGCTCGCTCTCCATTCCTTATCACCTTGGCACGGGTTATTTTGGCGGTTTTCTCCCGCTTGTGAGCCAATATATCAATGCCAAAACCGGCGATCCCTATAATGGCCTCTGGTACACATTTGCAGTAGTGGCGATGGCGTTGCTGGTCACTTGGTTCGGACTTAAAGATACGCATAAACAGGGCGTGGACGCAGGCGTCACGAGCGGCTAGGGGAGCCGCGTGACCGAACATATTGCCCCGCTTCGCCTTTCCCTTTCAATAGATGCGCTCCAGTCCAACTGGCGCTGGCTGGCGGCGCAAAGCGGCGGTGCGGCGTGCGGTGCGGCGGTCAAGGCCAATGCCTATGGCTTGGGCGCACGCGGCGCGGTGGAGCATTTGCAAAACGCCGGATGTCGGGACTTTTTTGTCGCAAGCTGGGCCGAAGCGGCGGATATATTGCCCCTGCTTGCGGACGACGCCGGCCTGTCGGTGCTGCATGGCGTGCGCGACGATGATATGGCGATGGCGGCTGCGTCACGCGCGCGGCCCGTGCTCAACAGTATCGAGCAGATTGCGCGCTGGCGGCAAGCGGGGGAAGGGCGTCCCTGCGACGTGATGGTCGATACCGGCATGAGCCGGCTTGGCCTGACGATGGACGAAGCCCTGTCCGGCGCGCTTGATGGTCTTCCGGTCCGCACGCTTTTGAGCCATCTGGCAAGCGCCGATGAAGATGTGCCGCAAAATGCCGAGCAGCTTGCGCGGTTTCAGGCTTTGAAAGCGGGCATCACCGCCGACCGCTACAGCCTTTCCAACAGCGCCGGGATTTGTCTGGGCGCGGACTATGCGTTCGATCTGACCCGCCCCGGCTTGGCGCTTTACGGCGGGATTGCGCGCGATGCCTGTCTTGGTCATATCCGCCAAGTGGTATTTCCCGAGGTGCAAGTGCTCCAGACCCGCACGGTCAAAGCGGGCGCGCCGGTCGGCTATAATGCGACCTACACCCCGCGACAGGACCAGCGTATCGCAATCATCAATCTGGGCTATGCCGATGGCTATTTGCGTTGCTTTTCCGGCGGGAAGGGCGGCGCGCATTTTGAAGGACAGGCGTTGAAACTGGTCGGTCGCGTGTCGATGGATCTGGTCGCGCTCGCTATCCTCGAAGACTGCGCGGTCACCGCAGGCGATTGGGTCGCAATAGACTATGACCTCCCCGCAACCGCCGCTGCATCCGGCCTGTCACAATATGAGCTGCTCACAGGGCTTGGCGCGCGCTACGACCGGATTTGGGGCTGAATTTATGAAAATCTAGCCCCTCCTCTTCAGAGGAGGGGCAACGGAGACTTAGGAATTTTACGCGTTAGCGAAAATTCTTAGTCGTAATGGGTTGGGGTTTTGCGGTTGGCACAGTGCCAGACGGACAGACCCCACCCCACTTCGCCTAACTCCCCTTCGCTTCGCTCCGGGGCATAAGGCTGCGTAGGCCCCTCCCCTGAAGGAGGAGGGGCTATTTAGCGCAAGACTTACCGTTCAACGCACAAGGCGATGCCCATGCCGCCGCCGATGCACAGCGTTGCAAGGCCTTTCTTGGCGTCGCGGCGTTCCATTTCGTGGAGCAAGGTCGTCAATACGCGCGCGCCCGATGCGCCGATCGGGTGGCCGATGGCAATCGCGCCGCCATTGACATTGACCTTGTCCGCCGGAAGACCGAGTTCCTTGCACACCGACAAGGCTTGAGCGGCAAAGGCTTCATTGGCTTCGATAAGGTCAAGATCATCGACGCTCCACCCTGCTTTTTCGAGCGCCTTTTTGGTTGCGGGCACGGGACCGATGCCCATGATCGACGGGTCAACGCCTGCGGTCGCCCAGCTTGCGACGCGCGCAAGGATGGGCGCGCCACGCTTTTCGGCTTCTTCGCGGCTCATGAGAACGAGCGCCGCCGCGCCGTCATTAATGCCGCTCGCATTGCCCGCCGTGACGCTGCCATCCTTTTTGAAAGCAGGGCGTAAACCCGACATGGCTTCCTTGGTTGCGCCAGCGCGAATATATTCATCCTGATCGACGACAATATCGCCCTTGCGGCTTGTGACGGTGACGGGCGCAATTTCCTTGGAGAAGCGGCCTTCGCTGCGCGCGGCTTCGGCTTTATTTTGCGATGCAACCGCCAGTTCATCCTGCGCGTCGCGGCTGATCTGATATTGTTCGGCGAGATTTTCCGCGGTGATGCCCATATGATAATTGTTGAACACGTCGGTGAGACCGTCCTTGATCATCGTATCGACAAATTCGACGCCGCCCATTTTGGTGCCGCCGCGCAAGTTTTGCGCATGGACGGATTTGGACATGCTTTCCTGACCACCGGCGACGACAATGGTGGAATCGCCAGTCTGGATGGCTTGGGTTGCAAGAGCAACCGCACGCAGGCCCGACCCGCACACCTGATTAAGCCCCCATGCCGGGACTTCCTTGGGAACGCCCGCCGCCATCGACGCCTGACGCGCAGGATTTTGCCCTTCGCCAGCGGTCAGCACCTGACCCATAATGACTTCGGAAACCTCTTCGGGTTTGACGCCTGCATCGGCCAATGCGGCTTCAATTGCAACCTTGCCCAGCTCATGCGCGGGCACAGTTGCGAAAGCGCCTAAAAAGCTCCCCACAGGGGTGCGGCGGGCGGCGGTGATAACGACTTCGGTCATGCAAAATCTCCGGACAGGAATAAACGGATCAAGGTGAGACGGACGCTGATAAGGCGACTCTTTTCACGATTGGCGTTTATGCTGCACCTGCGAAAGCCACTTTGCAAGAGGCGACCATAAAGTCGGGCGCGCGGTGGAGCCTACGACCATGCCGACATGGCCCGCAGGCGAGGGGATGGCCTCGATAGAGTCCGGACAACTATCGACCGGCACAATACGGTCGGTGGTCGACACAAATTGCCGCGCGGGGCAGGGGAGGGTTTCGGGGCTTATCCTTTGCCCGCCGACGCGCCATTCGCCTTTGCCGGTGAGATTGCCGGTGAAGAAGGCGGCAAATAATTGTTCGCCCGCCGCATAGGTGAGCGGCGCGCCATCATTGGCCCAATCTTCAAGCGCGACAAATTGCGCGAGCTTGTCGGGCGCTACTTCCGGCAATCTTGCATATTTGCGCACGGTGCGGTCAGGGTCCATGCGCCAGAAAGCGGCTTGCAACACTTCCATCGGCACCAGTCCTAAAGCAGCGCAGGCTTCCTGATTGTCGGTCCATAAGCCCGCCAACATTGCGCGGTCCTCGCCATAATGATCGAAATGCCAAGGGGAGGCGATCATCGACAGGCTGGCAACCTTCGCGAGATGCGCGGCAACCAAGGCCATGACGCCGCCAAGGCAATAGCCGACCAGATGCGGCGGTTCCGACGCGCCCCCGATCTCATTTATCAGCGGCACCAGATAATCGGTGACATGCGCGCCAATATCTTCGGCACGGTCGGCAGGCGTTGGATAGCCCCAATCGACCAGCAGCACGCGAAAGCCTTGCGCGCGCACAAATTCGGCCAGACTATTGCCCGGCGCGAGGTCCAGAATGAAATGCGGGTTGATAATCGACGGCACGAAAATAACGGCCGGGCCTCCGCCGCCATAATCGAGCAACCGCACCCGCCCTTTTTGCGCTGCAATAATGGTGGCGCGGGCCGAAGGGTGGCGCTCGGCCTGCTGGTAAAGCGCCAGACCTTTCAGCGCCTTGGCCGATAAAGCCGGATCCTCCACCGCAATTTCGCGCACCAGATCGAGGAATAAGGGCAGCGGGCGCGGCTTTTGCTGGTCGGGGGTCATGCCTGTCTTGCTCCTATTCTGCCGTGCCGGTATTTGCCGCAACTACGGACCGGTTCGTCCTGATGTTGCGGTGCATCAACATCTTGTGCTACGCAACATATACGCATTTTGCATCCCCCTTTCGGTGAGAGTTAAGCCAATATGGCACGTAGCAGCAACAAGTCGCACAAAGACACAGACGTTGACGGTAACACCGCCCCCATCATTATCAAAAAATATGCCAACCGCCGCCTCTATAATACGGATAAAAGCTGTTATATCACGCTCGATGACCTGGCCGCGATGACGCGCGGCGGGACCGAATTTACCGTGGTTGATGCCAAGAGCGGCGAAGATATTACGCGCAGCGTCTTGACCCAGATCATCATGGAAGAAGAAGCGCGCGGGCAAACCATGTTGCCGGTAAGCTTCCTGCGCCAGCTTATCTCCATGTATGGCGATTCCATGCAGGCGATGGTGCCGCAATATCTGGAAGCGTCAATGGACAGTTTCCGCCAGAACCAGCGCCAATTCCATAGCGCGCTGCAAGGTGCCTTGTCGGGCGGACCGCTGGCCGAAATCGCCAAGCGCAACATGCAGATGTTCGAAGCCGCCACCAACGCTTTCCGCCCGCAGGGTGATGGAAAGGCAGACGGTGGTAAGGCAGATAGTGGTAAGCCGGGCAGCGCCGCGCCGGATAGCGCCCCGAATAAGACAGACGCGCGCGACCTTGAAATAGAACGGTTGAAGGCCGAACTCGACGCGCTTAAAGCGAAAAAGTGAAAGGGCGCGCATCGCTTGCGCGGCTTTTTCCTTACCCTTGACGATCAACTAAAAACATAACGGAACATCATGGCTATCAAGCACGCGCTCTCGGTCACCCGCGAAAAGGATTTCGCCGCCTGGTATCAGGAGGTCGTCAAGGAAGCCGATATGGCCGAAGAATCGGGCGTGCGCGGCTGTATGGTCATTCGTCCGTGGGGCTATGGCATTTGGGAGCGCATCCAGCAGCAGCTTGACCGCCGCATCAAGGATGTCGGCTATGATAATTGCTATTTCCCGCTGTTCATTCCGTTAAATTATTTCGCCAAGGAAGCCGAACATGTTGACGGTTTCGCCAAGGAAATGGCGGTCGTCACCCATCACCGGCTGATTACCAAGGATGGCACTTTGGTGCCCGATCCGGCGGCGGAACTGGAAGAGCCGCTGGTGGTGCGCCCGACCTCAGAAATGGTCATTGGCGCAGCTTTTTCGCGCTGGGTGCAAAGCTGGCGCGACTTGCCGGTGCTTATCAACCAATGGGCCAATGTCGTGCGCTGGGAAATGCGCACCCGCATGTTCCTGCGTACCAGCGAATTTTTGTGGCAGGAGGCGCACACCGCCCATGCGACCGCCGCCGATGCGATGGAATCGACCCTGGAAGGCCTCGAAGTCTATCGCAGCTTTGCCGAAGATGTGGTTGCGATGCCGGTCGTCGCGGGCGAAAAGCCGGAGCATGAACGCTTCCCCGGCGCGGTTGCGACCTATTCGATCGAAGCGATGATGCAGGACGGCAAGGCGTTGCAAGCCGGCACCTCGCACTATCTCGGCACCAATTTCGCCCAAGCGCAAAATATCCGCTATCAGGACAAGGAAGGCGGCCTTGCGCTCGCCCATACGACCAGTTGGGGCATGTCGACGCGCATGATTGGCGGCCTCATCATGACGCATGGCGATGATGACGGTCTGCAAGTGCCGCCGCGCGTTGCGCCGCACCAGATTGTTATCGTGCCGATGCTGCGCGACGATGAAGGCGATGAAGCGATTATTGCCTATGCGCGTGATTTTGCCAAACAGTTGAAGGCGCTTGACGTGTTCGGGGAAGCGGTGCGCGTGTATCTTGACCTCCGCGCCGAAAAAGCCGCGACCAAGCGGTGGGGCTGGGTCAAAAAAGGCGCGCCGGTCATTATCGAAATTGGTGGCCGCGATGTTGCGGGCGGCAATGTGTCGGTCATCCGCCGTGACGCGCTTTACAAGGATGACGGCAAACTTGCTTCGGCCATCCAGCCCAAACAAAACTTCGCAGACAGCGCAGTTTCCTTGCTCGAAGCTATCCAGACCGGCCTGCATAGCCGCGCGCGCGCCGCGCTTGAACGCCGCATCCGCCGCGACATCCACGATATGGACGCGCTCAAAGCCTATTATGAAGGCGAAAAATATCCGGGCTGGGTTGAAGTGAGCTGGTGCCGCCCGTCGGGCGAAAAACTCGACAAGATTGTCGAACAGCTCAAGGCGCTCAAACTCACCATGCGCAACGTGCCCTTGGGCTCGGAGGATGTCGAAGGCATTTGCTTCTTCACCGGCGAACCTGCGGTCGAACGCATATTGATTGCCAAAGCCTATTGAGGCCAAGGTCTTGAAGCTCTGATCAAAGTAGCGGGCGTTCTGCGGCATCGCGGGACGCCCGTTGTTTATGTCGGGTTACCAATTGGACATTGGCCTTTTCCCGCTAACGCCTTACAGGATAGAGCATGGCAAAAGCGAAAATATCCAAGCCGAAATCATCCACCAAGCCGGGCCTTCCGACCCGCGAGCAGATTATCGCGTTCATCACCGAAAGCGACCAACCTGCGGGCAAGCGCGAAATTGCGCGCGAATTCGGCCTTAAGGGCAATGAAAAAATCGCATTAAAAGCCTTGCTCAAGGATATGAGTGATGAGGGGCTTATCGACAGCGCGCCGGGGCGGGCGTTTCACAAAATGGGCGGCGTACCCAAGGTTACGGTGCTGCGTATCGTCAATATTGACGGCGACCAGCCTGTTGCGGTGCCCGACCGGTGGGAAGCCGAAGGCAAGCCGCCGCCGCATGTCCGTATCCTGGAAAAAGGGCGCAAATCTGCGCTGGGCGTTGGCGACCGCATCCTTGCGCGCACCGAAGAGCGTGGATCGGGCTATGTCGCCCATGTGATGAAAAAACTACAAGCTTCCGCTGATCTCGTCATGGGGGTGATCGAGCAGGAGGAAAGCAGCCGGGGGCCGCGTTATTGGGTGCGCTCGATCGACAAGCGCCAGCGTCATGACTATCTGGTCAGCGATATTGGCGAGGCGAAACCCGGCGATCTGGTATTGGGCGAGCCTTCAGGCCGTCCGCCGCGCCAGATGGTGCGCGTCACTCAGATTCTGGGCGACCCGCTTGCGCCCAAAAGTTTCAGTCTCATCGCGATCAACAAATATGGCATCCCCAACCACTTCCCCGAAGAGGTGCTGGACGATGCCGAGCGCGTGTCGAAACTCGATCTTGCCGCCGATCATCGCGAGGATTTGCGCGGGCTTCCGATTATCGCGATTGATCCGGTGGACGCGCGCGATTTTGACGATGCGGTGTGGGCCGCGCCCGACGAGGATTCAGCCAATGCGGGCGGCTACCAGGCGATCGTCGCGATTGCCGATGTGAGCTTTTATGTCCGCCCCGGCAGCGCGCTCGATAGGCAAGCGCGCAAACGCGGCAATAGCGTCTATTTCCCCGACCGCGTGGTGCCGATGCTGCCCCATGCTTTATCGTCGGACAAATGTTCGTTGAAAGCAGGTGAAGACCGCGCGGCGATGGCGTGCCATATGGTCATCGACAAAAATGGCCAATTGAAAAGCTGGCGCTTCACCCGCGCGCTCATCCGCATCCGGGCTAATATCCCTTATGAAGTCGCGCAGGCCGCGATGACGCCGGACGATGTCGCACCCGAACATCGCGAGGCGCTCGACCTGTTCCGCGGCAAGGGTCAGCACCTCGACCGGCTCGCGCCCGATGGCGTCGATCTGGTCGAACAGGCATTGCGGCCCTTATGGGATTGCTGGCACCTGCTCGCAAAGGCGCGGGACAAGCGCGAGCCGTTGGAGTTGGACCTTCCTGAACGCCGCGTCGTGCTGGACGATCAGGGTAGCATTGTGTCGGTCGCGGTGCGCGAGCGGCTCGACGCGCACCGGCTCATCGAAGATTATATGATTGCCGCCAATGTTGCGGCAGCCAAGGCTTTGGAGGCCCAAAAAGCGCCGGTCATGTACCGCGTCCATGAACCGCCAAGCCGGGAAAAACTGGCCGCGCTGAAAGATTATCTCGCCACCCACGGCATTAATTTTGCGCTGGGTCAGGTGGTGCGGCCCGCGACCTTCAACCGCATCATCACGCAAATCATGACGAGCGATGCCAAGCCGCAAATCATGGAACAGATTTTGCGCAGCCAGACACAGGCCTATTATGCCCCTCAAAATGCAGGGCATTTCGGGCTGGCGTTGGGGAGTTATGCGCATTTCACCTCGCCGATCCGGCGCTATGCGGATTTGCTCGTGCACCGCTCGCTGGTTGGCGCTTATCATCTGGAAATGCCGACACCTGCCGATAAGCAAGTTCCGCGCACCACAACGCTTTCGGGGGATGACTATACGCGGCTTGCAGTGATTGGCGAGCTTATCAGCCAATATGAGCGCCGCGCGATGGAGGCGGAACGCGAAACCATCGACCGCTATGTCGCCGCCTTTCTTGCGGAAAAAGTCGGGCAGATATTGCCGACCCGCATCACCGGCGTCCAGCCTTTCGGCTTTTTCGCAACTGTGGAAGGGTTGGGCGGTGATGGCTTGGTGCCGGTGTCCACACTCGGCATCGAACGCTTCCATTATGATGAAGCCTCGCAATCCTTGATCGGCGAGGAAAGCGGCGACACCTATCATAGCGGACAAAGGCTGGAGCTGCGGTTGGCCGAGGCCAATCCTTTGACTGGCAGCCTGCGCTTTGAACTGCCCGAAGGCGCTAACCATCTGCCGATGCGGGGGAGAGGGCCGGTGCGCCGCGACGGCAAGGGGCCGAAACCCAAAATGGCGGGCAAATATAAAGCTGGTCCGCGTGGCCGCCCCGGCAATATCCGCCATCAAGGGCGCAAACGCTAAAGCGTAGGCTCTGCCCTTAGCTCAGCCTATCCACATCTTCGGCGGACAAAGAGCCGGGGATAATCATCACCGGACAGGGAAGGGTGCCCGCATCATTTCCGGAAAAATGCTGGACAAGCGGGCCCGGCGCGCCGCTGGCGGCGGCCCCCAGCACGAGCGCCGCAATCTCCGGATGATTGGCGAGCAATTCGCGCACCGCTTCATGGCCTTTCCCTTGCACCACGGTGATGGACGGGCGGATACCGCTTTCCTCGACCAAAGCGCCCGCCGCCTGCCGCACCAGATTTTCTGCGCGCTCCTGCGCTTCGGCTTCAATGGTTGCCTGCACATCGCCCCACGGCACAAATTCCTGTGGCTCGGTGACGGTCAGCACATGAACAGCGCCGCCCGTTTTCGCCGCACGCCGCGCGGCAAACCGCATGGCTAGCGCGGATTCGGGACTTTCATCAATCACTACAAGATAGGTGCGCATCTTTGCCCCCTATGACCTATGCGTGGCGGAGCCTGCTTCACAATTGCAAGAAACGCAAGCACAAGCCGCGTATTGCCCCTTGACCTTTACCCCTAAAATGCGGTGGAAGGGAAGGAACGCTACGACATACACATAAAATTCGAGGAATATCCTGATTATGCCGATTGAGCTTAAAATGCCCGCTTTGTCGCCGACGATGGAAGAAGGGACGCTGGCCAAGTGGTTGGTCAAGGAGGGCGATACGGTCCAATCGGGTGATCTTATCGCCGAAATCGAGACCGACAAGGCGACGATGGAATTTGAAGCGGTCGATGAAGGGGTGATTGCGCAAATTCTGGTGCCTGCGGGTACCGACAATGTGAAAGTCGGCACCGTCATCGCGATGATCGCTGAAGAAGGTGAAGATGCCGTGAGCGCAAAAGCGGCCCCAGCGGCAGAAGCGCCCAAACCGGCTGGCTCCCAGCCCGCTAGTGCTGAGCCTGTCGAAGCACGGGGTGAAACCGAAACACGTCCTTCGACAAGCTCAGGACTAGCGGAGAATAAGAAAGCAGAGCCCGCCAAGCCGGAAAGCGGGAAGGGCGAACGCATCAAAGCCTCCCCGCTCGCGCGCCGTATTGCCGATCAAAAGGGTGTGGACCTTGCAGATCTCACCGGTTCCGGCCCCAATGGCCGCATCATCAAGGTCGATGTCGAAGGCGCGCAGCCCGGAGCAGAGGCCGCTACAACCCCTGCCGCCAATGCAGCCGCCCCCGCTACAAGCGCCCCCGCTCCGGCTGCATCGGGCGAAGTTCCCGCACCTTTTGCCGACATTCCGCACACGAGCGAAAAATTATCGAATATGCGCAAGACCATCGCGCGCCGCCTGACCGAAGCCAAGCAGACCATTCCGCATATTTATTTGACGGTCGATATCCGCCTCGACGCGCTACTCAAATTGCGTGGTGAGTTAAATGCGAGCCTCGAACCGCGCGGCATCAAGCTGTCGGTCAATGATATGCTGATCAAGGCGCTCGCGACCGCGCTCAAGCAAGTGCCCAAATGTAATGTGTCGATCTTCGGTGACCAGTTGGTCAGCTATGACCGCGCGGATATTTCGGTGGCGGTTAGCGTCCCCAACGGCCTTATCACGCCGATCATAACCGGCGCGGACGGCAAGGCGATTTCCGCCATTTCGACCGAAATGGGCGAACTGGCGGGCCGCGCCAAGGAAGGCAAGCTGCAACCGCATGAATATCAGGGCGGCACCGCTTCGCTCTCCAACATGGGGATGTTCGGCATCAAGCAGTTTGACGCGGTCATCAACCCGCCCCAAGGCATGATCCTCGCGGTCGGCGCGGGCGAAAAGCGCCCCTATATCGTCGATGACGCGCTCGCCATTGCAACCGTCATGTCCGCCACCGGCAGCTTCGACCACCGCGCGATTGACGGCGCAGACGGCGCGCAATTAATGAAGGCCTTGAAGGAACTCATCGAAAGCCCGCTGGGATTGGTGGCTTGATCTCGATAACGGAGCAGGCCTCTGCCCAGAGGGGAGAGGAGTAAAGTTATGGGCCTCATCAAGTATCTGCCGCATATACTGATCGGGTTGGTAGCAACTGCACTCATTGCAGCCGCTGCCAATTGGATTTGGCCAGCGCAGACACAGCTCATTTGGGCGGCCGCCTATGTGGTGATGGCGCTGGTTATTTTGAAAGATGTTGTGCGGCCAGTTCGTGACACGCTGAATAAACAAGGTGCATCGGAGGAGTTATGCGCGCGCTTCATACGATCGGATTGGCTGGTGATGGCGACGAGGTTGAGGCCCTGCAGGACGCGGAAGAACGATTGGGAATAGCGTTAAATTATGAGGATGCACAACACTGGATTACAGTAGGGGATGTTTATGACAGCGTCATTCGGGCGCATCCTTCGCTCAATACACAACATGGTTGGCAAGATTTATGTTCGGCTCTGTGTGAGGCCGTAGGTTCCGACCCTCGCCGTGTCACTCGTGACACTATTTTGATTCAAGATACCAATATTTGGAAACAGTTTTCGGACCTTTTTGGTCGTATGATTAGGAAAAATACTAATGGCTCAAACCTATGACCTTATCGTTCTCGGCTCCGGTCCGGGTGGCTATGTTGCGGCGATCCGCGCGGCGCAACTTGGTCTTAAAACCGCGATTGTCGAGCGCGAAAATCTGGGGGGGATTTGTCTGAATTGGGGCTGTATTCCAACCAAAGCGCTGCTGCGGTCGGCGGAAATTTTCCATTATATGAGCCATGCGAAAGATTATGGCCTCGCTGCCGAGAAAATCAGCGCGGATCTGGACGCAGTGGTCAAGCGCTCGCGCGGGGTGGCGAAGCAGCTTAATCAGGGCGTCACGCATCTCATGAAAAAGAACAAAATCGACGTCCATATGGGCGACGGCGTTCTGACTGCTAAAGATAGCATCACCGTCACCAAGGACGGTAAAGCGACCGCGCTCAAGGCCAAGAATATCATCATCGCGACTGGCGCGCGCGCGCGCGAACTCCCCTTTGCCAAGGCCGACGGCAAGCGGGTTTGGACCTATCGCGCCGCCATGACGCCGCCCGAAATGCCAAGCAAATTGCTGGTCATCGGATCGGGCGCGATCGGGATCGAATTTGCGAGCTTCTATAATGATATGGGGGCCGAGGTCACGGTCGTCGAAATGATGGACCGTATCGTGCCGGTCGAAGATGCGGAAATTTCCGACTTCCTCCAAAAGGCGTTGACCAAGCAAGGCATGACTATCCTCACCGGCGCGGGCGTTGAAAAAATTGACGTCAAAGCCAATGGCATCACCGCCGCCATCAAGGGCAAAGATGGCAAAGTGTCGCCAACCGATTTCAGCCATGTCATCGTCGCGGTCGGCATTGCGCCCAATACCGAAAATATCGGGCTGGAGGCTTTGGGCATCAAAACCACCAAGGGCCATATCGACACGGACGGGCTATGCCGCACCAATGTAGCGGGCGTTTATGCCATCGGCGATGTGACCGCGCCGCCCTGGCTTGCGCATAAAGCGAGCCATGAAGGCGTGATTGCCGCCGAAGCGATTGCCCAAAGCCTTGGTAATAAGGACGTGCACCCCCATGCTATGGACAAGGCTAATATTCCGGGCTGCACCTATTGCCATCCGCAAATTTCGAGCGTCGGCATGACCGAGGCCAAGGCCAAGGAGGCCGGACGCAAAATCAAGGTCGGCAAATTCCCCTTCATCGGCAATGGCAAAGCGATTGCCTTGGGCGAAGCGGAAGGCTTTATCAAAACCGTCTTCGACGCGGAAACCGGAGAGTTACTGGGCGCGCATATGATCGGCGCGGAAGTCACCGAACTGATCCAGGGCTATACGGTCGGCAAGCAAGCCGAACTGGTTGAAACCGACTTCATCCAGACCGTTTTCCCGCACCCGACTTTGTCCGAAATGATGCACGAAGCGGTGCTGGCCGCCGAGGGCAGGGCGTTGCATATCTGATGGAGTGTTTGCGCCTCTGCTTGACGTGAGGCGCGCACTAGCCCTTGTGCAATCCTGAAACGCTAATCCCGTCTTGGGTAATCTTGGCGTCTATGCCATAGATTTGCGCAAGCCGCGCTGGCGTCATGCTGTCGCGCGGCGGGCCTTCTGCGACGATGCGCCCGTACTGCATCCAGACCAATCGGTCGGCAAAGCGGTAGGCTAGGGCGAGGTCGTGGATGACGACCAGCGCGCCATTCCCGCGCGCGACATAGGCTTTGAGCAAGTCCATCACTTGCCATTGATGCAACGGGTCGAGCGCGGCGAGCGGCTCGTCGGCAAGAATGAGCGGGGTTTGCGCGGCAAAACAGCGCGCCAGATGGACGCGCGCCATCTCGCCGCCGGACAGGCTATCCGACCGGCGGCCTGCGAGGGGGAGGGCATCAACGGCCTCCAAGGCATGGATCACGGCGGCCTCATCTTCGTCCGATAGCGTGTGCGGCGCGGCCCCATAGGCAAAGCGGCCAAGCGCGACAATATCGCGCACCAGCAACGGCCAAGCGAGCGGGCGGCTTTGCGGCAGATAGGCAATCGTGCGCGCGCGTTCCAACGGCGTAATCGCGGCAAAATCCTGCGCATCCAGCATCACACCGCCCGATACGGCTGTTTCCAACCCCATCAGCGCCTTCAAAAGCGTGGATTTCCCCGCACCATTGGGGCCGATTAGCGCGACCAATTCGCCCGGCGCAACGCTCAGCGACGCATCGCATACCAGATCGACTGTGCCCGCCCGCACCGTCAGGTTAATCGCGGCAAGCCTAGCCATGACGGATATTCCCCTGCTTGACCGCAATCCAGATAAACAAGGGCGCGCCGATTATGGCAATGATTACACCGAGTTGCAGCTCTACCGGTGTCGGCAATACGCGCACGATCATATCGGCGGCCAGCACCATCATCCCGCCAAGCAAGGCCGACGGAATGACCGCCCGCCCCGGATCATAGCCAGTAAGCGGGCGCACCAGATGTGGTGCGACCATCCCGACAAAGCCGATGGCGCCGCCCAAAGCCACACTCGCTCCGCTCGCAATACCGGCACCCAAAATGATGAATAAGCGCGTGCGCTTGAGGTTAACCCCAAGCCCGTGCGCGCTTTCCTCGCCTAAACTCAGCGCCGATAATGACCGGCGCTCCACCAACAGAAAAATCAATCCGATCAACATCAAAGGCAGGGTGTAGAGGAGATCATTGATGCTCCGGTTCGCCACCGATCCGAGCATCCAGCGCACCATATCGGCGAGCGAAAACGGGTTGGGCGCAAAGTTGAGCAGCAACGACATCAACGCCCCGGCAAGGCTCGACAGGCCGACACCGACAAGGATCAAACTCGCAACGCCCCGCGCGCGAATGGCCGCAATGCTCATCAGGCCGGTCGCTAAAAGCGCGGTGCTGATCGCCGCCAGTGGCACAATCACCGGCGACAGCGCACCATAGCCGAAATAGAGTGCAGTAGTCGCGCCAAAAGCGGCACTTGCAGAAATCCCCAATATGCCGGGTTCGGCGAGCGGATTGCGCAGCAGCCCTTGCAAGGCCGCTCCCGATGCGCCGAGGACAATGCCGATTGACAGCGCGGCCATGCTACGCGGCAGGCGGATGTCGAACAGGATGAGGGTGGTGCTGGTGTCGGCTTGGCCTGAAACGCCGCGCAAAATCTCGCTTAGCCCAAACGGTAATTGGCCGATGGCAAGCGAAGCCAGCACAAGCGCCACTAGGGCGGCACCCAGCAAGAAGGTCATGATGCGGCTTGTCGGGCGTTTCATAAACTTCTCCGCCCTAAATCTCTCCGCAGTGCGCCGAGTTTTTCCACCACATCGCCTGCCATCCAGTTGCTGCAACTCACCGATGCGCCCGATACTTCAAGACGCGGCACATCGCGCAGAATCTGCCGCACCAGCGGATGCCGCGCCGAAGACCAGGCATCCTGATCATGCGCGGGATTGTCGAAAAAGGCCATCAGCACCGCATCCGGTTTATCGCGCGTCAAGGCTTCAAGCGGCAGATTATGCCAACCGGCGCGTGTTTCATAATTGCGGAACCCGCTCGCGCGGATCATATCATCGATCATCGAGCCTGGCCCGCTCGTCACGCCGCCGGGGGTGACATAAAGGAGGGAAGGGGGCTTGCCCTGTTGTGCCGGTACCTCAAGCTGGCTGTCCAATCGCGCGGTCATATCGCGCCCTGCCGCTTCGGCCTCCAAGGCGCGCGCGGTGGTCATTGCCTGCGGACCAATATCGGCCAAAGTCGCCGCATAACCAAGCTGCACCACCTTGATTCCAGCCTTTTGCAGTTGCGCGTCGAGCATCGGCCCGCCGCCATAGCTTTTGACCACAATGGAGGGATTGACCTTGAGGATGCTCTCGATATCGGGCCGCACGCGTGGTAAGCCCATTGCACGCGGCACCGAAAATTCACGGTCCAGTTCTACCTCGCGCGAAACGCCAACAATGCGGCTGCGGTCGACAAGTTTCAACAACATCTGGTCGGCACAATAATCAATGCTGACGATACCGGACGGAGCATTGCCTGACAGGGCGGCGCGCGAAGCTTCCACTTCCGCGCGCCCGCACCCGTTCAGCAATATGATGCAGCCGATGATGGCCAGCATCCGCATCAATAGCGCGCCCGTACACCTACGCTCGCGGTCCGGCCCATGCTGTTATAGCCAAAGGCCGTCTGGTATCGCACATCGGTAAGGTTTTCGACCCGCCCGAACAGGCTCAGATATTGGCCCACCGGCACGTTGGCGCGCAGGCCGAACAATTGGTATCCGTCCAGACGAACACCATTATAAGCGTCGTCAAAACTGTCCGACACAATCCTCATATCGGCCGCAATCATCCAGCCTGACGGATGCTCGTAGCTGATCGCGCTGTTGAGGCTATGTTCTGGCCGCCGTGCAAGACGGTTACCGTTCGTGACGCTGTTCGCCGAAATATCCTTGGCGTTGAGCAGGCTGTAATTGGCCGTCACGACCAGATTGGGAATGGGCTGCGCGGTGGCTTCCAGTTCGATCCCGTTCGCACGGGTTTTGGTGAGGTTGAAATAGGTGCCCCACTGACGATTGCCGTCAAGACAGACTTGCGGTTTATCCGCGACCATTGTGCAATCGCCAAAAGCGATCTGGTTTTTGGACGTGCGCGTAAAGGCTGTCGCACCCAAAATCAGCGTGCCGTCAAGCAGACGCGCTTCGATGCCGCCATCGAAAGCGCGCGCGGTTTCGGGGGCGAGTTCCGGATTGCCATAGCCGCCGGCGCTGTCGTCAAGCTGGAACAGGGTAGGGGCTTTATAGCCTTCGCTGAAGCTGGTTTTGATACGCAGCGCGGGGCTTATTTTATAAGAGCCGCTCGCGGAAAAGTTAGTGTGGCCACCAAAGTCGCTATGATGGTCGTAACGCACACCCGTGACCAAATTGACGCGGTCATCAGGCTGGAACAGCCATTGCGCATAGGCGCTGTCGTCATGGTTGCTAGCGGTCAGGCTGCTCCACGCATCTGCGGTTTTGAGCCGGTTGGTTTCGCGCTCCAGTCCGAACAATAAGCGGTGCCCGCTCGCAACCGTCCAATCGCCTTTATAAGCGATGGTCTCGGTCTGTCCGCGCGCCTTGAAGCTTGCATCGCGCGTCTGTTCATTATCGAAATTGTCGCGGTTATAATCGGCAATGCTATATCCTATGCGGCTGACAAATTCGTCGTTGAGCAGCGAAATTTTAAGGCCGCCATAGCCATTGGCTTGCTGCGACGTCGAATAGGCCGGGAGATCGGCAATGCCGTTAACGGTGAAATCATAACCGTCGAGATCAACACGGTTATGCGCGTAAAAACCGCGCAATTCGACCGTTACTGGCGCGGCAAAGCTGATGTCCATGCGGCCATGCGCAAGATATTGGCGCATCCCGTCGGCTTCGGTGCCATTTGCCGCCGCGCTGATACCGTCCGTGTCATAATAGCCACCGCCAAAAGCGAAAGCGACGGGGCCGCGTTGGTCGGCAACACCGATGCTCGCACGCTTGCTGTCATGGCTGCCATATTCGGCCAAAGCCTGGACATTGAGGCCATGATCGTCGGGCGCGAGCGTCTGAATCGAAACCACGCCGCCAAGCGCCTGATTGCCCCAGGTCGTGCTGTTCGCACCGCGCAGCACTTCGAGCTGCTGGATATTGGTCGACAACAACGTCCCAAAGTCAAAGCCGCCGCCGGGCGAGGAAGGATCATTGACCGCGATGCCGTCGATGAGGACGCGGGTTTGTTCGGCTTCTGCGCCGCGGATACGCACGCCCGCAAAACCGCCAACCGGCCCGTTGCGCGAGATGGAAACACCCGGAAGGCGCGCGATCTGGTCGATGACGGTCGCGGTGCCTTGGCGCTCGATCTGGTCTTCGGTGAGGACGCCAATCGCGACATTGGCGTCGCTTTGCGGCTGTTCGATGCCCAGCGCAGTAACGATAATGGCCTCATCATCGCTATCATCGCGCACATCTTGCGCAAAGGACGGCGTAGACGACAGCGCAGCCGCGCTGGCAAGAAGAAGGTAGCGTTTCACAAAATCCCTTTCATAACAACATTATATATGCCGTTATTCAGGAACAATCCCGATCCGAAGGCACACCCCGTCCTCCAGATCCAAACGGCGATACGGGGCAGGTTTCCTGACTCGCCGGGTCAATGCGCTGTCGCTACCTTCCCAAAGCTAATGCCTTAGTGGTTTTGCTGCGGCAGTGCTCGCCGGTCACAGTTGCGGGGGCAGCGCAGGATTTCAACCTGATTCCCTCAATGTCCTTTTTCAAGGAACCGCCATATCTGCGGCGAGCCTCTAGACCGCAGAAAAACGGATTGCAAGGGCGAGAAGGGGGAAAATTGCCGCTGTGTCATTCGGGTGTCATGCGTGCCTGATAATCATTATATTTAACATAATATATATTATCGCACTTATGCGAATGGGCAAGAAGGGCTATATGACGGATATGTCTGTGGATTGTTGTCCACCCTTTCCGGTAGCAAATCGTGAATATCAAATGATCTTTGTATGCGCACAGCGATGATTTCCCAAAGACACTTATATTTGCATAGATTTATACGCACCAGCGCACCAAGCTGAATGTCATCGCTTTGAATTACAGCCGCGTCGCTCTAAGAGCCATCCATGACCGATTTACCTGCCGAACCGTTGAACCGGCTTCTTGCCATCATGCAGCGCCTGCGCGATCCGGACACGGGTTGCCCTTGGGATGTGCAGCAAAATTTTGCAACGATAGCGCCTTATACAATCGAGGAGGCTTATGAAGTGGCTGATGCTATCGAACGCGACGATATGGCCGACCTTAAGGATGAGCTTGGCGATTTGCTGTTGCAGGTGGTGTTCCACGCGCAAATGGCGCGCGAGGCCGGACTATTCGATTTTGACGCGGTGGCGCGCGGAATAAGTGATAAAATGGTTCGCCGTCACCCACATGTTTTTGGTGAAGGTAGCAATAGCATAGACTGGGAAGCTATCAAGGCCGCTGAACGTCGCGACAAGAGTGAAGATCCGAGCGCGCTTGCCGGTGTGGCCAAGAGCCTGCCCGCTCTGATGGTCGCCGAAAAGCTGCAGAAACGCGCAGCGCGGGTCGGGTTTGACTGGCCCGATGCCCAAGGTCCGCGCGACAAGATTATCGAGGAAATGGCCGAGCTTGATGCCGCGCCTGATGCACAAAGCCGTCAGGAAGAATATGGCGATTTATTATTCGCGATGGTGAATTTAGGTCGCAAATTGAAGATTGACCCTGAAGTTGCGTTACGGGCCGCCAATGCCAAATTCGAAGCGCGGTTCCGCGGCATGGAAACTCTTGTCGGCGCGGAACAATTTGCCGGGCTGAGCCTCGATGAACAGGAAGATTTGTGGCAGCAGGTGAAGGGGCAATAAAACCCCTCACCTTCAATAATTCTGTTAACTTTGCGCCTAGTCCTGTGACCACCGCCGGATGAATCGCGCATAATCCTTATCGGACAAGCGCGCGTCAACTGTGATTAGGTGCGCATTCTCGCCATCAGTTTCTTCCCGCAACACTTGCCCATGTTCATGCAGCCAAGCGAGCGCCATACCGTCGGCAGCATCAAGCGTCAGATGCCGCACACGATTGCCTATGGTGAGAAATTCCGCGATGAACGCGCGCGCTTCGGGAACGCCCTCACCGGTTAACGCCGACACCAGCGCAACATCGTCGCGGCGCGCGGCTTCTTCTTCAATATCCTTGCGTGCTTCGCCGTCCAAAGCGTCGATTTTATTCCATATTTCGATAACCGGAATGGCCGTTGCCGCTAGGTCGTCATCCCCCTGCCCGTCAGCATCCCGACCCTCACCGCGCACCCCCAATTCGGCGAGAACCAGTTCGACATCACGCTTCTGGGCGACGCTATCGCCATGCGAAATATCACGTACATGGACGATGAGATCGGCAGACAAAACTTCTTCAAGCGTCGCGCGGAACGCCGCAATCAACTGCGTCGGCAGGTTCGACACAAAACCCACCGTGTCGGACAGGATTACCTTATCGATGCCGGGCAACGACACTTGCCGCATGGTCGGGTCCAATGTCGCGAATAGCAAATCTTCCGCCATGACGGCACTACCTGTCAAACGATTGAAAAGCGTAGATTTTCCTGCGTTAGTATAGCCGACCAGCGCCACTACCGGCCAGGGCGCGCGTTGCCGCCGTTCGCGATGGAGCGAGCGGGTGCGTTTCACCTGATCAAGCTCACGGCGCAATTTTGCCATACGGTCGCGGATCATGCGGCGGTCGGCCTCGATCTGCGTTTCGCCGGGACCGCCGAGAAAGCCGAAGCCGCCGCGCTGGCGCTCCAAGTGGGTCCAACTACGCACAAGCCGGCCTTGCTGGTAATCAAGATGCGCAAGCTCGACCTGCAACCGCCCTTCCGCCGTCGCCGCGCGCTCGCCAAAAATTTCCAAAATAAGCCCGGTGCGGTCAATCACCTTGGCGTTCAAGGCTTTTTCCAGATTTTGCTGCTGCACCGGGGTGAGCGATGCATCGACCACCACCAGTTCGACGCCCAATTCTTCAAGTTTTTCGCCAAGTTCGGCAATTTGCCCCGACCCGAACAGGGTCGCAGGCTTGACCGAACGCACGCGCAAAATCTGGGCGTGGACAATATCGACGCCGATGGCGAGCGCGAGACCCTTGGCCTCTTCAAGCTGTGCGTCCACATCGCGCGTGGAGTTTTCCCCGTCGCGACGGACAATATCCGCAACAATGACCGCAGCGCGGGTACCCCGCGTCACCTCATTGTCCGCTTGTCTTGAAAATATACTCAATCGCCCTCGGCCGTTTCACTTTCGCCCGCAAGGTTGATCGGCCCCGACGGCTGCACCGTCGAAATCGCGTGCTTATAGACAAGCTGCACCATGCGGTCGCGTTCGAGCAACATACAGAAAAGATCATAAGCGGCGACCTCGCCTTGAAGCATCACTCCGTTCACAAGGAACATAGTGACCGAATCCTTGGCTTTATGGACAGCGCTTAAGAAGACTTCTTGCAGCAGGCGCGATTTGCTCTGATGCGCTTCAAAACTTTCACGGATCGGGGCCAAATCCATCGTCTGCGACGGCATGATGGTAGAAATGGCGTGCTTATACACCAGTTGCGATTGCCCATCGCGGCGCAGCAGGACCGAAAAATTATCAAACCAGGTGATAATGCCCTGAAGCTTTACACCCTTGACCAGAAACATGGTCACCGGCGTTTTGGATTTACGCAACCCGTTAAGGAATACGTCTTGAAGATTATTGACCTTTTCGGACATCGAATAAGCCCTCCGGTTCTTGGCGGGCACTTACCCGCAGGCGTCATTGAGACAATTGGGCAGCGGAATTGGTTCCGCCGTCAGCTTTGAATATATGGGGCATCCCCGAGAAGTCCAGTGAGTTAGCGTAAAAATATAACAATGTTTTGACATAGATTATAATGTTCGTGTCCGCCCAGAGCAGAGGACGTTAATCACCCCTCGTCCTCCCCTTCCCCACCAGCCTTACCGTCTGCAATACCGAGCAATTTCAATTTGCGGTGGAGCGCGGAGCGTTCCATGCCGATAAAGGTCGCGGTGCGCGAAACATTGCCGGAAAAGCGCCGGATCTGGACGCGCAGATATTCGCGTTCGAAATTTTCGCGCGCTTCGCGCAAGGGGGCACCCATTAGTGAAGTGGCCGGATTGCTGCTGCCATATTGGCCGCCCGCCACTTCATTGGGGAGCATATCGACGTCAATCTGGCCAAGCCGGTCGCTTGGCGCGAGGATCATCACGCGCTCGATGACATTGCGCAACTGGCGCACATTGCCCGGCCAATCATAAGCTTCCAGCGTTGCAAGCGCGTCGGCGGAGAGCGGCGGCGCGGCAATGCGGCGCTCATTGGCATAGCGAGCGAGGAAATGACTGGCGAGAACGCCAATATCCTCGCGCCGTTCGCGCAAAGCGGGCAGATGCACGGGCACGACATTGAGCCGATAATAAAGATCCTCGCGGAAACGCCGCTCGGAAATTTCCTCAAGCAGGTTGCGCGCGGTGCCGGAGACAATCCGCACATCGACCTTGACCTGCCGCGTGCCGCCGACCCGGGTAAAGCTCTGGTCGGTAAGAACGCGCAGGATTTTCCCCTGGGTGGTGAGCGGCATATCCGCCACTTCATCAAGGAAAAGCGTGCCGCCATGCGCTTGTTCAAGATAGCCGGGCTTGACCGTATTACCGTCGGCCTCGACACCGAACAGCTCTTCTTCGACCGTTTCCGGTTCCATGCGCGCAGCGGTGACGACCTGGAACGGGCCATCGGCGCGGTTGCTCCAGCTATGGAGGAGGCGCGCGGCGACTTCCTTGCCGACGCCCGAAGGCCCCGAAATCAGCACGCGCGATCCGGTCCCCGCTACCCGCTTCAAGGTCGCACGCACATTGTTCATCGCGGCGCTTGTGCCGGTCAGTTCCTGCACATGACCGACGCGCGCGCGGAGGGCTTCATTTTCGCGGCGCAAACGGTCGGTTTCGGTCGCGCGTTCGACCATGAGCAGCAATTTTTCCGCCTCGAACGGCTTTTCGATAAAATCTACCGCGCCTTTACGGATCGCGGCGACCGCCGTGTCGATATTGCCGTGACCGGAAATGACCAGCACCGGAATAGACGGATCGCGCGCCTTCACTTCTTCCAATAATTCGAGGCCATCCAGTTTGGAGCCCTGCAACCACACGTCGATCAGCGCGAGCGAGGGGCGACGTTCGGCAATGGCGGCGAGTGCATCATCGCTGTTTGCAGCGCTGCGACATTCATAGCCTTCATCTTCGAGCACCCCGGCGACCAGTTCGCGAATGTCGCGCTCATCATCGACGATCAGAATATCAAGTGCCATATCAACTACCTTGGATTATACGGGTGAGCGATGCGGGGATCCCCTCGCCTTCGCGTCCTTCATGGTCCGCAACCACAGCCAGCGGGCCAAGCGTTTGCGGGTCGAATATTAGGGTGACCACCGTGCCGCCGCCGGGCCGGTCTTCAAAACTGATTTCGCCGAAATGTTCTTCGACAATCTTTTTGACGATGGCGAGGCCCAGTCCCGTTCCCCCTTCCCGCGTGGTCATATAAGGCTCGACAATCGCCGACCGCTCCTTGGGCAAGCCGACGCCGGTGTCGCTGAGCGTAATCACCAACCGGTCGTGCTCGGGCTGATGGATGTCGAGTAAAATCACATCCTCGCCTGTCGCTTCGACAGATTTCGGTTTATGGTGAATGGCTTCCACCGCATTTTTGATAATATTGGTGAAAAGTTGCGCCATCTGGCGGCGGTCGCATACCATCGGGCTGATCTGCTCGCCCATATCCACTTCAAAACGGATTGCGGGATGCGCGACTTCATGCAGGAACATCGCCTGTTTTGCGAGTTCGGTGATATTTTCTTCGCGGAAGACGGGCTTAGGCATCCGCGCAAAGCTCGAAAATTCATCCACCATACGGCGTAAGTCGCCGACCTGCCGGACGATGGTTTCGGTCAGTTTGCGGAATGTCGAGCGGTCGCCTTCGACCGTTTCGCCATAGCGGCGCTGTAAACGTTCGGCCGCCAACTGGATAGGCGTCAGCGGGTTCTTAATCTCATGCGCAATACGGCGGGCCACATCAGACCAGGCCGCGCGGCGCTGGTCGAGCAATTGCTGGGTGATGTCCTCGAAGGTCACGACATAGCCTTGCTCGTCATGCACGGTTTTGGCCGCCAAGGTGCGTGGGTCGCCCTTGACCGCGACCTGCACAATCGCCTCGCCATCTTTGCGCGTGACAAATTCGTCCAGTTCAGGGGCAATATCGGCAAGCCTATGCCCGATTAAGGCGTGCCTATCCGACCCCAGCAAATGCTCGCCCGACCGGTTGAGCAGACGAATAATCCGTTCCTGATCGAGCGACATCACGCCCGATGACACGCCCGAAAGCACGGTTTCAATAAAGGAACGCCGCGCTTCCAACTGGCTGTTGGCTTGCAGCAAGGCGCTGGTCTGGCCGTTCAGTTGCAATGTCATGCGATTGAACGCGCTCGACAATGTGCCGATTTCATCCTTGCTGTTGGTTTCGGGGACGCGCACCGAAAAATCCCCCTCGGCCACACGGCGGGAGGCGGTGACCAGTTCCAGCACCGGATTGACGAGCCTGTCAGCAACCGCAAGCGCAATCCACACCGCCAGCCCGACAAGCGCGAGCGACAGCAAAAATAGCGCAATATTAAATTGTAACTGCAACTGTTTCGACCGCGCGAACAGGACATTATAGTCGGTCAAAACCGTCTGCGCGCGTTGCAACTGGCCCGACCCCAGCATTTCGGAATCACGCGAAACGTACAAATAAACCTGACTATCAGGGAGCAACAAAGTCGCCGCCGCATAGCGGTCCGGCCCGTCAATCGACACGACCTCATCCCCCGAAGATAGCGCGCGCGCAATAGCAGGGGTAATCCTGTCAGTCGCGGGTTTGCGGTCGGGGCTGAGCATCACGGGCGTGCGCGCAATACCGTCCTCGCCCACTTCGATAATCGCGGCCTGATTCAAGCGCCGCGTCACCGATTGCCAGATCAGATATTGTTGAAAGGGCTTACTCGTAATCGGCATGGCCGGAAATTGCGCGCGCAGGTCCGATGCCATCGCAACGGCGTTGCGCGTCACATCCGCGACATTTTCCTCATTATAACCGACCGCAAAGGACGCCGCATTTTCAAACATACCGCGTGATTTATCGGAAAACCAGAAATCGACGCCATATTGGAACAGCATCGAAGCAAAGATCGCCACCAGCAAGGTCGGAACCGCCGCAATCATCGAGAAAATAGCAACCAGTCGCACATGGAGCCGGCCATTGCCGCCAATCGCGGTGCGCTCGGCGCGGGCCTTGGCGATGCGGCGACCGAACAGGACGAGCAGCCCCATGGACGGCACAAGATTGGCAATGAGCAGCGCGGCAGTCGTCGCCGGTGTCAGCAGATTTTCCTTCTGCCAGCCTGATGTGAGAATGAAATAGGTGCCGATGGATACCGCGACAAAAGTTGCGAACACCAAAAGTTCGAGCAAAGCTGTAAAGCCCGACGATGCGCGCGGGTCTTCACCGCCGATTTCCGGCCCGCCAATCTCCGGCGCCTTCATGGCGTCAATCGACCTGTTCGCATCCATTGTGTCTTGGATACGACATTCACGTTGCAAAAGAAACACAGTAAATCGACGAACCGCCTTTTTCTGCGACGAAATTCCTATTTTAAGCCAAGCTGCTGCATCTTCTTGCGAAGTGTGTTGCGGTTGATGCCCAAATGTTCGGCTACGCGCAGTTGATTGCCATGATGATGGTCGAGCAGCAGCGTGATCAATGGGCGTTCGACCTCTTCGAGCAGATGGTCGTAAAGCTTGCCATAATAAGCCGGGTCAAGCAGGCTCGCTTCGCCCCGCGCCCGCACGGCATCGGAGAAACGAATTGGTATTGCATTGGTCTGATCGCGCGCATTGGCGGCATCGCTATCCAGCAACAGCGCGCTCACATCGCGCGCCGTTATGCGCGGGTCGCGAGCCAGGACGAGCAGCCTTTGCACGATATTTTTAAGCTCGCGCACATTGCCGGGCCAATCATGGCGGACAAGCGCATCGAGCGCGCCGGTTTCAAAGGCTTTTGCGGCAAGTCCTTCTTCCGCCGACAGCCGGATGAAATGGTCCACTAGCGCCGGAATATCTTCGCGCCTATCCCGCAGCGGCGGGAGCGCAATCGGAATGACGTTGAGCCGGTAATAAAGATCCTCGCGGAAGCGGTTTTGCCGCACCAGATCGGGCAAATCCTGATTGGTGGCCGCGACAATCCTTATGTCGGCCTTGATCGACCGCGCGCCGCCCACCGGTACAAATTCGCCCGATTGCAACACACGCAGTAGACGGGTTTGCGCTTCCATCGGCATATCGCCAATTTCATCAAGGAATAAAGTGCCGCCCTTGGCCTGCTCAAACCGACCGGTCGCGCGCGCATGGGCGCCGGTAAACGCGCCTTTTTCATGGCCGAACAGCTCTGCCTCTATGAGGTCACGCGGAATGGCCGCCATATTGACCGCAACAAAAGGCCCACCAGCGCGGCGTCCGGTTTCATGGATGGCCTGCGCAACCAGTTCCTTGCCCGTGCCGGATTCGCCTAGAACCAGCACCGACAGGTCGTTCGAGGCCAGTTTAGCTATGGTGCGGTAGACCGCCTGCATCGCGGTCGCGCGCCCGATAAGCGGCATGGCGTCAGGCTCGACCGGCTCCGGTAAAGCGGCACTTTCGGGCGCCGGACGGGTGAGTGCGCTGGCGACCACGCGAACCAATTCGTTGAGATCAAAAGGTTTGGGGAGATATTCAAACGCGCCCTGTTCTGCGGCGCGAATGGCAGTATTCAACGTATTTTGCGCGGACAACACGATGACCGATGCGATGTCATGATGGCTGCGGAGCGCAGCCAGTTCGTTCAAACCATTGCCATCGGGCAGGATCACATCGGTAATCATCAACCGGTAACGCGTCTCGCCAAGCGCACGGTTGCGTTCGGCAAGATTGGCGGCGCGGTGGAGCGCATAGCCTTCGCGCGCCATTGCGGTTTCGACGACAAGCGCAATCGCATCATCATCTTCGACCAGCAAAATCGGGTCGGGATTATTTGGGGCGCGGTTGAGGCTCATGCTTGGCTCACAGGAAGATGCAGACGGAAATGGGTTAAACTTTGTGCGCTATCCCTTTGATAACGCACCAGACCACCCATTTCTCGGACCAGCTTGTCGACCATCGCAAGACCAAGTCCCTGCCCCCCTGCTTGGCCGGATGCCCCAACGCCGAGACTGCGCCCCGACACAAACGGACTGAACATATCGTCGACCAGTTCTGGCGGCACGCCAGGGCCATTATCACTCACACAAATTTCGACCGGCAAGGCAATGCGTCCGCGTCCGTCGCCGCTGTCATAAGAGAGGCCATGACGATAAGCGGTGCTGATGGTGATGCACGGATTAGCTTTGTTAACAAGTGCTTCTGACGCATTTTTAAGAAGGTTTATCAATATCTGCACCAAGCCGTCGTGCGAAATGACGGCTTCGGGAAGCGACGGATCATAGCGTTCGACAACCGGAATATGTTGGGCAAATCCGGCCTTGGCGACCTCGCGCGCTTGATTGATGGCGGGGTAGATATTTTCGAGAGCGAGCGCGGGCGCTTGTTCCAGACTGAAATTCTGCATCGCGTCGATCAGCGCGGCGATCCGGTCCACTTCCGCACATATCAGATTGGAAAAACGCGATATGTCATCGCCTTGCGCGCTCTCCAGAAGTTGCGCAGCCCCCCGGATGCCCGATAGCGGATTTTTGATTTCATGCGCGAGCATCGCGGCGGCCCCCATCGCGGTGCGCGCGGCACTACCGGGCCGCAACGCACTTCCCTTGGCCGCATCGCCGCCATTGGGGAGCGCGACCAACCGGTAGCCTTCGCCGAAATGCGCGGGGCTGATGAGCAAATCAATCATATGGTCGCCGCCCCGCCCTAACCGCACCGCAATGTCGAAAGCAGAAAAACTCTTGCCCTCTCCTTCCAATATCCGGTCAAGCGGAACATCGGGCGACACGATAAGGTCGCCCAGCGCTGCGCCGATCATACCGCTGCGGGCCAGATTAAACAAATTTTCGGCCGCGGCGTTCGCCTCGACAATATAATGGTCTGCATCAATAATCAGCGTTGCGACAGGATGCGCGAGAACGGCGTCTCTGGCCGAATAGATAAGGCTCGCCGATGCGCTACTCACGCGGCTTTTCGCGTCAGCCATGGCGCGTAGAAACGCTCAAGCATATCCAGCACTGTGGCGCTGTCGGGTATCTGGTTGACCGCATTGCGGAATTCGGCGGAGCCGTGCAGTCCCTTGGTGTACCAGCCGATATGCTTACGCGCCATATTGACGCCGGTGGCCTCGCCATAATGGTCGAGCATCATCTTATAATGCGCGACGATCAACGCATATTGTTCGTCAAGATCAGGGTCCGCGCGGCGCTCCCCGGTTGCGAACCAATGTATGACCTGCCCCAAAAGCCAAGGCTTGCCATAGGCCCCGCGCCCGATCATCACGCCGTCTGCGCCGCTATGGTCGAGCGCGATTTCCGCATCCTCGATCGAACAAATATCGCCGTTGACGATGACCGGCAGTTTGACTGCTTGCTTGACCTTGGCGACAAAGCGCCAGTCGGCACTGTCGCGATACATCTGGCAGCGGGTGCGGCCATGCACAGTAATAAGCTGCGCGCCCAGATCCTCGGCAATATGCGCAAGTTCCGGCGCATTAAGGCTCGCATGGTCCCAGCCCATACGCATCTTGACCGTGACCGGCACTTTGACCGCCTTGACGGTCGCCTCGATAAGCTTGGCCGCAAGCGGCAGGTCGCGCATCAGCGCCGACCCGGCATCGCCATTCACTACCTTTTTAACGGGGCAGCCCATATTAATGTCGATAATCGCAGCCCCACGATCTTCGTTAAGCTTGGCCGCTTCCGCCATTTCTTGCGGGTTACAACCGGCAAGCTGCATCGACACCGGTTCTTCGACCGGATGCCAAGCCGCTTTTTGCAAGGATTGCCGCGTTTCGCGGATCATCGCGGGACTCGCGATCATTTCCGTCACATTAAGGCCCGATCCATAGCGGCGCACAAGCGTGCGGAACGGCATATCGGTGACGCCCGTCATCGGCGCCAGAATGACGGGATTTTCAATCTCGACGGGGCCGATCTTGATAGGGGTAAGTCGTGGGTTCATTGCGCTAGTGCCTAAAATTTAGGCAGCGCATACAGATTTTGCCATTGGCGGGCAAGAGGCGTGCGGCTATGGGCGGCAGCGTGAGCCAGGAACATGCCCGTTATGCCGCCATTATCGTCGCCGCCGGAACTGGCGCGCGCAGTGGTCAGGCCATGCCCAAGCAGTTTGTCGAGGTCGCGGGTAAACCGATGCTACGTTGGAGCGTCGAAACATTTGCAGCGGATTCACGCTGTGATGCGGTGATTATCGTCATCGGCGAAGGGCAAGAGGATGCGGCGCGTGGGGCGCTTAAGAGTTTGGACGGCATCACCTTCGTTATCGGCGACGCGACGCGGCAAATGTCGGTGCGCAACGGATTGGCAGCATTGGAGGCTCAGGCGAACCATCCCGATCTGGTGCTGATCCACGATGCCGCGCGGCCCTTTGTGCCGGAAGCGGTGCTTGACCGCTTGCTGGCCGCTTTAGCGGACAATGCGGGCGCGGTGCCGGTGCTGGCGGTCGCCGACACGATGGCCGCGAGCGAGGAGAAGCAACTCGGCGATATAGTCCCGCGCGACACTTTGCGCCGTATTCAAACCCCACAGGCTTTCCATCTGGCGGCCATTTTAGCTGCGCATCAAACAGCCCCCGATGATTTTGCGAGCGATGACGCACAACTATTGCGCCTTCATGGCGGCACCGTCGCGCTGGTCGAGGGGGCGAACGATCTCAACAAATTCACCTATGCGGAGGAATTTGCCATGGCCGGACATCGCCCCCCTCCCCCACCTACCCGTATCGCGATCGGGATGGGCTATGATGTCCACCGCCTTGTGCCGGACAAGCCGCTCTGGCTCGGCGGTATAGAGATTGCGCATAGCCACGGGCTTTCGGGGCATAGCGATGCGGATGCGGCGCTTCATGCGCTCACAGATGCAATTTTGGGCGCACTGGCCGAAGGCGATATCGGCCAGCATTTCCCGCCGTCAGACCCGCAATGGAAAGGCGCGTCATCCGACCGCTTTCTCGATTTTGCAGGGGCGCTCGTGCGCCAGCGCGGCGGGGATATTCACTCTGTTGACCTCACCATCATTTGTGAAGCGCCCAAAATCGGCCCGCACCGCACCGCGATGCAGTTACGGATTGCTGAAATTTTGCAATTATCGCCCGACCGCATTAGTGTGAAGGCAACAACAACCGAAGGATTGGGTTTCGCCGGACGCCGCGAAGGCATTGCGGCACAAGCTGTTGTCAGCATTGCCCTTCCCTTGACCTAACATCCCGAAAAAGAAGAATTTTATCCATGCCTACAGCCGCTGAATATTGGGTTCGCATGAGCGAGCTTGCTGCGACCATTTTGCAAGAGAATCGTGATGCAGGGCGCACTGTTGCAGTCGTGGAAAGCTGCACCGGCGGCATGGTGATGGCCGCCCTCACCTCGGTGCCCGGCGCATCCGATGTGTTCGACCGCGGCTATGTCGTCTATTCTGACGAAGCTAAAGTCCAGACTTTGGGCGTCGGATCAGATATTATCGAAACCTTCGGGTCGGTATCGGTTGCGGCCGCGTGGGCGATGGCGGTTGCGGCTATCGAAAAAAGCGGCGCAGATGTCGCCGTTTCTGTGACGGGCATTGCAGGGCCGGATGGCGGCTCGGAGAAAAAGCCGGTCGGCACAGTGGTGTTCGGGCGCGCGCGCAAGGGCCAGAATCCGGACCATATCCACACCGACCTCATCCATTTCGAGCCGACCAACCGCGATGAAATCAGGCGCTTGGCCGCGCTCCATGCTCTCGAACTTCTCTCGCCCTCGCGCGATGAGGAGGAAGAGGTTTAAGCGTAAAGCTTGGCTGCGCGGCGTTCGAAAGCGCCGATCATCTGCCGTAACGCACTATCGAACATCTGGCCTGCCAGCTTGTCGAACAGGCTGTTGCGGAAGGCGAAATCGACCATGAAATCGACTTTGCACCCGCCTTCAGGCCGGTCGGTGAAGCGCCATTCATTGTGCAGATGTTTGAGCGGCCCTTCGATATAATCAATGGTGATTGCCCCCGGGCGCTGTTTCAGCACGCGCGAGGTGAAACTTTCACGTAGCCCCGAAAAACCGACGATCATGTCCGCCATCATTTCCGTCTCGCTATCCGATCGCACGCGAATGGCGATAACCCAGGGCAGAAATTCTGCATAGCTTTTTACGTCGGCGACCAGATCATACATCTGGTCCGCCGAATAGGGCATGATCCGCGTTTCCTGATGCCGGGGCATGGGTGAAAATGCTTAACCCGCTTTGGCCGCAAGTTGCGCCTCGCGCGCGGCCTTCATCTTCGCAAAATCATCGCCCGCATGATAGCTGGAGCGCGTCAGCGGCGAGGAGGCAACTAGGAGGAAACCCTTGGCGCGCGCAATTTGCGCATAGGCATCAAAGGCTTGCGGCGTCACAAAGTCTATAACCTTGGCATGGCGCGGGGTCGGCTGGAGATACTGGCCCATCGTCAGAAAGTCGATGTCGGCCGAACGCATATCGTCCATCACCTGATGCACCTCCATCCGCTCTTCACCAAGGCCGAGCATTACGCCCGATTTGGTAAAAATGGTGGGGTCATGGCGCTTCACACTTTCGAGCAAACGCAGCGACGCATAGTAACGCGCGCCGGGCCGAATGGTCGGATACAGCCGCGGTACGGTTTCGAGGTTATGATTATACACGTCCGGCCGCGCAGCGATAATTGCTTCGACCGCCGCTTCATGTTTGTTGCGGAAATCGGGAGTCAAAATTTCGATAGTCGTGTCAGGCGTAGCGCGGCGCACCGCTTCGATCACCTTCACAAACTGGCTTGCGCCGCCGTCGGGAAGGTCATCGCGGTCAACCGAGGTCACAACAATATGGGACAGTCCCATGGTCGCGGCGACATCAGCGACATGTTGCGGCTCCAGCGGGTCCACCATGCGCGGCATCCCCGTTTTGACGTTGCAAAACGCACAGGCGCGCGTGCAGGTATCGCCAAGGATCATCACCGTGGCGTGCTTTTTCGACCAACATTCGCCGATATTGGGACAAGCCGCCTCTTCGCACACCGTCGCGAGATTTTTGTCGCGCATAAGTTTGCGGGTTTCGGCAAAACCGACACTGGTCGGCGCTTTGACGCGGATCCAATCGGGTTTGCGGGCGCGCGGCTCGCGCGGGGTTTCGGACGGGGTGATGGGACTCATATCGTTCATAGGCGATGCCAATAGCTGCAAAATTGCGACACTTCCACCCCCGCAGTTGCCAGCCGCACTTCATGCGCCTACCCCCTTGGTTCATGGTTCGATTCGAAGATATGATTAATGGATATCGCCGCTTCCGTAGCGGCGCTTGGCAAAGCTACCATGAGCGGTGGGAAGCCTTGGCGCACGGGCAAAAGCCCAAGGTCATGGTCATTGCCTGTTCTGACAGCCGGGTCGAGCCAACCAATATTTTCGATACCCACCCCGGCGAGATATTTGTCGTGCGCAATGTCGCCGCCCTCGTCCCCCCGTTTGAGACCACGCCCGGCCTTCATGGCGTATCGGCGGCACTGGAATTTGCGGTGCAGGTGCTGGGTGTCTCCCAGATTGTCGTGCTGGGACACGGCAGTTGCGGCGGCTGTCAGGCGGCTTTGTCGCAAGGGTTCAAGGATGCGCCTCCCGGGGAAGGCGGTTTTATCGCCAACTGGATCCAGATGCTCGATGATGCGCGCGAACGGGTAGCCGGCCGCCACGCCGATCTGGAGGGTAAAGCCGCACAACGCGACATGGAATTTGAAGCGGTCAAGGTCAGCCTTGAAAATCTGCGCACGTTCCCGTGCATCAAGACCAAGGAGGCCAAAGGCAATCTGACCCTGCACGGCGCATTTTTCGCTATCCATGATGGCATATTGCATTTGCTCGATGAGGCAACAGACGAATTTTCGCCCGTGCACTGAGTGGCTTTTGCCGCCGCAATGCAGGTACACTGGCTAGGCTAATAGGCAGCCGGTAAAATATAGGGAGGCACATATGCAAACGGGCACCATCATAACCTTGGGCCTTTATTTTGCGCTGATGATTGCCATCGGCTTTTATGCGTGGCGCAAATCGACTGCCGACGCTGATGATTATATTTTGGGCGGGCGTCAGGTCGGCCCTGCGGTGACGGCCTTGGCGGCTGGCGCTGCGGATATGTCGGGCTGGCTGATGATGGGCTTGCCGGGTGCGCTTTATGTGACCGGGCTTGCCGAAAGCTGGATTGCGATCGGACTGTTTATCGGGGCGTTCGCCAACTGGATTATCGTTGCCCCGCGCCTGCGTGAACAGACGGTCAGCGTCGGGGACGCGCTCACTATCCCCGAATTCCTCGGCAAGAAATTCAAGGATAAAAGCAATTTGCTGCGCCTCGTGTCCAGCATTGTCATCATCATTTTCTTCACCCTTTATTCCTCCTCCGGCCTCGTCGCGGGCGGAAAATTATTCCAGAGCGCGTTCGGGGCCGATTATGTCACCGGTATCTGGATAACCGCTGCGGTGGTCGTCGCTTATGTGGTGATGGGCGGCTTTCTGGCGGTCAGTCTTACCGATTTTGTTCAAGGCACCATCATGGTGATTGCCTTGATTGCCGTTCCCGCCATCGCCTATTTTTCGCTCGGCAATGAACAGAGCCTCACGGGCATATTGAACACTATCGACCCCAACCTCCTGTCACTGACCCAAGGCACGACCGTGCTGGGGGTGATTTCAGCCGCGGCATGGGGGCTTGGCTATTTCGGGCAGCCGCACATCATTGTGCGCTTCATGGGCATACGGTCGGTGGACGATATTCCGACCGCCCGCAATATCGGCATGGCGTGGATGGGCCTATGTATGCTGGGCGCGCTCGCTATCGGGCTGGTCGGGCGCGCATGGACGAGCGCCAACGGCATTGCGCTTGCCGACCCTGAAACCATCTTCGTCGAAATGGCCAAGAGCCTGTTGTCACCTTTGCTCTACGGTTTTGTCCTTGCGGCGATTTTGGCGGCGGTGATGAGCACGATTTCCGCGCAATTATTGGTGACTGCCTCGAGCCTCACCGAAGATGTTTACCGGCTTTTCTTCAATCGCACGCTCACCGACACGCAAAGCGTCAATGTCGGGCGTCTTTTTGTCCTGCTAGTTGCAGCGGTCGCGATCATGCTCGCATGGAACCCGGATTCGAGCGTTTTGGGCCTGGTATCCAACGCATGGGCAGGCTTCGGTGCGGCCTTTGGTCCGGTGATTATCCTGTCGCTGACATGGCGCAAAATGACCCGCAACGGAGCTTTGGCGGGGATGATTGTAGGCGCGGCAACCGTCATCGCCTGGACGGCACTCGGTTGGAGTTCATGGCTCTATGAAATCGTTCCGGGCTTTATCGCTGCATGGATTGCGGTTGTTGCGGTCAGTCTTATGGGGAAGCCGCATGAAGCGACCGACGCAGAGGCCTGATAGCCGCCCTTTGGCTTGAGTTTCTACAAAAAAAGGGGGAGGTTTATAGCCTCCCCCTTTTTTTATGGGTTTCGCTTAGCGCGTCAGCTTCTTGTAAGCCAAACGCGTCGGCCTGTCCGCCGCATCGCCCAAACGGCGGCGCTTATCTTCTTCATAGGCTTCGAAATTGCCTTCGAACCATTCGACATGGCTATTGCCTTCAAAGGCAAGAATGTGGGTTGCGAGACGGTCAAGGAAGAAGCGGTCGTGGCTGATAACCACGGCGCAACCGGCGAAATTTTCAATCGCTTCTTCAAGCGCACCCAAGGTTTCGACATCAAGATCGTTGGTCGGCTCGTCAAGCAGCAGCACATTGCCGCCCTGTTTGAGCATCTTAGCCATGTGGACGCGGTTGCGTTCACCGCCCGACAGCTTGCCAACATTTTTCTGCTGGTCCTGTCCCTTGAAGTTGAACGCGCCGACATAAGCGCGCGTCGACATATCATGGCCGTTGACCTTCATATAATCGAGGCTGTCGGAGATTTCTTCCCACACATTTTTGGACGCGTCCAGATGGTCGCGGCTCTGGTCGACATAGCCCAGATGCACGGTTTCGCCGACTTCGATGCTGCCCGTATCGGGCTCTTCCTTGCCGGTGATAATCTTGAACAGGGTCGATTTACCCGCGCCGTTGGGGCCGATCACACCGACAATACCGCCCGGCGGCAAAGTGAAGGACAGGTCTTCGAACAATAATTTATCGCCATAGGCTTTGGAGATATTATTGACTTCGATAACCTTGCCGCCGAGGCGTTCGGGCACTTGGATGACAATCTGCGCCTTGCCGGGTTTGCGGTCGGCCTGTGCTTCGACAAGCTGGTCGAACTTGGCGATACGCGCCTTTGACTTGGTCTGGCGACCTTTGGGGCCTTGCCGGATCCATTCCAGCTCGTCCTTGATCGCTTTCTGGCGGCCCGATTCCTCGCGCTCTTCCTGTTCGAGCCGCTTGGCTTTCTTTTCGAGATAGGTCGAATAATTGCCTTCATAGGGGAAATATTTTCCGCGATCGAGTTCGAGAATCCATTCGACCACATTGTCGAGGAAGTAGCGATCGTGGGTGATCATCAGCACCGCACCCGCATATTCCTTCAGGTGATTTTCAAGCCATTCGACGCTTTCCGCGTCCAAATGGTTGGTCGGCTCGTCGAGCAGCAGGATGGAAGGCTTCTGGATCAACAAACGGGTGAGCGCGACGCGGCGCTTTTCCCCGCCTGACAGATTGGCAACATCGGCATCACCCGGCGGGCAACGCAAGGCCTCCATCGCAATTTCAAGCTGGTTGTCGAGCGTCCAGCCATCGACCGCATCAATCTGTTCCTGAAGCGTGCCCATTTCTTCCATGAGGGCGTCGAAATCCGTATCTTCCTGCGGGTCGCCCATTTCGGCGGAGATCGCATTGAAACGGTCCACCATATCGGCAATTTCGCGCGCGCCATCTTTGACATTTTCGAGGACGGATTTGGTGGGATCAAGCTCCGGCTCCTGCGGCAAATAGCCGACGGTGATATTTTCGCCCGCCCAGGCTTCCCCGGTAAAATCGGTGTCGATGCCGCCCATCACCTTCATCAAGGTGGATTTACCCGCGCCGTTGGGACCGACAATGCCGATCTTCGCACCTTGGTAAAATTGCAGGTTGATATTGTTCAGCACCGGCTTTTGCGCACCGGGGAAAGTTTTTGTGAGGTTTTTCATCACATAGGCATATTGCGCAGCCATGATGCGAGACTCCGTAGCTGGTGGAATGCGGATGAACAGCAGGATGCCGCCCTTCGCGAAACATAAGGTTTGGCCGCGCGTTAGCGGACGGCTTGCTTTTAGGCAAACGGGAATTGGCAAGCCGTGCCGTCCGCGTTACCGTCGGGTTCATGCAGACTCGCCTCCTTGCGGCTTCGGCCCCCCTCGCCCTTCTCTCCCTCTTTATGGTGTCCACGCCCGCGCTCGCGCAAAATAACGCTTCGGCCACGGCCGACGCTGCCGCACTCAAAGCGCAGCCGATGATTGACAAGGTGCTGAACACCGACACTATCGCTTGGGATATTGTCGAAGGGCTCACCACCGAAGTCGGCCCGCGTCTCGCCGGCACCGAAGCGGAGGCGCGCGCGCGGGTGTGGGCGGTTAGGAAATTAAAAGCGCTGGGCTTTAAAAATGTCCGCGCCGAACCTTATAAAATGCCCGTCTGGGTGCGCGGCGAGGAAAAAGCGGAGATTGTCTCCCCCTTCCCCCAGCGCCTCACCTTAACCGCGCTCGGCAATAGCGGGGCAACGCCTGTCAATGGCTTGGCCGCCGAGGTCATCTATTTCAAGGATCTCGCCAGTCTTGAAACCGCAAATCCTGCCAGCGTTAAAGGCAAGATTGTGTTTGTCAGTCATAATATGCAGCCGACACAGGACGGCTCTTCTTACGGCTATCATGGCCGTGTGCGGCGGGTCGCACCGGCTTTGGCAGCGAAAATGGGCGCTGTCGGTGTGGTCATCCGCTCGATCGGCACCGACTATCACCGCAATCCACATACCGGCGTAACAAGCTGGCCCGACGGCATGACGCCAATTCCGGCGGCGGCTTTGTCGCTCCCCGATGCCGAAAATCTGGAGCGCATCTTCAAACGCGGCAAGCCGGTGATGATGAATTTGACGCTCACCCCGCGCTTTGTCGGCGAGCAGGAATCGGGTAATGTCATTGCCGAAATTCCCGGAACCGACCCGGCGGCGGGCATTGTGCTGGTCGCGTGCCACCTTGATAGTTGGGACTTGGCGATCGGCGCGATTGATGATGCGTCAGGATGCGGTATTGTGACCGCAGCGGCGCTCCACGCCACCCATATTAACGCCAAGCCGCGCCGCACAATCCGTGTGTTATGGGCAGGAGCCGAGGAAGTCGGCCTGTTCGGCGCGCGCGCTTATGCCGCCGCCCACGGATCGGACAATCATGTGGTCGCGGGCGAATCCGACTTTGGCGCCGACCGTGTGTGGCGCTTCCAGACCAATTATGGCGAGGCCGGAAAGCCGATTGTGGCGCGACTGGAACGTGCGTTGCAACCCTTGGGCGTCGCGCGCGGCGATACCAATGCCGACGCCGATGGCGCGGATGTTAGCGGCATTGTCGCGCTCGGTAAAACGGCGGCCATCAATCTGTCTCAGGATGGTTCGGATTATTTCAACCTCCACCACACGCCCGATGACACGCTCGATAAGGTGGATCCGGCAAAGCTGCGGCAAAATGTTGCGGCTTGGACAGCAGCGATCAACATATTGGCCAATGCGCCCGAAGCAATTGCGCCCGCGCCCAAAAAAGTGCCATGAAGCGGCACCAACTTCTGTTTGCGCTTACAATCTTTACAGCCGTGCTTGCAGCATGCGGCCAGCCGACAGCGCAAGTACCCGTCGACGAAAAAACAGCAACGGACCCAAGAGAAGTGGGTGCAAAGGAAATCGAGACCAAAGCCAACGCAGCCGTAAAGGTAAAAATCGATGCGATTGAAGCAGCAACAACACGGACGAAAATGCAGCTGCGGACAGAAATGTTGGACAATTCTGCCGTCTCCGGCGCAAAAAATATCGAAAATAGGAACCGGTGAAAAAACGGATTGATTTTCCAATCCTTTATCCGGCTTCCAAATCAAAGCGCCGCAAATGAAATTGCGGCGCTTTTTTATTGAATCTGCTTGGACTTAGCAAATCACGGATGTTCAATAATCTGATAGACAAGCGAAAATCCTGTTAAATCGTGGGGGGTTCCGATTTGGATCTGAATCCTGCTATTGCTTTGCCAATTCCAAGTGATTGTAACAGGGTCTACGATGAAAGACAGATCACCGTCAGGGCCACGTAAAGATAGCTGAACGGTAACTTTGGCCCGAGCTGTCGCCGCCTGTATCAAGTCTATATTCGCCCAGAATTTCTTGTTTCCGGTCACGGGCTGATATTGATAAAATTCCGAACGCGCAATTTGCCCGTATTTCATTTGCCGATACATTAATGCCGTGGTCACGGCCGCAACCCCTGGTGTAAGCGAAGCAGGTGCAATAATCTGAACTGCGCCGCCATAAGGTTTCATCATATTCGCCGGGCCAACCGCAGTCAGCTTCCCCGAAAATATTCGTGCGATCCCGGAGCCTTGGACCAATACGCCATAAGCCGTGGCCGCGCCCGACGGGTTTGCATTACCAACGATATTGCAGTCATGTAAATCTACGACACCTCCTATCGATACATCAACGCCGGATCCGTTTCCGTTTCCGTTACTTGCAAGCGCGCCACCGACAAACTTCACCCCAACGGCTTTGGCAGTAGTGCTGGCAAATCGAGCAGCCCCGCCGTTGGCGGACTGATACCGCCCACCATAAATATTGAGATCTTCGATGATGAAGCCGTTCTGCCCTATAGCTGCAATCGCCGGGACCGCATTCGTGATTTCAATGTCACAATCGGTATAAATCAGGGTCTTGATATTGGCGTCAGTCGTAATCGGGAACATCCCTGCGCCCGCCTGTCCGATACCGCGACAACGTACGCGTTCGACCCGCTCAATCGCTCCATATTCATGATACATCGCTTCGCACGGTATCAGCGCGCCACCATCCCATGTGGTAGTGTGTACATCTGCATGGCAGTCGACAGTCAAAACCTCGCTATTGCCCGTACTTTCAAAGCAAACCTGCGAATTAAATGCACGGCAGTCGTAACGGGCAATATTGCGAAGTTCGCGACCCGGATCTGCGCTTTCATAATGGGCATAACCGGTAGCGTTATAAACATCCACACGGATAACCCGTGTTCCATGGCCGTTTGCATTTTTTGAGCGGATAGTCAGGCCAGACACACGGTCATTCAGCGTCCCACCCAAACCGGAACGTTGACAGTCGATTGAAAAATCAGCCGCTAAACCATTGTCATTGTCCAGAAACTCTACCGTCTGGACTGCCGTAGCCTGACTGCCAAGCGTAACCGGATTCAAAATGATCCAGCTATCTTTCCGGTTCGTCCCAACCAAAGCTTTTCCTGACGGTATATTGATAGTTGCCAGACTGAGCGCCCCGTTGATATAATGACGGCGTGCACCCAAATTCAGCCGGACTACCTGCGGGCAGGACAACGCTGCATTCAGGATCGGACAGGCATCAATGCTGTTGCCACCAAGCGCCCCGAATTGCGCTGCATCATGTTCTGCTCCTCCCGCAATCTGCCATTTCGAGCCGTCACCTGCGGTAAACCACCAGATAGATTCACCTTCAGCCGGAAGCGACGCGGTGCTGCGCTCATATGTTGTCCCGCCGCCATCGCCATGGGCTGCAAATCCGGTTGTCTGAATCAGGTCAATTTCGATTCCGAACGTCATCGCGCTGATGGTGACTGCAGTGCCAATTTCCGTAGCCATAATTTGTTCTCCTTATCTACTGCACTATCCCTCGCCGAGGATATTATGCGTGCGCTCGTTGACGATCCCTGTTCCACACATAAATTCCTCGAGCCATCCAGGGAGAACATTAATATAGAGGAAATTTCCTATTTTGCAACAAAAAAGAACATATAAAGAACACTTCAATAAGAAAATTTCTATTAGTTTATTGAAATAAGGCGAATAATTTTTAACAAAAATCAAACCCGCACACAGTCGATGTGCATCCCGTCATAGGCGGGAACGACCTGCATGGGCAGTTCGGCCTGCAACTGATCATAATCCATTGTGCTATCCATATGGGTGATAACCGTGCGCTTGGGTTTGATGACGCTGACCCATTCAAGGATCATGTCGAGCGTCGGGTGCAGCGGATGTGGCTTGCGCCGCATAGCATCGACGACAAACAGGTCCAACCCTTCAAACAAGCGGGTCATCTCGTCGGTAACCGGATTGAAGTCCGTGGCATAACCCACAGAAATACCGCCATATTCAAAGCGGAGCCCTGCGCTACTGATCGCACCATGCGGCATATCGACCGCCGACACTTTCATGCCCGCAATATCTTGCGCATCGGCGAGCAATTTGGGTTCATAAAGTGCCGGATAATTTTCCTTGCCCTGAAAGGCGTAGGTGAAGCGGCGCTGCAATTCGTGCATCGTATAGGTGCGCGCATAGCCTTCAATCGGCCCGCCCGACATAATCGCAAGCGCACGCACATCGTCAATGCCGTGGCAATGGTCGGCATGGTCATGCGTCCAGATAACAGCATCCACGCGGCTTATATTATTGTCCAAAAGCTGGGTGCGAAGGTCGGGGCCGGTATCAACCAAGATCCGCCGACCACCCGCTTCGATAATGATCGAGGCGCGGCTCCTGCGGTTTTTGGGGTTGGCGGGATTGAGCGTGCCCCAATCATCGCCAACGCGCGGCACCCCTGCCGAAGGACCGCATCCTAAAATAATCGCCTTCACGGGCGTGCCTTGGAAAATAATGTGTAGAAATTTTCAGTGGTTCGGACACGTAATTCTGATTCATCCTCACCGCGCAGGTCGGCCAGAAAGCGCGCGGTATCGGCAACAAAGGCCGGTTCCCCCGGCTTGCCGCGATGCGGGACAGGGGCGAGGAAAGGCGCGTCTGTTTCCACTAGCAAGCGATCCGCCGGGATGGTCGTGGCACTCGCTTGCAAATTAGCGGCATTTTTGAAGGTCACAATGCCGGAAATGGAGATATATAGTCCTAATTCCAGCGCCTTGTCGGCGAAATCTTGAGATGCTGTGAAGCAATGGATGACGCCCTTATACGCACCCTTGGCCATCTCTTCGGATAGCATTTCATAAGTATCCGGCTCCGCATCGCGGGTATGGACGATGATCGGCAAGCCCGTTTCACGCGCCGCAATGATATGGGTGCGAAAACTGTCGCGCTGGCGTGCGCGGTCCGATTTGTCATAATAATAGTCAAGGCCGGTCTCGCCGATACCGATAACACGCGGATGCGCCGCGCGCGTTATCAGCTTTTCCACATCAATATCAGGATGATGGTCAGCATCATGCGGATGGATTCCAACGCTCGCCCACACATCAGGTTCGCGCGTGGCTACGGCCAGCACATCATCCCATTCCGCCTCGCGCGTTGCGATATTGAGCATGGCGGTAACGCCCGCCGCCCGCGCGCGCGCCAACGCGGCCTGCTGTTCTTCGACCAACCCCTTATAATTGAGGTGACAATGGGAATCGACCAGCACTGGCTTATCCCTTCGGCAATTCCAGACGCGGGAACACGCCTGACGGGGCAGGAAGCGCAATGCCCGCCTTGATCGGCGCCGCCAGAGCCGCAAAATCGCGCGCATCGGGCGCTTGGGCGAGCAAATCGAGCAATTTATCGGCGCCCGTTGGCACGACAAAGCGCGCCAGAATGGCAAGCTGCCGCACCGCTTCTGCCGTATGATAAAGCACGCTGTCCGCGCGCGCCGGATCTTCCTTACGCAAGGTCCAGGGCGCTTGGTCGGCAAAATATTGGTTCGCCACCGATGCCCCGCGCCAAATGGCTTCGAGCGCCTGATGTAGCGCCAGATTATCCATCGCGGCAACCGCTTCGTCATGAGCCGTCTTAAGGTCAGCCAAAAGCTGTGTTTCGCTTGGCCCCACGGCGCCTGCCTGCGGGATTTTGCCGTCGCAATTTTTGGCGATCATCGACAGGCTGCGCTGCGCCAGATTACCAAGATTATTGGCAAGGTCGGCATTGCAGCGCGTGACAATCGCCTCATCCGAATAGCTGCCATCCTGCCCGAAACTGACCTCGCGCAACAGGAAATAGCGCAGTTGGTCAACGCCATAGCGTTCGGCCAATTCAAGCGGGTCGCTGACATTGCCGAGCGATTTCGACATTTTCTCGCCGCGGTTGAGCAGGAAGCCGTGCCCGAACACCTGTCTCGGCAATGGCAAGTTCGCACTCATCAGGAAAGCCGGCCAATAAAGGGCATGAAAACGCACAATATCCTTGCCGATAATATGCACGACATCGCCGCCCTGCGGCCAATAATGCGCCAGCATTTCGGTCGATTCCGGATAGCCGAGGCCAGTCAGATAATTGGTGAGGGCATCGACCCATACATACATGACATGGCCGTCAGACCCCGGCACGGGCACGCCCCAGTCAAAGCTGGTGCGCGACACGGACAAGTCGGTGAGGCCGCCTTCGACAAAGCGGATCACTTCGTTGCGGCGGCTGTCAGGCTGGATAAATTCGGGGTTCGCCGCGTAAAAATCGAGCAAAGGCTGCTGGTATTTCGACAGGCGGAAAAACCAGCTTTCCTCGACTGTCCATTCAACGGGCGTGCCTTGCGGGGATAATTTGCAGCCATCCTCGCCCGTGGTGATTTCCTTTTCATCATAAAAGGCTTCGTCGCGCACCGAATACCAGCCTTCATAGCGGCCTAAATAAAGGTCGCCATTGGCCTCCATCGCTTGCCAGATGGCTTGGCTGGCGCGATAATGGTCCGTCTCACTGGTGCGGATGAAGCGATCATAATCAATATTAAGAGCATCATCCATCTGCTGGAAATAACCGGACATTTCTTCGGCGAGTGCCGCCGGTTCCATATTCCGGTCGCGCGCGGTCTGCGCCATTTTGAGGCCATGTTCGTCGGTGCCGGTCTGGAAGCGCACATCGCGTCCCTGCGCTTTGCGGAAGCGCGCAATCGCGTCAGTGGCTATGGCTTCATAAGCATGGCCGATATGCGGGCGGCCATTGGGATAGCTGATCGCGGTGGTGATATAATATGGGTTCGAGGACATGGGCGCTCTCCTAAACCTTAGCGCGGGCGATGGGCAAGCCCTGCGAGCAAAGTTCCGGCCTCATAAGCGGTCATCGACACATCATAGCTGCCGGAAAGCGCAAATTGGGTGAGATCGCGCAGCTTTTCCCATGTTGAGAGCCCATGCGCGAGCGCCGGGCCCTGTTGCCCCTTGCACCAGCGTGCCGCAAGTTCAGGCGCCAGTTCGAGCATCGCTTCATAACGCGGCCGCGCGGCCTTTAACGCAAGCGCCTTGGCGAGCGCATGGCGTTTGCTGTTATCGGGGTCGCCCTCGTCAATGATACGCTGCATCTGCTGGACCAGTTCGCCCAGTTCCAGCCCCAAAGTTTCCAGCGCGCGTCCCGGTGAGCCTTTAGCCATGCGGATTAGCGCCGCGCGGTCATTATCGTCCAAATGCGGTGCTTCTTCGCCAATCCAGTCCGCCATCATGACGTCAGACAGCGGCGCAAAACGCAGCGAACGGCACCGCGAGCGGATAGTCGGCAGCAACCGTCCCGGCGCATGGCTGACCAGAAAGAAAATCGTGTCGCGCGGCGGCTCTTCCAATGTTTTCAAGAGTGCGTTGGCGGCGGAGCGTTCCAGATCGTCAATCGCATCGACAATGCACACGCGATAATGCGCGATGGTCGGTGTGCCGGTGAGGCTCTGAATGAGATCGCGCACCTGATGGATTGCTATATTGCGCGCCAATTCGCCGGTCTTTTCTTTGACCAGCGGCTCAAGCAGATGATATTCCGGATGGGTTCCTGCCTCGACCAGATGTTGCGCCTGACTGCCAAGCGCGCTGGCAAAGCCTTTGGGTGCGGGGGTGATGGCGGGCAACGCATCACCGAACAGGCCGCCGCCATCCTGCTCCTCTTCCGGTCCGGCGCCTTCCACCTGATCAAGCAGGAACAAGCCTGCGCGCTTGGCAAAACCCGCTTTTCCAACCCCTTTGGGACCGGACAGCAGCCACGCATGGTGAAGCCGCCCGCTCGCGAAGCTTTCAAGGAAAATACGCTCCTGTTCGTCCTGACCGATAAATGTCTTGCTCATGGCAATAGCGGCGCGAGTAAGGCGAGCAGCCGCTCGGTCACGGCTTGCGGTGCGCCGCTTGCATCGACCAGCTTGATGCGGTCGGGTTCGGCAGCGGCGAAGCTGCGGAAAGCGGCGGCAACCTTGGCATGGAAGCCATCGTCGCGCTGCTCGAACCGGTCACCTGCCCCGCCGTCGCGGCTCTTGGCCCGCGCCCGCGCTTCGGCTTCATCAAGGGTGAGGACGATGGTGAGATCGGGCACAAAGCCTTCGCTGCCGATGCGGTGGAGCGTCAAAATGTCGGCATCGCTAAGCCCGCTGCCGCCGCCTTGATAGGCGCGGCTGCTATCGTGGAAGCGGTCACACAATACCCATTCCCCGCGCTCCAACGCCGGTTTGATGACCTTGTCGACATGGTCCGAACGGGCGGCGGCAAATAGCAAGGCTTCGGCGCGCGGTCCCCAAAAGCCGGGCTCACCTTCGAGCAAGAGCGTGCGGATGGCCTCGGCGCCCGCACTGCCGCCAGGCTCGCGCGTTACCACCACGCCAAGCCCGTGGCGCTCCAGCGCGGCGGCGAGGGCTTTGAGCTGCGTGGATTTGCCAACGCCCTCCCCGCCTTCAAGGCTGATGAAGCGCCCGCGTGTCAAATTCACGCTCCGAAAAAGGACAGGAGCGCGTTCCAGATGCGGCGGAAAAAGCCCGCTTCGCTCACATCTTCGGCCGCGACCAATGGCTGGATTTGCGGCCCTGTGGCGGGATTGTCGATGACGAGCTGCGCAACCGGTGTGCCTGCCTTGAACGGGGCTTTTACGGGGCCGTCATAAATGATCTTCATTTTATAGCTTGGCGTGTCGCCTGCCGGAAAGGTCACGGCAATATCCTGCGGCGCGATCACGTTAATCGTCCGCGCGCTGCCTTGCTGGACTTTGACCGAGCCGACAACCGCATTTTTCTTGAACAAGGCCTTGGTCGCCCAAGCCTTGAAGCCCCAGTCCATCAGCTTGACCGATTCGTCGGCGCGGCCATTATAGGAATCGAGCCCTGCGACCACCATGATAAGGCGGCGGCCATTCTGGACGGCCGAGCCTGCAAAGCCGAACCCGGCTTCTTCGGTGTGGCCGGTCTTGAGGCCGTCCGCGCCCGCAATCTTGCCAAGGATGGGGTTGCGATTGGGCTGCGAAATCGCATTGCCGCCCATCGTCTTGCCCCAGGTGAAGTCCTTTTGCTGATAGAATTGCTTATAATATTCGGGGAAATCGGCAAGCGTGCGTTCGGCAAGGATGGTCAAATCCTTGGCGGTCGTCACGGTGCGGCCTTCGTCGGGCCAACCGTTCGACGTGCCGAAATGGCTGTCCTTCATGCCCAACTTGGCGGCCTGCTTGTTCATCAGCGCGGCGAAACCGTCCTCGGTTCCGGCAATCCCCTCGGCCAGCGCGACACAGGCATCATTGCCCGACAGGGTGACAATACCGTGGAGCAGATTTTCAACACTCACCGATTCGCCGGGCGACAGGAACATGGTCGAGCCTGCCGCAGGACCATGCCATTTTTCCCAGCTTTCTGGCTTGAATATAATTTGCTGGTCAAGCTTGATCTTGCCCTGTTTCAAGAGGTCAAACGCGACATAAGCGGTCATCATCTTGGCCATCGAAGCGGGCGGAATCTGGCGTTCGGGGTCGCGTTGATACAGCACCGCGCCCGACGACATATCCTTAAGATAAGCAATCGGGGCCACGCCCTGAAAGGTCGGAGCCTGAGCCGATACCGGCACGGCCATCACCAGCGACAAAAGGGCAACGGAAGCAATTTTGGAAGAATAAGTCATGGGCACTTTCAACAACGACAAAATTTGGGTTGGCCGAGCGGCTTTCCCTTTTGGCAAAGACCAAGAAAGACTCTGGCCCTTGCGGACAATATGGCCTTCCGGATAGCGGGTTGGTGGCATCGGAGCCACCCCTTTCTTGGCCCCACAGGCCGCGCAAAGAATGGCCAAGCGTAAGGAGGTGTAACGCCGTCCGCTCTGGCTTACCGCGATACCTCGTCTGCCAGCAGGCCAACGGTCAGGCCGTAAAAATTGGAGCAATTATAATCGAGGATGACCTTATAATTGCCGGTCAGCAGATAGGCGGTGGCATTGGGGCCATCGGGCTCGATCAGCGTGGCGAGCGTATTGCCCGCAGGCCAACTCCCCGACCGCGACATAATGCCAAGCTGTTTCCATTCGTCGATGCTTTTCCACTGGCTGTGGCGTTCATGGACGCGCGGGCAGCGCGGGGATTTAAGCTTGGTCGCAATTGCGCTGCGATTGAGCGATTGCGGCACCGTGACCGCAAAGCCCCAATCTTCGCCGCGCCGCCAGCCCGACTGGCGGAAATAATTGGCGATGGAAGCGAGTGCGTCGGCTTCGCTGGTGCGGATATTGGCACGCCCGTCGCCGTCGCCGTCCTTGGCGAGCCGGAGGTAAACGGTCGGCAGAAATTGCGGATAACCGAACGCGCCCGCCCAGCTTCCGACAAGCTGGCTGCGCGGATAGCCATTTTCGATCATCTTCAAAGTGGCAAGAAATTCCGGCTCGAACAGGCTGCGGCGGCGGCCTTCATAGGCCAAGGTCGCGAGCGAGCGCGGCAGGTCGAAATCGCCCAGCACCGCGCCATAATTGGTTTCATGCCCGTAAATCGCAACCATGATCGATTCCGGCACGCCGGTTTCGGCTTCCACTTTGGCGAGAAAGGGCCGCAGCGCACGATATTTGGCGCGGCCACGGTTGATGCGCGACGCATCAACATGGGTGTTGCGATAGGGCGCAAAGGCCGGAATCGGGCTGTTGGTGCTGCCCCCCGGCTGGCTATTGTCGAGCTGCACCACGCGCGGATTATAAGTGAGGCCAGTCACCACGCTGTCGAACGTGCGGCGGCTGACACCCATCGCTTGCGCCTTGGGCCAGAGCGATTGCAAATAAGCCTGAAACCCGTCCTCGGATTGCGCAAGCACTGGTGAGGCCGGGCCGCTTAAGGCCAGCAGCGCGCTGGCAGACAGGACAGACAGGGCCATAGTGCGCAGGCGCTTCAACATCACAAACAAGTCTCGCTTTTTCCAATCCGATAATGGCCCAAGGTGGCACAGTATCGCAGCGGTTGAAACCCTCTTGCAACGGAACCAACCGCATAGGCGCGTCAACATGGCGCGATAAACCCCCTTCCCCTTCCGTGTTTTGCACTTTAAGGGCGCTACTTCCAAGGACAGGTGGCCGAGTGGTTTAAGGCAGCGGTCTTGAAAACCGCCGTAGGTGAGAGCTTACCGTGGGTTCGAATCCCACCCTGTCCGCCATTTCAGTCCCAAAGTGGGCACGCCGCTTCCCGCCGATTTCCCGCTAGAGACCGAAGTAAGGGCGCGCAGCAATTCGCCCTTCGATCCCATGATGCGAACATGGCCTTCTCCGACTTCGACGCGCTGGGCAAAAGCGCGCAGATGATCCCGCCGGTAGCCGCCGCCCTCTTGCCTGAGCCGACGCCTCGCGGTCGTGGCGAACTTTCGCAAAACGGCCGGCGTCACCGCCATGCTGCCGGAGCTTTCGAGCATGGCCTGTGCTCGCTCGGAATCGACTTGCGCTTGGTCGCGGAGCGCCCGGAGGGCGACGACGCGCTCCTTCAAGGCCGGATCGTTCAGGTCGGCCACCCCCGCTTCGATGGCCTCGTAGAGGCGTTTCAGGCGAAGCTCGGTCTCGGCCGCGCGCCGGTTCAACTCAGCGATATGCTCCCTGCGCCGATCCGCCCGCTCCTCGCGTCGATCGAGGATCGAGGCCAGGATCTCCTCCAGCCGCTCGGGCTGGAGCAGCCGGTTCTCAATATGGTCGCAGACGATGGCGTCGAGCTGCGGCATCGGGATCGAGCGGCCGGAGCAGCCTGTCTCGCCCTGCCGGGCCTTGATCGAGCACGTATAGTAGCGATAGCGCCCGCCCTTGCCGGTGCGGAGTGTCATGGCTCCCCCGCACTTCTCGCAGAAGCAGATGCCTGTCAGCAGGGTCGGCCCGCTGACGACACGCGGCGGCGTGACCTTGGAGTTGCGAACCCGCAAATGCTCCTGCACGGCATCGAATGTCTCCTGATCGATCAGGCGCGGCACCGGGACGACGACGATCTCGCTGACCGGCTTCAGCACCTTGGACTTGGAGCGCTTGTTGAACTCATGCTCGCCGATATAGGTGCGTCGGGTCAGGACGCGGTGAAGCTGACCGATGCCCCAACGCCCACCGTCGCGGGTGAAGATGCGGTTGCGGTTGAGGTGATTCACGATGGCCTTGACACCCATCGGGCCTGAGCCGCCTTCGCCCTGGAGAGCGAGCCGATAGATCAGCCGCACCGTGTCGGCGTGCAACGGGTCGATCTCCAGCTTTTTCTTGGTCTTGGAGCCGCGTTGCTCGGCTGCGACGATGCGATAGCCGATCGGCGGAAGAGCGCCGTTCCAAAAGCCCTGTCGGGCATTCTCCTTCAGGGCGCGCATGACATGCTTGGCGTTCTCCTTCGACTGATATTCGTCGAAGAGCGCCATGATCCGCCGCATCATGTCGTGGATCGGATCGTCGCCCAGTTCCTGTGTGATAGACACGAGCCGGACGCCATTCTTGGCGAGCTTCCGGTAGTAATATTCCATGTCGAAGGCATCGCGGAAGAAGCGCGAGAAGCTGTGAACCAGCACCACGTCGAACGGTGCGGGCTTGGACGTGCCCGCTTCGATCATGCGCTGGAACTCGGGCCGACGATCGTTGGTGGCGGTATTGCCCGGCTCCACGAAGGTTTCGACAAGCTGATACCCGCGCGCCTCGCACCAGGCTTCGCCCTGCCGACGCTGGTCAGGGATCGACACATCATGCTCGGCCTGCCGCGCGGTGGAAACGCGCAGGTAAAGGGCGGCACGGGTGGCGACCAGCGGAGATTCTTTATTCATCGGCGGTCTCCTTCGGGCGTGAGGCTTTGCGCCGTGGGCTGGCAAGCGCCAGTTCCAGCACGACGCGATCATGGACGAGTTTGGGGGCGAGTTTCTTGCCGCTGCGCTCCATGCGGATGAGGCCGTAGCCGACCATCGCTTTGAGCGTGCGTGAGAGGTTGGATTTCGCGCGGCCGGTCAGCTCGGCCAGGGCATCGAGCGAATCCGGCTGCTGCTCCGCGATCAGACGCAGCATTTCGCGGTTGGGTGCCGACAAGACCTTTGAGAAGGATTCCGTCGAGATGAACCAGACTTTGGGATCGTCGGGCGACGGCTGTTCCTCGCCGCGCGCGATGCGTAGCGTCCGGGCCTTCATTTCCTCTGTATCGGCAATGCCGATCTTCAGCGTGGTCATGGCGCGCAGCCTCCGCAGGGGCACTCGCCGACCGACAAAGGACATCAGGCGGCGAAGCTGATATTCGCCATTATGGTTATCATAGTAATATAACTATTACAAGGAAATTCGCTCTACTCGATCGAGCTGGATCAGCCGGGCTTACCGAACAGTTCGTCAATAATGTCGCCGAACCACGCCTCGAACAGGTCGATCTCGGCTTCGGTTACGGGCACGCGCTCGGGCCAATCGTCGGAGACGGTCCAGTGATCGAACGATAGCTCCGTGCCACGTCCTTTCGCGACCGGCGTTTCGGGGGATGTCGGCATATCTTCATCGATATAGTCGTAGAGATCGTCGGGCAGGCTGCCGGAGACGGCACGAGTCCGACGCCGGGTCTTGGTGGCTTGGCGTCGAGACATGAACTCACCGTCCGGTTGGATATGCAGTCGTGGGTTCCCCGATCGGAATACGCGGCACTGCGCCGCTCCATCATCCTGCGGGGTTTGGCGACCGCGTGAAGTCGAGATTGTGCGATACCTTGATCGCCTCATGCGATCGGAATGCCGGACGATGGCGTCCCACGCCGCGCCTTGGCGAAGCCGCGATCGGTGGCAATGAAGCGTTCCAGCATGGGGACGATCAGTCGGACGGGATCGGATGCGGCGTGCCCTGCCTCACGGCCGAGGATTTCGGCATAGGCGGTTAGGTCGCGGTGCAGGCTGGCGGGCAGCTCCAGCGTGACTTTGATGGGCTTGTCGTCAGCGATCGGACCGAGCTTCAACTTGGTCATGGCGTTGCTCCATAGGGTTCAAGCACGAGGTCGCGGGTGACGATGACGCGGACGGGGAAACCCGGCCGGATGGTCAGCGTCGGTGCGATCTGCAACTGGCGCTGGACGATCTGTTGTCCGGCCTGATTGACGGTATCCTGAGCGCCGTCGCGGATCGCACGCACCAGCCGGTCATTGTCGTCGGTGGCGAGTTCGGTGCCGATACCGAGCAGCGTCGAAAGTGCTGCGGCCTTGGCGAGATCCCACCAGTGGTAGTCGACGCCATCCTCAAGCCCGGCATAGCCTTGCGTATCCGCGCCCGGCTGACGCTCCAGCACGATCGAGCGGCCGTTCGGGAAAATCAGGCGGTTCCAGACGAGCAGGATGCGGCGTTGGCCGAAGCCGACGCCGTTGTCATACTGGCCGATGACACGGGTGCCCTGCGGGATCAGGAGGATGCGCCCGGTCGGGCTGTCATAGATGTTCTCCGTCACCTGCGCGGTGATCTGGCCGGGAAGATCGGAACGGATACCAGTGATGAGCGCGGCGGAAATCACCGCGCCGGCCTGAAGCACGTTCGGCGAGGCGGGTACGGCAACGCGATCGGACGCGACGGTGCGTCTGTCGGGTATCTGGTTGAGGAAGGCGAGTTGGCGGTCCTGCGCCGAGGGCGTGGCAGGCTGTGGCGCAAGGCCAAGACTTGCAAGGTTCGGCGCAGCAGCCGTGGTGTCGGCCGTCGCCGTCGTGGCTGGCGCAGCGGTGCGCGTCTCCGTCGAGGCGAACAGGCGAGCGGTCCTCGCCGCCTCCAGTTCCTGCAAGCGACGCTGCTCCTCCGCGCTGAGGCCAGGCTGCACCGCTGGATTGGCGGGCGTACCGGCGAGCGGCGGCATGACGGGCTGTCCGCGATTCTGCGCGTCGAGTATCGGTCGGCCGAGATCGCCGGGAAGCGGCGGGCCGAGCACCGGGCCGGTATAGTCGCGCGGCAGGCTGTTGAGGCCGTCCGGCGTCGCCCGGTTGTCGGTCGAAAGCAGTTCCTCGTTCTGGCGGCCACCCTGGGAGGTCTGAAGCGCGTAGATCAACGCGCCGCCGACACCGAGGCTGGCGACAAGACCAAGACCGGCGAGCACCTTGCGCGACAGGCGGGTGACGCGCGGCGGCTCGGGGCGCAGGCGCATGGGCGCGACCGGCTCGCCGGTCAGCGGGCGGGCATCATCGGAAGGTTCCGGCGCCTCGGGCTTGCGCCCTTCTTCCTGTTCGGGATCGACCTCGCTCACGATGCGGGCCTCCCGTCCGTGCGCGAGATGCGGACCCGCTTCTGGTTGCGGTCGGTGCCGAAACGCAGCTCGGCAGCGGCGAACAGCCGGTCCACGACCATGTACTTTCCGCGAACGCGATAGTTCACCAGTTCCGAGGTATTGCCCTCCGGCCCGACGACGAAGAGCGGCGGCATCTCGCCTTGGCCGATGCCGCGCGGAAACTCGATGAACACCTGCCTTCCGTCGTCGAAGGCGCGCAGCGGCCGCCACGGCGCACGGTCGCCGGAAATCTCGTAGCGGAAGTTGACGTTGGCGAGATCGACGCCGCTGGCAACGGGCTGGACAGCCTGCGCGTCGGCGTTCTGGCGGCGGAGCGCGATGAGCTGGTCCTGCGGATACTGCCAAGAGACCGACGCCATATAGGTGCGCTCGGTCGAACGCAGTTCCATATGGTAGGTGCGCAGATTGGTGTTGATGACGAGATTGGTCATCAGATCGGTGCGTGTCGGCTTGACGAGGATATGGACCTGCCGGGTAGCGCCCGTGCCGCTTTCGGTATCGCCGATGATCCAGCGCACCGTGTCGCCAGCGGCGACCGGGCCGGAGCCGACCAGCGTTTCGCCCGGCTGAAGCGCGATGTCGGTGATCTGCCCAACAGCGGTATAGACCTGATAGAGCGCGCCTTGCGTGAAGGGATAGACCTGCATCGAATTGATGAAGCCGTCGCGCACGGGCTGCACGCGGGCCTGCGCGTTCGCCTGATTGACCCTGGCCGTGGGGTCGACCGGTTCCGGCGTGCGGCGCGTGGTCTCGACAGGTTTCATCTGGCCGGGCAACGGCAACGGGCGCGGCAGCTCGACCACTGTGACCGGCGCAGGCGGGTCGACTGTCTGCACGGCAGGCGCGGCATCGTCATAGGCGATCTCGGGTGGCGGGGTCGTCGTGGCGCAGCCGGCGAGCGCCGTGGTGCAGACGAGGAGAACCGGCAAAGCGGATTTACGGAAAGCCGGAATGACGGGATTGCGTGCCGCCGGATGTCCGGCGGTCGGATAAGACGGCCGGATCATTGTCCAAGCTCCTTCGACCAGTTGATGGCGTTGACGTAGATACCGAGCGGATTGGCCCGGAGTTTCTCGGGGTCGCGCGGGGTCTGCACGACGACGGTGAGGATGGCGGACCAGCGCTCGGTCGAGGCGAGCGAGCCGTCCTGATAGCGGCGCTCTATCCAGGCGACACGGAAGCTGTCGGGTGATGCGCGGATGACCGAGGAAACCTCAATCGCGATTTGCTGCTTGCCGACTTTGGTGAACGGGTCATTGGCGCGGGCATAGTCGTTGAGCGCCAGAGCCCCGGCCTGCGTCGTGAACTCATAGGCGCGAAGCCAGTTCTGCCGCACGATGATGGCGTCCGCCGGGATCGCGCGGACCTGTTCGATGAACCGGGCCAGATGGAAAGCGATCTGTGGATCGGTCGGCCGGTAGTCAGCGACGGCGGGGGCGACGGCCTGTGCCTGGCCGAGCTTGTCGACCTGCACCACCCACGGCACGATTGATCCGCTGGTGGACTGCCAGACCAGCGCGGCGGACAGCCCCGCCGACAGGGCGAGCGAGCCGAAGGCCATGAAGCGCCAGTTCCGGGCCTGCACGCGGGCGGAACCGATGCGGTCGTCCCAGACCTGCGCCGCTCGTTGGTAGGGCGTCTCGGGCTGAGGGGATTTGCCATAATGGGTGGCGGGTCTTTTGAACATCAGCGGTCACTTTCAGAGAGATTGATGGAAGAGCCGCCGCCGTGGCTGTCGCCGCTGCGCACGGAATGGGCGGCGGCCTGAACGCCGTGGGTGAATTGCTGCGAGCGCTTCATGCGTTTGGCCCATGCGGGCGGGCCGTCGGCGGCGGATGCTGACGACGTGGAGGTGGACCCGGCTTCGCCGGCCTCTCCCCAGATGGTCCCGGCAGTTGAAGAGCCGCCCGTGACCTCGAACGCACCGCGAGCGCCAGCCTGATAGCTTTGCTTCATGCTGTCGGCGGCTTTCGATACCGCGCGCTTCAGGGGAGACGCGGCCGCTTGCGCGCCGGTCGAGGCGACATTGCCGAGACCGGAGGCGACGGCGGATGCGCCCGACTGTCCAGCAGCGCCGAGGCTGTAGGCGGTCGAGGCCCCACCAGCGAGAGCCGCGCCGCCACGGGCGGCGGCGGCCGCGCCTCCGGCAAGTGCACCGGCCCCGCCAGCGGCAGCGCCAAGGGCAGCGCCGCCGGCCATGACCATGCCACCGGCGGCAAGGCCCGTTCCGATAGCTGCGCCGGCGCCGAGCTGCGGGCCGCCGGAGACAAGACCGTTGGCGATGCCGGGACCGAAGATGCCCAGGCCGAGCAGCGACAGCGCGGCGAGCACGATCGCCATGGCGTCGTCGATCGTCGGTGTCGCACCGCCGAAACCAGCGGTGAACTCGGAAAACAGCGTCGAGCCGATGCCGATGATGACGGCGAGCACCAGAACCTTGATGCCCGACGAAATGACGTTGCCGAGCACCCGTTCGGCCATGAAGGCAGATTTGCCGAACAGGCCGAACGGGATCAGCACGAAACCGGCGAGCGTCGTCAGCTTGAACTCGATCAGGGTGACGAAGAGCTGCACGGCGAGAATGAAGAAGGCGAGCAGGATCAGCGCCCAGGCAAAAAGCAGGCACGCGATCTGGATGAAGTTCTCGAAAAACGAGACCCAGCCCATCAGGTCGGAGATGGATTCGAGCAATGGGCGACCGGCGTCGAGCCCGGTCTGCGCCACCTTGCCGGGGCGCAGCAGGTCGGCGACGGAAAAGCTGGTCCCGGACGCCTTCAGGCCGAGGCCGGCGAAGCTCTCGAAGACGATGCGGGCGAGATTGTTCCAGTTGCCGATGAGGTAGGCGAAGACGCCGACGAACAGCGTCTTCTTGACCAGACGGGCGATGACGTCGTCATCGGCGCCCCACGACCAGAACAGCGCGGCCAGCACCACGTCGATGACGATCAGCGTCGTCGCGATGAACGTGACCTCGCCCGACAGCAGGCCGAAGCCGCCGTCGATATAGCGCGTGAAGACTTCGAGGAAATGGTCGATGACGCCGGTGCCGCCCATGTCAGCGCGCTCCCTCATCAGGAGAAACGGGCGGCCTTGCAGGCTCGGGCGGTGTGACCGGCTGCATCTCCTTGACGATCGGATCTTCAGCCGGAGCCGATGGCCACAATGTCGTCGGAGCGTCCGGTGCATCCGGCGTCTGCGCACCCTGCTTCAGGAAGCGGTCGCGGTTCTCGGCCCATATGCCGAGGCAAGCGGGATCGCGGGTGGCGGCCTCGCCCATGTCCCGGCAACGGCGAAGGCGTTGGCGCAGGTCGCCAGTGTCGCCGCGTTGGCGTGCCTGGGGGCCGACCTCGGCAGGTTCGGGCTGGCGCGTGAACTCGATCACGGCGGCGGTGATGGCGACGCCGACGAAGACGACGGCGCCGAGCCGGGCAAGCATCTTGCCGTCCATGGGCGTCGCCTCCCTCAATTACCGCTGCTCGGGAACATCCGGGCATTGCCCGGCTGGTAGCCCGTGCCCGGCGTCAGGAAGCGGCGGCGCTGCTCGCGCCCCTGTTCCGCGGCGGCTGCCCGTTCGGCGTCGGTAAGTGCTTGCGCCCGGCCGTTGGCGGCGACGACGGCGGTGAGATCGGCAAGTTGCTGAGCCTGAAGCGCGAGGAGCTGGTTGCCGGCCTGTGTCGCCTGAAGTGCGCCGGTCGCGCCCTGGCTCGCCCCCACCAACCGCGACATCTCCGTGCGGTTGGTGTCGATATTGCCGACGACGGTGGCCTGCACCTTCATCGCATCCTGAAGGCTACCGACCGTGTTTTGCCAGCGGGAGCGGGCATCTGAGACAAGCTGCTGATCCGACGCGGAAAGCGAGACATTCCCATATTTCTGCTGAAATATCTGATCGATCTGCTGAACGTCGTAGGCGATGTTCTGTGCCTGATTGAGCAATTGCTGGGTGCGCTGGACCGACTGCTGAATCTGCTGGAGCGACGAGATCGGCAGGTTCGCCAGATTGCGAGCCTGATTGATGAGCATCTGCGCTTCGTTCTGAAGCGAGGTGATCTGGTTGGTGATCTGCTGAAGGCTCCGGGCGGCCGTCAGCACATTCTGCACATAGTTCGTCGGGTCATAGACGATCCATTGCGCCTGTGCGGGCGCGGGCAGCATCGGGGCAAACGCGACGGGGGCGATGAGCAGCGCGGCAGCAAGCCGCGCCACGCGGGAACGGCGCAGTTTCATGGCAGTTTCTCCAGATTGGTGAGGTCGGGGATGAGGTCGGCGGCCCAATCGACGCCGCGATGGCGTAGCCAGGCGTTGAGAAAGCGATCCGGGCCGTGTTCGGCGAGGAGCTGGGCGATGATGGTCTGATCGGATTTGCCGGACGCGGCGCAGAGCGACAGCGCCACGTCGCTGAGGCCGAGGTCGAACAGGCGATTGCCGCGCCGGGACTGGCAGTAATAGTCGCGCTTGGGCATCGCCCGCGCGAGGATCTCGATCTGACGATCGTTGAGGCCGAAGCGGCGGTAGATGGTGGTGATCTGCGGCTCGATCGCGCGCTCGTTCGGCAGGAGGAGCCGGGTGTGGCAGCTTTCGATGATGGCAGCCGCAATCACGCTGCCGTCAATGTCCGAGAGGCTTTGCGTGGCGAAGATAACGCTGGCGTTCTTCTTACGCAGCGTCTTCAGCCATTCGCGAAGTTGGCCGGAGAACCCCTCGTCGTCGAGCGCGAGCCAGCCCTCATCGACGATGATGAGCGTCGGCGATCCGTCGAGCCGGTCTTCGATCCGGTGGAACAGATAGGCCAGCACGGCGGGTGCGGCGTCCGTGCCGATCAGCCCTTCTGTCTCGAACGCCTGAACGGTGGCCGTGCCGAGATGTTCGCTCTCGGCGTCGAGCAGCCGGCCCCAGGCGCCGCCGATGCAATAAGGCCGGAGCGCCTGCTTCAGGTCATTGGACTGGAGCAGGACGCACAGGCCGGTGATGGTGCGCTCGCCCACTGGCGCGGAGGCCAGCGAAGTCAGCGCCGTCCAGATGTGCTCCTTCACCTCGGGCGTGATGGTGACGCCTTCGCGCAGGAGAATGGCGACGATCCAGTCCCCGGCCCACGCGCGTTCGCTCGTCTCCTCGATGCGGGCGAGCGGCTGGAGGCTGACGGACGTGTCCGAGCCGTCCGTCAGCCCGCCGCCGAGATCGTGCCAGTCGCCCCGCATGGCGAGCGCTGCGGCGCGGATCGAGCCGCCGAAGTCGAAGGCGAAGACCTGGGCGCCTCTGTAGCGGCGGAACTGAAGCGCCATGAGCGCCAGCAGCACCGACTTGCCCGCGCCGGTCGGGCCGACGACGAGCGTATGGCCGACATCGCCGACGTGAAGGGAAAACCGGAACGGGGTCGAGCCTTCGGTCTTGCCGAAGAGCAGTGGGGGCGCTGCAAAATGCTCGTCCCGTTCCGGCCCCGCCCACACCGCCGAAAGCGGAATCATGTGGGCGAGATTGAGCGTGGAGATCGGCGGCTGCCGGACATTGGCATAGACATGCCCTGGCAATGATCCGAGCCAGGCATCCACGGCGTTGATGGTCTCTGCCATCGCCGTGAAGTCGCGGCCCTGGATGACCTTCTCCACGAGGCGTAGTTTTTCGTCGGCGATGCGCGGATCGGCGTCCCACACCGTCACGGTGGCGGTGACATAGGCGATGCCGGCATAGTCCGCGCCGAGTTCCTGAAGCGCGAGATCGGCATCCGCTGCCTTGTTCGACGCATCCGTGTCCACCAGCGCGGATTGCTCGTTGGTCATCACCTCCTTGAGGATCGCGGCGACGGATTTGCGCTTGGCGAACCATTGCCGCCTGATCTTCGTCAGCAGCTTGGTCGCGTCGGTTTTGTCGAGCAGGATGGCGCGGGTGGACCAGCGATAGGGAAAGGCCAGCCGGTTCAGCTCGTCGAGCAGACCCGGCGTTGTCGCGGTCGGAAATCCGGTGATGGTCAGCACGCGTAGATGCTGATCGCCCAGGCGCGGCTCCAGCCCGCCGGTCAGCGGCTGATCGGCGAGCAGCGCATCGAGATAGATCGGGGTTTCGGGGACGCGGACACGGTGCCGGTGCGTTGACACGCAGCCATGCAGATAGGTCAGCATCTCGCTATCATCGAGCCAGCGGCATTCCGGCATGAAGGCTTCGATCAGACGGAGCAGCCGGTCGGTCCGGTCGGCGAAGGCGTTGCACAGCTCGTTCGGATCGATGCCAGCCTTCTCGCGTCCCTCGTAGAGCCAGGTTTCCGCGCGCGCGGCGTCCTCGGCAGGCGGCAGATAGGTGAAGGTCAGGAAGTAGCTGGACTCGAAATGCGCGCCCGCTTCCTCGAAATCTGCCTTGCGCTCGGCATCGACCAATGCGGACGCCGCATCGGGAAACGTGCTGACGGGATAGATCGCGGCCGGATGGCGCTGCGCTTCCACGAAGATCGCCCAACCGGAGCCAAGGCGGCGGAAGGCGTTGTTGAGACGACCGGCGACGGCGACCAGTTCGGCGGGCACAGCCGAATCGAGATCGGGGCCGCGAAACCGTGCCGTGCGCTGGAAGCTGCCATCCTTGTTGAGCACGATGCCGGGGCCGACAAGGGCTGCCCAGGGCAGGAAGTCGGCAAGGCGGCTGTTGCGATTGCGATATTCGGCGAGGTTCATCATCGGTGCGCTCCCCCTCAGACCGTGAGATGTGCGGGGATGCGCAGATGGCGGCGGCCGACATCAACGAAGAGCGGGTCGCGCTTCGCCGCCCACACCGCCGCGAAATGCCCGATCGCCCAGATGGCGAGACCCACCAGCCAGAGGCGCAGGCCCAGGCCGACCGCGCCTGCCAGCGTGCCGTTCATGATGGCGATGGCGCGCGGAGCGCCGCCGAGCAGGATCGGCTCGGTCAGCGCCCGGTGGGCCGGCACGGTGAAGCCCGGAACCTCGCTCCCCTGTTCGACGACGCCCGCCATCAGACCAGCGCTCCGCCGCCGAACGAGAAGAACGACAGGAAGAAGCTCGACGCGGCGAACGCGATCGAGAGGCCGAAGACGATCTGGATCAGACGGCGGAAGCCGCCCGACGTATCGCCGAAGGCCAGTGCGAGGCCCGTGGTGATGATGACGATCACGGCGATGATCTTGGCGACCGGGCCTTCGATCGACTGGAGGATGGATTGCAGCGGCGCTTCCCAGGGCATGGACGAGCCGGAGGCATGGGCGGGCGCGGCCATCATCAGGCTCACGACGGCGACTGAAGCCGTCATGGTGAGGTGATGGAGCAATTGATATGGGCGCCGATCAGCGAGATGTATGGCGCGCAGACGTTGGATCATGGATGGTCTCCTTCGGGGCTGAGGGCTTGGGCTGAGGAAGTCGCAGCGCCGTCGCCCTCGATGACGGCGGGCGCGACGCGGTAATCGCCGTCCGGGCCAAGGCCCTCGACACGGGCGAGTTCGGTGAGCCGGCGTGCGGAGCCGCGTCCGGAGAGGACGGCAACGAGGTCGATGGTCTCGGCGATCAGCGCGCGCGGAACGGTGACGACAGCTTCCTGGATGAGCTGTTCCATCCGGCGCAGCGCGCCGATGGCGCTGCCGGCGTGGATGGTGCCGACGCCGCCGGGATGGCCGGTGCCCCATGCCTTCAGGAGATCGAGCGCTTCCGCGCCGCGCACCTCGCCGACCGGGATGCGGTCGGGGCGCAGGCGTAAGGATGAGCGAACGAGATCCGACAGGGACGCCACGCCATCCTTGGTCCGCATGGCGACGAGGTTGGGCGCGGCGCATTGCAGTTCGCGCGTGTCCTCGATGATGACGACGCGATCGGAAGTCTTCGCCACCTCGGCCAGGAGCGCGTTGGTCAGTGTGGTCTTGCCGGTGGAGGTGCCGCCCGCCACGAGAATGTTGGCGCGGGACACGACGCCCTTGCGCAACGCCTCGGCCTGGGTAGCCGTCATGATCCCGGCCCGGACGTAATCGTCGAGCGTGAACACGGCGACGGCGGGTTTGCGGATGGCAAAGGCAGGCGCGGCGACGACGGGTGGCAGCAGGCCCTCGAACCGCTCCCCTGTCTCGGGCAGCTCGGCCGAGACGCGCGGGCTGCCCGCGTGGACTTCGGCGCCGACGTGATGCGCGACGAGGCGCACGATGCGTTCGCCATCGGCGGGCGACAGTCGCTCGCCGGTATCGGACAGCCCTTCGGAAAGCCGGTCGATCCAGATGCGGCCATCCGGGTTCAGCATCACCTCGACGATCGCGGCGTCTTCGAGAAACCGTGCGATGGCCGAGCCGAGCGCGGTGCGCAGCATCCGCGCGCCGCGTGCCAAACTTTCCGAATAGTGATGTGAAACGGCCATCTGATCCCCGTGTTCGCCGGGGAGACATCAGACGGTCCCCGGACGGGGATGATTAAAAGAGCCGGAAATTAGGCGGATTCAACAAGTATCTAACACCCGGCGGCCATAGCGAAGAAACGGCGGCAATCGGCGGGATTGATTATTGGACGCCGCACACCAGAGGCGTCCGCTATTCTGTATCGTCTGCTCTATTGCGTCGCGAGTCGATGTCACGCGACAGGTCTTTCAGGAACCGATCGCCGGTTGCCAGCTTCCGACCGAGCGTTTGAAGAAAGCCATCGAACCGTTCCGTGCCTTTGGCTCGCGCCGATGCCTGTGCGCTGTCGGGCAACGGCGGCATGACGGTCAGCCAGAAGCGGATGAACAGCGAGAGCGTTTCTCCGAGAATGGCGAGGTCTTCGTCCATGCCCTCGATCTGGCGGCCTATCCGGTCCATGCGGCGGGCGAACACGGCTTCCAGCCGCTCCGAGGCGTCGGCCGACAGGAACGACGCGACGGCGGCTTCGATCACGGCGGACTTGGAGATATTGCGGCGGAGCGCCAGAGCCTCGACCTTCTTCAGGAGGTCGGGGTCGAAATAGACGTTCATGCGGGTCTTCGTCTGCATGGCCGTCCCCTTCACAATTCTATGCCATCGGCAGGGTCCATCGACGCCTGCCGGGCAACCGATGTGACCTGCTGGCGGAAACTGCGCGCCTTGGCGGCATCCACGTCCGGCTCATCGTCGAGTATGTCGAACTCGCCGACTGGCGCGTGATCCGGCGGCGCGATCTCCTCATGCTCCGGCAATTCCGGCTCGCGGCGGATGCCTGCGTTAGCCGGATCGATGTTGGTGCTGCCAGCATTTCCCGGTGCAACCCCAGCCGACGCAGCCGGGATCGCCAGCGCCGACCAGTCGTCGGCGGGTGGCGTTGCCGGCGCTTTCGACGTTCCCGGCTTCGGTGGCGGCAACAGGCGCTCCCGGAACCGCGCATCTTCGTAGTAGCGCGCCTTCTTCGCCCGGATTGGCGGCACGCCCGCGACCAGCAGCAATTCGTCGGCGGGCGGAAGCTGCATTACCTCGCCGGGGGTGAGCAGCGGCCGGGCCGTCTCCTGCCGCGACACCATGAGGTGGCCGAGCCAGGGCGACAGCCGGTGCCCGGCATAGTTGGTGGAATCGCGCATCTCAGTCGCGGTGCCGAGCGCATCCGATACCCGTTTGGCGGTGCGCTCGTCATTGGTGGCGAAGGCGACACGCACATGGCAATTGTCGAGCACGCTGTTGTTTGCGCCATATGCCTTCTCGATCTGGTTGAGGCTCTGCGCGATCAGGAAACTCTTGATGCCGTAGCCCGCCATGAAGGCCAGCGCGCTCTCGAAGAAGTCGAGCCGGCCGAGCGCCGGGAACTCATCCAGCATCAGCAGGAGACGATGCCGGTTGGCGGAGGTCTTCAGGTCTTCTGTCAGCCGCCGCCCGACCTGATTGAGCAGCAACCGGATCAGCGGCTTGGTGCGGTTGATGTCGGAGGGCGGGACAACGAGATAGAGGCTGACCGGCCGTTCCGCCGTCACCAGATCAGCAATGCGCCAGTCGCACCGCGCCGTCACCTTCGCCACCACGGGATCGCGATAGAGACCGAGGAACGACATGGCGGTCGAGAGCACGCCCGACCGCTCGTTGTCACTCTTGTTCAGCAGTTCGCGCGCCGATGACGCGATGACCGGATGAACGCCCGCTTCGCCGAGATGCGGCGTGTTCATCATGGCGCGCAGTGTCGCCTCTACGGGGCGCTTAGGATCGGAGAGGAAATTGGCAACGCCGGCGAGCGTCTTGTCCGCTTCAGCATAGAGAACATGCAGGATCGCCCCGACCAGAAGCGAATGGCTGGTCTTTTCCCAATGGTTGCGCTTGTCGAGCGCGCCTTCGGGATCGACGAGGATGTCGGCGATATTCTGCACGTCGCGGACTTCCTTGTCGCCGCGCCGCACCTCCAGCAGCGGATTATAGGCGGATGACGTGGGATCGGTCGGATCGAACAGCAGCACCCGACCATGCTTCGACCGGAAACCGGCGGTCAGCCCCCAGTTCTCGCCCTTGATGTCGTGAATGATTGTGCTGCCCGGCCAAGTCAGCAGCGTCGGCACGACGAGACCGACGCCCTTGCCCGATCTGGTCGGGGCGAAGCACAGCACATGCTCGGGGCCGTCATGACGGAGATAGTCGCGCTCGATCCGGCCGAGCAGGACCCCATCGGGGTCGAGCAGACCGGCGGCCTTGATCTCTTCCGGTTCAGCCCAACGCGCCGATCCATAGGTGGCGACATTCTTCGCCTGTCGCGCACGAAGGACAGACATGCCGATCGCGACGGCGATGGCGATGAAGCCGCCCGAAGCCGCGATGATCGCCCCTTCGACGAACACCTTCGGTGCATAGGCATCGTAGAAATACCACCACCAGAAGAACGCTGGCGGATAGTAGATCGGCCAGCTCGCCACCATGAACCATGGCTCGCCGAGCTGCGCCTGAAAGCCGAGTTGCCACGCTGTCCACTGCGTCGCCGCCCATGTCGTCAACAAAATGGTGATGGAAACGAGGGCGATCTGCCCCCAAAGAATCTGACCTCCGCGCATACAGGCTCCGATCGGCAAAAGAGACGGAGCCGATCAGAGAATAGCCGTTCCGGCCAGAAGCAACAGAAAATCCGATGCGTCGGGGTATCGGATACTATGGCGAAGAAAAAGGACGGTCAGTGGCGTGTCGAGCGCGCTTCCGCCGCTGCTTGTTCCAATATCTTACGGTAGCCCACCTTCGTCATCCAACGCGCCCGAGCGAGATGACTTTCCCAGCATCGGCGTGTGCGTTCGGCGTCCGTCACCGGGTCACGATGCAGGACGATCCGCGCGACTTCCGTCCAGTCTGCCCTATCGGCTTCGGCGTCGAGCAGCCGCATGTAGGTGACGAAGTGCGCCTCGTCATAAATCGTGATCGCTGGCTCGGTCGGAGCCAGGTCATCGACCTCGGGGTCAAGCTCAGGGCGCACTCGCATTGCACGGCCCTCCCTAAGATGTAGCGCCGCATGGAATCCCGAAATGGGATAATCCTGAATCAGGATTAGCGCAAAGGCTCCCCTCTTTCAATGGAGAGCCCTCTCGAATGCAGAAGTCCTTGCGCACGCCCCGACAAATACTTCTGCAATCTCTGCTTGTCGAAGCGCGCAAGGCCAAAGGATTGACGCAGGCTGAGTTGGCTGAAACGTTGAACAAGCCGCAATCTTTCGTTGCCAAGTATGAGAATGGCGAACGGCGGATCGATGTCGTTGAATTCGTGGATATTACTGCGGCCCTTGGCGTCTCCGCCGCCGATCTCCTCGCCAGGATAGAGCCTGCCATCGCCCAACCGCGTCAGGTGGGTGATTAAATACCACAAGTCTACACGTCGACAACGCCACCCTGAGTGCGCGGCCGTGTCGGCGAGCGTTACGGTGTTGGGGCAGATTGCGGATTCGCTCGGGATCGAACCGAGCGAACGGCTCCAATCGTCAGAGCGAGCGCGCTGACCGGCTCATTTGCGCGGCTAGATCAAGCATGTTCAGCAATGCTGGATTGCGGTTATGAGGCGACCATACCGCGCTGAACCGCGCCGGTTCGGTCTCATCGGCGATTGATCGAAACACCACGCCGGGAAATGACACGTACGTCGTCGCCTCGCTGGTCAGTGTGATGCCGTCGCCAGCCGCGACCATACCCATAAGCGTGTCGCGCGCCACGTCGCAGCGGCGGATACAAGGTGAGCGCTGGCGCTCGCTGAGCCGACGTACGACATGCTCAAACACTTGCGGCCCGGTGCCGCCATGTCGGGCAAGAAAAATCTCATCGCCGAGGTCGAACCATGCGATGCTCTCCCGTTGCGCTAAGGGGTGATCTTTCGGAAGAGCCACCATGATCGGTTCGCACCACAGCGCTCGGGAATGGCAATCGGGTGAGTGGACGCCATCGATTACGAAGGCGACATCAAGCCTGCCCTCACGGACCATTGCGATGGTTTCAGACGAACGCCCCTCCAGCACAGATTGCTCGACCATTGGATAACTGGCGCGATACCGGCGGCGAAGATCGACGAGGAAACCCGCGGCGATGGAACTATGTAGGCCGATCGCAAGATGCCCCTCCGTCCCATCGATCCTTGCGCCTGCCGTGCGCACTGCGTGATCCAGTTGGGCGATGCCAGCCGATACCCCGGCGATGAAATGTTGCCCGGCATCGGTCAACCGAACCCCGCGATGCCGCCGCTCGAACAACAGGATGCCCAGAGCATCTTCCAACCCCTTGATCCGAGTGCTGACGCTGGATTGCGTGGTACCAAGCACATTCGCTGCGTGATGGAAGTTCAACACTTCAGCGACGACGATGGCATGGCGTAAGGACACCAACGGAATACCGCGAAGATGATCGAAACCACCTTCCGGCTGATCCTTCCCAAGCTTCCGCCCCCAACGCATTGATGCCTATCCCGTCACTGCGATCTGCGTAAGCTTGGTTGACAGTTCCCACAGACGCTCGGCTTCGGTTACGCTGGTCGCATATTCTTTGACGCCGACGAACGGCTCGCTTGCTGTTTCCGCCCGGACGGCGATGTCACAATCTTCGCAATAGAGACCACCAAGCCCGTCGAGTTGCGGCGAGGTTGCCGCCCAGACCTGCGTCGCGGCTCCCTGGGCTGGTGTCTTAAAGGTGGGATCGGCTGGATTGCCGTTTGCATCGAGCCAGCCTTCGGCTGTCATCTCGGTTTGCGTGAGATGACGCTGGAGCGGCGTGAATATCTTGCCGGGATGGAGTGAGAAGGCGCGGATGCCGCGATCCCTGCCAATTCGGTCGAGATGGACCGCGAACAAGGCATTCGCCGTTTTCGACTGCCCATAGGCCCGCCATTTATCGTAGCCGCTCGTGAACTGTACGTCTTCCCAGCGGATCGGCGAAGCGTGATGCCCGGCGGAGGAAACCGAGACGACGCGCGCGCCTCCTTCGAGCAACGGCGAGATCAAATTCGTTAGTGCGAAATGGCCGAGATGATTGGTGGCGAACTGCGCCTCCCATCCCGGCCCGACCCGCATCTCCGGACACGCCATGATCCCAGCGTTGTTGATGAGCATGTCGAGATGGCTCTCGGCCGCGAGAAGTCGCTTGGCGAACAGATGAATGCTGGTGAGGTCTTCGAGATCAAGCGCGTCCACTATCACATTGGGAACATCATGCATGGCCGCCCGCGCCGCCTCAGGGTTGCGCGCGCCGACGATCACATGCGCGCCGGCTGCCGCTAGCGCCCTCGTGGTTTCCAGTCCGAGGCCGGAATGCCCACCGGTGACAATCGCGCATCTACCGGTCAGGTCGATACCTGCCAGCACGTCTGAGGCTGTTGTGCGGGCACCAAAGCCGGAGCCCAGAGGTTTCTGATGATCGGTCATATAGCTTCTCCGAAGTTGAGAGCGGTCCCGTGTGACACCGGACCTGTCCTTTCGCTTCAGGGGAGATTAGAGGTGGCCATCGAACGATCAATGTCCTATAGTTCGAATATCTTTCGTCATAGTACGGCATATCTGATTTGGACCCCCTATCCGAAGTTCTTTCCCTGCTGAGGCCCAGAACGGCGATCAGCGCCGGTCTCGATGCGGGCGGCGAATGGGCTATCCAGTTCCCCGCCCATGAAGGCATTAAATTCAACACCGTGATGCGGGGCTCCTGCTGGGTAAGCGTGGCTGGCGAAGCCGAACGGTTGCGGATCGAGGCCGGAGACTGCTTTCTGCTGACTCGTGGCTTGCCGTTCCTGTTCGCGACCGACAATCCACCACCGCCCATCGACTCCGCCACGATCTACGATTACGCGGTGGATGGCATCGCGACCTGCAACGGAGGCGGCGATTTCTTCCTGATCGGCGGGCGCTTCGCGTTCGAGGGGGATCACGCCGGGCTGCTATTTGGTGCGCTCCCCGCCATCGTCCATATTCGCGATGCCACTAACCAAGCGGCGGTGTTGCGTTGGGCACTGGAGCAACTGGCACTGGAATTGAAGCAGGGATCGCCCGGCGGGGCACTGATGGCCGATCATCTTGCGCAGATCATGTTGCTTCAGGTACTGCGACTCTGGCTCGCTTCCGGCAAGCAATCCGGCTGGCTGGGCGCGCTGGCCGATCACAGACTGACCCGTGCGCTTGGTGCGATGCACGCTGAACCGCAACGCCGCTGGACGCTGGTCGAGCTTGCCGGCCTCGCCGGTATGTCCCGCACGACTTTCGCCGAACGGTTTCGCGATGTTGTCGGACAGACGCCGCTCGACTATCTGGCGAGTTGGCGGATGCGGCTGGCCGCCGATCGATTGCATCGCAGCGCCGACAGTGTTGCCGCCATCGGCTTTTCTGTCGGTTATGAATCGGAGGCCGCGTTCAGCACTGCATTCCGCCGTGTAACGGGCCGCACCCCGATGCAGTATCGACGTACGGTGTCCCTATAATCTCACAAACCCAATCCCCGCTGCCGCCCCAACTGCCATGATACCGATCCGCCCTGCACGACGCCCGACACCTCACGTCCAAGCTGACGGTCAATGACCGGCCGCCACGGGACAAGGGTGAACTCGTGGGACTTTTCGACGATGGCGAACTTGCCGCTCGATAGCTGCACGGTCCCGGTGAGAGTGCCGGTAACGGTCTCGCCATCAATGGCGGTGCGAAACGGTGTCCCCTTTTTCGCAGCCATCTCAGCTCCGGCACGGGCCACTTCCCGCTCCTGAAGCGTCGCGATCAGATTGCGCCGATAAGCAATGCGGCCGTCCGTCTGACGGATGGCGTCGCCCCTGTCGATCAGGTTATCGCGCCGACGTTCCATCGCCTCGCGCACCTGCTCGCCGAACCCCGACGACGACAGCTCCGACGTGCTCGCACCGACCAGCCGTCGGTCGAGCCAGGTCGCGCCATCCGATCCAATCTGGCGCTCGAGGTCGAAGGTCGATAGGACGCGGATATTGGCACGGGCATTCCGGCCCGCGTCATGAGCGGCGGCGCGCGCTTCGAAATCCTCCGGGATGCGCCATTGATCGGCGTCGATCCGCTCCGCGATCCCGGCCCGCCGCAACGCCTCCAGGCGACGGACATGTGCATCGACGAAACCCTCATAGTCCCCACCCGGCACACGGCCGTCGAACCGGGCCTGCTCCAGATGCCGGCTCGGCCGATAGATGCCGTCTTCGGCCATGCCGGCGATAGCGCGATCGGACGGACGGCCTGCACTGTCGGGCGGCCCGATCGCGATGACGCTGCCGACGTGGGCGTCCTCGACGCGGGCCGGGTCGACGCCGGAGATGTGGTGCGTGCGCCCGTCGATCCCATCGACCACCAGCGTCAGATTCTCGCCCAGCTCGTCCGACAGATGTTTGTCGATGACGCGGCCGACGATCGGCGCCGCTGGCGCGGCATCGTGAATCTCGAAGCTCATCGGATCGCGTTCCGCGCCCTCGGCCCGGAGCGCCTTTTGCATGGTGCGGACGATGTCGCCGCGCTCGCCCATCTCGCGCAGGGTCGGCTCCAGCCGCTCGCTCAATTCCCAGACGCCCGGCGCGTGTTCGGTCGCGAGTCCCATGTCGCCGAGCTTGCCGAGACGGCGCAGCCGCATGGTCCGGTCTGACTGGCCGCGCAGATCGTCGGGTTCATGGCGCAGGTCGATCAAACGCGCATCGGCTTCCGCGATCATCGCCCGGTCGATGCGAGTGAGCCAGTCCTGATCGATCTCCGTCATGAGCTTTCGGCGCTGCTCGATCTCGGTGACGGGGCCGAGTTCCAGCGTCGCCAGTTCGCTCGCCCGCTCGCGGATTCCGCCCGCGAGATAGTCACCGTTGATGACGAGATCCTCGCCCGAGGCATCGCGGCCATTGACGATGACGTGGACATGGGGATGGCCGGTGTTGTGGTGATTGACGCCGACCCAATCGAGCTTGGTGCCCAGATCGGCTTCGACCTGCGCCATCAGTTCGCGGGTATAGTCCTTGAGGTCAGCAAGATCGGCGGCATCCTCGGGGGAGACGATGAAGCGGAACTGGTGGCGATCGTCCTTGCCGCGATCGAGAAAGGCATCGCCATCGGCGCGGTCATCTGCCGCCGAATAAAGCTGCCCACGTTCCCCGTCACGGGACGTGCCGTCGCGCTGGATGTAACGCAGATGCGCGGCGGCCTTGCCGCTCTTGCCCGCGCCGCGAACAGACCGCGATTTGACGATAACGCGGCGACTGCCGGGCTGGCGATGGTTCCAACCGCCCGACAGATTGCGGGCGCGCACGAAGGCCGCGCCGCGCCCGCGTTGGACGCCCCGGCCGGAGGCGATCATGTTCTTGCCCTTTGCGGCACGATTGGCGCCGCCGCCTTTCGCCGACCGGCTTCGACCTGACGCGGCCTGCTGCTGGCGGGCAATCTTGCGAACCTTGCTGAGGAAGCTCTTGGCCTGACGACCGGCCTTCGGCGCGTCAGAGCGCACACGGCCGGGCCTCGGCCGGAAGCGGTTGTCGTCGTCGGTGCTCATGGCTGAGCCATCCGAAACCGCCGATTTCGGGCAAGAGTGCCGCGAGAAACGCCGGAGATACTGGGTTTGCCGCGCTTCGCGGCACCATGAAGGCCCGGCGACGGTGCCGCCCCAAACAGTGTGCAGACAAGGGCTTGCCCCCCGGATCGGACCCATAGGGTGCCGTCCGCTTTAATCTTGCCCTCCCGCCTGCCTTTCCGTCCTGCCTCTCCTGCCCAGGGATGAGACTGTCGCCAGCCCCATCCCCTGCACACTGAAACCAGCCACACGATGCCGCCGACGATGGTGCTCATGGCTGCGGCCCGGTGCTCGCCCGCGCGACGAAGAGGCCACCGGACTGCGGCACGATGGCGGAAACATCGCGCACGGTGACGGTCGCGGGCCTGTCGTTCGAGGTGCGCTCGACCTGCACGGGATCGGCTGCGGAATGGCGATCCGGCTGCGCGATGAACAAGGGCGCGCGCGTCCATGCGAGCGGATCAGCCGCCGCGACCGCGACAGGCGTAACGATCGCGCCGCCGTCTATGATCGGCGCAATGGCTGCGACATAGGCGCGGGTTTCAGCGGGCAATGGCCGACCGGAAAGCGACGCCTCATAGCGACTCGGGCCGGCATTGTAGGCGGCGAGCATGGCGCTGACACTGCCGTAGCGATCATGCAACTCGCGCAGATAGGCCGTGCCAGCAAGAATGTTGTCGCGCGGATCGTAAGCGTCGCCGCCGAGCCGATGCCGGACGCGCAGTTCCGTCCATGTGGCGGGCATAATCTGCATCAGCCCCATCGCACCGACCGAAGAGATGGCGCGTGGATCGCCCGCGCTTTCGGCGCGCAGCACCGCCCTGATCCATGCCATCGGAACGCCGAAGCGCTGCGAGGCTTCCGTGATATGGGCAGCATAGGGATCGGAGGTTGCCGCACGCTCCGCCGATTGAGGCTGCGCCACGACGGCAACGGGTATGGCGGAAGCGAGCAATCCCGCCAGCATCAGGAGCGCGCATCGGACAGGCGCACCTTCTCCGCTACGAAGCCAGCCTATCAGCGTGCTCGCTGCGGTCAAGGGTACGCGCAAAGCGCCGGCCAATGGCCGCCCTTGACCTGCGCTGTGCGCGCCGACCGACCTGCGTTCGAGCGGGACGGAGGGATGAGACGGCTTTCCCACGAACAGAGGGATGACCGATCTGAAGAGGATCGCACAGGCGCGCTGGCTGACGGTTCGCATGGCGTCAGTCCTTCCCATCGCGCTTTTGCGGGCGGCTCCAGTGCAGCGACCATGCGCTGCCGGCGTCGTCGTCGCGGAACAGGTTGGCGCGGATCGGCTGCGGCAAAGCGGGATCGTCGATCAGCAACGCGATATATTCGCCGGCACGCTCGCCGGTGCGCTTCCAGCCCGCGCCAATCTCCGGGCCTTCGTCATTGCCGTGGTGGATGCGGTAGTCAGGCGCGTTCTCGGCGTCGGACGGCTCGGCCGGAACGACGGTGATTTCGCGGTAGATGGTGAAGGTGTGGATGCGGCCGGTGAAGCCGGATTGCTCGCGCGTGAATGTGCCGATTTGCGGCATGGAAACCTCCTTGTGATTGCGTTGGTGAGGGAATGAGAGCGGTGGTCAGCGTGTCGCCGCACGCCAGACGAACCGGCCGTCGCCGTTTTCGTCGGTGTAGAGCGGCGTCGCCTTGCCGATGACGGTGCGCGCCGGGATCGGACCGAAATAGCGACCGTCCAGGCTGTCGCGCACGTCGGGATTCATTAGGAAGATGTCGCCATCCGCGATGCGGCGGCAGCCCTGCCAGACCGGCAGTTCGCGACCGTGCCGGTCGCGGTCGAGTGCATCGCCCAGCGGCACGGCATCGATGGTCACGGCGCTGCCGGTGCGGCAAACCCGTTGACCGGGCAGCCCCATGACGCGCTTCATCAGCGGCACGTCGCGACCGATATAGCCACGCTCGACCATGAAATCGGTGAGCGGCTTGTCCGGCATGACGGCGACCAGATCGCCGACAGCCACGTCGCTTGGGCGTTCGAGGTCGTAAAGACCGATCGGCACGCTGGCCGAGGCGTTCCAGACGAGGCGCAAAGGCGTCGGAATGAATGCGGCGATGGCGACGCCCATCGTCGCGAAATACGTCACCATGACGTAGCCGAAGCGGGTCATTGCTCAATCTCCCGCCGCTTGAGCCACGCCTGATGACGATCCGCCGTGTAGGGGCGCGGCGTATGACCGGCGCCTATACGGTTGCCGACATGCCGCCAGTGGTCGGGCGCGACCTCGCAAGCGTCGATGCCGGCAGCCTCCACCGCGTCGATATGGCGGATCACCTGTTCGACCTTGGGCCAGCCTTCGATCTTGAGCAGAATGTCGCCGCCAGGGCGCACGAAAGGCAGCGTCTGGTATGCTTCTCCCGGCTCAACGACGCGCACGATGTCGATGCGCGAGATGATGGTGCCGAAGTCGTTGGCGGCCCAGCGGACGAAGGCGAAGATGCTGCCGGGGCGATAAGAGAAGACGCGCCGCCTGCGGTCCAGCACCTGTTCGTGGACCTCTCGGCCGAACCTGATCCAGTTCTCGATCCGCTTCTCGATATGCGTCAGTTCGACATGGGTAAGGCTGTCGGATGGCAACGCGGACGGCATGAGGCCGCCGCGCGCGCGGGGCACCGCGGCGCTGGTCATGATGGATCTCTTTCGGGGTTTAGGGGAAATTCGCGCGCGAGCAGATCGCGCAGCATGTCGGCGACGGTGATGCCGCGCCGGAACGCGGCGATCTTGATCCGGCCGCGCAGCTCGGGCGTCACGTCGATGGTGAGCCGCGCCGTGAAACTGGCCGGATCGGCATCACGCGGCGGAGCGTTCGCCGCCTTGATCCAGTGTTCGGGATCGGCAGGACGGGCGGCGAAGCCGCGACGGGGCGGACGCTCGCTCACGGCGCTACCCTCTTGATGCCGAGGGCGTCGATCGACGCTGCCAGCACCGTGATCTCGCGTGCGGCGGGCGTATCGTTGTCCAGTTCGGACACCAGCCGCCCCGACTGTGCGGCGACGGCGAAGGCGATGCGCTGTCCGATGGTGGCGGCAAGCACTGGCGGATCGTGATCGGCCAGCGTCTCGGCCGTCTCGCGGGCGAGCACGGTGCGCGCACCGCATCGGTTGAGCACGAAGCGCGCGACCAGTTCGGGGCGGTAGATGCGGGCCTCGGTGATAAGCGCCAGCATTTCCGCCGAGGCCCAGCCGTCAAGCGGCGATGGCTGCACGGGGATCAGCACCAGGTCGGCCGCGAGCAGCGCCGAGCGCATCAAGGCGGCGATGCGCGGCGGCCCGTCGATGACGACATGATCGGCGTTGCCCGCCAGCGCCGGTGCTTCCCGGTGCAATATATCGCGGGCCAGACCGACGACGCCGAATGTGCGGGCCAGCCTCTCTCGGGCGCGTTGCTGCGACCAGTCCAGCGCAGAGCCTTGTGGGTCCGCGTCGATCAGCGTGACGCGCTTGCCCTGCCGCGCCCATTCTCCGGCTAGGTTCAGCGCCAGCGTCGTTTTGCCGACGCCGCCCTTCTGATTGAGGAGCGCGACGATCATGGCGCACCTCGCCGAGTGGCACCGGCACCGTGCCTCGCGTGCGTGCGCGTCAAAGAAGAAGAGTTAGATTCTTTGTTAGACTCTAAGTTAGCAGTCGGATTCCGCGTTTCAGGCCAGAGACTTAACTGCGGTTCATGCGCCCGAAATCCCGATAGTCCTGCGCCCGAAATCCCGATACCGCTTGCGCCCGAAGTCACGAGCGCTTCCACACCGTTATCCACAGGCACTGTGAACAGACCGGAAGGGCGGATTTGCATCATTTCCCGTCGCCCTTCGCGCCAGATGTCGAGGCGGTAGCCGGGCAGCGGCTGGCGGGCGGCGATGCGGCGCAGGTCGAGCGCGAAATCGGAGATGCGCGCGAGGCTGCCCGACTTCTCGTGGAGGTGGGCAATCTCGAACAACCAGCCATGTTGCTGGTGGCCGGCGTGCTTGCGGGCGACACGGTAGAGCCAGCGTTCGATCCCGCCAGTCAGCCGGAAATAGTCGGGGTCGATGGTCAGGACCAGCGAACGGTCGATGACGCCGCGATAGAACCAGTCGGGCAGGACGAACTCCATGCCCTCGACGCGGCCGTCACGGGTGGTCAGTTCTTCCCATTCGTTGATCCAGGAGAATTGATGCCGCCGCCAATGCTCGCCGTGGCGGATGGTGGTGCGGATCACCGTCGATTGCAGACGGGCGAGCGCGCCCTTCAGCAGGCGATATTCGCGCGCGCCGGTGGCGCGGCCAACCGCCTGCAAGAGCTGATAGGGCGTGAAGCGCAGGAAGCGCGACGTGCGCAGGCCGTGGTTCTCGGCCTCGACGATCTGGCTGGCCGCCCAGATGAGCACGTCGGCGTCCCAGATCGTCGCCATGCCGTGTTCGGGCATCCCAAAGACTTCGACGCGCTGCCCGCCGGATTCATAAAGGATCGGGGCGATGCGCTTGGCCTTGGCAAGCGAGAAGAAGGGCCGCTCCATGAGATCGCGCTGATCGCGGGGGCTGGCATCGCCGGTGGCCACCACGAACGGATCGAGCCGTTCGCGTTCGCTGCGCTCTCCCAGGTGCTGCCGGGCGTGATGGTCGGCGCCCGGCATTCAGCGGGACGCCTTTTCGGCAGGGGTCAGTGGACGAGCCGGGAAGACGCGCGTGGCGGTCTTCTCGGACGCGGACTTGCGGATGCCGTCTTTGGTCCACGCCTGAAGGTCATCGACGGAATAGACGATCCGTCCGCCGATCTTGCGATAGGTCGGGCCGGTGCCGTAGGTGCGGTGCTTTTCCAACGTGCGGATGGAAATGCCGAGGAAGCGGGCCGCATCGGGCGCGCGCAGGTATCGGGGCGGCAGCCCCGTCTTCGGGTCTATCATGATCGGATCTCCGGTCGGGTTCGAGCGGGCTGCCGAGGGCGGCAGCGGGCTATGGCGAACCGTGGCGGAGAACCGGCGGCTTGCAGCGTGCCGGAATCAAGGGGGTGCGATTCCGGCACCCCGGTCGCTCCGATCCGAGCGGAGCAAGAATCAACGATGCGGAGGAAGGCGAACGGGATAGTGCAGCAGGTCACGATAGCCGCCGCGCATGTAATGGAGACCATCCGCGACCAGACGCCGAATTTGATTCTTGCGCGGGTCGGTTTCCCAATCGGCCTTGCGTCCGTGAAAGCCGAGAAGCGATTCAGCAATCTGCCGATAGCTGGCGCCATCGAGCTTTCCGTCCAAAGCCCGCAAAGTGAGGACATGCCGACTACGGGTTTGCGGCGGAAGGTCGTGGCGCCAGTCGCCGGGCGGGCGGTGCTGGAGCGCACGCCAAAAGCGCAGCAGCGCTGCAATGCGTAGCTCCAGCAGTATGTCGAGCGGAAGCACCACGCAGAACGCGCCATGACTACGCGGCAACGGGTCTGCGAGCCAGAACTGATGTGTCAGATCGCACGAACGCCAGAGCCCATGCGATGCACCGTCCACGGCGCTGCGGAGATCGAGACCGGGCAACTCTGCCAGATCGACCGGCATGGCGGCAGGATCGGCCTCACCGACGACCGACGAGCGAAGCTCGAAAGCGTCAGGCAGCAGTGACGGCAGCCAGCACAGTCGCGCGCGGTCGGCAGGTTGATCGGGATCGGTCGCGAAATCGCAACCCCCAGCGCTCGGAAAACGCGATCCGAGCATTTGGGTTTTCTGATCTGATCGCCTTCATCCGGCGAAAATCGCGACGATAGGCTTCGTCGCGTCGAAGATATTCCCAGGCAAAACCGGCAGCAGAAATATGATCTGCATGTGCATAGGCTGCCGGTGCGCGCCAGTCTGAACTCGGCATGGCGTCACCTCATATCTACGCTCATCTCAAGCGCAAGAGAGGTGAAGAATGAACAACCTTCGATATATTTTGCAGATACTGTTTCAAGATACCATGATCTTGAAAACACATCGAAAATGGTAAATTTTTTACTACCATAATGGATGTGGCTTGGCGAGCCGGGCCAGCCCGGCGAGCCGCATTTTGCACAGCAAGCCCGCCGATCCGCCAAAGCGGATCGGCGCAAAATCGGGAAACCGATGTTGTGGAATGGCAGGAAGACGTAGAGCCGGATTGGCGGCTCTACGTCTTTGCGATCAGGCGGTTTTCAGGCGCTGCATTCCCTCGGCAAGCGTCCAGAGCGCGCGGTTCAATCCGACATTCTGGTCGATGCCATTGATGGCGCGTGTCTGGCTGCGGCGGATGCGACCATCGGCGGTCTGGCGGCGTCCGCTGATCCCGCCCCGGATGAGGTTTTCCTGAATGACGTTGAAGGTCTGCCACAGGCTTTGCCCAACATCCTCGCGGCGGCGCGGGGCAATGATTTGGTCCGGGCGAACCGGGCTTTCGTCCTCGCCATAGCGGGCGACAAGGCTCGCCTCGGCTAACACGCGCTGCTCGTCGGACGAAAGCCGCGTGTCTTTCATGCCTTCCGTAGCGTCGATCAGGCGGGGGAAATCCTCTGCCACGGTATAGACGCCCTCGATGATCTGATCCTGTATCCCGCCCTTGTGGGGGACGCGGACTTCCTCGAACCGTTCGCCCGCAATCATGCTGTTGGTGCAGACGAAACGCAGCATGCCCGCAAACATCTGATAGGCGCTCGTCCCGTCATGTGAATTGACGATGATGACTTCCGCCGCCTCCGGCTTGCCGATGCCGTCGTCCCGGCGCAGGCGCAGCATGTGCTTGGCATGGCCCATGCGCTCGCCGTCACGCGGCACCGCCTGCACGGCGAAGAACGGAAACCATCCTTCCCGGCGCAGCCCCTCGACGATCTCGATGGTGGGGACATAAACATATCTGTGCGAACGGCTGTCATGCGCTTCGCGGGCGAAGATGGACGGGACGTGGCGGTAAAGGGTTTCGTTGTCGAGGGCTTCACGCCCACTGATCTGGTGAGAGTTGCGGCCGAACCGGGTAGCGAGACGATAGGTCATGGTCTTGATCCTCATTGGCTTGGGTTGAAGCGCAGCGCTGCGCTGCAACCCTGGCCGTCGCCGAGACCGGGGGGTGCAAGGAGCAAGGGCGGGCGGGACGGAGGGGGATCGCCCGGCCTGGACGGAACGGAGGAACGACGTGGAGGAAGGCTGGGGATACCGTCCCGGCCGAGCGTCAGCGATCCCTTGCGCCGCGCCAGGGGGAGACCCCCAAGCAATCCGCCCGGCATGAGCGCCAGCGGGCGCCGGGCAAGAAACCGGATCAGGATGTGCAAAGCCTCACAACCTGAAAGCCGCATATCCTGATTGCCGTATTCTCTTGAAGGCGCGGACAAGCATGAAGAAGCCCCGCTACTCAGGCGGGGCTTCGGAGGTTTCCGGGCTCAGTCTGCGCTGCGGCGGGACCAGATGAGGTTGTGGGCCTCGCCGCCTTCGTCCTCGACTAGGCTGGCGTAGATCGGGGCCGGGAAGCTCGGATCGTCCAGCTTGACCGAGAGATATTCGCGGCCGGTTTCGCGGGCGGTCTTCTTCCAGGCCGCGCCGAACTCGGTGGCGCCGGCGAAGATCCGATAGTCGGGGCCGCGCTCGCTTTCGCCTTCGGCCGGGACGAACTTGGCCTTGACGTTGAGGGCCAGGGTCTTGACCGTGCCGGTGATGTCGCCGTTCGCAGTCTTGGTGAAGGTGCCGATGGTTGCCATTGTCGTGTCTCCGTTCCTCGGGCCACGCCTATCGCGACCTCGATGGCAGTCGTGAGACCGGAGACGATCAGCCCGCACCTGAAGGGCTGGAACGAAGTGGAGGACGACCGACGACGGCTTTTTTGCTTCGCGATGCAAAGCGCGTTCGCGCGCGGCGGAAAAAAGCCGGTAACGGACGTTGCGGGAGGATGATCGAGGCGAAGCCGGTCTTCGGTCAGACCCATGCCTTTCGAGGACGCCGTAGGTGCGCCCCTGCAGGACGGCAGAGAAACGACGATGCGATCTCGGCCCCCGTCACGCGATGAAGCTGCGGATGGCATCCCTGGGATGGCCTGCGCTGTTCCTGAACGAGGCTGGCTTCTCCTGTCGGCGCTGGCGACGGTTGCGGTCATGCCTCAAGGATTGCGGACGCCAACGAGTTTGGAGCTACTGAATTGGGCGTTCCCGTCCGGTCTCACTATCACACGGCAATGCGGGATGGACCGTCGCTCCAAGCGTGATCCGCTATTGCGGGCGATGGAAAGGGCGAGGTTTACAAATCCTGAGTCCGCCGTGCTGGAGACCGCGGCAAGACACCGTTCCCCGTTGTTGCGGGGCTTCAAGAGATCCGCTGCCGCTTCTTGCGTTAGTGATCGAAGCCGAATGGCGGAAACACGTTCCTCGGCGTGGTTCCGGCGCAGCCGAGAGCGCGGCCCGAAGGGAAACGCCATAACTCTCCATGTTTCCTTTCATCCAATGTAATCACTTCATGAGCGTGGCTCCGAAACCAAACTCAGATTTATTGTTGGCGTACATGTGCACATACGCTCATCATCTACGATGATGTCATCCGGAGAATTTAAATGCCGAATAAACTAGCGAGGATATTAGATCGAGAAACGCCGGCACTTTTGATCGGTAACGGCATAAATCGGCATAATGGAAACTCAAGTTCATCTTGGAACGAACTTCTTGCCGAACTGGCTCGAAAACAGGGTCTCGCCCTCACGGAGCACGATGCCGCGGAAATGTCGAATACTGAGTTTTTCGACATTCTTGATCTCGCTCGACCAAAGGAGGATCGAAGCAATTTGCAGGAAGAATTCTGCAAACTGATGGGCAAATGGATGCCTGGCGATCACCACGCGGAGATCGTCGGCTGGGCACGACGGCATCAAAGGCCGCTTATCACCGTCAATTTCGATGAAAACCTCTCCAAGTCCGTAGGCGCGCAATTCTACCGACGTGGCGAGCATTTCACCCACTACTATCCTTGGAATTGTTACTTCTCAGATCGTGAAGTTGGAAATCCCCGTTCGAGCTTCGCGATCTGGCACGCCCACGGGATGATGCGATACAAAATGAGTATCCGTCTTGGACTCACGCACTATATGGGGTCCGTTCAGCGGGCGCGTCCTTGGGTGTACAATCGTAATGGGCTCCGCGCTAACGCAAAAACCAATGAAAACTTATGGCTTGGCTCCGATACATGGCTGGAGGTGTTCTTCTTCTGCCCATTAATTCTCGTCGGCTTTGGGTTCGGAAAGGACGAAAATTTCCTTCGCTGGCTTTTTCTGGAACGGGCACGCCTACACAAGCTGAGGCCCGATTGGGCTGCTAAGACGTGGTTCGTTGATAGAGGTACAGCGGATGAAAAACAGCGGCGGGTTTTTCTCGAAGGGCTAGGCATGGAGGTCGTCACTGTTCCTGAGTACTCCGACATATACGCCAATCAAGCCTGGAAACACTAATCTTATAATAAACACCCGGCACAAGGCGGGTCATTTGTCTTGATTTACGTCGCCAACAAACCGCATCAATGCAGACAGGCCCGTGACGCCGCCACCGATCAGGCAGAAGATCGTGCGCCAAACCTCGGACGGCACGGCCTCGCGTGTGATGCCGTGAACCATCGCATAACCCGCAACAGCGGCAGGTACGGCGAAAGCAAGCGCGACGGCGAGACGCAGGATCGGCGGGCGCACTGCCATGAACAGGACGATCAGCAGACCATAGGCGACAGCGCCTGTTACCAGTCCGACCAGTCCCGCGCCGATCAGGCCGGAGCCGGAGGCATAGGCCCAACGCGCCACCTCCACGCCGAGCATGAAGGGCAGCGCATAGACGGCGAGCGTATAGGCCAGGACGCATAGACCGGCGACCAGCGCGACGGTCATCAACATGAGCACAATCATCGCAAGTTCCTCCTGAACCGATGACGGCCACGGTCATCGGATCGGTCGCGCGGGGTCGATCCCCGCGCGACCAAAATTTTTTCGAGGGTGGAAAACAGGAAGGCCGGGACCACTTGCGCAATCCCGGCCCGGCCCTCACTCGGCGGCTTGCAGATAAGCGTCGGCTTCCGGCTCGGCGGCAGGCTGCGCGGTGCGCAGCACGGTCGGCAGCCAGCCGGTTCCGGCCAGAATCTGTTCGGCGGCCTGCGCCATCTCCGGCTTCTTCAAGCCCGCGATCCGCTCGGCGGCCTCATCGCTGACGGCTTCTCGCACTGCGGCGAGGATATGCGCCTTGGTGACGCGACCAAGATAGGTCTGCCCGGTCGGGGTCCAATGCGCCGTCATGTCCAGCACCGTCGCCGTCGCCAGCTTCTCGGTGGTTGCGCGCGCGTTCGGCTTCTGCTCCCACTGAACCCTGACCGCATTGACGGTCAGCGATGCGCAATGCGCGAGCAAGGCCATGAGGCTCGCATGGTCCAGACCGGCGACGAAGGCCCACAGGTCCGCTACGTCGCGGGGCATATCCGATGCCCATTCGGCATGACGATCCGCCAATGCCTTTGCGGCGGGCGTGTCCTCAATGCCGTCCGCGTGGGAAGCGAGGTAGGCACTGGTCAACCGGATTTCGAGGCAGGAGGCTTCCCCGCCGCGATAGAAGGTCTGCGCCGCCAGCGCATGAACCACGGCGACAAGCGCCGTATCCGGCTGCTCGCCAAGGGCGAGGCGAAGGCCAAGGGTGCGATGGGCGGTCAGATCGCGGATGAGAAGGTCCGACAGCGGCTTTCCCGCATCCCCGGCATCCTCGTCCTCGGCCTCGAGCCCGGAACCTGCCCGCTCGTCCTCGTTTCCCTCGTCCCCGACAATCTCCCCATCCGCGTTGACGGTCACGCCATCCACTTCATAGATGGCGCTTTCCGCTGCCTCTGGTTCCGGCGCTTCGTCCTCGGCGCGGATGAAACCACGCTCGATCCGGGCCGTACCGTCATGGTTGAGGATGACAAATACACCGCCGCGCGCGATCTCGTCGGCATCATAGGCGTGGCGCTTGGCGTCGATCCGCTCGATCTCGGCTTCAAGCTGCCCAAGCCGCTGATCCACCTCGTCGGGAAGGTCGACGTCCGCATCCTGCCATTCTGCCGACAGGCGCTCCAGTTCCTCCTGCGCGGCGTCATAGAAGGCGGCATCTTCCTCCGACAAATCCACCGGATGCGGATAGCTGCGGCGCAAGCCGTGGGCATGGGGATAGTCGATGTGAGCGGCGGTCCACTTCCATCCTTCTGCGGCCTGCACCTCGGCGGCGATGTTTTCCAGCTTTCCGATGACAAGCCGGTCGAGCAACATGGCATCCTCGAAATAGCCGCCCCGATCCTCGGTGAAGAGGTCGCGGATGATCGTGCCGCCTGCCTCCGCATAGGCGTCCGCCCCGACGAAACGCGCGCGCCGTTCGGTCGCCTCCACATGCGCCTTGGTCAGATCACGCCGGATCGTCGCGGGTTCGCGGTTCCACGACAGGTTATCGAAAACCTGCTCCTGACGGTCATGATCCTCGGTGATGGCGAAGGCCATCAACTGATCCAGCGACAAGCCGCCATCCCGATAGACCTGCATCAGCTTCGGGCTAACAGCGCCAAGGCGAAGCCGCTGCTTCACGACATGGGCAGAAACCCCGAACCGGGCGGCGATCTCTTCCGCGCCCCATCCGCGATTATCCGCCAACTCCCGGAACCGTTCGAACTGGTCGGCGGGGTGCATGGCTTCGCGGGTGACGTTCTCGTCAAGGCTGATTTCCGCTGCGTCGTTCTCGGTGTCCAGAACGCAGCGGATTGGTTCCGTTTTCTTGATCTGCTTGCGCTTCAAGCGCAGCAATTGCGCCAGCCTGCGGCCTTCGCCGATGGTCACGAAATAGCTGCCGGTCGGCTCGCCCTCTGCGTTCGTCTCCGGCTCCACCACCAGATTTTGCAGCATCCCCTTGGCTGCGATGCTGGCCGACAGCGCTTCGATATGGGCTCCGCTATGCGGGGTCTTGCGGGCGTTGCGGGGCGACTTCTTCAACTTGTTCAGCGGCACGAACAGCGCCGCGCTGTTTTCGGCGGCAGGGGCTTCGGCAAGCGTGGCGGTCGTTTCGATGGTGTTGGTCATAGTCGTGATCCTCATTGGCTTGGGTTGGAGCGCAGCGCTGCGCTGCAACCCTGGCCGTCGCCGAGACCGGGGGGTGCAAGGAGCAAGGGCGGCCGGGACGGAGGGGGATCACCCGGCCTGGACGGAACGGAGGAACGACGTGGAGGAAGGCTGGGGATACCGTCCCGGCCGAGCGTCAGCGATCCCTTGCGCCGCGCCAGGGGGCAGCGCCCCCAAGCACACCGCCTGGCATGAGCGCCAGCGGGCGCCGGGCAAGAAACTGGATCAGGATGTGAAAAAGCCGCTGAACCTGAAAACCGCGCATCCTGATTGCCGCAGCTAAGCTTGTGGTGAGGTATGACCCAGTTCAACAGCCTTGCGACGCTGGGCGGTCGTCAACGCGGTCCAGAACCGATGGACGCGCGCGGTCGGCATTTGTTTCAGATCGTTGATATGTTGGGCGCGACGAAGCTCGATCTGGAAGAACGACGGGTGATGATCGATGTTGAAGGCCTGAAGCTTCCAGAACACGACGGCGGCGTATTTAGGGGTGAGCTTCTTATTCCTGCGATAGTAATCCAGAGCGCCCGACAGGATCGGATTGTTTTCTTTTGTAGCAAGCTGTTCAAGTGTGCGGATGCAGGATTCCAACTGCATCTGCTGGGTCAGCTTGGTGAGGTGGCGCTTCGCTTCGGCTGGCGACAGGCGCCGCCCTTTCTCCATGACCGCCACGTCGAATTGAAGTATGCAGTGGGAGCCGACCCAAAGCGTCGCATCGGTATAGTGATTGGCGATCTCGAAGTGGTAGCGAAGGTCTTGCTGGCCGCAGAGTTCACAGGTTTCGACGGGTTGCTCGTGATCGACTGTGTTGTCGGTGAAGGACCACTCGTCGAACGCAGCGGGCAGGTTTCCCGCCACTGAAAGCGGAAGAATACTGTCACGAACCCGTTGCGTGTATCCGCCCATGATGGTGCTGCCTGTTATTTAAGAGCGCTTACCTTAGCTCAACTACTATTTAAGCCAAGTGCCAATTGCTTAAATAACGCTGCGCCCGCATAATGGGGCATGCCCGAATCAGCTTCCAACCTCCGGCTAGGCCGCTTTGTCGAGACCCCTGTTGCGGGCGAAATCGTGCGTGCCTTCGTGCCGCCTCCACTGCCGCCGGAACCGCCGATCGACGTGCTGGCCCTTCTAGAGCGGCTAAGTCTGGCGGAACGTGCCTTGGGGCGCCTGGACGGCATTACTATGCTGCTGCCGCGCCAAGAACTGTTCCTCTACATGTACGTGCGGAAGGAGGCCGTCCTTTCGTCCCAGATAGAAGGAACGCAATCAACCCTTTCGGACCTGCTCCGCTTCGAGACCGAGGCGCAGGCGGGACAGCCGATCGACGACATCCGCGAAGTCTCAAACTACGTCGATGCGATGATGTATGGGCTGGAACGGCTGGAAGAGCTACCGCTGTCACTGCGTTTGATCCGCGAGATGCACGAACGCTTGCTGCAAAGCGGACGCGGCGGGACGAAGAATCCCGGCGAGTTTCGGCGGTCTCAGAACTGGATCGGCGGCTCACGTCCAGCCAACGCGCTGTTCGTGCCGCCGCCGCCGACCGAGATGGACGGTTGTCTCGATGCGCTTGAGCGCTTCATGCACGAGGACGGTTCCCGTCTACCCGCCCTCATAAAGGCCGGGCTGCTGCATGTCCAATTCGAGACCATCCACCCGTTCCTTGATGGCAACGGCAGGATCGGCCGCTTGCTGGTGACGTTGTATCTCTGCGTCAACGGTGTGCTGTGCAAGCCGCTCCTCTATTTGAGCTTGTACCTGAAAACTCATCGCGCCGATTATTACCGACTTCTTCAGGAGGTGCGCGAGCACGGGGCATGGGAAGCCTGGCTTGATTTCTTCCTCACCGGCGTTGCGGATACGGCCAATCAGGCGTTCGAGGCCGCTACCCGTATTGTTGATCTGTTCAAGGAAGACCGCGAGCGGATTACGACAGAGAGCGACCGGGCAGGCTCCGCGCTGCGTATCCATGATCTGTTTCAGCAGAACCCGTTCCTGACGGCCAACCAGCTCGTCCAACAAACAGGGCTTTCCGCACCGACAGTTAATGCGGCACTCGCCGATCTGGAACGGTTCGGCATCGTTGAGGAAATCACCGGGCGCAAACGGGGGCGCGTGTTCAGTTACCGGCGATATCTCGCCATCTTGAGCGAGGGAACCGACCCGCTCCCCATAACGGCCTGATGGAAGGAAGCCTGTGCGTATCGAATCCGTAACCCTGTCCGGCTTCCGCTGTTTTGGTCCCGACCCTATAACCGTGCCGATCGCATCCGAGATTACGGCTGTCGTTGGTCCGAACGCAGCGGGCAAGACGGCGCTGCTGCATGCCATGTCGAAGCTGTTCGGCGTGTCCCGTGCGCAGCGTACCGTTCTGCGATCCGATTTTCATCTTGGCGCAGATGACGATCCCGAGGACCGTGAACCAAAGGACATGTTCATCGACGTGCTGATCGGCTTGCCTGAACTGGCCGATGGTACTGCGACGCCGGAGACTATCGCGCCGTCGTTCCGGCACATGCAGATTGCGAGAGCCGGTGATGATCCGGTTTGTCGGCTGCGTCTCGAAGCGCGATGGGAGGATGACGGGACCATCGAGGGCGAAGTTTCCCAAGATTTGTTTTGGGTCGATACCCTCGACGACGATCCGGCCGAAGACAAATGCCACCCGGTCTCGGCAGCGGATCGGGGCCTGATCCAGCTTTATTATACGCCCGCCAGCAGGGACGCGACTGCCCAAATTAAGGCTACGACAGGCGCGCTCGCTGCTCGTCTGCTCCGGGCTATTGAATGGTCATCCGAAACCGAGGAGGCGGTGGAGGAGGCTTCCGAGAATCTGGCGACTGCGTTCGAGGAGGAATCGGCCATCGCCGCGATCGGGAAAGCCCTGCAAACGCGTTGGTCGGGCCTCCATGATGATGTTGTCGATACGAAACCGCGGCTCAGCCTGGTCAGCCGCCGCTTTGAGGAGGTGGTCAACAAGATCGCCGTGATCTTCGAGCAGGGACCGGATGGCCAGGAACGCGGCCTAGATGCCCTCAGCGACGGACAGCAATCGCTCTTCTATTTTGCGCTGGCCGCAGCCGTTTTCGATTTGGAGCGCAAAGTGGTCGCCGGAACGGTCGAGGGCTTCCGCGACGACACGCTACGCATTCCTGCGCTGACGCTCTTTGCGCTGGAAGAGCCGGAAAATCACCTCTCGCCGTACTTCCTCGCCCGGATCATTCGCCAAGTTCGCTCCTTGACCGACGCAGGTGGCGCACAGGCCATAGTCACAAGTCATTCGCCGGCGGTTCTGAGCCGTGTCGATCCGCGTGAGGTTCGCTACTGCCGCTGTGACCCGAAGACACGTGTCTCGACGGTCAAAAAGATCAAGATGCCGGCAGGCGTCGATGAGACCGCCAAATTCGTCCGTGGCGCGATGCTGGCCTATCCCGAACTTTACTTCGCGCGATTCGTCCTGCTGGTCGAAGGTGATTCCGAGCGGATCGTTTTGCCTCGTCTGGCCGAGGCGCTCGATCTCCTGATCGATCCGGCCTTTGTTGCGATCGTCCCCTTAGGCGGACGGCATGTGCAACATTTTTGGCGGTTGCTGAAACATCTGGGTATTCCGCACGCTACCCTCCTGGATCTCGATCTTGGTCGCGAAGGCGGCGGTTTTGGGCGGGTCAAGACGGCAATCGAAAAGCTGATCGAATTTGGCGCGTCCAAAGCTGCACTTCTGAAGATCGATAAAGGCATCTTACCCGATGCCGATCTTGCCGGAATGCACACTTGGGAGAGTTCAGGCGAACACGGCAATCTTCTCGCTTGGATAAATGGCAATCTGAAGCCGCATGGGGTCTTCTTCTCGGCACCGCTCGATCTCGATCTCGCCATGCTTAAAGCGTTCCCCGATGCATACAAGGCGATCATTCCCAAGGGTGGAGGGCCGAAAATGACCGCCGATAAGGCGGCGGAAGTCGTGCTCGGGACGGCGGGGCCAGGAACCACCATCTACACCGGTCCGTTCAAGGACTATCCGGCGCTGCTCCCCGCCTATCGCTATCATTTCCTCACCAACAGCAAGCCGGCGACACACCTTGCTGCGCTGACGCACATTAAGAAAAAGGACTTGGCTGAGAACATGCCTCCGGTTCTGGCTGAGGTTCTCCAGCATATCTCCAAGTCGTTGCGGCGGGATTAGCCATGGCGGTGCTCTCGCGACGGGTTCGGCCGGATGATTGGAAGCCCGTGGGGGTAGACGCACTCGAAGCGAATGCGCTCAAGGTCGTGCGTTCGACGGACAACCGATCCGTTATCGCCGGCCCCGGTGCGGGCAAAACCGAACTGCTGGCGCAACGCGCTGCCTATCTCCTCCAGACCGGCGAAGCGCCGCCGCCAAGGCGCATTCTCGCGATCAGCTTTAAGCGTGACGCCGCAACGAACCTCGCTGCGCGCGTCCGTCAGCGCTGCCATCGAAATCACGCCGGGCGCTTTGACTCCATGACGTTCGACGCCTTTGCCAAGGGATTGATCGACCGCCTTGGACAGGCGCTTCCTGATCGCTGGCGTCCACGCCCCGACTACGAGATCATTTTTCCCAACGATCGGGATTACCGCGATTTCCTGTATCAGCAGGTCGGCACACCTCCCGCATCAGTGGGCACCTACGCTGACCTCCAAGGCATCGCAGTGAAAACCTTTGAGCGGCGTCATCTGGTCGGATCACCGCTACCGTTGGATGCCTGGTCAAATCCGACAGTCGGCCAGTGGGCGGCGGATCGACTTTGGCAAACGTCACTCCATGAGGGGAAGAAAAGCGTCCTGTCATTCCCCATGATCGGCCGGCTCGCTGAACTCCTGTTGCGCGTCAATCCGATGGCGCGCGACGCGCTTCGCCTGACTTATTCGCATCTGTTTATGGATGAGTTTCAGGATACGACACAGATTCAGTATGATCTGGTTCGCACGATCTTCTTGGGTACCGATACGACCATAACTGCCGTCGGCGACAATAAGCAGCAGATCATGCGCTGGGCAATGGCGATGGACGATCCGTTCGCCGCTTTTGATGCCGATTTCGCCGGCAAGCGAACACCGCTCTATAACAACTATCGCTCTTCGCCAGAACTCGTGCGCATCCAGCATGTCCTTGCACAGGCTCTGGACGCTCGCGCCGTAGCACCAATCTCGCAGACTGCGGGCACGATCGCCGGAGACAGTTGCGCGATCTGGGATTTCTCCACACCGGAGGTCGAGGCGGCTCGCTTGGCTGCGTTCGTTGCCGCTGAGATGAAGACACACAACCTCGGCCCGCGTGATTTCGTTTTGCTGGTTCGGCAAAAGGCGCCCGACTATGCAGCCGTGCTTGAGCCGGCCTTCAATGCAGCCGGAATTCCCCTGCGCAACGAGGCCGGAACAGTTGGGGCGGTCATGCTACAAGAGTTGCTGGCGGAAGAAGCGCCTGAGCTCGCAATTACCATTTTGCGCCTCGCTATGACCAACCGCGCTGGTCGGTATTGGACGGAATGCCAAGAGGCGCTTGCGGCCTTGCAAGGCATCACGCCGGATGACGAAGCCGCGCAGTCCAGACTTGCCCGCGAGTTGGATGCCTATGCGATCAATCTATCCAAAACGCATCCTACCCCGCCGAAATTGAAGGCGGCGGCACGAGCGATCATTGATGACATTGTATCATTCGTGGGTCGAGATCGGCTGATTGCAGTTCACCCCGCTTATGGTCAGGGAGGCTGGCTGGAAAAAGTGTTGGACGCCGCTGCCGTGCATTTATCCGCGTCGTCAGCCAGCGGCGGCGACTGGTCAACGGCGCTCGACGCCTATGAAGGCGTCCACGCAATACCTCTAATGACAATCCATAAGAGCAAAGGGCTTGAATACCACAGCGTCATCTTCGTCGGCCTGGACGATGGCGCATGGTGGAGTTTTGCCAACGATCAGATCGAAGCCACGGCAGGGTTTTTCGTCGCTTTCACGCGCGCGAAGCAACGGGTTGTCTTTACCTACTGCGCTCGCAGAGGCACACGAAGCAAAATTGCGACGCTATACCGTTTGCTGGAAAAGGCAGGCGTCCGAACATTCTCGATGACTTAAGTTGAATCGCCAACTCTCCATCCATGGAGAGCAGGCGATCAAGCGGCTTCGTCATCATCTCTATCGTGACGTGCGGCAGCTTCCATTTCGGCAACGTCGTCAGTGAAATCGAGCACTATCTGAATGGGCAATTCAGTGGGGTTCTCATCATTGAAGTGATCGACATCCTGCTTAACCTGGAAGCAGTCGTCCGCGATGGCCTTACGACGCTGACTAAAAGACTTTTCCATGAACGAGCGCGGTGCGTTGTCGATGTCTGCCCATAGGCTCAATTGAACGCCACCGATATTGGTTCGGACAGAGTGTTTAGCTCTGTACTTCCTGCCTTGGGCGTCGATCCGCTTCTCCTGCCGAAGGCTTTCGGCCAGCGCCTCACGGCAAAGCTTCACCACGTCGCGCGGTTGCGGGCGGTAAAGTCCCTGTTCGATTGCCCAAGCAGCGACGTTGTCAAGCGATACCGGAGAGGAATCTACCTCTTCGGTATAGCGATCAAAAATCGCCTGCATTTGCTCAGAAAACTTTGCCATTCATCACCATCATTGAAATCTAAAGATGCGCTTCGGCAACGTGGCCCCAGCCATCGGTAACAGCCGAATTCACCACATAACGCCTGACCGGCACCTGATATTTACGGAGGTAATCATACCTCTTCATTCGCTTCTGGAGCTGTCCGACCACAATCCCTGGGTGGACGCCCATCAGCGACGCAAATCCGATCACGTCCCGTTCCGAGAAATAAGGGTGCTTGCGAGCATAGAAGGAATCCATCTTCTGATTCGGAACGCAGAAATCAGCAGCGGCCATATTTGCGACGCGCTCTTCATCACTGTCATTCTTCTCATCAGACGAATTATCTCCCGAGAGATGGTCGACCATACCAATTGAGCGTTTTCCGTGTCCCTCAAGGACATGTTCGATCTCGTGCCGTAGAACAAACCAAAAATTATCAAGGCGATCATACAAAGTTGACATTCCGATCACTGGAGATTGGTCGTCAAGCCAAGTACATACACCGTCGATCTTCGCGTTGGGCAGAGCCTCTACAACAACAAATCTTACACCGCATTCCGCAAGTAAAGTCGGCACAGTTTCGACGGCTTCAGGATCAACCATTAAAGCCCGCAACTTCGGAAGCGCGTCGCGAAGTTTTTCGGGCGAAAACGCGCGCACGGGAATATTGCTCGCGAGCTGCCGAACCCGAAACACCCAAGCCAACTGATGAGGCGGAGTTTCGTCGTAATGCGTCCTCTTGGCAGCAAACGCGATCGCGTTCGGCCCCTGATCATTGGCGACTTCGAAAAATCGGTCCATCTGAAGCTGAAGCAATGAGGATTCACCATCCTGGATCCAACCTCGGCGGATCATGTCGCGTACAGGATAGAGGGTTTGAAGTTCCGCCCTGGTTTTTACGGCCGGATCAGGTTCCTTCGCATTCTGTAAATCAAATTGACCTTGGAGGTTCAGAAAGAACTGAGGGGATGCATCGAAGGCGTCGCCAAGCAGCCGCGCCATGTCAGGAGTGATAGCCCGCTTTCCTGACAGAAGCGGATTCAACTGTTGTTCGGTCTGCCCGAGAATGAAAGCGAGATCGCGTTGCGACCAGCCACGAACCTCCAGCTCAAGCTTGATAAAGACGCCGGGGGGATCGATTGCGACGGTGTTGGTGCCGGCCATTATGCGGCACCCCTTGCTTGCTCTTCCATCGCCCTAACGATCACTGTCATAGCACTATTCTTTTCCTCAATCCGCAAGACCATCGCCCACTGAGGGGCTAAAACCACCAAATGCTCCGGAGAACCCGCCGCTCGCGCTCTTAGGCCAAGGCTCCTCCAGTTCTGCATGGTGCGAACATCAGGGGCGGCTCGGATTATGCTCAACCGCTGCCGAGCAGATTGAATGACGGCAACCGGCAGCTTTGTGTCTGCTGCACGCTCCGTTTCAATTAAGGCCAACTGTTGGTCTGCGAACTCGATCTCCATTGGGCGAACCATAACCGAGTCGCGCCAAGCCGTCAACGCAACTTAACGCAAGGCGTTAAGTTGCGTATTCGATGCTGCTCCTACGGCCGCCGAATGCCCGATAGCGCCGCCAAAAGACCTCCAGAAGGCGCCGATCACCGCCGATGACCGCCGATGACCGAATCCTTTGAAAATTCTTCAATAATTTCAGATGACTATGATGGTCTCATAGTGCTCATCTTCGTCGGGCGCTGCCCGCCATCTCTCTCAAAAATCTATGGAATTGCGCGCTTTTGCCGCCGATCGCCGCATCACCACCAAGCAATTCCGAGAGCCACCGTTTCTACGCTACTGCGCCATATCTTGACCGCCAACGTCGGCAGCAATCGACCTCCGTTTTGACGTGAAGCGACCGTGATTTCTTGCTAAAAGTAGACGGACTCTCTACGCCATTCGACATTGGCATCTTCCATACTCTAAGGTCCTAAATAAATGCCGCTGCCAATTCCCCTTCATGGTTTTAAAGGTTCCAATACTCAAGCCGGAACGGGCTTCCTCGTCAGAGACGGAACGAAGGTGTGGTTGGTGACTTGCGTGCACATTATCACTGCTCTCAAGGAAACCCCGCCGTCATTCGAACTGTTCTCCGGAGCGCGCATCGAGGTCGTAGACACTCCTACGGTCCTGTATCTCTTTGAGGGGAATAATCAGCGCTTTTCGGTGGTGACCAATCAATCTGAAGGTTTCCTCGCCGATGTCATGGCGATCAGACTGACAACAACCGAGGTCGCTGCCCTTTTCTCATACGGAGCTTACGACCTGTCGACGGTTGTCACCCCAATTTGCGGTGAGTCGGTGACCGCAACTGGCTTCCCCGGTATGGGGCAAACCCTGATTAGACCGATGACACTAGCTGGGCATGTCGCCGACATTGTAGGCATGAGCGTGAAACTTACAGTTCCGAGCGCACCCGGCTACTCGGGAAGCGCCTTACAAGGAGAAACCGGGCTTATCGGCATTATGCACGGCGACGTGGGCGAGCCACAGAACCTCGTGAATGGCCTCGCAATCTCATTCGAGGTAGTTGGGCCACATCTATTCATCTAGGCGCTTTCAGGAAATGGCTACCTTTCTCCGGAAGGAATGCGTCGACCGTTTGCCCTCTGCAAGCCGCTATTCCGCAATCACACGTTATAGTCATTTGACCTCGCTTCAATTTTGGAGAGCGATTGCGTAAACGTAGTTCTCCGTTTCTACGGCTTCGTCCCGCCCTCAAAAAATCTATGGAATTGTGCGCTTTTGCCTCAAGGCGAAAGGCTTAAAGTCGCATAGAGTCACACCATCGAACATTTATCTTTCCCCTTATCACCGCCTTTCGTCCTTCGGTTGAAACCTGTGTGGACGAGTGAGCGTGGCAGAGCGGGACTATGTAGGAAAGCGGGATAAGTGCGGGCGCGGGCACGGGCGGTGCAGCGGGCGGTATAATGGTCGGGGAGACAGGATTCGAACCTGCGACCCTCTGCTCCCAAAGCAGATGCGCTACCAGGCTGCGCTACTCCCCGACTGGTGAGGCTCCCTAACGACTGGCGCGGGCATAGGCAAGCCAGCCGATCATGTTTATCACTTGAGACCTGCTGTTTCCTTCAGGGAGCGCGCATCAAAAGCCTCTTTCACTTTCGCCCAATAGGACGCACCAATGAGCAGCAGGAAAGGGGTGAGGACAAGGCGGTGGCGCTCGCCAAATTCGAACCAGCTATTCACACCGATGATAAGCACCAGAATAACAAGATAAAATATCAGGATCGGACTGACAGTGCGGGCTTTGATCTGTTGCCAGGCCCCAGCGAGTGCAGACAGCAGGATTGCGACATAGGAGGCTTGTAAAAGAGGCGCTAATAATGCGTGATTTTCCGCGCTGATCGGCGGATTTGTATGACGCAACTGCGCCAGTGAGGCTTCTTCATAAGCCAACCCATAAGCAATGGCGCGCGCGCCGCGCATAATGGCGGCTAACGGGTCTTCTACCAAGCGGGCAAAGGCCAGATCGCCCATAATCGCCCCGCGCACCGTTTCGGGATTGTCAAACAAGTCCGGCGGAAACGGAACACGCATTTCCGCCAGCGCGGAGTTGAGCATCATGCCTGACGCTGTTGTGAACGGTACAAAACTGTCAAACAGCATCCAATTGCGGACCCACCAAGGCATCATGACGAGCAGCAGGAAAGGGATGGACGCAAGCGCCAGCCTTACCATTGGCATAAAGCCCTTTTGCCAGATCAGGAGCGGCGCAATGGCGGCGGGAATCAAGGATAAAGCGGGCTGCGTCAATGCAAGCAGGCCCCAACAGATTCCAAGCCAAGCCCCGAACTGCAAAAATCGTTCGGGCTTCTGGTTCGGATGACCTGCATGCCCCGTAGCCATCCAGCGCAATGTTCCGGACAGCAGCAATAATATCAAAAGCAGCGCAAGCGATTCTTTTTGCGGGGTTGCGCCCATTAGACAAAGGCTTGGCCATGCCAGATAGGCAAATGCCGACAGCAAGCCCGTTTTTCGCCCTCCTGCCCCGCTGCCGATTTGGAATAAAATGAGCGCCGAGGCGACGTCCACGCCGGTGTTGAACAATAATGTCGAATAGAAAGATTCACCGCACAGAGCCCAGACACCGGCCAGCAAGACGGGATAAAGCGGCGGAAAATAGGCGCGTAGCCCTTCACCATATTGCCAATCGTCGGTTATCAGCCCGCGCCCTTCGGTAATGGCACGGGCGAGGTTGGCATAATTCATCGGATCGGCGCCCAAGGCGACAGCGGATGTCAATTCGACAGAAGACCAGCGCAGCGCGGCTGAAAAAAGCAGCAGAAGCGCAAAAAACAGCCAACCGGGTTGCGGCCCTTTATTCACCCTGAAAATTGCAAATGACAGGAGCGCCATCCACATAAAGACAAGAGCCAGACTTGATATATTGAAATTTTTAACAATCTGCGCGAGCAGCACGACGCATGCCATCAAGCCGGTCAGTGCAATAAAGGCCGCAGCCATCAAACCCAGCCAGCGAACAAGCTTATGATCTGCCAAGTAGATGGATGTTACAGGATTGCTGCCGCGCATCGCCCCTCCGCCGCCCCCGATCAATATCGTAAGACGACCAATATCATAAGATGACCAATATCATAAGATGACCAATATCATAAGATGACCAATATCATAAAATGGTGGGCCCGGAGGGACTCGAACCCCCGACCTAGCCGTTATGAGCGGCCAGCTCTAACCAACTGAGCTACAGGCCCCACCGATTGGTCGTTCTGCGCGATAGCGAAGCGCGTTGTCGGGGGCAAGGCCTTGCCCGCGCAAGATTTGCATTATTGCGCTTGGCTACGCCTTATGGCGTGCGCGTGTCGCGGCGTGCCTGACTGACAGCAGGGAGCGTCAAGGTCAGCATTTTGTCGCTTATATCGAGCCGCCCGCCAACCGCTTTGGCAAAATTGATAACAAGACGCAGCGAAAAGCCGAGGCTGAGCATAGCCGCATCCGGTGCATCGCCTTCGGGCGAATAGCCCGGATCAAGCAAGGTCGGCGTGTCCACCCCGATGAGCGAGGCCGGACGGTCGACCGCAAATCTTATATCCGCGCCCGTTGCCATGATCGTGCCGTTGATGGTTTCGCCCGGTTCACCGACTTCGACCAACGCGCTCAAAAAGCGGGCGACAAGGCGGCGCGCCTGATGCGGATCGACATCGGCGGGCGGCAAATGTTCGGGGAGATGGACGCGCAACCGCACATCGCGCTGATCGGATACATGGTCAAGCTCGTCGGCCAGATCATCAATCAGCCGGTCAACCGCGACCTGTCCGCTATCCTGTTTGAAACTGTCGCTATCAAGCCGCGCGGCAAGGTCGAGATCGGCAAAAATGCCCATCAGCCGATCACTATCGACGATGATTTCATCGGCCATCGAGCGGTAGCGTTGCGGCACGGGTCCGAACATCTGCCCGTCAATCATCTGGGCAAAGCCGGAGATCGCATTAAGGGGCGTGCGCAGTTCATGCACGAGTTGGCGCATCGATTCGCCGAACGTGACCGATCCCAAAATCTTGTCCGAGCTAAGAGGCTTTGCGGTTTCGCCGGGGCGGGGCCTGCGCGCATTGGCCTTATAGCCCAGAAACTGGCCGGTCGTCTGGTCGAAATAGGGGGTCGCGTCAAAGCGCCAGTCGCCGCCCAACCGACTGCTATCTTCCAGATAGAGCCGCGCGCGCTCGATCGTCGCGCGCTGGCGGAACGCGCCTGCCGAATAGGCATCGGTGCCGGATTCGCCGTCAAAGGCCGGCTCGGCGATGCTCAGCCCGATGACCGCGCCGCGAAACGGGCTGTTGGTCCAGTTGATGATGCCGTCCGCGCCGGTTTCAAAACGGAAGGGTGTGTCCAATGGCTCGGCACCTACCGTCTGGGGCAAGCGGTCGGCGCGATATTCTTCGATGCGGCGGACCAGTTCGCTAATCTGGGTGCCTTGCAGCACCGCATCCTGCGCCTTCACTGGCGCGGCGCGCTCTTCGCTTGTGCCTTGATACACGCTCTGGTTGGCACTCTGGTTAGTACCTTGCGCGGCGCCCTGATCGGCAAGCCGGAAATCAATCGCGCCGAACGCATGGAGCGCGCGCGTCACATTTGCACCCAGATCGCGTCGCTCGCGCAAAATCATGCGGGCGAGCGGTGTGGTCAGCGGAATGAAGGTCAGCCATTCTTCATCGGTTAATTGCACATCGGACAAAAGCGCCTGCGCCACCGGTGCTGTATCGCCGCCATAAAAAGCGACCAACGGCACAAAATGACAACGCCGCGCAATCGCGCGCGCGGCCCCCGTGCGGTGCGCGACCGGCACAAGCGGTTTAAGTTCGGAAAGCCGGGTCAGCGCGGCTGTCACATAGGATTGCGAAATCTCGCTTCCTTTTTGCGCGAGCAGGTCGCTGAGCTGCGACCAGACGATCGCCCGCTGGTTCGGATTTGCGGTTCCAGCGCGCAACACCGTATCAATCATATCATCGTAGCGCACGAAAACCACGTCTCCCCAATGACGCACTGACCGCGCCAAACCTTACCAAGCTGCTAGCAAATATCGTGAATAAAGCTTTTCCGAAAGAGTGGAAAACGCATCGTAACACTATGGGACAATTGCAATGCACTGAAATTTTATTATGAGATAGAGAAAGAATCAGAACGGAAATTACGGCATGACCCTATCAAAGTTTGACGAAATCGACATTCAGATCCTGCGGGAGCTGCAGGAAAACGGACGAATGACCAACGTTGAACTGGCAGATCGAGTCGGATTGACCGCCCCGCCCTGTCTGCGCCGGGTCCGCAGCCTTGAAGAAGCGGGCATCATTCGCGCTTACCATGCCGACCTTGATCCGATTGCGCTGGGATATAGCATCACCGTGTTTGCGATGGTCAGCCTCAAAAGCCAGGCCGAAGCCGATTTGCGCGCGTTCGAACAGCATATTGCAACGCTCCCCGAAGTGCGCGAATGTTATATGCTGAACGGCGAAATCGACTTCATCCTGAAGGTGGTCGCGCGCGACCTGCAAAGCTTCCAGCATTTCCTGACCTCCAAACTGACCTCTGCGCCCAATGTGAATAGTGTGAAAACATCGCTCACGATCCGCACATCCAAACAGATGGCCGGTATTCCGCTGACCTGACGGGCGGGCGTTACAGGCGCGCAGATTTTACAGAACATAAAAAAGGGAGGCTGTGATGGCCTCCCTTTTTCGTTGTGGCATTAACCCTTACGGGCATTAACCCTTACGGGCGTTAAGCTTTGGCAATTAACCTTTGACGCCGCTGTCGAGATAGATCGTCCACAGCTTAGCGATATTGGCGCGCGGGCCGGTGACTTTGGCGAAAGCCGCCTTGGCTCCGGCCTTGTCGCCCTGTTTGGCGAGCGCAATGCCGATACGGGTGTTGAGGAGATTGGCATCCACCCCGCCCTTTTCGAGCGAAAGCTGATACATCGCCGCCGCCTTGGCAAATTCATTATGATTGAGCCAAGCATCGCCCGTCGATTTTGCAATCCGGCCATTAGCGGCTGAACGCGCCGCCGTTTCACTGCCGCCGAGCGAGGCCTTGGTGTCGGTCGCAAGACGGGCTTTTTGCTTTGCTTCACGGTCGCGCAATTCGGTCACCGCCCCAGCGCCAAGCTTCGCCTTGGTACGGGCTTCGTTAATCGCGGCAAGCGATTCCGCAGGCAGGCCTTCTTCGGCTGCCAGATACGAATAAGTGGTGAAATCATATTCGTCGCGCATGAGGCCAGCGGTCGATTTCAAACGCAGAAGGTCAAGCTTTGCGTCCACAGTCGGCGACTGCTGCACTACCATGTCGATGGCGTTGCCCCAATATTCCGCTGTCGGGAAATATTGAACGCGGCCAAGGACAAATTCCATCATTTCCGGCTTGCGATTGGCTTTTTGCAATGCGAGCGCCGGACGGGTGAACAGATCGTCAGTCATGGCCTGACCGCTGGCCTGACGGGCCGCAATCGCTTCGCGCGCCATTTTCAGGCCCTGATCAACCTGGCCGCCCTGAAGATAGGCGTCAACCAGCATCGCATCGGCATCTTTGTTGCCATGTTGCTTCGCAGCCGCCAGATATTCGATGGCCTTGGGATAATTTTTATCCTGATAGGCAAAGGCCCCTGCGAAATAATTATAAGCGCCAAGGCTTGCCGGATTGGCCTTACCGGACGCCAAAATGCGTTCAAGCGCTGCCTGCTGACCTTTCTGGTCATCAGAAAAAGCAGCGATCTGGAGCTGATATTCGCCGACCAGGACCTGTTCGTCAGCGCTTTTGGCAAGCGGAGCCAAGGCTTCAACACCCGGTTTTGCTGCAAGATAAGCCGCTTTAGCTTCTTCTTTCTTGGCATTAGCCGCTGCGGCATTACCCGCCGCCTGCAATTTTTTGGCTTCGTCGTTCAACGCCTGCGCCTTTTGCATTGCTTCTTGTGCGGGGCCGGCAGCGGCGCGGAATTCTTTGCTATATTCGCCGGAAGCGGTTTTTTCCGCCTTCTTCTTTTGCGCCAAAGCAGGCGTCGCGGTCATGGCGGCGGTGCCTGCCAATGCAAAACCGGCAACAGCCAATGCCAAGCGGGAAATTGCCAAACGGGAAACAGAACGCATCTTCATCCTCCATATTCATCGCCGGTAGGGCGACGTGTTTATGCTGAACAGCTTTGGCGCGGGGAATATCCGCCAACCGCCAAAAGCTCAAGCCATCAACGCTTGAAGGCGCAATATGATGCGCGCAATGAATGGCGGTTGAATAGCCAATTACATGGCTATGCTGCAAAAATTTTACAATTTACAGTAGAAACTACGCAATCAGAGCGCGGCAATTTCGTTTTGGATGCGGCGTAATATGGCCGGATCGCCGGGGACGCCGCTGGCGGCCTCTTCGGCCAACCGCACCAGGCCGGTGATACCGAATGTCGCGCTCAAGCCCTTCAAACGCCACGCGGAAATCTGCCAGTTCGCATCGCACCGCGCGCGGCGCATAAAGTCGGCATGGCGGGCGGCGCTTTCGAGAAAGGCGCGGCGCAAATCTTCGGCAAGCGCAACATCCCCGTCGGCAGGATCGGCTGTCAAAATAGCCCCTTGTCCGATAGCTGCTGCAACAGTTGCGCCGAGTTGACTGCTATGGAATGACATCGGGATGTAATTTGCCATGAACGCCGTTAATAAACTGTGTATAGTGGCGGGCGCGCTGCACCTACGGCACAATCACAAGCGCAAGAAACAAAAATAACGAGATCGAGGTCAACGATGAGTGGGGGAAAGAAAATTATCGGATTATGGCGCAACCACCCCGCCGATACGGATGTGGACATCGACATGAATTACGGCCATCCGGACGCGGATGTAGATAGAAGCGCAGCGCCCGCTGACAGCGAAGATGCGCGCGCACTTGCTGGCCAACATGCACATATGGGGGACGAGATGATAGTGGATAAGGCATATGCGGCGCCTGCATATCCTGATGGTGATTCTTCCGAAGCCTATACCGCCGGTTACGGTGCCGATTACGCAATGGATGCCCCTGCCCTTTCAGACTCTTCACTGGCCGACCCCTTATGGGTGCGCGTTGCCGCTCCCCTTCTGGCGTTTGCGGCGGTAGCGTGGATCGGCTTTTATGGCTGGACATTATTTGCATCCGATACCGCCAGTCTGACGTTGGGTGCTTGGCCCGCCATCATCGCCCAAGGCGCAATCCCGCTTATCCTTATCGTGGCGCTCTATATTATGGCGCAGCGCAGCAGCCAGACCGAAGCCAATCGCTATGGCCGGATGGCGGGGCATATGGCCGAACAGTCGCGCCGCATGGAAAATAATCTTGCCACTTATAACCGCCACCTCAAAACCAGTCGCGAAGAATTAGGCCGCCAGTCGGAAGAAATCGCGGTGTTCGGCCTCCAGGCCGCCGAGCGTTTGCAGGAAGCCGCCTTACGGATTCGCGAGGCGCTCAACGATGGTCTGGCCGCCAGCAACCAGCTTACCGACAATAGCAGCCGCGCGATGGTGCAGGTCGAAGGCCTGCTCGCCGGATTGCCGCGCATTGACGATGTCGCCGCGCGTCTCACCGAAAATCTGCGTGAAGCGGGACGCAGCGCGCACCAGCATGGCTCCGCGCTCGAAGCCCAAATTGCCGCGCTTAATGACCAGAGCGAGCGCGTGTCGGAAGTGATGCGTCGCCAGCAAGGCGAGCTTAAAACCCAGCTTGCCGAAATTGCCGAGCATCTGGCAATCGCGCGCGGTGAGTTGGAAAACTCGGTCGATACCGCCACCTTGCGCTTTTCGGAAAGCAGCGAGGCGGCGCAAACCGCTTATCAGGCCGCGCGCACCGCAGCGGACGAACATACGACCGCCTATCTGGCGCAACTTGATGACGCGCACGGCCAGTTGAACGAGCGCGGCCAAGTGTTGATGCAAGGCTTGCTCGCCAATCTTGCCGATGCCGAACAATCGGTCGCCTTGCTCACCCAGAGGGTCGAGCGGCAGGAAGCGCAGGCGCAAAGCCTTACCGGCCAGCTTATCAATGCGCTCAACGAACTGGACAGCGAATTTGCGACGTTCGACAATAAGGGCCGCGAGCGGCTCGATGGCCTTGCGCGCGCGATGGAAGCGTTGAAACTCCAGACCGAAGCGATGACCAGCAAGGTCCAGCTTGGCGCGGATGGCGCATCACAGCTTATTGGCCGGTCGGAAGATTTGCTGCTCGCGCTCGACAGTGTGACGCGCGAGTTGGAGGAAAGCCTGCCCAGCGCCTTTGGCCGCCTCGACGAACGGCTGTCCGCGAGCAAGCAATCGCTCGATTTGGTAGCCCCCGAACTGGAAAAGGCCGAAGCCGTTGCCGAAGCAACGCTTGGCCGCCTGCGCGAAACCGACCAGTTGGTCACCAACCAGCACCGCCTGCTGCGCGAAACCAGCGAAGTCGGCAAGAGCGCCGCCGACGCGCAGCGCGCGACATTGACCGAGTTGCAGGAATTGATGGGCAGCATCAATGTCGAATCGGACCGCTTGAGCGAACAGGCCGGGCCGCGCTTGGTCGAAGCCTTGGTGCGGGTGCGCGAAACCGCGATGCAGGCATCGGAAAAAGCGCGTCAGGCGCTCACCGGCGTTATTCCTGAATCCGCCGAAAAGCTTGGCGAAGCGAGCGCGGCGGCGCTCAGCAAAGCGATTGGCACCAAGGTGGATGACCGCATCGCCGACATTAATAGCGCCTCCGAACGCGCGGCTGCCGTGGCAGACACCGCCGCACAGCATCTGCTGCTTCAGGTGACGAGCCTGTCGGCGGCGGGTTCCGCGCTGGAACAGCGGATTGTCGATACCAAAAAAGCGATGGAAGAAGCCGACCGCGACAATCTCACGCGCCGCGTCGCGCTCCTCACCGAATCGCTCAATTCGACCGCGATTGATGTGACCAAAATCCTGTCGAACGAAGTCACAGACACCGCTTGGGAAGCCTATCTGAAAGGCGACCGCAGCGTATTTGCGCGTCGCGCGGTGCGGCTTATCGACAATAGCGAAGCGCGCGAAATACTGCGCCATTATGAAGAGGACAGCGAATTTCGCGGCCATGTGAACCGCTATATCCACGATTTTGAAGCGATATTGCGCAACCTGCTCGGCACACGCGACGGTTCATCGCTCAGCGTTGCCTTGCTGTCATCAGATATGGGTAAGCTTTATGTGATGCTCGCGCAGGCGATTGAACGCCTGCGCACCTGACGGGCTTAACCGGCAGGCTTTTATTCAGCAGAGGGCGGCGTGAAGAAATCCAGATCGTCCACCCCGATCCAGCCTTGCGTATAGTTGAGATAATAAAGGCCGAACAGGATCGCCGCCAAAATCGTGGTTTTGATCATGACCTTTTTGGGGTTGAAATTGGCGGGCGCGCTTTCGGCTTGTCCCGGCACTTTTTCAACGCCCATCTCGTCCGCCGTGCGGACACCGAAGGGCAGGACGAGAAATGCACTCATCACCCAGAAGAGACAGTAAATTGCGAGCGCCGATGTCCATTTCATGGGACGGGTCTTAGACGTCCAAAATCAATACATCAACGATAGGCTTTTTGCCGGTCCATTCGGTCGCGACGCGGCGCACCGCAAGCCGGATATTTTCGCGCAATTTATCAAAGTCGCGCGCCGGTTCGCCCGCTGCCATAGCGGCGGCGTGGATCATATCTTCGATAAAATCGTCGCGTTCATGTTCGACCGGCACGCCTTGATAGCGCACCCGCGGGGTGCCGCGCACGACCCCTGCCCCGTCGCGCGCGACCGCGACCGAAATATGGCCGTTAAGCGCAAGCTTGCGCCGCTGGTTCAAGGTTTCGCCATCGGCGGGAAGGATAACATCGCCGTCCAGCACCAGGCGTCCGCTGCGCACATGGTCGATAATTTTGGGATTGCCGGGAGCGAGGCGCACTACTTGCCCATTTCTTTGGAACAGGGCCTGGGGGATGCCCTGGGACAGGCCGAAACGGCACTGCTCCATCATATGCCGCACCTCGCCATGCACCGGTACCAAAATTTCGGGGCGCAGCGCATGATACATCGCCGCAAGCTCCGGCCGCCCGGGATGGCCCGACACATGGATATGCGCCTGCCTTTCTGTCACCATGACGACGCCCTTTAGCGCCAACTGGTTCTGGATGCGGCCAATCGCCATTTCATTGCCGGGTATCTGGCGCGAGGAAAATAGCGCCCAATCGCCCTCGTCGAGTTTGATCTGATGCATATCGCCCGCAATTCGAGCAAGCGCCGCGCGCGGCTCGCCCTGCCCGCCGGTTGCGACAATCAGCACCTTGTTGCGCGGCAAGCCCATAGCGGTGTCGAAGTCAATGACGGGCGGCAGATCTTTCAGATAGCCATTGGCCTGGCTCACCGCGATGATGCGGTCGAGCGAACGGCCCGCAACGCAAAGCTGCCGTCCGGTTTCGCGCGCCACTTCGCCCAATGTCTTGAGCCGTGCGGCGTTGGACGCAAAGGTCGTCACCAGCACCCGCGCGGGCGCTTTCCGCACGGTTTCAAGCAGGCCTTGTTTGACCCCGCCTTCGCTCCCTGCGGACTCGGCGTTGAACACATTGGTGCTGTCACACACCAGCGCGAGGACGCCTTCATCGCCAATCTGCTTCAACTCGGCAGTCGTCGCCTGCTGGCCGATGCGCATATCCTCATCAAGCTTCCAGTCGCCGGTGTGGAAAATCGTGCCATAAGGCGTATCAATCACACAGGCGCACATATCCGGAATCGAGTGGGCGAGCTGGACGAAGCGGAAGCCGAACGGCCCCATTTCAAATCGGCCATCAAGGTCGATGACGTGCAGCTTGACCTTGTCGGTCAGCCCTTCTTCGGCAAGCTTGCCGCGGATCATCGCGGCGGTAAACGCATTGGCATAAAGCGGCACACCAAGGTCTGCGGCCAGATAAGGCACCGCGCCGATATGGTCCTCATGCGCATGGGTGAGGACGATGCCGAGCAAATCTTCCTTACGCTCTTCGATAAATTCAACGTCGGGCAGGATGATGTCGATGCCCGGATAGTCGGCATTGCCGAACGTCACGCCCAGATCGACCATCACCCATTTGCCGTTACAGCCATAAAGGTTCAAATTCATTCCGATTTCATCGGACCCGCCGAGCGAAAGGAACAGCAATTCTTGGCCGGGTGTCGTCACTTGATATTATTCCTGTATAAAGTCGCGATGCCCCTTAGCGTGAGGTCGGGGTCTATCTTGTCAAACAAATGGCCATGCTGCTGGAACAGGATGGCAAGGCCGCCGGTCGCAATGACCGTCACCGGCTTTCCGATTTGCGCTTTCATGCGCTGGAGGAGGCCCTCCATCATCGCCACATAACCCCAATAAATACCGATCAGCATCTGGCTTTCGGTCGTGCGGCCGATGACGCTGGTCGATGCGGGCGCTTCTATCCCGATGCGCGGAAGCTTGGCGGCAGCGGCAACCAGAGCATCGAGCGAGAGGTTGATACCCGGCGCGATGATGCCGCCGCAATAAGCGCCCTCGCTATCCACATGGTCAACCGTTGTGGCGGTGCCGAAACTGATAACGATTTTATCGCTATCGGGTTCAATTGCTTGCGCGGCAATGGCATTGACGATGCGGTCCGAGCCGACCTGTTGCGGCTCGTCCACCTTGAGCGCGATGCCCCAGCTTAGCGGCGGCTTGCCCGCAACCACCGCATCTACGCCGAAATATTTACTCGCCAGCAATTGCAAATTGTGGAGCGCACGCGGGACAACGGTGGAGATAACCACCGTTTCCACATCCCTGCGCGCATAGCCTTCCATCTTCAAAAGCTGGTCGAGCCATACCGCATATTCATCCGCCGTGCGCCGCGCGTCGGTTGCGATGCGCCAGCGCTGGACAATGTCGCCCGACGCTTCGACGAGCGCGAATTTGACATTGGTATTGCCTGCATCAATCGCCAGCAGCATCGCTTTGACCCCTTTGTAATTCGATGTCGCCGGAATGGATTACCACCGTTTCGCCATCGGGCAAGCGCAGGTTGAGCATCGCGTCCGGCGTCAAGCCCGCAAATGTGCCGGAAATTTTGGTGCCGTCCGGCCCGCTTGTCGCAATTGCGGCCCCTACGGGATGCGCCTGTTTGAGCCAGAGCGCAATAGTGGCAGCAAGGCCCGACTGGTAATGCGTGCCCGCACCCCGCCAGCGCGCGAGCGCCGCTTCGAACTGGCGCGCCAGCACCTCGCAAAATATTTGCGGCGTAGGCGCGGGGCCTGCCGCACTCAACGCTGCGGCCACACGGTCGGAAAGCTGGGGCGCATAAGCAAGATTTACGCCGATGCCGACGACAATATTATCACCCTGCCGTTCGAGCAAAATGCCCGCCAGCTTATCCTCGCCCAGCAACAGATCATTGGGCCATTTGATGAGGAGGTCCGCCTTGGGCGCGAAATGGCGCAGCGCATCGGCTGTTGCGATGGCTGCGACCAAGGACAAAGTATGCGCGGGCGGATCGCCTGCGCGCAGCTTTACGAGGGTCGAGCCGTAAAAATTACCGGTCGGGCTGTCCCATGACCGGCCCAAACGGCCCCTTCCCCCGTCTTGCCTGTCGGCACGTATCCACAGCCCCTCGGGCGCGCCCTCGCGAGCGCGCTCGAGTATGTCGGCATTGGTAGAGCCGGTAACCGCGACCTGTTCAATCAATCAGAACAACGCCTGCGCGGCGGCACCGGAACTGGCCGCCAAAGCCGGGATGGCAAGATAGCCGACGAACGTCATCGCAGCCGCGCTCACCGCGATCAGGCCTTTTTCGATCCAGTTATCATGCTTGGCAAATTCGCTTTCGGGCGCGTCGAAATAGATGATCTTGACGATATTGATATAATAGAAAGCGCCAATGACCGAGCTTAGCACACCGATGACTGCAAGCGGCATCAGCCCTGCCGAAACGGCGGCATTGAACACAAGCAGCTTGGGCCAGAAACCGAATAAGGGCGGAATACCGGCAAGGCTAAACATGAAAATACCGAAGGCCGCGGCCAGCGCCGGACGGGTCTTGGAAAGCCCCGCCAGCGATTTGATGTCCTCGACATAATTGCCGTCCTTGTCGCGCATTTGCAGCACGCACAGGAAACTACCGAGCGTGGTAATCACATAGACGACCATATAGGTGAGGACTGCGGCCACCCCTGCTTCATTGCCTGCGGCCAAACCGATCAGCGCGAAGCCGACATTGTTGATCGAGGAATAAGCAAGCAGGCGCTTGATATTGGTCTGGCGCACCGCCGCGACCGCACCCAATATGGTCGAGGCCAAAGCGATGAAGATCAGGATTTGCTGCCAGTCAAATTTGCCGGGGCCGAGGGCTTCGATAACGACGCGCGTCAACAATGCCATGCCCGCTACTTTGGGCGCGCTTGCAAAGAAAGCCGTCACGGGTGTCGGCGCGCCTTCATAAACGTCGGGCGTCCACATATGGAACGGCACCGCGCTCACCTTGAAGCACAGCCCGGCAATCACGAACACAAGGCCGAACAGCAAACCGGCATTGGTCTCGCCTTCAAAGGCGGTCGCAATGCCGACAAAATCGGTGGTTCCGGCAAAGCCGTAAAGCAGCGACATGCCATAAAGCAAAATGCCGCTCGCCAGCGCGCCCAACACGAAATATTTGAGGCCCGCTTCGGTCGAACGGTCATCGCTGCGCATGAAGCTTGCCAGCACATAAGCGGCGAGCGAGTTTAATTCGAGCCCGATATAGAGCGATACCAGATCGGTCGCGCTCACCATGATGCTCATGCCGACGGTTGCGAGCAGGACAAGCGCCGCATATTCCGCGCGCATCGGGCCGCTGCGTTCAAAGAAGCGCGGCGCGGCCAGCACGGACACCGCGCTTGCCCCGTAAATCAGATATTTGCTGAAATTCGAAAACGCATCGGCCTGATAGGTGCCGGAAAAAGCAGTGCCGCCCTCGCCCACAAAGGCGCAAATGGCAACACTAGCGGCAACAAGCGTTGCGACCGCCAGCCAATTGCCGACGCGCGAGGCTTTATCGCCCGCAAAGGCTGCAAGCATCAAGACCAGCAGCGCACCGACCGTCAACACCAGTTCCGGTGCGATCAGAGAGAAGTCCTTAGCCATTAATGCGCCCCTTCAAGCGATTCAGTTTTGGCGGGCGCGGGTTTTCCAGCGGTGAGGCGCGCATCACCCGGATGCTTGTCTTTCGCAGCCCGCGCGACAATCGAGGTCACATCCTTGCGAATGGGCGCCATGAAGCTTTCGGGATAAACGCCCATCCACAACACCACCGCCGCAATCGGCGCAAGCATCGCCCATTCGCGGATATTAAGGTCCGGCATGGCCGCAGCATCGGCATTTTTCTGGTCGCCATAAGCCACGCGGCGATAGAGGTAGAGCATATAGCCCGCGCCCAAGATGATGCCGGTGGTGGCAATCAACGCGGTCCAGCTCGACGCTTCATAAATGCCCATGAGCGAGAGAAACTCACCCACGAACCCGCTGGTGCCCGGAAGACCGATCGAGGCCATGGTGAACAGCAGGAAGAAGATCGCATATTGCGGCATATTGATCGCAAGGCCGCCATAACGGTCAATCTCGCGCGTATGGAGGCGGTCATAGATGACGCCGACGCACAGGAACAACGCGCCCGACACAAGACCGTGGCTCAACATGACAACAATCGCGCCTTCAATGCCTTGCTGGTTCAATGCAAACAGGCCGCCCGTCACAATCGCCATATGCGCGACCGACGAATAAGCGATCAGCTTTTTCATGTCATTCTGCACCAGCGCGATGAGCGAGGTCACGACCACCGCAATGCACGACAGGAGGAAAATCAACCAGGCAAAATCGGCGCTCGCTTCCGGGAACATCGGGATCGAGAAACGCAGGAAGCCATAGCCACCCATCTTCAACAAAACGCCCGCCAGAATGACCGAACCTGCCGTCGGCGCCTGAACGTGCGCGTCGGGCAGCCAGGTATGGACCGGCCACATCGGCATCTTCACCGCAAAGCTGGCGAAGAAGGCAAACCACAACCATTTTTGCGCGCCGCCGGGGAAGTCATAATTCATCAGGGTCGGAATATCGCTCGTGCCTGCGGCATTGATCATCCACAGCATCGCGATCAGCATCAGCACCGAGCCGAGCAGCGTGTAGAGGAAGAATTTGACGCTGGCATAAATGCGGTCCTTGCCGCCCCAGATCCCGATGATGAGATACATCGGGATAAGGCCTGCTTCGAACAATATGTAGAATAGGATCAAATCCTGCGCGGCAAACACGCCGACCATCAGCGTTTCCATGAGCAGGAAACTGGCCATATAAAGGCCCACACGGTCGGTGATGCTGTCCCAGCTTGCCAAGATACAAATGGGCATCAGGAATACCGACAGCATGATCAGCATCAACGCGATGCCATCAATACCCAACGCATATTGGAAGGTGCCGAACAGGTTCGCTTTTTCGACAAATTGCCACTGCGCGCCGCCTATGTCGAAATTGGCCCACAGGACAATGCCCAGCACAAGGTTGGCGAGCGTTGCGATCAACGCCAGCCACCGCGCGCTCTTGGCGTCGAGGAACAGACAGATTGCCGCCGCAACAAGCGGCAGCGCGAGCATCAGGCTCAGAATAGGAAAGCCAAGCTGGTTCATAGGAAGCGCACCAATACCCAAGAGGCAAGGCCTGCAAGACCCAGCAGCATCACGAGTGCATAATTGTAAACATAACCCGACTGGAACTTGCGTGCCCAGCCACTATAGACGCCGACCGCCGAGGCGACCCCGTCCGGCCCGAGGCCGTCAATCACCTTTTTGTCGCCCTTCCAGAACAAACGGCCGAACGCGAAAGCGGGCTTGACGAAGAGAGCATTATATATCTCGTCAAAATACCATTTATTATAGAGGAAGTCATAAAGGATGCGGAATTGCGCCACAAAACGGCCCGGCAATTCGGGATTGCGGATATAGCTGTTCCACGCGAGGAACAGGCCCGTCAGCATGACCGCGGTCGGCGCAAGCTTCACCCACAAAGGCACGTCATGCATATGGTGGATCAGCTCTTCGCTAAATTCGAGGCTGCCCTTCCAGAAAGCCCCGTCGCCTGCGCTGAGGAACTGGTGGTGGAACAGGAAGCCTGCGAAAATCGCGCCCAAGGTCAGCACACCCAGCGGAATGAGCATCGAGATCGGGCTTTCATGCGGATGATAACCCGCCGTGCCTTCAGCCGCATGAACATCATGGGCATGATGCGTATCGTCGTCATGGGCATGGCCATCATCATGATGGTCGCCATGCACCGCATGTTGGATATGCTCCGACCCTGCCCAACGCGCCTTGCCGAAGAAGGTCAGGAAGATAAGCCGCCACGAATAGAAGCTGGTCAAGAGGGCTGCAAAAATACCGACGGCAAACGCCATCTGGCCATGCGGACCGGAGGCGAAGGCCGCTTCAAGGATTGCATCCTTCGAATAAAAGCCGGCAAAGCCGAACACGCCCAAAATCCCGACGCCGGTAATCGCCAAGGTGCCCGCCATCATCGCCCAATAGGTAAGCGGGATTTCTTTCCTGAGCGCGCCATAATAGCGCATATCCTGTTCATGGTGCATCGCATGGATGACCGAGCCTGCGCCCAAGAACAATAAGGCCTTGAAGAAAGCGTGCGTGAACAAGTGGAACATCGCTGCGCCATAAGCGCCGACGCCTGCTGCAAAGAACATATAGCCAAGCTGCGAACAGGTTGAATAAGCGATGACGCGCTTGATGTCATTTTGCGTGGTGCCGACGGTCGCCGCGAACAGACAGGTTGCCGCGCCGATAAAGGTCACAACGCCAAGCGCGGTCGGCGATGCTTCGAACATCGGCGACAAGCGGCACACCATGAACACGCCCGCGGTCACCATCGTCGCGGCGTGGATGAGCGCCGACACCGGGGTCGGGCCTTCCATCGCGTCGGGAAGCCAGGTGTGGAGGCCAAGCTGCGCCGACTTGCCCATCGCGCCGATGAACAACAGCAGGCACAGGACCGTCATCGTATCGAGGCGCATCCCCAAAAAGCCGATGGTCGAGCCTGCCATGCCGGGCGCGGCTTCAAGGATAGCCGGGATCGACACGGTGCCGAACACAAGGAAGGTGCCGAACATACCGAGCATGAAGCCAAGGTCGCCGACGCGGTTGACCACGAACGCCTTGATCGCAGCGGCATTGGCGCTCGGCTTTTTGAACCAGAAACCGATAAGGAGGTAGGACGCCAAGCCGACGCCTTCCCACCCAAAGAACATCTGCACCAGATTGTCCGCCGTCACGAGCATGAGCATCGCGAAGGTGAACAGCGACAGATAGGCGAAGAAACGCGGCTGGTCCGGATCTTCATCCATATAGCCCCAGCTATAAAGATGGACGAGCGCGGACACGGTCGTCACCACGACCAGCATCACGGCTGTCAGCGTGTCGACCCTGAGCGCCCAATCGACCGACAAGGTGCCGGAGCGGATAAAGTCCAGCACAGGAACGACGCTCGCTTCAGTCGTTCCATTGAGGAAGCTGATGAAAATCGGCCAGCTCAGCAGACAGGAGATAAACAGCGCGCCTGTGGTCAATATCTTGGCCGGCATATTGCCGATCACCCGATTGCCCAGCCCCGCAATGATTGCTGCCAAAAGCGGCAGGAAAACGATGAGCTTGATAGTAGCCATAACCTTCTAGCTCACCCCTTCATCCGGTTTGCATCATCGACCGCGATGGTCGCGCGGCGGCGGAAATAAATAACGATAATCGCAAGACCGATAGCGGCTTCACCGGCGGCCACGGTCAACACGAACATGGAGAAAACCTGCCCGACCATGTCACCCAGATAGGCGCTGAACGCGACCAGATTGATATTGACCGCAAGCAGGATCAACTCGATCGCCATCAGGATGGTGATGACATTTTTGCGATTGATGAAAATGCCCAGCACGCCCGTTACGAACAGGATCGCACTCACGACTAGATAATGGTGGAGGCCAATCATAGCTCAACCCCTTCGCCGATGGTGGGCTTGACGAGGCGCACCGCTTCATGCGGACGGCGCTTATTCTGGCGCGCGACCTTCTGGCCCAATACGCCTGCACGTTGGCGGTGGGTGAGTACAATCGCGCCGACCATTGCGACCAGCAAGATGAGGCCTGCAGCTTCGAACAGGAAGATATAGCGGGTATAGAGCAACCTCCCGACCGCTTCGATATTGGAGACGGTGGGATCGGCGACCGCGATACGCTGCGCAAATTTGACGCCGCCTGCCGCCCACGCACCGATCGCGAAGATAATCTCCGCCACCAGCACCAGCGCGAGCAACACGCCAAAGGGCAGATAGCGCACAAAGCCCGCGCGCAATTCGGCAAAATCAATGTCGAGCATCATCACGACGAACAGGAATAATACCGCGACCGCGCCGACATAGACTATGATGAGCAGCATCGCGATAAATTCCGCGCCGCATAAGAGCATCAAGCCTGCCGCATTGAAGAAGGCAAGGATGAGCCACAGCACGCTATGGACCGGGTTGCGCGCGAAAATCACGAGCGCACCGCTCGCGACCACCATCGCTGCAAACAGGTAAAAGGCCAGTGTTTGTATCACGTTCCCGTGAACCCCTTATTCATTCCTTCATTCCGGCGAAGTGCCGGAATATGTTGATATTTGGCGCTTAGCGATAGGGCGCATCGGCGGCAAGGTTTGCCGCGATAGCCCGTTCCCATTTGTCACCATTGCTCAGCAATTTTGCCTTGTCGTAAATCAGCTCTTCGCGCGTTTCGGTCGCATATTCGAAGTTCGGACCTTCCACTATGGCATCGACCGGACAGGCTTCCTGACAGAAGCCGCAATAGATGCACTTGGTCATGTCGATGTCATAGCGCGTCGTGCGGCGCGAGCCATCGTCGCGCGGTTCCGCTTCGATTGTGATCGCCTGCGCCGGACATACTGCTTCGCACAGCTTGCACGCGATGCAGCGTTCTTCGCCATTGGGATAGCGGCGCAGCGCGTGTTCACCACGGAAACGCGGGGAGAGCGGGTTCTTTTCGAACGGATAGTTGATCGTCGCCTTGGGCTTGAAAAAATATTTCAAGGTCAACCAGTGCGCCTTCACAAATTCCCAAAGGGTGAAGGATTTGATGAGATAGCCGAGGCTCATGCCCCACCTCCATAACGTGTCAGCATGAGATAGCCCGATACCAGGAACACCCAGAAGAGCGAGATTGGCAGGAAGATTTTCCAGCCCAAGCGCATCAACTGGTCATAACGGAAACGCGGGACGGTGGCCTTGACCCAGCTAAACACGAAGAAGAAGAAGAAAATCTTCGCAAACAGCCAGATAATGCCCGGCACCGCATAGAGGATCGGAATATCGAGCGGAGGCAGATAGCCGCCCCAGAACAGGATTGCGTTGAGCGCACACATCAGGATGACGTTGGCATATTCGCCAAGCCAGTAGAGCGCGAACGACATGGACGAATATTCGGTCTGATAGCCCGCGACCAGCTCGCTTTCCGCTTCGGTCAAGTCGAACGGCGCGCGCGCGGTTTCGGCCAGTGCCGAAATCAGGAACATGATCGCCATCGGGAAAAGAAGTGGGCTCACGCCATAGGCATTGATAATGCCAAGGCCGAAGCCGCGCTGGCTTTCGATAATGGTTTGCAGGTTGAAGCTATTCGAAAACAGTACGACCGAAATCAGGATGAAGCCGATCGAGACTTCGTAGCTCACCATTTGTGCGGCGGCACGAATTGCGGAAAAGAAGGGATATTTGGAGTTGGACGCCCAACCCGCAATGATAACCCCGTAAACGCCGAGCGAACTCACCGCGAGAATATAGAGCAGCCCCACATTGATGTTGGCCAAGATCGCCTGCTGGCTGAACGGAATAACCGCCCACGCCATCAGCGCCACCGTGAAGGTGATGATCGGCGCGAGGATGAACAGGCCTTTGTTGGCCGCACTCGGAATGATGGTTTCCTGAAGGAATACCTTCAGACCATCGGCAAAAGATTGCAGTAAACCGAAGGGACCGACCACGTTCGGACCACGGCGCAGCGCCATTGCCGCCCAGATTTTGCGGTCCACATAAATGATCATCGCCACCGCCAGCAACAGCGGCAGGACGATAGCAAGGATGCCCACAATCGTGGCGATGAACCACGACCATTCATATGTCAGGCCCCAGCTTTGAAACCAGGCGGTCATTCTGCGGCCTCCAGCATATCATCTCCGTGCAGCAATTCGGCCGAGCAGCGTTGCATCGTCGGCGACGCGCGGCAAATGCTATTGGTGAGGTAGAAATCCTTGATCGGATAAGCCCCCTCGCCTTTGGGCTTGGCGTCAAGCTTGGGCGGTGCCCAGTCATAAGCGGCCAGGCCTTCGGCCCCAAGCGCCGGAACCGCCGCAAACATCGCCGCGCGCAGGCCCGCAAAATCGTCAAAGCCGATATTCACGCCGATGACGTCTGCAAGCGCCCGGAAAATCGTCCAGTCTTCGCGCGCGTCGCCGGGAGCGAACACGGCCTGCTCGCTGCGCTGGACGCGGCCCTCGGTGTTGACATAGGTGCCATGTTTTTCGGCATAGCTTGCGCCCGGCAGGATAACATCCGCCGCGTGCGCGCCCGCATCGCCATGATGGCCGACATAGACGTTGAAGCTGTTGGCAAAGGCGGAATAATCCACCTCGTCCGCGCCAAGAAAGAAGGAGAGTTTCGGCTCTGCCTTCAAAATATCGGCGATGCCGCCCTGCTGCGCATAGCCCAGCATCAGCCCGCCCATGCGCGCTGCCGCCATATGGACGACATTGAAGCCGTTCCAGCCATCCTTGATAAGGCCAAGCGGCCCTGTCAGCGCAAGGCTCGCACCGAAAACGCCCGGAATTTTGAGCGCGCCGCCACCAAGGATCAGCGCAGGCTTTTGCGCCTTGGCAAACGCATCGGTGACTGGCTTGGGCGGCTTTGCCAGTACGCCCATATCATTGCCGAGCCATTCGACCTTATAGGTCAAATCGACTTCGGGACCGATGGCGAACACCTTTGCCCCGCGCTTCACCGCCTTGCGGATGCGTGTGTTGATGAGCGGCGCTTCCCAGCGCAGATTGCTCACCACAATGAGGATCGCGTCCGCTTCCTCGATCCCGGCTATGGTCGAGTTGAAATTGACCGCGGCGAGATTGCTCACATCATAATCGAGCCCGGTCTGGCGCCCTTCGAGCAAGGTCGAGCCAAGCGTTCCGGCCAATTGCTTCGCGGCGAACATGGTTTCGCAATCGACCATATCGCCGGCTACCACAGCGACCTTGTCGCCTGCGCCCTTGGTGGCCGTTGCAATCGCCTGAAACGCCTCGTTCCAGCTTGCCTCAACGAGCTTGCCATCCTTGCGCACGAACGGACGGTCGAGGCGGCGGCGGACTAAGCCGTCGACATTGTGGCGGCTTTTGTCGGAAATCCATTCCTCGTTCACATCATCATTGACGCGCGGCAGGATGCGCAGCGCCTGACGGCCACGGCTGTCAATGCGAATATTGCTGCCGACCGCGTCCATCACGTCGATGGCGAGCGTTTTCTTCAATTCCCACGGACGCGCTTCAAACGCATAGGGTTTGGAGGTGAGCGCGCCGACCGGACACAGATCGACAATATTGCCCGACAATTCGCTCGTGACCGCGCGTTCCAGATAGCTGGTGATCTGCATATTTTCGCCGCGATAAATCGCACCGATTTCTTCGACACCGGCGATTTCCTGCGCAAAGCGGACACAGCGCGTGCATTGGATGCAGCGGGTCATCACGGTTTTGACAACCGGACCCATATATTTTTCGGTCACTGCGCGCTTATTTTCATCATAGCGCGACTTGCCGCGACCATAAGCGACCGATTGGTCCTGAAGGTCACATTCGCCGCCCTGATCGCAAATCGGGCAGTCGAGCGGGTGGTTGATGAGGAGAAATTCCATCACCCCTTCGCGCGCTTTCTTAACCATCGCGCTGTCGGTGCGGATTTCCTGACCGTCGGCTGCGGGAAGTGCACAAGATGCTTGCGGCTTGGGCGGCCCGGGCTTCACCTCGACCAGACACATGCGGCAATTGCCCGCGATGGACAGCCGCTCATGATAGCAAAAGCGCGGGATTTCCTTGCCCGCCTCTTCGCACGCCTGAAGGATGGTCGCCCCCGCGGGCACCTCTACTTCGATGCCGTCTACTGTTAGCTTAGGCATGATTTACTCCGCTGCTTCCATGACAGGGGCCGTGCCCTTAGCTTCGTTGATGCGCCGTTCCAGTTCGGGGCGGAAATGGCGGATGAGCCCTTGGATCGGCCAAGCCGCCGCGTCGCCGAGCGCGCAAATCGTGTGGCCTTCGACCTGCTTGGTCACGTCGAACAACATGTCGATTTCGCTAATGTCCGCCTCGCCTTCGCGCAGGCGTTCCATCACGCGCCACATCCAGCCCGTGCCTTCGCGGCAGGGGGTGCATTGGCCACAGCTTTCATGCTTGTAGAAATAGCTGATGCGGCTGATCGCGCGGACAATATCGGTGGACTTGTCCATGACGATGACAGCCGCGGTGCCAAGGCCGGAGCCGACCGCTTTCAGCCCGTCAAAGTCCATCGGGCAATCCATGATCTGCGCGGCCGGTACGAGCGGCACCGAAGAGCCGCCCGGAATGACCGCGAGCAAATTATCCCACCCGCCACGGATACCCCCGCAATGTTTTTCGATCAGTTCGCGGAACGGGATCGACATGGCTTCTTCGACCACGCACGGTTTTTCGACATGGCCGCTAATCTGGAAGAGCTTGGTGCCCTTGTTATTTTCCGCGCCAAAGCTTGCAAACCAAGCCGCGCCGCGCCGCAATATGGTCGGCGTGACCGCAATGGATTCGACATTATTGACGGTGGTGGGGCAGCCATAAAGGCCAGCGCCTGCCGGGAAAGGCGGCTTCAGGCGCGGTTGGCCTTTCTTGCCTTCAAGGCTTTCGATCATCGCGGTTTCTTCGCCGCAAATATAAGCCCCTGCCCCGCGGTGCATGAATACGTCGAAATCATAACCCGATTTCGCCGCATTTTTGCCGAGCAATCCGGCCGCATAGGCTTCCTTGATCGCCGCTTCGAGGATCTTGGCTTCGTAAATATATTCGCCGCGAATATAGATATAGGCCGCCCGCGCGCGCATCGCATAGCCCGCCACCAGCGCACCTTCGAGCAGCTTGTGCGGGTCATGGCGGATGATTTCGCGATCCTTGCACGAACCGGGTTCGGATTCATCGGCGTTGATGACGAGGAAGGACGGACGGCCATCCTTCGATTCCTTGGGCATGAAGCTCCACTTCATCCCCGTGGGGAAGCCCGCGCCGCCACGGCCGCGCAGGCCCGACGCTTTGATTTCGTCGATGATGCCATCCTGCCCGCGCGCGAGCAAAGCCTTGGTATTATCCCAATCCCCGCGCTTTTCGGCGGCTTTCAAGTCCCAGCTCTGGAACCCGTAAAGATTGGTGAAGATACGATCCTTATCGGCGAGCATAAGAGCCAACCTCCCCGTCAATCGTCATCCCCGACTTGATCAGGGATCCATCTCCCGACATCCCCGCAAACCGGACGGTCAGGAGATGGATTCCCGCTTTCGCGGGAATGACGGGATGGAATTTATGCGCAGCCATGGCCAAATTTTGCGCCATTACCAATCCTTCCGATAATCGTGATTGGCCTTGACCATCTCTTTGAGCGTGGTCGGCCCGCCTTCGGGGGCACTTGTCTGACGGTCGATTTGCGGCCCGATTTTGGGCTGCTTGCCATTGGCGAGATCATCGAGGATCGCGGCCATGCTGTCATAGGTCAGATCTTCGTAATTATCGTCGTTAATCTGGACCATCGGCGCGTTGGTGCAGGTGCCAAGGCACTCCACTTCGGTCAGCGTAAAAATGCCGTCCGGTGTGGTCTTGCCTTTGACAAGGCCCTTATTCTTGCACGCTTGCAGCACATCGTCGGAGCCGCGCAGCATACAGGGCGTGGTGCCGCAAACCTGCACATGGAATTTCCCCACCGGCGCAAGATTATACATGGTGTAGAAGGTCGCGACTTCATAGACACGCATATAGGGCATATCGAGTTCGCGCGCGACAAACTCCATGACCGGCACCGGAAGCCAGCCCTGCGTATTCGTCTCCGCGCCGACCTGACGCTGGGCCAAGTCGAGCAACCCCATGACAGCAGATGCCTGCCGTCCTTCGGGATAGTGCGAGATTAATTCCTGCGCGCGCGCGGCATGGTCTTTCGTCCACGCGAAATTCCCCCAACGGGCGCGGGTTTCCTGTTCATCAGGGATTATTGCTGCGTCAGCCATTTGGCAACGCTCCATTCTTTGTGCGCTGTATAAAAATCACCGGTCACACTCCCCGAACACAATGTCCATCGCGCCCAAAATGGCGGTGGCGTCGGCGAGCATATGGCCCTTGGTCATGAAATCCATCGCCTGCAAATGCGAAAAAGCGGTCGGGCGGATCTTGCAGCGATAGGGTTTGTTCGACCCGTCGCTCACCAGATAAACGCCGAATTCGCCCTTGGGGCTTTCGGTTGCGACATAGACTTCGCCCGCTGGCACATGGAAGCCTTCGGTATAAAGTTTGAAATGGTGGATGAGCGCTTCCATCGAGCGTTTCATCTCGCCGCGCTTGGGCGGGACCACCTTGCGGTCGAGGCTGCCAATCGGACCTTCGGGCATTTCGTTGATGCACTGGCGGATGATGCGCGCGGATTGATAGACTTCCTGCACCCGCACCATGAAGCGGTCATAGCAATCGCCGCGCGTGCCGACCGGAATTTCAAAATCCATGCGGTCATACACGTCATAAGGCTGCGACTTACGCAAATCCCACGCAATGCCAGCGCCGCGGATCATCGGGCCGGAAAAGCCCCATGCCAACGCATCTTCCTTGCTCACGACCGCAATATCGACGTTGCGCTGTTTGAAGATGCGGTTGTCGATGACAAGGCTCATCGCATCGCCGAATAATTTGGGCAGACGGGTTTCGCACCATTCGCCAATATCGGTGAGCAATTTGAGCGGCACATCCTGATGCACGCCGCCGGGCCGGAAATAGGCCGAGTGCATCCGCGCGCCCGATGCGCGTTCAAAAAAGTTGAGGCAATCTTCGCGCAGTTCGAACATCCACAGGTTGGGCGTCATCGCGCCGACATCCATGACATGGCTGCCCAGATTGAGCATATGGTTACAAATGCGCGTCAGTTCCGCGAATAAAACGCGCAAATATTGCGCGCGCAGCGGCACTTCCAGATTGAGCAGCTTTTCGATCGCCAGCACATAGCTATGCTCCATGCCGAGCGGCGAACAATAATCGAGCCGGTCGAAATAGGGCAGAGCCTGTAAATAGGTTTTATATTCGATCAGCTTTTCGGTGCCGCGATGGAGCAGGCCGACATGGGGGTCGATGCGCTCGACGATTTCGCCGTCCATCTCCATGACCATGCGCAAAACGCCGTGCGCGGCGGGGTGCTGCGGCCCGAAGTTGATCGTATAGTTGGTGATTTCAAGGTCACCGGGGGTCGGATCAACCGGGGTCGTGCGCCCTTCAAGCTCTGTCAGGAAATCAGCCATTATGCCTTATCTCCGTTGGGCTTGCCCGGCTTGGCATTGGGCGTGGTTTTAGTCGCAGGCTTGGTAGCGGCTTTAGGAGGCACCTTTTTGACAGGGGCCTTTTTCGCAGCCGGCTTGGCCTTTGCGGGTTGCGGCTCGGCTTTTTCCGTTACTTTAGGCGCGCCCTTGGCTTTGGCGACGGCCTTGGCCGCCTCCTTGTCGGTCTTGGCCCCTGCCCCCGTATCCGAAGGCTTTTCGGTGGTTTTGGGGGTAGCGGCTGCAGCGGGCGCAGTAGCAGGCTGGGGTGCCGCAGGCTTGGGCGCCGCGCCACCGGCAGGCACCGGCGTCGGCGCACCGGGCGCTTCGCCATGCGCTTTTTCGTCGCCGGGGAGGATATATTCCGCCCCTTCCCACGGGCTCATAAAGTCGAACGAGCGGAAATCCTGGGTCAGCTTGACCGGTTCATAGACAACACGCTTTTCGGTTTCCGAATAGCGCATTTCGACATAGCCGGTGAGCGGGAAATCCTTGCGGAACGGGTGACCCTTAAAGCCATAATCGGTCAGGATGCGGCGCAAGTCCGGATGCCCGGCGAACAATACGCCATACATATCGAACACTTCGCGCTCCAGCCAACCGGCGACCGGCCACACGCCTGTCACCGAAGGCACTGCGGTTGCTTCATCCGTCTGCACCTTGACGCGCAGACGATGGTTTTTGGTCACGCTGAGAAGGTGATAGACCACCTCGAACCGTTCGGGACGGTCCGGATAGTCAACGCCCGCAATCTCGACCAATTGTTGGTAGTGCATCTGGTCGCGCAGCGCGACCATGCAGCCCACCAGCTCGGCCTTATCGACCGTCAGCGATACTTCGCCGACCAGATCGACCGCCTCAAGCAAATCCTTGCCCAAAATGCGGGTCGCTTCGGCGATAACGCCGTCATTGCTCGCAAATTTGGGCGCGGGATGAAGAACAGCACTCATCGGTCCATCGTCCCTTCGCGGCGGATTTTGCGCTGCAACTGCATCACGCCGTAAAGCAACGCCTCTGCGGTCGGAGGGCAGCCCGGCACATAAATATCCACCGGCACGATGCGGTCACATCCGCGCACAACCGAATAGCTATAATGGTAATAGCCGCCGCCATTGGCGCAGCTTCCCATCGAAATCACATATTTGGGTTCCGACATCTGGTCATAGACGCGGCGCAGCGCAGGGGCCATTTTGTTGCACAAAGTACCAGCCACGATCATCACGTCCGATTGGCGCGGCGATGCGCGCGGTGCGGCGCCGAACCGCTCCATATCATAGCGCGGCATGTTGACGTGGATCATCTCGACCGCACAGCACGCAAGGCCGAACGTCATCCACCACAGCGAACCGGTGCGCGCCCATTGGAACAATTCTTCGGTCGAAGTGACAAGGAAGCCCTTGTCGCTCACTTCGCCCTGAAGATCATTGAAGAATGCCTGATCGGGCATGGTGCCCGGAGCAACCGGCATACGCGCCAGTTCGTCGGCTGAAAGCTCTACTCCCAATCGAGTGCTCCCTTTTTCCACGCATAAACAAGACCAAGACCAAGCTCGGCCAGAAACACCATCATCGTCGCCCAACCGGCCCAGCCAATATGTTCAAGGCTGACCGCCCACGGAAACAGGAAGGCGGCTTCAAGGTCGAAAATGATGAACAAAATTGCGATGAGATAGAAGCGCACGTCAAATTGCGCGCGCGAATCTTCGAATGCGGGAAAGCCGCACTCATATTCGGTGAGTTTTTCCGGATCGGGCTGATGCGTGCCGGTGAGGCGGCCCACCGCCATCGGCAAAAAGGCGAATAAGGCCGATAAAGCAAGCGCAATCCCCAGAAAGATAAGGATTGGCAGATATTGCGACAAGTCAGTCAAAATATGCCCCTTCGGCTCGTTCATGCTTATCGTTCAACTTGCACCAAATCCGTAACAGACTCAGTGCCTCGCCTCTAGGACGGCTAGCCCTTGGGGGCAACCCTCAAGCGCCGGAAAAATCGCCAAATTGCGAGCGATTCTTAACTAGCGCAGCGCGCTCGCGACCAGCTTGTGCAGTTTGGAATGGAGCGCATCATTGGTGGCGAGAAATTCGCTGCGCGCCATATATTTGTCCCCGCCCCGAAAATCGGTGACAAAGCCCCCGGCCTCTTTGAGAATGAGCAGCCCTGCGGCCACATCCCAAGGCTTGAGGTCGGCTTCCCAAAAGCCGTCATAGCGACCGGCGGCAAGCCAGGCCAAGTCAAGCGAGGCCGCGCCAAAACGGCGGATGCCCGCAACTTCGGGCGCAATGCTCCCGAAAATCTTGCTCCACTGCGCAAAATCGCCATGCCCCATATAAGGGATGCCGGTCGCGATCAGCGCTTCGTTGAGATTACGCCGCGACGAAACGCGCAAGCGGCGGTCGTGGAGCCAAGCGCCCCGGCCTTTTTCCGCCCAGAAGCTTTCGTCGGTGAGCGGTTGATAGACGAGCGCGGTCGTCACATCGCCCCACCCGCCGCCGGGCTTGGCTTCCTGTGCGGCAATCGAAATCGCGAAATGCGGGATCGAATGGAGGAAGTTCGACGTGCCGTCGAGCGGATCAATCACCCAGCGCGGCTTGCCCGGTGCGCCTTCAATCTCGCCCGCTTCTTCCATGAGGAAACCCCAGTCGGGGCGCGCCTTGAGCAATTCGTCATAGAGCGTGCGTTCGGCGCGCTGGTCGGCCTTGGACACGAAATCAGCCGGTCCTTTGGGCGATACCTGCAAATGTTCGATTTCGCCAAAGTCACGACGCAAACGCGACCCCGCCTTACGCGCGGCGCGTTCCATCACTGTCAAAAGGCCGGAAAGGGCTGCCATGTCGTCGGTCCGTTTCTAAACTGCTTAGTCCGCGCGCTTCACATATTCGCGTTCATACACATCAACGATGATGCGCGTGCCCGACTGGATATGCGGCGGAACCATGACGCGCACGCCATTGTCCAAAATGGCGGGCTTGTAGGACGAAGAGGCGGTCTGCCCCTTTACCACCGCGTCGGCTTCGACGATGGTGGCCTCGACCTGATCGGGCAGTTCGACCGAAATCGGGCGCTCTTCCCACAATTCGAGCATCACATCCATGCCGTCCTGAAGGAAATCCGCCGCATCGCCGATGACATCGCGGTCGATGTTAATTTGTTCATAGCTATCCTTGTCCATGAACACGAGGCTGTCGCCTTCGGCGTAGAGATACTGGAAATCCTTGGTGTCGAGGCGCACTTTTTCGACCGTATCGGCGCTGCGGAAGCGCACATTGGTCTTGCGGCCATCGATGAGGTTTTTCATTTCCACCTGCATGAACGCGCCGCCCTTGCCGGGTTGGGTATGCTGGATTTTGGCAACTTTCCAGATGCCGCCTTCATATTCCAAAATGTTGCCGGGACGGATATCGACGCCGCTGATTTTCATGGGAGTATCTCACTATTATGGAAAAGAGCCAGAGCGATGATCGCCCGTTGGAGCGCGCCTTTATCCTTCTCTCGCCCCAAGCGCAAGCCTCGTGCCTATCTTGACGCGGTGAGCAGGGGATAAGGGTTAATTGCGGTCCCGCCCGACCAGCTATCGTCCGGGCCCGCCATCATCACCGCGAAATGGAGGTGCGGACCGTCGGGGCTGGCATTGCCCGTGGACCCGACCGTGCCGACAGGATCGCCCGCCTTGACCGCCTTCCCTTCCGCCAGACTGTCGGCATAGCTGTCGAGATGGGCGTAATAATAGATGCTGCGCTTGTCGGGGGAACGCACATAGACGGTCAGCCCGCCCTTTTCGCTCTGCCAGATTTTCTCGACGGTGCCGGGAGCGGCAGCAATGACCGGCGTTCCGCGCGGGGCCATGATGTCGATGGCGTCATGGATACGCACCCCGCTTTCGCGCGCATCGTTGAACGTATCGACGAGCTGGGTGGGCTTTACCCCTACCACCGGAATAGCGAGCGCGCCGATCTGCACCGGCGTAATCGGTTCCATGCGCGTGCGCTGTATTTTGGGCGGCGGCTGAAGTGTGGAATTGGCCGTTGCGGGCGGCTGCGCGGCGGCGGGTGCGGGCGATAGTTGCGCCGCCTCGCGTTGTGTGCCGGTGAGGTCATAGGCAATGACCCAATAAGCCGATGTGACCGCCGCGCTGATGGCCGCACTCGCCAGCCCCACACGGATTTTATCGAGCATCGCAGCCCCGCGCCTTTCGCTCATCGCGCCCCTCCCCGATTGGCCCTATTCATTTTGGCGGTCAATTTCCGCGCCGTCATTTCTGGAAAATCACCGGCACGCCGGGCTTCACCATCATCGCAAGCCGCGCCGCATCCCAATTGGTGAGCCGCACACAACCATGACTTTCCGCGCGGCCAATAGTTTCGGGAGAAGGCGTGCCGTGGATGCCATAATGTTCCTTGGACAAGTCAATCCACACAACGCCGACCGGGCTATTGGGACCGGGTTTGAATTGCTGTTTGGGCTTTTTGTCCGATACATCCCAGAATAGCTTGGGATTATAAGTGAAAGGCGGATTGTAAGCGACGCCATTGACCTTCCAGCTTCCGATCGGCAGCGGATCATGCTTTGACCCCATCGTAGCGGTAAATTGCACCAGTAATTTGCCACCCGCATCGAACGCGCGCAGCACGCCGTCCGATTCATCGACGACAATTTTGGCGGCCTGAGGTTGCTGCGCCGATATGCCGAGATTTTTGAGTGTGGTTTTCCACGCCGCATCGCCAGCGGCCTCCGCGCCCGCCGCGCCATCACCGCCCACATTGGGAACGCGGATTTCCTTGCCCGCAGCAAAGATAGCGGCATCATTGGTAGCGTTGGTGGCGTTGGCTTCCGTTTTGCCTGCTTCTTTGGCTGGAACAGGCGCCGCCCCGCTATTGAGCGCGCGCAATGTATCGGGCGTCGTGTGGAACCGCTCGGCCAAAGCCTCCATCAGATTTTCATAGCCCAAAGCGGCGAGCTTGGCTTTGGCTTCGGCAGCAGCCGGAATGGTCACGAAATCCTGATTGGCAAAGTCCGCCGGAATCGTGACCATGCGCGTTGCGGGTAGCGATTTTTGCTGGAGCAAGGCCGTGCGCGTTGCTTCATCCAGTTCGCCGGTCACGGGCAGATCATGGGCGGTCTGGAAGCCCTTGATCGCATTGGCGGTGGACATCCCCATCTTGTCGTCAATCACGCCGGGGGCAAAGCCCAGACGGTCAAGCAAGACTTGCGCCTGCATGATGCTGTGACCGCTATCATCAGCGCCGCCCGGCGCCTCCGCGTCATGCGAGGCAAAGGGGTCGGCAGCAGGGGGTGCGGCTTTAGCCTTGGCGGCAGGTTCCGGCGCTTTTTCATCGGCTTCGGCCGCGAAATTACAGCCTGATAAAAGGAAAATGGCTGCAATTAGGGGAAAAGAAAATTTAGCGTTCACCTGCTTCAATGCCACGGGCAAAACCTCCTGATCATTATAAATTTAATGACAGGGCAACGCGCAAAATGGCGCAAGCGTTCCTTGAGGCAATGGCGAGCGGCGTTTAACCGAGTAGCGGGGCGAAGGCTGCAACCCCTGCGGCAGCCCCTTGCGGATGCTTCCACACAGCCCCCGATACGGCGAGGAAATCCGCGCCTGCATCAATCAAAGGCTGCGCATTGTCGGGGGTAATCCCGCCAATCGCAACGCAAGGAATTTCAAACAAGGTGGTCCACCAGCCAAGGATGCCCGGATCGGGGCGATGCGTGGTTGTTTTGGTATCGGTCGGGTAGAAGGCGCCGAACGCGACATAATCCGCGCCTTTTTCGCCCGCTTCCATCGCAAGATGGCGGCTGTCATGACAGGTGACGCCAATCTGCACCGCAGGCCCCAGCGCCGCGCGCGCGGCTTTTACATCGCCATCGCCCTGCCCCAGATGCACGCCGTCCGCTTCGACCTGCGCGGCCAAATCCATGCGGTCATTCAATATGAACGCCACATCATGGCGCGCGCAAACCGGTATCAGCGCATCACAAGCGGCAATAATATCCGCATCCGGCACATTTTTAAGCCGGAGCTGGAACGCGGCCACCGGCCCTGCAGCCAAAGCAGCGTCGAGTTGCTCAGCAAAATCTTCGCCCAGATTTTCGGGGCTTATCAGGTAAAGCTGGCACGCGGGGCGGCGGGGGTCGCGGCCAAAGCGGTCGGCAAAACCGCTGTCCAATATATCGGGGTCGAAATCGTCATGATCGGTCATGGATATGCGCCTTAACGATACCGACCCCGAATGCCAATCAGGGCTGTGCCACCGATGCTGCGTGAATTTCGTCAATGGCGAGGCCAAGCGCGCCGTTAAATTCCGCATTATCCATCTGGTGACGCAAATCATTGAGCAAAGCGCGGCTGAAGCTTGCGATCATGCCACGGTTTTTGGCGAGTTCGGTGCAGGCTTCGCTGCGGCTGAAACCACCCGACAACGCAACCACGCGCGCAACACGCGGATGGTCGACAAGGCTGTCATAAAGCCCTGCCTTGGCCGGAATCGACAATTTGAGCATGACCTTGTCATCGCCCGGAAGCGCATCCAACGCCTTGGTCAGTTCGTCGAGCAGGATTTCGTCCGCTTCTGCACGCTCTGCGCTCTTGATGTTGACTTCGGGCTCGATGATCGGAACGAGGCCGTGCGCGGTCACTTGCTGTGCCACCTCAAACTGCTGCTTGACGACGGCGGCAATGCCTTCGCGGTTGGCAAGGTTGATAACCGAACGCTCCTTGGTGCCGATAACGCCAAGGCCTTTGGCACGGGTGAGCAGCGCATCAAGATCGGGCATCGGCTTCATAAGCTGGACGCCATTGGCTTCATCCTCCAGCCCCTTGTCAATCTTGATAAACGGCGCAACGCCGCGCTCAAGCAAGGCTTCGGGGGTCGGTTTGCCATCGACTTCGCCGTCCATCGTGCGTTCGAACAGGATCGCGCCCAGCACCTTGTCACCCGAAAAAGCGGGCGAGGTAATCACGCGGCTGCGCATCTGGTGGATGAGGCCGAACATTTCTTCTTCGCTGCCCCAAGCATCCTCTTCGATGCCATAGCCTTTCAAAGCCTTGGGGGTCGAACCGCCGCTCTGGTCAAGCGCGGCAATAAATCCGGAACCGTTGGTAACCTTGTCGAGCAATTTAGCGTCTTGCATGGGAAGATGATCCTTGTTCAAACGAGTCTATGTCGCGCGCCGCAATAAAGAATGGCGATGCGACGGGGGTTACGGGGTCAGGCCCCTTTCAAAGCGTCCACGCCGGGGAGCGGCTTACCTTCCATCCATTCGAGGAATGCCCCGCCAGCGGTTGAAACGAAAGTGAAATCTGCGGCAACGCCTGCATGATTGAGCGCCGCAACCGTATCGCCGCCACCCGCGACCGATACAAGCGAGCCTTCCTTGGTGAGCGCCGCCGCCGTCTTGGCAAGCGCGACCGTTGCCTTGTCGAACGGCACGGTTTCAAACGCGCCCAAAGGGCCGTTCCACACCAAAGTCTTGCATGTTTTAAGCACATCGCCAAGCGCCTCGACCGCCGCCGGACCGATGTCGAGGATCATATCGTCGGGCGCAACTTCATGCACATTGACGATGCTGTTCGGTGCATTGGCCGCAAATTGCTTGGCGACCACCACATCATAAGGAAGATGCACGGTGCAGCCTGCCTTGTCGGCGGCGTCCATAATCGCATTGGCGGTGTCGGTGAGGTCATGTTCGCACAGCGATTTGCCCACATTGACCCCGCGTGCGGCAAGGAAAGTATTGGCCATGCCGCCGCCGATAATCAAATGATCGACCTTTTTGACAAGGTTTTGGAGGACATCCAGCTTCGTCGAAACCTTGGCACCCCCAACGACGGCCGCCACCGGATGCTCCGGATTGCCGAGCGCCTGTTCCAGCGCCACCAGTTCGGCCTCCATCGCGCGGCCTGCAAAAGCGGGCAGCTTGTGCGCCAAGCCTTCGGTCGAGGCATGGGCGCGGTGCGCAGCGGAAAAGGCGTCATTGACATAATAGTCGCCAACCACCGCCATGTCCGCGACGAGCGCAGGGTTATTTTCTTCCTCGCCCGCATGGAAGCGCGTATTTTCGAGGACCGCAATATCGCCGGGGCGCAGCACCGCCACGCCATCAAGTGCGGCCTGCCCTGCACAATCGGGGATGAACATGATGCGGCGGCCCAGCACATCTTCAATCCCGCCGACAACCAGCGAGAGCGAAAGATTGGGGTTTTTCTGCCCCTTCGGGCGTCCGAAGTGCGACAGTAACAGCACAATCGCGCCGCGATCCGCCAGTTCCAATATGGTGTGTGCGGAGGCGCGGATGCGGGTATCATCCGCAACCGAACCTTCGTTCATGGGGACATTCAGGTCCACGCGCACAAGCACGCGCTTACCCGATACATCGCCCATATCATCGAGCGTTTTGAAAGCCTTCGCACCCATGATTTTCAGCCCTTATGCCTGAAGCAGCTTGCCGATGACACCGGCGGTATCGACCATGCGGTTCGAAAAACCCCATTCATTGTCATACCAGCTCAACACGCGCACCAGCTTGCCGTCGATAACCGCGGTTTCAAGGCTGTCGATGGTCGAGCTGGCCGGATCATGGTTGAAGTCGATCGAAACCAGCGGCTCGTCGGTATAGGCAAGCACACCCTTAAGCGGGCCTTCGGCGGCAGCCTTAAGGAGCGCATTGACTTCTTCCGCCGTGGTTTCGCGCGACGGCGTGAAGGTCAGGTCCACCACTGACACATTGGGGGTCGGCACGCGGATCGACGAGCCATCAAGCTTGCCTTTGAGTTCAGGCAAAACAAGGCCGACAGCCGCAGCCGCACCCGTCGAGGTCGGGATCATCGACATCGCCGCCGCCCGCGCACGGCGCGGATCGGAATGGATTTGGTCGAGGATCTTCTGATCGTTCGTGTAAGCGTGAATGGTCGTCATCAGGCCGCGTTCGATACCGATGCTTTCATTCAGCACCTTGGCGAATGGCGCGAGGCAGTTGGTGGTGCAGGATGCGTTCGATACGATGGTATGTTCGGCGGTCAGCTTGTCATGGTTGACGCCATAAACGACGGTGAGGTCGACTTCCTTGGCGGGGGCCGAAATCAGCACGCGCTTGGCACCGGCATCAAGATGCTTCTGCCCGCCTTCGCGGTTGGTGAAGAAACCGGTACATTCCAGCGCAATATCAACGCCATTGGCCGCGTGGGGCAGATTGGCGGGATCGCGCTCGGCGGTCACCTGGATGCGCTTGCCGTTGATGACGAGGTCATTGCCATCGACTTCGACCGTGCCATTGAACGCGCCATGGACGGAATCGCGCTTGAACAGCAGCGCATTGGCCTTGGCGTCAGCGAGATCGTTGATCGATACCAGTTCCAGACCGCAATCCGGACGCTCCAAAATGGCGCGCGCGACATTGCGCCCGATGCGACCGAAACCGTTGATAGCAACCTTAATAGCCATGGTGGTGAAACTCCTAAGAGGCAAAAAATAATCAGGAAAGGGCGGAAATTATCTTGGGGGCAATCTGGTCGGCGGTAAGACCAAAATGCCGGTAGAGATCGTCAATCGGGGCCGATGCACCAAAACTGTCCATGCCAAAGCGCAGGCCATCGCGGCCGGTATAGTGTTCCCATCCAAAGGTAGTGCCCGCTTCGATGGACACGATCAGCGTGTCTTGGGGCAACAGATCGGTGCGGTAGGCGACATCCTGTGCATCGAATAATTCGGTGCAAGGCATCGAAACCACGTCGGCGCCATGCCCTTGTTCTTCAAGGAGGCTCGCCACCGCCACCGCGATTTCCACTTCGGAACCGGTCGCGACCAGCACGACTTTGCGCGGGCCATTAGCGGCCTTGAGGCGATAGGCCCCCTTGGCGCAGCGGTTTTCCGCCGAGGCTTCGGTGCGAAGCTGCGGCAAATTCTGGCGGGTGAGCGCCAGCACGGTGGGCGCCGTTTCCGACTTGATCGCCAAGTCCCAACATTCTGCGGTTTCGACCACATCGGCGGGGCGCATGACGAGCAGGTTCGGCATAGCGCGCAGGCTTTGCAAATGCTCGATCGGCTGGTGCGTCGGGCCGTCTTCGCCAAGCCCGATGCTGTCATGGGTCAGCACATAGATAACCCGCTGCCGCTGGAGCGCCGACAAGCGGATTGCACCGCGGCAATAATCGGCAAACACAAGGAAAGTGCCGCCATAAGGAATAATACCGCCATGCAGGGCCATGCCGTTCATCGCAGCGGCCATGCCGAATTCGCGGATGCCATAATAGATATAGCGGCCCGCATAATCGTCGGCGGTCAAAGGCAGGGTCGATTTGGTCTTGGTGTTATTGGAGCCGGTAAGGTCCGCAGAACCACCAATCATCGCCGGAATAACCGCCGTCATCGCCTCCAAAGCCATTTCCGAAGCTTTGCGCGTTGCAACCTTTTGCGGCGCGGCAATGAGGCCATCGACATAGGGCTTGAGCCAATCCGCCGCAGGCAGCTCGCCCGCCATCTGGTTCAAAAATTCATTTGCTTTAGAATGGGATGCAACGCGATCTTCCCACGCTTTATGCGCATCTTTGCCTTTGGCACCGATAGCAAGCCAGGCATCGCGAATGTCCGCAGGAATTTCAAAGGGCGGATAATCCCAGCCCAGATTTTTGCGCGCAGCGGCAATTTCTTCGGCCCCAAGCGGTGCGCCGTGGGTTGCGGACGTGCCTTCCTTATTGGGCGCGCCCTTGCCGATGACGGTCTTGCACGCGATCAGCGACGGGCGCGGATCGGCAGCAGCCTCGCTCAATGCGCGGCGGATGTCTGCATAATCATGCCCGTCACAGCGCACCACGTGCCAACCGGTTGCGGCATAGCGCGCCGGAATATCTTCATTGGTCGAAAGCGCGGTCGAGCCGTCAATCGTGATGCTGTTATCGTCCCACAGCACATTGAGGCGACCCAGTTGCAAATGGCCAGCCAGACCAATGGCTTCATGGTTGATGCCTTCCATCAGGCAGCCGTCACCCGCAATCACCCAAGTCTTATGGTCGACCAGATCATCGCCATAGACCGCATTCAAATGCCGCTCGGCAATCGCCATGCCGACTGCCATGGCCAGCCCCTGCCCCAGCGGTCCAGTAGTACATTCCACGCCTTCGAGCATGAAATTTTCAGGGTGGCCCGCGCACGGACTTTTAAGCTGGCGGAAATTGCGGATGTCCTCGATGGTCGGGCGCTCATAGCCGGTCAAATGCAGCAGCGCATAAATCAGCATCGAGCCATGTCCTGCCGACAGGACAAAACGGTCGCGATCCTGCCATTTCGGCGCGGCGGGATCATATTTGAGGAAATCGGAGAATAGCACCGTCGCCACATCGGCCATGCCCATCGGCATACCGGGGTGACCGCTATTGGCAGCCTGAACGGAGTCCATCGACAAAGCCCGGATGGCGTTGGCGAGCGAAATTTCAGGCATGGCCATGATTAAAGCATCTCTTCTGTTGACATCAGCAAGGCACAGCGTCGTCAGGGTCGAGTCGCTGTCGCCAACCCTTTGCGTCGGCAGGCCGAGAAGGTCAACCGCCGCTAAGGTAATAACTGACTTTTGACACGCCTTATCTCCGGTCAATCCGAAGTTCGGCACGGGCAAACCGTCCCCGCAACGGCGGGGCATTGCCAAGGGGGAGATTTTTGGTAAACCGGTTTCTATGACTAAAGCGGATGAGGGACAGGCGCTCCAGCTATTGGCCGAGGCCATATCGCGCCTTGAAAAAACAATCACGGACCAAGCGGCACAGCAGCCGGCCAACGAGCTGAAAGTCGCGCGCAAGCACGCTGCCTTGCGCGCCGAAGTGACGCAAACCTTGCGCGACCTTGATAAAATATTGGAGGCGCAACATGGGTGATGTGCGTTTGACGGTCGCGGGCCGCCCTTATGATGTAGCGTGCGCCGACGGCGACGAGCCGCACCTCCAGAAACTCGCCGCGCTGGTCGATGAAAAGGCACAGCAAGCGCGACTGGTCGTCGGCGATGTCAATGAAACGCGGATATTATTGTTCGCGGCCATCTTCATGGCGGACGAATTGCAAAATGCGCGCGCCAATGTCGAAAAAAGCGAAGAGCGCCCCGACCTTACGCCGGGTCTCTTGGAAATGGCCGCGCGCATTAATCAGCTGGCGGACAGCATCGCGACCAAAAACTAAGCCGCTCAAATCCCGCACATACCCGAAACGCCGCTGCGCTCTTGTGCCTTGGTTATGGCTCCCATATATATCGGGCGACGGGTACTGCCCGGTGCGCGCTTTTTGCGAACATCCCTGAGGCGATATAACATCCAAGGGGGCTGTCCCTGTCCGGATCCTGGTCCGGAATAAATGGTCCCCACCTGACGTTTTGGCGTCAGAGGATATTCCAGCAAACGGCCATGGCGGTCCCGTCACCTTATAATAAGCACCCTGACAAGTGCGCCGATGATAAAGGCCTTGAACGCCTACAACGCACACGCCCTTTAAAGCCGAACGAGCCGAAAGCGTCCCGCCTTGCCCGACCTCCCGCCGGATACACCGTCCCCGATTGATACCGCCAAGCGTGAATTACGCGCGCGTTTACGGCACCGGCGTGACCAATTTGTCGCGCATATTAATCCGCGCCACCGCGCCTTGATGTTCGGTGTTGCCCCCTCCCCTTTGCGCGCCTTGCTCGCGGAGCATCGCATCATCGGGGCTTATGCCGCTGTCGGAGCGGAAGCCGATATTCTTACCATGCTCGCCGCGTCACTGGGCGCAGGGCAGTGCCTCGCCCTCCCCTGTTTCACCGCGCGCGATACGCCGATGCTGTTCCGCTCATGGTCGCCCGGTGATGCGCTCGAAACCGGGCCCTATAAAGTGCCGCAACCGCGCGCCGATGCCGCCCCTGTCACGCCCGATCTCCTCATGATGCCGTTGCTCGGTTTTGACCGCGCGCTCAATCGCATCGGTCAAGGCGGCGGCCATTATGACCGCTATTGCGCCGCGCACCCCCAAGCGGTGCGCGTCGGTATCGCTTGGGATGTGCAGGAAATTGACCTTGTGCCGACAGAGGCTACAGATGTTCCGCTAAACGCCATATTGACGCAAAATGAATGGATAAGTGCCGCATGAGTAATGAACAATATCAGCCAAGCTGGCGCAAACCTGCAGGGATGGCGTTAATGCTCGCGATAATCGGTGTGTGGGCGTTTATCATTGCCTCGTTCAATGCCGAGATCGGCCAGCTTCATATTGCGCTGCAACTTATCATTTATGCGGTGGCGGGCATCATCTGGATTGCCCCGATGAAGCCGTTGTTGCGCTGGATGGAAACAGGCCGCTGGTGTTAGGCGTCGCGCATAACGCATAACGGATAAGAAAAAAGGCACCGTCGCTAATGCGATAGTGCCTTTTTCTACATTTCCATTTCCATGAAGGAAATGGCGCGAGTGACGGGGCTCGAACCCGCGACCTTCGGCGTGACAGGCCGACACTCTAACCAACTGAGCTACACCCGCGTGGTGTGGAGCCGCGCAAATATGGAAGCATTGCTCCCCTGTCAACAGCCTAGTCACAATTTAGCAAAAATTTCCGCCTTTACGCCTCGTCATCATGGGTAAGCGTGCCCGATTCAAACAGGAAGCCCGCCAAATCGGGCGTTCCGGTGGCTTTCAGCACGGTCTGGAGAATGATCAGAATCGGAACCGCGAGCAGCGCGCCAGGCGTTCCCCACACCCATCCCCAAAAACTGAGCGACACCAGAATCAATAAAGGATTGATGGTGAGGCGTCGTCCAAGGATCATCGGCGTCACAATATTCGCCTCGATCGTATGCAGCGCGAAATAGACGAGCGCAGGCAGGATGGCGAGTTCGATACGGTCGAAACTCATCAATCCGCCCAGGGCCAGCAGCATGATGCCAAGAATGGGGCCAAGATAGGGAACGAAATTGAACAAAGCGACAATCCCGCCCCACATTAAAGGCGACGGCATACCGAGCATCCACAGGATGAGCGCGACCGCCGCGCCCAACAGCGCATTAATGATGGTGATGGTGGTGAGATAGGAAGAGGTCGAATTCACGACATTCTGGATCACCCGCGCGGTTTCGAGAGCGGTGTCGAAATTTTCGCGGTTATTGATCGTGCGCTTGCGCAGCCTCGTCCAGCCCGCAAGGAAGAAAAACACCGCCAGAATTGCGAAAAATATCTGGATGGCGGCGGCAGGCGCGCTCCCTGCAATAAAATCCAGCAGCGAACGCGGCGCTTCAATCGCGACCGCACGCGCCTGCGCACTGGTGCCGCTCGCGACCGATTGCAGGATGCGGTCAACGAATCGCTGTAGATTCGCATAAAAATCAATCAGTGGCGACAGGGTTGCCTGAATTTTGGGCAGCCGGTCGGGAAGCTCGATAAACCAGTCGGTCGCCGGCACGATGATGACCGCAAGCGCCCCGTTCACCAGAATCAGAAACAGGATAACGCAAATCGCCGATGCAATCATCGAGGGAAAGCCGCGCCGCTCCAGCCATTCGAGCGCAGGCACCAGCGCAATCGCTATAACCAGCGCGGCCGTCAGCGGCAGGAAAAACTCCGCCCCCGCCCGCAAAGCAAAGGGCAAAGCCAGAAAAACAAGAACCGCCGAGGTGAGCGCAATCGAGGCAAGCAAACGGTCGCGTCCCCGCCCACCATTTTCACGCGGCGCGCCATTTTCACTCTGCTCCGGCGGTCCTGATGACGTCATGACATTTGTAAACTCTTGTACCCGCCATTTCGTTAACGACCGGCGGAAGGACTTAAGCATAGCATTAGTGGCGCTTTTGTCATTCTGCAACGCGACACATTTTACGTGGTGCAGTGCAAAATTTTAACTAATTATTTTCCTTTTTTATGCAATTAAGCGGCGACAAATATTCACTATTTCCGCTTGGAGCATTTTACATGACGGTCGCCATTACGGCTTTTGTTAAGCAAAAGAACCGCATAACTTTACGCGCTGGCGCGGCCAGCATCGCATTTGCCGTCATGGCTTTGCCGACAGCGTCGCACGCTGCTGGCACACTTGCCGGTTCAACCATCTCGAACACTGCGTCGGCGAGCTATGATAATGGCGGCGGTACGACGACGATCACGTCAAACCCCGTGGACATTAAAGTCGACGAATTGCTCGATGTGACGGTCGCTGGCACCGACCCCGGTGATGTCGCCACGACGCCGGGCGCCGTGCAGAAAGATTATCTGACCTTCACTGTCACCAATAACGGCAATGGCGACGAAGCGTTTGTGCTGGGCACCATCGCGACCAATGGCGGCGACAATTATGATCCCACCAACGTCAAAATCTATATTGATAGCGATGGCGACGGTAAGCTCGATCCGACCAAGGACACACTCTATACGCCCGGCACCAGCGATCCGGTGATCCAGCCTGACCAGTCGATCACCGTCTTTGTGCTTGTGGACACACCGGGAACCGTTGTCGATGGCAACCGCGCCGAAGTGGTGCTGACCGCCGAATCGAAAACGGTGCGCGATAATGGCAATAATAATACGCCGGGCTTCTCGATGGCGGGCCTTGGCACCGGCGGCAGCAATGCCGTGGTCGGTGCAACCGGCGCGGATGGCGAAGATAATGGCTTTTTCAAAGTCAGCGCCGCCACCGTCACGCTCGTCAAAACGCAGGTTGTGCGCGACCAGTTTGGCGGCAGCCAACCGGTTCCGGGCGCAACCATCACCTACACCATTGTCGCAACGGCAGCCGGTAGCGGCGCGGTCGCAGGGCTTGTCATCACCGATCCGGTTCCGGTCGGGACAACCTATCAGCCGGGCACCATCCGCCTCGGCGGGACTGCGCAGACCGATGGTGTCGACGGCGATGCGGGCAGCATCACCAGCAATATTGTGAGTGTGAATATCGGCGCATTGGCAGGGGGCCAATCGCGCAGCGTCACTTTCGACGTCAAGATCAACGCGAATTAACCGGGGCAACGGGGGGCTGATTTTCCGTGATCAAGAAACTTGCATTGATAGTCGCACTGGCCTGTCCGGGCGTGGCTGTGGCGCATAGCCAGGTCGCGCTCGACAGCGATGTGTTTGTGGAAAAGCTGGTCAAGGACGCCACCGGGCGGACCAAGCTTGTCCTCGAACAACCCAAAGCCGTGGTGCCGGGCGATAAGCTGGTGTTCGTTCTGAACTACCAGAATAAGAGCCAGGGTCCCGCCACCAATTTCATCGTCACCAACCCCCTGCCTGCCGCGGTCGTCTTTCAAGGATCGGTCGATAGTGCGGCGCTTGTTTCGGTCGACGGTGGCCGCAACTGGGGGCCGCTTGCGGCGCTCAAGGTGCGTGACCGTTCAGGGGCGCTGCGCCCCGCAAACCCTACGGATGTAACCCATGTCCGTTGGGCTTTTGCCAAACCCATTCCGGCCGGTTCCGCCGGTAAACTGATGTTCCGCGGCATCGTCCGGTAATTTTTAAGCGGGCCGCAACAGGACTACCGGCGGCGTTATTTCGGTGGTCCAATTTATACATAAACCAAGGAATACAGCAATGACCAGTATGCTGAAGAAACTTGGTGCTTGCAGTCTAGTTGCAATCGCGGCGGCAGGGGCAACCCCGGCATTCGCGGCAGGAACGACTGCTGGCACCGACATTACCAACACCGCAACCATTTCTTATGAAGTGGGCGGCGTTACCCAGACGGCGACCGTCACCCCCGGCACCAACACGTTCAAGGTTGACCGCAAGGTCAATCTGACCGTTGCCGAACTTGGCAATGTCACGACCAATGTGACACCGGGTTCGACCGGTAATGCCTCCACCAACGTGACCAGCTTTACCGTCACCAACACATCGAACGACACGCTCGATTTCCTGTTGGCGTCGGGTCATGGCGTGGCGGCGCATGGCGGCACGGATACATTCGATGCCACCAATATGCGTGTCTATGTCGATACCAACAATAATGGTGCGCTGGATGCGGCGGAAATGACGCCGACCAATAATTATATTGATGAACTGGCCGCCGATGCGTCCAAAACTGTATTCATTGTGGCGGACATTCCGAACAATCTTGCCAATGGCGCTGTTTCGGGCATCACGCTGACCGCAACCGCCGCTTTGGGTGGTACAGGCGGCACAGCGGGCGCGGCTCTTACCGAAACGACAGGGGCCAATACGGCCGGGGTCGATACGGTATTTGCCGACACCGCAGGGGCCGTCGATACAGCACGCGACGGTAAGCATAGCGCGCGCGACGATTATACGGTCGTTACTGCGACATTAGCCGTTGCAAAATATAACCGCATCATCAGCGATCCGTTCAATAACACCACCAACCCGAAAGCGATTCCGGGTGCGGTGATTGAATATTGTATCGCCGTCACCAACAGCGGTGGTGCAACCGCAACCAATGTGGCTATCGCTGACCCCTTGCCGACAACCGTTGCGGGTGTCCCCTCTTCCGGCAAGCTTGGCGGGGCCGGTACAGCCACGACTTGCGCTTATGACGGTCCGGCTGGCGGCACGGTTACGGCCACCGATGCATCCGGTACGCTTACCACAGTGGCAGCGGGAACGACGAGCACGTTTGTTTTCCGGGCGACCATCAAGTAAAAGATAAGGAATTAGGGGCCGTCCGGGCAGTATTATTCTGCCCTGACCGGCCCCGCCTTTTCCCATGAATATATTAACCAAAAAAACTGTTTCGGCGGCATCTCTTATGGTGTTGGCAACGCATATCGCTGCGTTTGCTGCAGCGCCTGCGCACGCCCAGCGGATCGTGCGCAATATTGCGTCGGCAAGCTGGACCGTCGATGGCAAGCCTGAAACGGTTTCGTCCAACGAAGTTACGGTTCTCACCACCGCGCTTCCGGCCAGTCCGCCGGAAATCGTTATCTATCGCTTCGGCAACGGATCAGGCAGCATCTCTGCGCCGGTCGCGCCGACCAAATGCGCAGCTTCTGGCGGCGACCAATTTATTACACCCAAAGGCGTCTTTGCAGGCCTTGCCACCGATCCGGCGGCGCTGGTCGCCGAACATAGTTTCATCGCAGGTACGCCGGTCGTGATCGGCATGACCGCGCTTAAAGCCAATCGCGACGCCAATGTGCGCGAAACGCTCGACGTTATCGTCACCACCGCCAATGGCGACCGCGAGGCCATCACCCTCACCGAAAAATCCGCCGATAGCGGCCATTTCCTCGGTATGCTCAATTCAAGCCGCATCCCCCCTGCCCTCAAGCAAGGCGATTGCACCCTGTCGGTCGAACCCGGCAGCACGGTTCCGGTCATTGTCACCAGCGTGGCGGATAGTTCAATCACCGCCGATGCGCTCATCTCTTTCCTGGTGGACCCTTATGGCATCACCTTTGACAGCGGTGATGGCACTCCGGTCGCCGGAACCAGCGTTACCATCATCGACGAAGCAACCGGCCAGCCCGCGACCGTTTATGGTGATGACGGCGTATCGCGCTTTCCCAGCACGGTTATCACCGGCACGACCGTGACCGATTCGTCGGGCGCATCCTATGCGTTCGGCAATGGCGATTATCGTTTCCCGTTCGTTGCGCCGGGCAAATATCATCTGGTTATCACGCCGCCTTCGCCTTATTCGGCCCCGTCGTCGGCAACCCCTGCGGATCTCGCGCCGCTGCGCCGCCCCGATGGCGATGCGTTCCATATTACGGATGCGTCCTATAGCAAAAGCTTCACGCTTTCATCGCCCGAACCGGTGCGGATCGACGTGCCGCTCGACCGTCCGGGAACGCCTTTGCTGGTGCGCAAGATCGCCTCGACCACCACCGCAGTGCCGGGCGATGCGGTCCAATATCGTATCAGCGTCACCAATAGCGATGCGGTGCGCTCGACCGGCCAGATTACGATTTTCGACGATCTGCCGACCTCGCTGCGCCTACGCCCCGAAACGGTGCGTTATAATGGCGTCAAAATTTCTGCTGTCACCAAAGCGGACGGCACCGGCTTTTCGGTGACGGTTCCGGCGTTGGCAGGCGGCCAGTCGGGCCTCCTCACCTATCTTGCCGAAGTACGGCAGGATGCGCAGCCCGGCGATGCCATTAACATGGCGACCGCCAGCGATTCGCGCGGCAGCACATCGAACAAGAGCGATGCGGTCATCCGTATCAACCGCGACGAAATCAGCGACAAGCTGACCATTATCGGCCGCATCACCGAAGGCGGCTGCTTGGTCGATCCGGCCAAGTCCAAGGGCATTGCTGGTGTGCGCGTGATGTTGCAGGACGGCAGCTACAGCGTCACCGACGATGAAGGCCGCTATCATTTTGAAGGCGTGCGCACCGGATTGCATGTCGTCCAGATTGACCCGTCCACCCTCCCGCTCGACCGTGAAGCGGTGGATTGCGCGCAGAACACACGCTCGGCGGGCAATGCGATTTCGCGCTTTGTCGAAGGTCAGGGCGGCGCTTTGAAACGCGCAGACTTCCGCGCCCGTGCCGTTGCGCCGCGCCAATCGCAGGCAGCCAAGGCGCCGACACGCGAAATCGCTCTTGATGACCCGGAAGCGGCTGGCGCGACGCGCGACTGGATGGCGGGCCAGAGCGCAGGCATAGAATGGCTGTTCCCCGAACCGGACCATAATCCGCGCACCAAAGCCGTGCGGGTCGCCATCAAACATTTGCCCACGCAAAAGGTTGAGCTGTTCGCCAATGGCAAGCCGGTCGAACCGCTGACCTTTGACGGCGCGCGTAAATCGCCGGACAATAGTTTTTCAGTGAGCCTGTGGCGCGGCGTTGAAATTGGCGATGCCAATACCGAACTCACCGCGCGCGTGATCGACGCCAATGGCGCGGTCGTGCAAGAGCTTTCGCGCAAGGTCCATTATGCGATTGCGCCGATGCGCGCCGAGTTGTTGCGCGACAAGTCGCTGCTCGTCGCCGATGGCGTTACCCGTCCGGTGATTGCGGTGCGCCTCACCGACCGTGAAGGCCGTCCGGTTAAGCATGGCCTTGTCGGTGACTTTTCGGTCCCCTCGCCTTATGCCGCTGCGATCGAAGCCGATACGCAGCAGAGCCGCCAGCTTTCCGGTCTTGAGCGCGCACCCGCTGTGTGGCGTGTCGTGGGAGATAATGGCGTGGCCTATATCGAACTGGAGCCGACCACGGCATCCGGCTCGCTGCCCGTATCTTTCAGTTTCCGTGATGGTGACATTTCGCGTCAGCAAACGGTCGATACCTGGCTTGATCCGGGCAAGCGTCCGTGGACCGTGGTGGGCTTTGCCGCCGGGACCGTCGGCTATAATACGCTTGATGACCGCATGGAGCCGTTGTCGGACAAGGTCGATGACGTCAACACCGATGCCCGCCTTGCGCTTTATGCCAAGGGCCGTGTGCAGGGCAAATGGCTGATGACGCTCGCTTATGACAGCGATAAGGATAAGGATAATACGCGCCTTCACGGCACGATTGATCCGACCGCTTATTACACCATCTATGCCGACAAATCGCAGACGCGCTATGATGCGGCATCGGTGCGCAAGCTTTATCTGAAGCTGGAACGCCCGCAATTTTATGCGCTGTTCGGCGATTACGACACCAATATGGGCGAAACCCAATTGGCCAATTACCAACGCACGCTGAACGGCGTGAAGGCCGAATATCGCAGCAAAAATGTCGCCGCGAGTGCCTTTGCCGCCGATACGCCCTACCGTTCGTTCCGCGAAGAATTGCAAGGGTCGGGCCTCACCGGTCCCTACCAGCTTGGTCGCCGCGACATTTTGGCCAACACCGAAAAGGTGATGATCGAAGTGCGCGACCGGTTGCACAGCGAACGGATCCTGTCGCAAGTGACGCTGATGCGTCATGTCGATTATGACGTCGATTACCGCAACGGCACGCTGCGCTTCCGCGAGCCCGTCTTGAGCCGCGACAGCCAGATGAACCCGCAATTCATTGTGGTGTCCTATGAAGTCGATGGCGTCGGCAAGCGTGTCCTCAACGCCGGTGGCCGCGCGAGCTGGACCAGCAATGACGAAAAATTGCGCGTAGGTGCCAGTGCCATCCATGACGAAACCGACCTCAGCAAGACCAATCTGGGCGGCGTCGATGTGCGTTATCGTCCCAATGTTTCGACCGAAATCCGCGCCGAATTCGCGCATAGCGATGCCAAAAGCACAACCGGCGATGCAGCCAAGGACAATAAGGCGAGCGCATGGCTCCTCGAAGCCGAACATCATAGCAGCAAATTCGATATGCTGGGCTATGTGCGCCAGCGCGATGGCGGTTTCGGCACGGGCTTTCTCAACCGTTCGGAAGATGCGACGCGCAAATTCGGCTTCGATGGCCGTGTGCGCCTCACCAACGACCTGTCGCTGACCGCCAGTGCTTGGCAGGAAGATTTTCTCGATACCGATATGCAACGCCGCGCAGGCCGCGCCTTGCTCGAATATCGCACCAACGCGACCACGCTGCGCGCAGGGCTTCTTTACGCCAATGACCGCATGATGGATGGCACCGCGAAGGAATCGACGCTGGTGCAGATTGGCGGCACGCATCGCCTGATGAACAACCGGCTTGAGTTGGACGCGCAATCCGAATTCGCGCTGGGCGGCAAGGATGACAGCGTGGACTTCCCCGCCCGTCACCGCGTCGGCGCACGCTTTGCCGCGACCAAAGACATCAATCTTGTCGCAAGCTATGAAATTGCCGAAGGCGATGCGGTCAAGGCGCGCACTTTCCGTGCCGGTTTCGACATCCAGCCTTGGGCGGGCGCCCGCATCACCGCGAGCGGCAACCAGCAGGACATTCAGGAATATGGCCCGCGCACCTATGCCGCGTTCGGCCTTGCGCAATCCTTGCCGCTATCGAAAAACTGGACGGTCGATTTCACCGTCGATTCCAACAAGACGCTGAGTGGTTTCGACAAGGAGGCGGTGTTGAACCCCGATCATCCGGTGGCCTCCGGCGGACATTTGGGATCGCACGGCCTTATCGCCGAAGATTTTATCGCGACCACGCTCGGCGCGACCTATCGCAGCGACCTTTGGACGATGACGGGCCGCGCCGAGTATCGCAATGGCGAGGAAGTGAATCGTTATGGCGCGACCTTCGGAGCTATTCGCCGCATCAGCGAAGGCCGCAATGTCGGCGCGCTGTTCACCTTTGCCAAGGCCGAGGACAAGAATGGCGGCCCGGCGACCCGCGCGACCAATTTGCAACTGTCCTGGGCCAACCGTCCGGCAGATAGCCGCTGGTCATGGCTCGACAAGCTGGAACTGCGCGACGACAAGATTGTCAACGCGGTCGCTGGTCAGCCCGGCCCGATTGGCGGCCCCGACCTGACGCTTGATGGCGACCATCATTCGCGCCGCATCATCAACAGCTTCAGCCTTAACCTGACGCCGGTTGACGGACGCAGCGCGATGGACAGCAGCAGCGCACAGGAATTTGTCGAGCGCGGCGAATATGGCTTCTTCTGGGGCAGCCGCTATGTGTCCGACCGTTATGGCGCGGACGATATTAAGGGCTTTTCCAACATTTTCGGCGGCGATTTCGGGTTCGACATTAATGATATGCTGGAAATCGGCGCAGCAGGCACGGTGCGCCTGACCGGCTGGGGCAAGCAGATCGCCTTTTCCGGCGGCCCCGCTATCGGATTGACGCCGTTCAAAAATGGCTGGTTGTCGCTTGGCTATAATTTCACCGGATATCGCGACCGCGATTTCGAAGCAGCGCGCTACACCCGCAGCGGTCCGTATCTGACCTTCCGCCTGAAATTCGATCAGGAAAGCTTTGCGGGTTTGGGCTTGCAATAAGCAAGGCGAAGCACAGGCAAAAGAAAAGCCCCGGCGCACATAGGCGACCGGGGCTTTTTTTTTACCGTCACCCTCCCTTCTAGGGATCGTTGCATAATTCGTCCATCCACTCCGTTGGCGGGTGAGCGCGCGTTATTTGCGCTTATATCGCGAAGCAAATGGGAGGATGATGGAGGGCGGGGATGCCCGTGGGCGCCCTGTTTCAAAGCCGGGCTTACGCCAGTTTCATCGCCCGTTTCATATTATAGGCGAGTGCGACGAGGAAGGCGTGGTTGCTGTTTTTGGTAAGGCCACGGTAGCGCATCCGGGTGAGGTTCATCCATCGTTTGAGCGTTGCGAACACGCCCTCCACTTCAGCGCGGATGGGCGCGATGAGGCGGTTGTGGCGTTGTTGCCAGGCGGTAAGCGCCGGGCCGCCGCCCCAGCTTTTGTGCATGATGCGCGGCTTGATGCCCGCTGCTCTCAAAGCCTGTCGGCGCGCGCGCTTGGCATAAGCCTTGTCACCATAAAGCGCCGCTTCATCACCGCACACAAGCCGGTCGGCCGGGACGGTATCATTGACGTTTGCCGGGGTCAGCACAAGGCGGCGGATCAGCCGGCTGCCTTGGTCTGTGCCGATGTGAAGCTTATAGCCATAATGGAGGCGGCGCTTGTTGATGCCGCTGCCCGTGCCTTTGCGGGTCGTTACCGCAGCGTCGGGATCGACCGGCTGGCGCGTGCCTCCGGGCGAGCCGGGGCGGAAGGGCGCGGCGATCAGCGTCGCATCGACCATCGTGCCCTGCTTCACAATCAGCCCGCGCGCCTCCAACTGGCGCTCGAACGCGGCAAATAAGACGGCACCAAGGCCCGTTTCGGCCAAACGCCCGCGAAAACGGCACAAGGTCGTATGATCGGGCGAAGCGGCCTCTAGCGACAGGCCCAGAAAACGGCGGAACGACACACGGTCATTAATCGCCTCCTCGGCCTCGGCATCCGACAGGCCATACCATTGTTGCAACAGCACAGCCTTCAGCATCATCAGCGCAGGAAAGGCCGGACGCCCCGGACCATCATGGCGCAGCTTCGCCAAAAGCCGCTCCAACGCCTGCCAATCCACCGCCTCCGACAGCCGCTCCAACCCCGCATTGCGCCCCAGCTTGGGCGACGCCCAACCATCCGCAAACCCCAACTGATCACCCATCAATCCACTCCCTTGCCAACAGGACGAGTGAATCAAACTTCGGGGAATTATGCAACGATCCCTTCTAGGGAGGGTCAAAAGGCGGCACGCCTTTTGGGGTGGGTACATGGCTTTAAGCCGCAACACCCACCCCGAATTTTTCTTCGTAAAATTCGACCCTCCCTGAAAGGGAGGGTGACGGATGTGATGCTTTATCTTCTACCCTATCCTCAATCCGCGAACAGCAGCACCGGGGTTTCCAGCACCTTCTTCAACGCCTGGATATAGCTCGCCGCATCCCAGCCATCGACGACGCGGTGGTCGCAGCTAATCGAGATGTTCATAAGCTTGGCGCGGACAATATCATCGCCCTGGAAGATCGGTCGTTCGACAATCTTGTTGGGGCCGATAATCGCAACTTCGGGACGGTTGATGACCGGCGTGGTCGCAATCCCGCCAAGCGGCCCAAGCGATGTAATGGTGAGCGTCGACCCCGAAAGCTCCTCGCTCTTGGCCTTGCCGGTGCGTGCGGCTTCGGCAAGGCGGCTGATTTCTGCCGCCAATTGCCACACATTTTTCGCCTGCGCATCGCGGATGACCGGAACCATCAGCCCCGCATCGGTTTGCGTCGCCATGCCCAGATGCACCGCGCCATAACGGGTTACAATCCCCGCTTCATCATCATAGCGCGCATTAATCATCGGAAATTCGGGGATGGTTTTGCAGATTGCAACAATCATCAACGGCAGCATGGTGAGCTTCGGACGGTCGCCGCGATTATCATTCAAATCAGCGCGCATCGCCTCCAATGCCGTCACATCGACTTCATCGACATAGGTGAAGTGCGGAATGGCGCGCTTGGACGCGGCCATATTGTCGGCAATGCGGCGGCGCATCCCGATAACCTTGATCGGCTCGTCCGCGCGCGGCTTGGACGCCGGACGATAGCCCTGCCCGCTGCCATAAGCGAGAAACGCGTCGAGATCGCTGTGACGCACACGACCATCGGCGGCCGGTTTGACCGCACCCAGATCAATCTGCAATTCCTTGGCACGTTGGCGCACCGCAGGCGATGCCAGCACCTTGGCCGCATGGGCTGCTGCTGCTGCCGGAGCCGCTGCCTTGGGAGCCTCAGCCGCAGGAGTCTCTGTCAGAGCCGGGGCAACCGCCGCCACTTGCGCCGCCGTCTGGTCGGGCGCGGTCTTATCTTCCTCGATCAGTTCGACACCGGGATTTTCAGCTTCCAGCGTCGCTTCATCCATCGGCCCCGGCGTGCCTTCATCGGCGTGCGCGGGCGTTGTTTCCATTTGTTCTTCGGCTTCGGCGGCATCGGTTTCGATGACAACCAGCATCGAGCCAATCGCGATTACATCGCCTTCCGCGCCCGCAACTTCCAGCACAGTGCCGGATACCGGCGCTTCCATTTCGACGGTGGCCTTGTCGGTCATCATATCGGCGATCTGCTGGTCTTCTTCGACACGGTCGCCAACCTTGACGTGCCAAGCGACGATTTCGGCTTCGGCAATACCTTCGCCAATGTCGGGCAGATTGAATGTAAAACGGGCCATCAGATCAATCCTTCATAATCTTTTCAATCGCCTGACCGATGCGGATCGGCCCGGGGAAATATGCCCATTCAAGGCTATGGGGATAAGGGGTGTCAAAACCGGTGACGCGCTCGACCGGCGCTTCGAGATGATAGAAGCAGCGTTCCTGCACGAGCGCGGCGAGTTCCGCGCCAAAGCCGCTGGTGCGCGTCGCTTCATGGACGACAAGGCAGCGTCCGGTCTTTTCGACCGAGGCTTCGATTGTGTCGATGTCGAGCGGCATCAGCGTGCGCAGGTCGATAATTTCCGCGTCCACTTCCATTTCCGCGACCACGGTTTTGACGACATGGACCATCGTGCCATAGCAAAGGATGGTGAGGCCATCGCCCGGGCGCACAATATTCGCTTTGCCAAGCTCGATGCGATAATAGCCTTGCGGCACATCGGCATCGTCAAATTTGGCCCAGGCTTCGACCGGACGGTCATAATAGCCGGAGAAGGGCCCGTTATAGATGCGCTTGGGTTCAAAGAAGATCACCGGATCATTATCCTCGATCGACGCAATCAAAAGCCCCTTGGCATCATAAGGTGTCGAGGGAATAACGGTCTTTAACCCGCTGACATGGGTGAAAATTCCTTCGGGCGACTGGCTGTGCGTCTGTCCGCCGAAAATGCCGCCACCAAAGGGCGAACGCACCGTCATCGGGCAGATAAAATCGCCCGCCGAGCGGTAGCGCAGGCGCGCCGCTTCGCTCACCAATTGGTCGAGCGCGGGATAGATATAGTCGGCAAACTGGATTTCGGGGATCGGCCGCAAGCCGTAAGCGCACATGCCGACACCGACGCCGATAATACCACATTCGGTAATCGGCGTATCGAACACACGGGTCTTGCCATATTTTTTCTGCAAGCCTGCGGTTGCACGGAACACGCCGCCAAAATAGCCGACATCTTCGCCCAATACGACCGTATCGGGGTCGCGCTCCAGCATGACATCCATCGCGCTGTTGATCGCCTCGATCATGTTCATGCGCTTGATGGCGCCGCTTTCGGTTTCTTCGACCATCAGATCACTCATTTCTTTTGCCATTTGCGATCCCTTTCGCTGATGGCTTGCGCGCATTGTTCTTGGAGATGCCAAGGCATATCCTCGAACACATCTTCAAACATGGTTTCAAACGGCTGGTGCATACCATGCCCCAAAATGCCGTTCTTTTCAGCCTCTTTGCCTGCAGACTTCACAAGTTCTGCAAGCTCTAAATCCATCGCGGCGTGGCGTTCTTCGTCCCACAAGCCTTCACCGATCAAGTGCGCCTTCAACCGCGCAATCGGGTCGCCGAGCGGCCAGGCGCTGCTTTCATCGGCGCTGCGATAGGCGCTGGGGTCATCCGAGGTCGAATGGCCTTCGGCGCGATAGCTGAAATGCTCGATAAGCGTCGGGCCCTGATTGGTGCGCGCGCGCTCTGCTGCCCATTGCGTCGCGGCATACACCGCGAGCGCGTCATTGCCGTCGATGCGCAGGCCGACAATGCCATAGCCGATGCCGCGCGCGGCAAAGGTGGTGCGCTCTGCCCCGGCAAATCCGGAGAAGGAGGAAATCGCCCATTGATTATTGACGACATTGAAGATGACCGGCGCATTATAGACGGTCGCAAAGGTAAGCGCGCTGTGGAAATCGCCTTCTGCGGTCGACCCTTCGCCGCACCAGACCGATGCAATCTTGCTGTCGCCCTTGGCCGCGCTCGCCATCGCATAGCCGACCGCTTGCGGATATTGGGTCGCAAGATTGCCGGAGATGGAGAAAAAGCCATAATCCTTGGCCGAATACATGATCGGCAATTGGCGGCCTTTGAGCGCGTCGCCCTTGTTCGAATAAATCTGGTTGATCATGTCGACAATCGGATAATCGCGCGCGATTAAAATGCCTTGCTGGCGATAGCTCGGAAAGAACATATCGTCGCGGTCCATCGCCATCGTCGCGGCTACCGCAATCGCCTCTTCGCCGGTGCATTTCATATAGAAGCTGGTTTTGCCCTGACGCTGCGCGCGATACATACGATCATCGAACGCGCGGACCAGCGCCATATAGCGCAGCATCGCAAGCTTTTCGTCGGCTGACAGACGCGGATCCCACGGGCCGACCGGCTTGCCGCCCTCATCCAGCACGCGGATGAGGCTATAGGCAAGCTCATGCACGTCGCTCGGCTTCACATTTTCCGCCGGGCGCGGCACCGATCCGGCGGGCGGGATGACGATGTCACTGAAATCCGCCTCGTCGCCGGGACGGAAGCGGGGTTCGGGAACGTGCAGCGACAAAGGCGGCAAATTGCTCCGCGGGCGCGTATGCGAATCAGGCATCGGCAATCCTCTCGAACGAATGGCTTTTTACCGGTTCCAGGCCCTTTCCGGCTCGAACCGCACACATTCGATTATTACAACATTATGTTATTTTATTTCAAACTACTTCAAAACACAAGCCGGGTGATACCCGGCGCTCCACCACCATAAACCGCAACAAATTCAGACCGCTACCGGCGCACTGATAGGCGCTTGCGGCTGGTAATCCTCGACTTCGAAATCCTCGATTTTATAGTCGAAAATCGAGTCCGGCTTGCGCTTTATCCTGAACTTGGGCGCGCCTTGCGGCGTGCGCGCCAACTGCTCTTCGACAAGGCTTTCATGATTAAGATACAGATGAACGTCGCCCCCGTTCCAAACCACCTCATGCGCTTCCAGATTGCATTGCTGCGCGAGCATCCGCGTGAGGAGGCTGAGCCCGAAAATATTGAACGCAAACCCAAGGCCGAGGTCACAACTGCGCTGGAACAAAAGCCCCGACAATTTATTGCCCGCGACATGGAATTGATAAGTCATATGGCATGGCGGCAAGGCCATCCCGTCCAGTTCGGCCACATTCCAGCCGGTAAAAATATGCCGCCGCGATCCCGGATTGGTGGTGAGGCTTTTCACAAGCTCGGCAATCTGGTTGATGCCATGTTCGGTGCGCACATAATGGCCTTCATCGCCAAGCGCGACATAGCGCGGCCAATTAACCCATTGCGCGCCATAGACCGGCCCCAAATCACCCCAGGCTTTGGCAAAATCCTCCTCCGCCAATATTCTGGCTTCAAACGCATCGCGGCTAATCTCTTCGCCGGTTTCGCGCCGATACCGGTCGAGCGGCCAGTCGGTCCAGATATGGACGCCTTGTTCGACCAAAGGCTTGATATTGGTGTTGCCGGTCAAAAACCACAGCATCTCGCGCGCCGCGACCTTCCAGTAAACCCGCTTGGTGGTGAGCAAAGGGATGGCGTCATCGGCCAAAGAAAAGCGCATTGTCGCGCCGAAAACAGAACGCGTGCCGACGCCTGTGCGGTCGACCCGTTCATCCCCTTGCGTCCAGATGCGGCGCATCAGGTCCAGATATTGATCTTCATAATGCGGCAGGGGCGTATTGTCCGGCAACGGGCGAATCCTTGGGGCTTGGAGGTCAGCGTGCAACGCTATAGATCAATGCCTTGCGCGACAAGCCGCACAGCCTTGGCTTGCATTTGCGGCAACCAAGGCTTTTAGTGGTGTCCATGTCCGCCATTGCGCCCCTTCCCCCGACTATCGCCGATCCCGCTGAACGGCATATGATCGGCATCGTCGACATATTCGCGACCGAAGCCTTGCGCGCACAGGATAAGGAACAGATGATTGTTGCAGGCTTTAACGCCAGCGGCACGTTGAAACATTGGTTCATGCTTGATGGCGCGTCCGACAAAATCCTGTTCGATATAGACTATCTCGGCGCGGTGCTGGCCGATCCCGACTGCCATTATCTGGCGATTGCGCATAATCACCCGTCCGGCAATCCGCATCCGAGCCGCGCCGATATGCGCACGACGCGGCATTTGGCGGACTTATGCAATGAAACAGGCGTGAAGCTGGTCGAACATATCATCGTCGGCAGCACGGAAAATCACCATGTTTTCTGCCAGCACTCCGGATAAAAGCGGCGGAACCATAATTTTCGGATTTCGGGCTTGAAAGGTCCGGAAGGCGCTTCTATAGGACGCGCCTTGCCTCGGTAGGTTGCCTCGCAACCAACCATCGGTCGGGGAGTAGCTCAGCCTGGTAGAGCACTGTCTTCGGGAGGCAGGGGCCGGAGGTTCGAATCCTCTCTCCCCGACCAAATTCTTTCCATTATGCCCTTAATATTAAGCGGTCTGCGCGGCGTTGGCTGATATAGCCAGCGCGGTCGGTTGCAGCATGACGCGGTTACGCCGGCTATCCTTGGCCGTTTTGAAATGGTCGAGATCGAACAGGATAACCGCGCAATCCGACTGTAACCCCGCTTTGTCGAAATAATCGGCAAGCCCGCGCCGGTTGAGAAGACCGGTAAGTGCGTCGGTGCGCGCGTTCAACTCATGCTCGCGCACAAGCCGCCTCTGGTGGAGCGCCAGCCAATGGCCGGTCAACGCGCCAAGGCCGAGGAGAATCAACAGACCGTTGACGGTCTCCGCCCAGCTATCAGGCCGCTTGGTCAGTTTTAGCTCGCCTTGCACGACAAGCATCACCGCACAGACAAGGAAAGACAGCGCCACCATCGCGCCTACAATCACGGCAAGCCGGTTCAAAACGGGCGTTTCTTCCGGGCCTTTTTGGAACCGCCATGCGGCAATAAATAAAATCGCGGCGGCAAAGATATTATAGATGATGAGGCCAACGCCATTATAGCCCGCCACAATCGGCCCCATTACAAACAGCAACGCACACAGGAGCGACGCCGCGCCAATGGCTAATTTCTGCCGAAGCGGGGCGCGATCCAATGTCACCAGCAACAAACCTGTGAGCGCCATCATCTCCAGTCCGAAGGCCAGCGCCATCGCCGGATCATTGTGGAAAGGCGTAAATACATAGAGCAAGAGGCCGCCACAAGCGCAGGCCATGCTGAACGCCCACACCAGCAGCGCTTTCGCCCCGCTGTTCGACAGCCAAGCAATCGCCATCATCGTTGCCAATGTCCCCGCAGACACACCGACCACCATGAATAAAGTGTCATGATTGCTTATCACTTCCTCTCCCCAATGACCGATGATATCGGCCCTGTCTGCGTCAGGAACCGCTCCGGGCGCGGTAGATTTTACACGATGTTAATCCTGTTTATGCGGAGAGAGTGAAGATTTCCCTTATAAACGGCTCAATTTCGACCAACCGAAGCGGAGGAGGGTTTTCCGTTTCCGGACAATCAGTTCTCGCGGAAAGCGCGGCGTAATTGGTCGGTCAAAGGCTTGGTAATATAGGCCAAAAGACTGCGCTCTCCGGTCTGAATAAAGGCCTCGACAGGCATTCCCGCGCGTAATTCAAGTTTCCCTGCTTTTGCCAAACTTTCCGGATTGGGACGGATGCGAACAATATAATAAGATGCCCCGTTGCGCGGATCGGTTGTGCGGTTGGCCGACACGGTTTCCACAACAGCTTCAACCTCCGGCGTTGTCCGCGTATTAAAAGCAGACATTTGCAAGCGGACATTTTGATTCTTATGGACTTGGTCAACATCACGCGGAGAAATTTGCGCCTCGACAACCAGAGCGTCGCTATCGGGAACAATATCCAATATGGTTTCACCCGGCGGAATCACGCCCCCTACTGTTGCAAAGGCGAGTTTATCTACTGTGCCCGATTGCGGCGCGCGAATACTGACCCTGTTGACGGTGTCCTGCGCTGCAATTTTATTGCGCTGCATTTCCGCTAGCTGGGTTTCCACTTCCGCCAATTCGGTGCCCGAGCCGCTGCGTAAATTGCTTTCAACCGTCAGGATTTGCCCCTTTATTTCGGCAATCTGCGCGCGGGTTGATGCAATATTGGCGTTCATCGCTCCGGCTTGCGACTTGAGGTCAACTGCCGTCCGTTCCACCTGATTGAGCCGCGCCAATGTTGTATAACCTTTGGACCAAAGCTCGCGCGTGGCGCGCAATTCCTTATCTATAAGGGCGGTTTGCTCGCGATTGGCCGCCAATTGTTGTTGCAAACCGGAAATTTGCGCTTCTGCTTGCCGGACCCTTTCGACCAATTGTTGTTTCTGGCTACCCGTTGTTCCGGTGCGCAAAGCCAACAAACGTTGTTCTTCCGCCATGAGGTGACGCACGGATGGATTATTGGCGCGTGCAGAAAGTTCGGGGGGAAAAATGATGCGCGTTCGTCCTTCCCGCTCTGCCTTCAACCGTGCCGCCCGCGCGAGTAACTGATCATAGTTTTCACCCGTCAGGTTCGCTGTCGCTTCAGAGACCGTATCATCCAGGCGCAATAATTCCTGCCCTGCTTTCACATGATCGCCCTCGCGCACCAAGATGTCGGCAATGACGCCGCCTGTCGGATGGCCGATATGTTTGACGCGGGTTTCGACCGTAAACTGTCCTTGCGCGATAACAGCGCCCTGCATCGGCACAAAAATAGCGAGCGCACCCAAAACAAAGACCAGAATTGCCAAGACGACAAGGCCCAAACGCATATTGCGTTGCATCGCGATTTCCCCGCTGTGACTGTCGTGGGGCTGCAAGGCCGGGAAATTATGGTTGCTAGGCGGAATGTTCATAATATCATTCATCATCCGCCTCCTTTCGCGAGGGCTTGGGCGTAACGGCTGTCGTCTTCGATGTGCCGACTATTTTGGCCCGTACGAGGCCATCGGCCGTTCTGGACGAAGCCGGGGCCGAGGGAGGCATGCCTGCTTGTGCTTCAGCCTGTCTTTGTGCGTGCGCCTGTGCGCCCGCCTGCGTCGGTGCGGCTGGCGTGCGCTTTCCTCCACCCGGCAACAATTTAGGTAAAATTTCATTCTTCGGCCCATAAGCAAGCGCGCGGCCATCCTGCATCAAAAGCAGCACATCTGCTTCGGCCAGCGCACTGGGCCGGTGCGCGACCACCACTATAATGGCCCCTTCGCTTTTTAATGTGGCAATCGCACGGGTGAGCGCCGCTTCGCCTTCCGTATCAAGGTTCGAATTAGGCTCGTCCAACACGACAAGAAATGGCGCTCGAAACAGGGCGCGGGCCAAAGCCATGCGTTGCCGCTGCCCGGCGGATAAATTACTACCATTCGCCCCAAGCGGCGTGTCATAGCCGTCGGGCAATTTCAGAATAAGTTCATGAACCCCAGCCTTTTTAGCGGCTGCGATTATTTCTTCCGATGTAGCATCGGGTAAAAACCGCGCTATATTCTGCGCAACTGTGCCGTCGAACAGCTCGACATCTTGCGGCAGAAAACCGATATGCGGTCCCAACATTTCCGGCGTCCATTGGTCTATAGTCGCCCCGTCAATCCGCACTTCCCCGCGCAACAGTGGCCAAATGCCGACAATGGTGCGGATCAGCGAACTTTTCCCGGAGGCGCTAGGCCCGACTACGCCCAGAACCTGTCCCGCTTTCAACGAAAAACTTATATCTTGGACTGTCACCTTGCGCGCCGACGGCGGCCCGGAGGTTACATTTTGCAGCGTCAGGGATTGGCTGGGTGCCGGTAATCGGGTGCGTGCAATCGGTTCGGGAAAAACGGTTTGGAGATCATCCAAACGCGCAAGGCTCTGGCGCGCGGCGACGAGTGGACGCCACTGTGCGATTGTCTGTTCGATCGGCGCAAGCGCACGGGAACTAATGATGGAACTGGCGATAATGATCCCGCCAGATGCCTGATCGTTAATCACCAGCCAAGCACCGACCGCGAGCACCATGGATTGCAGGAAAAGACGGAATATCCGTGAAATTATCTGAAGGCCACCGGACATATCCGACAATTGGGTGTTCGCATCGAGGAAATTGTCGCTTGCATGTCGCCATTGGGCCTTGACCCTGTCCGCCATCCCCATCGCACGCAGTACTTCGGCATTACGCCGCCCCGCCTCGGCGACAGCATAACGGGATTGGGACATTTGTGTCAGCGATCGACTGCGCGCCGACGTAACACGGTCTGCGAAAAGGGTCAGCATAATCAAAATGATCGCGCCAAGCATTGTCAGCAGGCCAAGCTGGTAATGGAAGGCGAACAATATCGCCAGATAAAGAATAACCCAAGGCAGGTCGAACAGCGCCAGCGGACCTATCCCGGAAAAATAGCTGCGCACCTGATCTATATCCCGAACGGGTTGCATCCCTTCGGCCCCATCCAGTCCGCGTAATGGGCTTTGCGATACAATGTCGAACACATGATTCGATAGGTTCCGGTCGAGCAACGCGCCCACCTGGATCATCACGCGGGAGCGAAAAAGCTCAAGAAACCCTTGGAACAAATAGGCTATCGACACCAAAAGAATGAGGCCGAACAATGTCGCCCCGCTTCGTCCCGGCAACACCTCGTCATAAACGAGCAGCATGAAAAAGGATCCTGCCAACGCCAATATGTTGAGAACGGCGCTAAACAGAAAGATGGACAGGAATACTGTCCGGTGCGTCCGGTAGAGGTGCGTCAGGGTCGAACCGACATTATTTTTATACATGAATCCATCCGCCCCGGAAATTTCGTAGCGAATGGATAGCGCGTAAGTTGCGGGGGTCAACCAACTCTATCGTCGGTTTGCTTCATCTTCGCTGTAAAATATAATCCGGTTTTATACCGAAGTGGCGGAGAGGCAGGGATTCGAACCCTGGGTACCCTCACGGGCACGCCGCATTTCGAGTGCGGTGCTTTCGACCACTCAGCCACCTCTCCGCAGAGGTCCGGCAAGAACGATATTTTTCGCTCCCCCGTGGGTCGGAAGCGGGGCCATTAGCGCATGATTTTGATGTTGCCAAGCCCTAGATGTGCGATAACCACCATTTCCTGCGGCCCCTCCTATTACACCCCTTGCAGCACCGCGCTTTCCGCTTACATTGAGAGCATGAGTTCCAGTTACAAAGACTTGCACATGACAGGGCTTGGCCATGAAGCCGTGCCGATGATGACCAGCGCCCGCTTTGCGATCGGCGATATTGTGCGCCATAAAATGTTCGATTTTCGCGGCGTGATTTTCGATGTCGACCCGATTTTTTCCAATGACGAGGAATGGTATCAATCCATCCCCGAACAGATCAGGCCGGACAAGAACCAACCTTATTACCATCTGCTCGCGGAAGGCGACGAGGGCAGCTATACGGCCTATGTCAGCCAGGGCAATCTGGTCGCGGACGCAGAATCAGGGCCGGTCTATCATCCCGAACTCAAGGATTTGTTCGACGCCTATCGCAACGGACGCTATCCGCTCAAATCCATCCATAAGCATTAGGGCCAGTGAGGAGCGAAAGCGTCAGGCTTTCAGCTTCCAGCCCGATTTGAGCAGCATATAGCAAGCCAGTGCCAGCACGATATTGACCGCGAGCAATATGCCCGCGCCGAGCAGAACGGGCGAATCCGCTTGACCGATAAAACCGTAGCGAAAGCCTGAAATCACATAGAAAAAGGGATTGGCATGGCTGATTGCGGCAAAGGTCGGCGCAAGGCGGTCGACCGAATAGAAAGTGCCGGACAGAAGCGACAAAGGGGCCACCACAAAATTGGTGACCGCCGCCGCATGGTCGAACTTTTCCGCCCAGATGGAGGTCATCACGCCCAGAAAACCGAGCATCGCAGACCCCAGCAGGCCGAACACGATAACCGCCCAAAGATGTTTGGGGGTTACATGCACGCCGGGCCACACGGCCATCACGATCCACACCGCAAAGCCGACCAATATGGCGCGCGTCACTGCGGCTCCCACCAGCGCCGCCAGCAATTCGATCACCGAAATGGGCGGCATCAGATAGTCAACAATCGTCCCCTGCATCTTGCCGACAAGCAGCGCGAAGCTGGAATTGGCAAAGCTGTTCTGCATCATGCCCATGACGATCAGCCCCGGCGCGATAAAATCGGCAAAGGACGCGCCCAATATCTCGCCGCCGCGATGCCCCATCGCCACCGTGAAAATCACCAGATAAAGCAATGTCGTGACCGCAGGCGCCCAGATTGTCTGGAGTTGCACCTTGAAAAAGCGCCGCACTTCTTTGCGATATAGCGCAATCATCCCCGCCCAGTTGACCGAACGGATCACCGGTACACCGGGTTCGCTGCGAATTCTTGAAATATTTTCGGCAGGTGGCGGGGTGATTTTCATGTCCATGCACGGGTGCCTATCGGCTGGAATAAGGAACCGCAAGCCACTATACAGTCTATAGTGGAAATCCCGAACATTAGTCCCTATATCGCCCCTATCAAATTTCATGGTGCATTGCGGCATCCGTTCACGGACGCCTGTGCGCCTCACTTCAAAAGATGAAAGTCATATAGCCGATGTCCTGGACCGACGAGCGCATCAACCAGTTGAAAACGATGTGGGAAAAAGGCCTGACCGCCAGCCAGATTGCCGAAGAACTTGGCGGCGTGAGCCGTAATGCGGTGATCGGCAAGGCACACCGCCTTGGCCTCAAATCGCGCCCGTCGCCGGTCAAGGCCGCCGAAGCGAAGAAGAAAGCCGCGCCTGCGCCAAAGGCTCCCGCGCCTGCAAAGGCGGCCAAGCCCGCAGCGCCTCGCCCTGCCCCCGAACCGCGCGAGCGTGTCGAGCGCCCTGCCCCGCAAGCCGCAGCTCCTACCGCGCCTGCCGGCGACAATGTCCAGCCTTTCCCGACGGGGCGCAGCGATATGCCGCGCATCGTGTCGGTCGGCCCCGGCGGCTTTTTGCGCCAAGGCCCCGGCGAACAGCAAGCGCCGATCCCGCCCGCGCCGCCGCGCCGCTTGGTCCCCGCCAAGCCCTCGCCCGAAATCGCCGACAAGACGAGCCTGCTCGATCTGACCGACCGCATCTGCAAATGGCCGATGGGGCATCCGGGCGAGCCGGACTTCCATTTCTGTGGCGAAGCGGTCAATCCGGGCTTTCCCTATTGCGTCGAACATTGCGGCCGCGCCTATCAGGCACAGCTTCCGCGCGGCACACGCCGTCCCCCGCCGCCCATGCCCTTTGGCGGGCCGCGCGTCCGTTAAGCGGAAATGCGCTAACGCATAAAGCACGGAAATCCGTTCTTTGCGGCTGCTTGGTTTCACTTTCGTTCTTGCCGCTTGCATGGGCGGCAAGCACGGGCTTATAGCATAGCCCATGTCCGACGATCTGTTTGCCGCCGCCCCCGCCACAAGTTCCGATTATGATGCTTCGGCTATCGAGGTATTGGAAGGACTTGAGCCGGTCCGGCGGCGTCCGGGCATGTATATTGGCGGCATAGACGAACGCGCGCTCCACCATCTTGCTGCCGAAGTTATCGATAATAGTATGGACGAAGCGGTGGCAGGCCATGCAAGCCGCATCGAAATCACGCTGGAGGCCGGTAACAAGCTCACTGTGGTCGATAATGGCCGCGGGATTCCGGTCGATCCACACCCCAAATTTGCCGGCAAATCGGCACTTGAAGTCATTATGACAACGCTCCATTCGGGCGGTAAGTTTGAAGGCAAGGCCTATGCGACTTCGGGTGGTCTGCACGGCGTCGGCATCAGCGTGGTCAATGCGCTATCGACCGAAACCGTCATCGAAGTGGCGCGCAACAAGGAATTATTCCGCCAGATTTTTTCGCGGGGTGCCGCGCAAGGCCCGCTCGAAAAAGTGGGAGCCGCTCCCAACCGGCGTGGCACCAGCGTTGCCTTCACGCCTGATCCCGAAATTTTCGGCGAAACCGCGCGGTTCAAACCGCAGCGCCTTTACCGCCTCGCCCGCTCCAAAGCCTATCTGTTTGCCGGCGTCGAAATCCGCTGGAAATGCGCGCCCGAACTGATTGGCGATGATACGCCGAGCGAGGCTGTGTTCCAATTCCCTGGCGGCTTGGCCGACCATCTGGCCGAACAGCTAAAGGGGCGCGAGTGCGTCACCGCCGACGCTTTTTCGGGAACGCAGGAATTTCCCGATGGCGCGGGCCGCGTCGAATGGGCGGTTGCTTGGCCGCTCTGGTCGGACGGCAGCTATAGCTGGTATTGCAACACCATCCCGACGCCCGATGGCGGCACCCATGAACAAGGCCTGCGCGGCGCGCTCACCAAAGGCATCCGCGCTTTTGGCGAATTGGTCGGCCAGAAAAAAGCCAAGGATATTACAACCGAAGATGTGATGACAGGGAGCGAATTGATGCTGTCCGTATTCATCCGCGATCCGCAATTCCAGAGCCAGACCAAGGACCGCCTCACATCGCCCGAAGCTGCGCGCTTGGTCGAAAATGCGATCCGCGACCATTTCGACCATTTTCTGTCGGACAATATGGAGCGCGGCAAGGCGCTGCTCGGCTATGTGCTGGAGCGCATGGATGACCGCCTGCGACGCAAACAGGAGCGCGAGGTCAAGCGCAAGACCGCGACATCGGGCCGCAAACTACGCCTCCCCGGCAAGCTTACCGATTGTTCGGCGGACGATCCCGAAGGCACCGAGATCTTCATCGTCGAAGGCGATAGCGCGGGCGGCAGCGCCAAACAGGCGCGCGACCGCAAGACGCAAGCCATTCTCCCCATTCGCGGTAAAATCCTCAATGTCGCATCGGCCACAGCGGATAAAATCCGCGCCAATAGCGAAATTGCCGATTTGACGCAGGCGCTCGGTTGCGGGACGCGTAAGGACTGCAATCCAGACCATCTACGCTATGAACGCATCATCATCATGACCGACGCGGACGTCGATGGCGCGCATATCGCGACCTTACTCATGACCTTTTTCTTTCAGGAAATGCCGGAACTGGTGCGGCGCGGGCATCTCTATCTCGCGCAGCCGCCGCTGTACCGCCTGACTGCGGGTAACAAGAGCGTTTATGCGCGTGATGACGAACATCGCGCCGAGCTGGAAGAGACAATCTTCAAAGGCAAGAAGGTCGATGTGGGCCGTTTCAAGGGGCTGGGCGAAATGATGCCGCAACAGCTTAAAGAAACCACGATGAACCCCGAAACGCGCTCGCTCATCAAGATCACCTTGCCGCAGGAATATGAAGAACGCGCGGGCGTCAAGGATCTGGTCGACCGGCTGATGGGTAAAAATCCGGAGCATCGCTTCCAGTTCATCCAAGCCAATGCCGCGACTTTGGACGAAGAGGCGATTGACGCATGAGGCTTGGACGGACGACAGTTGCGCTCGCTACGCTCCTTTCGCTCGCCGCGCCCGCTTTTGCGCAAAGCCCCTCCCCGCCTCCGCCTGCTGCGGTTGCCGGTGCGATTCCGCCCGCCATCGGCGCGCGTGCTTCCGACATATTGGCGATTATGCGCGCTCAGGGTGATGTCGCCGCGACCTTTCATCCGACCTTCTTGGCGGAAATTTCCGAAGAAAAATTGCGCGCTATCGCCAAACAGTTAAGCGACCAATATGGCGCGCCGTTGAGGGTGATGAAAATCAACGCGGCTGACGATCGGCAAGCGACGTTTGAACTCGATTATGAACGCGGCGTCGCGCAGGTCTCGCTCGTGCTGGCAGGGCCGGAGGACGGGCATAAAGTGACCGGCTTCTGGATTACCCAAGTTGCGCCAAAAGGCGATAGTCTGGCAGCAATCCAGTCCGGATTTGCAGCCTTGGACGGCGACAGCGCGTTCGGCATTTACAGTCTCAAAGGAACCGAGTTGCGGCCCTTGCTAGAAGGCGGCACGCGCGCACCGCTCGCGACCGGTTCCAGTTTCAAATTGGTGCTGCTCGCCGCCCTCGACGCGGATATTCGCGCCGGGCGGCTCAAGTGGAGCGATGTCGTCCCGCTCAGCCATAAATCGCTGCCATCGGGACAAATCCAAAATTGGCCCGACCGTGCGCCGATGACCTTGCAAAGCCTTGCAACGCTTATGATTTCGATCAGCGACAATAGCGCGACCGACACATTGCTCCACCTGCTTGGCCGCGAACGGGTCAGCGATTTTGCGCTCAAACAGGATATGCTCGACAGCAAAGGGATGCCGGTCCTGTCCACCCTCGAAGCCTTTGTGCTGAAAGAGCCGGGACATAAGGCGATGCGCGAGCGTTGGGCCAAGGCGCGCCCCCCTGAACGCCTCGCCTTGCTGCGCAGCGAAGCGCGGGGCTGGACGGTCGCGGACGCCAAAGCCGTGATGCTCACCGGCACCCCGCAAGCCATCGACACAGTCGAATGGTTTGCCACCCCGCGCCAGATGGCCAATGCGCTCGTCTGGTTTGCGGATAAAGCCAGCCCCGAAGCGCGCGCTATTTTGGCGGTCAATCCGGGCCTACCCGATCCGGCGCGGCGCGGCTGGTCTTATATCGGCTATAAGGGCGGGTCCGAAACCGGCGTGATTGCGGCCAATTATCTGCTGATCGACAAGGACGGGCGGCGCTATATTGTCAGTGCGGCGTGGAATGATCGCAGCAAGGCGGTCGATAATGACCGCTTTTTCGCGCTCGTCAACCGGATGATTACACTCGCCGCGCCTAAATAAAAGCGCCGTTTTACCGGCTTAGGCGGTTAACGCTTCAACCAGCGCCTTGACCTTTTTCTGCCGCCATTGCGGGAGCGGGGCGACGAGCCAATAGGCAAGCTTGGTTTCGCGCGCATTGTCGATCATTTTGACGCGGCCCTCGGCAATATCATCCTGCGCCAAGAGATGCGGCACATTGGCATAGCCAAGGCCGAGCGCGGCGGCATCGAGCGCCAGCCCCGCATCACCCAAGCGCAGCGCAGGCGTGCCATCGGCAACCGGACAATGCGGCCAGCTAATCGGTGTGGTCGCCCCGCCATCAGGCGCGGCAACCGTCACAAACGCCCCTTCGGCCAAGCGCACCCCTTCATGCTCGCCCGGCCCGTCTGCCAAGCGGATTGCAAGGTCGAGATTGGCTTCGGTAAAGTCGATTTCCTCGTCCGCGGTCACCAGCGTGAAACGGGTTTCGGGGTTCGCCGCGCCAAAGCCGCCCAAACGCCGCGCCAGCCATTTGGCGGTAAAATCGCGCGGTGCAGCGATGGTGAGCGAGTGGGAGGATTGCCCCGCCTGCATCGCGCTCACCGATTCTTCGAACATCAGGAACCCGGCCCGGAGCGCATCAAGCCCGGCATCGGCTTCGGGGGTTAGTTCCAGCCCCTTGGTCGTGCGCCGGAACAACACAACGCCCAACATATCTTCCAAAGCGCGGATTTGCTGGCCGACAGCGGCGGGCGTTACCGCCAGTTCGTCGGCGGCGCGGGTGAAACTCAAATGGCGCGCGGCGGCATCAAGCACGCGCAACGCATTGAGCGGGAGCATAGTTCGCTTCATATGTCTGACCTATTGGGCAACCAGAGGAGCAACGAGCGGGAATTGCGGAATGATAGCCTCAAACCGCTCCCCGTCCTCGCCCGCCATCACGTAAAATCCGGCCATCGAGCCAGTCGGCGTCGCGAGCGGGCAGCCCGATACATAATCATAGCTTTTGCCCGGCATGATGACCGGCTGTTCACCGATCACCCCTTCGCCTTCGACCAGATGGAGCGCGCCGCGCCCGTCCGTTATCCGCCAGCTACGGGTGAGCAGTTGCACCACCTCGTCGCGCTCATTTTCGATACGGATATGATAGGCCCAGAACCAGCGCGCGCGGTCGGGTTCGGACTGGTCCGGCAAATAGCTGACCGACACGCGCACGGTGACGCCGTCAGTTTCGGCTACGAAAGGAAAGAGCGCCTTCATTGCCCGCTATGATGACCCTAAAGCCCGATCCCGGTCAATGCCTGATCGAGATCGGCAATCAGATCATCGGCATCTTCCAGCCCGATATTGACGCGGATCATATCTTCGGTAATTCCGACCGCAAGCCGCGCTTCTTCGCTCATCCCGAAATGGGTGGTCGAACTGGGATGCGTCATAAGGCTCCGGGAATCCCCGATATTATTGGAAATGTCGATAAGGTTAAGGCCGTCGAGCAAGCCATGCGCTTCCTTGCGCCCGCCGCCCAAAAGGATCGAGAAAATCGGCCCTGCCGCGACCATTTGCTGCATCGCAAGCTTATGATGCGGATGGCTTTCCAGCCCCGGATACAGCACCGATTTGACCCGCCCTTCCAGAAATTGTGCAACCTTCATCGCATTTTCGCTCTGCCGATGGGCGCGCAGGTCCAGCGTTTCCAGCCCCTTCAACACGACCCACGCATTGAACGGGCTCAAGGTCGCGCCGACATTGCGGTGGAACGGCAGGATGGTTTCGGTGATCATCTGCTCGCTCGAACAGATAGCGCCCGCTAACACGCGCCCCTGCCCGTCCATCAGCTTGGTCGCGCTATAACAGACCACATCCGCGCCCATTTCCATCGGCCGCTGGAGCGCGCTCGTCGCAAAGGCATTATCGACAATCGAAATAATGCCATGCGCGCGCGCTATGTCGCAAATGCCTTTTATGTCGGATATTTGCATCGAAGGATTGGCGGGGGTTTCAAAGAAAAACACTTTGGTATTGGGCCGCACCGCCGCTTCCCATTGTGCGGTTTCGTGCGAATCGACCAGCGTGACCTCGATGCCATAGCGCGGGAATAAGGTGTCGGTGAGCCAGCGGTTCGACCCGAACATGATCTTGCCCGCCACCATATGGTCGCCCGCCGAGAGCATCGAAAGCAAGGCGACCGACATCGCCGCCATCCCCGAAGCAGTCGCGCGGCAGCTTTCTGCCCCTTCCATCAGCGCAATGCGCTTTTCCAGCATTTCGACCGTAGGGTTTTGCAGACGCGAATAGGTCATGCCCGGCGTATCGCCCCGGAAGCGCGCGGCGGCTTCCTCCGCATTTTCATAGCTATAGCCCGAGGTCATGAATATGGCTTCGGACGTTTCGCCAAAATCGCTGCGCGCGGTCCCGCCGCGAATGGCGAGGGTTGCCGGTTTCCAGTTCCGGGTGATTGCGGGGTCTTGCCCTGATTTGCGTTTCATCAAACGTCCTTCAAATTTTCCCAATCATAAAGCGAGGCCGGCAAGGACCGCATCGCCCATAGCGGCGGTGGAGAGTGTGCCGCCAAGATCACCGGTGCGCGCGCCCGCACCGAGCGCATGGCCGACCGCCGCTTCAACGCGGTCTGCGGCCTGCGCATTTTTGCCCGAATAGCGCAGCAACATGGCGAGCGACAAGATCATCCCCAGCGGGTTGGCCTTGCCCTGCCCGGCAATGTCGGGCGCAGAGCCGTGGATCGGCTCGTACAGCCCCTGCCCCGAACCGTTGAGCGACGCACTCGGCAAAAGGCCGATAGAGCCTGCACACATACTCGCCTGATCGGACAGAATATCACCGAACAAATTGCCGGTCACAATCGTATCAAACTGCCCCGGATTGCGCACAAGCTGCATCGCGGCATTATCGACATACATATGGCTGAGTGCCACATCGGGATAGGCTTTGCCCGTTTCGATCACCACATCGCGCCAAAGCTGCGAGGTTTCGAGGACATTCGCCTTGTCGACCGAGCAAAGCTTGGGCTGGCGGTCGGTGCCTGCGCGCGCAATGGCGGTTTCATAACCGACCTTGGCGATGGCCGCGACTTCATCCTCATTATAGGACATAATGTCATAGCCTTCGCGGCGGCCATTGGCGGTGCTGCGCATCCCTTTTTCGCCGAAATACACATCGCCGTTCAGCTCGCGCACAATCACCATGTCAATCTCGCGCGCAATTTCGGGCCGCAGCGCCGACGCATCGGCAAGATCAGGATAAAGTTTGGCGGGACGCAAATTGGCGAACAGTCCCAATTCCTTGCGCAAGCCAAGGATCGCCTGTTCGGGGCGCAACGCCCGCTCCAGCGCATCGCAATCAGGGTCGCCGACCGCGCCGAACAAGATGGCATCGCTGGCCTTGGCGAGCGCCAGCGTTTCAGGCGGAAGCGGATGGCCATGCGCTTTATATGCAGCCCCGCCCACCGGCGCGGCTTCGGTCGTGACACCGGGAAGCGCCAGCGCATCCAGAACGCGCAACGCCTGCTCCATGATTTCCGGACCAATGCCATCACCCGCAAGCAGCGCAATCTTCATGTCTCGCTATCCCTGATTTTCTGTTAAACTTGGCTGCGCGTTAGCGCGTCAAAGCCCAAAGCCCAACCCCCAAATTTTGCACCGCACAATAGCCTTCTCCCCTCCCGCTTGCGGGAGGGGTCGGGGGAGGGCCTGTCAAAAAACTGCAACCATCTGCAATAGCGGGACGTTTCCCCACCCCCTCACAACCGCCGGAACCGCTCCACCAACCGTTCACGCGCATCAAAAATTTCATGTCGCCTGCTGTCGTTGAACAGGCTCGTCTCCAGAAAATGGCCGGTCAGCCGCAATCCGTCGATAATATCGGCGACCCGCGCAGGCACGGTTGCGAGCAGAAAAGCGGGCAGCGGGAGCAGCCTCGCTTCATAGCCGTGCGCCGCGCCGCGCGACACCGCTTGATGGCTTTTGGGGCTGACAAAAGCGAGGTCCTCATCGCTCCCCGACACGACGCACTGGCTGATGTCGGGTGCAAAGCCTAACCGCGCGAGCAACAGATATTCATAACGCACCAGCGCCGCCCCCCAATTGCGCGCGGACGGCGCCGCCTCGATTGCATCGAGCAAGCCGCCGAGCGCATAATAAAGGTCGGGATAGGGCTGTTCTTCCGGCAAGCTTGCCGCGGTCAGCGCGCATATCCACGCAATCGCGTCCGCCGCCAGAGGCTCCCCTAAAATCGGCGCGCGGCTATGCACCAGTTCCACGGTCAATCCGGCAAGCTGTTCTGCGGTGCGCGCACGAAATTCGGCCTGGACAATGTTGGACGGGATGAGGACCGGGCGCAGCGTGCGCGAGCGGCCGCCGCGCACATAGCCCGCGACCAGTCCGGCCTCTTGCGTCAGTGCGCGCACAATCGCGCCATGCTCGCCATGCGCGCGAACAGAACAGATGATAGCGCGGGTGACGAGGCTGGTCATAGCCTGTCTTTAGCGGAACATACGCGCTTGCGTCAGCCATGATTTATGCTCGCATCGCGCAATCGAATTTAGCAATCACTCAGCGCATATTAATCAATTTTTTGACGCAATGGAAAACAGTTACAACCGCTCCATTCTCGCTTAATCTATGGCAATAAAATGGAGGAAAAGGCATGGCTGACAACACGCATCCGACGGCGGGCAAATGCCCGGTGACGCATCTTACTACGGCGTTCGGAGCGCCCGTTCCCGACAACCAGAACAGCATGACCGCTGGCCCGCGCGGGCCGGTGCTGATGCAGGATGTGTGGCTGCTCGAAAAGCTTGCCAACCTCAACCGCGAAATCATCCCCGAACGGCGTATGCACGCCAAAGGGTCGGGCGCGTTCGGCACCTTCACCGTCACCAATGACATCAGCAAATATACGCGCGCGAAAATCTTCTCCGAAGTCGGCAAGAAGACCGAAATGTTTGCACGCTTCACCACGGTTGCGGGCGAACGCGGCGCGGCGGATGCCGAGCGCGACATTCGCGGCTTTGCGCTCAAATTCTATACCGAAGAAGGCAATTGGGATTTGGTCGGCAATAATACGCCGGTCTTTTTCCTGCGTGACCCGCGCAAATTCCCTGACCTCAACAAAGCGGTCAAGCGCGACCCCAAGACCAATTTGCGTTCGGCGACCAATAATTGGGATTTCTGGACGCTACTCCCCGAAGCTTTGATGCAGGTGACGATTGTCATGTCGGAGCGCGGCATCCCCAAAAGCTTCCGCAATATGCACGGTTTCGGCTCGCATACCTATAGCTTCTATAATGAGGCGGGCGAGCGTTTCTGGGTCAAATTCCATTTCCATACCCAGCAAGGCATAGAAAATCTGACCGATGACGAAGCCGCTGCCGTGGTCGCCAAGGACCGCGAAAGCAACCAGCGCGACCTGTTCGACGCGATTGAACGCGGCGATTTCCCCAAATGGAAAATGTCGGTGCAGATCATGCCGGAAGCCGAGGCGGAACAATATAAATTCCACCCGTTCGACCTCACCAAAGTCTGGTATGCCGAAGATTATCCGTTGATCGAAGTCGGTGAATTCGAACTCAACCGGAACCCCGAAAATTTCTTCGCCGATGTCGAGCAAAGCGCGTTCGCGCCGTCGAACCTCGTGCCCGGTATTTCGGTATCGCCCGACAAGATGCTGCAAGCGCGGCTGTTCGCTTATGCCGATGCCCAGCGTTACCGTCTTGGCGTCAACCATCACCAGATTCCGGTCAATGCGGCGCGCTGCCCTGTCTTTACCAACCATCGCGACGGTCAGGGCCGGGTCGATGGCAATTATGCGGGCCTGCCGCATTATGAGCCGAACAGCTTTGGCCAGTGGCAGGAGCAACCCGAATTTCGCGAGCCGCCGCTCAAGATTAATGGCGACGCGGATTTCTGGAACTTCCGCGAAGATGATGACGATTATTTCACCCAGCCCCGCAAGCTGTTCCTGCAAATGAACGCGACACAGCGCGAAGCTTTATTTGCGAACACCGCAGCTGCGATGGGCGATGCACTCGATTTCATCAAGCAACGCCACATCGACAATTGCACGCGCGCCCATCCCGATTATGGCGCAGGCGTCGCTTACGCACTCGGCATGGGGCCGAAGGTCGACCCCACCGAACCACCCAGCGATGGCCCGGAGAGGCATGTCGAGCATCTTTGATATGCTAACTATTTGATATTTATAATATAATATCGTCATTGCGAGCGCCGTAGGCGCGCGGCAATCCAGCGCAACTCTGCGAGACTCTGGACTGCCGCGCCGCTCCGCGGCTCGCAATGGCGATAGATTTTTCGGGAAGGAGCACCCGGCGCTCCACCAAAATATTCCGCGCTATTTTCAACGGCCTAAAAGCATTTTCTATCCGTGATAAAAATCATAAACCGTCTGCGCCACCGCTGCCGAAACCCCTGGCGCGCGCTGTAAATCCTGAAGGCTCGCATCGCGCACCGCCCGCGCGGTGCCGAAATGCATAAGGAGCGCCTTTTTGCGCGCCGGACCAATGCCGGGCACCTCGTCCAATGGGCTGGTCGTCATCGCCTTGGCGCGCTTTTGCCGATGTGCGCCAATCGCAAAACGGTGCGCCTCGTCACGCAAGCGCTGGAGATAGAAAAGCACCGGGCTATTGGTCGGCAACATAAAATCACGGCCATCGGGTAAGTGGAACACCTCCCTGCCCTCGCGCCCATGATGCGGTCCCTTGGCCACGCCGACAATGGCGAGATCTTCAATCCCCAATTCTTCCAGCGATTCAAGCGCAGCCGATAGCTGCCCCTTGCCGCCATCGACCAGCACCAGATTAGGCCAATCGCCTTTGTCGCGCGCAGGGTCTTCAACTTGCGCGCGCGCAAACCGGCGGGCGAAAACCTCGCGCATCATCGCAAAATCATCGCCCGGCTGCGTTTCCGCGCGCTTGATGTTGAACTTGCGATATTGGCCCTTCATAAAGCCTTCCGGCCCCGCGACAATCATCGCGCCCAAGGCGTTCGTGCCTTGGATATGGCTGTTATCATAGACTTCGATGCGCTGCGGCGGTTCGGCCAGATCGAACAAATCCGCCACTTCGCGCAACAATTTGGCCTGCGTCGTCGATTCCGCCTGATGCCGGTCGAGCGCTTCTTCCGCATTGCGGCTCGCCTGTTTGATAAGCTTGGCCCGTTCCCCGCGTTGCGGCACCGAAATGGCAACCTTATGCCCCGACAAAACCTGTAACGCCTCGGCAATCACCTCTGCTTCCGCGGGGTTGCGGTCGACCAATATGGTGCGCGGCGGCGGGGCGCTTTCATAAAATTGCATGAGGAAATCGCGCAGCACCTCATCATCCGGCACATCGGCGGTGTGCGCGGGGAAAAAGCTGCGATGCCCCCAATTCTGCCCGCCGCGAATGAAAAAGGCTTGGATGCAGATATGCCCGCCCTTGGCCGCGAGCGCGAATATATCCGCATCGCCCAAGCCTTCGGCGTTAATCGCCTGCGACCCTTGAATGAAGGTCAGCGCCTTTAACCGGTCGCGCAGCAAGGCCGCCCGTTCAAAATCGAGCGATTGTGCTGCCTCTTGCATTTGTGCGCCCAATTTGGCCTGCACGCGCGTCGATTTGCCGTCGAGGAAATCCTGTGCATCGCGTACCAGTTCGGCATAGCCCGCCGCATCAATCCGCCCGACACAAGGCGCGGAGCAACGCTTGATTTGATAGAGCAAACAAGGCCGCGAGCGGTTGGCAAAAAAGCTGTCGGTGCAACTCCTCAGCAGGAATAGCTTTTGCAGCGCATTGAGCGTCTGGTTGACCGACCCCGCGCTGGCGAACGGCCCATAATATTTGCCCTTCGCCCGCCGCGCACCGCGGTGTTTTTGGATACGCGGGAAAACATGGTCCGACCGCAGCAAAATATAAGGAAAGCTCTTATCGTCACGCAGCAGCACATTATATGCCGGGCGATACCGCTTGATAAGTTGCGCTTCGAGCAACAACGCCTCGGCTTCATTATTGGTGGTAACGATGGTCATCGACCGCGTTTGCGCGACCATGCGTTGCAACCGCTTTGGCAGCCGCATCACCTGCACATAATTGCTCACCCGGTTTTTGAGTGAGCGCGCCTTGCCGACATAAAGAACATCGCCGCGCATATCGTGCATTCGGTAGACGCCGGGCTTTGCGGGCAAAGTTTTCAGCACATTGCGGATTGCCGCAACGCCGGTTTCAAGGTCGGGCTTGTCCGATCCTTTGAGTGCATAAGTCGCCTTATCCTCATTGAACCGGTCGGGCGCATCAGGTCGGGAAGGCGGCAAGGGCATGGGCTCTATCTAGGCATCCCCGCTTCAAAACAAAAGCCTGCGTTGGACATGGGAAGGCAAGCGCCCAATAAAAAAAGGCCGGACAAATATCCGGCCTTTTAAAAATTCGAATGGAAGGGCCGGTTTAGCCCAAGGTCGAGATGGTCTTGTCGATCAACGCCTTGTCGGTCGCACGGTCATGCTTGTCCGCAATGAGCGATGCCGCCGCAGCCGTTGCCGCCGTTGCCGCCTTTTCGCGCACTTCGGCCAGCGCCGCCCGTTCGGCCGCGCCGATACGATCTTCGGCCATTTTCTGGCGACGGGCGATAAGGTCGCTCGTGTCCGATTTGGCTTTAGCAAGGATCGCTTCGGCCTCTTCTTCAGCGCGCGCGCGCATAGCCGCGGCTTCGCCTTCAGCGGCCTTCACCTTAGCCTGATATTCGCCGCGCAGCTTTTCCGCTTCGGCGCGCAGGCTTGCGGCCTCATCGAGTTGCGCACGAATGTCGGCGATTTTCTTGTCGAGACCGCCCGCAATCAGTGCCGGAACCTTCTTCCACACCATGATCGCCAACAGCACGATCATCGCGAGCGAGACCCAACCCGCAGCATCCATCCCCAAAGCACTGGGTTCGACATGATGCTCCACCGCCGCGCCTTCATGCGCTTGGGTGGTTGCAACTGTCTGGACGGGGGCCTGAATGGGAGCCTGAGCCTGATCAGCGGGCTGAGCAGGTGCCTGTGTCGCAGGATTAGACATGAAGCACCGCCTTTACCGCTTTACCCGCTTCCGCCGCAGTCACCTTGGCACCGGAAAGCTTGGCCACGAGATCGCTGGCAGCTTCGCTCGCCACGTCCTCGATTTCGGTCAGAGCCTTGCTGGTAGCACTGCGGATCGACGCTTCTGCCGCCGCCATTTTATCGGCAATGACGCTGTCCGCTTCGGCAATCTTGCCTTCGGCATCCTTCGCGCCTTTGTCCTTGGCGGTTTGCGTAATTTTCTGGACTTCGGCCCGAACGTCATTCTGACGGGTCCGATAGTCTTCCTCAATCTTGTCGGCCTCGTCCTGCGCCGCACGGGCTGCCGCGAGATCGCCCGCGATTTTTGCATCGCGGCTGTCCACGGTCGCCGAAATCTTCGGCACCATGCCTAACCCGACGACAATGAAGACAAAGCCGAACGTCAGCAGCAGCCAGAAAATCTGCGAAGCATAGATTTCGAGAACCTGGGATATTTGAGGCATTTCTACCCTCGAAAATCAGGCACCGGGCGGCAAGCTAAACCCGCTCGCCCGGCGCACATGGATGATTGGTCTTAGACGACGAACAACAGGATAACGGCCGTCAAGAAGGCCAGGAGGCCCAAAAGCTCGGCACCGGCGAAGCCGATGAACAGGCGGCCCTGCTGGGCATCGGCAGCAGCCGGATTGCGCAGCGCGCCTTCAAGGAATGCAGCAAACACGTTGCCCACACCGAGAGCCGAAAGACCGGCACCGATTGCAGCGAGGCCAGCGCCGATAAATTTTGCAGCTTCTGCGTCCATTTGAATAACTCCCTTAAAGAAATAACGATATTAGAAATCGGTTTGAAAATCGAGATCAGTGAAGATTGACAGCGTCATTGATATAAATCGACGCCAGCAAAGCGAAAACATAAGCCTGAATGGCCGCAACCAAAAGCTCCAGCGCGGTAATGCCGAGCATCAGAAGGAAGCTCGGAATCCCGACCAACGCCCCATATCCTGCGCCTGCGCCGATACCGCCAACCACAAAGCTACCCAAAATCTTGAGCAGGATATGGCCCGCCGTCATCGCGACAAACAGACGCAATGCAAGGCTGAAAGGACGTACGAGGAACGAGAAAAGCTCGACCACAAAAATGAGCGGGATCATCACCAGCGGCGTACCGTGCGGCACGAACAGCGAGAAGAAATGGAGACCGTGCTTCCAGAAGCCGACAACCAGAACGATCGAGAAGGTCAGCACCGCCAGAACGCCGGTCACGGTGGGATGACTGGTTACGGTGAAAGCATGTCCACCGGCAACGCCGATCGGCAACATGCCCAACAGGTTGGCAAACAGGATGAACATGAACAGCGAGAAAATATAGGGCACATATTTACGCCCTTCTTCGCCGACATTCGACACCAGAAGATTGTCGATAAAGCCGGTGACGCTTTCCACCGCCATCTGCCAGCGTCCGGGCACAAGCTGCCGCTTCATGCCGCCAAGCGTAAACAGCGCCACAATGGCAGCCGTAATCACCATCCACAGCGCGCTGTTGGTGAAATTGATATGGTGCCCGAACAGCTCGAATCCGGGGAAAATTTCCTGCACCTGGAATTGGTGCATCGGGTCAATTTTGCCAGATTCCGAAGCCACTATTGTCACACCCTTCTTAATGCCTGCTCCCGACGGGGAGCCTTTGACAATAAACCATTTTTACCCGTCCGGCCCGGCTGCCGCTTGTCAGCGCCGGGAGGACAGCTTGATAATATTCCTGAACGCGACCCCTATTCCGAGGAACAGAAATCCCAAAAGCCCCCACGGTGTCGTTTCGAAAAGCCAGTCAACTGTCCAGCCAATAAGCAAACCACCCGCGATGCCACCCAAAAGACCCGCCAGCACCTTGTTACCCATCTGATAGCCAGCATCAGATTCCGGTGCTTTTGCGCGCTTTGTCCGCTCCATTTCGACGTCTTCGGCCCGTTGCAGCCTTTCTTCAAGCTGCGTCAGGCGCGAATCTTCGCGCAATGGTTTGAACTCGTCTCCGTCACCCGTCATCGCCAATCTCCATGATAATGGCTTAAAACTGCGCTATAGCAGGATTTAAGCCCAACCGGAAAATGTCGCCACACGTGCCGCAGCCGCCAAGGCGCGGTCCGTTTAGGTAGGCGCGATGTATAAGTCAACCGCGATACAGCGAGTTTTGCTGCATCGCGTCATAAGCGCGCCCGACTCTATACTCCATGTACGATTTTGCGAGACAAGGCCAATGAGAACATATAGGGTCCATTCATGTCCTCGACACCCTCTTCTTTGAAGCTGGAAGCAGCCCCGGCGCCGCTGTTTGAAGAATTGCCGTCCCGCACCGCCGAAGACGCTGGCGAGACACGCCATCATGGCAGCGGCCATCGCGCGCGACTGCGCCAGCGGCTATTGGAGGGCGGGCCGGAAGCCCTTCTTGAGCATGAACTGGTAGAATATCTGCTCGCACTCGTCATTCCGCGTCGCGATACCAAACCACTGGCTAAACAATTATTGGCGGAATTTGGTGGCTTGTCTGCGCTTATCAGTGCCGATCCGGAATCATTGATGCGGGTTCCCGGCATGGGTGAAACCACAATAGCCGCGCTCAAGATTGTCCAGGCCACCGCGCTGCGCCTGTTGAAAGCGGAAGTCACCGCACGGCCGATCATCGCCAGTTGGCAAGCCCTGCTTGATTATCTGCGCGCGGATCTGGCGCATATCAACGTCGAGCGCGTGCGCGTCCTTCATCTTAACAGCAAGAATATGCTGATTCGTGACGAGTTGGTGAGCGAGGGTTCGATTGACCAGTCGGCCATCTATATCCGCGAGGTCATCCGCCGCGCGCTTGAGCTGGGGTCGGCCAGCCTCATCCTCGTCCATAATCATCCGAGCGGCGACACCCAGCCCTCCCGCGCCGACATAGCGGTGACGCGCGACATAGTGGAGGCAGGCAAAAGGCTGAATATTGCGGTCCACGACCATGTGATTATCGGGGCCAAAGGACATAGTTCAATGCGCGCGATGGGATTATTGTGACGGGTATGGAAAGGATGGGTATGGAAGGAAAGGTTGGGTGACCCGGCACACACAAAGGCCTTCCCACTCCGTTCTCACCACTCTCCGCTCCGTTCCCCCCACTCCGTTCGTGTCGAGCGAAGTCGAGACGCGCGCGCAAATAGCTTTTAGGTAAAGCCTCGCCGCCTCTCGACTACGCTCGAGGCGAACGGTCGCAGAGGATTGCCCCCGCATAGGCCGTTATCCTGATAAAGCTTTCTCCACCCCAACCCCTTACCCCCTTAAACCCTGTTCCTACATAAAAACCGCGCCCGCCCTTCCCCGTTCGTTCCCGCTTTGCTAGGGGCGCGGCAATCCTAATCCTTTTGCATCCGGAGTCTCATCCTATGGTCCCGCGTTATTCCCGCCCCGATATGGTCGCTATCTGGGAGCCCGAATCGCGGTTCAAAATCTGGTTCGAGATTGAAGCCTATGCGACCGACGCGCTCGCCAAGCTTGGCGTGGTGCCGGAAAGTGCGGCCAAGGCGCTGTGGGACTGGTGGGCAACCAACCCGGCCATAGAAGTCGACAAGATTGACGCGATTGAGGCCGTCACCAAACATGACGTGATCGCCTTCCTCACCTGGGTTGCGGAAAATGTCGGCGATGAAGCGCGCTTCATGCATCAGGGCATGACCTCGTCGGATGTGCTCGATACCTGCCTTGCGGTGCAACTCGCCCGCGCGACCGATATATTGATCGATGATCTCGACAAATTGCTGGAGGCTATCAAGCGCCGCGCGTTTGAACATAAGATGACGCCGACGATCGGCCGCAGTCATGGCATCCATGCCGAACCGGTCACTTTCGGCCTCAAAATGGCCGAAGCCTATGCCGAATTCAGCCGCAACAAGGCGCGCCTGATTGCGGCGCGCGACGATATTGCGACCTGCGCAATTTCGGGTGCGGTCGGCACTTTCGCCAATATCGACCCCAAGGTCGAAGCCCATGTCGCCGAAAAGCTGGGTTTGGCTGTCGAACCCGTGTCCACCCAAGTCATCCCGCGCGACCGCCACGCCATGTATTTCGCAACGCTTGGCGTTATCGCCTCGTCGATTGAGCGGCTTGCGGTCGAAGTGCGCCATTTGCAGCGCACCGAAGTGCTGGAAGCGGAAGAATATTTCTCGCCGGGCCAAAAAGGCTCGTCGGCCATGCCGCACAAGCGCAATCCGGTGCTGACCGAAAATCTCACTGGCTTGGCCCGCATGGTGCGCGGCTATGTGACCCCCGCACTGGAAAATGTTGCTTTGTGGCATGAGCGCGACATCAGCCATTCCTCGGTCGAACGCTTCATCGGCCCCGATGCGACCATCACGCTCGATTTCGCGCTTGCGCGTCTCACCGGCGTGATCGACAAATTGCTGGTCTATCCTGACCGGATGCAGAAAAATTTGGACAAGATGGGCGGCCTCGTCCATTCGCAGCGCGTGCTGCTCGCACTCACGCAAGCAGGGGTCAGCCGGGAAGACGCCTATCGCCTTGTCCAGCGCAATGCGATGAAAGTATGGGAATCGGACGGCCAGCTTTCGCTACTCGAATTGCTCAAGGGCGATGAAGAGGTCACCGCCGCGCTATCACCCGCTGAAATCGAAGAAAAATTCGACCTTGGCTATCATCTCAAACAGGTTGATACGATTTTTGACAGGGTGTTTGGCGGCTAACCATACTTGGCAACGCGCCCGTTCGCGCCTAGAAGTTTGCAACGCCGTTTGACGGACAAAAGACATTCCCGCGCCACAAAGCGGGATTTGTGCGCATCTTTGTGCAGAGGGGAAACAGGCATATGCAAATGCTTCGCACGATTTTTTGGGTCATCACTGCGGTGATTATCGTTGTTTTTGTCATATTAAATCCGGAAATAATGACTGTCAGGATTTTTCCCGACTACGGAAGCCAGCCTGCGACTGTCTTGGCTGCCCCCAAATCTGCTTTAATTCTTGGTGTCTATGCACTTGGGGCTATCCCGGTATGGCTGGTCTATCGCGCAAGCCGTTGGAATATGACGCGCCGCATCGAAAATGCCGAGCGCCAGCTTGCCGACCTGCGCCAGCAAAACAGTCTTGCCACACAAACAGCATCCACGCCTGCATCCAATGATGGGCTGGCAAGCGACCCGCTACCCGCCACTGTGACGCCCAATACGCCATCGCTTTGATTATCGGGACTTTCTTTGAAGTCCATGCCCTAACTGTAAGAGAAATATATGAGTTGCCCGATTTATCTCGCCGTTGACACCCCCGATATCGAGGCCGCAAAGGCCTTGGTCGGCAAGGTGCAGAACCATATTGGCGGGATTAAATTGGGCCTTGAATTTTTCTGCGCGAACGGGCCGCAAGGCATCCACGACATGGCCGCGCACGGCCTGCCGCTTTTCCTTGATCTGAAGCTCCATGATATTCCGAACACGGTCGCCAAGGCGGTGCAATCGCTGCGCCCGGTCGAGCCTGCTATCCTCACCGTCCATGCCGCTGGCGGACGCGCGATGATGGAGGACGCCAAAGCGGCGGCAGGCGCAAATACGAAGGTGGTTGCGGTCACGGTGCTGACCAGCCTCGACCGCAATGATCTTGGCGCTATCGGCGTTAATGACGCGCCCGAAACGCAGGTGTTGCGGCTCGCCGACCTTGCACGCGAGGCGGGGCTGGACGGCATTGTCTGCTCCGGCGAAGAAGTTAAAGTTGCAAAGCAGCATTGGAAGGACGGCTTTTTTGTCGTCCCGGGCGTCCGTCCGTCAGATGGCATATCGGGCGACCAGAAGCGCACCGTGACCCCCGCCGAAGCCATGGCGCGCGGCGCGTCGATCATCGTCGTCGGGCGCCCGATCAGCAAGGCCGAAGACCCGGACCAAGCCGCGCGCGCTATCGAAGCGACGCTTTAGGCTTGTGTCCCCGCCACTTACCAAAATTTGCGGGCTGTCGACGCCCGACAGCGTAGGCGCGGCTACAAAGCTGGGGGCCGATTATGTCGGCTTTGTCCATTTTCCCAAGAGCCCGCGCCATATATCACTGGAACAAGCCGCAGCGCTTGCCGCTCATCGCGGGCGGGCGGAGAGCGTGGTTCTGCTCGTCAATCCTGATATGGCGTTGGTCGATCAGGCACTTGCGACCGTGCAGCCCGCTATATTGCAACTCCATGGCGATGAAACACCGCTATTTCTTGGCGAAATTGCGCGCCGTCATGACGTCAAATTATGGAAAGCCCTCCCCGTGCGCACGCGCGCTGATCTTGCCGCAGCCAATGCCTATCGGGGATTAGTGGAGCGCATCATCTTCGACGCCAAGCCGCCGCCCGGTGCCCAAATCCCCGGCGGCAACGGGGTGCGTTTTGACTGGGAATTATTGCGCGATGCCAAGCTTGGCTTTGCGTGGGGCCTGTCCGGCGGGCTTGATCCGGCCAATGTCGCCGAAGCTTTGCGCATCACCCGCGCGCCTTTGCTCGATATTTCTTCGGGGATTGAAGATGCGCCGGGGCAAAAGAATGTGGACAAGATGGCTTCATTCCTTAATGCGGTCCGCACATCATGACTGACACACTCGCTCCTTCTCCCGCGTCCAATAGCTTCCGCAACCAGCCTGATGCCGAAGGGCATTTCGGCGATTTTGGCGGGCGCTATGTCGCCGAAACCTTGATGCCGCTCATCCTCGACCTTGAGGAAGAATATAGGAAGGCAAAACAAGACCCTGAATTTCATAAAGAAATGACAGGGTTGCTCAATCATTATGTCGGCCGTCCCTCCCCGCTCTATTTTGCAGAGCGGATGACCGAAGCCTTGGGCGGCGCGAAAATCTATCTGAAGCGCGAAGATCTGAACCATACCGGCGCGCACAAGATCAATAATTGCATCGGCCAGATTTTGCTCGCCCGTCGCATGGGCAAGGGGCGTATCATCGCCGAAACCGGTGCGGGCCAGCATGGCGTTGCAACCGCCACCGTCGCCGCCCGCTTCGGCCTGCCCTGCACCATCTTCATGGGTGCGAAGGATGTCGAGCGCCAAGCGCCCAATGTGTTCCGCATGAAATTACTGGGGGCCGAAGTCCATCCCGTCACCAGCGGCGCGCAAACGCTCAAGGACGCGATGAACGAGGCAATGCGGCATTGGGTCGCCAATGTGCATGACACTTTCTATATAATCGGCACCGCCGCTGGCCCACACCCCTATCCCGAACTGGTGCGCGATTTCCAATCGGTCATCGGCACCGAAGCGCGCCAGCAAATCCTCGACCTTGAAGGCCGCCTTCCCGACCGCATCATTGCGCCGGTGGGTGGCGGGTCCAACGCCATCGGCCTGTTCCATGCGTTTCTCGACGATGCGGACGTTAAAATTATCGGTATCGAAGCGGCAGGCGAAGGACTGCAAGGCAAGCACGCCGCGAGCCTCACCGGCGGTTCGCCCGGTATCCTCCACGGCAACAAAACCTATTTGTTGCAGGACGAAGACGGCCAGATCGACGAAGCGCACAGCATTTCGGCGGGGCTCGACTATCCCGGCATCGGCCCCGAACATGCTTGGCTCCATGAAGCAGGCCGCGTCAGCTATGAGCCGATTAGCGATGATGAGGCGCTCGCCGCGTTTCACCGCTGTTGCGCGCTTGAAGGCATCATCCCTGCACTCGAATCCGCACACGCGCTCGCCGCTGCGGAAAAACATGCGCCTGCGATGGGCAAGGACGAGATATTGATCGTCAACCTGTCGGGCCGCGGCGACAAGGATGTCGGCACCGTCGCCGCCGCGATGGGAGAGACGCTTTGAGCGCAGCCCCCGGCACCCGGATGATCGTCCGCTGGCTGATCTGGTTTGACCTTTATCTGTTCGCGGGCATCGCCGGAATTGCGGCAATCCGCTGGGTGCGCGGCGAGCCGATCACGCTTGACGCCTTTATCGACCGGATAGCGGTGCTGCTGGTCTTTGCCGGAATATTGACCGCCTTTCAGGTGACACGCGATTTGAGGACAATGCGATGAGCCGACTTGGCACTGCTTTTAAAAAAGCGCGCGATGAAGGCCGCGCGGCGCTGGTGATTTTCGTGACCGGCGGCGATCCGACGCCGCAGGATACCGGCGCAATCCTTGACGCGCTTGTCGCGGGCGGCGCGGATGTGATCGAGCTTGGTATGCCGTTCACCGATCCGATGGCCGATGGCCCTGCCATTCAGGCGGCCAATTTGCGCAGCCTAGGCGCAGGCACCACCACCGCCGACATATTGTCCATCGCCAGCGATTTTCGCGCGCGGCATCCGCAAGTTCCGCTGGTCCTTATGGGCTATGCGAACCCAATGGTGCGGCGCGGTCCTGACTGGTTTGCCACCAACGCAAAAGCGTCGGGGATAGACGGGGTCATCTGCGTCGATATTCCGCCCGAAGAAGATGCGGCACTTGGCCCTGCCCTGCGCACGGCGGGCATCGACCTTATCCGTCTTGCAACGCCGACGACCGATGAGGCGCGGCTTCCGGCGGTCCTGCATGGCGCGGGCGGTTTTCTTTATTATGTGTCGGTCGCTGGCATTACCGGCCTGCAACAGGCCGCCCAAACCAGCATTGACGAAGCCGTCACCCGCCTCAAAGCCGCCACCGACCTTCCCGTCGCGGTCGGCTTTGGTATAAGAACGCCTGAACAGGCCGCCGCCATCGGCAAGGTTGCGGATGGCGTCGTCGTCGGTTCGGCCATCGTCGATATTATCGCAGAGCATGGCGCCGATGCCGCCCCCCGCGTTCAAAATTATGTCCGGAGCCTCGCTGACGCGCTCGCCCGGCAGGAGGAAAAAGCATGAGTTGGCTTGATAAGGTCAGAAACTCTATCCCGTTCATCGCCAAGCGCGAAACGCCGGACAATTTGTGGCACAAATGCAAAAGCTGTCACCAGATGGTGTTCATGAAAGAATGGGAAGATAATCTCAACGTCTGCCCCAAATGCGACCATCATGACCGCATCGGCCCCAAAACCCGCTTCGCCCAGATTTTCGATGATGGCCATTATGCGGTTCTTGCAACGCCCAAAGTGGCGGAAGACCCGCTGAAATTCAAAGATACCAAACGCTATACCGACCGCATCAAGGCCGCGCGCACAGCGACCGACGAGCAAGATGCGCTCATCAATGCCGAGGGCAAGATTGAAGGCCATAAAGCGGTTGTCGGCGTCCAGGATTTCGCGTTCATGGGCGGGTCGATGGGTATCGCGGTGGGCGCGGCCTTTGTGCAGGGCGTCGAAGCCGCCATATCCGCCAAAGCGCCCTATATCATCTTCACCGCAGCGGGCGGTGCGCGGATGCAGGAGGGCATATTGTCGCTCATGCAAATGCCCAAATCGACCGTGGCTATTTCGCGCCTTCATGCAGCGGGCCTGCCCTATATTGTCGTGATGACCGATCCGACCACCGGCGGCGTGACCGCCAGCTATGCGATGCTGGGCGATGTGCAGATTGCCGAGCCCAACGCACTGATCGGTTTTGCGGGGCAGCGCGTGATCGAAAATACTATCCGCGAAAAGCTGCCCGAAGGCTTCCAGCGCGCCGAATATCTGCTCGACCACGGGATGCTCGACATGGTGGTGGAGCGCAAGGATATGCGCGAAACCTTGGGCAAGCTTATCGACTATCTTGCGCCGGGCAAGAAAGCCGCCTGATTTTCCTGTCATCTCGCGAAAGCGGCAATCCGTCTCCCGCCCCCTCGCGCCACTCCGCGCTTGTGGCAAGGGGGTGGATGAAGCCCGATAAACAGGTTTGAGGAGAGGGACTTATGGCGGACGGCGCCACATCCACCCATGCGGGCGTGCAAGCCCAGCTTGACCGGCTCGCCATGCTGTCGCCGGGGCGCGATGTGCTGGGCCTGTCGCGCATATCGGCCCTGCTCGATGCGCTCGGTAATCCGGAGCGCCAATTGCCGCCGCAATTCCATGTGGCGGGGACCAATGGCAAGGGCTCTACCTGTACCTTCCTGCGCGCGATACTGGAGGCGCAAGGCTATCGCGTCCACCTGTTCACCAGCCCGCATCTGGTGCGCTATAATGAGCGCATCCGCGTCGCAGGGAGTTTGATCGAGGATGAGGCGCTGTCCGCGCTTTTGACCGAAGTGCTGGATGCGAGCGGTGACATCCAACCCAGTTTCTTTGAAGTCACCACCGCAGTCGCAATGCTCGCCTTTGCGCGCACCCCTGCCGATGCTTGCATCTTCGAGGTCGGTTTGGGCGGGCGGTTGGATGCGACCAATATTCTCGCGCGCCCGTTGGTGTGCGGCATAGCAGGGCTTGCCATCGACCATAAGGAGTTTCTGCTCGCCCCCGACCCCGACACGCCTTCCGACCCATTCGCGCGCATCGCTTTTGAAAAAGCGGGGATTGCCAAAGCCGGGACGCCGCTCGTCACGCAAAGCTATAGCGCGCCGATGGAGCAGGCCATCGCAGACGCTGCCGCCAAAGCGGGGGCGCCGGTCGTCGCGCGGGACCGCGACTGGTTTGCCGAAACATCGGATGGCGCGCTCCAATATCGCGATGCCGCTTGCACATTGAGCCTGCCGCTGCCGATGCTGCCCGGCGCGCATCAGGCCGACAATGCGGCGCTGGCGGTCGCGATGCTGCGGTTTCAGGACAGGCTGCCGGTCAGCGTCGATGCGATGGCGTCGGGGATTAAATCCGCACGTTGGCCTGCCCGTTTACAGCGGCTCGGCGCAGGGTCATTGACCGCCCATATGCCCGCCAGCGAAGTCTGGCTGGATGGCGGCCACAACCCCCATGCCGCGCGCGAAATCCGCCGATTTCTGGAGGATAAAGGCCCGGTCACATTGATTTTCGGCTTGCTGTCGAACAAGGAATTGGACGGTTATCTCGCCGAATTGCGCGGGCTGCCCCTCCACATCATCGCCATCCCCGTCCCCGACCATATGAGCCATAATCCCGACCGCATCGCCAAAAGCGCGCAGGATTTCGGCTTTACGGCCCAAAGTGCCGCCAATGTCGAGGACGCCGCAAGGCTGGCCCAGCAAGCGCCGGTCATCCTCATCGCTGGCTCGCTCTATCTGGCTGGCGAAGTGTTGCGCCTTAACGGAGAGTGGCCGGTTTAAGCGCTCTTACCCGCCATGGGCTTCCTGCACCACATCGGGCGCGACGGTTTGCGGTTGGCGGGACTGGCGGATCCATTCGATGATGCACAGCACCACCGCGATCATGCCAAGGCCGGTGGCGAACCAGAAAATATAGACATAGCCGCGCTCTTCGATGGTCTGTCCCAATGCCCCGCGCCCCAAAGTGCCGACAAGGAAGGTGAGCGAGGACATCAGCGCATATTGCACCGCGCTATATTTTTTCGACACAATGCTCGACAGATAGGCGACATAGGCCGCGCCCGCCAAGCCGCTGGCGAGGTTTTCACCTGCGATAGCGAGCATCAACCGCGCGAGCTTTTCCGAATGGTCAAAGCCGAAAATGCCGCCAATCCCACTGATTAGCGCATAAAAGCCGGTATTTTGCCCGAACAGGTCGAGATAATAGCCGCCTGCCGCCAGATCGGCATAAAGAAGATTGGTGAGCGCGGCTGTAATCGCGCCGAAAATCAGCGTCGGCATCCGGCCCAAAGTGGCAAAGCTCACCGCGCCAAGGCTGATCCCGATCATCAGCATGACCACGCCGAATATCTTCGACGCGACCGCCACATCGTCATTGGTGTAGCCCAATTCCTGAATATAGAAGGGCAAAGCGAACGGCCCCCAGATTGCGTCGGTCAGGCGATATGTCAAAATGATCGCCAGAACGAGGATGGCCGCCCATCTAAGCCGCCCGACCAATTCTGCGAGCGGGGTAATCAGCGCATTATAGATATAATCGAGGCTCCGCTGGCCACCGCTTTGTGCAGGCACATCGCTGGCCAGCACATAGCGCCCCGTGCGCCGCCAATGTTCAAGGAAAGCTGCAATAATGCCCGGAATGATGACCGTGGCAATCACAATCAGCGGACCGTAAAGCTGGATAAATGCTTTGGAATCCGGACGATTTTCTGGCGTTGCGCTCAATGACACGATCATGAAATGCAGCACCGTCACCAACGCCCAAGTCCAAAGCAGGCCCACAATGATAAGCGCATAGCTGCGTATCTTGGGCTGCAACGCGCCTGCCTCGCGCAAATGGGCGACATTGAGGTCGGCGGCGGGACGCGGCGTGTCGGGGGCCATCAAGGTCACGCCGAGCAGCAACAGCATCAGCACGCCCATCCCGCCATAGACAGCAGGCCAGCCCAGACGCTGCGCCAAAATCAGCGCCAATGCCCCGCCCATCAGCGCCGCAATGCGATAGCCAAGCTGGTACATAGCCGACAATATTTCGAGCGTTGCCGTCTCGTCCGCCACATCGACGCGCCAGGCGTCAATCACAATATCCTGCGTGGCGGAGGCGAATGCCCCCAGCCCTGCCATGAGCGAAAACCAGCCCAAGGTCGTCGGCGACGGATTCATCATCGACATGATGATGAGGAACGCCCCGATCATAATCTGGGCGAGCGCAATCCAGCCCCGCCGCCGTCCGAGCTTGCCGAGCAAGGGCAGTTGCACCCGGTCCACCGCGGGCGACCAAAGGAATTTGAACGAATAAGCGAGGCCGATGAGCGAGAAAACGCCCATAGTTTCAAGGTCGACCTTGGCCTCCCCCAACCACGCATAAAGCGTCCCCAACAGCAACGCATAAGGAAGGCCGGACGAAAAACCGAACGCCAGTTGCACGCCCAGCTTGCGATTGCGGAACGCCGCCATCAGCAATTTCAAACCGGTGGGCTTTTCCACCGCCTGTCCGGTTGCGGCCTGATCGTCCGTCGCTGTTGCAGCCATCCCCGCCCTATCCCTTTATCATTGCTCTATTTGTCATTGGTCTGTTTATCAAAAAACGGACATATTTATCGAAAAACGGACCCTAGGGACGGGCACCGCACCAAGCAAGTCTTTAGCGACAGGAGGCGAGGGTCAAGGGCCTTATGGTCAAACCGCATCCGGTCCCACATGGGGGTGGAATAAGGTCATGGTGGACGGCACGCGCTTGACCGCTTTTCCCGCCCTGATCTGCTCCATCACATCCAGTGCGGCGAGCAGATGTTTTTGCGGGAAGGGTTTGGCAAGGCAGCCAATCGCACAACGCCCCAGATTTTCAGGACATTCTCCGGTCACAAATAAGACCGCAATCGCCTTGGCGCGCGCAGCTTCCGCCACCGCGATCCCGCTGGCAGGGCCTGCCAGATTATAATCGAGGATAATTGCCTCGACCTCATCAGCACGATTATCTAATATTTCAATGGCTTCTTCTGCGCTATTCACAGTCGCTATCACATCATAGCCGCTGCTTTGCAGGAAAATTTCATTGTCGAAAGCGATGAGCGGTTCATCTTCGACAATCATGATCCGGTTGATATGGCGCTGCTTCCGCCCGAAAATCATTGAAACCCCTCTTGTCTTGCGCCAGAGCGTCACTACCCCGGATATGGCATCTTATGATGCGCGCCATGACGCCAATACGGGGAATTGGGCGCTTCGTTCCCGCACTTTGGGCCGAAGCGATATTTTTCTGCGGCGATGCTGTCGGCCATGCTGCCAGTAAGCGCGCCGCAGCCGGATGAAAGTGGATTATTTTTCGTGGCCAAACCTCCCTCTTCCCGCCCCCCGTCGCGTCCGTCAGGGACACGCGGCGCTTCCGGCAAAGGCCCGCGCCGTCTGGCAAGGCCTGCAGGCGAAGGCCCGCGCCGTTCCGCTAAATCCGGTAGAGAGGCGCGTGAGGACACCCGCCGGGAACGCGCGCCTGCCAGAGCAGGCGAGCGGCGCCCGCCCCGCGCATCCGGCACATCCGGCGCATCCGGTCCGTCGGGCGACAAGCGCAGGCCTCCTACCGACAAAAGGCGCGACGCCAAGACGGCCGCCAATGCCGCACAAGAGCGCCGCCCTGTCCGCCCACCGCGAAAAATCTCCCACGGCGCGAACCTCCCCCGTGCTGTCGCTACCCCGAAAAAGCCCGGCGAGCCGCAACGCATCGCCAAGCTGCTGGCCCGTGCAGGCATTGCCTCGCGCCGCGATGTTGAGCGGATGATCGCGGACGGGCGGATTGCCCGCGACGGTGTGCTAATCGATACGCCCGCCACCTTGCTCACCTCGCTCCACGGCATCACGGTTGACGGCAATCCGGTCAAGGAGCCCGCGCCTGCCAAATTATTCCGCTTCCACAAGCCCGCCGGAACGCTCACCGCCGCGCGTGATCCCAAAGGACGCCCGACCATTTACGACCGGCTCCCTGCCGATTTGCCGCGTTTGATGCCAATCGGACGGCTCGATTATAATACCGAAGGGCTGCTCCTGCTCACCACCGATGGCGAGTTGAAGCGGCAGATGGAACTGCCCTCCTCTTCGATCGAGCGCACCTACCGCGCGCGCGCTTTTGGTGAAATCAGCCAGACCCAGCTTGAAGATTTGGTCGAAGGCATTGAAATTGATGGCATCCGCTATGGCAAGATCGACGCCAATCTGGAGCGCCGCACGGGGCGCAACCAGTGGATTGAACTCACCTTGACCGAAGGCAAGAATCGCGAAGTGCGCCGCGTCCTCGAACATTTTGGCTTGGAAGTTTCGCGACTTATCCGCACATCTTACGGACCTTTCGAACTTGCGGATTTGCCAATGGGCGGGGTCGATCAAATACGCGCGCATGATCTGGTGGCGTTCCGCAAGAGCCTCGGCGGCGGGGGCGGCGATTAATGCGCATCATTGCTGGCGAATGGCGCGGCCGCCCGATTGTCGCACCCAAAGGCGACACCACCCGCCCCACCGCCGACCGCACCCGCGAAGCGCTATTTTCCATGCTCACAAGCCGCATCGGTAGTTTTGAAGGCATGATGGTGGCGGACCTGTTTGCCGGATCCGGCGCGCTCGGCCTTGAAGCCTTGTCGCGCGGCGCAGCGCATTGCCTGTTTGCCGAACAGGATAAGGCCGCATTGGAAGCGCTCAAGGCCAATATCGCCAAGCTGGGCGCCGGTCCGCGCAGCAAAATCGCAGCACAATCGGTGCTGTCGCTCGGCCCCGCGACCAGCCCCTGCGATGTCATCCTCATGGACCCGCCTTACCATATCGGTGCGGGCGCGGTGGCGCTCGATAAGCTGGCGCGGCTCGGCTGGATCGGCCCTGCGACATGGGTGAGCATCGAAACCGCGCGCGACGAGACCATCGACGTCGTCGGATTCGCAGCCGATACGGTGCGCGACATCGGCAAGGCACGACTCCACCTTTTTCAACGAAAAGCCGCTTGACGTTCTCTTTTTGATCGCTTAACTTGTTCCGTATTCGTTCCACAGCGCAAGCCACAGGACAAGGATGCAGGCGACCATGTTGACCAAAAAGCAGCACGAGCTTTTATGCTTTATCAATGACCGGCTCGAAGCAACCGGCATTTCGCCTTCGTTCGAAGAGATGAAGGAAGCTTTGGAGCTTAAATCCAAATCGGGGATTCACCGGCTTATCAGCGCGTTGGAAGAGCGCGGCTTTTTACGCCGCCTGCCCAACCGTGCGCGCGCGCTTGAAATATTGAAACTGCCCGAAGGGGTGGTTTCGGGAAAACCGTCCAGTGAAGAACCGTCTAATGTCGCGCAATTTGCGCCGCGCGCCGACGCCAAGCCCGCTTTGTCCAAACCGCTGCCGATTGCGGCCAACGATGTGATCGAAATTCCGCTGCATGGCCGTATTGCCGCCGGTGTACCGATTGAAGCGATGGAAGGAGCCTCGATGCTCTCGGTGCCCGCCGCCTTGTTGGGGTCGGGCGAACATTATGCGCTCGAAGTCTCCGGCGATTCGATGATTGATGCCGGGATTTTGGATGGCGATTATGCGCTGATCCAGCGCGCCGAAACCGCGCGCGAGGGCGATATTGTGGTCGCCTTGGTCGAAGATCAGGACGCCACGCTCAAATATTTCCGCCGCGAAGGCGCGATGGTGCGGCTCGATCCGGCCAATGCTGCCTATGAACCGCAACGCTATCCGGCCGACCATGTGCGCATCCAAGGCCGTCTGGCGGGCTTGTTGCGGCGCTATCATTGAGACGGCTCTTATTCTTTGACCAATAGCGCCTTGCCCTATACACGTGGCAGTCTGTTGACGATTTTTTATCCACCGCCTGTTTGGTAAAAAGGCGGGCTATCTATTAGATTTTCTAAAGCCAAGGTCGGCATCTATCGGCTTTTAACCTTGGCTTTTGAATGAAATCGTCGGCTTTACCGCGCCGCTACCTGTTTGCCGTGCGCCTTGGAAGCAGCGCGGCCTGCCATTTGCAGTTGGGTGTTGCTGATCTGGCGCTGGGCGCAGACCGAGGCGCTGCCGGTGACGCGCTGGCACAAGGCCCAGCCAACGCGCTTGTCGGCAATGCCGTTGGCGGCGAGGCGGACATAGTTGCGGCCTTTGACCGTCACCGCTGCATAGCTGGGCGTATAACCGCGCAAGGTGCGGTGCTTGGCCGACAGACGGGTCCAGGCCGATTTGGCCGCGCTCATGCTGCTGAATGCGCCAAGCTGCACAGCGAGGCCCGACGATTGGCGGGCCTTGGCGACCAGCTGGTCGGCTTCGGCCTGGCTCGTCACTTTGCGCGGCGCACCGATCGCGGCGGTTTTGACCGCAGACGGCTTCACCGCCGGAATAGCGACCGAAACTTTATAAGGCGTGCGCGGCGCGGCAATCGCTTCGGCAATCGGGAGCGGCGCAGGTGCAGGCGCGGCTTCAACGGGTGCCGCGTCTGCAAGAGTGGCTTCCGGCGCTACTTCCGGCTGAACTTGAGCGTCAGCGGCCACCTCTGCCATCGCCACCGGCTGCGGCGCATATTGGGCGAGCGGCGCGGGGTCATATTGGCCCGAAGCAGACGCCATTTGCGTGCCGAATTCCGCCGGATTGGTGCTGCGCGCAAGCCGCACGGGCATCCCCGGATCGTCATTGACGAGCGGCGTATTCATAATCCCCGCAATCAACTGGCGTGGCGAACCGGCCTGCATGAAGGTCGCCCACTGGCCCATGCGGTTGCCGACATTGGCAAAGGGCATATCCTGCCCCGCAACCACCTTGGCTTCCATCCAGCGGCCTTCCATCGCGAGCGCGAAGGCGAGATTTTGGCGGGTGCGGGGCGTCGCATCGGATTCGCGCACCGCATCGCCCAAGACCAGCACCGCACGTTCCGATTCCCCGGCAAGCGCCAGCGCCAGCCCGTAATCGGCGGCGGGAAGCTGTCCGCGATATTTTTCGATCAACTGCAACCCGTCGCCAATGCGGCCATTGGCGATTTTCGCAAGCGCAAGATTGAGCGCGGTGCGCGGCGAATCTTCAATCGCCAAAGCTTCGGCAAAGCTGGCCTCGGCCGATGCGAAACGGCCAAGCTGCATATAATGTTGCGCAAGCGTAACCCGCAATGCCGCATCGTCGGGCGAGGCCGCAACCGCCGCCTCTGCCGCGCCGAGCGCCTTGGCATAATCCCCCTTTTGGGCGTGTTTTTCCGCAGCCGCGGCGAGCTTGCCCGCATCCCCCGGCGCTTCATTCTTGGCAAAGCCGAGCGAGCTGCAACCGCTGGTCGCAAGGCCGATGGCCAATGTCGAAATGACAATCGGCATCAAACCCGTGCGGGATAGGCGAGACGTGTTCGTGCGAGACATTGCCGAGCGAGACATGGAAAAATACCCCCTTGTTTCCGTCACTTCTTCTGCGCGGCCTGATGCGCGAGCGCATCAATGTCGGGCAGGGATTTCAAATATGTATCGAGCGCTTCGATCAGGATGACCTGAGCCGAGCGGCGCGTCACCGCACTGGCGAGACGCAGGCGCAAATGGCGTTCGGGATCAATCCGCAAGGTGAAGGCCGCCTTGCTTCCCGGCACCGCGTCACGGCGCGGTGTGCGGGCAAGGATACGTTGCGGCGCGCTGTCCGCCGAGGCCATCTGTCCCGCGACAATCGCAGGTGCCGCGATGGTCCGCGAAGGTGTGAGGCCGGCAAAAGGCGCAGGCGTGACTGGTGTAGGCATGACAGGTGTAGGCATGACCGGCGCGGGCGTTTCCGGCATAGCGGCAGGTGCGTCCGCGGGTGCTGCAACCGGCGTTGCGGCCACAGGCGGCACGGCATCGGGCATATCCGGCGCTGCGGGCGCGGCGTCTTCCACGCCTTCCCCCCCGGAAAGCGGTGCGGCACGCAGGCCCGGCTGGTTTCCGCCCAGATTGAGCGGCACACGCGGCGTCATTTTTTCGGCGAGCAACTGGCGCTGGCGCACCACTTCGGGGAGCGGCGCGGCGGTCGGCACGTCATGTGTCCCATCCGCTTCACCCGCATCGCCGTCCATATCGGCATCATCCACCGGACCCAAGTCGCGCACGGCCTGGATCGGGCTCATCATCGGCGTGAGGTCGATGCGCTGGTGGGCGGCACGTTCTTCCGACGGGGTCGGATTGACGTCATAGCCCATATCATTCCAGCCCAGATCATCCTGCGGCGTCAGCATCTGGCCGAAACCGGCCATTCCCTGACGGCGCATAGCCGGTTTGGCGGCCCCTTTACGGGCGAGCAAGCTTCCGGACAGAGAAGCGAGAGGCTTGGCTTCAGCCATAATCTTATCCTCCCTTTATGCTTACTGGCCGACGACGCGGCGACCAAAACCACCGACCGGACGAACCATGCCGGGCGCACTCATCTGCGCACCCATGGCGGGCGCGGAAAAGACGGTGCGGCGGAAATTCTTTTCAAGCCGGTCGGACACATAATTCCACAACGCCTGAACCTCGTGCGAGGATTTGCCGTTGGGGTCGACCTCCATCACGGTGCGCCCGTCAATCATCGAAGCGGCAAAATCGGTGCGGTGGTGGAGCGTGATCGGGGCAACCGTGCCGTGCTGCGACAAGGCAACGGCGGCTTCCGAGGTGATCTTGGCTTTGGGGGTGGCGGCATTGACCACGAAGATAAGCGGCTTGCCTGCCCGTTCGCACAGGTCCACCGTCGCACCCACGGCGCGCAAATCATGCGGACTGGGGCGGGTCGGCACGACAATCAGTTCGGCCACGCTGATAACGCTCTGGATCGCCATGGTGATGGCAGGCGGCGTGTCGATGACCGCCAGCTTGAAGCCTTGCTGGCGCAGGATTTCAAGGTCGGACGCGAGTCGTGCCACGGTTGTTTGCGCAAAAGCGGGCAATTCCGCTTCGCGCTCGTTCCACCAATCGGCAAGCGACCCTTGCGGGTCAATGTCGATAAGCACAACCGGACCAGCCCCTGCCAATTGCGCCTGAACAGCCAAATGCCCGGACAAAGTTGTCTTGCCCGAACCACCTTTTTGCGATGCCAATGCGAGAACCCGCACACCATTCCCCTTTGCTCACGAAATATCGTGGGAGCGAGGTCGCACAGATTCCGCTAAAATCTGGTTAACGGCTGCGCAAACTTGTTTGCCTTTATGGACGGGGAGATGGCATGGCGTCCTCGACCGCATGATCGCGCCTGATGCCCCCGCGTTAAGGGGGCCGTCAGGTAAGGCGCCTGCATATTTTACATGCGCCGCAAGGGGCATGGCCTATATACTTGCTGTTCATACTCTTTTGCTAATGACGCATTAGGGATAAATTATACGTAAAGTTCGGAAGCGTTTTGCTTCACAGGAATTGCGTTAGTAATCAGGAGTTTCGTCATGGCTCATCGCTGGCTGATTGCAGGAGGGGCGCTGTGCGCGGCCTTGATGGCGGCAAGCCCCGCACTTGCCGATGTGAAGGCAGGCTATGAGGCATGGGAGCGCGGCGATTATACGACGGCGGTGAGCGAATGGCGTCCTGCCGCGATTGCCGGTGACGCCATGGCGCAGTTCAATCTGGGGCAGGCCTATAAGCTGGGGCGCGGAGTGCCGCAGGATATGAGCCAGGCCCTCGCCTGGTTCAAACGCGCCGCCGACCAAGGCCATATCGAAGCGTTCGACAATTACGGCCTCTTATTGTTCAACATGAACCAGCGCAGCGAGGCGCTTCCCTATATCCTCAAATCCGCCGAACGCGGTGAAGCGCGCGCGCAATATATAGTGGGGACGGCCAGCTTTAACGGCGACCTTGTGACCAAGGACTGGCCGCGCGCTTATGCGTTGATGAACCGCGCATCGGCCAAGGGGCTAGCGGCGGCATCGGCGCGGCTTGCCGAACTCGACAAGCTTATCCCGATTGACCAGCGGCAAAAGGGCCTTGCGCTGTCCGCCGAGATGGAACGCGACGAACGCCGCGCGCAACTGCCCGCGCTGCCGGGGCCTGGCGCGACGGTGGTAGCGATGGGGACAAGCTCGCCGGCGGTGAAGCCGGGAGCGAAGCCTGTGGTGAAGCCCTTGCCCAAGCCCGCACCATCTGCCCAAAGCAGCGGCACCACCTACACCCCGCCCCCTATCGCCGGCACTGCGCCGGTTAAGGCCGCCCCAGTTAAGACAGCACCCAAACCTGCCGCGTCGCCCGCGCCTGTCGTCAAGGACAAGCCTAAACCGGCAGCAGCCCCTGTCGCGGAAGCCAAGCCCAAGCCTACTCCCAAACCGTCAGCTAAGCTCGCCCCCGCACCCGCATCCACCAATGGCCCGTGGACCGCACAATTGGGGGCTTTCTCCGCGCAATCCAATGCCGCAAGCCTATGGTCGCGTCTGTCGGGCCGCGCGCCTTTTGCGGGGAATAGTCCGCGCTATGTCAGAGCGGGCACAGTGGTGCGGTTGCAAGTCGGCGGCTTTGCCTCGCACGACCAAGCCGCGCGCTTCTGTCAGGCGGCCAGCCGTGCAGGCCAAGCCTGTCTCGCGGTCAAACGCTGATCGCGCGCGCCTTCACGCTCACGCTGCGATAATATCATCCACCGCGCGGTCGAATAAAGGCTGGAGCGTCGCATTATACACCGCATATTCGCTTTTGCGGATAAGCTCGGCGGGCGGGAAAATCACCGGATTTTCCTTATAGCTTGCGGGCATCAACGCGCGTGCGGCGTCATTGGGCGTCGGGAACAGGATTTTCTCCGATACTTTCTTGCCCACCTCGGCGTCGAGCAGATAGTTGATGAAGCGGTGCGCATTGCCCTTATGCGGCGCGTTCACCGGTATGCACAGGCTGTCCGAAATGAGGAGGCTGCCTTCCTTGGGCACCACAAAGTCGATGTCGCTATCATTCTGCATGATCTGCGCAACATCGCCATTATATTCCATCACCACATCAATATCGCCCGACAGCAGCAAATCCTGCCCATTATCTTCGTGGAAAGTCTTGATAAAAGGCCGCTGTTTGAGCAGCATCGCCTTGAGCGCCGCTATCCTTTCCGGCGTAATATCATTCACCGAATAGCCGCGATATTTGGCCGCGATACGCATAAGGTCGGCAGGTTCCGACACCAGCGCTATCTTGTCTTTGTAAAGGTCCGAAGCGAGCAGATATTCCCAGCTATCGGGCACCTGTTTCACCTTGCTCTTGCGATAGCCGATGCCCATCACCATCCAGGTATAAGGCATGGAATAGCGCCGCCCCGGATCGAACGGCACATCGCGATAGCCTTCCCCGATATTTTTATAATTGGGGATTTGTGCATGGTCGATTTCGTGCAGCAAGCCGGTCCGGATCAGCCGCGTCACCGAATCATTCGAAGGCACCACCACATCATAAACGGTCGAACTGCCGCGCATTTTTGCATACATTTCGTCATTGGTCGCAAAGATGCTCAAATCGACATCAATATCTTCGGCCTTTTTGAAATCGGCGAGCGTGGTTTCGCCCAGATAGGTGTCCCAGCTATAGAGATTAAGCTTGTTAGCCTCGCCCTTTTCCGCGCCGCACGCTTGCAACACCGGCGCAAAGCTGATCCCGACCGCCGCGGTGCCCAAGCTTTTCAGCAAAGAGCGCCTGTCCGTCCCGCTCCCCAGTGCCTTGAGAGCCTTTAACGGCAATCGGCGCTGTTCCATGGGCAGGCTGTCCTTCTTTGGCTCAAGGGTGGGAGGCGCGACTCGCATAATCCCTAGCCCGCCTGCACCCAAGTAAAATAAGCGTCCCAATAAGCGCCTAGCGGCTGAACCCGACGTTTACCGTCGTAAAAGATATGCGCCGCTTTCCAACGCAGCAATAATATGCTGCACTACGATATCTGGTGCCTCGTCCCCGCACTCCAATATATGCGCATCGTGCGTGGAGGGCGAGAATAATTGGTGGTAAAGGTTGGTGATAACTACAGGGTCCGACAATTCTTCACCGCCTCTGTCGCGACATCGCACAATGGCTTGCTCAAGTGGAGGCCTTAGAATGACATAATGCACGGCGCAACCAAGCCCTTTGAACGGCTTCAAAAACCAAGGGCCGATAATGCCGTCCACCACCACGAAATATCGGCCGGACGCATAGCCTGCGGCCGCCTTAGCTATTATCTCCATGACAATGCCATTTTGAACATGCGCTTCGTCCAGATAGGGGGCTATCGCTCCGTTGCGGATCACATGCCAGAAATCATCGGCATGTAAATGAACCTTGGGCGTGCCAGCCATTAACGCCAGCAACGTCGCCGCGGTCGTCTTGCCCGAACCTGGCGGTCCAGTAAGGATCAATATTTCGCCTGCATGGTCCATGAGTGCAGTTCCTAGCCCGCTAGATTTCGGAGTGGTTATAAGCGGGTGAAGCCAAAAAGCACAGCGACTCCCGTGCGCCTCCTTGATTTGTCGAACTCAACCGCCATCTGGAACCTTATGCCCCTTCATATGACCAAAATTGCGTTCGGCTGCGATGGCCTTGACGATTTGCGCCAGCGGTTCCGCGCGCGCGAAGCCGGCGGGCCGTTCGCGCTCACCACACGCTACCGCCCCAAGCGCGCCGACGAGATGGCGGGCGGGTCGCTCTATTGGATCGTCAACCATATGCTCGCCGCGCGCAGCCCGATTTTGGGATTTGAAGACGCGCCCGATGGCCGCACCTACATCATGCTCGACCCGCATTTGCGCCCGGTAACACCCCACCCCAAACGCGCGCACCAAGGCTGGCGCTATCTGGAAGGCAAAAACGCGCCTGCGGATTTAGCCGATTGGGACAATGGCGACACGCTCCCAGCGCATATCGCAAGGGAATTGGCGAAATTGGGGTTGGTTTGAGGAGGGCCCAAAAAGCTCCTCCCCGAGCTTGTCTCGGGGAGGTGGCGCGCGCGTAGCGCGTGACGGAGGGGTTATGCGCGCCTTTGGGCGCGCGCGATTGCTTAAGCAATCGCTTTTACCCCTCCACCATTCGCCTACGGCGAACGGTCCCCCTCCCCGAGACAAGCTCGGGGAGGAACTTTTGCATCTCCGGCCCAAGCAAGCTCGGGGAGGAACTTAAGCCATGCTGTCCAAAAACAAGCGCGCTCTACAACGCTCCCTCAAGCCCCCAACCAATATTCCAGCAAATTATAGGCAATCGCGAACGGCGGCGGCGCAACGAAGGGGGCATCTTCGTCGCCGCGCATCGCCGCTTCGACGCCCTTGCGGTCCACCCACATTGCGTCCTCAAGCTCGGTATAATCGACCGTCAGCGCAGGTTCGCGGACTTTGGCCATACAGCCGAACATCAGCGACGAAGGGAACGGCCAGGGCTGGCTTGCAACATAGTCTATGTCATAGGCCTCGACGCCCGCCTCCTCCATAAATTCGCGCGCGACCGCTTCTTCCAGCGATTCTCCCGGTTCGACAAAACCGGCGAGCGCGGAATAGCGGCCCGGCGGGTAAGCCGGTTGCCGCGCGAGCAAGACTTTGTCGTCATGCACCGCGAGCATGATGACCACCGGGTCGACGCGCGGGAAATGTTCGGCATGGCAAGCGCCGCACTGGCGCCCCCACCCACCCTTGAACATATGCGTAGGTCCGCCGCACACCGCGCAAAAACCGTGGCGCGCGTGCCAATCCACCAGACTGCGCGCGCCGCCATAAAGCGCTGCTTCTTCAGGGCGCAACATCGGCAGCATCCGCCACACGGTGCGCGAGCGTGCATCGACCGGCACGCCTTTGGGCGGCATCGCGACGAAATGATGTTTGCCCTCGTGAAGCCCGATGAAAATCAGATCGGCTTGCGGATCAACCTCGGCCATATTGCCCCAGCCCAGCGTGCCTTCGGGCGTGACTTCGGGGTCCAGCCCGTGCAGGCGCAGCACCCGGGAAAAGGGCGATGCCATCGCCGCTGCCAAAGCCGCCGGATCTTGCCGCAGTAAGTCGGCCCGGTCCATCTGCGCACCGGTAAATGCAATTTTCATGAATTCCCCGCTTTCTTATTTTATTTTTGTCTATCAGGCCCGATGGATCAGGCTTTTGCCGCAAATTGCCGCTGGATGATGCCGGGCAGCGCCGATTGGAACGGATAAGCATCGAGCGGCATTTGCTGGACCATGCCGGTTACGCGCATCTTGCGCCCGCGATCAACCCATCCGATCGTCCCCGCCGCGCCATTCCAGCCGAACACGCCCACGCCTTCCTTCGAAGTGGGCAACGTCACCCGCCCGCCTGCGCCAAAGCCATAGCCTTCTATCCATGTGCCGCGGATATTCGCGCCCGGCGGCAACAGGTTCGACATGGCAAGCCGCGCGGCTTGGGCCGACATTAATTGTTTGCCGTTAAACCGTCCTTCGCCGAGCAGCATCATGAGGAAACGGTCATAATCGCGCGCCGAAGAGACCAGCCCCGCCCCGCCCGCGAGCAGCCCTGCAGGCTTGGCAAAGACCGAAGCCTGCCCCGGGTCAATCGGCACGGCAAGGCCGGCGACTATGCCATAATTGGTGGTGAGCCGCGCAATCTGATCCTGCGGCACGACAAAGCCGGTGCTGGTCATGCCGAGCGGGTCGAAAATGCGTTGTTTGAGGAAATGGTCAAAGCGTTGCCCCGAAACCACCTCGATCACGCGGCCGAGCAGGTCCAGCCCCATGCCATAGCTCCAGCGCGTACCGGGCTCGTAAACCAATGGCAGCGCCGCCAGCCGGTCGGCAAAAACCTCCAGATTGGGCGCAACCGGATATTGCGGCTCGAACGGGTTGGGGATGCGACTGAACTGGCCGGGGACAAGTCCGGCTTTGAGATAGGCCGTCTTGATCGGCCCCGATTGCATAATCGAATAGCCCAACCCCGATGTGTGGGTGAGCAAATGGCGGATGGTAATTTGGGTCTTGGCAGGCCGCGCGGCGAGCGGGCCATCGGGCTGTAACTGCACCGTCATGCGCGCATATTTGGGGAGGATTTCCGCGAGCGGTTGGTCGAGTGACAGCTTGCCGTCATCGACCAGCATCATCGTCGCGATCCCGGTCACCGGCTTGGTCATCGAATAGATGCGCCACAACGTGTCTTTATTGACCGGCACGCGGCTGCCGAACGCCAATGTGCCTGCGCCGACATAAGCGGGGTCGGCAAAGCCGCGCCCGACCGACACCAGCACGCCGGGCAAATTGCCGCGAGTCACAAAACCGCGCACAAAGCTTTGCAATATAGGTAAAGCGGGCGGGATTGCGCTGGCCGCTTCCGCAGCTTCCGGGAGCAGCATCCCGGCCCCGCCCAAGGCCATCAGCCGCATAAGGTCGCGACGGTTCAATGCGCGCGCGGCAGGATCGGTTTGCTCCATCGCCCGTGCATCCATCCCCAGCGCCTCCATCGCCCGTGCTTCATACGTGTCACGCGCATCGGGAAGGTTCATGATAGGAGGCAGGAATTTCATGCTTTTCTCATCTCGAAAACAGCTTTTTTATAAAGACTTGGAAGGCCTATTCTATCCAGTTTATCAATAGCAACCCACAGGCCGTCTTTGGCCAAATCGAGTGCGGGCGGCGGCGTATCGCTGCGGGCCAAGTCGAGGCTAAGCGCAAAATGGGTGAAGATATGCTGAACGGTAAGGCCGGTCGCGACGGCTCCCGGCGGTGCATCGGCCGGAAGGGGCGGCAGGGCCGGTGAAGCGTGCGTTTCCACGCGCACCCAATCGCTCCCCGGCAGCGCGAGCATCCCGCCAAGCAAGCCCTTGGCCGGACGGCGCATCAGCAGGACTTGCCCGTCGCGCTCGATCCACCACGCCCAGCCGCGCCGCGCGGGCCTTGCCTTTTTGGGCGCTTTGACGGGGAGGTTTTCGGCAATGCCCTGCGCTGCCCCCTGACACCAAGGGGCCAGCGGGCAAAGTAGGCATTTGGGTGTTTTGACCGTGCAAATGGTCGCGCCAAGGTCCATCATCGCTTGGGCAAAATCGCCTGCGCGCCCGCTCGCCCCCGATGGCGTCATGGCCGCGACCTGCGCGCGGATTTGTGTTTTGGCGGCGGGGAGCGGTTCGCGGATCGCGCCAAACCGCGCGGCGACCCGCTCGACATTGGCATCGACCACGACCGCATGGCGGCCAAAGGCGATGGCCGCAATCGCTGCCGCCGTATATTCGCCCACCCCCGGCAGCGCGCGCAACCCGCTTTCCGTGTCCGGAAACTGCCCGCCATGCTCGTCGCGTATCTTTTGCGCGCAGGTATGAAGATTGCGCGCGCGGGCATAATAGCCAAGCCCCGCCCAAGCGGCCATGACGTCATCCGAAGACGCGGACGCCAGCGCTTCCACCGACTTCCAGTAAGTTGTGAACTTTGTGAAATAAGTCTTTACTGCAGCAACGGTTGTTTGTTGCAACATCACTTCCGACAGCCAGATATGATAAGGGTCCGGCACCCCCTTTTCCCCCGGCCCGATGCGCCAAGGCAAAACCCGCGCATGGCGGTCATACCAGCCGAGCAAAGCCTGCGCCGCAGCCGCGGCCTCCTGCCCATCAAGGAGGGCGCATACCGGCGCTCCACCACTTTGCGCAGCCGCCAATTTACGCGATTTTTTACCGGATGCGATGCGCTTACTCTCGACGGGCATCCCCCTTCTATGGCATGGAGTGGGCGATGGAGAAACCGCCAACTTCCAAACCGCGTAAAAGCGTTGCCAAAGGAGCCGCCTCTAAAGACGCTAATGGCAAAGGCGCCAAGCCCGACAGCGCCAAGCTGTTCGACCGCCCGCGCGGCGGCGCAGCGCGCTCGATTGCCGATCTGATGCCCGATATTGGCCGCGCCGCCTTCAAGAAATTCGGCTTTGTGCAAAGCTCGGTCGTCACCCGCTGGGCCGATATAGTGGGCCCACGCTATGCTGCGGTAACCCAACCCGAATCAATCCGTTTCCCTTCGCATGGCGAACGCAAAAACGGCACGCTCAACATTACGGTATCAAGCGCCCACGCGCCGATGCTCCAGCATGTCGCGCCCGAACTGATCGAACGGGTCAACCGCTTTTTCGGCTATGCCGCCGTTGCCAAGATCAAGATGGTGCAAGGGCAAATCACGCCGCAACGTGCGCAAACAGCGCAAAAATCCGCGCCGCCGCCCAATCTCAAACCCATTCCGGTGGAACTGGGCGATAGCTTGCGCGACATTGGCGACCCTGAATTGCGCGCGGTTCTCGAAAGCCTTGCGCAAGGTCTTGCCAATAGCGGCGGACCGCCTAAAATCGGCTGATATTATACCGCCCCGTCGCGCGATCCGGTCGGGGCAGAAAGAAGGGTCTTTTCACATTATGAACCTCCCCATTTCCGGGCTGTTTCCGGAACGCCTGTCGGGCGCTTCCCTGACCGCCGCGCTCGCGGTTGCAACATTGGCGGTAGCCGCGCTGCCCGCAGCGCCCGCCCAAGCCCGCAAGCCTGCCGCCCCGGTAAAAAAACAAGCCCCTGCCCCCGCCCCCGCTGTGCCGATTACGGTGACGCAAGAAGGCACGGTGCAGGTTGGCAGGGCGAACGCCAAACATATGCTGGCCGAATATATCAGCTATACCTGCCCCCATTGCGCCCATTTCGCGCAAGAATCCGCCGCGCCTTTGAAGGCCGACTATATCGCCAAAGGCAAGGTCCGCGTCGAATATCGCAGCCTCGTGCGCGACCCGTTCGACTTTGCCGCCGCGCTCCTCGCCCATTGCGGCACGCCCGCGCAATTTGTCGGCAACCATAATTACCTGCTCGCCAACCAGAAAGTCTGGATGACCAACGCCGAAAAAGCGACGCCCGCACAGCAAAATGGCTGGATGCAAGGCACGTACACCCAGCGCCTGACCGCGATTGCGCAGGATATCGGCCTCATCACCATGATGCAAAAGCGCGGCGTGACGCCCGCCAAAGCGCGCGCCTGTCTCGCCGATGAAGTCCGCCAGAGCCAGCTTCTTTCGGTGACCGAAGCCGCCGCTTCACACGGGGTCGATTCCACCCCCTCCTTCCTCCTCGACGGGCGCAAGCTTGACAATGTCCATGATTGGGCATCGGTCAAAGCCGCGCTCGACGCCGCATCCTGACCCCTTATAAACCCGCATCCCTCATACGGAGAACCACATCCATGACCCGCACTACCACCAAATTTCTTGCCGTTTCCGCGCTCGCTCTGGCGCTCGCCGCCTGTAGCGGTTCGGGCGATAGCAATAAGGGCACCGACAAGGCCGCCCCCACCGATGTAAAAATCGCGCAGGTCGCTCCGCCCGCTGGCAAAAAATGGGAAGATATGGTCGAAAAAACCGCTGATGGCGGTTTCCGCATCGGCAATCCCGACGCCAAGGTCAAAGTGATCGAATATGCCTCGCTGACCTGCAGCCACTGCGCCGAATTCTCCAAAGAAGCGTTCGAGCCGATGAAGGCGAAATATATCTCCACCGGTCAGGTCAGCTTTGAAATGCGCAATTTCGCGCGCGATATTATCGACGCGTCTGCCGCCGCCATCACCCATTGCGTCGGCGCGGAACGCTATTATCCGCTCACCGAAAATGTGTTCGCAAGCCAGGAAGAATTGTTCCAAGGCGCGCAATCGGCGGATCAGGCAGCGGCCAAACAGGCGGAATCCCTACCCGCCGACAAGCGCATCGGCGCGATCGCCAAGGTGGTCAAGCTTGACCAGTTTTTCAAAGCGCGCGGCGTGACCGAGGCAGAGTTTAACACCTGCCTTGCCGACACCAATAATATCAGCGCGCTCGAAAAAATTTCGAAGGACGGCAGTGACAAGTTCCAGATTACCGGCACGCCGACCTTCATCATCGACGGCAAAAAGACCGAATTCGGCGCGGACAAGACTTTGTGGGAATCGCTGCAAACCGTGCTGAATGAAAAGCTGGGATAAGAATGGGGCAAACGGGGTGGACCTTTTTTCACGCCGTTAAACTGCACGGGGGGCAACCTCCGTGCAGCTGAAAAAACTGCGCCTGTCGGGCTTCAAAAGCTTTGTCGAGCCGACCGAGTTGCGCATCGAACGTGGCCTTACCGGCATTGTCGGCCCCAATGGCTGCGGCAAATCCAATCTTTTGGAAGCGATCCGCTGGGTAATGGGCGAAAGCTCGCCCAAATCCATGCGCGGCGGCGGTATGGAAGATGTGATTTTCGCAGGCACGTCGACAAGGCCCGCGCGCGATTTTGCCGAAGTCACGATCATCGCCGATATGGAAGGCCATGCGCCATCGGGCGTGCTGGATCCTGCGGCCAAGGATGAACTGGAAGTCATCCGCCGCATCGAGCGCGGCGCAGGCTCGGCCTATCGCGCCAATGGCAAGGATGTGCGGGCCAAGGATGTCGCGCTCATCTTTGCCGATGCCGCGACCGGCGCGCACAGCCCCGCGCTGGTGAGCCAAGGGAAAATCGCCGCCGTCATCGCCGCCAAGCCGCAGGAACGGCGGCAAATGCTCGAAGAAGCGGCGGGGATTGCGGGACTTCATGTGCGGCGCAAGGATGCCGAACAGAAATTGCGCGCAACCGAAACCAATCTCGCGCGGCTCGCCGATATTTTGCAGGATATGGACAATCGCGCCGGGGCGTTGCGCAGACAGGCGCGCGCGGCGGAACGCTATACCCGGCTCACCGAACAAATTCGCATCGCCGAAGGGCGGATGATTTTCGCACGCTGGCGCGATGCGGCGGCGGCAGCGGACAAGGCCAAGGCCGAAGCTCAAACTGCCGAGGAGGCGGTGCGAAAAGCGCAGGAGAGCCAGCAAGCGGCGGCGGCCTATCAGGCCGAAGCGGTGCAGGCGCTCGCAACCAAACGCGCGGAAACGCAGAAATTGCGCGATGCGGCGGGCGCGGTTGCGCAAAAACTCGCAACGCTTACCGGCGAACATAGCGCCTTGGTTGCGCGGATGGCCGACATTGAGCGGCAACGCGCGCAGATTGACGGCGACCGCGCGCAAGAGGACCAACTGGGCAAGGATGCCGCCGACAGCATTGCCACGCTCGATAGCGAGAGCAAGGCGCTGGCGGCAGAGATAATGCGGCTGGATGCCGAGCGCCCCGCTTTGATGGAGCGCGGGGTGACGCTCGCGAGCGAAGTGCGTGATGCGGAGATTGGCTTGGCGCAGGCAAGGGCGACACAGGCAAGTGAAGCCGCCGACCGCCGCATTGCCGAAGCCGCGATTGCGAGCGCACAGGAACGCGCGCGGCGGGCGGAGCGGGACGTAGCGGCCTTGGCCGAGGCTCTCGCCGCATTGGGTGCGCGCGCGCCGCTGGAGCAAGCGGTTGAAGATACTCGACATAATCTTCAAATTGCTTCTCAAGCTATTATTACAGCAGAAAAAAATCTGAACGAGGCGGTGACAACGCGTGAGGGTGCGCAAGCGGCGGTCGAGCAAGCGGATGCGGACCTTGCCGAGGCGCGCGCCGCCCTTGTGACGGTCGAAAGCGAAAGCGCGGCGTTGGTGCGCGCGCTCGCCGGGCGCGACGGTAGCAACCGCGCACTCGATCAACTCCGTGCCGCGTCGGGTTATGAACGCGCGCTCGCCGCCGCGCTCGGCGATGAGTTGGAGGCGGGCATTGGCAGCGACGGCACGCGCGGCTGGCGCGGGGCTAGCGTTGCGTCCGATGACCCTGCCCTGCCCGACGGCATGACGTCACTCGCCGCATATGTGACCGCCCCGCCCGAACTGGCGCGCCGCTTGGCGCAGATTGGCGTTGCGGACCGCGATGACGGCCAGCCGCTCAAGGTCGGGCAAAGGCTGGTCACGCGCGAGGGAAGCCTGCGGCGTTGGGACGGTTTTGTCACAAGCGGCGATGGCGCGACGGCGGCAGAGCGGCTGATCCGCCAGAACCGTCTGGCCGCGCTGGAGGCAGAATTGCCCGGCTTGCGGGCCGCCGTCAGCGACGCCGAAGCCGCGCGCGAGAAAAGCGCCGCTGCGCTTGCCGAAGCGGGTGCAGCGATTGATACGGCGCGTCAGGCGCTTACCGCCGCCGACAATGCGCGCCGCATCGCCCAGCGCGAGCTGGACAGCGCCGAGGCGGCTCTTGCCCGCCATCAGGCCGAGGCCGAACAGTTGGACAGCCGCCGCGCGCAGACCGCCAAGGAGCAAGCCGAGGCGGGCGCGGCGCTGACAAATGCCGAGACTGCCCTTGCGGCCCTCCCGCCTCTTGATACGGCACAAGCAGCGGTGGCGGCCTTGGAAAGCAGCACCGAGACCGCGCGCGCGGGCTTGCAGGCGGTGCGGCAGCAAGAGGCGGATCTTACCCGCAACCTTGGCGCCCAGCGCGAGCGGCAGGCCACGGTGGTGGCCGAAATCAAAGGCTGGCGCGCCCGTGCGGGGGAAGCCGCACGCCGCATCGAAGATATGGCCAAACGCGCGCGCCAACTTGCAGAGGAAGCCGAAAAGCTCGCCGGGAAACCGGAGGCATTACGAGATAATATCAATAGCTTATCTCATGAACGCGATAATTTTTCTGAGCAAATAGTGGCAGCGAGTGCAGCCGAAGAAGAAGCCGACAGCGCGGTCAGGCAGCGTGAAAAATCGCTAGGCCTTGCCGTCGAAACCCTGTCCGCCGCGCGCGAAGAACGCGCCGGAGCCGTCGCGCGTGCGGACAATCAGGAAGCACGGCGCATCGAAATGGGCCGCGTGTCGGGCGAACGCTTCCAGTGCCCGCCCCCGCTGCTTCCCGCGCAGGTCGGCTTTGACGATGCCGAGGTTGGCGATCCGCAGGCCGAAAGCCACAGCCATGAACGGCTCAGCCAGGACCGCGAGCGCATCGGCCCGGTCAATCTGGTTGCCGCAACCGAGCTTTCCGAACTCGAAACCGAGCAAGAAAAATCGCGGATAGAGGCCGAAGAATTGCAGCAAGCCGTCAATCGGCTACGCGGCTCTATCGGCAATCTTAATCGCGAAGGCCGCATCCGGCTTCTTGAAGCTTTTGAGGCGGTTAACGACCATTTCAAACGTCTGTTCACAACTTTATTCAATGGCGGCGCAGCACATCTGGAGCTGATCGACAGCGATGATCCGCTGGAAGCGGGCCTTGAAATTTACGCCCAACCGCCGGGCAAGAAACTCGCCGCGCTCACCTTGCTGTCGGGCGGGGAACAGGCGCTGACCGCGGTTGCGCTCATTTTCGGCCTGTTCCTCACCAATCCCGCGCCGATTTGCGTGCTGGACGAAGTCGACGCGCCGCTGGATGACGCGAATATCGAGCGTTTTTGCGACCTGCTCGACGAAATGGTCCGCCACACCCGCACCCGCTACCTCATCGTCACCCATAATGCCGTCACCATGAGCCGGATGCACCGCCTGTTCGGCGTGACCATGGTGGAACAAGGCGTGAGCCGCTTGGTCTCGGTCGACTTGGGCGGGGCCGAGGAGTTATTGGCGGCGGAGTAGGGTTCGAGATACAAAGACTGACCTCTGGTCCTCCCGCACCATCCGTCCTATGCTCACCCGCATGACCGACTCCCCCTCCCCGCTCCGCACTTTCTATCCCCCGCTCGAACCCTATGAAACCGGCATGTTGGATGTCGGCGACGGGCATCAGCTTTATTACGAGCGATGCGGGACGAAGGGCGCGAAACCAGCGGTTTTCCTCCATGGCGGCCCCGGTGGCGGGATAGGTCCCGACCATCGCCGCCTGTTCGATCCCGCGCTTTATGATGTCCTCTTGTTCGACCAGCGCGGCTGCGGGCGCTCGACGCCCCATGCCGATCTCAACGCCAATACGACTTGGCATCTGGTCGAGGATATTGAACGCTTACGGGCGCTCCACCAAGCCGAACAATGGCTGGTTTTCGGCGGAAGCTGGGGCTCGACGCTCGCGCTTGCTTATGCCGAAACGCATCCCGACAAGGTGAGCGAACTGGTGCTGCGCGGTATTTATACCTGCACGCCGCCCGAACTGGATTGGTATTACCGCTTTGGCGTGTCCGAAATGCACCCCGAAAAATGGGCGCGACTGGTCGAGATCATTCCCGACGACGAACGCAGCAACCTCCTCCACGCCTATCACCGCCGCCTGACCGGCGATGACCGCGCGTTGCAACTGGAAGCCGCGCGGCGCTGGAGCCTGTGGGAAGGCGAAACCATCACCCTCCTCCCCAGCCCCGCCAATCAGGAACAGCATGATGATGCGGAATTCGCGCTCGCCTTTGCGCGGCTCGAAACCCATTATTTCGTCAACCAATGTTGGCTTCAGCCGGGGCAATTGCTGCGCGATGTCGGCAAAATCCGCCATATTCCCGGCACTATCGTCCATGGACGCTACGATATGCCCTGCCCGCTCAAATATGCGTGGGGGCTGCATCAAGCTTGGCCGGAAGCGGATTTCCACATCATCGAAGGCGCGGGCCATGCCTATAACGAGCCGGGCATTTTGGACCGGCTCATCCGCACCACGGATGGTTATGCGGGGAAGGTCGCAGTTTAACTATCTGCGTTCCGGTGTGCGCCATTGGCGCGGCGGCGAGACTGTGCGGGGATTGAGCCAAGGGTGTCTGCTCATGCCATCACGCACGCTGCGCAGCGCGGGCGGATCGGACAGGCTGATGGCAACGCCGCCGCTTTCGTTCAATTGGGGCCGGTCCAGCTTGAGCCAGCGCGGCGTGCATCCTCGCGGCAGGCGGCGGTCGCTGATGACAATATCGACCGCACGGCACGCATTGTTCAACAGCGGCACATCGACATGATGGTCGCTGCGGCTCGCCAATATTGTCCAGCCTGTGGCCGCGCTCGTCTTTCTCCCCGCCATGCGCCACACGCAGAAATCCGCAGTGCAGCGCGCACCATCCATATCCTTGAACGCGGCAAGGTCGCCATCAAGTCCTGCACTTTCGGCGAGCATCGCGCGGCTATAATCGCCCGCCCGCTCGCGCAGCATCGCAACCGTGCCATCGCTCCCGCGCGCCGCAATATGCCGCCCGTCGCCGCTGACCAGCAGGTCCGGCACCGGCGCAAGCCAAAGGCCGACTATTCCGGCGAGCAGCGGCACCACGCCCCAGCGCCGCGCTTTGCTTTGCCAGAGGAGCAGCCATAATCCGCCCGCCACTATAAGGCCAAAGGCGAGCGGCGGGACGTTGGGGAGCATCGACACCGCGCCCGGCATCCCGGCGACATGATGGGCGAGCGCGAGCAACAGTTCCAACGCTTTGCCCGCCAACCACCAGAAGGGCGCGCCCAATCCCGCCACATCGCACAATAAGGCGAGCGCCTCCAGCGGCATTACAACGAAGGTGGTGAGCGGGATCGCGACCATATTGGCAAAGGCACCATAAAGCCCCGCTTTGTGGAAATGGACGAGCGAAATCGGGATGAGCGCAAGTTCGACCACCAATCCGGTGAGTAAAAGCGCCATAAATCCGCGCAGCATCCGCCGCCCCCACCCCTCCTCGCGCCCCGCGAACCAGCGTTCGGCAAAACGGCTCTGGTGCAAGGCGACAATCGCGGTGACGGCGGCAAAGCTTAACTGGAAGCTCGGGCCGACCAAGGCTTCGGGCCAGAACAACAGCACAACCAACGCGCCGGTCGCGACCAACCGCAAAGTCATCGCCTCGCGCCCTAGCGCAAAGCCGCCCAACACCAGTAATGCCGCGATGCAGGAACGCACGGTCGGCACCTCCGCGCCCGTCAACAGCGTATAGCCGATACCGGCAAGCGCCCCGCCGCCTGCCGCCATTAACGGCACATTCCAGCGCAATGCGATGCGCGGGCTTAAGGCCAATAGTTTGAGCAACAGCAGCATCGCCGCGCCGACAACTGCGGTGACATGGAGGCCGCTGATCGACAATAAATGCGCCAACCCGCTGCGGCGCATTGCCTCGGCATCCGCCTCACTGATCGCGCCTTGGTCGCCGGTGGCGAGCGCCGCCGCAATCGCGCCCGCGCCGCCGTCAAGACGGCTGTGGATATGCGCGGACAGGCGTTGCCGGAGCGCAGCTTCGCCTTTGCTGGGCTTTGCGACAAGCACAGGCCCAAGCGCCGTGCCGGTCGCGCCGATGCCGTCAAACCAAGCGCGCCTTGCAAAATCATAACCGCCGGGAAGCGCCGGATGCTGCGGCGGCATAAGCCGCGCTTTCATCCTTATGACAGCCCCCGCGCCCAAGCCGGAGGGCGCATCGTTCTCGCGGATATTGACGCGGAAGCGTGGCGGTAAGTCGGGACGGGCGAGCGGCGTCACCACCACCCGCACCCGTTCGCGCGCGGCCAATATATCGACCCGCTCGACCTTGGCGGAAAAGCTTGTCACAACGGGGCGTTCCAGCACCGGCGCTGCCACCCACGCGCTTTTGAACCAGATGAGGCCGCATCCGCCCGCCAGCAACAGGCCGCCGACCAGCAAAGCCCTGCCCCAGCGCGAACCCTGCCCTGCCAGCGCGCCAAGGGCCGCGAGGCCGCACGCGACCAGCATAAAGCCCGCCCACATTGCAGGGTTGGGGAGCAGGAACCATGCGGCAATCCCTCCGCCCAACATTACCGGAGCCCATAATCCGGTCTGGTCGCGCTCTGCCTCCAGCCAGCTTTCCACCCAAGCCGCCAAAGAAAAATGCCGCAATGCAGCAACGGGTGAAATGCCCGTTTGAAGCGGCTGCGAGGCCATGCTAGGGGCGTGCCGACTCTTTACTTTTCATGGCCTTGCTTTTTGGGAGAATTGGTGCGTGGACGCAACCGCCCGTAACAAGAATGTCGTTACCCGTTTTGCCCCGTCGCCGACGGGCTTTCTTCATATTGGCGGCGCGCGCACCGCGCTGTTCAACTGGCTTTACGCGCGCCATCATGGCGGCAAATTCCTGCTGCGTATCGAAGATACCGACCGCGAACGCTCGACCGATGCCGCGATTGATGCGATTCTGGACGGGATGCAATGGCTCGACCTCGATTGGGATGGAGAGGCGGTCTATCAATTCGCGCGCGCCGACCGCCATGCCGAAGTCGCCAACAGCCTCATCGCCAATGGCCATGCCTATCATTGCTATCTGACGCAGGACGAACTCGCCGCGATGCGCGCCAAAGCGCAGGAAGAGCGCCGTCCGTTCCGCGTCGAAAGCCCCTGGCGTGACCGCGATCCGTCCGAAGCGCCCGCAGGCCAAAAAGGCGTTGTCCGTCTCAAAGCCCCGCGCGATGGCGCGACCACCATCCAGGACAAGGTGCAGGGCGAAGTCACCGTCCAGAATGCCGAAATCGACGATTTCGTGCTGCTGCGCTCGGACGGCACGCCGACCTATATGCTCTCGGTCGTGGTTGACGATCATGATATGGGCGTGACCCACATCATTCGCGGCGATGACCATTTGAACAATGCGTTCCGCCAGTTGGCGCTCATCCGCGCGATGGGCTGGGACGAGCCGGTCTATGCCCATGTCCCGCTGATCCACGGCAGCGACGGCGCGAAACTGTCCAAGCGCCACGGCGCGCTGGGCGTTGATGCCTATCGCGACGAGCTTGGCTATCTCCCCGAAGCGATCAACAATTATCTGTTGCGCTTGGGCTGGGGGCATGGTGACGATGAAATTATCAGCCGCGAACAAGCCGTTGAATGGTTCGACCTCGACAATGTCGGCCGCTCGCCCTCGCGCTTCGATTTCAAAAAGCTCGAAAATCTGAACGGCCATTATATCCGCGAAGCCGATAATGCACGGCTTGCCGAACTTGTGCGCCCGCGCATCGAAGCGACGCTAGGGCATCCGCTGGATGAGGCGCAACAAGCAACGCTTGGCACCGCGATGGAATCCCTCAAGCCCCGCGCCAAAACCCTTATAGAAATTGCGGACGGCGCCCTCTTTTTGTTCAAAAAAGCGCCGCTGGAGATGGACGAAAAGGCTTCGGCTCTGCTAGACGATAATGCACGCGGCCTGATCGGCCAGGTCGAAGCGCTTCTGTCGGGTCTTTCAGACTGGACATTGGAATCGCTCGATACAGCGGTCAGACAGGTTGCAGAGGATGCCGGACTGGGTCTTGGCAAGGTCGCCCAACCGTTGCGCGCCGCGCTTACGGGAACGACGACATCGCCCGGAATTTTCGACGTTCTCTTCCTCCTCGGGAAAGAAGAAGCCATAAAACGTCTGCAGACAGCAAGCTGAAACGCCCGCTGCGGACACCCGATACGACGATAGAATCAAGGAGACTTACATGTCCAACAAGAGCGCGAAGCTGGAAGTCGCGGATAAAAATTTCGACTTCCCTGTGCTGGAAGGCACGCTCGGTCCGGATGTAATCGACATCCGCAAGCTCTATGGCCAGACCGGCCGGTTCACTTATGACCCCGGTTTTACATCAACGGCAGCCTGCGAATCCGCGCTGACCTATATTGACGGTGAAGAAGGCGTTTTGCTCCACCGCGGTTATCCCATCGGCCAGCTCGCCGAAAAATCAAGCTTCATGGAAGTGAGCTATCTGCTCCTCAACGGCGAATTGCCGTCCAAGACCGAGCTTGACGACTTCACCTACACCATTTCGCGCCACACCATGTTGCACGAACAGCTTGCCACCTTCTATCGCGGCTTCCGTCGCGACGCGCACCCGATGGCGGTGATGTGCGGCGTGGTTGGCGCTTTGTCGGCATTCTATCATGATTCGACCGACATTACCGATCCCGAACAGCGCAAGATTGCCTCGCACCGCCTGATCGCCAAAATGCCCACCATTGCGGCTATGGCGTATAAATATACGGTCGGTCAGCCCTTCATGTATCCGGATAATAATCTGAGCTACACGGGCAATTTCCTCAAAATGACCTTCGGCGTTCCGGCGGAACAATATGAAGTGCATCCCGCGATTGAAAAAGCGATGGACCGCATTTTCATCCTCCATGCCGACCATGAACAAAATGCCTCTACCTCCACCGTGCGTTTGGCTGGCTCGTCGGGCGCCAATCCGTTTGCGTGTATCGCAGCGGGCATTGCCTGCCTGTGGGGCCCCGCGCATGGCGGCGCGAATGAAGCGGCGCTCAATATGCTGCGCGAAATCGGCACACCTGACCAGATCCCGCATTATATCGAGCGCGCCAAGGACAAGAATGATCCGTTCCGCCTGATGGGCTTTGGCCACCGCGTCTATAAAAATTACGACCCGCGTGCGACCGTGATGCAGGAAACCGTGCGCGAAGTATTTGATGCGCTTAAGGTCAATGATCCGGTGTTCGAAGTCGCGCTGCAGCTTGAAGAAATGGCGCTCAACGATCCTTACTTCATCGAAAAGAAGCTGTTCCCCAACGTCGATTTCTATTCAGGCGTGATTTTGTCCGCCATCGGCTTCCCGACCACCATGTTCACCGTGCTGTTCGCGCTCGCGCGCACCGTCGGCTGGGTCGCGCAATGGAATGAAATGATTTCGGACCCCGAGCAGAAAATCGGCCGTCCTCGCCAGCTTTACACCGGTCCCACCGAGCGCAACTATGTGCCGATGGCTGATCGCAAATAAGCGTAGGCGATAGCGATACAGACAAGGAACCCCTGCTTTTGCGGGGGTTCTTTTTTGAAAAGCACGCTTATTCTTTGCCGGGAAGGGTGAGCGAGAAGCGCGCGCCCTGCCCCGGTGCGCTGTCGATCATGATGTCGCCATCCATCGCGCGCGCAAGGCGGCGGGCGATATAAAGGCCAAGCCCCGACCCGCCATGGTCGTCGCGCCCTAACCGTTCAAATTTTTCAAAAATCTTGCCTTGCTCGTCGGCAGAAATACCGCGCCCCTGATCGGCGACGGTAATCATCGCGCGGCCATCCTTATGTTCGGCGCGGATCCAGATTTGCGAGCCTTCGGGTGAATAGCGGATCGCATTGCCGACGAGATTGATGAGGATTTGCAACACGCGGCGGAATTCGCCCGTGGCCATCACGCTTTCGTCCATATCAGGCGCGTCGATGCGGATGTCCTTTTCCCGCGCTTTCATTGCGAGCAGGCCGGCGGTGCGTCGCCCCATATCGGCCAAGTCCACATCTTCGCGCGCGGGACAGAAATCGGGCCGCTCGATTGCCTGCAAATCGGCAAGATCGTCGATCAGCCCCATAAGATGACGACCGGCGGCGGCAATATCGGACGCATAATCGGCATAATCCTGCCGGATCGGCCCTTCCAGCTTGCCGGAAATGGTTTCGGCATTGGCGATAATGCGGCCCAATGGACGGCGCAAGGCCCCGTCAATCCGCCGCGAAAAATCCCCGACCCGCGAGCCGAAGCCCAAAAGGCTGCTCGAATCTTCATGGTCCGGCGCAGTATCGCCCGCCTCACCGTCCGGCACTATGTCGGTCAGCATCAATTCGTCATCATCATCACCCGCCGCCGGATTATCACCCGCAACAGGGGCAACTTCAGGCGAAGTGGCCTGTTCGGCGCGCGCATTGTCCGGCGCGGCCTCGACGGCTGCTGCCGCCGTCCCGGCATAGCCTGCAAATTGTCCGCGGCTGTCCGTGACCGGCATCCCTTCAAGCTGGACGATACGGTCCTCGTCCAGCACGGCCTTGACCGACTGCGCTTCAAAGCCCTGCTGGCCCGCCAGTGCGGTGAGCAGCGGGAATTGGCCGTTTTCATCGGGTTGAAGCTTGAAACATTCCGACAAGGAACGCCCCAGCCAACGACCCAATGCCGTATCTTCCTGCCCATCGGCAAGCACAAGCCGCGTCATCCGCAACTGCGCGTTGCAACTCCATTGCCAGCTTTTCTGCGGCACCAAAACGGTCGCAAGCGTGAGCGGCGGGGTCGCGGCAATTGCGGCGTCGCTGCGGAACACGCGCCCTGCCCGCTCGGTCTCTGTCCAATCGACAATTTCCAGCGACGCGCCGCTATCATGCGGCACGACCCGCACCCACATCGAAATATCGCAATCATCATCACCCGCCAGCACCGGGCGGCTGATCGGTGTGCCGAGCCGGATCGCCAATTTGGTGAGCCGCGCAAGCTGCGGAATGACAAGCGGGCCATCGGCAATGCCACCTGCCCGTGCTTGCAAGCCGACCAGCGCCGCATCGCCGCGCATCAACCGCGCATGGCTATCGACTTCGGCGCGGATGACAGATTGCGCCATCATCGCGCGATGCTCCGGCCATCAGCGCGCGCCCCGTAAACGCACAAGATGCGCACGGCGAGATGCGGTCGAAATTCCGCGCCAGAACAAGGCTTCTTCATCATCAGCTTCATGCGGTAGCGAAATAAGGTTAATTTGCTCTAAACCGGTTGGCGATGTTTTACATCATGGCTGCGCCAAGGGTGCGCATATGCTGCGCGCCTATTACGGCTTTGTAATCAGCCGCTTCACCCACCACATTATCGCGGCCAAGCCGGTCAGCAATGTCGCGGGAAGCGCAAATAAAGACGCACCTGCCGCAGCGGCAATCGCGCTCGCCAACAGGAAGATTTCACCATCAGGCAGCAGCGCGGAAGCGGGCTTGCCATCCTCGTCCGTGGCGAGGTGCCCTAAAAGGCGCGACAGTATCAGCGTCAAAGTGAGCGATAGCGCAACCGCCGCGAGCATCGCGCCCGACAGGCTGAACCCTTGCCAAGGCACCAGCGCCGCACCCGCGGCCACCAGCGGGAGGCCCGTGAGGAGCGCGTCAAAGACTTGGGACAGGCGCTTTTCCGCGTTGCCGCTGCGTTTCAAGGTCATCTGGAACCGCGCGAGCGCCGCCGCCATTGCGCCCGCTATGCCGGTAAGCGCGCCAGCCAGCGGCATATCCATTGCGGTGAGCAACAGGCAGGCGAGGAGGAGGATTATGCCGCCCCCCATCACCGCGCCGCTGGGCAATTGCTGGCGCAGCAAGGCTGGCCCGACAAGCCGCGCGAAAGGTGCAAATAGGAGGCTTTGCCCCATGCCGCCGCCTGCAAAATCGACATTTTGCAGCAAGCGGCTTTCAATCGCAGCGGCCTGCTCCCTGTCGCCCACCAGCGCGATTTCGCCGCGTTCGAACAGTCCGGGATCGCAGGGCATCCGCCGTGCGCCCGCCTGCACTGCCGCGCGCACCAGCGTCGATCCCGGCTCCCAATCATCGGGCAAATCGACATGGTCGGCGAGCAGGCGATAAGGCAATATCGCCAGCCCCGCCCAGCGCGCGCCCGCATCAATCCGTTCAAAGCCGATGCTCGTCTGCTTGTCCGGTGCGACCAGCAAGGTCGGGGCGGGCGCAGCGCTGATTGCGCGATACTGGCCGGGCGCAGCGTGGAGCGCGTCACCGACGAGCAGCAACCGGTCTTCGGGGGCCATGCGCGCGACCACTTCGGCAAGCGAGCGCACCGCGAGTGTCTCTGTTCCGCGCGCATTGATACGGTCGATAACCGCCATGACCGGTTGCGGCAAATTGCTCACAAGGATGAAGATATGCTGCGCACCCGCAGTCATTGCACGCTCGGCCTGCCGTTCAAGCAGCGGCACGCCTGCCACTGGCAAAGCGGCGCGCAACTGCCCTTCGTCCCCGTCCACCCGTTCGCTTGCGATAATCAGTGCAACCAGTGCCATGCGTTTTTGATAAGACTTTCTGTCCGATAGGCCAAGAGCGGAGCGCCATCACGGCCAGCCAAAACCGGCCCCCCGCAATGCCCGCCCCTTTATGTAGGCAAAAGCGCGCCGATTTGCAGGGGGATTTGCTCAAAGGACCGCAATAATATCGGCAGGATTATTTTTGAACGGCTTAGCCGAACCGCTTTGACGCTGCGCCATGCGCCGCCTATGGCCCCTTCATGTTTGCCATTCTCTCCCCCGCCAAATCGCTCGATTACCAAAGTCCGCTACCCGATTTTTCACCAACCGAACCGGTTTTTGCAGAACGGGCCGAGGCTGCAGCGGCCAAAGCGGCCAAGCTTGGCAGCAAGAAATTGTCCGCGCTCATGCATATATCCGACGCGCTGGGGACGTTGAACGCCGCGCGTTACCGCGATTTTGCCGACGCGCCCGAACGGCCCGCTTTGTTCGCCTTTAACGGCGATGTATATCATGGTTTCGAGGCCAAAACGCTCGACGAGGCCGCCGTCCATTTTGCGCAGGACCATGTGCGCATCCTGTCCGGCCTCTACGGCTTGCTGAAACCGCTCGACAGAATCAAGCCCTACCGGCTTGAAATGGGGACACGTTGGGCGCCGCCTGCACGCGGCTCGAAAGCGGCAAATCTCTACCAATGGTGGGATGATCTTATCGCACGCGCGATCGAAGCGGACATGGCGGCGTCCGGCGACACCATCCTCATCAACCTCGCCAGTCAGGAATATTGGCAGGCTTTGGGACCGAAACTTTCCCCCGCCACCCGCGTCATCACCATAGATTTCCGCGAACATGGTCCCAAAGGCTTGCGCTTCAACAGTTTCGCCGCAAAACGCGCGCGCGGCATGATGGCGCGCTATCTGTGCGAGCATCGCTTCACCGACCCCGAAGCGTTAAGGGGTTTCGACAGCGACGGTTACGCCTTTGACGCGCAAGAAAGCCAAGCCGACCATTGGTTGTTCACCCGCACCGCGCCGCCGCCCAAACGCAAATAAGTCACTCTATTCCCCGCATAATCTGCTCGCTATTCCGCCCGCTATCCGCGTCCGGACAAAGGCTTGCGCGCGCCCCTTCTCCTGCCCCTTCGCAACACCTGTCATAAAAAGTGTAAAAATCAGCATTACAGGCGCGTTTTACTGGCAATCGGATGCCGGCTCGGCTAGAGCGGAGCTAGCGATAAAAACAGCAAAAAAGAGCCGATTTTGACCACCGAAACGCCCGAAATTCCGCACATAGACGATATCCGCCCGATCAACATCGTTGACGAGATGAAAACATCTTATCTCGACTATGCGATGTCGGTGATTGTGGCCCGCGCGCTCCCCGATGTGCGCGATGGTTTGAAACCGGTTCACCGCCGCATCCTGTTCGCCTGTAAGGAAGGCGGATTCGTTCCGGGCCGCCCTTACCGTAAATCGTCGAAGATTGTCGGTGACGTGATGGGTAACTATCACCCGCATGGCGACAGTGCGATTTATGATGCGATGGCGCGCCTTGCGCAAGACTGGTCGATGCGCGTTATGCTGATGGATGGTCAGGGCAATTTCGGCTCGATGGACCCCGATCCGCCAGCGGCGATGCGCTATACCGAAGCGCGCATGTCCAAAGCGGCGATGACCTTGCTGCAAGATCTCGATCAGGACACGGTCGATTTCCAGCCCAATTATGACGGCAGCCGCGAAGAACCGCAGGTTATGCCCGCGCGCTTCCCCAATTTGCTGGTCAATGGCGCAGGCGGCATCGCGGTCGGCATGGCGACCAACATCCCGCCGCATAATCTCGGCGAAGTCATCAATGCCTGCCTTGCCTATATGGAAAATGGCGGCATCACCAATGAAGAGCTGATCGAAATTATCCCCGCGCCCGATTTCCCCACCGGCGCGCAAATCCTCGGCCTTGGCGGCGCGCGCAACGCCTATATGACGGGCAAAGGCTCGATCATGATGCGCAGCCGTTTTGATATTGAAGAAGGCCGCGGCGACCGGCGCTCAATCGTCCTTACCGAAATTCCCTATCAGGTCGGCAAGTCCGGCCTTGTCGAAAAGATTGCCGAAGCGGCCAAGGATAAGCGCATCGAAGGCGTGTCCGACATTCGCGACGAATCGAACCGCGAAGGCGTGCGCATCGTCATCGACCTGAAACGCGATGCAACACCCGATGTGGTGCTGAACCAATTGTGGCGCCACACGCCCGCGCAGACCAGCTTCCCGGCCAATATGCTCGCCATTCGCGGCGGTCGTCCGGAAATTCTGACCTTGCGCGACATTATCGAAGCTTTTGTGAAGTTTCGTGAAGAAGTCATTACAAGACGGACGAAATTCGAGCTCAACAAGGCCCGCGACCGCGCGCATATTTTGCTCGGTCTTGTCGTCGCCGTCACCAATCTTGACGAAGTGGTCCGCATCATTCGCGGCTCGGCCTCGCCTGCCGAAGCGCGTGTGGCCCTGCTCGACCGCGAATGGCCAATTGCCGAAATCGCGCCCTATATCCGCTTGGTCGAAGCGATTGACGAAGAGGTTGAAGGCAGCAGCTACCAGCTTTCGGAAATCCAGGTCCGCGCCATCCTTGAACTGCGCCTGCATCGCCTGACCGCATTGGGTCGCGATGAAATCGGCAATGAACTCAAAGAATTGTCGCTCAATATTGAAGAGTTGTTGAGCATCCTTGCCGACCGCGTGAAACTTTATGCGGTGATGCGCGAGGAACTGACTGCAATCCGCGACGAATTCGCAACGCCGCGCCGCTCCGAAATCGCACCGGCCGCAGACGGCATTGACGATGAAGACCTTATCGAACGCGAAGATATGGTCGTGACCGTCACGATGGACGGCTATATCAAGCGCACCACGCTCGACACTTTCCGTGCGCAGCGTCGCGGCGGCAAGGGCCGAGCGGGTATGAACACCAAGGATGAGGATGTCGTCACCGAATTATTCGTGACCTCGACCCATACGCCGGTCTTGTTCTTTTCAACCCACGGCAAAGTCTATCGCATGAAAGTGTGGCGCTTGCCCGAAGGTGGCCCCGCCACACGCGGTCGTCCGATGATCAACCTGTTGCCGCTCGCGCAAGGCGAGACTATCTCGACCGTCCTGCCGCTGCCCGAAGATGAGGCCGAATGGGGCGCGCTCCATGTCGTCTTTGCCACCGCCAAGGGCAATATCCGCCGCAACAGCATGGATGCGTTTGCGAATATTCCGTCCAACGGCAAATTTGCGATGAAATTTGAAGACGGTAGCGACGATCATTTAGTCGGTGCCGAGCTTTTGACCGAAGGCGATGATGTACTGCTCGCAACCCGCAACGGCAAGGCGATCCGCTTTGGCGCGACCGATGTGCGCGAATTCCAGAGCCGCACCTCGACCGGTGTGCGCGGCATTTCGTTGAAGGGTGATGACGAGGTTATCTCGCTTTCGATCCTCCATCGCGGCGGCATGAAAAATCAGGACGAGCGCGAAGATTATCTGCGCTACGCCCCGTGGAAGGCCGAAAAGGAAGGCGCGCCCGACATGGCGGCAGAACGCTTTGCCGAACTGGCCGAGCGCGAACAGTTCATCCTCACTGTGTGCGGCAATGGCTATGGCAAGCTAAGCTCAGCCTATGAATATCGCCGCACAGGGCGCGGCGGTCAGGGAATTACCAATATCGACAATATTGCGCGCAACGGTCCCGTCGTCGCGAGCTTCCCTGCGCTTACGACCGACCAGCTTATGCTCGTCACCGATCAGGCCAAGATGATCCGCATGGGCCTTGGCAGCCTGCGCGTGATTGGCCGCAATTCGGCGGGCGTGCGTCTCTTCAATGTGGCCGATAATGAACATGTCGTGTCGGCGGCCAAGATTGAGGAAAGCGATGAAGAAGTTGAAGCAACTGCCGAAGATATTACGGAAAATGGCGAAGTCGCGGATGACGCCATGACGTCAGATCAGACGACGGACACGCCCGATGCGTCAGCCAGTGATGGCGCAGACAGCGAAGGCGGCGACGATCAGGGGTAAAGATTGGTGAAGGGATAATTCTTCAACACCGCCTCGCGTAATTGGGTCCGGTGGCAGAAAGTCGGGTCGCGCTCGTAACAGAGCAAGGCGGTCGGCTTTTCTGCCACCAATTCCTTCAACTGTTCTGCCGCAACAATCGCTTCGGGCGTATCAAGCTGCGCGCTGTAAATGCGTTGAAGGTCGGAAAGCCGGTGGTCGAGCGCGGCGGCGCGGCCATCGGGCGGGGTGCCGAGCGCGGGCAAGCCGATATAGGCAATCCCCTCCTCTTCCAGCGCGCCCGCCAGCGCCTTTTTGGAAAAGCCGGGGCGGCGCGACAAGGGCCGCGCGCGCACATCGACCAACTGTGTCACGCCCGCATCATGGAGCGCGGCAATCACATCGCCCTGCGCTGCTTTTTCATAGCCGATGGTAAAGATATGCGGCTTGGTCATGGCATCAATATGGGGCGTGCAGGGCCGGTTTTGCAAGCTTTGCGCGCGCTAAACCGCTCGTGCGGAACTAATCGCCGGGCGCGCGTCCTGCCTAACCCGTTGAATTAATAATTCTCCCTTTGCCCTGTCTCTGCGGTCAGCGTGTCGACCACACCCCATGCAATCAGCGCCTGCCCGCCAAAATAGAGCGGCCAGACAAATAGGGTCGGCAGAAAAGAGACTTCGAGCGGTCCGAAGCGCGAGAAGATGAACAGGTCGCTCACCACGAACAGCATCGCGCCTAGACCGGTGCGGTAGCGCGGGAAGCGGCTGATCCAAGCCGCTGCGGCCATTGCGGCGACGAACAAGGTGTAGAGCGTCGGCTGCCATACCAGAGAGCGGTCATAGGGCAGCGCCCAAGCGATCAGCGGCGCGACCAGCACCACGGCCACCGCAAGCAGCTTCTGGCTTGCAGACAGGCTCGCGCGCCCGTTGTTGAGGTAGAAATAGATGGCGAGCATATGGCCGATGGCAAAGGCGATGCCGCCCGTCACCAGATCGGTCTCCAGCACCACATCGCCCAAGGCTCCGAACGCCAGCACCGCGGCGAACAGCCAGCCATTGCGCCCGCTCGCATTACGCGCCGCCCAAAACGCAAGCAGCCCGACGCCCAAACCCTTCCATACCGTAACGTAAAGCGCGCCACTCACTTCCAACAAAACCGGAATCATATAGGAAATCCCTGCGCCAATCGCGGCCCAGAATATCCAGCTTTGCGGAATCACGGCCGACCGGCGCTCCACCACCATATTTTCCTGATTTTCCATGCCGCTAAGCCCCCTTTTTCTGCTGCTACCGGCGCTCATTCCACCCGATAGATTGCCAAATGCTTATCACGCGCATAGGGCGTGCGTCATGCACGATTATCAGGTTCATATCATCGGGGGCGGCCTCGCCGGTTCGGAAGCCGCGTGGCAACTCGCCCAGTCCGGCGTCAAGGTGCGCCTCAGCGAAATGCGCGGCAGCGGCGACATGACGCCCGCCCACCAGACCGACGGGCTTGCCGAACTGGTCTGCTCGAACAGTTTCCGTTCGGACGATGCCGACAATAATGCGGTGGGCCTGCTGCATCAGGAAATGCGCAGCCTCAATTCGCTCATCATGCGCGCCGCCGATGCCGCCAAAGTGCCCGCTGGCAGCGCGCTTGCGGTCGACCGCGACATTTTCTCCGCCAATGTCGCCGAGGCTCTGGAAAGCCATGAGAATATCCAGATTATCCGCGAACGGGTGGATAGGCTCCCGTCAGAAGGCCTGACCATCATCGCCACCGGCCCCCTCACCGCACCGTCGCTTGCAGGGCAGATCGGCGCCGCCACCGGCAAGGACAGCCTCGCCTTTTTCGACGCGATTGCGCCGATTGTTTACCGCGACAGTATCGACATGGACATTTGCTGGATGGCGAGCCGCTGGGACAAAGTCGGCCCCGAAGGCGATGGCAAAGATTATATCAACTGCCCGATGGACAAGGAGCAATATCTCGCTTTCTACCAAGGGTTGATGGACGGCGAGAAAACCGAATTCAAGGAATGGGAAGAAAACACGCCTTATTTCGAAGGCTGTATGCCGATCGAAGTGATGGCATCGCGCGGGGTGGAAACTTTGCGCTTCGGCCCGATGAAGCCGGTCGGCCTCGACAATCCGCATTGGGCAACACCCGAATATCCCAAGGGTCGCTGGCCTTATGCCGTCGTCCAGTTGCGGCAGGATAATAAGCTTGGCACGTTGTGGAATATGGTGGGGTTCCAGACCAAGCTCAAACATGGCGCGCAGGTTGAATTATTCCGCACCATACCGGGGCTGGAAAAGGCCGAATTTGCGCGGCTGGGCGGATTGCATCGCAATACATTTATCAAATCGCCGGAATTGCTCGATGCGAGCCTGAGGCTGCGCGCCGCGCCGCATATCCGCTTTGCCGGGCAGATTACGGGGTGCGAGGGCTATGTGGAATCGAGCGCGGTGGGCCTTATGGCCGGGCGCTTTGCCGCTGCCGAAATCGCCGGGCGCGCGCTTACTCCGCCGCCTTCAACCACAGCTCTCGGCGCGCTGCTCGGCCATATTACCGGCGGCGCGGATGCGAGTAGCTATCAGCCAATGAATGTCAATTTCGGTCTGTTCGCGCCCTTGGATGAAAAGGTCCACAAAAAACAGCGCAAACAGGCCGTCACCGCTCGCGCGCGCGCTGATCTTGCAAGCTGGATAACGCAGCAGGGCTTGGGTTAAACGCTAACAGCGGCACGCGGCTTGCGGCCGCCTTTTGGGCGCAGTGGTCACAAATTCGGCGCGGGTGAGCTTGCCATTTTTGTCGGCGTCTGCGCCTGCAAATTTGTCGGACGTTTTGACCGCCCATTCTTCGAAACTCAGCAGATTATTGCCGTCTGTATCCAGTTTCTTGAAATCCTTGCTGCGGCTCGCCATCAATTCGATGCGGGTGATAACCTCGTCACGATCCTTGTCATAGCGGTTGAACCGCTTTTCCTCGCGGCTTTTGGGTGCAGCTTCGGGCGGCGAAGGCAGGCCCGGCGGGGCTTTGCCGCGCAACCCCGCTTCCCCTTCGGGCAGGCTCAATGGTTCAGGTGCCGGTTCGCCGACCAAGCGGCTATTGGCTTGATCCGCAAGCGCTTCGGTGCGCCCCTGCCAGATCAACCATCCGCCCAGCATCAGCAACAGGCTCACCACGGCTCCACCCAGAAAGCTTTTCATCCCCATCCCTTGCCTGTTTGAATGATTTATACAGTAGAAATTGGGTTAGGAAAATAGCAAAGCATATTGGAGACTTATCCTCCCTTCATTCCCATCCGGAACAGCAACATCTGCTCGGACAAGGGACAAATTTTCCCTGCACTTTCGGCACGTTTTCTCGATAAAGCGGTAAGCGCACGAAGCGCATAAGGTAACGATGTTTCCTCTGCGTTTTTTTCTTCCGCTCTAATATGGGCCCAGATGGATCGGGAAAGTTCGGCATCTGACAATTGTGACGCAACATCTCCAAGCGCCCATATTTGTCCACCAGAAGCGTGCGCCTGTTGCCCCCCGCTGCCCATCAATTGCGCAGAGGTCGCAAATAATAAATGTCCCCGCTTAGTGGAAAAATCTATCACTTCCGGCAATCCCAAGGGGACATATTCGGAAAAATCCGCCCAAATATCGGCAAGGCAGGCGAGGCGGCGCAAGTCATTAGGCGAAAATATCTGCTTAAGGCCCTCCAATACAGGATGTGCAGCTTCAATGCCGTCCGCCAGCCCATCAATCTGGTCCCTCCACCATATATAACGCATGGCTCTCAACGTAGGATCACGTACAGCGCGCATGATCTGACCCAATTCGGCGTCATACTGCCATAAATTATATACGTCTTGGCGGTCCCGTGGTTTTACCATGACCCGGATCAGCGGATTTCCCATATCAAGGGCAAAAGGACGGTTCTGCGTCATATCGAAAGCAGTTTGCGCGATGTTGGTTTAAACATAATTTTAAGCATTAACTGCCATTAAGACCATCCATTGACGGGATTGTAACACGTAATAGGCGAAAATAACGCAAACAGGAGCAAAATTGCGGCCCAGCACAATATTTGTTTCATATTATTTGAGGCTATTTCCCTTGGGTATCAGGTTTGAATAGCGCGTGCCCGGCTCGACAAAGAATAAAATGACAAACCGCAATTGGTGGCAAAGGGGCAATGTGGCCGTGGGTATATGGGGCAATACGAAAAGTTATAGCGCATCCCTTCTCCGGGAAAACGGAGGCCTTCTCCGGGAAAACGGAGGCAATGTGATGTGGATAACTGCGATATCCTTATTTCCTATGCTTGCCATGATCGGCGCAGGTGTGGATATGGCGCGCTTTTATGCCGCCAAGACTCGACTGCAACAAGCCTGCGATGCCGGCATTTTGGCCGCCCGTAAATCCATGGCCAATTCAGGTTCCTTGAACGACACTGCCAAGGCAGAAGGGCAACGCATGTTCGCGTTCAACTTTCCCAACCGGTTGTTCGAATCCCAAAATACCAGTTTCACACCAGCAGCCATTGACGGGAGTAGCACGGAAATTTCCGGGACTGCCTCCACGACAATGCCTGCCACCATCATGCGGATGTTCAAATTCGGGAACAATAAGATTGATGTGTCGTGCAATGCACGTCTCGAAGTGTCAAATGTCGATATTGTGTTCGTTCTGGATACGACCGGATCCATGCTCGACAAAAATTATGGCGACACGCAAGACCGGATGACCGGTATGCGCAATGCTGTCATGAGCTTTTTTGATACTATCATGCAGGCCCGCACGCCTAACTCAAGAATTCGCATCGGCGTTGTACCTTTTTCACAAAATGTGAATGTCGGAAAGCTGCTTGTAAGCGAAAATAGCAACTGGGTCGCGAGTAGCGCGGAATATCAGTCGCGGCAGCTCAATACCGCCGAAAAAACTGTAAGAGGTGTTTTTTATCCGGCGACCTATAATTATAAAAAGCTCACCAGCCCAAGCCTGTCGGGCTTTAAAACCGGCAGCACTTTCGTTGCGCCCCTCGGACCCAATGGAAGCAATATTACGGTACCGGCGTGGGAAGGCTGTATTGAAGAATTGCCTACGGTTGCATTTTCCAGCGGCGCATCGGTGCCGGCCAATGCCAATGACCTCAATCTGAAATTCGTTCCGTCCGGAAGCAATGTATGGAAGCCCGCAATTCCGCGGCTTACCTACGCCCGGCCTAGGACAAAAATTGATTCGTCAAATTTATCGCAATATGCAGACGTCCTTAACACGACTGTCGAAAATGTAAAAAATTTCGAAGGGACAGGGACATATGCAGCCTGCCCCTCTCAAGCGATGCGTCTTAAGGAAATGACAAAGACAGACCGCAGTAGCTTTGAACTTTACATCAAAAATCTGGCCGCAACAGGCGGTACTTATCTTGATATAGGTATGATCTGGGGCGGGCGCTGGATAGCACCTGTTGGCATTTTCGCTGACGACAATAAAAGATTGCCCACTAACGGACTTCCGCAATCGCGTCATGTTATCTTCATGACCGACGGAGAAATGTTGCCTAATGCGTATCGCTATTCTGCTTATGGTGTCGAACCGATGGACAGGCGGGTAACAGGCGGCACCAATTCGACCAGCGATACGGAATTGAAAGCACGCCATCTTGCGCGATTCAGCGCTGCGTGCAGTGCCGTTAAAAAAGATGGACAGGCAACGCTTTGGGTAGTGGGTTTTGGTGACGAAGTCACATTGGGTAGCAATTTGCAAAATTGTGCGACGTCCGGTCTTGCTTTCAAGGCAGACAGTTCAGCCCAACTTGAGCAAAAATTTAAAGAAATTGCCCAGCGCATCACTTTCCTGAGGCTCTCGCAATGAAGCTCTCCACTTTCCTAAGCCATCATTGGCGCGGCATCAAAAGGAACGAGCAGGGAGTCTCGGCGGTTGAATTCGGTTTGATTTTCACACCGTTCTTCATGTTTTTGGTCGGCATTTTCGATTTAGGCCATATGTATTATGGAAACGCCGTTTTAGTGGGGGCCGTCAATGACGCAGCACGTTCTTCAACTTTGGAGCGTAACAACCAAGATCAGACCGCTGTCGATGAGCGCGTCCGTCAACGCATATTGGCCGTTAACCCTTCTGCCGAGGTAACTTTTGAACGGCGGTCTTACAAACATTTCAGTAACGCCAATTCTCCAGAAAAATTTACGGACAGCAACAGGAATGGCCAGTGTGACGCAGGCGAACAATTTGAGGATGCCAACGGGAACACTGAATGGGATGCCGACGCAGGCAGTGCAGGCCAAGGGGGCGCGTCTGACGCCGTTATCTACACTGTAAGAGTACGTTTCCCCCGTTTTTTCCCCCTAACAGCCTTCATCGGGGGGGATAAAGTCCAGCTCATGGCCGCACAAACGGTCCTGCGTAACCAGCCATTTGCCGCCCAAGCGCAGCCGCTCACCGGAACCTGCACATGAAATATATGATATTCTTGCGTCCTTTTGGGCGACGTCTCCACCATCTTTGGGGTCGTCCCTGTCCGCCTGTTCGACTTATTAAAGATCAGGAAGCGACCGTTCTTATAGAATTTGCGGCCGGACTTTCCTTTTTCATGGTTTTAGGGTTCGGCGGAGCAGAGTTTATCAATTATGTTACCACCCAGACGCGGATAAGCCAGCTTGCCCTTACGGTAGCCGATAATGCTTCACGGTCACAGACGGGTACAGTGCTTGCCCTTCCACAAATGCGTGAAATTGACATCAACGATATTTTCAAAGGCGCCGAGCTTCAAAGTTCATCCATTGATTTCAAGCTTCGCGGAAAAGTTATACTTTCCAGTCTAGAAGTGAATAGTTCGGGAAACCAATTTATCCGCTGGCAGCGTTGCTTCGGCAACGGACCGTTTACGTCTTCATTCGGAACACCGTCTTCATCATTACCTTCAAGCGGAATGGGGCCAAGCACTAATAAAATCAAAGCCGCTTCGGGAACGGCGGTCATGTTCGTCGAAATTCTATATAATTATGACCCGATATTATATGCCAGTTGGATGTCTCCCGATGCAAAAAGGATGCAAGCCACGGCCGCGTTCCAAATTCGCGATGCGCGTGATCTGGACTCGGGTGTTACAAACCCTAGCCCTACGGCTACGGTGAGCCGCTGTTCCTGATACAATAGATATAAAAACCCGCCTTTTATGACGGGTTTTTATGCTTCCGCGCTTAATCCTTATAACATACCTTCTTGACCGCAGCGACAACACGCGGCGCATCGACGATGGCGAGCTTTTCAAGGTTCGCGGCATAAGGCAGCGGCACATCTTCGTCGCATACGCGCAGCACCGGCGCGTCGAGATTGTCGAACCCGTCCTCCATCGCAATCGCCATGATTTCCGATGCAATCGAACAGGTCGGCCAGCCTTCTTCGACCACGACCATGCGATTGGTCTTGGCAAGGCTTGCCAGCACCGTTTCACGGTCGAGCGGACGCAAGGTGCGCAGGTCAATGACTTCGGCCTCAATCCCCTCGCCCGCCAGCGTTTCCGCTGCTTCCAGCGCAATGCCGACGCCGATCGAGTAGCTCACGATGGTTACATCCGCGCCTTCGCGCATGATCCGCGCCTTGCCGATGGGGAGGACATAATCGTCCATATCGGGAATGTCGAAGCTGCGGCCATAGAGGAGTTCATTTTCAAGGAACACCACCGGATCTTCGCTGCGGATGGCCGCTTTCAGCAAGCCTTTGGCGTCGGCGGCGTCATAAGGCGCAATGACGATAAGGCCGGGGACGTTCGCATACCAAGGACCATAATTCTGGCTATGTTGCGCGCCGACACGGCTCGCTGCGCCATTGGGGCCGCGGAACACGATAGGGCAGCGCATCTGGCCGCCCGACATATAGTTGGTCTTGGCCGCCGAGTTGATGATATGGTCAATCGCCTGCATCGCGAAGTTGAAGGTCATAAACTCGATAATCGGCTTAAGCCCGCCCATCGCAGCGCCTGTGCCGACGCCTGCAAAGCCATATTCGGTGATCGGCGTGTCGATGACGCGCTTGGGACCGAATTCTTCGAGCAGGCCTTGCGTGACCTTATAGGCGCCCTGATATTCGGCGACCTCCTCACCCATCACAAAGATGCGGTCATCCTTGCGCATTTCTTCGGCCATTGCATCGCGCAAAGCTTCGCGCACCGTCACTTTGACCATTTCGGTGCCTGCCGGAATATCGGGATCGCGCACATCGGCGCGCGGGGTCGCGTTGGGCAGAACCGGTGTTTCCGCATCGACCGTCTTTTCCTGCGCAGCCGAGGCCGCTTGGGCTTCCGCCTTGTCGTCGGTCGCGCTTTGCGGAGCAGCGGCGGGAGTATCGGCTGGCGCAGACGCATCTTCGCCCTCGCCTGCAATCATCGCAATGACCGTGCCGACCTTCACATTATCGGTTCCGGCAGGCACAAGAATTTGCGCGACCGTGCCTTCGTCCACCGCTTCAAATTCCATCGTCGCCTTGTCGGTTTCGATTTCGGCCAAAATATCGCCGGACTTGACGGCGTCGCCTTCCTTGACGAGCCATTTGGCGAGCGTGCCTTCCTCCATGGTCGGGGAAAGCGCGGGCATCTTCAATTCAATCGCCATTAATAGGTCTCCACCAAGACGTCGGTATATAGTTCGGAAGGATCAGGCTCCGGCGATGTTTCGGCAAAATCGGCAGAAGCATTGACAATCTGGCGGATTTCCTTGTCGATCGTCTTGAGTTCCTCTTCCTTGACGCCTGCTTTTTCGAGCAATTTCTTGAGGCCCTCGATCGGATCGGATTTATCGCGCACCGCCTGCACTTCATCGCGCGAGCGATATTTGGCCGGGTCCGACATGGAGTGGCCGCGATAACGATAGGTTTTGAGTTCGAGCAGGATCGGTCCCTTGCCCGCGCGCACCCATGCGAGCGCCTCTTCGGCGGCGCCGCGCACCGCAAGCACATCCATGCCATCGACCTGAAGTCCCGGAATACGGAAGCTTTCCCCGCGCCGGTAAAGCTGGTCCTCGGCAGATGCGCGGTTGACGCTGGTGCCCATCGCATATTGGTTATTTTCGATGACATAGATCATCGGAAGCTTCCACAGCTCGGCCATGTTGAAGCTTTCATAGACCTGGCCCTGGTTTGCCGCACCGTCACCGAAATAGGCCATGCACACACCGCCATCGTCGCGATATTTATGTGCGAAAGCGAGGCCGGTGCCGAGCGAGACTTGCGCGCCGACAATGCCGTGGCCGCCGTAAAATTTATGCTCGACGCTGAACATATGCATCGAGCCGCCCTTGCCCTTGGAAATCCCTGCGCCGCGTCCGGTCAATTCCGCCATGATGACATTGGGGTCAATGCCGTAAGCGAGCATATGGCCGTGATCGCGATAGCCGGTGATGACGCTATCCTTATCGGAATCGAGCGCCGACTGGAGACCGACCGCGACCGCTTCCTGACCGATATAGAGGTGGCAGAAACCGCCGATCAGACCAAGGCCGTATAACTGGCCCGCTTTTTCTTCAAAGCGGCGGATGAGGAGCATTTCCTTGTAAAAGGCGAGCATCTCTTCCTTGGACGCATCATAAGGTTGCGGTTCTTCGGGACGTTCCCGGTTGGAAATCGAAGGCACCGCCGCCGCTTTTGCGGGCGTTTTCGCAGCCGGTTTCGCGGCTGCCTTGGGGGTGCGTCGTGCAGGGGTTTTCGCCAAGATCCACTCCTGTTCGGCAATTACTGTTATCTTTGCTATAGGACCGAATGTGCGCGCAATGCAATGTTACGTCGGCGGAAACGTAGCGGTTTTTTCATTTTGCCGGAATTAACGATTGCAAAAATTGCAACTGCAATCGGACTGCAATAGGAAGGCCAGCCGAAAGATGTGCGCAACAAAAGACTGAGGAGATACGCCTATGCGATGCGCAGTCTGCCGCCCCGTTATTTGAGCGGAATAACCACCTCGTCCGCGCGCACCACGTTCAAATCCTTGCGGACAAATTCATCGGCAAGGTCGGGGTCGACATGGTTGGGATCGAGCAAGGTCACGCGGTTCTGCAAAATGCCTTCGCGTTTTTTGAGCTTGGCAAGTTCGGCCTTTTTGACTTCGAGCGATTGGGTATAATCCCCCCACGCATAAAGGCCGGTCGGGCCGAATACGGCATAGCCGATCATCGCCAGCACGAACAGCACCGCCAAGGTCGGGCCCCATGCCATCGCCATCGCTTTTTTCAATTTTGCGCCGCTCGTCATGGAATCTGTTTGAATCACAAGCGACTCACGGATGCAAGCCAATTTTACGCAAAGCCGTGAAAAAATGCGTTTAGTTGAAGCACGCTACGGCGGAGCCGGTAATTTCGCGTAAAATCACCGGCCCGGCATTGCTTCTCACGTCCCTTGTCAGGCGCGGAAAATCCCGGCGCCTGCATAACGGCCCATCGATCCCAACTCTTCTTCGATACGGATAAGCTGGTTATATTTTGCAAGCCGGTCCGAGCGCGCAAGGCTACCGGTTTTTATCTGGCCGCAATTGGTCGCGACGGCCAAGTCCGCAATCGTCGCATCTTCAGTTTCGCCCGAACGGTGCGACATAACGGCGGTGTAGCGCGAACATTGCGCCATGCTGACCGCTTCCAGCGTTTCGGTGAGCGTGCCGATCTGGTTCACCTTGACGAGCAGCGAATTGGCAAGACCGCGCTTGATGCCGTCCGAAAGGCGCGCGGGGTTGGTGACGAACAGATCATCGCCGACCAGCTGCACCTTGTCGCCAATCTTGTCGGTGAGTGCCTTCCAGCCTTCAAAATCATCTTCGCTCATGCCGTCTTCAATCGACTTGATCGGATAATCCTTGCACAGCGCCGCCAGATAATCGGCCATTTCTACCGGCGAAAGCGACAGGCCTTCGCCCGAAATTTCATATTTGCCGTTTTTGAAAAATTCGGTCGCGGCGCAATCGAGCGCGAGGACGACTTCGCTGCCTGCCTTGAAACCTGCTTTTTCAATCGAGGCCATGACAAAATCGAGCGCGTCACGGGTCGAGGCGAGGTTGGGCGCAAAGCCGCCTTCATCGCCCACAGCGGTCGCGAGGCCCTTATCGTGCAGACCCTTCTTCAACGTATGGAAAATTTCCGAACCCCAGCGCACCGCTTCGGCAAGGCTGTCCGCGCCGACCGGCATGATCATGAATTCCTGAAAGTCGATGGGGTTATCGGCATGTTCACCGCCATTGATGATGTTCATCATCGGCACCGGCAGCACATGCGCCGCGACCCCGCCGACATAGCGGTAGAGCGGTAAGCCCCGCGCATCGGCGGCAGCTTTTGCGATGGCAAGGCTCACGCCCAAAATTGCGTTCGCGCCGATGCGGCCCTTGTTGGGCGTGCCATCGGCCTCAATCATCGCAAGATCGATTTCGCGCTGGTCCTCGGCATCAAGGCCGATGAGCAGTTCGGCAAGCTCGCCATTCACCGCATCAATCGCCTTTGTAACACCTTTGCCCATATAGAGTTTCTTGTCGCCGTCGCGCAGTTCGACCGCTTCATGCGCGCCGGTCGACGCGCCCGAAGGCACTGCCGCGCGGCCAAAGCTGCCATCTTCCAGCATGATATCCACCTCGACGGTCGGATTACCGCGGCTGTCCATAATCTGGCGGGCGTGAATGTCGATGATCGCGGTCATGGGCTTATCCTTTTGAGCAGGCCGGAAAACGGCGGATGGAAAGGGTCGGAAAACTAATGCCGCCGCCCTTAGCGAGCGCACACGCGCATGGCAACTGTGGGGGCAACTATGGGGAACAACTGAGGAGGCAATTGCGGCAAGCTTTTTTGCCCACCGCTTTTTGCCCCTATTTTTACGCATTACAAAATTTTGCTGTCCCACCATTGCAACACAGCTTGTCGGGAACCGATAGCGCCCCCATATGTTATCCATCGCAAGCGGCAACGCTCCTTTTGTGACGCTCTTGTCGATGTTCCCGCCTTATTTAGAAAAGGGGTAAGTTCATGGCTGTAGAACCAACAAAAACGACCAAGGCTGCGCCCAAAAAGCCCGCAGCCAAATCGGCTACGCAAAAGGCGCCTGCCAAAAAGCCTACCGCCAAGACCGCGGCAAGCAAGGCCGTCGCCAGCAGCAAGGCCGCGCCGAAAAAGCCTGCGGCCAAAAAGCCCGCAACTAAAAAGGCGGCTCCCAAAAACACCACCACCAACACTGCGAAGGGTTTCAAAATGTCACTTTCGGATATGACCACCGACGCCAAGGCCAAAGCCAGCCAGTGGAAGGACGAAGCCAGCAAATATACCGATCAGGCTTCGGTCCGCGCCAAGGAACTTGCCACGGAAGGCAAGACCAAAACCGCAGGCGCAATGGGCAGCCTTGCCCAGATGATCGAAGATGCAGCGCCGCAGGTCGATGAAAAACTCGGCACCCAATATGGCGATTTCGCACGTTCGGCGGCCAAAACCGTATCGGGCATGGCCTCGACACTTGACCAGCAGGATGTCGACCAACTCGTCAACAACACGCGCGATTTCGTCAAGAAAAGTCCGGCAGTTGCGATTGGCGCAGCAGCCGTTGTGGGCTTTGTCCTTGCACGCATGTTCAAGTCGTCTAATGATGACGCCTAAGCAAATGCAGGGCGCGGGCTGACCGCACCCCGCATTTTGAACAGCTTATTTTGAACAGCGTGTCCTTGGACCGCAATGTTCCGGCCACACCGGCCATCATGATAGCCGGCAACAGGCTTTGAACAGGCGATAGGGATGAATTACGGGACGGGAACCGATACGGAATTTGATGATGTGCGGCACGGCTATGCGCCTCCGCGCCAACAGAACCGTGTGGTTCCCCCCCATCATAACGAAACCCGCGCCGAAGATGTTGCGTTCGGCTTTGCCGATGCGCCTTACCAGCAATCGGGCGAAGCGCCGAATGATGCGGACGAAGCGGCTTTGGACGCGATGCACGAGGCCCCGCTTGAACCGGCGGACCCCACCGATCCCGCGACCATCGTCGAAGATATCAGCAATAATATCGAAAGCCTGATTGATACAGGCCGCGCGGCTTATGAAGCCGAAATTGCATTGTTGAAAGCGCGCGCCGATGTGATCGCGTCTGCCGCCAAAAAAGCCGCCGTTTTTGTGTCGATCAGTGCCGCCGCGGGGCTAGTCACCTTGCTCGCCATCGGCTTTGGCGCGATCTTCATTCTCGCCGATTTCCTCACCCACACACAAGCCGTCGCCATAGTCGTGAGCGCGCTTGCGCTTCTCACCGGCATTACCGCCTGGTTCGGCAAGCGCCAGTTTGACCGTATCACCGGCGCGATCTGGGAGCGTATTGATGGGTAATCGCCGCGCCGACCACGCCTTTGAGATCGCCAAGCAGGAAGCGCAGATTGCGCGCGCCAATTTCCGCCAGCAACTGGCCGAAACGACCAACCGCGTGCGCCCTGCGCGGCTCAAGCAGGACGCGACCGACGCGGTCAACCATTATGTCGAAGATGCCAAAGATGTTACGATTGCCACGGTAAAAGAGCATCCTGTCGTCTTTGGTGCATCCTTTTTGGGGACATTGGCGTTCTGGTACCGCATGCCTTTGTCGCGCGAAATTGAACAGCGCAGCCCCGATGCGCTCGACCGCCTCGGCGCGATGCTGGAAAAGATGCGCGATTGGGTTGCCCCGGATGATTGGACGCCAAAGGCATAAGGGTCGCACCAAATGAAAACGGGTGGATTAAACGCTTACCCGATAAAAATATGATCAAGAGGAAGAATGTCATGGCCAATAAAGTAACCGAAAATTTTGACCGTTTGCGCGAACGTGCTGCCGACGCGCTCGACACGGCATCGTCCAGCGCGCGCGAAACCGCCGAAGCCGCCCGCGCCCGCGTCGCCACGACCTATGGCAATGCGCGCGACACCTCCGAACGCCTGATTGAACAGGGCCGTGAAAAAGCGGGCGAAGCCTATGTTGTGGGCAAGGAAAAGGCCGAAGAAGCCTATCGCGTCGGCAAGGACAAGGCGACCCATGCTTATGGCGTCACCAAGGTCGAAGCCGGTAAGCTTGCCGACAAAACCGTCGAACAGATAAACGACAAGCCGCTGGCGGCTGTTGTCGGCGCATTTGCAGTCGGCGCTATCGCCGCTTTCCTGATCCCCAAAGGAAACCGCCGCGACCGCGATGCGTAAGGCGCCGTAAAAAGCCGCCGATAGCGCTGGCTTATAGTGAAATAGAAAGGAGCGGTTTGCCTGATGGTAAGCCGCTCTTTTTTTTCGTGGCCGGTGCGTCATTTGCTTTACGCAGTGTCTGACAACGAGAAGCTTGTGGCGCGATTGGGAGGTTTGAAGGTTCACGCGGAGGCGCGGAGGCGCGAAGCTTTATAAATATGGGTTGAGACAAAAATTATCCGCCTTCGGCACTTTAACCTCCTTGCCTCTGCGCCTCTGCGTAAACCCCATTCCCAATCTCCGCGCCTCCGCGCCTCCGCGAGAACCAAATTCAACCAACCTACCCTGTCGCGACACAGGAACAGGAGCATTACCCTACCCCGCTGAAGGCTTTGCCGTTGCGGTTTGCGGGCTTTGATGCTAGCGGCCTCTCCAACATCAGGAGAGCGATGGTCCGCTCCCTTTTCTTCTTATTGCGAGCGAGTTTATGAGCAAATTGCATCTTGTTTTCGGTGGGCGCGTCAAAGATCCGCAGGGCCTTGAATTTACCGACCTCAACAATATCGACGTGGTCGGCATTTATCCCGATATGGCTTCGGCTGAAAAAGCCTGGCGCGGGGCTGCGCAGCGCACCGTCGATGATGCCGAAATGAAATATGTGGTGGTCCACCTCCACCGCTTGCTCGAACCCCATCTCCCCGAAGGCGGCGCGGCCTAAGCGCAATGCCATCCGCCCCTTCCGCTTGCGGGAGGGGGTGGGTGTGAAAATATATGAGGGTGGCGGTTAACGCGCCCGATAGCGATGCTTGAGCAAGGGCCGCGCGAGCAGAAGCCCGATCACGAAACCGCCAATATGCGCCCAGATCGCAATGCTGCTCCCGCCCATATCCCCGCCCGATGCCAGCGCAATAAGCAGTTGTAGGCCGATCCACGCGGCGGCGAGCCACAATATCCGCACCCAATAGCTTGATAACGGCCCGACCGCAGATACTTGCTGCTGGTTGAACATCGCGGCATAGGCCCCGACTATCGCGGAAATGGCCCCGCTTGCGCCGATCATCGGAATGGTGCCAGCCGGATCGGCGATCCATTGCGCGGCGGCGGCGGCATAAATGCCAAGGCCATAAAGGAGCAGCCATAAACGGCTCCCCAGCGCCGCCTCTACCTGCCGCCCGCAATAGACGAGCATGATAAGGTTGAACGCAAGATGCAGGAAACCGCTGTGCAAAAAGGCCGAGCTAAGCGGCGTCAGCCACGCGGGCACGGCTTGTGTAATACCGCTTGCACTATCCAAAGCGGCCGGAACGAACCCGCTTTCACTCGCTGCTACATTCAGCCCCGGCCACACCATCGCGCCGAGCGAGATGGCAATCGTCAAAACCGCAACGCCGTGGGTTGCCGGAAACTGGCCCCACGCGCGTTTCAGTGCGGGATTGGACTGCATGAAGGTCAGATAAATTCGATGTTCGACACAAGGTAGAATTTGTCGCCTGACGGAACGGTGACTTCCACCTCGTCATCGACCTTGCGCCCGATGAGCGCGCGGCCGAGCGGCGAGTTATACGAGATTTTACCCTCTTTCGCATCCGCTTCGGCCTGACCGACAATCTGGTAACGCACCGGCTTGTCATCTTCGTCGAGCAAAGTGACGGTCGCACCGAACACGATTTTGTCGCCCGAAAGCGCCGCCGGATCAATGATCTGCGCACGGCTCAGCTTGTCTTCAAGGTCGGCAATCGACGCTTCAACCTGTCCCTGCCGTTCCTTGGCCGCATGATATTCCGCATTTTCGGACAAGTCCCCGTGCGCGCGCGCTTCTTCGATCGCGTCGATGATTTCGGGGCGCTCGGCCTTCAAATTTTTGAGTTGCTCCTGAAGCTTTTCAAAACCCTCTTGCAACATCGGCATTTTTTCGACGGATGCCATGCCATTATCCCTTTTCAAATCAATATTTTGGGGTGCCCCGATCATCGCCATGATGACGCGGAGCTGCCCTATCGCGAGCTGTCCTGAATGTGGGGGAGCTAGCCGTGCGAAGTTGAATAATAAGACTGAAGCGAACGAACTTCAAGTATTTGCCCTCTTGTCGCTTCAATCGCGTGCGCTGCGGCAACGGCGGCAGGCGCGGTCGTGAATATCGCAACCTTTGCCGAAAGGGCCGCCTGACGGATGGATTGCGAATCCTTCAAGGATTGCCAGCCTTCGGTTGTGTTGAAAATCATCTGCACCCCGCCATCAATGATGCGGTCGACGATATGCGGACGGCCTTGCGCAACCTTATTGACGGTTTCGACCTTCAGCCCGCACGATGCGAGATAGGCCGCCGTCCCTGTGGTCGCGATAATATCCCAGCCCAATTCCTGCAATTTCTGCGCAGCGGGGAGGATATGCGCCTTGTCGCCATCCTTCACGGAGATGAACACCGTGCCATTGTCGGGAAGCGGCGCCCCTGCCCCCAATTGCGACTTGGCAAAGGCGGTGGGGAAATCATCGTCAATGCCCATCACTTCACCGGTCGATTTCATTTCCGGCGACAGCACGGGGTCAACGCCGGGGAAGCGCGCGAACGGAAAGACGGCTTCCTTGACCGCGATATAGTCGATGTCGCGGTTGATGCTGGGCAAGTTGGCCAGCTTTTCGCCTGCCATCACGCGGCTGGCAATCTTGGCGACGGGCGAGCCGACCGCTTTTGCCACGAACGGCACGGTGCGCGAGGCGCGCGGGTTGACCTCGATGAGGTACACCTGCCCGTCCTTGACCGCAAACTGCACGTTCATCAGGCCGCGCACATTAAGCCCACGCGCGAGCAATTCGGTTTGCCGCTCGATTTCAGCGATAATCTCGGCAGGCAGGCTATAGGGCGGGATCGAGCAGGCACTATCGCCCGAATGGACGCCCGCTTCCTCGATGTGCTGGAGGACGCCCGCGACCACCACCTGATCGCCGTCGCACAAAGCATCGACGTCAACCTCGATAGCATCGCGCAGATATTGGTCGATGAGCACCGGACTGTCGCCCGACACTTGCACTGCGGTCTGGATATAATCTTCCAGTTGCGCTTCGCCATCGACAATTTCCATCGCGCGGCCGCCCAGCACATAAGAGGGGCGCATCAGCACCGGATAGCCGATGCGGTTGGCCGCCGCGATAGCTTCCTCGCGGCTCCTTGCAATGCCGTTTTTGGGCTGGAGAAGCCCGAGTTTGTTAACCAGCGCCGCGAAGCGTTCGCGATCCTCCGCCAAATCAATCGCGTCGGGCGAGGTGCCGAGGATCGGGATGCCCGCATCCTCCAAGGCTTGCGCAAGCTTGAGCGGGGTCTGCCCGCCAAATTGCACAATCACACCCACCAACGTCCCCGACTGCTGCTCGACAGCCAAAATTTCGAGAACATCTTCAGCGGTCAGCGGCTCGAAATAGAGGCGGTCGGAGGTGTCATAATCGGTCGACACCGTTTCCGGGTTGCAGTTGACCATGATGGTTTCAAACCCTGCATCGCTCAGCGCGAAACAGGCATGGCAGCAGCAATAGTCAAACTCGATCCCCTGCCCGATGCGGTTAGGACCGCCGCCTAAAATCACGATTTTCTTGCGGTCGGACGGCTGCGCTTCATCTTCAGCCACACCGAAGCTCGGCGCTTCATAGGTCGAATACATATAAGGCGTTTTGGCTTCAAATTCCGCCGCACAAGTATCAATGCGCTTGAACACCGGACGCACGCCGAGTTTGTGGCGCAGCGCGCGGACTTCATCTTCGGTGACGCCGCCGGTCATCGCCTTGATCGCTTCATGGATAAGGCCTGAGCCGCGTGCATGGACGCGCTCGGTGCCGGGGCGCAGATTTGCGCTTTCCAAGGCCATCCATGCCAAACGGCGGTCGGAAAAGCCCATTGCTTTCAAGCGGCGCATCCCGTCCGCATCCTGCGGCAAGCCATTGGCGCGCACTTCATTTTCCGCCGCTACGATTTCGGCGATGCGGTCGAGGAACCACATATCATAATGGGTGACCGCGTGGATTTCCGCATTGGTAAAGCCCTCGCGCATCGCTTGGGCGACATAGAGCAAGCGGTCGGGCGTTGCCTTGGAGAGCGCGGCGTAAATATCATCCTTGGGCGCGCCTTTAAGGTGCGGAACATCATTGAACCCGGCAAGCCCCGTTTCAAGGCCGCGCAACGCTTTCTGCATCGATTCATGAATGTTGCGGCCAATCGCCATCACCTCGCCGACCGATTTCATCGCGGTCGACAGGACCGGCTCCGATCCTTTGAATTTTTCAAAGGCAAAGCGCGGAATTTTGGTGACGACATAGTCAATTGTCGGCTCGAACGATGCCGGCGTCGCGCCGGTAATATCGTTGGTAATCTCATCAAGCGTATAGCCGACCGCCAGCTTCGCCGCCACCTTGGCAATCGGGAAACCCGTTGCTTTGGAGGCCAATGCCGAGGAACGCGACACGCGCGGGTTCATCTCGATCACAACCAAGCGGCCATTTTTGGGGTTCACCGCAAATTGCACGTTCGACCCGCCAGTCTCCACGCCAATTTCGCGCAGCACCGCAATCGAGGCGTTACGCATAATCTGATATTCTTTGTCGGTCAGCGTGAGCGCGGGCGCAACAGTGATGCTGTCCCCCGTATGCACGCCCATCGGATCGACATTTTCAATCGAACAGATGATGATGCAGTTATCCGCACGGTCGCGGACCACCTCCATCTCATATTCTTTCCAGCCCAACAGCGATTCTTCGATCAGCACTTCGGTAGTGGGCGATGCGTCGAGGCCCTTACGAACAATATCGAGAAATTCTTCGCGATTATAGGCAACGCCGCCGCCCGTGCCGCCCAGTGTGAAGGACGGACGGATAATCGCGGGGAGGCCGACTTTTTCAAGGCCTTCCAAGGCTTCCGCTTCGCTATGCGCAATCGCCGAGCGCGCGCTTTCAAGGCCGATCTTGTCCATCGCCACCTTGAACTTTTGGCGGTCCTCCGCCTTGTCGATGGCTTCGGCATCCGCGCCGATCATTTCGACGCCATATTTTTCCAGCGTGCCATCCTGCGCGAGCGCGAGCGCGGTATTGAGCGCGGTCTGCCCGCCCATCGTCGGCAGCACCGCATCCGGCCGCTCTTTTTCAATAATGCGCGCAACGATTTCCGGCGTGATCGGCTCGACATAGGTCGCGTCCGCCAGCTCCGGGTCAGTCATGATCGTCGCCGGGTTGGAATTCACCAGAACGATGCGATAGCCCTCTTGCCTAAGCGCCTTCACCGCCTGCGTCCCCGAATAGTCAAATTCGCACGCCTGCCCGATCACAATGGGCCCTGCACCGATGACGAGGATGGATTTTATGTCAGTTCTTTTAGGCATTATTGTCTCTTATGTTCCGTCTTGTCATCGTGGGTTGGTCAGGCTGCTGCCACGACCCGCTTGAAAATATAGGAAACCGCAGTGGTCTCGCCATGCACGGGGCCGAGCGTTACCAGTTCCCATCCTTGCGCGCCGAAATGATTGAAGACCTGCTCGGTAGAAAAGCCTTCCAGTTCCGGACGGCCCCATTCACCGTCGCCGCCCCAAATGCTCCCCTTGAAGGTCACAACCAGATATTCGAAGGAGGAGTTGCTCATTTGAGCATCCCCACAAATTTTTCGAACAGATAGAAGCTATCCTGTGGCCCCGGCGAGGCTTCGGGGTGATATTGCACGCTGAATGCCCGCTTGTCGGTGAGTTCGATGCCGCAATTGCTGCCGTCGAACAGGCTGATATGGGTCGCGCGGGCATTGGCGGGAAGGCTTGCGGTTTCAACAGCAAAGCCGTGGTTCATCGAGGTAATCTCGACAAGTCCATCCTCCAGCCGTTTGACCGGATGGTTTGCGCCGCGATGGCCTTGATGCATCTTGCTCGTGGTCGCACCCACCGCAAGGCCGAGCAATTGGTGGCCAAGGCAAATGCCGAAAATCGGAATATCCTTGTCGAGCAGCGTGCGGATGACCGGCACCGCATAATCGCCGGTCGCCGCCGGATCACCCGGGCCGTTCGACAGGAACACGCCATCGGGGTTGAGCGCAAGGATGGCTTCTGCAGAAGTTTCTGCCGGAACCACGGTCACATGTGCGCCCGCTTTTACGAGGTTGCGGAAGATATTATGCTTCGCGCCATAATCGATCGCGACGACGTGGGGCAAATCTCCCCTCCCGCTTGCGGGAGGGGTTGGGGGAGGGCTTGTTTCGTTAGAACGCATGGCTGTGGAAGAGGCTGACAGGCCCTCCCCTAGCCCCTCCCATAAATGGGAGGGGGACACATAGCCTTCACCCAACACCCACGGGCCACCGGTCCACTCGCTGTCGCCTTGTTGTGTCACGACCTTGGCAAGATCCATGCCTTCCAAGCCCGGCCAGTTGCGCGCCATCGCGATGAGCTCGTCCATATCGAACTGCCCCGCTGCATTATAAGCAATCACCGCATTGGGCGCGCCAACCATGCGGATGCGACGTGTCAGTGCGCGCGTATCGACACCCGAAATGCCGATGCGGCCATTGGCCTTCATCCATTCGTCAAACGGCTGGACATTACGGAAATTACTGGGCGCGGTCACATCTTCGCGCACCACCGCGCCAAGCGCATGGGCGGCATCGGCTTCCACATCTTCCAAATTGGTGCCGACATTGCCGATATGCGGGAAGGTGAAGGTGATAATCTGCCCTTCATAGCTGGGATCGGTCATCACTTCCTGATAGCCGGTCATCGCGGTGTTGAAACAAACCTCGCCTACCGCAGCCCCTTCGGCTCCGAATCCCCGGCCCCAAATGGCGGTGCCATCGGCGAGCAATAGCAAGCCGGTCGCTCCAGCGGGCACAGTAAGGGTAGTGGCATCGACCATGGGGAGGCTCCGTTTACGTCAGATTTCTGCGGGTTAAACGGCCGGACAGTTATGCCGCAAAAAATTATTGCACAATCTATCAAATTACAAATGTTACAGCTAAAGGTGCTTTTTTCCGAATAGTTCCATGACAAGAGGTGCGCGCATGATTCGCGACGACATTAAAGCTGCCCAGATTAGCGCCATGAAAGCGGGCGAAAAGGACCGTTTGGCGGCCGTCCGCCTGATCCTTGCCAAGATAAAAGACCGCGACATCGAACTGCGCACGGCGACGACGCAGCCCGACGATGACGCGCTGGTCGTCGAAGTGCTGCAGAAAATGGTGAAGCAGCGCCGCGAGTCGATCACCATGTTCGAACAAGGCGGTCGCGACGAACTGGCCGCACAGGAAAAAGCCGAACTCGCGGTCATCGAGACGTTCCTGCCCGCACAAATGGATGATGCGGCGACGACGGCAGCGATTGAAGCGATCAAGGCGGAGATTGGTGCAAGCTCGGTCAAGGATATGGGCCGCGTGATGGCGGTCCTTAAAGAACGCCACGGTAGCGAGCTTGATATGAGCAAGGCGAGCGCGCTGGTTAAGGCGGCTTTGGGGTGAGAGGCCGCGCCGCGTTCGTTGATTGACAGGCTCTCCGTTTATTCACAGGCCCTCCCCTAACCCCTCCCATGAATGGGAGGGGAATGGCGCGGCGTAAAAAGTCTCCCCTCCCGCTTGCGGGAGGGGTCGGGGGAGGGCATGTTGCCTCACCACTACAACAACCGCATCCATGCCGCGCACAAGCGAAAATCGACAGGGAAACATCGTTGGACAAAGCCTATCAGCGACCAACCGCCCGCGCACGCGACTTGCGACTGAACGCGACCCTGGCAGAGCAGAAATTATGGGCGCAGCTCAGCGCGCGTAAAATTGCGGGCGTTCGCTTTAACCGCCAAGTCCCCATAGGCCCGTTTATTTGCGACTTCGTTGCGCGTTCGTTGAAACTGGTTATCGAAGTCGATGGCGGGCAACATGATGTTGCGCGTGCCAAGGATGAAAGGCGCACCGCTTATCTGGCTGCGCAAGGCTATCGGGTGATCCGTTTCTGGAATAATGATGTGTTGGAGCGGTTGGACGGTGGTGTTTTGGAGATTGAGCGTGTGATCGCTGCATATCCGGTGGTGACAGGCCCTCCCCTAACCCCTCCCGCTTGCGGGAGGGGAATTAAATGACCCTCACCCCGCAATGGTTGGACGAACTGCGTGCGCGCACCACTTTGTCGACCCTCATCGGCAAGACGGTCAAGATCACGCGTGCGGGGCGCGAGTTTAAGGCCTGTTGCCCGTTCCATAATGAAAAGACGCCCAGCTTCACGATCAATGATGAAAAGGGTTTCTATCACTGCTTTGGCTGCGGCGCGCATGGCGATGCGATCCGGTGGATGACCGAGCAGCGCGGGCTGTCTTTTATGGACGCGATCAAGGAATTGGCCGCAACCGCAGGCATGGATGTCCCCGCCCCCGATCCGCGCGCGGCCAAAAAGGCGGAGCGCAATTCGACCTTGCTCGACGTCATGGCGTCGGCGCAAAGCTGGTTTGTCGAGCAACTACACGGGTTAGACGGGCGGCAGGCGGCGGCCTATCTTGACCGGCGCGGGTTAAACCCGGCCACCGTCAAAAATTTCGGCCTCGGCTTTGCGCCGGACGCGCGTGGGCGGTTGAAAGGCGCACTGGAGGACAAGCATCCGCTCGGCCAACTGGTCGAAACGGGGATGCTCATCAAGGTTGACGACAAAGAGCCTTATGACCGCTTCCGCGGGCGCATGATGATCCCGATCAAGGATGCACGCGGGCGGGTGATTGCCTTTGGCGGGCGGATTTTGGGCGATGGCGAGCCGAAATATCTCAATTCCCCCGACACGCCTTTGTTCGACAAAGGGCGCACGCTCTATAATCTCGACCGCGCCTCGCCAGCCTCGCGCAAGAGCGACCGGATTATCGTGGTCGAAGGCTATATGGACGTGATCGCGCTCGCACAGGCTGGGATAGAGGATGCGGTCGCGCCATTAGGCACCGCGCTTACCGAACAGCAGATCGAAATGCTGTGGCGCATGGTGCCGACGCCGATCCTCTGTTTCGATGGCGATGCAGCGGGGCAGAAAGCGGCGATGCGCGCGGCAATGCGGGCGCTTCCCCTGCTCCGCCCCGGCCATAGCGTGCGCTTTGTCCACCTTCCGGCCGGGCAAGACCCCGACGATATTGTCTCACGCCAAGGTGCGGGCGCGTTCGAAGCCTTGCTCGATAGCGCCGAGCCGTTGGTTGATCGGTTGTGGAACGACGCGCTCACCGCCTCGCCGCTGAACACGCCCGAAGAGCGCGCCGCCTTGAAACAACGCCTTGCCGACATTGTTGCGACCATCGCTGACAAGGACATCGCCGCCCATTACAGCGCCGCCTATCGCGAGCGTTATGACGAACTATTCTTCGCCGGACGCAGCAAAACAGGGCCGCAATCGCAAAACCGCGCCTGGACTCCGCGCGCCCCCCAAATACGCGGCAAGCGCGGCTGGCAGCCTGACCCGCGTTTTCTTCCCCCCTCAGACGATGCGCGGCGCGTGGGCGGGCATGGGCTTGCGACACCGATTATGGAAGCGCTGATTGGCGGATTACTGCGCTATCCCGCCAAATTGTCCGAACATGGAGAACAGCTTACCGGACTAGCTGTCGCCGATTCGGAGCTGGCGCGCCTGCTCGGCGAAATGCTTGACGCGACAATTATGAAAGAAAGGCTTGATACTGCGGGCCTCCTTACCATATTAGGGCCGTCAGTGGTGTATAATAAGGCATTGACGCTGCTCAGGGCCGACCGAATGCCATTTTCCTTTACGCGCAATCTTGATGGACTGGATGATGCCAGCCACTTGGCCGCGCGGGCGCAATCGGATCTTGATGAAGCTATCGACATGGCCCTTGCCTGGCCGGAAATGGATGAAGCGCTGGAAGCGGCAACGCGCCGCATGGCCAGCCGGATGGACGACGAAAGCTTTGCCGAACAGCAACGGCTTTTGAAAATGAAAACGGAACTAACCCGCCGCCTCAGCGATTTGATGCAGGCGGGCGAGTAAGTTTTGAAGCGTGTGTGAATTTTGACGGCCTGCGGCTTCCTTTAAAGGAAATAGCCGGTCGAACGAAGGTGAACAAGAAACTTATGGCGGACGGTAACGAGAAGAATGGCGGCGATGCACCGCTGCTTGACCTCAATGAAGCATCGGTAAAAAAGCTCATCGCCAAGGCGAAGAAGCGCGGCTACATCACTTATGACGAGCTGAACGAGGCGCTGCCGCAGGACCAAATGTCTTCGGAGCAGATTGAAGACATCATGTCGGCCATCTCCGAAATGGGCGTCAATATCGTCGAAAGCGACGAAGATGCGCAGGAAGAAGCCGACGAGCAGGCGCCGGTCGATGATGATATCGACACCTCTTCGATGGGCGCTGCCCCCAATGTCGCGGAAAAGAAAAAGGAAACGGTTGATCGCACCGACGATCCCGTCCGTATGTATTTGCGCGAAATGGGCGCGGTCGAATTATTGAGCCGCGAAGGCGAAATCGCGATTGCCAAGCGCATCGAAGCGGGCCGCGACACGATGATTTTGGGGCTGTGCGAAAGCCCGATCACCTTCCATGCGATCATCGACTGGTCGAACGCGCTCAACAATGGTGAAATGCAGCTCCGCGAAATTCTCGATCTCGACGCGATGCTGTCCAAAGACCCCGCGCCCGAAAGCCTCAATGAAGATGGCGAAGAGGATGATGGCGAAATTTCCGAAAAGACCGCCGGCCCTTCCTATAAGGAAGAGGAGGATGTCGAGGAAGAACAGTCCGCCGACGATGATGAAGATGATATGACCGAACGCCGCACCCCGCGGCAATCGGACGATGATGACGAAGATAATACGCTCAGCCTTGCGGCAATGGAAGAATTGCTCAAGCCCGGTGCGTTGGAAAAATTCGCCAATATCACTTCGCTTTTCAAGAAATTTTCCAAGCTCCAACTGTCGCGTCTTGAAGCGATGAGCGGGGGCTATGAATTTTCCGCGTCCGACGAAAAGAAATACCAGAAACTGCGCGAAGATTTGACCGCAGAGGTTGAAAGCGTCCAGTTCCACGGCGCGAAAATCGAATATCTGGTCGACCAGCTTTACAGCTATAACCGCCGCCTGACCGCGCTGGGTGGCCAGATGCTGCGCTTGGCCGAGCGCCACAAAGTGTCGCGCAAGTCGTTCCTCGACGAATATGTCAATCATGAGCTGGACGATGGCTGGCTGGAGCGCGTCGCGACCATCGACAAGAAATGGGCCGCTTTTGCGACCAATGAAGGCGCGGCGGTCGAACGCATCCGCACCGAAGTCAGCGAAATTGCGCAAGCCACCGGCATGGGCCTTGGCGAGTTCCGCCGTATCGTCAACATGGTGCAAAAAGGCGAACGTGAAGCGCGTATTGCCAAGAAGGAAATGGTCGAAGCCAATCTGCGCCTCGTCATCTCCATTGCTAAAAAATATACGAACCGCGGCCTTCAATTCCTTGATTTAATTCAGGAAGGCAATATCGGCCTGATGAAAGCGGTCGATAAGTTCGAATATCGGCGCGGCTATAAGTTCAGCACTTATGCGACCTGGTGGATTCGTCAGGCGATTACCCGCTCGATCGCGGATCAGGCGCGCACCATCCGTATTCCGGTGCATATGATCGAAACGATCAACAAGCTTGTCCGCACCAGCCGCCAGTTCCTCCACGAACAGGGCCGCGAGCCGACCCCGGAAGAAATGGCCGAACGCCTCTCCATGCCGCTCGAAAAAGTGCGCAAGGTGATGAAAATTGCCAAGGAGCCGATTTCCCTCGAAACGCCGATTGGCGACGAGGAGGATTCGCATCTCGGCGATTTCATCGAGGATAAAAATGCGATCATCCCCGTGGATGCCGCGATTCAGGCGAACCTTAAGGAAACCGTTACCCGCGTGTTGGCGTCGCTGACACCGCGTGAAGAGCGCGTGCTGCGTATGCGCTTCGGCATCGGCATGAACACCGACCACACGCTGGAAGAAGTCGGCCAACAGTTCAGCGTGACCCGCGAACGTATCCGCCAGATTGAAGCCAAGGCGCTCCGCAAGCTCAAACATCCGAGCCGCAGCCGCAAAATGCGGTCGTTCCTCGACCAATAAGCTTCGCAATAAACAGTTAGAAACGCCCTTCTCGCACCATCGGGAGGGGCGTTTTTTTTATACCCTTTACGCGTTGCGGAGAGAGGGGCCATTGCTGCTGCGGACGGAGCGTTTTTTTTGCACAGGCAGGGAGGCGTGGGGCGGCCTGCTTTAACGGTTCACGCGGAGGCGCGAAGGCGCGGAGATTGGCCGATTTTAGGTTCATGCGGAGGTGCCAAGAATTGGGCGGTCCGTTTAGGGGTCACGCATAGGGATGGCTGAAAACTGAAACGGGAGTCGGGAAGATTTCACGCAGAGGAGGAGAGGTGGAGAGAGCGCAGAGGTTTCCGGTTGGGAGGCTGCGAGGGCTTTGCGGGATTGGTGAGGTTTTTGAAGTTTTGCGGTTTGCAGAAACTGCGTCTCTGTAAAGTTTGCGAGATTTATGAATTTGGGAGTGCGCTTGCGGCCCTACCGGCAGCGTTGAAACGGATTTATAGGAATTTATGAGAACTTATCGGACTTCATGAAGATATAATCGCTATTATAGTGATGAAAAAATGGCATTTTTTCAAACACCGTTCGCCCTGAGTAGCCTCCGCAAGGAGGCGTATCGAAGGGCCAGTTATGCAACCAAACGATATTTCCAAGCTCACCCCGCCGGAACGGCAACCGTAAAACTACCCTATCCAGAAATCTCCGACCCCTCCAAATCCCGCAACCCCTCTGCGCCTCCCCTTCCTCTGCGCCTCTGCGTGCCCCCTCTTTACTCTCGACTTCTAGCTCTCTCCGCGCCTCCGCGCGAACCCCAAAAAACCTCGCCACCGCCTCCGCCCATCAATCAATACCCCTGTCCTACACGCCCCCCATAAGAAACAGTCAACCGCTCCGAGTCGCTCCGTTAAAGCAGCGTAAAAACACGCCCCACCATCCGCGCGCAGCATAATTAGGCGACCCGTTTAGGCATTTGTAAAATCAACATAGTGTGGTCCCGGCCATTGCGAAGAAGGTCGGACTTTGCGAATCTAAGAGGCTATTTTTGGCAGAAATACAGGCTTTTCTTGCATGGGCTTGGCAAGCACAATATATTGTGTGTTCGGGCTTGGTCCCTCGCCGTGCGGCTCATAAAAAATCCGCTAAAATCAACGGCAATGTAAACGGGCTGTTTACGCCTTGTAACTATAGCGGATGCCTCACCGGATCAGGCGCGCAAAAGCGTGCGACAAAGAGGTTTTGACTAAAGACCATGCAGCAGCAACAGCATCTCGACGCCAAGCCCGGCATGGCCGATATATTGGACCTTCTGGTCGCGCAGGATGGCACCGGCTCGCATGATTATGTCGTGTCCGGCGCGTTGCTCGCCCCGCCGCACGGGGGCCGTAACCTTGCCGATGCGGTCCATTATCTCGGTGTGCTTCATGGCCGTTATCCGGGCGTCGTCGATCATGCCGCGACCAAGACCGCCGATGGCGCAGCGCGCGGCTGGATGCTCACCGCTGCCGATGCCTTTGCGGGCGAGCGCGCCTATCTCGCACGCCTTGCGGTCGCCATCGGCCCGGTTCCCGGCACGCCGGGGCAGGTCCAGTGCGAGGCCGCCGTGGCAGCGCAGCGCCATGCGCTCGATATGCTCGCCCAATCCGACCGCAAAGGCTGCGCCATTGGCGCGGCAATTGCGCTCTGCCTTGATTGGCTCACCGTGCGCGCCGTACTGGATATGGCCGCCGAGCGCGTCAATCTGGTGCCGCCGGCCTGCACCTTGCCCGATGTGCGCCGCACCGCGGCCCTTGCCAACGCGCTTTCCGGAACAGCCGGGGCCGAACGCGCGATGCATTTCGGGGCCGAACAGATTTTGACCCAGCATCGCGGGCTGTGGGATTTGCTCCGCAGCCGCGCCGAAGCCCGTGGCGATAGTTGAACCCAATCATCGGCTGCCGTAACGGCACCCCGAAAAGCGCGCGTTGCGGCGCTTGCCAGCAGCATTTTGCTACCCTATCGCAGGTCCGGACACGCGTTTTTCTGGCATAGGGATAAGTGAAATATGCGCTTTGAAGGCACCAAAGATTATGTCGCCACCGACGACCTCAAGGTCGCGGTCAATGCGGCGGTAACGCTGCGCCGTCCGCTGCTCATCAAGGGCGAGCCCGGCACCGGCAAGACGGTCCTCGCGCATGAAATCGCCAAAGCGACCGGCGCGCCGCTGATCGAATGGAATATCAAATCCACCACCAAAGCGCATCAGGGCCTCTATGAATATGACGCGGTTGCGCGCCTGCGCGATGGCCAGTTGGGCGACGAGCGGGTGCATGACATCCGCAACTATATCCGCAAGGGCAAGCTTTGGGAGGCGTTCACCTCGCCGACCTTGCCGGTGCTGCTCATCGACGAAATCGACAAGGCTGACATCGAATTTCCGAACGATCTGTTGCAGGAACTCGATCGCATGGAATTTTTCGTTTACGAAACCGGCGAGACGGTCAAAGCCGCCGAACGCCCGATTGTCGTCATCACCTCGAACAATGAAAAAGAATTGCCCGACGCCTTCCTGCGCCGTTGCTTCTTCCACTATATCAAATTCCCCGACCGGGTGACGATGCAGGAAATCATCGACGTCCACTTCCCCGGCATCCAGAAAATCCTCGTCTCCAAGGCGCTCGAAATTTTCTATAATGTGCGCGAAGTGCCGGGTTTGAAGAAGAAACCCTCGACCAGCGAATTGCTCGATTGGCTGAAACTGTTGTTGCATGAAGATATGCCACTCGACGTGCTGCAAAACCAGGACCCGACCAAGGCGATCCCGCCGCTCCACGGCGCGTTGCTCAAAAACGAACAGGATATCATGCTGTTCGAACGGCTCGCCTTCATGGCGCGGCGGCAGGGTTAAGGCGAATGAATGAAGCCAAAATTTCTATCTTCAAGTGTATTAGGAGAGAATTTGCCAAGCAACCGTTGACGTTGATCTTTCAATTCCTCACGTTGATAATTGCAATCCCTCCTCTTGCTGTCTTTTTTGGCTGGATATCAGTTCCTCAATTGCCCAACGTTAACGTGATGGCAGACGATGTTTCGGCTGTCGCGCTCGCCCTAGCATTGATGCTTCTCCTTTCATCGATTGCTGCTTTAATTGCCAAGCAAGTCTATCTAATGTCATCCGTAGGCGGATTTTGTATTTCAATCCTACTTTCTATATTCGTTGTTGCTGTCACCATGCTTCCGGTACGACACTTACTTATGCTGTCGGCTACCAATTCGAATGGGAGGCTAGCCAGTCCAATGATCGATTTGATTTATTGGGGAATTGTTATAATATTTTTTGGCATTAATGCGGAGACTATCGCAAAAGACTGGGCGCGAAGCACAATAGAAGGTGATAGCAGCGAAGGTGAAGCAATAAATGATGGCTCAAAGGGAGCTTTCTTAATCGGAATTTTATTATTGGGTTCGCTTTTTTGGGGGTACGCGCTATCATCTGGTCAGCAAAAATTGGTTCAGTTAATTGTGACGCCGAATATTTCAAACTTTGAGCGACACTAAATATGCCTATCCCCTTACCTATGAATAAAATCAACCTTCACCCCATTACCAAGCGTTGGCCGCCCGCGCATCCCGACCGGCTCCAGCTTTATTCGCTGAACACGCCCAATGGCGTCAAAGTGTCGATCATGCTCGAAGAAACGGGCCTCCCTTATGAGGCGCATTTTGTCGACATTTCCGACGATGAAACATGGACGCCGGAATTTCTCTCGCTCAACCCCAATGGCAAGATACCCGCAATCCTCGATCCCAATGGCCCGGACGGCAAGCCGCTCGGCTTATGGGAGTCGGGCGCGATTTTGATATATTTGGCGGATAAGACCGGCCAATTTTTACCCGCCGACCCCGCCAAACGCTTTGAAACTATCCAATGGGTAATGTTCCAGATGGCCGCCATCGGCCCGATGTTCGGGCAGGTCGGCTTTTTCCACAAATTTGCGGGCAAGGATTATGAGGATAAGCGCCCGCGCGATCGTTATGTTGCCGAAGCAAGACGCTTGCTGGGCGTTCTCGATACGCGGCTTAATGGACGCACATGGATTATGGGCGACGAGTATAGCATCGCCGATATTGCGACCTTGGGCTGGGTGCGCAACCTCATCACCTTTTACGAAGCGCGCGATTTGGTCGGATTCGATGGCTTCCCCCATGTCGCCGCATGGTTAGAGCGCGGCCTCGCCCGTCCCGCCGTCCAGCGCGGGCTGGCCATTCCCTCACGAGCGGACTGAGGAAGCGCGCCTATGTTCTTCAACTTCATCGACGAATTGCGCGCTGCCGGGATACAGGCGAGCCTTAAGGAGCATCTGATCCTTTTGGAGGCGCTCGACGCCGATGTCATCACGCGCAGTCCGGAAGAATTTTACTATCTCGCGCGTGCGACTTTTGTGAAAGATGAAGGGCTTCTCGACCGGTTCGATCAGGTGTTCGCCAAAGTCTTTAAAGGCATCGAAACCAGCTATGGCACCGAAGCGCAGGACATTCCTGAAGACTGGCTTAAAGCGGTTGCCGAAAAATTCCTGACGCCGGAGGAGATGGAAGAAATCAAATCGCTCGGCAGTTGGGACGAGATTATGGAGACGCTCAAAAAGCGGCTCGAAGAACAGCATGGGCGGCATCAGGGCGGCAATAAATGGATCGGCACCGGCGGCACCTCGCCTTATGGCAATTCGGGCTATAATCCTGAGGGCGTGCGCATCGGCGGCGAAAGCACGCATAAGCGCGCGATTAAAGTGTGGGACAAACGCGAGTTTAAAAATCTCGACCACACGCGCGAACTAGGCACGCGCAACATCAAGGTGGCGCTACGACGTCTGCGCCGTTTCGCTCGCGAAGGGGCTGCGGACGAGCTGGATATTGACGCCACGGTTGCGGGCACCACGCGGCAGGGCTGGCTCGACATACAGATGCGCCCCGAACGGCATAATGCGGTCAAATTGCTGCTCTTCCTTGACGTTGGCGGATCAATGGACCCGTTCATCAAACTATGCGAGGAACTGTTTTCCGCGGCGACCAGCGAGTTTAAAAACCTTGAATTTTTCTACTTCCACAATTGCCTTTATGAAGGCGTGTGGAAAGATAATCGCCGCCGCTTTTCCGAACGCATCCCGACCTGGGATATTCTTCACAAATATGGCCATGATTATAAGGTCATCTTTGTCGGCGATGCGGCGATGAGCCCTTATGAAATCAGCCATCCGGGCGGATCGGTCGAGCATTTCAACGAAGAAGCGGGCGCGGTGTGGCTCCAGCGCGTGACCAATACCTACCCCGCGACCGTGTGGCTCAATCCCTCGCCCGAACAGCATTGGGCCTATGCGCAATCGGTCCAGCTCATCAAGCAACTCATGAACGGGCGGATGTATAGCCTCAGCCTCGAAGGGCTGGACGATGCGATGCGCGAATTGAGCCGCAAGCAATAGCTTTCATTTCCCTGCGCGCGCGGTTCATGCGCGCGCAAATATTTCGCCCATTTGCCAAGCTTTTGCGACAGGTTGCGACAATTTTTGACAGTTTTCTGCGTCTGTTGGCACAGGCTCGGCACAGCCCGCCCCTAATTCTGATCCTGTTCCAAGAGGGAATGGTCCAGTGGAACCGGAAGGATTAGAAGATGAAAAAGAATATTCTCGCGGCTGTCGCTGTTATCGCTGCAATCGCCACCCCGATGGCGGCACAGGCCGCTCCCTATAGCAATAGCAACCGTCTGGAATCGCAGATCCAGAATGATATTAACCGCGGCCTGCGTCAGGGTAAGATCAGCAATTCGGAAGCCCGCAACTTCCGTTCGCAGCTTAACCAGATCGACCGTCTGGAAAACCAGTATCAGCGGTCCGACCGCCGTTACACCCAGCGCGAGCGCGCCGATATTAATCGCCGCCTGTCCTCGCTGAACGTCAAGGTTCAGAAGGAATTGCGCGATAATGGCCGCTGGGACCGCAACGACCGTCATGATCGCAACGACCGTAACCATTGGAACCGCCGCTAAGCTTTGCCTAAGCCAATGTGCTGATGGTCCACCGCCCCGCCAAGGCCCCAAGCTTTGGCGGGGCGGACTATTTTAAGAAACCGCCGTTTAAGCCCTACAATTTAAGGGCAGTAACGCGCAGGATACTATCTTGCACCGGTCTCAGCGCTCCCCATTTAGGCGCGATGACGCAGAAATCTCCGCCCTTCCCCCTCCTGTTCCTCGGCCACGGATCGCCGATGAATGTCATTACCGACAATGTCTGGCGGCAAAATTGGCAGAAGCTGGGCGTGCTCCTCCCCCGCCCGCGCGCGATTTTGTGCATCTCTGCGCATTGGGAGAGCGAAGGGACGTGGGTGAATGGCGGCGAGCCGCCCGAAACCATCCATGATTTTTACGGATTTCCCCAAGCCTTGTTCGATGTCGAATATCGCACCCCCGCCGATCCGGAGCTTGCCGCGCAGATTGCGGCTTTATTCCCGCAAGGCGTGGTGCGCGAGGATGTGGCGCGCGGGCTTGATCATGGGGCATGGAGCGTCCTCCAGCCCATGTATCCGGATGCCGATATTCCGGTCCTCCAGCTCAGTCTGGATATGGACTTAAGCGGCGCACAGCATCTCGCGCTCGGCGAGAGGCTGCGCCCGTTACGCGAACAGGGCGTCCTCATTATCGGCAGCGGCGATGTGGTGCATAATTTGCGGCTCTACCGGCAAACGATGGGGACCAAGCCCGACTGGGCGGTCACATTCCAGCAGGAGGTCGACCAGATGATCGCCGACCGCGACTATGCCCCGCTCGCCGATTTCCGTGCGCTTGGCGCGGCGGCAGACGCTGCGATCAACAGCAGCGAACATTATCTACCCTTGCTCTATACGCTCGGTGCTACGCGCGAGGATGACCAATTGTTGCGGTTCAACAATGATGTGGACGGCAGCCTGTCGATGACCAGCTATTTATTCGCGCCCGACATCGCGCCCTACCAATCGCTCGCTTCCTGACAGGTCAATAGAGGCGATAGGGCGTGGTCAATGCGACCCAAGCCTGCTCGTCCGGCACGGTGATCGCATCAAGGTCGGCGGCTGTGCTGTCCGGGTTATCCACCCATTCGCGCAGCAAGGGCGAGCCGTTGATGACGTCTATCGCAAGCTTGTCGAACTCATATTCATAGGGAAAATCGCGCCACAAATCATAGTCGGGATAGAGGCGGCGGATGGCCTTGAACCCCAAGGCCTGCACGCGCCAAGGCTTGAATGCCTGATGGTCATAAGCCGGGCCTTCGGCATGGACGAACACACCTGCGCAAAGCTGGCCCTCATGTTTATGGAAGGTCGGCTGAAAATAGATGTCGCGTAAAGTGCAGCCGGTAAGCCATTCAGGTGCAAAACGTTTCATTTCCGCAATCACCGCCTTGGCGTCAATATCGGGCGCGCCGAACAGTTCGAGCGGGCGCGTGGTGCCGCGCCCTTCGGAAAGGGTTGCGCCTTCGACCATTACGGTCCCCGCATAATCGCGCGCCATATTGACGTTGGCGGCATTGGGGCTTGGATTGATCCACACACGCTCGGTCGGCCAGCCGAACCCCGGCGCAGCGTCCGGCGCATAGCCTTGCATCGCTACCACCTGATAATCCACATCAAGTCCATAATGGTCGATAAACCAGCGCCCGATTTCGCCCAAAGTGAGACCGTGGCGCATCGGCATCGGTCCTGCGCCAACAAAGCTTTCCCATCTTTCGCGTAAGGTGAGGCCCTCGACCGGACGACCCGCCGGATTGGGGCGGTCCAGCACCCACACCGCCTTGCCATGTTCGGCGGCTGCTTCCAGCACATAGAGCAACGTTGTGATATAGGTGTAAATACGGCATCCAAGGTCTTGAATATCCACCAGCATTACATCGAATGTGCCCATCGACTGCGATGTCGGGCGGCGCACTTCGCCATAGAGGCTGAACACCGGCATCCCGTATGTGGGATCGGTGAAATCTGGCGATTCCATCATATTATCCTGAAGGTCGCCGCGCACCCCATGTTGCGGGCCGAACACCGCCGAGACGTTCAGTCCGCTCGCGACCAGCGCATCCAAACTATGCGTCAAATCCGCCGTGACCGATGCGGGATGGGCCAAAAGCGCCACGCGCTTGCCTTCTAAGGGCGCGCGAAGGGCGGGGTCTGCGATCAACCGGTCAATGCCGAACAGGATGCTATCATTCATGCTGCGAGCGGTGCCCCGACTTCAAACAGAAAGCAAGCGGGGTCGTGAAAATCAGGCGCGCCATCGCCATGTTTTAACGCCCAATAGCTTTTATGCCCGCCTGTTTCCTCGATAACCGCGGTAAGGTTGAACTGCCAAGGCGCGGCGAGCGCAGGCGCAGCGACCTCGACCTCCAGCGCGAGCCAGTCATGGCCTGTATCAATCCATATTTGGGGACGCTCCACCAACAGCAAATCCTTGCCCCCCTTGCGGTAAGCGGCAAAGTCATAGGCCGCCCAAGCGGTTGACGGCGAAAAATTATATTCCTGATAGGCAGGACCATTGCCCGTGCGGCGGAAGGCTTCAAAACAACTATGTTTCCATAAGCCATCGGTGCGCTCCGGCGAAACATTGTCCGGCCACACCACCCGCGCCATATCGCCGGTCGCGATGTAGCGCAGGTGCAAGCGGCGCTCGGCTACCGCCCAGATTTGCACCTCGATTTCACTGACCGCGCTCGGAGGACCATCGGGATGCGGCACCAGCGACAGGGTTTGGACAGGGTCGCAATAACCATCCTCAAAAGCTTCCATCTTCACCCTTCCTTCCCTCCGGCAGCGGTGCTAAGCGCCCTCACGCTATGACACATTATAAATCCGAACTTCTGACCCTGCTTTCGAGCCGTGGCTATATCCACCAGATGACCGATGCGCAAAGTCTTGATGACCTTGCCGCCAAACAGATTGTGCCGGGCTATATCGGATTTGATCCCACCGCATCCTCGCTCCATGTCGGGAGCCTTGTCCAGATCATGTTGCTGCGCCGCTTGCAACAGGCAGGCCATAAACCCATCGTCCTGATGGGCGGCGGCACCGGCAAGATTGGTGATCCCAGCTTCAAGGATGAAGCGCGCAAGCTTATCGACGATGAAACCATCGCGGCCAATGTTGCGGGCATCAAAAAGGTGTTTGAAAAATTCCTGACCTTTGGCGACGGGCCGACCGATGCGCTGATGGTCAATAATGCCGATTGGCTCAACGGTATCGAATATATCCCGTTCCTGCGCGATGTGGGTCGCCATTTTTCGGTCAACCGGATGCTGAGCTTTGACTCGGTCAAGCTGCGTCTCGACCGCGAACAATCGCTCTCTTTCCTCGAATTCAACTATATGATCCTGCAAGCCTATGATTTTGCGCATATGGCCAAAGGCATGGGCGTGCGCCTGCAAATGGGCGGGTCGGACCAGTGGGGCAATATTGTGAATGGCGTGGAATTAGCGCGCCGCATGGACGGCAATGAAGTCTATGGCGTCACCACCCCGCTCATCACCACTGCCGATGGCGGCAAGATGGGTAAGACCATGAACGGCGCGGTGTGGCTCAATGAAGAAGCGCTCCCCTCTTATGATTATTGGCAATTTTGGCGCAACACGCAGGATGCCGATGTCGGGCGCTTCCTGCGCCTGTTCACCGATGTGCCGCTGGACGAGATTGAGCGGCTCGAAGCCCTGCAAGGCTCGGACATTAACGAGGCGAAGAAAATCCTTGCCGATGCCGCGACCACCATGTGCCGGGGCGAAGAGGCCGCACAAGCCGCGCGCGACACCGCGCAGCAAGTGTTTGAACAAGGCGCGACTGGCGGCGATTTGCCGAGCGTCGCGGCGGGCGCGGAAGGGCTGACAATTATTGCGGCGCTCACCGGCCTTGGCTTTGTCGCCTCGAACAAGGAAGCGCGGCGTAAGTTGGAAGAAGGCGCGGTCAAGGTGGATGGCGATGTGGTGCGCGACCCGCAGTACCAGATTGTGCCGTCGACGGATGCGGTCAAGGTCAGTCTCGGCTCCAAAAAGCACGGCCTTATCACGCTGTAAAGCCTTGTAAATCCAGCAGAAATGAAGGCGGATTTAACCATCCGTCTTCATTGATTTTTAAGGGGTTGGGCGCATGATGCAGGTTAATTTTTTAAAGAAATTGGCCGGGAGTCTATCGCCCATGCTACGCCGTATTGATCCCAAACGCGCCGGCTATATGCTGCCCAACCGCCGGGTTGCGCAGCGCGCCGATTGTTATGCGCGCTTGCCCGCCACCATGCCGGACATGATCCAGCATATCGTCACGCTCACCAATATTTCGCCTGATGGTGCGCAATTCAACACGCCGGTGCCGGTGGAAACCGGCGATCTGGTGTCGATCAAATTCCCGATTATCGGGCGCACCGATGCGTTTGTCATCTGGGTGGCCGGGCTTCAGGTGGGCGTGCAATTCGACCTGTCGATCCGCCCGCAAGATTATCTGCCGGTGCTAAAGGCCATCGGCGCGACACCCCAAGACCAGTAAATTATCCGCCGCGCAGCAAGGGCACCGCTGCATCGCGCTCGAACAGATAAAGGCACACACGCGCCGCTTGTCCGCGCGCGCTTTCAATCCCACCATCCTGTTCGACCAACATCCGCGCATCATCGCGTGCGACGGGGAGCAAGCGGTTAAGCTGTTCGGGCGTGGTCAACCGGTAAGCGGCCTCACCCGACTGGCGCGTCCCCAATATCTCCCCTGCGCCGCGCAGGTTCAAATCCTCTTCGGCAATGCGGAAGCCGTCATTAGTTTCGCGCATCAAGGCAAGCCGCGCCTTGGCGGTTTCGGACAGATTTTCTCCGCGCAAAAGGAGGCACACCGATTGCGCACTCCCGCGCCCGACGCGCCCGCGTAGCTGGTGGAGTTGCGCCAAACCGAACCGGTCGGCACTTTCGACAATCATCAACGAGGCATTGGGGACATCGACGCCAACCTCGATGACCGTAGTGGCAACCAACAATTTTAGCTCACCGCTGGCAAAGCGCGCCATTACCGCATCTTTTTCCGGCCCCTTCATCCGGCCATGCACCAGCCCCACTATATCGCCAAAGCGTTGGCGCAGCACCGCGGCGCGGTCTTCGGCGGCAGCAAGGTCGGACTTGTCGGATTCTTCGATGAGCGGGCAAACCCAATAGGCTTGCGCGCCGGTCGCCAGATGCCGCCCCAGTCCGTCGACAACTTCGCCCAATCGCTGCACAGAAATGACCCGCGTTTCGACCGGCGAGCGGCCCGGCGGCAATTCGTCGAGCCGCGACACATCCATCTCGCCATATTGCGACAAGAGCAAGGTCCGCGGGATCGGGGTAGCAGTCATCACCAGCATATGCGGCGGCAAACGCCCTTTTTGCGCGAGCAACAAGCGTTGCGCGACGCCGAACTTATGCTGTTCGTCCACCACGACAACCGCCAGATCCTTATAATTCACCGCCTCCTGGAAAATCGCGTGGGTGCCGACAAGAATGTTGATGCTGCCATCGGCCAGCCCCATCAACGTCGCCTCGCGCGCGCGGCCTTTATCGCGGCCAGTCAAGATGGCGATATTGACCGGCAATCCGGCGAGCATTTTCGACAGGGTTTCAAAATGCTGGCGCGCCAATATTTCGGTGGGCGCAAGGAAAGCCCCCTGCCCGCCGCTTTCGACCGCGTTCAATAAGGTCATCAATGCCACCGCCGTCTTGCCTGACCCGACATCGCCTTGAAGTAGCCGCAGCATCGGCGAGGCCTGCGCCATATCGCCTTCAATTTCCGATATGGTACGCCGCTGCGCGCCCGTCAGCGCGAACGGGAGTTTGAGCGCGTCGCGCAAATGGCCATCGCCTTGCACGGGCCGCCCGCGGCGTTTCTTCACATCCTGACGGATGAGCAGCCACGCCAATTGGCTGGCGAACAGTTCATCATAAGAAAGCCGGTCATGCGCGGATTTTTCTTGCGGCTCGCGATGCGCGGTCGCCAAAGCCTCGCGCCAGCCCGGCCAGCTTTCACGTGCCAACACCGATGCACCGATCCATTCGGGCAAATCGGGTGCGCGCGCCAGACTTTGCGCGACAAAATCATTCATCCGCACATTGCTCATCCCTTCGGACAAGGGGTAGACCGCCTCGCGCGTGTCAATTTCGCTTTCTTTGCCCGGTTCCACCACCTGATCGGGGTGGATCATCTGGAGCATATCGCCATAGCGTTCGAGCTTGCCCGACACGATACGTTCTTCACCCAGCGGAAATAATTTGCGCGCCCAACCCGAATTACGCCCGAAATAGACAAGGCTCACATGATTGCCCGTGCGGTCATAGGCATTGATGCGGAACGGTGCGCGCGCGCTCCCCGAGGCGCGATAGTCCTGCGCCGTCAAGGCCACGATAATCTGCCGCCCGACATCGGCATCGCTGATTTCCTTAACATGCAGCCGCTCGATGAGGCCGGTCGGCAGATGGAACAGCGCATCGACCACCCGTTCCAGCCCCAAACGCCCCATCGGCTTGGCCAGCGCCGGACCCACGCCCTTGAGGCTGGTCATTTCGGCAAAGAGCGGATTGAGTATCTCGGGGCGCATGGCTAAGGCACTCCTAACGCCGCTGGTATCGTTATGCCAGCCTTCCTTGATCGCAGCCGGATTGCAGCCCATGGACCATGACACCCGCTTGAAACGCATCAGCTATCGCGCCTGGCATCGCGGCACGCGCGAGGCCGATATGATGATTGGCGGCTTTTTCGACCATTATGGGGCGGGGCTTGACGAAGCGGCCCTTGCCTTGTTCGAGCGGCTGCTCGACGAACAGGATGTCGATATTATGGGCTGGGCTATGGGAACCATGCCCGTCCCTGCCGAGTTTGAAGGCGCGATGATGGACAGTATGCGCGCGCTCGATTATGTCGATTTGCCAACCCGTAAGGGTTTTGCGAAACTTTAAAATCCTCCCCGCTTGCGGGGAGGTGGATCGTCCGGAAGGACGAGACGGAGGGGGCTATCCGGGTCCGCTGCGTTTATATGAAAGCCCCCTCCACCATGCTACGCATGGTCCCCCTCCCCGCAAGCAGGGAGGATTTTCCAATTCCAACCTATCCAAGACCGCATGACCGACCTTAACCGCATCCTCAAAAGCGCAGAGCCGCTCACATTATCGTCCGTGCCGCCGGGCTTTCTGCCTTGGCTCATGGCCGACCTTGCGCGCGCGGCGGGGGGCGCGGAAGCGGCGCGGGCGGTCTATATCGCGTCCGATGAAAATGCGATGCAGGCGGTGGCAGAGGCCGCGCAATATTTCGCGCCCGAACTGCTGGTCCACCGCTTTCCGGCATGGGATTGCCTCCCCTATGACCGCAGCTCGCCCTCGCTGCGCGCTTCGTCGGAGCGGCTCGCGACCTTGGTAGCGTTGCAGGCCAAACCCAAAGGGCCGGAACTGCTTGTCACCACTATCAATGCGATCACCCAGCGCACCCTGACCCCGTTCCGCACGCGGCAAACATCGGTGCGCCTTGCCAAAGGCGAACGCATCGACCGCGATAGGCTCACCCGGATTTTGCAGGATAATGGCTATGTCCGCACCGATACGGTGGCGGATAAGGGCGAATATGCGGTGCGCGGGAGCTTGGTCGACCTGTTCCCGTCCGGTGAGGAAGAGGCGCTGCGCCTCGACTTTTTCGGCGATGAAATTGATTCGATCCGCCGTTTCAATCCGCAGGACCAGCGCACCACCGGTCGCATTGACCAATTTCTGCTGCTCCCCGCCGCCGAAACCTTGCTCGATGAAGACAGTATCAAGCGGTTCCGCTTGCGCTACCGCGAAATGTTCGGCGCGACGGCAACCGGCGATCCACTCTATCAGGCGGTGTCCGACGGGCGGCGCTTGGCGGGCATGGACCATTGGCTGCCTTTGTTCGAAGAAAAGCTCGGCACCTTGTTCGACTATCTGGGCGATGGCACGCTCTTTGTACGGGATCATGGCGTCAATGCAGCCTCGGACGCGCGTTTTGATGCGATTGCCGATTATTACCAGAACCGCATGGCGGCGCGCACCGCCGATCCCGGCAGCTATCGCCCCTTGGCCCCGTCCGCGCTGTATCTGTCGGCGGACGATTGGAAGGCGCGGGTGGCCGATATGCCCGTCCATCTCGCCACGCCCTTTGCCGAACCGGACAGCGCGCGCGTTATCGACTTTGGTGTTCAAGGCGCGCGCGATTTTGCGCCCGAACGTGCGAATAACCAGAATGTCTATGATGCGGTTTCCGCGCACATTCAGGGCCAGCAGCATCTGGGCCGCAAATGCGTGATTGCAAGCTATTCAACCGGCTCGCGCGAACGGTTGCGCGGGTTGCTTACTGAACATGGACAATCGAACAACGCGCTGGTCGATAATTGGCAGCAAGCCTTGGGCGAGGCCGCCAAAGGCTCGACCGTGTCGCTCATTGTGCTGCCGCTCGATCATGGTTTTTCGAGCGCGAGCGTGTCGCTCCTCACCGAACAGGATATGCTTGGCGATCGGCTGGTGCGACGGCAAAAGCGCAAGAAAAGCGCCGATGCTTTCCTGTCCGAACTCGCCACCCTCTCGCCCGGCGATCTGGTGGTGCATCAGGATCATGGCATCGGCCGCTATGAAGGGCTGATTTCCATTCCTGTCGGCCAGAGCCCGCATGATTGCGTGTGGCTCACTTATGCGGGCGGCGATAAATTATTCGTGCCTGTCGAAAATCTCGATGTGCTGTCGCGCTATGGCTCGGATGCCGATGGTGTGATGCTCGACCGTCTGGGCGGCGAGGCATGGCAGCGGCGCAAGGCGCGGATGAAGGAGCGCATCCGCGAAATTGCAGGCGAGTTGATGGCGACCGCCGCCGCCCGCGCGCTGCGTCAGGGCGAAATTGCCCAGCCCGACCCGGCCTTCCCCGAATTTGTCAACCGCTTCCCCTATCAGGAAACCGATGATCAGGAGCGCGCGATTGGCGAAGTGCTGGACGATCTGGGCGCGGGCCGCCCGATGGACCGGCTGGTGTGCGGCGATGTCGGGTTCGGCAAAACCGAAGTCGCGTTGCGCGCCGCCTTTGTCGCGGCAATGGCCGGGATGCAGGTCGCGATCGTCTGCCCCACCACCTTGCTCGCACGCCAGCATTATAATAATTTCGCCGAACGCTTCAAAGGCTTCCCCGTCAATATCGGGCGATTGTCACGGCTTGTGCCCGCGCGCGAGGCCAAGGAAACCCGCGAAGCGCTAGCCAACGGCCAGATGGATATTGTCATCGGCACGCACGCATTGCTCGCCAAAAGCGTCGAATTCAAACGGCTCGGCCTAGTCATTGTCGATGAAGAACAACGCTTTGGTGTCACCCATAAGGAAAAGCTCAAACAGCTTAAAAATGACGTTCACGTCCTGACGCTCACCGCGACCCCGATCCCGCGGACCTTGCAGATGGCGATGTCGGGTCTGCGTGAATTGTCGGTCATCCAGACCCCGCCGGTCGACCGGCTAGCGGTGCGAACCTATGTGCTGCCTTGGGATCCCATCGTCATTCGCGAAGCCTTGCTGCGTGAGCATTATCGTGGCGGGCAAAGCTATTTTGTGACCCCGCGCATCGCGGACTTGCCGGACATTGAAAAATTCCTGCGCGAAGAAGTGCCAGAGGTGCGCTATGTTGTCGCCCACGGCCAGATGGCGGCGAGCGAGGTCGAAGAGCGGATGAGCGCCTTTTACGACCGCCAATATGAGGTGTTGGTGTCGACCACCATCATCGAAAGCGGCATCGACATTCCGAGCGCCAACACCATGATTATCAACCGCGCCGACCGTTTTGGCTTGGCGCAACTTTACCAGCTTCGCGGGCGCGTAGGCCGTTCGAAAACCCGCGCTTATGCCTATCTCACCACCGCCCCCAACCGGCTGATGACCGACACCGCAGAAAAGCGCCTCAAGATTTTGGGCGACCTCGATTCGCTCGGTGCTGGCTTCCAACTGGCGAGCCATGACCTTGATATTCGTGGCGCGGGCAATCTTGTCGGTGACGAACAATCGGGCCATATCCGCGAGGTCGGTTTTGAACTCTACCAATCGCTGCTCGAAGATGCGATCCTTGCCGCCAAGGCCGAAGGCGCGGGCCAAGCCGCGCCGCAAGAAGGCTTCTCGCCACAAATCACGGTTGATGCACCGATCCTCATTCCCGAAGATTATGTCCCCGATTTGAGCCTGCGCATGGGGCTATACCGCCGCGTCAACGAGATTGAGGACCGTCAGGGATTGGAAGCCTTTGCCGCCGAACTGATCGACCGATTCGGCGCACTGCCGGAAGCGACCGAAAACCTCATCACGCTCATGGAGATCAAGCAAAATGCGGTCAAGGCATGTATCTCCAAACTGGATGTCGGCCCCAAGGGCGCGCTGGTGAGCTTCTTCAAGGATGCATTTCCGAATGTGCAGGGCCTCCTCGCTTATGTCGCGCGGTTGGAAGGCACCGCGAAACTACGCCCCGATATGAAGCTCCAAATCACCCGGCCCTGGCCAAGTGCCAAGCACCGGTTGAACGGCGCGCTGCAATTGTCGAAGGGACTGGCGAAAACGGCGGGGTGATGGCCCCGACTTGTCTGTCGACAAGCTCCTTTCTAAGCTAGTCTCGGGCCTCATATGTTATGATCCTCCCCGAGCTTGTCTCGGGGAGGTGGCGCGCGCGAAGCGCGTGACGGAGGGGTTATGCGCGCCACCGGCGCGCGCGATTGCTAAAGCAATCGCTATACCCCTCCACCATCCGGCTACGCCGGACGGTCCCCCTCCCCGAGCAAGCTCGGGGAGGATCTTTCAGACAACCTCCGCCCCTTCCCCTCACAAAAATTGCAGCAATTCGTCGCTTGTCACCGCACCCGATTTCAGGAAGCCCTGCCAATAGCGGCATCCCTGTTCGGTGAGCAAAGCAAGTTGCTCTTCGGTTTCTACACCTTCCGCCACCACGTCCAGCCGTAGCGAATGGGCCAAATCTATCACCGCCTGCACGACAATCCGTTCGCGGTCGGACCCGGCAATGTCGCGCGACAGGCTGCTGTCGATTTTGAGATAATCGACCGGCAGCGATTTCAGATAGGCAAGGCTGGAATAGCCGGTGCCGAAATCATCGACCGCAATCCGCACCCCCGCTTCGCGCAAATGCACCAGCACATCGCTTGCCTCGTCGAAATTGCGCACGAAACTGCCCTCGGTAATTTCAAGCGTCATGCGCGTGTGCGCGATGGCATGGGTGTCGAGTTCAGCCAAAAACGCCGCCGAAAAGCCCGGATCGAGCAAATCTTCGGCAATGATATTAAGCGCAACGCCTATCCCCGAAAGCCGTGCGTCCCAGCGCGCTATATCGGCGCAGACCAGCGCGCGGATGCGGGCGGAAATATCCTGTTTTTTGCCGGTCAGATCGCCCGCCGCAAGCAGGCTGTTCACCCCCATCACGCCAAATTGCGGATGGTTCCAACGTGCCAGCGCCTCGGCCCCGACCAACCGGTTTGTGACGGCTTCGAATTGCGGTTGATAAAAAATGCGGATTTCATCATCGGCGAGCGCACGGCCCACATCTTCGCCTGCCCGCTGCCGCTCGCTGTCGCCCGACCGCGAGCCCCAGGGCCGCGCGGACCGGCGCGCAAGGCGAATAACCGCAGCAAGCTCGCTATTGCGGAACGGCGCGGACAGGAAATGGCTGATGCCCGCTTGTTCGAACGCAGGGAGCATATCGGCGTCCACTTTGGACAGAAGCAATACCAGTGCGCCGCGCTGTTCCTTGACCTTCGGGCCGACCTGTTCGACCGCGTGCAAGGCTTCGACCGGCGCATCGCGCGCATCAATGATGAGGATCGCAGCGCCCGAGCCTGCAAAGCGGTCAACAATCGCTTCGCTGCGCCGTGCCGCGACGACATGCGCGCCCAATTCCTCCAGCGTCGCTGCCAGCCGGTCGCGGTGCCGGAACGACAGGAGCATCACCAAAGGCGCAAGCTGGTCGGGAATCGCAATGGACAAACGCGCTGGACCTTTCTGTTATCGCCCGTTCCTTTACACGGGGCTTCCTTTACATAGCTTTGCACGATTACCAACAGCTTTGCAGCGCATCCCCTGTGATGCACCGCGATGACCGGACAGATTTGCCTTGCGCCTGCTCCCCCCGAAAGCCAATGTTGCAACCCGACGCCCCCGTTCGGACGGGAGTATATCTTCACAGGGTAAAGCCGTAATACAGGGTAGCGCGTAACAATGTCTGCATCCCCCTCTCCTTCGACCCCAGCGATTCCGCCGCCTTCGGAAGCGAAATTCGCGCTGGTCGCCTCGCCGACGCCCGCCGCGCGGGCAGCCGAAAAACAGTTGGCGAACGCGCTCGATTGGGTGCCGGTGAATGAAGCCGATATTGTTATCGCGCTCGGCGGTGACGGTTTCATGCTGCAAACGCTGCATTCGATGCTCGATGCGGGGCAGATCAAACCGGTGTTCGGGATGAACCTTGGCACGGTCGGCTTCCTCATGAACGAATGGCGCACCGATGGCTTGCTCGACCGTATCGGCTTGGCCAGGGCTTTCACCATCCATCCGCTGGTCGGCGAGATTGAAACCATGACCGGCGAGCGCCACACGCTTCCGGCGATCAATGAAATTTCGCTGCTGCGCGAAACGCGGCAGGCGGCAAAGCTGGAAATCCAGATTAATGACCGCACGATGATTCCCGAATTATCGTGCGACGGGGCGCTGCTGTCGACGCCCGCCGGATCGACCGCCTATAATCTGTCCGCGCGCGGGCCGATCCTGCCGCTTGATTCGGCGATGCTGGCGCTAACGCCGATAAGTCCGTTCCGCCCGCGCCGCTGGAATGGCGCAATCATTCCCGAACGCTCGCGCGTGCGTATCAATGTGCTCGAAGCCACCAAACGCCCGGTCAGCGCGGTCGCCGACCAGCGCGAAATCCGCGATGTGCGCTCGGTTTCGATGGCGGTGGACCGCACCCGCAACCTCACCCTGCTGTTCGATCCGCACCATGCTCTCGATGATCGGATCGCGGCGGAACAATTTGTCGTTTGAGGGGCTTGCAATCCTCTCCAAAGCACGGCATAGGGCCACTTCCGAACGGATACAGGCGGTTCACCGCCACCCGTTCCCCGATAGCTCAGCGGTAGAGTAGGTGACTGTTAATCACTTGGCCGTAGGTTCGAATCCTACTCGGGGAGCCATCCGTTCGGATAAAAAACGGCGCTGACCTTACAATAAGGTCGGCGCCGTTTTTTTATGGGCGAATTTCGTCGGAAAATAAAAAAATGCCGTCGCTTATTAACGGCGCTGCTTGATGACTTTAGCGATGCGCGACCAGTGCCGCTCTTCACGGCTTCCTTTTTCACATGCCTTGGCATTGGCAAGCGCACGTTCCAGTGCATCCACACCGTGCGCACGGATGAGCTCATCGGCGTCGCGCCGATCTTTCATGAGACGATATTTACGGTCACGCCATAAGAACAACATGGATTAAGGCGCTAATTCGGAAAAACGATAGTTACAAGTATCATTTTGTGACACGGGCGCGCGGCAGAGTTTCTCCCGCGCGCCCGTGTGAATTTTGTCACATGTCTGCTCTATCAGACAGCGCCGTGGCACTGCTTATATTTGCGGCCCGACCCGCACGGGCAAGGCGCGTTGCGGCTGATCAGTTGGTCGGCATAAGGATTGTCGAGCGGCGCGGTCTGGAACGGGGCATTGCCCGCTATCCGGCCAGCCGAGCCTGCGTCGAAATCACCACTATTATCTTCGCCTGTCAGCGGGTCGAAATGGGTGGTGAGGAAATCGGGCAGTTCGGGCAAATCCTGTTCGATGAGTTCAGGCGGGCGCTCTTGGAAGTCGGCATAAGCGACAATCCGCGTCACATCCTCGCGAATATTGGACAGCATCCGTTCAAACAGGCTGAACGCTTCCTGCTTATATTCGTTGATCGGCGTTTTCTGTGCATAAGCGCGCAGGAACACGACCTGACGCAGCGCATCGAGTGTCGCCAGATGCTCTTTCCAATGATGGTCGAGCGTTTGCAGCAAAATGCTCTTTTCCGCCGAATGCCATTGGTCGGGATCAAGCGCGCCCGATTTTTCGGCGACATGCGCGTCGGCAGCGGCGAGCAGGCGTTCTTCGAAGATTTCGGGGTCAACCGCATCTTCGTCCATCCACTGGTCAATCGGCATCTCAAGGTTGAGTACCTCGACGACACGCTGTTTGAGGCCGACCACATCCCAATGTTCGGGATAGCTTCCCGGCGGGCAAGCATCGCCGACAATCGCGTTCACCGTTTCGGCGCGCATATCGGTCAGCACGTCATCCACCGTGTCCGCATCCATAATATCTTCGCGCTGTTCATAGATGACCTTGCGCTGGTCGTTCATCACATCATCATATTCGACGACTTGCTTACGCACATCATAGTTGCGCGCTTCGACCTTTTTCTGGGCGGTTTCAATGGCTTTGGAGAGCCATTTGGAGCCAATCGCCTCGCCATCTTCCAGATTGCTGTTCATCATCTTGGCGAACAGGGTGTCGGGCCCGAAGATGCGCAGAAGATCATCTTCAAGGCTTAGGTAAAAGCGCGACAGGCCGGGGTCGCCCTGACGGCCCGAACGACCGCGAAGCTGGTTGTCGATGCGGCGGCTTTCATGGCGTTCGGTGCCCAGCACGAAAAGCCCGCCAACCTGTTTGACCTGCTCGCGTTCGGCGACGATTTCGCCGCGGATGCGCTCGATGGCGGCATCACGTTCCGGACCTTCCGGCATATCGGCCAGCTCATCACCGACGCGGAACTCCAAGTTACCGCCAAGCTGGATGTCGGTGCCGCGCCCCGCCATATTGGTGGCAATCGTCACCGCACCAAGGCGGCCCGCCTGCGCCACAATATGCGCTTCGCTTTCGTGCATCCGCGCGTTCAGCACATTATGCTGGACCTGTTCTTTGTTAAGGAAGTCCGACAGCAATTCCGATTTTTCAATCGACACGGTGCCGACCAGCACCGGTTGTCCGGTATCGGCCTTTTCCTTGATGGCCTTTGCAATGGCGGCAAATTTATCCATCGTATTTTTATAAAATTGGTCATCCTCGTCGATGCGCTGCACCGGCAGGTTGGTCGGGATGGTGACGACATTCATCTTGTAAATATCGTAAAATTCGGCCGCTTCTGTCGCCGCCGTACCGGTCATGCCGCCCAGCTTGGGATACATACGGAAATAATTCTGGAAAGTGACCGATGCGAGCGTCTGGTTTTCCGGCTCGATCTTGACCGCTTCCTTGGCTTCGACCGCTTGGTGGAGACCGTCCGACCAGCGGCGGCCATCCATCATACGCCCGGTAAATTCGTCGATGATGACAACCTTGTCGTCCTTGATGATATAGTCGATGTCGCGCTTGAACATGATATTGGCACGCAGCGCATTGTTCACATGGTGGACGACCTGTGTATTTTCAAAATCATACAGGTTCGAGCCTTCCAAAAGGCCCGCTTGCTCCAGCAACCGTTCGACATTTTCCTGACCTTCTTCGGTCAAGGTCACGGTCTTTTGCTTTTCATCCTTTTCATAATCGCCCTCGACCAGTTGGCGGACAATCTGGTCGACCGCGACATACATTTCCGATTTATCATCGGTCGGACCTGAAATGATGAGCGGGGTGCGCGCTTCGTCGATGAGGATCGAATCGACTTCATCGACAATCGCGAAATTGAACGGCCGCTGGACCATCTGGTCACGGCTATATTTCATATTGTCGCGCAGATAATCGAAACCCAGTTCGTTATTGGTCGCATAGGTAATGTCGGCATTATAGGCTTCGCGCCGTTCAAATTCGTTGAGATTGGGGACGATAACGCCCGTGGTCAGGCCAAGGAAGCGATAGACCTGCCCCATCCAGTCGCAGTCGCGCTTGGCGAGATAGTCGTTTACGGTCACGACGTGAACGCCCTTGCCTTCAATCGCGTTCAGATAGGTGGCGAGCGTTGCGACCAGCGTTTTACCTTCACCCGTCCGCATTTCCGCGATTTCGCCGCGGTGGAGGACGATACCGCCGATCATCTGCACATCATAATGGCGCTGGCCAAGCGTGCGCTTGGCCGCTTCGCGGACGGTGGCGAAGGCTTCGGGGAGAATATCGTCAAGCGTCTGCCCGCTTGCGAGCCGCTCGCGGAAAAGGGCGGTTTGCCCCGTCAATTCCTCATCGGACATGGCCGAAATGGCGGGTTCATAAGAAGCGATTTTCTGGACAATCTTGCCCAGCGATTTGACATAACGTTCGTTCGACGAACCGAAAATGGATTTGGCAAGCCCTGCGAGCATGGCGAAAATTCCCTGTATAGCATAAGGCGGCGCTTGGCTGTGGCCGCTTGGATCAATCAAAAATGGTGGAAGCGGAACGCGATTGGTCCCGATCAGGCGCATGGGCGATACCGCGCGCGCAGCGGGGCAGCCCTCGGCTACCCTTGCAAATTCAGTGATCTTATTCGCGCAAACGGTCGGCGCCGCTATAGCCCGGCGCTACCGGCAGCGAAAAGGGATGGAACATGGCCACCAGATTGGCGCGCATATTCCATTTGGGGCGGATTGCGAGCGCCTTTGCGCGCTCCTGCTGGCCTGCCTGTTGCAGCGCCTGCACACTTTCCAGCACACGCGCATAAGAGGTTTCCGCCGCAACAGGCGACGCCTCGGCACTTTGCGCGCCAACCACGCCCGTCAAGAGCGCGACAAGGTAAAGAAACAGCTTCATGGACGTATGTTTTTCCACAAGGCGCGGAGATAGGGATGATTGGTTAAAAAGTCTATCCCTCCCGCCTGAAACTCTCAAAGGAAACGTTAATTTTCTGACAAGGGCTTGCGGGTGAGGTTTGTGCGCACTTCAACCTCCGTGCGTATCCGTTGGCCCGCGGCATTGATCATCGGCGTGCCTCGCTCGCGGAAACTGCTGGGACAACGATTGAAGGCAGGCATATCCTTGCCGTCTTGCGTTACAGCTATACGGCAATCGGAAACACTCCCATCTTTTTCAATGACAAGACGTAAAGTCGTGACCTTGGTGGAAACTCCTGCCTGCGTAGCGTCAACTGCACTCCCATTTTGTGGCTGGGGTATCCGCCAGCGGATCCAACGTGTGAAAGTGGCGTTAGTTGGCCTACCCTCTTTGTCGAGCGCAGGCTTGAACCGGGCACGCTCGCGGATCAACAGGCAGGCCGCCATATTGAGTGCTTCGCTTTCACCTTTGGCGGAGCAACTTTCTACCTTTCCCTCGCCATTCACTGCGAGCGTAACTTGCGACGTGCCCTCTTCATTATTCGCCAGCGCATCCGCAGGATAATCGCTCGTCAAGACCCACTCCGATGGATTGGTAATGGGTTCGACTGATCGCGACCTATCGACGGTGTTCGCCTGCATCGCTAGCATCAGCAAGATCGACATTGGCAATTCTCCTCCCCTGTGTAAAAGCGCCTACATCAATAACCTGACCATATGGACGCGGCAATGACCGATAAATCCCCCCTCGCCCCGACTTCTTTCCCTGAGCTTCCCGAAATTGCAGGCGTCACGCTGCGCACGCGGCGCGCAGGCTATAAAGCGTGGGAGCGGCATGACCTCACCTTTGTGACGCTCGACGAAGGAACGGCGGTTGCAGGCGTGACAACGCAAAGCAAATGCCCCTCGCCCGAAGTCGAACTGTGCCGCGAACATATAAAAGACGGCAAAGCGCGCGCGCTGGTCGTCAATGCGGGCAATAGCAATGCCTTTACCGGCAGCAGGGGCCGGGCGGCGGTGGACGCGATTGTCGACAAGGTAGCAGGCACATTGGGCTGCGCGCGCGAAGAGGTGTTTGTCTCCTCCACCGGCGTCATCGGGGTGCCGCTTCCCGCCGACAAGGCCGAGGCTGCGCTGGATGGCGTATTGGATGCCGAACCTTGCTCATGGGAGCAAGCCGCCGCGACCATTATGACCACCGACACTTTCCCCAAGGCCGCTTATGCCAGTGCGGTCATCGGGGGCACCCGCATCAATCTGGTCGGCATCGTCAAAGGGTCCGGCATGATCGCGCCCGATATGGCGACAATGCTCGGCTATATTTTCACCGACGCCGAAGTCGCACCCGAATTTTTGCAGGAAATGCTCGCGCAAGCGAACCGTTCCAGCTTCTCCTGCATCACCGTCGATAGCGATACTTCGACCAGCGACACCGTACTGCTGTTCGCTACCGGCAAGGCGGGCAACCACCGCATTTCCGGCTATCATTCGGATGGCGCGGATGCGTTCCAGGCGGCGCTCGATCAGGTGTGTCTGGAGCTTGCCCAACTTGTCGTGCGTGACGGCGAAGGCGCGACCAAATTTATCAGCGTTGCGGTCGAAGGCGCGCAAAGCAACGAAAGCGCGCATAAAATCGCGCTGTCCATCGCCAACTCGCCGCTCGTCAAAACCGCGATTGCGGGCGAGGATGCGAATTGGGGCCGCGTCGTCATGGCCGTCGGTAAAGCCGGTGAACCCGCCGACCGCGACCGGCTTTCAATCCGTTTCGGCAATACCATTGTGGCCGAAGGCGGGATGGTCGTCGAAGGCTATGACGAAGGCCCGGTGGCCGCGCATCTCAAAGGCAAGGAGGTCGATATCGGCGTCGATCTCGGCCTTGGCGAAGGCCGCGCGACCGTGTGGACCTGCGACCTCACCCACGGATATATCAGCATCAATGCGGATTACCGGAGCTGAACCTATCCCGCTCTTCTAATCCGCATTTTACTATCGGTTATTCAAAATGGTACGGACAAGAGTTGACAATATTTCAAAATAGGTAAATCCCTTTGCCGTTGCCATCTTGGCATCAATGAGGGGGACTTTATGAAATATAGCTATTTGCCGTTTGCGCTGGCGCTCGTCAGTGCAACATCTGTTGTCGCACAAACCGCAGAACCAGCCACGGTTCCGGTGCCTGCATCGCTACCTGCTGCACCGCAAACCGCGATGATCGTCAGCACATCGACCGACAATGTCTTGCGAGTCGGCACGCCTATCGCATTGAAGGTGAGCGAAGGACTCACCACCGAAGGCAAGAAATTGCGCGCGGGCGCACGGTTCAACCTTGAAACCGCCGAAGCGATTACGCTGAACGGCATGACCGTTATCCCGGCGGGCAGCCCGGCGGTCGGTGAAGTCACCGATGTGCGCAACAAGGGCATGTGGGGCAAATCGGGCAAGATCAACGCGCGCATCCTTTATGTCCGCGTCGGCGACCGCCAGATCCGCCTCAGCGGCCAGATTGACGACAAGGGCGTCACCGGCACCGCGGGCGTAGTCGGCGCGGTCGCGCTCCTTCCGGTTGCAGGCTTCTTCATGACCGGCACCAGCGCACGTATTCCGGTGGGAACGCCCGTCAAAGCCTTTCTGGACGAAGATTTGACGATTGCCGCGCCCGCCCGCACCGAGATCACACCGGTTGCCCCGGTGCCGCTCACACCCGTGGTCGCTCCGGCAACGCCGGTCACGACCACACCGGCATCGGTGCAAAAGGGCGTAATCATCCAATAATCGTCATAAAAAAGGGGAGCCTCGCTCCCCTTTTTCTGACACGGTGCTAGCGGCTAAACCGGCTTATAATTCGCCTTCTAGCCAGCCTTTGAGCGCGCTTTTGGGGGCGGCGCCGACTTTGGTGGCGACCGGTTGGCCGCCTTTGAACAGGATCATGGTCGGGATGCCGCGTACGCCATATTGGGTCGGCGCGTCGGGATTTTCGTCAATGTTAAGCTTGGCGATGGTGACTTTTTCGCCCAGTTCGTCGGACATTTCTTCCAAAGCCGGGCCGATCATCTTGCACGGACCGCACCATTCGGCCCAGAAATCGACGAGGACGGGCTTGTCGCTATTGATAACATCGGCGGAAAAGCTCGCATCGGTGACGGCTTTGGTGGGCATGAAACGACTCCTGAAATAGTTGGTTGCACAAATAGGTAGGGTGTCGCGCGCGGATGCTCAAGGCCTCTACGCGGTCAGCTTTGCTGTTGTGCGGTAAAGCCCGGCTTGTCGCGGTCAAGCTCCGCCTCGTCAAACGCAAACCAGCGCGGCCCCGCCGTATAAAGCAACGACGCGCGCACAGGGCGCCCCGGGAAAACCACCCGCAAAGCCGCGACATAGGCCGCCATCTGTCGCCGGTAGCCCAAGGGGATCGCGTCAATATCATCCGGCACCCGCCTTCCGGTTTTGAAATCGACCACTTCAATGACATCATCGCGGATGATGAGCCGGTCAACCGTGCCCGCGACCACCAGACCGTCCTCCAGCACCGCCGCAATCGGCGCTTCGGCAAGCGAATCCGGTCCGAACAAAGCGGCATGGGCGGGGTCATCAAGGATCGCAAGCGCATCGGCCAGCAAGGCGGCGCGCGCAGGCTCCTCCCAATGCGGCACCTGTGCGGCGAGCCAACGCGCACCCGCCGCCGCGCGATCGGATTGCATGACAGCAGGCAAGCGTTCGAACAACGCATGGAGCAAGCGCCCGCGTTCGGCGGCCATCGCGCGCGCGGCGGCAAGCGCGGCATCGGGCGGCGGATCGCTCACATCATCCTCGCCCAGCGACGAGGGCGCGAGCGGACGCGGCGGGCGCGCTTCCTGCGGAGCGGGCGCGGTGGCCCAAGCGGGAAGCGCCGTGCTTGCCCCCTCGCCTGCCACGCTTTCTGTCTCGCGCACCGGCCAGCCTTTGGTTGCAGGCGGAGCATAGCAACGCGCCGCGCCCCAATGCGCATCCGCATCCCATTCCACCCCGCGACTATCCATCGTGCGGTCAAGCGCGGCATACCAACTCGCTTCGGGCGGCACGCCGTTGGCGCGCGGACCTAGCGCGCCGCCAACAAACAACATTTCCTCCGCGCGCGTCATCGCGACATAGAAAAGCCGCCAATGTTCGGCGCGCTCGGCTTCCTTTTGCGCGGCAATCGCGTCGGCAATCGGTCCGAAAGCAGCCTTGGCAGAGACGGGGAATATGGGGAGGCCCAACACCTCATCGCCCACCGGAATGTCGAGCGTAATTCCGCCGGTTGGCGACTGGTCGGGATTGACGGTCGCGTCCGCCAGCACGACAATCGGCGCTTGCAGGCCTTTGGAGCCATGCACCGTCATCACCCGCACTTCATTGGCGCGCGCACCGGTTTCGCGCTTGATGTCAACATCGCCCAGGTCAAACCAGCGCAGGAAAAGCTGGAGCGACGGGCTATTGCCCTGCTCGAATGCAATCGCTGCATTCAACAATTCTTCAATCGGATCGCGCGCTTCATTGCCGAGTCGCGCAAGCAATTTGGCGCGGCCCTGAATCGGGCCGGACAGGATCGCTTCCAGAAAACGGTAAGGCGTCGATAAATCCGCGCGCGCCAAAATTTCGCGCAAAGGCGCAATATCCGGCCCGTCCGGCTCGCCTGTAAGCGCACGCAAATGCCGCCATAAAGGCACGCCCTTCCCCCGATAGCCCCAACGCAGCAAATCCTCCTGCGTCCAGCCCATCAGCGGCGAGACAAGCAGGCTGGCAAGGTTCAAATCATCATGCGGCTGGAGCGCAAAGCGGATGGTCGCGAGCAAATCCTGCACTGCAAGCGGCGCATTCAGTCGCAAACGGTCCACCCCCGCAACCGGCACTTTCATCGCATAAAGCCGCGCAACGATGAGCGCAGCCAAATCGCTGCGCTTGCGCACCAGCACCATCATGTCGCCCGGCTCGACGGACCGCCCGTCTATGCCATGCGCTATCCAGTCAGCGATTTGTGCGGCGAGCCGGTTGGCAAAGGTGCGGGTCGGCTCGTCAATCCAGTCTTCCTCGCCGCCTGCATCCCCTTCCCCGCTGTCGCCTTCCACCGTGTCAGGGCCAGCGGCGACCGGTTTCCACAAGGTCACCCGGCCCGGCAAATCCTCGCGCGCGCTCCTGTGGCGCACCACTGTCTCGTCAATCCCCATGACGCCCGCGCCCAAAGTTTCGAACACCGCATCGACCATCTCCAAAATCGGCGGGGTCGAGCGGAAATTGTCGGCGAGCGCGTAAAGCTGTAACTGGCGGTTGGCGCGCGCGGCTTTGGCTTCAAAAAAGTCCCGCGCAGCGCGATAGGCGATGGGGCTGGTCCCTTGGAAACCGAAAATCGCCTGCTTGAAATCGCCCACCGTAAAGAGCGTGCGCACCCGTTCGGGTTGTTCCTCCGCGCCATCCTGTTCGAACAGTTCGGCGGTGAGCGCATTGGCAATCGCCCATTGGTTTGTGTTGGTATCCTGCGATTCGTCGATCAATATATGGTCGGTGCGCTGGTCAAGCTTGAAGCGCACCCATTCCGATAACCGCCCTTCAAACAGCAAGGCCACCGTGCGTTCGATCAGGTCATCGAAATCAACAAGGCCGCGCGCGCGCTTCAAGCTGCCATAGGTGCGCGCATAATCGCGCCCCGCTTCAAGCGCGCCCGCAATCGCGTCGGACAGCGCCATATGCTGCGGCGTCGCCAATATAGTGCCGAGCGCATCCGCCAATCGCGTCGCAAGGTCGCCAACACCGGCAAGCTGCTTGCTGTAAATCGCCTGCAAACTCCCCGCAGCCGTCACCAAAGTGCGCACCACATCCTGGAGCGTATCGACGCGCGCTTGCGGTCCTGCTGCGATCCAAGCCGCAATCGTGTCGGCATGGCCGAGGCCCGTCTTGGTGCCCCACGCGGCATTGGCGGCAGCGATGGCCTGAAGGCCCGCCACATCCACGCGCGCATCCTCCACATTGGCGAGGAGCCAGCTTTCCGCATCCCCCACCGGCAGTTCGAAATATTGGCGTAGCGCCGGGGCAAATGCGCCGGTAATACGCGCCAATTTCTCCTGATATTGGCCGCAGCGATAGAGGAATTGCGTGGCCTTTTCCTCGCCCAGCCTCAGCGACAAATCCTGGACATAGCCAACAATCGCAAGCCTGCCGTCCTTTTCCGCTTCTGCCAGCATATCGGCCAAGGCTTCGCGGCGTAATGTCGCCTGTTCGCGTTCTTCCAAGGGCCGGAAACCGGGAATAAGCCCTGCTTCCACCGGAAATCCCGCCAGCACGGTTTGGCAGAAACTATGGATCGTCTGGATGCGGATGCCGCCACCCGGCGCATCAATCACTTCAGCGAAAAGCGTACGCGCACGGGCGATGGCGGCCTCGCTATTATCTTCGCCAATCGCGAATAATTCCTTGCGCAGCAGCTTGTCGGGCATCTGCACCCACGCCGCCAGCCGCTCCTGAATCCGTGCCGCCATTTCTGCCGCGCCCGCTTTGGTGAAGGTCAGGCACAGGATATTTTCGGGGCGCACGTCGGGCCGCATCAGCAAGCGGAACACGCGCGCGGTCAAAACCTGTGTCTTGCCGGTCCCCGCCGATGCCGACAGCCATACCAGATCGTCCGGCCGGACGGCGGCTTTCTGTTCTTCTTTTAACGGATGGAGTTCGCCCGCCATCAGCTATCACCCCTGCCCCGTTGCTCACGGCCATACCATTCTTCGAGCCGCATAAGCTGGTCATAATCGGTGTAGCCCGCATAATCGGGGTTGAGCTTTGCGGTGAAGCCTTCCGTGCCGGTGAGCCAGCGTTCCGCCGCTTTGATGAAATCGACACGCGCGCGCGCGACAAAATTGTCCGGATTGCTTTGGTCCATATATTTTTTGCTGAACGGCGAGCCGACATAGCCGAAATCGCCATTGGGCGCTTTGGAGAGTGACCAATATTCGAAATCGGTGACGCGCTCATCGGCGTCCGTAAAGCCGCCCGCTTCGGCGATGGCGCCGAGCAATCCCAACTGCATCGCAAAGCCTTCCGCGACCATTGCGGCGCTCGGCGGTTTGCCGGTTTTATAATCGACAATCGCAAGGCTGCCGTCGCTGTTGCGGTCGACGCGGTCGGCAATGCCGCGCAAGCGAACCCCGCCCAGTTGCGCCTTGCCTTCCTCTTCAAACAGGAAAGGCGTGCGCCCCGTCGCAATCAGCCCGCGCATATGGTCGGCAAGCCAGTCAATCGCGGCGAGCAAGCGCGGTTGCCACATCGCACGGATAATCGCGTGCGAGGCGGGCGATCGCATCAACGCTTCGGCACGCGCGCGGAGCTTGTCTGGGTCATGCTTATCCTGTTGGGACCAGTCCTGCAAAATCGCATGGACCGCTGTGCCGCGCCAAGCGGCGGTCGGTTCGGCGTCAATCGTATCGAGCGCCGACAGGTTGAGAACCGCGCGCGCATAAAAGGCGAAGGGGTCGGCCTTTAACCGGTCCACCGCCGTCACGCTAATCTCTTGCGGGCGCTGCTCCGGGCTGGGGACGGGCGAAGGCTGGCCCACCGTTATGCGCGTCGCCGCATGGTCGAGCGCGCGGGCAAGGCTCGCCAAGCCGCCCGCTTTTGCGCCCATATCCTTGCCGCTCAACGCCGCAAGCCTGAGCCAGAAGCGCGAGGCAATGGTCGGCGCGCCGCCATCGCGTTCGGCGCGCGTCAGGATCACATCCTTGGCCGCAAGTGCGCCCGCAAAATCATGCGCCGCCAAGCCGATGCGCGTTTCCAGCCCCGGAAGGCCGAGCCTGCGCCGGATGCCGGGGGCAAGCCACGGGTCGGGTGACGGCAAGCCCGGCCAGCTTCCTTCGTTAAGCCCGCCTAAAATCATCAGGTCGGCGCGCTGCAACTGCGCTTCGATCAAGCCCCAGATAAAAATGCGCGGATGACCGCCTTGCGCAGGCCGGATAGCGACGGTGCGCAGCATCGCATCGAGCATCGTGCCGAGCGCATCGGTGCGGACGAGCGCCGGACCATCGGGCGCGAACCGGCCCAGCCGTTCAAACAGGTCGGCAACCGCGCGGCCCTCTTGCCCGCGCCAGGCCGCATCTCCGGCAAAAACGGTCATCGCCTGTTGCAGCGCCGCTATGGCGGGCGCAATCGGCGTTTCCTCAGCCGCAAAAATGGCGGCAAGCGGTTGCAGCATTGCGTCCACTCCTGCCCACCAGTTGAGTAGCACAGTTAGCTCATCCTTGCGCCAAGCCTTGTCGCTATCCTCACGCAATTGTTCGATATGGAGCCTAATCGCGTCCAATCCGGCACCGGGACGCGGGCCGCGCAGGATGAGGTCGAGTTCACGCACCTGTTTGAGCCAGCTCGTGCGCTGCTCGCCCGCCGCAATCAACGGATGTTTGAGCAAAGTCAGCAGTTCAACCGGCGCAAAGCCGCGCGCGGCGGCCTCGGCCATCTGCACCGGCAAGGTGCCCGCCACCGTGGTCGAAAGCGGACGGCCTGCGGAATCATCCGCGCTAATGCCCCAGCGTTGCAGATGCGCGGCCACGCGCGTTGCAAGATTGCGGTCGGGCGTCACCAGCGCGGCGGTCCGCCCTTCGCTCTCCAACGCCTCGCGCAGAGCGAGCGCGATAAGCTGGGCTTCATCGGCGGGCGTGGCAAGCGCATAGGCGGTAATTCCGCCGAGCGACCGTTCGGGCGCGGGCAATTCCTGCCATTTGCCTGTGAACGCAGCAGGTGCGAACGCATTGCCGACCAGCCGCCCGCGCTTGGCCGGACTGTCGCGTTCGCTGCGGTGCGGCCATTCCTCCACCTCGGCGCGCGCAAAGCCCATGCGGTCGAGCAGCAATTTCAGATGATATTGCGGATGGCTTTCGATCCTTATCGGGCCTTTATCGCCCGCATCATGGTCGCGCGTTGCTTTGGGGTCATGGCCGAGCGCCGCCCATTCTTCCTCAGGCATGGCAAGATCGAGGTCGGAGAACACCACCATCCCTTGCGGCAGTTTGGCGACACTGGCGAGAAAGGCGGCGACTGCGGGCGATCCGCTGCCGATACCGGCGGCGATGATGAAATCGGCCTCGCAACCGTCGCGCGCCCAGCGGTCCGCCACGCCGCGCAAGAGCCGGTTGCGGCGGTCGGCAACGTCCATCGCGCCGATGCGCGCCAGTTCGACCGGCCATTGTTCGGTGACAATCCGGAACAATTTGAGCGAGGCTTCCCAATGGCTCGACAATTCACCGGCCAGCCCTTCATCGGCGAGCGCAGAGGGGGCAATATCTTCCACCTGCAACTGGTCGAGTGTGCGGCCCAACGCATCGGCCAGCCGCATCGCTTCGGCCCCGTCTATCGCGCGCGCTTCCGCGTGATAGGCTGCCGCCACAAGGCGCGACAGGATAAGCTGGCGCTGCAACGGATCGACCACGGGCGCGAGCGGCGTATCGCTGCCAATCGGGTCAAGCGCGCCGCCAATGCGCTCGCCAAGGTCCAGATCGCCTATCGGCACCATGCGCGGGAGCAGCAAGCCGCCGCCCGATTGCCGCACAAAAGCTTCCTGCAACGCCTGCACCGCGCGGTTATTGGGGAGCAGCACAATCCCGCGCGCAAGCCCCGTCACCCGGTCCTTACCGCCAAATCGGCGCAGCAATCCGCTCGCCAGCGCGTCACTAAAGGCCCGGTTGGCGGGCATCGAAAAAAGCGTGGGGGTTGGGGGGCGCTCAGCCACCGTCGAGCATCGCCTCGATGACCGGAATGGCCGCAGGCGTGCCGACATCGAACCATGTGCCGGTATGCACCATCCCATAACAGCGCCCCGTTTCAATCGCGCGGTTCCAGAACAGGTTGGTCGAAAACGGCCCTTCTGGCGCATCGACCAGCAGGCGTTTGGAGATAAGCTGGATGCCGATATAGACGAACGGCGCGACCTTGGCGGTCTTGCGGCGGGTGAGCCGTCCTTGCGCGTCCATATGGAAATCGCCCATGCCGCCATGATTATAAGCGCGCGCGTGCGGCACAAGCAGGAGCAGCGCATCCATCTTATCCCCGTCCCAACGCGCCGCAAGCTGGCGGATGCTGTCCAATGGGCCATTGACCCAGAAATTATCGCCATTGACGCACAGGAACGGATCATCGGGTATGAGCGGCTTGGCCTTCATCAACCCGCCCCCGGTTTCGAGCAACTGGTCGCGCTCGTCCGAAATCACAATTTCCAGGCCTTTGACATGGTTTTTGAGATATTCTTCCAGCACATCGGCAAGATAATGGACATTGACCACCACCCGCTTGACCCCCGCCGCCTTCAAATGGTCGAGCGTGCGGTCGAGCAAGGTCGCACCCGCCACTTCCACCAAGGGCTTGGGCCGCGTCACGGTGAGCGGGCGCATCCTTTTGCCAAGGCCCGCGGCCATCACCATCGCGGTTGCGGGCGGGTCTATACCGTCTTCAAGGCTGAGCGGGGTGCGTTGCGATTTACCGGTCATGCGGCGGAGGCTTCCCAAAAAGCGGCGCGTTTATCCGCCGGAATATTCGCGTCGAACCAGTCCTTCACCGGCCCCAAAGCCGCATGGGAGAGGTCGCGTTCCAACAAGCCCCACATACGCGGCTGATAGCCCAGATAATGGGTCTTACCATCACGCCGCGCTAGGCGGGTGAAAATGCCCAAAATCTTGGTGTTGCGCTGCGCACCCAGCACCCAATAGGCATCGCGGAACGCTTGCCCTGCACCACTTGCCGCGCAATAGCGGTCGAGCATCGCCGCTTCCAATGCTTCGGGCACATCGCGCCGCGCATCTTCGAGGACCGACACCAGATCATAAGCCGGATGGCCCGCCAGCGCGTCCTGAAAATCAAGCAGGCCCCAGCGCGCATGGCCGCTGCGTTCGCCTACCAGCATGATATTTTCCGCATGATAATCACGCAGCACCGTGACCGGCGGGTTTTGCTGTTCCAGCACTGGTGCCAGCACCGCGTCCCATGCCGCAATAAAGCCTTGGCTATCGACATCATCAAGCCCGACTTCGGGGCAATACCATTCGGTCAACAAGCCGGTTTCGCGTTGATATTCGTTGCGGTCATAAAGGCGGATGGGGGCGGCCGGTTTGGTGTGGAGGTCCACCAGCAAATCGACCACGCCTTCATAAATGGCGCGCTCCTGCCCCGGAAATTGCTCGATAACCTCGCGCATCCGTTCGGAGCCGAAATCTTCGATAAGGACAAGGCCCTGTTCCAGATCGCGCGCCAATATTTCCGGCGCGGAAAAGCCCTGCGCGGTCAAATGTTCGGCAATATTGATGAACGGGCGCGGGTCTTCATGCGGCGGCGGCGCATCCATCAGGACCGCGCTATGTTCGCCGCGCACCACGCGGAAATAGCGGCGGAAGGACGCATCGCCTGCCAGCGGAACAATTTCGGCATTGTCCCACCCGGCGGCAGAAATGAAAGCGGCGGCCCCTTCGGGCGGAATCATGGAAATGGCCATCGCCCTTCCCAAGCGGCTGGCACTCTGGCTGTCAAGCGCCGAGCGTCATTAGCGCCTGTTTCCGCCACTATTTCTATCCGCAATTGCAGCATATCGGGCCAGCCATAAGGCCCCAGCCGCTCCGGCCATTCGATCAGCAGCGCATGGTCATAACGCGCATCATCAAGCCCGAGTTCGGCCACTTCTTCCGGCTCGTCGAGGCGGTAAAGGTCGATATGCAGCACCGGAAAAGCGGTTTCGGGCGGCTCATAAGGCTGGACAATCGCAAAGGTCGGGCTGGGCGCTTCGCCCTCTAATCCCAACGCCGCCAAGATGGCGCGCGCGAGCGTGGTTTTGCCCGCGCCCAGTTCGCCCGACAGCGCCACTACATCGCCGGGGCGCAGCGCCTTGGCTATCGCCGCCCCGATCCGGTCGGCCTCGTCAAGTGCATAGTCCACCATCAGCGCGGCAATATCACAGTGACCATCGTGCCCGCCCCCGGCTCCGACACCAGTTCCAGCGTCCCGCCATGCATTTCGACCAGTTGGCGCGCAAGCGGTAGGCCCAGCCCCTTGCCGCTTTCCGGTGCATCATTGGTCCGGCGCGCGCGCAAATCGAACAGGCGTTGCTGCCGCTCGGCTTCTATGCCGGGGCCATTGTCCGACACGACAATGCGCGCAATACGGTCATCGCCATCGGCATGAACAAGCACGCGCGCATCGTTGCGCCGCGTCGCGCTGGTATAGCGGATGGCATTGCCGACCAGATGGTCCAGCACCTGCATCAAGCGGCGCTCGTCACCATCTATGCTGCCAAGGCTGCGTTCCAGTTGCAGCGCAATATCAATGCCCTGCCCGTTCGTCGAGCGGCTCGCCTTGCCGACCGCATCGCGCACCAGCCGCACCAGACTGACACTGGTTTTTTCCAGCGGCAAATTGCCCGCCTCGCTTTGCGACAGGTCCAGCACATTGTCGATATGGTCGCCCAGATGCTGCACGCTATCAAGGATAGCGGCGACATAGGGCCGCGCCTGTTCGGGCAACTCGCCCGCATAACCGCCCGCCAGCATCTCCGCAAAACCGCCAATCGAGGTGAGCGGCGTGCGCAGCTCATAACTCATTTTAGAGAGGAAATCGCTCTTGATCTGGTCGGCATCTTCGAGCGCCTGATTACGTTCTTTAAGCGCAATTTCCATGCGGCGGCTGTCGGTCACGTCGAGCATGGTGAACAGCGCATTGCCGTCGGGAAGCGGGAGGGCCGCAAATTCGAAATGCCGCCCGTCGGCAAAGCGCACGCGCCCCGCGCGCTGGCGCCGGTCGATGGTCGCGGCGCGCACAAGCTCCTGAATGACCGAAATCTGTTCGGGTTTTAGCAGGAGATGCGCGGTGGCGTTGAGCAGCTCGTCTATGCGCGGATGCCTGGCGAGATCTTCATTGTTAAGCTCCCAAATCTCGCGGAAACGCCGGTTCCATAAATGAAGCCGCCCGTCGGCCTGGAACACGCCAATCGCTTCGAACAAATTGTCGAATGTCGCGGTGCGTACGCGCAGTAAGGTGTCGCGCGAGCTGGCCAGTTGCGCCTGCTCGGTTCTGTCCTCGATAAGCAGGAGCAGGCCGCCATCGGGCGTCGGCTGGGCGACCACGCGCAAATGGGTGCCGTCCAACAGCAACCACATTTCCTCATTGGTATCGGTCGCTGAAAACCAGCCGCGCCGCTCGTCGCGCCAGGCGGGATAATCGCGCACGGCGGGCGTTTTTTCGGTCTCGCGCAATTTTTCGAGGATGCGGTCAAATTCGCCATTATCCGCGAGCCATTGCCGCTCCAGTCCGAAGATGCGGCGGAACGGCTGGTTGGTGAAGCGCAACTGCCGGTCGGGGCCGAATTGCGCGACCGCCGCCGATACGCGGTCGAGCATATCGCGCTGCGCATCGACGAAGCGGCGATGTTCGGCGCGGCCATTTTCCAGTTCCTGAATGTCGATTGCATAGCCCGCGACGCCCGCATCACCGAGCGGCACATCGACCACGCGCGTCATGCGGCGCTCGCCATGCATGGTGACGGGTATGGCGCGGCTGGTAATTTCGCCGCGATTGGCGGCAAGCTGGGCGGTCTGCATCGCGCTTTGCCCTGCAATCGGCTCGACCAGTTCAATCGCCTCCGCGACAATCCGTTCGGCATTGGCCGCGCCAGTCGCATGGACATAGGCTTGGTTGACCAGTTGCAACTGCATATTGGCGCCGCGAAACCACATCGGGAAGGGCGCAGCCTCGATCAGCCCGGCCAGCGCGACAAAGGCATCGACCGCCTCGTTACGTTCGTCGCGCAGTTGGGCGAGTTCCGCCTCGCCCTCCGTCGCATCGAAAATCCACAGGATAACCGAACCGGTCGGGCCAAGCTTGGCCGGGGCCTGCCCGCCTTTGATAAGCAAGGTGCGGCTAGACCCTGCCGGACGCAAAGGCCGCGTAAAGGATTTGCCGCCCTTTTGCGCCGCGAGCAAATCCTTGCGCAAGGTCGCAAACTGGTCGTCGGACAGCCCGCCGCGCCGCGTAGTTTCCACTGCTGCAGGCGCAAGATCGTCAAAATAGCGCGGCAGTTCGGGCAGGCCCAGCCATTGCGCCAAGCGTTCCGGCGCTTCGATTTTGAGGTCGGGCTTGACCAGCATGGGGAGCGCGGGCGCGGAATCGAGTAGCATCGAAAGCCGCGAGGCTTGCGTATCGACAAAGGCCGCCTTGCGCTGCATCCCCACACCGCGCAACAGCGCCCAAATGGCGAGCAGCATCCACAAGGTCACAACAAAACCGATCGCCATGACCGGCCAGCTTCCTGCCGTCAGAATCATGCCCGGAATGCTCTCATGCCCATCATCGCCAAGCCCGTAGCGCAAGCAGCGCCCCACGCAAAGCAACTCTTTTTTATATGGTCAGGGGGCATGTCCCCTTGGGAGACCGCACAACTGGCAGTTTAAGGAGGCTTGGCAATAACGCCGACCTTCCTCCAATCACACCCTTTGTGTAAGACATTGAAATTACATATGTCCATTACAATAAAGACTACCTTATGTCCTCCGCTACCATATCGTCCAGATTATATGTAAACCTAGTGTAAAATATTTTTCCAACATCAATTTTTAAGCAATATCTCTAATGATTTCAGTCGCATTTAAGATATCAAAGAAGATGTTTACAATGATGCGACATTTCAGCAACAGGTTTAATCCAATGTCGACTTATTGCCTGTCGTTGTTGACAGAGCGTTCCCACTTTGAAAGTCTGAAACGATAGTTTGTGTCTCCGGTTAAATCTGTGAGGCGCAGAACTGAGGGCAAGGCAAGCAGGTAAACTGAAGCCTATCAACAGAGGAAGCGAAAATGAATTTCGAGAACCATAGTGCAGGCGCATTGCGCCAACGTGGTATTGCATTGGCGACCGTTTCGGCTTTGGCGGTCATGTTGTCATCGCCTGCTGTCGCGCAGGAAACGGACACTGCAACGGCTTCGGAAACAACCGAAGATAAGCAAGAAGCCGAAAGCACATCCGAAAGCAGCCAGGACGCGATTATCGTAACCGGCTCGCGCATCCGCAAAAGCCCCTATAACAGCCCCGATCCGGTGACGGTGATTGACCCGGCCATTTCACAGGCGCGCGGCCAGATGAACACTTCGGAAATGCTGCAATCGTCGATTGTCGCTGCGGGTTCGTCGCAAATCACCTCCGCAATTTCCAGCGCGTTCGTAACCAATGGCGGTCCGGGGGCTGAGACTGTCTCGCTTCGTGGCCTTGGTGCCAACCGCACGCTGGTCTTGGTCAACGGGCGTCGTGCAGGGCCTGCCGGCACGCGCGGTGCAGTGAGCGCGTTCGACCTTAACGTCCTCCCGCAATCGGTTATCCAGTCCGTCGATATTCTGAAGACAGGCGCTTCATCGGTTTATGGTTCCGATGCAATCGCCGGTGTTGTGAATATCATCACCAACAAAAAAGTCGACGGCTTTGATGTTTCGGCCTTCTCTTCGGTTTCCGACGGCGGTGGCGGCGAGCAATATCGCGTCAGCGGCACATGGGGCAAAACATTTGACCGAGGCCATATCACGCTGTCGTTGGACTATAACCGGCGCAATATGTTGCAACGCAATGACCGTAAATATCTGAGCTGCCCCGAAGAATATACGTTCCGGCCGGATGGCTCGCGCGCGGATTTGGTGGACCCACGCACCGGCAATTACCGGTGCAACGACACGGTGTGGGGCCATGTTTGGGCCTATGACTTCAATTTCGCAAGCGTTGGACGCTGGCAGGCGGATTATGGCGAAAATCTTGGCCAATATATCCCGCCGAGAAACCCCGCTTCTCCGCTCCCCGGCTTTATCACCCCCGGCAATTTCTATCAGGTCGGCTATGCCAACGCGAATTTGCCCAATCCGGGCGCCGCTGTTGCGGTAGATAATGCTTATCATCCCTTCTTCGGCCGGGAATCCCTTATCCCCCAGACCGACCGCTACACGGCCTATCTTGATGCCTCCTATGAATTTAGCGATGCCTTCGAGCTTGGAGTTGAAGCATTGCGCAACCGCCGCACCACGCGTTCGGCCAGCTATCGCCAATTCTGGAATTATTTTTATACCGGTGATTATGACCCGATAAGCCAAGGTTGGGGCGGAGATTATGTTCTTAACCCGGTGGCGATCACGGATCACTTCAATTCATCGCAGAAGGTCGATTATTTCCGTGGTCTGGTCTGGGCCAAGGGCGAGATCGGCAAAGGCTGGAACTGGGATGCCCATTATCAATATAGCCGCTCCGATGGCCGCTATACGCAGGATATTATTTTCAAGGATTCGATGGATGCCAACGCCTATCGCACCGGGTCATGCGTTGGCACAACAACCGCTCACAATGGCAAACCCTGTATTGACGTTAATTGGCTCGACCCCCGCTTCTTGCGCGGTGATTTAACGCAAGAAGAGCGTAGCTTCCTGTTCGGGGAAGATACGGGGCGCACTCTTTACAAACAGAATACGTTCGAAGCCTCGGCCTCCGGTCCTCTGTTCAAACTGCCTGCAGGACAGGTCAGTGTCGCACTTGGCGGAACGATCCGAAACGACAAGATCAACGATACGCCCGGACCGCAAACCTTGGCCAATAATAGTTGGGGCCTGACCAGTTCGGGCATCACGGCGGGCAAGACCGTGACGAAAGAAGCGTTCGGGGAAATCGAGCTTCCGCTCATTTATAATACCCCTCTCATACGTAACCTCACACTGTCAGCATCGGGCCGTGTGACGAATGTTGACGCGACACGCATCGACGGAGCGAAACATTCCACCAAAGGCAACTGGACTTATAGTGTCGGGGCCAATTGGGAAGTGACGGACTGGCTGCGCTTCAGAGGCCGTTATGGCACGTCATTCCGCGCTCCGGCGCTGTACGAGCAGTTCCTGGCAAACCAGACCGGCTTCCAAGCACAGCGCAATATCGACCCATGTATCGGTTGGGCGCAAAAGCTTGAAGCACAGCAAATCAGTCAGCGGCTCGCGGATAATTGTGCGGCAGGGACAGGGGCGATTGCCGGTGTTCCCGGGGACCATTCCGGTGCCGGTAACTCGGTCATGGTTACACAAGGCGGTGGCTTGGGCGTGCTGAAGCCCGAAACATCGACTGCCAAATCCGCCTCTGTCATCCTGACACCGCGTTTTGCGTTCCTGCCCAATACGCGGGTTAGCCTCGCCGTTGATTATTTCGACATCAAAATCAAGGGTGAAATTGCGACGCTGAGCGCCGCTAATATCGTCGCCGGATGCTATACGTCCGATTTCTTCCCGGACGATCCCTTATGCTCGCTTTTCTCCCGCGTTCCTGCCGGTGAAGCGGGCGCAAACAATATTGAGGGCGTCACGGCGACCTTTATCAACATCAACCACCAGCGCAGCAAAGGTATCGATGTTACCGGCAATGTGCGGCAAGACCTTGGAAAATTGGGTAATCTAAACTTCACTGCACAGATGAACTGGCAGATAATGGATGAAACCGCCCTTTTTGAAGGCACGGTGATCGACGATACCGGTGAACATGGCGAACCGCGTTGGGTTGGCGATTTCAGCCTGTCTTATGAACCGTCGGAACGTTTCATGCTCTATTACGGGCTCCAGGTGATCGGAGCGACTGCGGACGATGCAGACTATATTGGGTCAAACGAAGATATGTGTCGCACGACTATCGCGCGCGGAACATATTGCGCCGTGACTGCGACAAAGGCCAAATTTTACCATAGCCTTTCCGGAACGGTAAAGCTCGACAAGTTTGATTTCACACTGGGCGTGTCGAACCTGTTTAACAGCAAACCCCCGCGCGTAACTGCTGGGTCTATCGCCGGTAACCAGACGACGGTCGGTAATGCACTGTTCGATTCACAATATGACTATATCGGTCGGCGCTTCTTTGTGAATGCGCGCGCCAGATTCTGATAATCCGGCACAGCAATAAAATTCGGGCGGCATCACGGTGCCGCCCTTTTTTTAACATGCATGTGCGGCTATCCGCATAATGGCCAAAAAAAGGGAGGAGCCCCGCGTGCCAGAAATTCATATGAAGCCGGACACATTATGGAAAGAAGTGGACCGTTTCGAACAAGCCCCGCTTAAACAACCTGTTTTTCTGAACAGTGTTCCGAAATCGGGCAGCCATCTTCTGCGGAATATCATCCGCATGTTTGTCGCCAATGAACAACATTATACCAAACAGTTCATCCAATATGGAAATTTGAGCGAACATGCCCATGCTATCGACGCGCGCAAACCTATGCTGAGTTGGGGCCATTTATTCTTTTCGGATGCTTCCGTTATCGAAACCGCCCAAGCGCGAAAAATCCTGCTTGTGCGCGACCCTTATGACTGGGTGCTGGCACGGGCGCGCTTTTTTGTATCGTCCGAATTTCGCGGGAACGTCGAGCATCTCCGGTCAGGTTCGCTGTCGGTTGACGATCTTCTGAGCATCATGATTTTCGGCCTCCCCAATTCGGCCCCGCCGATGGAGGATATTTTCACCCTGAACGCCGTTGCCTGGCTTGGTTCGGCAATCCATCTTGTGCGCTATGAGGAATTGGTCGGCGCTTTGAAAAAGCTGGAGTCCGACGAAAGCGCGCAATATTTCAGCACGCTGCTCGATGCTTGCGGCATTGAAAAACCGCAGGACTGGCTGGAGCGGGTGAAAATCGGGTCAGCCAGAGAGCATAGCGCGACTGCGCGCGAACGGCTCAATCTTCCCGATATGGAGTTTCCGGATCAACTCCCCGAAAAACATCGCGCGTTGGTAAATTATGCAGCGCCCGGCTTACGCGCCATGCTGGGCTATAGTTAAACGGCCTTACCGCCTCATTGGTACATAAAAAAATGGCCCGTCGCAAAAGACGGGCCATTTTTTTGAAATCAAAGTGTCCTGATGGACGGTTACCCAAATCAATAACGATAATGGTCCGGCTTGAATGGGCCTTCGACCGGCACGCCGATATAATCGGCCTGCTTTTGGGTCAGGGTCGAAAGCTTGACGCCGAGCTTTTCGAGGTGGAGCGCGGCCACCTTTTCGTCGAGATGCTTGGGAAGGACATAGACTTCGTCCTTATAGTCTTCGCCCTTGGTAAACAGTTCGATCTGCGCCAGCACCTGGTTGGTGAAGCTTGACGACATCACGAAGGACGGGTGGCCGGTCGCGCAGCCAAGGTTCACAAGGCGGCCCTTGGCGAGCACGATGATCTGCTTGCCATCAGGGAATTCAACGAGGTCGGTGCCCGGCTTCACTTCGTCCCATTTATAATTGGCTAGCTGCGCAATCTGGATTTCGCTGTCGAAGTGGCCGATATTGCACACGATCGCCATCGGTTTCATCGCCTTCATATGGTCAGCGGTGATAACGTCGGCGTTGCCGGTTGCGGTGCAGAAAATGTCGGCGCGCTGGACGGCTTCGTCCATCGTCACGACTTCAAAACCTTCCATCGCGGCCTGAAGCGCGCAGATGGGGTCAATTTCGGTCACAAGCACGCGCGCACCGCCATTGCGGAGCGATTGGGCCGAGCCTTTGCCCACGTCACCGAAACCGGCAACGCACGCAACCTTACCAGCCAGCATCACGTCGGTCGCGCGACGGATCGCGTCGACCAGCGACTCTTTACAGCCATAAAGATTGTCGAATTTCGACTTGGTGACCGAGTCATTGACGTTGATCGCGGGGAACGGCAGCTTGCCTTCCTTGGCGAGCTGATAAAGGCGCATTACGCCCGTGGTGGTTTCTTCCGAAACGCCCTTGATCGCCTTGACAGTCGCGGTGAGATAGCCCGGCTTCTTGGCGATAAACTCCTTCACCGCGCGCTGGAATTCGATTTCCTCGTCATTTTCAGGGGCCGAGAACGTCTCTCCGGCTTCCAAGCGTGCGCCCCACAGCGCGAACATAGTGGCATCGCCGCCATCGTCGAGGATCATGTTGCAAGGCTCATCGCCCCAATCGAAGATGCGGCCAACATAGTCCCAATAGTCGGCAAGGCTTTCGCCCTTGATGGCGAAAACGGGGATGCCCGCCGCCGCAATCGCAGCCGCCGCATGGTCTTGCGTCGAGAAAATATTGCAGGTCGCCCAGCGCAGATCCGCGCCGAGTTCGGCCAGCGTTTCGATGAGCACAGCGGTCTGGATCGTCATGTGGAGCGAGCCGGTGATGCGTGCGCCCTTCAAGGGCTTCGATGCGCCATATTCCGCGCGCAATGCCATAAGGCCCGGCATTTCGGTTTCGGCAATTGCGATTTCCTTGCGGCCAAAATCGGCAAGACCGATATCGGCAATCACATAATCATTCTGGGCTTCAGCCACGAAAGTTTCTCCAATTTGAAAGCTTTGGTTGGGTGCGCCTATAGCGCCGCGCAGGCCACTGCGCAAGAAGGATATAAAGAAAGCTTTATGTCATATATACGTCAGCCCGGCCGCGCGGGCGCAACCGCCCTCCCCGCTTTTTTCAAAGCCGCTACCCTCCCGGCGCTCCACCACGCTATTTTCTTTACTATTCATGCCATTACGGGCAGGCAACAGACCTCAAGCCCGCCCGCCCTGCGCGCTTAATAACCGCACATCGACGCCATCATCGGCATAGGCTTTCGCCCAGCGATCATCGGCTTTGGTGTCGAACAGCAAAGCGTCCGACCCTTGTGTCACATGCCAGGCATGATGGTGTAATTCGGCCTCAAGCTGCCCTGCGCTCCATCCGGCATAGCCCAGCGACACAATCCAGCGGCTCGGCCCCGTCCCGTCGGCAATCGCGCGCAAAATGTCGAGCGAATTGGACAGCGCCCATTTGCCCGCAACATCGACGCTGTCCTGCCCGCCCCAATCAAGGCTGTGCAGCACAAAGCCGCGCGACTGGTCCACCGGCCCGCCATAATGGACCGGCACATCGCGGCCCGCATCGCCTTCGATGCCAAGCTGGTCGAACAATTCACCCATCCGCATATCGCCGAAAAGCTGGCCAATGCCGATGCCGAGCGCGCCTTCTTCGTCATGGGTGCAAATCGCAATGACCGCCTTTTCAAAACGCGGGTCGCCCATGCCGGGCAGCGCCAGCAAATATTGGCCGGGATAATAAGGCGCGAAGATGTTCATGGGTCCGCCTCCTAAGCCATCGCGGCGCAATGTGCAAAAGGGTCCGGCGCGCGAACCGAACATTTCGGCTGCATAGGCCTTGTTCATACTGGACAAGCCCCCATCTTGGCGGCACTCACCGTTTCGCACACCCCTTAAAAGGAGAAGAATGATGACATTGAAAGTTGGCGACCGTATCCCCGACGCAACCCTGACCAAAGCGGGCCCTGAAGGCCCCGAACAGGTTTCCACCGGCGATTATTTCAAGGGCCGCAAGGTTGCGCTCTTCTCCGTTCCCGGTGCATTCACGCCGACCTGCTCGGCCAAGCACCTCCCCGGTTTTGTTGAAAAAGCGGCTGATTTGAAGTCCAAGGGCATTGACGAAATCGCGTGCACTGCGGTCAATGACGCCTTCGTCATGGGCGCATGGGGCAAAGCTTCGGGTTCCGAAGATGTGACCATGCTCGCAGACGGCAATGGCGATTTTGCCGAAAGTGTCGGCCTCACCATGGACGGTTCGAAATTCGGCATGGGCAAGCGCGGCCAGCGTTTCTCGATGATCGTCAATGACGGCGTGGTCGAGCAACTGAACGTCGAAGCGCCCGGCGACTATAAAGTCTCCAGCGCAGAGCATATGCTCGAACAGCTCTAAAGAAATTCCTCCCCTACGCGGGGAGGATATTTTCAACCCACCCGTTCCCCCGCGCAGGCGGGGGTCTAGGGTTAGCTAGCGCGACCTCTCACTGGCCCCCCGCCTGCGCGGGGGAACAGCCCTCGCTATAGAATATGGTCTGCAGCGCCAATTTCCTGCAAAACGGACGCGCGCCTTATCTGAACGGCGGTTCGTTAAACGCGCGCAATTTGCGACTGTGGAGTTTCGCGCCCTCGTCGCGCATCAACTCGCAGGTTTTGATGCCGATCTGCATATGTGCGGCAATCGCCTGTTCATAGAAACGATTGGCTTGGCCGGGGAGCTTCAATTCGCCGTGGAGCGGCTTGTCCGACACGCACAGCAACGTTCCGTAAGGCACGCGGAAGCGATAGCCTTGCGCGGCAATGGTTGCCGATTCCATGTCGATGCCGATCGCGCGCGATTGCGAAAAACGCAGCGCGCTGGTCGAATAGCGCAGCTCCCAGTTGCGGTCATCGGTGGTCACAACCGTGCCGGTGCGCATCCGTCGCTTAAGGTCAGCGCCGCTAGACCCCGACACATCTTCCGCCGCCGCCGCGAGCGCCAATTGCACCTCGGCAATCGGCGGGATCGGGATTTCTGGCGGGAGGACATTGTCGAGAATATGGTCATCGCGCAGATAGGCGTGGGCGAGCACATAATCGCCGATCCGCTGGGTCGAGCGCAGCCCGCCGCAATGGCCGATCATCAGCCAGGCTTCGGGACGCAAGACCGCCAAATGGTCGGTAATCGTCTTGGCGTTGGACGGCCCGACGCCGATATTGACGAGCGTGATGCCATGACCGTCTTCGGCGATAAGGTGATAGGCGGGCATCTGGTGCCGCCGCCATGCGCTGTCCGCGACCAACTGGTTGGGGTCGCTATCGGGCTTATCGGTATAAAGCCCGCCCGCCCCTGACAGCGCGACATAGCGGCCCTTCCCGATTTGCTGGCACGCCCATTGGACAAATTCGTCGACATAGCGGTGATAATTGGTGAAGAGGATATAACGCTGGGTATGTTCGGGCGGCGTCCCCGTATAGTGGCGCAGCCGCGCAAGGCTGAAATCGGTGCGCAACCCGTCGAACAGGGTCAACGGGTGGATATCATCGGCAAAGTCGAACAGGCCATCGGCAATCTCGTCGCCAATATCGGCAAGCTCGGTCGCGGGGAAATAGCGCGCCAGTTCCAGCGGCGTCGTGGTCCCCGACACCATCTCGCCCGAAGGGTCGAGCACATAAGGGAAAGGAATTTCCTGACGGCTGCGACGGACTTCGACCTCGACCTCATATTGTTCGAACAACAGGTTCAACTGTTCGCGCAGATAGTCGCGGAACATTTTCGGGCGGGTGACGGTGGTGCGATATTCGCCCGGCGCATCAAAGCGCGCAAAGGCTTGGTTGGCGCTTGATTTCAGCTCCACCCCTTCATACCGCACGACCAGTTCGGGATAGGCGAAACTGCCATCCTTGCGCATCAGCGGGTCGGGCGGAGTGCCGGTGGTGGTATAAGTGCGGATCGCGTCCTGGAGACGATGGACCGAGGCGGAAAATTCAGCTTCAAGCTGATCGATTATTTCTTCTGTTTTCTTCATGCCCCGCGCTCATAGCAGCATATTGTGGCGGGAGAAAGATAGCCCAGAGGCAGGGCGCAAGAAGGGGAAGAAAGACAGGCGGGCGTCGCCATTTTTTCGCAGCGACGCCCTTACCCTTGCGTGTCTTACCAGCCGCAGGTCTTACCCTTATTCTGCTCCTTCAACCATTTCTGGAGCGGCGCAAAATAAGCGATCATCGCTTTGCCGTCCATTTCGCGGCTGCCGGTGAAGGCCTGCAATGCGTCGGGCCAAGGCTTTGACGCGCCCATTTCGAGCATATTGTTGAGGCGGGTGCCGACTTCCTTATTGCCATAGAAAGAGCAACGATGGAGCGGCCCCTTCCATCCGGCCTGTTTGCACGCAGCCTGATAGAATTGGAATTGCAGGATGCGCGCGAGGAAATAGCGGGCATAGGGCGTGTTGCCCGGCACATGATATTTACCGCCCGGATCAAAGGCGTCCGCCCCGCGATCGGATGGCGGCATGATGCCCTGATATTGCTGGCGGAGTGCAGTCCAGCTTTTGTTATAATCGGCAGGCTGCGTCGTGCCGTCAAACACGCCCCAGCGCCATTTATCGACCATCAGACCAAAGGGCAGGAACGCCACCTTGTCCATCGCCTGACGCAAGAGCAGGCCAATATCCTTGTCCGCGCCCGGCACTTTGGATTTGTCGAGCATACCGATCTGCACCAGATATTCCGGCGTAATCGACAAAGCGACAAAATCGCCAATCGCTTCATGGAAGCCGTCATTGGCGCCGTTCAGATGCAGATAGCTCTGGTTCTGATAAGCACGCTGGTAATAATTATGACCGAGTTCATGGTGGATGGTGACAAAATCATCCCCATTCACCTTGGTGCACATTTTGATGCGGACATCATCCTTATTGTCCATATCCCAAGCCGACGCATGGCATTGCACTTCGCGGTCACGCGGCTTGATAAACAGCGAGCGGTCCCAGAAGGTTTGCGGCAGCGGCTTCAGGCCCAGCGACGAATAGAAATTTTCGCCAATCTTGACCATTTCGCGGGCAGGTGCTTCGCGCTTGGCTTGGTCAATCTCGGTCGGCGCGGGGTCATTCAGCCCCTTGGCGTGCAACAGATCGGTAATGTCATAACCGATGTCGCCTGCGCCTGCGGGCGCAACGATGTCATAAATATTGCCCCATTCCTGCGCCCACATATTGCCGAGCAGGTCGGCGCGGATCGGGCCGGTTTTGGGCTGGACGCTATCGCCATATTTTTCGTTCAATTTGGCGCGCGTATAGCAATGGAGATCGTCATAAAGCGGCTTCACCTGCCCCCACAAACGGTCCATAGTCTGCGCAAATTGGGCGGGCGGCATGTCATAGTTGGAACGCCACATCGCGCCGGTATCGGAATAGCCCAATTCCTTCGCGCCTTCATTGGCGATGGCGACCATACGCGCATAGTCTTGTTTCATCGGCTTGCCGACATTGTCGTTCCAGCTCGTCCACATTTCCTTGAGCTTGGCAGGATCGCGGTTGGTGCCCATTTCGGCTTCCACATCCGAGCCGCTGATCGGCTGGCCGTTCAGCGTCGCCTTGCCCTTGGCATAAGTGGAGGACAGCCGTGTGGCGATATCATTAAGTTCAGCCGCTGCGCCCGCTTTGGTCGGCGCAGGAAGGACCAGACCACCGCGCAAAATGTCGAGCTTGCGTTTGGTTTCCGCCGAAAGCCCTGCAACATTTTGATATTTCGCCGCTTCCAGCGCATATTTGACCGCCATTTCGGTGCCCTTGGTGCCATAAGCGGCAACCAATGCGTCGGTGTCGTCGGTCACGAAATTGGCATTGACCCAAGCGGCCTTTCCGCCCTCGATCGAAAAATCATATAAATCCTTTTCCGCCGCCTTGATAAAGGCTTCGGCGTCGGCAACCGTGGGCGCGGCCGTCGGCGATGTCGCCTGCGCTGGTTGCGCCGGGGCTTTTTCCTGCGCGACAGCAGGCGTTGCCATCACCGCAACAGCGCCGAGCGCGGACGTTAAAAACAGTCTGGATTTCATGATAAACCTCCCTGAGCTTTTACTATAGTTGCGGTTGTGACGAGTGCGCAGAGTCGGGTCAAGGGTGCGCCGCCGGACGGCACGGTAAAATCCCGCTACGAAAAATCCCGCTAAGCAAAGCCCGATAAGAAGCCGGACTATTTCAGGAAAGCGACAATCGCATCACCCATCGCGCCTTCGGTGACGCTCGACATATGGGTGCCGGGGACAGGCGCGTAGGTCGCGTCGGGCAAAGCCGCGACCAGCTTTTCCGCCGATCCATTATCGCGGTCTTCGGTCCCGCACACCACCAGCACCGGCTGGGTAATGACCGCAAGCGCATCCGGATCGGTATCGGTAAAAGTGCCGAGCAATAATGCGGTCGCCTCGCGGTCCACCTTCATCGTTTTCATAAACTGGATTGAGAGCCAATGCGGATCGCCGCGCTTGGCGGTGTCGAATTGCGCAATCGCTTCCAAGAAGAAATCCTTGCGTCGGCTCCATCCGGCCAGCCCCTCCAGCCCCATGCCGCCCAGCACGACTTTGCGCGGGGTTGCGCCGCGCACGATAAGCCGCACGGTCGTGCGCGCGCCCAGCGAAAAACCGCCCAGATCATAATCGGTCAGGCCAAGATGCGCGATCAACTCCTCCATATCGCGGGCGAGAATATCGTCGGGATAAAATTCCTTGCCATGCGGCGCGGCGCTGTCGCCATGCGCGCGCAAGTCCGGCATGATGACACGAAAGCCCGCATCGACCAGCTTTTGCGCATGACCGAATTTGATCCAGTTCATCGTCGCGCTGGAAAACAGGCCGTGGATGAGCAGAATGTCGCGATCATTCCCCTCCCCCATGATGTGATAAGCAAGACGGGTGCCGTCCGAGGCGGTGAAATATTGTGCTTCTGTCATAGTTTCAGGCTTAGCTTTCGATCAGCCGCGATGCAAATGCGGTGCGCACAGCTCAAGGCGTTTCTATCCCCGCCATAGCCCAACGATCGAGCAAAGGCTGATATTCATCAAGCCGGTTTTTGGGGAGATTATGCGTATCGAGCCAATCTTCGTGGATCAGATGTTCAATTCCGAAATGGCTTGTCGGGCGCATCCCTTGCGGGTCATCAAGGCTTCCCACGGTCAAGTCGCAATTCGGTCCTTCCACATATTGAAAGCCAAGCGGAGTTCCGCACGCGCGGCAAAAGGGGCGGCGTGCAATCGCGGAGGATTGATACCAGTCCGGCCCGCTCTCCCAGATAAGCTGCGCTTGCGGCACATTGAAGAAACTCGCCGCAAAACCGCCGGTTGCGCGCTGGCACATCCGGCAATGGCATAAATAGGCTTCTTCATTCGCAAGGCGCACGCGATAACGCACATGGCCGCATTGGCAGCCACCGGTCTTTTCGATAAGATTCGCGTCGCTCATTTGCCTTTTTCCGTGACCGGTATGCCAGTTTCACCGGTAGGCCCGAGAATGAAGGTTTTCGCACCACGCGCGGTTTCCATCGCTTGCAGCATCCGAAGCTGGGCGAGTTGCGGATTGGCCTGAAGCGCCCGCGCAGCATTGGCCAATGCGCGCAGGCTCGCTTGTTCGGCGCGGGCGCGTTCCAGCGCGGCTTGACCTTCGCGTTTGGCGCGCTCGACCTCGGTGAACATTTTGCGGACTTCGGGCGGCAAGGTGATTTGCGTCAATAATAATTCTTCAAAAGTCACGCCCGGAAAATGGGTGGAAATCGCCGCCTTTATATCCTCCAGTCCGGCGCGCGGTTCGGCGAGAAATTCATCGAGGCTGCGGGTTCCTGCCCATTCGACAATCGCGGCATTGAGCAGCGCGTGATAGGTCGGAAGATCGATGTTCACCAACGCCACCTGCCCGCTTGCGCCCGGCGGGCTAAAGCTCGCTTCGGGCGCACGATTTTCATACCAGTCCCGCGCATCTGTCACCCGCACCAGCGCGTTGAAACTCAGGCGGAACGAGAATTGATCCTTAGTGAGAACAGTGATGTCCGCAGCATAAAGGGCCGTTGTCATGACGGGCACCGCAACCGCCTGCAGCGTGCCGGTCCAGTCCGTCACGCGATGCACCCCGGGTTCAAGCGCGCGCACAAATACGCCATTCTTATAGAGCAAGCCTGCCGCGCCGAACGGCACGACGAACCGCTGCCGCCGCGTCACGCTCCACCCCAAGAGCAATATCGCTATCAGCACCAGTGCGATAAATCCCAGTTGCTCCATGTCGTGTTCCGCCTCTTTATTACGTCATCATTTTATATGCCGTCACTCTCGCGCCCGTCAGCACCGCAGCCGACCGGCGGGAACCCGAAGTTCGCAAAGCCTGTCAGCGGTTGCCGGGCAAGGTTTCCCTTAACCGGCTGGCACTGACGGGCGCTTTATCATGAGTGATTACCAGTCACTTGCTACCTATCAGCTTTGGCGATTTCGCTTTATGCGCGCGGCACGAGGCCGCGCTGCGTCCCCGCCGCAAAGAGGGAGTCGAACCCTCACCACCAAATTTGCGCTTTTGGCGTGGAAGGTCAATGCGAAAGAGCGTGGTAGACGAATGAAGGCGCGGCGAGCGATGCGATGCCCGCTTGCCCGACTTTGGCGGCCAAGAAGGTAAAGCGCGATTGCGGATGCGTGCTTAGGGATTCTTGCTTGGGGATGCTTGCTTGAGGATGCCCGTTCGCGGACACCTACTCACGGACGCCTGCTTGAGGATGCCTCTCTGTGGGCATCACCGGATGATGCGGGCTGAACATTACATCCTTTTCCCCTTCCGCCAATAGCGTGCTTGCCAATTATAAGCATGGCTATTATATCGCCGCTTACAAACAGCATTGAGGATGCTGATGACCGGCGCTCCACCAAAGCGCCAATTGGGGAAAATATGAGTGATAGCCTAGGATTTTTGCTGTCCGACGTGTCCCGGCAGATGCGCCGCAAGTTTAACGAACGCGCCCGCGACATTGGCGTCACTCGTCCGCAATGGCGCACCCTCACCATCCTGTCGCGCAACGAAGGCGCCAACCAAGGCTGCATCGCCGACCTCCTCGAAGTCGAGCCGATCACCCTTGCCCGCATGGTCGACCGATTGCAGGATGCGGGCCTTGTCGAGCGCCGCGCCGACCCTTCCGACCGCCGCGCTTGGCTGCTTTACCTCACTCCCAAAGCGTGGTCGATTGTCGCGGATTTACGCCATATTTCCGATACGATGTTTGCCGAAGTCGTGACCGGCATTGACCCCGCCGCGCTCGATCAGGTGCGCGAGGTCATGGAAATGATCCGCGCCAACATCGCTCGCCTCCCCGACAGCCGGAAAAAAGATATGAAGGATAAAGACAATGGCTGATGGTGAAACCGTCATCGAAAGAACGCCGGTAGAGCCTGGAAATCCTCCGGCCAAACCTGCAGAGAAGCCCGCACCGGAAACGCCCGCACCTACGGGAAGTGACAGCGCCTTGGCTCCCGAGCCCAAGCGCAGTACCGCTTGGGCGCGCTATGCGATGATGGCGATTGTCCCGCTTATCCTCATCGCGGGCGGCGTATATTATTGGCTCACCAGCGGCAAAACTGCATCGACCGACAATGCCTATATCCGGCAAAACCGCGTCGCCGTGACGTCTGAAGTCGGCGGCAAAATCCTTGACGTGCTGGTGCATGAAAACCAGCAGGTCAAAAAGGGCCAGATCCTGTTCCATATCGACCCGTCCACCTATCAGTTGCAATTGCAGCAAGCGACCGCCAGCCTCGCCAATGCCGAGGTGAATGTACAGACTTTGGGCGCGACCGTGGACAGCAATGCGGGCGCGATTGCTGCCGCGCAATCGGCGGTCAAATATGCCCAGCAAAATTACGACCGCCACGCCGCCTTGATGGCGCGGGGTTTTAACACGCGCGCCAATATGGACACCGCCTATAACCAGCTTATGCAGGCCAAGGCGCAGTTGCAGACCGCACAAGCTTCGGCAGCGGTGGACCGCGCCAAGCTTGCCGCCCCCGCCGAAGTCGGCGGCGTTGCTCCCGACATTGCCGCAGCGCGCGCGCAAATTGCGACCGCAAAGCTGGCCATTGCCCGCACCACCATTGTCGCGCCCTTTGACGGCGTCGTCACCCAAACCGGCAATTTGCAGGTCGGGCAGATGGCCGCCGCGGGGCTTCCAATGCTCACTATCGTCGCCAATGGCGGATCATGGATCGAGGCCAATTTCAAGGAAACCGACCTTAAGAAAATGGTCCCCGGCTTGCCCGCGACCATCCGTATTGACGCCTATCCCGGCGTGGTTTTGAAAGGCCATGTCGAAAGCATCGGTGCTGGCACGGGTAGCGAATTTTCGATCCTGCCGGCGCAAAATGCCAATGGCAACTGGGTCAAAGTGACGCAGCGTGTTCCGGTGCGCATCGCGATTGATGAAAAATCACCGCGCCAGCTTATCGCGGGGCTGAGCGCCGACATTGAAGTCGATCTGGAAGCGCAGCCGCGCAAATAATGGCAAGCGCAGCCTCCTCCCCGTCCGGCAGTCCGTCCAAGGTAGTCGCGAGCGCGGCAACACCTGCGCCGTTCCGCGATGTGCCAGCGCTGCCGGTCGACAATCGCTGGCTGCTCACCATTGGGGTGATGGCGGCGGTGCTGATGCAAATCCTCGACGCGACCATCGCCAATGTCGCACTCCCGCATATGCAGACCAGCCTTGGCGCCACGTCGGAAACCGTGACCTGGGTGCTGACCAGCTATATTGTGGCCGCCGCAATTGCGACGCCGGTGACCGGTTGGCTGGCCGAACGGCTCGGTTCGCGCAACCTTTTCCTCATAGCGACTGGCGGATTTGTCATCGCTTCGATGCTGTGCGGCATGTCGTTCGGCTTGACCGAAATGGTCCTGTTCCGCGTCGCGCAAGGCATATTCGGTGCCTTTTTGGGGCCGCTATCGCAAACCGTGATGATGGACATCAACAAGCCGTCACAGCAAGGAAAAGCCATGTCGATCTGGGGCATGGGCATCATGATCGGACCGGTCGCAGGACCGTTGCTCGGTGGCTGGCTGACCGAAAATTATAATTGGCGCTGGGTTTTCTATGTCAATGTGCCGGTGGGTGTAATCACCTTTGCGATCCTTTGGGCGCTGCTGCCCTCGCGCCCCAAGACAGAGCGCAGCTTTGATGGCGTCGGCTTTTCCATGCTCGCGCTGGGCCTTGCCGCCTTCCAGCTCATGCTTGACCGCGGGCAGAGTGAGGATTGGTGGCAATCTGCCGAAATCCTCATCGAAGGCGCGGTCGCTATCGCGATGCTGTGGATGGTCACCATCCATTTCGCCACCGCCAAACAGCCCTTGTTTGAACGCACTTTGTTCAAGGACCGCAATCTGGTGATGGCGGGCATTTTGATGGCCATCATCGGCATGACAGTGATGACGCCAATGGCGCTGTTACCCGCGATGCTGCAAACTTTGTTCAACTATCCGGTAATCGACACCGGCCTAGTCCTTGCCCCACGCGGGGTTGGCACCTTCGTAACCATGGCGCTGTCCGGCTATCTGATGGGCAAGGTCGATACGCGTTGGACGATTGTGTCGGGCATCCTCCTATCGGCGCTGTCCATGTATTTGATGGCGCATTGGAATCTGGAGATCAGCCAAGAGCAGATCATCATGACCGGTTTCCTCCAAGGCCTTGGCATGGGACTGGTATTCATGCCGGTCAATGCGCTGGCCTTTGCGACATTGCCCCAGAAATTCCGCACCGATGGCGCGAGCCTGATGAATCTGTTGCGCAGCTTGGGCGGCGCGGTCGGCATCTCGATTGCCACCACTTTGCTCGCCCAAAATGCCCAGACCGCGCACGAGAAAATCGGCGCGAATGTGACGCAGCAGACCATTTCCAGCCTCAACGTCTATGACATTACCCGCTTCGGAGCGCCCGGCCAGTCGGTCATTGCGATGGTCAATGCCGAGGTCACGAAACAGGCCTATATGATTGCCTATCTCAATGATTTTTACTTGATGGCGGGGATTTCGCTGCTTGCCATTCCGCTGGTTTTCCTCCTCAAAACACCCAAGGGCAAGATGGAGGTTATTCACGCCGAATGACAGGGGAAAGCGGATGAAAGTGCTGCTTACGCCCCTCACCCGTCTTGACTGCACATGCGCCGCGCGACACTATGGAGCCATGAAAAAAGCCCATCTTGTTTCAACCGTTTGCCTCGGTTTTCTCGCACTTGCCGCCTGCAGGCAAGAGCCGCTTCGCCCCGAAAATCCGCCCCCGCCGCCAGCACCATCGCAGCCGGTCACGCTGATTGGCGAAGAGCGCGCGCTCCTCGAATGGCGCGGCGCGGATAATCGTGAAAGCTGCGCACCGCTTGCGCTGGCGAGCGATGGCGGCAAAGGCGGCAGCGTGCGCGCAGCGGATTTTGCAGGCGGCTGGGCGATTGCCTTTGACCTGCCCGGCACGCGCAGCGCCTATGGGGTTGCGGGCGTCGGCCTCCTCAACAGCGACAATGACAGCACCGCGCAAAAACGTCAGGAGTTGCAAAAGCAATGGCCCTATTTCCGCGAGATTGCGGGCCTTCCTGCTCCGGCCTTTGCAGGCTATGGGCTCCAAGGCGCGAAGCCCTATCCCGCCGCTAATCCGGATGGCACCGGCATGGACAGTCTCGCCTATCTGCGCGTTGGCGGGCAGAAATGCATGTATAATGTGTGGAGCAAATTGGGCCGCGCCCATCTTGAACATTTGCTCGACAATTTGCGGGTGGTGGAGCGGCGCTAACCGCTCCCTTCCCCTTTTCCTTAGCCCTTCTTCAAATGGCGGCGGCCGAGCAATTCGGCGATTTGCACCGCATTCAAGGCCGCGCCTTTGCGTAGATTGTCCGACACGCACCACAGGTTAAGCCCGTTGTCGACGGTGGAATCATCGCGCACACGGCTCACAAAGGTCGCATAATCGCCGACCGCTTCGATCGGCGTCACATAGCCGCCATCTTCGCGCTTATCGACCAGCATCACGCCGGGGGCTTCGCGCAGGATAGCTTGCGCTTCTTCCGCCGGAAGCTCTTTTTCCATCTCGATATTGATCGATTCCGAATGGCCGACAAAGACCGGCACGCGCACGCAGGTTGCGGTGACCTTAATCTTGGGGTCGAGGATTTTCTTGGTTTCCGCGACCATCTTCCATTCTTCCTTGGTCGAACCATCTTCAAGGAAAACATCGATATGCGGGATCACGTTGAACGCGATCTGCTTGGTGAATTTTTTATTTTCTTTGGGGTCGCCGACGAAGATGGCGCGCGTCTGTTCGAACAGTTCGTCCATCCCTTCCTTACCCGCGCCCGATACCGACTGGTAGGTCGACACCACCACGCGCTTGATCGTCGCTGCATCATGGAGGGGTTTTAGCGCCACCACCATTTGCGCGGTCGAACAATTGGGATTGGCGATGATATTCTTCTTCGTATAGCCGTCAATCGCATCCGGATTCACTTCCGGCACGATGAGCGGCACATCGGGGTCCATGCGGTAAAGCGAGCTATTGTCGATAACCACGCAGCCCGCCGCTGCCGCCTTCGGCGCATATTCTTTGGTCGGGCCGGAGCCAGCCGCGAACAACGCAATATCCCAGCCGCTAAAATCGAAATGTTCGATATTTTTGACCGTGAGGGTTTTGCCGGTGTCGCCGAAATCAATAATATTGCCGGTCGATCGCGCCGAAGCGACCGCCGCCAGTTCCTCGATCGGAAACTCGCGTTCGGCAAGGATATTCAACATTTCACGACCGACATTCCCGGTCGCACCGACTACAACGACACGATAACCCAATTCAGCTTCTCCTGTGGGCAAGAGTGGATTTGCGATCCTTGGCCCCATTCCCTGAAAGTGGGGCTTTAGCGGATTGCAGCCGCGCGCGCAAAAACAATGTTGCGGTGCGGTATAAACTTATTCTTGGGCGGGTATCACGCCATGCGGATCGGCGTCGGGTCGCCTAACTCTTCGACCAGCTCGCGATAGGCGTCCGCACGCGCCGCGAACCAGTCGCGGGTGAGCACATCGGCCTCCCCTTCACTCAGCCCTTCCAGCAGACCTGCCAGAAGTTTTTCATCGTCGCCTAGGGCGATTTTCGCGAGCAAGGGTGCCGCATCCACCCCGCGCCGTGCGGCAAATAAGCGGACATTGCGGACCCGCTGGCGAAATTCGAAATCATCCAGCCGCGCGCTTTCAAACTCGCCCTTACGCAGCAACATCGCGCGCAGATCGAACACCATCGGCCATCATCCTTCCGATACCAATATGGGCCGATACCAATATGGGGAATGGTGCATTTCCATACAATATCGACAGCGTCGCGGGGAAGGTTTAAGACAGGCTTATGCTACACCATGTCTCGCTTGGCAGTTCCGATCTTGACCGGTCCCGCCGCTTTTACGACCCCGTGATGGCGGCGCTCGGCCTGCGCAACACTTTTGATGTTCCGGACGCGATTGGCTATGGCGCGGGCATTACTGTGTTTAGCCTCAACCTTCCAACAAACGGGGAAAAGGCAACGCCGGGCAATGGAGTGCATATCGCCTTTGAAGTTGAAAAGCGCGCGGATGTGGATGCTTTTTACCGTATTGCCTTAGCGCATGGCGGCACGGCGGATGGCCCGCCCGGGATGCGACCAGCCTATGACGCGCATTATTACGCCGCTTTCGTGCATGACCCCGATGGCAACAAGATTGAAGCCTTAACCTTGCTCGCGCAATAAGATCCCTGTTGTTACCGATACTATTATTCACAGAAAACCGCCTGCCCTGCGATATGCGGGACAGGCGGTTGTCTATGCGGTAAAATTGTTAATCTGACGTGTCTCAGCCAGAATTATCGTTATACCAATCGTCCACATCTCGTTTGACTTGATCTTTGGCAAGGCCATAGCGTTCCTGAATCCGGCCTTCGAGCTGCTCGCGATTGCCGTTAATCTGGTCAAGCTCGTCATCGGTAAGCTCGCCCCATTTTTCCTTCACCTTGCCCTTGAACTGTTTCCAGTTTCCTTCAACGCGGTTCCAGTCCATCGTTCGTCTCCTATGTCGGTTGCAGATGCACCACCAACCGACAAGCCCCGTCACCCGTTCCCGCAAATCATATTGATTTAGGTTTAGTTTCCCGCACAGGAGCGCGAGCGCGATTCACACGCGCCAGCGGAAATGACCGGTGAGTTTATGGTCGAACAGGGCGGCTTCTTCTTGGGTGCCGTTGCCGATATTGTGGATGATGAGCGGGTCGCCCGAAGGCGTCACGCGGTCGGAGATGATGCCGATATGGGAGAGTTTATTGCCGATCATTGCAGTGAAAATATCGCCGGGGCGCCAGCTTTGCGGGTCCGTCGTGAGCGGCAACTTGGCCGATTGGCGCGCAAGATAGGTTTCAAGGTTCGGCACGCGGCGATGGTCGATATTGCGGTCGGGACGCGCGAGGCCCCAGCGTTTGGGATAGGCTGCAAAGGCGGTGCGCATATCGGCATTGACGAGGCTTTGCAGGTCAATGCCGAACGCATCGCGGTAGGCGCGGATGACAACATCGGTGCATACACCTTTTTCACGCGGCACATCGCCATTAGGGAAAGCCAAACTGGTGTAGGCCGGATCATAATGAAGCGTAACGCCAATCTGCTGGCGTGCGGCGGCGATAAGTTTGGCGGCGGCTTCATTGGCCGAGCGTCGCGCGGGTGAGACGGGGGCGGATTGCGCAGGTGTTTGCGCTGTTATTTTGTCCTCGCCGCACGCCGCGATGAAGAAGGCGGTGGTGCCTGCGATAAAATGGCGACGGGTCAGCATAGCGGTTATCCTTATCAGCCTTTCTTCCTTTGCCGCTCCCACTACGGCGGGAGCGAAAAAACCTTCTCCCCTTGTGGGAGAAGGATAGGGAGCCTTATCGCGCAGCGATTATGCGGACTTGGATGAGGGGTGCGAGGCAAAGGCTCGCGCGATTACCTAGGGCAATCGCTTACCCCTCACCCAGCTACGACTAACGAACAAGTTCGCAGGTCTTCGCAACCCTCTCCCGCAAGGGGAGAGGGATTTAATGAGTCCCACTTTCCTACCGCGCCGCTTCCTACTTTAGCCCCTACTTCCGGTCCTTCACCGTCCGGTTCAAAAATGCTTCGATCGTGCGCTGCATATGCAAGCCCACGCCCGGGCCGCCGACGCGGTGGGTTTGACCGGGATAGAGCATGGTTTCGAACGGCACGCTGGCGCGTTGGAGTTTGGCCATGAGCGCGGTTGCATTGTCGAACACGACATTATCATCGGCCATGCCGTGGATGAGTAGCATCGGCGTATTGATCTTACCCGCATCGGGCAGCGCGCTCGCTTTGTCATAGGCGGCCTTGCCGTCCTTGCCGGTGGGCAGGCCCATATAGCGTTCGGTATAATGGGTGTCATAAAGCTCCCATTGCGTCACCGGCGCACCCGATACGCCAGCCGCATAAAAGCCTTTGGGCGCGGCTTCGAGCAGCTTCAGCGTCATATAGCCGCCATAGGACCAACCATAAATCGCCATGCGGTCGGGATCGACAAAGGGCTGTTTTTTAAGCCAGGCCGCGCCCGCCATCTGGTCTTCGACCTCGACCCCGCCCATTTTGCGGTAAATTTGGTCTTCAAACGCCTTGCCCCGGTCGGGCGAGCCGCGATTGTCGAGGGTGAATACGACCCAGCCCTGCTGCGCATAATATTGGTGGAGTGCCGAGCCCCATTTATTACCGACCTGCCGTGATCCGGGGCCTCCATAATGGTGGATATAGACGGGATAACGCTGTCCGGCCTGCATAATCGCGGGCTTGATCATTGAATAATAAAGCGGGGTGCCGTCCTTGGCTTTGATCGTGCCGAATTCGGTCGGCAGGTGGCGCGCCATATAGGGCGCATAGGGATGGTCCCCCGCCACCTTATTTTCGGCAATCCATTTGACAAGCTTGCCATCGCGGTCGGCCAGATAGACTTGCGGCGGCTGGCTGGTGGAGGACCGCGTCACAATCATGCTGTTCGCCGCTTTGGGCAAGGTGGCGCTGTTGCTGAAGCCGGGTTCGGTAACGCGGGTCATGCCTGCGCCTTTGGCTCCTGCACCCTTGCTCAAAGACGTCCAGTAAAGCTGCGGTTCCAGCGGGGTCTCGCGATTGCCGATGAAATAGATGCGGTCGCCCGCTTCATCGAGGGCGGCGATTTTATTGACTTCCCATTTGCCGCTGGTGAGCGCGCGCCATTTGCCGTTTTTGATATGGTAGATGTGGCGGAACCCCGACTTTTCAGACGTCCATAGGAGGCTCCCATCAGCCAGCGATTGGAAATCGTCTGACAGGTTGGTGAAATTTTTCTGCGTGTCGGAAAAGACCAACCGTGTCTTGCCGGTCAGCGGGTCGGCGGCGAGCAGGTCGATATGTTTTTGCAGACGGTCCTGCCGCTGAACATAGAGCGTTTTGCCGTCGCGCGACCAGTTGACACGCGCGAGGTAAATATCGCGGTTGGGGCCAAGGTCAACCTTGACCTTGCCCGATCCGTCGGGGCGCATGACATAAAGGTCGACAAGGGCGTTGGGCGTCCCGGCCTTGGGATAGCGTTGGTTGAAAACCTTAGTGCCATCCGCGCCGATAGCCGCGCGACTAACAATGCCCACAGGACTGTCATCGACCCGCGCCACCGCGATCAAGCTGTCATCGGGCGACCACCAATGGCCGGTCATGCGGTGCATTTCTTCCTGCGCGACAAATTCGGCCACGCCCCAACTCACCGTTTCGGTGCCTTTGTCTGTAATCTGGCGCGGCGCGCCTGCTGCGCTCCCCAGCGGTGCAACAAAGAGCGCGCCATCCTTGACAAAGCTCAAGGCCGTGCCGCGGCGGCTGACGGTCGGGTTGAGGGCGCCATTAGCGCTGGCGGGCAAGCGCGTGACCTTGCCATCTTCATTGCCGCCGACCGCGACCAACAGCAATTCGCCGTTGAGCGGGGCTAAAATCGCGCGGCCATCCGGCGTCCATTGATAGCTGATAAGGCCTTTGGAGCCACCGAGCCGCAGCCGTTCGCGCTGCATTTTCTCTGCTTCGCTCAATTCGCCGCCACCGCCAATCGCCTTGGTGTCGATGAGCATCCGCTCCTGACCGGTTGCGGGGTCAATGCTCCACAAATCACTGCGCTCGCGTTCATCGGCGCGCGGTTTGAGATAGGTAAGCTGTGTCCCGTCGGGCGAGAACATGAGCATGGTCGGCGTCGATCCGGCAAGCGACCCGCCTTCTTCGATCCGCTCCAGCGTGAGGCGGCCATCCTGCACCGGCGCGGGCGAAGTGGCGCCATCCTTGCGCTTGGCAGATTGCGCCTTGGGTCTGCCCTTGCGCGTCGCATCGCGCGCATCTTCATGGTCGGATGAAGCGGTGGCCATGCTATTCTCCTGTCCGGCAGAGTGCGCCCTGTCCACAGTCGCTTCCATTGGCTTTGCTGCTAGCGGCTGCATCCCGATCAATGCGGCCAAGGCAACCCCGCTTTTCAACCATGCTGACATTCCTGTCTCTCCCTGAATCATATTACGCAACAGGGGTAAATGCTGCGGCGGGCCGGAGCAAGGGTGATTGGAAGGAAAGCCCCTCCCTTTCTTGCCCGTTATTTCCTTAGCATCACAACAATATGGCGCGCGCGGAACCGGAATACACCTCGCGCGTGCTGGCCGCCGCCATCATCGTCCTCATCGCTTTTTTACCGCAACGCGCGAGCGAGAGGGCGCATTAGCCTTGAATCTCTTTGGTTGGTGACGCGGGCAAAATCCTATACGCTCTCACCTGTACGCATGGGGATATCAGGGAGAGGGGCGAATCGATGAACAGCTTTATAGGACGTATCATGACGGCTGGCGTAGCTTCAGCCTTGATGGCGGGCGCGCCTCTTTTGGCACAAACCGCACCTGCCTCTCCTGCCACATCTCCCGCCAAACAGGCTGATACGCTGCAAACCGAAATGCGGCTGGCGCAAGCCTTGGCAGATCGAGGGTTGCAGCTGTACCGTTATGACCGCGCAGCGTGGGAGGCGACGGATGCGATGTTGCGCGATATTCCCCAAAATAAAATCCCGGCAAAAGCTGCCGGATGGGTGACGGTGAACACAGCCGAAGGGCTGCGCACCACTTTTTATGAAATGCTGGACGATGGTAGCGCGCGCGGCTTTTACCAAAGTCTGTGGAATGACCGGCAGATTAGCGGCAAGACGCTCTCCAACCCTGCCGAACAAATATTATCTGCCGAAGAATTGCGCCTTGTCGCCTTGCGCACGCTGCCTTCGCTGGACGGTATTGAGCGTTGCACAAAGGCGAACCTCAATATAGTGATTCTGCCGCGCTCGGGGCCCGGCAAGATTGACAGCATCTATATATTGACCCCGCAGACCAGCACGACCGCCTTTCCGTTCGGCGGCCATTACCGGTTCGATTATCGCGACGGTGTCAAAGTGGGCGAACGCAAATTTGCCAATAGTTGCCTGACTATCGATACGGCGCAAGCAGGACCGAAAGGCGCCAAAGCGCAGATGATGATTGTCTCGCACGTCCTCGACCCCTACCCCACCGAAATCCACAGTTTTGAAATGCTAAGTATGGCGATGCCGCTTGCGGTCATCACAACCAGCAATAAAATGACTTGGTTTCTGGATAACAAGGCGGGGAAAATGGAAATTGCGCGGCGGGATATGGATAATCCAAAACCCTAACGTTTAACAAAAAAAGCGCCCCGGTTTTCACCGGAGCGCCTCTTTTTGTGTTTCGCTTAACGAAACGAAGTTTATTCTGCCGAAGCGGTGGCTTCGGTGCGCACATCGCGGCGTTCCGCGATACGCGCGCGCTTGCCGGTGCGACCGCGCAGATAGTAGAGCTTGGCACGACGCACGACACCGCGACGCACGACGGTGATGCTGTCGATGTTCGGCGAATAAAGCGGGAAAACACGTTCCACACCTTCACCGAAAGAAATTTTGCGAACCGTGAAGTTCGATCCCATGCCCTTGTTCGAACGCGCGATGCACACGCCTTCATAATTCTGGACGCGGGTGCGTTCACCCTCGACAACGCGCACACCAACGCGCAGCGTGTCTCCGGGACGGAATTCGGGAATAGCTTTGTCGAGCTTTTTGATCTGCTCGGCTTCGATCTGCTGGATGAGGTTCATGGCCTCTTCGCTCCTGTGTTTTTCGTTGCGCGTCAGAGGCAAAACGGATCCGAACCCCGATATGGGATTCTGTCAAAATCCGGTTGCATAACCGATTGGTTACGGCATCGTTTCCCGATCACAACGGTTCAGAAACGCACCGGCTGAAAGGCGAAGCTTTCCAGCGAAGCGCGGCCCTTAGCAAATTGGCGCGAAATTGCAAATGCTAATTGGCCGGTTTTTATAAGTCCCCGCCCTGCTTTGCACGGTGGCGTTGCCACAGATCGGGGCGGCGCGTTTTGGTGTCGGCTTCGGCCTGTTCGCGCCGCCAGCGTTCGATTTTGGCATGGTCGCCGGAGCGTAGCACATCGGGGATAGTAAGCCCCTCCCATGTCGCGGGCCGTGTATAATGAGGATATTCGAGGAGACCGCTTTCAAAGCTTTCCTCCTCGCCGCTCATATCCGACCCCATCACGCCGGGCAGCAGTCGGATAATCGCATCCATCAACATGAGCGCGCCCATCTCCCCTCCTGACAGGATGATGTCGCCCATGCTGACCTGTTCGATATGCGGGCGCGCGTCGAACAGGCGTTCGTCAAAGCCTTCAAAACGACCGCACAAAATGGTGACGCCCGCCCCGCCTGCCAGTTCGCGCACGCGCTGTTGCGTAATCGGGCGCCCGCGCGGCGTCATGGCGAGGATGGGGGTATTGCTTCCACGTCCGCCTTCATCACCCCCGTTCGTGACGAGAGAAGTCGAGACACCGCCGCCAGCATCCGCATCCCCCAACGTAGCCCGCATCTGCGCATCCGCCGCATCGACCGCCGCAGCCAGCACATCGCATTTCAACACCATCCCTGCCCCGCCGCCTGCCGGTGTATCATCGACCGTGCGATGCTTGTCAGTGGCAAAGTCGCGCAACTGGATGGTATCGAGGCTCCACCGCCCCTCCTCACGCGCACGACCCGCAAGGCTATGCCCCAAAGGTCCTGGAAACATATCGGGATAAAGCGTGATAATTTGCGCGGCGAAAGTCATAGGGGTTGCTCTTAGGCACAAGTGCGCAGATTTCAAAGCGCGTCGTCGGGGGGAGCGCGCATTTGCAATGCCTGTTGCTGTTCCTTTTCGATACGCGCAGCGCCTGCGCTCTTAACCGCGTGCTTCTAAACCATCCAGTTTTCTACTTTGAGACCCGGAATATCCGCGAAATCCACTTCATTGCTCGTCACCAAGGTGAGTCCGGTCGCGAGCGCATGGGCGGCGATAAGCCGGTCAAAGCTGCCCCGCCGGAAGGGCAGGCGCGCATAGGCTTGCGCCGCCGCAGCGTCGAACGGGAGCAAGGTCACTTCCTCCATAAAGGCATCGAGCGCAGCCAGCGGTGGCGGCTTGCCTAGCCCGATGCCCTTGGCGACTTCCGCAAAAGCGATGGCGGATATTGCCAAATCGCCTTCCGAACAGCGCGCCAGATTGTACCGTAACCTGTCGCCCGTGCCGGTGAGTGCGTAGATGATAATATTTGCGTCGAGCAAATATTTCATCCCGCCTTGTTCCCCCACCCTTTCCAGTCGGGATCATCCCACGGACGCGGGCTGGGATCGAAGCCACGATCATCATTGGTCAGCGGCTCCAGATCGGGCGCCTTGCCCCAAAATTTGCTGACGTCGATCCTGCGCTTGGGCTTGTCAGCCGGTTCAAAAACAAATTTGGAATGTTCTTCGCGCACGACCATTTCCACGCCTTCTTGAAGGCCGAGCGCCTTGGGCAGGCGCAGCGCGAGCGAATTGCCCGACTTGAAAATTTTGGCTTTATATTCTTTGGCCATATTCGCCTCCTGTATATACATTATGTATATACATAGAAGATGAATGGCAAGGCTTTTGTGGGCGCGGCTTATTCCAGCCAGTCGGGATGGATGATCGCGCGGGTCGCATCCCATTCGGGCACGGCTTCAACGCGCAAGGGTACCATAACGCGCTTAGGCTTTTTGCCTTCTTCTGCCGGTTTTTCGATTTCGATAATGTCGCCCGCGCCGAAATTTTCGACCGTGACGATTGTGCCTATGGGCGCGCCATCGGGCGTCACACAGGCAAGGCCGATCAGGTCGGCATGATAATATTCACCCTCTTCGAGCGGGGGAAGCGCGTCACGCGCGACGGTCAGTTCCGTGCCCTTCAGGGCCTCTGCGCTGTTACGATCACTAATCTCGGCGAAGCGCGCAATCGCGCCATTATTGCCGGGACGCAATTGATTGAGCGTGAGCGCACGGGCGCCCGCGTTCAGGGATTTGAAGCGTTTGAGGCTGTCCGGCCCGTCGCCGAACAGCTTCAAGCGCACCTCGCCCGTCACGCCATGCGCGCCGATGATGACGGCCAGCGTGACGGATTGCGAGGATTGTGGCATTAACCCTCGGCCGCCTCGTCGGGGGTTGCTTCGTTGAGTTCTTCGGTAACAACTTCAACGGTTTCAGCCGCTTCTTCGGCAGCCGCTTCTTCAGCCGGAGCTTCAGCAGCAGCCTTGGCTTCTTCCTCGGCAGCCTTCTTGGCTTCCTCGGCTTCAGCGGCCTTCTGGGCCTTTTCTTCGATGCGTTCCTTGGCCTTCGCGCCCAGTTCACCCTTTTGCGGGTTGTTCTTGGCGGCGCGTTCCTTGATGCCGGCGGCATCGAGCATACGGGCGACGCGGTCGGTCGGCTGCGCACCTACCGAAACCCAATGCTTGGCGCGTTCAACGTCCAGCACCACGCGCTTTTCGTCATCCTTGGCGAGCAGCGGGTTGTAGCTGCCAAGACGTTCGATGAAACGGCCATCGCGCGGACTGCGCGAATCCGTGACGACGATGCGGTAGTAAGGACGCTTTTTCGAGCCGCCACGCGACAAGCGAATTGCAGTTGCCATTATATTTTCCCTTTCAAAAACAAATATCTAAAAATTAAACGTAAAACAAAATCGACTTATTTCTTCTTCATGAAATTTTGAAAGCCCGGCGGTAATTTGGGGCTGCCAAGGCCGGGCAAACCGCCTGCCCCGCCACCGAGACCACCCGCTCCACCGGGACCACCCAGCTTGCCAAGCTGTTCTTCAATATCCTTAAGGTCGGGCATCGCATCACTGCCACCGGCAGCACCGCCACCCATGCCGCCGAGCAGGCCGCCTAACCCCCCGGCGCCTTTGCCGCCCATGCCACCGAGCATCCCCATCAGGCCCTTCATACCGCCCATTTTCTTGATCTTCTTCATGGCATTGGCCATTTCGAGATGCATTTTGAGGAGCTTATTGACTTCCTGCACGGTAGTGCCGGAGCCATTGGCGATGCGGATCTTACGCTTGGCGTTAATGACGTCAGGCTTTTTGCGCTCCTTGAGCGTCATCGAACTGATGATCGCATCCAGATGGACGAGCGTTTTGTCATTGACCGCGCCCGATGCCATCGCGGCTTGTGCCTTCTTCATTCCGGGCATCATGCCCGCAAGCGCGCCAAGACCGCCCATACGGCTCATTTGCTGCAACTGGGCGCGCAGGTCGTTCATGTCGAACTTGCCCTGCGCCATTTTCCGGACCATCGCTTCGGCATCTTCGGCGCGGATGGATTCAGCGGCCTTTTCGACCAAGCTGACCACATCGCCCATACCAAGGATACGCTGTGCGACGCGCTGCGGATGGAAGGGTTCAATCGCATCCATCTTTTCGCCCGTGCCGGCAAATTTGATAGGCTTGCCCGTAACCGCGCGCATCGACAGCGCCGCACCGCCGCGCGCATCACCATCCATGCGAGTGAGGACGACGCCCGACAGGTCCACCTGTTCGGAAAAGCTTTTGGCGACCTGCACCGCATCCTGACCCGAGAGCGAGTCAACGACGAGCAGCGTTTCGGTGGGGCTGGTCGCTTTCGCCACCGCCTGCATTTCGTCCATCAAGCCTTGATCGACATGGAGACGGCCCGCGGTATCGAGCATCAGCACGTCAAAGCCTTGCAGTTTTGCGGCCTGCAAGGCGCGGGCGGCAATATCGACCGGCTGTTGCCCCGCAACAATCGGGAGCGTTGCCACATCAACCTGCTTGCCGAGCGTTGCAAGCTGTTCCTGCGCCGCCGGACGGTTGACGTCGAGCGAGGCCATCAAAACTTTCTTGCGCTCTTTTTCCTTGAGACGCTTGGCGATTTTGGCGGTGGTCGTGGTTTTACCCGACCCTTGCAAACCCACCATCATGATGATCGCAGGCGGGGTGACATTGAGGTTCAACTCGCTCGCGGTCGAGCCGAGCATTTCGGTGAGTCCGTCAGAGACAATCTTGATGACCATCTGCCCCGGCGTGACCGAGCGCAGCACATCCTGGCCGATAGCCAGTTCGGTGACCTGTTCGATGAAGCTGCGCACAACGGGAAGCGCGACATCGGCTTCCAGCAGCGCGATCCGCACTTCGCGCATCGCGTCGCGCACATCCTGTTCGTTCAGCGCACCACGGCCCTTGAGCCGGTCAAATACCGTACCCAGCCTCTGGCTTAAACTATCGAACATACCAACTCACCTTTCCGATCCGCACTGCATGGCAAAATGCAGCCAAATCGTTACAACGCAAAACGCGCCGGTGGGCGAAACCTCGCCAACCAGCGGCCATCCTTGGACAGACAATTTTGTCGCGGATGTAAATATATGCGCCCCGAAAGACGCGTTTCGCTGCGGCCTGTAGCCGTCTTCCCCTTGTTTCGCAAGCAAAACCCGTAGGGCATTAATAACATCTACACTATTTTGCCCCATTTTTAAGGACTTGGGTGTCCGGACACATGAAATCGGGCGCTCCGGGGCAAAGAACAGGGATTCGCAATGAACAGTCTGGTGGGCAAAATACGGACCGATGGCGCGATTGGCACAGATGGCAGAATGGGAAGCGCGCGGCAGGATGTGCTGACGGGCGGCATCATGGTCATCGCCATCCTGTTGTTTATCGGCACCGGCGGGCAGGCAATGAGCGGCATTGTCAACCGCTTGGCAGGCTATGGCGGCGGACAAAGCAGTCTGTTGAATACAACGCTCATCCTCAATATTGCGCTCATCCTGTTTGCCTGGCGGCGTTACCGCGACCTTAATGCCGAAATTTCCGACCGCACTGCTGCCGAAGAGCGCGCGCAAACCTTGGCCGCGACCGATCCGCTCACCGGTCTTTTGAACCGCCGTTCGATTTCCGAAGAAGGCGCCAAGCTGATTACGGCCGCCATGCGGCGCGGTAAGTCGGTCACTTTCTTCATGCTCGACCTCGACCATTTCAAAAATGTCAATGATGTGCACGGCCATGCGATTGGCGATATGGTGTTGAAAGAAACCGCCAAAAGGCTGGAGCAGATATTGCCCGCATCGACCTTGATGTCGCGGCTGGGCGGCGATGAATTTGTCTGCGCCTTCGCATTTGACCCCGGCAACCCCGACCTCGTCAACCGGCTCGCCGAAAAGCTGGTTGCAGCCCTTGCCCAGCCGATTGTATCGGACCGCATCCATATCACTATCTCGACCTCGATGGGCCTAGCGCGCATCGAGCCGGGCGCGGATACGGTCGAGGCGATGATGCGCCGCGCCGACATCGCCATGTATGATGCCAAAAAGCGCGGACGGAACCGCTTTTGCTGGTTTGATGCGTCGATGGAGCGCGAATTGCGCGCGCGCAACAATATCGAAGCGGGCATCCGCGAAGGTATTCCGCTCGGCCATTTCATGCCCTTTTACGAACAGCAGGTCGAACTGGCGACGGGCCGCCTCAAAGGCTTCGAGATGCTCGCGCGTTGGGAATCTCCGACGCACGGGATGATCTCGCCCGAGATATTCATTCCGATTGCGGAAGAATGTGGCCTCATCACCGATTTGAGCTTCTACCTCATCCGTCAGGCGATGGAGGATGCCAAGCTGTGGGATCCCTCGCTTACCCTGTCGGTCAATATTTCACCGACCCAGCTTAAAGACCCTTGGCTTGCGCAAAAAATCGTCAAGCTCCTGGTCGAAACCGGCTTCCCTGCCGATCGGCTGGAAATCGAAATTACCGAAAGCTCGCTGTTCGATAATTTGAGCCTTGCGCAATCGATCATCGGCAGCCTTAAAAATCAGGGCATCCAGATTGCGCTGGATGATTTCGGCACCGGCTATTCGTCGCTGGCGCATTTGCGCGCGTTGCCTTTCGACCGCATCAAGGTGGACCGCAGCTTTGTGTCCTCGATGCTCACCAGCAAGGATAGCGCCGCGATTGTCGCCGCCATTGCGCGCCTTGGCGAAAGTCTGGGGATGCCGGTAACGGCAGAAGGCATTGAGGACGAGGATATTGAGCGCAAGCTCATCGAACTGGGCTGTGCCAAGGGGCAAGGCTGGTATTTTGGCCGTCCGATGTCCAATGCGCAGACCCGCGCCTTGCTGCTCGACCGCAATCTTTATCCGGGGTTGCCCGGCGAAGAAGGCAACGCCCTCCATATGGAGGCCAATGTCACCCCGCTGAGCAAGGCGGTGTAAGCGGAAGGCGCCCAAGCCTTCCCTTCCCCTTTCAAGTCAAGCGCGTTCAGCTGGACTTGGCCCTGTGTTGCGCGTAAATGCGCGCGCATGACGCGCACCGCTTTTAAAAAAATGCACGGGCTGGGCAATGATTTTGTCATTCTCGACGCGCGCGCGCAGCCGGTCGCAATGACCGCCACGCGCGCCGCCGCGCTGGCCAACCGGCATAGCGGAATTGGCTGCGACCAGCTTATCCTGCTGGAACCATCAGCACGGGCGACGGTCAAAATGCGCATCTTCAACGCGGATGGCAGCGAGGTCGCGGCGTGCGGCAATGCCACACGCTGTGTCGCGGCGATTTTGGGGCGCGAAGGCTTGGCCGAAAGCCGTATCGAAACCGCCGCCGGACTGCTTGAGGCGACAACTGACGGGCAGGATGCGACCGTGGATATGGGCACCCCCCGCTTTGCATGGGAGGATATTCCGCTCGGCTATGCTATGGACACCGCCGCCATGCCGGTTGCGTGGGATGGTCTTAGCGCCCCGATGGCGGTCAATGTCGGTAACCCCCATGTGGTTTTCTTTGTGAAAGATCTGGACGCAATTGCCTTGGGCGCGGTGGGGCCGCTCATCGAACATGACCCGCTCTTTCCCGAGCGGGTCAATGTGAATGTCGCGCAAGTAACCGGACCTAATACGCTCAATCTTGCGGTTTGGGAGCGCGGGGCGGGCTTGACCCAGGCGTGCGGCACGGGTGCGTGCGCGACCGCTGTTGCCGCGATCCGCCAAGGCAAGGTGCAATCGCCGGTCACGGTGAGCCTCCCCGGCGGCGATCTGGTCATAAGCTGGGCTCCGGGCGAGCCTATCCTGATGCAAGGCCCCGCAACCTTCGTATTTGAAGGCGAGATTGATTGGGCGCATTTCCCGTGAACGTGCCTGTGAAGCCCCCCGCATCGCCGCCGTCTGACGTCACCACCATCACGCTCGGCTGCCGCCTCAATATCGCTGAAAGCGAAGCCATTCGCTTGCAACTCGCGCAGGCAGGCCATGATGAACCGCTGATCGTCGTCAATAGCTGCGCGGTGACGCAGGAAGCGGTGCGTTCGACCCGCCGCGCGATCCGCAGGGCCAAGCGCGACAATCCCGACGCGCGGCTGGTGGTGACAGGCTGCGCCGCGCAAATCGATCCGGCCAGTTTCGGCGGGATGGCGGAAGTCGATCTTGTCCTTGGCAATCGCGAAAAAGCCGACCCCTCGCAATATCTGTCACCCCTGCGCGTCGCACCCGCGCCCAAAATTCATGTGACGGATATTATGGCGGTAACCGATACCGCGCCGCAACTCGCCGCCGCTTTTGCCGACCATGCCCGCGCGTTCGTGGAGGTGCAAAATGGCTGTGACCATCGCTGCACTTTCTGCATCATCCCTTACGGGCGCGGCAATAGCCGGTCGGTGCCCGCAGGCGTGGTGGTCGATCAGGTGCAGCAACTGGTCGATGAAGGCCATAAGGAGATTGTCCTCACCGGTGTTGATGTGACCAGCTATGGCCATGACCTACCGGGTCAGCCGACGCTCGGCCATTTGATCGAGCGGCTCTTGGTGCATGTGCGTGGGCTGGAGCGGCTGCGTTTATCCTCGCTCGACAGTATCGAGATTGACGAGCGCATGTTTACGCTGGTGACCGGGGAACGCCGGGTGATGCCGCACCTTCATCTGAGCCTGCAGGCGGGCGACAATATGATCCTCAAGCGGATGAAGCGCCGCCATAGCCGCGAGCAGGCCATTGCGGTGGTGGAGCGCCTGTTGACCGCGCGCAGCGATATCGCCATTGGCGCGGATATTATTGCCGGTTTTCCAACGGAAAGCGAGGCGATGTTCGCAAATAGTCTGAAGTTAATTACGGACTGTTCCATCGTTTACGGCCATATTTTCCCTTATTCGCCGCGCGAAGGCACACCCGCCGCGCGGATGCCGCAGCTTGCCGTTCCGCTCATCAAGGAGCGCGCAGGCAGGTTGCGCGATGCCTGCGCTGCCAACAAGGCCGCCTTCCTTGAAAGCCTTGTCGGCACAGAACAAAATCTGCTGGTCGAGCGCGACGGCCTGACGGGCCACGCAGAAAATTTTGCCGGCATAAGACTGGAAAATCCCCTCCCCCCCGGCCATATCGCGCCGGTAACTATCAAACGGGTTGAAAAAGGCTTTTTGATCGCATGACTGGACTTTCCTGGCAGGACCGGGTTTTTGGCGGCTTGAAGCGCACCTCGGAGCGGCTGGGCGAGAATATCTCCGGCCTGTTCGGGCGCGGCGTCGATGATGCGATGCTCGACGAAATTGAAGATGCGCTTATCATGTCGGATTTGGGGCCTAGCATGGCCGCGCGCATCCGCGACCGGCTGGCAAGCCAGCGCCTCGACCGTGACCTCGAAGAAAAAGATATTCGCGCGGTGGTTGCCGACGAGGTAGCCAAGGTGCTCGCCCCCGTGGCTGTGCCGCTCGAAATCGAAGCCTTCCCGCGTCCGCACGTCATCCTTGTGATCGGCGTCAACGGGTCGGGCAAGACTACTACCATCGCCAAGCTTGCGCATCTGTTTCAGGAAATGGACTATTCTGTGATGCTCGCGGGGGGCGATACCTTCCGCGCGGCGGCCATCGGCCAGCTTAAAATCTGGGCCGAACGCTTGGGCGTTCCCATCGTCTCCGGTCCCGAAGGCGGCGATGCGGCAAGCGTCGTATTCGACGCCTATAAGCAAGCGCAAAGCGCGGGCAGTGATGTCCTCATTGTCGACACCGCCGGACGCTTACAGAACCGACGCGAGCTGATGGAGGAACTGGCCAAGGTCAAGCGTGTCCTCGGCAAGATCAACCCCGAAAGCCCGCACGATATTGTGCTGGTGCTGGACGCGACCAACGGGCAAAATGCGCTCTCCCAAATTGATGTATTCAAGGAAATGGCGGGCGTGACGGGATTGGTAATGACCAAGCTGGACGGCACAGCGCGCGGCGGCGTACTGGTATCGGCGGCAGAGAAATACGGCCTTCCGATTCATGCTATCGGGATTGGCGAAGGTCTGGATGATCTGCGCCCCTTCCATCCGCAACTGGTCGCCAATGCGATTGCGGGGAATTTTTAGAATCTAAAGCCCCGCCCGCTTGCGGGAGGGGTTGGGGGTGGGTCTGTCGGCCTAAGCGCAAACCTATGCCCACCCCACTCGCCTAATTGCTTGCAGCAATAAGGCTTCATTGCCCCTCCCGTAAACGGGAGGGGAGCAGTATGAGGTTAATATGTCCGAAGAAATACCTGACCCCAGCGTCTTTGCCGAAGAGGCCGCGCATCAGGAAAAGCCTGTGCATAAGCAAGGCGGGTTCTTGCCCTTCTTGCTCGATTTCGGACCGCTTCTGGTGTTTTTCTTGACCTATAAATATGCCGCGCCCAAAGGCAGCGGTGACGGGTTCGGCCAGACTGCCGCGATGATCCAGGGGACGATTGCGTTCATGGTCGCGATTGTCATCGCCATCGTCATTTCCAAGTGGAAACTTGGCAAAGTGTCACCGATGCAATGGCTGTCGGCGGTGCTGGTGATCGGTTTCGGCGCGCTTACCGTCTATTTTCATGACGCCAAATTCATCCAGTTAAAGCCAACCATCATCTACGCCTTCTTTGCCGCGCTGCTGATTGGCGGGTGGATGAAGGGCAAGGCGTTGCTCAAATATGTGTTCGAAGCCGCCTTTGACGGGCTGGACGAAGCCGGCTGGCTAAAAATTTCGCGCAATTGGGGCCTTTTCTTCTTGGCCCTCGCGCTCGCCAACGAAGTGATGCGCGCGGTGCTGACCTTCGACACTTGGCTCACCGTCAAAGTATGGGGCGTAACCGCTGTGTCCTTCCTGTTCGTGCTGGTCAACGTGCCGATGCTCATGCGCCACGGGCTAGGCGCGGAGCCGGAAGAAAAAGCTTAAGGCAAATTCTCGCTCCTTCCCCCACCAAGGGAGAAGGTTTCCGGCCCATCCGGCCACAAAAAAAGGACCCCAAAGCCCCTTTTTTCATCTTGTAGCATGAAGCTCAGTCGACTTGCAGATTGCACGCCGAAGTTTTGCCGCGCTGATCCTGCTGCAATTCATATGTGACCTTCTGGTCCTTGTCCAAACCGCGCAGGCCAGCGGCTTCTACCGCGGTGATGTGGACGAAAGCATCGGGGCCGCCATCATCATTGGTGATGAAGCCATAGCCTTTGTCTGCATTGAAGAATTTAACGGTGCCGGTAGCCATGATTGAAGCTCCTTATAAGTGGCAATAATAAAATTGCGGACCGCGTGCCCACAATCAAGCCAGGTAGCGTAGAAGAGAAAAAGGCAGCTTCTTGCCGAAGAAGGAGCGTCGAGTTTCGCGTCAAGTGCGACGTTAGCGTTGCTCTTTATAGCATTTTGAAACCGAATAGCAATTTAACGATAAAAAAGGCGGCGCCGGATGGTCCGGCACCGCCTCTTTTCTTCAGATTTCAAGGTTGGTTAGCCAGCCTGATCGGCGCGGCTTGCGCCTTCGCCGTCGAGGTTCTGGGCCACGAAATCCCAATTGATCGCGTTGCGCAACACTTCTTCCGCATAGTTGGGGCGCGCGTTGCGATAGTCGATATAATAGGCATGTTCCCACACATCGAAAATGAGCAACGGCTTGGCGTCATGCGCGACCGGGCAATCGGCGTCATGATAGGAGGTCACGACCAACTTATCGCCATCAAGGTTGAGCGCAGCCCAGCCGCTGGCGAAATGGCCGACGGCTTCAGCTTTCAATTTATCAACCAGCGCATCGGTTGAGCCATATTGCGCATCGATCAATTCCTTAAGTTTGCCGCTCGGCTCCTGCTTTTCGGGCGACAGGCATTGCCAGTAAAAGCTGTGGTTCCAGATCTGGCCGACCTGATTGAACAGCCCGCCCTTCGACGATTTGATGAGCTCGACAAGCGATTTGCCCTGAAGCGATTCATCGGCGGCGACCAGTTCATTCGCTTTGTTCACATAAGCAAGATGATGCTTGCCATGGTGATAATCGAATGTTTCTGCCGAGATAAGATCGCCAAATGCGTCCTTGGCATAGGGGAGATCGGGAAGTGTGAAAGCCATGTTATCCTCCGTTTTTTGTCTTTGATGAGGGGAGTACCCAAGCGAGCAGGTTCATAGCCCCAACGCGCAAGCCAAGAAAAGGCCTCACACGCATGAAATTTTTGCAAAGGTGTGAGTGAGCGGGTGAATGAAGGGGGGATGGGGGGTGTAAACATCTTTTCACTAGCTTCGTCGTTCCGCACTACCCTCCTCATACGCACAAGCCGTGTCATTCCGCACAGGCCCCCACCCCACACACATTTCGTCATCCCCGGCTTGACCGGGGATCCATCTCCTAAACCGGAAATTACGAAAATCCTCTTTGGGTGCGTTAATGTCGCGGTCAGGAGATGGATTCCCGCTTTCGCGGGAATGACGAAATTTATATGGAAAAGTCCGCGCCCCTCCCCTCACAATAGCCCGTGTTTCTTCAAACTATGGCGCAACTGGTCATAGGTGAGGCCCAGCGTTTCTGCCGTTTGCTTCTGGTTAAAGCGGCAGCGCGCCATTGCGCTTTCAAGGATGGCTTTTTCATAGCCGTCGACCGCCGCGCGCAAATCGGTGACATGCTGCGGCTGGGTTTGGGGCCGGGTTTGCGGTTGATCGAGCGCGGGCGCGGCACTGGGCGGCGCGGACGGTGAAGCCGGGGCCGCAAGGCTTGCGGCGGAGGTCGTGAGCCGCGGCTTCCACGGGCTGGCAAAGGGATCGAACACAATGGTTTCAATCGCGTCGCGGAAATCGTCGGCGCGATAGACCGCGCGTTCGATGACATTGCGCAGCTCGCGCACATTGCCGGGCCAGGCATAGCCTTCCAAGGCGGCCATCGCGCGTGGGGTAAAGCCCGGCCATTCGTCCCATTCCAGCTCGGTCGCCATGCGCCGCCCGAAATATTCGGCGAGGACCGGAATATCCCCGTCGCGCTCGCGGAGCGGCGGCAGCGTAATCACTTCGAAGGAAAGCCGGTCGAGCAAGTCCGCACGGAACGTTCCGGCCTCCGCGCGTGCGGGCAAATCTTCGTTTGTCGCCGCGACAATACGGCAATCGACGCGCAGGGGCCGCGACGATCCGATGCGCGCGACTTCGCCATATTCGACCGCGCGCAACAATCGTTCTTGCGCGCCCATCGACAAGGTGCCGAGTTCGTCGAGGAATAAGGTGCCGCCATCAGCCTCTTCAAACCGCCCTGCCCGCGCCTTGGTCGCGCCGGTGAACGCGCCCGCTTCATGACCGAATAATTCGGCCTCGATCAAGGTTTCGGGGAGCGCCGCGCAGTTCATCGTAACCAGCGGCCCCGACCAGCGGTTCGACAAGTGGTGGAGGCGCTCGGCGATAAGCTCTTTACCCGTGCCGCGCTCGCCTATCACCAGCACCGGACGGTTCAACGGCGCGGCGCGGCTGGCGCGCTCGACACTGTCGAGAAAGGCCAGCGATTGGCCGACAAATTGGGTTTCGCGCTGCACGCCAATCATTGGTCATATTTACCAATTTATGGCAAGTGAAAAATACCGAAGCCTCCCCACCTCCTTCTAAAAGCGACGGATTCCGGCCTTTTTTCAGGCTGCGCAAATTTTGGCACGGCTTGTGCAATATTGACAGTGAACCATAATGAAAGAGCAGTTTCATGTTTCTTATCCACGCTAACGAGGTCCGATATGTCCGCTGAACTGGTTCTTGTCGGCCCCGTGACGCCGGAGCGCACCGGTCCTAATCCGTCCCGGGACCGCGCTTCGGCGTCCTCGAATTTTTACCGGACGAGCAGCCTTGATCTCGCTGAACTCGCCCGCACTCTGGAGACTATGTTGATGGGAATTTTTTCTCGAACCCGCGACATCATTGCCGCTAACTTCACCGACATATTGGACCGGTCGGACGACCCGGCCCGTATGATCCGCGTCATCATCCTTGAAATGGAAGAAACGCTGGTGGAAGTGCGGGCATCGGCTGCGCGCAATATTGCCGACCAGAAGGAAATGCGCCGCCACATCATGAAGCTGGAAGCGCTTCAGGAAAGCTGGACCGAAAAGGCCGAGCTGGCACTGTCCAAAGACCGCGAGGATCTGGCCAAGGCCGCGCTGATGGAGCGCAAGAAAGCAGGCGATATGAGCGGCGAACTCAAGGCCGAAGTGCAGGTCTTGGACGATGCCTTGCGCGCCAGCGAAGATGACATCGCCAAGCTGCAGGCCAAGCTGCGCGAAGCCCGCACCCGCCAGAACAGCATCGCGGCCCGCCTTGAAGGCGCGGAAAACCGCATCAAGCTGCGCACCATGTATGGTGGCGAGCGCACCAAGGATGCTTTCTCGCGCTTTGACGACCTTGAACGTCAAGTCGATTATGCCGAAGGCCATGCCGAAGCGTTGGGCATGAACGGCCCGTTGAGCCTTGAGGATGAAATTTCCGCACTGCGTCCGACCGACGAGATTGATGAAGAATTGGCCGCGATGAAAGCGGCGCTTGCGAAGAAAGGGAGCTAAGCCATGCCCGTCCCTCCCGCACCCGATATTGCCATTCAGGCGGGCAATGTGTCGCCCGAAGATTTGGAGGCGATGCGTCAGGCCGCCGAAATTACCGCTGCGGCTGTGCCGATGGTGGTGGTTCCCGTCATCTGCATCGTATTCGTGCTGATGAGCTGGCTCATCCTCCATTATGTCACCAAATGGCGGCAGGCGAAAACGCTGACCAGCGAGGATGAAAGCCTGCTCGACGATCTGCACGATACCGCGCGCCGCCTTGATGAACGACTCAACACGATTGAACGCATTGTGGCGGCTGACCGCCTTACCGACCAAAGCCAGAGGACTTCGAAGCCATGACCAGCATCAAAGACCAGATTGACGACCATGCCCAAGCCATTGCCGAACTTGAAGCCCGCTTGCAGCGCGAGGACCGGTTGGAGCAGGCCTATGAACGCAGCGTGACGCTGACCGATACGCAATCAAGCTATAACAGCACCCAGCCGCCCAGCCGCACCCGCTTTTATCGCGATAAGATTAAGGGCAAGCTGTGGGGCGTGTGCGCAGGCATTGCGGATTATACCGGCATTGATGTGCTGTGGATCCGCTTGGGGATGATCGCATCGGTGTTCGTCACCAGCGGCTTCACCCTGCTGCTCTATCCGCTCATCGCCCTCCTCGCACCGGTGCGCCCGGTCGGGCTTTACAGCGACGCGGCCGACGCCAAATTCTGGCAAGGGGTGCGCTCGAACAGTTCGCGCACGGCCAAGGATGTGCGCTCGAAACTGCGCGATATTGACCGCCGCATCGCCGATATCGAAGCCCATTATGTCAGCTCCAACCGTCGCCTATCCGACGAGATTGACGCGCTACGTTAAGAGACAGGATTACGGGGAGGAGCGATTTTTATGGACGAAGAATTTACCTTGATGTTGTTCACGGGCATGTTTCTGGGCGTAGTGATGACCTTGCTCATCCAGGCCTATGGCCGTCGCAAGGTGAAGAAGGCGTTGGGAAGTGCAATGCCCGCCGTCCCCCAAGCGGAAGCGGAAGAACGGCGCGTTGCGCTGCTCGCTTCGGAAAATGAACGCCAGCAAGGCCAGATCGGGCGGCTGGAAGAACGAAACAGGTGCTGGAGCGCATCGCGACCGATAGTCCCAAAAGGCTGGCGGACTCGATTGAAGCCCTGCGCTGACAGGATAAAATAACAAAGAAAGCCGAAGCTTAAATACCCGAAGCTTAAATAGGCGCCCGGAAGGATTTTAGAGACAATGAGCAACGCGCAAAACGCTATCCAGATTTTGACCACCATTGCGGTGCCGGTGACGATGATTTCGGTCGCAGGGGTGCTGGGCTGGGTCGTGACGACCTGGATGAAGGTCAAGAACGGCTATCCGCTGGAAGGCATGTGGGGCCAATCGCTCCACCCCAAAACCTCCACCCAGGAAATGGAGCGCATCAAACTGCTCAGTCAGGAAAATGCACAGCTTCAGGCCGAACTTGGTTCGATCAAGGATCGGCTGGCCAATGTCGAACGCATCGTCACCGATGACAGTCACCGCTTGGTGCAGGACATCGAAGCCTTGCGCATTTCGAGCAAGAATTGAGGAGCTTAGCCCATGCGTATGCTCATTCCCATCATCGCATTGATGATCCCGATTATCGCTATTGCGTCCGCCATGTTCCGTAACTGGTTGAAGTTCAAAGAAAAGCAGCTTGCAATCCAGACCGAGATGACCGCCGAAAAAAGTGCGCAATATGCCGCACACACCGAAAGGCTGGAACAACGGGTCCGCGTACTTGAACGTATTATAACAGATAAAGGGTTCGATACCGCCGCGCAAATCGAAGCATTGCGCGACATCCAGACCGTCGAACCTTCCAAAACAGATATCGCCAAGCAGCTTGGCTGACGATTGGCGAAAGGGAGTGAAAGCAAATGAACCCGTTTGAAATGGTAGTGGTGATCGTCGTCGTGTGCGCCATCGCGAGTGTTTTGAAGGCGCGCTATGGCGTGGTCGAAGACAAGCATGGCAATGATGTGTTCGTGCATAAGGGCAATGACGCCGAAAATGCGCGGCTTCAGGACGAGGTCAAGACGTTGAAGGACCGTATTGCGGTGCTGGAACGGCTGGCGACCGATGACCAGCGCAGCATCGAACTGGACCGCGAAATCGCCCAATTGCGCGATTCCCGCAAGGTCTGAACCGCAAAAGACAAACCCAAGGGACATTATCGGGAGTGCAACAATGACCGACCCTGTTTTCTACACCAGTATGAGCGCCGCCGCGCTCGCCGCAATCGTCATTTTGAGCGTGGTTGGCCTTAAAGGCTGGCGCGAGTGGATCGCACTCAAACGCGAAGAATTGCAGCATTATGGCCAAAGCGCCGCTGCGACAACAGAACCCGCCGCTCCCACCGCCTTTGCGCGGATTGAAGTGGCGGACCTTAAGGAACGGGTGCGCAAGCTGGAAGCGATTGCCGCCGGGGTGGATCTTTAATCCGACCGGCAGGTATGCAAGCTAAACCAGCTTACCCTAGCAATAGCCCCCGCGACCGCCATGCAACCGCCCCGCCTGCTCATTCAGGCGCGTGGCACACCGCTTCGACATTATTGCCGTCAGGGTCGATAATGAAAGCCCCATAATAATCGTGATGATAATGGGCGCGGATAGCCGGCGGGCCATTATCGCGGCCGCCTTGCGCCAGTGCTGCTTCATAAAAAGCATCCACGCTCGCGCGGTCGGGCGCGGTAAAGGCGATATGGATGGCGCGCGTTACCGGCGTTGAATTGCCGATCCAGAAGTCCGGCTTACCGTCCCGCCCATAGCCGATGCCATGGTAATGGCCGGTCTGTTCGGGCGTCACTTCGGTTATTTGCCCATAGCCGAGCGGCGTAAGACAGGCGGAATAGAAACGCGCGCCCGCGTCCAGATCGCTAACGCCAATCCCCATATGGTCAATCATTTCAATCTCCTGCATGGCATCCCCGCTTTCCCAAGCTTATGCACAGGCGATGGTTTGATTACAATGCGCGGCTCGCTTATAGGCATGGGCCATGACAGACACCGCGCACCCGCCCCGTTCGCTCGACGATATTTTCGAAGAATATGATTTTCTCGATAGCGATGACCGTTACCGGTTGCTTATCGATCTTGGCCGCGCGCTTGAAGATATGCCCGATGCGCTCAAGACCGACGCGACTTTGGTGCGCGGCTGTTCGGCAAGTGTATGGGTCTATCCGACCGAACAGGATGGCACGCTCCATTTCCTCGCGGACAGCAATGCGGCGATTACCAAAGGCATTATCGCGCTTGTCCTGTCAGCGGTGCAGGACCAGCCCGCGCAAGCAGTGGCGGACATGGATATAGCGGGCGCACTTGCGCGCTTTGATTTGAAAAACCAGCTTTCCTCGAACCGCACCCAAGGAATCCCGAACATGATCGCACTCATCAAACAGACGGCGGATCGCTATGCGCGCTAATGTTTGGAAAGCAGGGATTGTGGTGGCGTTTGCACTGGCCGCAAGCGGTTGCCAAACCCGGCATGAGCAAGGCGCTAAGCCCCAAACGCAAGCGGCGTTCGATGTGCGGCAATGCCCGCCCGATACGCGCCAGTCTCCGCTTGCAAGAGATATTGGCACCGGCACGCAAGCAAGCAATGTTGCGGATGATCCGGGCTTTAATGCGCCGCTCGACACGCCCATTGAACCTGCGGGCCAAGGTTTATGGATTGGCGGCGCACCGTTCACACGCGCCGATATTCAGTCTGCACGCACCGGTGTCGATACGGCCAATCGGCCAACCGTCGATGTGGTCTTTACCGATCAAGGGCAAATGCGCTTTCTCTGCGCGCAGTGGGGCCGGGTCGGCCGCATGATCGAAATCAGCGTCGACACAAAGCCGATCATTCGCCCCTATTTGCGGGAGATGATTTATGGCCGCAAAATTCAGATCGGTGTCGGTTCGGTCGAAGAAAGCCAGAAACTGGCCGCATATTTGACGGGAAATAGCGCGCCTTAGCACCGCGCCTCAATGCCCCTTTGGCGGTCAGGCCCCGCCGCTAATCTCGCGCGCCAAAGCGTCAACATCTGCACCCGGCGTGACGAGCATCCATTCTTGTGGCGCGCGGCTGTCGATCATTACTACTGCATGGCGCGGACAGACGCCAAGGCAGCCGACTTCGACCACGCCGATGTTGGATTTACGCCCCTTTTTCGCGCCCAAAGCCTTGCGCAACATTTTGGCGAGCGAGCTTTTGCCCTTCTTGCCAAAGCCGCCCTTTTGCCGCTTGGTGCATTTGCGGCACACCATCAGGCTATAGTCCCAATCGGACTTGATTTTTTTGGCAAACAGCCCGCGCATCATACGCTCTGCCGCTTTTTACCGGCCTTTCCGCCGGGGCTGCTCTTCCCAAGCGCAAGGCGACGTTCTTCCCAGCGTTTCATCACTTCAAATGCAGCCTGTATCGTCTGGAATTTGACATAGGCTGCGCTATCGCCGGGCTTCAGATCCGGATGATGTTCCTTGGCGAGCCTGCGCCACGCGCTTTTGACCGCTTCGAAATCGGCATCATCGTCAAGTTCCAAGGCTTTGAGCGCATTTAATTCGTCGCGGCTGAACCGGCCATCGCCCGCCCCGCCCCAGCCATAATGCTGCGCTTCCTTATAGCCTTTATTGTCGCGCTGTTCTTGGGCTTCGCGCGCGGCCGCTTCTTCGGCGGTCAGCCCTGCAAAATAATCCCAGTTGCGATTATATTCCGCCGCATGGGCTTCGCAAAAATACCAGCGGTCGGGGGAGTTGGGGGCTTTGGGCGCGGGGCGGTCGCCCGGTTCGTCGCACCCGTCGCGGTCGCACAGGCGCACCGGCTTTGCCTCGCGCGAGCTGCCATAGCTGCGCCAGCGGGGAAAGCCCCAATCATTGGATCGTGTCGCCTTGGCCATCGCTTCCCTAAATTCCGCGTCCTTAAACCCGCACGTTAGAACCCGAATTCATCCATCCTGTGCCGCTCTGTAACGACCGGTAACATTCCATATCTATCGCGGCGGGGCCGCAAAATCCAGCGTCCCTGCCTTAAATCCATCTGCCAGAGGGCCTGTAAGCCGGGTTCTGTCCATGCACTTGCGCGCACTGGGCGACCATTCCTCTAGGCCGGGTCTTGCGACACGGCTCAAGCAACCAACCCGGACGGTCGGGCCAAAGCAGCCCTGCGGACGCCGAAGCGACCCGCGCGCCATCCCTATTCGGTCTTGCTCCCGGTGGGGTTTACCTTGCCGCTGCTGTTGCCAGCATGACGCGGTGCGCTCTTACCGCACCCTTTCACTGTCACCGGGCCGAAACCGTGGGCGACCTGCTTTCTGTGGCACTTTCCCTGAACCGGCTCCCGGATGAAAGCCTGCCCGCCGGACGCTATCCGGCACCGTTGCTTTGTGGAGCCCGGACTTTCCTCCCCTGCATAAATACAATGCGTATAAATGCAGCGGCGGCCGCCCGGCCCTCTGGCAAGTGCGACAGATAGAGGCTTGCGGCTGCTTTTTCAATCGCCTTCGGGCTGGGGGAGGAGAAGCGCGAGCAAAATCGCGCGACATTCGCCATCAATCGTGCCGTCGATCAATTCGGGGCGGAAGCGGCGCTGGAATGCGACGGTCGCGGCAAAGCCGTCGGTCACATCATAGCCGAAGCGTTCAAGCGCCAGAAGAAAGCCCGCATCGGACCACATCGGGTCCATCAGCTTGCGCGTCGGGCGCGGCAAAGCGAGGCGGCTCTTGGCCAATTCCCCCCACGGGAAAAGCTCGCCGGGGTCTTGTTTGCGGGTCGGCGCTATATCGCTATGTCCGACGATATTGCCGCGCGTAATAGCATAGCGGCCCTTGATTTCGCCGACCAAGCTGATGACCGCATCCATTTGCGCCTGCGGGAATGGCCGATAGCCCCATTCATGCCCCGGATTGACAATTTCGATGCCGACGCTTGCCGAATTAATGTCGGTGACGCCGCGCCAGTGCGATTTGCCCGCGTGCCAGGCGCGTTTCGATTCATCGACAAGGCGGAACACGCGCCCGTCCTCTTCGACCATATAGTGCGAAGAAACCTTGGATTCCGGCACCGACAGCGCGCGCAAGGCGGACGGGCCATCCTGCATCCCGGTATAATGCAGCACAATCATCGTGACCGGCAAAGCCCGCTCATCGAAATTCGGCGAAGGATGATCGATAAACGCGGTCATGGGCGGGGCAACACTCCGGTCATATAATAATCTTGCGGGTCGTGCCGCAACTCGGCCCGACTTGGCAAGGCAATTATGACGCTATTGTTTCGGGTCCAAATCCGCGCGCCAGCTTAGGCCACCAAGGTTGCGCCCAGCACCACCATGCCTTCGCCGCTTTCGACCAGCACCGCGCCGCCGCCCGCTTGGGCAAGGCTGTGCGTCATCCACGCCGCAGCGGTGCGCGAAGTGACCTCGCCTTCGCCCAGCTTGCCTTGAAGCGCGCGGCGGATTTCGGAGTCAAGCGTCAACCGCTCGCCGGTCCCGCGCACGACAATTTCAATGCCCTCGCCGCGCGCTTCTGCGCCAATGTCGAGTTGGCCGCCGCGCACCATCGCATCGACCGCGACCAAGGCAAGGTTGAGCAGGATTTTCGCCGCTGCTTTGGGCAAGCTCGCATCACCGACCATCCAGCCCAAAGTCGTGCGGTCATTGATGATGCCATCAATCGCCGCGCGGATTTCCTCGGCAGAAATCTGTTCGCCAAAACCGCCCGCCGAACCAAAAGCCAATCGGAAAAATTTAAGCTTTCCGGCCGATGCCCGCGCGCTTTGTTCCAAAAGATCAAAGCAGCGTTCGCGCATTGCCGGGTCTTTTTCGTCGGCCATCAGTTCAAGGCCGTTATTGAGCGCGCCTACCGGACTGAGCAGGTCATGGCACAGGCGCGAACATAAAAGGCTGGCAAAATTAATCTGGTCTGACGGCATGGTAAACAAGCTACTTTCTGGTCCTGCATCGCGTGCAGCTATTAAGGTTAATGCGGAGCTGACCGCGCTCTAGTGGCAAGCCTCTTACAATATATCCAGTATTAATTGGTTAAAGCGTCCGTAGAGCGCGCCGGACGCGATGCTCTGCCACAAAGTCATGCTGCGGTCCTTGCCGATGATGAGCCAATAGCGGCCATCTGCAGCGGCCATTTTGGCATCCCAGTGTGACGGCATGGCGTCGCCGGTCGGGTGGCTGTGATAATGGCCGAGCATTTTCGCTTCCGTACCGCGCAAGGCGCGCTGGGTGGCGATGAGAATATGCGGGTCGGCTTCAAAGAAACGGGCCGGATCAGGATGGATATTCGCCGCCGGACGGATGGCGGTAATCGCGCGACGGTTACCGATCAAAAGCCCACACCGTTCATGCGCGGGGTCGCTTTCAATGTCGGCAAGGATTTTGTCGGCAAGGCGGCTTGATATTGTGACGGCCATGCCCATATTCCTAAACGTGGGCGCCGGGGAAACCAAGATTTTAGTCAGGCTGACCGACGCGGATGTCGGGATGCGGCTGGACCGCGCGCTGACCGCAGCGGTGCCGGACCTGTCTCGCGAACGCATCAAGGCGTTGATGCTCGCAGGTTTCGTCCGCGACGATAGCGACGCCTTGCTTGATGATCCGTCGCTTAAGCTCGCTGCCCCGCTGGTTGCGACCATCGCCCTCCCCCCCGCCACCGCAAGCAGCAATCAAGCGCAGGATCTGGCGCTGGTCATCGCTTATGAAGATGATGATGTAATTGTCGTCGACAAACCGGCGGGCCTTGTCGTGCATCCGGCGGCAGGCAATGCGGACGGCACGCTGGTTAACGCGCTGCTCCATCATTGTGCAGGCCAGCTTTCGGGCATTGGCGGTGTCGCGCGGCCCGGCATTGTCCACCGCATCGACAAAGGCACGTCCGGCCTTATCATCGCGGCGAAAAATGACGTCGCGCATGAAGGGCTCGCCAAACAATTTGCCGATCACAGCATCATCCGCCGTTATCAGGCGATTGTGACCGGCCACCCGCGCCCGATGGCGGGCAAGGTCGATGCGTCGATTGCGCGCGCTTCCGCCAACCGCAAGAAAATGGCAGTTGTCCCGGCCGGCAAAGGCAAACATGCTGTCACCCATTATAAGGTGCTTGAGACGCTCAAAGATGCGAGCCTCATCGAATGTCGGCTGGAAACCGGACGCACCCACCAGGTGCGTGTCCATATGACCCATATCGGTCACCCCTTGCTCGGCGATCCGGCCTATGGGCGGGCGCGCAAGCCGGTATCCGACCTGTTAAAATCGCTGCAATTTGAACGACAAGCCCTTCATGCCGCTGTGTTAGGTTTCATCCATCCAAAATCGGGTGAAACGATTAGTCTGACCAGTTCTATTCCTCAAGATATGCAGGAACTGTTAAGCCGTCTGCGCGTATAAATTTCTACACAAAAGCACCCGAAAACCTGTATGGATAAACAGGCCCTATTGGGTTCAGGAAGGATAAGTCCAAGACAATGGCCAAGGCCAAAACCAGTTCGAGCAAAAGCAATGTTCCCACGGTTCCCGCACTGAGCGGTGAAGCGAGCCTCAACCGCTATTTGTCGGAAATCCGCAAATTTCCGCTGCTGACGCCCGAACAGGAATATATGCTCGCCAAACGCTATCAGGAACATCAGGATCCTGAAGCTGCCGCGCAGCTTGTGACCTCGCATCTACGACTCGTCGCCAAAATCGCGATGGGCTATCGCGGTTATGGCCTTCCGGTTTCGGAGCTGATTTCCGAAGGCAATATCGGCCTGATGCAAGGCGTCAAGAAATTCGAACCCGATCGCGGTTTCCGCCTCGCAACCTATGCGATGTGGTGGATTCGCGCGTCGATTCAGGAATTCATCCTGCGCTCATGGAGCCTCGTTAAAATGGGTACCACGGCAGCGCAAAAGAAGCTGTTTTTCAACCTGCGCCGGATGAAAAATAATCTTGAAGCGTTTGAAGATGGCGACCTGCGCCCCGAAGATGTGCAGAAAATCGCGACCGACCTCGGCGTTAGCGAAGATGATGTGGTGAGCATGAACCGTCGCATGGCGATGGGCGGTGATACCTCTTTGAACGTGCCAATGCGCGAAGATGGCGACGGGCAATGGCAGGACTGGCTGGTCGATGACGAGCCGCTGCAGGACGAGCGCGTTGCCGATGCCGAAGAACGCAATGTGCGCCATGCCTTGCTCAACGAGGCGATGGAGCATCTCAATGAGCGCGAGCAGCATATCCTGACCCAGCGCCGCCTAATCGACGAGCCGCAAACGCTTGAAGATTTGTCGCAGCAATATGGTGTCAGCCGCGAGCGTGTGCGCCAGATTGAAGTGCGCGCGTTTGAAAAACTGCAAAAGGCGATGCTGCGGATTGCGGGCGAAAAGCGCCTGATCCCTGCGGCGGCCTGACGCAAGGTTAAACAGCTAACCTCAACGATTTGAGGTTACTCCCGGGAAACCCCTGTCCGTGGCGATGGGGGTTTTCTCGTTTGAGAGAAAGTCGCGCGACAAACTGTGTCCCGCACTTGCCCTGCACGGCGGGTCTTTTCAGCATGTGACGGGCTTGATAGGGTTGGTGCCTATGGCATTTTCCTCCCGGCTTCGCGCGCTCACCCGCCCCTCCTCGCCCAACCGCAACAGCGCGCCCGACAAGACGGGCTATCGCATCGGCTGGTGGATTGGCCGGATCATCATCTATTTTCTCGTCGGCTCGATAGCGTGGGTGCTGGTTTATAAATGGGTACCGGTGCCGGTCACCTGGACGATGATGGCCGATGTGGTGGCCGGGCGCGGCCTCACCAAAAATTGGGAGCCTTTGTCGCGCATTGACGCCGACATGCCGCGCGCGGTCATTGCTGCCGAGGATGGCAAATTTTGCAGCCATTCGGGCTTTGATACGACCGCGCTGGAAAAAGCGATCCGTTCGAACCTTGCGGGCGGCAAAAAATTACGCGGCGGCTCGACCATCAGCCAGCAGACCGCGAAAAATGTGTTTTTGTGGCAAGGCTCGGGCAAGATCAGCCGCACATTACGCAAAATCCCCGAAGCTTGGTTCACTTTGCTCATCGAGCAAATCTGGGGCAAGCGCCGTATCATGGAGGTTTACCTCAACGTCGCAGAAACCGGCATCGGCACCTATGGCGTGACCGCAGGCGCAGAACGCTATTTTGGCAAAGGCGCGGCCAATCTTTCGCCCAATGAAGCGGCCCGCATCGCCGCTATCCTGCCGCTTCCCAAGGAACGCGAAGCGGTCGCCCCGTCGGGATACACCCGCCGCTATGGCAATGTCATCGCCGCACGGATGCGTGTGGTGCAACGCGACGGACTGGACGCCTGTGTGAAGTAAGGCGGGGAATGAGGCGCGTGATCGTGTGAGGCACCGCTTGAAGATAATATTTCCGTTGCGGTAGGGACGATGTCCTGAACGTCCGCCCGATCTTCCTCCTTACATTCACGAGTGCCATTTCTGTCATAGTCTATATTGAGCGCGTGCCTCTCAAATCCGGCTCCGCTTATGTCACTGGTTCGCGTTTCAGCCATTCCAACCGGCATAGAAAAAGGGCGCCAGATTCAATCCCCGGCGCCCTTTTTCTTATTTATCCTGTCACGTTCGGATTAGAACTTGACCTTAACCCCGACGCGCACGCCGTAAAGCGATTGGCGAGTCTGCAAGACCTTATTCGGGGCAGCAAAGTTGCTGTACGTATATTTGGTGCAGTTGTTGCCCGTCATCTGGGCACAAGCCACGCGCACAACCGATGCATTATACGGGAATTGCACCTGACGGAGCGAACCCCAATCGCTGTCAATCAGGTTGAGCACATTCTCGACGTCCGCAAACAATTCGATCTTCGCACCGCCATAGACAGGAATTTCCTGACCGAAGTGGAGGTCGACCTTGAAGAAGTCAGGCGAGGTTTCGCTGTTCTTCTTGATGATCTTGCCCCGGTAGCCATCCAGCCCGTTGTCCGTGATGAACTTATCCAGCGCCTGAGCTGTCGTTGCGTTGTCATAACCCACCAACGGATCGGTCATGCCGGTCGGCACGTAAAGCAACATATTACCAAGATTGCCAACCGTGCCAAACACGTTGCCACGACCACCCGAATTGTCAAACATGGTGAGGCTGTACGGACGGCCCGAACGATATTCGCCAAACAGACCAAAGGTCGTTTTTGCATTGGCGATGAATTCATGACGATAGTTCAGGCTGAACTTATACTGGTCACGATATTCGTAGATCGACCGGCCATAAGCGGCCCAATTCGGATCGACAAATGCGTTGTTGCCATAGTTGGAGCTGGACGTTGACGAGGTCAGCGCCGAAACATCCTTCACGTTCGCACGGGTATAGCTGCCATCAACCGACAGGCCAAAGTCAAAATCCTTGGCAAAACGTGCCGTCGCAAACCAGGCGCGGCCTTGTGTGCTGTTAGTCAGCAAAAGATCTCGGTTTGTGGTTGATGCCCCGCCGAACGCACCATAACGCGGACGACCATCGGGCAGGGTGCCGATCTGGACCGAGCGAAGGTCCGTCCATTGATAGCCATAGATGTTTTTGTCGTACAGGAACTGCGCGCCGAACATCCAGCCGTCACCCACTTCATAATCGGCTTGAAGCGACGCTTTCCACTTGCGGGCAATTTTGAGGTTGGGATCGATAGCATCGGTCGGAGCGGATGCCAGCGAAGCCACGTTGGTCGTCAGATAATCCGTTACTAGCGACGAAATCTGGCCACCCGTTACATTGTTGAGAGCAGCGTTACAGATGGCGGCTGCATTGGGCACCGAAGCCGGAATATTACATCCTGCAGCCGAGCTATTACGGTCAATCGCTATCGAGTTGGTCAGTTGGCCGGTGTTCGAAAATGCGTTCGACAGATACACATCCGGCGTGCCACCGGCGAAGATGCCGACGCCGCCACGAACGACCAAGCGGTCAGTCGGCTGCCAGTTAAAGCCGAAGCGCGGCTGGAACACGCCACGACCGCTGAAGGTCGAGCGGTTCGAAAAACCGTACCGGTTGGTGAAGTTAGCGTTGAGCGGCGGACGGACATTATTGTCGAACAAATCGTAACGCAGACCAAGCGAAAGTGTAAGGTCGCGCGTTACCGACCAATCATCCTGCAAACCGAACGTCCAGTTGCGGGTCCGGAACTCTGCAGCCGCATCGTTCACGTCAAGGCTGGGGACTGCGCCGGCAAGAATGAACCGGTTTGCACGCCCGGCTTCAAAATCTGCCAACGAATCGAAGTAAAGGTTACCGAGCGAGTTCTGCAAGAACAGGTTATAGGTGTTGATGTCGGTATAGCCGGTCAGCAAACGCAGCGCATGGTCACCCACATTCAAACGCGCAGTGAAGTCAATCGAAAGATTTTCAGTATTAAGCTTGTTGGAATGACGGCTGACATCGGGGCCAAAGAACAGGCGCGTGCCGTCACAGCTCGTCCCCGAATTAACCGAGGTCAGGTCGGTACAAACTCCAACTTGTCCGATGGTTTTCGCGCCAAAGGGGTTCTGGCCGCGATTATAGTCACGATAGGACGCCCGAACGGTGGTCGAGAAACTGTTCGACCAATTCGAGTTCAATTCGAATACACCCGAGTTAATTTCTTCGGTCAGTTCATAACCGTTCGACTTGAAGCCCAGAGCATAAGGCTGGGTCATGAAGGTGTTTTGCTGATATTGCTGCGTGCCGACGTTGCGGATGTAGGTCAACGACGCACGATGGTCGTCATTGATATTCCAGTCGAGCTTGCCGATGATCTTTTCATCTTCTTCGGCAGCATTGGCCGAGAGGCCAAGCGTGTCATAATTATAGCGCGATTTTGCAACATTGGTAACACGGTCCAAAAGCGCCTGCGTCACGCCGGGCACTTGGTTCGCAAAGCCTTCACCAAAGCCGTCATCGAAAGGATCAGTCTCTTTGGTTTTTTCATAGGCAAGCATAAAGAACAGCTTGTCCTTGACGATGGGACCAGAAACGAAACCGCCATATTGCTTACTGTCAAAGTCAAGATTCATTTCGCGACCGCGCGACTTGCTGCCTGTCAGCTTGTCAGAGGTGTACGAAAAGAAGCCGGAGCCGCGGAATTTATTGGTCCCAGAACGCAAAACTACGTTGATCGCGCCGCCTTGAAAATCGCCTTCCGCAATATCGAACGGCGCAACTTTTACCGAAAATTGCTCAATCGCATCAAAAGGAACGGGACCACGCGAGGTCGGCATACCGCCGTTGTTGAGACCGAAATCGTCCGACATTTGGACGCCGTCCACCGAAAAGCGGTTCAGACGGCCATTATTGCCTGCAACTTCGATCGCGCGGGAATTCGTAAGGTCAAGCGAAACAAGCGGATCGCGGCGTGCAAGGTCGCGAATGTCCCGGTTGATGGATGCGGCATTTTCAATGTCTTCGCGCGTTAAAGCGGTAATCGGGCCATTGCTGGTCTCGGTAGCGCGGCTGATCGAACCGGCGGTAACAATGATCGCATCTTCTTCCTGCAAGGTAATGGGAAGACGGAACGGCTGACCGGCGGACAGATAAAGATCTGTGATCCTCGCCTCTTGGAAGCCCGGCGCCGTCACCGTCACTTCGTACGGACCACCAACGCGCAGACCGTTGGCGTTGAACAAGCCATCAGCACCGGTCGTGCTGCGCGCAACCGTACCTGAGCTTACATGGGTCACGACCACGTCGGCACCCGCGACCGGACCGCTGGATGCGGTGACTTCACCGCGCACGGAAGACGATGTTTCCTGTGCATACGCCGGTGCCACAAGCACAGTCGCAACGGTGAACGCGGCTGCGGAACCACTCAAAAATCTACGCATTGTCATTGTAAAATCCCCGATTTTAAAAATTGTTCAGACCATGACCGCCCCGGTTTGTCCCGGTTGGTAAAGCCTTGCCCAATATGAAAGGTCGACACATCCCGTCCTTTCAAAGAAGCATCGACGTACCGCTCCCAATGTTGCCGGGTTATTGGCTCCCGGACCTTCCATGCGCTAATGGCGCATCTTGGTTACAGTTTTTTGACGCCATCAAAATGATGCCATCCGTTCCGACTATGAATGAAGTTGCCCATAGTCAGGAGAGCGCAAGAGTCTAGTCTCGCTCTTATGGGCACAGCAAAAAATGACAGGATTCAATGGAATCCAAGCGCAGCGATTGTAATTATTTCAATCCGCGTGATATAATTGTCACATTTTTTAAAAAATTGTAACGCTATGGGTGCCGGTCCGATCACGCCGCGTCGTCTGCCGCGGCGGCCTTCTTCTTGTTGGGTGTTTCTGCGAACACCTTGATCGGATCCTTGCGGCCTTCGACCACATCCTTGTCGATCACGACTTCGCTGACGCCGTCAAGCGTCGGCAGGTCGAACATCGTGTCGAGCAAAATGCCTTCAAGGATGGAACGCAGACCGCGCGCGCCGGTTTTGCGCGCAATTGCCTTGGTCGCAATCGCCACCAGCGCATCGTCGGTAAAGGTCAGCGCGACCTCTTCCAGTTCGAACAGTTTGCGATATTGCTTGACCAGCGCGTTTTTGGGCTCGGCCAAAATCTTGACGAGTGCGTCAACGTCAAGATCTTCCAGCGTCGCAATCACCGGCAAACGACCGACAAATTCCGGAATAAGCCCGAATTTGAGCAAATCTTCCGGTTCGCCCTGCTGCAAAATCGCGCCGGTGCGGCGTTCGTCGGGGGCGGCGACATGCGCGCCAAAGCCGATCGACTTGCCCTGCAAACGGTCGCCGATAATCTTTTCAAGCCCCGCAAAAGCGCCGCCGCAGATGAACAATATGTTGGTCGTATCGACCTGCAAAAATTCCTGTTGCGGATGCTTGCGCCCGCCCTGCGGCGGAACGCTGGCGGTGGTGCCTTCCATCAGCTTCAACAGCGCCTGCTGCACGCCTTCGCCCGACACATCGCGGGTGATGGAGGGATTTTCCGCCTTGCGACTGATCTTGTCGATTTCGTCGATATAGACGATGCCGCGCTGCGCCTTTTCGACATTATAGTCGGACGCCTGCAACAGCTTCAAAATGATATTTTCGACATCTTCGCCGACATAGCCCGCTTCGGTGAGCGTGGTCGCGTCGGCCATGGTGAACGGCACATCGAACGTCTTGGCGAGCGTTTGCGCGAGCAAGGTCTTACCCGACCCTGTCGGCCCGACGAGCAGGATGTTCGACTTGGCAAGCTCGACCTCGTCGCCCTTGGCACCGTGGTTCAAACGCTTATAATGGTTATGGACGGCAACCGACAGCACGCGCTTGGCGCGCGCCTGACCGATCACATAATCGTCAAGCACATCGCAAATTTCCTGGGGCGTGGGCACACCGCCATCCTTCTTGGAGGCAAGGCCGCCCTTCACTTCTTCCCGGATAATGTCATTGCACAGCTCGACACATTCATCACAGATGAACACGGTCGGCCCGGCAATCAGCTTGCGGACTTCATGCTGCGACTTACCGCAGAACGAGCAATATAAAGTGCTTTTCGAGTCCGAACCGCTCAACTTCGTCATATAGTTCCTTAATGTCGGCCGCATCGCGCGCGCCGACCAATTCCTTATCCTATCGGGCTATTGTCATAATTCAAGCGGCCTTTTCACCGCTAAGCCCTGTTTCATCCCGATTAACGATCTTTTTTACGCGCAAGCTTTGCAGGACTTTCCCGTGCGGTCATGCGCAGGAAGTCAGGCGCATAGATTCCTTTGCAGGCGGGCCTTCACATATGGCCGTCGGAAAGCGCGTCGATATAATCCTTGGCCTCTTTCAATCCCAGTCCGGTATGCTCGCGCACAAGCTTGATTGCGGGGATTTTACTGCGCCGTTGCAGCAAGTGCAGCAATTCCGCGCGCAGATCGTCGGGAATATCCTCTTTGCTGACGCGGTCGAGGGTTACAGGCACCACCGGCGTCCGGAACCGTTCGCGCGGCCTGATGTCCGCCTGTTTTACGGAAAGTTCGTTTCCGTCTCCGCCGCGCTTCAACGCCCATAGCAGCAGCGCCAATATAATCACCCCGCCAATAATCAATAAAGGTAGAGGAATATACATGGCGCTTCCCGTTTATAGACCGGAATATCGACCGGATGGCCCGGCTTATTCCTTGGGCTTTTCCGCAGTCTGGTCCGAAGTCGTGTCTTCCGACGCCTTGGGGCGCGTGTCGAACACCTGATCGACAAGGCCGAATGCCTTGGCTTCTTCGGCTTCGAGGAAGGTATCGCGGTCCATCGCCTTTTCAATCGCTTCCAGCGGCTGGCCGGTATATTTTTGATAAAGCGCGTTCATCCGCGCACGGATACGCAGGATTTCCTTGGCCTGGATTTCGATATCCGAAGCCTTGCCCTGCGCGCCGCCCGAAGGCTGGTGGACCATGATGCGCGCATTGGTGAGCGCAACGCGCATCCCCGGTTCGCCCGCTGCAAGGAGGAAGCTGCCCATCGAGGCGGCCTGCCCGATACATACCGTTCCGACGCGCGGGCGGATATATTGCATCGTATCATGGATCGCCATGCCCGCCGTGACGACCCCGCCCGGCGAGTTGATATACATATAGATGTCCTTCTTCGGATTTTCCGATTCGAGGAACAAAAGCTGCGCGACGATGAGCGCAGCCATATTATCTTCGACCGGCCCGTTCACGAACACGATGCGTTCACGCAGCAGGCGCGAGAAAATATCGAAGCTGCGCTCGCCGCGCGTCGATTGCTCGATAACAATCGGAACCAGCGCGCTCATGGGGTCATGAATACGGTCATCATAGTTATGCGGATTGTAGATCGAGTTGGTCATAAATTTCCTGCTGAGTTTGTTTCTTAGCCCAGCGCCTACATTGGGTGGCGGATGCGCATGGTCAAGGGCTTGTTGCACAGCGCACCCAAAAGAAAAAGGCGAAGGCGTCATGAACGCCCCCGCCTTTATATATATTTTTACCAGAACCGTTCGTGGCGGGCGGGTTCGCAAGCCACGTGAAGAGACGTAGCGAAGGTCCAACTCCCGCGCCCCGATGTCCTTCGATACACCGCCTTTTCAAGGCGGCACTCAGGACGAACGGAGCGGGAGATTCAGGCCGCGCTTACTTCTTCGCCGGTGCCTTTTTGGCAGGCGCTTTCTTGGGAGCGTCCGCCTTTTCAGCCTTGGGAGCAGCCGCCTTCTTGGCTGGAGCCTTTTCGGCTTTTTCCGCCTTGACAGTAGCAGGCTTCGCAGCCGCGGGCTTGGCTTCCTTGGCAGGCTTATCGTCAGCCTTCTTGGCAGCGGCCTTTTTCTCGGGAGCCTTTTTTGCTTTCGCATCGCCATGGTCGTGGCCGCAATCGGGGCCGTGGACGTGGCTGTCTTCGCTCTCGATTGCCGCTTCCAGATCTTCACGGCTTACTTCGCGGTCCGAAATTTCCGCCTTTTCAAAGAGGAAATCAACGACCTTGTCTTCATAGAGCGGAGCGCGCAGCTGGGCAGCGGCCATCGGGTCCTGCTGCACATATTGGATGAAGCGTTCGCGGTCCTGCGGGCCATATTGCTGTGCCGCCTGCATGATGAGGCGCGACATTTCCTGCTGGCTCACTTCAACGCCATTGGCCTGACCGATTTCCGACAGGAGCAGGCCCAAACGGACCCGGCGCACCGCGATATTGCGGTAGTCATCCTTGTCCTTTTCCATTTCGGCGCGCGCCGCTTCCGGATCGGCTTCATGACTCGCTTCATGCTCAAGCTGTTGCCAGATCTGATTGAATTCAGCTTCCACCATCGAGGGTGGCACGTCGAAATCATGCGCGTCGGCAAGCTGGTCAAGCAGCTTGCGCTTCATGAAGGTGCGCGTCAGGCCATTATGTTCCTGCTCAACCTGCCCCTTAACGAGTTCGCGCAACTGGTCGATGCCTTCAAGGCCGAGCGACTTGGCAAAAGCGTCGTCCGCCTTGCTGTCGACGGGCTTCTTCACTTCGGCAACGACAATGTCGAAGGTTGCAGGCTTACCCGCAAGATGCTCCGCGCCATAATCGGCGGGGAAGGTCACGTTCAGCACTTTTTCGTCATTGGCTTTAACGCCGACCAACTGGTCTTCGAAACCGGGGATAAGCTGGCCCGAACCGATGACAACGGCCATGCCTTCGCCCTTGCCGCCTTCAAACGCGACACCATCCACCTTGCCTTCAAAGTCGATCACAACCTGATCGCCTTCTGCGGCCTTGTAGGTCTTGGCGGCGCTTTCATAGCTTTTCTGCGAATCCGCAATGGTCTGGACCGCGGCATCAATCGCCTTGTCGTCGACCGGCGCGGTCAGGCGCTCCAGCTTCAACCCTTCGATGCTCGGCGTTTCGATGACCGGCAGCACTTCCATTTCGATCTTGAGTTCGGCATCCTTGCCGGGTTCATAGCCTTCACCCAGTTCAACGCCGGGCTGCATTGCGGGGCGCAGCTTATGATCGACGAGAAGTTTCTGGACGCCATCCTGCACCGCCTTGTTGAGCGCATCCTGCTGGAGCGCTTCACCGTGCATTTTGCGAACGAGGTTGGCGGGCACCTTGCCGGGACGGAAGCCGGGCATCCGCACTTGCGGCGCGATACGCTTCAATTCCTTGTCGACTTCAGCGTCGATGTCCTTGGCGGTAATGGTGAGGGTGTAGCCGCGCTTCAGCCCTTCGTTCAACGTCTCAACAATTTTCATCGCTTCACTTACGCTTTCATCAACTTCGACATTATTTTCCAGATCATGCAGCACCCGGCGCCGAAGAGATCGGCAGGCTTGTGACGGTTGGTGCGGGCGAAGGGACTTGAACCCCCACATCTTTCGATACCAGAACCTAAATCTGGCGCGTCTACCAATTTCGCCACGCCCGCATCAGATCACGCACAGGCCGAGGAGCGCGGAATCGCGAGCGCGCTCTATATCAGGAAAGTCCTGTGGGTCCAGCAAAAAGCGGCTTTCCCATATAGCTGGGACGACGGGTCGACCGGAGGCTCTGGCCCGTGTCGACAGACAGCGGCGCAAAAGCGGCGGAACCCTCCCCCTCACCCGTGCGTAAAGTCCGTTAAAGGAGAGTATATCATGGCCGACACACCCAAAGAACAACCCGCGCCCAAGCCGGACAAAATCAACCCGCAATCGCCGCCCGAAAGCCCACCCAAAGAATCGCCGCGCGAGGCCCCGCTGGAAGACCAGCCGCCAGAAGTCGAACCCGATCAGGGTGATGTCGATAATCCCGGGCGCGGGCCTGACGAGATCACTACGCCAGTGGAGTAACTATACGCCAGTGGAGTAACTATACGCCAGTGGAGTAACTAACACGCCCGTCCCGTCAAAGCGTCGCTCCGGTCCACCCTGCCCGCAAGCCAATGCACCACCGACCCGCCACAGGAGAGCAACATCATCATAGAGGATGATATATTTTTCCGGTGACGGGGCAGCCCAATATTATAGGGCTTTACATTATTTTGGCTTTGCTGGGGCCTCTTTTTTGGTGCTGTTCTCGTTAACATCGGGCCACCGGTTATTCGCGGTGCCCGGTGCATAGCGCGGGTCCGTTACTGCGTCCGCCGACCCCGCGGTTTCATGCTCAAGCGGGGGAAGTCCCGACATGCGGTTAATCATCCAGCCCCCAGCATTATCAAAGCGGGTCAAAGTCAGCGTCGCACGGGTCCGCGGAAATTTTTCCAAGGATGCAGGTACGGTATCGCTTTCTGTTGCCGCGCGCGCGAACATCGCTTCTGGCACAGTATAAGGCTTTTCCAGAAGGTCCGGCGATACCGCTGCGCCCCTGAATTCGGCAAAGGCGGAATCGGGGTCACTGACGCCTGTAATGATGGTGCCGATATCGGTTATTTCACCGGCACGGACAGTAAAGCGGTAACTGCCCATACAGGCGCAGGTGGATTGCGTTCCGACAATCACCCATTCCCCAGGGGTAAGCGATGTCAGGAAAACGCTTGCCTGACCGCTGGTGAGCGGAGTTTGTCCGAAAGACCGGTTGCCCCCGATCAGCGCGGTGCTGTCTTCACCTTTTACGACCGGATTGATTGATTTTTTATCGCGCGTGCGCAGCCGGTTTGTTTCGGGATCAATCCGGAAAAGCACAATAGTTGCGGCTTGCCCCTTATTTTCGGAAGGGCCGACCCGCGCCAGCACATAGCCTTTGCCCGGATCGACCACGACCGGCTTTTTGTGATTGACCTGCTGCGCGGCAAAGGCACCGCTGGACGAAGCGCATAAAAATAACGCTGCGGCTGTGGTATATAATTTGTTCATTGCGGCAACCTTTCCGTCGTCGGCGTCGGGCCGGTCATATAAGCAACCATCCGGTCAAACGCGCCCTCGCCGCTGACCATGGGTTTCCATTGTTCTTCGGCAAGATAGTAGCGCGAATAGCCGTAAAGCCCCATGCAGGTACGCATGGATGAATCGCGGCGGCGACGTTGTTCTACGCTCATTGCGATTGCGTCCATGATACCGCCGATCAAACCGCCGCCCATGGCAACAGAATATCTTGTGCCGCGTGGAGCGGGACCGGTCCTGCCCGATAACGCCATGCAATAGGCCAAATCGGCACGCACCACTTGTTCGGGCTGGCCTTCACCATAGAACATAAAAAATTTGCTTGAATCATCTTTGTCTTTGTCATCCGCAGCCATAGCGGGCGACGTAAGAATAGCGGCCAGAAATGCCGCTTTCAGCATAAGCTTCATGGAAAATCCCCCCTCCAATTACATGCGATTGCTAATGCGATTCGGATGCCTGCGCAAGGGCCTTATTGATCCAGATTAACGGTTCCTGCGCGGGCTACGCTTGCGCTGTATCCGCTTCTCCCGCTGGCCGTTAAAAATGTCCGGACAGGGCTTATTTTGCTCTCCCTATAGCGTTGGATATTAGTCCTGTTGCCAACAGGATATGTTCGCTCCGTTCCGGAGTATTAATCCGTTCATCAAACGGTCATCCGCGCCCGGTAGCGATAGTGGGCGGCGGGGGCTAATTTTTCCGGATATTGGAGACTAAGATGTTGAAATATGCCAGCCTGCCGCTTGCCGCCGCTTTAGCCTTGGTCGCTACCCCTGCGCTTGCACAACAAGGCGCGAGCGTGAACGGTGTTGACCAGAGCGCGCAGCTCGACTGCAAGGGCGGCGAAGCGCGGGTCAGCGGGACGGGCAATGATGTCCGCATCACCGGCAATTGCAGCCGTCTCACGGTGAATGGCGTCGACAATAAAATCCATGTCGCGATGGCCGCCAATGGCATCGTCAGCGTTTCGGGCACCGACAATGATGTGCAATGGACCGCGCCCGGCAAAGCGACCATCCGCCGCAATGTCCAAGGCGTCGATAATCAGGTCCGCCGCGCGCAATAAACGGCTTTAACCGGCGCTGAAACGGTAAGCGGTTAGGCGAGTAATCACCGGCTTCACACAGAAAGCCGGTGATGCCTTTTGCTTTACCCCAACGCTTTCTTGAGCAATTCATTGACCACTTGCGGGTTGGCCTTGCCTTGCATAGCTTTCATCGTTTGCCCCACAAAGAAGCCGAACAGGGCTTCCTTGCCGCCATTATATTGTTCAACCTTGTCCGCATTATCCGCGAGGATTTGGGTGATGACCGCTTCGATCGCGCCGGTGTCGGAAGTTTGTTTGAGGCCCTCGCGCTCGACAATCGCACCGGCGCCATCGCCGGTTTCGAGCATGATCTCGAACACTTTCTTGGCGATGCTGCCCGAAATTGTGCCATCGTCGACCAGTGCGAGCAATTCTGCGGCCTGATCGGATGACACCGGCGAATTTTCAAAACCTTCACCGCGTTTGTTGAGCGCGCCGAACAGTTCGGACGTCACCCAATTGGCCGCCGCCGGAGCCTTGACGCCCTTATCCAGCAGATTGTCGAACCACAGCGCGCTTTCCACCTCTGCGGTCAACACATTGGCGTTGTAAGCACTAATGCCCAAGGCTTCATAACGCGCGCGCTTGGCGTCGGGAAGTTCGGGGAGGCTCGCCTGACATTCGGTAAGAAACGCATCGTCCAACTCTAGCGGCAACAGGTCGGGGTCGGGAAAGTAGCGATAATCATGTGCGTCTTCCTTCGACCGCATCGCGCGGGTTTTGCCGGTGTCGGGATTGAACAGGCGCGTTTCCTGCACAATCGCGCCGCCCTCTTCGATGACCTCGATCTGGCGCTTCACTTCGCTTTCGATCGCCTGCATGACGAAACGGATCGAGTTCACATTCTTGGTTTCGGTGCGGGTGCCAAATTCGTCGCCGGGCTTGCGCACCGAAACATTGACGTCAGCGCGCATCGACCCTTGATCCATATTGCCATCGCACGAGCCGACATAGCGCAGGATCGAGCGCAGCTTGGCGAGATAAGCCCCCGCTTCGGCGGGCGAGCGCATATCGGGCTTGGACACAATCTCCATCAGCGCAACGCCGGAGCGGTTCAAATCGACATAGGACATGGTCGGATGCTGGTCGTGCATGAGCTTGCCTGCATCCTGCTCGACATGGATACGCTCGATGCCAATGTCTTTCGCCGCAGGGAGTCCGGCCTTCTCGTCCGCATCAATGGTGAGAACGCCCTCCCCTACCAGCGGGTGATATAGCTGCGAAATCTGGTAGCCTTGCGGCAAATCGGCGTAGAAATAATTTTTGCGGTCAAAGCGCGACCAAGCGTTAATCTGCGCGCCCAAAGCCATACCCGTGCGCACCGCTTGGCGGATACACTCCTTGTTCGGCACAGGGAGCATCCCCGGCATCGCGGCATCAATAAGGCTCACCTGCGTATTAGGTTCCGCACCGAACGCGGTCGCCGCGCCCGAAAACAGCTTGGCATTGGTGGTAATCTGCGCATGGACCTCAAGGCCGATCACAACCTCCCAATCCCCGGTTTTTCCTTTTACGCGATACGCTGTGTCAGTCATTCTTCATTCCCTTATGTGTCCCCGTGTAGACGGGGACCCAGTGCGCGGCTGCGCGGCCATTCGTCATTTCCTTGCGTGTCCCCGTGAAGACGGGGACCCAGTGCGCGGGTGCGCTTGCCCTGCTCTGGGCCCCCGCCTGCGCGGGAGCACCTTGCTTTATCTTTTTAGCGCCTTGTTGTTAGCGCCCGTCTTCCTCATCCACTATCTGCTTGCCCGTCTCGCCATCAAAGCGCGCTTCGCCGATATGATGTTTTTTGCCATAGGCGTTGATCACCGCAATACCGATGGCCATGAGGGCCGATCCGGCAAGGATGATCAGGTCTAAACTCACCACCATTTCTCCGGACGCGCGGTAAAGCCTGCGCGCTCTTCGATGGCGAGGCCTGCGTTCAGCACGGCTTGTTCATCCAATGCAGGGCCGATGATTTGCAAGCCTAGCGGGAGGCCATCCTTGTTCAAACCGCCCGGCACCGACATGGCGGGGAGGCCTGCAAGGCTGGCGGGCACCGCGAACACATCGTTCAGATACATGGCCAGCGGGTCCGCGCTTTTTTCGCCAAGGCCGAAAGCGGCGCTCGGTGCGGTCGGCGCGAGGATCACATCGCATTTTTGGAACGCCTCTTCAAAATCGCGCGCAATCAGCGTGCGGACCTTTTGCGCCTGCGTATAATAAGCGTCATAGAAACCCGCCGACAGCACATAGGTGCCGATCATGATGCGGCGTTTGACTTCCGGCCCGAACCCTTCGGCGCGGGTCGCGGCATACATTTCCTGCAAATTCGCGCCTTGCGGCAAATCGCGCAGGCCATAGCGCACGCCGTCATAGCGCGCGAGGTTGGACGAAGCTTCGGCGGGAGCGATGATATAATAAGCAGGCAGCGCATATTGGCTGTGCGGCAGCGAAATATCGACGATTTCCGCGCCGGCATCCTTGAGCCACTGGATGCCCGCTTCATAAACGCGCACGACATCGTCATCCATGCCATCGACGCGATATTCGCGCGGGATGCCGATGCGCTTGCCCTTCAAATCCGCCGACAGCGACTTTTCCCATGCGGGCACATCGAGGTCGAGGCTGGTTGCGTCCTTGGCGTCAAATCCGGCCATCGCTTCGAGCATGATCGCGCAGTCGCGCACATCGCGCGCCATCGGCCCTGCTTGGTCAAGGCTGGAAGCGAACGCCACCACGCCCCAGCGCGAGCAGCGGCCATAGGTCGGCTTGATGCCGCTAATGCCGGTGAAGGCCGCAGGCTGGCGGATCGAGCCACCGGTATCGGTGCCGGTTGCCGCCGGACAAAGCCGCGCGGCAATCGCTGCCGAGCTACCACCCGACGAGCCACCCGGCGCGAGAGGTGCTGTGTCATCGGGACGCCGCCAAGGCGAAATCACATTGCCGAAATAGCTGGTCTCATTGGCCGATCCCATCGCGAACTGGTCAAGGTTCAATTTGCCCAGCATCCCCGCGCCCGCATCCCATAATTTCTGGCTGACGGTCGATTCATAAGGCGGGATAAAGCCTTCGAGGATATGGCTTGCGGCAGTGGTTTGGGTGCCATTGGTCGCGAACAAATCCTTCATGCCAATCGGCACGCCGCCCAATGTGCCAAGCGCCTCGCCCCGCGCGCGCTTGGCGTCGATGGCGTCGGCGGCTTCCAAAGCCTTTTCAGGCGTCTTGACGATGAAGGCGTTAAGCGCGTCGGCACTGGCGACGGCAGCGTTAAAGGCTTCGGCCACTTCGCGCGCCGAAAAATCGCCCTTGGCGACCCCGTCGCGGATGGCGGCTACGCCTAAGTCAGTGAGGTTGGTCATATTTTTTCTTCCGTAGTGCTGAGCCTGTCGAAGCACATTTTTCGGTCATACACGCCCTTCGACAAGCTCAGGGCTAGCGGTTTATAGTAACCCGTGATCACTCAATCACCTTGGGCACGCCAAAGAAACCATGTTCCGGCGCGGGGGCATTGGCCAGAACCTTGTCGCGAATATCGCCGCCGGTGAGCGGGTCGGCATTCACTATATCGTCGCGCAGACGCAATTGGTTGGGGATAACCGCCGTCATCGGCTCGACGCCGGTGACATCGACCTCGCCCAATTGCTCGACCCAGCCGAGGATATTGTTAAGTTCGGGTACCAGCGCGTCAATTTCGGCATCACTCGCGGCAATGCGCGCGAGTTTCGCAATTTTGACGACGGTGTCTCTATCTACCGACATATTTTTCCTGTTGTCCCGTGATAATCGCTTATCGGTTGACCATATGAATTTGAATTGTCGCCGCTAGCAGTCACCCCGCCATGTTTCAAGCATAAGGCCATCAGGCAGCCCATCATTGTTGCGGGTCGACATAGGTTTCGGTTTGCATCCCATCGACGACAACACGGTAACGCTCGACGGGAACAAGCTCCACCTTGCTGTCAGGTTTGACCGTCAAGGGATTAAACGCCTTTACTACATCATCGGCCGAGGACGCCTCGTTAATTGGCAGCGATATCGACTCTATGTCCCAAATGACCTCATCCTTGCCCTGCCTTTTTTGCAGAAGCGAAAGCCGCAACGGCTTTTGTTTTTCTACTTTTCCGAAAATCACCCAGCTATTCTTGCCGAGCGGTTTGATGGTGCAAGGCCCGACGCGACAGGTGTGCGTGCCACGCAAGCGCGCCAGCACCGCTGCCTTGTCAGCGGCAAGGAACGCAGGGTCTTCAATCACCAACCGCTCTTCCAGCGCCTTATCGTCGCGCTCGTTAATGCCGGAAAGATCGCGGAGTGACCAACGATCCTCCGCCTTCAAAGCCTCGTCTGCATTGCGGGCAATGTCGGGCTTGTCCGATTTGGCAAGCGTTGCGAGCATTTCGCGCCCCTTGGGACCAAAATCGAACGCCATTGCCTGATAGTCGAATTTATGCGCAGACGTGATACCCTTCTTGAACCGCGCCATCTGGTCCTTGGCCGAAATGCTGCCGAAATCGAGGATCGGTAGCGCCAAGAACACGGCAATCCCGACCAGCGCAATCGCGCCGCGCAAATTCCACATGCGCGCAAGATCGTCCCAATCCTTGCGGCCCTTAATGACCGCCCACAGATAAGATAGACCATAGCCGACCGCAATTCCTACGACGAGCATCCCCCAGATGCGCGAAGGCGTCCAGCCATATTGTTCGATGCGCAACCCCATCGAAATCGCCGCGATAATCGCGAGCGGCAGGATGCAGACAGCGAGCGCAAGCGCCGCCCATTGCAGCAGCTTATTGGTCGCGCGCTCTTCCCGCCCGTTGCCGATCACGGCATTGGCAAGGATGAACGCGCCCGCCGCACAGCCGAGCAAAATCGGGGTTGTCGCGCCGGTTGTGTCCCATAATTTTTGTAAACCTGTGAAGGGCAGTGACACAAGGAACAAGACCAGCCCGACCGCCAGAACAGGGGCCAATACCGACAGGATGACCATCACCAGCCGCTGCATCGTGGACACCAGCGCATCGCGTTCACGTAGCACGCCCACGGCGGCCCCGAACGCAAGCCCTGCAATCATCCAGCCGAACCATTCATCGTTCAACAGGTTGCGCAGGAAATCCATGCCGACCAGCGCGAACAGTTCGGCGAGCAAATTGACCAGCAGGAAAGAAAGGCCGGTAAAGGCGAGCGACGCTGCACCGATTACCGCATCATTCCAGATATGGTTGTGGGTGCGCGCATAAGGGAATGTGCGCGCCCCCATATCGCGCGCGGCCTGGAACAGGGGCGCGGCCAGCAGAATCGCAAATACGCCGCTCATAAACGGAAATTCGACAATCTCTCCGCCGAGATTATAGCCCGCAGTATAATAGCCGACACAGGCAATCACCAGCGCCCATCCGAGCGCGAAAACAAGGCTCCACCACCAGCGACGCAATTCGACCGTCAGCACAAAGGCCAAGGTCGCAACGCCGACAAACACGGCCAGCGCCTGACGGAAAGGGGTAAGGTCGCCATTGGCCACGCCCCATTGCGGGGGCGCGATCCATTCGCCATTCACGTAGCTACGGTCAAAATCGACGAGATAATGGAATAAAAGCGCGGCAACCGCACAAATGGCCGCCATGATCCACGGGCGCAACGGCCAAGGCCGGTCGTCCGCATCAAAGCGCATGGTTGCCGCCGTCCTACCGCTTTCGGCCATCTCTTCACCCCTCGCCATAATCTTCATCAAAAGTGCGCTCATCCATAGCGCCCTGATGCGCTTTTGAATTTGCTCAAACTATTGTGCATTGCACCCGAAGCCGGTGCAAGGGTAAGAAGCGGTCTGCACCATAAATTCATATGCACGGGAACCCACCGCCCTTGGCTCGCAAATTTCTTTATCTTGTCGCCTTCATCATCTTTGCCGTGCTTGGCGTGGTGATTGCATTCCAACTCAAGACAGACTGGTTCATGCGCACCGCTTTTGTGCCGACCGAACCTTTTGTAGCGCAAGCGCCGGTTCCGGCGAACAGCTATGCCAATCTCGATATGTGGATCGCGCACCCCAAAATGGAGGGGAAGAATGACCCTGCCTTGTGGCGGCCCGCTCCATTAACCGCAACGCCCGCGGCTCCGGCGGCAGGCAGCGTGCCGGGCGAGGCTGCGGCCAATGCAGCGACACCCCCCGCGACCGATGACAGCGCCGAAGCCGCCCAGCCCCCTGCCCCCGGCAGCGCGGCGGACGAAGCGACGATGCGCGGCAATGCGTCGATCTTCTTTGTCCACCCGACCAGCCTCATCACCAAGGATGGCTGGAACGCTTCGCTTGATGACCAGACCACCAATGAACGCGCGCGTATCTTTGTGCGCGGCGAAGCGAGCGTGTTCAACATGGCGGGCAAAATCTGGGCACCGCGCTATCGCCAAGCCGCGATTGGCGCGTTTCTGACCGACAGCGAGGATGCGACCAAGGCGATTGATGCCGCCTATCAGGATGTCGCAACCGCGTTCGACCAGTTTTTGAGTGAAGTCCCCGACAATAGCCCGATCATCCTTGCCGGCCACAGCCAAGGCTCGCTCCATCTGCTGCGCCTTCTCAAAGAGAAGGTCGCGGGCCGCCCCATCGCCAAGCGCATTGCCGCGGCCTATATTGTCGGCTGGCCGATTTCGCTGGAACATGATTTGCCAATGATGGGCCTCCCCGCCTGTGGCACGGCGGAAGCGAGCAACTGTATCGTCAGTTGGTCAAGCTATGCCGAGCCTGCCGACCCCGGCATGGTGCTGGACGTCTATGCCAAGTCGCTCGGCCTCAATGGCACCCCGCGCGGCACCAGCCCGATGCTGTGCATCAATCCGGTCAATGGCACGCCCAATAGCAGTAGCACGGCGGCGCAAAATCCCGGCACGTTGGTGCCGACCGCCGATTTCCTTGATGGCAGCATCCGCCCCGGCGCGGTTCCGGCGCGCTGTGACGAGCGCGGCATCCTCCTTATCGGCGATCCGCCGAAAATGGGGCCGTATGTGCTGCCGGGCAATAATTACCATGTCTATGATTATCCGCTCTTCTGGATTGCTGCGCGCGAAGATGTACTGCGCCGCCTGTCGGCCTTTGACGGCAAAGCCGCGCCGCCGCCCGCTAAACAGCGCCGCAATCCGGCGCTGCCGGTCGCGGACTGATGGAGCCGGATTTATGGGCTCTGTAGCGGACGCAGCCGCCTTCCGCGCGGCGCTCCCCGATGGCGGGCGCTTGCTCGGCTTAGACGTTGGCACCAAGACCATCGGCACCGCGCTGTGCGATGCGGGGTGGAGCTTTGCCTCGCCCGCCCACACCATCGCACGCAAGAAATTCAGCGTGGATAAGGCGGCGCTAACCGACATGATTGCCGCGCAATCGGTCAAGGGCCTTGTCATCGGTCTGCCGCTCAATATGGACGGCAGCGACAGCCCGCGTACCCAATCAACCCGCGCCTTCGCCCGCAACATGGCCGACACCGGCCTCCCTATTCTCCTATGGGACGAACGCCTCTCCACGGTCGCAGTCGAACGGCTGATGGTCGAAGCCGACCTAAGCCGCGCCAAACGCGCCGAACGGGTCGATGCACTGGCGGCTGCCCATATTTTGCAAGCCGCGATTGATGCGTTGGTGAATGTTTGAAGGCGAAAAGCTCCTCCCCAAGCTCGTCTTGGGGAGGTGGCATTTGCGCCAGCAAATGACGGAGGGGTTGCGAGCGCCAGCGAGCGGATGCGCTATTCTTACAACATGGAGCGCGCTGCGCGCACCCCTCCACCATTCGCCTTCGGCGAACGGTCCCCCTCCCCGAGCAAGCTCGGGGAGGATCTTTATCCCAACAGACGCCCCTTGAATATACCCGCCGCTCCTCATAAACGCTGCCAATCCCACTACCCCGTCAACGCGAAAAACGAAGTGACGAAGCAATCCAGAGACGCACTGCGCAACACCGGATTGCCGCGCGGCGGTGCCGCTCGCAATGACGTGATGGGGCGTCACGCACCCCCCCACAGATTCACCTTGAGTAGACTCGCCGACGCGCCTAAACGCTGCCCTTTAATGACATCGCCAAATTCTCCCTCGTCCAGCCCCTACCCCGAAGGGTCGGCGGCTTTTCCGCATCGCCATTTGACCGGCATGGCCAAATTGCAGCCGTGGGAGATACGTTTCCTGCTCGATGAAGCCGAACATTGGGTCGAAATGAACCGCAAGCAGATCGAAAAGCGCGATGACCGGCTGCATGGCCTCACCATCATCAATGCGTTTTTCGAAAATTCGACGCGCACGCTCTTGTCGTTTGAAATTGCAGGCAAGCGGCTCGGCGCGGATGTCGTCAATATGCACGCCGCGCAATCAAGCGTCAAAAAGGGCGAGACGTTAATCGACACCGCGATGACCTTGAACGCGATGCGCGCCGACGCGATTGTGATCCGCCATGCCAGTTCCGGCGCGGTGCAGCTTATCGCGGACAAGGTCGATTGTCCGGTTCTCAACGCAGGCGACGGGCGGCACGAGCATCCGACACAGGCGCTGCTCGACGCGCTCACCATCCGCCGCCGCAAGGGCCATATTGAAGGGCAGATTGTTGCGATTTGCGGGGATATTTTGCACAGCCGCGTCGCACGGTCGAACATCATCGCGCTCTCGACTTTGGGCGCGCAGGTCCGCGTGGTCGGGCCACCGACGCTGATCCCCAAGGATATTGAATTGATGGGCGCGACGCCCTTTACCGATATGGATGCGGGGATAAAGGATGCCGATGTGGTGATGATGCTGCGACTCCAGAATGAGCGGATGGACGGGGCGTTCATCCCCTCCCCGCGCGAATATCATATGCTCTATGGCCTGACCCCGCAGCGGCTCGAAAAGGCCAAGCCTGACGCGCTGGTCATGCACCCCGGCCCGATGAACCGCGGCGTCGAAATCGTGAGCAGCATCGCCGATGATCCGGAGCGCTCCGCTGTCACGGAACAGGTTGAAATGGGGGTCGCTGTCCGCATGGCTTGCCTTGATGTGCTAACCCGCAAACGGCGCGGCGTGGAGGGCTGGCAATGAGACAGACAGTTCCGCTCCACTTCACCAATATCCGCCGCATAGACGGTGAACCTGCCGAAATTTATGCGGTCAATGGCCGTTTGACAGCCACCCGCCCCGATGGCGAGGTTGAAAGCATCGACGGGCGCGGCCAGTGGCTTGCGCCGGGCATTATCGACCTTGGCGTGTTCGCCACCGACAAGCCCGCCTTCCATTTCGGCGGCATCACGCGCGCCGCACTCATGCCCGACCAGTCGCGCCCGCTCGACGATCCGGGCCTCATCGAACGCGCCGCCAAAGCGGGCAAGCCTGACTTATGGGTCCACCCCCTCGCCGCCGCTACACGCGGGCTGGAAGGCAAGGAATTGGCCGAAGTCGGGCGGATGCAGGCATCAGGCGCGCGCGCGATCGCGACGGGCCGCAGCCGCATTGCCGACAGCGGCACGATGCTGCGCGTGTTGACCTATGCCAAGGCATTGAGCCTCACCGTCATCACCCATGCCGAAGATGAAGGCCTCACCCATAATGCGGTCGCAACCGATGGCGAAACGGCGACGCGGCTGGGCCTCGCCTCCGCGCCTGCCATTGCCGAAGCGATGGCGGTTGCGCGCGACCTCGCGCTTGTCGAAGAAAGCGGTGCGCCGCTCCATTTCCGGCAGGTGACGACGGCCAAGGCATTGAACCTTATCCGCGCCGCCAAAGCGCGCGGCCTTCCGGTGACGTGCGGCATTACGCCTGCGCATCTTTTCCTGTCCGACCGCGAAGTCACCGATTTCCGCACCTTTGCGCGGCTGCAACCGCCCTTGCGCCATGAACAGGACCGCCAAGCCTGCCTCGCCGCGATTGCCGACGGGACGATTGACGTGATCGCGTCGGGCCATGATCCGCGCGGGCCGGAGGATAAGCGCCTCCCCTTCGCCGATGCCGCGCCCGGCATGGCGGGCGCAGAGACGTTGCTGGCCCTAAGCCTCAACCTCGTGCGCGATGGCCATATCGACCATCAACGGCTGTTCGCCCTGCTCGCCGCCAATCCGGCGCGGATTTTGGGGGTCGAGGCGGGTACGTTGCAAGTGGGCCAAGAGGCCGACCTCATCCTCGTCGATGATGGCGCCCCCTGGAAAGTCGATAGCGACAAAATGGCGGCGACCGCCGGCAACACCCCCTTCGACGGCCTCCCCGTCCAAGGCCGCGTCACCGCCATGTGGAAGGGCGGGCAGCGGGTGCGTTGATTGACAGCGTCGCTAGACCAAAATCCCTGCCCGCTTTAAGGTTTAATTCGCCGCCTTATCGGCCGTGCGCAGGTCGAAATCGTTGGCGTCATGGCGTTCGTGGAGTTGTTCTGACAAATCCCCGCGCGTGCGGTTGACGATGCGGCCGCGCTGGACGGCGGGGCGGGCGGCGATGTCTTTTTGCCAACGCCGGACATTGGTATAGCTTGCCACATCGAGGAATTCGGCGGCATTTTCATAGCTGTCGCCCACAACCAGCGCGCCATACCAAGGCCAGATCGCCATATCGGCAATGCTATAATCATCGCCCGCAACATAGCGGCGCTCCGCCAGATTGCGGTCGAGAACGTCCAATTGGCGCTTTACCTCCATCGCATAGCGGTTGATCGGATATTCCATTTTCCACGGCGCATAGGCGAAGAAATGGCCGAAACCGCCGCCGAGCATCGGAGCCGAGCCCATTTGCCAGAAGAGCCAGTTCATCACTTCGGTACGCGCCGGGAGTTCGGTCGGCAGGAACGCGCCGAATTTTTCGGCGAGGTAGAGGAGGATAGAGCCGGATTCAAACAGACGGACAGGTTCTGCACCACTGCGGTCCAGCAAAGCGGGGATTTTGCTGTTCGGGTTGACGTCAACAAAGCCGCTGCCGAACTGGTCGCCGTCGCTGATATTGATGAGCCACGCATCATATTCTGCGCCTTTATGGCCGCTGGCGAGCAATTCTTCGAGCAGGATGGTGACCTTCTGCCCGTTGGGGGTGCCTTGCGAATATAGCTGCAAGGGATGCTTGCCCACGGGCAGTTCCTTTGCATGGGTCGGCCCTGCAATCGGGCGGTTGATATTGGCAAAAGTACCGCCGCTCGCTTTGTGCCACGCCCAGACTTTAGGCGGTGTATAGTCATCGGGGTTCGACATGGTGGCTCTCCTGCGTTGGGGGTAAAGTGGAGATAGGGCGGCGGCGCGCGATTGCCAGTGCCGGGTGCAGGAAAAGGCGGCAAAGCATTTCTTGCGGCTAACCAATGCAAAATTAGCACGCCTGTCCTCAACCTGTGCCCCCGCGCAGGCGGGGGTCCAGAGCGGGCGCGCACGATGCGTCGTTATCGTAAGCCGCACACTACACCGCCCTAGGCGCCCGCCTGCGCGGGAGCACTAGAGTGGCTTATTGGCGGGTTAACCCTATCCGGCGGCCCCCACCACAAAGAACCCCGCCGCCGCCAGCAATCCGGCGAAGCGGTTGGAGCGGAATTTGGCGAGGGCATCGTCGCCATTGTCGGGCTTGAGGGTCGCAACTTGCCATAGAAGATGCAGCGCCATCGGTAGCAATGCGAGCAAAGCGGCGGGCTGCGGGCGCACCTGCCAGATCGCCGCGCACCATAGCGCCAAGGCTATTGCATAGAGCAAGGCCACCCCGCCGCGCACATGATTGCCCATCCTGAGCGCACTTGATTTGATGCCGACCAATGCGTCATCTTCCCGGTCTTGCAACGCGTAAATCGTATCATAGCCGATGACCCAGAAGATCGCGCCTGCATAAAGCAGCAAACCCGCAACCGGCACCCGCGCTTCAATCGCGGCCCAGCCGACCAGCGCACCCCAACTGAACACAAGGCCGAGCCAAGCTTGCGGCCACCAGGTGATGCGCTTCATGAAGGGATAGGCAGCCACCAGCGCGAGGCTCCCCAGCGCCACCAGCTTGGCGGTCATATTGATCTGGAACCACACGATGAGCCCCACCACGCACAGCAAGAGCAACCAGCCCCATGCCGCTTTCAACGACACCGCGCCGCTTGCCAAAGGGCGGCTGCGGGTGCGTTCGACTTTTGCGTCCAAATCGCGGTCGACAATGTCATTATAGACACAGCCCGCGCTGCGCATCGCGATCGCGCCGAGCAGGAACCATAAGAGAAGCGGCCAATGCTCCGGCAATCCGCCCGCCAGCGCCAATCCCCACACGCACGGCCAATAAAGGAGCCACCAGCCAATCGGGCGGTCAAAACGGGCAAGCGCCGCATAGGGGCGCAAGCCGGAGGGCAGCATCCCCATAACCCCGCGCATTTCGGTGTCGGGGGTGATATTGGCGGCGTCGATATTTGGGCTCTTTTCAGAGGCGGCGCGATCAGTCATAGCGCCTCTATTATGCCCGCAACGCCCGCATGGCCACCCGAAAGCGCACCGCGCCTTTATGTATCGACGCCTTTGTCCGAAGGCGCGGCGGTGCCGGTTGACGGCAATGCCGCCCATTATCTGCTGCACGTTATGCGGTTGAAGGCCGGTGACGCGGTTTTATTGTTCGACGGGACCAGCGGCGAATGGCTGGCAAGGGTCGAAGAAGCGCGGAAACGCGACGCTTTGCTTTTGGTGGAGCGCCGGTCGGCAGCGCCGGATCGCGTGCCCGATTTTTGGTTGTGCGTTGCGCCCATCAAAAAAGCGCGGATGGAATGGCTGGTGGAAAAAGCGACCGAATTGGGAGTGGGGGAAATCCACCCGCTGCTGACAAGGCGGTCGGTGGTGGACAAGGTCAACCCCGACCGGATGACCGCGCATATGGTCGAGGCCGCCGAACAATGCGGACGCAACAGCCTTCCTATATTTCAGGAAATACAGCAACTTAAAGCCTTTTTGCAGAATTTCCCCGAAGGGCGCCATCTGTTTTTCGCCGACGAAAATGCGCGGGCAGAAGGCGGGGCGCCTGTCGCGGAAGCGGTCACGAGCCATAGCGGTCCCGGCGCGTTCCTGATCGGGCCGGAGGGCGGCTTTACAGAAGAAGAGCGCGACCTCATCCGCGCGCTCCCGCAAACCGTGCCGGTCTCCCTCGGCCAATTCATCCTGCGCGCCGAAACCGCCGCGATTGCCGCGACGGCGGTATGGATGGCGATAGCGCACTCATAAAAACCACATCGAGGAAAAATTTTGTAAACTCAACCCCGCTCACATCGGGTTTATCGCTATATTTATCCTTCTTTAACCCTAAACCATTAATGGAATAGCATATATTTCAAGCCAGTTTTTTGGAAACCTCGGGTGTTGAAGAAAGGCCTTGCCTTTCGGCCTAGGTAATGTTGAGTTTTTTTTAAGAATGTCTTTCCCTCGCTACCATAAACTTTACATATTCTTGGCAGCCGGTGTGGCAAGCTTGGTCGGCACAGCACCGCTTCATGCAAGTGAAACAACAAACTCCGCTTGGACGCAACCTGACACGCAAACCGCCACTAATACAACACCGTCCGGGGTTCAGATCACCGTAACCTTATCGGGTCCGCCAGAATTCCAGCCGCGATCACCAACCAAGTCGCTTTCCGAAACCGGATCTACTCCAGCCATGCATGGTCCGGGCACCAATTTCCCCATAACAATCGGCGCGCTGGCGGTAAGCACCAACGGGCTCGGCGGCGCGACCAATACATTGCCAGCAGCCGGATATCCTAACGGAACCTGTGGTGTAACCAGCACAACGTCCGCCAATCAAATCCGCCCATGTGGTACGATCACGGTGGACTTCAATCATCCCGTGCGCAATCCGACCTTCCATTTTTCGGGTTTGGGTGGCGTCGCTGATGGCTGGTACGCGTCTGCAAGCCACACTTTTTCGGGATTTAACGGCATCACCGGTTCGTCGGTCAATTTGGCGCTCGTCTCAGGCGAACTCGCGCGCGCCAGTAACAGCGGCGCCTCGTCAAATTGCGGGTCAACATCGCCTCCGGCAGCATGTGGCTCTGTGACAACCAATGCCACGCTAAAGACTTATGCAATCAGACTTAATATGCGATACGACGCTTCTAGTGGGACCCGTTACGCGCCAAGATATTTAAATGACGGTTATCGTTTCCAAATTTCCGTGGATCAGGATTTTGGTGACGCCCCGTCCGGCTATGACCAAGGCTCCGCGGCTGGCCATGTGCTGAGCGATTTGGCGCTGGGCACTGGCGGTGCAGTCACGGCCGATCTGACCACCAGCTTTATCACAGCCGCTCCTGCCTCAAGCCCGAAAGCCGGTACGTCGGCAACGGGCGATACGGATAATGCGTTCACTTCTCTTCCGGCAGTCAATCCAGGCTCGGGACCATTGACCATTACCGTTCCCGTTTCAGGTCTTAGCAAAAATGCGACATTGTGCGGCTGGATTGATTTCAACCGCGGCGGAACATTTGACAATGTGAACGAGCGCGCTTGCGCATCTCCGGCAAGTGGTGCCACCAGCGCCAACTTGACCTGGACCATTCCGACAGGCGCAAATTATGTTGCAGGGGCAAGCTTTGCACGCTTTCGCTTGGGTTATACTGCGGCGCAAGTCCAATCCCCGACGGGTCTTGCCGACAGCGGCGAAGTCGAAGATTATGCCGTTACGCTCAACCCAATGCCGCAATCGGGCATAACCTTGATAAAAAGGTGGATGAATGCGACGCCCAATAATAGGGTGAACTTGACCATAACTGGCGGCACTAGTGCAACTTCAGCAACGTCCCAAGCCGGCGCTCCCGACGAATATGCGGTAAAAGCTACTGCGTCGGGAACCGCAGGAACCACAATCACGCTCTCGGAAAACTTCATCGTCGGTTCGGCAGTCAATTATACCACCACATTCGACTGTAAACGCGACAGTGACGGATCGACAGTTTCGACAAGCGGCAATGGGCTTTCGCGCACGATGACGATGCCAAATTCGGCGGTTACGTGTACCTTCACCAATACCGGGCCCGCACCTGCGCCCAGAACACCGGGCTCCTTAACAGGCGTCAAAACCTGCCCTGCCGCAAACCTGATGAACACGAACCAGACATTGCAGGCTGGTTGGAACCATAACTGGCCACCGAACAATATGAATGCGGATGAAGGCGCGAAGACCGACTTTATAACCTATAGCTCGGCTTTGCCCGGCCCTGGTATCACCTATATTCCTTCCAACACCGCAGGGGTTGCGCGCTTGGTGGATACACAAAATGCCGCCGCCGCCTTGGGCGCGGGCGATTATGTGGACTATATGGTAAGAACCGGCACCGCGCCTGTAAATAAAGCACTGTATCAGATCCGCTATGGCGTGAACAATGAGACGCAGTGGGTCAACGGCTATCCGTTCACTTTCACTATATTGATCTCGACCGACCCGACCTTCGCGACAGCACAGACAATCCTTGCGGACCAAACCACGCCGTTCAATACGTCCGGTGTGTATCAGCCTTATACCCTCAACGTTCCCGCCTCGTCGCGCTTCTTGTTGCAAAACAACACAAGCTATTATTTCCGTGTCTTGCTCTATGCGACCAATGCCAAACCCACCGATTATGACACCGCAATCTGGGATGATTTTGCGATTACCACCGCCGATTGCCTGACCTCCACGGTGCGACTTGCCAAAAGCTGGACGAACGGCACAGCGGGCCATCAAGCGAGTGCGACCACAACCGGCGCGATTAATAATAATGCGACCTTCACTTCGACGGCCCCTACCGCGACCACCGGAACGGCTGTAACCGTCTATCAGGGCGAAACCATCACCCTTCCGGCGGAAAGCTATAGCGGCGGGGCAACTGCGGCGCTTTATAATACAACTGTCGCCTGTACCGGCGGCGCAACGCTTGCCAGCGGGGCGACGGGGCGTTCGATAACGATCCCCAATAATAATACCGCGACAACCTGTACCTATAATAATGCCTTTGTCGGCCCGTTGACGGTCACCAAAACATCGGCACCGGTGTGGGATCCGGCCAATCTGACGACCAACCCAAAAATGATCCCCGGCGCATATATCGATTATACTATCGATGTGAAGAGTCCCGCGACGACGGCCGATTCCAACAGCGTCATCGTTACCGATGCTTTGCCGTCCCAGATTAATTTGTGCGTCGCGGCCGTGGGTCAATGCACCTTGCCGGTAAGATGGACTGTCGGCACGTCCGGCTTGACCTGTACCTATACCAGTCTTGCCAGCACCACCGACGATGTCTCCTTTTCAACCGATGGCACCAACTGGAATTATGTGCCGGTAGCAGGCGCTGAGGGCACCGACCCCGCCATCCGCCATGTTCGTGTGAACCCCAAAGGCGCGATGAACCCCAACAGCCAGTTCAGCATCCTATTGCGAACATTGATCAAATAAAGAGGCCTTCCCTTAAGCGCTTAGAGTTGGAGGGAAGAGGCTCAAAACCGGCGAAAATTGCAGCAAGGGCGGTGCGGAGGCTGCTCTATCGTCCTGATTATCCCCCTTTAAGATGTGACAAGCACAGCCTTGCAAATGTAAAATTGTTTAGCATTGTGCGTGTTTTTGATTACCGGTTATTGGATATTAACCCTTTTTCGACAAGAAAAGCGGTAATTTTCTGATTATGTTTATGGAACGGGTAATGATTTCCGCAAATTCCGCCTCCGCGCAAGTGGAGGAGCGTGTTCAACAAGTCCAAATCGGCGGCACATGCATCTTGTCACGGCTTGGCGCTGCCCTACTCACTTTGGGCACCTATTCGGGCTTGTCTGCGCATAAAAAGCGCAGCTCAGATGTGCACCCGACCGGAACAAAATTCCCCCGCTTCGCACGCATTTTATTCGGCCTGTTCCTGTTGAGCGCTTATGCTTTGGGTTCATCTCAAGCCTATGCGCAAAGCTGCACCGCTATTCCGCAACGCATTACCAATGGAGCGTTGGCGAACAGCTTTACCGGATGGACTCTTTCTCCGACATCAGGCGCTTGGACAACCAACTCGCTCGGCAGCCCAAGCGCGCAGCATTGGGCCAACCAAGGCACCGCCACTGTCACCGTTCCCACCAGCTTTGACACGATTTCGCAGAATATTACCCGCGTTTCGGGCGGCTCCGTGGTCCAGCTTGATATGGCTTGGAATAATGCCCAGCGTAACAGCGGGAGCACAACACCTTGGGACGGCAACCGAGCGCGGTTGGTGGTGCAATATGATGGCGTGATTTATGCCTCACTCTACACATCTTCCTATCAGGGGCTGTCCACTTCTTCGGCCCCAGGACCACGGGGTGATGTGCAATTGGTCGCGGAAAACGGGGCGACGATCCTCTCTGGCACAGCGCCGAATCCGTCCAACGTGACCGGCACCGCGGTATTCAACTGGGCTACCGTTAGAATTCAATTGCCGGACGATATCTCGAATCCCAACGGAACATTCACAATTGGCGTCCAACGTGTCGGAAATGGAATGCCTGCTGGCGAAACCGACGATGTGTATGTCCGCAATGTCTCGTTGCAGTCGCGCTCTGTCTGTCTCGACAAAGTCTCAAACGGCGGCGTCGGCACGTTCGGCTTTACAACGACCGGCCTCGACAATAATCTTGTAACTGCGGGAGACCAATCGACCTTCTCGATCACAACGGTGACAGCAGGAACAGCCGTCGGACGCGATACCGACACGGGCACCACTGGCGCGCAGCCGGCGCTTACAATGAGTTCTGCACCGGTGACGATACAGGAAACAAGTTCCAGCAATGCGGCGCTTGAGCTTAACAGCGTGTCTTGTACCAATGGTGTTACGGCAACAATCAATGGTCAAACCGTGACGCTGGGGACAATTCCGGGCGGCACCCAGATTAGCTGTCGCATTACCAATGCCCCGATCCCGCAATATGGCATTACACTCATGAAAAGATGGTCGAACCCCCTCCGCAATAATGCGGTCAATCTGACCATTAGCGGCGGCACGGGAGCGACGGGCGGCACCTCCCAAGCAGGCACCGCAACTGATACCAATGCGACTGCAACCGGGCGGCAAGGCAGTACGATTACGCTTCAGGAAAATTTTACGACCGGTAACGCCGCAAGCTATACGACGAACTTTGCCTGCACCCGCGATAGTGACGGGAGCAATGTCGCAACCGGGGGCAGCGGCACGTCGCGCACGATGACGATGCCATCGGGTGCTGTCACCTGTATTTTTACCAACAGCATCCCCTTCCCCCCGCCGCTATTACCGCCGGTGTGGACGGGCGCAAAGACCTGCCCGTCGGCTAATCCGATGACGAATGCACTGGGAACACTTAATGCTGGCTGGACGCATAATACGCCTGCCAATACGATCAATCAGGATGAATTTGGCGCGGACTTCCCGTCAAGTAATCAGATTGTCGCGGGTCCGGGCGTTTCCTTGATTCCTTTCAATACAATTGGCGTCACGCGCATGGTCGATACGACCTCCGCCGCCCAAGCTTTTAGCGCTGGCGATTATCTCGACTATAAGGTCACCACCGGCGCAAATCCGGGCGACCGCGCGTTGCAAGCGCTCGCGTGGGGCATCCACAATAGTGGCTCTTATAGTGACTATTATAATTTCCAGTTTTCGGTGCTCGTGTCGACCAGCTCGACCTTTGCAACCGCTCAAACCGCTCTGCAGGATGTGACCACGACCTTCGCGACGAGTGGCGGTTATCAATATTATTATCTGATGATAAACCCGTCATCGCGCGTGTTGCTGCAACCCAATACGACCTACTATTTTCGTGTCTTGCTTTATAATGCGACGGGAACCGGCGGGAAATCCATTGCCGGGTGGGACGATTTCCGCATCTATACGGCGAATTGCGAAACGCAGCAGGTGCAACTTGCCAAAAACTGGACAGGCGGCACGGCGGGCCATCAAGCGAGTGCGACCACAATCGGCGCGATTAATAATAATCCGACCTTCACCTCGACCGCGCCAACGGCGACCACGGGCAGCTATGTGAACCTTTATAAAGGTGAAACCATCACGCTTCCGGCGGAAACCTATGGCGGCGGAGCAACGGCGGCGCTCTATAATACGACCGTTTCCTGTACCGGCGGTACCCCCTTGGCGAGCGGTGCACCGGGACGCTCCATCACCATTCAGGCGAGCAACACGCCCACGACCTGCACCTATACCAATCTCTTTGTCGGCCCGTTGACGGTCACCAAAACATCGGCACCGGTGTGGGATCCGGCCAATCTGACGACCAACCCAAAAATGATCCCCGGCTCATATGTCGATTATACCATCGATGTGAAGAGCCCTGCGACGACGGCGGATTCCAACAGCGTCATCGTTACCGATGCTTTGCCGTCCCAGATTAATTTGTGCGTGGCGGCCGTGGGTCAATGCACCTTGCCGGTAAGATGGACTGTCGGCACGTCCGGCTTGACCTATACCTATACCAGCCTTGCTGGCACCACCGACGATGTCTCCTTTTCAACGGATGGCACCAACTGGAATTATGTGCCGGTAGCAGGCGCTGACGGCACCGACCCCGCTATCCGCCATGTGCGCGTGAACCCCAAAGGCGCGATGAACCCCAACAGCCAGTTCAGCATCCTATTGCGAACATTGATCAAATAAGTGGATTATCATTGATGTTTACGGTAGCAGGAACTGATGACGTCATGTCTCCAGTTTCTGTTACCCCTGCGAATTCTAACCATAACAGCAGTGATATTATGTGCATTCGGCCCGGCGCTATCGTCCGCCGCGCACGCGCAGACCCAAAGCTATCCCAATATAAGCGCGGGTGGCTTTAACCAAAATTGTCCGGCTGCGCCTTTAATTCGCACCTTTTCCGTAACGGCGAGTGGAACCGTCAGCGATATTAATATCGGCCTCCTCATTGAAACCAATTTCCGGCAGGATATGACAGTCACGCTGAAGTCGCCTGCAGGGACCACAGTGCAATTGGTTTCGGGCGTCGGCCAGAATGAAGATAATTTCAATGCGCTGCTGGATGATTCTGCGGCACAACCTGTGTCGGCCTACATAATGCATGAAGGCTCTTTAAGTGCGCCGCCTTATGCCGCCAATTATCGTCCCGCTTCCCCGCTAGCCTCCTTCAACGGACAAAATGCGCAGGGCCAATGGTCTTTGAGCTTGTGCGATTCTACATCGCGCGGAACATCAACCTTCCGCGGTGCCGACCTTTATGTGACCGTCGCACAGACGCCGGATATGTCGATGAACAAAAGCGTTGCGCCTGTAACCGGACAATTTTTGGGCGACTTCATGATCCCCGGCAATGATATACTCTATACCATCACCGTATCGAACCATGGCGCTGGCAGCCCGGACAATGATAGTGTTTTTCTGATCGATAAAGTCCCCTACCGCCTCACCTATTTTCATGGGGATGCCGATGGCAATGGTCCGCGTATCCACCCTGTCCTATTCAGCGGCACAAGGTCGGGATTATCCTTTGACTATAATCGCGATGTCCGTTTTTCCGATGGTCTGAGTGCGCCGACCGGCCTGTCGCAATGCACTTATAAGCCAGTCAGTGGCTATGATCCGCGCGTGCGCTTTATCTGCATCAACCCCAAAGGCGTACAAAACCCGCAAAATGGGGGCACCGCATCGCGCTTCATCATAACCTTTCGCGCGCGGATAAATTAAGCCTAGTCGGCCCAAGGATAAATTGTTTTGCCCGGCCCCGAACTTGGCATTAGGGAAAGGCCATGAGCACACGCACCGACACCGCCAAAGCGGACCCGGTCATCGAACACCGGGACCAACTCATCTTGCCCATGCAGAAGGGCGAAAAGCCCAAGGAACGCTGGCGGATCGGCACCGAACATGAAAAATTTGTGTTCGATGTGCGCGACCATCATGCGCCCGCTTATGACGAAAAGGGCGGCATCCGCGACCTACTCGTGGCGCTGGAACGTTATGACTGGGAGCCGATCGTCGAGGGCGGCAATATCATCGCACTGTCGGGCCGTGATGGCGCGGTGAGCCTTGAACCGGCGGGGCAGCTCGAACTTTCCGGCGCACCGCTTGAAAATCTCCACCAGACCTGCGCCGAAACCGGACGGCATTTGAAACAGGTCAAGGAAGTGGGCGGCGAACTGGGCAAGGGCTTTTTGGGCCTTGGCATGTGGCCGGACAAGACCCGCGCCGACCTCCCGATCATGCCCAAGGGCCGCTATGCAATCATGCTCGACCATATGCCCAAAGTGGGCAGCATGGGGCTCGACATGATGCTGAGAACCTGCACCATCCAGGTCAATCTCGATTATTCGAGTGAAGCCGATATGGCCGAAAAATTCCGCGTCGGGCTTGCGCTGCAACCGCTTGCGACCGCGCTGTTCGCCAATTCGCCCTTCACCGAGGGCAAGCCCAATGGCTATCTATCCTATCGCAGCCATATCTGGACCGACACCGATCCGCACCGCACGGGGATGCTGCCCTTCGTGTTCGAAGACGGGTTCGGCTATGAACGCTATGTCGACTATATGCTCGATGTGCCGATGTATTTTGTCTATCGCGACGGCAAATATATCAATGCGGCGGGCTTGAGCTTCCGCGATTTTATGAAGGGCGAATTGTCCGTCTTGCCCGGTGAATTGCCGCGCGAAAGCGACTGGATCGACCATCTTTCGACCGCATTCCCCGAAGTGCGTCTCAAAAGCTTTCTCGAAATGCGCGGCGCGGATGGCGGCCCGTGGAAACGCATCTGCGCCCTCCCCGCTTTCTGGGTCGGTTTGCTCTATGACCAGAGCGCTCTCGATGCGGCATGGGATCTGGTCAAGGGCTGGACGATGGAAGAACGCCAGTTGCTACGCGACAGCGTGCCGAAACTCGGCCTCGATGCCCCCATCCCCGGCGGCCGCAAGTTGATCGATATAGCGGGCGAAGTGCTGGACATTTCCACCACAGGCCTTGTCGCGCGCGGCGAGGTCAATTCGATGGGCGAAAATGAAAGCGGCTTTCTGGAGCCGCTGCGCGATACGGTGCGCACCGGTAAAGTCCCTGCGCAAAAATTGCTCGACCTCTATCATGGTGCATGGGACGGTGATGTCAGCCCGGTCTATGACGAAATGGCGTTTTGAGGGAAATCGACACCCTATTAGCCCTTCCCTAAAACCGTTGGTCTTGGGCTGTTATCCAAAACCGTTAGCCCTGAGCCTTGGGCTGTTATCCAAAACCGTTAGCCCTGAGCTTGTCGAAGGGCGTTTGTCAGTACTGCGCGCCGTCCTTCGACAAGCTCAGGACTACGGACCTGAAAAATCTAAAGCCAGCCTCGACCTACAACGCAGGCGGGCTGTCCGTCCGCAACACCGCGGTCCTCGGCGTCTTGCGGAACAGGCGGTTGAGTGTCTTGGTCACCGGCGCATAACGTTCCGCCCAGTTCCAATACGCCACATAGGCAGGATCGGCGAGCAGATGCTTTTCTTCGGTCTTGGCGCGCCAATAATAAACGCCGCTCACCAGCGCCAGCATCACCGTGTTGCGCACCATGTCGACCATATTCCCGTTGGTCACAAAGAAGGGCAAGGTCGCGAGCCACCAGAAGCTATTCTTGGAAATATAGGCCGGATGCCGGACAAAGGCATAAGGCCCGTCGGTCAGCACCCCGCGATGGGTGAGGTTGGAAAAGCGCAAACCGAACGCAATCGTCGCCCACGCATAAATAGCGGTCAAAAATATCAATATGCCGCCATAAACAGCGAGCAGCACCGGCTGGCCCGCCATCCATTGCGCCCAACTGCCATCGCCATAGGTGGCGTGGCGATAATCAAGGATGCTGCCTTCGCCCATCATCACAAAGGGCGGATAACAGATTAACGCGGCCACCCATCCGGCAAGGAAGGGATTGGCCGAACGGATGTGGGAATCCAGCGGCTTCATCGTCAGCAAATAGCCGACCATCGCGACATGCACGTCGAACAGGAACATAAGGTTGATGAGCGCCATGCTGATCCGCACCGGATCGCCTTCGATTTGATCGAGCGGCATATTGATGATGCCCGCAAAATTGCCCGGCACAATCGAGAGCATGAAGGCGATGAAAAAGCCTTTGACGCCCCAAGCGCGCCAGTGGCGGTAAATTTCTTCGCGATCGGCGTCTTTGCGCCCGAGCAACCATGCGCCGAACGCATAAGCGCCGTCCTTAGGTTCGCGCAACCGCCTGTCGAGCCAGATTACATAAGGGATGGTGATAAGCGCGATAAAGGGCATCCAGCCCATCAGCACATCCATCGCAAACACATAATCGCCGCGCCAATACCAGCGCGCGATGCAATAAACGAAGGCGATAATCGCCCAGGTCGCCCATAGCCCCGCTATTTTGGTAAAGCTGATGCTCTTAATGTCGGCAAAGGCGCGTGGCGGGCCGTCCCAATCAATGCCGGTGGTCGGATTGCGGTGGACTTTGTCGACAAAGATCGACCAGGCGACCATCGGTATCCCCGCCGCCAGCACACAGGTCAGCGCCGAATAGCGGCCATCCATGCCATAGAGACGCGCGATGGTCACCCAGACCAGCAAACCGGCAACACCCAGCCAGCCGACCACCGGACTCCAGCCCGACGGCGGCTTTACCGGCGAGATTTCCGAACCGGTTTCCGCACTGGTTCCGGCACCGGTTCCGGCACTGGTTTTGGAACCATTTTGCGGTGGGAAACCTGTGTTTTCACTTGTAAAATTAGATTTACTGTTCTGCGAATCACTTTGCGAATCGGTAACCGCCATAAGGCTAACTTCCTGATTTTATTTGATTTCCACCGCAAAGATCATGGTATCAGCAAATGGTAATTATGTCGTGAACGATATTTTGTTCATTTTCGGTTCATGCGCAAAAGGCATGAGTTTCTTCGACTGGCCGCAAACCGCTTTCGACTCGTCACGAGTCCGGAGGCTATGATTCGGATTCCGGTCCCCTTCCTGTTACAGGCCCCCCAATCAATTTCAGAGCCAATAAGAGCACGGGGTCGTAAACACGTGAAAAATTCAGGAAAACGGGAAGCGCTGCAACAGCGGCTTGCCTCCCTGTTTCAGGATCGCGAACTATTCCTTCGCACAGAAGGCCATGTGAAGTTCCTGAAAATTACTGCAAAAGCTCAGCGCACCGCGGCCATCTCGGCTGCGGCGCTTGTCGTGGGATGGGTCGGCTTCACCGGCTTCATGTTCACCAGCCATGTTTTGACAGCAAATGAACGCACGGAACTCGCGGCCAAGGAAGTCGCCGTTGCGCGCTCCGAAAGCAAAGTGGAAGCCTATCGCGACCGTGTGGAAAGCACGGCCGCCGAGCTTGAAGCCCGCCAAAAATATCTCGAAGCGTTGATGAGCACCCATGTTGCGCCCGATGCCCCGCCATCGCCCGAAGCAACACCTGCTATCAAACCTGCTGCTGCCAACCAGATTAAGGGCGGGACGCCCGACATCGCGAAAGAACTCGCAGCGCTTGATGCCATCCGCGTGCGACAGGATGCGCTTGCGGCACAATTGTTGAGCCTTGCGACCGACCGCACTGCGCGGGCCGAAGCGGCAATTCGCGACCTTGGGATCAATCCCGCCGTGCTTGCCGCCAATGCGCGTCAAGGCATGGGTGGTCCGTTCCTGCCTTTGCCGGAATCGCGCCTCATCAAAAAAATCAAAGATCCTGTGATGTTGAAGCTCAACAGCCTGTTCAACCATATGGCATCGCTTGAACAGGCGTTGGTGGCGCTTCCTTCGGGCCAGCCCTCGGTCGTCATGATGACGTCGTCCAGCTATGGCTATCGCAGCGACCCGTTCACCGGCGCAGGCGCGATGCACTCCGGCCTCGATTTCCCCGGCCCCATCGGTTCGCCGATCATGGCCTCGGCCCCCGGCGTGGTGAGCTTTGTCGGGCAAAAGTCGGGTTATGGCAATGTCGTCGAGGTCGATCATGGCAGCGGCTTTATGACGCGCTATGCCCACCTTTCCGGTTTCGACACGCGCGTGGGCGCGAAAGTATCGGCCGGACAGAAAATCGCGCGCATGGGCTCGACCGGACGGTCGACCGGCTCGCATCTCCATTTTGAAGTCCGTCTTAACGGCGAGGCGCTGGACCCTCGCAGATTTTTGGAGGCTGATACGGATGTTCTCGCGGGGCAAATTCACAGACGAAGAGACGGCTCCCCCTTCTAGAATGGCCACAGGGGGGCGCAACACCACATTTTCGATCATCGGTTCGGATGTTGTCATTACCGGCAATATCGCCGCATCGGTGGACCTCCATGTCGACGGGCAGGTCGAAGGTGACCTCACCTGCGCCGCGCTGGTGCAGGGCGAAGGCAGCCGCATCACGGGTGCGATTACCGCCGAAAGCGCACGACTTGCGGGGCGGGTCGAAGGCTCGATCAACGCCAAGCTGCTGGTCGTCGAACGCAGCGCACGCATTACGGGGGATGTCAGCTATGACAATCTCACCATCGAACCTGGAGCCCAAGTCGATGGCCGCTTCACCCAGCGCGACAAAGCGACGGACCTGCATCTGGTAACGGATAATATGGACCATAGCGTCGCGGGGTGATGGAGGGGACCGTCGCGTGCCATGCGGTTGACGTGTGCGCTGCTTACACCAAGGTTTACGGTCGCGCGCTTTACCCTTTCCATGAGGGACGCTCCACAATCTCCCTCCGCCGTTCGCCCGCCGCAAAATTTACCCCGTCCGTTCATCACGCTTGGTATGTTCTCCCTCCTCCGTTCGTCCTGAGTAGGCCCGCAAGGGCCGTATCGAAGGATGGTCGAATAGCGCCCATTGTCAGCAATCAAATATAGTTTCCGTCACCCCGGCCCTTCGATACACCAGCTTGTCCTGCGGCCAAGCTGCCACTCAGGGCGAACGGTTGGGGGGTGGTGGCGCGCTATACAGGGAAGATTAGGAGTAAAGCTCCGCGGCTTTCCCTTCTCTCCTTCCCCCCTTCAATTCCGCGGCGCTTGCCTTCTGTAACTCAGCGCCTCGGCGACATGGACGCGGCTTACTATATCCGCGCCTGCCAAGTCCGCAATCGTGCGGGATACCCGCAAAATCCGTGTATAGCCGCGCGCGGAGAGGCGCATGGCTTCGGCGGCTTGGGCCAATAATTGGCGTCCGGCCTCGTCGGGCATGGCGTGGGTGTCGAGCCATTTGCCGTCACATTCCGCATTGGTGCGCGGGCCGTCCGGGCCATAGCGGGCGGTTTGCCGCGCGCGGGCGGCCACCACGCGGGCGCGCACTTCGGCGGACCCTTCGGCGGGTGGCGGCATGACCAGATCGGCAGCGGTGACGGCTTCGACCTCGACATGAAGGTCAATCCGGTCGAGCATCGGCCCCGATACTTTGGCCTGATAATCCGCCGCACAGCGCGGCGCGCGCGAACAGCCGAGCGCCGGATCTCCCAAATGCCCGCAACGGCACGGGTTCATCGCGGCAATAAGCTGCACCCGCGCGGGGAAAGTGACGTGGCTGTTCGCGCGCGCCACACTTATCTCGCCGGTTTCGAGCGGTTGGCGCAGGCTGTCGAGGACGGTGCGCTGGAATTCCGGCAATTCGTCGAGGAATAACACACCCAGATGCGCCAAACTGACCTCGCCCGGCTTCACCCGCAAGCCGCCGCCGACCAGCGCAGGCATCGAGGCGCTATGATGCGGGCTGCGGAACGGACGGGTGCGCACCAGCCGCCCGCCGTCCAATGTCCCGGCGACACTCGCGACCATCGACACTTCGAGCGCCTCGGCGGGTGTCAGGTCGGGGAGTATGCCGGGAAGGCAGGACGCCATCAAACTTTTGCCCGCGCCCGGCGGCCCGCACATCAGCAGATTATGCCCGCCCGCCGCCGCGATTTCGAGCGCGCGCTTGGCGACCTCCTGGCCTTTGACCTGCACAAGGTCGGTCGCATGGACCGGCTCTTCCATCTGTCCCGGCTGGGGCGGAGGCAGGCGCGTCGTGCCACGAAAATGGTTGAGGAGCGCGAGCAGGTCTGGCGCGGCAATCACTTCGACCTCGCCCGCCCATGCCGCTTCCGCGCCTTGGGCGAGCGGGCAGACCAGCCCCATCTCCTGCGCGCCCGCATGGAGCGCAGCGAGCAGCACCCCGGGCGACGGTGCAATCCGCCCGTTCAGCCCCAATTCTCCGACGAAAATATAATGGCGCAACGCTTCTGCATCCATCACCCCCATCGCGCCGAGCAAGGCGAGCGCAATCGGCAGGTCATAATGCGAGCCTTCCTTGGGCAGGTCCGCAGGCGACAGGTTGACCGTCACCCGTTTGGGCGGAAAGCTTAAACCCAGCGCCGCAATCGCGCCGCGCACCCGCTCGCGGCTTTCGCCCACCGCTTTGTCGCCAAGGCCGACCACGCTGAACGAGGGCATACCGGGCGTAAGCTGGCACTGCACCTCTACGCTGCGCGCCTCGAGGCCAAGATAAGCGACGGTTTGAACCAGTGCGACCAGACAAGCCCCCTTTGCGGCCAAGGCGCCGCGCATCCTCATTCCCTATTTGTTCTCGCTTCCTACACGCCGGTCCGCCCCGGAGTCGAGATGAAATTTCAAGCGCGTGACCTCCTTTCTCTTGTCAAGCCGCCCCGCCTGTCCCACTTTCGATAGCATGATGGCGCATTATCATCGCTGGCGGCAAAACAGCACGGTAAGATTGTGCCTGTTTATCGTCGGTATTTTGCTGATTATCACCGCGCCGCTGGTCGGCGTTATCCCCGGCCCCGGCGGCTTGGTAGTATTCGCGCTGGGCTTGGCGCTGGTGTTGCAGAATTCGCGCTGGGCCAAGAAACGCTATGTCGCGTTCAAGCGCCGCTGGCCCAAACATGGCGAATGGACCGACTGGGGCCTGCGCCGCGAAAGCTATAAACGCCGGACAGAGTTAGCGAAACAACAAGAGGATGGAGGGTAGGAAATGCGCGTTACCCTTCTTCTCCCTTGATGGGAGAAGGATATGAAGTCTTGGCGACGAAGGAGGCTAGACGCAGTTGGATGAGGGTGTTCTCTCCGCTAATATCCCGCAAATGAAGCATATACCGCCGCCAAAATCTATTCCTAGAGCGCGTTCATTACGCAAAAACGCAACGCCATTGGAGCAACAATTGTGGAAAGATTTACGTGAATATTGGCCGGATATGCGGTTCCGCCGACAAGTGCCTATCGCACATTATATTGCAGATTTTGCATCGCATCGCCTGAAACTGGTTATCGAACTGGATGGTGGTCAGCATAATCAAGCGGTGGATGCGAACAGAAGCCAAATCATTGAACAGCAAGGCTATAAAATCATTCGCTTTTGGAATAACGATTATCGGGATAATCGGGAGGCGGTGCTGGAGCGACTTGCCGGTGCGATTGCGGAGAGGTCACCCTCATCCAGCTACGACTAGGCAGCACGCTGCCAAGTCTTCGCATCCTTCTCCCATCAAGGGAGAAGAATCCTCGCCTCGTGTCCCGGCCCTTCCCCACTTCGTGCCCTCCCCTTCGTCGGCTTCTTGCCTCGCCCCTTCCCCGCCGCTTTTCCTGCCCTTTCTGCGCCAGTCCCTGTTGACTTTTACAAAGAATCTGCCTAATCGCGCCTCCCATGGCGGCCGCATGACCCGGTTGGGTGCGCGGCCTTTCACTTTTTTGACGATATTATTTAAGGACGATCGCGATGAAGCGCACTTTCCAACCCAGCAATCTCGTGCGTGCGCGCCGTCACGGTTTCCGCACCCGCATGGCAACCCCCGGTGGCCGCAAGGTTATCCGCGCGCGCCGCGCCCGTGGCCGCAAGGTTCTGTCCGCGTAATTTTACGCGCGATTGCTCACGCCTGTCGTAGATAGCAATCCATGACCGCGCCCGCCCTTTCCGGCGGAGTGAACTCCACCCAATATGACAAAGCGGGGCCTGCCGATGCACGTCCCGCTTTGCCGATTCGCACGATGCGTGCGCGGCGCGAATTTCTTGCCGCCAATAAAGGCGCGCGCTTTCCCTGCCCTTCGGTGCTGCTGATTGTCCATGACCGCAAGGATGGTGATGCCGCCATCGGCTTGGGGCTTACCGTTACCAAGAAGATCGGCAATGCGGTGGTGCGCAACCGGATGAAGCGCCGCTATCGCGCGCTCGCCGCCGAGTTGCTGCCGGTTTATGGTATCGCGGGCGCCGACCATGTGTTTATCGGCCGCCATAGCGCGGTCGAGCGCGATTTTGACGCGATGCGCCGGGATTTGAAAAATGCGTTAAAACGGGCGGCGCGACCTTGAACCGTAACCCGCTCGCCTTACTTGTTGTGCTGGTTGCGCGCGGCTGGCAATGGGGCCCGTCGCGTATCCTGCCACCATCCTGCCGTTATGCGCCAAGCTGTTCGCAATATATGATCGAAGCGGTGCAAAAATATGGGGCGTTAAAGGGTGGCTGGTTGGGCACAAAACGGATATTGCGCTGCCATCCATGGGGGGGCCACGGGTATGACCCGGTCCCGTGACATGATTAGATAATCAACCGACCCGCTGCCTATAGGCGAGCCGGACTATAGGGGCCGCACTGTAAGGGCCGTAAAACAAGGGATATATCCTGGTGAAGGACGACAAGAATAATCTCATGCTCGCGCTGGTGCTGACCGCAGCGATTCTGCTCGGCTGGCAATTTCTCGCGCCGCGATTCTTTCCGCAACTTGCGCCCAAGCCTGCCGCGACCAAGACGGTGGACGGCAAAACCGTCGCGGGCAAAAATGGCGCGGGCATAGCGGCAGAAGCACCGGCGCAGAAAGCCGTGCCGCTCGCGCAGGCGCTGGCCACCACGCCGGACGCACCGGGCGGGCGCGTAGCCATCGAAACGCCGACGCTCAAAGGCTCGCTCAATCTCACCGGCGCGCGCATCGACGATCTGGTCCTCACCAAATATAAAGAAACGCTCGACAAAAATTCGCCCGATGTGCGCCTGTTTGCACCGGGCGGCACCGACCATGCCCATTTTGCAGGGCTGGGCTGGACCGGCCAGGGCATCAAGCTGCCCGACAGCAATACGGTGTGGACCGCAAGCGGTACCACATTGACGCCCGCATCGCCCATCACCCTGTCGTGGAATAATGGCGAGGGCCAATTGTTCCAGATCGACCTTAAGGTTGACGACAAATATCTGTTCACCGTTGACCAGAAAGTGTCGAACAGCGGCGCCGGTGCGGTGTCGGTTGCGCCTTATGCGTATGTAAACCGCCTTGGCATCCCCAAGGATCCCGATAGCTGGACCATCCATGTCGGTCCGATGGGCGTGTTTGACCGTGCCGCCGATTATGACGTCAATTTCGATGATGTCGATGCGGCAGGCGCGAACGGCATTGGCCGCACCATGACCGGCGGCTGGCTCGGCTTTACCGACAAATATTGGCTGTCCGCCGTTATTCCTGCGCAAAATGCCAAAGTGAACGGCGCATTCCGTGCGAGCCAGGGCCTTGGCGGCAAGAAGCTCTACCAAGCCAATTTCGCGGGCAATGATACCATCATCGCGCCGGGCAAAATGGCGACCTCGCAAAGCATGATTTTTGCCGGGGCCAAGGAAACCCGCACGCTCGAAAATTATTCCAAATTCATCCCGATGATCGACTATTCGATCACCTGGGGCTGGTTCTGGTTCTTTGAAAAGCCGATTTATAAGGTGCTGATCTGGCTGGTCGGCCTTGTCGGCAATTTCGGTCTGGCGATCATCTTGCTGACCTTTTTAGTGCGCGGGTTGATGTTCCCGATTGCGCAAAAGCAATTCCACTCGATGGCGCATATGCGCATCGTCCAGCCGAAGATGAAACAGCTTCAGGAAAAATATAAGGACGACAAGCCGCGTCTCCAGCAAGAGATGATGAAGCTTTATAAGGAAGAGAAGATTAATCCGCTTGCGGGCTGTCTCCCCATCCTTTTGCAAATCCCGGTTTTCTATGCGCTTTATAAGGTGTTGATGCTGTCGATTGAGATGCGGCATCAACCGTTCATCGGCTGGATCAAGGATTTGTCCGCGCCCGATCCGTTGCATATCCTGAACCTGTTCGGCCTGCTCAATTTCACCCCGCCTGCCTTCCTCGGCATCGGTGTGCTGGCGCTGTTGCTCGGCTTTACCATGTGGCTCCAATTCCGCCTCAATCCGCAGCAGATGGACCCGATCCAGCAACAGATGTTCTCGATCATGCCGTGGATCATGATGTTCGTGATGGCCCCGTTTGCGGCAGGCTTGCTGCTCTACTGGATCACCTCGAACATCCTCACCATCGCCCAGCAAAAGCTGCTCTATAATAAATATCCGCAGCTTAAAGAGCCGCTCACCAAATTGGTGACCCATGAAGGGCCGAAGGAAGCGAAGTGAGTGACGATTTGAAACCGGATGCAGAAACAGCCGAACGGGCCCGCAAGCTGTTTGCGGGTCCGGTCGCCTTTCTGAAATCCGCGCCTGCGCTGCAATTTCTGCCCGACCCGTCGGTGCCGGAAGTCGCCTTTGCGGGGCGTTCCAATGTTGGCAAGTCCTCCTTGCTGAACGCGCTCACCAACCGCAATGGCTTGGCGCGCACATCAAACACGCCGGGCCGCACGCAGGAGTTGAATTTCTTTGACGTGGGCGAACCGCCTGCTTTCCGGCTGTGCGATATGCCGGGTTACGGCTTTGCCAAAGCGCCCAAGGAGCTGGTCAAAAAATGGCGGTTTCTGGTCAATGATTATCTGCGCGGACGTCAGGTATTAAAGCGCGTCCTCGTCCTCATCGACAGCCGCCACGGCATCAAGGATGTTGACCGCGACATTATGAAGATGCTCGATGAAGCCGCCGTCGTCTATAATCTGGTGCTGACCAAGGCCGACAAGATCAAGCCGACCGAACTCGCCGCCGTCCTAGAACGCACCGCCGCCGAAGCCAAAACAAGGCCCGCCGCGCATCCCGACATCCTCGCGACCTCAAGCGAGACGGGCTATGGCATGGCCGAACTGCGCGCGATGGTGCTGGCAGCCGCGGAGGTTTGAGGTCAGGCTGGAGCTAGACTCTCCATGCCTCCCAAAAGCTGACCACATCCGTCATTGCGAGCCGCGAAGCGGCGCGGCAATCCAGAGCGGCGCTTGCGGTTCAATATGCCTCCGCGACAAAACTATCCAGCTCGTTGAACTCTTCAAAGGTCAGAAGGGCGATCTGCACCAGCAACATCCTTCACAAAAGCTTCAATATTTTTCGTATTTTCTTAAAGGTCGGAGTCTTCTAATTCTGCGCGCCGTTGGATGCGGCAGCCTCGTTTCAAAGAGGCTATACTCCAACGCAGCGTCTTCAAATCCTAAGTTGCTCGCACGCTTTAACCAATATCGATAGCGTGTAAGATCGTTCACATTAAAATAAGATATGGCTAGATTATAGGCGGCGCGTCCATCCCCTGCTTTGTAAGCGCGATAATAGAGGGCGAAGGCTTCCATCGGCACAATCGAGCCTGTTTCAGTTAGCAAGTCTGCTATTACTATCATCGCATCGGTATGACCATGGAGCGCGAGTGACCGCATGAGAGGTTGCCAAAAACCCCGTGCGCCACCCACTTGCTCGCGGGTCAAAATTGCCGCCTCATACAAGCGTTCAGACCTATCTGATTTTGATCTTTTCATAATATTCAATCACACAAACTACATAATAAGCGGCAAAAAGGGGGTGACCCTAGCCGCATCCTTTCCTAAACATATCTACCATGAAACTTTTTATCGGCAACAAAGCCTATTCAAGCTGGTCGCTGCGCGGTTGGCTTGCGTGTAAATTGTCCGGCGTTCCGTTCGAGGAAGTCGTAGTTCCGCTTTATGATGCGGAATGGGAAAAGCGGCGGGAAGGCGATGAATTTGCGCCCTCGCGCGGCAAGGTGCCGATCCTGTGGGACGGCGACGATACGGTTGTGTGGGACAGCCTTGCGATCATCGAATATCTCGACGAGAAATCGGGCGAGGACAAATTCTGGCCCGAAGCGAGACCAGCGCGCGCAATGGCGCGTTCTATGGCGGCGGAAATGCATTCGGGCTTTGCCGCGCTGCGCCGCGATTGCGGCATGAATATCCGCCAGATTTATCCCCCTGCCCCGATCAGCGACGAAGTGGTCGCGGACATTAACCGCATCCTCCAGCTTTGGGCGCAAGCCCGCGCGCGCCACGAAGGCGAAGGCGAATATCTGTTCGGCCCGTTCGGCGCGGTGGACATCATGTATGCCCCCGTCGTGACCCGCTTCATCACCTATTCGATCCCCGTTCCGGCCTTTGCCGCGGCCTATATGCAGGCAGTGGTCCAGCATCCGTGGATGCAGGACTGGATTGCTGCCGCACAGGAAGAAGATTGGGTCATAGAACAGTTTGAAAAACAGGCGGAGTGAGGGGCGCGGATAACGCCCGCCATTGCCGTCTCGTCATCCCCGGCTTGACCGGGGATCCATCTCCTGGCCATTTGATAAACGGTGCCGCGGAAGGCATAATAATTTCGAGGTCAGGAGATGGATTCCCGCTTTCGCGGGAATGACGAGATTTGGGGTGCAATCTTTCCCTCCCCCCATCCCCATTGCAATTTCCGTCGCGGCCTTTAGTCCCGTCGCCATGACCGCACCCAACGCCGCCGCCACGCTTGACCCTGTCGCCCTCACCGCCGCGCTTATCGAGGCGAAAAGCGTGACGCCTGCGCGCGGGGGCGTGTTTGATGTGCTTGAAGATATGCTGCTCCCGATGGGGTTCGAGGTGCTGCGCACCATTGACGGGGAGGAACCGGACGGGCCGGTCGAAAATCTGCTGGCCATACGGCGCGGCCCCGAAGGCAGCCGCCATTTCGCCTTTGCAGGTCATCTCGATGTTGTCCCGCCCGGCGAAGGCTGGTCGCAAGATGCGTTCACCGCGACGCGCAAGGGCGACCTGCTCTACGGACGCGGCGCGGTCGATATGAAGGGCGCGATTGCCGCTTTTGTTGCCGCGATAGCCGATATTCCGCGCGAGGCAGGCACGCTCAGCCTCATCATCACCGGCGACGAAGAAGGCCCCGCCGTCCACGGTACCGTCGCGATCATGGAGCATATGGCAAAGGCGGGCATCAAACCCGACCTCTGCCTAGTCGGCGAGCCCACCTCGGTCAACCGCTTGGGCGATATGATGAAAATCGGACGGCGCGGGTCGGTTAATATCTGGATCACCGTGCCGGGGGTGCAAGGCCATGTCGCCTACCCGCATCTTGCCGACAATCCGATCCCCAAATTGGTGCGGATATTGGCGCGGATTGACGGGATTTGCCTTGATGAAGGCACCGACTGGTTCCAGCCGTCGAACATCGAAATCACCGATATGGCAGTCGGCAATCAGGCGACCAATGTGATCCCTTCGTCGGCACAGGCGCGGCTGTCGATCCGCTTCAACGACCTCCATTCCGGCGAGGCGTTGGCGGCGATGGTGACCGCCATCGTCCATGACGAAGAACCGCGCGCCGAAATTATCGCCAAAATTTCGGGCGAAGCCTTCCTCACCCCGCCCGGCGATTTTTCCGCGATGATCGCGGACGCCATTCGTGAAGTGACGGGCGTAGAGCCGGAATTATCCACCAGCGGCGGCACATCCGACGCGCGCTTTTTGACCAAAATTGTGCCGGTGGTGGAGTTCGGGCTAATCAATGCCACGATGCACAAGCTCGACGAAGCGGTCGCGGTCGCGGATTTGCATGAGTTGGTTGAGATTTACCGGCGGGTGGTGGTGGCGGCGTTGGGGTAATCTCCCCTCACCTTTTCCTTCGCAGCACCACATACAACGCCCCTGCCCCGCCATCCCTGGGATGTGCGTTGCGGACGGCGGCGATCATCGGCGCGTGTCGGCTATGGGCGAGCCAGTCGGCGATCGAGGCGCGGATGATGCCGCGGCGGCGCGGCGCGTCCGGAAGATAGGCGGGCTGATGATAGGCGGGATCGTGGCGCGGCTGGCCTTTGGGCTCCTTGCCCGTCACCACCAGCAGCACGCGCACATCATCGGCCAAGGCGGCGGCAATCGCGCGCTCGAGCAGCGCATGGGCCTGATCGACCGTATAGCCGTGCAAGTCGATGCTGCGGTCCGGGCGGATTGCGCCGCGCCGGAAGCCTTTATCCCAGCCGCCATCCAGTGTGGCCCCTCCCGGTGCCAAGCGGTTGGCCTGGATCTGGGCTTGAGCTCGGCTGGTCGACACCAGCCCGCTTGCACTGCGGCTTTTGCCGCCCGTTAGCGCGCTGCCAATCGTCCATTCCTCCGGCGTCATCGACTCGATACGGCGCGGCTGGAGCGGCGAGGCTTTAGGGGGCGGCGCGAGCGCGGGCTGGATTGCCCCGACTGTAGGCGCGCGCTTGGGGAGCGGCGTCACCGTTTGCGCAACGCGGTTCCACAACGCCCTTTCGTCAGGCTGGAGGCGGCGGCCCGCTGTGATAGGGGACTTGGACGGTGGCTTGGCGGGCGGTTTCATCGACGCGCAACTTCGCGCCCTACCGGCCCGCGATAAGCCGGGCGGCGACCGGCTTGGGCAACAAAATCAGTCCCGACCCGCGCCCCGACATACCGCCCGCAATCCGCCGCGCGTCTTCGCCAGCGCCCCAGAAAGTATCGACGCGGTTTGCGCCCTTGATCGCGCCGCCCGTATCTTGCGCAACCCACAAGCCATCGGCTTCGTTGCGGTCAAGGTCGAGCCATACCGGCGCGCCCAAGGGAATGAATTTGGGGTCGGCGGCAACTGTCACCCGTCCGATCACTTCGGTATTGATCGCACCGACCGCGCCGCCCGCCAATTCGCGGAAGAAAATATAGCTGGGATTTTCGTCCATCACCGCAGCGCCGCGCGCAGGGTCGGCGCGCAGATAATCCATAATGCCCTGCATCGACGTCTGCCCCGGCCCCAATGCGCCGCGATCTTTGAGCAGCTTGCCGATGCCGACATAAGGTTGGCCGTTGCCGCCATTATAGCCGATGCGCATCACGCTCCCGTCCGGCAGGCGCAGATTGCCGGAACCTTGGACATGGAGGAAAAACAGCTCGACCGGATCGGCGGCCCAAGCCAGTTCCAGCCCCTTATTCGCCAGCGCCCCGTTCACAATTTCGCCGCGCGTATAATAAGGCCGATATTGGCCATCGACATAGCGCCCGCGCAATTTTGTACCGGTCGCGGACGAGCCGAATGGCGTAAGGTCAATGCCTTCCGCGCGCGCAGCGGCGGTGTCTTTGGGGACAAGATCGGGCGGGAGTTTATAGATGGGCGTTTCATAGCCCGGCTGGCGCGTGCGCGAGCCTTTGATTTCGGGGATATAATAGCCGGTGGCGAACGCCTTGCCGTCGCCGATACGCACCGGCGTCATCTGGTCGCGGAAGAAGGTGCGCGCGTCGGAACCGGTGAAACTGCGCGCGGCGGCGCAAGAAGCGCTCCAGTCGCTCTGGACGGTCAACCCGCTGGTATCGGTGCGGCTGAGCAAGGCGAGGCAGCTGGTGATGAAGGCTTTGAGCGCGGCATTGGCGCTGGGCGCCGAAATGCCGAGATCGTCAAAACTTTGCGCACGGAATACCCCGGCATCGCGCGCGGTGAGCGGGAGCGGAGCGGTCGGCGGCTTGGGCTGTTGCGGCCCTGCTGGCGGCACGACCGTGCTACACGAAGCGAGCAGGAAAATGGTCGCAAGCCCTGCGCCCATGCGTGCACGATAATCGCGCGCAACTTTATGCTGCTTGCCGCCCTTTACCCAAAGCCCGTCGCTCATCATCGTCGCCTTTCCATCGCGTCCGGCTTGCACAGCCGGCCCGGCGACAATCTGAATCAGGCCTCGTCGGTTTCGTCAAGCTTCCAGTTGGGATCGTGGCTCGAAAGATTGCGCGAGAAGGTCCACACATCGTGGGTTTCCACCGCATCGGTGAGCGATCCGGCCAGCACATTGCCGTCCGCATCGCGCGTCACCGCAGCAATATCGGCATCAATCCGCACAGTGAGGCGCGCAAGGCCGCGATGCAAATCCGCATCCTTGAGAATCACATGGTCAATCGTGACCAAGCGGTTGTCGAGCGTTTCGCCGCGCGCTTCGCGATCTTCAATCGCTTCGACAAAGGCGGCATAAGTATCGTCATCGGTAAGGCTGCGCAGCGTCGCGCGGTCGCCCGACCAATAGGCTTCCAAAATCATGCGATAGGCCGCCTTCGCGCCGTCGATAAACGGCCCGACATTGAAATCGCGGTCGGCGAGCATGATTTCGCGCAAGCCCTTTTCGGCGCGCGGTTCGAACAGAAGTTCCGCCGGAATATAGCCGCTATTGGGCGATTGCAGTTCTTCTTCGATATTGGGGCGCAACACCGGCGGCACCGTCCGGCTTTCGGGGCGCGGTTCGCTGCGCGGCATCATCGGCTCCTGCTCATGGCCGGTGCGCTTGCCCAACAGCGTATAAAGGCGGAAGCCCAAAAACGCGGCAATCGCTGCCAAGATGATGATCGTCCCGTTCATTTCCATCACTATGTCCGTTCGTCAGCGGCAAAAGGAAAGTGCCGCTTGGGGTCTTTTCGCATCATAGCGCAACACCGCGCGGCGCGCACCATAAGCTTTGGTCTAAACGCCTACATAGGATAAGCGTTGCAATGTTTCAAACCGAGTTCGGCATAAAGCGGCTGTTGCGCGGTGAATATTTTCTACCTTGTGGATAGTAAGCCACAGGCCGGCTGTATAGTAAGCCACAAGCGGGCAAAAGGTGACCATGCCGCTTCGGTCTGCTAATAATCTCTTTTTACGCTGTTCGGGTGCCATTTTCATTGTGCAAGCCGGTTGCCCCTGATAATCGCCCCATCAGTCTATCGCAATCTATTGCTCTGACCTGCCCATTTTGATGAAGAAAGACGTTATAGCATCATGGCCGACGAACTCCCCGACACCAACGCTCCGCTGGCTAATGGCGAAGATACTGCGCCGCAAATCGGCCTGATTTCGCAATATGTGAAGGATTTGTCGTTCGAAAATCCGAACGCGCCGGTCACTTATCAATGGACCAGCCAGCCGCAAATCGACATCCAGTTCAACATCGGCACGCAGCAAGTCGGCGAAGATGTGCATGAATCGATCCTCAAAATCGACATCAGCTCGTCGCATGACGAAGGCAAAGCGTTCATCGTCGACCTGTCCTATGCGGGCCTGTTCGCGGTGCGCAATGTGCCCGAAGACCAGATCCAGGCGTTCATGCTGGCCGAAGCGCCGCGCATCCTCTTCCCGTTCGCGCGCCGCGTGATTGCCGATGCCGTGCGTGATGGCGGCTTTGCGCCCTTGCTCCTTGAACCCATCGACTTTGCCAGCATGTATGTGCAGCAGCAGGAACAGATGCAGGCAGGACAAGCGGCGGGTGAAGAAGCACCGGCTGGCGACGCCTGATTGGCGGCGCATCCCCCTCTTTTATAATTAAGCGGGGGCGCGCATGAATCTGCTCAAAGCAACCGGAACCATCGGCGGGCTGACCTTGGTCAGCCGCTTTGCGGGGCTTGCCCGCGATATGTTGATGGCAACCTATGTCGGCGCAGGCATGGCGTCCGATGCGTTCCAGATTGCGTGGCGCCTCCCCAACCTCTTCCGCGCTCTGTTCGCGGAAGGGGCATTTGCCGCCGTGTTCGTGCCGATGTTCAACCGCACGATCAGCGAAGGCGATGCCGAAGAGGCCGATAGCGGCCTTGCCAAAGCGATCGACTTTGCCGGACAAGTCCTGTCCGCGCTGCTCCCCTTCCTCATCCTGTTCACCGCGATCATGATTATTTTCGCAGGGCAGATTGTGTGGGCGATGACCGGCGGCTTTCCCGATGGCGGCCCCGAAAAATTCGCGCTCGCGACCCAATATACGATGATTACCTTCCCCTATCTCGCGCTCATATCGGTGGTGAGTTTGCTGGGCGGGATTTTGAACAGTTTGAACCGCTTCTGGGTCAATGCCGCTGCGCCCATCCTGCTCAATATCTGTATGATAATCGCACTCGTTTTTTTCCGGGGCGATAGCCAGGCCGAAACCGCGCGCACGCAAGCGATTGCCGTTACCGTGTCGGGCGTGCTACAGCTTGCTTGGCTGTGGTGGTCGTGCCGCAAGGCGGGGGTCAAAATCCGCCTGCGGTTGCCGCGCCTGACGCCCAAGGTCAAACAGATGTTATGGCTCATCGGCCCGGCAGCGGTCGGCCAAGGTGCGATCCAGTTCAACCTGTTCATCTCGACCGCGCTTGCCGCGCGCTATTTGCAGGAAGGCGCGATCAGCTATCTTTATTATGCCGACCGGCTGAACCAGTTGCCGCTGGGGCTGATCGGAATCGGTGTCGGCACCGCCATCCTTCCTACTTTGTCGCGGCAAATCGGGTCGGGCAATGAAGAAGTCGCCACCCACACGCAAAACCGCGCGATGGAACTCGCGCTATTTCTCGCGCTGCCCGCCGCCGTCGCGCTCGTCATTTCGGCCTTCCCGATTGTGCGCGGCGTGTTTGAACATGGCGAATTTTTGGCGAAAGACACAAGAGGCACCGCCGCAGTGCTGTCGGCTTTCTCGTTCGGCGTTCCGGCCTATGTGCTGATAAAAGTGCTGACGCCGGGCTTTTATGCGCGGCAGGATACCAAGACGCCGGTGCGGCTCGCGGTCGCCTCGATGCTCGTCAATCTTGGCCTCAACCTGTTCTTCATCCTCTATCTGGAGCAGGGCGTGGTCAGCATTGCGATTTCGACCGCCATTGCTGCTTGGGTCAATGTGCTGCTGCTTTATGCGGTCCTCCATAAGCGCGGGCAATTCCGCTTCGACGCGCGTTTTACCGGCAAAGCCTGGCGCATTCTGCTCGCGGCCACCGCGATGGGCGCGGCGCTTTGGTTCATGAATCCGTGGTTCATTCCCTATGTGAGCGGCAGCCTGATGCAGCGGGTCGCGGTCCTCGCCTTATTGTGCGGCGGCGGGGCGCTGGTTTATGCTCTAGCGACTTTCCTTTTCCGCGCTTATACGCCCGGCGAGCTTAAAGCCACGTTCAGGCGCAAGCCCGTTGCAGCGGCCCCCGCTGAAACCCCGTCCACCCCATCAGAAAGCTGACATTTCCCATGCGTATCGTTTCCGGCATCCAACCCACCGGCAATCTCCACCTCGGCAATTATCTGGGTGCGATCCGGCAATGGGTCGCGATGCAGAACGAAGCCGCTGACCAAGGCGCGGAATGTCTGTTTTTTCTGGCCGACCTCCACGCCATCACCCTGTTCCAGACGCCGCAGGAAATGCGCGACAATGTGCGCGGCATGGCGGCTGCGTTGATGGCGGCGGGGATTGATCCGGCCAAGTCGATCCTGTTCAACCAGACCCGCGTTCCCGAAACGACCGAGCTGACATGGCTTTTGATGTGCGTTGCGCGCATCGGCTGGCTCAACCGCATGACGCAGTTCAAGGAAAAATCGGGCAAGAATCGCGAAGGCGCGTCCGCCGGACTTTATACTTATCCGGTGCTGATGGCCGCCGACGTGCTGCTCTATAATGCGACCCATGTGCCGGTCGGCGAGGACCAGAAACAGCATCTGGAACTGGCGCGCGATATTGCGGCCAAATTCAATCAGGATTTCGGCGTCGAGCTGTTCACTTTGCCCGAACCCAAAATCGGCGCGACCGCCGCGCGGGTTATGTCGCTGCGCGATGGCACCGCGAAAATGTCCAAATCGGACCCCAGCGACATGGCGCGCATCAACCTGTCGGACGATGATGACACAATTGCGCAAAAGGTGAAGAAGGCGAAAAGCGACGCCGAATTGCTGCCCGCCACCTATGCGGAACTGGCCGCACGTCCCGAAGCGCGCAATCTGGTCGGCATTTATGCAGCCCTTACCGACGAAAACCCCGATGCGGTATGCGCGCGCTTTGCAGGCCAAGGCTTTGGCGCGTTCAAGCCCGCGCTCGCCGAAGTGCTGGTCGAAAGCCTGCGCCCGATCCGTGACCGCTACAATGCGTTGCGTCAGGACCATGCCGCCATTGATGCGGCCTTGGAGCAAGGGGCCATCCGCGCGCGCGCATTGGCCAAACCCCAGCTCGAAGCCGCCCAAGCCGCGATGGGGCTGTTCGGTTAAATCCGAACCGCCCCGTCAGGTTTAAGGGCTCAGGGCTTCAGGCCCATACGCGTCACTTCGGTAATCGCATAAGGGTCAAGCCCGCGCGCTGTGGCAATATCGGCCGCCGCGGCCGCCTCCTGCCCCAGTCCGCGCTTGGCAAGGCCGCGCATGACATAGCTTAGCGCCAGACTATTATCGATGCGCAGCGCCGCATCATAATCTGCCACCGCATCGTCATAACGCTGCATCCGGTAATAAATCAGCCCGCGGCTATCGAGAAAGGCGGCAGGATTGTCGGCCAGTTCAATCGCCTTGGTGCATTGTTTGAGCGCGCCCGGCAGGTCGAGATTATTGCGCCCCTTCACCCAGCACAGGGTGTTCAACACGCCCGGCGTACCCGGCTTTTGTTCGTTGAGGCGGTCGAGCATGGCCAAAGCCTCGTCCGGCTTGCCGCTTTCATCCAACTGCATCGCGCGGGCAAGCGTCAGGTCGATTTCCGGCGCGCCATTGGACTCCCAATGGTCAAGCACCGCAGGGATCGCATCGAATTTTCCGGCGCGCACCAATATTTCCACCAGATTGCCGGTCGCCTGCAAATGCCCCGGATCCAGCTCCAAAGCTTTGCGCGCATCGGGTTCGGCTGCCTTCAAATCGCGGAACATGCGCAAGTAAGAGCGCCATGAATAATGGTCCGCACTCGGCTCCAGCGCGATCAACCTGTCAAGGTCGCCTTCGGCCTTTTTATAGTCCTTCACCCCTTCGTAAAAACTCGCACGGTTCTGGAGCGCGTGGGTGTCGTCCTTATCCTTTGCGACCCAGCTATCATAAACCGCAACCACCGGCGCGAGCGCGGCGCTATCCTTTAACGCGCGGCGTTCGGCCCAGCTTTCGGGATAATCGGCGGCAATGACCAGCTCGACCGGCCTCGCGTTAATCTGGCCGATACGGCCCTTATCGACAAGGAAGCGGTCATAAGGCTGTTCCAGCGCCACCGTCTGCACGGTTTCGTCCAGCGTCACGCTGGCGGCCTCATTCTTGACGCTGCGGGCAAATTTATATCCGGCAAGCTGTTCGTTAAGGGCGGTGCCATTGTCCACGGTAAAGCCCTTGCCGCCTGCGGGCAGCAACAGGCGGGTGATGCGCTGGCGATACCCGATATTGGGCGGCGCGAACGGAATATCCTTCCACTCCGTTTTGTTGCGCGGCGCGTCCGGTTTAAAGTCGGCCAATATTGTGTCGATCGGCAAGATGCGGCGCGGCCCCTTGGACTGCACCTGCACCGTATAAAGCCCCTCGCCTTCCAGCAATGCGGTTCCCGCTGCATCGTCAAAGCGGATCGAACTGCGCACAATGGAGGACAGATCATTGGGTTGCAGCGCCTTGCTCACCAGTGCGTCGAACATTTCCTTGTCCATTGACCCTTTGGCAAGACGCAGCATCCCCAACAGCTCGCCGCGCACCGTTTTGCGCACCTTAATCACCGCAGGCACATAAAGCCCTGCGCGCATGTCGATGCTGGTGTCGGCGATTTCGTCCATCCGCGCATTGGGGCGGAAGGCCAGCCGCTCCAGGTCCGCCCCCGCTTCGGTCGAGGGCAGCGCATAGCCGAAATCCGGCACATTTTCGAGGTCGGCCAGCCGGTCGTCATTTTTGGTGCCGTCAAGCCAATAGGTTTTGCCGTCAATCACCGCGCGCACAATCACATGGTCGAACGCGCCGAATGCGGGGAGCCGTTCGGCGACACTATCCTTGCCCGTCGCATTGACGAGCGCAGGCACCGCTTCAATATCGAGCCGGTGGAGGAGCGCGAGCAACAGCAAGGTTTTCGCCTTGCAATCGCCATAGCGCATTTCCCAAGTCTTGGCAGGGCTTTGCGGCACATAATTGCCATTGCCCATGCCGTTGAATAGATAGCGCACCTCGCGCTGGACCAGTTCCAACGCTTGGGCGGCGCGCATCTTGGGGTCGCGCGTTGCCTTGGCAATTTTGTCGGCTTCCAGCGCGAGCGCGGAGCCGTCGGCAATCAAGCCTGCCGTGCGATAATGGTTCGCACTGGCGCGCGACACTGCTTTCCAGTCGGCAAAGCCGCTCACCTCGACCAAGGGCGTCACCATATAGCGCATCGGCGCAAGCGCGGGTTGGTCGGGCTGTTTGCTCACCGGTTCGCGGATGACAAGGCTGTTCATCCCGTTGCCCGATGCAGGCGTATAGAGCGGGTTGATATTCTTCCCCGTCACCTTCCAGCGCAGATTTTCATTGGCCGGCCATATAATCCGCGTGCGCGCAAAATCGGCCATAGCGGGGGCCGCGACAATCGGCGCGATATGCGCGCTATCATTGCCGGTTGCAGGGTCGCGATAGGTGGTCGAGGAAACATAGCGCACACGGTCGCCCATGCGCAGCCCTTCCACCTGCAACATCGCGGTGAGCACGCCTGTGACCTGCAACTGGCTCAATTGCGCCTCGCGCCGCAATATTTCGAATTTGCGTCCGCCCGCCAGTGCGTCGATACGCTCATTGCCGCGCAAAATCTCGACCTTATGGACAATGAGATCGCCAAGGTCGGGGTTCCACATCCCTTGGATCATCCCGCCCTGGCTCAAAGCCTCCGGACTATCGATGCGATAGACCATGTCGGTATAATTCCACAGCTTGCCTTTTTCGATGCGGGTCTGGCGGTCCATTACCACCAGCGTCGCTTTGCTCGTGCCGGTTTTGGCAAGCGCGACATCGGCCTCCTTGCCATCGACCCATGCGGGGGCGGCTTCATAAAGCGGCTGGTCGCCTGCCCATGATGGCGTCGCCAATAGGAGGCTCCCTGCTGCCCCGGCCAGCATCGTTGCCGCCCGCAAAATCTTTACCGTCTCTCCCACAAAAACCCCCTCGCTCCACCTATGCGTCCATGCTGTGAGGAGGACAGAATCATCGCTGCCCCTCCCCTGTCCCGCGCATCATAGCGCACGGCAGGATGCTGTCATCGTTTGCATTGGGGTCTGCTGCGAAAAAACATAAAAACTGCACAGCCTTCTGTCTCTTCTGCATTGCGCCCCCGTTGCCGGGCGTAATGCGCACCGGAATTTTTTCTTATGTGCATAAGCAACTGTAAAATTGTTCAACTCGTCGCTGTTCAAACACCATTCAGCCATATATTGTTAGAGACGGGCAGGTAAATGACTGCGCCTCTCCGTCTTGGTTTTGGATCGGTCGCACCCCATATGGGGTCAGGAAGTTTGAACAATTAGGTGCGGACAGAAAGCCTTACCGGCTTCCTTTCCCCGCATTGGAGACAAAAAATGCCTATTAAGTCGCTTACGCGCCGGGTCGCCATGATTACCGCACCACTCGCCTTGCTGACGCTCGGCGCCTGCGCCACGCCGTTTCAGGCGAATGTCCAGCGTTTCCAGCAAATGCCCCCCGCACAGGGGCAAAGCTTTACCGTCACCGCCGCCAATCCCGACATGGCCCGCAGTCTGGAATTCCAGCATTATGCGGGCCTTGTCAGCCAGAAAATGGGCGCACTCGGTTATCGTCCCGCGACCAGCGGCAATGCCGAACTGGTGGTCCATCTCGACTATGGCGTCGACAAGGGCCGCGAACGCATTGTGAGCGATCCGACCTATAATGACCCGTTCTGGGGTCCGTGGGGCGGGTATCGCGGTTATTATGGCCGCCCCTTTTACGGCCGCTATGGCCGGTTCCATCGCCCCTATATGTGGGGCTTTAACGACCCGTTCCTTTATGGTCCGGGATGGAATTCGGGCGTGCGCAGCTATACCGTCTATGTCAGCCATCTTGGCATGACCATCGAGCGCGGCGGCAATAAGGAGCGCCTGTTCGAAGGCTCTGCCGAAGCGTTGAGCCGCGACAATGACCTCACCTATCTGGTCCCCAACCTCATCGACGCCATGTTCACCGGCTTCCCCGGCAATGGCGGCGAAAAAGTCAAAATCTCCCTTCCCCCGAAGAAAAACTGACGGGTAAGCCGTAACAATCGCGAAAAAGGCCTTGCGCGGTATATCCGTCGCAAGGCCTTTTTTTGTGCGTGGTTCCCATGACGCTACTCCCCACCCTCGTCATGCCCGCGAAAGCGGGCATCCATCTCCGGACCGTTTGGATGATCGGAACGGATGTGAAAAGGATTCACGCGGAGGCGCGAAGGCGCGGAGATTGGGTTGCGCAGAATTACGCACGACTTTGGAAATCTGGACAAGGCTTTCCGCAATGAAAACGGGCAAAGCCCGGTAAAAACCTCCTTCGCGCCTTCGCGTGAATCTATTATCTTCGCGTGAATCTATAATCCCCTGCGGCACCCTCTGCCTCTCCGCGCGAACTATATCTGGTTCACGCAGAGGCCGCAGAGAATAAGGAGAAAAAGAGATAAAGCGGGCTTACACCGCCAACCGCTCAAACTTCCAAGGCGCGGCGGATGCGGGCGATGTCGCTGTCGATGGCGGGGTCGGCGACGCGTAAGGATTCGATCGTCTTGATCGCATGGATCACGGTCGAATGGTCGCGCCCGCCAAATTTGCGCCCGATTTCGGGATAGGAGCGCGGCGTCAGCGTCTTGGCGAGATACATGGCAATCTGGCGCGGACGGGCGACTTCGCGCGCGCGCCGCTTGGAGGCCATCTCCATCCGGTCGAGCTTGTAATGCGCACACACCGCCCGCTGGATGTCATCAATACTGATGCGCGTGCGCGCGCCGCGTGCGGTTTCGGCGAGCCGGTCGCGCGCCAGATCGAGGCTGATCGCGGTATCGGCAAGCGAGGCATAAGCCAGCAATTTATTGAGCGCGCCTTCCAGCTCGCGAATATTGCGCGTGAAGCTGGTCGCAAGGAAAGCAATCACCTCTTCGGGCACATGGGCTTCATGATGGGTCGCGCATTTGTGGCGTAAAATCGCTTCACGCAGCGCGAGGTCCGGCGCGTCAATTTCGGCAACCAACCCGCCCTGAAGCCGCGACAGCAAGCGCGGGTCAATCCCGCCGAGCAGATGCGGCGCACGGTCGGCGGCGACCACCAAACGCTTGCCGGCGCCCAAAATTTCATCAATCGTGTGGAGCAATTCTTCCTGCGTCGACCCCTTACCGATGATGAACTGCAGGTCATCAATCATGAGGAGGTCAACCGCGCGCAGCCGGGCCTTGAATGCGGGCATATCATTGCCGCGCACCGCCGTCACAAATTCGAGCATGAATTTTTCCGCCGACATCAGGATGATGTTAGCCGCCGGATTAACCGCCAAAAGGCCATGCGCGATGCTGTGCAGCAAATGGGTCTTGCCCTGCCCCGTCCCCGATTGGAGATAGAGCGGGTTGAACATCGGCCGTTCGACCGCCGCCATCCGCCGCGCCGCGTTGAGCGCGAGGATATTGCCGCGTCCTGACACAAAATTGTCAAAAACAAGCCGCGGGTCGAGATTGGGCAGCGTCGCAGGCGCGGTCGGCGCGGGCGCTGCAAAAGCGAACAGGCCGGTATCGGACAGCGGCGTTGTCGTCGCACCCGACATGGCTTCGCCCTGATTGGCGGCGGGCGTTCCTTGGTTAGCGGCAGGGGCTGCGGGCAATTTGGCGACCGGCAATTCGGCCCGTTGCGGCGCGCCGATAATGCGCACGGCGGTGACATCGGGCGACACGCTGCGCCACGCCAAAGTCAGCCGGTCGAGGAAACGGTCGGCGACCCAATTGGCGGAAAAACTGGTCTGGGCAAAAAGCGTGAGCGTGCCGGTATCTTCGCAAAAATTGCCGAAGCGCACCGGTTTTAGCCAATGGTCAAAGGCTCTTACGCCAATATCGCGGCGCAGCCCTTGGGCAAGGGCCGTCCACATGGCTTCGGTCGGTGCAGCAGCGCCCGCGTCCGGCGCCCCTTTCCGATCCCGATCTGCCATTGCATACGTCCCCATCAAATTGGCCCCATCAAACTGGCCCCATCAAACTGGCCTCACCAAAGTGGCGCTATCAAGCGGCCCCCTCAAACGGGCCGCATCTCGTTGGCCCCGTCTCGTTCATCTTCCTTGCGAAAGATTACCCCCTCCAGCGCCTTCTGGTCTGCTGTTCGAGTCGCGCAAAAAGCTTTTCCGGAAAGTCGGCTTTCCGGCTTGGCGGTTTGTTCATACTCGGTGCGGCCCGGTCAGAAGGCGATCTGCTGGACAAGTCATTTGTAAGCACCGGTGCGCGAAGAGGGCAAGGGCGGCGGCGTAAAAAAACTGAAATAAATGCCATTGACTCGCACAAGCCAAGAGAATCCAAGGTCTTTTGATTTTACCGTTACTTTTCATGCCGTTAGAGAAATTGGTAGTAAATCTGCTCATCCCGAATCGCGGAATAAGCTGGACTTCTCAATGGGCCTTGCATTTGTAACATTTTGGGGCGCGTTAAGCCCTTTAAAAGAACGAAAGGCGAATGTCATTGAGGCGGGATCAACCCGGCCGCGAATCGCACCGACCAGTAGCGTCACAGCGAGATTCGCCCCCAGCTGAGTCGGGTGTGGAGAGTGTTTGCGCGGGAGGCGATGTTATCTGCTGTTGAGGGCTTGGTGCTGCTGGAGGTGTATTGACCCGGGGTGGATATGTTGATCCGGGTGGATATGTTGATCCGGGTGGATATGTTGGCCGGGTGAGATGTTGCCCCGTATGGGATTGTGACCCGAGCGGAGGTGATGGCCCGATGGAGATATTGGCACGGTTTGAGATGGGGTCCGGGCGGTAATAATGTTCGCATGGAAATCTTGTTCGCGTGGAAATTTTGTTCGCGCGCAGATGCCGGCTTTAAATGTAACCGCTGATCTCAATATAATCCGCTAGTGCTGAGCTTGTCGAAGCACGGTTCGCAATACTGACAAACGCCCTTCGACACGCTCAGGGCTAATGGTTTTTTGGTGGGGCGCGATGTTTTTCTCTCTACCCTTCCACCGCACCTTACCGCGCTTCGCCCGCATCGCCGCGCCAACATCCCGCGCGACCAGCATCCCGCGCACCCGCATCTCCCGCGCAAAGGAAAAGCCCCGCCCGATTTATGACCGGACAGGGCTTAAAAATCCCGTTGGGCTTGACCGCCCATTCTATCGCAGCCCCCATAGCGCCAAGCGCAAAGGGCGGCGCAAGCGGCCTTAGCCGAGCGCGGAGACGCGCTTGGTGAGGCGCGACAATTTGCGCGATGCGGTGTTTTTGTGGAGGACGCCCTTGGCAACGCCGCGCGCCAGTTCCGGCTGCGCAGCCGACAGAGCTGCCGTTGCCGCCGACTTGTCGCCCGCGCCAAGCGCCGCTTCGACCTTCTTCACGAGGGTGCGAATGCGACCGATGCGCGCACCGTTAACTTCTGCACGGCGAGCGTTGCGACGGATACGTTTCTTTGCCTGCGGCGTATTGGCCATGAATTCCTCGAATAATTTCAGCGATTTGCAATATAAAAGGGGCCGAAATCACGAGATTCGGCCCGCAAGCGTGGGGTGCCTTTACTGATTCCCCCCGCTAACGTCAACCAAAAGCCGCTTATTTCTGGCATTTCGGGCAAAAAAAGGTCGAGCGCCCGCCATCCACCTGCCGCGTAATCAGCGTCCCGCATGTCCGGCAAGGTTCGCCTTCACGGCCATAGACAAGCCATTCCTTGGCGAAATAGCCCAGCTCGCCATCGGGCCGCGCAAAATCGCGCAAGGTCGATCCGCCCGCTGCAATCGCGGCCAGCAGCACCTGCTTGATCGCCGGCACCAGCCGTTCCAGCCGCGCGCGGCTCACCTTACCGGCGGGGGTGCGCGGCGCGATTCCCGCCATGAACAGGGCCTCGCACACATAGATATTGCCAAGCCCCGCAACCACGCGCTGGTCAAGCAGCGCCAGCTTGATGGCCACCCCCTTCCCCGCCAGCCGCTTGTGCAGCATCGCGGGCGAAAACGCGTCGGACAAAGGCTCTGGCCCCAGCGTCAGGAAGGGCGCGAACAGGGTCGCCGCATCGCCCGCCACCAGATCGACCGAGCCGAAGCGGCGCGGGTCGTTGAGCGCCAGCACATCGCCGCGCGCGGTTTCGAGCAATAAATGGTCGTGGCGGTCCTCGTCCGCCGGATTAACCCGCCAGCGCCCCGACATCCCCAGATGGAAGATCAGGCTATCCTCGCGGTCGGTCAGGATGAGGCCATATTTGGCACGGCGCGACAGGCTGGTGACTTCGGCGCCCGTAATACGCTGGACCAGATCGACCGGAAAGGGGCGGCGCAGATCGGCGCGGCGCAGCGTGACGCGTGTGATACGCTGCCCTTCCAGGAACGGGCGCAACCCCGCAACGGTCGTTTCTACTTCGGGTAATTCAGGCATTTAGCATGGATTAGCGGCGGAAACGGTTCTTGTCGCGCGCATAATCGATGCCCCACGCCCCGCCGCCTGCAAAGACGAAATAGAGGAACAGGAAACAATATAAAATGGCCGCGTCGCCGCCATTATTGACGGGGAAGAAATTTTGCGGCGCATGGCCGATAAAATAGGCAAAGGCCATTGTGCCCGACGCGATAAAGGCCGCGGGACGGGTCCACAGCCCGATCATGATAAGAAAGCCCGCAATAAGCTCGATCACACCCGCAAACGCCCCCGCGCTGCTAAATGTCAGCCCAGCGCCTGCCATTTCGCCGGGCGGGAAGCCTGCAAATTTCTGAAGCCCGTGGGCGAAGAACAAGGCCCCGCTGACGATGCGCAAAATGCCGCGCATGACGGGGGTATAAACGGTAAATCGCGACAGGCTCATCAGGTGCGTCCCCTTTATATTTGGCTCTATTTGCCCCCAAGCCATGCGCCTATCCGGACGATTGGGCAAGCAAGCGCTTGCTTTCCTTGTCCGGATAGCCCCGAAAGTGGCGCAAACCTTGGGCTTATTAACAAGGGTTATCCCTCAATCCGCCCGTAAAATCCAGTTGCATTTGATACAGGTTACAAATTCCTGCGCGGATTTGCGCGGCATTTGGGCATAAATGCGCCGAGTCCCAATCAAGCCAGAGATGAAAAGCAATAAATTTTATCGTCAATGCAAACTGATAGCCCCACGCAATTATTATTGTTCGCACATTTAGTTTAATCCGTTATTCCGGAATCGGGGTGAAAGACCGCTTCCCTTTCCCCTAAATGGTCGAACATGCTCTTCTCTATCCAAAAAAATAAGGCCGCCCTGTAATAGAGCGGCCAAGTTACAGGTATCTAACCTGTAGGAGAGGAAGGTCTCATCGAGAGAGACCCTGATTAACCCATGTTAGTAAATAAAGCGTTAACCTTCAAGTTTTTTATATATCAGCAGCCTCCGCCCTTGCGCGCTTCATAGGCGAAGGAGAAAGGCTGGCCGTTGCGGATGCCTTGCGTGTCGATTTGTACGAGGCGCGGGGTTTCCTTGCGCACCGTGGTGCGGCCATGGCCTTGCTTGCCGCAGGTATAATGCACCGTCACTTCGTCCGCACCGTCGCGGATGGTGTAGCGCGAACATTGCGCGCCGGGATGTTCGGACTGCAAAAGCTGCGTCGCATCGCCAAGGCAGATATTTTTGGACGCACCGCCCTGCCCGCGCTCGACGAGCGACCATTGGCCCTTTTCCAATGTCCCCAGCATCGCAAAGCTGGGCGCTTGCGCAGGCGCGGCGACGGCCATCAGGCCCGCAACGGCAGTCAACCCAATCAGATAACGCGGTTTCATGATCCCATTCATCCTGTTCATCTATCCTTTGCCGACCCTCCCCCGCCCGAATGATTCGGGCGCTAACAGGCCGGTTACTTACCTTTATGTCGATACAGCTTAGCGCCATATGAACACGCCTCGTCGTAGTCAATCACAGGATATAGCATAAACATCCCGGCAAGTGATGACCGGAAAATGGCATTATTGTGTCAAATAAGGCCGCATTTAACGGGCTTAGTCAACCGCTACGGGGAAAAGGCCCGAACAGAAGGCGCAATCGATGACGATATTGCCATTTTCATCGGCCATCGCCGCGCGTTCACTTTCGGGAAAGCGCGCCAGCACCGATTTCAGATATTCGGCATCGCAGCGGCACCCTCGCGATAATTTCAGCCCCGGTGTCACGCGGATTTCCTCTTCATGGAACAACCGCCAGGTTAGCGTTTCAAGGCTGAGTTCGGGGTTGGTCAGTTCTTCCGCCCCCATCGTCCCGGCCAATGCGCTGACATGATCCCATTCCGGATTATCGTCGCGCACATGGAGCCGCTCGCGCCCTTCTTCGCCATCTGGCAGATATTGGAGGAACAGCCCGCCCGCAACACAGCCCGCAACCGGATCGCGCCGCGTCGCAAGCTGCACCAACGTCGGCAACTGGTCGGACTGTACGAAATAATTTTGCGCCGCTTCCGCAAGATTTTCACCGTCCAGCGGTACAATTCCCTGATAGCGTTCATCGGACGAGGCCTGATCGAAGGTAATCGCAAGATAGCCTTTGCCGAACAGCGCAAATAGGGAAGGATCGTCGGGCATTTCCGCGGCGCGCTCGGCATCGAATTTGAGATAACCGCGCAGCTCGCCCGCCTTATAATCGCATACCAGCAATTCGATGAGGCCGTTTTCGGTCTGCGCCTGCAATGTCAACTGCCCGTCCGCCTGTTTGAGCGTCGAGCCGAGCAACGCCGTCAACGTCAGCGCATCGGCCAGCACCCGCTCGATCGCGGGCGGATAGCCATGCGCCGACAGGATCAGGTCCAGCACCGGCCCCAACCGCACAAACCGTCCGCGCGCATGATTTTCCGGCAGGGTAAAAATAAGCGGCTGGTCGAAATAAATCTCCGCCGGGGCAGCTTTGTTTTCAGGCGTATCGGCCATGCGGATCAGCCCAGCTTGCCCAGCGCCCACAGCAAAACGGATTTTTGCGCGTGGAGGCGGTTTTCGGCTTCTTCGAAGATGCGCGATTGCGGGCCGTCAATGACCGCTTCGGTGACTTCCTCGCCGCGGTGGGCGGGGAGGCAATGGAGGAAAATAGCGTCGGGTTTGGCGAGCGCCATAATGCCTTCATTGACCTGGAACGGGGTCAGCGCGGCGATTTTTTCTTCGGCATGGTCCTGTCCCATCGACACCCAAGTGTCGGTGACGACCACATCCGCGCCGCTCGCCGCTTCCTTCGCATCGCCGGTGAGCATTATCTGCGCGCCCGCTTTTTGCGCTTCCTTGACGAAAGCGGCGTCGGGTTCAAACCCCATCGGGCAGCCCGCGCGCAGATTGAATTTCATCAGGCCCGCCGCCTCGATAATCGAATTCAGCACATTATTGCCATCGCCAAGCCAAGCGACTTCCAGCCCCGGCAAGGCCTTGCCATTTTCAAGGATGGTCTGGAGGTCCGCGACAATCTGGCACGGGTGCGACAGGTCGGTGAGGCCGTTAATGACCGGCACGGTGGCGGCCTTGGCCATCGCGTCAATCTTGGCATGATCGTCGGTGCGGATCATGATCGCATCGGCAAAGCCCGACACGACGCGCGCGGTATCTTCGATGGTTTCGCCGCGCCCGATCTGGGTCGATCCTGCATCCATCACAATGCTGGTGCCGCCAAGCTGGCGGATCGCCATGTCGAAACTCATGCGCGTGCGGGTCGAATTTTTCTCGAAAATCATCGCAAGCACATGGCCGGCCAGCGGCGCATCGGGATCGACCGCGCCCTTGGGCAGGTCCGCGCGGGCAGCCTTACGCTCCATCGCATCATTGAGAATGGCCGCGAGCGCATCGCCACCGGCATCAGACAAATTCAGGAAATGACGGGTCATATATTACTCCTCTTCCCTCCCGCTTGCGAGTGAGCGAGATTATGCCCCCGGCATAATGTGAAACTGCCGGGGGCAGTTTCAAGCTCACTGGGCCGGGGGAGGGATGGTTGCCTTTATGTGAGCAACAGCCCCTCCCCTAGCCCCTCCCGCAAGCGGGAGGGGGATTTGGGTTGCGCCCTCCCGACAAAGGGAGGGCCATCAAATTACGCCTTGGGCACCGTATAGCTTTTCGCGCCCGCCGACAGCCGCTCGATAAATTCGTCGATATGGGCTTCGTTGATGACGAGCGGGGGCAGGACGCGTACGACATTGTCGCCCGCGGCCACCGTCAACAGTCCGTGATTGTCGCGCAAATGCGCCACGAAGGCGCGGCTGTCCGTCTTGAGCTTCACGCCGAGCATCAGCCCCAGACCGCGCACGCTTTCGAACAGATCGTCATGATTGGGGATAAGCTGCTCCAGACTCTGGCGCAGACGGTCGCCCATCAAGCGGACATGTTCCATAAAGCCGTCCTCAAGGATCACATCGAACACCGCTTCACCTGCCGCCATAGCGAGCGGATTGCCGCCATAGGTCGACCCGTGGGTGCCGATGGTCATGCCCGCTGCCGCTTCTTCGGTGGCAAGGCAGGCGCCCAGCGGAAAGCCGCCGCCAATGCCCTTGGCCGTCGCCATAATGTCGGGTTCGATACCATAATGTTCGTGCGCATAAAGCTTGCCGGTGCGCGCAATGCCCGCCTGCACTTCGTCCAGCACGAGCATCAGGTCATGGTCGTTACACGCCATGCGCAGGCCTTCAAGGAAGCCTTGGCTCGCCGGACGCAGGCCGCCTTCGCCCTGCACCGGCTCGACAAGGAAACCGGCGGTATTTTCGTCGATCAGTGCAAGGGCCGCTTCCAGATCATCGAACGGCGCATATTTGAAACCGGGCAAAAGCGGTTCAAAACCGTCGCGCAATTTTTCCTGATTGGTTGCACTGATGGTCGCGATGGTGCGACCGTGAAACGCATTATGGAAGGTAATCAGCGTATTTTTCTGCGGGTTGCCTTTGGCGAAATGGTAACGGCGCGCGGTCTTGATCGCGCACTCGACCGCTTCCGCGCCCGAATTGGTGAAGAACACTGTGTCGGCGAACGTATTATCGACCAGCCGCTGTGCAAAATGTTCGCCTTGCGGGCTGCCATACAGGTTCGATACGTGCATCAAGGTCGCGGCCTGTTGCTGGATCGCACCCACCAGATGCGGATGGTCATGGCCGAGCAGATTGACCGCGATGCCGCTCGCGAAATCCAGATATCGCTCACCCTTTTCCCCGATAAGATAGCAGCCTTCGCCCTTCACAGGGCGCACGGCACAACGCGGGTAAACGGGCATTAACGGGGTAATCGCCATCGGTGAGCCTTTCTCGACAAACAGGTCGCCTTAAAAAAATCATGCAAAAAGCAAAAAAGCGGCCCACCCCGAACCGGGGCATAGGCCGCCCTATGCTGCTTGGTCGAATAGCGGAGCAAGGAAGGCGTTTCAACCCCCGCAAGGGCGTGCATTTTGCCCTGCTCACCCGTTAGTCCCGCGCCGCCTCCCTCTCATAGCTTCGTCATTCCCGCGAAGGCGGGAATCCATCTCCGGGCGATGAGGTTTACCGGTTCTCAAGCTGCAGGCGACCGGTTCGCCGGGTTCGCCGCATCCGTCCGCTTAAACCTATAACTCAGGAGATGGATCCCCGCTTTCGCGGGAATGACGAGGTGGGAGAAGCCTAAAGCGCGTGGATAACAAGATGTAAGGGAATAACGAAAAGCCCGGAGGTAAACAAAATGTGCATCCCCCCCCCTTCAATCATGCACATGGTCGCCATCATGGCACGCCACCCGCTCGGTCTGGAGCGTGACATGGTGGAGTTCGAACCGTTCTTCCAACAGCGCCGCGACGCGCAACCGCACCGCTTCGCCATCATGGTCGCCCGCCAGCACGATATGCGCGGTGAGGCTCGCATCATCGCCGGCGACCGACCAAAGGTGGAGGTCGTGGACGCTGGCAACACCTGTGCTGCCCTCCATCGCGGCGCGGATGTCGGACAATTGCATCCCCTTCGGCACGCCCTGGAGGAGGATATGCGTGGTATCCCTCAATAACACCCACGTGCGCGGCAAGACCCATACGCCGATGCCGATGGCGACAATCGGGTCGATCCAGTCCCATCCGGTAAACCAGATCATCGCCGCCGCCGCAATCACGCCCAATGACCCCAGCATATCGGCCCATACTTCCAGATAAGCCCCCTTCACATTGAGGCTTTCCTCTTTGCCCTTGGACAGGACCATCATCGCAATGAGATTGACGATCAGCCCTAAAGCCGCGACCGCCATCATGCCGAGCGAAGCCACCGGTTGCGGTGCAATGACGCGCTGCACCCCCTCCCACGCGATGAAGGCGGCGGCCACGAACAACAGCACCGCATTGAAGGCGGCGGCCAATATTTCAAAGCGGCGATAGCCATAGGTGCGCTGTTCGTCCGCCTTGCGTTGCCCGACCTTGACCGCGACCAGCGCAATCGCGAGCGCCGCGCTGTCGGTAAACATATGCGCCGCATCCGACAGCAAGGCGAGGCTGTTAAACCACCACGCCCCGATAATTTCGGCAAACAGGAAGGAGCCGGTCAGGCAGAGCGCTATCGCCAGACTGCGCGCGCTCGCCCCCGCCGCATGATTATGGTCGTGACCGCCGTGGGAGTGGCCACCGTGGGAGTGGCTGGCGTGTGCGTGGCCGCCATGCGAATGGCTGGCGTGTGCGTGGCTGGCGTGTGCGTGGCTGGCGTGCGAGTGGCCGCCATGCGAATGGCTGGCGTGCGAATGACCTGCATGGGAATGGATTTTGCCCGCACCGCCCTTGCCGGAATGGTCGGGGCCATGTTCATGGTCAGGGCTATGCGCATGGTCAGGGCTATGCGCATGGTCATGATGATGATCGTGCGGATCAGCCATAGCGCCTCGTACCTCTCTCCTGCCCCGATCCGTGCGGCCAGATTTTATAGCCCAGCCTTATATGGTGACGCTTTGCCTAAGTTTTTCAAGCCGGTTTTTGCGGCAGGTTTTTGGGCGGGTTTTTGCGGCGGGAGAAAATGGCGGTGGATCGCACAATGCGCGTCAACTGCCCCTGTCGCCATCGGTCCCGGCACCGGCCTCCGGCGCACCGCCCTGCCCCTGTTCTTCTTCGGCCAAGCGGCGATAGCCTTCCGCCTTGGTCGCAGCGATACGGCGTTTCATGTAAGAATAGGCCAGCAAGTTGAACCCGACGATGATAAGAATGATCGCCGCAATGATTTTCCAGCCCATAAATTTAGCGCCGCCTTATACTGCTCATATAGAGCCGCCGGAATAACGGTTTCACGCGCGAAAGGCTATGCTTTAAACCGGATAAGGGCCTTAAACCGCATTACCGCACGCGGGCGTTGGCGCGCACGCTCGCCGGTGCGCACCAGCGTAAAGGGAAATTTCCGATATTGTCGCTCGCTATAAAGATCCGGTCCACGCCATCGACGCGCAGCATTTCGCCATAGCCAAGGTTCCAGCGATTGCCCGCCTTGCGGATACCCGATACCGGATCGAGCCTTCCCGCCGCATAGCCACTCAAATCCATCCAGCCCCAGCGCCGCCCGTCATAAAAGAAAATCTCGCCGCCATCATTGTTACACGGGCGATTGGGGTTGATATAATGGCCGGGACGGATGCCCAACGGACCGGTTGCGGCAGGGAGAGCAGCCACCGGCGCCGGGGTAATTGGTGCAGGCCGCGCTGGCACAGGGGGCACTAGCACAGGCTTGGGTGGAAGAGGCTGTCCCGGCATCATATGCGGCACATAGCGTTGGATCGCCGTGCGCATCACCGGCGGCAATTGCGCATAGTCGCATTTTTTGCTGACATATTCGTCCACCTCGACGCGCCCGCCAATATAGCCGCTGCCATAGGATATGGTGCGCGTCATATAGCGGGTCGGCCCCAGCGAGCGGACCGACATGTCGCCATCAACGCGGGTATTATTGTCGAACCAGATATTGGTATAGCCGCCCTTGCCCGCTGCCGTGCGCAGGATCGGCTGACCGCTACTGCCATAAATTTCGCGCCCCTCGGTGCGCAAATTGCCCCAGCGCCGCCCGTCATAAAAAGTGATACCGCGCACGGTGCCGCAATTTTCTTCCTCGCCGATCCAAAAGCCGGGGGCAACCGGCATAGTGGACGATGCTTTCGGAATGGTTTTAGGAGGGACAGCCTTGGGCGCAGGCTTTGCCGCAGGCCGTGTGCGCTGGGCTTCCAAGGCCGACGGCAAGGCTAAAATGGTGAGCGCCGCCATCGGCAGAGCCAAAGACATTATCCGCATAAATCCCCCCTATCCCGCGCTGTTAAACGCAGCGCAGAATGTGCCGCAAAGTCGGGGTAACGTCAATATTTGCGAACGGCGCGCGGATGCGGGCTTTTTGGGGTTTCCGGCCCAAAAAATAAACCCCCGTCCAACATAGGAGCGGGGGTTTATCTATTAAGCTAGCGCAAGGCTTTAGGGGCTGACCGGATGGTCATCATCATCGCCCGAAATCAGCTCATACAGCACATAGGCAAAGCCCGCCGCAGCCAGCGCCAGCAAAACGGTGCCGCCAGCGCCGCCTCTCAGCTCCGAACTTTCGGACATGGGCGCGTCCATCCGTGCAGGGGCCGCCGATGCACTCATCGGTGCCAGCGCCAAAGTTGCCGTTGCAAAGCCTGCCAATAATTTTTTGGTCATGCTCATCGCATTTTCCTCCTCGTGAAATTTCGTGGGAAAGATGCGCTTAAAACGGCTCCGCCCCGCGCCTGTTCCGCGTTTAGCGACGAACCGAGCCGCTTGATGCGGCGGGGCGTGGTGCAGGGAAATATCAAAATTAAGGTGAGTTAGTCGTCATAACCTATGTCATACCACGAAATATGATCACGACTGCCGTGCAATATGTTCACGATTTCAACATCATCGGCACGGTAACGGAAAAAGATGATAAAGCCGCTCTCCGGCACGCTGCGCAGATCCTGCCGCAGTTCGGGACGGGCCGACCCCAAAAGTCCCGGCAACCGGGCAAGCCGTTCACAACGGGCCAATAGCTTGTCGATCAAGTTTTCTGCACTTGCCACGTCCCGGCTTTGTTCCGCGACATAGACGGCAATTGCGCCCAGATCGCGCTGTGCCGCATCTGTAAAGGTTAACCTGCGCATCAGGCAGCGTGCTGCTTGCGCTTCTTCTCCCATTCGCCAAGCGTTGCTTTTACCGATCCGCGCATATCCTCGATAGAGTGCGCGCCACCTTCGGCAATCGACGCTTCAATCCGCGCGCGCAAGGCTGCAAGCTTTTGTTCACGTTCCTCGACCAGCCGCAACCCCTCGCGTACAATCTCGCTCGCCGAGCCATAGCGGCCCTGCTGAAGCAGTTGATCGATATAATCTTCCCAACGCTCTCCGATAGACAGGTTCATGCGCGCTCCTCCTGCGATGGTTGGACAGCCATAATAGCATGATGCCAATTTATGCGCAATTTATGCTATCGGCCTCACTCCACCGTCACTGACTTCGCCAAATTTCTCGGCTGGTCGACATCCGTGCCTTTGGCGACCGCCACATGATAGGCGAGCAATTGCACCGGCACGGCATAGACCAACGGCGCGATCAGCGGGTGGACTTTGGGCATTTCGATGGTCGCAAGGCAGCCTTCGCCTGCATGGTTCAGGCCCTCCGCGTCCGAGATAAGGACAATCTTGCCGCCGCGCGCGCGCACTTCCTGCATATTGCTCACGGTTTTTTCGAACAAAGGCCCGGACGGAGCGAGCACGATCACCGGCACATTTTCGTCGATCAGCGCAATCGGGCCATGCTTCATTTCGCCCGCCGCATAGCCTTCGGCATGGATATAGCTGATTTCCTTGAGCTTGAGCGCACCTTCCATCGCCAGCGGATAGTCGGGACCGCGGCCAAGATAGAGCACATCGCGGGCGGGTGCGATCAGCGGGGCCATTTTCTCGATCTCGCCATCATGGGCGAGCGCGGCGTTGAGCGCCGCCGGGGTTTCGGTGAGCTGTGCCACAATGTCGCGTTCTTCATCGCGGCTGATGCGGCCCTTGACCACCGCGAGATGCGCCGCGAGCGCGGCCAGCACCGCCAACTGGCAGGAAAATGCCTTGGTCGACGCCACACCGATTTCCGGCCCGGCATGGGTCGGGAGCAGCAAGTCGGCCTCGCGCGCCATGCTTGAAGTCGGCACATTGACGACAACCGCAATCTTCTGCCCTTCGGCCCGCGCATGGCGCAGCGCCGCCAGTGTGTCCGCCGTCTCGCCCGATTGCGAAATGAAGAGCGCCAAACCGCCCTCCTCCATCACCGGCTCGCGGTAACGGAATTCGGACGCCACATCGATGTCCACGGGGACGCGCGCAAATTGTTCGAACCAATATTTGGCGACCATGCCCGCATAGAAGCTGGTGCCGCACGCCACGATGGTGATGCGCTTGATTGCCGACAGGTCAAAGTCCATTTGCGGCAGCGCAACTTGCTGCTCCACACCGCGCAAATAGCTGCGCAAGGTTTGCGCGACCACCGTGGGCTGCTCGAAAATTTCCTTCTGCATATAGTGGCGGTAATTGCCCTTTTCGACCGCCGCCGCCGACACGCCCGATGTGGTGATTTCGCGGGTGACGGGGTTATTATCTTTGTCGAACACGGCAACACCGTCGCGCTTCACAACCGCCCAATCGCCTTCTTCCAGATAGGCAATCTTCTGCGTCAGCGGCGCAAGCGCGAGCGCATCCGACCCCAGATAATTTTCGCCGTCTCCGTAGCCAACGACCAGCGGCGAGCCCAATCGCGCGCCGATCAGCATATCGTCATGATTTTTGAACAGGATCGCGAGCGCAAACGCCCCGCGCAGCCGCGGCAGCACAGCCTTGACCGCTTCTTCCGGAGTTTGCCCCGCTTCAATCTGCTCGCTCACCAGATGGGCGACGACTTCGGTATCGGTTTCCGACGTAAAGCTGCGTCCGCGCGCTTGTAATTCTTCGCGCAATTCCTTGAAATTTTCGATGATGCCATTGTGGACCAGCGCAACATGGTCGGTCGCGTGCGGGTGGGCATTGCTGGTCGTCGGTGCGCCATGCGTCGCCCAGCGCGTGTGCGCGATACCGATCGCCCCGCCCAAAGGCTGGTCCACCAGCACTTTGGCGAGATTGTTCAATTTGCCCTCGGCGCGGCGACGGTCGAGCGCGCCATCTTCCAACGTCGCAATCCCCGCCGAATCATAGCCGCGATATTCCAGCCTTCTAAGCCCGTCGACCAGCGCGTCTGCTACATCCGTTTTGCCGATAATCCCGATAATGCCGCACATATGAAGTCAGTTCCTTGGGGGTTGGAGTGGATGCTCTTTAGCCGAAAAATGAAGACGGTGAAGTTAAATGCTATAAGGCACGCGAATACCCGGCATATTGGCCGGAAAATCTTGTGTATTACGGGTGATGAGAACGCGACCGCGCAGCAGCGCCGTCGCCAATATTATGGCGTCCGGCAACGTCAGTCCGGGGCGTTGGGTGCGCAAGGTCGCCGCGCGGCGGCCGATTTCCTCGTCCACTTCCAATATGGTGAAATGGTCCATAAATTCTTCGCTGCGCCGCGCGTCGTCGGGCGCGGACAGGCTCAATATTTCCATCCAGGTAATCCGGCTGATGAACCGCCGCGAATAGCGCGTCAGTTCGACTTGCGCCGGTTTGACGCCGCACAACGCATCAATCAAGATGCCGGTATCGAACATTGCTTCGCTCATCGGGGCTCACTCATCGGGCTTCACGCACCGGACTTTCGCCCGTTATCATGATCACGTCCCGAACCGGCCCGCACCCACGTCGCCCGCTCGCGTTGCTGCCACGCTAGCGCATCCTCAATATCGGTGCGCCCTTCCCACAGCCCGAAATATTTCTCTATCCCCTGCGCCAATGTCTCGTCGCGATAATTCGCAACCGCCTCACGCAAAATAGCCGCGCGCGATTTGCCCTGTTCAACCGCAATGCGGTCGAGCCATTTCACATCCTCTTCGGGAAGATCTGCCAGGATTCGTGTCATTGATATAGCGATATCATATCATGATATCATGTCAATATGGGATTGATAGGAAATGATACCCTACCCGCCCTTGAACGCATAAGCGCCCGCGATGAGCGCCACGAAAATCCCTGCCAGCACAATCCCGCGCCAGGGCATGAAGCCGACATTATTGATGTTGCGCCGGTTCGCACGGCGGCGTTCGGCGATGGTGCCGATCACCGCCACCGCCAGTCCGGCGAGCGCAACAATCGCGGTCGGGTGGAATTCAAACCATTCGGTCATGGCCCAAGCCTGTCTCTGCCTTATGCCGCTTGTTCTTTGTCGGCGTCCACCTTGACCAGCAGCGCATCAACCTGAACCTGCTCGCCTTCTTGCGCATTAAGTTCGGCGACCACCCCGTCAAAGGGCGCGACAAGACTATGTTCCATCTTCATCGCTTCCAATGTGAGCAATTTCTGGCCCTTGGCAACCTTGTCCCCGGCGGCGACCGCGACGGCGATGATCTTGCCGGGCATGGGCGACAGGATCGTGCCATCGCTCCCCGCCCCGCCAATGACGCCGCGCGGTTGATAGACACGGAAGGCGCGATAATCGCCGCCATATTTCATGACCAGCGGGTTTTTGCCCCAATCCTTGAATTTGCGCTTGGGCTTTTTGGTGAGGTCCACCGCATGGACGTCGCCCTGATCGTCGATGAGGTGCAATTCCGCGCGGCGCGCGCCGTTCATGCGGAAGCCGCGCGAATCGCGCCAAGGCCGCCCCGCTTTCTTCTTGGGGAACAGCTTCAACTCGTCCGCTGCATGGGCAGCCATATCGGCAAGCGGCAGTTTGGCGGTAAGGAGGTCGTCGGCGTGCCGGTCGATAAAACCGGTGTCGATTTCGGCCTTGCGGAATTCCTTCATCTTGAGCGCGCGCGCGACAAAACCGAGATTGGTCGCCACCGGCCAGATCATCGTGCGCTCGCACACTTCGGCCAGCGCGTCGATCGCCTCCCACCGTTCTTCGGCATGGACAATAATCTTGCCGAGCATCGGGTCATAAAAAGGCGTGACCTCATCGCCCCAATTGACGCCCATATCATAGCGCGGGTCGAGGCCGGGCCGTGCGCGGGGCAGTTTGAACATGTCTAGCTTGCCGATGGAGGGCAGGAAGCCCTTGGACGGGTCTTCGGCATAAAGCCGCGCTTCAATCGCATGGCCGTTGATCGCGAGTTCATCCTGACGTTTGGGGAGCGGCTCTCCCGACGCCACGCGCAATTGCCATTCGACCAAATCCTGTCCGGTAATTTCTTCGGTCACCGGATGTTCGACCTGAAGCCGCGTGTTCATTTCCATGAACCAGATGCGGTCGGCCTTGAGGCCCTCGCTCGCGTCCGCGATAAATTCGATTGTGCCCGCGCCGACATAATTGACCGCCTTGGCCGCATTGACCGCCGCTTCGCATACAGCCGCGCGTGTTTCTTCGCTCATGCCGGGCGCGGGGGCTTCTTCGATGACCTTCTGGTGGCGGCGCTGAAGCGAGCAGTCGCGCTCGAACAGATGGACGATATTGCCGTGGCTGTCGCCGAACACCTGCACCTCGATATGGCGCGGCGAGAGGATATATTTTTCGATGAGGACCACATCATTGCCGAACGAGGCCGCCGCCTCGCGCTGGCAGGACAAAAGCGCATCTGCAAAATCTTCGGCGCGGTCGACCTTGCGCATCCCTTTGCCGCCGCCGCCCGCGACCGCCTTGATCAGCACGGGATAGCCGATAGCGTCCGCCTCCGCCTGTAAACGCGCGCCCGATTGGTCTTCGCCCAAATAGCCGGGCGTCACCGGAACGCCGACGTCGGCCATTAATTGCTTGGCCGCATCCTTAAGCCCCATCGCGATGATGCTCTCCGGCTCCGGCCCGACCCAGACGAGGCCCGCCTCTTTGACGGCCCTTGCAAATTCCGCATTTTCCGACAGGAAACCATAGCCGGGGTGGATTGCTTCCGCGCCGCTTTGTTTGGCCGCTGCAATAATCTTGTCGCCAACCAGATAGGATTCGCGCGCAGGGGAAGGCCCGATATGCACCGCTTCATCCGCCGTGCGGACATGGAGCGCGTTTGCATCGGCATCCGAATAGACCGCAATCGTGCGGATACCCAGCTTGCGCGCGGTCCGGATAATCCGGCACGCAATTTCGCCGCGATTGGCAATGAGGAGGGATTTGATCATGGCATCCTGCTCGTTTGTATTTTTGCGCATCTTGTCGAAGGGACTGCGCCTATGCCCCTCCCATAGCGTGCAACAGGACAGAGCGCACTAGCTTCCTGTTATTGCAGCGCGCGGTCCTGCAAAAATTATTGCCGCACCCAAAAGACATACCGCCCCGCCTATCATATCCCAGCGATCCGGCATCTGCCCTTCAACCGCCCAGCCCCATAGAATGGCCGACACAATGTAGATACCGCCATAGGCTGCAAAAGCACGCCCCGCATGGCCGGTATCGACTTGCGCAAGCAGCCATCCGAAGGTCGCGAGCGCAACCATTCCGGGGACCAGCCACCATATCGGCTTGTCGAGTTTCCACCATGCCCAAAAGGCAAAGCAGCCCGCAATTTCGGCAATGGCTGCAAGGATATAAAAGAGAAAGCTCACACTTGGTCTCGCATGGGTTTTAGTCTGGGGGGCAATTTGTCTTGCGCTGTGTCCATTGGATGGACGCAATTTTCCACGCCCCGTTCTCCCGCACCAGACCGATATGGTTGGTGCCGCAATGCGACAGCTCGCCGTTCACAGTGAAGATATAAGGCGCGAGCACCGTGGCGATATTGCCATCGACTTCAATCGCGGGGCGACCGAGGAATTTTTCCTCCAACTGCTCGGTTCCGGGTTTGATCGAGGCGGCAAAGTCGGCAAGCGCGAGCGATTTGACGGTCGCTTGGGCACCATCCTCCACCACCGCAACCGCGCGGCCATCGGGGCGCAGTTCGGCGAGAATGGCGGCAGAATTGCGCGCCTTCAGCCCTGCAAACATGCGCTCCACCGGCGCAAGAACAGCGGACTCATCGGACGATGGCGGCGGCAGAGGGATGGCCGGTGGCAAGGTTGCGGATTGAAACGTTAGGGCAAGAAAAAAAGGAAAGGTCATGAAAATTCCTTAAAACTCCTCCCCGAGCTTGTCTCGGGGAGGAGGACCATCCGAAGGATGGTGGAGGGGATTGCGCGCACGACATTTGTTTACGAGATACGCCAACACCGCATCCATATCGCCCAGCACGTCGCGCGCGGCAATGCGTATCGTGGCATAGCCGTGGCGCTCCAGCCACGCATCGCGTTTGAGATCCTGAAAATGGCGCGTCGCACCGTCATGCGCTGCGCTATCAACTTCGATAGCAAGCCTTGCCGACATACATATAAAATCGAGAATATAGATGCCTGCCGGATGTTGTCGCCGGAATTTATAGCCGCCCGGTCGAGCTTTAAGCTGTTTCCACAAAAGCACTTCCGGCAACGTCATTTCGCGGCGCAGTGCGCGGGCGCGGGTGACGGTGCGTGAAGTCCCGGTTAGTGCCACCTAATCCCCTCCACCATTTGCCTCCGGCAAACGGTCCCCCTCCCCGTTCCGGGGAGGAGTTCTTATAAGCTTATTTCCCATAAAATCCTCCCCGGCACGGGGAGGAATGCGGTCGATTTCAACAAGATCAAATAACTCGTCTCATTTAAAAGCTACATAGGATGTTATTCGGCAGGGTCGTTCAAACCCTTTTGGGTCGCGAACACATTTTTGTTTTGGGTCCCATACCATAAAATGCATTCGCTCTTTCTCATCATCATATCCCATGAGATAGCCAATTAACAAAGCATCATGTTCGATATCCCGCAAATGCCGCTTTGTTGAGATGCGAGCTCTATGGTCTTCCTTGCGATACTCTTTCACGGCCTGCACTAAAGGTTTAGTATCGATGGAAATTGGGCGTTGTTTCGGGAAATCGCGATCTGGGAAAACCAGTCGTGCTGCAAAACTGTATGATTTCCCTATTAGCATGGCAGCGCAAGCAGTACCGCAACCGTACTGATCTTCTTGAAAAACTGTCTTCATAGCTTCTCCATCACATCCTGAACACACCAAAGGCAGGCCGTTCTTCCACCGGCGCATTCAGCGCCGCGGCGAACGCCAAGCCCAGCACATCGCGCGTCTGTGCCGGGTCGATAATCCCGTCATCCCACAGCCTTGCGGTTGCGTGATAGGGGTTGCCTTCATCTTCATATTTTTGGCGGATCGGGTTTTTGAAGGCTTCGGCCTGCTCCGGCGTCCAGCTATCCGCATCGCGGTGGACGGTTGCCAGCACACTGGCCGCTTGCTCGCCGCCCATCACCGAGATGCGGCTATTGGGCCAGGTGAAGAGGAAACGCGGCGAATAGGCGCGGCCGCACATGCCATAATTGCCCGCGCCAAAGCTGCCGCCGATCAACACGGTGATTTTGGGAACGGTCGCGGTCGCAACCGCCGTCACCAGCTTTGCGCCATGTTTGGCGATGCCTTCCGCTTCATATTTGCCGCCGACCATGAAGCCGGAGATATTTTGCAGGAACAGCAAGGGTATCCGCCGCTGGCACGCCAGTTCGATGAAATGTGCGCCTTTTTGTGCGCTTTCCGAAAATAACACACCATTATTGGCGAGGATGGCGACCGGTATCCCCCAGATATGCGCAAAACCGCACACCAACGTCGTGCCGTATAATGCCTTGAATTCATGGAATTCGCTGCCATCGACAAGGCGCGCAATGACTTCATGCACATCATAAGGCGCGCGCACATCGTCGGGGATGAGGCCGTATAATTCCTTGGGGTCATATTTGGGCGCGCGCGGTTCTTTAAGGCCCGCAGGGTCAAGGTTGGTCGTCACATTATCATGCGCGCCCGCTATCGCCCCTGCCCCGAACGGTGTCGGCAAATGCGAGACAATGTCGCGCACAATGGTGAGCGCATGCTCGTCATTTTCCGCAAGATGATCGACAACGCCGGATTTGCGCGCGTGCAAATCGCCGCCGCCCAGATCTTCGGCGCTGATTTCCTCGCCCGTTGCGGCTTTGACTAGCGGCGGCCCGGCCAGAAAGATCGTCCCTTGATTGCGCACAATCACGGTTTCGTCGGACATGGCGGGAACATAAGCGCCACCCGCAGTGCAGCTTCCCATCACACAGGCAATTTGCGGGATGCCCTTGGCCGACATATTGGCCTGATTGTAAAAAATCCGCCCGAAATGGTCACGGTCGGGAAAGACTTCGGCCTGATGCGGCAGGTTCGCACCGCCGGAATCGACTAGATAGATGCACGGCAAGCGGTTCGCTTCGGCGATTTCCTGTGCGCGCAAATGTTTCTTGACCGTCATCGGGTAATAAGTGCCGCCTTTGACCGTCGCGTCATTGGCGACAATCATGCACTGGCGGCCCGAGACGCGTCCGATTGCGGCAATCATCCCCGCGCCCGGCACTTCGCCATCATAAAGGTCGCCCGCCGCCAGCTGGCCGATTTCAAGCAAGGGCGAGCCGGGGTCGAGCAGACGTTCGACGCGCTCGCGGGGCAATAATTTGCCGCGACTCACATGGCGTTCCCGCGATTTTTCATTGCCGCCAAGCGCCGCGGCCCCGACGCGTGCATAAAGCTCGTCGCGCAAAGCCATATTATGCGCATAATTGGCTTTATAGCCGTCACTATCGCGGTCGATTTTCGTTTCAATAACAGGCGCGCTCACGCTGATACTTCTCCTCTAGGGTCGTGGCCCTTGCCTAGCCGTTTCGATGGCCGATGAAAAGGATGCGCGGACGCGCGGCGTAAGGGAAATTTGCGAGCCGCCAGGGATGGGCCTATATCCCCCGCTTCAAAATTTGATGTGAAGGAGTCGCTTCCATGGCCAACCGTACATTCATTGCGCTACTCGCCGCCGCTACTGCGCTCGCTGGGCCGATTGCCTGCAAGCCGCCGACCGATGGCAAGACCGTAGCCGACAAGGAGATGACCGGCACCGAGATCGGGCTTGACCTTGCCGCGATGGACAAGAGCGTGAAGCCCGGCGATGATTTTTACGGCTATGCCAATGGCAACTGGCAGAAAAATACCGAAATTCCGGCGGATCGGTCGAATGTCGGCTCCTTCTATACCGCGACGCTTGCGACCGAAAAGCAGAATGACGAATTGCTCAAGACCATCCTTGCGGCAAAACCGGCGGCGGACACCAATGAGGGCCGCATCGCCAACTATTATAATGCCTATCTTGATACTGCCGCGATTGATGCGGCGGGTATGAAGCCAGTCGAAGCCGACCTTATGCGCTTTGCGGCGATTACCGATGTGGCGACCCTATCCGACGTGCTGGGGAGCCAGATACGCGCCGATGTGGACCCGCTCAATGCGACCAATTTTTACACCGAAAATCTGTTCGGCCTTTTCGTAACGCAAGGGCTTGCGACACCGGGCGAAGTATTGCCCTATATCCTGCAAGGCGGCACCGGTCTTCCCGAACGCGAATATTTCCTGTCGGGCGATGCCAAGATGGCCGGCATCCGCACTGCCTATAAAGCCTATATCGCCAAGCTGTTGACCGATGCGGGGATCGCCGATGCCGACGCCAAGGCCGCGCGCATCTATGATCTGGAAATGAAAATCGCCAAGGCACAGCAGCCACGCGAAGATAGCGAAGATTTCGGCAAATCGGCGGATGTGTGGGCGCGCGCGGACTTTGACACCAAAGCCCCCGGTATCGACTGGACGCGCTTCTTCAATGCCTCTCAATTGGGTGCACAGCAAAAATTTGCCGCCTATCACCCCAAAGCCATCACGGCTTTGTCCGCGCTCGTTAAGTCCGAGCCGCTGGATGCTTGGAAAGATTGGCTCGCCTTCCATCAGATCAACACCAATACCGCAGTGCTGCCGACCAAGCTTGATGCGGACCATTTCGCTTTTTACGGCACCACCTTGAACGGCACCCCGCAACAGCGCAGCCGCGACAAGCGCGCGCTGGATGCGGTCAATAATGATCTCGGCGATGCGATGGGCAAAGCCTATACCGACAAATATTTTCCCGCCGAAGCCAAGGCCGAAGTGCAGGGCATGGTCACCAACATCAAGGCCGCTTTTGCCGATCGGGTGAAGACCATCGACTGGCTCGCCCCCGCGACCCGCGACGAGGCTTTGAAGAAGGTCGAAACCATTGTGGTGGGCGTCGGCTATCCCGATAGCTGGCGCGATTATGCCAATGTGACGATTACGCCCGACAATCCTTATGCCAATAAGGTGGCGGCGCAGAAGGCGGAATATACGCACCAGCTTGCGAAGCTCGGCAAGCCGATGGATAAGGGCGAATGGTGGATGACGCCGCAAACGATCAATGCGGTCAATCTGCCGGTGCAAAATGCGCTGAATTTCCCCGCCGCAATCCTCCAGCCGCCTTTCTTTAACCCCAAGGCCGATGCCGCCTATAATTATGGCGCGATCGGTGCGGTGGTCGGGCATGAAATCAGCCATAGTTTCGACAATAATGGCGCGCTGTTTGATTCAACCGGCGCACTCAAAAACTGGTGGACCAAGGAAGACCTCGCCCACTTCGAACAGCAAGGTAATGCGCTCGCCGCGCAATATGACGCTTATGAGCCCTTCCCCGGTTTACACGTCAACGGCAAGCTGACCTTGGGCGAAAATATCGCCGATGTGGCGGGCTTGCAGGCGGCTTATGACGCCTATCGTGCGTCGCTAAAAGGCAAGGAAGCCCCCGTCATTGACGGCCTCACCGGCGACCAGCGTTTCTTCATCGCTTATGCGCAAACCTGGGCGACCAAGATGCGCGAAGAGGCGCTGCGCCAACGCATCGCCACCGACGGCCACGCACCCGGCAATTACCGCGCGCTCACCGTGCGTAATCTGGATGCGTGGTATAAGGCGTTCGATGTGAAGGAAGGCGATAAGCTTTACCTTGCGCCAGATAAGCGCGTGAAGGTGTGGGGGTAATTTGCGCAACCTTGGCGCTCCCGCGAAGACAATAATAACCTTCTAGCGCGTCATTGCGAGGAGCGAAGCGACGCGGCAATCCAGAGTTGGCGCAAAGCCACTCTGGATTGCTTCGCTACGCTCGCAATGACGGAAGAACATGTTAAGGCATATGTGACCTTGCCGTGAGCACAGAGGCGTTTAATCGACCGACTTGTGCTTGTCCGCGCCAAGGTCGGAATCTTCGCCTGATGCGTCGCTCTTTCGCCGCTGCCGATCGCCAAAGAATGGCACTTTCACTGTACCATCATCATTCAAAGGCAACCCAAAAACCACTTTATCGCCGTCCATATTCCGTCCGTAAAAGATCATGGCGACAATATAACATACAATCAATAGGGCAAAATATCCTCGCCATTCTCCGCCAAAACACACCGCGGCAAATAATCCGAATGGAACTACCGTAAACATGGCCCGATATAATCGGTCTTTCAAAGACAGCCACATCAGTTCAGCCTCCGGTCTAGGGGGAGATTAAGCTCACCCCGCCCCGCCAACCAACTCGCGCCCGATCAACATCCGGCGGATTTCATTTGTCCCCGCACCAATGTCGAGCAATTTGGCGTCGCGCATATAGCGTTCGACCGGCCAATCCTTGGTGTAACCTGCGCCACCCAGAGCTTGCACTGCTTCATTGGCGACCTTCACCGCATTTTCGGATGCCAGTAAAATCGCCCCCGCCGCGTCAAATCGCGTGGTCTGGCCTGCATCACACGCCTTCGCCACCTGATAGACATAAGCGCGGGCGCTGTTCAATGCGACATACATATCCGCGACCTTGGCTTGCATAAGCTGGAAGCTGCCAATCGGTTTGCCGAATTGCTGGCGCTCGCGCACATAAGGGATGACGGTGTCGAGGCAGGCCTGCATGATGCCAAGCTGGATGCCCGAGAGGACCACCCGCTCATAATCCAATCCGCTCATCAACACGCCGACGCCGCCATTGATCGGCCCCATGACATTTTCTTCCGGCACTTCGCAATCGTTGAACACCAGTTCCGCCGTGGGACTGCCGCGCATCCCGACCTTGTCGATCTTCTGGCCGATCGAAAAACCCGGCATATCCTTTTCGATGAGGAAAGCGGTAATGCCGCGCGAGCCTTCGCCGGTTTTGGCATAAACGACCAGCGTATCGGCATAAGGCGCGTTGGTGATCCAGAATTTGGTGCCGTTGAGGATGAAACGGTCGCCCTTCTGGTCGGCGCGCAATTTCATCGAAACCACGTCAGACCCTGCGCCTGCTTCCGACATGGCAAGGCTGCCGACATGTTCGCCCGAAATCAGCTTGGGCAGATATTTGGCTTTTTGTTCGGCATTGCCCCAGCGGCGGATCTGGTTGACGCACAGGTTGGAGTGCGCCCCATAGCTAAGGCCGATGGAGGCCGACACGCGGCTCACTTCCTCGCACGCAATGACATGCTCCAGATAGCCAAGGCCAAGCCCGCCAAATTCTTCCTCGACCGTAATACCATGCAGGCCAAGCTCGCCCATCGCGGTCCATAATTCATCGCGCGGGAACCAGTCATCGGCGTCAATCTTGGCCGCCAGCGGCGCAATCTTGTCAGCCGAAAATTTGGCAGTCGTGTCGCGGATCGCGTCAGCCATTTCGCCTAAAGCAAAATCAAGAGCGGGGGCGGTCGTCATGGCAAGCATCCTCATGCTGATTGTAATATTATTACTCACTTAGCAGAAGAGGAGGGAATTGCGGAAGGGGGGAATTATCGGTAGGGCGGATGGGCTATTTTATAAACTATCGTCATTCCCGCGAAGGCGGGAATCCATCTCCGTCCCTGTAAATTCCGATGTCAGGAGATGGATGCCCGATCAAGTCGGGCATGACGAAATTCTGGAGTCCTCGCCATGACCGCATCCTCCGAAACCCCCGCCGATCCCGTCGTTATCCTTTCCTTCGCGCGCACGCCGATGGGCAGTTTCCAAGGCAGCCTGTCGGGCGCATCGGCCACCGACCTTGGTGCAACCGCCGTCAAGGCAGCGGTCGAACGCGCAGGCGTGGACGCGGCGGACATTGAACGCATCTATATGGGCTGTGTGTTGCCCGCAGGTTTGGGCCAGGCCCCTGCCCGTCAGGCCGCGTTAAAGGCGGGCCTCCCCCAATCGGTCGAAGCCACCACGGTCAACAAAATGTGCGGGTCGGGGATGCAGGCCGCAATCATGGGCGAAGAGGCGCTGGCGTCGGGCAATGTCGATATGCTCGTCATTGGCGGCATGGAATCGATGACTAACGCGCCTTATCTGCTCGCCAAGCATCGCGGCGGCGCGCGCATCGGCCATGACCGCATCATGGACTCGATGTTCTTGGACGGCCTTGAAGATGCTTATGAACCGGGCCGCGCAATGGGCAGCTTTGCCGAAGAAACGGCGGGCGAATATCAATTCACCCGCCACGATCAGGACGCCTATGCGATTGCCTCGCTCAGCCGCGCGCAGGATGCGCAGGAAAAGGGCTTGTTCGATCTTGAAATCGTGCCGGTCACGATCAAAGGCCGAAAGGGCGATGAAGTAGTGACGCAGGACGAACAGCCGCCCAAGGGCGATGTTACCAAAATCCCGACGCTGAAGCCTGCTTTTGCCAAGGATGGCACGATTACCGCAGCCAATGCCTCGTCCATTTCGGATGGCGCGGCGGCGCTGGTTCTGACTCGTCAGAGTGTTGCCGATGCCAAGGGCTTGAAGCCTGTTGCGCGCATTGTGGCCACCGCTGCCCATGCGCATGAGCCCGCCAAATTCACCACCGCGCCGGTCGATTCGATCAAGAAGGTGCTCGACAAGGCCGGTTGGAGCCTCGACGATGTCGACCTGTTCGAAGTCAATGAAGCCTTTGCGGTGGTCGCGATGATCGCGATGCGCGACCTTGGCATCCCGCACGACAAGATCAATGTGCATGGCGGCGCGACCGCGCTCGGCCACCCGATTGGTGCCAGTGGCGCGCGGATTATGGCAACGCTGATTTCCGCGCTCCAGAGCCACGGCAAAAAGCGCGGCGTTGCGAGCCTGTGTATCGGCGGCGGCGAGGCGACAGCAGTTGCGGTGGAGTTGGTTTAAGCCTCTCCCTCCACTCGACCGTCATTGCGAGCCGCGAAGCGGCGCGGCAATCCAGAGCGTTTTCGCGCAACACTGGATTGCTTCGTCGGCTCCGCCTCCTCGCAATGACGGTAATTTGAAACAAAAAAAACGCCGGACCATCACAGTCCGGCGTTTTCTTTTTTCCTAACCCAACCTCTTACCAGAAGAAGTTGTGGATCACGTCAATTACGCGGCCACGGCGCATATCGACCAGCACGACGTCATTATAATAGCGGACCCAACGCGCACCATAAGGCGCAGGGGGCAAGCGATACTGATAGGGATCGTTGATCCAATAACGCGAGCCATAATAGCCTGAACCCAAGCTAATCCCGATGCTCAACCGGCTATAGCCGCGCCCGCGATAGGGAGAATAATAGGTCGGCATCCGGTAGCGGTCGCGATACTGGTTGCGATAGCCTTGCCAGTTATAGCGACGGTCATTGCGCCAGCCATTATGCCAGCCATTGTTCGACGGGCGGCGATCATTATTCCAGCGGCGGTCATGGTCGCGGCCATTATCCCAACGCTGGTTATTGTTCCAGCGCCGGTCATTGTCGCGACGATCATTATTGCGCCAATCATTACCACGACGATCATTGTCGCGGCGGTCGTTATTCCAACGGCGTTGGTCATTCTGGCCGTTCCAACGGCGCTGTTCGGGGCGAACCTCGCGATGTTGTTGGGCGCGCGGTTGCTGAACGCGGGGCTGCTGGCTGCGCTGGTGGTTACCGCGATCCCAGCTCCGCTCGCTGCGCTGGCCGCGATTGTCGCCGCGGCGCTCTTGTGCCTGTGCCACACCCGGCGCGATCATTGCGCCGAGCGCAACGGTTGCCACCAAGGCGTTGAGGCCGTTTTTCAAATTGAACTTACCCATAAATGTCATAGCTTTTCTCCGGGAACCGGCCCCGGCACATTGGGCAAATCAGGGACAAGGGAGTCACGCCGGGACCGGTCTATCGCTGCTGATAGCGATTCGTTCCTTTGCGATGTCTGAATTGGACTGACAGCAAATAGACAGGTGACAGGACGCGCGCCATCGCCTTCATGGCACGCGCTTTCAATCCTCCGCGCGCATCTTGCCGGTAACGGCGGCGATATAAGCGCAGATCAACGTGCCGACGACCGCCCAGATAAGGACGACACCGACGCCGATCACCTGGGTGATAAGCTGGCTCACCAATGTCTGGTTACCGTCAAAGCCAAGCCCGCCAAGCGCAGGCAACAGGAAGGGCGCGACCAGCAAGGTGCCGGTTATACCGCCGACGCCGTTCACAGCAACCACACCCGTCACATCGTCAAAGCGCGTACGAAGGCTTCGGGCCGCAAAGAAACAGGCCAGCGCGCCAATCACGCCGATAATCATCGCCCCGCCGGGACTGGTATAACCAGCCGATGCGGTGACGGTCGCAAGGCCCGACACCGCACCCATCGCCACGCCCAGCGCGCTATTCTTGCCGTCGAGCAAGCGTTCGAGAAGCGCCCACACCAAGGCGGCGGCTGAGGCGGCCAAATGGGTGTTGACGATGGCGATGACCGCATCGTCGGTTGCGGCAAGTTCCGACCCGCCGGTAAAGCCGAACCAGCCGATCCACAGCATTGCCGCGCCTGCAAGCGCGAACAAGGGCGTATAGCCGCTGTCGAGCGCTTGTTCGGGCGCGCTGCGCTTGCCGACCACGAGCGCCGACACCAAGGCCGAAACGCCCGCCGTTGCATGGACGACAAGCCCGCCGGAAAAATCAAGCAGGCCAAGCGTGCCCAACCAGCCGCTCCACACCCAATGCGCCACCGGCACATAGACGATAAGCGTCCACAGGCTCGCAAAGCCGAGCATCCAGCCAAAGCGCGCGCGGTCCACCACCGCGCCGACCGCAAGCATTGCGGCAACACAGGCAAAGCCCATCTGGAACAGCGCAAAAGCGGATTCCGGCACGGTCGTATTGCCGCGCACCATGCCCAGATTATTGAGCATCCAGTTAAAGCCATCGCCGATATAGCTGCCGCCCGTAGGCGAAAAGACAAGGCTGTAACCGATGACGATCCATAGCAAGGACACAGCGGCAATAATCGCCAGCAGGCTCGTCACCGCGCGGGTTGCGCCCTGTAAATTGGCCGACCGTCCGGCATAGTAAAGCGCGAGGCCGGGGAGCGCCATGAACAGGACCAAAGCAGACGCCGCCAGCATCCAGCCTGTATCGCCGCTATCCGCAACCAGCTCCTGCGCACTTGCCGCCGTGGGGGCAAGGCTTGCAGACACGGTCAATCCGGCAAGCAGCGCAACTTTGGCCAATTTCATATTTTATCCCCGCTTATCAATATGCTATTTGCAGTCATCCGCATGATAATGACGCCAGCCTATCACCATCGTGCGCAAGCTGGAATGCGTAAACTACACGCTAACCCCGTAAAAATAGTAAACAGCTATAGGCCGTGCAAATACGCGGGGGGAGCCGGGCTTATACCCAGCCTTCCAGCACCTGATCGGGTGGACGGTGGCCGTCGGACCAGGCCTGGATATTGGCGATAACGCGCCCGCCCGACGCTTCGCGACCTTCAAAGGTGGCCGAACCCATATGCGGCAACAACACGACATTATCGAGCGTGAGCAAGCGCGGGTCGATCTTTGGCCCTTGGCTGTAAACATCGAGGCCCGCGCCCGCAATCTTGCCCTTGGCGAGTGCATCCACCAGCGCGGCCTCTTCGATAATCTCGCCGCGCGCGGTGTTGATAATATAAGCGGTCGGCTTCATCGCGGCGATGCGCGCGGCATTGACCAGCTCATGCGTTTCGCTCGTGTGCGGGCAATGGATTGAAACAATATCGGCAATCCTGAGCAATGTGTCGGGCGTCGCATGATAGCTTGCGCCCAATTCCTGTTCCAGCGTTTCGGGAAGCCGCCGCCGGTTATGATAATGGACCGACAGGCCGAACGCGCGCGCGCGGCGCGCTACCGCCTGCCCGATGCGGCCCATGCCGATAATGCCGACAATCTTGCCGCCGATGCGGTGGCCGAGCATCCCTGAAGGGGTCCAGCCCTTCCATGCGCCCGCGCGCACCAGCTTTTCGCCTTCCGCCAAACGGCGCGGCACCGCAAGGATGAGCGCCATCGCCATATCGGCGGTGTCTTCGGTAAAGACACCCGGCGTGTTGGTAACGATAATGCCCTTGGCGCGCGCGGCCTTAAGGTCGATATGGTCGATACCATTGCCGAAATTGGCAATCAGCTTGAGCCTTGGCCCCGCCTTGCCGATCAGGTCCGCCGTCAAATGATCGTTGAGCGTCGGCACCAGCACGTCGCAATCCTGCATCGCGGCGACCAGTTCGGAATCATCCATATCATGGTCATCGGCGCTCAACACCGTTTCGAACAATTCGGCCATGCGCGCTTCGGCATGAGGGGCCAAGCGGCGGGTGACGATGATGCGCGGACGCGAAGGACGATCGGTTTCGGTCATGATGCTAGCTTTGCGGGCTTCCTCTATAGGCCTATATTGGTCCGTCTTAGGCGGGGCATGGTTCGGGCGCAATGGCCCGCGACACGTGTGTAGCGCACCTTGTTTGAGGCTCCGGAAAGCGGGGCCGGACAGCATTGTGCGGAAATGTAACAAGTTTACAGCTTTGCCCCCGCGCAACGCTTGCCCGCGCGCGCGGCTTATGGCACTGGTTTATTCCCATGAACCGCCGCCTTCTTCCCCTTTTTCTGCTGCCCCTCCTCGCCTCTTTTGCCGCTGCGCCGCTGGCTGCCCAAGAGGAGCGCAAGACCCCCTATTGGGCGTCGATTGCGACCGATGATGCGCGGATGCGTAAAGGGCCGTCCGAAGCGATGCCGGTGATGTGGCAATATCGCCGCGAAAATCTTCCGATCAAGGTGATCGAAGTCTATCAGAATTGGCGCAAAATCGAAGACCCTGACGGCACACAAGGCTGGATGGCCGCACGGCTTTTGTCGGCCAAACGCTCGGCCATTGTCACCGGTGCAATCCGCCCGATGCGCGATGCGCCCAAGGATGATGCCAATGTCGCCTACCGCGCCGAACCCGGCGTCGTCGGCTTCATCACCGATTGCAGCAAAGGCTGGTGCGTATTCAATGTCGGCGGCAAACGCGGCTATATCCGCGAAAGCCATATTTGGGGCGCAGGCGAGCCATAGGGCGCGCAATTCCGCCTCATTTTCCCGATTGCTTCTCTTACGTTCGTCATTCCCGCGAAAGCGGGAATCCATCTGGTGACCTTGCGTTTTGCCTAATGGTCCGGAGATGGATCCCCGCTTTCGCGGGGATGACGAGGATTGGGAGGGGGCGCTACCCCACCCCCGTTCGTCCAGAGTAGGCCGAAGGCCGTATCGAAGGACAGGCAGGCGCGCAGTTTTATCCTTCGATACGCAGCTTCGCTGCTACTCTGGACGAACGGCAGAAGATGTCGCCCCCCTCGCCCAAACCAGCTTGCGCGCTCCACATGAACGCCTATGGTCCGGACAATTATAATGAACAGGCATAATGAACAGGAGTCGATGATCCCCATGAAAGCTTGCGCCCCGAAAGCCATTTTATTTCGTCTCGCCGCAATTTCCTTGCCCGCTCTGATGCTTGGCGCCTGCGCCAGCACCGCAACGCCGAGCGAAAGTGCGGGCGCGACTCCGCCGCCAGCATCGCCGGACCTTCCTGCGGCCCAAGTCGACCAAGCGGCTGCGCTCAAAAAATTATTCGCCGATGCGGATGAAGCCGAACTGAAGCTCAATCCGGTCAGCGCGATTTATCGCGGCGATATGCGCTATGCCAACAAGCTGGGCGATTATTATAGCGATGCGTTTGATGCGGCATCCAAAAAGCTGGTCGAGGATAATCTGGCAGGGCTCGCCAAGATTGATCGTGCGGCGCTCAACCCGACCGACCAGCTTGCTTATGATGTTTTCAAATTCACCAATGAGGACCGGCTGGTCGATTATCGCCCCGAATATATGGCGCTGACCCAAGGGCGGCCGATGAACCATTTTTACGGGCTGCACACCATGTATCCGACCTTTTCTAGCGGTCAGGGCGGCGCGCCCTACAAGACCGTCACAGACTATGAAAATGGTTTGAAGCGCAACAAGGAATTTGTGTCGATGATGGACCGCGCGATTGCGCGCTTCAAACAGGGGCAAGCAGCCGGTGTCGTCGAAACCAAGATGACGACCAATAATATGATTGGCCAAATCGACGCGCAGCTTAAGCAAAAGCTGATGGAATCGCCCTATTCGGGACCAATCCGCAACTTCCCCAAAGACTTTTCGCAAGCCGACAAGGATCGTTTCACGGCCGCCTATAGCGCGTCGATCCAGAATGAAATTTACCCCGTCCTCACCCGCCTTCGCGACTATCTCAAAAATGACTATCTGAAGAGCGCGCGCGATGGCGTGGGCCTCAAATATATGAAGGGCGGCGATATGCTGTATCAACGCCTGATCGACAATACGCTCACCATCCATATGACCCCGGATGAGGTGCATAATCTGGGCCTCAGCGAGGTCGCGCGCATCCATAAGGGGATGGAAGAGGTCAAAACCGAGGTCGGCTTCAAAGGCACGCTCGCGCAGTTTTTCGACCATCTGCGCACCGACCCGAAACTCAAGATGAAGAGCCGCGACGCGCTCACCCAAGGCTATTATAAAATTGGCGCAGCGGTAGACGCCAAGGTGCCGGACTATTTTTCGACCATCCCCAAGAGTAAGTTGGAAATCCGCCCTTACGAAGAATTCCGCGAAAAATATGAAGCGGGCGGCAGCTATGAATCCGGCTCGCCCGACGGGTCGCGTCCGGGGCGTTTCTATTTCAACGCTTATGACCTCCCTTCGCGCACCACGCCGGGGATGACCACGCTCTATTTGCACGAAGGCGCGCCGGGGCATCATTTCCAGATCAGTCTGGCGCAGGAAAATGAAGCACTCCCGCCCTTCATGCGCTTTGGCGGCAATACCGCTTATGTCGAAGGCTGGGCGCTTTATGCCGAAACTTTGGGCTATCCGATGGGCTTTTATGCCGACCCCTATCAGCGCATGGGGACGCTGTCCGACGAAATGCTGCGCGCGATGCGGCTGGTCGTCGATAGCGGCATCCATGCCAAAGGTTGGACGCGTGAACAGGCAATCGACTATATGCTCGCCAATAGCGATATGGGCAAAACCGACGCGACCGCCGAGGTCGAACGCTATATCGCCATCCCCAGTCAGGCACTCGCTTATAAGGTTGGCGCGCTCACCATCCAGCGTCTGCGCCAAAAGGCCGAAAGCGAACTCGGCCCGAAATTCGACATTAAGGAATTTCACGAGCAGGTGCTGATGACCGGCTCCCTGCCGCTCAAAATATTGGAAGAAAAAATCGACCGCTGGATTGCAGCGAAGAAATAAGCCGCGAAAAATAAACCGGCCTTTTTTCAATCCTAAAAGCGCGCTGCGGCTTGCCTGTGGCGCGCTTTTTGCTATCCTCCCTCCCGCACGAAGGGGCAAAGCGCGGAAACGACCGGAAAAACCGGCATCCGGCGCGACGATAGGTGGGGGTCGCATGGGACAGGTGAAGGCGGTAAAGCCGACCGATATATTTTCCGCAGACGAATGGCGCATATTGACGCAAGGCTCGCGCTGGCGCGGGCTGTGGCTGGTCGCCCATGCGTGGGGCGTGATTGTGCTGCTGATAGCCGGCGCGGTGTGGCTCGACCATCCGGTCGCATGGATTATCGCGGCATTCCTCATCGGCGGGCGGCAATTAGGGCTTGCCATCCTCATGCATGACGCCGCCCACGGCCATCTCCACCCCGACCGCAAGCTTAACAATTTCATCGGCGACTGGCTGTGCGCCGCGCCGGTCGGCACCGACCTCCAAGCCTATCGCGCCTATCATCTGAAACATCATGCCTTCACGCAGCAACCCGAAGATCCCGACCTGCCCTTGTCAGCGCCCTTCCCTACCTCGCAAAGCTCGATGCTGCGCAAAATGGGGCGCGACCTCACCGGCATTACCTTTTTGAAGCAACGCGGCGCGCAGATCAAAATGGCGTTGGAAGGCATGAAGCCCGACGCAAAGGAACAGCAAGTGTTTATCGGTCGCGCGACCCTCCGCTTCATCGGCTTTCAAATCATGTTGCTCGCCTTAAGTTTTGCAAGCGGTTATGGCATCCTGCCTTTTGCACTATGGTTTGTCGCACTCGCGACGAGTTTTCAGCTTTTCCTGCGCATCCGCAATATCGCCGAACACGCCTGCACCACGACCGCGAGCGATGACCCGTTCAGCCATGCCCGCACCACGCTGGCCAGCGTTACCGAGCGGGCCTTGGTCGCACCCTATTGGGTCAATTATCATTTGGAGCATCATCTGTTCATGGGCGTTCCATGCTGGAACCTGCCGCGCGCCCACCGCGCCCTTATGAGCAAAGGCTATGGCCCGCGCATGACGGTTGCGGAAGGCTATGGCGAAGTCCTCGCCGAAGTCACCCAACCGCAACCCGCGACGGTTTAATCTATTGTCGTAAGCCTATCGCGCGCCACCCCGCGCCGCGCGACCGATGTGGCAATCAGGGCGGCCAGCACCATGACCGCTGCGGCGATAAAGAAGGTCGTGCCGGGATGCGGGATAGCGGCATCGGGGCCGACCGTCTTGCCATAGGCCCAGCCGAAAAAGAGCGGCGAAATAACCCCCGCAATCGCGCCCACACTATTGTTCGCGCCCTGAAGCTGGCCCTGTTCGGTTTCGGAAACGCGGCGGGTCATGAGCGACTGGATGGTCGGCATCGCAAGGCCCCAAAAGGCATTGGGCAGCATCGCCGCGATAAATTGCCAACCGGTGCTTGCCAGCCCCATACAGCCTATGCCGATGGCCCCCATCACCAGCCCCGCAATCATCGTGCGCCGGTCGCCCAGACGTTTGACCACCGGCCCCACAATGACACCCTGCACAATCATATCCAGAACGCCGACCAGCGCGAGCAACAAACCGACCTCTAACGGGCCCCAGCCATAGCGATAGCCTGCATAAAGGACGAACACCGCGCTGAACAAATGATGCGCGAAATAGAGCAGGAAATTGACCAGCGACAGCCCGGTCAATTCCGGATGCGAGGCCAGCAATTTGAGCGCGCCGAACGGGTTTGCACGCTTCCACGAAAAGGCCATGCGCTTTTCCGGCGAAAGCGATTCCGGCAATACAAGCAGACCGTAAAGAAAGGTCACGCCGCTCAAAATGGCCGCCGCCCAAAATGGCACCCGCGGCCCATATTCTCCCAAAACACCGCCGATAAACGGCCCAGCAACAAAGCCTGCGCTAAACGCAGCACCAATCAGTCCATAAGCCCGCGCGCGGCTTTCGGGCGGGGTGATGTCGGCCATATAGGCAAAAGCGGTGGTGAAGCTTGACGACATAATGCCCGACAATATGCGCCCTGCAGCGAGCCACCACAGGTCCGGTGCGAGCGCCATTAGCACAAAATCCGCCGCCAAACCGATGGCAGATAGCAACAGGACCGGACGCCGCCCATAACGGTCGGACAGCGACCCGATAATGGGCGAGCAGATGAATTGCATCGTCGCCCACAGCGCGATGAACAGGCCGTTATAAAAGCCCGCATCGGCGTTCGATCCCGCCATTTGCTCGATCAGCTTGGGGAGGATGGGAATGGTAATCCCCATCGCCATCACGTCGATAAAGGCGACAACAAAGATGAAAATAAGCGCCGGGGAAAAGCGGCTGCCGCGGGCGGTCACGCGCTCATTCTCCGGGCTGACGACTTGGGGCCTGAGAGGATGAAGCCTGTTTGCGGCTTTCCTCCCTTTTCAAAAGGTCGAGCAAGCCGTCAATTTTGGTATGGAGCCGTTTGATTTCCAATTCGGCGTGGAGGTTGACCTGATAGTCATGGCGCGCCGCGATACGGTCTTTGGCCGCCTGACGGTTCTGGCTCATCATGATGATCGGCGCCTGGATGGCGGCCAGCATCGACAGCATCAGGTTCAAGAAGATATAAGGATAAGGATCAAAGGTCAGGCCAAGCTTGGCCATCACCCCCGAATTGAGCAGCATCCAAGCGGCCAGCACCACCGCAAAACCTATGATGAAACCCCATGACCCGCCAATCGCGGCAACCCTGTCGGCCAGCCTGTCACCAAAGCCCGCATTGGCATCGCACGTATCGGCCACATCGCTCGCCATGATGTTGCGGCTGCGGATCGCTTCCAGCACCCGCTCCTCTTCGGTTTCCAGCTCCTCCAGCGTTTTGCCAAGCAGATCGAGCGCCAGTTGTTCGATGGTCGGACCGTTCATTCTTTTGCCTCCCGGTCGCGTGATGACGCCTAGCCAACCATCGAAATGCATTTTCGATCCAGCGCCGCTCAGCTTAACGCTTCACTGATAAGGTTCCGGCTATTATCAATGCCATAAAGCGCAATGAAGCTGCCCATACGCGGCCCTTGCTCGGCCCCCAACAGCGTTTCATAGAGCGCCTTGAACCAGTCGCGCAGATTTTCAAAACCATAGGCTTCGTCCTTGCCGATGGCATAGACGATGTTTTGAATATCTTCGGCGGGCGCGCCCGCAGGCAGAGCCGCCAATTCGCTGTCGAGCGTGCGCAGGGCCGCCGCTTCATTATCGGTCGGCGCGCGGCGCTTTAAAGTCGGGGCGACAAAATCGCGGTGATAGGCGAGCGCATGGCCGACCAGCGCATCCAGCTCCGGATGGTTTTCCGGCTCCGCATCCGCGACATAATTGCCGAGATAATTCCACACCTGATCGCGCGTCGCCCCCGCAGGCAACACGCCGACAAGGTTGAGCAACAGCCCGAACGTCACCGGCAACGGCGTATTGGGCACCTTGCCATTATGGATATGATGCACCGGATTGCCGAGCTTCTTGGCATCGTCCTGATCGTGCCATGTGTTGCGGAACTGATAATATTCATCGACCGCCTTGGGAATGACGCCCATATGCAGTTGCTTGGCCGATTTTGGCTCGCGGAACGCATAGAAAGCCACGCTTTCCTGCGGCCCATAGGTGAGCCAATCTTCAAGCGCGAGGCCATTGCCCTTGGACTTGGAAATCTTCTCGCCCTTATCGTCGAGGAACATTTCATAGATTAAGCTTTCGGGCGGACGACCGCCCAATACGCGCGCAATCTTGCCCGATTGCACCCCGCTATCGGTCAAGTCCTTGCCATACATTTCATAGTCAACGCCGAGCGCAACCCAGCGCATCGCCCAATCGACCTTCCATTGGAGCTTGGCCTTGCCGCCCAAAATCGACTGTTCGACCGTTTCGCCTTCATCATCGGTAAAGCGGATGAGACCCGCATCGGCATCGACCACCTCGACCGGCACCTGCAAAACAATGCCGCTCTTTTCGCTCACAGGCAGCACCGGCGAATAGGTCGCCGCGCGTTCCTTGCGCAAGGTCGGCAGCATGATGTCCATGATACCCTGATAATGGCGCAGCACATTTTTGAGCGCATCGTCAAACGCGCCGCTTTCATAGCGTTCGGTCGCCGACACAAATTCATAGTCAAATCCGAAACGATCCAGAAAATCGCGCAGCATCGCATTATTATGATGCGCAAAGCTTTCAAACTTGCCGAACGGGTCGGGGGTGCGCGTCAAGGGCTTGCCCAGATGTTCGGTCAGCATTGCGCCGTTGGGGATATTGTCCGGAACCTTGCGCAGGCCGTCCATATCATCACTGAACGCCACCAGCCGCGTCTTGGCGCCCGGCACCAGCGTTTCATAAGCATGGCGCACCATCGTCGTGCGCAAGACTTCGTTGAACGTGCCGATATGCGGCAGACCCGACGGACCATAACCGGTTTCGAACAGGACAGGTGCGCCATCGGGCTTTCCTTGCGGATAGCGTTTGACGAGCTTCTTCGCTTCCTCAAACGGCCATGCCTTGGAGGTCATTGCGATAGATTGAAGCTCGGTCACTTGTTGCCCTTTCGTTCACATTCTGGTTAGGGAGAAAAAATGTCGGTCCCCGCCTTAAACTTTCCTGCGCTCCATGCAAGCCATGCCGGTATCTGGATCGCAACGCCCGACGGCACAGTGCGCGAAGTCGGCAAAGGCGAAGCGATAGCGCGCGCGGCGGAAACGCCGATGATTTTACTGAACGCCCCGCTGACCGGACAACGACTTGGCTATGCCGATTTGTCGGGGCTGGATTTGCTGGAATTATTTGCATTCGTGCATCCGGCAAAATTTGCGGTGCCGACGCCTGCTGGGTTGGCGCGGGCTTTGGGGTTGTGGATGGGGGATAAGGGCGCAGTGCACGTTAGCCCCTCCCCTTCAGGAGTTACAGATCGGTCAGGCTCCCAGCCTGACCTAAATAGTCCGGGGGACTATTTATCTGTAACTGGGTTGGGGTGGGGGCTGTCAGAAATCACTGACGCTCCCAAAGATAACAGACCCTCCCCTAACCCCTCCCGCAAGCGGGAGGGGGACTTTCCCCTCCTCTACCTCGCCGCCACGCAAAAGCTTGTCGCGACGCTCGCCGATCCCGCATGGGCCGAGCGTGAAGGGGCGTGGACGGCGGCGCAGTCTCTGGCGCGGTTGCGATGGCCTTGGGGACAAATTGTCGCCCAGGCGATCAAGCGGCCCGAACAGGCCGAACGCTGGCTCTTTTCCAGACTGCCCGAATGGGAGGAGATGCCGCCGCGTGCAGCGCCCAAGCCCGTCATCATCGGCGAGGATGCGGCGGTCGAGCATCTCCATCATCTGACCGGCGATGATGCGGAATTGCGACCCGGACAACAGCTTTATACCCGTGCCGCCGCCCATGCCTTCCGCCCGCGCGAGCGGCGCGATGCGCCCAATATGCTGCTGGCGGAAGCGGGCACCGGCATCGGCAAAACATTGGGCTATCTCGCGCCCGCCGCGCTATGGTCACGCCAATCGGGCGGCGCGGTGTGGGTGTCGACCTATACCAAGGCGCTGCAACGCCAATTAGCACGCGAAACCGAGCGACTTTATTTGAACCCCGCACAGCATCGCGACAAGGTGGTGGTGCGCAAGGGCCGCGAAAATTATCTCTGCCTGCTCAACCTTGAAGATGCGTTGCAAGGCGGGTTTGCGGGGCGCGCAGCGGTGCTCGCGCAACTGGTCGCCCGCTGGGCCGCCTATAGCCGCGATGGCGATATGATAGGCGGGGATTTGCCGGGGTGGCTCCCTACCCTTTTCCGGCGTAATGGCTCAACCGCGCTCACCGACCGGCGCGGCGAATGTATTTATGCAGGCTGCCCGCATTACCGCAAATGCTTTATCGAGCGGGCCGCACGCGGGTCGGCCCATGCCGATATTGTCATTGCCAACCATGCACTGTTGATGGTCGTCGCCGCCCGCGCGCGTGACTATGGCGACAAACCCGCACGCATCATTTTCGACGAAGGCCACCATCTGTTTGACGCGGCCGATTCGATGTTCGCGGTCGCGCTCACCGGACAAGAGGCGATTGAAATCCGCCGCTGGGTGTTGGGGCCGGAGGGCAATGCGCGCGGGCGCAGGCGCGGGCTTGCGGCGCGACTTTCCGATGTTGCTAGCTATGATGAAGCAGGCGCACAGGCGATTATCGCGGCCAGCACTGCGGCACAGGCGCTCCCTTCCGATGGCTGGCTGCAACGGCTGGGTGAAGGCGACCCGTTCGGGCCGGTGGAGCGCCTGCTCGCGGCGGTGCGTGGCACCGTCTATGCGCGCGATGACCAAGGCGATGCAGGCTATGGCCTCGAAACCGAAATGGCCGAACTGGACGCGACGCTGGTCGAAGCGGCAGGTCCCGCCGCGCAAGCGATAGATGCTTTGCTGCGCCCCTTGGTGGCGCTCGGCAAAAGGCTGGAGGCGGTGATGGAGGAAGCGCCCGACTGGCTTGATGCCGCCGCCCGCGCGCGGGTGGAAGGGGCGATTGGCAGCCTCTCCCTACGCTGCGAGACGTTGGGCGCGTGGCTTGCGCTCCTGTCACGCGTCGGTGGCCCCGCCATGCCCGATTTTGTCGATTGGCTCGCGGTCGACCGCATCGAAGGGCGCGAATGGGATATGGGTATCCACCGCCATTGGCTCGACCCCACCAAGCCGGTCGCCGAAACCGTCCTCAAGCCCGCGCATGGCGTGGTGATGACATCGGCAACCTTGCGCAGCGGCGGCGACTGGGCGGTGGCCGAAGCGCGGACCGGGGCGGTTCATCTGGAAAGCCCGGTTGAAAAAATCGGCGTCGATAGCCCGTTCGATTATGCGCGCCAGTCCGAAGTGCTGATCGTCACCGATGTGAAGAAAGGTGATTTGCCCCAGCTTGCGGGCGCTTATGCGCGGCTTATCGAAGCAGCCCAAGGCGGCACGCTGGGCCTCTTCACCGCTATCCGCCGCTTGCGCAGCGTCCATGCGCGCATTGCCGACCGCTTGGCCCGCGCCGGATTGCCGCTTTACGCCCAGCATGTCGATCCCATAGATACCGGCACGCTCGTTGATATTTTCCGCGATGATCCGCGCGCGTCCTTGCTCGGCACCGATGCGCTGCGCGACGGGGTGGATGTACCGGGCGATTCGCTGCGCCTCGTCATCATGGAGGGCGTGCCCTGGCCCAAGCCCACCGTGCTCCACAGCGCGCGGCGTCTGGCGGCGGGCGGACCGACTTATGATGATATGCTGATCCGCGCGAAACTTGCGCAAGCCTTTGGCCGCCTCATCCGCCGCCAGGGAGATCGCGGGCAATTCATCCTGCTGTCCGCCGCTGTTCCGTCGCGCTTGCTCACCGCTTTTCCGGAAGGGACGCCAATCCGCCGTGTGACGCTGGATGAAGCGGTGCGTCATGTAATCGCAGCACAAAGCCATCATACCCCCTTCCATGAACAGGATAAATCCGGCAAAGCCTTGGGGATAGACGATGAACTTCCCCGCTTTCCGCCGGGGGATGTAAATAGCCCGGGGAAGTAAATGGCCGGGGACGCAAATGGCCCGGCGATGTGAATCGCCGAGGGTGTAAATGGAGAGTGAGACTTGAAGACGCTAACCGTGCTGCGCCATGCAAAGTCGGGGTGGGATGAACCGGCGGCGCGCGATTTTGATCGCATCGTCAACGACCGCGGCAAGCGCGCGGCAAAGACGATCGGCGAATATGCGCGCGCGCAAGGGTTGAAATTCGACATGATTGTCGCTTCGCCCGCCGCGCGGGTGGTCGATACGCTCGACATTTTCCAGACCGCGATGGGCAATGAAAATCTGGAGCCGAAATGGGACCGGCGGATTTATCTCGCCTCGTCCGCTTCGCTGCTCGATGTGTTGCGCGACGTCCCCGACAGCGCAACCGATGTGCTGATGGTCGGCCATAATCCGGGGCTGGAAGATTTGCTGCTGGAATTGGTGCCGGACAGCAAAGATGAGCCGCTACGCGCCGTGCCGGAAGAAAAATTCCCGACCGCAGCCCTCGCCCGGCTGGAGCTTCCCATCAGCAAATGGGCCGATATTGCGGTGCGCAGCGCGCATATCACCCATATGGTCCGCCCGCGCGATCTCGACCCCGGCCTAGGCCCTGAAGAGTAAGCGCCCCTGAAGAATAAGCGGCCCGGAAGGATAAGCGGAAGTTTCGCCGGTTTTAAACCTGACTGTCGGCCAAGGCGCGCGCGAGCCGGTCGCGGATCTTGCGCAGCTCGGCCAGTTTTTCAGCGCCGATAGCGTCCGCTTTGATGCTTTGCGGCCCAGCGGACCCGGCAGCAGCGGACGCGGTAGCAGCGGGGCCTGTCCGCTCCACTTCACCCTGCCCCTCACCCGGTATCAGCCCCGATGCCAGCGCCTTTTCCGCGCCCTTGATCGTAAAGCCTTCGACATTAAGCAACCGGTTGATGCGGTCGATAAGCACCACGTCTTCGGGGCGGTAATAACGGCGGTTCCCCGCGCGTGTCAGCGGCTTGAGCGCGGAAAAGCGGGTTTCCCAATAGCGCAAAATATGGGTTGGCAGACCGAATTGTTCGGCGACTTCGCCGATGGTCCGCAATGCACCCTGATCCTTGTTTGTCATTGTTAGTTATCCGGTCCTTGCAAGCTCTTTCGGTTGAAAGTTCCCGCCCTGACTTTCGGAGCTAACAATATTATCCCGCTTTTACAATCCGATCACGCAGCGATTGGCTGGCACGGAATGTCAAAACACGACGGGAGGAGATGGGAACCTCGACACCGGTCTTGGGATTGCGACCGATCCGTTCGCCCTTGTCGCGCAGAACAAAGGTGCCAAAGCCCGAAAGCTTCACATTTTCCCCATGTTCCAGCGCCCCGCACATCAAATCAATGATGGATTCCACCAATTGTGCCGAATCCGCGCGCGATAGACCCACTTTTTTGTTGATCGAATCCGCCAAGTCAGCGCGTGTTAATGTGCCTGCAGAACGCATGTTGTCCTCATTCCTTATGTATGACCCACTCAAGCCCTCTCAGGGCTGAACGCGAAATGGTGCGTTTTGCCCCTTGTCCGCGTAATGAAGTTTCACAATGCGGCGAGATTTCGCAGTCTTCAAGGCTTAATTCAATGCGATTCTTATTTGTTTATATAAATATTGTATTAACGCAATTTCAATATCGCACAACGGATGCGCCCCATGTGAATCCCCCGCCCATTGCTTCGAGTACAAGCAAATCACCACGGGTGATTCGCCCGTCACGGACAGCAGAATCAAGAGCTAAGGGAACGGAGGCCGCCGATGTATTGGCGTGGCGGTCCACAGTGATGACCAGCTTGTCAGCGCTGAGGCCAAGTTTCTTGGCGGTGGCTTCAAGGATGCGGATATTGGCCTGATGCGGCACGACCCAGTCAATCTCGCTTGCTTCGACGCCCGCCCCTTCCAACGCTTCGTGCATGACGCTGGCAAGATTGGTGACGGCGTGGCGGAAGACCTCGCGCCCCTTCATCCGCACCTTGCCGGTGGTGCCGGTGGTGGACGGCCCGCCATCGACATAGAGCAAGTCATAATGACGGCCATCGGCGTGGAGTTTGGACGACAAGATACCGCGCGCGCTATTTTCCTCGGCGCTCAAGACCACCGCGCCCGCGCCATCGCCGAATAACACACAGGTTGCGCGGTCCTCCCAATCGAGGATGCGGCTAAACGTCTCTGCGCCGATCACCAGCGCATGATCGGCAACACCGGTGCGGATCATGCTGTCGGCAACGCTCAGCGCATAAAGAAAGCCCGAACAGACCGCTGCAACGTCAAACGCAACGCAATCGTCAATACCGAGCATCGCTTGGACTTTGGTAGCAGTCGCGGGGAAAGTATTGTCCGGCGTCGCGGTTGCGACAATGAGGAGGCCGATTTGGCCGGCATCAAGCCCTGCCGTCTCCAGCGCCTGTTTAGCGGCATCATGCGCCAGCGTTGCGGTGGTTTCATGGGGGGCTGCAATATGGCGGAAGCGGATGCCGGTGCGTTCGACAATCCATTCGTCGGATGTATCGACTTTGCGGGCAAGTTCATCGTTTGAAACGCAATTTTCGGGGAGGGCTGCTCCTGTTCCGGCAATAATTGCGCGGCGCTTCATTCCGTCTGTCCCTTGTCTCTTGCGGCAAAGAGCAACAGATTGTCCGTCACTTGCCGGGTAATATCTTTTTTGACCAGATTGGCGGCCACATGGATGGCGTTGGACACGCCCTTTTCATTGGCGCTGCCATGGCTTTTGAGGACCACCCCGTTCAGCCCCAGAAAGACCGCGCCATTATGGTTATTGGGGTCAAGATGGTGACGCAGCAATTCGGTTGCGGGCTTGGAAATGAGGAAGCCGATTTTGGAACGCACCGAGCTGGTAAAGGCGTTGCGCAACAGGTCGGTCACGAACCGCGCGGTGCCTTCGATAGTTTTGAGTGCAATATTGCCCGAAAAACCGTCGCACACGATCACATCGACATCGCCGCGCGAAATCTTGTCGCCTTCGGTAAAGCCGTCAAAGGTGAAGGGCAGATTCCTGCCCGCCTTGAGGATAGCGGCGGCATCGCGAATCTCGTCGGTGCCTTTTAATTCTTCGGTGCCGATATTGAGGAGGCGCACGCGCGGGCTTTCAAGCCCCAAAGCGGTGCGCGCATAAGCGGCGCCCATCACCGCAAACTGGACGAGATTATTCGCGTCACAATCGGTATTCGCGCCAAGGTCGAGCATCACCACATCATTATTGCCAAGCGTCGGCAACAAGGCGGCCAGCGCCGGACGGTCGATGCCCGGCATGGTACGCAGCGCAAGCTTCGCCATCGCCATCAGCGCACCGGTATTCCCCGACGATACGGCCGCACCACATTCGCCGGACTTTACCGCCTGAATGGCAAGGCCCATCGAGCTGTTTTTGGATTTGCGCAGGGCCTGGCTGGGCTTGTCGTCGCCCGTCACCACCTGATCGGTGTGCAGGATTTCCGACGCCGCGCGCAGATTGGGATGCTTGTCGAGCGCTGCAACAATCTGCTTTTCGTCGCCGACCAGCAGAAATTGCAGCCCGTCGTGCCGATGGCGTGCCATTGCCGCACCCGCCAACATGACGGGTACGCCAACATCACCGCCCATCGCGTCGATTGCGATCCGCGGCGTCATGCCCACCGGCATCTCCTTCGGCAAAAGGGGTCAATGACCCCGGGAAAATCAGTCAGCAGCGGCAATCACTTCACGACCATTATAATGGCCGCAAGCATCACACAGATTGTGCGGACGCTTCAATTCACCGCAGTTCGGGCATTCCTGATAGGCTTCAACCTTCAGCGAATCATGGCTGCGACGCATACCGCGCTTCGACGGCGAAGTTTTTCTCTTGGGGACAGCCATAGTGGCACCTGTTCCAGTTCAAATCGTTCAAAATCCAGTCGCAATTAAGCCCTTGTAGCCCAAATGGCAATAACAGCTTATCACCCGCCCTCGAAACAAAAGCGGTAGGTGTGATGTTCCTGTTCAAGGAGACTCAATCGCTGAGCGAACCGCGCCTATAACGTTTTTGGCTTTAAAGGCAAGTACCCTCACGCCAAAAAGTCACACTTGCGCGCTTGTCCTTCCCTCGTAAAATGCGGTTGGTTGCGCCGGTTTTGCCGGACGCGCGCTTACGGGGCAAGCCCGTGAGCCTAAACAGGGAATATTGTCATGATCCTTCCATTATCGCTGACCTTTGCCGCCGTGTGCGCCATTCTCAACATCTGGCTGAGCAGCCGCGTCGGGCGCGTGCGTATGTCGGAAAAAATATTGCATGGCGACGGGGGCAGTCCGCTTGTCCTCAAGCGGATGCGCGCACACGCCAATTTCACCGAATATGCGCCGTTCGTGCTGATCCTGTTCGCGCTGGTCGAACTCGCCTTCGGCCCGCAATTATGGCTGTGGGGCATTGTCATCCTCTATACGCTGGGCCGTCTTGCCCATGCGTTCGGCATGGAGGGCGACATACCGACCAAGGCGCGCATGGCCGGCATTGCGATCAACCATATCGTGCTACTGGTGCTGGCAGGCGCTGCGCTCTATGCCGCTTATGGCATGGCAAAGCCCGCCCAAACGACAGCCGTTACGCTCGCGCCGCTGCCATCGCAGAATCGCTGACGAACGGATTATTGCGCCGCTCATAACCGAAATTGCTGGTCGGCCCATGCCCCGGCACAAAGGTCGTGTCATCGCCCAAAGGCCATAGTTTTTGGGTGATGGCATCGAGCAAATCCTGATGGTTGCCCATCGGAAAGTCGGTGCGGCCAATCGAGCCTTGGAACAAGACATCGCCGACAATGGCGAGCTTTGACGGCGCGTGGTGGAATATCACATGGCCGGGCGTATGGCCGGGGCAATGGATGACATCCAGCACCAGATTACCGACCGTCACCGTGTCGCCATCATTGAGCCAGCGGTCGGGCTCGAATATCTTGCCATTGACGCCATAGTTGCGGCCATCATCTTCCAGCCGCGAAATCCAGAAACGGTCCGCTTCCTGCGGCCCTTCGATCGGCAACCCCAATTCTTTGGCAAGCGTGCCCGCCTCGCCGCAATGGTCGATATGGCCGTGGGTGATAAGGATTTTTTCAAGCTCGACGCCATGTTGCGCCGCCGCAGCCTTGAGCCGCGGCAGATCGCCGCCGGGATCGACAAAGGCGGCTTTGTTGGTTTCAGTACACCAGAACAGCGTGCAATTCTGCTGGAGCGGCGTCACCGGCACGATGGCGGCGCGCAAAGGCGGAACAGGTTTGTCAGTCATGGCTCGACAAATGGCGGCAATAGCTGGTGATTACAAGTGAGAGCCGCACTCTTAACCCCTGCCCCGCTTTTATTGAAGCGTCATCACATCGCCCTTGATGCTGACCTGATCAATCGTGCCGAGATAGCTTTGGCCGAGCAAGGACACGCCGATATCGCCTTCCAATATCGCTGCATCAACGTCGCGCCGTTCGATCCCGCCGACCGCGACGCGCGATAATTTGACCGGCTTTACCCGCACCGTGCCGCCAGCGGTGCGCGCCGATTCGCTGAAATCATTGGAGCCGCCGGTAAATATCCCCGCCCGCTCGGCATCGCGGCGCGACAGAGCGACGGTGGTTGCCCCGCTATCGACCAGCATTTCAATCTCGGTCCCGTTCACTTTGACCATGGTGCGGAAATGCGAATCCGGCCCGCGCTCTATGTCGACTTTCGGCGCAAAGGCGGTGCTTTCTTGCCGCTGAGACACGCGCGTTCCGGTCGGTTGCACCGGTTGGAGAGCGGACGTGACGGATGCGTTGCCGCCTGTCGGCACCCCGCTATCATTCATCCGCAATAGCGCGAGCGTGATAGCGAAAACAGCGACGGCCAAGAGGATGATACGGGTCATGGCACCGCTTATACCCGCGCGACCTTTTACAAAGCGTAACCGCCATCCATTACCCCCTCCACGTCATTGCGAGCGCCGCAAGGCGCGCGGCAATCCAGTGTTGCGCGCGGACGCTCTGGATTGCCGCGCCGCTGCGCGGCTCGCAATGACAGGTGGGTCAGGGGGCGTCCGCCAATGCGTCTGCCAGCCAATCGGGCAGGGTCGCGCGGTCGATAGCCTCCACCCGCCGATGCTCCACCGACAGGCCGAGGTCGGGATAAGCGACCATCTGCCGCTTTTCGTCCGCCTGCGCCAATGGCACCACCACCAGCCGCCGGTTGACCTTTTGCCGCCAGTTCATCCGCGCGGTATTTTCCTGCCCGACATAACAGCCCTTGGTGAAGCTCACCCCGTTCAGTTCGGCCGCATTACATTCGAGCCATAAAATCTTGTCCTGCCCCAATTCATCCGCGCCTTCGGTGACGCCGAGGGCGAGGCGATGCGCGCGCCAGGCATCATCGCCGGAAGCACCGCGCGCGCGAGCGATGTCGGCCGCACGCACCAGATAGCGCGTGCCAAGCGCCGCTAGCCGCGGGTCGGGCGCGCTTTGCAGGGCCTCCGCAGGCGCATCATCGGGTGCGGCGCTCCAGCCGACACACAAGCTATCATCCCGCGCAATCGCGATTTTGCGGCGCAGACGATAGATGGACAGCCGCTTGGCCAGCGCATCGGCTTGGGCGTCCTCGCAATCCACCAGAATATCATCGCCATCAGCCCACAGGATGAAATCGAACAGCAGTTTGCCCTGCGGCGTCAGCAATGCGGCCCAAGCCGGCGCGCCGGGGCGGACCTGCCCCATATCTTGCGTCACCAACCCTTGCAGAAAAGCCCGCACATCCTCCCCCGCTTCGGTGGCGGACAGGCGGAGGATGGCGCGATTGTGGAGCATTTTGGTCATGGGGGTGAGGTAGGATAGAGGGGGGAGGATTAAAAGGGGGGATGTGCGGGACGGTGAAGGTGAATTCCTTCCCAAGTCTGTCTTGGGCCAGAGCTAAAAAAGCTCCTCTCCGAGCTTGTCTCGGGGAGGATCTTTAAGGTCATGACAATCCTATCATCCTCACTCTACCCCTCCATCTCCCCCCTCGCCTATCCTTCCGCTTTACGCTAATGGCCCCCAAACGCCCACGCACAGGAACCCCCGCATGACCGATACGCTGACTATCCGCCGCCCTGATGACTGGCATGTGCATGTGCGGGACGGGGCGATGCTGGAGGGGGTGGTGCCTTATACGGCGCGGCAATTTGCGCGCGCGATCATCATGCCCAATCTCACTCCGCCGGTGATGACCGTGGCGGATGGCATCGCCTATCGTGACCGTATCCTCGCCGCTGTTCCCGAAGGCACGGATTTCACGCCGCTGATGGTCGCTTATCTGACCGATACGAGCGATGCGGACGAAATTGCGCGCGGCCATGAGCAGGGCGTATTCACCGCCTGCAAGCTCTACCCCGCCCACGCCACCACCAACAGCGCGCATGGCGTCACCGATATTGCCAAAATCATGCCGGTGCTGGAGCGGATGCAGGCCATCGGGATGCCACTCCTCATCCACGGCGAAGTTACCGACGCCGACATTGATATTTTCGACCGCGAGGCGGTGTTTATCGAGCGCACGCTTGCCCCCTTGGTCAAGCAGCTCCCCGCGCTCAAAATCGTGTTCGAACATATTACCACTGCCGAAGCGGCGCAATTTGTCGCCGATGCGCCCGCAAATATCGCCGCGACGATTACGCCGCAGCATATCCGCATCAACCGCAATGCGATGCTGGTCGGCGGCATCCGCCCGCACGCATATTGCCTGCCCGTCGCCAAACGCGAACAGCATCGCGTCGCGGTGCGCCAAGCCGCCATGTCCGGCTCGCCCAAATTTTTCCTCGGCACCGATAGCGCGCCCCATGCGGTAGAAGCCAAGGAATCGGCTTGCGGCTGTGCAGGGATTTTTAATGCGCCCTATGCGCTGGAAAGCTATGTCGCCGCGTTCGATGAAGATGGCGCGCTCGATAAATTTGAAGGCTTTGCCAGCCTCCACGGCCCGCAATTTTACGGGCTGCCGGTCAATGAAGCGCAGATTACGCTGGAGCGCGGGGAAACGGTGGTGCCGGAACGGATTGCGGCAGGCGGCACGGAATTGGTGCCCTTTCATGCGGGCGAGACATTGGGGTGGCGGATCCAGCGTTAACACACATCGTCATTGCGAGCCGCGAAGCGGCGCGGCAATTCAGAGTAAGCGTACCCAACACTGGATTGCTTCGCTTCGCTCGCAATGACGGATTATATTATATTAGGGTCGTTCAGCTCGCCCAGATGACACTGTCTTATTCCGTTAGTCCTGAGCTTGTCGAAGGACGGCTATCAGGATGGGACAGTGTGAGCCTTGCACACGCCCTTCGACACGCTCAGGGCTAGCGGGTTATTTTGCTAGCCCGGATATTATCCCGCCTTCGCCGCCCGCACCGCGCGCAGGCTGTCGTAGATATAAATACCCAACCCCGCCCAGATGAACGCGAAGCAGATAATCTGCGATTGTTTCAACGGCTCGTGATAAACGAACAGGCCGAGCAGCAGCACGATGGTTGGCGCTAAATATTGGATGAGGCCCAGCGTCGAATAAGGCAATTTGCGTGCGGCGCTGGCAAACAGGAGCAGCGGGACGGCGGTGACGACGCCGCAGCCCATAAGCAGCAGATTGTCGGTCATATTGCCTTGGCCGAACGCGGCGCGGCCCGGCTCGCTGTGCCACCACAACAGGAACGCCACCGCAAACGGCAATAGCAGCACGGTTTCCGCCGCCAATCCGACCATCGGACCGGTGTCGATCATCTTGCGAATGAGGCCGTAAAAGCCGAAGGTTCCGGCCAGTGCTACGCTGATCCACAATGTTTCGACCGCGCCAAAGGCAAGGATGGCAACGCCCACCGCCGCCAATCCGGTCGCCGCCCATTGCAAGGGCCGCAATTTTTCCTTGAGGATCGCCGCGCCCAGCACGACGTTCAACAAGGGATTGAGGAAATAGCCAAGGCTTGCGGCCAACACATGGCCATTATTCACTGCCCAGATGTAAATCAGCCAATTAGCCCCGATCAGCACCGAGGAGGCGAGCAGCGGCCCGATGAGGCGCGGGCTGGTCATCACGCGGCGGAATTCGCCAAGCCGTTTGCGCACGACAAGCAGTATCATCAACAGCACAACCGACCAGATGACGCGCTCGCCCACCACTTCCCACGGAGCGATATGCTGTAACGGTTTCAGGTAAAGCGGGAGAAAGCCCCAGATGGTGTAAGCGCCCAACGCTTCGGCAAGGCCTTTGGTGCCGCGCGGATCGCGCGCGGCCGAGGCGGCTGCGTCTGCGGCGCTCACGGTCTAACGGGCGATCAGATGATGCCGCCGCCAATCATCAACCGGACAATGCCGATGATGATGACAACCAGATTGAGATTGCGGCCGCTGGTGCGGTCCGACATCGCGCCCAAGGCAAGGCCGACCAAAGCGACCGGGATAATCGCCCAATAAGCCCAGCCGAGCAGCGGAAGAAAGGCAACCACACCGAAAACCAGCGCGATCAAGCCGACACAGATGGACAAAATGTTCAACATCTCCTCCACATGGGTAGAATCGCGTGCAAAGGCAAGCCTTGGCGGCGCTTTCAAACCCATGTTTTTTTATACGGTAATTTACCTTGGATAACGCAACCTTTTGGCGGCTCGGCCTTTTCTCTTTAGGGTGCTGAATTCCTTATATTTGGTGTCCCCTTTGCCGGCGCGGCGCGCGGGCGGTGTTCTCCCCCCTCCATACGCCGCTCGACATTGCGCCTTGATGCTGGCAGAAAAGGGCATCATCCGGACCTTGCCGTCCGGGTGGTGCCCGCATTTTGTTCATGGCGCGCACGGCTTGGCTGAAGCGCTAAAGGGCGTGGGTTTCGGGGCTTAGGCGCAAAAAGAACGCACATGAGCGGGGCGCAGCGCAGGGCCGTTACAGGGCAATCCCGAAACGGGACAAAAATGTTTAACAAATTCTTACTTGTTAATCAGTTCTGCTTACAGATAATTAACTGTTGCGGCTGCATGGCTGGTGAAAAGGTTAAGGGAGCTTTACCATGAAATGCTATACATTGCTGACGGTTACAGCGATGGCCCTGTTGCCGCTGGCCACGACGGGCTGCGCGCAAGAGCAAAAGCAGGCGGCGGATAAATATGAGGATAAGCTGGCGGACGGCGATCCGGTCCTCAAAACCGCGCTGGCTGACCAGATCATGGTGGACCCCAAGCTTACCGAACAATCAAATGCCAATGCGGTATCGCCCGGCAATCGCCCGCTGGATGGCGGCGCGCCGGTCTATCGCGCGGCCAAGGGCGGCAATCCCGATCTTATCGCGATGCCGGTCGGCGGCAAATTGCTCGCAACGCCTGCGCCCAAGGAAATGGAAGCCGAAGATTGCAAAACCTGCGGCCGCGATCCGGTAACGCCGGGCGCGCGCATGGGCGAAGTGGCACCGGGCAAATGCAATGCCAAGCTCACCTATGGCCTCGACTGGGCGCGCCGGATGCCGGTGAGCTTCCCCGTCTATCCGCGCGCGCAGCTTAAGGAAGCTGCGGGCGTGACCGGCGAATGTGACGTGCGCGTCGTCAATTTCGAAACCGCAGCGCCGATGCAAGCGGTGATCGACTATTATTATACCCAAGCGACTAAAAACGGCTATAATGCCGAACATCTTACCAAGGGGACCGAACATTATCTGGGCGGCACCCGCACGAGCGACGATGCAGCCTATGTGGTGATCCTCAATCCCACCAGCCGCAACACGGTCGATGTGGATATTGTGGCGTCCGGCGGATTGCCGAAAGTCGCGGCGGCCCAGCCCGCACCGAAGGCTGCGCCAAAGAAGTAATTTTGACGAGACTCTCCTAACCTCAAGGCTCCGTGCAAACGGGGCCTTTTTGTTTTGGGGGGATTGGGGAGCATTGGGGGCGTAACCTAAAAAGCCCCTCATCCTATAGATGAACGCCTTAGGGCGCCGATATCGTTGGAGCGGGTGCCAACTAAAAGCCCCTCCCCTTCAGGGGAGGGGTTGGGGTGGGGTCTGTCCGTCTGGCACAGCGTAAACCGCAAAACCCCACCCCACTACGACTAAGAATTTTCGCTAGCGCGTAAAATTCGTAAGTCTCCGTTGCCCCTCCCCTAAAGGTGGAGGGGCTTTCAACTCCAATCTCGGCGAACGTAAACCGTGTTTAGGAAACCACCCCCAACAGTGCCGGACATACCCGGAGCTAGACCCAATCCCCGCCTTCAGGCATAGCCTTCACCCCGTCAAATCAACCCCGCCAGCGGGCTGGACGGGTCGGCATATAGGCGGCGGCCCATGCGGCCTGACAGATAGGCCATGCGGCCGGCTTCAACCGCTGCTTTCATCGCGCGAGCCATCAGGATGGGGTCTTTGGCTTCGGCAATTGCGGTGTTCATCAATATACCATCGCAGCCCAATTCCATGCCGACCGCCGCGTCCGACGCCGTGCCGACACCGGCATCGACCAGCACCGGCACTTTTGCGCCTTCGACGATCAGGCGGATGGTGACGCGGTTCTGGATACCAAGCCCCGACCCGATGGGCGCGCCCAAAGGCATGATCGCGACCGCGCCCGCTTCTTCCAATTGTTTCGCGGCAATCGGGTCATCGACGCAATAGACCATCGGGTGAAAGCCTTCCTTGGCCAATATTTCGGTCGCCTTCAACGTCTCGCGCATATCGGGGTAGAGCGTGCGCGCTTCACCCAGCACTTCGAGCTTGACCAAATCCCAACCGCCCGCCTCGCGCGCCAGCCGCAGCGTGCGGATCGCATCGTCGGCAGTGAAACAGCCTGCGGTGTTGGGCAGATAGGTGATTTTCTTGGGGTCGATATAGTCTGTCAGCATCGGCGCCTTAGGGTCGCTCACATTGACGCGCCGCACCGCGACCGTGACAATTTCCGCGCCCGACGCTTCGACTGCCGCCGCATTTTGTTCAAAATCCTTATATTTCCCCGTGCCGACAATGAGGCGCGAGGTGAAGCTTTTGCCGGCAACGGTCCAACGGTCTGCGGGCCTATTATCTATAGTCACGGATTTTCCTGTCTGTCTTGATGGGGGATATGGGGGAATATGTAGCTTTATGTAGGAAGCGCGGCGGTCAGCCACCACCCACAAAATGCACAATTTCGATCTCGTCCCCCGCCGCGAGCGCCACATCCGCCAAGGTCGAACGCGGCACGATTTCGCGATTGCGTTCAACCGCAACCTTTTCGGGCGCAAGGCCAAGTTCGGCGGCAAGCCCTGCCAGCGTCAAGCCTTCGGCGACGCGGCGCGGTTCGCCATTCACGATAATGTCCAATAGCGCTGTCATCTTTTTACCCAAATCCTTCCGCTCGCGTTGGCAAATGCGGACGGCCTCCCTATAAGGCCGCCTGTCCGGACTGCTTCGCGTCCGGCAAAGCGCCGCCATTTGGGCGGTGCAGTCGTGGCTCATACACACAAGATTGCCCAGAGGAAACATGACCAGTCGCACCCCGTTGCATTTGGCTTTGCTGCTTCTCGCCGTCACGTGGACCCCGTCCGCTTCTGCCCGCGTAATTGCGGCAGCGCCTGCCCCCGCAAGCGCGTCAGCGCCTGCCAAAGCCGCCGCGCAAGAAACCCCGCTCTATGTTCCGCCTTTGGTGGCGACCTTGCCTCCACCTCCGCCGCCTCCCCCTCCGCCACCCCCTCCCCCGCCGCCACCTTCGGCGCGTGATATGGTGGTCGAGGCGATCAAAAACGGATCGAAGGAAGAAATTGCCACCATCGTTAAATATGCCAAGCGCGTCAGCCCCGACGAAAAGGCGGACATAGAGGCGCTGCACAAAGATTATCTCACGCGCCACGCGACCCAATTGGCCGCCGCCAAGGCCGCCAAGGAAGAGGCGCTGCGCACCGCGCGCTTTTTCGATAATTGGAAAGGCGAAGGCGAGCTGGGCGCGTTTCTCACCACCGGCAATACCGAAGCATCGGGCGTGTCGGGCGGGCTAAGGCTCAAGCGCGAGGGGCTGCAATGGCGGCATAATCTGTTCGCCTCGGCCGATTACCAGCGCACCAATGGCGTGACCTCGCGCGAATATATTGTCGCAGGCTATAAGCCCGACTGGAAGATTAATGACAGCCTCTATGTCTATGGACTTGGCCAATATGAACGCGACATCAAGGCCGGTTATGGCCGCCGCCTGTCGCTTGGCCCCGGCCTTGGCTATAAGGTCATCAACACCGCAAAGGCAAAGTTGGACCTTGAGGCAGGGGCGTCCTGGCGCGACACCCAATATCTGACGCAAGCGGCGGAAACCACGGTGGTGGGTCGTCTCGCCGCCAATCTGGGCTGGCAGATTTCGCCGACCTTACGTTTGTCGGAAAATGCGGCGGTGCATTTCGAACCGCGATCTGCCAATATCAACGCGCTGACATCGCTTGATTTCAAAGTCTCGAAAAAAGTATCGACGCGCCTCAGCTATTTATTACTGCATGAAACCGACCCGCTGCCGGGGCGTGAAATGACCGATGGGACCACGCGCTTCACGGTCGTTTATGGTTTCTGACGGGGGCAAGCTTTCATGCGCGAAAAAGGATGATCCGATGGCCGAAACGCCGACAATCTATGTTCTGAATGGCCCCAACCTCAATCTGCTTGGCACGCGCGAGCCGGAGATTTACGGGTCGGACACGCTGGACATGATCGCCGAACGCTTGCGTTCGCAAGGCGGCAATCTGGGCTTTCACATTGAATTCCGCCAGTCCAACCATGAAGGCACATTGATCGACTGGATACAGGAAGCAGGCGCAAAAGCCGCCCATGCCATCCTCATCAATGCAGCGGGCTATACCCATACATCCATCGCCATCCATGATGCGTTAAAGGCCGTCACCGTGCCGGTGTTCGAAGTCCACCTGTCCGAACCCAAAGAGCGCGAGGCGTTCCGCCACACAAGCTATGTCGGCATGGTTGCGAAAGAATGTTTTTCCGGTCATGGGGCCAAGAGCTATGAACTGGCGCTGGACGCCGCCGCCCAGCTTTGACATAGAGCATTTAATCAGGGACGCTTTTTTAACAAGACAGGCTTTCAAACGGGACGCCATCCTTAGCGTCCGGACAAAAGCAAGCGCCGATAACAAATTATACCAAGGGACACGCAAATATATGTCAGACAATAACAGTCATGGGCACGGACATGGGGGCATGAAAATCGACGTCGATATGGTGCGTCAGCTCGCCGAAATGCTCGGCGAAACCGGCCTTAGCGAAATCGAAGTCGAAGATGGCGACCGCAAGATCAAAGTATCGCGCGCTGTCACCGCCGCTCCCGTCCATGTCGCCGCAGCCCCCGCGCCCGTCGCTGTAGCCGCCGCACCTGTCGCTGCTCCCGAAGCCGCAGCCCCTGCCGCCGACGCGCACAGCAATGCGACAAAATCGCCGATGGTCGGCACCGCCTATCTCGCCGCAGAGCCCGGCGCAGCGCCCTTTGCCAGCGTTGGCAGCAAGGTCGCGGCGGGCGACACCATCCTTATCGTCGAAGCGATGAAGGTGATGAACCCGATCACCGCGCCCAATGGCGGCACGCTCACGCATATGCTGGTCGAAAACGGCCAGCCGGTCGAATTTGACCAACCGCTGTTCGTAATCGCCTGAGCCCGGACCGCCCGCTCATGACCATCGAAAAGCTCCTCATTGCCAATCGCGGCGAAATTGCGCTGCGTATCCATCGCGCGTGCCATGAAATGGGCATCAAGACGGTAGCGGTCCATTCGACCGCCGACGCCGACGCGATGCATGTGCGCCTTGCCGATGAAGCGGTGTGCATCGGCCCGCCTGCGGCCAAGGACAGCTATCTCAACATTCCGGCGATTATTTCAGCCGCAGAAATCAGCGGCGCGGATGCAATCCATCCGGGCTATGGCTTCCTCTCCGAAAATGCGCAATTTGCTGATATTGTCGAAGCGCATAACCTGATTTTCGTCGGTCCCAAGCCCGACCATATCCGCATCATGGGCGACAAGGTCGAAGCCAAGCGCACGGCTGGCGCGCTCGGCCTGCCGCTGGTGCCGGGATCGGACGGCGCCATCGAGAGCGTCGAAGAAGCCAAGCGCGTCGCCGAAGAGATCGGCTATCCGGTGCTGGTCAAAGCCGCCTCCGGTGGTGGTGGGCGCGGGATGAAGGTCATCCCCGACGCGGACAGCCTTGAAAGCTTGATGTCCCAGGCCAAATCCGAAGCCAAAGCGGCCTTCGGTGACGATACCGTCTATATGGAAAAATATCTGGGCAATCCGCGCCATATCGAATTCCAGATTTTCGGCGACGGCAATGGCAATGCGATCCATTTGGGTGAGCGCGATTGCTCGCTCCAGCGCCGCCACCAAAAGGTGTTGGAAGAAGCCCCCTCGCCGGTCATTTCGTCGGCGGTGCGTGAAGAAATGGGCGGCATCGTTGCCAAAGCGATGGCCGATATGGGTTATCGCGGCGCGGGCACCATCGAATTCCTCTATGAAGATGGCGAATTTTATTTCATCGAAATGAATACGCGGCTTCAGGTCGAACATCCCGTCACCGAAATGATTACCGGTGTGGACCTTGTGCGCGAACAGATCCGCGTCGCCGAAGGCAAGCCTTTGTCGGTCAAGCAGGATGAAATCGAGTTTAAAGGCCATGCGATCGAATGTCGCATCAATGCCGAAGACCCCGAAAGCTTCATGCCCAATCCCGGCACCGTGACGCGCTATCACGTCCCCGGCGGGATGCACGTGCGCGTCGATAGCGGCCTTTATCAAGGCTATAAGGTGCCGCCTTATTATGACAGCATGATCGGCAAGCTCATCGTTTATGGCCGCACCCGCGAAGGTTGTCTGATGCGTCTGCGCCGCGCTTTGGAGGAATTTGTAATCGAGGGCATGAAAACCACGATTCCGCTCCACCGCAAGCTGATCGACGACCCGCAGGTGCAAGACGGCGACTATACAATCAAATGGCTGGAGGAGTGGCTGGCCCGCAACAGTGAAGCGGACAAACAAAGCTGAATTCCAGCCTTGCCCTTGACGTTCGTTCAGCCGCCATGCAGCATGGATCAGCAATGAGGAACCCCATGTCGAACCCAATCAAACGTGCGCCGCTTGCGGCAACCCTACCGCTTGTCTCTCTCCTTGTTCTTGCAGCCGCATCGCCGGTTCTGGCCCAGACCGGAACCAAGAGCAGCAGCACCAAAGCGCCCGCTTCCAAGGATTTGTCCAAAGCGGTCGAACAAACCGGCAAGCAGCCTGCCAAGCCGCAAACCAACAGCGATCAGGCTGGCCCGGTTGCGCTGGATGCGACCGGTCCGGCGACGGTCGAACAAAATGCGCCCCCGCCGCCGACACAGGTGGTGACGCGCAACTGGTCGCAATCGGACGCGCGCGCGCTCCTCGATCAGATCAAGCTGGCCAATCATTACGGCCTTGTCCCGTCGGCTTATAATCCTTCGGGGCTGCAAGCCGCGATTGAAGGCGGGGATCAGGCGCAACTGACACAGGTTGCAACCGACAGTTTCCTTAAACTAGCGCGCCACCTGCGCGATGGCTCGACGCCCAAATCGGCCAAAATCGAATGGTTCGTCAAAGATGACGACGCCTATACCCACACCGATGACCTGCTCTTGGCGCAAGCGACCGAGCAGCATGATGTGGCGGGCGCGCTCGCCTCGCTTGAGCCCACCCACAATGATTATAAGTTGCTCAAGGCCGAACTCGCCAAGACACCGGCATCGGAAACCGCCAAGATCGGCCTTATCCGCACCAATCTGGAACGCTGGCGCTGGCTGCCGCGTGATCTCGGGCAACGCTATATTTTCGTCAATGTGCCGGAATATACCGCGCAACTGGCGGATTCGGGTAAGCTTTTGCGCACCCACCGCGTGATTGTCGGCAACAGCAAAACCCCGACGCCGCAGCTTAATGTCGATGCCAAGGGCGTGTTCCTGAACCCCGTCTGGTATCTGCCGCAATCCATCATCGACGAAGGCGTGGGCGCGCTGATCCGCAACAATCCGGCGCAAGCCAAGGCGCGCGGCTATACCTGGACCAAATCGGGCAACAAGCTTTATGTCCAGCAAAAGGCGAGCGTCGATAATTCGCTCGGCATGATGAAGATGGATATGCCCAACGACCATGCCATCTTCCTGCATGACACGCCGGCCAAAAACCTGTTCAACACCACCAACCGCGCCTATAGCCACGGCTGTATCCGCACCGACCGTGCGGTCGAATTCGCCGCGTTCATGGCGATCTATTATGGTGGGAAGACGACCGACGAGTTGAAACAGATCATCTATTCGGGCGAAACCAAGCAAATCCCCTTCCCCGAACCGATCCCCGTCTACATCAACTATTTCACCGCGCGCGTCGAAGACGGCCAGTTCAAAAAATTCGCCGATATTTACGGCCGCGACCGTCCGGTTCTGGCGTCAATGGGCTATAAGGCCCCCGCCGCGACCCCTGCGAAAAAGCCTGCGGCCAAGAAAAAAGGCTGAGGCGATAATCCGAGCTACTTTATAGCTACGAAATTTTCTGACCGCTAAACGCGAAACGCTCCGCTGGAGAATGAATTCGCGTTTAGCGGACGAATTGCATTCTGCTTTCAGCCACCTACGCATTCCTGACTGGCAAAAACTGGCAGAGCTTTCCGCCGAAGTGCCGCCATTCCGAGTTAGCATATGCTTCGGGAGAGCATGTGCCCGTGTCAGGCTGAACAGCGAATCAAATATTTATCCCTCTTTAGGCAAAAACCGGTGGCAATTTGATCACACCACCTTCCCTTTCTCCTTTACCGCTCAAATCCGCCACAAACAGGATATGTTATATTCTCCCTTGACGGCCTCTTTGCGACTCGGTATCTCTACAAAAATAATAGAGTTATTTTCTGGTGTCGTAAATAACCTGTTCTATGGGAGTTAAGGATATGAATAAACTGTGGTTTTCCGCAGCGTGCGGCGCTTTGGCCTTGACCGCTTGCGCGCCTCAAGACGATGGCCGGAGCGGTGATGTAGCGACTTCCGCCGTCGACCATTCCGCCGAAACGGCCAATTCCGCATCCGACAGCGCCTCTTTGTCCCCCGGCGCTCCACCACCCGCTACAACCCGCTCCGGCGCGCATCATCCGCCGGTTATCAGCCGCACGGCCGCGCCGAATGTGGCGTTCAGCCATGACTATAGCTTCACCCTCCCCGCCGACCGGATCAGCGGGGTGCAGGAACAGCATAGCCGCCTGTGCGCCGACCTTGGCGTGGCGCAATGCGAAATCACCGGCGTCGATTATCGCCAGAGCCGCGACGGTGGCGTGCGCGCGCAAATGTCTTTCCTCATCGCACCCTCGGTCGCTACGATGTTCGGCACGAGCGCCTTGGCGGCGGTCGAAGCGGCGGACGGCACACTCGCCGATGGCGCAATCAGCAGCGAGAATGTGAAGCAGGCGGTCGATAGCGCCGCACAGGAAATCAGCGCCCGCAACCGCGACATTGCGCGGCTGGAACAGCAAGCCCGCAACCAGCGCGCAGGCTCCCCCGAACGGGTGCGGACCGCACAGGAAATTGCGCAGCTACGCGCGCTCAACGAGGCCAGCCGCCAGACCCAAAGCGATGCGCGCGCCAAACTGGCGCGCACGCCGGTGCATTTCACCTATCAATCGGCGGTGAGTTGGTTCGGCAATAACGCCACGTCCGGCAATGGCGCGGCGGGCTATGCCAGCTCCAGTTTCAACGCGATGCTGAGCCTTGTCGCGCTGCTTGCGCCTTGGGTGCTGCTCGTCGGCCTGATTATCTGGGTGGTGCGCAAATTTACCGCCCCGCGCAAAACCGGAGCGACGCAGCCCCCCGCCGCCTGATGCAATACCGGAGGTCCGGCAGCGGTGACGCGCCGGACCTCCTTCTACCCCCGATATTTACATGTCTTTTCGATGATGGTTGGATGGGAGTCCGCCCGAGGAGAGGAGAAGCTTAAATGTCTATGTTCCCCGATAGTCGCCGCACCAAATGGACGCGCATCACCGCCGCCGGATTGCTCGCCGCAACTACGCTTGCGGCCTGTGGTCAACAAGCGCATGAGGCCCGTTCCGATACGGCGATGGCGGTCGATGCCGTAGCGGATTCCGGCGCTGGTCCCGATATAGCCGTGAGCGCCGCGCCCGGTGTCGCGTTCAATTACCGCTATGCGTTCCGCCTGCCCTCGGCCCGCATCATGGCGGTGCAGGAAGGCCATGCGGCGGCGTGCGAGAAATTGGGCATCGCCAAATGCCGCATTACCGGGATGCGCTACACCATCGTCGATGGCGACGAGGTGAGCGCGATGCTGCAATTCAAACTCGCGCCCGAAATCGCGCGCCAGTTCGGCAAGGACGGCATCGCAGCTGTGGCCGCTGCCGAAGGGATGCTGGTCGATAGCGAGATTAGCGGCGTCGACGAAGGCGCGGCCATCAAGGCTTCGCAAGTGCGCAGCGCCGAAGCGCAGGACCGCATCGCCGAGCTTGAAAAACAACTCCAGCGCCCCGGCATCAAAGACGCCGAACGCGCGCGGTTTCAAGGCGAAATCAGCTACATCCGCCGCGCGCTCCAAGGCGAAGCGCAAGGCCGTGCGGACAGCGCCGAGGCGCTCGCCAACACGCCGATGACTTTCCATTATGGCACCGGCAGCACGATCCCCGGCTTTGATGGCGCGTCCCCGCTCAAGGATAGCTGGCGCGCGGCGGTGACCTCCTTTGTGACCATGCTCGGCTTTGTAATGATGACCATCGGTGTGCTGCTGCCTTGGGCGCTCTTGCTGTTCTTGTTATGGATGCTCTGGAATTCGCGCGGCGGACAGGCCATAGGCAAGCGTTTGAAGCCGCGCCCCAAACCCTCTGCTCCGGCCCCCGTTGCAGAGGCAGAAGGTGGAACCGAATAGAAAGTCTTTATGAACGCCCTTCCCGCCGATCTGGCCCATCCCGGATTATTATCCCGTCTGACACGCGATATAATCCTTGGCCTTTACCGGCGGGAAGGCTGGCGCGTGTTCAACCATGCGCCGGGCATCCATAAGGCCGTGATGATCGCCGCGCCGCACACCTCCAATTGGGACTTTGTGCATTTTCTGGGCGCGACGCGCGAATTGGGGATTACCCCGCGCTTCATGGGCAAAGCCTCCCTGTTCCGCTGGCCGATGCGGCGCTTCATGTTCGAGATGGGCGGCGTCCCCGTCGACCGTTCGCAAAAGCGCGACATGGTGAGCCAGATGGCCGACCAGTTTGCAACCCATGACGATTTCATGCTCACCATCGCCGTCGAGGGCACGCGCGGCAAAGGCAGCGGCAAATGGAAAACCGGCTTCTATCATATCGCGCAAAAAGCAGACGTCCCGATCATTCCGGCCAGCATGGATTATGCGAAGAAGGAGGCGGGGCTACACGCCCCGGTTTATCCGAGCGGAGATTATCGCGCGGATCTGGAAAAAATATTGGCCTGTTATGAAGGGGTAACCCCCGCGCATCCGGACCGGACGCTAGTGGGAAAAGCCGGGGTTGACGCATTTTTGTGATGGGGGGATGAGGCTCTCCCTACTCAACCCTCGTCATTCCCGGCTTGACCGGGAATCCATCTCCTGACCTCACGGCAAATGCCGCAGCAGGCGCGCATTAAACCTTTATGTCAGGAGATGGATTCCCGCTTTCGCGGGAATGACGACGTGCAGAATTTAGGGCTGGATGGGAATTTTTACCCTCCCACTCAATCCGGCTTTTTCGCAACCCCCACCAAGGCCGGACGCAACAGCCGGTCCTTGATCATATAACCCTTCTGCATTTCGTGGATGATCGTGCCGGGTTCGGCGTCTGCCGACGGGACTTCGACCATTGCCTGATGCTTGTTGGGGTCGAGCGTTTGGCCCAATGCTTCGATGCGGCTGATGCCGTTACGTTCAAAAACGCTGATAATTTCGCGCTGGGTTGCTTCGATACCGGCGACAAAGCCCTTGGCAGCATCGTCATTGCGGATCGATTCCGGCACCGCTTCCATCGCGCGTTCCAGATTGTCGGCGACCGACAAAATATCGCGGGCGAAATTGGTCGCGGCATAAGCGCGCGCGTCCTGCGCATCCTTTTCCAGACGGCGGCGGACATTTTGCGTGTCGGCCTGTGCGTAAAGCACGTCCTGCTTGGCCTTGGCGATTTCTTCTTCCAGTTCGAGGACGCGCTTGGCGAGCGGGTCTGCGCCCGCTCCTGCCTGCACCGCCTCATCTTCAAGGCCTACACTGTCGAGCGCCTCGTCAATCACATCCGTTTCGGATTTCGGGCTTTGGGATTTCGGGTCTTGGTTTTTATTATGGTCAGTCATCTCATCAATCTCGATAGGGTTTTCGCAGTAAAGTCAACCATGGGGACGACGCGCGCATAGTTCAAGCGTGTGGGGCCAATTACGCCGACAACGCCGACCACCCGCCCATCGTTCCCGCGCCAGGGCGCTGCGATGACCGACGAACCGGACAGCGCAAAAAGTTTATTTTCCGACCCGATGAAAATGCGGGTGGCGGTGCCTTCGCGCGCGCTATCCAAGAGCCGCGCAATTTCCTGCTTTTCTTCCAGCTCGTCGAGGAGAAGCCGCACACGCTCCAGATCGCCCTGCGCGCTATCGTCGAGCAGGTGCGCCTGCCCGCGCACGATAAGGATAGGACGGTCGGTGGGATCGGACGACCAGACCGCAAGCCCGCGCTCGACCAGATCGGCAGCGGCGCGGTCGAGCGCAATTTCTTCGGCGGCAATTTCCTTGCGCAACCGGCCAAGGGCTTCGCGCAAGGTGAGGCCGCTCAACGATGCGCTGATATAATTGCCCGCCTCGATGAGTGCGCTCGGCGGAATGGCGGCGGGCAGATTGACCACGCGGTTTTCAACCGAACCGTCCGCGCCCACCAGCACCGCCATCGCTTGCCGGTCGGACAAAGGCACAAAGCCCATTTGCCGCAATACCGGCTCTTGCGACGGCACCATCACCAGCCCCGCACAGGCCGACAGCCCTGACAAGGCGGTGGTCGCGGCGGACAGCGCCTCTTCTATAGGGCCTTGGCGGGTGAGTTGCGCTTCGATACGCGCGCGGTCTTCGGCGCTGGGTTCAGCAACCTGCATCATGCCATCGACAAACAGGCGCAGGCCCGTTTCGGTCGGCATCCGCCCCGCGCTGGTATGCGGCGAAGATAAAAGCCCGCCCTCCTCCAAGTCCTGCATCACATTGCGGATCGAGGCGGGCGACAGGTTGAGCGCGGAAAATCTCGATATGGTGCGCGAGCCGACCGGCTGGCCATGCTCCAGATAGGTTTCGACCACGATGCGGAAAATATCGCGCGCACGGTCGTTGAGCTCGGTGATGGGCGGCGTGTGCAGCATATCTCCCCTTTAGGGCTTTGCCGTCGCCGGGTCACCGATAAAAGCATCAATCGGCAAATGTTCGGGCGCGGCCGCAACCGCTTCCGCTATCGACGCATTTGCGGGGTTGTGACAGCCATGATAGAAATCCAGTCTATCCTTGCGCGTGCCATCTTCCCATTCGATCAGGGTTGAATGATGATCGGTTGCCGCCGGACCGCAATCGGGCGACCCGGCCACAATCGCGCGTGTGCCGTTCGGGCGGATGGGCGCCAGCGTGCGGGCAAAGGCGCGATAATCCTCATCGCTCACACTGAACTGGCGCACGCCTTTGAGCGCCACAAACTGCCCCCCTTCCCACGTGGCGCTGCCATCGCTGCGCACCGTCACCTTATAGGCGGGACAGGTGCCGTAACAGATGGACGAATTAAAGCTGATCGAGGTGGGGAGTTCAGTGCCATCAGGCAAAGGCGTGGTCGTGCATCCCGCCAAGCCGGTGACCATTCCAAGCATCGCAACCGCACAAAGGCCTGAAAATATTCGCTGATGCCGCATCATCCTGTTCCTGTCTCTTGTCTTTGATTATCGCATAGCGCGCCTCCATAAAAATGCTTATGGGGGGAGCAGATTTCAAGAACAGGAGATATTCATGCGCCCATCCGGCCGCACCCCCGACCAAATGCGCACGCTCAGCATCGAGCCCAATTTCACCAAACATGCCGAAGGATCGGTGCTGGTGAGCTTTGGCGAAACCAAAGTGCTGGTGACAGCATCGGTCGAGGACCGTTTGCCGCCCTGGATGCGCGGCAAGGGAGAAGGCTGGGTGACGGCGGAATATGGGATGCTCCCCCGCGCCACCCACACGCGCGGCAGCCGCGAAGCCGCCAAGGGTAAGCAATCGGGCCGTACACAGGAAATTCAACGCCTAATCGGGCGTTCCTTGCGCGCGGTCGTCGATTTGAAAAAGCTTGGCGAGCATCAGATCACGCTCGATTGCGATGTGATCCAGGCCGATGGCGGCACCCGCACCGCGTCGATTTCGGGCGCATGGGTCGCGCTGCGCATTGCGGTTGACAAGCTGCTCGCATCGGGCGCGATTACCGAAGACCCGATCCAGCAAAAGGTCGCGGCGATTAGCTGCGGCATCTATCAAGGCACGCCCGTGCTCGACCTTGATTATGACGAGGATAGCAATGCGGGCGCGGACGCGAATTTCGTGCTGACCAGTGACGGTGCAATTGCCGAAGTGCAGGCGACTGCCGAGGGCGAAACGTTTGACGAAGAAGGCCTCCTCCGCCTGCTGCGTCTCGCGCGCATCGGCTGTGCGGAAATTTTTGCCGCGCAAGACCGCGCTTCGGGACGCTAAGCCACATGGACCATCGCAAGCTTGAGCCCGGCAAGATTGTCGTCGCCACCTATAATGCGGGCAAGGTGCGTGAAATCAAGGATTTGCTCGCGCATCTTGGCATGACGCCCGTCTCGGTCGCCGAGTTCGACTTGGAGGAACCGGAGGAAACTGAGGATACGTTCGTCGGCAACGCGCTCATCAAGGCGCGCGCGGCGGCGGAAGGCACCGGCATGGTGTCGCTGGCCGATGATAGCGGCCTGATGGTCGATGCTTTGGGCGGCGACCCCGGCGTCTATACCGCCAACTGGGCCGAGCTCCCCGACGGCACGCGCGATTGGGATATGGCGATGCAAAAGGTCGAAGACGCGCTTGCCGCTTTGGGGCCGGACGCCCCGCGCGGGTGCCAGTTCGTCTGCACCCTCGCGCTCGCCTGGCCCGATGGCCATTATGAAGTGTTTGAAGGCCAAGTGCGCGGCAATCTCGTCTGGCCACCACGCGGCGACAAAGGCTTCGGCTATGATCCCGTATTCCAGCCAATTGGCCATGCGGAAACATTTGCCGAAATGGACCCGGCCCAAAAACATGCGATGAGCCATCGGGCGGAGGCGTTCCGGCGGTTGGTTGCGGCGTCTTTGTGAGAGCGACTGCGCTGTAAGAACAAATACGTTTCTACAAAAAAGCCGTTAGTCCTGAGCCTGTCGAAGGACGGTCTTGAACTTTAGACTGTGGGTGACTGAGGGTCGCCCTTCGACAAGCTCAGGGCTAGCGGTTTTGGGTAAGGAAGCAAGCAAGGTAGGGCAGCCGTCCCCTCACCCTCACCCCTCAGCGCCAATCTCCTTGCGCAGCCCGGCGATTAAATCGCTTACCGCTGTTAACCGCGGTTCTTCCTCGTCCAATATGGCGTGGAACAATGTGCGGCGTAATTCTACCAAACGGCCCGGGGGCAAGGCTTTACCCGCGGGCATGGTGGAGGCGATGATGTCGAGCATCCGTTCGGCCCCGTGGAGACGCCCCCATAGATAATCATTTTCGCGGTAAGAGCGGCTGAAAAATGCGCCGAAACTGTTGAACTGGATGCCCTTCAACGTCGCCTGCGCGCCGCCTTGGCGGATGGCCGAGGCATCATTGGGCGAAATACGGTCAACCTTGATCGGATCATATTCATCGCTCCCCTCGCCTTGCAACAAGGGCAAGGTCGCAATGTCATAATAAGGAAAGCCCAGATAAGAGAGTAGCATTTCGCGCCGCTCGGCCTTGGGAAGCGCGGCCAACGCTTCGGTCATGCGCGCGTCCACAATGGAATCGGTTTCGGCAAGGTCGCAGTCGCGCTCCAACTGCATCAACAATTCGCCAATCCGGCTCGCCGCCGTGTCGGGATGGCCAAAACGGTGCGCGTCGAAAAAATTGCGCGATTGCCGTTCGAAATAAAGCGCAAGGCAGCTATAAATCGCCTCGCGCATCGCGCTCACCGCTTCTTCGGGCACCTCGCCCTTGGCTTCGATTGCTTCATCCAGCCGCCGCGCAAGGAAGCGCAACCGGCGGATACGGAAGCCGAGGTCAAAGCTGCGGAAGAAATGGATGACCGCATCGCTCGCGCCATCGCCATGCGGCCCGCTAATCTGGTCCAACCCGCGCGCGCGAATTTCGGTCCAGACCGCTTGCCGGATATGCTCGCGGTCGCGGCTGTCGGTGAGGCCCAATATGCCGCAAAGCTGCACCGCCAAATCTTCGACTATGCCGGATAATTTGAGATGGCCATAAGCGACATAGGCAAATCCGGCGGCATCGGCGGCGCGTTTTTGTGCGGTGGAGCGCCAGGAGGCAAGCCGCGAGACGGTGGGCCTATCGAGGAAAAAGGTGCGCCCGAATAATTTCTGGACGCGCTCGTCCACCTCGTCGCGCATCGCGTCGATAATCCGCCGCATCCGCCGGATCCGCGACGAACGGCCCGCAATCATTTCGACATTATCGCGGATCGGCTGTTCGCGCGGAATGTCGGACATCGCCCCGAAAATCGTGGTGAAAAAGCCGGGCAGCGCGGACCCATCCTCGCCGCGCTTGGCGGTCATGCGGATGCTGCGCAAGTCGGGTTTGGGGTCGATATAGACGATGCGCCGGTCCACCTCGCGCCGCGCAGGACGCCCGCGCAACTCGTCAATCGCCGGACCGAAAGGCGCATTGGCCAGCACCGACCCGTCAATCAGCACGGTGTCTTCCGCGCTGCCGATGGCCGATTGGCGCGGAAGCTGGGTGGTCAGAAAATCATCGCGCTGGGGCCAAGCATGGTCGCGCTCTTCCAGCACCGCATCCAGTTCGCGCACCGTAAAAGGCGGGAAAGCCCCCGGAAAACTGGCGGTCGCGCGCGCGGCAAAGGTCAAGCCCGCAATATCGCCGAGCGCATCATGCGTGCTTTGCTGGTAACGGAAATTGAGTGTCAGCCGATGTTCGGTTTCGATGACTTCGGCGGGGCTGTGCAACTCCATCCGCTGCGGATAGCCGGCAAAGTCGGTGACGGTGACGATAAGGTCGAGCGGCTGTTCGGGCGGCACCAACGGCCTAGGCATTTCGCCTTCGGGCAGCGATTTGGCCATCGCGTCAAACGCATCGAGCAGCATCCCCGAAAATTGCTTGCCGCCAAAGGGCGGTTCAAACCAGCGCGCGCGGACAAATTGCGAGACTTTGTCGCGCACTTCCTCTTGGGTGGCGGCTTCGACCGTGCGGTCGATCACATTGCCCTGCCGCTTGGTCGCAGCCCAGGCAATCGGCACCGCCCAGAATTTGGTAAAGCCCGACAAGGGCCGCGCGTCGGGGTCGAGCAGCTCGTTCACATCGGCTTTGCTGAGCCACAAATCGGTGAGCGGATCGAGCGACTGGCCGGTGGCTATTGCTTGGGCGAGGAACACTCCGTTTATGCCGCCAGCACTCGCGCCCGCTATAATATCGACAAACACACGGGTCCGGGTGGCCGTCACCATTTCAATATCGGCGATGAGTTGGCGATAGACCTCGCCGGTCGCGGACAGGCGCATATCGGCGTCATGGGCGGCCCTGCTGGCGCGCGCTGCGTGCCAGATTTCCTTGGTAATGCCGTGCATATAGACGGCAAGGCTGATGCCTCCATAGCATACCAGCGCCAGCCGTAATTCCTTTTCCCGCATGGCCGAGAGGTAGCAGCTTTTGCGCGGATGACAAATCTGCTTTGCGTAACAAAGGGCCGGAACCGGCGCGCACCATGCGCGTTACATGGGGGAGTTCAACCTGCACGGAGGGGCAAGATGAAGACGGTATTAATAAGTTTGATGGCTGGCGGCGCGATGATGGCGGCCTCGCCTTTGCTCGCACAATCGACCAGCCTTGATGATAGCGTAGCCAAGGTCGGCACACAGACCGAAGCAAGCGCCGATACGCCAACCAATAAGCGCGATGGCCGCAAGCCATCCGAAATCGAAGCGACCCGCGGTCTTAACGCGGAAGCTGCGAACAAGGCCAAATCGGATGTTGCCGCAATTCAGGCGCAACAGGAAAAATATAAGGCCGATGTTGCCGCCTTTGAAGCGGCCACCAAGGCGCGCGAAGAACAGATTGCGCGCGACAAGGCCGAATATGACGCGCGCATGGCCGATTATAACCAGAAAAAGGCGGATTGGGACGCTTGTGTCGCGGGTGATAAAGCACGCTGTGCGATAGTCGCACCGCCCCCGCCGCCTGCCGAATAATCCGCTTATCCTTATTTTTTAAAGAGCGGGTGCCGGTGTGAAAACCGGCGCCCGCTCTTTTCATGTCGCTCGCCTTTCCCTATCTCCAAGCCCATGAATCGCGCGCGCGTTATCCTGTTCAATTCCGCTCTAGGGCCGCTCGATTATCGCGTGCCTACCGATATGGAGGTCGAACCCGGATCGCTGGTCGAAGCTCCGCTCGGCCCGCGCCGGATGCTCGGCGTCGTGTGGGAGGAAGAGGCGTTCGTCGTCGAAACCGTGGGTGATAACCGCCTGCGCAATCTCCTCCATGTCTATCCGATCCCGCCCATCGCCAAACCGCTGCGCGAACTGGTGCTGTGGACGGCGGACTATTATCTTGCGCATCCCGCCTCGGTGCTGCGCATGGTGGTGCCGGGGTCAGCCTTGGGCCAGCCGGGGCGGCCTATCATCGAATATCGCGCCAATGGCACGCGCCCGCCGCGCATGACCGCGCAGCGCGAACAGGCGATGGAGCGTATCGGCGACACCCAAGCCACCTCGCGCGAATTGGCAGCCATTGCCGAGGTCAGCGACGCGGTAGTGCGCGGGCTTATCAAGGCGGGCGCGTTCGACCGGATCGAGGTCGCGACCGACCAGCCCTTCCCCGCCCCCGACCCCGCTTTCGCGCCGCCACTTCTGTCGGACGCGCAATCAGCGGCGGCAACGCAGATGGTCGATGCGGTCAAGGCGCATGATTTCCGCCCTTTCCTGCTCGATGGCGTCACCGGATCAGGCAAAACCGAAGTGTATTTCGAAGCGGTCGCACAGGCGATCCGCGAAGGACGGCAGACATTGGTGCTGCTCCCCGAAATTGCGCTCACAGAACCCTTTCTGACGCGCTTTACCGCACGCTTCGGGTGCGAGCCGGTCACTTGGCATTCGGGGATGCGCGCCTCCGAACGCCGCCGCGCCTGGCACGCCATAGCGTCGGGCGAGGCGCAAGTGGTGGTCGGCGCGCGGTCGGCTTTATTCCTGCCTTATGCGAAACTGGGGCTGATCGTCGTCGATGAAGCGCATGAAACCAGCTTCAAACAGGAAGATGGCGTCCATTATCATGCGCGCGATGTGGCGGTGATGCGCGGTAAATTCGAAACCTGTCCGGTGGTCCTAGCCTCCGCCACCCCCGCGATCGAAAGCCGTGTTCAAGTCGAAGCGGGACGGTATGAGGAACTCACCCTGCCCTCGCGCTTTGGTGCTGCCGAATTACCGGACATTAAAGCCATCGATATGCGCGATGACCCGCCCGACCGCGGTATGTGGCTAGCGCCCAAACTGGTCGCCGCGCTCGCCGACCGGCTCGACAAGGGCGAGCAGAGCCTGTTGTTCCTCAACCGCCGGGGCTATGCGCCGCTGACCTTGTGCCGCACCTGTGGCCACCGCTTCCAATGTCCCAACTGCAGCGCGTGGATGGTCGAACATCGCCTCGTGCGCCGCCTTGCCTGCCATCATTGCGGCCATGTCATGCCGCCACCCGAGGCTTGCCCCGAATGTAAGGATGAAGACAGCCTTGTCGCGTGCGGCCCCGGTGTCGAGCGTATTGCCGATGAAGTCACCGCTTTGTTCCCGACCGCACGCGTTGCGGTGGTCACCTCCGACACTTTATGGTCACCCGCCAAGGCCGGTGAGTTTGTCGCGCAGATGGAAGCGGGCGCGATTGATATTATCGTCGGCACCCAGCTTGTCACCAAAGGCTATCATTTTCCCGAACTCACATTGGTCGGGGTTATCGACGCGGATTTGGGGCTGGAGGGCGGCGATTTGCGCGCCGCCGAGCGCACCTTCCAACAGGTCGCGCAGGTTGCGGGGCGTGCGGGGCGGGGCGAGAAGCCGGGCGAGGTGTTCATCCAGACGCGGCTCCCTACTGCGCCCGTGATGGAAGCGTTGATTTCGGGCGAGCGCGAAGATTTCTACCGCGCCGAAACCGATGCGCGCCGCCACGCCCATGCGCCGCCTTTTGGCCGTTTTGCAGGGATTATCATCTCGTCCGAAGATGCCGAGCTTGCCCAGCGCATCGCACGCGATATTGGCGAAGCTGCGCCGCAATCGGACGATATGCACATATACGGCCCCGCCCCAGCGCCGCTTTCGATGCTGCGCGGCCGCCACCGCCACCGCCTGCTCGTCCATGCCAAGCGCAATTTTGCGATGCAGGATGCAATCCGCCACTGGCTTGGCAGCGTCGAATGGCCGAGCAAGGTGCGCGTCACCGTGGACGTGGACCCTTATAGCTTCGTTTAACGCTTGGCGGACTTAGCTGCTGGCGCTGGCGGTGTTGCGCCCGGCCCGGCCCAAGTTGCGACATTGCCGAAATAGCGCCCCAGCGCGACGTGCAAATCCGCATCTTCCGCCGCGCCCGACAGGATCACGCTATCGTTCAACTCATCCTTCGGCCCGTGATAATCACCGCCCAGATAGGCTTCGAGCTTTTTCATGTCGGCAAAGCTGCCCCCGACCATCACGGTCGGCACGCCATTGGCCTTAAGCGCCCAGCCGTCCTGCCGTTGCAGCATGACATTGGACTCGGTGCCTGTTTCGGGCACCCGCCCCATTGCGCGGATGACTTTATCAATATCGGCATCGAGCGCGGTTGAGCCGCGTCCCAATATCGCGACCTTTTCGCCTTTGGGGACGACCGCGACCGTATCAAGGTTGATCGCCAGCGCAATCTTGTCGAGCGGGATGGCGGGGTGCGCGGCAAAGGCATAGGCACCGAGCAGCCCTTTCTCCTCCGCCGTGGTCGCGAGGAAATAAATATCGCGGTCCATTTGCGGCGCTTTGGCGAGCCGCTTGGCGGCTTCGATCAGCACCGCAATGCCGCTCGCATTATCGACCGCGCCGTTACAGATGCGGTCCGCCTCGCCTTCGGGACGGCACAGCCCCAGATGGTCCCAATGGCCCAGAAACAGGATGGCGCCTTTATCGCTGCCAAGTTTGCCCGATATTTTGGCGACAATATTGTGGCTGCGGGTGCGCTGTGTCGTGGTCGCAACCGCCAGCCGCGCTTCATCCTTGAGCGCCACCGGTTCAAAGCCCGGCACCGCCGCCTGCACGGTCAGATCGTCAATCCGCAAGCGGTTGGCATCGAGCAAGGCCTTGGCGGTCGGCATCCGCATCATGCCTTCGACTTTGGCCGAGGACAGGCGGCTATCTATGGTCGTGCCGTCGGTGAAATTGCGTTTATAGGCGTTCCAATTAGCCTTTTCCGGCAAGATGCCGATAACCACCGCTGCGCCCGCCGCCGCGACCGCATCGCGCCGCGCGCTATAGCTGCGCATAGTGCCATAATCAGGCTCGGCCATGAGCAGCAACACCAGCTTGCCCGCAACATCGCCTTCGACCTTGCCGTCGGCATCGACGCCATAGCCTGCAAACAGCATCGGCAGTTTGTCGAGTTTGACAGCCGCCTCGCGGCTCCGCAGCATCACCGCATCATTGGAAAAGGACAGCCGTTTGCCGCTACCGCGCACCGAAAGCTGGCTTTTGCCGGGCGTCAGCGTGAGCAAATCCACCGGTTGATACCAGCCACCATCCGGCATCCCGCCCTTCAATCCGGCTGCAGACCATTGATTTGCAATATAGGTGACGGTTTTGCTTTCGCCCGCCGTTCCGGGCGCGCGGCCTTCATAATCATCGCTTGCAAGCGCCGCGATATGCTGGCGCAAATCCGCCTCGCTGATCGGCGTAAAGTCCGCCGCCACCGCCAGCACGGGCGTCACCAGCGCCACGAGCGCGATACCGAATTTGAAACGCATCCCTGTCATTCGCCTGATCGCCCCTTATTTATCCCCGGCCCCGTTGGCCCGCTGTCTGTCCTGCCCATCGCGCGCGAGCAGCGCACGGGCGCTCGCTATATGCATATCTTCAACCATGCGGTCGTGAAAGCGGATTGCGCCTACCCCGTCGGGATTGGCTTCGATCAACGACACCAGCGCGCGCGCATCGGCAAGCTCGGCCTCCGATGGCGCAAAGCTTTGGTTCGCAATGGCGACCTGCGCGGGGTGGATGAGCGTTTTGCCATCATAGCCCCAGCGCCGCCCTTGCGCACATTCTGCGGCCAATCCGTCGGCATCTTTGACATCATTATAAACGCCATCGAGCGCCCAGCCGCCGGCAGCGCGCGCGGCCAGCACAATCATCTGCGACACAAGGATAAGCCCCTCGCGCGCCGGATCTGCGGGGAGGCGCATGTCATGGGCGACATCATTGAGGCCCGCAATCAAACCGATAACGCCCGCCGCTTGCGCAATCGCGCGCGCCTCAAAGGCGGCGGCGGGCGATTCAACCATCGCCAGCACCGGCCGGCCAAGCCGTTTCGCCAGCGCCTTTATCTCCGCCGCGCTTTCAACCTTGGGGACAACCACCACATCGGCCCCGCTATTTGCCGCCGCTGAAACATCGGCGTCATGCCAGGGCGTGCCGATGCCATTGATTCGCAAGGCTTTGATTGCACCGCCAAAATTCCCTGCCAGCACCGCCATAGCCGCTGTGCGCGCGTCCTCTTTTTGGTCGGGCCGAACGGCGTCTTCCAGCTCGACAATAACCATATCCGCACCCATATCCACTCCCGGCGCAGCAAGCTTTGTCAAGGCTTTGGCGTTGGATGCGGGCACATAAAGTGCGGTGCGCGGAGGGAGCTGTTCGGACAACATTCTGCCTCTATCGGAGGATTATGCTTGGCGGGCAAGCAGGTTCAGGGCAATATCAGTGCATTGCTATTCAAAAGGGGCTTGAACCTATGGAAATTTTTGTCGGCGTTCTGGCTTTGCTGGCCGTGTTTATTGCCTTTGCGGCGATCACCGTGGTGCGGCAGGGTTATATGTACACGATTGAGCGGTTTGGCCGCTATACGCACACCGCATCGCCCGGCTTCAACCTCATCATGCCGTTCGTTGATCGTGTCGGCCGCAAGGTCAATATGATGGAGCAAGTGCTCGACATTCCGGGACAGGAAATTATCACCAAAGACAATGCGATGGTCGCGGTTGACGGGGTGGTGTTCTTTCAGGTGCTGGACCCGGCAAAGGCGGCCTATGAAGTTTCCGACCTCATTACCGCGCTGCTCCAGTTGACGACAACCAACCTCAGAACCGTGATGGGGTCGATGGATTTGGACGAATTGCTGTCCAAGCGCGACGAAATTAACGCGCGGCTGCTGTCAGTCGTCGACCATGCGACCGGCCCGTGGGGCGTCAAAATCACCCGGGTCGAGGTCAAGGACATCCGCCCGCCCGCCGATATTTCCAATGCGATGGCCCGCCAGATGAAGGCCGAGCGTGAAAAGCGCGCCAACATCCTTGAAGCCGAAGGCAGCCGCGCGTCCGAAATCCTGCGCGCTGAAGGCGAAAAGCAGGGCCAGATTTTACAGGCAGAAGGCCGCCGCGAAGCTGCGTTCCGTGATGCTGAAGCGCGCGAACGTGAAGCCGAGGCCGAAGCCAAGGCAACCCAAATGGTGAGCGAGGCGATTGCCAACGGCAATGCGCAGGCAATCAACTATTTCGTCGCGCAAAAATATGTTGAGGCGGTCAAGGATTTTGCCAATTCGTCCAACGCCAAAACCATCCTCTTCCCCGTCGAGGCGACCAACCTTATCGGCACATTGGGCGGCATTGGCGAACTGGCGAAGGACGCACTGGCTAAAAAATAAGCAAGAGGAATTGGGTCATATGCTCGAAAATCTTCCTTTGTCGCCGCCTTGGCTGTGGCTGACCGTCGGCCTTGTGCTGATGATTGCCGAATTGATTGCGCCGGGATTTTACCTGATCTGGATTGGCGCGGCGGCAATGCTCACCGGCCTCATCGCCTTTTCAGGGATTGGCGAAGCGGCGCAATTTATCAGCTTTGCGGTGCTGACCGTGGTGTCGATCATCATCGCGCGGCGCTGGTTCAAAGCCTATCCGATTGAATCGACCGATCCTCTGCTCAATAACCGCGCCGCGCAAATGATCGGCGAGATAGTGACGGTAGTAGAACCGATCGTTGGCGGCGATGGCCGTGTGCGCGTCGGCGACAGCGAATGGATTGCGCATGGCGCGGATGCGGCGATTGGCGCAAGATTGCGCATAACCGGCGTCAATGCGCGCGGCGGTGTGCTGGTGGAGCCGGTTTAGGCTGGCTCCCGCTTCGCACTCCTAATTCCCGACTAGATTAAAGGATTGACCGGCGGAGGCTCTATCGCTTCGGGCCGGTCTTTCTTTACCCACATCGGGCGCCGCACCTGCCCGCGCTGGACCGCAAAGCGCAATATCGCAAGGCCCGCAGCGGTCGCGATAATGAGCGCAGGTACCGAGGCTTCCAGCCCGAATGCGCCGCCCGTCATCCAGTCCGACCCGCTAATGTCGGCACGGACCAGCGCAGGCGTTTTGTTGCCAGACACGGGTATATCAAACACCCAACCCTGCATGAAATTCCACGCCGCGTGAAAACCGATTACCGCCCATAAGCGCCGCGTCAGCATATAGAGCGCGCCCAACAATATGCCCGCTTCAATCGCTATCGCCGCGCTGGAAAACCAGGTGGCATTGGCGTTGCCGATATGGAGCAGGCCGAACATTCCGGCAGAAAAAGCGAGCGCAAACCAGCTTCCCAGCATTTTTTCGGTAAAGCGGAAGATGACGCCGCGAAACACGACCTCTTCCCCTACCCCGCTGCTGATCGCCAGCCCGAGCATGGCGGCAAGCCCGCCCCATCCGCTATGCCCCCAACCGCTAATCCGGTAATTGCCCATCAGTGCGACAAAGCCGGTCAGGAGCAGGATAAGCCCTCCCCCCAATATCATCCCGCCGGTCAGTTCGCGGCCCCATTTCCATCCGGCAAAATCGACCATTTTGCGGCCTTCGACGAGGCAGAGCAGCCAATAGCCGAGCACCGACAATGCCGCTGCGACGATGCCATAGACAAGGTCCACCGGATTGGCGTCGAAAAAGGGCGGCGTCAGCGCGGCGTTGGGGTTGATCCATGCGCGCACAATGACCGCTGCCACTTGCGAGGCGAGATAGAAGACACAGCCCAGAATGAGGAGCGTGAGGGGAAAGCGGATAATCCGCATCGCCAATGATTGCGGCGGGGTGGCGGACATATCGGGGTCCGCCAATTGCGTGCTGCCATCAACCCAGCTCATCCATCCTCCCGATATTATTGACTTTCCGCCTCAAGTAACGCTTTTTTGCGCTCAAGACCATAGGCATAGCCGCCAAGGCTGCCATCGGTGCGGATGACGCGGTGGCACGGGATCAGCACGGCCACATTATTAGCCCCGTTCGCACTGCCCGCTGCGCGGATCGCCGCCGGTTTACCGACGGCTGCGGCAATATCGGCATAGCTGCGCGTTTCGCCTGCCGGGATGCGTTGCAATTCCGCCCACACCGCGCGCTGGAATGACGTCCCGCCGACATCGAGCGGGAGATCGGGCATCGCTTGCGGATGGTCGACCGCCGCAACCGCTTGGCGCAGCAGGTCGGCAAAGCCGCTATCGCCCGGCAACAAAGTGGCGTTGGGAAAGCGGCGGACCAGCGCGCTTTCATCCTCGTCAAAGGACAGGCGGCAAATGCCTTTGTCGGTCGCCGCGAGCAGCATTTTGCCAAGGCGTGTGTCGGCGATTGCCCAGCGGATAGTTACGCCCGCCCCGCCTTTTTTCCACGCGCTCGGCGTCATCGGGATTTCCTCTTTCATCGCGTCGTAAAAGCGGCTTGGGGCGGAAAAGCCGCCCTCGTAAATCGCCTCCGTTACGCTCGCGCCCTGTTCGATTGCAGCAATGGCGCGCTGGGCCTTCAACCCGCGCACATAGGCCGCAGGGGTAAGCCCCGTTTCGCGCGCGAACACACGCGAGAAATGCGCGGGCGAATAGCCGACCTGCGCGCTCAATTCCTCCAGACGCGGCGGCTCTTCGCCGGACAAAAGTTTGAGCGCCAGCGCGACCGCCTGTTCATCGCGGCCCACATCATCGGGCAAGCAGCGTTTACACGCGCGCAACCCCGCCGCCCGTGCATCCGCGCCATCTGCAAAGAAACGCACATTCGGCCGCGCCGGATGCCGCGCCGCACAGGAGGGCCTACAATAAATGCCGGTGGTGAGAACGCCGGTCACAAACCGCCCGTCAAACGCCCGATCGCGCCGCTCGACAGCGGCCCATGCGGTGTCGTCATCAACCTTGACTTTAGTGTCCATAAACATGGTCATACTCCTTATTCGTCAATCTTGCGAACAAGGTAAAGACGCGCCCCTTTCGACGCGTCCCGTTTCTTGCGGTCAAAGCCGCTTACATCCAAATATCAGCCTCCCCCCATCTTGCATTGCAGCAAAGGCAATGCTAACCGCGCCCCCAATTGCAAGACAGGGGGCTGGAACCGGCCTCTTTTGCTGTGCGATTCGACATCCCTTGGGACCCAAAAGGACTTAAACGCGTGGATAATTCCGGCGGCATTCAGGCTAGCTTGGCAGGACGGTATGCAACCGCTCTGTTCGACCTTGCCCGTGACCAAAAAGCCATTGAAAAGGTTGAAAAAAGCCTTGAAACGCTGACCGAGGCCGTGGCCCAGTCGGCGGATTTCAAAACGCTCACCACCAGCCCGCTCCTGTCGCGCGACGATGCGGCCAAGGGTGTGGCGGCGGCGGCCAAGGCGTTAAAGGTCGATTCGCTCACCACAAATTTCTTGGGTGTCCTTGCGCAGAATCGCCGTCTTGGCGAAATCGCTAATGTCGCCCGCGCGTTCAAAACGCTCGCCGCCAACGAACGCGGCGAAGTTGCGGCAGAAGTTATTTCGGCGCATCCGCTCGATGCCGCCCAATCGCTCGCGTTGAAATCGCGCTTGCGCACCCGCGTTGGCCGCGACGTCAACGTCACCTATTCGGTTGATCCCGCTATTCTTGGCGGCCTGGTCGTCAAAATTGGCAGCCAGATGATCGACAGCTCCATCCGTACACGACTCAACACTCTCGCGAATGCGATGAAAGGCTAATCATGGATATCCGCGCCGCAGAAATTTCAAAGGTCATCAAGGACCAGATCGCCAATTTCGGCACCGAAGCGACCGTTTCGGAAGTCGGTTCGGTTCTTTCGGTGGGTGACGGTATTGCCCGCATCCACGGCCTCGACAATGTTCAGGCCGGTGAAATGGTCGAATTTGCGAACGGTGTTCAGGGCATGGCTTTGAACCTTGAAGCCGATAATGTCGGTGTCGTGATTTTCGGGTCGGACGCGGAAATTCGCGAAGGCGATACCGTGAAGCGCACCGGCACCATCGTGGACGTTCCCGTCGGTAAGGGCCTGCTTGGCCGCGTCGTGGACGGTCTCGGCAACCCGATTGACGGCAAAGGCCCGATCGAAGCGACCGAACGCCGCCGCGTGGAAGTCAAGGCGCCGGGCATCATCCCGCGTAAATCGGTGCATGAACCCGTGCAGACCGGCCTTAAGGCCATTGACGCGCTCGTCCCCGTTGGCCGTGGCCAGCGCGAACTTATCATTGGTGACCGTCAGACCGGTAAAACCGCTGTCGCTATCGACACCTTCATCAACCAGAAGGGCGTCAATGCAGGCGGCGATGAATCGCAGAAGCTTTATTGCATCTATGTCGCTGTCGGCCAGAAGCGCTCGACGGTTGCACAAATTGTGCGCCAGCTCGAAGAAAATGGCGCGATGGAATATTCGATTGTTGTCGCCGCAACCGCTTCGGAACCGGCTCCGCTCCAGTTCCTTGCACCCTACACCGGCTGCACCATGGGCGAATATTTCCGCGACAATGCGATGCACGCGCTGATCGTTTATGACGATTTATCGAAGCAGGCTGTGGCCTATCGCCAGATGTCGCTTCTCCTGCGTCGTCCGCCGGGCCGCGAAGCTTACCCCGGTGACGTTTTCTACCTCCACAGCCGCCTGCTTGAACGCGCTGCGAAGATGAATGACGATAATGGCAATGGCTCGCTCACCGCGCTGCCGATCATTGAAACGCAGGCTGGCGACGTGTCGGCTTATATTCCGACCAACGTGATTTCGATCACCGACGGCCAGATCTTCCTTGAAACCGACCTGTTCTTCGCCGGTATCCGCCCCGCTATTAACGTGGGTCTGTCGGTGAGCCGCGTGGGTTCGGCTGCACAAACCAAGGCGATGAAGAAGGTTTCGGGTTCGATTAAGCTTGAGCTTGCACAATATCGCGAAATGGCTGCGTTCGCGCAATTCGGTTCGGACCTTGATGCCTCGACGCAGAAGCTCCTCAACCGTGGTGCGCGTTTGACCGAATTGCTCAAGCAGCGCCAGTTCTCGCCGATGCCGTTTGAAGAGCAAACCGCGTCGATTTTCGCGGGCACCAATGGCTATATCGACGCCGTTCCGACCGATCAGGTTACGCGTTATGAAGAAGAAATGCTCTCCTTCCTGCGCGCCAACCACGCCGATGTCCTCAAGGAAATCCGCGAAAAGAAGGATTTGACGGACGCTGCCAAGGATGGCCTCAAGGCCGCTCTTGAAGCTTTCGGCAAAACCTTCGCATAAGGACTGAAGCCGGATGGCAAGCCTTAAAGAACTCAAGGTCCGGATCGGCTCGGTCAAATCGACCCAGAAGATCACCAAGGCCAAGCAAATGGTCGCAGCCGCCAAGCTCCGCAAGGCGCAGGCGGCCGCCGAAGCTGCGCGTCCCTATGCCCAGCGCCTCGAAGGCGTGGTAGCATCGTTGGCGAGCAAGGTCGGTGCAAGCGACAATGCGCCCAAGCTGCTCGGCGGCACCGGCAAGGATGATGTGCATCTGCTCGTCGTTGCCAACTCCGACCGTGGTTTGGCCGGTGCGTTCAACTCGAACATCGTCAAGGCCGCGCGCGACAAGGCGCTGGAACTTCAAGCCAAGGGCAAAAAGGTCCAGTTTTTCCTGATCGGTCGCAAAGGACGTGCGGTGTTGAACCGTCTGTTCCCGGGGCAAGTGATCGCCAATTATGAAACCACGGGTTTCCGCGAACTCGGCTTTGCCCAAGCGCGCGAAATCGCCGAACAGGTGAGCGAGTTGTACGAAGCGGGCAAATTTGACGTTGCCCACCTCTTCTTCTCGAAATTCAAATCGGCGCTGGTGCAGGAAGCAACCGGCCAGCAAATCATTCCGGTGGTCGCCCCTGCCGCATCTGTCGATGCGGGCGGTTCGGTCGTCGAATATGAGCCGGACGAGGAATCGATCCTTGCGGACCTCCTGCCGCGCAACGTGACGATCCAGATTTTCAAGGCATTGCTTGAAAATGCGGCATCCGAGCAAGGCGCGTCAATGACCGCGATGGACAACGCCACGCGCAACGCAGGCGACCTCATCAACAAGCTCACCATCCAGTATAACCGTAGCCGTCAGGCCGCGATCACCACCGAACTCGTCGAAATCATCTCGGGCGCGGAGGCACTATAGTTGTTAATGCAGGCCAATGACATTGAACGGATACTACGCCACTGGCGTCCCAAATGTCCTATGGATTGGATTAGTGACCGCTCATTTTTGGTCCTCTCGTATGAGAACGAAATAACGAAAGAATATGAACCTAGTTTTTGCATCAATCTTGGAAAATCTAACGATGGCGATGGTGATTTCGGAAATTTATGCTTTCTAACAAGATTAACTACAAAAACGCCGGTAGATTGGAAAATGATAAACGATTTGAATAGGAATTTTCGATTTATTAGGCATGGTATTTTTGATGACAATACAATTGAATTGATATTGGATCTTCCCGAAAATTCTTACGAACTATCGGAAAGTGTATTTTTAAAGAACTACATTTTTTTCACAGAAGGCTTACTGCGTTTAAGGGCCATCTATTCAAAATAAATTCGACTACGAGGTAATTGTAATGGCAACCGAACCCAAGACTGCCGCTAAGGCACCTGCAAAGAAGGCTCCGGCGAAAGCCGCTGCTCCCAAGGCTGCTGCCACCAAGGCTGCCGCTGCTCCCAAAAAGGCTGCGGCTGGTGCCAATGTCGGCAAGATCAGCCAGATCATCGGCGCGGTCGTTGACGTTAGCTTTGCGGGCGGCAACCTCCCCGCAATTTTGTCGGCGCTTGAAACCGACAATAATGGCCAGCGCCTCGTTCTCGAAGTTGCGCAGCATCTCGGCGAAAACACCGTCCGCACCATCGCCATGGACGCGACCGACGGCCTTACCCGTGGTCAGGACGTTGTCGACACCGGCGCGCAGATTTCGGTTCCGGTTGGCCCCGAAACGCTTGGCCGTATTTTGAACGTCGTCGGCGAGCCGATTGACGAGCGCGGTCCGGTTGGCGCGAAGGCTGTTGCCCCGATCCACGCCAAGGCTCCGGAATTTGTCGACCAGTCGACCGAAAGCGCCATTCTCGTCACCGGTATCAAGGTCATCGACCTTCTCGCACCCTACGCAAAGGGCGGTAAGATCGGCCTGTTCGGCGGCGCGGGCGTTGGCAAGACGGTTCTTATTCAGGAACTCATCAACAATATCGCCAAGGGCCACGGCGGCACCTCGGTGTTCGCGGGCGTGGGTGAACGCACCCGCGAGGGTAATGACCTTTACCACGAATTCCTCGACGCAGGCGTTATCGCCAAGGACGCCGATGGCAACGCCATTTCGGAAGGCTCCAAGGTTGCGCTCGTTTATGGCCAGATGAACGAACCGCCGGGTGCACGTGCGCGCGTTGCGCTTTCGGGCCTCACCATTGCGGAATATTTCCGCGATCAGGAAGGTCAGGACGTTCTCTTCTTCGTCGACAACATCTTCCGCTTCACGCAGGCTGGTGCAGAAGTGTCCGCACTTCTTGGCCGTATTCCGTCGGCTGTGGGCTATCAGCCGACCCTGTCGACCGACATGGGCGCGCTGCAAGAGCGCATCACCTCGACCAACAAGGGTTCGATTACCTCGGTTCAGGCCGTTTACGTTCCCGCGGATGACTTGACCGACCCTGCGCCGGCAACTTCCTTCGCCCACTTGGACGCGACGACCGTTCTTAACCGTGCGATTTCGGAGCTTGGCATTTATCCGGCGGTTGACCCGCTCGATTCGACCAGCCGCGTTCTTGAACCGCGCATCGTCGGTCAGGAACATTATGAAACCGCGCGTAAGGTCCAATCGACCTTGCAGAAATATAAGTCGCTTCAGGACATCATCGCGATTTTGGGCATGGACGAGCTTTCGGAAGAAGATAAGCTCACCGTTGCCCGCGCGCGTAAGATCCAGCGCTTCCTGTCGCAGCCGTTCCACGTTGCTGAAGTCTTCACCGGCATTTCGGGTAAGTTCGTTCAGATCGAAGACACGATCCGTTCGTTCAAGGCCGTGGTCGATGGCGAATATGACCATCTTCCGGAAGCAGCCTTCTACATGGTCGGCGGCATCGACGAAGCGGTCGAAAAGGCCCAGAAGCTCGCTGCTGAAGCGTAAGCGCATCTATTCCCCTCCCGCCTGCGGGAGGGGTTAGGGGTGGGCTTGGCCCGCTCCGCAAACAGACCCACCCCCTGCCCCTCCCGCAAGCGGGAGGGGGGAGAAGAAAATGGCCCTGAATTTTGAACTCGTAACCCCGGAAAAGCTGGTCCGTTCGGACAGCGTCCATATGGTTGTTGTGCCCGGCACCGAAGGCGATTTCGGCGTGCTGGAAGGCCATGCGCCGTTCATGTCGACCATCCGCGACGGCGAGCTGCAAATCTATCTGACCGACAAGGGCACGCCCGAAATCATCCGCATCGAAGGCGGCTTTGCCGAGGTCAATGAAAAGGGCCTCACCGTCCTTGCCGAGCGCGTTATCAACTGACCGGCTTTAGGCCCGATCACACACAAGCAAGGGGCCGTTTTGGCCCCTTTTTTGTTGCGCTCGCTTGGGAGGATTGCCCATTTGGTGATGCCTATCCCGATTTCAGTGCGTTTCCTTGATCCGCTGCATCGTCCATCCATGCGCCTTGCTGCCGTCCGCCAGCGAAATTTCGGCCTTGAGCAGTGCGCCGTCGCGCCAATAGCGGATGCGCTGCGGATAATCATGCGCCTTATTTTCAAAGATGATGGCGGTCGCGGATTGGCTTACAACCGTAAATTCGCTCGCCGGAGCGCCGCGCGGCATCGCATAAAAAGCAAGTTTGCCATCTTTGTTTGGCCTGATTTGCGTCGCCTCCCACATAGCAAGCCGCGTGCCCGTGCCATTGCGCGCAACCCCCAGCATGATGCCCCCGCGCGCCGCCGTCCAATATTCTTCGGACCACGCCGCGCCCTTTTCCTCGATCCATGATCCCGCCATCCAGTCCGGAAACTGCACCGCCGCTTCCGCGACTGGCTCCGGTGTCGCCCGTTCCTGCGCAAACGCCAAACCGCCAGCGCCGAGCGCCAAGGCCGCACCCGCCGCTACCCCCACAACCCTTTTCGCTGCTATCCGCATCCTTCTCCCCTTCCCTTCCCTTCCCTTCCCTTCCCTTCCCTTCCCTTGCCACTCCGCCATCATAACAAAATCAGCGGCATTAGGAACTTGTCAAAGTTTACCCGCTATTCACCAAGCCCGATAAGGTGTTGGTTGGATTATACCGGCCAGAAAATAGCGTAACGGGGTTGATGTGATGAGTGCATTTGGACGCAAACCTGGACTTGGCGGCACGCGCCCGGCCTTTGGTGTCGCAAAACCGATGCAGGCAGGCAGCGCGCCGGTTGCTGGCGCCCAGCGGGCCATGCCTTCCGTCCCCGCCTCTGCGCTGGGCGGTGACCAGTTCCCGCCGCTTGATTCGGTCCCGCTCCCCGGCGCGGAACATGCCGCCGCCAATGTCACGCCGCAACAGGAGGATGCGCTCACCCGCCTCGCCCAACGCGCTTCGGCCGAACATTTGGAGCCGGAAAAGCCGCAAGGTTTTGAAGCATCGGTCCACAAAATCAAAGAGCAGGTGTTGCCGCGCCTGCTCGAACGGGTCGACCCCGAGGCCGCCGCCACACTCAACAAGGAAGAACTGACCGAAGAATTCCGCCCGATCATCATGGAAGTGCTGGCGGAGCTTAAATTCACCCTCAACCGCCGCGAGCAATTTGCGCTCGAAAAAGTGCTAGTCGATGAACTGCTCGGCTTTGGTCCGCTCGAAGAATTGCTCAATGATCCGGATATTTCTGACATCATGGTCAATGGTCCCGAACAAACCTATATCGAAAAAAAGGGCAAGCTCCAGATTGCCCCGATCCAGTTTCGTGACGAAGAGCATCTGTTCCAGATTGCGCAACGCATCTGTAACCAGGTCGGCCGCCGCGTCGACCAGACCACCCCGCTTGCCGACGCCCGTTTGAAGGATGGCAGCCGTGTGAACGTGATTGTGCCGCCTTTGTCTTTGCGCGGCACCGCGATTTCCATCCGTAAGTTTTCGGCCAAGCCGATCACGCTCGACATGCTCAAAGGCTTTGGCGCGATGAGCGAGAAAATGTGCACCGCGCTTAAAATTGCGGGTGCGTGCCGGTTCAATATCGTCATTTCGGGCGGCACGGGTTCGGGTAAAACCACCATGCTCAACGCGCTGTCCAAGATGATTGATCCGGGCGAGCGCGTGCTTACCATCGAGGATGCGGCGGAATTGCGCTTGCAGCAGCCGCACTGGTTGCCGCTCGAAACCCGCCCGCCTAACCTTGAAGGCCAAGGCGCGATTACCATTGGTGACCTTGTGAAAAACGCGCTGCGTATGCGTCCCGACCGCATCATCCTCGGCGAAATTCGCGGGAGCGAGTGTTTCGACCTGCTCGCCGCGATGAATACGGGCCACGATGGCTCCATGTGTACGCTCCACGCCAACTCCCCGCGTGAATGTCTGGGCCGTATGGAAAATATGATCCTGATGGGCGACATTAAAATCCCCAAAGAAGCCATTTCGCGCCAGATTGCGGAATCGGTCGACCTTATCGTTCAGGTCAAGCGCCTGCGCGACGGTTCGCGCCGTGTCACCAACGTCACCGAAGTCATCGGCATGGAAGGCGAGGTCATCGTGACGCAGGAATTGTTCAAATTCGAATATCTCGACGAAAGCCCCGACGGCAAAATCATCGGCGAATATCGCTCGCAAGGCTTGCGTCCCTATACGCTGGAAAAAGCGCGTATGTTCGGGTTCGACCAACCCTTTCTGGAAGCCTGTCTGTAAAACGCCGGATAAACGGGGTTACCCGCACGCATGCGCCAATGCCGCCGCTTCCACCTTATCGGCCACAATCGCAGCGGCGATTTTCTTGCTCACAGGGGTAAGCACCGAAAAATGGTCGCAACCGGACGCGGTGATAAAATGGACGTTTCCATTATTATTGCGGCGCTCCATATCGCGCAGATCGTCGATATTGCCGCCGGTGCCTTCGATAATATAGGTCGGCATAGTGATCGCATGGAGCCAGCGATAGGGCTGGCGCAAGCGCAGCGCAGCTTGATTATCGGGCGCAATCGGCAAGGGGATGGCGTCGCCATAGACGGCCGGGTCCGCGACCGGGCCAAATGCGAACACGCCTTGCCACGGGCCGCCATATTCCGCCGCGAGCAAGGCGAGCGTCCCGCCGCTACTATGCCCGCCAAGATAGATGCGTTGCGGGTCGACGCCGGGCTGTTGCTTCAGCCAGTTTGCCGCCGCGACCAGATCATCGACCTCTCCATAAAAGCCCTCGCCCTCGCCCGGATTGCCGTTCAATCCGCGCAAGGAGGGATAGAATACCATCAGCCCCGCATCGCGGAACGCCTTGGCGCTCTGGTCATTATCGGCTGGTTGCGGCGACCATACATTGCCGAGCGACAAATCCCCGCCCGTCACCCATACTATGGCGGGCCGCTTGGTCCCCTCCGCAGGCGCGGGCGTCAGATAGCCGCTGGTTTCGCCCTTGGGCGCAGGGTAGCGCACCAGTTTAAGTATATCGGGCGGCGGCACGGGCGCGGCTCCGATTTGCCGCTTAGCCCCGACCAGCGCCGCATCCTGACCCTGCCGCGCTTCGGCCAAGCTGCGCGTTTCGGGCGGTTCGGACGAACAGGCCGCAAGCGCCAATAATGCCGCGGCAAAGGCCAGGTTTTTCCTATAGCTTTTCCTATATGCTGTCCGCTTCATCATTTTTCCTTCAAAGCTTGCGCGCGCGCATTTTATGCCCGCAAAACCACATCAAACCATTCGCACGCAATTTCCAGATCATCGTCAACCGCCAACCGCTAACCGTTCAGCGCAGCTCGCCCACATCGACGAATAAATCGTCGGCCATCGGGATATAGCGTTCGGCAGGGCCCGTTTGCACAGGGGTCAGATCCGCGCCGGTGCAGGCATGGGCGGCGATGATGCGCCCGCTGCGGGTCACCACCAGCCCGTCGCTAATCGCCGGATTATTCGGTTCGCCTTCGGTGAAATTGGTGCGCACGACGCGGCTGAACATGGTGTAGCCGATATTCCCGCGCGCAAAGTTTAATTGCTGCTCGCCGCCGCCCGAATAGATGGCGCTCGCATAGGAAAGCCGCCCCTGCTCAGGGGTTGACGGCCACACAAGTTCGGGTGCCTTGCCCTTGGCGCCATAGCGATATTGGGCAAAGCGTGCGCCTTGTCCGTCCCGCGCCACGCATACCGCCACCTGTTTGCCATTGCGCAAACGACAGGCAAAAATCACCGCCTCCCCCGTAGCGCAGCCTGCCGCCTGTTCCTGTGCGGAGGTGGTGGCGGAATCAGACGCAGACTTGGCCGCAACCGTTGCAAAAGCCCTGTCCGACAATGCAAAGCCGCCCGCCAGCAACAGCGCCGCCGCTGCCCCCGATAGCATGATCCCCATAGCTGTCCGCGTCATCGCCGTTCTCCCATTGCTGTTCCGGCCTGTTGCTGTTCCGGCCCCTACCCGCCCGTTTTCTATTCGACTAATTCCCATGCAAAGCCCTCGCCGCCGATACGCGCCGCTACCCCGCCGGAATGGCATAGGTCACAATCGCCTGCCCGACCGGCCCCGTGACGCTCTCGACATAGAGCCGCACATCGACCACCGCCTGACGCTTGCCCAGTTTCACGAGGCTTGCCGCCGCGCACGCCGGCTCGTGCGGACATGGACGCAAAAACTGGTAGTTCAGCGCCGATGTCACCGCCATCGCGACCTCGCCGATATGCGCCAATATGACAGCATAGGCCGCCACATCGGTCAGCCCCATCAATGTCGGCCCCGACACAATCCCGCCGGGCCGCAAATGCCGCGCCCCCGGCTCCATGCGGACAACAGCCTCCCCCGGCACAACCCGCTCGACCACCCCCCGTTCGACCTCCACTGTTTGCGGAAAAGCGCGCGCAAGAAAGGCATTGAGGGCGGGCGCGTCGAGGAGGGGGGTGTGGGTGGGCGTGGCCGCCGGATTTAGTGTCACTTCCCCGCCTTTTTCGCTGCCATAAGGGTGCGGAATTTCGTGGCCCAGCCGGGTTTTTCTTCCTGCGGCGGGCGGACGAGGGCGAGGGCGCCTGCGGATACGTCTTTGGTGAGCGTGCTGCCTGCGCCGACAATCGCGCCTGCGCCGATGCTCACCGGAGCAACCAGCGCCGAATTGGAGCCGATAAACGCCCCTTCGCCGATCACCGTCTTATATTTGAAAAAGCCGTCATAATTGCAGGTAATCGTACCCGCGCCGATATTCGCGCCCGCGCCGACCTCGGCATCTCCGATATAGGAAAGATGGTTGACCTTCGCGCCTGCGCCCAGCACCGCTTTCTTCATCTCGACGAAATTGCCGACCTTGGCTTTTGCGCCAATCTGCGCGCCGGGGCGCAGCCGCGCATAGGGGCCGACTTCGGCAAATTCGCCGACATTAGCGCCTTCTAGATGCGAAAAGCTGCGGATATTAGCGCCTTGCCCCACCCTCACGCCGGGGCCGAACACGACGTTCGGCTCGATCCGTACATCGCGTTCAATCCGGGTATCATGGCTGAACCACACGGTTTCGGGCGCAACAAGGCTCACCCCGTCCGCCATTGCGGCGGCGCGGCGGCGTTGCTGCCAGCCCGCCTCAAGTCCCGCCAGTTCCGCGCGGCTGTTAACGCCGGTCACATCGAAGGGATCGGTCTTGACCACCGCCGACGCGCGGCCATCATCGCGCGCAATATTGACGATATCGACCAGATAATATTCGCCCGCGGCATTATCATTGGTGACGCGCGCCAACAGCCCGAACAAATCCTTGGCCTTGGCCGCCATAAGCCCGCTATTACAAAGCCTTGTCAGCCGTTCTTCCGCGCTCGCATCCTTATGCTCGACCATCTTTTCGATTAGCCCCGCGTCATCGGCAATCACGCGGCCATAAGAAAGCGTGTCATCGGGCTCAAACCCTAGCACAACGACCGCAGGGGCATCATCGGCGTGCAGCCGCGCGACCATCGCCTGCATGGTTTCGGCGGGGACCAGCGGCACATCGCCATAGAGGATCAATATGTCGCCATCGGGATGCGCCGCAACAAAATCGGTGAGCGCGCTTTCGGCCTGTTGCACCGCATGGCCGGTGCCATGTTGCGGGTCTTGCACCGCAATCGAGACAGGCCGCCCCGCAACCGCCGCTTCCACTTGCTCGCGGCCCTTACCGACCACCACAACCGATTGCGCCGCGCCCAAAGTCGCGACCGTATCGAGCAGATGGAGCAGCATCGGCTTGCCCGCAATCGGGTGGAGAACCTTGTGCAAATCCGATTTCATGCGCGTGCCTTGTCCGGCAGCAAGGATGATCGCGGCAAGCGGGGGATGGCTGGTGCTGGTCATAAAAGCCCTGAAATGAATGAAAGGTCGCCCCGCCCTTTGCCACGGCTTGACGCGCGATGCCAGCCGCTATTGCGCCGTACCCTTACGCCATTTGGTCCATAAATGGCGCGCGAGCATGAGGGGCGGCATCCGCAGCCAATGCGAGCGGGTATAAAAGCCGAGCCGCAAAAATTTGTGCGTCTCCTGCCCCCAGCCATTGCGCGCAAGCAGGCGGCGGAGCAGCGCACGGTCGAACCGGTCAAGCGCCTGCCATTCGGGCGAAATAACAGTGCCATAAAGATGCGCCGCCAGTCGCGCTGCCCGGCGGACGGGCGCGGCCAATCCATGATGGGCAGCACGGGCTTCGAGGGCCGAAAATATATGAGGGGTGTCTGGTAATTCACTGATAAGACAATGAATGTCCCATAGGTTGCGCAAACCGCCCTGCAAATCCCCGTCGGCCAGCAGATGCGCCGCTGCATGGCAAATCCGGTCGTTGGGGGAGAGGATGTAGAGAGGTGCGCTCTCACCCTCCCGCTCCTTTAAGTCCCCCTCCCATTTATGGGAGGGGTTAGGGGAGGGCCTGTCATCTAACGCGGCTTTTTCAACAGGCCCTCCCCCAGCCCCTCCCGCAAGCGGGAGGGGAGTTGAGGTAGCGCCACCAGTCCCCCTCCCGCCTGCGGATGTCTGCGCTCCATCAGCAACATCCCACACCCCTTCCACCTGTGCCAACATCCCCGCCGCATCCGGCGTCACCCGCGCGGTCAGGGGCAATATGGTATGGTGGACATCAATCATCCGGTCGCGGGTCGCGTGGATCATCGGGGGGAGTTCGTGCATCCATTGGCGGTAATAGGCATCGTCATAGGCATCTTCCTTGACCCACTCCCACCCCGCCGCGCGCAGCGCCTTTTCTGCCTCCGCCAGCCGGTCGCGCGGGACCAAAATGTCGAGGTCGCCAATCTGCCGCCCTTGCGAGGCCGCCAGATCCGCCGCCGCATAGGCCGTGCCTTTGAGCAGCACCGTCGCAATCCCCAAGGGCGCCAGCGCGCGGCGGCACATTTCGGCTTCCCATAAAGCGACGCGGCGGCCTTCCTCTGCGCTCGCACGATGGTCGGCAAGGCTGGCGGCAACCTCCTCCGGCACAGACGCAGACATAGCCGCATCCGCAACCCGCACCGCCAGCGTTCCGGCCAAAGCTTCGGCCCGCGCGATCGCCAGCACGCCGGTCCATTGTTCCGCCGTTACCGCTTCGGCCCGCGCCGGATCGCGCAGCAAGGCGACCAGCAGCGCCGCATCGTTGAGCGCCGCATCCTTAAGCGCCCCCGTCACGCCAGCTCCGCCCAAAGCTGTTCGACCATTTCCACCGCTTCCGCGCCCTGTTGATAGTCGATCGCGAGCGCCGGAACGTCGCCGACCAACGCGGTGAGGCAGCGGAACCCCGCCTCCCCCAGCGCGACATAATTGGTCGATGCTTGCGTCAGCCGCATGAAGGTTTCGGACGGCATCAGCCCGCGTATCTCGCGCGCAAAGCCATAGCGCGGGAACAGGATGAGCGCGGGCGTCGCGCCTTCGCCCATGCGCGCGACCGCATCGGTGCGCGGGCGCATATGGCGGATCGCGCCCTTGGGGGTGTGGGCGAGCAGCGGCCCGAACCGGTCGGCGGCAACCTCCGCCTCCATCGCCGCAATCGCTTCATTTTTTAAGCTGACCGCGCGCGGGAAGGCAAAAGCCTGCCCGCTGTCCGGCGCGACCAGCGTAAATTCATCGCCCATCAGCCGCCAGCCGCGCTCGCCGAGCATCGCCGCTAGTGTCGATTTGCCGCTACCGCTTTCGCCGGTCATGATGAGCGCGCGGCCATCACGCTCGACCGCGCTGGCATGGAGCAGCATATGCCGCCGCCAGCCGAGCGCCATCTGCAAATTCATCGCCATTTCTGCGGCGAGCAGGCCATGTTCCAGCGCCAGCGGCAGAGCGTCGGCGATCATATAATCGGCGCGGATATGGACCGACGGGCGGATAAGCCGCCGCCAGGGCCGGTTGGCTTCCAGCCGCACGGTAAAATCGTCAAATTTTCCGGTGCCTTGCGGATAATCTTTATAAAGTTCTTTTAACTGCGCGATCGGCGCGGCCCAATCCGACCCGATACGGAACCGCGAAGGCCCCACCGCGAGCGACATTCTGTGCCTCATCGCACCATCTCGACCAGACCGAGTGCGGCCAATTCTTCGAGCCGCGCGGTGAGGCTGGCGGCATGGTCCGCGCCCTCCTCCAGTTCAAACTGCTTGGCTAATTCGGTAAGTAACGCATTGATAGTGCGTGGTGTTTCATCCATTAACGCCAGTAACTCCGGGACCGGACTTGCGACCAGATGAGTCTGTCCCGAACGCCGGTCGAACAAGGCGGACAGGCCATCGAGCGCCACAAGGGCATAATCATGGGGGTGCGGTCCTTTATAGAGCGGCGCGGCGCGGGGGCCGTCTTGCAGGCTGTCCGGCTTTGGATGGTCCGGCTTTTGGTGATCCGGCATGGGAATTTACACGCGCATAGGCCAGCCGGCCCTTAGCTGCGCGGCATCTGGATCGACGCGTAGCAGGTAAAGCCGCTCTGCCCCATTTGCAGCTTGCGGATATAATTTACATAAGCTTGGCTTTGGTCATAGGTGGTGCCGGGGAGCGAGCGTCCGGCCATCGCCTTTTTGACATCCTCGCCCTTGAACGGCTTGGGAAATGGCGGGAAAGCGCCCTTGGTGCCGGCAGGGACCAGCGACCCGTCGGCGGCAATATATTGGCCTGCGCGCGCGGGATCCGGCACCGGAATTTCGCAATTCATGATCGACACCGCCGTATTCGCAAAAGCAGGCTTGACGCTCACCACCATAGAAGCCGTGACCGCGCCCAGCGCCAGCATCTGCCGCCGCGACGGCACCGCCATCGGGCTCTTTAAGGAAGCATCAAGCAGCCCGTCCTGCCCTGCGGCGCTAAGGCCATGCTCTTGGCCTTGGTCTGGCCCTTGGTCATGCCCCTGCCCTGCGGACTCAAGGCCCTGCCCTTGGCCCTGCCCGTGATCATGATTGTCAGACATATCGCTCATACGCCCAGCCTTACCCCGAAACCGCCCGAACGCAAAGCCCGCTTTGCACCCAACCCCCACCAGTCCCGCATTGGAACAAAGGCGAGCGCAAGGGTGAAGGAGGGAGGAGATGATGGATGAGTGTGGAGAGTGAGAGGCGAGGCTGGCGTGGCGAAAAAAAAGCCCCTCCCCTTCAGGAGTGGACTGGGTTGGAGCGACACAAGAAAGCCCCTCCCCTTCAGGGGAGGGGTTGGGGTGGGGGCTGTCCGCATACACAACGCCAGACGGACAGACCCCACCCCACTCCGCCTAATTCCCCTTCACTTCGCTCCGGGTCATAAGGCTACGTAGGCCCCTCCCCTAAAGGAGGAGGGGCTAAGATTGCGCATTCCTTTTCCCCTTGAAGGATCGGGGGCTAAAGTTGCGCCTTCCTTTCCCTCTGAAGGACGAAGGCTGAGATTGCGCCTTTCTTCATCCTCCTAGAAGAGGATAAGCAGACGCCCCCCACCCTCAATAATGCAGTTGAAACCGGAACAACCATGTCTCCGCGCTATAATCCCGGTCGCCATCGGCTGCCGCAATCGCCGCATCTTCATAACGTGATTTTGCATAATTCATTGAAAAGGCTATATTATCTATCGGCGTCCAGACCAGCGAGCCGAGCAAGGCGCGTTGTTCGCCCCAATCGCTACCCCCCGGCGCTCCACTGGCAGAAAATCCTTTGCCTAGATCAAGATAGTCGTAGCGCGCATTAAGCTGGACCGCCCCGATTCCGCCGCTTCCCAGCGGGGCGGACGGTTTGACCGCGCCGAAATTGCCGCCCTTGTAACTGCGGCGGTCTTTGGTCAAAAACAGCCCGACTTCGGCATACCCGCCCCACATTTTGGGGTCGCGGTATAGCGCCCCGCTCGCAAGGTCGGGCCGCAGCCAATAGCCTTCCGCCACGCCATGCAAACGCCCGCGGATAAACGCCGCTTCCGCGCCGAAACCGGTCTCGCTTTTGACCTTGAGCGACGGGGTCGCGAGAAAGCGGGTGCCGATTGTGCGGGTATAGGGCCGCGCCCTGTAGCGGTGCCCGGCATCGGCAAAATCATTGCGATCCCGCCAGCTTGCCGAGGCGGCGAGATGCAGTTGCGTGTCCCCCGCCTTGGGTGCCCAAATCAAGCGGCCGTTAAGACCAAGGCTGTTCGTCTTGGCATCGTTAAGTGCCACCAGCGCATCGGTCGAAACCCCGGCCTGTGCCAGAAAATCGCCCTTCTTGACCGTCGCCGTCAGCCCCGTCCGTCGCCCGAAACCGAAGGCTTCGACAAAGGCCGCGCGCTCGGCAAAACCGAGGTGGAGGTCGCTGGTCATATCGTCGATCGACTGGAAGACTTTCTGCTGCCCCGCCGTCAGCGTCACGCCGCCCGTTTCATAGCTTAGATAAAGGTCGGTAAATTCCGGCTGGTCACCCGACAGGTCAAGCTCGACCCGGCTCGACAGCCCGCCGCCAAATTTGGCATCAACGCCCAGATAAGCCCGGCGCAGCACATCATTCCAGCCGCGCTCCGGCATTGCGACATTGGCCGGAACCGACACTTTACCGACATCATAATGCACCCGCCAGCGCGGTTTCAGTGGAAAGCCGCCATCGTCTTTTTGCGGCTTGGCTTGGGCCTTTTCCGCATCCGTCCCCTCCCCGCTTTCGGGCGCATCTTGCGCGGCCTCTTCGGGCGTCGCAGCTATCGCCGCTGGCGCGGGCAAGACCCAAAGCGCGGCAGCCATGCCGGTCAGGAGAGCGGGAGCAAAGCGGGGCGCGGCCAGCATTGTCATACCTTTCGGAAAAAAAGCGTCACAGGGGGGATTGCCCGCCCCTATGGCGATTTATCGGCTGTCTGACAATATTCCGTCACAAAATGGCAAAGCCGCGGTCACGATTCCGTGAGGAACCGGCCGCGGCTTTTTCCGATATTAAAAGGCGTTATCCGCCAGTTTTAGAATTTCAGCGTCGCTTCCAGACCCATGGTGCGCGGCGTGTTGAAGTTCGCATAATCGCCAAGCACCGCACCGTTCGCGTTCGAGCGGCGATAGATATGCTGCTCGTTGAACAGGTTGCGCGCCCAAGCCGAGATGGTGAGGCCGGTCGTGTCGTTCATCACGATATTGGCAAGCGAAAGGCGACCGTTCACGATGAAGCTCTTTTCGGCCTTCACATCTTCATTATCGAACGAATAAGCGGGGCTCGAATAGTTGGCATCAAGGTGGAACTGGACCGCAGTGTCGCCGCTGCCGATCGGCACTTCATAGTCGATATTGCCCGAAAGCGCGTGCTTGGGGGTATAGACGATGAACACCTTCTGCCACACTTCACCAGTAATCGGCGGATTGCGCTTGGCATTTTCCGCTTCCTGCACGGTGTTGCGCGCCAGCGGCATATCGACATGGGTATAAGCGTAAGACGCACCCAAGGTCAGGCCCTGCACCGGATTGACGGTGAGGTCCGCTTCAATGCCGCGGATCTTGGTGGTGCCATCAGCGTTCACGGTTTCGAGCGTGTTACGGACATTGTTGGTCAGCGGATCAAGGATGTAGAAGTTGAAATCGACCTGACTGTCCTTGCGGTTCATGATGTAACCGGCAAGGTTGAAACGCACCTTGCGGTCGAACATTTCCGACTTCAGGCCCAGCTCATACGACTTCACCGATTCCGGATCGAACGAGCGATAGTTGAGCGAGCGCGAGCTTGCGCCGCCTGCACGATAGCCGGTCGCATATTTGGCATAAATATGCACGCCATCGGTCGGTTCGAACGCTGCGGTAATCAGCGGGTCGAAGCGGCTATTTTTCTGAACGAACGAGAAATCCGCCGGTTTACCGTTGATGATATAAAGATCACCATGCTTCTTATCCTTCGTCCAACGCCCACCCAAGGTCAGGTGGAAATTGTCGAAGCTCGAAGGCGTCCAGGTGGCCTGACCATAAGCGGCATAGCTTTTGGCATAAGCGATACTGGCGCGCGCAACGGTTGCAAGCGGGTAGGTCAACGGGTCGACAATCGAGTAAGCCGTGCCATCCAGATTCCACTTATTGGTATTGGGCGTTTTGGCTTCGTCATTGGCGCGTTCATTGAAATAATAGAGGCCAAGGACATAGTCGATGTCGGAAAAGCCGCCGACAGCCTGGAATTCCTGACTGAACTGGCGCTGGTCCAGTTTCGACAGGCTGTAACGGCTGAACGTGCCATTGGGAGCGAAAGCAGGCGTGCGGTTCGCGCCGCCGCTATTGTCCCATTGCGCGTCATTCACTGTGCGCCAAGCGGTGATCGAGCGCAGTTCGAGGCTGGACGCGACCTTATATTTGATGATGCTCGACACGCCGAAAGTTTTGCCGACGCTCGGCTGTTGCGGAACACCGATGTCGGCGACCTTCTGGCGTTCCGGATGCACACCGACAATCGACGGCAACGGCGCAATGCAACGATTTTTATCGTCACACTTGGCACCGTTTGACGTCAACACATATTTGGTAACCCCATCTGTGGTTTGCGGAACATAATGTCCGATCGGCAGATTGCGCGGATTATAGTTGATGAGCTGGCTGTAAATCGGCGTATTTTCGTCACGGCCAAGGTCAACCGCAAAATCGGCGGTGAGGCCATCGACCGGACGGACGCGCGCGGAAATGCGGCCACCATAGCGGTGGAAGCTGTTCCAGCCTTCTTGGCCTTCCATCGGGTTTTTGGTGGTGGCTTCCTGATGCTGGATCGCGCCGTCAAGCTTGAACGAAATGCCGGCAAATTCGGGAAGGTCAAGATGGACCTGGCTGTTATACGCGCCATAATTGCCGAAGCCAGCCGATACACGACCGCCAAATTCGCCGGTCGGCGCGCGGCTCACAATATTGACCGCGCCACCTTCGGTGTTACGCCCGAACAGCGTGCCTTGCGGGCCTTTCAGGACTTCGATGCGTTCCACATCGAGCAAGCCTGCATTAAGGCCGTGCTGGCGACCAAGATAGATGCCGTCAATATAAACGCCGACGCCCTGTTCGCGCGCAGGCTGGTTGGCGTCGCCCGGGACGATACCGCGCATACCAACGGTCAAAGCCGACTGGCGCGATTCAAAGGTAGCAACGCGAAGGCTCGGAATAGCGCCGTCGCCAAGGTCGCCAAGGCTCTGCACGTGGCGTTTCTTGATTTCCTCGTCATTCATAACGGCGATCGAGATCGGCGTTTTCTGGAGGTTGGTTTCGCGCTTGGTCGCGGTCACGACAATTTCGGTCAGACCGTCCTGCGTGCTTTGGTCTTCGGCAACCGGTGCGGCGGCGGCCACATCGGCAGGCGCCTCTACGGTGGTGTTAGCTTGGACTGAAAACGGGAGCGCGCCGAACAGCACGGTCCCTGCCAGAAGCAGGCTTTTGGTACGCATCTCTTTGATTCCCCTTAATGGTGATTCTGTTGTGTGATGCGCCGCCCCTAGGCCTCCAAGATGACCGTTTAACTGCGATTCGATGACAGTATGGCGATGTTTGCGTGACAAGATTGTTACATCGGTCCTGTAGCTGTCATGATTGCCCTTACGGGAACGTAAGGGCATATGCGCAAAGCCCGCTGCACCCTTGCGCTGCAGCGCAACATGCCGCATCACTTGCGCCATCATTTTTCAAATTCAACGAAGGGTTCCTGCTATGTCGATAAGCTTCAAAGATCAGGTCGCAATCGTAACCGGAGCGGGCGGAGGACTTGGCCGCACCTATGCGCTCGAACTCGCCAAGCGCGGCGCAAAGGTCGTCGTCAATGACCTTGGCGGTTCGCGCGACGGCACCGGCCATAGTGATGCTGCGCTGAAGGTTGTGGAAGAAATCAAGGCCGCTGGCGGCGAGGCGATGTCCAACGGGGGGAATGTCGCAGAATATGAACAGATGGTCGAAATGGTCGCCAAAGCGAAGGAAGCATGGGGCGGCGTCCATGTGCTTATCAACAATGCGGGCATCTTGCGCGACAAGAGCTTTTCCAAGATGGAAATGGCCGATTTCGACCTTGTGGTGCAGGTTCACCTGATGGGCTCGGCCAATTGCACCAAGGCCGTGTGGGAAACCATGCGCGAGCAAAATTATGGCCGCATCCTGATGACCGCATCATCGACCGGTCTATTCGGCAATTTCGGTCAGGCCAATTATGGCGCGGCCAAGCTTGGCCTCGCCGGGCTTACCAAGACGCTCGCGATTGAAGGCGCGAAGAATAATATCAAGGTCAACACGCTTGCACCGGTTGCGGGCACGCGCATGACCGAAGATCTGGGGATGCCGGAAGCTTTCTTCCAAGCCTTGGCTCCTGAAAATGTGACACCCGCCGCTGTCTATCTGGTGAGCGAAGACGCACCGACCAATATGATCGTTGGCGCAGGCGCGGGGGTCTATCAGGCTTCTTATATCACGCTGACCCCCGGCGTTGCGCTGAAGCCCGAAGACCGCACCGCCGAAGGCATTGCGGCCAATTGGGACAAGATTACCGACCGCAATGGTGAAACCATTCCCCAATCGGGCGCGGAACAGTCGATGGCGATCATGGCGCAGTTGCAAAAACTCGCAGGCTAATCCCGGTCCCTAATCGGTATAATGAAAAAACCGTTCAGATCAGCGTATCCGGACGGTTTTTTTGTGGTCGGCTTATTCGGGAGGCCGCTCATCCACCTTCCCTAACGTCATTTATTGCCGTCGCCATCGTGCAAAAATCTGCGTTCCACCCTGTCACAAGCCTGTCATCTGCGCCCGCTTTATGGGCCGCGAAAGCGATTCGGCTGGCGGCTTCCTCTCCCCCCTGATTCTGCGGTCGGCAAGCTTTCACGGTCCCTTACTTGGTCATGGATGCAGTCCCCCCGCATCCATGACCTTTTTCTTTCAAGGGTCACGGGCGAGCGGCGCGCCTGTCATGCAACCGCAATACCCGTCACGCAACCGCCACAAGCATGTCGCCGAAACGGGCATGGGCCTCGCGCTCCAATACCTCGCGGAAATCGGGATGGGCAATGCCGATGAGTGCGCGGGCGCGCTCCTTAAGCGTCTTGCCGCGCATATTCACCACGCCATATTCGGTTGCGATATATTGCACATCGGTGCGCGGGGTTGTCACCGGGCCGCCAAGATGCGGCACGATGCGCGACACTTTGCCGCCCGCTGCGGTCGAATGGCAGGCGATAATCGACTTGCCGCCGTGCGAGGCCGATGCGCCGCGCACAAAGTCCAACTGGCCGCCAATACCGCTATATTGCCGCCCGCCGACATGTTCGGAATTGCACGCGCCTTCAAGGTCTATTTCGATGGTCGCATTGACCGACACCATGCGCGCATTGGCCGCGATGGTGTGCGGGTCGTTCACATATTCGACCGGATAAGCTTCAAACGCCGGATTATCGTCGAGATAGGCATAAAAATCCCGGTCGCCCATCGCGAAGGTGAACACCGACACATCCTTATGATTGGCCTTGCGGCTATTATCGACGACGCCCGCGCGCACCAGCTTGACAAGACCGGGGGTCAGCAATTCGGTGTGGATGCCCAGATGCTTGCGATCCATCAGCGCCGCGCATACCGCGTCCGGAACCGCGCCAATGCCCATTTGCAGGCACGCGCCATCCTCCACCATATCGGCGACCAAGCGGCCGATGGCTTCATCTTCGGGGCGGATTTGCGCCGAGGGCAGCTCGACCAGCGGCGCATGGTTTTCCACCACCGCCGTCACGCGCTCCAGCGGCACATGGCAATTCCCGCCAACCCGCGGCAAGGCAGGATTTACCTCCAAAATCACCATCGGCGCACTATGCGCGAGCGCGTGGATATAGTCGGTATCGATGCTGAGGCTGAAATTGCCATGCTCGTCCATCGGCGCAACGGTCGTCACCACCACATCCACCCCCACATCATCGCGCAGCATGGCGGGGACTCGGCAAAAAGCGGTCGGGATGAAGTCCATCGGCGCACGCCCCAAAGCGGCAAGCGCCTTGTCGAGCGCGCGGTCGGGTCCGGCATGGAACAGGCTCACCGCGCGTAAGCGGTCCTGGATGTCCGGGTCCAATATCGCCGCGCCATTGCTGCTCGCAAGGAGATAGTAAAGCGACACATCGCGCACGCCCCCTGCCCGCGCACGGTCGGCAAGCGCGCCCAAAAGCGCGGGCGGCTGGGCAAAGCCAAGGCCGGTCGCTACCTTCGCGCCCGAAGGAATAAGCGCCGCAGCCTCCGCCGCCGTCATGCGTTTTGCCGCATAGCCTTGCTTCAGATCCGACACAGTCCATCTCCTTTTTATGACCATAGCATAATCGCTTAGGCCCCCTCCTATCATGGCGGGCACCTGTCGGCATATAACGCTTTAGTCGTAGATTGGAGCCAAGGGTACAAAGTTTGGCGGGGACAGGCCGCGCAAATAATCTATGGCTTGCGCGATAAAAATAGCCTTTCCAAACCACCTGCTTTGGTTCACCTTCGCGCCCCGAGGGGAGCCGGAGTGGGCAAGGCCGCTATCGGGCATGGGGAAGACGATATGGCACAGATGGAAAATGGCGTCGTTTTGCTGGACGAGCGCACGACAAGGCTGCGCCTGTTGTTGCTGGTGGGCTGGGCCGGAACCATGGTCACGACGCTTACCACGCTGGCCGAACTGGGCGGGCTTGTAACGGTCAATGATGATCCTGAAAATATCGGCTCCACTATCGTCATCCTGATCTCGCTGATCATGGCGCTGCTTAATATCGCGACCATCATTTATTTCGGGATGTGGATTTACCGCGCCGCCCAAAATGCCGTTGATGCAGACCATCCGCTGCACGATAGTCCCGGCTGGGCGGTGGGGTGGTATTTCATTCCCTTTGCCAATCTTTTCAAACCCTTTTCGGCGATGCGGCAGATATGGAATGCCAGCCATGGCGAAACCGATCTGGACGCGCCGCATACATTGCTCAACCAATGGTGGGCGGCTTGGTTGGTTGCCAGTATCGCCAGTGGCATTGCGTTCCAGATCAGCCTGCGTTCTGCGGACGAATCTGCGCTGCGCATGACACTCATCCTGACATTGGTTGCCTGTATCGCCGACCTGTTCCTGTTCCCGCTGGCGATCCGGATGACGCGGGCCATCAACCAGGCGCAACAATCGGGGCTGAGTGCCACAAGGATATTCGAATGATCGCCGCCGCCGCTTAAAGAAGCCCGAAGCGAAACCTAATCGCCGACAATCTTCATCAGCCGCCGCTCGACGGGGGCAAGGATGCCCGCAAGTTCATGTCCGCGTTTAAGGACAATCCCCCCTTCACCGACCAGCGCCCACATGCCTTGACGGTTGCGTAAGGCGGGGCGTTTTTCGATACGATATTCGGGGCGTTCGGCGCTGCGGCGGAAACAGGAGAAAATCGCCGCGTCGCGGTCCATATCCATCGCATAATCGCGCCAATGTCCGGCGGCGACCATGCGGCCGTAAAGGTCCAGGATGCGCATCAATTCCCCGCGCTCGAAACCGACTTGCCGGGGTCCGGCGGCAGCGAGCGGAAAGGGGGTGACATTATGCATTATGACGCGCGATTACCCCTTATCGACAACCTTGATGCGCGCGCGTTTGGCGGCGGGCGGTTCGGGCGCATCACCGCCCCGTTGCGCTGCATCGCGCTCGGCCATCAACTGGGCGAGCTGTTTTTGCGCGGTTTCAAGCTGGCATTGCAGCATTTCCAGCTTTTGCGTGGCCGGATCGAATAATTCGTTGCACGGCGTGCCATAAGGCACAAATTCTTTCTGATATTCGATCGCATCGACCAAAGTGGGCTTGGCGGGGATGCCGACCATCACCGCGCCTTCGGGCACATCGCGCGTCACCACCGCATTAGCGCCAACGCGTGCGCGCGGGCCGACCGTAATCGGCCCCAAAATCTGCGCGCCGGAACCGACAATCACATCATTTTCCAAAGTCGGGTGCCGCTTGCCCGCCACCCCGTTGGCCGGATTGGTGCCGCCCAAAGTGACGCACTGGTAGATGGTGACATTGTCGCCGATATGCGCGGTTTCGCCGATCACGGTAAAGCCGTGGTCGATAAACAGATGTTTGCCGATTTTCGCGCCTGGGTGGATGTCGATAGCGGTCAAAAGCCGCGATATATGGTTGATCAATCGCGCGAGGAAAAACATTTCGGCTTCGAACAGCCAATGCGCAACACGGTGAAAACCCAGCGCATGGACGCCGGGATAAAGCAAAATCTCCCACCGCGAACGCGGCGCAGGATCGCGCGCCTTTACCGAATCCAGATAGTCGACCAGACTGTTCAACATAAGTTCGCGTCCCGCTTCGCTTGGCTTTTATCCAGCCGTTTCCCGGCTTATCTTTGACACCCAAGTGGACAGTATAGGGACGCATCGGGCAAATTACCAGCATTTGAGGGCGGGAGGGGGTTGGGTGCGGAGAGGTTGGGGCGCTTATGTGACCGCAACCTTAGGTTCCTCCCCAAGCTTGCCTTAAGCCGTGTAACCAAAGTTCCTCCCCGAGCTTGTCTCGGGGAGGTGGCGCGCGCGTAGCGCGTGACGGAGGGGTTAAGCGCGCCAACGGCGCGCGCGATTGCCAAGGCAATCGCTTTTACCCCTCCACCATTCGCCTACGGCGAACGGTCCCCCTCCCCGAGCAAGCTCGGGGAGGATCTTTCTATTGCGCCCCAAAAGACATTCACAAACCGTTCGTGCTGAGTAGGCTCGCCAGAGCCGTATCGAAGCACCGGCTTTGCACGCCAGCCCCGTTATGCCGCACCGCCAAAGCGTTCACGAACCAACCTCCCCCCATACCCCCTACCCTTAATCGGATTTTTCGATTAAACTCTCCCCCATGCACCCTTATCTCCCCACGCTGAAGCAGCTTCAATATCTGACCGCGCTTAAGGAACATGGCCATTTTGGCCGTGCGGCGGAGGCTTGTTTTGTGACGCAATCGACTTTGTCCGCCGGGATTCGCGAGTTGGAATCGCTGTTGGGGCTGATGCTGGTCGAGCGCACGCGACGGGTGGTTCGGTTCACGCCTTTGGGTGACCGCATTGTCGAGCAAGCCCATAAGGTGCTGCGCGAGGCCGAGCAGTTGGCCGACCTTGCAATGAGTGCGGCCAAGCCGCTCGCGGGCGAATTGCGCATGGCGGTGATCCCGACCATTGCGCCCTTCCTGTTGCCCGCCTTGCTGCCGCGCCTGCGCAAGGAGCGGCCCGAACTCAAATTATATCTGCGCGAGGAAACCAGCGCGGCAGCGTGTGATTCGCTCCATCATGGCCGCGTCGATTGCGTGTTGCTCGCGCTGCCTTATGCGTGCGGCGACATTGATCAGGTGCCTTTGTTCGGGGACAAGTTGCTCGTCGCCTATCCCGGCGATTATCCCTCGGACATTCCTGACGCGATTACCGCCGATATGCTGGAGCCATCCGAATTGCTGCTGCTCGAAGACGGCCATTGCCTCAAAGATCATGCGCTTGCCGCGTGCAACCGCCCCGAATTGCGTGCGGGCGCGACGATGATGGGCACATCGCTGCATACGCTGGTGCAGATGGTCGCGAACGGTCTGGGCGTCACCATGCTGCCGCAAATGGCGGTCGATTCCGGCATTTTGGACGGCACCGGCATTATCGCCCGCCCGCTCCTCTCCGACCATGACAGCCGCACCATCGCGCTCGTGTGGCGCAAAAACAGCCCGCGCGAGGAAGAATTTAAAATGCTCGCAGACATTATGAAGGCGGACCGCCCGTAAGCGGGAGCGGAAGCGGAGCGGCCTTCGCGCTCAATCCATATGCTTCAAACCGACGCGCAGATAATCCCAGCCGGTGATGACCGTGAGGATGGCCGCGCCCCATAAGGTGACAATCCCCGTCTGCTTGATGAACGCATAGTGCGGGAAAGCGCCTGCCAGAATGAGCGCGCCCAGCGCCACAATTTGCAGCGTGGTTTTCCATTTTGCGAGCTTTGACACCGGAATAGACACGGTTTCCTTCAAGCCAGCCAGAAATTCGCGCAGCCCCGACACCGCAATTTCACGCAGCAAAATAACCAGCGCGGGGATGATATGCAGGCCTTGGATCGAAGCAGGCTCGTGGCGGGTGCCGACCAGCATCAAAATGACCGCCGCGACCATGATCTTGTCCGCAATCGGATCAAGAAACACGCCAAGCCGCGATACCGTCCCCTTGGCGCGCGCCAGATAGCCGTCGAAATAATCGGTGATGCCCATCAGGCAGTATAGCGCAAAGCCTAAGCCGTAACCCAGCTCCCACCCCGGAAACCACAGCAGCGCCACCAGCAACGGCACAGCAAAGATACGCGACAGGGTCAAAAGGTTGGGGAGCGTCAACATGGTGCTTCCAGCCATAGTGTGTCCTTGCGCATTAGAAAAGAATTTTGACCAAGCCTATCGAACCCGATAGACGCGAAAAACTGTAGCAATAAGGGGCTGATGCCAAATCGCTTATGACACCAACGCTCAACCTGCTCGGCAAGCGCCGGTTTCTGCCGCTTTTTATTACCCAGTTCCTGAACGCTTTTAATGACAATGTGTTCAAAATGGCGATGGTCATGCTGGCGACCTACACCATTTATAAAGACCCCGAGCAGGACGCTTTTTTCAATGCGTTGGCGGGCGGGGTGTTCATCCTCCCCTTCTTCCTGTTTTCCGCGCTGGCCGGGCAATTGGCCGACAGCAGCGACAAGGCCCGCATCGCGCGGCTCGTAAAAACCGCCGAAATCTTCATCATGATGGTCGGCGCGTTCGGCATTTATATCCACTCCATCCCGCTCATGCTCGCTGCTTTGTTCGCGATGGGCGTCCATTCCAGCTTTTTCGGGCCGATCAAATATGCGATTTTGCCGCAGCATTTGGGCAAGGATGAAGTGCTGGCGGGCACCGGTCTGGTCGAAGCGGGCACCTATATCGCGATTTTGGCCGGAACGATTTTGGGCGGCTTGCTGCCTTATCAGGATGCAGCAATTGCCGTGTTGGTCTTTGCGGTGCTGGGGCGGATTGCAGGGCAATTCATCCCCGCAGCGCCGCCCGAACCCGACGCGCCGCCGCTCAAGATTGACTGGAACATCCTGCGCTCCTCATGGCAGCAAGTGTCCGCGACCATGCATATTCCGCGCCTGTTCCTCGCCATTTGTTCGATCAGCTTCTTCTGGGCGATTGGCGCGATGCTCGCCGCGCAATTTCCGCCCTTGGTCGAAAATGTGCTGGGGTCGGACAATACGGTCGCAACCATGTTTACCGCGCTCTTTTCCATCGGCGTTGCCATCGGTTCGATCATCATCAACCTGTTGTTGAAAGGCAAAGTGTCCGCCCGTTTTTCGCCCGCTGCTGTGATCATCATGGGATTGTTCGTGCTGCACCTGTGGTGGATCGTAAGCGGCTGGGTGCCGACGCCGGGCAGCGGCGAAGAAGGCTTGCTGACATGGCGCGAATTTCTCGCCATCGGGCGCGGTGATTGGGTGCTAATCGATCTTTTGGGCATTGCGGTGTTTGGCGGGATTTTCGTGGTGCCGCTCTATGCGTTCCTCACAACGACCGTATCCAAATCCGAAACCGCACGCACGGTCGCGGCCAATAATATCGTCAATTCCGGCTTCATGGTGGTGGCAGCCGCCTTGCTGGCAGGGCTGACGAAACTGGGCTTTTCGGTGGAAAATACGCTGCTTTCGGTCGCCTGTGCCTGTGTCATTGCCGCCGCGCTTGCGTGGAAATTGCATAAGGCGTGTGATTGAAGGCGCATCGGTTGGTCAGGAACCAACCCCTTCTTTCCCTGTTCTTTTAACGGACGGGGGCGACAAGAAGAGGAGGCGATGATGCCTGTATGCGCCCAATGCGGCAATAGCTATGACAAAGCGTTCCAACTCACCAATGCGGACGGCAGTTTCTGGTTCGACAGTTTCGAATGTGCGATCGAAGCCGTCGCCCCGCGCTGCGCCCATTGCCAATGCCGCATCATCGGGCATGGCATGGAAGCGGACGGCCGCTTTTTCTGCTGCGACCATTGTGCCGAGCATATGGGGGTCGAGGGACTGAACGACAGGGTTTGAGGGGCGGTGCCGGTCGCGCCATTTCCGTTACCGCCATTTCAGTCACCGTTCGCCCTGAGTAGCCTCCGTAAGGAGGCGTATCGAAGGGCCTATGCTTGCGAAATGTCCTTCGATACGGCTCTTGCGAGCACCACTCAGCACGAACGGAAGGGTGGAATTGCCCTTCCCCTTCCCCGCGTCCCTGCCCGCTGCTAATAGGCGGCGATGAGCCAGCCTTTTCGTTTCGATAATTTCGATATCGACCATTTTCTCAAGCATTATTGGCAGAAAAAGCCTTTGCTTATCCGCAATCCGTGGGCGGAATGGCATAATCCGCTGGAGCCGGACGAGCTGGCGGGCTTGGCGGTGGAACCCGACATTGAATCGCGCCTGATCGAACAGGGCAGCCCCGCCCCTTCCCCGCGCTGGACAGTGGAAAATGGTCCTGTTCAGGAAACCCGTTTTTCCGAACTCGGTAAGCATCCTTGGACGCTGCTTGTCCAAGCCGTCGATCATTATGTGCCGGAAGTGGCCGCGCTCATCGCACCGTTCCGCTTCATTCCCGATTGGCGCATCGACGATGTGATGGTGAGTTATGCAAGCGAGGGCGGCGGCGTGGGCGCGCATTTTGACCAATATGATGTGTTCCTCATCCAGGGACTGGGCAAAAGGCGCTGGCAGGTCGGCCCCAAATGCTCCGACCAAAGCCCGCTTATCCCGCATGACAGCCTGCGCCTCTTGGCCGAATTTGAAGCGACCGACGAATGGGTGCTGGAGCCCGGCGATATGCTCTACATCCCGCCCGGTTTTGCGCATAATGGCGTTGCGGTGGGCGATGATTGCATGACCTATTCGGTCGGTTTCCGCGCGCCGTCGCGGGCCGAACTGATCGGCTATTTTGTCGACGATATTCTCGACACGCTGGACGAGGATGACCGCTATACCGACCCCGATTTGCACCAGGCCAGCCACCCTGCCGAAATCGCGCCGCAAGCGATTGACCGGCTCCACGCGATGATATTGGACAAGGTCGGCGACCGCGCCGCCTTCACCCGCTGGCTCGGAAAATATCTGACCGAACCCAAATATCCCGACAGGGAGCCGGAGGAGGTCGATGTGGCGGCCCTGCGCGCGGCCATCGCGAGTGGAATGCCCCTTCCAAAAGAAGGCGGAAGCCGGGTGAGTTTTGTGCGGAGAGAGGGTGAACAAATCAGCCTGTTTGTAGATGGACTAGCCCATGGGTAATAAGGACTCTCGTTCACGTCATGGTATCTGTAAATTGACTGGCGCGTCTGGAAAATTAGTAAAATCTCATATTATCCCGCGTGCTTTAACGCCGCCGAAAATCGGTGGAGCTGCATTTTCACAAATTGGAAATGGGCAACAACCTGTTAGGCGTTTTGATAGTTGGTATGATCCCAACCTCGTAACTCAGCATGGGGAAGATATTCTTACAGATTATGATACATATGCCATTTCTGAACTGAGACGGTTGCAGCTTATCTGGCACTCTTGGGGGCCTATGCAAGTGCTGTCGACATCTGATTTTGACCCCCTTGCACGTTTGCGCGTCATTAGATTCCGTGACCCCGCAAAAATGAGATTGTTTTTTCTTAGTCTTTTATGGAGAGCCGCTGCTACTCAGTTATCTGAATTTAGAGAAATAGAATTAAATCGGAAAGATATGAAGCTACTCAGGCGCATTGTACGTGATGGCTGGATGCCTGACGATTCCTTTTACCCGATATCTCTGGTCCAACTTTCCAACTTAGGGGTTAAGCATAACCTCACGCCACTGGCGCAAACTAAGTTTATTCCTCCAGTTTCTGATGCGCCCGCAAGAAGCCAGCCGATTTTTCGATTTTATTTTGATGGCTTAATTGCGCACGTGCATCGTGATTGCGACGATACGACTTTGGAAGGAATCGAGCCCTTTATGGTCGGGAATCAGCAAACGTTAGTGATGACCATCCCAACCGAGCAGTCTTGGCAAAGACAAAACCTCGACAATTTGGTTTTTGAAGCTGACCGCGATTTTCCTAGCAAACGTATTGGCGCATAATGGCTTCATTGCCAAATAGATTCGGTTGTTATGAAGCACTGCCGTGCAACTTCACCTCGTGCCACTCCCCGGGTGCAAGTCCTTCAACCTTCCACTCCCCGATTTGCCAGCGGATGAGGCGCAATGTTGGCAAACCAACTGCCGCTGTCATCCGTCGAACCTGCCGGTTGCGCCCCTCGCTAATGGTGAGGGAGAGCCAGCTATCGGGCACGGTTTTGCGGTAGCGCACCGGCGGGTCGCGGTCCCATAAGGCGGGCGGCGCAATGGCTTTAGCGCGCGCGGGGCGGGTTGGGCCGTCTTTCAAGGTAACGCCTCGGCACAATTGGTTAAGCGCAGCCTCATCGACCTCGCCTTCGACCTGCACCAGATAGGTTTTGGCAAGCTTATGTTTAGGATCGGCTATGCGCGCCTGCAAGCGCCCGTCATCGGTGAGCAGCATCAGCCCCTCGCTATCGAGGTCCAGCCGCCCCGCCGGATAGACGCCCGGCACCGCGATATAATCCGACAAGGTTTGCCGCGCCGATCCGGCGTTGCCCTTGTCGGTAAACTGGCTCAGCACATTGAACGGCTTGTTGAAGAGGATGAGGCGGGACATGAGGAAAACGGAAAGCTCGTGCTCTACCAGATACGCCGCACGCCGAAACCGTCGAACATCGCCTCGTTCGACAGGAGCGGCATATCTTCGACCCGTGCCTGCGCTATCAGGAGCCGGTCAAACGGATCCTTATGCGCAATCGGCATCGACCCTGCGAGGACGGCATGGTCGAGGGTGACGGGCAAAACGGAAAAGCCTTCCCCGCCCAACATATCTGAAAAATTCAACGCCAGCCATTCGGCTTCGGGCCATTTGCCCAGCCGGTATTTGGTGGTGACTTCCATCGCGGAAACGGCGCTGACCCATATGGCATTGCCCTCCTCCAGCATCGCCGCGCGCGCTGCCGGGCCTAGCTTCGGACTATCTTCCAGCCACCATGCCAGCGTGTGGGTATCGAGCAAAAGTTTCAACCGCCCTCGCCATTCCAAAGCGCAAGTTCATCATCCGGCAGCGGATCGAAAAAACTGTCCGGCACGGAAATTTTTCCCTTGAGGCGGCCCGGTTTGCGCTTTGGCTTGGCCGGTTCTACCGGCACCATCTTGACCGCCGGCTCCTTGCCGCGCGCGATGATAACCTCCTCGCCTGCCAACACTTTGGCGATGAGTTTGGACAGATGCGTCTTGGCCTCATGAACGGTGAATGTGGTCATGGGGCGAGCTTAGCTAATTGCTTAGCTAAGTTCAACAGCTTCTTAGTCCGTCACCCATTGGTCGCGCGGGATGCCTTGGGCATAGAGCAACGCAGTCAAATCACCTGTATTGACCGCAACATCGGCGGCTGCGCGCGCTTTCGGTTTGGCATGATAGGCATAGCCGGTGCCGGAGGCTTCGATCATCGGAATGTCGTTTGCGCCATCGCCCACGGCAAGGCTGGCTTCGCGGGGGAGCCCCAACCGCACAAGCGCCTCTTCCAAGGTGCGATATTTATAATGGCTGTCGACAATCGGATGCTCGACCCGGCCAGTGAGCGCGCCGTCCGCTATGCCGAGCCGGTTGGCAAAGCCGTGGTCAAAGCCGATTTGCGCGGCCACAGGGTCGACAAAATGGGTGAAGCCGCCCGACACCAGCACCGCTTCCGCCCCCCAGCCTTTCATCGTCCGGATGAGCGTTTTTGCGCCCGGCATCAACGTCACGCGCTCGGCAAGGCAGGCGGCGATGACGTCCTCGGACAGGCCTTTCAGCAACGCAACCCGCGCCTCCAACGCTTCGGCAAAGTCGAGTTCGCCCTGCATCGCGCGTTCGGTAATTTCGGCGATTTGCGGCTTCAACCCTGCATAATCGGCAAGTTCGTCGATGCACTCCACCTCGATCATGGTCGAATCCATGTCGGCAACGAGCAGCATTTTCTTGCGCGTTGCGGCGGCTTGCACGGCGATGTCGAGACCGTCCTGCCCGTCTTTCAACAGCGCGCGCGCTTCCTCCGGATTGGCCGCGAACGGAATGTCGAGCGCATAGCCTTCATCAATCCACCGCGCGTCGCCGGGGACGCAGCGCATTTCGTGCAGCCGGTCTGCCACCGCAAAGAAAGCGGAGGTTGAGGCTTGGTGACTTGCTGCTATCACAGTGGCGATGAACATAGATTTTGCTCTTTCTTTTGATCCTTCGTGCGACCGGTTTCTTAATCCGTTCGTGCTGAGTGCCGGAACGCGCGAGCGGTCCGGTGTATCGAAGCACCCCGCATTGCGCGCGCCCTTCGATATGCCCTGCGGGCTACTCAGGGCGAACGGACGTGGATGAGTTGCCCCGCGTCGCGCTTATTGCGGGTCCGACCGCGAGCGGCAAGAGCGGATTGGCGGTGGCGCTCGCGAAAAGTCTGGAAGCGAAGGCCGACCGCGCGGTGGTCATCAATGCCGATGCCAGCCAGGTCTATCGCGATCTCGAGATATTGTCTGCAAGGCCCACGGTCGAGGAGATGGAAGATGTCCCCCACCGCCTGTTCGGCCATGTGGATGGCGCGGACGAATATAACGCCGCGCGCTGGGCGGAGGAGGCCAAGCGCGAAATATCGGCGGCCCATGATGAGGGCGCAATCCCCATCCTTGTCGGGGGGACGGGCATGTATATCCGCACGCTATTGAACGGCATCGCGCCAGTGCCGGAGATTGACCCGGAGGTGCGCGAACGGGTGCGGGGCTTGGGCGTTGCCGACGCTTATGCCGAACTGCAAAGCGCCGATCCGCACGCGGCTGCACGGCTGAAACCCGCCGATACGACAAGGGTTGCGCGCGCGCTGGAGGTGGTCTTGGCAACCGGCACGCCCATCGGCGAATGGCAGCGGCAAACGCGCGGCGGGATCGCGGACGGCATCGCGCTCACTGCACAAATCCTGCTCCCGCCAAGGGATTGGTTGGCCGAGCGGTGCGACCGGCGGTTTGAAGAAATGGTGGTGGAGCGCCGGGCAGCAACGGAAGTCGCGCGGCTGCTGGCGCGCGCGCTGCCGCTTTCCGCGCCGGTCATGCGCGCCATCGGCGTGCCGGACCTTGCCGTTATGCTCGACGGCAAAATCACGGAAAGTGAAGCTATTTCAAGGGGACAGCTAGCGACGCGCCAATATGCCAAGCGGCAATATACCTGGTTCCGCAACCAGCCCCCGCCCGCATGGCCGCGCATGACCGAGTCACTTAATTCCGCTAATATTTCTAAATTCGCAACATTATTACGCGACAGAGTGTTGACAAGATAGATTATGCTGACTAGGCACAGCAGTCCCGAACATGCTGCACTGCGGCATTATTCGCGGAAAACAATATCATCCGCGCACCCTTTGGCCGCTTGGCCGCATAAGGGGCGCATCCCTCCCCGAACAGGAGACGTGACGTGACCGAGCGCAGCGGCGCAGATATTTTGGTTCAGGCCCTGATCGACCTCGGCGTCGATACGGTGTTCGGCTATCCCGGCGGCGCGGTGCTTCCCATTTATGACGTGCTGTTCGAACATCCGCAGATCAAGCATATCCTTGTGCGCCATGAACAGGCCGCGACCCATGCGGCGGAAGGCTATGCACGCTCGACCGGAAAGCCCGGCGTGGTGCTTGTGACCTCCGGCCCCGGCGCGACCAATGCGGTCACCGGCATCACCGATGCGCTGCTCGATTCGATCCCGATGGTTGTGATTACCGGACAGGTGCCGACAACCCTCATCGGCACCGATGCGTTTCAGGAGTGCGACACGGTCGGTATCACGCGCCACTGCACCAAGCATAATTATCTGGTCAAAGACCCGAACCGCTTGGGTGCTATCGTGCATGAAGCTTTCTATATCGCGACCCACGGACGCCCCGGCCCGGTCGTCATCGACATTCCCAAAAATGTTCAGGTCGCCACGGGCACTTATGAAATCCCGAACGATATCGAGCATAAAAGCTATCGCCCGCAAATCGAGCCCGATGCGGCCGCGATTGCGCAGGCGGTAGACTATCTGTCGAAGGCCGAGCGCCCGATTCTCTATACCGGCGGCGGCATCATCAATTCGGGGCCGGAAGCGAGCGAAGCTTTACGCGAACTGGCCGCGCTGACCGGCGCGCCGGTGACGTCCACACTGATGGGCTTGGGTGCCTTCCCTGCCTCGTCCGGCCAATGGCTAGGGATGCTCGGGATGCACGGCACTTATGAAGCCAATATGGCGATGAACAAGGCCGACCTTGTTGTGTGCTTGGGCGCGCGGTTCGATGATCGCGTCACCGGACGTCTTGATGCTTTCTCGCCCGACAGTATCAAAATCCATGTCGATATTGACCGCAGCTCGATCAATAAAAATGTCGCGGTCGATCTGCCGATTACGGCGGATGCGGGGAGCGCCATCGCGGCGATTATCGCGGAATGGAAGGCCAAGGGGCATAAGGCGACCGATCAGGGCGAATGGTGGCGGCGCATCGACGGCTGGCGGGCCACCCGCTGCCTCGATTATCCGCAAGACGCCGCGCCCAAGGCCGAAATCATGCCGCAAGAGGCGATCCGCCAGCTTTTCGAAGCAACCAAAGCCTCGGCGCGTGATGTCATCATCACCACCGAAGTCGGCCAGCATCAAATGTGGGCGGCGCAGCATTTCCATTTCGATGAGCCCAATAAATGGCTGACGAGCGGCGGTCTCGGCACGATGGGCTATGGCTTTCCGGCGGCCAATGGCGCGCAGGTCGCCAATCCTGACAGCCTTGTCGTCTGCATCGCGGGCGAAGCGTCGATCCAGATGAATATCCAGGAAATGGCGACGGTCAGCCAATATCGCCTGCCGGTTAAAATCTTCATCCTCAATAATGAATATATGGGGATGGTGCGCCAGTGGCAGGAACTCACTTATTCGAGCCGCTATTCCAACAGCTATTCGGACAGTCTCCCCGATTTCGTGAAACTCGCCGAAGCCTATGGCTGGACCGGCATCCGCATCGAGGACATGAGCCAGTTGCACGATGGCATCCGCGAGATGATCGAAACGGATGGCCCTGTCATCGTCGATTGCCGCGTCGCCAAACTCGCCAACTGTTTCCCGATGATCCCGTCAGGCGCGGCGCACACCGAAATGCTGCTGCAAGCGGCAGAAGTGTCTGGCGAAATGGACGATGAAGCAAAGGCGCTGGTGTGATGGGGGACGCGGAGGAGTATCTCAGCCAATTTAATATCACGGATGGGGAAATAAATGCCATTATTGTCGAACCCCACCAAATCTTGATCGACGGTCAATTCGTCTCATGTGATGCAGACGGTAACTGGACAGGAATTTTTGTGCGAATATCGTTAAAAGATCCTGCAGGCGTGGATATGGCTATTCAATATCCCGGGGACTGCGGTTTGATTTACGCCAAAGAGTTTGGTGACATACGCGAGATAGAGGCCTCAGGCCCGCGTGAAGCCGCTTCATTTTTTGTATCGAGTAATTATGCCGCCGTTCGGGTCAAGCGCTGCATATTGTCGATCAAAGAATTGGACGACGACAGAATGGAGAAACTCTATCCTTGGTTGTTTACCGACGAACCTGCCAATGCGGTAGCCGGGACCGTGTAATGATCCTCTTAATTATATTCCCACCCCGTAACCTCTCCCGCACCTGGAGGGGGGTAACATGTTGCGAAAACGGATAGCATTATGAAAATCCAGCAAGAACAAACCGAACGCCACGTTCTCACCATCACGGTCGATAATGAAGCGGGTATCCTTGCGCGCATTGCGGGGATGTTTTCGGCGCGGGGATATAATATCGAAAGCCTGACGGTGGCCGATATTAGCGATGACCACGCGCTCTCCCGCATCACCATCGTCACCAACGGCCCGCCTGCCGTAATCGACCAGATTATCGCACAGTTGGACCGCACCGTGCCGGTTCACCGCGTGACCGACCTCACCGAAGTCGGCGCGCATGTTGAACGCGAACTCGCGCTCGTCAAAGTGGCGGGCACCGGCGACAAGCGCATCGAGGCGCTGCGCATGGCCGATGTGTTCCGCGCCAAGGTGGTCGACACCACGACCGAAAGCTTTGTGTTCGAAATCACCGGCAACAGCGAAAAAGTCGACAGTTTCATCTCGCTCATGCGCGAATGTGGCCTTGTCGAAGTCGCGCGCACCGGCGTCGTCGCCATCGCCCGCGGGGCGGAGGGGGCGTGATTTAAAGTTTTTTATATCTCGTTATTTTTAACACCTCGTCATTCCCGCGAAGGCGGGAATCCATCCCCTAACCCTGCGGTTTAAACCGTGCGGTCAGGAGATGGATCCCGGATCAAGTCCGGGATGACGATTGCTCTAAAAGGGAAAGTCTGATGCAAGTTTATTATGACCGCGACGCCGACCAAGGCCTCATCAAGGACAAGAAAATCGCGATTGTCGGCTATGGCAGCCAAGGCCATGCCCATGCGCAAAATCTGCGCGACAGCGGCGTCAAGGAGGTTGCGATTGCGCTGCGCCCCGGTTCGGCTACCGCGAAGAAGGCCGAAGGCGCGGGCTTCAAGGTCATGACCAACAAAGAAGCCGCCGAATGGGCCGACATCATCATGGTGCTTGCGCCCGATGAACATCAGGCGAAAATCTATGCCGATGATATTGCGCCCCATATGAAGCCCGGCGCGGCGCTTGCCTTCGCGCATGGTCTTAATGTCCATTTCGGACTCATTGAACCGCGCGCCGACATTGACGTGTTCATGGTCGCGCCCAAAGGCCCCGGCCATACGGTCCGCTCCGAATATCAAAAGGGCGGCGGTGTCCCCTGTCTGTTCGCGGTAGCGCAGGAAGCCGAAGGCGGTTCGGCAGAGCGCGGCAATGGCTATGCCAAGGCGCTCGCGCTTTCTTATGCCTCGGCGGTCGGCGGTGGCCGGTCGGGCATCATCGAAACGACGTTCAAGGAAGAGTGCGAAACCGACCTGTTCGGCGAGCAGGCCGTGCTGTGTGGCGGCATCACCCACCTCATCCAGGCCGGTTTTGAAACCCTGGTCGAAGCCGGTTACGCGCCGGAAATGGCTTATTTTGAGTGCCTTCACGAAACCAAGCTGATCGTTGATTTGCTCTATGAAGGCGGCATTGCCAATATGCGCTATTCGGTATCGAACACCGCAGAATATGGCGACATCCACACCGGCCCGCGCATCATCACGAGCGAAACCAAGGCCGAAATGAAGCGCGTGTTGGAAGACATCCAGTCGGGCCGCTTTGTGCAACGCTTCATGACCGACAATGCGGTCGGCAACCCCGAACTCAAAGCGAGCCGCAAACTCGCCGCCGAACATCAAATCGAAAAAGTCGGCAGCGACCTGCGCGCGATGATGCCCTGGATCGGCAAGAATAAGCTGGTCGATAAGGCCGTGAATTAAGACGTTATTTTATCCACCCTCTTCTATATGAAGGGGGTGGATAAAATTCCTACACACGAAAAACGGAGCGAGATTAGGAAAAAGCTCTGGAAAATGATCGCCTTTGCTAATCTTATTCTTTTGGCCCTTTCACAAAAAATATAAGGTAATCACGCACTCCTGAGGGAACTGTTTCGCGAAATTGTCTTTAATGCTGGGTAAAGGCGCGGTGAATTACCCGCAGACCCATTCATATAAAAATCGCCCCAAGGAGTTTTCAATGCGTAAATCCGTAATTGCTGCCGTGCTTGCCATACCCGTTGCGGTGTTGCTCGCCACGACGGTTTTTCCTGTCTCAGCCCAGCAAATCTCGGCTTTACCCGGCAGCGACAATCCGCGCATCGTGACCGCAGGCACCTATAGGGTCGACCCCGCGCACACGCTGGTCAAATGGGAAGTCGACCATTTCGGCTTTTCCGATTATTTCGGCATTTTCGGCAGCCCCACCGGCACGCTGGTGATTGATCCGGCCAATCTCGCCGCCGCCAAGATCGACATCACTATCCCCGTCGCCAAGGTGACGACCGCCAATGAAGGCCTCACCGCCCATCTTCTGAAACCCGCCGAGGCTGGTAAAAAGGCCGACTTTTTCGGTGCCAATCCGGCCGATGCGCGCTTTGTATCGACGGCGGTAGCGCTCGATGATGATGGCGATGAAGCCAAGGTCACCGGCAACCTCACATTGAACGGCGTCACCCGTCCGGTCGTCCTCGACGTTGATTTCAAGGGCGCGGGCGTCAATCCGATGAACAAGAAAACCACGATCGGCTTTAGCGCGGAAGGCAAAATCCGCCGCAGCGATTTCGGCATCAATTTCGCCCTGCCGCTGGTGTCGGACGAAGTCGAACTCGACATTGCGGCCGCGTTCGAGAAGTAAAAATCCGGACATTTCATGCGCTCATCCTCCCCTTATAAGGGGAGGTGGCACGCCCGTAAGGGCGGGACGGAGGGGTGATGCCCTCTCGATAGCGTGACACCCCTCCGTCTTGCGCTTCGCGCAATCCACCTCCACTTGCAGGGGAGGAGTTAAGGAGGGGTGGGGACAAGGAGAGGAAAGGGCCGAAAACCCTGCCCTCTCCCCGCTCCTCCCCCCTATTCCCTGCGCCCTTCACGCATCATATTGGCAGGGGTGGATGTTGAGCGGTTTGCCGATTTTATAGGCAAGCTGTTCGGCCAAGGCGGTGAGGTCGTCGGGCTTTTCCCCTTGGGCGATCAGGACGGTTTTATCGGAGCGTTCCCCATCATGGGCGAGGCAACGCAAGGCAAGCCAACTCCCGCCCCCGCCTTTTGCGGGGAGCAGCCGCACCACCTCGATTTCCGTCACCTGCGCCACTGGCACTATCTGCAACAGATGATGGTTGACGATCATTACCGCGCCATCATCGGACACACCGAAATGGCCGGCGGGAATGGCAAGGTCGGGCGGCGCAATGCGGATAAATTCCAGTGCGCCGCCGGTCATATGCCGCGCAATGCCCGTCATGTCGCGCGGATAATCGCCCGGCGCCTCGTCTATCGCCCCGTGATAAACCCGCGCAATGGGCGTTGCATGGCTCATCCAATATTTTTCATAAGGGCTAAGCGGCACGCGCCAACCGCTCAATATTTCGACCGAACAGGCGGCTTTGAGCCGCGGCTCACGCTCATGCGCTTCATTCTTCAAAGGCCCGCCCGGCTGCAATCCCGGCGGCCAGACGGTCAAGCTGATCTCCGACAGTCCATGCACCCACACCGCTTTCAGCGTATTAAACTGTCGCCGGACCGGGGCGGCCCCTAAGACAGCGGCGAATTGGGCGGCGGCATTGTGGATATTGGCGGCGCAATTATTCCCGACATAAAGCTGAGCGGTAAAGCGCACCGGCGGCAGGTGGAGCGGCTCCCCTCCGGCTTCCTCATAGCCCAAGGGCATGAGCAAATGGTCAAGCGGCGGCGGGGCGAGATCAAACGCCACCCTGTTCCACCGGTAAGGATTGGCCTTGCTGATACCATAGCGGGCGGCAAGCTCCGCACGCGGTTCGCGCCAGCCAATCCCTGCATCATCGAGCCAAAACTGGATCGGGTTCGTGATTGTCCCTCCGTGCATGGCCCATCCTTAGCGCGGCCTATCCGTCCCCAAGCTGAACGGGATTTGGGGGGCATTACGCAGCATCGCTGTGCGCCCGCGATAACCATGCTCACGCGAGAAGCCGCACCCACGCGACACCCGCGCCTCCAAAATAAGCCTGCCCCCGCGAGAGCCATGCCCCCAACACAACCGTGCCCCCGCGCAGGCGGGGGTCCAGAGCGATGTTGCGCGCACCCGCACTGGATCCCCGCCTGCGCGGGGACACAGTGAAGGGTCGGGCACGCATAATGGGGCAAGCAGATCGTAAGGCAGGCGGATAGCGGGTCAGACGGAAAGTGGAGGAACGGATAGTGGAGGAAACGGATAGCACGCCAAGCGCAGCCTCTGCCCTCTTCCTCAACAAATCCTCCCCTGCAAGGGGAGGTGGATTGCGCGTAGCGCAAGACGGAGGGGTGTTGCGCTATCAGGAGGGTATCACCCCTCCGTCACGCGCTTGCGCGCGCGCCACCTCCCCTTGCAGGGGAGGATTTTTGGCGGTGCCAGAAAGACGAGGATTTTAAAGGCGACCGCGATGTCATTCATCTTCCTTTCTCATCTCTTGCTCATCCCCTCTCCCACCTCCCCCCTTCCCATCCGGTTACATCGGTAACAATTTAATCGACAAAGCCGCTGGACAGCGCGGGCGAATGGCGGCACATGGTGGCGCATGACTGCTGCAACCGGAATTCTTCCCGGCCTCCTTCTACGTCGACTTACGCGCCCTTGGGCGTGACATTTCTCCTGCGCTCTGCCCAAGCGGACCGCAGGCACGGCCCAAGGGTGATTTCCCGCTAAAAGCCTTTCAAAACCCCGACGACAAGAAGCAGACATTTTCATGACCATGCGCGCCGACCCTTCGCAAAAATATCGTGCCTTTCCGCCTATCAATTTGCCCGACCGGCAATGGCCCGCCCGCACCATCACCCACGCGCCGCGCTGGCTGTCGACCGATATGCGCGACGGTAATCAGGCGCTCATCGACCCGATGGACGCGGAAAAGAAACAGCGTTTCTTTGACCTTTTGGTGAAGGTGGGTTTGAAGGAAATCGAAGTCGGATTCCCCAGCGCGGGCGCGACCGAGTTCGACTTTATCTCCGGCCTCGTGCGGGCCGATAAAATCCCCGACGATGTGACCGTCCAAGTGCTGACCCAATCGCGCCGCGACCTCATCGAAACCAGCTTTGCAAGTCTGGAAGGCGCACAGCGCGCGATTGTCCATCTCTATAATGCGGTCAGTCCCGCATGGCGCAATATCGTGTTCAATATGAGCCGCGACGAAGTGCGCGCGATTGCGGTCGAGGGCGCGAAAATCATGCGCGACCAGGCGGCCAAATATTCCGGCACCGACTGGATGTTCCAATATTCGCCCGAAACATTTTCGACCGCCGAACTGGATTTCAGTCTGGAGGTCTGCACGGCGGTGATGGAAATTCTCCAGCCCACGCCCGACCATCCGATCATCTTCAACCTGCCCGCGACAGTCGAATGTTCCTCGCCCAATGTCTATGCCGACCAGATCGAATATTTCGGGCGGCATATCCCCCATCGCGATGCGGTGGTGGTTTCGCTCCACACGCATAATGATCGCGGCACCGGCGTTGCGGCCGCGGAACTCGGCATGATGGCGGGCGCGGACCGGGTCGAAGGCTGTCTGTTCGGCAATGGTGAGCGCACCGGCAATTGCGACCTCGTGACCGTCGCGCTCAATATGTACACCCAAGGCGTCAATCCCGGCCTCGATTTTTCCGATATTGACGAGGTGATTTCGACGGTTGAATATTGCAACCAATTGCCGGTCCATCCACGTCATCCTTATGGCGGCGAGCTGGTGTTCACCGCTTTTTCGGGGAGCCATCAGGACGCGATCAAGAAAGGCTTTGCCGCCCAATCCGCGCGCAATGACGATGTGTGGGAAGTCCCCTACCTCCCCATCGACCCCGCTGATCTGGGCCGCAGCTATGAAGCCGTCATCCGCGTCAATTCCCAATCCGGCAAGGGCGGGGTTGCGTGGGTGCTGGAGCAGGACAAGGGCCTCAAACTCCCCAAGCGGATGCAGGCAAGCTTCAGCCATGTGGTGCAAAAGCTCGCCGACGACAGCAGCCGGGAACTGGGCGCAGACGATATTTGGCAGGCGTTCGAGCGCAGCTATATCGACCAGCAAAATGGCCGCTTCATCCTCGACGAATGGCACGAAACGAAGAGCGGCAATGACCGTATTTTCGTCGGCAAAATCCGTGTCGCGGGCGAAACCACCAGCGTATCGGGGCGCGGCAACGGCCTCATGTCTTCGGTCATCGCGGCGCTGGCCGAAACGACCGGTCCGGTTCTGGAAATCGTCGATTATAGCGAACACGCCATCGGCCACGGTTCGGACGTGCAAGCGGCGGCCTATGTCGAATGTAAGACAGCCGACGGCAAAAGCGTGTTCGGTTGCGGGCTGGACACCGACGTCGCAACCGCCAGCGTGCGCGCGATTTTGAGCGCAGCGAACGGGGTGTGAAACTGTATATAGGGTCCAACCACCGCTAGTCCTGAGCCTGTCGAAGGACGGTCCTCGATGCTGCTTTTGCCTAACCGATAGACGCCCCTAACCGATAGACGCCGTTGTCTGATAGACGCCGTTGACCTGCGGTCGCCTTCGGCCCCGACAGGCTCAGGGCTAGCGGTAAATATTGCGTTATTAATAAAAAATTGCGCCCCTGCATGAATTAAAGGTTCAAAAATCATCATGGTCGGCCCGCAAAAATCCAGCATCACGCTCCCCCGTTCGCGCGGGTGGATTTTGACCGGCTTTATCCTGTCGGCTTTGGGGGCGATGCTGTTTGCGGCCAAGGGCGTGATAGTGAAACTCACTTACGCACATGACGTTGGCGTTGCGCCGTTGCTCGCATGGCGGATGCTGTTGTCCACGCCCGTGTTCTTATTGGTAGGCCTTGCCGAATGGCGGCGTAGGCCGCTTGCCACGCGGCCATCGCGCAAGGATATGGCGCTGGCTGCCTTGGTCGGCATGGTCGGCTATCATCTTTCCTCCTGGCTCGATTTTGAAGGGCTGGTGCATCTGGATGCGCAATCGGAACGGCTGATCCTGTTCACCTATCCTTTTTTCGTAATCCTGCTCGGCTGGGCGATTTACCGCCGTCCGTTAAGCTGGCACGCGATAGGCGGCGCGGTCATCAGCTATGCGGGGATTTTGGCGATGTTCGGCGGTGCGCCCGAACGGCTGTCCCCTGCGCATTTGGCCGGGGCGGCCTATGTGTTGGCGGCGGCCTTCACCTTTGCCTGTTACCAATTATTCGCGCGCGAGATGATCGTCAAATGCGGCGCGGCGCTGTTCACCGCCATTGCGATGAGCGCGGCGGGCGCGTCGATCATGGCGCAATTTTTCCTGACCCATCCGGTCAGCGATTTGGCCGTCAGCCGCGCGGCCTGGCCGCTGGTCCTCACCCTTGCGCTGTTCGCAACCGTCGTGCCCGCCTTCCTCATGTCGGCTGGCACCGCGCGCATCGGCGCACAGGGCAATGCGATTATCGCCACCTTAAGCCCTGTCGTGACGGTCGTGCTGGCGGTGCAGCTTTTGGGCGAGCCGTTCGGCTGGCCCGAAGCGGTCGGCACCGCGCTGGTCTTGGCCGGAGTCGGCTTTTTCACGCTGGTTGACGTGCGGCTGAGTGCCGCCAAGCCCCGCGACATGGCAGACCAGCCATCAAGCTGACCTTACGGCTTCCACCCGACTTGACGTAAACGTCAAACAGCACTGGACAGGGCCGGAAAATGCGGCAATCTTGGGCGCTCCACCACTGATAATGCCCTTGGGAGAATCATATCCATGTCGCTGCCTTCGCCCCTGTTCGACAAGCTACGCCTGCCCGTCATCGGGTCGCCCTTGTTCATCATTTCGGGGCCGGAGCTGGTCATCGCCCAGTGCAAGGCGGGGATTGTCGGCAGCTTTCCCGCATTGAACGCGCGGCCTCAGACGTTGCTCGACGAATGGCTGCACCAGATTACCGAAGAATTGGCCGCGCATAATCGCGACAATCCCGACCGTCCAGCCGCGCCCTTTGCGGTCAACCAGATTGTCCACCGCTCGAACGACCGGCTGGAAGCGGACCTTATGACCTGCGCCAAATGGCAGGTGCCGATCATCATTACCTCTTTGGGCGCGCGCGAAGATTTGAACCAGGCCGTGCATGGCTGGGGCGGCATTACCTTCCATGACATTATCAATGACCGCTTTGCGCGCAAGGCGATTGAAAAGGGTGCGGATGGCCTCATCCCGGTTGCAGCAGGCGCAGGCGGTCATGCGGGCGTGCAATCGCCCTTCGCTTTGATGCAGGAAATCCGCAGTTGGTTCGACGGTCCCGTCGCGCTGTCCGGTTCGATTGCGAGCGGGCGCTCCATCTTGTCGGCGCAAGCGATGGGCGCAGACCTTGCCTATATCGGCTCGGCCTTCATCGCAACGCATGAAGCCAATGCACAGCCCGAATATAAGCAGGAAATTGTCGATTCGACCGCAGCCGACATTGTCTATTCCAACCTCTTCACCGGCGTGCATGGCAATTATCTGCGCGGGTCGATTGTGAAGATGGGAATGGACCCCGACAACCTCCCCGAAGGCGATTTGAGCGCGATGGATTTCGGCTCCGGCGGCAATAGCAGCGCCAAGGCGTGGAAGGATATTTGGGGGTCCGGTCAAGGGGTTGGCGCGATCGACGCCATCACCAGCGTTGCCGAACGCGTCGATATTTTCGAAGCCGAATATCGCGCCGCCAAGGAAGAATTGCTCGCCAAGATGAAGTGAATGGAAGGGGCAGAAATCTGCCCTTTCTAAACGAATCGCTGATGGTCGCGGGTTGCGATATTGCCTACACTTTCCGCCATAACCGGACGGACGAGCGAGGCGGATATGCAAGTGTCAGGCGTGACAGCAAATAGGGCAAACGGGCGCGAGCAGGTCGCGGGCCTTATGGGCCAAAATGATCTTCCGACGCCCGTCATCCCTTCTTCCGTTCGTGTCGAGCGAAGTCGAGAGGCGGATAATAAAGGGGCCGGGTGCGCTGACTATGCCCGACACGAACAGGGCGCGGTTAGGCAGAGCCATGCCGAAACCCCCGCCCCGCGCGATCATACTCACCCACACGCCCACCCCCACGCCTCCAACCCCGATTGCCCGATCCTGACCGGCCTTGTCGCGGTGGTCGAAGCGGTGGTGGATACCGGGATTGCGGTGGTCGATGGCGTCTGTTCGACCGTGTGCAATGTCCTCACGTCGCCGGTGCGGCAGGGCGAGGCACAGCGGCTGCGCGACATGCAAAATCAGGCGCTGCAGCGCGACCAGCAACAATGGGCCGAAACGGCCCGCGACCTTGTCAAAGACAGCGAAAAATCGACCGAACGCTATATTGACCAGCAACGTCGTCTTGCCGAAGAGGCGCGCATCAAGGCACGGCTTGAAGGCCGCACGCCGACCGGTTTTTAAGGCGGGTTTCTAACGCGGGTTTCCGACTGCCCCGCAATATCAGCAGGCCCGCGGAGTCGCCCGTCCTCACGGCCCACTTGCCCCAACGCCCGCATATTTCACGATGAACCGAAGCAATTCCATCGCCGAACGGTGGGCCATCTAAACGAATCGCTGATGGTGGCATTGTTACAGCAGGGTTACATTTTCCCTCGAAGGGCGTATCCGGCAAAACCACATCCGGCGCCCGCCCTTATTGACCCTGTTGGTCTATTCAGATGCTCGAGGTGTGTGATGCAAATATCCGGTGCTACCCCAACCAGCCGCACGGCGCTCCAGCCGATGCAGGGCGGACTTGCCCAAAATGGCCTCCATCCGGCGCTGACCGGTAATGTCGCGGGCGCGCAAGGCCTTGGCACCGGCGGTATTGCCCCGCAAAATCTTACCCCCGTGCAGCAAGGCGAACTGGCCCGCACGCAGCAAGTGCAGGCGCGCGGCGAAGGCTTTATCCAGGATATTGTCGATGCGTTGCGCAACTTCATCCAGGATTTGTTGGGCGGTGCCGGCAAACAGCCGCAAAAGCCCGGCAAGCCTGAAGGCCCGACTGGCCCGACCGCGCCTTCGACCACGGTAGAAGGTGCCAAGACCATTGACGATTTCAAGCTGGTCGGTGCGAGCAAGCAGGACCGCGCGGACTTCAAGGCGATGCTCGAATATCTCCAGCGCGCGGACGCGAACGGTAAGGCCGTGTCGCCGACTGCGGTAGCCTTGCTCGCCAAGCTGCCCGACAATCAGGTGGTCAAGATCAACAATAAGCATGAAGATTATTTCGACCCCAATAATGGTGAAATCGGATGGGATCCGCGTTCGGCCTTGAAAGTGGGCGGCACCGAAAAATTCCAGTCTCCGGCCATGGGCTTCATCCATGAAGTCGACCATGCGGTGAACATGATCACGCCCAAACCCACGGGTGACAATTACCATAATACCGAAGAAAAGCGCGTAATTACAGGATCGGAAACGACCATCGCCAATGATTTGGGCGAGCCGACGCGCACGGACCATTTGGGCGATGTCGTCCATGTCGGTTCTCCGACCGAGCATAGCTGATAAAAGGAACGAACCGGTCCCTCACCGGTTCATCTTCGGGTCAGGGGATTGTGATAGCATCCGTTTCCCTGACCCGAAGAGGCTTCCCGATTGAAAAGGCGCACCGATTTTATGCCTTCCCCGCCCGCCGCTATCGGCAATATCGCTAACATCGGAAAGGCGATGCTGCTATCGTCGCTCGCCTTGGGCGCGGCGGCTTGTTCGGCAGCGCCCGCCAACCATAAACAACCTCAAGCGCCGGAGACTGCCATGAGTGACACGCTGCGCGGACATTGCGCCATTGCTTCTGCCAAAATCGCCCTTGTCGATGAAGCCTTGATGACGCGCGCCGCGCTCTCGCCCGAACGCGCCGAAGAGATGGGCAAAGTCACCGAATTGCGCAGCGGCGACCCGCGCCTGACGAAACTTGCCGCCGTGCTGGATGGCGCGTCCGCGACCTTGAGCGATGCGCCCAGCATTGACGCCCGCCTCGTCATCCGCCTCGCCTGCCAAGACGGCAAGGAACGGGTGATTGCAGGCTCGATGAGCGGCGACACCGGCATGTTCGTGACGGTCGGCGGCAAAGCCTATAAATTGCCCACGACCTTCCGCAAGGATGTCGAAGCGTTGGTGGGGTGAGGGGTTGGGTTGGATTGGCCCGTCCCTCCGCATTCGACTAATGCCATGATTTTGCGGCGCTAACCCTTCCAAAGCCGCGTCATTTCCCAACCGTCGTCGGCCCCCACCCTTCTTCAGTCCTCACACTCTCGTCATTCCCGCGAAAGCGGGAATCCATCTCCCGACCGCACGGTCGAACACACCGGCGCGGATGGTGACAACCTATAGGTCCGGAGATGGAATCCCGGTCAAGCCGGGAATGACGAAGGTTGGGAAATGACGAACGTAGGGGAAATCCCACTCCCCTAAATCTCCACCTGACTGCCCAATTCGACCACGCGGTTGGTGGGCAGGCGGAAAAATTCCATTGCGCCTTCCGCGTTGCGCATCATCCATGCGAATAGCTTTTCGCGCCACAGGAACATGCCGGGCTTGGAGGAAGGCAGCAACGTCTGGCGCGACAGGAAGAAGCTGGTTTCCATCATCTTGAACGTCGCCCCGCAGCCTTTGTTGCGCAACAGTGCGGCGGGCACATCGGGTTCCTGCATAAAGCCATAGCGGATGATCATGCGGTGGAAGCCATCGCCCAGATCTTCGACCGTAGTTTGCTTTTCTTCATCGACCACCGGCACATCCATAATCTTGATGGTGAGCAGGATGATGCGTTCATGCAGCACGCGGTTATGCTTCAGATTATGCAGCAGAGCGTGCGGCACACCGGTCGGGCTGGAGGTCATGAACACCGCTGTTCCGGGCACGCGCGTGGCGCTGCTCGCGGCGCTGGTGATGAAGACGGGGATGGGCATCGCCGCTTCTTTCATACGGTCCTGCATCAGCTTGCGCCCGCGCGACCAGGTGGTGAGCAGCGTGAAGATGAACAATCCCATGAAGAGCGGCACCCAGCCGCCATCCGGCACCTTGATAAGATTCGCGCCAAAGTAGGAAATATCGACGATGATAAACACCAGCACCAAGGGCGCGGCCTTCCACATTGGCCATTTCCACAGCGATACCAGCACCACCGCGATGAGGATGGTGTCGATAAACATCGCCCCCGTCACCGCGATACCATAAGCCGCCGCAAGATTGCTCGACGAACCGAAGAACAGCACGAGCAGGATGACCGCAATCATCAACGCCCAGTTGACCGCCGGAATATAAATCTGCCCCGCCGCTTTTTCACTCGTATGCTGGATACGCATACGCGGCATGAAGCCCAACTGGATCGCTTGTTGGGTGAGCGAGAAAGCGCCCGAAATCACCGCTTGGCTCGCAATAATCGTCGCGAGCAGCGCAAGGATAACCACCGGCAAACGGAACTGGTCGGGTGCGAGCAAGAAGAAGGGATCCTTGATAAGCTCGGCCATTTGTTCGGGCGGCGCGCTCAGCACCATCGCCCCCTGCCCCATATAGTTGAGCAGCAGACAGGGCAGCACAAAGAACATCCAGCTCATACCAATCGGCTTGCGCCCGAAATGGCCCATATCGGCGTAGAGCGCCTCGGCCCCCGTAATCGCCAGCACGACCGAGCCCATCGCGATAAAGGCGCGGAAACCGTCGGTTATGAAAAACTGCACCGCATTCCACGGATTAATCATCTCCCACGCAACAATCGGCATATCGACAAGATGCGACACGCCCATCACCGCAAGGGTGAGGAAATAGAGAATCATGATCGGCCCGAATAATTTGCCGACCTTTTCGGTGCCGCGCGACTGGATCGCGAACAGGCCGAACAGGATGCCGACCGCAATCGGCACGATATAGGGCTTGAAACCGGGGCTGATATATTGAAGCCCTTCGGTCGCGGAAAGGACCGACATGGCAGGCGTAATCATCGAATCGCCATAGAAAAGCGCGGTCGCAAACACGCCGAGCAACACAATCGGCGCAGTCCATTTCGCGCCCTCGGTGCTGCGGTTGATAAGCGCCAGCAGCGCCAAGCTCCCGCCCTCGCCCTTATTGTCCGCGCGCATGATGATGAGGACATATTTCAATGTCACCACCAGCATCATCGACCAGAATACAAGGCTCAGCACGCCATAAATATGGAGCTGGTCCGGCTGGATCGGGTGATGGCCGTTGAAAGTTTCGCGGAACGCATAGATCGGGCTGGTGCCGATGTCGCCAAACACCACGCCGATCGAGCCAGCGATCAGGGTCGCAATCGAGCCCCCATGATGGTGGCCGCGCTCTTCGTCAATGTCGGTGTGATGCGGGTCCGGCTTCGCTGGCCGCGAAGCAGTAACGGTTTCGGTCATAGCTTACCCTGTCGATGCCAATGCTCGCGCGCTGGCGGTGTCTCCATTTACGCCGGATAGTCCGGTGCTACAAGCATGAAGAGCCGCGCGCTACCACGCCCGGCGACAGGGTGCAATCTATGGTTTTTGTTAGGCGATTTGGTAGAGATTAGAGATATTCCTCCCCGCCTGCGGGGAGGATAGCCTGCTATGCCCACCCGCCCCCAAAATCCTCCCCTGAAAGGGGAGGTGGCATTTGCGCCAGCAAATGACGGAGGGGGCTATCCTTCTTACGCAGCGTAAACCGCAAGCCCCCTCCACCATCCGCTTGTGCGGATGGTCCCCCTCCCCGCAGGCGGGGAGGATTTTACAGGGGAGGATTTTTCAGGAAAAGAACCATCAATCCGGGTCTGTTGCCGAACCCGCCGTTGCTTCGGTGGTGTTTTCAACAGGCTGTGCGTTTTCAACAGGCTGTGCGCCGCGATCCTTGGCTTCGGCCATATCGAGCATTTTCAGCCGCGCGACCAGATCTTCGCGCCAGGGGGCGTTAGCGGGGCTGCGGTCGAGCAGGCCTTGCCATTCGGTCCGCGCGCCCGCCCAATCTTCCTTTTGCGCATGGGCAAGCCCCAGAAAAAGCTGCGGTCCGGGATGCGCGGGGTCGAGGGTGCGCGCCTGTTCGAACGCCATCACTGCGGCGGGGGTCATCACCCCTTCGGACGCTTCGGCCAGCGCATTGCCATAAGCCACCCACAGGTCGGCATTGTCCGGATAGCGCAAGGTGCCGCCATAAAGGAGCCGCGCGGCGTTCGACATATTGCCCTGCCGCGTGAACGCATCGGCCAGCGCGATGATACGCGCCGGTGCGCCATAACGGTCGGTCATACCCGCCAGCGGCGCTTCGATGACCTCGCCAAATCCGTCCATCTTGACCGTTTTTTCAACCGGCGCGCCCGGCACATCGGGCATCCCTTGCCAGCTATAGCCCGCAAGCCCCAGCGCCATCGCGGCGGCCACCGGCAAGCGCCCGTCCTTGGGGAGCGGCGTCAGAAAGGCCAGCACCAGCCATAAGAGGATTGCGAGCGGCAAAATGATGAACCAGGCATTGGTCATAGCGGGGCGCTCCCTTCATCATCCATATCCGGCGCGCCCAAGCCGGTATCGCTGCGCTCGACCACCGGGCCATCGCCGCCGACGCGGCTGAACCGCTGCCACGCGACAAAGGCCGCCACCAGCAATAACAGCAAGGGCAACAGCCACAGGATCAGCGTCGAACCGGTCGCGGGAGGATCATAGCTGATCCAACTGCCATAACGGTCGATCAGCCATTGGCGCACCGCTTCGGGTTCTTCGCCCGCCTTGATTTTCTGCCGCACGACATTGCGCACATCGCCCGCCATGCTCGCATCGCTATCCGCGACCGACTGGCTCTGGCAGGTCAGGCAACGTAGTGTTTCCATAAGCGCCTGCGCCTTGGCTTCCTGCGCGGGGTCTTCAAGCTGTTTATAAGCATAAGCGGCGGGCGGCACCTTGTCCTGCGCGGTCGCGGAATAGGCCGCGACCAGCATAGAAAGCATCACAAAAAAGAGCCGCAACTGCTTCATTTCATTGCGTCCAGCTTGGCAATAATCTCCGGTATCATGTCGTCGGTAATCACGCCCTGTATCTGTTCGCGCACCACGCCCTTGCCGTCGATAAGGAAGCTTTCGGGAACGCCGGACGAGCCAATCGCAATTTGCACGCCGCTATCCATATCGGCGCCGATGCGCGCATAAGGATTGCCATGCTTTTCTAAGAATTTGGCGACATCTTCGGGCTTGTCGCGGATCGCGATGCCGTCAATGATGACGCCCTTTTCCTTGAGTTTTTCGAGCATCGGCGCTTCGGCCGCGCACGGGATGCACCAGCTTGCAAAAATATTGACGATGCGCGGCTGGCCGGTGGCAAGGTCGCTGCTCTTGAGGCCCTCTACCCCCGCCGTTGCGGGCGGCAGGTCGAACGTCGGCATCGGCTTGTTGATCCATTTGGACGCAATTGCCTGCTGCTGCGACGGCGCATCGGTGAGGTGCCACAGGAACATGCCGAACAGCAAAGCTGCGACCATGATCGGCACCCATTTGACCCACAATTTCATCAGTCACGCTCCCAACGGCGATCCGCGCGGCGCTTGAAAAAGCGGCGCATACGCTTGAATATTTCAATCCGGCCGATGAGCGCGAGCAGCCCGCCCGCCGCAATCATCAAGCCGCCAAACCAGATGAGCGTGACGAACGGCTTCCACCACAGGCGAAGCTGCCAGCGGCCATCATCGGTCGGCTCGCCCAGCACCGCGTAAAGCTGGCCGTTCCAGCGGGTGAGGAGCGCGGCCTCATTGGTGACGGTGCTCATCGGCATCCCGCTTTCGTCGCGCTGCATCGGCTGCATGAAGGTGCGCGATTGCGGCTTCATGATGATGCGCGCGCCCTTATCGCCATTGCGCACCGCAAGCCGTCCTTCAATCGCGGTCCAGTTCGGCCCCGCGACCGGTGCGGTTTCGACCATCAGCACGCGCCAATGGGCGACGCGCACTACATCGCCGGGCTTGGCCGCGACCAGCTTTTCCACCGTAAAGGCGCTGTCGGCGGCCATCCCGCCAAGGCTGACCGCAATGCCGAGATGCGCGAGCACCATGCCCCAGATGGTAAGCGGCGTGCGGCTTAGCTTGCGGCCCTTGAGCGGCAAGAGGCTGGCAAAGCCGACGCCTATCGCGAGCGTCAAGCCAGCGGCGGGCATCCAGCCAATCTTGCCGCCGCTGAATATCAGCACGGCGACGAGCGCGGCGATCAGCACGAACAAGGGGATAAGGAGCTTATTGATGAGGGCGGCGGCATTGTCGCGCCGCCAACGCAATAGCGGGCCGACCGCCATCGCAAGCACAAGCAGCAGCGCGATGGGACCGTTGACCTTGTTGAAATAAGGCGGGCCGATCGAGACTTTATCGCCCATCGCTTCGGCGACCATAGGCCATAAGGTGCCGATGAGTGTCACTGCGAGGATGACCGAAAGCAGCAGATTATTGATGACGAGGCCACCTTCGCGGCTCACCAGATCGAATTTTTCGCCTTCGGTGACGGTGCCGATGCGCGCGCCGAACAGCGCCAAGGCTCCGCCGATATAAAGGACGAGGAGGGCCAGGATGAAGGTGCCGCGGCTGGGGTCCACCGCAAAGGCATGGACGCTGGTCAAAAGGCCGGAGCGTACGATAAAGGTGCCGACCATCGACATCGAAAAAGCAACCACCGCGAGCATCACGGTCCACGCCCTCAACGCGTCGCGGGTCGCGGTAACGCTCACCGAATGGAGCAAGGCGGTCGCGGCGAGCCAAGGGACGAGCGAGGCATTTTCGACCGGATCCCAGAACCACCAGCCGCCCCAACCCAGCTCATAATACGCCCAATAGCTGCCCGCCGTGATACCGATGGTGAGGAATATCCACGCTATCAGCACCCAAGGCCGCATCGCGCGTGCAAAAGCGGGGCCGACCTCGCGGGTGATGAGCGCGCCGACCGCAAAGCTGAACGCGACCGACAGGCCGACATAGCCGATATAGAGCGTCGGCGGGTGGAAAGCGAGACCGGGGTCTTGCAGCAGCGGGTTGAGGCCCATCCCTTGCGGCGCTGGCGGGTCTAGGCGCGTGAAGGGGTTGGATGAAAATAATAAAAAGGCGTAAAATCCTAAAGATAGCGCCGATTGTGAAAGTAAAGTCGCAACCAAGGTGCGTGTGCTGATGCGCCGTTCGAACAGCGCAACGCCTGCGCCCGCCAAGCCCAGAACCGCAACCCATAGCAGCATCGAGCCTTCATGATTGCCCCAAGCCCCTGCGACCTTGAACAGCATCGGCTTGTCGGCATGGCTGTTGCGCGCAACCAGATCGACCGACAAATCTGTCTGGACAAATAGCCAGATAAGACAGGCAAAAGCGGCAATGGTCAGCAATCCTTGCGCAACCGCCACCGGCCGCACCGCCCCCGCCAAAACCTGCCGTCCGGCCTGCAGCGACAGGCTCCCCAAAATGATCTGGATGATCGCCAAGGCTGCGGCAAACCACAGCAAGGCAAGGCCGGTTTCCGCTATCATTGCGCTGGCATTTCCCGGGATTGCTCCTTGGATTGCGCGGCCTCTGCTACCCGGCGCTCCACCACTTGATTTTCGCGCGATTCCGGCATGTTATCCGCGGGTTTCTGCGCGCCCGCTTTGGGCGTCATCTGGTCGGCCATTTGCGGCGGCATGTAATTTTCATCATGTTTGGCAAGGATTTTATCCGCCACAAAAACCCGGTCCGCGCCAAGCGTTCCATCCGCCACCATGCCCGACCCTTCCTTGAACAGATCAGGGGCGATCCCTTTGAACCGCACCGGCACGCTTGCATCGCCATCGCTCACAACAAAGCGGATGGTCACACCATCAGCCTCCTTGCGCAAAGTCCCGTGCTTCACCATCCCGCCAAGCCTGATCGCCTCGCCGGGCGCAGGTTTCTTATCGTAAATGTCCGACGGTGAATAAAAATAAGCGGCTTCATCCTTCAACGCCGACGCCGCCAGCAAGCCTGCGCCAATCACAGCGACCAACGCCAGTAGCGCCAAAACCAGCCGCTGATGCTTGGCTTTCATTTTGGGAGAAGCGGAAGATTGCGGCATATCAGTCACGGCTGCGCCTCAAAGCATCGGCGCGGGCTTCGGCGCGGCGCATCGCAAGATAGGCGCCCCCCAAAACCAGCGCAGAAAGCAGGAAGGTCAGCGCATAGGCCGCCCAGACAAAATCCCATTGCCCGCCCCACATAGAAGGATCCGCGCCCATTATCCGCCCTTCCCCATCATTCGCTCTCCAGCGCCAAGCGCCGCATCCGCGCTTCGACCCGGATATTGGCAATCGTCGCGCGCATCCGCATCAGCACAATCGCTGCGAACAGCAGCGAAAAGCCGATCAGCGTCAGCCATAATGGCCACAATATTGCGCCATCAATGCTGCTCCCGCGCGCGGTAATGCTCGGCCCTTGGTGGAGGCTGTTCCACCACACCACCGAACGGTTGATAATCGGAATATTGACCGCGCCGACCAGCGCATAAATGGCGGCAACCTTGGACAAGCTGCCCTTCTGCCCGCCCTCGTCCTCGCTCGCATTGGCAAGCGCGATAAAGCCTGCATAAAGGAACAGCAGCACAAGCATCGAGGTCATGCGCCCGTCCCATTCCCACCATGTCCCCCACGTCGGCTTGCCCCAGATCGAACCGGTCGCAAGGCATAATGCGGTGAACAACATGCCCGGCACCGCAATCGCGCGCGCGGCAATCCCGGCCAGCGGATGCCGCCAGACAAGCTGCACCAGCCCCGCTATCGCAAGGCTGGTCCATCCGCCCATCCCTAACCAAGCGGCGGGCACATGGACATACATGATGCGGACGGTTTCACCCTGGAGATAGTCGGGCGGCGTCTGCGTCAATCCGGCCCACGCGCCAACTGCGAGCAGCGCCAAACCCAGCCCCGTCAGCCAAGGGGTTAGCGGGCGGGCAATCTTCAGGAATCGCGTCGGATTGGCATAGGCGTGCATGGTTGCCCGAGCCTTTAGGCGAAGTGGCGCAGCGATTCCACTGATTTAAGTCAACAAGTGCCGTCAGGATGCGCTTGGCGTCAAATTATGCTTTGCGTTGCGGCATTTTGGCGCGAATTACCGGCCAATAAGCTTTTGCGCCATCGCGTCGGCCACTTCGGATGCCGGACGGTTTTGCGCTTTGCTCGTCGCCCAGATTTCCGCAAGCCGCCCCGGAATAAGGTCGATGCGGCTATTGACCTCGTCGCTATTGCCCTGCCCCAGATATTCCAGCCCGACATTGATAATGCCGCCTGCATTGATGACATAATCGGGCGCATAGACAATGCCGCGATCATGGACGAGTTGGCCAACGCTGGCGGTCGCAAGCTGGTTATTGGCCGCGCCTGCAATGACCGGTGCCTGCAACGCGGCAACGCTTTCGGCGGTCAGGATGGCACCCAGCGCATTGGGGCTGAAAATGTCGGCGGCGACCGTCATGATCGCGTCCTTGTCGGCAATTTCCGCGCCCAGTTCCGCCGCAAGGGCCTTAGCCTTATCCGCGTTGAAATCAGCGAGTGTCAGCTTTGCGCCTTCGGCCGCCAGCCGCTTGGCGACATTGCCGCCAACGCTGCCGACGCCCTGGAGCGCAACATGGCGTCCGGCCATATCGTCGCTGCCAAAGGCTTCCTTGGCCGCAGCCTTGATGCCCAGATACACGCCATAAGCGGTGAACGGTCCCGGGTCTCCGCCCGCTTCGCCGCCTTCGACCGGAAGGCCGGAAATGAATTTGGTTTGCTTGGAAATCGCGACCATATCGTCAACCGACATGCCGACATCTTCGGCGGTCACATAGCTGCCGCCAAGCAGGTTCACCGAGCGGCCAAAGGCGGCAAGATATTCAGGCGTTTTGGGCGCCTTGTCATCCGCCAGAATGACCGCCTTGCCGCCACCCAACGGGAGACCGGCCATCGCATTTTTATAGCTCATCCCGCGCGACAGGCGCAGCGCATCGGTCACCGCGGTCTGGCGATCGGCATAAGTCCAATAGCGCGTGCCACCCGCTGCCGGGCCTAAATGGGTCGAATGAACCGAGATAATCGCTTTGAGGCCGGTTGCGCGGTCGGTGAACATATGGACATGTTCGTGGTCGTCAAAATCGGGCAAGTCCCAGACAGCGCGCATGATAAATTCCTCAATGCCGTGAAATATAATTACAGCATCGCGTAATAATCTACCGAGTGTAACTTGTCAGCAGAAAAAACATCATTGAAATGTCATGCGGAAAAAATGGGGCGATCGACGGGATCCGAACCCGCGACCTCCGGTACCACAAACCGGCGCTCTAACCAACTGAGCTACGATCGCCACATCAGGTGCTTCCGGCGGCGTTGGCCAGCCGAAAAGCAGGGCGTCCCCTTAAGAGGAAGCCCTGCCTTACGTCAAGCACTATAAAAGCGCGGCGCGCTTATTTTTCGAGGCGATACTGGATGGTGAGCGTGACCGCAGTGCCAACCTCGCCCGGCTCGACCGGCGAGAAGTCGGCCTTACCCGCCGCGCGCGCTTCCATCATCATCGGACGCGGACCGCTATTCATGATCGCGCCTTCGGTAATCGACACCAGCTTGGCGCGCGTAAAGCCGGTTTGCTTGGCATAAAAATCGGCCTGCGCGGCGGCGGTCTTGAGCGCCTTTTCGCGCGCCAATGTTTTGAGCGCCGTATCATTTTCGATGCTGAAGCTCGGCCCGCTAATATTATTGCCACCCACCGCGACCAGCGCATCGAGCAACGCGCCAATCTTGGTGAGGTCGCGCGTTTTCAGCGTGACATTATTGCTCGCCTGATAGCCGGTAAGCTGTGGCGGCTGCCCTTCGCGGTTATTATAATTATATTGGGGGTTGAGGTTGATACCCGATGTCTGGATATCCTTGGCCGCGACGCCGCGCTTTTTAAGTTCGGCGACGACCGAATTCATCTTTTGCGCATTTTGCCGCAAAGCCTCGCTCGCGGTCGAGGCCTGTGTCACCACGCCCGCATTCATCGTCGCAAGCGTCGGTTCGGACTGCACCTCTTCCTGAACGGTGAGCGTAACCAGCGGGGCGTCAGCTTCCACGTGCATCACCTGTTGCACTTGTGCGGAAAGCGCAGCGGGGCTGGTAGCCAGCGCAAGCGCGGCCAAAATCATCATAGGTTTCATTCATGGTCCTCCAAATACCCTCATCACGGCGTTGAACGAAACCCCAATAGAAAGAGTTCCCTGACAAATGGCTGAACCCGGTGGTCATCGGGGTTTAACTTGATGGTTATTGTGGTATCGGAAGTGGTGGCCCGCTGCGGTAAGCGGGCGCTTAACGGCGCTGTCTGGAGATGGATTCCCGGTCAAGCCGGGAATGACGAAGCTATATGGCTTTTCATCGGATAAACCCGCGCCCTCTTGCCCCGTCACCTGCCGCGCTGTAAGCGGCGGGCCCATGTCTGCACCTATTTTGGCTTTTGAAAATCTGGGGCTTGTCCAAGGCTCCGGCTGGCTGTTCCGTCATCTCGACATTTATATTGGCGAGCGCGACCGGCTGGCGCTCATCGGCCGCAATGGCGCGGGCAAGACGACCTTGCTCAAACTGATTGCGGGCAGCATCGAACCTGACGAAGGCAAGCGCACCATCGTGCCCGGGACCAATGTCGTCGTGCTGGAGCAAGACCCGGATGTCACCGCATTCGAAACCTTGCTTGATTATGCGATCCATGGCGAACGCGCGCCGCAACAATATGAGGTCGAAGCGATTGCCGACCAGCTTGGCATTGATCTCAACCGCAAGGCCGCGACCGCGAGCGGGGGTGAACGCCGCCGCGCCGCGATTTGCCGCGCGCTTGCGAGCGAACCGGACCTTTTACTGCTCGACGAGCCGACCAACCATCTCGACCTTGCCGCGATTGACTGGCTCGAAAGCTGGCTCAACCGTTATAATGGCGCGTTCGTGGTCATCAGCCATGACCGCACCTTTTTGACCCGCCTCACCCGTCAGACTTTATGGCTCGATCGCGGCAATATCCGGCGCAACGAAATGGGTTTTGGCGGCTTTGAAGCATGGATGGAGAAAGTCTATGCTGAAGAAACCCGCGCGGCGGACAAGCTAGACGCCAAGCTTAAAATCGAGGCGCATTGGCTGGAACGCGGCGTGACCGCACGCCGCAAGCGCAACCAAGGCCGCCTTGCCAAACTTTATGAAATGCGGGCGCAGCGCGCGGCTATGCTGGGGCCGCAAGGAGCGGCCAAGCTCGCGGTGGTTGCCAATGACAATAAGACCAAATCGGTCATCAGCGCCGATCATGTCAGCAAAAATTATGGCGACCGCACGATCATCAAGGATTTCACCTTGCGCATCCAGCGCGGCGACCGGATCGGGATTGTCGGGGCCAATGGCGCGGGCAAGACCACTTTGCTCAAAATGCTGACCGGCGAAGTCGAGCCCGATAGCGGCACGGTCACGCGCGCCAAGACATTGAATGGCATCATGATCGACCAGCAGCGCAGCCTGTTATCGCCGGAAAAGCAGGTGCGCGACATTATCGCCGATGGCGGCGATTGGGTCACCGTGCGCGGCGAAAAAAAGCATGTCCAAGGCTATCTCAAAGATTTCCTGTTCGACCCGTCACTAGTCGAAGCGCGGGTGGGAACCTTATCGGGCGGCGAGCAGTCGCGCCTGCTCCTCGCCCGCGAATTTGCGCGTGAATCGAACCTGTTGGTGCTGGACGAGCCGACCAATGATCTCGACCTCGAAACGCTCGATCTGTTACAGGAAGTGATTGCTGATTATGACGGCACCGTCCTTATCGTCAGCCATGATCGCGACTTTTTGGACCGCACGGTGACGGTCACGTTGGGTCTCGACGGGTCGGGAAAGATTGACATTATTGCGGGCGGCTATGCCGATTGGGAGGCCAAGCGCAATCCGCCCAAACGCACCGCACCCGCCGCCAAGGCAGTTGCGCGCGAAGCCGCACCGCCTCCCCCTCCGCCGCGTAGCGTCAAGCTGAGCTATAAGGACCAGCGCGATTATGAGCTGCTCCCCGACAAGGTCAGCAGTCTCGACAACCGCATTTCCGAGGTCGAAGCCGCGCTCCACGATCCGGCGCTCTATCGCCGCGACCCCTTATTGTTTGAAAAGCTCACCGCCGAACTCGACGCGCTACGCAATGAAAAGGATGAGTCCGAAATGCGCTGGCTGGAACTGGCCGAAATGGTGGAAAATTTAAACCGATAATAGCTGCCTTAAAATTCGCTATTGCGAACTATTATCATTAACGCTACGCCCTTCTTCCACATACTCTGGAAGAGGATAAAGCATGACATCCCCCTTTTGCTGGGCCGCCCTGCCCCGCACGCGCGACCTTGAACCCTTTGGCAGCAAAATGTTGCGCAGCCTCAGGCTGGTTCCGCATTTGCGCCGCAATGCCTCCTCGACTGCGGCCAAGCTGGTCGAAGAATTGGGCGATGCCGCTACGGTGCGCAAATTCATGCTCGTCGCTCATGCCATCGGGGCTGTATGGCCGGAGCCGCTCGCGGTCTGTACGCCTTGCGGCTGCATGGTGACGCATGACGAAACGCTCGTCCTTCACCTGTTCGCCGCCGCGGTGCGCGAGGACCGGCCTGCGTTTGACCAATATGCACATGATCTGCTGGACGAAGCCGAGCGCAACCATCTCTATATCGCGATGCTCAATTTCATCGTCCATTATGAGCGCGCCGCCCTCGCCCCGCCTGCGGCTTAAAGAGCGGCCTAACGCCGCAAGCCATAATGGTCTGCCAGCCGGTCGAGCGCGATGCCCAGCACGATCCGCCCCGACCGCGCAGGCCAGCCTAGTGCTTTTTCTGCGCCTGTCAGCGTTTCATTGGCGCAAATGAGCCGCCAGCAAATATCGGCAAGCCCCGGCCCCGCCGCGTCAATCGCCGCATAAAAGCGGCGCTTGGCATCAATTTGCGCGAGTGTCGGTTCATGGGGGGAAGCGCCCGCACGACGGGATGTCTTGTCCGCCGTCTTAGTCCATTGCATCATGCTCATCCGGACAAGCCCGGCCCGCTCATAATCGGCGCGCAATTTTTCGGCGGCGGCAAACTGTATGCCGGTGATAAGGGTGCGATGATAGAGCCAGCCTATCGCATGTTCGCGCATATTGACGGTAACCGAGCGGCGGGCACTGTCTCCTGCCCTCCCCCCTATCTTCTCCGGGTCCAGCACATCATCGGGATGGCAGCGCGTCACCAATGTGCGATTTTGCGTGGGCGGCAAGTCAAGGTCGGTCATTTTACGCGCAATGTGCGCCTTACGGACAGCTTTGGGCATATAGTCTCTTTCGCAAATTCACATGACGGTTCAGGGCGATAGACGAATCCGTCTTCATACCCTCTTGCAAATTGGCAAAAGATGTAGGAAAGAAAAAACCATATAGGTTATAACACCCGATAAGGATATTCGCTATGATCAATTCGATCCGCGCCGTGCGCAAGGCCAAAAGCATGACTTTGGACGATGTTGCGCAACGCTGTGTGCCGCCCACCACCGCGCAAACGATCGGGCGGCTTGAAACCGGGATGCGGACTTTGTCACTCGATTGGCTCAACCGCATTGCCGATGCGCTCGAAGTATCGCCCGCCGACCTTGTGCAAATGCCGGATGAAGAACAGCTAACCGTCACCGCCTTGCTCACCCCCGATGGCGCGCGCGCGCCGACTAAGGTGGAAAGATTGGCACCGGTGCGAACAACCGCAGACCTTGTCGCGGTGCGCGTTACCGGCAGCACGGGCGATTATCGCACGGGTGATGAAATCTGGTGCCGCCCGATTGACGCCGCCGATATTAACAGCGCACTCAACCGCGACATATTGGTGCCGCGCGCCGCAGGTCGCTTCCTGTTCGGGCGGTTGATTTTTGTCGATGCCGATATGTTGCACATCCTGCCGCCGGGTGCAGGCCATCGCCAACAGGTCGTCACCAACCCCGCCTGGATCGCCGTCGCCAACCGTCTGGTGCGCAGCTTATGAGCGCTGCGCCGCCGCTGCATGTCCTTTCCATCGCCAGCCTGTTCCCCGACGCGACCCGTCCTAATTTCGGGGTTTTTGTAGAACGCTCACTTTTGGAAGCTGCGCGGCAACCGGGGGTTGACCTCACTATCGTCGCGCCCATCGGGGTGCCTGTCTGGCCACTCTCCCTCCATCCGCGCTATCGCGAATTTGCGGAGGTGCCGCAAGTCGAGCAATGGAAAGGCGTGACCGTCTATCGCCCGCGTTTCACAATATGGCCCGGAACCGGCGGACGGTTCGCCAGCCAACATATGGCCAAGGCCATACTCGACCTTTTGCAAAAGCTCTCCGCCCCCTCCGTCGACATTATTGATGCGCAATTTTTCTATCCTGACGGCCCTGCGGCCATAATAGTCGGCAAGGCTCTCAAACGCCCCGTATCCATCAAAGCGCGAGGCTCGGATATCGCCTATTGGGGCCACCAGCCCGCAACCGCACAGCAGATAAACGAAGCCGGGCATCAAGCCGACGGCCTTCTTGCCGTATCCGCCGCTCTCAAAACCGACATGACCGCGCTGGGCATGGCAGAAGATCAGATTAAAGTTCACCATAGCGGGCTTGATGCCGACCATTTCAAACCGCGCGCCCGCGCCGACGCAAAGGCCGCTTTGGGCCTTTCCGGCACCGTCATCAGCACGGTCGGCGCGTTAATTCCGCTCAAGGGGCAGGAGATTATCATTCGCGCGCTGCCCCTCTTGCCGGACATTAGTTACGTCTTGGCCGGTGTCGGGGCCGACAAGGAGCGGCTTGCGGCCATCGCCGAAGAGGTGGGCGTTGCCGATCGTGTACGCTTTGCGGGCGCGGTCCCCCATAAGGATATTCCCATGCTGCTCGCAGCTTCGGATGCCATGATATTGGTGTCGGAGCGTGAAGGCCTGGCCAATGCTTGGCTTGAGGCGCTGGCGTGCGGGACGCCGATTGTCATCAGCAATGTCGGCGGCGCAGGCGAAATCGCGCCGGGATCGGACGCGGTGCAGATTGTCGAGCGCACGCCGGAGGCCGTGGCCGCAGCGGTCAAACATCTGCGCGCCCATCCGCCATTACCGGACACCACTTCGGCTATGGTCCATGCCCGCTTTAGCTGGCAAAAAAATGCCCGCGAGCTGGTCGCACATTGGCGCAAGCTCGCGGGGCTTTGATGGTTCTGCCTCCCTTTTGGGCAGAGGATATTTAAACGACAGCGCCGTCGTTGCTCTTGCGCGGGCCGGTACGTTCTGCGCCGCCCGGGCCATCGGTGTCGCGCGCGGTAAAGCTGTCGGGGCCGACCTTCATCCACACCAGCAGCGGCGCTGCCATATAGACGGACGAATAAGTCCCGATGAAAATGCCGAGCAGCATTGCAGCGGTGAAGCCGAAAATCACTTCCGGCCCCATGACCAGCAGCACACCCAGCGTAATGAACATGAACACATTGGTCATGATCGTGCGCGACAGCGTTTCGTTGACGGACAGGTTCAACAGCGCAACAATATCCATCTTGCGATATTTTTTGAGATTTTCACGCACACGGTCATAAACCACAATCGTATCGTTGAGCGAATAGCCGATAATCGTCAGCAAGGCCGCGACGATATTGAGGTCAAATTCTAGCTGGGTCAGCGCAAAAAAGCCGAAGGTCAGCGCAACGTCATGGAACAGTGCGAACAGCGCCCCCACCCCGAACTGCCATTCGAAGCGGAACCAGATATAGATGGAAATGGCAATCATCGCGAGGCCCAGCGCGAGCGCACCGGTGGTGATAAGCTCGCCCGAAACCTTGCCCGACACCGTATCCACTTGCCCGAATTTTGCGTCGGGATAAGCGGCCTGAATGCCTGCTTTCAGCTTGTTGGCGGCGGCATCCGCTGCGCTTTTGTCGCCTTCCGGCAAAGGCGTTCGGATCGAAATATCCTTGGGCGATCCGAATTGCTGGATGGTTGCCTCACCAAGCCCCAGCGAATCCACTTTGGAGCGCAATTGGTCGAGCGGCGGCGGGTTGGTAAATTCCACCCTCATCATCTGCCCGCCGACAAAATCGACGCCCAGATTAAGGCCACGCACCGCAACCAGCGCAATCGAGGCGACAATCATGATGACGCTGAGCGCCATTGCAACCTTCCGCCATTTGAGGAAGTCGATATTGGTATTGTCCGGAACCAGTTTGAGCAAACGCATGGGATGGTCCTTTAGATATTAAGTGCGGTCGGGCGGGTTTTGTGGACCCAATGCGCGACAAACATACGGGTCATGGTCACGGCGGTGAAAACCGATGTGATAATCCCGATGGTGAGAACGACGGCAAAGCCTTTGACGGGGCCGGAGCCGAACCAGAACATCAAGGCCGCAGCAATGACGTTGGTAATATTGGCGTCGAAAATAGCGCGACTGGCTTCTTTATAGCCATGCTCGATGGCCATGACCGCCGTTCGCCCCCGTTTAAGTTCTTCGCGTATGCGCTCGTTAATTAGGACGTTGGCGTCCACCGCCGCACCGATGGTGAGGACAAAGCCCGCAATCCCCGGCAAGGTCAGCGTCGCATTGAACAAGGCCATTACCGCCAGAATGAGGAAGATGTTGATGACCAGCGCAACGTCCGCATAAAAACCGAACCGGCCATAAGAAACCAGCATCAGCACCAGAACGGCAGTGGTGGCAATCACACCGGCGAGCACACCCTTGCGGATCGAATCCGCGCCCAGATCGGGACCGACCGTGCGTTCTTCAACCACCGTCAACTTGACCGGAAGCGCACCGGAACGAAGCGCAATCGCAAGCTGGTTGGCCGAATCTACGTTGAAATTACCGCTAATCTGTGCGCGACCGCCAAGGATAGGCTCGTTAATTGTGGGCGCGGACAGGACTTTGCCGTCCAGCACCATCGCGAACCGTTTATTCGTATTTTGCTGGGTCACGCGCGCAAAAGTATTGGCGCCTTGCGAGTCAAAGGTGATGTCGACCACCGGACGGCCATTCTGGTCATAGCCTTGCGTCGCGTTGATAAGACGTTCGCCGCTGATCATCACCTGCCGTGCCAGCAGTTCGGTCCCGCCAGTGGCTTCGGCGCTCGGCACAATCTCGTAGCCCGGAGGCGCGACGCCTTGGGCCGCTTGTGCCCTCGCATCGGGCTCATCATTGACCATCTTGAATTCGAGCCGCGCGGTTTGGCCGAGCAATTCTTTCAGTGCATTGGGATCCTGAAGCCCCGGCACCTGCACCACGATACGGTCGGCGCTCGCACGGATAATAGTAGGTTCGCGCGTGCCCATTTCGTCGATACGCTTGCGCACCACTTCGGTCGCCACGTCCATCGCGCTGTTGACCGCATTGTCGATGCCCGCCTTGGTCGGCGTCAGCGTGAAGCGATTGGTGTCGGCAACCGTAATATTCCAGTCACGCTGGCCAGTCGCTACCTGTGTTTCGCGGTCAAGCCGCTGGCGCGCTTCCTGCACTTGTGCAGGGTTGTTGACCGTGAAGCTGACCTTGTTGTTATCGCGGCGCACATCGCCGATTTCGATGCTGTTGCCGGAACCGCGCTCCCCGCGCATCAGCGAACGCACGGTCTTTTCCATCGTTTCGAGGCGCATCTTGGTCACGTCCGCAACATCGGCTTCGAGCAAAATATGCGAGCCGCCCGCAAGGTCGAGGCCAAGATTTACGCGCTCTTTGGGAACGAAGGAGGGCCAGCTTTCGACCGTCTTTTCGGGCACCATCGAGGGGATTGAAAAGACCAGCCCCAAAATGATGATGAGCCAGATGGAGATCGTCTTCCAGCGGGGAAAATCGAGCATTGATAGAGCCTGTCTGTTCGCTGCTTGCGCCTTGGGTTTAAAGGCAAATCGGGTGGTGGAGCGCCCGGTAGTGCAGGCGCGCCGGAAAAAAGGCGGGATTAATCGTTGGCGGGTTTGGTGGCGCTGGAGACCACATCGGCGATGGTCGCCTTGACGACCTTGACCTTCACCCCTTGGGCGATTTCAACATCGGCATAATCATCATCGACCCGCACCACCTTGCCGACAAGGCCGCCAGCGGTCACGACCTGATCATTGCGGCTGATCGCGTTGACCTTGCGCTGATGGGCTTTGACGCGCTGTTGCTGGGGGCGGATCAGGAGAAAATACATCACCACAAAGATGAGCACATAAGGCGCAAAAGCTATCCAGCCCATCGAGCCTGCTCCATCAGCTGCTGCGGGGGCGGCCTGCGCCAAAATCGCCGAAATCGACATAGAATATCCAGTTCCAATAGAAATTGCGTCCAGCCAGCTTGTAGGAAACGCGCTGGCCAACGGACATAATGTGGCGCGCGGCTATCACAAGGGCGCGCGACAGGCAATGTTTAACGCAAAGCAAGATGCGGGGGAAGCGTGGCGGAATGCGCGGGAGATAGTGCTTGAGGGGCAACAAAGAGGCGAACAACGCGGGACCGTGCGAGGAGATAGAAGCAAGCGGCGGCGCGTAGTGGCTCCGTGAAGCGGCAGCCCGCACGCGCCATCACACCGCACCCCTACCACAAGGCCAAAACCCCCCACCCGCTGCCCCGCCCCGATAAAATAAGCCCGACCAATAAAAGAAACCCCCTTGCCACCCCGCCCACATCCCCCTATTGGCGCACCTTCCGGTCGGGACGTAGCGCAGCCTGGTAGCGCATCACACTGGGGGTGTGGGGGTCGGAGGTTCGAATCCTCTCGTCCCGACCAAATATTCCATTATAACCGAGTTCATCGCGCATCATGCCAGCGGCTCATGCCGGGCGGCGCGCTTATATGGCCTTTCATCACAGCCCAGCCGTGCGGCAATTATTTTGCCGGATGCGTGCGGGTCAGGCGGCCCTCATATGCAGAAACAGCGCAACATTTTCCGGCAATTGGCGCGGGGAAATTAGCGAAGCAACGGCTTGGGTGCGGACATCGCTATCGTTTTCGACAAGCTGCATATCCCAACCGAGAAATAGTCTTTCCTCCGCCTCTTCGTCCAACAATGTTTCGATGGACTGGTGGCGCGGGTCCCGCGCGAGGCGCAGTTTCAGGTCGGCAATGGCGTCATGGCCGCCTTCCACAATCTGGAAGAAATAGTCGCCGCTCATAAAAAGAAGACCGGTGATACCGTCCAGCGCATTCAGCCGCCGCGCCTGTTCCACCAAGGCGTATAGATCGGCTTCCGACAAAATCTGTGTCTGATGGCTACGATACGCATAACGCGAGAAATTCATTCTTCCTCCAAAGCGCTCTGCGCAACCAATTCCGAATTTGTCGATTGATACCGGATGGAAATGGGCGAGGCAAACGAACTTTTACGGCCAAGAATAGTCCCCCAAAAGCGGAGCGACTGAATAGGTGGCACACAAGAAAAACACGCATTGGCTTGTGCCCCGTCCCAGCGGCCTTTTCATTAAAGGCAGTAATTGCTGGATTGATCCGTCGCTTCCGGTCGAAAAGGCGCTGGTCACGCACGGCCATAGCGATCATGCGCGTGGCGGGCATGGCACGGTGGTAACGACCGCCGAAACTGCGGCCATCATGGCGCTGCGCTATGGCCATTTTGACAATATAATATCGGCCAAGCTGCGCGAGCCGGTTGCGCTCGGGGATGGCGTGACCGCAACCTTTTTTCCGGCAGGCCATGTGCTGGGATCAGCGCAGATTCTGCTCGAAAGGCAAGGCGAGCGTGTCGTTGTTACCGGCGATTTCAAACGCCGCGCCGATCCGACCTGTCTTCCTTTCGTATTGGTGTCCTGCGACATTTTAATCACCGAAGCGACCTTCGGTTTACCTGTCTTTATCCATCCGCCAATCGAACAGGAAATCGGCAAATTATTGCGCGCACACCATATGTATCCGGAGCGCACCCTTCTTGTCGGCGCCTATGCCCTGGGCAAAGCCCAGCGCGTCATCGCGGAATTACGGCGGGGAGGCTATGACCGCACCATTTTCATTCACGGCGCGCTCGAACGGATGTGCGCACTTTATGCCGATTTCGGCGTTGATCTTGGTCCGTTGCGTTTAATCGAAGAGCGTAAGGGCGCTGAGTTGGCAGGGGAAATCATAATATGCCCGCCCTCGGCGCTGGCCGACCGGTGGAGCCGCCGCATGGCCGACCCGCTTTTGGCCATGGCTTCAGGCTGGATGCGCGTGCGCCAGCGCGCCGTGCAGCGGGGGATTGAATTGCCGCTCATCATTTCCGATCATGCGGACTGGAACGAACTCACCGATACTATCCAGACCCTGCGCCCCGCAGAAACATGGGTGACCCACGGGCGCGATGATGCGCTGGTCCATTGGTGCGAGATGCACCAGTTAAAAGCGCGCGCGCTCGACCTTCACGGCTACGACGAGGATGATGACGGATGAAGGCCTTTGCCGCCCTCCTCGACAGCCTCATTTATACACGATCGCGCAATGCCAAGCTCGACCTGATTGCCCGCTATTTGCAAAATGCGCCTGATCCGGATCGCGGGTGGGCGCTGGCGGCTTTGACCGGAAATATTGATTTTCCGGCGGTTAAATCCGCCACCGTGCGCGCCCTCATTTCCGAGCGTGTCGATCCGACATTATTCCGGCTGTCGCGTGATTATGTCGGCGATACGGCAGAAACGGTCAGCCTGTTATGGCCGGAACCGCCTGTCCCGTCCTCTGCACCGGCGCTCGGCGAAGTCGTTGACCTGCTCCACGCCACCACCCGCGCAAATGCGGGCAAAATTCTGGCGGAGCTATTGGACCGGATGGATGCCGGTGAGCGTTTCGCTTTGCTCAAATTTGCAACCGGAGGGATGCGGGTCGGCGTGTCGGCCCGTCTTGCGAAATTGGCACTGGCCCAAGCGTTCAACCTCGACATTAATGATGTAGAGGAAGTGTGGCACGCCCTTCGTCCTCCCTATACGGCGCTGTTTGATTGGGCTGCGCGCGGGGCTGCGCGGCCCGATATATCGGCTGTTCCCAGCTTCCGCCCCTTCATGCTGGCGCCGCCGCTCGAACATAGCGATCTTGACCTTGCCGATTTTGCGGTTGAATGGAAATGGGATGGAATTCGTGTCCAGATTGCCAATGTGGGCGGCGAAACACGGCTGTTCAGCAGGGGCGGCGATGATATTAGCGCCGCTTTTCCGGATATAGCCAATGCTGTTCCGGTCGCCGGGGTATTTGATGGCGAATTATTGGTGCGCGGCAGCTTCCAAGGGGGCGAAGAAGGCGGAGCGGCCAGCTTCAATGCGTTACAGCAGCGATTGGGGCGCAAAAATGTTTCCGCGCAAATGCTTGCGGAATATCCCGCCTTTGTCCGGCTCTATGATATATTGTTCGATGGCGCGCGCGATTTGCGGGACAATTCTTGGCAAGAAAGACGCGACATATTGGAAAAGCGGATGCCCCAATTCCCGCCGGACCATTTCGACCTGTCGCCGCTTATTGCTGTTGAAAATTTTGACGCGCTTGAAGCCTTGCGTGGGCAAATGCGGGATAGCGCCATCGAAGGCGTGATGCTGAAACGGCGTGACAGCCCCTATGTCGCGGGTCGCCGCGTCGGTTATTGGTATAAATGGAAGCGCGATCCGCTCGTGGCCGATTGCGTGTTGATGTATGCACAACGCGGATCGGGCAAGAGGTCGAGCTATTATTCGGACTTCACCTTCGGCTGTTGGACTGCGCCGCCCGACCAAGGCGGAGACATTGTTCCGGTCGGCAAGGCTTATTCGGGCTTCAGCGACGATGAAATGAAGATACTCGACAATTTCGTTCGTAAAAATACGACCGCCCGCTTCGGCCCGGTGCGCGAAGTGACCAAATCGCTGGTATTGGAAGTGGTGTTTGACTCCATCCACACCAGCAAGCGCCACAAATCGGGCATCGCCATGCGCTTCCCGCGCATCTCCCGCATCCGGACTGACAAGCCTGCGGAGGAAGCCGATCTGGTTGCCACGTTGGAAGCGATGATTGCCGATCATGGGGGCGCATAGGCGCACAAACAAAAAACTGTGCCGATGATTATCCTTTTCTGTGCAGCTTCAAATATTAAGCCGTATCGCAATCCCTGGCCGGGCGATATACGCCTTTATCTCCCCCACATTCGCGATAGCCAACGCCCTCGTCCTCCCTTATAGGGCCGCGCTATGGATTCCCTTCGACTCTTGACGGCGCGATATAGGGGTGCGGCCATATGGTTTGTGGTTTTTGCGCTGTGCCTCAAATTTGTCGTGCCGCAAGGCTATATGGTGTCCACCGACGGGCCGCTGACGCTCAAGGTCGAGCTTTGCAACGAGGGCCTGTCGCAACAAAGTGTGACGCTGGTTATCCCGCGCGATAAAGCGCCGCAGGATCAGCAACATGGGGCGGACCCGCAAAAGATGGATAGTGTGTGCGCCTTTTCCGCGCTCGCTATGCCATCGCTGGGCGGGGCGGATTTTGACTGGCTGCGTGCCGTCTATCTGCAAGCCAAATTACAACAGAATATTTTCGGGGAGCGCCTTGTGTTACGCGGCGCGACCTTCCTGTTGCCGCCGAGCATAGGGCCGCCAGCCGCCTTTTAAAGCGCATCGCAACCGCGCGCTTATTGCATAAAGTCCGACCGTTAAGCCGGGCTGGCGCGCTCACGGTGCCTTTTCTCCGACATTTTTGCCGGTCCGGTCCGCGACCCCGAGACCCTGCGCCTGTGCGCCGCCGTGCGCGCCTGTTTTGTTCAAATAGAAACGCGCAACCTCTTCGCGAACCGGCGGCCCATTCTCTATTTTTGCCCATTCTCTATTTTTGAAAGTGTTTTTATGACATTCGACCGCCGCGCCCATTTGCGCCTCGCCACCATCTTGGCCCCAAGGCTCCTAGTCCCGCTTGTGCCAGCCTTATGGCTGGTCGCGCCCGCCCCGCTAGCCGCGCATGAAGAGGCTGCCGACAATGAGGCTGAAGATAAGGATGAAACCATCGTCGTAACCGCGCCGGTGACAGCGCGCGATGCTGCGCTTGCCGAGGCCGCCGAACGGCTGGACGCCCGCGCAGGCGCTACCACGCTGGTGACCGCCGCCGATTATAATAAGGCCCGCGCAACCAATCTTGGTGATATGCTGGCTTATGCCCCCGGTGTTTACGCCCAGAGCCGCCACGGCGAAGAGGTGCGCTTTTCCATCCGCGGGTCCGGCATCCAGCGCGGTTTCCTCATGCGCGGTATCCAGATTTACCAGGATGGCATCCCGATGAACCCGGCCGATGGCGGGGGCGATTATCAGGCGATAGACCCGCTCGCCATCCAGCATGTCGAAATATGGCGCGGGGCCAATGCGCTGGAATATGGGGCCAACACATTGGGCGGCGCGGTCAATATTGTGACGCCGACCGGGCGCACCGCCGAGCGACTGGGCGTGCGGCTGGATGCCGGCTCCTACGGTCAGCGCCGCGCCCATGCGCGCGTTGCAGGCGCGGGCGAGGCTTTGGACGCGGTGATCGGCGTCACCTATAGCCAGCAGGAAGGCTGGCGCGAACATAGCTCGACCAAGGCAGTGCGCGTGTCGGGCAATATCGGTTATCGCTTCAGCGACAGTCTGGAAGGGCGGCTTTACCTCACCCATGTCGATTCCGACCTGCAATTGCCGGGCAGCATCGCCCTCGCGGCAATGAACGCCAACCGGCGGCAGGCCGCGCCCAACGCATCGCGGCTTCATGCGGGCAATTATTATGACCTCAACCGCGCCGCCGCTCGGCTTAGCTGGACCCCGGCGGAAGGGCGTCAGGTGACGGCTTCCGCCTTCATCTCGCACCGCGACCGCTTCCACCCGATGACGATGGCGATCCTCACGCAGGACACTACCGATATCGGCGCGGATGTGCGCGGGGTGTTCGATTTCGGATCGGACAGCTTGACGCGGCGCTTGGTGCTGGGCACGGCGGCGGCGCGCTATAAGGGCAGCGAAGGCCGCTTTACCAACCCCGATGGCAAGCCCGGTGTCCGCACGGGGCAAAATGATGTCGAGGCACAGCTTTATACGCTCTATGCCGAATATTCGCACAGCCTGTCGCCTGCCTTGCTGGTCCAGCTTGGCGGACAGGTGACGCGCACAACGCGCAGGCTCGACAATCGTTTGAACCCTTCCGCCAGCTATCGCGCGACCTTTGATGCGTTCAGCCCCAAATTCGGGCTGATCTGGACCGCATCGGACAGCGACCGCTTATTTGCCAATGTGAGCCGCAGCTTTGAGGCGGCCCCGTTCGGAGAAGCCCCGATACGCCCGCTCTTGCCGATGCCGCGCGCGCAGCGGGCTACCACGGTCGAGGCAGGCTGGCGGCATCGCGCGGGTGCGCTGCAATTGGAAGCGACCGCCTATCGCGCCTGGCTGGACGATGAGCTGCTCGCGCTCACCGATGCGACTGGCACGACCATCGGCACCGCCAATGCCGACCGCACTATCCATCAGGGGGTGGAGCTTGGCGCGCGGGTGCCGCTGGGCGACACGCTGAGCGTGCGCGGAACCTATTTGTTCAACGATTTCCGTTTTGATGGGGACGCTTTTTATGGCGACAACCGCATTGCGGGTATCCCCGAACATATGCTCCATGCCGAAATTGAATGGAAACCGGTCAGCGGGTTCGCCATCGCGCCTTCGGTCGAATGGCAGCCGGGCGGCGTGTGGATCGACCATGCCAATAGCGTGAAGCAGAAAGGCTATGCGCTCGCCCATGTGCGCGTGCATGGCGATATCGGCCAGCGGTTCAACTGGTTCGCCGATGCGCGCAACATCTTTGACCGCAGCTTTGTGGCGGGGACTGCGGTGCAGGCCAATGCCCGCGGCGCCGACGGGGCCTATTATTTCCCCGGCGACCCGCGCGCCATCTATGTCGGCGTCGGCTTCAAATATTGACGCAACCGCCCCGGAGGCACGCAATGCTTCCGGGGCAAGCGCTGGGTCTATTTAGTATTGTGTCCCCGAAACTCGAACGGGGCGCGCCTGCTAATTTCGGGGACACAATATTTAATTATGGGTGGGCGGTTTTCGTGCGTGACCTGCTCCGGAAATGGGGCTATTCCGTGCGCCACATCTACTTAAGGAAAGAGTTTCACATGGCGCGCAACATCATTGTGACCGGCGGGTTTGGCATATTGGGTCGCGCTGTGGCGGAAGCTTTTGCGGCCAAAGGCGACCGGGTTGCGCGGGTCGATTTTGCGCCGCCGCTCGCCGAGCCGCTTGCGGGCGGGCTGGATATTGGCGGGGTTGACCTCACCGATGCGGACAGCGCGGCCAAAGTTGTCGCCGATATTGTCGCCACCTTCGGGTCGGTCGATGTTGTCGTCAATATTGCGGGCGGTTTTACTTGGGAAACTTTAAGTAATGGGGATATTTCTACTTGGAGCCGAATGTTCGCGATGAACACGCTCACCACTGCCACCATGATTAAAGCTGCACTTCCCGAACTGGAAAAGGCGCGCGCCGCGCGCATCATCAATATTGGCGCAGCGGGCGCAGTGACGGCGGGCGCGGGCATGGGCGCTTATGCGGCGTCCAAGGGCGCGGTGCATCGGCTCACCGAAAGTCTGGCGGCGGAAGTGGCGGACAAGGATATGACGGTGAACGCGATCCTCCCGACCATGATCGACACGCCTACCAATCGTGCGGATATGCCGGACGCGGATTTCGCGAGCTGGGTGCAACCGGCAGCGATTGCCGATGTCATCCTGTTCCTTGCCTCCCCGGCAGCGCGCGCGATTAACGGGGCGTTGATTCCGGTGTCGCGTGGAGACTGATTATTTCAGCCACCGCGCATTTTTTGATAAAATATTTTTCGCCATAGAGCGTCCGTCCCCTCCTTATATCCGGAGGCCTGACGCATCCTGACTTTCCCCTAGGGAAGGCGGCATTATCAGGCATCCCCCCAACCCTTATATTTGTCCGGTCAAATCGCGGGCAACCGGTTACCTGCGCCCGTAAACTCCTATAAATCTGCGGCAAACAGAGGCGCCCAGCATTGACATTAATGTCCATATCCGGAATGTTCGACCTTGGAAAGCAACCGGCTCCTATTGAGTCGGGCTGCGCCATCGCGATTATCCACCGGCAAACAGGGGGCTTCGGGATGGTTAGGCAGCTTTTCGATAACAAGAACGCGGTCGCCCGACATCGCTTTCGAAAATAGAGACCGGTCAAGTCTCGAGGAAGAGGATCGCGCGGCCCATTACACCCTGGGAGGGGAAATGAACGCTCGATTCCTCGCACGCACCGCGTGCACTACTAGCCTTATCGCCATCATCAGCCTGTCTGCCGCGCCGGTATATGCACAGGATGCGTCCGCAGAGGCCGCCGCCGCACAACCGGTAGCCGCCGAAGAAGTCGACACCGGCGATGCTATCATCGTCACCGCCCAGAAGCGCGAGGAAAAGCTTCTGGACGTGCCTATCGCGATCACCGCGATTTCGGCGGACGCGCTGGATAATCAAAAGATTGAAGGCGGCTCGGAGCTGCTGCGCGCCGTGCCGAACGTCAACTTTTCGAAGAGCAATTTTTCGATGTACAACTTCTCGATCCGCGGGATCGGGACCAAGGCGATTTCGGCATCGTCCGATCCGGCTGTCGCGGTCAGCTTCAACAATACGCCGCTCATCCGCAACCGCCTGTTTGAATCGGAATTTTTCGACCTTGCGCGCGTCGAGGTGCTGCGCGGCCCGCAAGGCACACTCTATGGCCGCAACGCGACGGGGGGCGTCGTCAACATCCTGCCTGCCATGCCCAAGCACCAATTTGAAGGCGAAATCAAAGCCGAAGTCGGTAGCTATGAAACACGCCGCCTGAGCGGTATGATCAATATCCCGCTGGGCGATACGCTGGCATTCCGCGCGTCAGGAGCTTGGACCAAGCGTGACGGATTTGATTATAATACCTACACGATGGAGCGTATCAACGGTCGTGACCTATGGTCCACCCGCGCTATCCTTGCATGGGAACCGAGCGACCGTTTCCGTGCCAATGTGATCTGGCAACATTTTGAAGAAGATGATAACCGCGCACGCACCGGAAAAAATCTGTGTACCCGTGATCCGGGACGGACCGAAGTTTCCGGAATTCCTGTGCCCGAAGATTTGCAAGGTCGTTTCAGCCAAGGCTGCTTGCCAGGCTCTTTATATGATGATGCCGCTTATGGTGCACCAAACGGCGACGGCCTCGCCTTTCTCGTAGCGGGAAGAATTTTGGTCACAATGGGTGACTATCCGGGAACATTTAACACAGTGCTTGGAATTAAAGGGGGGGATCCGTTCGCCAACGTAAAGCAATCCCGCAATCTGCGCGAACTATCAACAAGTAGAGATCCTGAATTCCGTGCGAAAAATGATGTCATTCAAGGAAATATAGAATTTGACGTAAGCGATTCGGTCAAATTCGTATCGCAGACCGCTTATGCCCGTGATCGTTATTATTCCTTACAAGATTTCAACCGCTTTGTGTCCGAACCGATTTTCAATGATTCCAGGGGCTTGGTCTATACTATGACCGGGGAGCCCATGAGCCAGGAACATGGGGCACCCGGCGGCATATTCTGCGACCCGCAATTGGGATGCTCGGATCGTTTGATCGCAGTAGATTTAAACCGATCGAGAAATCGGCAATGGTCCCAGGAATTCCGGCTCCAATCCTCTTTTGACGGGCCGTTTAATTTCAATCTTGGCGTCAATTACCTCGATTTCAAATCCAAAGATGAATATTATGTATTCAACAATGTATTTTCTTTCTTGGCCTATAATCTGTACAATAGAAAGGTTGATTCCATTCCGAACTACCACCCTTGTCCTATCGGGACGACAGGTGTGGATTGCGTTTATGTCGACCCCAATCCGATCGACTCTCTGGACGAGCAAGGTCACAACTATTTTCTCAGCCGTAATCTTATCAGAACAAAATCCTGGGCGATTTTCGGCGAAGCCTATGTGAATGTCACGGATAATCTGAAAATCACCGCTGGCCTGCGTTGGACCAAGGACAAGAAAATTACCACTCCGGTGCAAAGTCAATTGCTCTTGGGTGGCGGTGCCGAGCTGGGGACCAGTGGCGGTTATGTCAGCTATGGCTATCCGACCGATCCGGACGTTATACAGAAATGGTCTGTTCCCACCGGGCGCATCGTCATTGATTGGAAACCTGACCTCGATTTCACTGATCAGACCTTGATTTATGCATCGGCCTCACGCGGATATAAGGGCGGCGGCACCAATCCCCCGCGGCCCAATCTGCACCCGCGCATTGTCCAGTTCCAACCTCTGCCATCTACGTTCAAACCGGAATATATTACGGCGTTTGAAATCGGCACCAAAAACAGCTTTGACGGAGGGCGTTTCACATTGAACGCCACCGCTTTCTATTATGATTATCAGGACTATCAAATTTCCCAGATTGTCGATCGCATTTCTCTTAACGAGAATTTTGATGCGACAAGTTGGGGCCTTGAACTGGAAGCCGCTTGGCGACCGTCACGCGCGTTCCGACTTGATGCTAATCTGGGTTATTTGCAGACACGTTTGAAAAAGGGCGCGCAATCGATCGACGTGATGAATCGCACCCAAGGTAATGAAGATTGGGTCGTGTTGCGTCCTTGGTTGCAACTTCCTTCAAACTGCATTGCTCCGCGCAAGCTTGTTGAGGATATCTTGCAGCATCCGTTTACAGCTTTTGGGCTCGGGTTAGGCGCTTTACAGGCGTTATGCGGCGGCTCTAGAGAAATGGGTACATTTGATCCTGAAATCAAAGATGGTCTGCCGCTCTATAATTATTATGGCATAAATTATAATCCGATCACAGACGCCCCGAACGGTGGACGTGGGTTTTATGCTGATCTGGAAGGCAATGAACTGCCTAATGCTCCTAGGCTGACGTTTAATATCGGCGCACAATATACATTCTTCATCGATGATGGTGATTGGGAACTGACCGTTCGTGGTGACTATTACCGCCAGTCGAAAAGCTATGCCCGTGTATATAATACAGCGTATGACCGCCTCAAGGCATGGGACAATGCCAACTTGGCAGTAACATTGGCGCGTCCGGAAGATGATCTTGCATTTCAGGTTTATGTGAAAAATCTGTTTAACAAGTCTCCGATCACAGACTTTTTTACGAATAGCGACGATGCTGGCTTGAGCACCAACATCTTCACTTTAGATCCACGTATTATAGGATTTAGCGTTTCCAAGAAATTTTGAACCGTATAACTGGAATATTGTTTCAAAATATTGAAGCAATATTCCAAAGTTGCAGTTTAATTACATTATCTTTCAGCATAATAGCACCGTTATGGATGAATTTATACTTTGACAACAATATCTATTTTTATATGTTCGACATGCGTTTCGAATCGTAAATGCGAAACGCAGCATTGTTAAAACCGAGAATGGAAGGAGAGGTAAAATGAAGAAATTTTTCACTGCTCTTGTCGCTGGAACTGCGCTCGTAGGAGCAGCCGTCCCCGCTGTAGCTGGGTACACGCCCGCACCGAGCGGCCCGCACACCGTATCGGGTCCCGTTTCAGTGCAGAAAGATGGGTCCGCTTACCCTTGTACACTCACCGTGACCTTCACTATCGATGCCGCGGGTGTCGGACATGTTGCGGCTGGCGGCGCGGTACTTTCCGGTGCTTTCCCTTGCTCTTTTATTTCAGTTACCGGCCCGGCTACAATTGTTTCAACCGGGACAAATAGCGGTACGATCACAGGTTTGAGCATTGACCCGCCGTTGAGCGCTGGCGTCTGTAACGGCCCCATCAATTTCGGATGGAAAGATGCAAGCGATGGCGTAACGCCCTCCGAAATTCACTTGAGCAGCCCGCTTTCGGATTCAACGGATTCTGCTGGCGGCAAGCCTTGCAAAATGACGGGCGTACTCAAGCAAACCAACACGCCACAGGTGAATAATTAATAATTAAAAAGTTTGAGGGCGGCATCAAAAAAATGCCGCCCTTTTTCTGTATATATGTTGTCGTGACTTTCACGATATATAAGCCGCGAGGAGAGATGCAATGAAACGGTTGATCCTTACTCCGTTGGCAGCAACCGCATTATTAGGCGCTGCAACTCCTGTGGCTGCTGGTTATACCCCCGCCCCTAGTGGACCCCACACATTTTCCAGTTCGGTTCCAGTTACAATTCAAAAAGACGGTGCCGCTTATAGTTGTGATTTTAAAATAACATTCACCATTGACAGCTCTGGAGTTGGTCATATCCCAACAAATGGTGCTGCTTTTAGTGGCGCTTTTCCATGCTCTTTTATTATAATCACAGGCCCAGCGACCATTGCCTCAACGGGACCCAATAGAGGCACCATAGCGGGACTAACTATCGACCCGCCATTGAGCGCCGGGGTGTGTAACGGCCCGATCCAGTTCCAATGGAAGGATGCCAGTGACGGCGTCACCCCTTCGCAAATGATATTTAGCAGCCCGCTGTCCGATTCAACGGATTCTACAGGCGGGAAACCATGTAAAATCACGGGAATTCTATATCAAGGCAGCACACCGCAAGTTAATAACTGATATTATAATATTGATACTACGATCATTTCTGTAACAATTTTACTATAAATTCTTACATTGGAAGGGTGTATTATGTTCAATGGCCTAAAATACATTGTTGCTTCTGCTGGCTTACTATGTGCTCAAACCGTAAACGCCACCACATACGCTCCTGCCGGAACTTATGTTTTTAGTGGCCAGGTTATTTATCAAAAAGATATGTCGGCTTTTGGTTGCACCATGGAATTGACCATAGATGCAACATCGTCTGCAGCAACCGCTACCGCACGCATTTATGATAAGCCGGGATGTGCTTCTTTTATTGATGGAAACGGCACAGTTTCGTTCGACGGTACGCATTTGACCGTAAATGGCTGGACAATGCAATTCGTGTTGAGCACGGGTTATTGTACCGGCCCGGTCAAAATGCAGTGGGGCGGAAACGGCACCGCACCCCGCACGATTGGATTGAGCAGCCCCATGTCGGATTCAACCGCAACCGCAGGTGCGCCCTGCAAGTTTATGGGAACCTTAACCCAAACTTCCGGCCCCGGCGCGCTGACCATCACTAATCCTTGAGCGTTGCCGTTGTCATGACGGCGACACTCTCCCCAACTAGGGCGCGCTACATGGCGCGCTATTTTTTTCCCGGCCTAGAGGATTATGACCTGTTTCATTGTGCATCTGTTTTCCTGTCTCTGTCCTCCTATCGTTACCCTCATCTCCAGCCGATGACAGCGTGCTACACAATCATCGGCACGGTTCATTTTACCGTGGAGGCAAAGAGCGAATATTGACACGCCGCCTCCCCCATGATGCAACCACAGCAATGTTTGTCCATCCGGTCCCGCTTGGGCAATTCTCCTCGCCCGTTTCCCGTACAGCGCTGTGCATCGCGCTTGGTGCCGCAAGCTTCTCTGTCCTTTTTGGCGCGCTGCCGGTTGCAGCCCATGCTGCACCGGGAGCGATGGCTGCATCCACCCCGGATACATCTTCCCCCAACCCTGACCATGATATCAGTAGCCAACAGCCCGCGCCTCCGCTGCAACCCACCGTCCCCGGTTCGACCGAGGAAGAAATTATCGTCCTTGGCAAACGCTGGGGCCAGGCCGAAATTGCATCCGAACGCGACTTGGATGAACAGCAAATCGGCGCTTATGGCGCGGACGATATTGGCGATCTGGTCAAGAGCGTTACGCCGCTCATTGACGGCACAGGCGAGGCTCCCGTCCTCCTCGTCAACGGCAAACGCATCACCGACCCTTCCGAAATCACCGGCTACCCGCCCGAAGCTTTGGCGCGGCTCGCCATATTGCCGCCCGAAGCGGCCGCCCATTATGGCTATCCGGCGGGCAAGCGCGTGGTCAATCTGGAGCTGAAAAAGAAATTCGCAAGCTGGACTACCGATGCCGGTATTAGCGCCCCCACAGCGGGTGGGCGTTATGGGACGCAGCTTAGCGCAGGTCGCCACACAATCGCGGGCAATACACGGTGGAACGCGCAGGCCAGCTATTCGCGCGACACCATGTTGCGGCGTATCGCGCGCGACATTCCGCTGCGGCCCGAAATCCTGACGATCAGCCAATCCGTCATTAATGCCGAAAACGGGGACATTGACCCCGACGCTTATGAAACGCTTATGGGCGCATCGGAAACGGCAAGTTTCAATGCAGGTATCAACCGTCCGTTCGGCGATTTTTCGGGAAGCCTCAATTTCAACGCCAACCGCAATAGCAACCGCCAGCTTGTCGGTATGCCGGTCGCGTCTATCCGCGTTCCGGACGGCAACGGGGCCACGACGCTTGTCAGCAAGCTCATCAGCGACAACGCGTTGGAAAGCCGCCAGCGGTCAACCTCCTTTGGTGTCAGCGCCTCTGTATCAGGCCCGGTCATGGGCTGGCAGAGCAGCTTGTCGCTGCAATATAATAATAGCCGCAGCCGCAACGCATATGAGCGCGGTTTTGATGCAAGCGAAGTGCAGGCGCTTGTCGATGCGCAAAATCCTTCATTCGATCCTTATGGCGCCTGGCCGGACACACCCTTGCTCGCTGATCGCACGCGCTCGCGCACACAATCACTGAATGGCTCATTCAATATGAGCAAATCCATCCTCACCTTGCCCGCAGGGGCCGTCAATGCGAGCGTCTCGCTCAATGCCAGCCGGTTCCGGACACGCTACAGCGCCTATAGTTCGGCAAGCAAGGCGTTCACCGACAGTAAAAGCGGTAGCGAGCAGGTTGATGGCCAAATGTCCTTTACCATTCCGGTTGCCAGCCGTGCGCAGGATGTTTTGGCCACATTAGGTGACCTGTCTCTTGATGTTAGCGCCTCCGCACGCCGCGCGTCAGACACGCCGCTTTATTACCGGCTGAATGGCGGGATGAGCTGGTCGCCCTTCCCTATCCTCAATCTGCGCGCGTCGCTGTCGCATGAAAATGTCGAGCCCTCCTCCGACCAACGCAATGGTTCGCGGATGGAAATATTGAACCGTGTATTCGACTTTGCGCGGCAAGAATATGTGCAGGCGCTCTATATTTTCGGTGGCAATCCGGACCTGCATGGCGGGAGCAGCCGTAACCTGTCAATCAATGCTATGCTCCGGCCGTTCAAGGATGATCTGGCGACTTTCAATTTTGGCTATCAGCGCAATGTTGCGCGCGGCGGGATCAGTGCGCTCCCGTCCCTTACGCCCGAAATCGAGGCCGCTTTTCCCGAAAGGGTCATCCGCGATGCCAGCGGCAAGCTGGTCGCGGTCGATGCTCGCGCAATCAATATCGCGCATGATGTCAATGCGCAGATTAGCTCCGGCGTGTCGCTCCGCTGGACCGAAAAGGTCGCAGCACCCGACGGCACACCCCCATCACCGGCAGCGCCGCGTCCGTGGTCGGTAACCGCCACGATCAACCATCGCTGGCAATTGGAAAGCAAAAGCCTCATCCGCACCGGCCTTCCGGTCATCGATCGCCTGCGCGGCAGCGGCCAGCCGCGCCACAATATCAGCGCGCAACTGGTGGCGGGCAAGCGCGGCATGGGCGCAACCTTATCGGGCAATTGGAACGCCACCGCTTATGTGCGTGGCGGCACGGCAGGGAGCGGGATGATGTTCCGCTACCCGGCCAACACGATGTTCAGCCTGTCGCTCTTTGCCGAGCCGGAACATCTGATGCCCCCGCGCGAAGGCAAATGGTGGGCGTCGAACCTGCGCGTGTCGCTCGACATCCAGAATCTGTTCAACAGCTATCGGCGGATCGACTATATCGGCCCCGGAACAGCGCCCCAGGCGCTTGCGCGCGACGAGATCGACCCCATGGGCCGGACCATCCGCCTGTCGCTTCGCAAGCAGTTCTAAAGGCCGTTACGGGCTAGCGCGGGACAAAACCTGCGCGCGCCCGTTTTGCGTCTTAGCGCGGCATCATGATGAGGACGGGTAATATCTTGGCGGTAATCGCCCGCATTTCCTCGTCCGACTGGCCGAGCATGTCGCGCAGATGCGGACCAATCACCGCATCGCCAAACGCGCAAAGCGCCACCATCAGTACCGCGCCCCGGATATGGTCATCGGTATCAACGCCGGTCATTTTTTCCTTGAACGCGGCAACCAGCGCCTGCACCGCATCGCGGATCGGTTCCAAATGTTCAAAATCACGCGCCAGTGCAATCCAGGCGGCGAGTTGCCCCGCCCCGCCCTTGTCGAACGCATCGAATACCTGATCGACCACCAGACGCGGCGCGCCTTCATCCTTGCGGATCTGTTGCACGGTTTCGTCAATCGCCGAGGTCAGATCGCGGACCATTGACCCCATCAGCGCGGATTGCAGCCCCGCTGCCGAACCGAAATGGTGCAGCACATTGGCATGCGACATGCCGATCTGTTTGCCGACATTAGCAACCGTAACCGCACCGGGGCCGCCTTCGAGCAGCAGCTTGCGCGCCGCGACCAGCCCCTCTTCGCGCGCTTCATCGCCATTTCTTTTCCTGCGGCGCGGACGCTCCATCTGGTCCGTCGATGTCGCATAGCGTCCCCGTGTTACCTTTGGAGTCTTCATGATTTTGCCCGCATTCCCAATAAATCTCCGCTCGTCGAAACGACAAGTATACCTCAATGTCTATGTGACGCAAATATATAACAAGGGCTTGCAAATCCGGAAAATGGGTGTATCTATTTTTACATCAATGTCCATTTGATTCGTGAGGCCCATATGTCCGATACTGCCCATACGCCGGATGACCTGACCATTATCAAGCGCGACTGGAAATTCGGTCGCGGCGCAAATTATCAACGCTGGTGGTTTGGCGGCGATGTCATCCGCACCGCTTTCTTCACCGCCCTGTCCGCGACATTCCCGATCGGCGAGAAATATTTTATGACTTCGGTCAAACATTATCGCGATGAAACGTCGATGCCGCTGCGCGGCCAGATTGACGATTTCATGTATCAGGAATCGATGCACAGCCGCGAACATGTGTTTTTCAACCAGCAGGCCGAACGCGCCGGCTATGACATTAAAAAGCTGGAAGAGCGCACCCGCAAAATGGTGAATTGGGCGAAAAGCCGCCCGGCCCTGCTCCAGCTTTCCAGCACCTGTGCGCTCGAACATTTCACCGCAACGCTCGCCAATGCGGCGCTGTCCGATGATTTGCAGCTTGAAGGGATGCCCGAAGAAGCCTTGCAAATGTGGCGCTGGCACGCGGTCGAAGAGATCGAGCATAAAGCGGTCGCTTATGACACGCTCGTCCATGTCACGCGCAACCGCTCGGCGTTCAGCAACTGGTGGCGCCGCTGTGTCGTAATGACCTTTTCGACCATCCGTTTCCACATGGTATTGTTCGGTAATATCAAGGATTTGCTCAAGGAAGATGGCCTGAATGATGCCAAAACTTGGAGCCGGATGCTGCGCTATCTTTATGGCCGCAAAGGTCCGATGCGTATTCTCGTTGTCGGCGCATTCGGCTATATGAAGCCGCGCTTCCACCCGTGGGACCATGATGACCGTGCGCTTGTTGCCAAAACGCTCGCGACCTTCCCGCCCGCAATGGCTGCCCAACATTAAGCGCCGACGCTTTCGGACAAATATCCGAACCGCTTTCAAGGAGAGTTTATGCGTTTGAAATATGTCCTTACGGCCTTTGTTTTGGGAGCAGCGATGCTCCCCGCCGCTGCCCATGCCCGCATCGAAGGCGTGTGGGCGACCGGCAATAATGACGGCCGTGTGCAAATCTATAAATGCGGCGCGAATATGTGCGGCAAGGTGATTGATGGCGCGCCGATCCGCGCCAATCCGGACCTGCGCGACCGTAAAAATTCCGACCCCGCCTTGCGCAACCGCAAGGTCAAGGGGCTGGTCGTCCTGCAAAGCTTTTCCGGCGGTCCCGGCGAATGGCGCGGCGGCCCGGTCTATGATCCGGAATCCGGCGATGGCGCACGCAGCGGCATTTTGAAGCTGCGCGCCGACGGAAAGCTGGAAGTGAAAGGGTGCGTCGCCTTCATCTGTCGAACCAAGGTCTGGTCCCGGGTCAGATAGTAAGGGGGACCCGGAGGTCAGCGCCTAGGCACGCAGCCCGGCTAGCCATTCGCCAAGCATGGCTTGACCTGCGGCGACCGCACCCGGCCCGAATTCGTCATGGGCAGCCCGGAGAGAAACCTCGTCTCCCCCGGCTTCTGTGACGGATTCGGGCCATTCCTTTATCCACGCATCAAAGCGCGCATCTAGGCCCATTTCGGCATGGAATTGCAGCGCCAATATATTGTCCCCGCGCCGGAAAGCCTGATGGTCATAGGCATTGCTGGAGGCGAGCCATTCGACATTGTCGGGCAAGGTGAAGCTGTCGCCATGCCAATGGAGGATCGGCACATCGACCAGATGGCGCAGCGGCCCGCCGCGCGCATTGGCGCGCACATGGACGGGATGGAAGCCGACCTCCTTGACCGGCCCTGCATAGACATCCGCGCCTAACGCCGCCGCCATCATCTGCGCGCCAAAGCATACGCCCAAGGTCGGACGCCCCGCCTCCAGACGCCGCGCGAGCCGGTTTTTCTGGCAGTTGATCCACGGATAAACATCCGCTTCATACACCCCCATCGGCCCGCCCATCATGATGAGCAGATCGGGCGCGTTCAAATCCACATGCGCAAAAGCGGGGTCGCATACATCAACCTTGTCGATGGCATAACCTGCCGCCTCGACCGGCGCGCGATAGCCCGCAATGCCCTCATAAGGCACATGGCGAATGATAAGCGCGCGCTTGGTCATAAGGCGGCCCCGCAGGTGCGCGGACGGGAGGGGATAAGGGAGAAATTCGGGGTCATGGGTAGAAAGTAGGACATGAAGATAAGGAAAGAATGTCCTTCAAAATATCGCAAACCGGCGCACACGAAAGAAAGAATTTCTTGAGCGGAGGCAAGGACGGGGGATTTTGCTGTTGGGGGACGCCTACGCCTGCCCTATCACATTACTGTTCCCCCGCGCAGGCGGGGGCCTAGGGCTGCGTGGCGCTATACTTCCCTAGGCCCCCGCCTGCGCGGGGGAACAGGGACGACAACCCTCTCACCACCCCTCACACACTTCCCATCAAAACCCCTGTCCTACATAAAACCATATTGGTTATCTCTGTCTCCACGATTCTTTGGAGACTTAATATGGACATAGACGAACTGATTGACGATGTGATTATGCGGGAGGGTGGTTTCAGCAATCATCCCGCTGATCGCGGCGGGGCGACGCGCTGGGGAATTACCGAAGCGGTCGCACGCGCGCATGGCTATCAAGGCCGGATGGATGCCCTCCCCGTGCAGCTTGCCCGCGATATTTACCGCAACCAATATTGGCTCACGCCCCGGCTCAACCGGATTGCACGGCATAATATGCTTATTGCCGCAGAAATGTTCGATACCGCGGTTAATATGGGGCCGGGCGTCGCCGTGCGGATGCTCCAGCGCGCCTTGAACGCACTCAACCGCCGCGCGCGCGATTATCCCGATATTGATGTGGACGGCCTGATCGGACCCGCAACCGAGGCGGCGCTTGGCGGCTTTCTCACCGTGCGCGGCAAGACTGGCCACACGGTGTTACTGAAGGCGCTCGAAGCCTTGCAAGGCGAACGCTATATCGCGCTTGCTGAACAGCGCCCCGCCAACGAAGCTTTTCTTTACGGCTGGCTCGCGAACCGTATCGGTTCGTGAACGCTTACCCTTTCAAGGAGATTTATCATGGCACTTATTGAAGCCATTATCGGCCCCGTGGCCAAATTACTCGACAAGATCATTCCCGACCCCGAAGCGCGCGACCGCGCCAAGCTTGAACTGTTGAAACAACAGGACAGCCAAGAAATGCAGGTCGTGCAAGCGCAGCTTTCGGCCATTGTCGCTGAAGCGCAATCGACCGATCCGTGGACCAGCCGCGCGCGTCCATCTTTCCTTTATGTCATGTATGCGCTGTTGCTCTGGGCCATTCCGATGGGACTTATCGCCGCCTTCCGCCCCGACACCGCGATGGCGATTGCCAAGGGCATGAACGCTTACCTCACCGGCCTGCCCGAACCGCTTTATGCGCTCTTTGGCACCGGTTATCTTGGCTATACGATCACGCGCCAATGGGGGAAGATCAAGGGCGTCGAATAAGGGTCAAAGGACGGCGGCGCGCGATAAAAGCGGGGTGCAATAAGGTTACATACCCCTGTAACTTTAACGGGAAAGCGAAATAGATTGAAGCGCATAATGCCCCTCCCTTGCGGCAAGGCGCTGAAAAATTACGGTAATTTACCGGATTTTTGCGGACCTTGCCGCGCCCTCATCCGTTCTTTCTCCAGCATCGAATATTGCGTGGACGCGTATGATGCGTGCTTCAGACACGCATCAGTTCGCATGAAGGAGAATATGATGAAACGCCTGTTCTGGTCCCCTGCCGCCCTTGCCCTTCTCGCTGCCGGATGCCAGCCTTCGGCCAGCGAGCCGATGCCGGAGAGCGGGGTGAGTGCGACGGCGTCCGGCGAAGTGGTGGCGGGCGCGCCTGCCAGCGAAACTGTGCCGCCTACACCTACCAATCCGGCCAACAGTGAACCGCCCGAAACGGCCGCTCCAAAAGCCGGGCCACCCAAGGCCGAGCCACCAAAAGCCCAGCCGCCCAAAAAAGAGCTGCCTCATAACGAACCGGCAGTAACCGCCGAAATCGTCGACGCCGATTGCGGTGCGGACAAGGTGCGCGCCTATGTCGGCAAGGAAGCGACACCAGCATTGCGGGCCGAAGTCGCGGCCAAATCGGGCGCAAAATCGATCCGCTGGCTCACCCCAGACGCGATGATTACAATGGATTTACGCCACGACCGCCTCAACGCCCATCTTGGCATGAACGGCAAGATCGGCTCCTTCCGCTGCGGATGAGGATGAGTGGGGGATTAGGGGTTGGGTCGGGCTTTAATGAGGCCAAGTTAGATTAGGTCCGCGCCAATAACGCACGGGCTACCACTCTTTCTGACCCATACCCATTTCAGGCCCTTTCCCTCTCCGTTCGTGTCGAGTGAAGTCGAGACACGCCAGCAATGTGCTAACCGCCTCTCGACTTCGCTCGAGGCGAACGGTTGAGGGAAGGAAGCCCTAAAAATGGACGGAATACCGCGCACCACAAGCTGAAACGCGCGCCTATCGCCGTCCGATCACCCTGCCAAGGCTGCGCGCACGGCCGCGACCGCATCCTCGGCTTTGCTGCCATCGGGGCCACCGCCTTGGGCCATGTCCGGACGGCCGCCGCCGCCTTGCCCGCCCAAAGCTGCCACCGCCAGCTTGACCAGATCGACGGAGGAGAAGCGCGCGGTCACATCATCGGTCACGCCGACCGAAACCGACGCTTTTCCGTCATTGGTCACCACCATCATCGCGACGCCCGATCCGACCTTGGCCTTCAAATCATTGACCGCACCACGCAATTCCTTGGGGTCCAGCCCGTCCACGACCTGCGCCACAAAGGCGGTGCCATTGACGTCCTCGATCTTGGCTTCCGCGCCGCCAGCGCCGCCCAAAGCCAGCGCCTTTTTGGCATCGGCCAGTTCCTTTTCGAGCCGCTTGACCTGCTCGGCCATCGCGCCGACGCGCGCGGGCACATCATCGACCGGGGTTTTGAGCGTTGCCGCGATGCCCTTCAAAGCATCGTCGCGCGCGGTCAGCCATTGCCGCGCCGCCTCGCCGGTCAGCGCCTCGATGCGCCGCACGCCCGACGCAACTGCGCCTTCGCTGATGATCTTGAACAGGCCGATATCGCCCAACGCATTGACATGGGTGCCGCCGCACAGTTCGACCGAATAGGTTTTGGGGTCCGCTTTCTCCGCCGCTTTGCCTTTGCTTGCGCCCATGCTCAGCACGCGCACTTCGTCGCCATATTTTTCGCCGAACAACGCCATTGCGCCCGCTGCAATTGCATCATCGGGTGACATCAAGCGGGTCGTGACCGCATCATTGCCGCGGATTTGCGCGTTCACATCGGCTTCAATCGCGGCGATTTCTGCGGGATTGACGGCTTGCGGGTGTGAAAAGTCAAAACGCAAACGGTCTTCGGCGACCAGACTGCCCTTTTGCGTGACGTGCGCGCCCAGATGCTCGCGCAAGGCGGCGTGGACAAGATGGGTCGCACTATGGTTCGCGCGCACGCGGTCGCGCCGTTCAGCATCGACGGCAAGCTGGACCATATCGCCCTTCTTGACCGTGCCCTTGCCGATTTTGGCATGATGCGCGTGGAGACGGCCCAAAGGCTTCGCGGTATCCGTAACCTCTGCGGTAAAAGCAGCGGCGCTGATTGTACCGGCATCGCCCATCTGCCCGCCGCTTTCGCCATAGAAAGGCGTCTGGTTGGTGAGGATGGTGACGTCATCGCCCTCGGTTGCGCTATCCACTTCCGCGCCATCCTTGACGAGTGCAATTACCTGCGCTTCGCCATTGGTCGATGCGTAGCCGGTAAATTCGGTGCCGCCTTCGCGTTCGGCAATGTCGTACCAGACTTCATCCGACGCCTTTTCGCCGGAGCCTTTCCACGCCGCGCGCGCCATCGCTTTTTGATGCGCCATCGCTTCGTCAAAGCCTTCGCGATCGACGCCAAAACCCTTGCCGCGCAACGCATCTTCGGTGAGATCGTAAGGGAAGCCATAGGTGTCGTAGAGCTTGAACGCGGTTTCGCCCGCGAGCCGTTGTCCTTCGGTCATGCCCGCGGTTGCTTCGTCGAGCAGCTTCAGCCCCTTGTCGAGTGTCTTCCTGAACTGGGTTTCCTCGCGCAGCAACGTCTCTTCGATGAGGGGCTGGGCACGGAATAATTCCGGATAAGCGGCCCCCATTTCGGTGATCAGCGACGGCACCATCCGATGCATCAACGGGTCTTTCGCGCCCAGCAAATGGGCATGGCGCATCGCGCGGCGCATGATGCGGCGCAGCACATAGCCGCGCCCTTCATTGGCGGGCAGCACGCCATCGGCAATGAGGAAGCCGGTCGAACGCAGATGGTCGGCGATGACGCGGTGCGAGGCTTTATGCTCGCCGCCGGTCGCGGTGCGGGTCAGCTCGCCCGATTGCTCGATCAACGCCTTGAACGTGTCGGTATCATAATTGTCATGCACGCCCTGCATCACCGCCGCGACGCGCTCCAGCCCTGCGCCGGTGTCGATGGAAGGACGCGGCAGATCAACCCGCTCGCCGCTTTCCATCTGCTCATATTGCATGAAAACGAGGTTCCAGATTTCAACGAACCGGTCGCCATCTTCTTCCGGTGATCCCGGAGGCCCGCCCCAAATATGGTCGCCATGATCATAGAAGATTTCCGAACATGGCCCGCACGGTCCGGTATCGCCCATCGACCAGAAATTATCCGCCGTCGCGATGCGGATGATGCGGTGGTCGGGAAGCCCCGCAATCTTCTTCCACAGGTCAAAGGCTTCGTCATCGGTGTGATAGACGGTCGTGGTCAGCTTGTCCGGATTAATGCCCCATTCTTTGGTGAGCAGGTTCCAGGCGAGCGTGATCGCGCGCTCCTTGAAATAATCGCCGAACGAAAAATTGCCCAGCATTTCAAAGAAAGTATGGTGCCGCGCCGTATAGCCGACATTGTCGAGATCATTATGCTTGCCGCCTGCGCGCACGCATTTCTGGCTCGACGTCGCGGTCGAATAGGGGCGCGTTTCGAGGCCGGTAAACACATTTTTGAACGGCACCATGCCCGCATTGACGAACATCAGCGTCGGGTCGTTATACGGCACAAGCGGGGCGGACGGCTCGATATGATGGCCCTCACGGCCAAAATAATCGAGGAAGGAGCGGCGGATGTCGTTGGTCGATGTCATGGCCGCGATGTAAGCGAGGCGATGCTGCTAGACAAGCGGGTAATGTCGATGGGTCCGGTTGAATTTACCGGCAAAGGATGAGAGGTGCGGGCTTCAATCGCGCGTGCAACTTACCGATGTGCTACCATCGGCTTCGGCATACAGCCCGATCGAGGCATAATTTTCGATAATCTCGCGCCCATTTTCCTTGGGCGGGATTTTCCAGCCGCGCTGGTTGAGGACATGGCGCACCTTGTCGATGCCATCCTCGAAATAGAGGCTATAGGCTACAGGGCCGCGTTCAATGCCGGACATGACGCCGATACCGCTAAGCTTGAGGCCATGCCATGTTTGCGGAGTATCGAGGTTCAAGCGCTGCTCCGTATCGCCCGCCCCCGCGAGCGCATGAGCAACCGCGCCATCAACGGGCGGAGGCGCAGCGTCGGGATCTGGATGCCGTCCGTCTAGATAACGCAAGACCCGCAAAAATCCGGGGTTGGGGCCGCAATCAGAGGTGACGTCCACATCGGTCCACCTAAAGGGCTGGATCTGATCTTCCGCTTGGGCGGGAAAGGCGGCGGCGAGCATGACGCCAAGGAGCGCCGTCTTGGCCGACACGGACATCCGGTCACGCATAGGCGTAAGGCCCACCTGCTGCGAGCGCGCGTTGATAGGCGGGGCGGGCGTGGATGCGTTCCAGCCAAGCGGCGAGGTTGGGGCGGCTTGGGTCAAGGCCAGCGCGGGCGCGGGCGGCTTCGAGGGGGAAGCTCATCATGATGTCGGCGGCGGTGAGCGTGTCGCCGATGAAATAATCGCGGCCGTCCAGTTCGCTTTCGAGCCAGTCTAGATGGTCGTCCAGCATGGACTGGACGGGTTTGCGCGCGGGTTTGCCGAGGATGCCAAGCTTGCTGATGATAAGGAACGCGAGGAGCGGCGGCATCATTGAGCCTTCGGCATAATGGAGGAACATGCGGTGTTTAAGGACCGCATCGCGGTTGGGCGGCGGGGCGAGTTCGCCCTCTCCCAGTTCGAGCAGATATTCCACAATCGCGCCGGTTTCGACGAGGGTATGTCCGCCATGTTCGACAATCGGTGATTTGCCGAGCGGGTGGATGCGCCGCAACGATGCGGGTGCGCGCATGGTTTTGGGATCGCGTTCATAGCGGCGGATTTCGTAAGGCAGTCCCATTTCTTCGAGCATCCATAAAATGCGTTGTGACCGGCTGTTATTGAGGTGGTGGACGATGATGGTCATGCGGGGGCCTTCCGGTCGGAGGATTGAGTGGCGGGCGAGGGTTCAGACGCGGGCGGTCCATATCCATGCGGCGGCAGGGAAAAGGACGGCGTCCCACGTGCGGTGCTTTTCGCATATCCCGGTGAGCGCGGCGATGAGCGCGGGGCGCTGGTCTTCGGGCGCGGCGCGGATGGCGCGCGCGGCAGGGCCGATGCGGCGGAGGAAGGATAGCGCGTCCGCTACCGGGTCAGCGCCTTGGCCTGCGACATAAGAGAAATCGACAGGGCGGGCTTCGATGCCGGTCCAGCCCGATTGGTCGAGGAGACGCGTGACCTTGTCCTTGTCAGCAAAGGCGAACGGGCCGGGTGCGTCGGGCGGTGGCGGGCCTTCGCCGGTGAGCGCGGCGAGGACATGGGCAAATCCATTGTCGTGCCAGTCGCGAAAGCAGGAGAAAATCAGGCTGGCCTTGTCGGACGCGGCAGCGCGCAGACGGGTGAAGGCGGCGAGCGGGTCATCGAAAAACATGACGCCGTGACGCGAGAGATAAAGATCGACCGGTGCGTGGGCAGCGGCGCGACTTGCCGCGTCGCCAGCTTCGAATTCGAGGTTGGGAAGATCGCCCGCACGGGTCTTGGCAATCGCCAGCAATTCTGCGGAAATGTCGACGCCGGTGACAGCGAGGTCCGGCTTGGCCGAGGCAAGCGCAATCGCGGTTTCGCCCGCGCCGCAGCCAATGTCGATGGCTTGACCGCTATGGGGCGCTTGGGCGAGGATAGCGGGAATAAGCTCGGCGGTGAGGCCGGAAAAACTACGGTCGGTGCGGCGCCATTCCTGCGCCCACACATCGCCCACAGGGCCGGTCCATTCTTGTGCGGTGGTCATGGTCTATAGCCTATCCCCTTCGCCGCGTTTGGTCCAAGGAAAATGCTGCAAAATGACCGGCTACAGGAAAAAAGGACCAAAGCGGTTGGCCCCGAAAAGAAGCTGAAAAAAACAGGCCGACAGCCCAACGGAAAAGCGGGCCGGAACGCCCGACCCGCTTTTCCTGTTATTGAGCATCTTGCCGGAAAGCGCGGATTGCCACCGCGCCTGCCGGATGCTGGGCCACCAGCTTCTTAGCTGTCGTCGCCCGCATCATCGTCGCTGTCGGGGCCGGTCATCATTTCTTCGGCAACCTCGGCGGTCTTGCCGCGAATGGCTTTTTCAAGCCGCTCCATCATTTCCGGATTGGATTTGAGGAAAGTCTTGGAATTTTCGCGGCCCTGACCGATCCGCACCGAATCATAGCTGAACCAGGCACCCGATTTTTCGACCAGACCGGCCTTGACGCCAAGGTCGAGAATTTCGCCAACCTTGGAAATGCCTTCGCCATACATGATGTCGAATTCGACCTGTTTGAACGGCGGCGCGACCTTGTTCTTGACGACCTTCACCTTGGTGGTGTTGCCGATAATATCTTCCTTATCCTTGATCTGGCCGGTGCGACGGATGTCGAGGCGGACCGAGGCATAGAATTTGAGCGCATTGCCGCCCGTGGTGGTTTCGGGATTGCCATACATCACGCCGATTTTCATGCGGACTTGGTTGATGAAAATCACCATACAGCGCGAACGCGAAATGGAGCCGGTCAGCTTACGCAGCGCTTGGCTCATCAAACGGGCTTGCAAACCGACATGGCTGTCGCCCATTTCGCCTTCGATTTCCGCACGCGGAACGAGGGCGGCGACCGAGTCGACCACCAACACGTCAATCGCGTTCGAACGCACCAGCGTATCGACAATTTCCAGCGCCTGCTCGCCCGTATCGGGTTGCGACACGATCAGTTCGTCAATATCAACGCCAAGCTTTTTGGCATAAACCGGATCGAGCGCATGTTCGGCATCGACGAACGCCGCCGTGCCGCCACCCTTTTGCGCTTCGGCAATGGCGTGGAGCGCCAGCGTCGTCTTACCCGAGCTTTCCGGCCCGTAAATTTCAATGATGCGACCACGCGGCAAGCCGCCAATACCAAGCGCAATATCAAGGCCGAGCGAGCCGGTCGAGATCGCTTCAATCTCCATCGCCTCGCGGCTACCCAGCTTCATCGCCGAGCCCTTGCCGAACGCGCGATCAATCTGCGCGAGCGCTGCTTCCAATGCTTTTTGTCTATCCATATTCCCCGCTTTGTCGGAATCTACCAGTTTCAAAGATGCGGTCATGTGCCGTCGTCCTTCCCTATGCGCTTCCCGTGCCAAAGCGGCAACGTGAATCATTATGTATCCTATTTGTTCTTATAGAACAAGAGGGGAACAAGAAAATCTTTCCGGACATTATACGGTAAGCTTTTACGGGCGGGCGAAGGGGGCATAAGAGGATAGTCAGCATGGATACCATATCTTGTGGTCGGGGGTGGCAATCGAGTGAAATCGCGCTTTTCTGCCAAAAACACCCTCTTAACTTCGCAAAGTTCGGTCTTATGCCGGAAATTCCGGACGGGTTTTGGAGACTATATATGGGGTGCGCGCGTATGGGGCGGTCCAGTAGGTTCGGGGGAATAAGCATGGAAATTTTATTCTTAATCGGGGGGGGGGGGGCCAGAATTGAGATTAGCGGTGTTAGGGGGGCGTAGGACAGGGTTTGTTCATCGCTATCTGTTTACCCCGAGGATAAATATTGCGCCCTCCCGAATAACCTTCCGGATAAGGAGTGATTTTATGCGTTCCTACATGATGTTGCCCATCGCCCTTCCCTTGACGCTCGCTGGATGTGCGGCGGGGAGTGCGTCAACACCGCCGCGTGTCGAAAACGGGCCGGTGGCGCTGGGCCAGACGGCCTATGTCGACGGGCCACAGGTGACGCCGCTCGAAGTGCTGGAAGATAGCCGCTGTCCCAAGGAAGTGCGCTGCGTATGGGCGGGGCAGGTCAAGCTGCGCGTGCGGGTGACGGGCGGCGCATGGAGCCGCGAGATCGAACTGGTGTCGAACAAGCCGGTGCAGGTCGCGGACGGCGCTTTGCGGCTGGTCGCGGTCACGCCCGAACGTAGTCAGGCGGCGATCCGGCCACAGGATTACCGTTTTACCTTCCGGTTTGACGGGGGGTATTGAGGGCGGGCGCGGTTTGGAGGCTTGTGTTTGGCTGAGGGGCGCCCTTCGACGGGCTCAGGGCTAGCGGTGTGGAATAAGGGTTGGGTTTGAGTTTAGCGGGTCTGGCTTATCGGCTTACCAACTACTTCCTAGCTATCGAAACTCTGCCCCTACCACCGTCATTGCGAGCCGCGAAGCGGCGTGGCAATCCAGAGTCACACAGCGCCGCGCCAGACGACTCTGGATTGCCGCGCGCCTACGGCGCTCACAATGACGGATGGTTTTTCAGGGACGGATGGTTTTCATCATATGTCGCGCACGGACAAACCTTAGCCGACCCCCCTACCCGTCCCGCACATTCCCGCTCAGCACGGTTTGCACTTTTTCGATCAATTGGCTCACCGAAAAGGGTTTGGGGAGGAAGGCGACATTGTCGAGGGCGATGGATTTGCGTAATTGCTCTTCGGCATAGCCCGACATGAACAGGACCGGGAGGTCAGGCCGTTCAGCGCGGACGTTGCGCACCAAAGTCGGGCCGTCCATTTGCGGCATGACCACGTCCGAGATCATCAGGTCGACCTTGTCCATTTCGGCAAGCTGGGTGAGCGCATCTTCGCCATTTGACGCGGACACGACGCTATAGCCCGCGCGCGTCAAGGCCCGTTCGGCGACCGCGCGCACCATATCTTCATCTTCGACCAGCAACAGGCTGCCCGATCCCCAGCTTTCACGCGCCTTGACGCTTTTAGGGGGCGGAGCGGCGGCGATGTCGGGGCCGCTATGGACGGGGAAGTAGAGCGTGAAGCTGGTGCCGGTTTTCTGCTTGCCGGTGCGCGTCGCAGCCGTCACCGCATCGGCAAAGATGAAGCCGCCCGATTGTTTGACGATACCATAGACGGTCGAAAGGCCCAGCCCCGTCCCTTTCCCCACATCCTTGGTGGTGAAAAAGGGTTCGAAGATTTTGGGCAGCACTTCGGGCGGGATGCCGGAGCCGGTGTCGGTCACTTTCAACACGCTATAATCGGCGTGCGGCAGGATTTCGAGGCCGAGCTTGGGCACCGCATTGGCGGGCAGCGGATAGGTTTCTATCGCCAGTTCGCCGCCATTGGGCATCGCATCGCGCGCATTGACCGCCAGATTGAGCAAGACCTGCTCCAACTGGTTTGGGTCGGCGCGCACGGGGCCAAGCCCGCGGCCATGCTTGACCGTCATGGTGACGGTTTCGCCCATCGAGCGGTTCAAAAGGCTCGATACTTCGGAAATCACATCGGGCAGTTGCAGGATTTGCGGGCGCAGGGTTTGCTGGCGCGAAAAAGCGAGCAATTGCCGCGTCAAAGCCGCCGCGCGGTTCGAATTTAGCTGGATTTGCACTATATCGGCATAGTCGCTGTCGCCCGGCGTGTGGCGCATCAGCATGAGGTCGCAATAGCCGATAATCGCGGTCAATATATTGTTGAAATCATGCGCGACGCCGCCAGCAAGCTGGCCGACTGCTTGCATTTTGGAGGCTTGCGCGACCTGCCGTTTGAGGCGCGATTCTTCGCTATTATCCTTAAGGCTGAGCAGGACCGACGCTTCGCCCATGCCGCGCACCCCGGCGATGGAAAGCGCCACCGGTTCTTCGGGTTGCGCGCGCAGCCGCACCGCAATATCGCCGCCAAGCTGTTGGCCGGTGCCATAACGGCGCACCGCGTCGGCCACGGCGGATTTATCTTCGGCAATTACCAGATCGCCGGGGTAAACCGGCGCGGGGCCATCGCCAAGCCCGGCGGCGCGCACGAAGCTGTTATTCATATGGAGAAAGCGCCCGTCGCGGTCGACCATCGCGACACCGAACGGGAGGAGCGACACCAGCTTGCGCGCAGAATCGGTCGAACTGCCCCGGTCGGCGGCCATGCCGTCATCGTCGATGAGGAGGATCAGCACCGGCCCTTCACTCTGGGTGTCACCGTGGAGCGGGATTTGCAGCAAGCGCACCGGCGTGCCGCGGTCGCGCTCATAGGTGAAATAGATATGGCCCTGTTCATCGACGCGCAGATAGGAGGCAAATTCGCGGCCGATAATTTCGGCATCGGCCTTGCCCGTCGCGCGCACGAGGAAGGCGGGATTGGCCGCGCGGATGCGTCCTTCCCCGCCGATGACACAGGACATGATGCCCGCATGGCTATAAGATTGGCCGACCGCGCCGCCGACTTGGCGGATCATGTCCGATACCATGTCATGCTGGGCGAGCGGGCGGAAACGCCAGAGGAGATAATCGTCCGACGCGCCCGAACGGATGATTTCGGCTTCGAGCCTGAGCGCGCCGCGCAACAGGCTGGGCACATCCGCACGGCCATCGCGCCACGCCTTGCGCCCGGCTTCGGCAAGCTGTTCGCCGCCGCGTCCTTCGACCGGCAAGCCCGGCGGGGTTACAAAGCCCCCGAACCAGCTTGCATAAAGATCATTGGCGCACACCATGCGCCCGCTGCGGTCGGTGATCGCAATGCCGATGCCGTCATGTTCGGCGGCCTCGCGGGTGATCGACCAGTCGGGTTCGGCCATGCCGAGCGCGACCGCTTCTTGACTGGTGCGCCGGAGGAGGAGCAGCAATACGCCCGCAACGATCAGCGCGAGCAGCACGCCTGCCGCCAGCACAATATCGTTCAAGGACAGATAGACCAGCGCGAGACTGGCCGCCGCTGCGCCTAGCAGCAGCGCCCAGTCACGTAGGGATAGCACCGCAAAACCTCCCGCTGACGATGCAAACAGGGACCGGTAGGAGGAGGTTTTGAACGGCAATCTTTATCCCCGGCTTTTACCAGATGCGCACACGCTTTTCGGGCGACAGATAGAGCTTCTGCTCCGGCGTCACCTTATAGGCGTCATACCAGGGATCCTGGTTGCGCACGACCCAGGCGCGCTGGATCGAGGGCGAGTGCGGATCGGTGGTGAGGCGCTGCGACAGATTGGCTTCGCGATAGTTGCGCCGCCACACTTGCGCCCAGCCGAGATAGAAACGCTGGTCGCCGGTCATGCCGTCAATCACCGGCGCTTCCTTGCCGCCGAGCGAATGTTTATAGGCATCATAGGCAACCGCAAGGCCTGCCAGATCGCCGATATTTTCACCCAGCGTAAACTCGCCGTTGATCTTTTGACCCGGCAGCACTTCATAGAGATTATATTGGTCCACCAACTGCTTGGCCGCCGCTTTGAACGCGGCGACATCTTGCGGCGTCCACCAAGTGGTGAGCTTGCCCGTAGCGTCATATTTCGACCCTTGATCGTCGAAATGGTGGCTGATTTCATGGCCGATGACCGCGCCGATACCGCCATAATTCATCGCAGCGTCGGCGTTGGGATCAAAGAAAGGCGGCTGGAGGATCGCGGCGGGGAACACAATCTCGTTCATGCCGAAATTGGCATAAGCGTTGATTTCCATCGGCGTCATGCCCCATTCCCAGCGGCGGATCGGCTGACCCAGCTTGGAAATCTGGTCATTATGCGCCCATTCATTCATCCGCACGGTGTTGCCGAACAGGTCATCAGCCTTGACGTCGATGCTGCTATAATCATGCCACTGGTCGGGATAGCCGATCTTGGTGGTGAAAGCCGCAAGCTTGCCGCGCGCTTTTTCCTTGGTGGCGGGGGCCATCCATTGGAGCGCGTCGATGCGGCGGCCCATCGCGTCCACCACATTTTTGACGAGTTCATCCGCCGAAGCTTTGGTTTCGGGCGGATAGAAGCGCGCCACATATTCCTTGCTCACTTCGTCGCCAAGGCCGCCGACGGTGTAGCTGACCGCCCGCTTCCAGCGCGGTTCCATTTCGGGGGTGCCCGACAATGCGGTGCCGTAAAATGCGAAATTTTCCTTGGCGATGCGGTCGGGCAGGACATTGGCATAGCTGCTCAAGCTGCTGATAAGTAATTTATCGCGCAGCACGCCGATGGGAGCCTGTTGCACAGCCTTGGCGATGCCGGTGAGCGCCGAGGGTTGGCTCACCAGCACTTCGGTCACATTGACGCCGATGCCCTTCAGCCATCCGGCATAATCATAGCCCGGCGCGCGCTTGGTAAGCTCGGCCACCGTCATCTTGTTATAGGTTTTGTCCGCATCGCGGCTGTCGGTCTTGGTCCAATGTGCGGTCGCGATTTTCTTTTCGAAATCATAGACAGCCTTGGCGCGCGCCGCCGCGTTTTTCTCACCCATCAGGGTCAGCATATTGGTGAGATAGGTTTGGTATTGCGCGCGCGTCTTGGTGAATTGCGGCGCGTTCGACAGATAATAATCGCGGTCCGGCATCCCGATGCCATATTGGCCCATGGTCACAATATAGGTTTCGGGATTTTTATCGTCCTGCCCCACATAGGCATAGTTGACGCCGCCAATGCCCATCCGGTCAGCTTTGGCTGCAAGCGCCGCATAATCGGCCTTGTTCTTGAGCGCGCGCACTTCATTGAGCCAAGGTTCAATCGGCGCCAAGCCTTTGGCTTCGACACCGGCTTCATCAAGATAGCTTGCATAAGCACGGCCGATACGGCTGTTGGGGTCGGCCTTGGCCGCCTCCAGAATTTCCTGCGTGCGCTTTTTGGACAGGTCATCGAGCACGGTGAACATGCCATAGTTGGACTTGTCCGAAGGGATGGCCGTGGTGCGCGCCCAATTACCGTTGGCATAGGCATAAAAATCATCACCCGGCTTGACGCTGGTGTCCATGCCTGCGGTATCCATGCCGAAAGTGCCATAGGTCGGCTTGGGCTTGGTAGCGGCGGGAACAAAGGTCGCGTTGGTCGCCTGATCGATTGCGGCTTGCGCATTTTCCGCCGGAGCTTTCTCCCCCGACGTGGCGCAGCCTGCAAGAGCCAGCGATGCTGCGCTGCCAATCAACGCCGCTTTCATGAGCCGTAGCTGTTTCATCTAATTATCCTTCCCTGACGCCGCGATGGTTTCGGGCGCAACTTATAGGTGAGTCGCTATACCGAGTGTGGGCAGGGTTTCAACTGTCCGCTATGCGTTTGCGGATGCGCGAGCGCCACTTGCGGGCAATCCACCAGCGCCAGCCAAAGCTTGCAACGAGATAACCGACCGCCGCCGAAATGATCGCAATCACCACCAGGCCGACGCCGGTATTCATCGCGATAATCCCCGCATTACCGGTGAGCCACTCCATCCATGTTTCGACATGGTCGCTATTGGCCACCGCATTGATCGGGCGGCCATAAGTGAAGCGGTCGACGCGCAATATCCATTGCCCGACCTTATAGGCCGCCGCGAGCAGGAAGGGGGTGGTCAAGGGATTGGTGATAAAGGTGGTCAGCACCGCCACCGGCACATTGGCGCGCACGGGGAGCGCCAGCACGGCCGCGACAATGGTTTGCGCCACCGGAAACACCGCCGCAAGCATCCCCAACGCCACACCGCGCGGGACCGACCGGCGGTTGAAGCGCCACAATTCGCTGCGCAACACGCGCCCGGCAAACGGCTTGATATATTTATTTTCGGCCATGCCCTCGCGCGTCGGCATATTGGAGCTAACCCAATTTTGCACACGGTGGATCATGGATTTAGCCACGGTCCCTGAGCAGGCGACCTTGTTCGCGCTTCCAGTCTCGTTCCTTGATCGTTTCGCGCTTGTCCTGCGCCTTTTTGCCCTTGGCCAGCGCCAGTTCGACCTTGGCGCGCCCGCGACCGTTAAAATAAATCGACAGCGGCACCAAAGTCATGCCCTGCCGCGCAACCGCGCCGTGGAATTTGTTAATCTCGCGTTCGTTGAGCAGCAATTTGCGCGGGCGCTTGGGTTCATGGTTGAAACGGTTGCCGTGGCTGAACTCCGGAATATTGGAATTGATCAGCCACACCCCATTATCATTCACCTCGGCATAGCTTTCGGTAATCGACCCTTCACCCGAACGCAGCGATTTCACCTCTGTGCCGGTGAGCACGATGCCGGCTTCATAAATATCGCCAATTGCATAGTCATAGCGCGCGCGCCGGTTTTCGGCGACGGTCTTTTGCTTGTCAAAGGTGGAATGTTTCGGGCGGGCCATGGCGGGGTCTATATAGTCAATAATGGTAACTTAATAAGAGGGCGTTGCAAAAAACGCCCCCGATAATGCGTGACGGACGATGCGATGGCATCCGACCCCATCAAATTCAGATCAGGTCCGCCGCCACCAGCGCCTTGTCCACCGCCTCGCGCGATACGGTATCGGCGGGGATGATCGGCAGGCGCAGTTCGGGATCGAACCATTCATGGATACGCGACAGCGCGTATTTGGTCGGCCCCGGCGACGTATCGCTGAACAAGGCAAGGTGCAGTAATTGCAGCTTATTGTTAATCTCGATGGCGCGTGCGCGATCGCTCTTCAGCGTTGCGGCCTGTAGCTCGGCGCACAGGCGCGGCGCGACATTGGCGCTCACCGAAATACAACCGACCCCGCCGCCCGCATTAAACGCCACGGCCATATCGTCATTGCCTGAAAGCTGGCAGAATTCGGGGCCGCAGCCCAGCATATGGCTCGCCACGCGCGACAGGTCACCGCTTGCATCTTTGATGCCGACGATGGACGGTATCTCCGCCAGCCGCGCCACCGTTTCGGGGAGGAGGTCGGCAACCGTGCGTCCCGGCACATTATAAAGGATGATCGGCAGGTCCGATTGTTCGGCAAGATGCGCGAAATGGGCGTAAAGCCCGTCCTGGCTCGGCTTGTTATAATAAGGGACGACCACCAGCGCCGCATCCGCGCCTTCATCCTGCGCAAATTTCATATGGCGCACGGCGGTCGCGGTATCGTTGGAACCACAGCCTGCAATCACCGGAACACGGCCCGCCGCCTGATCGACGCACACCGCAATCACGCGATAATGTTCGTCATAGGACAAGGTCGGGCTTTCGCCGGTCGTGCCGCACGGGACAAGCCCCGACGAGCCTTCGCCTATCTGCCATTCGACCAATTGACGGAACGCGGATTCGTCAAACGATCCGTCGCGAAATGGCGTCACCAGAGCGGGTATGGACCCCGAAAACATGAACTTGTTCCTTTACATGGCCGGTCAAAGCCTCTTTAGACTTGGCCGCTACTCTTCCACCGTCTGCCGACGGTTGTTCAGCGTCTGATAAGGAGATGACCCCCATCATGGCAAGCATGGTTTCTCGCTTTGCTCTCGCTTCCGCCCTTTTTTCCACCCTTTGCGGTCTTCCCGCCGCCGTTTCGTCGAGAACAGCCGAGGCCCGGCCTGTCGCAACGCCCGCGCCCGCAACGACGTCTGTGGTAGCATCGCCTGCACCCACGCCTGCCGCTTCTGCTGCCCATTCCTCCTTACGCAGCCCCGCGCGGGTGACATTAATCCCCGCGATCAAAATTCCGGTGACGCAGGCCAATCAGGACAACCGCAATTATCAGGGCGGATGGGCGCCCGCAGCGCAGCGGCCCTTGCCTGCCGATAATGCGGTGTCGGGGGCCGTACTGCAATGGCGCCGCCTCAGCGACACGACCGGTGCAGGCTTTGGCGAAATCACGCAATTCCTCATGCAAAATCCGGATTGGCCGAACGAGGACAAGCTGCGCAAGCAAGCCGAAAGCGCGCCGATTGACTATAGCCTGACGCCCAATAGCGGCATTGCCTATTTCAACCGTTTCCCGCCGCTGACCCCCGGAGGCTGGCTGCGCTATGCGATTGCGCTGGATGGCGACAATAAAAAGGGCGACGCCCAAGCCGCCGCCCGCCGTGCATGGCGTGAAGGCGTATTGAGCGCCACCGACGAAGCGCGGCTTTTGTCGCAATTCCCCGGCGCGCTGACCTCGGTTGACCATGATGCGCGGATGGACCGCTTGCTGCTTGCCGGACAGACCAGCGCGGCGATGCGCACGCTGCCCTTCACCTCGTCGAACAAACGCGCGGTATTCGATGCGCGGCTCGCTATGCGGACGCGCGCGCCCGACGCTTATGCCAAGTCCTCCGCCGTGGACGGCTTTGCGCGCAATGATCCGGGCTATATTGTCGACCGCGCGACATGGCTGCGCGGCACCGGCAATGCGCTCGGCGCGCGTAATTTGCTGAGCCAGGGCCGCGCGCTTACCAGCCGCCCGTCGGACCCTGAAGAATGGTATGAAACCTTGCTCGTCAATGCGCGCGGGGCGGTCTCCGAAGGCCAGTATCGCGTCGCTTATGACATTGCGAGCCAGGTCGATGACGCATTCGACCCCGGCACACTCGTCCGCGAACAATCGGCGGGCGTGCGCGATGATTATACCAGCCTTGTATGGCTCGCTGGCTCGACCGCGATGCGGCAGCTTAACCGCCCGCGCGATGCCGCCATCATGTTCCGCAAATATGCCGAAGCCGCCCGCTCGCCGATGACCCAGTCCAAGGGCTATTATTGGGCGGGCCGCGCCGCACAGCAAGCGGGTCAGGCGTCCGAAGCGCAAAATTACTATCAGACCGCCGCGCAGCATTTTGACCAATTTTACGGCCAGCTTGCGCTCGAACGGCTGGGCCGTCCGCAACCGCGCCCTGCCCCGCCTGCCACGGCAAGCTTTTCAGGGGCCGAGCGCAATGCGTTCCAGAACCGCTCGGTCGTGCGCGCCGCGCGTATATTGGGCCAGCAGGGCGACTGGAAAACCCAGAGCCTGTTCGTGCGCGCCATCGCCAATTTTGCGAAGTCCGACGCCGACCATTATTTCGCCGCGCGGCTGGCTGAAGAAATTGCCCGCCCCGACCTGTCGGTCATGATCGGGCGCAGCGCGCGGCTAAACGGTCTTAACGACTTCACGCCAACCGCCTTCCCGACGGTCAATGTGCCGCCGACCGAAACCGACCAATGGACGATGATCCACGCGATTGCGCGGCAGGAAAGCCAGTTCGACAAGCGTATCATCAGCCGCGCGGGCGCGACTGGCCTGATGCAGCTTATGCCCGGCACCGCGCGCGAAACGGCGGGCAAGCTTGGCATGGGCTATGGCTATGACCAGCTTTATGACCCGACCTATAATATCATGCTGGGCTCCACCTATTTCCGTGGCCTCATGAACCAGTTCGGCAGCTATCCGCTTGCGGTTGCGGCCTATAATGCGGGCCCCGGCAATGTGCGCAAATGGCTGCGCAACAATGGCGATCCGCGTTCGGGCAGCATTTCGATCCTCGACTGGATCGAAGCCATTCCGCTCTCCGAAACGCGCGGTTATGTGCATCATGTGCTGGAAAATGCGGTGGTCTATGACACGATCAACCCCAACCCCAAATATCGCCATGAGCGCAATCCGTTGAGCTTTTATCTGGGCAAGGCCAATAATCCGGGGTGACCCGTTAGGCGCATAACAGGGGGAAGTCCGTGGCGGAGCAGCGGCCCAACTATATCACGCCCGCAGGCTATGCGGCGATGGGCGAGGAATATCGGCAATTGCTGGAGGTCGAACGCCCCGCCATTGTCGAGGTCGTTTCATGGGCTGCTGGCAATGGCGACCGCAGCGAAAATGGCGACTATCTTTATGGCCGCAAACGGATGCGCGAAATCGACCGGAGATTGGCGTTTCTCGCGCGCCGGATGAAAGCCGCGCAGGTGGTAAACCCCGCCGACCAGCCCGACAAAGCCCGCGTCTTTTTCGGCTGCACCGTCACCATCGCGGACGAGAATGATAACCATCGCACTTTGACCTTGGTGGGCGATGATGAAGCCGATGCCGGGGAAGGCAAAGTCGGCTGGAACGCCCCCATAGCCCGCGCCTTACGCGGGGCCAGCGTCGGCGATGTCCGGCGGGTGGCGCTACCTTCGGGCGAGAAGGAATATGAGGTGATGGAAGTGGGGTATCCGGGGTAACCCTTCCTTTTACCCTTGATGTTCCCCCGCGCACCATGTTCCCCTTTCCACTCCTATCCCTCTCCCCTTGTGGGAGAGGGTTGAGAAGGCTTAGCGAACGCTAGTGAGCTTAGCCGGATCTGGGTGAGGGGTGAGCGATTGCTTAAGCAATCGCGCGAGGCTTTGCCTCGCTTACCCCTCTTCCAACTGCGCCTAAGCCTGACGGCTAAGGCTTCGTATCCTTCTCCCACAAGGGGAGAAGGGGGTGAGGGAGAAGGTGTTGGTGAGCGGGCTTCGAGTGCCTCTTACTCCCCCTCGCCCACTTTCTCGTCCAGTTTGAACTTGAACGCCTTCTCGGCCAGCTTCACCACTGCCGGATCAAGCTCTGCCCCGGTCATCGGAACCGCTGCTTCCAACTGTTCGCATACATAGGTCAGCCCCGCGATGCGTCCCGCCTTTTTATTATTCATATCAAGCACCTTCCACGGCGCCCAGCGCGTGTCGGTGAGTTTGAACATATCCTTATAGGCTTCCAGATATTGCTTGCGTTTCGACCGGTTGCGATAATCATCCGTGCCGGTTTTCCACCGCTTCCACGGGTCGTTGAGCCGGTCGGCAAAACGCGCATCCTGTTCTTTTTGCGTCACATGGCAGAAAAGTTTGATGAGGTGCGTGCCGCTGTCGAGTTGCTGCGCTTCAAATTCATTGATTTCATCATAGGCGCGCTTCCATTCGGTGTCGGTGGCATAGCCTTCGACCCGCTCGACCAGCACGCGGCCATACCAGCTGCGGTCGAACACCACGATTTCGCCCTTGCCCGGAATCCGTTTCCAAAAGCGGTAGAGGAAATGGCGGTCCTTTTCCTCCGGTGTCGGCGCGGCGATGGGCCAGACTTCATAGTAGCGCGGATCGAGCATCCCGGTCATGCGCGTGATCAGCCCGCCCTTGCCCGCCGCATCCCAGCCTTCGATCATGATGATCGAGCGGTGGCCGTGGATGATATGCGCTTGCTGGATGCGCGTCATGCGGTCCTGCAAAGCGGCAAGGTCGGCGCTATAATCGCCGTCATATTTTTCGCCTTTTTCATAATCGGCGAGGGTGATGGTCATCGGGCCAAATCTTTCAACGTCAAGGCAATAGCGGTCGAACGCGGTAGCCTAATCGACTCCGTCACAGATAACTAGCAAGATAGTCTTGCGGTATCGTAACCGGCACGATCATGCCCGCCATCGCGGCGACAAAAAGCGCGCCCAATATGATGCCGAGGAGGACGCATGAGGTCAGCGCTATACGCGCGGCGCGTGTCTCTCCGCCGCTGATATTCCAATATAATGCGCACCCGATATGGCTGAGGAGCGCTGCGACCGCTAAAAAATAATAAGGCACAAAAAACCACGGCCAGCCCGCCACATGGAAACCGGCAGCGGCGAAGTAAAAGTTGGTATCCAGCCCGTCGAGCAGCCGTCCCGTCAGCACTGCTAACACATGGTTGAGCAGGAATAACGCCACATAGAGGCCGGACAAAGCTTGCAGCCAGGCAACACGCCCGGAGCGTGTGCGCCAGCCCCGCGCCGCGAGCGTCACCCCCGAACCAATCTGGAAACAGATCAACGCAAGCAAAAGCGGCTCGATGAAAGGCTGGCGATAAAAATTGCGCGCCGTGTCCATGAAGGCGATATGGCTATCCGCCCCCCAAAGGCCCGCAATATGATTGGCCAAATGAAGCCCCAGAAAGAGGAGCAGGACCAGCGCCGATGCGCGGTGCCATGCCCTCAACCTGTGCTTGGGCGCGCTCACTCTTCGAGATCGACCACGCGGATATGCAATTCTTCCAATTGCTTGTCACCGGGCTTGGAAGGCGCGCCCATGAGCAGGTCTTCGGCCTTCTGGTTCATCGGGAAGAGTGTGATTTCGCGCAAATTCTGCGCGCCGCACACCAGCATCACGATGCGGTCCACGCCCGCGGCCATGCCGCCGTGCGGGGGCGCGCCATATTGGAAGGCGCGATACATACCGCCGAACCGCTCTTCGACATCGGCTTTGGTAAGCCCTGCAATCTCGAACGCCTTGACCATGGTTTCGGGCGACTGGTTGCGGATCGAGCCCGACGCAATTTCAAAGCCGTTGCACACCAGATCATATTGATAGGCGTTGATGGTGAGCGGGTCTTGGTTGTTGAGCGCATCCAGCCCGCCTTGCGGCATCGAGAAGGGATTGTGCGAAAAATCGACCTTCTTATTGTCCTCGTCCCATTCATACATGGGAAAATCGACAATCCACGCCAGTTCAAAGCGGTTTTCGTCGATAAGGCCAAGCTGGTTGGCGATGCGCGTGCGGGCAAGGCCTGCAAGCTTTGCCGCTTCCGCTTCCTTGCCGGACGCGGCGAAGAACAGACCGTCATCGGGTCCAAGGCCGAGCGCGTCATAGAGCGCAGCCATGCCTTCTTCGCCGTGATTCTTGGCAATCGGGCCGCCAAATTCGCCGCCCTTGCGGGTGACATAGCCAAGACCTGCAAAGCCTTCGCCGCGCGCCCATTCATTCATTTCATCGAAGAATTTGCGGCTCTTGTCGGCAGTGTTCGGGGCCGGAATGACGCGGACAAAACCGCCGCCCGACACAATTTTGTCGAACAGGCCAAAGCCCGAACCTTTGAAATAGTCGCCCACATCGGAAATGATCAGCGGGTTGCGCAAGTCCGGCTTGTCACTGCCATATTTGAGCATCGATTCGGCATAAGGGATGCGCGGGAATTGGCCGATGGGTGTCACCGCTTTGCCGTTAGCGAAATCTTCGAACACGCCGCCGATGACCGGCTCCATCGTTTCCCACACTTCTTCCTGGGTGACGAAGCTCATCTCAAGGTCGAGCTGGTAAAATTCGCCCGGCAGGCGGTCGGCACGCGGGTCTTCGTCGCGGAAGCAGGGCGCAATCTGGAAATAGCGGTCAAAGCCCGCGACCATCAAAAGCTGCTTATATTGCTGCGGCGCTTGCGGCAGCGCGTAGAAAGTGCCGGGATGGATGCGGCTCGGCACCAGAAAATCGCGCGCGCCTTCGGGCGAGGATGCGGTCAAAATCGGCGTCGAATATTCGGTAAAGCCCGCGCCTTCCATGCGGCGGCGCATATCCGAAATCACCTTGGTGCGGGTGACGATATTTTTATGGAGCGTTTCGCGGCGCAGATCGAGGAAGCGGTATTTGAGCCGGATTTCCTCCGGATATTCCTGTTCGCCCGCAACCGGCATCGGCAATTCGGCGGCCATCGACTGGATGACCACATCCTTGGCGCGCACTTCGATTTCGCCGGTGGGCAAGTTGCCGTTCACCGTTTCCTTGGTGCGCGCAATCACCTCGCCCGTGACCGTGACCACGCTTTCGGTGCGAGCGCTGTCGAGCGCCTTGAATGCTTCACTATCAATGTCGGTGACAATTTGCGTCAGCCCATAATGGTCACGCAAATCGACGAACAACAAGCCGCCATGATCGCGCTTGCGATGCACCCATCCCGACAGGCGAACCTCCTGTCCGACATTTTCGGCGCGCAAATCTGCGCAAGTATGGGTGCGATAGGCGTGCATTTTTTCGGCTCTTTTCCGGATAAACTTCCGGCGCAATTCTGCGCCATAACTATGGCGCTCGCTAACAGCCTGCAATGCCCGCTTTGTCAAGGGAGCATATCCTGATATGCGCGGGCGCTATGAAGATTCTTCCGCTGATTACCGATAGTGATTCCCTGCGCCAACTGTGCGACCGCTTAGCCAAAGCCGATTTTGTGGCGGTCGATACCGAATTTATGCGCGAAAATACTTTCTGGCCCGAATTATGCCTCATCCAGATTTCGGACGGCAAGGAAGCCGCCGCGATTGACCCGATGGCCCCCGGCCTCGACATGAAGCCTTTGCTCGATCTCCTCACCGACAATGAGGATGTTTTGAAGGTATTCCATGCAGGCGGGCAAGACATCGAGATTATTTACAATCTCACCGGCAAGACCCCGCATCCTTTATTCGATACGCAAATCGGCGCGATGGCGCTGGGGCAAGCCGAACAGCTTGGCTATTCCAATCTGGTCGAAGGCTGGCTCGGCCATCATCTCGACAAGGGCGCGCGCTTTACCGACTGGAGCCGCCGTCCGCTCGACAAGCGGCAGATTGATTATGCGATTGGCGATGTGACCTATTTGTCGGAAATCTTCCCGATGATGATCGACAAGCTGCGCGCGACGGGACGCGGGGCATGGCTGGATGACGAGATGGAGCGCCTCGCCGACCCGTCCAACTATGCGTCCTCGCCCGATACCGCATGGGAGCGGGTGCGGATTGCCTCCAAAAAGCCCGACGTGCTGGGCCGGTTGAAGGCGCTCGCGGGCTGGCGCGAAAGCGAGGCGCGCAACAAGAATTTACCGCGCGGGCGCATCGTCAAGGATGAAACGCTGGCCGATCTGGCGAGCCATCCGCCCAAGACCCAGGAAGATTTGGGACGGGTGCGCGGACTGTCGGCCGCCTGGCGCTCCAATGATATTGGCGAGCGGCTGATGCGCGCGCTTGCCAACGCCAAGCCCATGCCGCGCGAAGAAATGCCCGATCATGGCCCGCGCCGCGCCGGTCCCGGCAAAGAGGGCGCGTTGGTCGCGGATTTGCTCAAGCTCCTCCTCAAAATCCGCTCGCGCGAAATCAATGTTGCCTCGCGTCTCATCAGCCGTTCGGACGATCTGGAAGCCTTGGCGGCGGGAGAACGAGAAAGTCTCGCTATTTTAAGCGGCTGGCGCTATGAGGTGTTCGGCCATGATGCGCTTGATCTGGTGGAAGGCCGACTTGCCTTTGCGGTCAAAAATGGACGACTCAAAATGACCCGAACCAGCGACACGGTAGAAGAAGCCGACGCCGCTTAAAATGGAGATGTGAGTATGCAGCTTAGCTCTAAATTTACGTTCGCTTTTGCTACCGCTTCGCTTCTGGCTTTGGCCGGATGTGCCACCCCGCTTCCCCACCCTGTTCCTGATAACCCCGGTAATTGCGGTGCAGGCCGGGTGCAGCATTTCGTGGGTAAACACCTCAATCCGCGCAACGAAACGGCCATTCGTGCTATGTCGCGTGCGGGAGAGGTCCGTATTCTCTTCCCCGATAGCGCGGCAACTATGGATTATCGTCAAGACCGGTTGAACATCAATCTTGGCCATAAGCGAAAGATTATCAGATTGAGCTGTGGATAATTTATGCGTTTTGTCTCTGTAATGCTGACCGCAGCGCTGGCAGGACTGGCCCTCACCGGTTGTTCGTCCGGACTGTTCGCCGAACCGATGGCTATGGCCCCCAAGCCTGCCAGCGACGCGTGCGGCGCGCAGAAACTATCCTATCATCTGGGCCACGGGCTTGCGCAGGATGTCGAACGCGACATCCGCACCCGCAGCGGCCAAACCGAAGTCCGTTTCATCCCCGGCCTCTATAGAGGGCCGGGCAATCCCCAAGCGGCGCGGCTGGACGTTTATTATCATCCGGATAATCGGGTGATTAATGCGATGGTGTGCGGGTAGGAAGCGAAGGCGGCAGGCCCTCCGTGAGTGACATGCCCTCCCCTAACCCCTCCCGCAAGCGGGAGGGGAATTAGGTTGCGCTTACCCTATCCTTCTGCCTCACGCATCCCGTACCATTTCAAAGCGGCACTTAAACTCCACAGAGAGGTTTTTGAGGCGGCGTTGCACCGCTTCGCCATAGAGGCTGGCCGCATCGTCCCACAAATGCAGGCGGATCATATTGCCGTCGCGTTCGAGGCGCGATTGGTGGAGCGGCAGTTCGACGCCGCCCGACATGCGCTGTCCCAGCCGCATCGCGAGGCCCCAGCGGATCGCGCGGTTAATCTTGGCGGTCAGCACGCCTGCGGGCGCGCCTTCAAACAGGCTGGTGCCGCCGCCAAAGCAGCTATAGAGCGCCTGCCCTATAATGATGCGCCCTTCCATGTCGATGCCGTGCCAGTCGCCGTGAAGCGCCATTTCCAGCCCGCGCGAGGCCCGGAAATCGGGGGTTTCCGCCCAGCCTGCTTCGGACAATAAACAGGCCGCCATGCGCAACCGCGCGGCGGCGGCATCATCATCGGCAAATAAGGGCGCAATCCATTTGTCGAGCAAACGGCCATGTTCGGGAAAGCGCGACAGGCGGCTGCCTTCGGCCTTGGCCGCGACCAATAGCGGGTCTTGCGCGCGCACATCGTCGGGCAGTTGCTGGTAAAGCAAGCCTTCGCGCAAGCCCGCCGAGGACACAATCAGGCGGCGACTCCCCAGAAATTTGGTGAGCGTTGCGAGCAAAAGCGCCGCATCGGGGAGCGTCGGGATACGCACCGAACTCACCCCCGGTATCGCTTTCAAATCCTCCGGCGTCATCCCGTCAATCAGGCGCAGGATGCGGCTCGCGGACTTGGGCGGCATCTGGTGATAGTGCAGCACGGGCAGAGGATCGTGCCGGTCTTCAATGTCGATTTTAGCGAGCGAGCGCCATGAGCCGCCGACCAGATAGAGCGGCAAGCCTTGCGCTTCCTGAAGCCAATCGGCCCCGCGCAGCAATTTTTTGATATGGTCGGTGACCGCCGTCTTGGCTTTGGCCTTATCCTTGATGCCCTCGCGCACCGCCGCAAGCCGCAGCACGCCGAGCGGGAAGGAGACGCGCTGGCCGATCTTACCACCGCACACGCGCACCAATTCGAGGCTCCCGCCCCCAAGGTCGGCAACAATGCCGTCAGCGTCCGGAATGGAGGCGATCACGCCATAACCTGCCGCTTCCGCTTCCTGCTCGCCGCTGAGCAATTCGACCGTCAGCCCCATCGCTTCTGCGCCCGCGATAATCGCATCGCCATTGGCCGCATCACGCACGGCGGCGGTCGCAACGCAGCGTATCTGGTCCAGCCCCATCGCCTTGGCGAGCGCGCCGAAGCGTTCGAGCGCCCGCAGGCCGCGCGCCAAAGCTTCATCGTCAATCCGCCCCGTAGCGGTCAAGGACCGCCCCAGCCCCGCCATGACTTTCTCGTTGAAAATCACCGAAGGCGCGCGGCGGGCGCCCGAATAGACCACCAGACGCACCGAGTTGGAGCCGATGTCGATAATCGCCTCGCGATGGTCGCGGTCGGCGCGCACCGCTTCGCTGGAGGGCATCATCGCGCGCGGCACCCGGATGGGATGCACATGCGCGCCATCGCGGACGGGGGTGGTGAGAGCGGTCAAGCCTTATATCTTTCTATATCGAGCGTCGGCACGTCCTTCGACTTGCGCAGCGCCGCCCCGCGCCCGGACAGGGACGGGTTGTTCATGAAATAGCGGTGCAGGTTGAACGGCTTTTCGCCCGGCTGCATCCGCACATAGGTGCCATCGCTTTCCAGCACCCAGCTTTGTTCATTGTCGATAAGATTGGCGACCATGACTTGATCGAGAATCTGGTCATGCACGGTCTTGTTGATGATCGGCATCATATATTCGACGCGCCGGTCAAAGTTGCGCGGCATCCAGTCCGCCGAGCTGATATAAAGTTTCGCCTGACGCGAGGGCAGCCCCTTGCCATTGGCAAAGGCCCAGATGCGGCTATGTTCCAGAAAACGCCCGACAATGGATTTGACGCGGATATTTTCCGACATGCCTTCAACGCCGGGGCGCAGGCAGCAAATGCCGCGCACAACGAGATCAATCGGCACGCCCGCATTGGACGCTTCATAAAGTTTTTCTATGATGGCGGGGTCCACCAAACTATTCATCTTGGCCCAGATGCCCGCCGGTTTGCCTTCGGCCAGATTGGCAATTTCATCGTCGATAAGCTGGCACAGGTCCGCGCGGATGGAGAGCGGCGACATGGAGATGCGCTCCAGATTTTCGGGCTCGACATAGCCGGTGATATAGTTGAACACCTGCGCCGCATCGCGTCCGGCTTGGGGGTCAGCGGTGAAGAAGCTCAAATCGGTATAGATGCGCGCGGTAATCGGGTGGTAATTGCCGGTGCCGAAATGGCAGTAAGTGCGGAACGCATCGCCTTCGCGGCGCACCACCATCGAAATTTTGGCGTGGGTTTTCCATTCGATAAAGCCATAGACGACCTGAACGCCTGCGCGCTCCAACTGGTCGGCCCAGTGGAGATTTTGCTCTTCATCAAAACGCGCTTTCAATTCGACTACGGCAGTCACGGATTTACCCGCTTCGGCAGCATCAATCAGCGCGCGGATCACTGCCGATTGCTTGCCCGCACGATAGAGCGTCTGTTTGATCGCCACCACATCGGGGTCTTGCGCGGCCTGGCGCAGGAAGGACAGGACCACCTCGAAACTTTCATAAGGATGGTGGACGATAATGTCCTTGGCCTTGATCGCGGCAAAACAATCGCCGTCATGTTCACGGATACGTTCGGGGAAACGCGCGGTAAATTGCGGGAATTTAAGGTCGGGCCGGTCTTCATCGACAATCTGGTCCAACTGGCCGATGCCGACAAAGCCATCAACATTGACGATGGTGGCGGCATCACCCAACACCGCATCGCGCAGCATTTCTTCGACCGCGCCCGACATGGCCGGGTCCAGTTCGAGAAGGATAATCCGCCCGCGCCGCCGCCTTTTGATCGCGCTTTTATAATAGCGCACCAAATCTTCGGCCTCTTCCTCGATTTCGATATCGCTGTCACGGATGACACGGAAACAGCCGCTTTCGACCACCTCGTAACCGGGGAATAAAATGTCCGAGAACATCTCGATCATCGTTTCCATCGGCACATAGATGCCGCTCTTGTCATTTTCGATACGCACGAAACGTGGCAGCGATTGCGGGATCAGCACCAGTTCGCGGATCGATTCCTTGTCCGAACGGCGGACAAGGTCGAACACCACCGCCATGCCCTTATTGGGAATGAAGGGGAACGGGTGCGACGGGTCAATGGCTTGCGGGGTAAGCACCGGGAAAAGCTGTGCGCGAAAATGCGCCTCCAGCCTTTGCCGCCAAGGTTCGGCTTCTGCCGGTTCGGTGACAACGCGTATGTCATGCTGTTCCAGCGCCGAACGGATGCGCAGCCATTCCCATTGCTGCGCATTGAACAGCGCGTTGGTCGCCTCTTCAATTTCGCCAAGCTGCTGTGTCGGTGTGCGGCCATCGACCGACCGGTAGGTGATATTCTGGAGCTGCTGGCCTTTCAAACCGGCCACCCGCACCATGAAAAATTCGTCGAGATTATTCCCCGAAATCGACAGGAAGCGGAGTTGTTCCAGCAAGGGATGCGCAGGGTTTGCGGCTTCTTCCAGCACGCGGCGGTTGAAAGCGAGCCAGGACAGTTCGCGGTTAAAGAAACGGCGCCGCGCTTCTTCTGCGGTCAAACGGCGTTCGGCATCGGTCGTGAGTTGCGGGCGAAGGGTGGGCGCGCGCGTCATGGGTTAGTCTCCAGTCGGATCAAAAGGAGGCGGTTCAAGACCGGGCAATCCCGGCGCATCCCGCCCAGCAAAAAACTGCCGCGCAAACGGAACGCTTATCCGTTTATGATCGGCTAAAGCCGCTTCATCCAAGTTTGTGACAGTTTGATGAATCGCCGCATAGCTCCTTTCGATGCGCGGAGCCAGATAGCCGGGCAAATCTTCGCTGATGCGCGTGCCGCGGTCGAGAAAAAGCCTTTCTATCAAGGGGGCTATAAGATTGTCGTCGGGCTGGTCGATATGCACCACCGGCGCTGCGCCCAAACGTGATTTTAAATCGGGGAGTGTCACATTCCATTCGGATGGGGGTGCGTCGGCAATGAGGAGGAGCGGCAGGCGCGTTTCTTGCGCGCGGTTCCACGCATGGAACAGGCTGTCATCGCTTTGCCCTGCGACCGTATCGACCACCGTGCCGCCGGTAGCGAGCGCGAACAGGCGGCCGAGCAGGCTACGCCCCGACCGCGCAGGGCCTGTAAGGATGGAGGTGCGCACCGGCCAGGTTGCGCTATGTTCCAGATGACGCACCGCTTCCGCGTTGCAGGCGCTCACTAGAAAGTCACCGGACAGCCCTTTGGCTCCGGTCCAGTCTAGCGGCAAGGCCATCTGACTCATGACTTTCCCCTGATTAATGGGCCCTGATCCTGTCTTAGCGGCTGATGCGAAGCGCGCCGCCGCCTTCCTGAACACGCCAGCCACGTGCGGCAAGCGCGGCCTTCAACCCTTCCATGTCGCCCTTATAGGTGACACGCATCACCGATGTGCCGCCAATCGCGACGCTCGATGTATTGGCCGACTGCACGCCCGAAGCTCCGCGCACACTGCTTTCGGCAGAGTTTACCGACGCCGCATCGGGCGAATCATATTGCACCGTCACGCTGATGCTTTGCACATCGGGCGTGGCAGGAGTTGCGGGGGTTTCGGGCGTCGCGCTGGTGTCGCCCGTATCCGTGCTGTCGCTGCTGTCCACTTCGGTTGCATCTTCGGCTTTTTCCGCCTCGCGCTCTTCGGCAGCGCGCGCATTGGGGTCTTCAAAGATCAGCGAGGTGTCGGGGCGAAGCTGTCCCGCCGCCAACGCGTTGCGATAGATTTCGTCAATCCGCACCACGGCTTTGGCCATCATGTCCGGCACATCCTTGGCCGACGCCGCGGTCATTTCAAAGGTGCCAAGGAGGATATTGTCGGGGCCATAGCGCGCCGAGAAAATGCCTTTGACCGGACCGCCGGGATAGCTGCGCTCGATCCGCGCAATCGGCATAATCACGTCCGCTGCGCCATATTGGTCGAGGATAACGCGCCACCATGCGCGGTTGCGGCGGCCAATCTGGCCCGCTTGCAACAATAATGTATCCGCGCCCGTGCCCGCCGTGCGGACATAATCGACGCTGCTGTCGCCGGTGCGGAACACCGCCCATGCCTTTTGCCAGTCGCTGCGGTTTTCAAACACTTGTGGCGAATTGCCGATATAGGTGACGGGGATGACGAGCAGCGGCGGCGAACGCATCCGCCCGCCACTCACGCCCAGGATGGGCGAGGAGCGCACCTTGTCGAACAATACGCCCAATTTCGCGATATAGCGTTTTTCGCTGACCAGCTCTTCCTGCACCACAATGGCGGTAACGATGCCGTTCAATGTGCTGTCGGGCAGGCTTTCGACCGCGCCCATCTTGCGGGCGAGCGCCGCCCAGCCCTTGCGCTGGGCTTCCTGCCAGCCTTTTTGCCGCGCATCTTCGGCATTGTCGCCCATCACGTCGATTTCGATGTTGGTGACTTCATAATCGGTCGAGCTGTTGATCGGCTGAACGCCGCGATTATCGCCTTCAATCTGCGCATAAGCGACCGTCGCCATCGCCAGCACCGCAAGGAACAAGCCCGCCATCTGCTTCAGCGACATCTCGCGAATCGAAAAGCGCAGAATCGCCGCCGCGCGCTCCATAAGGGAGCGAATCAATATGGCCGCCCCGCGCCCGTCCGCCGCAGGCTTACGCCCTCGCCCGGCAAGAACAGACGGATTTTGCAGCCGTAAAGGCGAATTTTGGACAAGTTCGGTCATTCTTGTGGCCCTTTTGGCGACAACGGCGTGGAAATCCAAGCCCGTAATGCGTAAAGCGCGCAACTATGAGCGATACGACCCAGCAAAATCCGTCCAACACCCCTTCTTATACCTATGCAGAAGCGGGCGTTTCCATTGAAACCGGCAATGCACTTGTGCGCGCCATTGCGCCGCTTGCCAAAGCGACCCGCCGCCCCGGTGCAAATGCCGACCTTGGCGGATTTGGCGGCTTCTTCGATTTGAAGGCCGCCGGGTTCAACGATCCGTTACTGGTCGCGGCCAATGATGGCGTCGGCACCAAGCTTAAACTCGCGATTGATTCGGGTAAGCATGACACGGTCGGCATCGACCTTGTGGCAATGTGCGCGAATGATTTGATCGTTCAGGGCGCCGAACCGCTTTTCTTCCTCGATTATTATGCCACCGGTAAACTCGACAATGATGTCGCAACCGCCGCGGTCGCCGGCATTGCCGAAGGCTGCAAGCAAGCCGGATGCGCGCTGATTGGCGGCGAAACGGCGGAAATGCCGGGCATGTATTCGGATGGAGATTATGACCTTGCGGGCTTTTGCGTCGGCGCGGTCGAGCGCGATCAGGTGCTCACCGCAGATAAGGTTGCGGCGGGTGATGTGATTTTGGGCCTCGCTTCGTCGGGCGTGCATAGCAACGGCTATTCGCTCGTGCGGCGGTTGGCGGCGGATAAGGGCTGGAAGCTCGACCGTCCGGCTTTGTTCGACCAGAATATCCGCCTGATCGACGCGCTGATGGCCCCGACGCGCATCTATGTGAAATCGCTGCTGCCGCTTATTCGTGAGGGTAAAATCCACGCGCTCGCGCATATTACCGGCGGCGGGTTGCTGGAAAATATCCCGCGCATTTTGCCGGATAATCTCCATGCGTTTGTCAACGCCGATAGCTGGGCCCAGCCGCGCCTGATGGCGTTCCTCCAGGCCCAAGGCAATATCGAACCCGAAGAAATGGCGCGCACCTTCAACTGCGGCATCGGTATGGCGGTCGTCGTGGCAGCGGAAGAGGTAGATGCGGTGACGGCGGCGCTGGAAGCGGCGGGCGAGGTTGTGCATCGCATCGGGGAGATTCGTGCGGGTGTGAAGGGTTGCACGGTGACAGGCTCAGCAGAGACTTGGTCGGCCCGCGGAGATTGGACCGCTACCTATGAAGGATAGCGCGACGATGTCCCCCTCCCGCTTGCGGGAGGGGCTAGGGGAGGGCATGTCCGACAGCGCAATTCTCTCCTTCAAACAGCCCCTCCCGCGAGCGGGAGGGGAGAAATAATGCGCACCCCCGTCGCCATCCTCATCTCCGGCGCAGGCACCAATATGGCGGCGTTGCTCTATGCCAGCCGCCTGCCCGATAACCCTTATGAAATCGTCCTCGTCGCATCGAACAATCCAGACGCCGAAGGTTTGGCCATCGCGCAAGCCGAAGGCATCCCCACTTTTGCGCACAGCCATAAGGGACTGACCCGCGCCGCGTTCGATGCAATTATGGACGCAGAAATCCGCAAGAGCGGCGCGCATTATGTCGCGCTGGCGGGTTATATGCGTATCTTATCGGACGAATTTGTCGAAGGCTGGCGCGACCGGATGCTCAACATCCACCCTTCCCTGCTCCCCAAATATCCGGGGCTGGACACCTATGCGCGCGCGATTGCAGCAGGCGACGCCCATGCGGGCTGCACCATCCATCTGGTGACGCCCGACCTTGATGCCGGGCCGATCCTTGGCCAAGCAGAGGTCACGATTACGCCCGTCGATACCTCCGACACGCTCGCCGCGCGCATCCGCTTTGCCGAACATCAGCTTTATCCGCGCGTGCTGGCCGATTATGTGGGCCGCTCCGCCAATGCCGACTGGCTGCTCGAGCAAGTCCGTGCCCGCGCGCTTGCCCTTCCCGAAACGCACGAGCGCCCCTCGCATGGCGCGCCCGGCTGGCGGGTGGGTTCGGAAAAGAGCGGCAAATATTTCGCCTATTTCGCCGACCGCCATCATGGCAGCGATGCGATTGCGCTCATCGTCAAAACCGACGGGATGGACGAGATGATGGCGCATATCGACCAGAATCCGGACCTTTATTTCAAGCCCGCTTTCTATGGCGCGAGTGGCTGGATCGGCTTGACGCTGAACCGCCCCGACACCGATTGGGACCATGTCACCGACTGGCTCGCGCAAAGCTGGCGCCGCTGCGCGCCCAAAAGCCTCACCAAATTGATGGACGCCGCCGATAGTTTTTGAAGGCTGCGGCATGTTGAATGCCCCACGTCATTATTTTTCGGATTTACCATCTTTAACTGGTAACCCCTCGTCCGCACGGCTCCCACGCCATTCCAATTTGGCCAAAGGGTTCAATTGCGCCATGCGCCGTGCAAAGGCTCGCATTTCAGCTTGGGAGTTGATGGCACAATAGCGCGTTCCAACAATATCCATTCCCGGCCCTTCGCGCACATTTGCGGGCGGGCATTTTGTCTGCAGAAGCGAGAAAGACGTAATTAAACTTTCGCCCACAGGCCTTGATAAAAGTAAATAATCGCTGCCCGGCCTTGAACCGATCTGCAACAACCAAAGCTCTTGTTCCACACCTCGCGCTTTGACCGATCCTAAATCAACCAGATAGGCATATCTATAGCCGGATTTGTCTAATTCGGTCCGTTCATAGGATTGTGAAACAACAATATAGCAATGGAACACCCCATAGTTGGACAAACGTATCCAACCCTTTTCCTCGTCATAATCGCTGCGTTCCCAGTCTCCATATTTTAAACGGTTAGAACATCCCCAACTGTCGCCAGCGGTAAAATTCTGTGGCCATACTTTCTCACCCGCGCCCCATAGAGGGACGTCAGAGTGGACGAGATCGTCATAAAATTCGACTTCGTCTTCAACCTGGGCCATCGCGGCGTTGGCGCAAAGGAGAGTGAATAAGATGCTGATGATTCTTTTTCCCATAGGTGCACATTATGGCAGACGAGCGCTCACATAATAGCTGATTTTCCGCTAATCTTTGGTTTCAAAACCGGCGTGGCAGGCTTATGAGCGGCTTTTCAGGCAGTTGATAGTGCGGCTTTTTCAGAAAAGAAAAGCATCTGCGTCATCGACCTATCATCAATGCTTTGCCATTTTCCAAAAAGGACCCAGCCATGACCAGCCGTATCCTCCACGACGCTTTCCGCTCCAAGCTGATGGGCGCAGAGGAGGCTGCGGCGCTGATCCGCCATGATGATGCGGTGGGGATGAGCGGCTTTACCGGTGCGGGCTATCCCAAGGCGGTGCCGGTCGCGCTCGCCGCGCAAATGAAAGAGGCGCACGCCAAGGGCGATCCGCTCCAGATCCGCATGTGGACGGGCGCATCGACCGGCCCCGAACTCGACGGCGCGCTCGCCGAAGTGGACGGGGTTTCCTACCGGATGCCCTATAATAGCGACCCCATCACCCGCACTAAAATCAATGCGGGCGAGATTGAATATCTCGATATCCACTTGTCGCAGGTCGCGCCGATTGTGTGGCAGGGCTTTTTGGGCAAGCTTGATGCTGCCGTCATCGAAGTCACCGGCATCAAGGCAGATGGCACGCTCATTCCGGCCAGTTCGGTCGGCAATAACAAGACCTGGCTCGACAATGCCGACAAGATCATCCTCGAAGTGAATAGCTGGCAAAGCCCCGCGCTCGAAGGGATGCACGATATTTATTATGGCACGCGCCTGCCGCCCAATCGCGTGCCGATCCCGATTGTCCGGCCCGATGACCGGATCGGCCAGACCGGCTTTAATGTCGATCCGGCCAAGGTCGTCGCCGTGGTTGAAACCGATGCGCCGGACCGCAACGCGCCTTTCTCGCCGCCCGATGCGACTGCGCAGACCATTGCCGGACATATCCTTGATTTTCTAAGCAATGAGGTCAAGCAGGGCCGCCTCCCCGCGTCACTCCTGCCGCTGCAGTCGGGCGTCGGCAATATCGCCAATGCCGTGCTGACCGGCCTTGTCGATGCCCCATTCGATAATTTGACCGCTTATACCGAAGTCATTCAGGACGGGATGATGGATTTGCTCGATGCGGGCAAACTCAGCTTTGCTTCGGCTACTGCTTTCTCGCTCAGCCCCGAACGCGCCGCCGACATCAACGCCAATATGGAAAAATATCGCGGGCGGATGCTCTTGCGCACGCAAGAAATTTCCAACCATCCCGAAGTCATCCGCCGCTTGGGCTGCATCGCGATGAATGGCCTCATTGAAGCGGATATTTTCGGCGCGGTGAATTCCACCCATGTGATGGGCTCGCGCATCCAGAACGGCATTGGCGGGTCGGGCGATTTTGCGCGTAATGCCTTTATCAGCTTCTTCATGACGCCTTCGACCGCGAAGGGCGGCAAGATTAGCGCGATTGTTCCGCAAGTCAGCCATGTCGACCATATCACGCAGGATGTGCAGGTGATTGTCACCGAACAAGGCTTGGCCGATTTGCGCGGCCTTTCGCCCAAAAAGCGCGCCGAACAGATTATCGCCCATTGCGCCCACCCCGACTATCGCCCGCTACTCGAAGATTATTACGCCCGCGCGCGCCGCGAAGCCTATGGCCTGCAATCACCCTCTTTGCTCAAGGAAAGTTTGTCGTGGCACCAGCGTTTCATCGAAACCGGGTCGATGTTGCCGGGGTGAGCACTGATTGATAAAAATGCGCCTATGACCATAATTCGGACCGAACGACTATTGCTACGGCACGCGCGCGCTGATGATTTGGATGCTGTTCACGCCATCATGTCGGATGCCGAAGTGCTGCGATACTGGTCTACCCCTCCGCACCGCACCCATGCCGATACCGAGCAATGGTTGGAGAGCATGATCGTCAGCAATGCGAATGGGAGCACTGATTTTATCATCGAGACGAACGGCGTCGTTATTGGGAAAATAGGCGTGTGGCAAATGCCCGAAATCGGCTTCTACCTAGCACGTTCCGCTTGGGGACAAGGCTATGCCATAGAAGCGTTGAGGGCGGTCATAGCGCATGTTTTTGATGGTTATACCGATCATCTGTTTGCAGATGTCGATCCCCGTAATAGCGCATCATTAAGGCTGCTCATGCGCGCCGGATTTGTCGAAACCGGGCGCGCCCAAAATACAATGGAAGTGAATGGCGAATGGTGTGACAGCATCTATCTGGAACTGAACAAGGACAACTATAATGCCCAAATGCCATTGGGTGGCTAAAGCGCCCGCGCCATGATCTTGTCTTCAAACAAGGCCGCGCCGACCTGAAAGCGGCGGTCGCCGACAATCCCGAAGCCATGTTTGCGATAGAAAGCGATAGCGCGGTCATTGGCGGCATAGACGCCAAGCAATAGCCGGGTTTTGCCCATGGCTTTCGCTTCGGCAATAACCGCTTCCATCATGCGCCCCGCCAGCCCGCCGCCATGATAACGCGACAATATATAGATGCGCTTCAACTCCGCATCATCCGCCCCCGTCACAATGTCCGGAAGGTCGGGCGCGGTCAGCAGCGCATAGCCGATGGGCGCCGCGGTAGCCTTGCGTTCGGCAATCCATACACGGCTTGCCGCATCGCCTATCCAGTCCCCGAATTTTTCGGCGCTGTTATTTGCCGCGACATGCGCGATGATATCCTGTCCGGCAATAATATCGGCAAATGTTTCCAGAAAAGTCGCGCCCGCAACCAGCTCCAAGGCGGGCGCGTCCGCCGGGGCCGCTGAGCGGAGCCTGATGCCATCATCCATACCCCGACTGCTATGGGGAAAGAGGCATAAACACAATGTCATGATACCCAAAAAATAAGCCGCCGAATTTCTCCGGCGGCCCAATGTCTCCGTGGATGGGAGCTTGTAAATAAGGTATTATCTGGAATTATTTTTTAGCTTTTTCCGCTGTATCCTCCGCGATTGCGGCTTGGCGTTCTTCTTCGGTTTTGAGCGTCAGCTTGGCATGGCGCTTGTCAAAATCAGCCTGATCGGATGGCGACAGGTTCGGGCGGCCAGCAGCAAAACCCGCGCCGATCTTGCACTTCACATATTGGGTTTCGCCCTCTTCGATTTCGAGGTTGAGCGTATCGGTGGCTTCCGATTTGGTCGTGAACTGATGCTTGCCGGGCGTAAAGCTCGCGACAAAATATTTACCGCTGGCGAGCGGCCCGACCATCACGCCAGCTTCGCGCACATTGCAACTGATCGCGACCCCCATCAGGCTCCCGGGGCGATAGAATACCACCTGTCCCATGCCTGCGGGCGGTGTTGGCACCGCGACGACCTGTTTGTCTTTGGCCAAAGCCGGTTGCGCGCCCGATAAAGCCATCAGCGCCAAAGCCATCATCACTTTCTTCATATTTCCCCCTCAAAAAACAACAGGTTCAAGGATTATCATTGCCGGAAATGTCGGCCGGATAGGGCACGGCTTGCGCGACCTTTGCGGTGGCCGACAATCCGGCGGGCACTATTTTTTCGCCGCCAGCGATAAGCAAAGTGAGCGGCGTGGCCACGATTGCGCCCACCGCGACCGCTTCGGTCACACGGCTTTCACCGGTCTCCGGTCCATAGCGCAATGTGCGCAGCGTAATGCGCGTGCCGTTCCAGTCGAGATAGCGTGCCGCCAAAATCAGCTCGCCAGCCTTGCCTGCCGCGCGCGCTTTGGCGGCGTGGACAACTTCGCCCTGTCCGGTAATGCCTTCCGGCACGATCACTTTGCCGTCGATCACAATCGGGCTGGCCAACCGGATCGCGAACATCTCCCCGATCTTGGCGGTTTTGGAACTGATTTCATTTTGGATTTCGATCCGCACCGGCGTGAGCGCAGGAATGGTAGGTACAGGAACAGGCGCACCCCCCACCGCTTCGCCCTCGACGATAGGCGTCATAACCGCCGCTTCCGGCGTTTGAGCATTAGCAGCGGACGCAACAGCAAATAGCGCGGTCCATGCGACACAAAATTTCATGAAGCCCCCTTCAATGGATAGAAATATATCAGCTTCCAAGAAACGGGCAAGTAGGAATAATGTATGGACAAATAAAAAAAGGGCCGCCTCTTGGCAGCCCTTTTTCTTTAGCAAAACGGCGTTTTTTTAGCCGACCAGTTCTTCCGGCTGGAAGAAGTAAGCGATTTCGATCGCAGCATTTTCGTCGCTGTCCGACCCATGGACGCTGTTGGCTTCAATCGATTCGGCCAGTTCCTTGCGGATGGTGCCGGGGGCGGCATCCGCAGGGTTGGTCGCGCCCATAATGTCGCGGTTACGCTGCATCGCATTTTCGCCTTCGAGAACCTGCACGACAACGGGGCCGGAGATCATGAAATCCACCAGTTCGCCAAAGAAGGGGCGTTCTTTGTGGACCGCATAAAAGCCTTCTGCCTGTTCGCGGGTCATTTTGATGCGCTTCGATGCAACAACGCGCAGGCCGCCATCTTCCAGCATCTTGGTGACCGCACCAGTGAGGTTGCGGCGGGTGGCGTCGGGCTTGATGATCGAAAAAGTACGGGTAACCGTCATGGGGAAAGCTCCAGATAATATAGTGCAGATAGGGAGAATTTGGCCGCGCCTCTAGCTTGTGCGCCCGTTCATGGCAAGCGGTTATGGCTGGCCCGCATTTTTCCCCGTTTGTGGTGAGCGGGGTGAGGGGCATTTCTTAGGGTATCGCCAAGCTGATAGCCGTCCTTCGACGGCCTCAGGACTAGCGTTTTTTGGAAAAGGCCTTGCCCTTACGGCCCCTCGGTCCAGCGGCCGCGTTCATCTTGTTTCCAATAATGGCGTTCGAGGCCATCCTTTTGACCCAATGCTTTCCAGGCGGTGCGCGCGGCGTCAATGGTGGCAGCGTCGAACAGGTAGAATGTGCGGTCATAGGCCAAGGCTTCATCGCGCCACTGCCCGTCGGCGATCAGGACGGCGCGCGCGCCATTGGCGGGATTGGCCGGGTCGGTTGCGAGCAGCACCGGTTCGCCTGCATCATCATTGCCCTCCCCGCCCGCAAGCGCGTGGGGGAGGAAGCTTTCAGGCTTGGCGGTCCAAAGCTGGTTGTCCAAGCCTTCAAGGATGAGCGTATCTTCCGCGACAATCAGCAAGCGGTCGCCATTGGCAACCAGCTTGTCGGCCAACACCGGCACAATGCCATCGGGACCGGAGCGGGTCAGGTGATAAAAATCAACCCGCACCCGCGCCGTCCTTGGTCATTTTCATAAGAAGCGCGTTTTGGCTCACGCTTCGAAATTGTCGGCGATGAACTGGTTCATCAAACGCACACCATAGCCGGTTGCGCCTTTTTCCCATGTCGCGCCGGGCTTGGCCGCCCACACCATACCGGCAATGTCGATATGCGCCCATTCGACGCCCTCTTCGACAAAGCGTTGCAGGAATTGTGCAGCGGTAATGGACCCTGCTTCGCGCGGGCCGACATTTTTAATGTCCGCAATCGGCGAATCGATAAGCTTGTTATAGGCATCGCCCAACGGCATCCGCCAAACCGGATCACCACATTCGGTGCCTGCCTTGGCAATCTTGCCCGCTAGGTCATCACTGTTGGTCATCATGCCCGCATATTCATGACCGAGCGAAATGATGATCGCGCCGGTGAGAGTCGCAAAATCGAGCATGACCTTCGGCTTATAGGTCTGCTGCGTCCAGGTCATCGCATCGCACAGCACAAGGCGGCCTTCGGCGTCGGTGTTCAGCACTTCGATGGTCTGCCCGTTCATCGAGGTCACAATATCGCCGGGGCGCTGCGCATTGCCGTCGGGCATATTTTCAACCAGACCGCACACGCCGATGACATGCGCCTTGGCCTTGCGGCCCGCGAGCGCCAGCATCGTGCCAGCGACCGCGCCTGCGCCGCCCATATCCCATTTCATATCTTCCATGCCCGGTCCGGGCTTCAAGCTGATGCCGCCGGTGTCGAAGGTCACGCCCTTGCCGACAAAACAGACCGGCGTTTCTTGCGCGCCATTGGTGCCGTCCCAGCGCATTGCGAGGAGGCGCGGCGGGCGGACGGAACCTTGCGCGACACCGAGCAACGCGCCCATGCCGAGCTTTTGCATCTCCGCTTCGTCCAGCACGGTGATTTCAACGCCCAATTCCTTGAGCTTTTCACAGCGTTCGACAAAGCTTTCGGGATAAATGATATTGGCCGGTTCCGACACAAGTTCGCGCGTGAACATCACGCCTTCGGCTACCGCTTTCATATCCGGCCAGATTTTTTCAACGCCTTCAACGTCCGTAGCCGCAATCAATATCTCCTTGAGCGTCGGCTTGGCATTTTCGGCCAGCTTGGTGCGGTAGGTGTCGATGCGCCAGTCGCGCAGATACGCGCCGAGCGCGAAATGGGCGATGGCCTTGGCATCGGCTTCGGCCGCGGCTGTAAAATCTATGCTCACATTCTCGACACCGCTGGTCTGGAGCCGTGCGGTGATGGCCGCACCTGCGCGCTCCATATCATTGGCGCTACCTTCGCCAAGGCCGACCAGCAGAATGCGGTGAAGCTTGCCTTCGACCGACGCAAAGCCTTCGAACAGCGCCGAGGCGGCTGCATCAAAACGCGCGGCTTTGGCCGCATCCGCAAGGAAAGCCGCCTCCAAGGGCAGCAAATTCGCCACGCTCTCCAACGCTTTCTTGGCGACCGGATAGACGATAACCCCGGCCGTAGAATCGGGTTGAGCGGCAAAGCGGATGTTCATTACGACAGACTCCATGCTGTGTGCAGTTGAATGATGGTTGCGACGCAGATAGGGAGTTCCCCCGCCGGTTGCAAAAGTTTATGCGCTTGGCGGCAAGCCATTTTCCCCTTATGCCATGCATAAAGGGGCCAGTTTTGCTAATGCTTTCAACTGTTCGGAGCCAGTGTTGAGACCGATTGTTGCCCTCGCCTTTTCCGGACTGAGCCTGTTTGCCTTGGCAACAACCGACGCTTATGCGCAAGATTTGGCCCAGCAAGGCGCGCCCGTGCCTGCGCCTTCTTCCGTACAAGTCCCTGATATTTCGGAGGCCCCGCCGCCGGTCGCGCCGCTCCCCGGTGAACGCACGCCTCCCATTGCCCCGCCCGAAAGCGACGCGCCTGCGATCACCAACGTCAATGCCGCCGATCAGGTCGTGTTTAGCGCCGACCGGGCCGGTTATGACAATAAGGGCGATCTTTTGACCGCCGAGGGCAATGTCTATGTTGAGCATGACGGCCAAAGGCTGCGCGCCAATAAGGTCGAATGGAACCGCAAGACCGACGAGGTCATCGCCAGCGGCAATGTCGCGGCGACCAACCCCGCAGGCGATGTCGCTTATAGCGAGCGCGTGACGCTGACCGGCTCCTTGCGCGAAGGGGTTGCCGAAAATCTGCTGGTCGTCATGGAAAATGGCGCACGCTTTGCGGCCAATCGCGGGCAGATGCTCGCCAATGGCGATCTGGTGCTGGATTATGCCGCATACACGCCGTGCGCGGTCGAAACCGAGGATGGCTGTCCCAAAGAGCCAAGCTGGCAGGTGAAGGCGGTCAAGGTCACCTATGACAAGGCGAAGGATCGGGTGCGCTATAAGGGCGCGCGCGCGGAATTGTTCGGCCTGCCGCTCATTCCGCTACCCGGCCTCACCCACGGCTTGCGCAACGAGCCCAAAAGCGGTCTCCTCGTGCCGAGCCTGAGGCTTGACCGTGTGAACGGGGTCGAAGTGCAGGTGCCTTATTATTTCCGCCTTGCGCCCAATCGCGACATCACGGTGACGCCGCATTTCTATACCGAATCCCTGCCGATGCTGGAGGCCGAATATCGCGAGCTGAATTCTTTGGGCGCGTTCCGCGTCACCGGCTATGCGACTTATAGTAACAAGGTCGATGTGTCGGGCGAACCGGTCGATGACGGCCATAAGGCCTTGCGCGCCTATGTCGATGCCACCGGAAAATTCCAGATTTCGCCGACATGGAGCGTGTCCGCGTCGATCCGCCGCGCGACCGACCGAACTTTCCTGCGCCGCTATGATATTAGCCGCGATGACCGCTTACGCTCGAACGTCGCGATCGAACGGATTGGCGGATCAAGCTATTTTTCGATAGGCGGCTGGGCGGTGCAGACCTTGCGCGTCGGCGACAAGCAAGGCCTCCAGCCCGTCGCGCTGCCGATGATCGATTTCCGCCAACGCTGGATCGAGCCGGTTTTTGCGGGCAAGGTCGAATTACAGTTGAACAGCCTCGCGCTCAGCCGTTCGGCGGGGCAGGACACGCAGCGCGCTTTTGCGGGCGTGCGCTGGGATTTGCGCCGCCTGACGCCGTGGGGGCAAGAGGTGGACTTCACCCTTTATGCGCGCGGCGATGTCTATCATAGCGACGAAAATCTGCTCACCGCCGTCCCCTCCTATCGCGGTGAAAGCGGGTGGCAGGCACGCGCGATTGCAGCAGCAGCGATTGATGTGCGCTGGCCCCTGGTTGGCGAAGCCTTTGGCGGCACGCAGCGGCTGACCCCGCGCGTCCAGTTGGTTGCCGCCCCGCCGGTCAAAAATCTCGACATTCCGAACGAAGATTCGCGCGCGTTCGACCTTGAAGACAGCAATTTGTTCGCGCTGAACCGCTTCCCCGGCTATGATCGGTTCGAAGATAGCGCGCGTGTCACCTATGGAGTCGAATGGGCGCTCGACCGCCCCGGCCTCGCCATCAATGCAGTAGTCGGGCAAAGCTACCGGCTTGATAATAAGCTCAAGCTTTTCCCCGAAGGCACCGGCCATACCGACCGCACTTCCGACATTATCGGACGCACCACGGTCGCTTATAAGGATTTTGTGCGCTTCACCCACCGCTACCGCGTCGACAAGGATAATCTTGCGGTGCGGCGCAACGAAATCGACGCGCGCGTCGGCAGCCGCAGCACTTATGGCGAAATCGGCTATTTGCGGCTCAACCGCGATATTGATTCTTATGCCGAAGACTTGCGCGACCGCGAAGAATTACGGGTCGGCGGGCGTGTTCAATTTGCCGAATATTGGTCGATCTTCGGGTCGGCGATCGTCGATCTGTCCGACAAAACAGACGATCCGACCTTCACAACCGACGGATTTACGCCACTTCGCCACCGTTTGGGCATCGCTTATGAAGATGATTGCATCACCTTTGGCGTGACCTGGCGGCGCGATTATGAAGAAGCGGGGGACGCGCGGCGTGGCAATAGTTTTCTGCTCAGACTAGCCATTCGCAATCTCGGCGTCTAAACACTGGCCGAATGGATTACTCAGCCTTTGTTCAGGCAATTTTCGACATAGGCACCGATGAATGAAACGGCCTTGTCGCTTTTGGGCGCCAAGGATATTTTGATACAGGGATTTTCAGTTGAACTTTATGCGTATCATGCCGCACAAAAAATTCCCCGCCCGCGCGAAATTCCATAGTCGTGCGCTGGCCAGCGCCGCAACCCTATCCTTGATGGTCGCACCCGTCAGTGTATCCGCGCAGGCCGTGCAGGGTCAGGCCGCGCAGGATCAGGATGTTCCCAATGTCGGGCTGAATGTCCCCAAAAATCTCACGGTTTTCGACAGTAAGACGCCGTCCAACGTCTATAAGCCGACCGCTGTGGTCAATGGTGAAATCATCACCGCGACCGATGTAGACCAGCGGCTTGCGCTGCTCGTCATCGCCAATGGCGGCAAGATCACGCAGGACGAAATCCAGCGCCTGCGCGTCCAGATTTTCAGCAATCTGGTCGATGAAAAGCTCCAGATTCAGGCCGCCAAGGCTGCCGACATCGAAGTCAAGGACGCCGAAGTCGACCAGCAATATGCGCGCATCGCGGCGAATTTCAAACAGACGCCCGCCGCATTTACCGCCTATCTCGGCAAAAACGGCTCGTCGGCGGCTTCCATGAAGCAACAGATTCGCGGGGAAATGGCGTGGGACCGTTTGCTCGGCCGCAATGTCGAACCCTTCACCAACGTATCGGAAGATGAGGTGAAGTCGATCCTTGACCGGATGCAGGCCACACGCGGCGCGGACGAATTTTGGCTGGGTGAGATTTATCTGTCGGCCACGCAGGAAACCATGCCTGCGGTCGCAGACCGCGCGCGCCAGATTATCGCCCAGTTGCAGCAGGGCGGCTCCTTCCCCGGCTATGCGCGCCAATATTCGGAAGCATCGACCGCAGTAGTCGGCGGCGATCTTGGCTGGATCCGTCCGGCCCAATTGCCCGAAGAAATTGCGCAGGCCGCAGCCGGGATGCAGCCCGGACAGGTGAGCGTCGTCCCCGTGCAGGGCGGCATCTCCATCCTGTTGCTGCGTGAAAAGCGCAAATCCTTGATGGCCAACGCCAATGACGCGGTTTTGAGCCTCAAGCAGATTTCCCTGCCTTTCCCGGCGGGCACCAGCCGCGAAAAGGCGACCCAGCTTGCAAGCCAATTTGCTACCCAAACCCAAGCCATTAAAGGTTGCGGCATGGCCGATGATGTTGCGACCAAGCTGGGCGCGACCGTTGTGAGCCGCGACCAGATTGCGCTGCGCGATCTGCCCGCGCCGCTCCAGAATACGTTGCTCCAGCTTCAGGTCGGACAGACCACCCAGCCCTTCGGCTCGCCGGAAGAAGGGGTGAGCGTCCTCGTCTTGTGTGGCCGCGATATGCCCGAAGATGCGGGGATGCCCTCGGTCGAACAGGTCGAAGAAAAATTGAAGCAGGACAAGGTCAACAAGCGCGCGCAGCGCTATTTGCGCGACCTTCGCCGCGACGCGATTATTGAATATAGCTGATCTGGTGAGCGGTTCGGGGGAGCCGCTCTCGACAGAAGGGGGCGGCTGTGAACCAATTAATGCGACCATTTGTTGTCTCTTTAGGTGATCCGGCAGGTATCGGGCCGGAAATAACCGCAAAGGCGTGGGAGGCGCGGCGCGTGGCCGAACTCCCGCCCTTTTTTGCTGTGGGCGATGCCAACAGCATTACTGCGGTGTGGGATGGCCCGATCCAACTTATCCATGATGTCGATATGGTGGCGGAAGTCTTCTCCGAAGCGCTTCCCGTCCTCCATCTTGAAGCATCCGGCCCGATTGTGCCGGGCCAGCCTTCGACAGAAGGCGCGCATATGGCGCTGAAATCTCTGGAATTAGGCACAGGGCTGGCCCGCTCCGGCGCGGCGGGCGCGCTGATAACCGGGCCGGTTTCCAAGAGCCAGCTTTACACCATCGGTTATGACCATCCGGGGCAGACCGAATATGTGGCGCAACATTGCGGCGTATCGCCGACCAATGCGACGATGATGCTTGCAGGGCCAACGTTGCGCGTCGTGCCGGTGACGGTTCATGTGCCTTATAAGGATGTGCCGGGGCTTCTTTCCATCGACCTTATCAAAGCGCGCGCCCATGCGACCGCCAAGGGCTTGCGCCGCGATTTCGGCATTGCCCATCCGCGTCTTGCCATTGCCGGCCTTAATCCGCACGCGGGCGAAGGCGGGGCGTTGGGCCGCGAGGAAATCGAGATTATCGAACCCGCCTTGCGCCAGCTTCATGAAGAAGGCCTCAATGTCAGCGGCCCTTATCCGCCCGACGCGATGTTCACGCCGCAAATGCGCCGTTCCTATGACGCCGCGCTGTGCATCTATCATGACCAAGGACTGATCCCGTTAAAGACGCTCCATTTTGACGAGGGCGTCAATATGACCTTGGGCCTGCCGATCATCCGTACCTCGCCCGATCATGGCACTGCCTTTCCGATTGCGGGGCGCAATGAAGCGCATCCCGGCGCAATGATTGCCGCGATTGCGCTCGCCCGCGATGCCGCGCGCCACCGCGCGCTTTGCCTCGCCTGACGGAGCGGCAGCAACGGTGTCAGCCAGCCTTCCCCCGCTGCGCGAGGTGATTGCGCGCCACGGCCTGTCCGCGTCCAAGGCGTTGGGACAGAATTTCCTGTTCGACGAGCAGTTGCTTGACCGCATTGCGGCGATTCCGGGCACGCTCAAAGGCGAAACCGTGTTCGAAGTCGGTCCCGGCCCCGGCGGCCTCACCCGCGCTTTATTGCGGGCGGGCGCGGATGTGATTGCGGTCGAGCGCGACCATCGTTGCATCCCCGCGCTCGCCGAACTGGCCGACGCTTATCCGGGGCAGTTGCGGGTCATCGAGGGCGATGCGATGGAAGTCGATATTGCCGACCTCACCGGCGGCAAGCCTTATCATATCGTCGCCAACCTCCCCTATAATGTCGGCACCGCTTTGCTCACCGACTGGCTGAGCGCGGAAGTATGGCCACCAGCTTGGCGCTCGCTCACCTTGATGTTCCAGTTGGAAGTGGCCGAGCGCATTGTCGCCAAGCCCGACAGCAGCGCCTTCGGGCGGCTCGCTATCCTTGCGCAATGGCGTAGCGAAGCAAAAATCGCGATGAAGGTCCACCGATCGGCCTTCACCCCGCCGCCCAAGGTCATGTCGGCGGTGGTGCATATCACCCCCGCGAGCGCCCCCGAAGGCATCCGCCCCAAGACGATGGCGGCCCTCACCGCCGCCGCCTTCGGCCAGCGCCGCAAGATGCTGCGCCAAAGCCTCAAAGGCCTGCCGGGCGCATTGGACGCGCTTGCCAAGGTCGGTATAGACGAAACCCGCCGCGCGGAAACGCTATCGGTCGCGGATTTTATCGCGGTTGCGGGAGAAATGGAGCGCGGGCGGTAGCTTCATAATATCCGAAGTGCTGAGCTTGTCGAAGCACGGGGGTCAATACTGACAACCGCCCTTCGACAAGCTCAGGGCTAGCGGGTTTTTAGGGGCGGCGGCTTTTATGCGGGGGCGTTCAAGAGAGCCCGTTCCTACGCCCTAAATTCCCTCTTAATTCCGCTTCAATTCTTGGTCGCTTCGCCCTCTTGGCCGACAGGCTTGGGGGTTACCGCTTCAATTGCCAGCTTGGGCTGTGGCGGGCCTGCGCTTATCGCGGTTTCCAGCTTGGCGATTTCGGGGCAGCCGGTCTTGCACACCGCGCGCAATTTTACGAGATTTTCGCGTGCGCGTTCGACCGCACCTTTTTGCACCATCGCGCGGCCTTGGCCTTCCAGCGCCTCGCGGTCATTGGGGTCGGCGGTCAGGATCGACACATAATAGCCGATGGCCTTGCCCGGCAGGCCCTGCTTCATCGCGACTTCGGCCAACTGGCGGTAAGCGGTCAGATTTTGCGGATCAATCGCCAGCGCGGTTTCATAAAGGCTGATGGCATTTTCAAACCGCCCCGCACCTGCTTCAATCAAGCCCTGATCGACAAAGGCGACCGATTGCGGATTGGCGGGCGGACGCGGTGTTTCCCCGTGACTGGTGCTGGAGACGGTCGCAAACAAGGCCGCAGCAGCAAGCGCAACAGGGGAAAAACGCATAATCAACTCCATTATAGTTTCGCGGTCTGGCATCGTTTCGCGTTCCGGCCTACCGGAATCCGGATTGCCGGACAGCGCGTTACCATGCGCCGCGCTCATCCTCTTTGCAACCGCGCAAAATAAAAGCCGTCGGTGCCGTCATGGTGCGGGGTGAGCAAGCGCCCTGCCCCTTCTCCGGCACGGACCAGCCGCCCCGGCCAATAGGCGTCATCGGCAATGGCCTTATCGACCGTCCAGCCTGAATGGCGTCTGACAAAAGCGTCCACCTGATCCGCCCCTTCCTCGCCGGTTATCGCGCAGACAGCATAGACAAGCTTGCCCCCCGGTGCCACCAATTTGCTAGCAATGTCGAGCAGATTGGCTTGGTCGCGTTGCAATTTTGCCAGTCTTTCAGGGGTCAGACGCCAGCGGCTTTCGGGGTTGCGTCGCCAAGTGCCGCTCCCCGAACAAGGCGCGTCGATCAGCACAAGATCGGCCTCGCCCGCATAGCTTGCGAGCATAGCCTCTTCCTTGCCGGGGTTGAGCAATAGCGTGTCGATGATGGTCGCGCCCGCCCGTTCGGCCCTTGGCGCAAGCTGCTGCAACCGCGCGCGGGCGATGTCGGTGGCGAGAATTTGCCCGTCATTGCCCATATCGGCGGCGAGCGCGAGCGTCTTGCCGCCGCCGCCTGCGCAAAGGTCGATAACGCGCATCCCCGCGCGCACCGCACAGGCTTTGGCGAGCCATTGGCTGCCCGCGTCCTGCACTTCGATAAGGCCATCCCTATAGGCTGCGCTCTGTTCGATTGCGCTATCGGCAGGCAAGCGCAGCGCGTCCTCCAGCCCTTCGATAACCACCGCATCGGGAAAGGCGGCGAGCATGGCGGTGCGGTCGGTTTTGAGGGTATTGACGCGCAGGTCTAACGGCGCGCGCTCCAGCATTGCAGCCTGTTCGGCCTCGTCAATCTGCGGATAAAGATGCGGCAGCAGCCACGTCGGCACTGCCGAGGCTGCCGCGCGCGGCTCGTCTTTACCTATCGGTGCAGGCCCATGCCCTTCGCCGGTGAATAAGGCGGCCAGTTCCGCGTCCGTATCGGCAAGCCCAAGCATCGCCGCACGGCCCGATACAGGCCGCTCGCCCGTCCGCCGGATGGCGCGATAGACAAGCTCACGCACCGCGCGCCGGTCTTTCGATCCGGCATAGCGCCGCTCTTTGAAATAGCGCGCAATCAGCACGTCCGCCGCTGCCCCGCCATCGCGCGCGGCGATGATAATCTGGTCGAGCAATTCGATAGCAGCTTGAACGCGGGCAGCAGGTGTCATGGGCGCTGCTCTAACCAGCCATGCGCGGCATTACAAATGATGCGCTTATTTTTTTGGCTGAGCGTCAGCGAAAGCAGCGTCATATTCTTGGGGATCAGGAACCTGCAGACATTCAAAAGCGGTCCGCAAGCGTCGCATTTCACGATCTGCCTTCACCATTTCCCGGACGCGCTTAGCTTGCGCTTCACACGCCTCTTGCGAGATAAAAAGCTCAGGAAAACGCTCGATTTTCGGTGATTCCGCATTGCCCGACCAGCTTACCAAAATCAGCATATAGACAAAAATTTCGTTCATCTTCTCTTGCTTCAGGTCGAAGGATAATTGGGGGCTTCGCGCGTGATCGCAACGTCATGGACGTGGCTTTCCTTAAGCCCTGCATTGGTGATGCGGACAAAGCGCGCGCGTTCCTGCAAATCGGGAATGGTCGCCGACCCCGTATAACCCATCGCCGCCTTGATGCCGCCGACAAGCTGGTGGATCACATCCTTGGCCGGGCCCTTATAGGGCACTTGGCCTTCAATGCCTTCGGGGACCAGTTTCAACTGGTCCTTAATGTCCTGCTGGAAATAGCGGTCGGCCGAGCCGCGCGCCATTGCCCCGACACTGCCCATGCCGCGATAGCTTTTGTAAACGCGGCCTTGGTAAAGGAAGGTTTCGCCCGGCGCTTCCTCGGTGCCTGCTAGGAGCGAGCCGACCATCACGCTCGCCGCCCCCGCCGCGAGCGCCTTGGCCAGATCGCCCGATGTGCGTAGGCCGCCATCGGCGATAATCGGCGCCCCCGATTTGGCCGCTTCATTGGCCGAATCCATAATCGCGGTCAGTTGCGGCACGCCTACGCCCGCAACGACGCGCGTGGTGCAAATCGAGCCGGGGCCGATGCCGACCTTGACGCCATCCGCGCCCGAACCGATCAGCGCCTTGGTCGCCTCGCCGGTCGCAACATTGCCCGCAATCACCTGAACGCGGTTCGACAATTTCTTTATAGCCTCGACCGCCTGCCCGACCATCTTCGAATGGCCGTGCGCGGTATCGACGATGAGCAGGTCACACTCCGCATCGAGCAAGGCTTCGGCGCGTTCAATGCCCTTGTCGCCCACCGTGGTTGCCGCCGCAACGCGCAAGCGCCCGCTTTCATCCTTGGTGGCGTGCGGATAATTGACCGCCTTTTCAATATCCTTGACCGTGATGAGGCCGACACAAGCATAATTATCATCGACCACCAACAGCTTTTCGATGCGGCGTTGGTGGAGTAATTTTTGCGCTTCTTCCTGAGACACGCCCGCGCGCACCGTCGCCAGATCATCATGCGTCATAAGTTCACTGACCGGTTGGTTCGGGTTGGCGGCAAAGCGCACATCGCGGTTGGTCAAAATCCCGACCAGCTTGCCATTGGCTTCGACCACGGGGATGCCCGAAATGCGGTGATGCTCCATCAACGCCTGCGCTTCGGCAAGTTTCGCGGTCGGAGCGATAGTAATCGGATTGACCACCATGCCGCTTTCATAGCGTTTCACCTGCCGGACAGCGGCGGCTTGTTCTTCGACCGTCAGATTGCGGTGGAGGACGCCAAGCCCGCCAAGCTGCGCCATCACAATCGCCATATCGGCTTCGGTGACGGTATCCATCGCCGACGACAGGATCGGGATATTGAGCGTGATGTCGCGGGTGATTTTGGTCGCGGTATTGGCCTGGCTCGGCACAATATCCGATTCCCCCGGCTGCAACAGTACATCGTCAAAAGTCAGACCAAGCGGGATATCGAGATGGGCCACAGCGCGTTTTTCCTCATATGCGAGTCGGGGGAGTGGCGGCCCATGTAATCATTCAGGCGTTGAAACGCCAGTGGGGGGCACGCGATTCGATAGGGAAAAATTTCTGCCGAAACCGCTTTCCACAGGGCAGAATAATATGAGCCCGCATCATCTGATCCACTGCGCCATGCCGATGGACGCAGGCGCGGTTGGTTCAAATCCAAATTGTGCATAAAGCCGGTGCGCTTCCCCATCTGCTATGAGGCTGACATAGGCTTCGGCGGGTGCCAGCCGCTTTAATTCTTCCATCAACCGCGCCACAATCTGCTTGCCGAGCCCATGCCCCTGATGCGCAGGGTCGACGGCTATATCAACGAGTTGATAGCATAGGCCATCGCACATCACCCGCCCCATGCCCACTGCTATATCATTATGCCTGACAAGGACTGCGGTGACCGTGTTCGGCAAACCGGCTATAGCTGCAGCTTCACTGCGCGGTGTCAGACCCGTAATGTCGCGCAGCCGCCGATAGTCAGCGACCGAGGGTGTTTCCGATCTGATATCATATCCGGTCATATGGATACCGCAGCGATCTGGCGGGCGGCCTATTTGACAAACGGACCGCCCGCCAGATTTTACGGATAAGGCTTACCGCCCCATCGCTTTTCCGGCCATGCCGAGAATGTCGTTGAGCGGGTTGCCGTCGCCGTCCATGTCGAGCATCGAGCCGAGGCCGCCAAGGCCGCCTGCTGCCGGGGTTGCTGCCGGAGCCGCAGGCGTCGATGCGCCGCCGCCCAAAATGCTACCGAGGATGCCGCCCAAGCCGCCACCTAAGCCGCCTGCATCTGCCTGAGCAGGGGCCGCTGCGCCGCCTTGACGGCCCTGATAGGCCATATAACCGGCGACCGCCATTGCGAGCAGCGGGAGCATTTTCTTCAAGGTTTCCGCATCAATGCCCGATTTGGCCGAAGCGTCTGCCGCCACGGTGCGGCTTACATCCTTGGAGCCGAAAATTTGGCCCAGCACTTCATTGCCCTGGCTTACATTGGCCGCATTGGGCGAAAGCACCTGCTCCAGCATCCCGGCACCACCCATGCCACCGAGCATCCCGATCAAATCGCCAAGACCGCCCGATTGCTGCTGTGCCTGTCCCTTCATGCCGCCAAGGATCGACGGCAGCAATGCGCCAGCGCCTGCCCGTGCCATTGCGGGCGGAATACCAAGTTGGTTGGCAATGCCGTCAATCGCGCCCGACTGCACCAAAATGCTGCTAATATCCATAATCGTCATCCTTTTCCAAAAGCGCCGGATATCCGCCCGACGTAAAAGCGTGTTCACCTGATTTTACAGGAACAACCGGGAACCAGTTGGCCCTGCATCACGTTTGGCACAAGGGTTCTTGGCATATATAGTTCCCACTAGCGCTGCGAATTTACAAGTCCCGCTAATTGGCGGTTTGAAAAGCGCGGCGTCGTCATTACAAACATCCACACGGCGCGGCCCTCCCCCGGCCCGCTCTATGGAGGAAAGGTTTAATAGCATGGGTATTTTTTCGCGTATCAAGGATGCCATTTTCGGCCATAAAGCCAATGCTCAGGAAGCTCCCGCAGCGGATGCAGCCGCAACGGCCACCCCGATCGAATCGATCGCAATTGATTCGGTGGATGTTGCCAATAATCTCAACAGCATTGCCGCAACCAAGGGTCAGGAACTCAACTGGCGCAACTCGATTGTTGACCTCATGAAGCTGCTCGACATTGATTCGAGCCTCGAAAACCGCAAGGAACTGGCTCAGGAACTCGGCTATACCGGTGAACTGAACGGTTCGGCGGAAATGAACATCTGGCTGCATAAGGCCGTGATGAACGAACTGGCTGCCAATGGCGGCACCGTTCCGGCGGACCTGCGCGACTAAACGTTGCCAGCACTAGATATGAAAAAGGGCGTCGGGAGAATTTCCCGGCGCCCTTTTTACATGTGTTGTTGACGGGTTGGCTCACCCTCCCCAACCCACGTCATCCCGGGCTTGACCCGGGATCCATCTCCTAACCTGGACGTTGAAAAACAGCGGTGCCGCACGCGGAAATATAGAGGCCCGGAGATGGATTCCCGCTTTCGCGGGAATGACGAGGGTTTGAAGCGGGAATGACGAGGGTTTGAAAAAGACGGGAAACGAGAGGATAAACCTCACTTCTTCCCGAAAAAGCCCTTCACCGAATCGGTGATGTCGTTAAGCGGGTTGCCGTCGCCATCCTTGTCGAGCTTACTCATCAGGCCGTCCTGACCGCCAATGCCGACCTTGTCGAGCAGGCCGCCTTCTTCGTTCAGCTTGGCCATCGCGCCTTGAAGCTGTTCCATCGAAATGCCGTATTCGGCCACCGTGTCCTTAAGCGCCTGCGCCTGATCGCCGCTCGCCGCCAGCTTTTCCTGGAATTTGGTTTGCAGGCCTTTGACCATTTCAGGGTCGAGCCCCATTTTGGCGGCCATGTCGGTGAGGCTGTTCAACATATTCATCTGGATAATCTCCCGGGATAGGGGGTGAAAGGAAAGACGGCTATATACGCGCAAAGTTTCACGGTGTTCCGGTAAAATCGGGTCACGCCTGTTTGGCATGGGCGCATGGCAACCCACTAGCTACCAACAATTCAACCATTATCATAACCGCTAGCCCTGAGCTTGTCGAAGGGCGCCTGTCGGTGACCAATGTTTGTTCAACACTGCTCCCCGTGCGTCCCCCCAAGAAGTCGCCCCCAAAGAGTAAGGGGTTCCCCGCCTTGTGGCAGGAAACCCCTCCTCTCCTCAGCTTTCCAGCTGTATTCCGCTAAGCGATCAGGCTGCCGTAGGGGCCGCTTCACGAACGCCTTCGTCAACATGGTCGGCGAATTGCGCGAAATTGTCAATAAACAGGTTCACAAGCTTTTGCGCGGTCGCGTCATAGTCCGCGCCATCAGCCCAGGTCGAACGCGGGTCGAGGATGTTGCTGTCCACGCCCGGCACCGCGACCGGCACTTCAAATCCGAAATTCGGGTCGATGCGGAATTCGGCATTATTGAGGCTGCCGTCGAGCGCGGCATTGAGCAAAGCGCGGGTCGCTTTAATCGGCATACGGCTGCCCACGCCATATTTGCCGCCGGTCCAGCCGGTATTGACGAGCCAGCAGGTGACGCCGCCCTTGGCGATGCGCTCTTTGAGCAAATTGCCGTAAACGCTGGGGTGGCGCGGCATGAAGGGCGCACCGAAGCAGGTCGAGAAGGTCGCTTCAGGCTCGGTCACACCGATTTCGGTGCCGGCCACCTTTGCGGTATAACCCGACAGGAAGTGATACATCGCCTGTTCCGGCGTCATCCGCGCAATCGGAGGCAGGACGCCGAACGCATCCGCCGTCAGCATCACCACATTTTTGGGCACCGGACCCATATTTTTTTCCGACGCATTGGGGATGAAGTCGATCGGATAAGCCGCACGGGTATTTTCCGCGAGTGTGTTGTCGTCAAGGTCGAGTTCGCGGCTGTCCGCGTCCATCACGACATTTTCCAGCACCGTGCCGAACCGCTTGGTGGTCGCGTAAATTTCCGGCTCCGATTCTGCCGACAGGCGGATCATCTTCGCATAACAGCCGCCTTCAAAGTTGAAGACTGCGGTGTCCGACCAGCCATGTTCGTCATCGCCGATGAGCGTGCGGCTTGCATCGGCGCTGAGCGTGGTCTTGCCGGTGCCGGACAGGCCAAAGAAGATTGCGGTGTCGCCATCGGGGCCAATATTGGCCGAACAGTGCATCGGCATGATGCCTTGTTCGGGCAGCAGATAGTTGAGCAAGCCGAACACCGACTTTTTCATTTCGCCGCCATATTGGGTGCCGCCGATGAGGATCAGCTTTTCGGTGAAGTTGACCGCGATGATCGTGTCGCCGCGCGAGCCGTGACGCTCGGGGTCGGCCTTGAAGCTCGGCAGGTCGATAATCGTATATTCGGGCGCGAAACCGGCCAGTTCTTCGGCAGAGGGACGCACCAGCATCGTGCGGATGAACAGATTATGCCAGGCCAGTTCGTTGATGACGCGCACATTGACGCGATGTTCGGGCTGCGACCCGCCAAACAGGTCGGCCACATAAAGCTGGGTCTTATCCTTCAATGCGGCGAAGAAATCTTCCTTGAGATTGGCGAAATGCGCCGGATCCATCGGCTTGTTCGACTTGCCCCACCATACCGTATCTTCGGTCAGCGCATCCTTGACGGTGAACTTGTCCTGCGCCGAACGGCCGGTATGCGCGCCCGTCTTGACGACCAGCGGGCCGTCCTTGGCAAGATGGCCTTCGCCATTTTTGAGCGCCTCTTCGACAAGGGCGGCAGTGCCAAGATTCTGGGCAATCGCGGCGTTGGTTTCAACGGCGGTGGTTCCGATGGTGATGGCGGTCATTATGATAGGCTCCTCTGGCGACAAAATGATACGAATCGCCGAAATTAGCGGTTTTTCTCCGATGCCAGCCCCCTAATATACCAGCCCTCCCTCGTCAAAGGCTAAGAGCCCTGATCTTTTTCTTCTTGCACTGAATATGGTATTTCCTGCGGATGCAACGCCATATCCGTTGTGGCCGATGCGGATATGGCGTCGGCGACGATCCGGTCCATTTCCGGTCGCAACAAACGGGCGCCCGTCAACGTCAAATGGTCCTTGTCAAAATAAAGTGGCACGCCATCCTTTTGCATCTCGGCAGGCAGTGCCTCATTGCGCACAAGATTCCGGTAAAGGATTTTGGGAACATTATCGCTGAATTCCGGCGTGAGCGGTATAATCAACGCGCCCGGCACCGGTTTTATCTTGGGCATATTGGTTGCCGAAAAATGGAGGACGACCGGGCCCTTTGCCCGCGCCATTACCCATTCCGGACCCAAGGCAGGGTTGAGCAGCGGATCATTGGCGACAGCAAAGCGGACCGCATATCCACGCGCGCCGGCAGCATCTGCAAAAACCTGTTTTACGGCATCGGCATGGCTGTCCCCGACCAGAAAGATTTCGCCCACCACTTTGCCTTTACCATGCCAAATCAGACAAGTATCTGATCCTGGATTGGTAATGCGGAACAATTTGCCACACCGATATTCCGCGCGGTCATCAAGGGCCGCGAAAATTTTCTGTTCCGCAGGGCTGAAACCGGACAATTGCAAAGGGGCAACCAGCAATCCGGCCAAACCTGTCATCGCCGTAGCAAGCGCCGCACGCGGCCAAGTAAACAACTTACCCCGTTCAAACAGACGGTAGAGAAGGGCTGCAGCGATTATCGTCCAAGGGACCGCCATCCATCCGCCCAATATTGTGCCGCCAAAGGGTTCATAATTGACGAGCGCGAGCGCCGGAAAATGGGCGAGGTAGATACTATATGACCAATCACCAATCTTTTTGAAAGGCGTGAAGGAAAAGCCTCCCCACAAGGCCAAGGCTGTCAGCAAGGACACGACGACAGCCATAGCGCCCGGGTGACCAAACAAGATATCCTGTATTTCGCCATTAACCGGGATGAATAGCGTCAGGGGCAGCAAAAGTGCTGCACAGCCGCCGACCATTTTATTCTTTGCCTCGCCGCCAGAAAGCTGCGCCGCCATCATACCGAAACCGAATTCCCAAATGCGCGCGGGCATCATGAAGAAAGCCGTTTTGGGGCTGAGCGTAACCAGCAACAGGCAAAGGATTAACGATGCCACGACAAGCAGTGGCAAGAACCAGCGAAACCGGCGCGTAATCCAGAAAATCAGAGGTAGTATAAGATAAAATTGCAATTCTACGCCCAACGACCAAAGGTGGAGCAGCGGATTAAAATCGATTTTTGAAAAATAGCTGTTCTGCATCCAGTATCCGACATTGGACGACAAAGCTGATGCCCATACTGCCTGTTCGGCGACCTGCTTGAAATCGGGAGGAATAGTCACGAACCAGCTTATCGCCAATGTCGCGAGGATGGTTGCTAAATAAGCTGGCAAGAGCCGCTTCGCGCGGCGTTCGTAAAAACCGATAGCCCCTTTTTCAGGTACATAAAGCGCCATCATCAGATAACCGGAAATAACGAAAAATATATCGACGCCGAGAAAGCCCGATGCAAATCCCGGAACCTGGAAATGAAAGAGCAAAACCGCCGCAACGGCGAGGGCGCGTAATGTCTGGATATCCGTTCTGAATTGCATGGCGCGTGCTTGTGCCTGACCGGGCAGATTATTTTCAAAAAATCCGCCCTAGGCACGCATAACCGCTACGTCAATGCAAACACGGGAGATTTCGCCCGCTAATACCACCGGAATGGCGGCATAACCGCGCCATATTGGCTTCGATGCGGAGGAAAGACGAGCGCGGCAGATGTTCAGCAAAGCCTGTAAAATTTTTGCCTGTTTCTGCGCCCCGTTGCCGTTGGGACGTGAATCGGCTAGCGAGGCGGCCATGTCGGAAACGCCCACCGCAACTGCTGCCCCTGCGACCATCGCGCTTGTCGATGATGACCGCAATATCCTCACCTCGGTGTCGATTGCGTTGCAGGCCGAAGGCTTTGTTACGCGCGTCTATAATGATGGCGAAGTGGCGTTGAAGGCACTGGTTGAAAATCCGCCGGACCTTGCGGTGTTCGACATCAAGATGCCGAAGATGGACGGGCTGGAACTGCTCCGCCGGTTGCGCGAAAAGTCGCAGATACCGGTGATTTTCCTTACCTCCAAGGATGACGAGCTGGACGAAGCCATCGGCCTCGCGATGGGCGCGGACGATTATATCGCCAAGCCTTTTTCGCAGCGGCTTTTGATCGCCCGCATCCGCGCGATCCTCCGCCGCGCCGATTATGCACGGCCCTCATCCGAAGCCGCGTCCGAACCTGTGCCGGAACCGATAAGGCGCGGGCGGCTCAATATGGACCCTGCGCGCCACAAGGTTGAATGGGACGGCAAGCCCGTCACACTCACCGTCACCGAATTCATGATATTGGAGGCGCTCGCCCAGCGCCCCGGCGTGGTCAAGAGCCGTAACCAGCTTATGGACACCGCCTATCAGGACGATATTTATGTCGATGACCGCACCATCGACAGCCACATCAAGCGGCTCCGTCGCAAATTCCGCGAGGTCGATCCGACCTTTGACAGCATCGAAACCCTTTATGGCGCTGGTTACAAATTCTCTGAAGAATGAAGCGGCAGCGTCCGGCGATGGCCTTTATTGGACCGCGCGCCTATCGCTTGCCCGCCGCATTTTGGCGGTCAATTTCTTTGTGCTGGCGCTGCTTGCTGGCGGTTTTTTCTATCTCGACAGCTATCGTTCGCGGCTGATTGATACCCGTATCGAGGCGACCGCGACCGAATTGCAATTGCTCGACCGCGCGTTGAAAGCCGCGCGCCCCGAAGCGGTGGACCGGCTGGTCTTAAGCTTTGCGCGCCACAGCGATGGCCGTATCCGCATTTATGACAAGGATGGCGCAAAGATTATCGACAGTTTCGCGCTCGCCCCGCCAACTTATGAACTGCGCGATCCGGACAGCGAATCCTGGGAACGCCATGTTGCGCGCTTCATGGATGAAGCGATTGACTTCATCGTGCGCGCCCCCTCGCCGCCCGATTATGCAGAACCCACCAAAGATGTCGCGGCAAGCTGGCCCGAAATTGTCAAGGCGCGCGTCGGCGGCGGCCCCGAAAGCGCCTATCGCTTTGCCCCCGACCGCACCCCGATGCTGAGCGCGGGGATGCGGCTTGGCTATAATGATGGCGCGGTGCTGATTACCACCAATGCGCGCGATATTATCCGCACAGTGCGGGCGGAACGCTTCCGTTTCGGTGTCGTGCTGGCGCTCGCAACCCTGGCCTCGCTCCTCCTTTCGCTCTTCCTTGCGCGCACCATAGCCACCCCGTTGCGGCGGTTGGCGATAGCGGCGTTGCGGGTCCGGCTGGGCCGCGCGCGTGAAGTGACCGTGCCGCGCCTTCCCTCGCGCCGTGACGAGATCGGGATGCTCGCGCGCGCGCTCAGCGACATGACCCATGCGCTGCGCAACCGCATTGATGCGGGCGAACATTTTGCCGCCGATGTGACGCACGAGCTTAAAAATCCCATCGCCTCGCTACGCTCCGCCATTGAAGGGCTGGAGCGGGTCGAAGATCCGGGATTGCGTGCGCAATTGCTCGGCATTGCGGCGGAAGATGTCTACCGGCTCGACCGGCTGGTGACCGACATTAGCGAAGCCTCGCGCGTCGATGCCCAGCTTTCGCGCGCGCGGTTTGAAGTCATCGACCTTGGCCTGATGATCGACGCAATGCTTGCCTCGCGGTCGGCGCGGCGTTCGACCGAAAGCGAGCCGCAAGCCGACATCGCCTTTGCCCGCCCGCGCATCAATGTTGCCTGTGTCATGGGCGAAGGGCACCGGCTGGAGCGCGTACTCAACAATCTTATCGACAATGCCCTATCCTTCACCCCGCCCGACGGGCTGGTGCGCATATCGGCCACGCGCGTCGGCAATGATGTTGTGATCCGCGTCGAAGATGACGGCCCCGGCATCCCCGAAGAGCAACGCGACATCATCTTCCGCCGCTTCCATTCAATCCGTCCGGAAGCGGAAGAATTCGGCAAGCATAGCGGACTTGGCCTTGCGATTGCGCGCACCATTATCGAAGGCCATCAAGGCACAATCGAAGCGCGCGACCGTGATGACGGACAGCCCGGTGCCTGTTTTGAAGTGCGCTTGCCCTCGGCCAACTGCCCCGCCGCACCCTCGCCGCAATGAGGCTCGCGCGGGCGGGCGCTGTCTTCCGTATCATCTAACGATATATAATGTGCCAATTTCCGACGCCCGACCCTATATCTCTACTGGAACAATGGGGTAAAGCCGCCTAGACTGGCGCGTCCATGGCACGACTCTCCTCCGAACTTTATCATGGCACCACCATCGCGATTGACGGCGCGGGCGTGCTGATTGCCGGTCCTTCCGGATCGGGCAAGTCCGACCTTGCGTTGCGCCTTATCGACCGCGGCGCCCAATTGGTGAGCGATGACCAGACTTTGCTGATGCGGCGCGGGCAGAGCTTGGTTGCAACCTCGCCCGGCACCATTCGCGGCAAGATGGAAGTGCGCGGGGTCGGCATTATCGAAATGCCGTTCGTCACCGATATTACGCTTCGCCTCGTGGTGCGTCTGGTGGATAGTTATGAACGGCTCCCTTTATCGCGCCAGACCGAAACCCTAGCGGGTGTTGCCATCGACCATGTGCGCTTGAAGGCGTTTGAAATCTCCGCCCCTTTGAAGGTGGAGCGCGCGCTTGCCGCTATCCTTAGCCAACCGCTTCAACAACCCTCTTACAAAGCTCCGGTGTCCTTGTGATCGAAATCCCTCCGCCCGCGTCCGAAGGACCGCATTCCAAAAGCATTTTACTCGTCACCGGCCTTGCGGGTGCGGGCAAGAGTACCGCATTGCGGGCGCTCGAAGATATGGGCTGGGAGGTGGTCGATAACCTGCCCTTGAGCCTGCTCGACCGTTTGCTCTCGACGCCGCTGTCGGAAGGGCGCGAGGGGATTGATCGCCCGCTGGCGCTTGGTATCGACAGCCGCACGCGCGGCTTTAATGCCATAGAGATTGTCAATCGTATCAAACAATTGCGCGACAAACATCGCCGCGATGTGATGACGCTTTATCTTGATTGTTCGGGATCGGAACTGGAGCGGCGCTTTTCCGAAACCCGCCGCCGCCACCCGCTCGCCGAAGATCGCCCCGCCGCCGACGGCATTGCGCGCGACCGCGAAATGACCGCGCCGCTGCGTCGCTGGGCCGACCATATTATCGACACGACCAGCTATTCGACCAATGATTTGCAGCAGGAAATCCGCTTGCGCTTTGCGGGCAAAAGCGATGCCGGTCCGGTCCTCAATGTGATGAGTTTCGGCTTTGCACGCGGTATTCCGCGTAATGCCGACCTTGTGTTCGACATGCGTTTCCTGCGCAACCCGCATTGGGACAATGAATTGCGCCCGCTCACCGGCCTTGACCAGGCGGTGGCCGACTATGTCGCGCAAGACCCGGCCTATGAAAGCGTGGTCAGCCAGATTGAGCAGCTTTTGCTCACCCTCCTCCCCCGCTACCGCGCCGAGGGCAAAAGCTATATCACCGTCGCATTCGGCTGCACCGGCGGGCGGCACCGCTCGGTCCATGTCACCGAGCGCGTCGGCCGCTTTTTGAAGGATCACGGCTTTGCCCCGACCCTATTGCATCGCAATCTGGACAGTAGCGCCAAATACGCTATGCCCGACACCGGAATACCGGTCGAGGAAGACAAGCCCGGAGAAGATGCCTCCAAGGATAGTCTATCCACAGAGGACCGGCCCGTTGATAGCGCCGTTTAAGCCCCACATATTGCGAGTAAGAGCAACTCTATGATTGGTATGGTATTGGTAACACATGGGCGCCTCGCTTCCGAATTTCTGGTCGCGATGGAACATGTTGTGGGTCCGCAGAAAAAGGTCGAATGTGTGTGCATCGGCCCGCATGACAATATGGAGGAACGCCGCGCGGAAATTGCGGGTGCAATCCGCAAGGTCAATAGCGGACAAGGCGTGATTTTGCTCACCGACCTGTTCGGCGGAACCCCGTCCAACCTCGCTATTTCGTTGATGGAGCCGGGCACCATCGAAGTGATTGCGGGTATCAACCTGCCCATGCTCATCCGGCTGGACGGCGCGCGCAAATCCATGTCGGTTGCCGACGCGGTGCGCGCCGCCAAGGAAGCGGGGCAAAAATATATCTCGGTCGCATCCGAACTTTTGGGGAGCCATGCATGAGCGCATTCGCCGAAACTGTTGAAATCACCAACCAGCGCGGCCTTCATGCGCGCGCCAGTGCAAAATTCGTGACCGTCGTGTCAAAGCTTCCGGCCGGCGTGTCGGTCGAGGTCGAAAAGGACGGGTCGCGGGTCAATGGCACGTCGATCATGGGCCTGATGATGCTCGGCGCGGCCAAGGGCGACAGCATCACCATCCATACCGCAGGCGAAGGCGCGGACGAAGCGATGCTGAAGCTGGTCGGTCTTGTCAAGGACAGTTTCGGAGAGGATTGACCTGTCGCCAAACGCAGCGCACAGGCTTGCTCCTATGGAAACCAACGCTCACGGCCACCGGCTCATTACCGGCTTTTCCAATCCGCTGGTCAAGCGGATCAAATCCCTGCGCGAAAAAAAGCATCGCAAGGCAGAAGGCCTGTTTCTGGCCGAGGGGCTGCGCATATTGACCGAAGCGCGCGAGGCGGGCGCGTTGCCCGAAATGCTCTTTTATGCCGGTGACAGCGCGCAGCATCCGCTCGCCGCCGAACTGGTTGCAGCGACGTTGAAAGCGGGCGGCGATGTGGTCGAAACCACCGCCGACATTCTTTCCAAATTGTCGGGCAAGGATAATCCGCAAACCTTGGTCGGCGTTTATCGCCGCCGGCTGACCCCGCTCGACAGGCTTGACCGCAGCCACTCCGGCATCTGGATTGTCGTGCAGGCGATGCGCGATCCCGGCAATCTCGGCACCGTATTGCGCACCGGCGATGCGGTAGGCGCGGGCGGGCTTATCATGATCGACGATTGCGTTGACCCCTTCTCGGTCGAAGCGGTGCGCGCGAGCATGGGGGCCTTGTTCACCCAGTCGATCAGCACCGCGCGCTGGGCCGATTTTCTCCACTGGTTACGGCAAGGACCGGGCCAGTTGGTCGGCACCAGCCTCAATACCACGCATGATTATCAAGGCCCGCGCTATACAGCGCCGACCTTCCTCCTCATCGGCAATGAAGCGCAAGGCTTGCCGCCCGCTTATGAAGCGGAGTGTGACCTGCTCGTCAAAATGCCGATGCTGGGGAAAGCCGACAGCCTCAACGCCGCGGTCGCCTGTGCGGTCATGGCCTATGAAATAGTGAACCAGCGCCGCACAAGCTGATGCCCCGTTCAGCGCGGGCACAGCCTCGGCACGATAAGGAGCCGACCATGATGATGAACCGCCGACTTTGCCTTACCCTTTGCGGCGCGAGCGTGATGCTTGCGCTTGGTGCCTGCGCCACATTGCCCGCAAGCAACAGCGTGTCCTTGCCCGTGGGCGCGGACAAAAGCTATTTTGCGATGGGCACGGAACCGGGCTGGACCGCCGAAATTACACCGACCGAAATCAATTATGCGGGCAATTATGGATCGACCCAGATCCGCGTGCCGATCAGCAAGGCGGTGCAACGCCCCGGCGGCGTCCAATATAGCGGCACCGCGAACGGCCAGAGCATCGAGGTCGATATTCTCTATGCCCAATGCAATGACGGGATGAGCGACCGGCGCTACCAGCATAGCGTGTCGCTGACCGCCAATGGCACCACCTATAAAGGCTGTGGCGGCGCGATCCTCCCGCCGGTGACCTTAAACGGCACCCAATGGCGGATTACGCATATCGACACTAGCGCGCTGACTGCCGAGCAATCGGCCAAAGCCACGTTGCGTTTTGACAAGGACCGTATCGGCGTAAGCGTCGGCTGCAACCAGATGTCGGGCGGCTATAAGGCCGAAAACCATAATCTTACGGTCAGCACCATGATCTCCACCATGATGGGCTGCCCCGCCCCGCTCGACGGCTATGAACGCAGCATCAGCGCGCTGTTCGCAGAAGCCGTGCATATGCGCTACACCGACAAAGGCGGCCTGGAATTATTGGGCAAAGGTTCGCGCAAACTGATGTTGCAACAGGTCATTTAAAAAACGTCCGTCATTGCGCGCCGCGCTGCGACGCGGCAATCCGGAGTCGCGTAAAACTATGACTGATTGCCGCACGCCTGTTGGCGTCCGCAATGACGGGGCGATGGCTTAATCCCCGGCGATAAACGCGGTCATCAACCATTTGCCATCGTCGCCCTTGTTGAACAGCGCGCGATAGCCGGTTGCGGGGCGCACATCGGCGCGGCGGACAAAGCCGGTTGTGCCATCATCCAGCTTGACCGCAATGGTCGCATCGCTCGCATCGTTAGGGTTGGCCAATGTCAGCGCCTCCCAGTGGAGCGTCTTGGCAATCTCGCTATTGGCATCCTCGCTCTTGTAGAGCGCAATCCCGTCGCGGCGCGGGAACAAGGTCGCAAACGCATCGCGCCCTTCCAGTTTTTCAAACGCATAGGGCATGGTGGCATTGGCATTGCCGCCGCCAAGCGCGCAACCGAGCGACAATATTTCAGCCAATTCCTCCCAATGCGGGCGGTTATCAAGATTGGCATCGACGCCCTTGGCGAGCCGTTCGGCCATTAGTTCCAGCCCGCTACCACCGCCAAAATCCAGTTTGATTTGCGGGGAAAGCAACGGCTTCAGCTTGTCGAAATCCTTGGCGCTGACAGCCGCGGCCAATTGTTTGCGATAGGCAACAAAGGCGGCATCGCGCGCACATTCATCCTGCGGCGCCAGTGCGCCGGGAGCCGCTTCGCCCTTGGCCTGAGTGTCCACCTTGGGCGCTGCGCCCTTGGCATCCGTCACCGACACTTTTTCCTCCGCCCGATCCGGCTTGAACGTATCAACCGATTCAGAGCGACCACAGGCGGAAAGCACCGTGGCGAGCGCCAGAGAGAGGGCAAAAAGCGAAACAGATCGGGTCATTCAAAACTCCGTTTACCGGTATAGATGCAAGCGGGGCGCGGGTTAAACGCGCGCGCCGAAACGCCCCCGCATCATCGCTGCGCCAGCGCGGCACGTCAACGGGGAAGTCGCGGAAGGAAGTCATATCGGCAAAGCCGGCGGGAAGTTGTGTGAAGGAGTCTGGCTGGAAGAGATACAGCCTCAGCTCAAAATCATCCTCCCCTGATAAGGGAAGGTGGATTGCGCGACAGCGCAAAACGGAGGGGTGTCGCGTTATCTACAGGGCATCACCCCTCCGTCACGCCCTCAGGGCGCGCCACCTCCCCTTATCAGGGGAGGATTGTCAGGGGTGGATTGGGTGTTAGGGGCTAGCCTTTACACCAGTTTCGGCAATTCCGGTTTCGGAAATGTCGGCTGCCGCTTCAGCACCGACTTCACCCTTTCCCGCAACCGCATCGTCCTCAGGCGCAGGAAGTTGATCTGTTTCCCCCTCGCCCGCCACGCTTTCCGCATAGCGCGGTAGGGTTTCCACCGCCGGAATGTCGGCAATTTCCTTGCCGCCGGTATCGACGCTTAAATCCGCAAAGCGCCGCCCAGTGGTCAGCACACGACTTTCGAAGGAGGAGACGAACTGGTTATAGGCGTTGACCGCCGTGCCAAGCCCGCCGCCGACGCGCTTCAGATGGGCCGCGACCACCGCCAGCCTTTCGTGCATTTCCTTGCCCAAGGCTGCGACCTGTTTGGCCTCGCGCGCCAGGGCCTCCTGACGCCAAACCGATGCGACCGTGCGCGCAATTGCGATGAGGTTGGTGGGGGTTGCGAGCAGCACCCGCTTGCCGAATGCAAAGTCCCATAAATCAGGGTCTTGCTCCAACGCCGCAGACAGGAAATGCTCCCCCGGCACGAACATGATGACATAATCGGGGGTATCGTCAAACTGGTCCTGATAGGCCTTTGCGCCGAGCGCGTTGACGTGGGTTTTCATCGCCGACGCATGGACCGCCATATGCTGGCTGCGGCTATGTTCATCCTCCGCATTGAACGCATCCTGATAGGCGTTCAACGATACTTTGGCGTCGATGATGAGCGATTTTCCGCCCGGTATCCGCACAATCACATCGGGGCGCAACCGTGTGCCATCGTCCTGTGTCTGGCTCACTTCCATACGGAAATCGGCATGTTCGCTAAGGCCGCAGCTTTCCAGCACATTGCGCAATTGCTGCTCGCCCCAACGCCCGCGCGCCTTGGGGGCGTTGCGCAGCGAATTGACCAGTCGCGCCGCTTCGGAGCGCACCTGATCCTGCCCTGCGCGCATCTGGTCCATCAGCCCTTGCAAATTACCATAAGCTTCGCGCCGCTCATTTTCGATGCGCTGCACCTGCTCTTCATATTTTTGCAAACGCTCGCTCACCGGTTGTAACAGCGCCTTTAATTCCTGCCCCGATGCTTCTTCCGATTGTTTGAAACGCTGGTTGGCGCGCTCCAGAAACTGGCTTTGCGCGCGGTCGAGCAATTCTGCGCCGACCGAGGAAAACTGGTGCGCCATCGCCTCGCGCGCCGCATTAAGTTCGGTGATACGCTCCTGATGCGCGGCTTCCTGGGCTTGGCGCTGGGCGGTCAAGGTCGCCACATTGAGCCGCGCTTCATCGCGCTCGGTCACGCTTTCTTCAAGGTCGATAATCGCTTGGTTGAACCGGTCGCGCATATGCCCGCACTCGGCCTTGGCCGCCGCCGCACTGCGCGCGCCGACCAGCCAGCCGACCAAGCCCGCCACTAGCACCGCCACAATAAGGATAAGGATAAATATCTGCTCGCTCATGCGCGTGAACATAGGCGGAACATTTTAACAGGGGAAGCGGAAAATTTCCCGCGTCTTACTCAGCGTGCATCCCCGCAAGGTCCGCGCTGATTTCGCAGCTTACCCCGTCAGGTTCGAAACTATGCACGACTTGGCTATGGCACGATCCCGACAATCCTGCCGCGATGAGCCGCGAGCCTAGCCCCTTATGGTCGGGTGCCTTCACGTCCGGCCCGCCACGTTCCTTCCATACCAATCGGAAGCGTTGCACATCTCCGCTTTCCTCGCGGCTCCAATGGATAGTAACCCGCCCTTCAGCGACCGACAAAGCGCCATATTTGATCGCATTGGTGAGCAGTTCATGCAGCACCAACGCCAGCGACAAGGCCGCGCGCGGCGCAATCGGAATATCGGGGCCTTCGATGCAGATCCGCCCGTCATCCTGCCATTCGATCGCATTGCGCACGACCCCGTCCACCGTGCGGCTTTCAACATTGCCCGACACGACAATTTCATGCGAACGCGCGAGAACCGCGATGCGCTCGGCCAATATGTTGCGGATTTCCTCCTTGTCCGAATTGCTGCGGAACGTGCCGCTCACAATCGCCTGCACAATGGCAAGCTGGTTTTTGAGCCGATGCGCCAATTCCCGTTTCAGCAGATGCTGTTCGGTAATGTCCGACACCTGCACAAAAATCCCTTCGCTGCGGCCGTTCTGGTCGAGTAGCGGGTGATAGACAAAATCGAGGATACGCTGTTGCGGCGCGGTGTCAGACATCCATTGCACCGTCACCGGAACGCCCTTGCCGACATAGGGTTTGCCCGACATATAAACCTCGTCGAGCAGTTGGATAAAGCCCTGCTCGACCATTTCCGGCAAAGCTTCCGCAACCGAGCGGCCCAGCAAATTGCGGTGGCCGATAAGCTGTTCATATTCAACATTGGCAAAGGTGAATATATGTTCGGGGCCACGGACCACCGCCAGCGCGCCCAGCGAGGTCTGGAAAATGTCGCGCAACTGTTTGCGTTCTTCATCATGCGCGCGTTGCTTCACCACATCGGTGGTCATTTCATGGCATGAACAGAACATCCCCAACACATCGCCCTTGGCCGAGCGCACCGGCGTATAGGAAAAGGAAAGAAACGCTTCTTCGGGATGGCCGTTGCGGAAAAATGTGAAGGCCGCTTTGGCGCGCGATGTTGCAATGCCTTCATAGGCGGCGGTCATATAAGGTTCCATTTCCTGCCACATATGGTCGGACAGGGGTTCGCGGAACGGGCGGCCGAAAGCGCGCGGATGTTTGCGGCCATAAAGCCGCGCATTGGCGTCATTATAAAGGACAATCTGGTCCGGTCCCCACACGACATACATGGGCTGCTGCGCGGCCATGACGATGCCGACCAGCATTTTAAGTTCGGACGGCCAGCTTTCCAATGCTCCAAGCGATGTGCGGGACCAATCGCGCGCGCGCAAAAGCTCGCCGCACTCTCCGCCTTCCTGCGCCCATTGGTCGGTCGCTGTCATGAACACCCTCCCGTGTCCGACGCGTGCTTCTCTATCCGCAGGCCGGAACGGCTATTTTTCCATGCAAAATTAGAAATATGCAATGGGCTATACAGAAATCGGCTGGAATGGGCGCGGCAGGCAGAGGAAAACAAAGGTCCGGACAGGCCCCTTACGTTCGTATTGAACGAAGGGGGCTATGCCCTATCCAATCTTTGAAAAGCGCGTGTTACCAACCCCCGCGCAAGAGCCTCACGCAGCGCGGCGCATCTTGGCGAGTTTTTTCAACACCATATCGCGCTTCAACCGCGACAGATGGTCGATGAACAAAATGCCTTCCAGATGGTCATGCTCATGCTGGATGCAGGTGGCCAGAAGGCCGGTGAGGCGCTCCTTGTGGGGCTTGCCGAATTCATCCTGCCAATCGACCGTAACTTCGGCGGGGCGCGTCACTTCGGCATATTGTTCGGGGACCGACAGGCAGCCTTCATTATAGATGCTATGCTCTTCCGATTGTTCGGAAAAGACCGGATTGATGAACACGCGGGGGGTGCGAATGACCTTTTCGCCCTTTTCATCATCGGGGTCCGGTTCCTGTAAATCGATCACAAGGATACGGTCAGCCTTACCTACCTGAATGGCGGCCAAGCCGATGCCCGGCGCATCATACATGGTTTCGAACATGTCCGCGACGAACGCGCGCAGCGCATCGTCAAACAGCTCGACGGGCTTGGAAATCAGACGCAGCCGCGGATCCGGCGTTTCGATAATGGGAAGAATGGCCATGGACGCGAGGTAAGGTGAGAGGCGGGATTCGTCAAGATTGTGCGTATGGTGCCGCCTCTCCGAAGTTCCTCCCCGAGCTTGTCTTGGGCCACATACCTAAAGATCCTCCCCGAGCAAGCTCGGGGAGGGGGGCCGTGCGGCGTAGCCGGATGGTGGAGGGGTAAAAGCGATTGCCTTGCAATCGCGCGAAGCTTTGCCTCGCATAACCCCTCCGTCACGCGCTTCGCGCGCGCCACCTCCCCGAGCAAGCTCGGGGAGGATCTTCGCTATCCCACCGGTTTCCTTGCCCGCAACGCCTGCGCCAATGTGCCTTCGTCCAGATAATCCAGTTCGCCGCCAACGGGCAGGCCGTGCGCCAGTTGGGTCAATCGCACCGGATAAGTTTCGAGCCGGTCGGCGATATAATGGGCGGTGGTTTGGCCTTCCAAGGTCGCGTTCATCGCCAGCACCACTTCATCAATTCCGCCTGCAGCGACGCGCTCGGTCAGCAAGTCAATGGTGAGGTCTTCGGGACGCACGCCTTCCAGCGCCGACAAACGCCCGCCCAATACATGATATTTGCCAGGAAACAGGCGCGAGCGGTCGAGCGCCCATAGGTCGGCCACCTCTTCCACTACGCATAAAGCGCGTTCATCGCGGCGCGGGTCCGCGCAGATACCGCACGGATTGCGCGTGTCGATATTACCGCACGTGTCGCATGTCACCAAGGTCCGGTTCACCCCGTCGAGCGCGGTCAGCAACGGCTCCAGCGCACTCTCTCGCTTCTTAAGCAAATGCAACACCGCGCGCCGCGCCGACCTTGGCCCCAATCCGGGGAGCCGCGACAGGGCTTGCGTCAAAGCTTCGATTTCGGGTGAGATCATGGAAATCCTGCGAAAGATTATTTTTCAAAAACCGCAGCGCTGAGCCTGTCGAAGCACGGTATTACCCGCGCGGACAAATGACCTTCGATGAACTCAAGGCTGCGGTTCTATTTTTACGTTGACCAAATAGTAAGGCTTGCGCTTTGCTCTGCCAAGTTGTTGAAGCGGCCCCATGAAGATTATTTTCATGGGAACGCCCGATTTTGCCGTGCCGACGCTCAATGCGCTGGTCGGGGCAGGGCATGACATTGTCGCCGTCTATAGCCAGCCGCCCCGCCCCGCCGGGCGCGGTAAAAAGCTTATGCCCTCGCCCGTTGACGCGCGCGCCGACGCGCTGGGGCTGGAGGTGCGCACGCCCGAAACCTTGCGCGACAAGCAGGTGCAGGCAGCGTTTGCCGCGCTTGGTGCCGATGTTGCGGTGGTCGCGGCTTATGGGCTTATCCTTCCCCAAGCGGTGCTGGATGCGCCGCGTCTTGGGTGCCTCAATGTGCATGGGTCTATTCTCCCCAGTTGGCGCGGTGCTGCGCCAGTGCAGCGCGCGATATTGGCAGGCGACAGCGAAACTGGCGTTACCATCATGGAGATGGAGAAGGGCCTCGACACGGGTGCCATGCGGTTGGTCGAGCGCACGCCGGTCGAAGGCAAAACAGCCGGAGAGCTAACCGATGAACTAGCGCATATGGGGGCCGCAATGATGGTGCGCGTGCTGGCTGATCTGGATGCATTTCCGCCGGTGGTGCAACCGCAAGAGAGCGTCACCTACGCGCATAAAATCGACAAAGCCGAAAGCCGTATCGACTGGACCCAAAATGCGGTTCAGGTGGAACGCCAAATCCGCGCGTTCAACCCGTTTCCGGGGGCTTTTTTCGAATATGAAGCCGAGCGGTTCAGGGTGCATAGTGCGGAGGTGATCGATGATTTCTCCCTATCGCGTCACCCCCGTGAAAACGGGGGTCCATCTCCTGAACCATCGGTTAGCACGACCGGTTCCGAGATGGATTCCCGCCTTCGCGGGAATGACGAGAGTGGGGTAGTAATAGACACGCACCTCACCATCGCCTGCGGCAGCGGGGCCATCCGCCCGACCCTCATCCAGCGTGCGGGCAAATCGGCGATGACCGTCGCGGAATTGCTGCGCGGCTTTACTATTCCAGAAGGCGCAAAACTTGACTGACCCCTTCACCCTCACCCCACCTATCGTCATTGCGATCCACAATGTGCAATGATCAAATTTATCCGCTAGTGCTGAGCTTGTCGAAGCACGTTGTTCAATACTGACAAACGCCGTTGACCTACGGTCGCCTTCGGCACCGACAAGCTCAGGGCTGACGGAATATAGGTAGCCGCATTTAACATGACCCGCTTCGCCCTCACCGTGGAATTTGATGGCCGCCCGTTTATGGGTTGGCAGCGGCAGGCGCATGGCCCTTCGGTGCAGCAGGCGATCGAGGATGCGGCCTATTCGATCACCGGCGAGGCGGTCATTGTCCATGCCGCCGGGCGCACCGATGCGGGGGTGCATGGGCTGGCGATGCGCGCGCATTGCGATATTGACAAGGAGATGACGCCGTTCCGTCTGATGGAGGCGTTGAACGCCCGGCTGCGCCCGCACCCTGTCGCCATCCTCGGCTGCGAGATTGTGCCCGATGATTGGCACGCGCGTTTTTCCTGTCTTGGCCGCGCCTATGTCTATCGCATCCTCAACCGCCGTGCGCCGTTGACGTTCGACACGGGGCTGGCATGGCAGATCGGGCAACCGCTTGATGTATCCGCGATGCACGAGGCCGCACAACATCTGGTCGGCATGCATGATTTCACCACCTTCCGCTCGGTTCATTGCCAAGCACAAAGCCCGCTAAAATCACTCGACCGGTTGGATGTAGTGCGCGACGGCGAGCGCATTGCCGTCCATGCCGAAGCCCGCAGCTTCCTCCACCATCAGGTGCGCTCGATGGTCGGCTGTCTGGCGCTCGTAGGTATGGGCAAATGGACGCCCGATAATGTGCGGGAGGCGCTCGAAGCCAAGGATCGCGGCGCGCTGGGCCTCAACGCCCCGCCGGACGGGTTATATTTTGTGCGGGCGGTCTATCCCGCATGATTTTGTCCGTTAGTCCTGAGCGTGTCGAAGGACGGCTATCAGGATGGGGTGGTGTGATGCTGAACTCCGCCCTTCGACAAGCTCAGGGCTAGCGGTTTAGCTAGTAGCGTCCGCTTACAGTTTAAACACCCGCGCAACCGCTTTATCGAGCATCATCAACTGCCAGATCAGTCGTCCGTGATCGGCTTTACCCGATTGGTGCGCGGTGACGATTTTGTCTATCTGTTTGGTGTCGAGCCACCCCGTCCGCGCGAGCGCCGAGGCGCCAGTGAGTGCCTGTGCTTCGCCTGCGAGCTTACCCCGGAACCATTGGCTGATCGGCGTCACAAACCCCATTTTCGGGCGATAGAGAATATCGTCGGGCAGATAGCGTTGCATCGCCTTTTTCATCAGCCATTTGCCCGTGCCACCGCGCACGCGCATATCGGCGGGGATGGAGGCGGCAAATTCGATCAGTCGGTGGTCGAGCAAAGGTTCGCGCGCCTCCAGACTGACCGCCATGCTCATACGGTCCACCTTGGTGAGAATATCACCCGGCAGCCAGATTTTCATATCGGCATATTGCGCCCGGTCGAGCGCTTCGCGTGCGGGCGCATTGTCCATCAGCCGCCAATAGCGTTCTTCCGCAACATGGCCGTCCAAAGCCCGCCGCGCAGCATCGGTGAACAGGCGTTTGCGCATCGCGGGGCCGGTGACGCCGACCGCTTCGGCATAGCCTTCCGCCCCCGTCCGCGCGAGGCTTTGCAAGGTCGCCTTGGCCCGCAGCGGACGCGGCGCCCAATCAGCTTTGGGATAAATCGCGCCTAAAGGGCCTAATATATTTTTGCGGAAAACCCCGGGCAGGAAACGCCGCACCCGTTCTTCCTGATGCTGGAAAACAAGACGGCGATAGCCTGCAAAGGCTTCATCCGCGCCATCACCCGACAAAGCCACCGTCACATTTTCGCGCGCCAGTTCCGACACGCGGAACATCGGCAAGGCCGACGCATCGGCGAAAGGTTCGTCAAAATGGAGCGCGATGCGGTCGATAAGGCTATAATCATCCGCCGACACAATGCGCTTCCTATGGTCAGTCGCAAAACGTTCGGCGATGCGGTCGGCATATTCAGTTTCGTCGAGCGCGGCTTGATCGAACCCGATCGAGCAAGTTTTGACCGCGCGCGGGCTGGCTTCTGCCATCAGTGCGACCACCGCGCTGGAATCAACGCCACCAGACAGGAACGCGCCCAGCGGCACATCGGCCACCATGCGCGACGTCACCGCCTGCTTCATGAGCTTGACGAGATGTTCTTCACATTCGCCGACGCTGGCCTTGACCCGCTTGGAAAAATCAATGTCCCACCATTGGCGCGGGGCCGGCATCGGCTTGCCGCGTTCCAAGCTTAAAAAATGGCCCGCCGGGAGTTTCTGCACGCCTGCAACAAAACAGGCATCATCCGGCACATAGCCGAACGCGAAATAATCATCGACCGCGGTAAGGCTCGGCTCGACCCGCAGCATCGGATGCGCGAGCAAGCCTTTCAGTTCCGACGCGAACGCGACGCTGCCGTCGGCCAGAAGCGCATAATATAAAGGCTTCACCCCCAACCGGTCGCGCGCGAGGAAGAGTTGCCCCGCCATATGGTCATGGATCGCAAAGGCGAACATGCCGTGGAGATGCTGGAGACAGGACGGCCCCCATTGCCGCCAAGCCGCAAGGATGACTTCGGTATCGCCTTCGGTGTGGAAGCGATGCCCCATATCGCGCAAGTCCTTGCGCAATTCGCGGTAATTATAAATTTCGCCGTTGAACGTGATGGCGGTGGTTTCATCGTCCGACAGCATCGGTTGCGGGCTGCCTTCGACGTCAATAATCGACAGCCGCAAATGGCCAAGACCGACGCCCGGCGCAGTCCACGTCCCCGACCCATCCGGCCCGCGATATTGCATCGGTGCCAACATCATGCGCAGCCGCGCAGGATCTACGGGTTTTGCTGTTTCAAGATGATAGACGCCGGTGATGCCACACATAGGGAGCTGGCCTTAGCGGATAGGAGGGGAAAGGTCACTAGGGGTTGGTGCGGTTATGCGCGGGTTTACAAGTGCGGGTATATTGCGCCCTCTATCTCGTTGCGCGCGTAAATGCGGTGGGTCCATACCGGGACCGTCCGGCAAAGCTGGAGGGTATCAGATGGATTCCCGCTTTCGCGGGAATGACGCGATTTTTTATGGATATGCGCCGCCCCTTCTCCCTTGATGGGAGAAGGATATGGAGCCTTATGAGCGTAGCGAATTAGGCGGAGTTGGATGAGGGTATTCCCTAGGTCACGCACAGCGTCGGACGCATACATCACCCTTACCAAGCTCTGCCTACTTCCCCACTGCCTTTTCCGCCAATACCTCAATCCCCGGCCCTGCGGCGAGGAAGTCGGCGATCAACTGTTCGGGCGGCACGTCGCCCGCATGGCGTTCGGCGGAGATCAATATGGCAGCCGCGCGGGGATCTTGTGCCGTAAGGCGGGTTTGCAGCGTGAGCAGCTTGACCCTGCTCTGGCTCGCGGTCGTCTCGCCGCCTAAGCGATACCAGCTTGCCACCGCGCGCAACACCGGCCCCGGCGCTGCATATTGCTGGAGCCGTGCGCCTTCAAGAGCGCCCAGATTTTCGCTCCACGCCCATTTATTTTCCGCATCAAGCGCGCCCTGTCCAAAGCCGACCAACTCCTTGCCCTCGCGCTGGCCTGCAAAGGCGGCAATTGCGAGGTCAACCTCCTGCCCGCCATCATCTTTGCGGTAGCGCCAGAAATAATAGCGATCCGCCCCGTCAAAGCGCGGCCGCCAGCGATGGCCGCCATCGGCCGGAATGACGGTCCAGCCTTTGACCACCGGCGCAGCCATTGTCTTTGGCAAATTATCTTCAAACGCACCGCTATTTGCCGCCCAGCCCCATGCGCCCGCCGGAACCGCCAGCGCGATAAGGGCCGCCGGAATGACCGCCATTTTGCCAAAGCGGGTTGGTGCGATTTTGGCCGGATCAATCATCGCATCCTGCACTTTGCGGTCGAAAAAGCGCCAGCCGATCGCCATGACGAGCAACATCACCGCGCCGAAAAACAGCCAACCATAAACGATATGGTCAAAGCTGGCGGCAAATTCGATGCCGGTCTTTTCGGCAATCGCAATCGTGCCATAAGCGCGGATGCCGTTCGCGATAATCGGCACGATCAGCGCGACTACAAGGAAGATGATGCGGCGCGTCCAGCTTTTGAAACAGATATTCGCAACCAGCACCGAATAGGCCACCATTGCGACCAGAAATTTGACGCCGGAACAGGCTTCGGCCACTTCGAAATAGCCGTTGGGGGTGGTGATAAACACGCCTTCGATATGCGCGGGGATGCCGTGCCAACCCAGAAAGATCATCGACAATTTGGCAGTGATGGTCTGCATCGGCGGAACCAGTTCCTCGCCGAACGGCACGAGGAAAAACATATAGAAAAGCGGGAAGAGTAAACCGCGTGTCACTTGCTCGCCCAAAGTCGCGGCGACTGCGCCTTGCAGCATGACGATAAGCCCTGCATGGCGGAACAGCGCAATCCCGCCCAATTCTCCGAGCAGCCATAATAGCGCGCCGCCTGTAGTCCATAGTAAGCCCGGCCACCAACCGACCGGCTCCAACCGGGCCACTTCTTCGCGACATTGGTGGACCAGCCAGCCGATAATCGGCACGAGCAACAGGCAATGGCTATAGGTCGAACTGTCCCACCAGATGCGCACTATGTCGATAACATCGCGGTGGAATAACAGCAGCAACGCCGCCCACAGTAATGCGAGCATGGTCAAATGCCTGCTCCACAGGCTGCTTTGCGGCAAAGGCAGGGCAGCGGTGGCCATTATGCGGCTCCCATCAGTTGCGGGAGCGCCGCGAGGGTTGCGTCCCAGCTATAGCGTTCGACCATGCGTTTGCGCGCCGCGTCGCCAATGAGCCGCGCGCGCATTGGCGCGTCGATAAGGCCCAGCACCGCGGCGGCTTCGGCCTCCACCCCGTCGGCGACAATCAGGTCGCGGTTAGGCACAGCATCAATCCCTTCAGCGGCAGCGGGCGAGGCGACCACGGCTTTGGCCATCGCCATCGCTTCCAGCACCTTGTTCTGGATGCCGCGTGCAAGCCGCAAGGGCGCAACGACGACATTGGCGGCCTGAAGCCAGCCTTTCACATCATCGACCGCGCCGGTGACGATGACGCCGGGGAGATTGGCGAGCCTTTCAACCTCCGGCGTCGGCTGCCGTCCGACAACCGCGAATTGCGCATCCGGAGAGGAAAAACGGATGAGTGGCATGACATTTTCGGCGAAAATGCGCACCGCTTCTATATTGGGGCGGTAGTCCATCTGGCCGGTAAAAATGATGAGGGGTTTTGCGGGGTTGAGGCGTGGATGGTCGGGCGCGGCATAGGATTTGGCGGGGTCATATAATACCAAATCAATACCATTTTCGAGCGCCTTCACGCGGGGCCCGTCCAGTCCTGCGCGGGTGCGGAACAAGGCGGCTTCGGCCTCGCTCACAAACAGGCTGGTGTCGGCGCGCGCGGCAATGTCATGTTCATAGCGCGCGAGCAATTTACCCTCGCGCGCATAGACGCGGCGCATTACCGGGTTCACCCCGGCATCCGCGCCATAGCCGGCAAATTTTTCGCTATCGACATCGACAAAATCCATGAGGAAGCGGCGCGCCTGCCCTGCCCCTGCATCGAGCGGCACATATTGCGCCATCTGGCCTGAAAAGACGACGATATGCGAAATATCCTGCGTCGCCAATGTTTGCTGCACATAGTCCTGCAACCCAGCATCGGCGAACAGGCTGACCGACAGAGGGCGCTTGCCGATAAAGGCATCAAGCGCCGCACGCAGCTTGCCCTGACGGCGCAGGACCAGCTTGTGCGTGACCGCGCGCTCGGCCAATGCCTGTTCAAACCCCATATCGCGCGCATCATCGGCAAAAGTGCCGATATGGAGCGGTCCAAAGCGGCCAAGCGCCTCCATCAGATGAAAGCTGCGGATTTTATCGCCGCGGTCGGGCGGATAAGGGATGCGGTGCGTCAAATATAAAATGCCGCGCACCGGCGTCGGGCGGTCGTTCATCCCAGCCCCCGCGCAATCATCGGCCCGATCCGGTTGGCAAGCCATAAGGGAAGCTTCTGCCAGACTTTAATCTTCATCTGATATTTGGGGCTTAATGGATTGATATCGCGTTCTTCCACCCCGTCTGCGGTGCGCTTGGCATAAGCGAGCAACACCGGCGCCATCCCCCAATTTTTCTTATAGGCATAAGCGCCCGTGCCGACCTTCGACCGGCCAAAATCGAACCGCGTGCAGCCGCGTTCGCGCGCATGGCCCATCAGCTTATAATAGACCAGTTCATTGGCACGGCTCGCGCGCGCGGCAAATGTGCCGCCGCCCCAATAGGGCATGACCGCGCCTTTATGATAAAGGCTCAGCACCGAAGCGACGGGACGCTGCGCGTCGTAAACGGTTATAATATCCGCATCCGCGCCAAAGCGGCGGCGCACTTCATCGAATAATTTTCTGGGGAAAACCGGCGTGCCGAGATTGCGCACGCTTTCGGCATAGACACGGTAATGGTCGCGCGCAAACGCATCATCATTGCCTGTCGCGACGGTCAAAGCACCCGCATCGAGAGCGGCCAGCGCCTTGCGCACCTCGGCGCGTTGCTTGCGCGGAATGGCGAGCAGTTGCGCTTCGTCATCGCCCGCCAGATCACAGGAAAAACCGGCATAGCTATCCGCTTTGATCGCCCAATTTTGCGAAGGCAGACGCCCGCCGCGCAGCTCCGCCGTGCCGGTCGCGCGCACATCGTCGCGCTGCCAGATATGCTCGGCCAGCGCGTCAGCCACCGCCTGATCGCGCGCCAAAATGCCGCCATCGACCGCAAAGCCTGCCGACACGGCCGCCTTGCCGAACAGGGCCGAGGTCACAAAATGCAAGGGCACAATCCCGATCAGCGCCCCGTCGGCATCGCGCGCGCCTAGCCGCAGGAAAGTGTGGCCGGTGGCCGCTTCAACCGCTTCGCCCCACGCATTGAGGTGAAACGGCGTGGAGTCGCCTTGCGCCATCACCCAACTGTCCCATTCGTCCGCCGCAACCGGACCAAAGCTAAGGCTGCGCGGGTCGGTGGGCGCAGCTTCGGCCTTTATATCAGACATCATGGTCATGCCGCTTCTCGCGTGAAAGGCATAAGATTTTGCGCCTGCGCTTCGACCAGCGCATCAATGCGCGTCCAGCGGAAATCGCCCATCAACCGCTCCAGCTTGCCCGCCATCGCCGACAATTTGCTATAGTGGCGCAGCTTGGATTTTAACGGCGCATCGGCAACACGCGGCTGGTCGGGGTCAATTTCCCACGGGTGGAAATAGATGATGGCAGGCCGCCCGTCGCCATTCACCTGGCTGATAGCCCAATGCGAGAAACGATAGGGCAAGAGCCGGAAAAATCCGCCGCCGCCCGCCGCAACCACACGGTTTCCGAGCCGCGCGGTCGTGACCGGCAATTCGACCAGATCGCTATCGGGCAATGGCTTCCACGCAAAGCGCGGGCTTTCCGGCCAGCCATAATGGTCATGGCGCACCGGCGCTACGCTCGACGAATAACGATAGCCCGCCTCGGCCAGCACGCGATGCGCCCAAGGGGTGCGCGCGTCGATGGAAAAGCTGGGCGCACGATAGCCCGTCACCGCCTGCCCCGCCGCATCCTCGATAAGCACGCGCGCGCGCGCCAGATCGGCGGCAAATTCCTCCGCATCCATCAAAAAGACGCGCTTATGGTCATAGCCGTGGCTGGCAATTTCATGGCCCTGCGCCACGATCCGGCGAATGAGCGCAGGATAGCGTTCGGCAACCCAGCCCAGCGTGAAAAATGTGCCTTTGACCCCGGCTTTTTCGAACAGCGCCAGCACTGCATCGGTATTGCGTTCGACGCGCTGCGCCTGCCCTTGCCAGTCGTCTTTGCTAAAGACGCTTTCAAAGGCTCCGACCTGAAACCAGTCCTCTACATCGACGGACAGCGCATTATCCATGCCAATCATCGGTCTTTCATATGTTTCACGGGCGGGAGCGGGGGTTGTGACACCCCTGCCCGCCCGTGCGTTACCCCCCAGCCCTTAGCCTGTTCAGGCGGCGCTGACCATATCGTCTTCGGCCAAGGCTTCTGCTTCCGCCTCATCGGCTTCGACCCAGTTGACCAGCAGCGTGAGCATTTTGCGCAGCGCCACATCCTGTTCTTCCAGCCGCGCCTGAAGCTCGCCCATCTTGCGCGCCATTTCGTCCATCTCTTCCTGTTGCTGGCTGATAAGGTCCAGCGTTACATCGGAAGAAGCGGCAGGCGGCGTGATGGCAGAAGTATTGGCGACAGAAGGCGCCGCAACCGCATCGTCCCCGCCATGCGGCACGACAAGATCGTCGACCGAACGGGTCGGCGGGGCTACCGCCGTCAACGGATCAACAAAGTCGATCTGGTCGCCGGACGCATTGTAAAATTCTTCGTCATATTCTTCTTCGGCACTATCGAATTCATCCGCCAGCGCGCCCGACAGGACCGGTTCGCCGCTGCGCTTTTGCTTGGTGGCCAGCAGGCCGTTTTGCACAGGCGCGACCGTTGCGGGTGCATAGGCAGGCTCCGGCGCGAAGGCTGCATTGGCTGCGTCGGCTTCAGGCGCATCAAATTCGGGCGCATCAAACTCGATGTCGAGGTCCAACGGGTCTTCATCGCCCGCATCGCCGACCATATCATCGACCACCGCGCGAATATCCGCGCCGTTAAATTCATGTAAGCCTTCCAGCGCGCCGAGCAACAGCACGCGGCTTGCCAGCACGTTCAATTTGCGCGGGATGCCCTGGCTATAGGCATACATTTCATAATAAGCATCGCCGACAAAGCGCGGGCTGCCCGCCCAGCCCACTTTGGTGAGGCGGTGCATGATATAGGGTTCAATCTCGTGCGGCTCCATCGCGGTCAGGTGATGCGTCGCAATCACACGCTGGCGCAACTGTTCAAGATAGGGCGAATATTGCACAATATCGCGGAATTCCGGCTGACCGAGCAGGAAAATCTGGAGCAAGGGATGCCCGCCCAACTGGAAGTTTGACAACATGCGCAATTCTTCAAGCGCGCCTTCTTCCAGATTTTGCGCTTCATCGACGATGAGCAGGCTGCGCTTGCCCTGCCGCGCTTGATCGTGGAGATAAAATTCAATCGACTGGAGCAGTTCAGCCTTGGAAACGCCTTCGCTCGGCAGTTCGAATTGCTGCGCCACCAGCCGCAACAAATCATCGCCGCCGACGCGCGTCGAAACCAGTTGCACCGCGTTCAACCGGCTCTTGTCGATCGTGTCCATCAAATAGGCGACCAGCGTCGATTTGCCCGACCCGATCTCGCCGGTGATGACAATGAAGCCTTCGCCTTGCGCAAGGCCATAGCCAAGATAGGACATCGCCTTGCGGTGGGTGCCGCTTTCAAAATAAAAACGCGCGTCGGGCGTTAACTGGAACGGGCGACCGCTGAAACCGTAAAACTGATCGTACATCGTCTTCTTCTCTTTCTTGGCTGTCTGCCGTCAAAAGCCGTAGCGCAGGCCGAGGAGGATGGCGGCCATCACTTCGCTGTTGAAACCTTCTTGCTTGGTCGAATTGAAATTGACCGCCGCCTGACCGGTCAAGCGCCGCCATAACAGGCGGTCATAGGCTGCGGTCACACCGATATTGGTGGCATTGCCGACGCCGGGAAAACCGCTGTCATAAAGGCTGCCGTAAATCGAGGTCGAAAAATTGCTGTAGGCGTCGAGCCTGCGGCTCGCCATCAGCGACAGATAATAATTTTCGTCCGTGGTGCCGTCCAGCCCCATCGGGCCGAGCAGCAGCGGCGAGATATATTCGCGCTGGTCAAACCCTGCGGCAAAACCGATATTCCAGCGGTCCGCGCGGCTCGATACCGAAAAGAGGACGCCGCGATTGCGGTAATTGGTGCTGTTAATCCCCGCGAGCGCCGGATTGAGGCAGCTTGCGCCCTGTTGGCCAATGCCGCAATTGCCAAAGCCACCGCCAAACGGATCCTGCACCAGCAGAAATTCTGTCGGGAGCGCGGCAAGGCCGTTGCTCATCTGCCGCCCGAAGCTGGTCAGCCCGGTATAAACGCCAATCTGGACATTGGTGTCGCGGTTGACGCGGTAGGACAGGTTGCCCGAATAGAAAGTATCGCCATAGCGTTCGCCAACGCGCGCGCTCAAAGCGGTGCGCGGGCCCGGACGCCACATCACGCCAACATCCCAGATCAGGCCGTCGGTATTGAACGCAAGCTGGCGCGGGCTATCGGGGTCGATGACATAATTGCCCTTATTGTCGATGACCGGCTTATCGTCGGCATCGAGCAATGGCATACGCTGGCTGATTTCAATATCTTCATAGCCGACACCGCCCACCAGCGCGAGCGTGCGGCTCACCGGATAAGTGAAGTCTACCCGAGCATATTTGCTTTCATAACGCTGGTCGAGCAGGTCCACATCTTCGCGGTCATAGCCCCCGCTCACCGACCAGCCGAACGGCAATTGCCCCGGCTGCATCCCGACCGATGCGGACAGGCTGTGATTGGTCGATTCATTATAACCGCCAAGGCCGTTATAGCCCGGAATGACCGACGTATAATTATTGTCATTATCGACGCGGGTATAGCCGAAGCGATAGGAACCTGCCGCCGTCAGCGGGCCGATACGGGTCGATACGCTCGGCCCTCCATAAAGCGAATAAACGCTCGATGTGTTGGTCAAATCGCCGATATTGGAGCCGGGAATGGCATAGCCGGTGCTGGTGCGCCCGCGCGTCGCGATCCCGCCTGCATCCAGCGACACGGTGCGCGGGATGAGGTCATAGCGCACCCGGCCAATGCCGGACAGATCATCCTGATCGCCTTCATTGCCCCAGCCGAAACGATAGCCATAGCGCAGGCCCAACTGCCCTTCGGCGCGGCGCGTGGCAATGCCCGCATTTACGCCTGCCCCAAGCTGGGTATAGACCGAACTGTCATTATCGCCTTTAAGCCGCGTCGTGACGATTTGCTGCGCTTCGACATAGGGCTGCACCGTAACGCGCGGGCGTTTCGGTTCCTTGCGCCCGCCCCTGTCGCTCGCCTGCCGCACCGTATCGGCAGGCACGCCGGTATCATCCTCCACTTGCGCGTCGGGCACATCATCGACGCCGTCATAATCGAGCAATTGTGCCTGTGCCATGCTTGCACTTCCGGCAAGCAGCAAGGCCAGCATCCCCCCCAGCCCGCGCACTGATCTCAGGCGGTTCCGGTTCATTTCATTCTCCATAGCCATAATAGGCACCATAGCGGCGGCCACTGGTCGAAAATTTCACGGCATTGAGCAAAAGCTGCACATGCTCGCATCCCGACAAGAGCGACACCGCTTCGCGCAACGCATTTTCGGTGGTCTTGTCGGCGCGAACGACAACGACCGTCTGGCCCACTTGCTGGGCAAGCACCGCAGCGGGCGAGGCCGCCAGAACCGGCGGCGAATCAAAGATGATGATGCGGTGCGGCGCATTTTCGGTGAGCCGGTCCAACACTTCGACCGTGCGGTCAGAGGCCAGATATTCGGCATCGCGCACCGTCTGGTTGCCCGCGGGCAGCACCGACAGATTTTTGACATCGGTGGGGATGATCAGATCCTCGACCGCAATATCGGGATTGGCGAGCGCGTCCATAAAGCCTTCGCGCCCCGCAAGGCCAAGCGTCGACAATACCGAAGGCTTGGCGAAATCGGCATCGACCAGCAACACTTCATGATCTTCTTCCGCCGCCAGACTGAGCGCCAGATTGACCGCACAGAAAGTCTTACCCTCATTGGGATTGGCCGAGGCAATCAGGATGCGTTCGCCGCGCGCAATCGGCGCTTGTCCGGCAGCCCCGTTCATGCCGCGCAGCAAGGTGCGCTTCACAAGGCGGAACTCTTCGGCAATCGTATTGACCGCACCGCCCGGCGAAATAAAGCCATTTTGCTCAAGCAAATCGCGGTCCACCGGCTGCACCGGCAGTTTGAGCTTGGTGTGGAGACGCGGCGCGGCCTTGCGTTCGGCCGCTGTCGCACGCGGTTGCGGCGGCGCTGCGGGCGCAGCGACGGGCACTGCTATGGGCGGCGCATGATAGACAGGATAGGGCGCAGGCGGCGGCATCTGGGGCGCGGCCTTAGCCTCCTTGGCCGCTTTGGCAGCCGCCTTGCGTGCTTCGAGCTTGGCCACATCGGCGGGGACGAGCGGCGGCGGCGTCACCCCTTGCACTTGCCCGCGCATGATGTCGTCAAATTTATAGGTTTCGGACGCGCGTTCCAGCAACGATCCGCGCTTGGGCGTTTCGTCCTTGGAAGCATCCGGTTGCGGCGTTTCGGGCGTGATCGGGCTATGCTTGTTCATGTCCTTATTCCCCCCGCTCATGCCACAAGTCCGCGCTGGACAAATTCGACCGCGAGCAGCAGCAGGAACATCCCCGCCAGCCCCGCAAAGCCGCCTGCCAGCCACACCAGTTTCTTGCGCGCATCAACCCGTTCGGCATCATTTGTGACCGCGCTCACCGACCCGATAACAGGAAGGCCGCTCGCTTTTTCAAGACGGCCCGGCGTCGCATAAGTGGTCTGCAAATGGCCGAGCGCAAAGGCCGACGCCGCGCCTGCACCCAAGGCTGCGAACAACACCATTGCCAGCAAGAGCGGACGGTTAGGCGCAATCGGCACGCGCGGCTTGGACGGCGGATCCAGCACTTCGACGCGCACCGCATCGGTTTCGGTTTCAACATCGCCCTTCAAGCGCACTTGCTCGCGCTGCGCGGCCAGCTCGTCATATTTTTGCTTCAGCACATCATAGTTGCGCGTGAGCCGTTCATTTTCCGCAGCCGCCGCCGGTTCCAGATTTTGCTGCGCGGTCATGGCGGTGATTTCGGCCTGCAACTGGGCTTTGCGCTGTTGATAGCCGACCACAGCCGCCGAACGTTCCGCCTGCATCGAACGCAATTGCGCATAAGCAGGGTTAGGCGACTGGATCATCCCCGTCCCGCTGCTCCCTTCGCGCGAGGCCTGGGCCTGCAGGGAGGCAATCTGGTTACGCAGCGCCTGCACATCGGGGTGGGCATCGGTCAACCCGCGCGCGCGCATCCCCGAAAGCTCGCTTTGCGCTTGCGATAATTGCTGGCGCGCAAAGCCGCCGCCTACACCGCTCAAACCCGGCATCGACACGGTTTGCGGCGTCGAGGATAATTGCCCGTTCAAGGCCGCGAGCGACGCCTGCGCCGACACAAGCTGGGTGTCGATTTGCGATAATTCCGACCGCGCGGTGGCAAGGCGGCTGCTCGCCGAACCGGTCGAGCCCGGCAAGACGCCGAAATTCTTGGTTTCAAACGCAACCCGCGCCGCTTCCGCTTCCCGCAATTCCTTTTCGCGCGCGGCCAATTGTTCGTCGAGAAAGCGCAGGCTTTCCTTTGAATTGGACATGCCGCCGCGAATTTGTTCATCGCGGAAGATGCTGATGAGATTATCGACCACAGCGGTCGCAAGTTTGGCATTTTCCGCATCGGACATGCTGCCGACCGACATGATTGCCCGGATCTGGAAGATATTATCTTCCGGCACATTGATGCTCACATTTTTCTGGAGCATCGCAATTTTATCGGCCTTTTCACGGTCGCCCGCGCCCGATTGCACCAATCCGGTCGAAATCGCGACCTTTTCAAGGTTACGCGCACTGGTCAGCGTTTGCTTGACGCCGTCAATCTGGCGCAATTGCTCGCTCTTGTCGCTCTGTGTCGCACTGGGGAGGACCGTGTTCACATCCACCCGCATCCGGGCGCGCGATTCATATTCATTGGGGACCATCGCGATGAGCAGCCAGCCGACCAGCGCCACGCCCCACGCCACCGCCAGCGCCAACCAGCGGCGCTGCCAGATGCCGTAAAGAGCGATTCGCAATTCTTCGTAAATGCTGTTCATCAAACCCTGCTTTTATCTCGTCATTGCAGCGGAGGCGGAGTGCGCCGCCATCCGCCGCCCCCTAAATGGTCAGAACATGGTTTCGGGGATGATGATAACATCGCCCGGTTCAAGCTTCACATTGGCGCGGCTGTCCCCTTTTTTGAGGAGATCGCCAAGGCGCAGCGCATATTCGCTCTGCTTGCCGGTCGCGCGGTCGGTACGGATAAGCCGCGCGCGGTTTCCGGCCGCATATTCCGACAAGCCGCCCACGGAAATCATCGCGTCCAAAATTGTCATATTGGCACGATAGGGCAGCGAGGCGGGCTTTTCGGTCGCGCCGACAATGCGCACCTGCTGCGAAAAGGTGCCGGACGGCTTGTTAACGATCACGCTCACCAGCGGGTCGTTAATATATTTGCTGAGCTGTTGCTTGATGTCGTCCGCGAGCATTTTGGGCGTTTTGCCGACCGCGGGCATATCGGTGATAAGCGGCGTCGTGATGCGGCCATCGGGGCGCACCTGAACCTTCGCGCCCAATTCGGGATTGCGCCACACAAAGATGGTGAGTTCATCAAGCGGCCCGACAATATATTCATCGCTCGGCCCTTCTTGCGGCGACACGAACGAGGCGGGCGGCAGTTGCGGGCCGGAGCCATAGCCCCCGGCACAACCGGTAAGACTGGTCGATACCAAGGCTGCGCCCAACATGAAACGGGTCCGTACCGAAAAAGCCATGATTTTCATCCTCTTACATAATCTTACCGATTCGCGCAGCGGAACGAAAGGCGTCATTCGCGCTTTCCTCCCGCCAGAATCCTTAAACATGTGCCGCTTACCGCTACCGGCAAAGGGTAAACATACCGTTAGCCTTATCGCTAATCGGCCCGGAAGTGGCGTAAAAAGCTATGTAACGCGCCATTTGCCCCTTCGGCTCACCGTATTTTTAGCCGATGAGTAACTCTGCCGCTGGCGGGTGTCCCAAAAAGGCACTCGGGCTGGCCGAGCGTCCATAAGCGCCCGCAAGGAAAATCACCACTAGGTCGCCCACATCGGCGTCGGGCAAAGCGACCTGATCGCCAAGCTTGTCAAGCGGGGTGCAAAGGCAGCCGACGACATGCACATCGCCGTCCGGCTTCGCGCCGAATTTTCCTGCAATCGCAATGGGATAATTGCGACGGACAACCGTGCCGAAATTACCGCTCGCCGCCAGTTGGTGATGCAATCCGCCATCGGTCACAAGGAAGGTTTCGCCGTGGCTGACCTTTTTGTCGATGATGCGGGTCACATAAATTCCGGCCTCTGCGACCAGCCAGCGGCCCAGTTCGATCGCAAAGCCTGTGCCCGCTGTCTCCATCGCGGCATAAAGGGGATGCGCGCCCAGAGCTGCGCCGATTGCGCCAATATCCACCGGCGCATCGCCCGCAAAATAAGGCACGCCAAAGCCGCCGCCCAAATTGACGAGCGGCGGGGCTGCACCAACCTCATCCGCAATCTGTTGTGCAAGCGCGAGCGTTTGGCCTTGGGTTTCGATAATCGCGCCGCTGTCCAAGGATTGCGAGCCTGCAAAAATATGCAGGCCCCGCCAGTCCGCGCCGCTGGCGATGATCGTCTTGCACAGCGCCGGAACGCGGCTTGCATCGACGCCGAAGGGCTTGGCCCCGCCGCCCATCCGCATCCCCGATCCTTTAAGGTCGAAGTCGGGATTGACGCGCACCGCAAGCCGCGCGCGTGTCCCCAGCCGGTCGGCTATCGCCAGCGCGCGGGCGGCCTCGCTTTCGGATTCAAGGTTGAGCGTTGCGCCCGCAACAATCGCCGCTTCCAGTTCCGCGTCGCGCTTGCCGGGACCGGCAAAGCTGATGTCGTCCGCCGCCATGCCTGCTTTGAGCGCCATCGCCAGCTCGCCGCCCGACGCGACATCGAAGCCATCCACCTTGCCCGCCATGCGCGCGAGCAATCCGGCATGGCTGTTCGCCTTGATCGCATAATGGATGCCGAGCGAGGCAGGCATGGCCGCGCGCAAATCGCTGATGCGCTCCTCTATAATATTGAAATCATAGATAAATATCGGTGTTTGCTCCGGTGAGGGCAACAGCGTGTCGACCGGCGCTCCACCGGCCAGCAAAACCCCCTCGGCATTGGCTGAATAATAAGGCGGTATCGGTCCGGAAGGCTTGGTCATACCCTCTCCTCGCGCAATTGCCGCTCTATCTCAACCCGGTCGAGCTTGCCATTAGGGTTACGCGGCAAATCCGCGCGCCAGATGATATGCGCCGGTTGCATGAAATTGGGGAGCGCCGCCTTCAAATGCGCGCGCAATACCTCCTCGGAGGCGGCCTCTTGCCCGGCGTCAAGGACGCGCACCACCAGCGCAATCGCCGCGCCCAGCCGCTCGTCGGGAACCCCCAGTGCGACCGCTTCGGCGACCGCGCCGCTTGCTACGGCTTCCTCCTCGATTTCGCTGGGGCTGATGCGGTTGCCCGCGCTCTTTATCATCGCGTCATCGCGGCCGACAAAATAGAGAAAGCCTTCCGCATCGCGCCGCACCGTGTCGCCCGACCAGACCGCCATGCCGCCATAGCGCGAGGCTTTGGGCGCGGGCTTGAACCGCTCGGCGGTGCGCGCCGGGTCTTGCCAATAGCCTTGCGCGACCAGCGGCCCGCTATGCACCAGCTCGCCTTCTTCGTCGGCGTCGGTCACGCTGCCATCTTGGCGCACCACCAATATTTCGGCGTGGGGGATCGCCTTGCCGATAGAATCGGGGCGGTTTTCAAACAGGTCGGGCGCGAGATAGGTCGAGCGGAACGCTTCGGTGAGACCATACATTGCGTAAATATCGGTGTCGGGCAGTAGGCCGCGCAATTTGGCCCCAAGGCTGCGGGTGAGCGCGCCGCCGCTATTGGTAATCCGCCGCAAGCTTGCCTTTGCGTCGGCGCGCCATTCCTGCTCGACCAGTTGCACCCAGAGCGGCGGAACCCCCGCCAAGGTGGTCGCGCCAAACCGCGCGACCGCTTGCACCAGATCGCGCGGGGTCAGATAATCGAAGGGGATCGCAGCGGCCCCGGCAAACCAGCTCGAAAAAAGCTGGTTCTGGCCATAATCGAAGCTCAAGGGCAGCACGCATAAGGTGCGGTCGTCGGGCTGCAATTCCAGATAGGTCGCGACACTTTGTGCGCCCAGCCATAAATTGGCATGGCTCAGCATCACGCCCTTGGGCCGCCCGGTCGAACCGCTGGTATAAAGGATGGCCGCAAGATCATCGGGCGCAGCATCGGAAGCGCCGAGCGCCGCCCCTGCCCCGTCGGCAATGGCCGCCAGCGCGCTATCGTCGATGAGCCGCGCGTCCGGCGCATCCTCGGCCAGATCGAGCATCGCCGCGCGCGCCTTTTGCGTGACGAGCAGCCGCGCCCCGCTATCGCGCAGGATATGCGCGACCTGCGCGCGCTTCAACATCGGGTTGACCGGCACATGCACCAATCCCGCCCGCGCCGCCGCGAGCGGCATCAGACAGGCTTCGCGGGTTTTGGGGAGCCAGCTTGCAACCCTGTCGCCTTTGGCATAGCCCTCTTGGACAAGCCAATGGGCGATGCGGCCAACCATCTGGTCCAGCGCCTGAAAACTGACAGTCGCAGATTTAAGGATAAGCGCCGGATCATCCGCTTTGCCGCAGGTGGCAAGCGCATCCAGCGGCTTCATACTAAGGGTTAACGCTTGGGACATATAGACTGACTGTATAAGGCCTTTGTAAGGAGTGTGGCCGCGTTATGTGGATCAAAGGTGAATATCACGCGAATTTTGACAGCGTGCAAGAGGTGGCCCGCGGGGCGCTCGACCGGCTGGATGCTGCAAATGCAGAGCTTGCCGGGGGCCAAGCGGGGCTGTTTGACCGCCTCTCATGGTTCCGCAACCTCCACCGTTTTTGCGCGCCGCGTTCGCTCCCCCTCATCGTGCGGTCGCGCGCCGAACATACGGATATGTGGCTGTTTTTAGTCTATCAGAGCCGCACCCATCTTAAATCCTTGACCAACTGGTATAGTTTCCATTTCCGCCCCGTTTTCACCGGCGACCTGTCGAGCGGAACGCGGCAGGCCTTGGTCAAGGGCGCTGCCAAACGGCTGCGTAAGAAATTTTCGCGTATTACCCTGACCGCTGTGCCGCAAAAGGACGGGACGCTCGAACTGCTCGAATCGGGGTTCGGCAAGGCGGGCTGGCTGGTCATTAGCGATGCGCTCGATACCAACCATTATCTCCACCTCGATGGCCGCGATTTTGCGCATTATTGGGCCGCCCGCCCCGGCGCGCTGCGCAGCACCGTCGAACGCAAGGCCAAAAAGGGTCCGGTCGATATTGTCATCCATGACCGGTTCGACGCCGATGCCTGGACCGATTATGAGCGCGTCTATGCGCAAAGCTGGAAGCCTGCCGAAGGGAATCCCGCTTTTCTACAGGCTTTGGCCGAAGCCGAAGGCGAAGCGGGCGCGCTCCGGCTCGGCATCGCCAAGCGCGACGGCCAAGCGGTCGCCGCCCAATTCTGGACCGTCGAACATGGCGTCGCAAACATCCACAAACTTGCCCATGTGCGCGATGATGACAATCTTTCGCCCGGAACTTTGCTGAGCCAAGCGATGTTCCGCCATGTCATCGACAAGGACAAAGTCGGCATAATCGACTTCGGCACTGGCGACGATGCCTATAAGCGCGACTGGATGGAGAGCAGCGACCGGCTGTATCAGGTCGATCTGTTCAATTTATCCAAGCCGCAAAGCTGGTTGCCTGCAATCCGCGAAAGCCTATCGCATTTATGGAAATCCCGGTCTAAATAGCGCCTCATTTTTCGCGCAGCTCGCGCTTTTGGACTATTTTGGGGAAATATTTCGTGCCGAATGAAACGCCGCCCGTTGATGCTGTTGTCCGGTCAATATTGGACGATATTTTAGGGATTGGCCCCGAACGCGCCGCCGCGCTCGAAGAGGATAGCGGCCTGTTCGGCACCATTCCCGAACTGGATTCGATGGCGGTCGCGAACCTGCTCACCGAAATGGAAGACCGTTTCGATATCGTGATCGACGATGATGAAGTCGAAGGCGAAATCTTTGAAACCTTCGGCGGATTAACCCGTTTCGCCGCGCGCAAGGTCAAAGAGAAAAAGGCTTGAACGCGGGCGGCGAACAGATTTTGAGGCACGGCCCGGCCAAGGCCGCAACCGTCCTCATCCTGCCGCCGCTGTTCGAAGAAGCCAATCGCCTGCGCCGCACCTTGCTGTTGACCATGCGCGCGCTGGCCAATGCCGGGATTGCATCGCTTCTCCCCGATTTGCCGGGGCAGAATGAAAGCCTTGTCGCAACCGACGCCGCGACGCTGTCGCTATGGCGCGAAGAGGCCGCCGCTCTGGCCGCGCGCGAACAGGTTGCGCTGGTCGCCGCCTTTCGCGGTAGCTGTCTCATTGACGATCACATCGCCGCGCCGCATTGGCGTTGCGCACCGGTTTCGGGGAGCAGCCTGTTGAAAGCCATGCTGCGCAGCCGCATCGCTTCGGACACCGAAAATGGCGTGCGAACGGATAGCGCTCAGCTTTTGGAACAAGCGCAAACCGCGCCCTTATCGCTTGCCGGAAATCTATTATCGCCGCAGATGATTGCCGAATTAAGCGAGGCCGAACCGCAAACCGTCACCCCGTTGCGCACGGTCAAAATCGGGTCGGCCAGCGAGGATACCATCGCCGGAACGCCGCTATGGCTGCGCGCGGAACCGGGCGAAGATGCGGATATGGCGCGCACAATGGCCGCCGATATTGCAGATTGGATGCAGCAATGCGGCACCATCTGACCTTCCTGTGCGAAGGGGCGCGCCTTGCCGCAACGCTTGATGATGCGTCCGGCACCACCGGCCTTCTCATCGTCTCCGGCGGCAATGAAGTGCGCGCGGGCGCACATCGCGGCCAAGCCATGCTTGCCGCCCGCATTGCTGCGCAAGGCTTTCCGGTGTTCCGCTTCGACCGGCGTGGCATCGGCGACAGCGAGGGCGACAATGCGGAATTTACCGGCAGCGCCGCCGATATTGCCGCCGCCATCGCCGCCTTCAAACAGGCCGCGCCGCACCTGACGCGCATCCTTGCGTTCGGCAATTGTGATGCGGCAACCGCGCTCTTGCTCCATGAAGTGCCGGAGCGCCCGCACGCGCTCATCCTGTCCAATCCGTGGACGTTCGATGAAGAAACCACCGCGCCTTCCGCCGAAGCCATCCGCGCGCGCTATTGGCGCAAGCTTAAAAATCCGGCAGAATTGGTGCGGCTATTCACCGGCAAGGTCGATTTACGCAAACTCGGCAAAGGGCTGGCCGCTGCAAGCAGCGCCGCGTCCCCCTCCGTGCTCGCCAATCAGATAGCCCAAACATTGCGCAGCTATTGCGACACGGGCGGCACCGTCCATCTGCTCGCCGCCAGCCGTGACCGCACCGGTCAGGCTTTCCTTACCGCTTGGCGCAGCGACACATTCCGGAATTTGCAGCCAAATCCCGCAATCACGCTCGCCGAACGCGATAGCGCCGCGCACAGCTATGCCGACGCCCGCGACGGCGACTGGCTATTCGATCAGATTATCGCCCAACTGGACCGCGTTTAAGCGTCAACCTTCTGGCTCGCGGCAAAATCTTCATGCGCAAGGAAACGCTCGGCATCGAGTGCGGCCATACAGCCCATGCCCGCCGCCGTCACCGCTTGACGATAGACTTTGTCGGTCACATCGCCGCACGCAAATACGCCCGGAACCGATGTTTTCGACGTGCCTTTCTCGACCACCAGATAGCCGTCATTATCCACCGGCAAATGGCCTTTGAATAATTCGGTCGCGGGTGCGTGGCCGATGGCGACGAACGCCCCGTCCGCGCTTTCATGGCTCTTTTCACCCGTCACCGTATCGACCAGATCGACACCGACCAGCCCCGCCATGCCTTCGCCTTCGACAAAGCGGTCGACCGCCTTGTTCCACAAAATCTTGATATTGGGATGGGCGAACAGCCGGTCCTGCAAAATCTTTTCCGCGCGCAAACTGTCGCGGCGATGCACCAAGGTCACATCCTGACTATGGTTGGTGAGATAGAGCGCCTCTTCGACCGCGGTATTACCGCCGCCGATGACGACCACTTTCTTGCCGCGATAGAAAAAGCCGTCGCAGGTCGCGCACGCCGAAACGCCCTTGCCGCCCAGCGCGCTTTCGCCTTCAACGCCCAGCCATTTGGCCTGCGCGCCGGTCGCGATCACCAGCGTATCGCCGGTATAGACCGTGCCGCCATCGCCCACCAAACGGAACGGCCGCGCGGACAGATCGACCGAGGCGATCTGGTCAAAAATCATGCGCGTGCCGACATGTTCGGCCTGCGCCTGCATTTCTTCCATGAGCCAAGGCCCCTGGATTACATCGCGAAAGCCGGGGTAATTTTCCACATCGGTCGTGATTGTAAGCTGGCCGCCGGGCTGCATCCCTTGCACCACAATCGGCGAAAGCCCTGCCCGCGCGCCATAAATCGCCGCCGAAAGCCCCGCCGGCCCCGATCCCAAAATCAACATACGGGTGTGGATAGTTTCGCTCATCGGTCAATCGGCTTTCGCTTAAAAATATCAACATCGGCACCGGACCAAGAATCGCCCGCAACCAGCCTTTCACGCATAGGCAAGCATAGCCCGCATGGGCAAGCGGTTTGGACGATAACAATGTGGATAGGAAGGGGTCGATAAAAAGGATGGTAGCGGAGGAGGGACTCGAACCCCCGACACGCGGATTATGATTCCGCTGCTCTAACCGGCTGAGCTACTCCGCCATCCGAGAGGGGCGCCTATATCGGGGGGATTTGGTGTGGTCAAGAGAAGTATTACCCGGTTTCACCTGCAATCTTCAATTCCTTGACTGCATTGCTGTATTATGGCATTAATCCTCTTATGGTTGAACAGTCAAAGCCCGTCTACCAGCGCCTGCGCGATGGTATTGCCGCAGCGATATTGGACGGCGAATTTCGTGACGGGGATATGCTCCCTTCGGTGCGGGCCTTGGCCGCAGAACAAGGGGCCAACCCGCTTACGGTTGCCAAGGCTTATCAGACCTTTCAGGATGACGGGCTAGTAACGGTCAAGCGCGGGGTGGGCATGTTTGTCGCCGATGGTGCGACCGATAAATTGCGCGCGATGTTGAAGGATGACTTCCTCACCAATGTCTGGCCGCCGGTCGCGGCGCAAATGAAGCGAATCGGGATCGACGCGCGCGCGCTTCTGGACGACAGCGAAACCGTCTGAGGCTTTTCAGCCCTTTTGATTGGCTGCGCGCGCTTGTTCGAAGCGTTGGCGGTAGGTGCCATTATCGGGCGCAAGGATGACCGCTTTTTCCAGCAAATCGAGCGAGGTCCGGGAAGGGCCGCTCAAACGATGCAGCGCCCAGCCGAGATTATTGGTAATCGCGGCATTGGCGGGCTGGATCGCATAAGCATGGCGGAAATAGGTGGTGGCCTTGGCAAGATTGCCCTTCCCCTGCCAGGCGCTCCCCAATTCATTCATCAGCAACGCATCGCGATTGCCGGTCCGCGCGCGCACCATTTCGAGCGCCGCGACCGCGCGGTTCCAATCTTGGCTCTTGAGATAAAGCGACCCCAAAATGCGTGTTGCCGGAATATTTTCCGGATTGCGGCTGGTGAAATCACCCAGCGTGTGGAGCGCGGCGGCATCATTGCCGCTTTCGCTATGCGCATTGGCAAGGCGCAACGCCCCCACTTCTCCGAAGCGCAACCGCACCGCTTGTTGATAGGCGGTGACCGCCGCAGCGGCGCGTTTTCCGGCAAGCTCGGTATCGCCGACCAGCATATGCGCGTCGGGGACGCCGGGATTGGCGCGCTGTAACCGCTGGGCGGCGGCGAGCGCGCTGCCTATCCGCCCGCTATTCACCTCCGAGCGGATATAGGGGATGACAAGCTGAGCATTGAGCGGATTGCGCGCGGCATCTGCAGCCAATAATTCCGGCGCGGTGGCGGGGGCAAAGGCAATCGCATCGCCTTTGCGGAACTGGCTCGCGCGCATTAGCAGCGGCACGGCCTCACCTATGTCCCCTTCCTCCTCCAGCGCGGAAGCCGCCAGCATGATCGACCAGCTATCGGCATCGGGCCTAGTGTAGATGCGCGCGATGATATGCCAAGCATCGTCGGCATCGCCCGCATTAAGGCTCGCCAGCGCCAAGATGCGCCGCGCGGTGAAATTATTGGGCTGGAGGTCGAGCAATTTGGTCGCGCGGTTGACCGCGACATTATGGTTGCCCAATTCCTCCTCGACCACCGCGCTCACGAGCAGGAAGGCGGGGAGGTTTTCCAGTTGGTCACCGATTTTGAACAGGATGCGCTGGGCCAGATCATAATTTTCCGCGCGCGCCGCCAAAATTGCCTGCAACAGCCGCGCGCGCGCATTATTTTTGTCGATGGCGAGCACCCGCCTTGTTGCCTTGAGCATCTCGGTGGAGCGCCCGACATCGCCCAATGTTGCAGCATATTCGACGAGTGCACCGACATGGTCGGGCTTGACCTTGAGGACGCGCTCATACCAGCCGAGTGCAGGCAGCAGCCCCTGATTTTCACGCACCAGCCCCGCTTTGATGAGCGTCGCATCCATATTGTTGCGGTTGAGCTGGAGCGCGCGGTCAATCGCCTGCATCGCGCCGCCGACATCGGCATTGGTATAGCGGAAACGCGAAATATCCGCCCAAAGCTGGCTGTTATCAGGGTCGAGCCGGATCGATTCATCAAACGCCGCGCGCGCGCCGTCAAAATTGCCCAAATCCATCGCAGCATTGCCCGCAATCCGTTCGGCATAGGCTTTATAACGGTCGGGCACAGGGCCAGCCTGTAATTCGGTGAGCGCCCGCGCTGGCTCGCCTTGCAGCCATACCGCATGGGCAAGCTGCACGCGGGTTGCGGTGTCGGACAGGCCAAGTTCGCGCGCGCGGCGGATTTCCGCTTCCGCGCCAATCCCGTTCCCCATCGCCACCAATATCCGCGCTTGCGCAAGCCGTGCATCGGGCCAATCCGGATCAGCCTCTATCGCTTTGGCCATCGCATTATGTGCATCGCGCAAATTTTGCGCGCGTTCATAAGCTATTGCGGTTTTGAAAGCCCCGCGCGCGGCTTCACTATCAGCCGCCCAAGCCTTGCCCGCCCAGCCCGTTGCCGCAACCGCCAATGCAAGAGCAGCCACGGCAACACCCGTAATTTTATTACGATATTTCAAAGGCCTGTCATTGAAGATCATAAAGCTTGAGCAGATCATAAAGCGTCGGGCGGCTGATGCCCAAAAGCTTGGCCGCGCCGGAAATATTGCTTTCGGTGCGAGCGAGCGCGCGGCGGATTGCCTTGCGGTCAGCGGCTTCGCGCACGGCCTTGAGGTTCAACACCGCCGCCGCATCATCTTCGGCTTCGTCCAAATCCATATCGGCCGCCGACACCAGCTTGGCATCGGCCATGATGACTGCGCGCTTGATGCGGTTTTCCAGCTCGCGCACATTGCCGGGCCAAGAATAAGCGTCGATCATCGCGAGCGCGTCGGGCGCAAGGCCTTTGACCTGCGGGTTCATGTCGGGCGCAAAACGCTGGACAAAATGTTTGGCGAGCAGCCCCGCATCCCCCGGTCGTTCGGCGAGCGTCGGGATTTTCACGACAATTTCGGCGAGGCGGTAATAAAGATCTTCGCGGAACATGCCCTCGGCAATCATCGCGTCAAGGTCGCGGTGGGTCGCACATACGACGCGGGTATCGACCGCAATCGGCTTGCGCCCGCCAATCCGTTCGATCACCCGCTCTTGCAAAAAGCGCAGGAGTTTGACCTGCAAGGGCAGCGGAATATCGCCCACTTCGTCGAGGAACAAGGTGCCGCCTTGCGCCATTTCGATCTTGCCTTCGGTGGTTTTGACCGCCCCGGTAAACGCACCTTTTTCATGCCCGAACAATTCGCTTTCGAGTAGATTTTCAGGGATAGCCGCACAGTTGATAGCGATAAAAGCGCCCTCGCGGCGGTTGCTGGCATCATGGAGGCCATGCGCGAGCAATTCCTTGCCGGTGCCGCTCGCCCCCAACAGCATGACCGACACATTATTGGTCGCAACCCGTTCGATGGTACGCGATACTTTGAGCATTTCGGGCGCGCCGGTAATCATCCGCCCCAAAACCTGCTGGCTTTCGCCCACCGCCGAGGCCAAGCGGATATTTTCCATCTCCAGCGCGCGCACATGGAAAGCGCGGCGCACGATGAGGCCCAGCTCGTCAATGTCGATGGGCTTTTGGTAAAAATCATAAGCGCCGCCCGAAATCGCCCGCAGCGCACTTTCGCGCGCGCCATGCCCCGAAGCGACAATGACCTTGGTGTCGGGCTTTAGCGCCAATATTTCATCGAGCGTGCGAAAACCTTCGGTCGTGCCGTCGGGATCCGGCGGCAAGCCGAGATCAAGCGTTACCACATCCGGCTCTTCGGCGCGCAGCAGGTTGATCGCTTCTTCGCGGGTTCCGGCGGTGAGAATCTGGTAATCCTCATAGGCCCAGCGCAACTGTTTCTGCAGTCCCGGATCATCTTCGACGATGAGCAATTTGGGCAGCGGCTCGGTTCCATTGCGGGTTTTGGCAAGGTCTGCGGTCTTGGTCGTCATGCGGCGTCCTGCGTATCAAAATTATGGGGCGTCAGAAGCGATTGCTCATCGGCCGCGGGCGGAAGCGTGAGGCGGAACAGGCTGCCTTCGCCGACGCGGCTTTCAACGCCAAGGCTTCCGCCCATGGCAGCGGTGAGCGCGCGCGCTTCAAACGCGCCAATGCCAAAGCCGCCTTCCTTGGTGGAATGGAAGGGTTTGAACAATTCATTGCGGATGAAATCGGGCGTCATCCCTGTGCCGCGATCCATCACCTCGATAATCGCATCTTCATTATGGCGGCGCACAATAATCTGGATAGGCTCGCTCGCCGGACTGGCTTCGATCGCATTTTGCGTGAGGTGGAGCAGGATTTGCTCCAGCCGCGCCGGATCGACCATCGCCTTAATCTCGTCCTGCACGCCGACCACAATCGGATGCTGCCCGCGTTTGGTGCGCGCCAATTCTTCGGCAAACGCGCCCAAAGCCACCGGCTGCGGCTCGTCGGGCCGCGCGCGGTTATGCTGCGAAAGGCGCGCGAGCAGGTCATTCATCCGGCTCACCGAAAATTGCAGCGTTTCAATCATATCGGCGCGGAATTCGGGATTGTCGGCATGGCGTTCGGCATTGCGCGCAACAAGGCTCAACTGGCTCACCAGATTTTTAATGTCGTGGATGATGAAGGCAAAGCGGCGGTTAAACTCTTCAAAGCGCCGCGCTTCGGACAAAGCCTCCTGCCCCTGCGATTCCGCGAGATAGCTTGCCACCTGCCGCCCGACGATGCGCAACAGGTCGAAATCTTCCCAATCAAGTGTGCGGTCAAGCGCGGGCCGTTCAAGCAGCACCATCCCTGCCACCCGGTCAAAATGCACGAGCGGGACACCGACCCAGACGCGGCGCTCTTCGATCATCCATACGGGCATTGCGGCGCGTTCGGCATCTTCGAGCGGCGCTTTGCGCAGCGCATCAAAGTCGATGATGCGCGCATTATCCTGTAAATGGAGATAGGTTTTTATATCGGCGGCGACCGGCGGCACGTCGATACTCTTTGCCTTCCACCGGCTTTCCAGCACCAGCGCGCCGCCTTCATCGGGGAGCAGCAGCAAGCCGCCGGGCGATTCGGTAATATCCGCAATCGCCTTGATAATGCGCGCGTTGAACGGCTCCGAGCTGTCGCCCGGCTTTCCGATGGTCCGCGTAAAGCGCATCCATTCATTGCGGTAATCATAACGGTGCTGGAAGAAATGTTTGGACACTTGCACCCGCAACATAGCGCGGAAACGCGACGAGGGCAGGAACACAAGGATGAAGGCAAAGGCGATGCCGAGAAACGCCTTTTGCATGATCGCGCCATAATCGCCGCCAATCATGCGCAGCGCTGCTGCAATCAGCACCATGCCCATCAAATAAGCGCCAATCGCCATGAGCGAGAGCGTCTGGAAGGTCACGGTGCGCGACAGGCGGATCGTCGCATTGCCGCGCTTGACCAGCACCGCCATGAATAAGGGCAGCAGCAGCAGGCTGAGCGCGGGGCGTAGCTCGATCAAAGCATTGGCCGGCTCGCCCGCCAGATAGGTGATGGTATAAAGATTAAGGTCATAGCCCCACATTGCGGTCAGCGCACCGATATAAGGCGCGACCAGATGACGGGAATCGGGCGCGGTGACGGTATAAAGATTATGGACCAGCACAAGGCTGCCAATCGTCATGACCATTTGCAGGACAAGCCGTGTTGTACCAATGAGTTGCGGCGTTTCGATCGCCACAACATTGCCAACAATCGCCAAGTCGAGCATCGCAATCAGGAAAGCGATGATGGCGAGCGCGGCATAAACCGACAAGAGGCCCCGGCTTTGCAACTCTATTTTGGCGCGGCGCAGCAGCACATACATGAAGCCCAACCAGGCGGTATTCCTGATATTTTCCAATATCAACGCTTCATAACCGGTCGCGCCACCGAACGCTGAAGCCCATAGCCATAGCGATGTAACCGCAAGCGCCGCCGCCAGCACCGCCCGCTGGGTCGCCAAACCCCGCAACGGGTGCAGCACCCACAAAAACAGCGCACAAAAGCCGGAGGCTGCAACAATTGCGCCCCAATGCTCTATCGCTGTCAAAAGATGATCCGCCCCCTGCATGATCAGCGCGCCCCGTCCGGCCAGAGCAATACGCGCAATGTCTGCAAAATAATCAGCAGGTCCAGAAACGGCGTGTAGTTTTTGGCATAATAAAGATCATATTCCAGCTTCTGCCGCGCATCGTCGATGGACGCGCCATAAGGGTAGTTGATCTGCGCCCAGCCGGTAAGGCCGGGCTTTACCATATGGCGTTCGGCATAATAGCGGATTTGCTGTTCCAGTTCGGACACAAATTCGGGCCGTTCGGGGCGCGGCCCGACAAAGCTCATTTCGCCTTTCAACACGCACCAGATTTGCGGCAATTCGTCGATCCGCAGCTTGCGGATGACCTGTCCCACACGGGTTACGCGCGGGTCATGTTTGGCCGCCCATATCGCCTTGCCGCCCGCTTCGGCATCGGTGCGCATCGAGCGTAATTTGATGATATTATAGGGGACGCCATATAGCCCCACGCGCTCCTGCCGGTAGAAAGCAGGCCCTTTGCTGTCGAGCTTCACAATGATCGCAAACAGGATGATGACCGGAAAGGTCAGCGCAAGCACGATAAGGCTCGCGACAATGTCGAAGATACGCTTGGCAAAGGTCGAAATCCGTTGCCCTGCGGTAAAACCGTCCGAAAAAATCAGCCAGCTCGGATTGACGGTATCCAAGTCCACACGGCCGGTTTCGCGTTCGAGAAAGCTTGAAATTTCATTGACATGGACACCCGTTGTCTTGATCCGCAACAGGTCGGAGAGCGGCAAGGCGTTGCGCCTTTCTTCAAGCGCCAGCACGACCTCGCTCGCGCCCAAGCGCACAACATGGTCGGACAGGCTGTCAATCGCATCGCGGCGGACCGCTTCGCCGACTATTTGTTCGCCATCGGTCATCGCGACATAGCCGACAACCGAAAAGCCGCTTTCTTTGCGCTTCGACAATGTTTTGATGCGGTCGGCGCGGGCGCCTGCGCCCAGCACCAAAATCCGCCGCCGGAAGGATTCGCCGCCCAGCAAGCGCCCCAGCAGCAAACGCACGAGCAGCAACGCAATTATCGCAAAGACCATCGCATAGAGCGAGTTTGACCGCCACAAGGTCGTCCCCGGCAAAATGAAGTTCATCACCGACAGGAAGATGACGCCTAGGGAGATAGCGGTGAGCAGGCGGGCCGTTGCAAAGCGCATCGACTGGAAGGCTTCGGCGCTATACACCCCCACCGCAATCATCGCGAGTTGCAGGGCCAGCGCGAAACTCAGCAAAGGCGCAACACGCTCGCTCACAGAGCCGACGCTCATGCCAATCTGCTCCGCGCGCACAATCCACGCCAATTCCCCCGCGCCGATCAGCGCCAGAAAATCGAGCAAGGCGAGCAGCAACACGCCATACGGAATATAATGTTTAAACAGCCGGAACATATTTCAGAGGACCCGTTATCCTTTTTTCCTGTCGTTCACTCTTCGCCTTTGCGCACGTCCTAACACTGACCCATGTCAATTTCGTAAAGATATCCGACAGTGGTAAAGTGTCGATTGCTTTTACAAAAGCATTAATCAATTTATGGTTAAAGGTCGCCATCCAGGCTGTAACCGGAAAGACAATGATGAGCCTTGCCCCCCTATCCTCGCCCCAGCGTATCACGCCGGTCATATTGTCGGGCGGCGCGGGCACGCGGCTATGGCCGGCATCGCGCGCGGACAAACCGAAGCAATTTCTTTGCCTTACCGACGATAGGCAATCCATGCTGCAACTGACCGTAGCGCGATGTGCGGACGCCAAGCGTTTTTTGCCGCCGTTGATTGTGGCAGGCCATGACCATCTTCCCTTGATTGCCGAACAATTGGCTGCGCTTGCCGGCTATCGCATTGTCGCCGAGCCGATGGGCCGTAATACCGCGCCCGCGCTGGTTCTGGCCGCGCTTGCGCTTGCCAATGACGACGACCTGATACTCGTCATGCCGAGCGACCATGCAATTGCCGATGAAGCGGCGTTCCAGCGCGCCATCGACAAAGCTGTCCCGCTCGCGCGCAACGGACAATTGGTGACATTCGGCATCGAGCCGACCCATGCCGAAACCGGCTATGGCTATATCGAAGCAGGCGCGGCTCTTGGCGACGGCTTCCAAGTCGCGCGTTTTGTCGAAAAGCCGGTCAAAGCCAAAGCCGAAGAAATGCTCGCCGCAGGGGGATTCCTATGGAATGCCGGATTATTCCTGTTTTCGCGCCGCGCGCTTCTGGATGCCGTCGAGCAATTTGAACCCGCCATTATCGCTGCCTGCCGCATTGCGATGGAGGCCGCGCGCACAGACGGCAATATCCTTTCCCCCGACGCCGATGCCTTTGCGCAAAGCCCCGCCATTTCCATCGACTATGCGGTGATGGAGCGCGCGGATAATGTCGCGGTGGTGCCGGTCGATATGGGCTGGTCGGACATCGGAAGCTGGCAGGCCCTCCATGACCGCGCGGCGCAGGATGCGGATGGCAATGCGCTATCGGGCGATGTGCTGATGGTGGACGCGGCGCATAATCTGGTGCGCGCAGACGGCAAGCGCGTGTCGATCATCGGGCTGGAAGGCTATGCGGTGATTGTGGAGGGCGATGATATTGTCATCACACCTCTGGCACGTTCGCAGGACGTGCGCCAACTGGCCGAAAAGCGGCGCTAACTCTCGCGCTCAATCGCCTGCAAAATGATAGGCGTTGATCGTGCGTTCGCGTTCATTGAACAATAAAGTGCGGCCCGCAGGCGGCGCGGAGCGTTGGCTGCAATCGGGGCGCATACAGGCGATGCAGCCCAGCCCCACCGGCACCACGCGCGTGCCGGTCACGCCCCTTTCCCCGCGCACCGACAGGCTGGAGGCAAAGCGCGCTTCGACTCCCACCGCGACGGCAAAGCGTGCTGGATGCTGCGTGCCATAAGTCGGCCCTTCGACCGTGCGCGAAAAGGTCAGCCATTGGCTCCCATCTTCCAGTTCGACCAGATCGTGCAGCAATTCGGCAGGCCGTGCGAACGCGCCGTGGATATTCCATAACGGGCATCGTTGCGCCGACGCGACGAGCGGCGACCCGCTGGCCCCCGCATAGCGTTTGGACGTCTGCCCCGCCCGGTCGATACGCATCATGAAGAAAGGAAGCCCGCGCGCACCGACGCGTTGCAAGGTGGTTAGCCGGTGCGCGACCTGTTCAAATCCCGCGCCAAAGCGGCGCTGCAACAGGATAAGGTCATAGCCGGTCGCCTCGCACGCCCGCAAAAACCTTGCATAGGGCATGATGAGCGCGGCGGCGAAATAGCTGAACAAATGGCGGCGCAACAGCCGTTCTGCTGCGCGGTCGGGAAGGTTGGCGCCCGCAACCAGCGCATCCACTTCGCCGCGCGCTTCCAACTGCGCCAATTGGGTTGCAGCCTGAAAAGTGCGCGAAGCCGGTTCGAGCATCTCCGAAAGCTGGAGCTGGCGCGCGTGGAGGTCGAGCCGTCGCAGCCGGTCGGGCATCACATCAACGGGGAGGATGCGGATGGCAAGCTGGTGACGCGCGCGCAGCCGTTCGCTGATCGCGCCATAAAGGTCCGCCGACCCCAGCCGCAATTCGTCCGCCAAGGCTTCGGCCTGCGCATCAAGATCGGCGAAATGGTTCTTCCACCGCTCAATCTCCTGCCGCACCAGCCGCACCGCAAGCGGTTCTGCGTCCGGGACGCCTCTGTCCTGCCCTGCCCCGCGTTCGGCAAGGCGCAATATCGCCGCCGCAATGCCGGGGGCTTGCTCGGCAAGCTCGGAGATTTCACTCGCGACAATATCAAGGTCGGCAAAGTCGGAATGGCCGAACAGGCGTTTGAGCGCGCTGGTCTGTTCCCCGCGCGTGTCGCCTGCAAAATCGCGCGGGTCGATGTCGAACCGTTCGGCAATGCGCAGCAATATCGCCGCGCTGACGGGCCGCTGGTTATGCTCGATTAGGTTCAGATAGCTTGAGGAAATATCAAGCGTTTCGGCCATCGACACCTGGGTCAGGCCATGATTGCGCCGCAACCGCCGCAACGCCGCTCCTGCAAAAATCTTCCGCTCTGCCATCCCGCCACCTTGTGCCATCTTTGTAAAGATATTTACAATATTACATTCTTATATGCACATTATCGGCCAATTCCACTAAATATTTTTACAAAAATGACGCGCTCCCAAAAGCACGGGGCTACACCAAATCCCAAGACAAACAGATTCTTTGGTGAAGGGGCCAAAATCATGAGCTATAGTGAAGACATCTCCAAGGCTACGGCCGTCATCACCGGTAACGGCAAGCCGTGGGACGCGATTTCGGGTGAAAATATTGCCCGTATGCGCGCGCAGAACCGTTTCAAGTCGGGCGTCGATATTGCGCGCTACACCGCCAAGATCATGCGCGAGGATATGGCCGCTTATGATGCCGACCCCGCCAATTACACGCAATCCTTGGGCTGCTGGCACGGGTTCATCGCGCAGCAGAAGCTGATTTCGATCAAGAAGCATTTCGGCACCACCAAGGGCCGCTATATCTATCTGTCGGGCTGGATGATTGCCGCGCTGCGCAGCGAATTCGGTCCGCTGCCCGACCAGTCGATGCACGAAAAGACCAGCGTTCCGGCGCTGATCGAGGAAATCTACACCTTCTTAAAGCAAGCCGATGCGCGCGAACTGGGCGGCCTGTTCCGCGAACTCGATGCGGCGCGCGATGCGGGCGACGAGGTCAAGGCCAAGCAGGTCCAGCATCAAATCGACAATTTCGAAACCCATGTCGTTCCGATCATCGCCGATATTGACGCAGGGTTCGGCAATGCGGAAGCCACCTATCTTCTTGCCAAGAAGATGATCGAAGCGGGCGCTTGTGCGCTGCAGATCGAAAATCAGGTGTCGGACGAAAAGCAATGCGGCCACCAGGACGGCAAAGTCACGGTTCCGCATGAGGATTTCCTCGCGAAAATCCGTGCGCTGCGTTACGCTTTCATGGAAATGGGCGTCGAGGATGGCATCATTGTTTCCCGCACCGACAGCCTGGGCGCAGGCCTCACCAAGCAGATCGCCTTCACCCGCGAACCCGGCGATATTGGGGACCAGTATAACAGCTTCCTCGATTGTGAAGAAGTGGATGGCGCGGGCAATCCGGGCGATGTTCTCATTAACCGCGATGGCAAGCTGATGCGTCCCAAACGCCTGCCTTCGAACCTGTTCCAGTTCCGTGCCGGTTCGGGCGAAGACCGCTGCGTTCTCGATTGCATCACCTCGCTCCAAAATGGCGCAGACCTGTTGTGGATCGAAACCGAAAAGCCGCATATCGAACAGATTGCGGGCATGGTCGACCGCATCCGCGAGGTTATCCCCAACGCCAAGCTGGCCTATAATAATTCGCCTTCGTTCAACTGGACGCTGAATTTCCGCCAGCAAGTGTTCGATGCGTGGGAACAGGGCGGCAAGGATGTGTCGGCTTATGACCGAGCCAAGCTGATGAGCGTCGATTATGACGCCACCCCCTTGGCGCAGGAAGCCGATGACCGCATCCGCACCTTCCAGCGCGATGCTGCGGCGCGGGCGGGGATTTTCCACCACCTCATCACGCTCCCGACCTATCATACGGCGGCGCTGTCGACCGACAATCTCGCCAAGGAGTATTTCGGCGATCAAGGGATGCTCGGCTATGTCGAAGGCGTGCAGCGCAAGGAAATCCGCGAGGGCATTGCTTGTGTGAAGCACCAGAATATGTCGGGCAGCGACATTGGCGATGATCACAAGGAATATTTCTGCGGCGAAGCTGCTCTCAAGGCCGCTGGTAAAGACAACACTATGAACCAATTCGCGGCCTAACGCCGCGGGTGGGAACCAATTCGCGGCATAACGCCGCGGTGGGAACCAATTCGCGGCATAACCGCCGCGATGGGAGGACCGGCTGGCGCAACGAAGCCAGAGCCAGCCGGTTCCATCGACAAGATTACCGGCCCTGATTACCGACCTAGATTACCGATGAAGAAGAAAGGAATATCGTTATGCCAGAGCCAGCACGGTCCCGCGCGGTCCTTTCCACCGCCGATTTTGAATTGCTGCGCACAGCGGTGCTTCATTATCTGAAGGCCATCGAAGACAAGCCGGAATCGGTGGAATATGCCAATCTTTACCACCGTCTCGGCAGCGCGCTCGGCGCGCCAAAGGGGAGCTAAGAGCTGAAAATTTCAAGATAAACGGCCGGTGGAGCTCCAGGTAAGCGCAAACACCGGAACCGCAACCGATCTTTCCTGGGGAGGAAAGATAGCCGTCGGAAGGGGAAACCTTTCCGGCGGCTATTTCATGAAGGGAGCGGGGCGATGCGGGAGTGGAGCATTAGGTCCGGTTTGGGACTATTTGCGCGGGTGGCAAAACACCCACCTGCTTGACTGCGTTCATCCCGTCATGCCCGCCAGAACGCGGAAAGCGGTTACGGGCCTGAAAACGCAAACGGGTACCGTCGCTATCTTACAGACACAGCTTCAAGCCTTTCGATGCAAGCCTTCACGCATAACGCGCCCGTCCCTTCCAAGCGCACGCCTCCCTTTCAAAAACGCAAACGGGCGCTGGATATGAAACCCAGCGCCCACTGCGCTATCGTAAAAATAAGCGGACTTTCTTTGCCCTGAAGGTCAATGCCGTCCGTATTTTCGCGTCAGCGTCCGGAAATACATGCGTCCAAACCTCAAAGGCCCAGCCGCCTGCTTCCTATAGGCCATCCGCCCGGTGACGGGGGATAACCGACCTGTTCCGATGATATGCTTATGCTTGGCCTTTAGCGGGACGCATCTGCCTCATCACCAACAGGGTGTGACGGTTTTGGATGTCCGGCCATTTTTGCCTAGGTGTTTGGGCAGCCTGAAAGCAAAAGCGGGGTTCACCCTCGATCATCACGTAGTGAATTTTACGGTATCGCAGCCATGCTGTTTCATCGGTCTGCCGATCATCCGGTCCTCGCGTGAAGCAAGGTCCGGCCATCTTGTGACCGCGAACGGAGGCACGCCTTGGCAACCATTCACCACTCGACCATCGCGCTGCACAATCCGGTTTCTGATCCCAAGCGCCGATTCCTCATGGAAAACCATGTGAAATCCGGACCTTGCCGATCATCGCCATTGCGCTTTGCACCGTGTCGATAAGGTCAAGGTGACTCGCACCACCGAGTCGCAGCAAATGGAAAAATGCGATTTATCCACAGGCTTTGAATTAAATTGTGGATAATTCATAGTTTTTGTAATTTTATTACTTCGCCTATCGGAGAACGGTCGCGGCCTACCTTACAAATATGCCGGATTTATCCAATTTTCCCTATCCCCTAATAGTTTACGATCTATCGGGATTGACAGCGGCGCAGCGGAGGCATTTAACCAGCGGATGCAACTTGAGGGAGGGGGGAGACACCGCATCGCGGGCACCCTCGCAAAAAAATGACGAGTTCGCATTTGGATCGAGAGGAGCCCATAAGATGGCAAAGAAACAGGCTATATTTGATTATGATGGTGAAATTTATTATCATCGCCCGGATCAATATGGTGCGCATGAACTGAGCGAGCCGCTCAATCATGAACCGGTTGAATTCAACCTCGACGATTATGCAGGTCTGGGTTTCACCTATCGCGGGAAACCGATTGCAGATCTGGACCGCGTATTTGACCAAATCGATTCCGGTCGACAGCTTAAAATCACCGGAAACAATACGATTACCTATACATTTCTGGACCTCAATCACCTGACGGGCCTGTATAATAATCCGAACAACGGATTTACCGCGGGCAATGGCGTCAATCCGTTCAGCGCGACGCAACGTGCCGAAGCGCGCCAGTCCATCCAGTTCTGGGATGATCTCATTGCACCGACTTTTGTAGAAAAAAATGGTATGGGTGCCGATATTGTAATGGCGAACAGCGCGGACCCAGCACAGGCTTATGCTTATTATCCGGGGACTAAAGGCTGGAAATTCCAGAGCGATGTTTTCATCGCCGATCCCAATCTCAACTGGACCAATAACTGGCTGGGATTCAACGGATATGGCGCAACCACATTAATCCATGAACTCGGCCACGCCATCGGCCTCAGCCATCCCGGAGCCTATAATGGAGCGGCTGCTACCACTTACGCCGGTCAGGCCGAATATGCGCAGGACAGCGAGCAATATACGATCATGTCCTATTGGTCGCCGTCGGAAACGGGGGCCCGCGTGGTCGATTGGAGCACCTTCCTTAACGGCAATGCCCAAACGCCGATGCTGCATGATATTTATGTGATCCAGCAAAAATACGGAGCCGATCTCACCACCCGCACCGGCGATACAGTCTATGGCTTCAACTCCAATGCGGGCCGGGACGTATTCGATTTTTCGAGCAATAAATTCCCGAATGTCGCCGTTTATGACGCAGGCGGCAATGACACGTTCGATTTTTCGGGTTTCAACGCCAGCACCTTCATCGACCTTCATGCCGGATCGTTCAGTTCCGCCGCGCAGGCCGTACCAACGCTGGCCGAAATTAACGCCAACCGTGCAGCTTTGACGCAAATTGCCGATGGCGCCCAGACTTTTGGCGCACTTACCCAAGCGAGCGTGGACGCCACCGCAAATAGCTATATGAACGCGATTGCCAATGCGATCGCCGCAGACACCGGCGTCACCGGCGTACGTGCAACGGCTTATGACAATATCGCTATTGCGTACGGCACGATTATCGAAAACGCTATCGGCGGGTCGGCGCGTGACGTGATTTGGGGTAACGAAGTAGCCAACAAGCTTGACGGTCGCGGCGGCGATGACGTTCTCAACGGCTTTGAAGGCGCGGACACGCTAACCGGTGGCACCGGCAAGGATATTTTCCAGTTCAGCCATGCAGAATTTGGCGACCGGATTACCGATTTTGTCTCCGGAACCGACAAAATCGACCTCAGTGCCTTTGCCGGAACTTTAAGCTTTGTCGGTGACGCAGCATTTAGCGGTGCCAATCAGGTCCGTTATGCCAATGGCACAGTATATGCCGATTTCAATGGCGATGGTGTGGCCGATTTTTCGGTCCATCTGGGCGCGGGTACAGCTCTCTTGGCAGGCGATTTGATCCTGTAACCCCTAACAGATACAAAATAAAAAAACGCCGGAGGTCATTCTCCGGCGTTTTTTTTCATCTAACAGATTATGTTGTTAAGGCCGCGGCCCCACATCGCCCTGCCCGACTGTGCTTGAGGCCATCTCCAGCATCTTGTCGAGGCTGCGCTTGGCGGCGAGGCGCAATTCTTCGTCAATTTCGACACGCGGCTCCAGATCGCGGAGCGCGAGATAGAGTTTTTCCATCGTGTTCAATGCCATATAGGGGCAGACATTACAGTTACAGTTGCCGTCCGCGCCCGGTGCGCCGATAAAAGTCTTTTCCGGCACCGCTTTTTCCATCTGGTGGATGATATGCGGTTCGGTCGCGACAATCAGCGTGTCGCCTTCCATCGTCTTGGCATAATTTAAAATGCCGCTGGTGGAGCCCACATAATCGGCATGTTCGACAATATAGCCCGGACATTCGGGGTGGGCAGCGACCGGCGCGTCGGGATGCTGCGCCTTCAATTTGATCAGCTCGGTTTCGCTAAACGCTTCATGGACGATGCACACGCCCGGCCATAACAGCATCTCGCGGCCCAGCTTGCGCGACAAATAGCCGCCCAGATGCTTGTCGGGGCCAAAGATGATTTTCTGTTCGGGCGGGATTTGCGACAGAATTTTTTCCGCCGAGGACGAGGTCACAATCACATCGGATAGCGCCTTCACCTCGGTCGAACAGTTGATATAGGTGAGCGCAATATGGTCGGGATGCGCTTCGCGAAATGCTTTGAACTGCGCGGGCGGGCAGCTATCTTCAAGGCTGCATCCGGCGTCCAGATCAGGCAGCACGACAATTTTTTCGGGCGACAAAATCTTGGCGGTATCGGCCATGAATTTGACCCCGCAAAAAGCGATAACATCGGCGTCGGTTTCCGCCGCTTTGCGCGACAATTCAAGGCTGTCGCCGACAAAATCGGCAATATCCTGGATTTCCGGCTTTTGATAATAATGGGCGAGGATCACCGCATTGCGCTCTTTGCGCAAACGTTCAATCTCTGCGCGAATATCGACACCCTGCAAGGTGCCGCCGATACCGTTACGTGCGTCCATCATTCATCCCTTTATATTTGCCTTCTAAATGGCGGCAGCAGGCTGATTGCGCAAGGGGTGATACCGAACTTTGCAACGGTTCGCGCTTCAGGAAGATGCGATCCTTGCGGCCCATTCGACCACCGCCGGGATGAAAGCGAGCGGCGGCGCGACAGGTCCTATCAGCGCCGCGACCCCGCCGCCCCAATACCAAGCCGGATGGATACGCCCCCGCCGACGCCGATCATAAAGGGCACCCCACGCGACCAACGCCAGCACGGCCAGTGAAATTGCGAACAAGCCCGCAGGCCCGAGCAGATCCATCGGTAAAATGCGCGCCCAAGCTGGACCGGTAATGATGATGGTCGAACAGGTCATAAGCCTGCTATGCCACGCCATATCACGACGCTTCATGATGGCCGCAGCGACCAGCGTCCAGAATCCGGCTACCGTCAATATATTGAGCATCAGGAAGATATTTGGTGGCTGTAACCGTCCGGCCTCGATACCCCGGACTGTCACCCACAGACCGCTTACCCCCATGAGGACAGCAAGCCCGACGCCGATCCAACCTTGTAACCGGTGCTTTTTGCGTTCGCCTTGGGCAATTAGCGAAGGTTGCGTAACCGCAAGCAGACACCACCCGATATAGATAAGACCATGAAAATAGACCGCTACGCCCAGCACGCTAAAATTCGCACGGCCCAACGCTGCGTTCATGCCGAAACCGAGCAGCACAATAGCTAAACAAGTAAGTGCAATGTAAAAGAAAAGGCGCGGCTCCCCGCGCAGCGCACGCGCCGATTGTCGTGATACGTCCCCCATCGCGCATACCTCCCCATAAACAGGATGTAGTGCGAACCCGGTGAGGGATATAACCGATCTTCAAAGCCACTACCAATATTTTAACGGCGCGGTAAGGCTCAGCCTTCGTCAGCGAAATAGACTTTGACGCCTGCATCCACCCCGGCGGATTTGAGCGGTGCGCTAAAGCTGCGCTTGACGATAGCGCGCACCGCCGCTTTGGCCTGTTCCATCGGGCCTTTGGCGCGGGCTTGTTCGAGGAGTTGCGCTTCGGCGTTGCGGCGGCTGGCGCGGTCGATGCCGCCCTCTTTTTTGGCGAGCGGAACCGGCTTGCCCCCGCCGCGCCAGCGCGCAATCGCGTCATGGATAATATCCGGCCCGTTCACGCGCAATTTCGGGAGCTTTATCTCCAGCTCCTTGGTCGTTGCGTTCCATTCAAGATCGGAAGCGCGCACGCCTTCGACATCGACTTCATAACGCACCGTGCCGGGGACGAGCAGCAGTTGCGGCGACCCCGCCGACGTTGTGGTTTGCGGCACCACCGCGACATAGCGCGCGATGAAGGGCGTCAGAACTTGCTGTTCTTTCAGCGTTTCAAGGCTGGCCTGCACGATCATTTGCGGGTCGCCATCAGGGGTGGCAGCGCGGCGACTCTTCCATCCGGCGAGGAGACCGATAAGGATGAGGGCGGCAATGCCCCATCCCCATATGCGGTTGCCGCCGGGCAATGCCCCGCTCATCCGGTGAGGCTCCACACGCCATCGGCATCTTCGGTAACGCGGCCCCGGATCTGCAATTCGAGCAAATGGGCAAGCACCGATCGGCCCGCCGCTCCGTGCAGGCGCGGGTCGAGGCCTTTATACATTTCGGCGACAAAATGGTCGATGCGTTGCGCCCCGCGTTCAAGCATCCGCACAATCTGCCCTTCGCGCTGCTTGCGGTGGCCCATCATACCGCGCGCGAGACGTTGCGGCTTATCCACCGGCGCGCCGTGGGCGGGATAATAGATGCGGTCCTGAGGCCGGTCGATCAGCTTTTGGAGGCTATCCATATAGGCCGCCATATCGCCATCGGGCGGGGAAATGACGCTGGTGGACCAGCCCATAATATGGTCGCCGGTAAACAGCGCGCCGCTTTCCTCCAGCGCATAACAAAGATGGTTCGATGTATGGCCAGGGGTCGCAACCGCCGTCAGTGTCCAGCCTTCGCCGCGCACATTGTCGCCATCGGCCATGACCGCATCGGCGCGATAGGTCCGGTCGAACGATGCGTCAGCGCGCGGGCCGCTATCGTCGAGGACGAGGGGCGCACAGCCGATAATCGGCGCACCGGTTCTTTGCTGGAGCAACAGCGCCGCCGGACTATGGTCGCGGTGCGTGTGGGTGCACATGATCGCAATGATGGCGCGCGCGCCCACCGCTTGGATAAGGGCTTCCAGATGGTCGGCATCGTCGGGGCCGGGGTCAATCACCGCAACATCCTTGCCGCTGCCGACAATATAGGTTTGCGTGCCGGTATAGGTGTAAGGCGACGGATTGCCCGCGAGCAATCGCTGCACCAAAGGCTCAACCTGTTCGATCAGGCCGACAGGACCGGGAGGCGGAATATTCATGACCGGCCTTGTGGCAAATCCTGCGCAGCTTTTGAAGGATTTGTTGGATCGGGTTGCCGTCTTTGTGCGGGGCGATTTTAGGGCGCGGGGTTGGGCGCGGGGAAAAAGCAAACGGCGGCGCGCGCCTCATTTTGTCGGGATTCTTTACAAAGCTACGCTGCGTTCATCTTTTGCTTACCATCAAAAGCGGCAGAAACCGGCGTTTGGCCTAAAATGGCACGCGCGGTGCATAGTTTACGATATTCCTGAGTGTTTCGCTCCAGAGAGGCGGGTTCGGATCGGATTGGTCCCTGATCCGACCCGCCCTCACCCGGCATCCCGACAATTTGAAACCACAGCCCGCCCGCGTTGATACGTGCGGACACGCACGCTCGCCGGAGACTATCCCCATCCCGTTGATTGTCGGGCATTTTTACACCCAAGCGGCGCGTTAATAAACCGCACACCATCAGGCAGCGCAGAAATCCGCGCGTGCCGCAAATTGGCACGCGCGCTGCATAGATTAAATTGTTCCTGAGTGTCTCGCTCTAGAGAGAGGCGGGCCAGTTCCGGTCTGGTCCCCGGTCTGGCCCGCCCTCACCCGTATCGGCATATCTTTGATAAATAATGAAGAAGGCTCAGCCCTCGGCTGTCGCGACGCCTTCGTCGGCCATGAGCTGTTGCAGTTCGCCCGCTTCATACATTTCCATCATAATGTCGGAGCCGCCGACAAATTCGCCCTTCACATAAAGCTGGGGGATGGTCGGCCAGTCGGAATATTCCTTGATGCCCTGGCGCACTTCCATGTCCTGCAAAACGTCAACGCTTTCATATTTGACGCCGAGATGGTCGAGGATGGCAATCGCACGGCTGGAAAAGCCGCATTGCGGGAAAAGGGGCGAGCCCTTCATGAACAGCACAACGTCGTTATTCTTGACGAGAGCATCGATGCGGGATTGGGCGGGGGTGGACATGGCAGTCTCCTGTTCGGGGCCTATTCGGGAAGGGCTGTGGTGAGTTGGAGCGCGTGCAAAGTCGTGCCCATATGTTCGCCGAGCGCGGCATAAACCGCGCGCTGTTGCTTGATGCGCGGGATCCCGCGAAAGCTTTCGGACACGACATGCGCGGCATAATGGTCGCCATCACCGGCTAGGTCGGTGATCGTCACCTGCGCATCGGGGATCGCATCGCGGATCATGGTTTCAATCGTTTCGGCGCTCATCGGCATGGCGGAATAGGCCTCAAATCTCGCTCATCAACTGGCGGCGCGCTTCGATAAGCTTTTCATCGAGCGCCTGACGGATACCGGCATCGTCAATGTCGATACCGGCCGAGACCAGATCGCCTAACAATTTGCGGACCACATCTTCATCGCCCGCTTCTTCGAAATCGGCCTGCACCACGCTTTTGGCATAGGCGTCGGTTTCTTCGGGGGTCAGGCCCATTTTTTCTGCCGCCCATTGGCCGACCAGCTTGTTGCGGCGCGCATTGACACGGAAATTCATTTCCTCGTCGCGGGCAAATTTGGTTTCAAAAGCGCGTTCGCGGTCGTCGAAGGTCGTCATGGTCAGGCTATCCCCTTTTGGAAATCACAGTCAATGCAGCAGATAGGATGGCAAGCCCCCTTTCGCAAGGCGGTTGACGGCAGGAAAGTTTCCGCCAAAAGGACCGCATGACGCATCCAGACGCCCATCCTGCCACCAAGCCTTACGCCCAGCCTGTTACCCCCACTGCCCCGCTCACGCTGTTTGACAGCCTGACCCGCGCGTTAAAGCCGTTCGATCCGGTGCATGAGGGCGAAGCGCGCGTTTATAGCTGTGGCCCCACCGTCTATAATTTCCCGCATATCGGCAATATGCGCGCTTATGTGTTTGCCGACACGCTGGGGCGTGTGCTGACGTGGAAGGGCTATACGTTGCGCCATGTCATCAACATCACCGATGTCGGCCATCTGACCGACGACGCGGATGCGGGCGAGGATAAGCTTGAAAAGGCCGCAGCGGAAAAAGCCCAATCGATCTGGGACATTGCCCGCTTTTATACCGAAGCCTATTGGGACGATGTGAAGGCGCTTAATATCCGTCAGCCTGCGCATTGGTCGATTGCGACCGATTATGTGCCGCAGATGATCGCATTTGCCGAAAAAATTGCCGACAACCATTGCTACCAACTGGAGAGCGGGCTTTATTTCGATACCAGCACCGTGCCCGATTATGGCCGCCTTGCGCGCCATGGGACCGATGAGGGTGAAAGCCGCATTGATCCGGTCGACGGCAAGCGCCACCCCGCCGACTTTGCCATCTGGCGCAAAACGCCGGAGGGCGAAAAGCGGCAGATGGAATGGGATTCCCCTTGGGGCAAAGGTGCGCCGGGCTGGCATCTTGAATGTTCGGTAATGAGCGAGGCGCTGCTCGGTATGCCGTTCGACATTCATACCGGCGGCATCGACCATCGCGAAATCCACCATCCCAACGAGATTGCGCAGAACCAGGCCCATAGCTGCGCCGCCGATACCGGCGCGCGGATGTGGATGCACAATAATTTCCTCGTCGACCGCACGGGTAAAATGTCGAAGTCCAGCGGCGAATTTTTGCGGCTCCAGCTTTTGATCGATAAAGGCTATCACCCGCTCGGCTATCGTATGATGTGCTTGCAGGCCCATTATCGCAGCGAGCTGGAATTTAGCTGGGACAATCTGGGCGCGGCGCTCACACGGTTGAAACGCATGGTCATGGCGGTCAGCCAGTTGCGCGAGACGACCGGGGCCGCAACGGAGATTACCCACCCCAAATTGACCGAATTGCTCGCGCGTTTTGATGCGGCCATATCGGATGACCTCAACACGCCGATTGCGCTCACAATATTGGAAGAGGCGATTGCGCTCAAAAAAATAGATGCTGCGCAAAAGCTTGCGACGATTGCGCACATGGATGATGTGACGGGCTTTGCGCTCCTCACTTTGTCGCGCGCCGACTTGCGCCTGCGTCCCAAGGCCGCGACCATCAGCGAAATCGAAATCGACGCCGCGATTGCCGAGCGCAAACAGGCGCGCGAGGCCAAAGATTATGCCGCCTCCGACCGCATCCGCGACGCGATGGCTGCGCAAGGCGTCGCGCTGATGGATGGCGACTCGCTGGGGTGGGAATGGCTGCTCGCGCCGTAAAGGGGCCGCCCCGCGCCGTGATTTTGTAACAAAGCCTATCACAGCCCCGCACCGGTTGCAGGACGGCCGGGGGACGGCTTTTGGCAACAACTGCAACCAATTAGTGTAAAATCCAATGTAAAATCTATTGTAAATCCTTGTAACTATTTGCGGTTACAGGTTTATTTTTCAACGGATACTCTTCATCGTTACGCGCGTTTGTAAAAAAACCAGATTTACGGACGTGTAAGGGGAAGTGCGGGAAGAGGAAGTTTCCCGCACAGGTGAAGGGAAATAAAATGCGTATCGCTATTGCCGATGACGACAATACGATGTCGGATTACATCGCCGGAATTGTAAAAGACCAAGGATATAACAGCCAGACGTTCGCCAATGGCGACCATCTGCTGACGGCGTTGCGCCGCGATACCTATGATCTGGTCATGCTTGACTGGAACATGCCGGGCAAGTCCGGCATCGAGACGCTGGAAGTCATCCGCGACACGATGGATGAAGCGCCGCCGGTCATCATGCTCACGAGTCGCGCCGACAAGCGCGACATCGCCACCGCGCTTCAGGCGGGAGCCGATGATTATATTGTGAAGCCCGAAGTGCCGGAAATAATTGCCGCCCGCATGGCCGCTGTTTTACGCCGCACGGTCAAGGTGGATCCGAGTGTCCGTGTCGAAGATATTGGCCCTTACACATTCGATTATATCAACCGCACCATCCGCGTGAAGGGTGAGGAAGTCATTCTGACAGCGAAAGAATATAGTCTTGCTCTGATGTTCTTCCGCAACCTCAACCGCGCCTTGTCGCGTTCCTATCTGTTGCAGACTTTATGGAATAGTGTGGCCGATCTCCCGACCCGCACCTTGGACATGCACGTATCGCGAATCCGTTCAAAGCTGGAATTAACCGCGGAGAATGGCTATCGCGTCCAGACCGTATTTGGTTATGGGTATCGTTTGGAATGTCTGACCGAAGAGTCCTTGAACTGAGCAAATGCTCTCCGCAAAAGCCCGCCGGCGCGACTATGCTGCTGGCGGCTTTGATGCTGGGCGGCCTGTCCGTGCCGCTTACCCCTTCATATGCGCAAAGCAGCAATGCGGCGCGCGCGACTCCCGGCATGGTCCGCGGCGGCATGGTCCACGGCGATATGCTCCATTATCGCATGAAACAGGGCGACAATCTCTACGTCCTAGCCCAGCGCCATATGTCGACCATGACGGCGGTGGAAAAAGTGCAGCGGCTGAACCGCATCGCCAATCCGCGCGCGGTGCCGGTGGGGACGGTCATCCGCATCCCCGTCGCCTATCTCAAATATCGTCCCGAAAAAGCGCGGCTGGTCGCATGGCGCGGCGATGTCGGCGTCGGCAAGACCGGCGCGCCTACGGTCGGTATGGAATTGGGCGAAGGCATTGCGATTGCGACCGGGCAAGGTGGCTTTGTTACGCTGCAACTGTCCAATGGCAGCCGCGTGTCTATCCCCTCGCAAAGTCTGGTGCGTATTGCGCGCCTGCGCGAATATAGCATCAATCAGGCGCTCGATTATGAAATTGCGGTGGACAAGGGCCGCCTCCAGACCAAAGCCGCGCCGCTCAAAAATCCGGACAGCCGCTATCGCATCCGCACGCCCATTGCGGTGAGCGCAGTGCGCGGCACCGAATTCCGCATCAAGCTGGAAGGCGATGAAGTCCCCTCGCTCACCGAAGTGCTGGAAGGCACGGTCGAAGTGGGCGCGGCCGCCAAGGGCAGCCCGACCACGCCTGTCGTCAAAGGCGAAGGGCTGGCGGTGACCAGCGATGGTCGCAACATCGCCGAAAATCTCCTGCCCGCGCCCGAACTGGTGCGCCCCGGCAAGGTGCAAAAGGATGAAACATTGTCGTTCGAAGTGGCACCGGTGAGCGGGGCTACCCGCTATCACGCCATTTTCGCAACCGACGCTTCCTTGTCCGAACAATTTGCCGAAACGCGATCGGACACGCCGGTTATCACCTATCCGTCCATTCCCAATGGCCGCTATTATGTGCGCGTGTCGGCGCTTTCGCCTAACGGATTTGAAGGCTTCCCCGCCAATTACGGCTTTGCCCGCCGCCTGTCGTCGGTCAAGGGAAGCGCCGCGCCGTTTGCCAGCGATGGCAGCGTCCTGTTCAAATGGGATGCGATGGGCGAAGGCAAGATTGTCCACCGCTTCCAGCTTTATCGTGATAGTGTGGAATCGACGCCTTATATTGACGAACCGGGCTTGGCCAAAAGCGAGATACGCCTCGACCGCCTTCCGCCCGGCACCTGGTATTGGCGCGTCGGCATTTCGGTTTTCGACGATGGCGCTGTCACCGACAGTTGGACCACAGCCGAAAAGCTGATTATCGCCCGTGAAGAATGAGCGTCGGCCTCCGACGGTCGCCTATACCCCCATCCCTATCCGCCGCCGTTTATGGTTTGAATGGCTGCTGGTTGCGTTGATCGCGACCTTATTTGTGTTTGCCCTATCCTATACCGGCATGACGCGGCGGGTGGATAATATCATTTATGACCGCGCGCTGGGCTTGTTCCAGCCTGCAGTTGACGAGCGCATCCTGCTGGTCACGATTGACGATGACAGTTTGAAGCAGTTGGGGCGCTGGCCTTGGCCGCGCGATCTCCATGCGCGCATGGTCGAGCGGCTCCACCAGAGCGGCGCGCGGGCCGTCGCTTATGACGTATTATTCCCCGACCCCGCGCTCCCCGCCGATGATAGCGCGCTTGCCCGCGCTGTCGCGCTCGGCACGCCGGTTGTGCTGCCGCAAGCCTATAGTGTGCCCGGCCTCAATGGTGCGCCTTATGATGTGGTGAAACCCATCCCCGAGCTTGCGCAAGCGGCCAAAGCTGTCGGCCATGTCAGCCTCGCTTATGATAGCGACGGCGTGGTGCGCCGTGTGCCGTTAAGCTTTGGCGATGGCGCGGACCGCACGCTCCATATGATGGAGGAGCTTTACCGCATCGAACATGGTCGGCCATCGCATATGTGGGCGCGCAGCAGCGGCACCGACCATGAGGCGCTTATCAGCTATCAGGCCAAGGGCGGCGGCTTTTCCACCATCAGCTTTGCGAGCGTGCTGAACGGGGAAGTCCCCCCTGCGCTTATCAAGGATAAGCTGGTGCTCGTGGGGGCGGCGGCTTCGGGCATGGGCGATATTCACCCGACGCCTACCGGACGCGGCGGCACCGCATATGGGGTCGAGCTGATGGCCAATGTGCTCAATGCAATGGAGCAAGGCAAGGCGATCCGCGAGGTGCGCCCGCTTGTGCTTGCGCTCAGTTCGCTTGCGCCGATTGCCTTATTGCTGGTGAGTTTCTGGTTGCTGCGCCCGCGCACCACGCTCATCCTCACCTTGCTCCTTATCATAGCGATTTTCCTCATCCGCATCCTGTTGTTGCGCTTCGGGCTATGGGTGCCGCCCAGTCCTGCGCTGATCGGCGTGGCGCTGGTTTATCCTTTATGGGGCTGGCGGCGGTTGCAGGCGATGGATGATTTTGTCGGCACCCAGCTAAACCGCATCAGCCGCGAGGATAATATCCTCCCGTCGGCGCAAGCGATGCCCGCGCTCAGCGACTATGTCGGGCAACGCGCGTTCCGGCTGGAACAGGCGATTTCGGAGGTGCGCGAATTGCGGCGCATCGTGTCCGACATATTGGAACAGCTTCCCGACCCGATGATGCTGGTGGACAGCAGCGGGCGGGTGCGGCTCGCCAATGAGGATGCGGCGGAATTGTTCGGCACCGCGCTCTATCATGATCAGGCGCTCAATCTGCTGCGCGGCATCGCTATCCCCGAAGACCGGCGCTATTTCGACGATCTCAAGCCCGGACTGGATGAAGAACATCGCATCACGTTCCAGTCGCGCGCGGGGCGCAGCTATGAAATCCGCAGCCTTCATGTGCGCGCAGATAATGGCGAATTGCGCGGGCTTTTATATTATCTGGCCGATGTGACCGGGCAAAAGCGGGCGGCGGAAGAACGCGAGGAACTGCTCCAGCTTCTGACCCATGATATGCGCTCGCCGCAAAGCTCGATATTGGCGCTGCTCGACGGGGTTCCGGCCAAACCGCTGGCGGTCAAGGATTATGACCGGCTGCGCAATTATGCGCGGCGCACGCTGACCCTGGCGGACAATTTCGTCCATCTGGCGCGGTTGAAAGGCACCGACTTCGAGCCGGAATTTATGGACCTTGGCGACATTGTGCAGGAAGCCGCCGACGCGCTCTACACGCTCGCCCACCGGCGCGGTATCCGTATCAAAGTGTCGCGCGCGGATCGCGGTGAATATTGGGTGATGGGCGAGCCCGGCACCTTGCACCGCGCCTTTTGCAACCTGTTCGACAATGCGGTCAAATATAGCCCCGACAAAGGCGTGATTTCCGCGCATTTATCGCGAGAGGGAGACATAATCCGCTGCGACCTGATCGACGAAGGGCGCGGGATCGAGGGGGATTTGGCCGAGCGGCTGTTCACCCGCTTTGCCAAAGGGGCGGCCCCTGTGACACAGCCGGTCGAAGGGGTCGAGGGCGCAGGATTGGGCCTCAACTTTGTGCTGACGGTGGTGGACCGGCATGGCGGTAATATCCGCGCCGAAACCGGCGAAGCGCAGAAAGGCGCGCATTTCATCATCGAATTTCCCGCAGCGGGCGATGATGGCGCCGACCTTGATTTCGAGCCTTAAGGGCGCGTTATTCGACGCCTTGCCGTTCGATGGTCCGCTGTCCGTTTTGGCCGGAAAAGCCGCTGAGCGCGGAATCGAGCAAGAACGGCATCACGTCCACCGCTTTGGCCTTGCAATGATATTCTTCGGCCATGCCGCGATAGGCAATTGCGGCGTCCTTGACCCGCATTAGCACCAATTTAATACCAATTTCCCGATCCTTGCAGCTTTGCAGCGCGCGACGTTTTTTGGCCTTGGCAAGCGGCGCGCCATCGACCGCATAACTCATATCGGCAGGCCGGTCGGAGACAGACAGGGATGCGGCATAATGGGCGGCCTCCGCATCATCGGTGCGGGTGAGACCTAGCGCCGACAGACGCCCTTCGAGCAACCGCGCTGCTTCCACCGCCAAGGGCGCGGGCGGTCCTTCGGGCACCGCCAAAATATAGGTCGCACCCCGTTCCGGCGCGTGTAGGATGGCGGTATCAATGCGCGTCTGGATCGGGCCGGAGCAAGCCGCGAGCGCAAACAGGCCCGCCGCCAGACATACCGGCTTTGCAAAATGCAGCATTTCTCTTTCCCTCCCCTTCGGACCGGCCTTAGCGGGTCATCAAGGCTGTATTGCCGCCCGATGCGGTAATATCGGTGGACAATGTCTTTTCCTCGGCGAACCTGAACAGATAATGAGGACCGCCCGCTTTGGGACCGGTGCCCGACAGGCCGCGCCCGCCAAAGGGCTGGCTGCCGACAATCGCACCGATCTGGTTGCGGTTAATATAGATATTGCCGACCCGCGCACGCGAGGCAATATGGGCGGCGACCGCATCAATCCGGCTGTGGATACCAAGCGTCAGGCCATAGCCCGTCCCGTTAATCTGGTCGATTACATCGTCCATCTCTTCGGCCTTGAAGGTGACGACGTGCAGCACCGGCCCGAAAATTTCGCGCTTCATGTCGGCAATCCGGTCGAGCCGGATGATGGTCGGCGGGATGAAAGTGCCATCAGGTGACGCATCTTCGGCGCGCGTGGCTTCGGCCAACACACGGTTTTCGCGGCGGCGGTCCTCAATATAGGCGGCAATGCCGTCGCGCGCTTCCGCGTCGATAATCGGCCCGACATCGGTGGTGAGCTTGGCCGGATCGCCGACGCGCATTTCCGCCATCGCACCGCGCACCATATCGACCATTGTTTCGGCAACATCTTCCTGCACGACGAGCAAGCGCAGCGCCGAACAGCGTTGCCCAGCGCTCTGGAAGGAGGAGGCTATCACATCGCGCGCCACCTGTTCGGGGAGCGCGGTGGAATCAACGATCATCGCGTTCAAACCGCCGGTTTCTGCGATAAGCGTCGCAATCGGCCCTTCGCGCGCGGCTAGGCTGCGGTTGATGATTTTCGCAACCTCGGTCGAGCCGGTGAAGCACACGCCATCGACATGGTCATGCCCCGTAAGCGCCGCACCGACCGTTTCGCCGTCGCCGGGCAAGAAAGCCATGACTTCGGGCGGCACACCCGCTTCATGGAGCAATTTGACCGCTGCATGGGCGATCAGCGGGGTCTGTTCGGCAGGCTTGGCAAGCACCGCATTGCCCGCAACCAGCGCCGCCGACACTTGGCCAAGGAAGATCGCCAGCGGGAAGTTCCACGGCGAGATGCATGCGAACACGCCCTTCCCTTCGAGGATCATTTCATTACGCTCGCCGGTGGGTCCGGGCAGCGTCGTATTGCGTGCAAAATGCTTGCGCGCTTGGGCCGCATAATAGCGCAGGAAATCAGTCGCTTCGCGCAACTCTGCAATCGCATCGAGCAAAGTCTTGCCCGCTTCATCCATCGCCAGCGCCAAGAAGTTAGCAGTGTTAGCTTCGAGCAAATCCGCCGCGCGCTCCAGCTTTTCGGCGCGCCATTCACCCCCCGCAAGCGACCAGTCAGGCTGCGCCACAACCGCCAAAGCAATCGCCCGATCCACAGCCGCGCTATCGGCATTGATAACATGGCCAATCGTCTCGCCGGTCGCGGGATTGGTGACAGGGACTTGCGCGCCCGTCACGGTTATGCCCGCAACCAGCGGCACCGCAAGCCGCTTGCCTGCGCGCGCCTTGTCCATGCTTGCGACCAATTCCGCCGCTACGCCGGGATCGTTAATGTCATAGCCTTGGCTGTTGCGGCGTTCCGGATTGAACAGCTCGGTGCCGGTCGGGATGCCGCTCCCCATCATGCTCACGCTCGCCATTTCGCGCGGGTCGATGGTGAGTTCCTCGACGGTCACATCGGGGTCGGAAAATTGGTGGACGAAGGACGAGTTCGCGCCATTCTCCAGCAAGCGCCGCACCAGATAAGCGAGCAGATCACGGTGGGTGCCAACCGGCGCATAAATACGCACGGGTCGCGCATGGCCGCTAATTTCGCCCAAAGCATCATGCGCGCCTTCGCCCATGCCGTGGAGGCGCTGCAATTCATGGTCGTCCTTATGGCCGAACAGGGTCGCAACATAGGCCACCGTCATCGCATTATGCGTCGCGAAACAAGGGTAGAGATGGTCGGTCATGCCGTGTAGCATCTGCGCGCACCGCATATAGGAAATGTCGGTATTATTCTTCGCGGTATAGACCGGGAAATAATCAATGCCGAGCACTTGGCCGCGCTTGATTTCACTATCCCAATAAGCGCCTTTAACGAGCCGCATCGCCAGTTTCACCTGTGCGCGTTTGGCAAGATCATAGAGCCATTGCACCGCTTCGGGGGCGCGTTTCTGATAGGCTTGGATAACAATGCCAAAGCCGGTCCAGTCGCTCGCCAATCCGGCTGCAACCACGCCTTCGCACATATCCATATGCGGTTCCAACCGGTCGCTTTCTTCGGCATCGACCATGATCGGAATATTGACGGCGCGCGCTTGTTCGACGAGCGCGATCACCTTGGGCAGCAATTCGCTTTTGACACGATCGGCCTGCAAATATTCATAACGCGGGTGGAGCGCGGACAGTTTGATCGAAATGCCGTGATTGGCGTGCGGATCGCCGGGCTTCGCATATTTACCGATGACGTTGATGGCATCGCGATAGCTGTCAAAATAGCGGTCGGCATCTTCCATCGTGCGCGCCGCTTCGCCCAGCATATCGAAGGAGCAAAGCTCGTCGGGCGCAATTTTGCCGGCGCGGCGGATGGCGTCCTCGATCGTTTCGCCCATGACAAATTGCTGGCCGAGCAATTTCATCGCCGCAAGCGCGGCTTGGCGGATGACCGGCTCGCCCGATTTGCGGATAAGTTTGCGCAAAATAGAAAGCGGCGCGGCTTTGCTGCCAATTTGATCGAGCAGCAATGTGGCCGACCCCAAAGACAGGCCCCAAGCCGACATATCGACCAGCATCTTGCCCGACCGCGCATCGCTTTCGGTCCAGTCGCGCCCCGCAATCTTGTCCTTGATAAGCGCATTGGCGGTTTCATCGTCGGGAACGCGCAACAAGGCTTCGGCAAGGCACATCAGCACCACGCCTTCTTCGGTCGACAGGCGATAGCGGTTCATAAACGCATCAATCAGCGTTTCTTTATTGTCGCCCGATTTCGCAATGCCGATAATCTTGCGGCCCAGCGCCTTGACCGTTTCGACAGATGGCGCATCGACCGCGAGCGCGGCCAGCAGCGAACGAACCAGTTCGCCTTCATCGCGCCGTTGCGCTTGACGTAACAATGTTCGGTTATCTGCTGTGTGCGCCATAAAATTACGCTCTCCTGCGGGGGGCTTGATACTGCACCGACGCCCTATAAGCAAACAGGTTCCGCGCGCAATAAAAGAAGGTATTGGCGACATATAATTTCAATAAAAGTGTAACAAAGGCGTGTTTGCTTCTCTTTTTTACCCACGTTCCCCACCCGTCATTGCGAGCGCCATAGGCGCGCGGCAATCCAGAGTCACGGAACTCAAAGCTTGTGTGAGACGACTCTGGATTGCCGCGCCGCTACGCGGTTCGCAATGACGGGTGGGGGCATAAGAGGTAACGAATCCGCACCATCGGCTTTTCAAGCCTTGCCCGACGCGGGTGGATGCGGATAGCAAAGGGGCGATGAAAAGCCTGATCGACCCGACGCACACGCTGAACAGCGGCCTTGCCACCATCCGCCAGCAATTCCAGGTTCCGCCCGACTTCCCGCCGGACGTGCTGGCCGCCGCCAATGATGCCGCGACCCACGCGCCGACCGCGCATCAGGACCGCACCGCGCTTCCCTTTGTGACGTTGGACCCGGCGACCTCGACCGACCTCGACCAAGCCTTTGCGATCGAAGTTGCGGGCGCGGACATCATCCTCAAATATGCGATTGCGGATGTGGCGTGGTTTGTCGATGATGGTGGGGTGATTGATGCCGAAGCGTGGAAACGCGGCGCGACCATCTATATGCCCGACGGCAAGGCGGGGCTTTATCCGCCGGTGTTGAGCGAAAATGCGGCCAGCCTGCTCCCCGACGGCCCGCGCCCTGCGGTGGTTTTCACCGTGCGGGTCGATGCGGACGGCGTGCCGAAACTGGACGGGGCGGAGCGCGCGATCATCCAAAGCCGCGCCAAGCTTGCTTATGACAGCGTGCGCCCCACCGACTTGCCGCAAGGTTTTGCCGAGCTGGCGCGACGGATGCAGGCCGCCGAAGTCGCACGCGGCGCGGCGCGCGTCGATCCGCCCGAACAGGAGGTCGGCCATGATGCCGAAGGGCGGCCCGAACTTTTGTTCCGCCCGCGCCTACAGTCGGAAGAGGACAATGCGGCGCTGTCGCTCGCGACCAATTTGGCGATAGCCGATGCGTTGCAGGCAAACGCTACAGGTCTATTTCGTGTGATGGACGAACCGGGCGAACCGGCGATCCGGCGGCTGCGCCATACCGCACGCGCGTTCGGGCTGGATTGGCCGGAAAGCGCCTCCTTGAGCGATTATGAAAAGACGCTCGACCCCGCCGACGCGCGGCAAGCGGCGTTCATGCTCGCGATCCGGCGGGCGGGCAATGGCGCAAGCTATAAGCCTTATGAAGCGGGCGTCACGCCCTGGCATTCGGCGATGGCGGCGACCTATACCCATGCGACCGCACCACTCCGCCGCTTGGCCGACCGCTATATTGTGCGCGCAGCATTAAGCGTCGCCAATGGCGAGCCGGTGGAACCGGTCGTTGCTGACGCCTTTGAACGCCTCCCCAAAATCATGGCGCGCGCCGATTCACTAGGCAATCAGGTCGATAATGCGGTGATAGACCTTGCCGAAACCATCGTGTTGCAGGACAAAATCGGGCAATCGTTCGACGCCATCGTCACCGACATAGACGAACGCGGCGTGAGGATGCAGCTCAGCCAATACCCCGTCGTCGCCCGCGTCGTAGCGCGCGGCACCAACCCCGGCGACGCCATGCAAGTCCGCTTGGTCAAAGCCGACACAGCCACCCGCGCACTGGAATTTGAACGCATAGCTTGAGGGCGCAAGGAAAAGGCCGCGCCCTTTTCCATCGCCCATCTCGGGAATCACGCGTCCCCTTCGTGGTCTCCCACCCTCAAAATCAGGACCAAACGCATCCGGAAGTCCAAGGGCTATTCCAACCGACCCCATAGAAATGGGTCATGGTGCAGGGTGGCATCCGATTGATTAGCCCATTTCACCAAAGCCTGTGCGAAATCATTTGTTCGGGATTTTATAGGCTTCACAATCATTACGCATTTCATCATTGGCCTGACTTTTGGTGGAATGGCGTGAGATTGGGGAGCGGATTATGGCGAAGGCCACACAAAATTCACCGGAGGCATCTGGGGTGCTGGGGATCGGGGTGCTGGTGGCTTATGCAATTTATGCGTTGCCGCTGACCGCCACAACAATTGCGATCACCAGTTTTATCCCCGGCTATTATAGCGCGACGCTGGGCCTGTCATTGGCCACGATTGGCAGTGCGATGCTGGCGATCCGGCTGACCGATGCGATTGTTGACCCCTTGATCGGGTGGGTGGTCGATGCCGCGCCATTTAAGCAACGCTATAAGCCCTGGACGTTGATTATCCTGCCGCTCTATCTGCTGGCGATCTTTCTTGTCTTTTTTCCAATCGTTGAAAGCCCCTCCCCGCTCTATCTCTTTGCCGCCGGGGCTATCGCCTATATCTCTTTTTCCGTGGCATCGGTGGTGCATCAGGCCTGGGGGGCCGCGCTAGCGCATAGCCCGACCGCGCTGACGCGATTGTTTGGATATCGTGAAATCGCGGTGATACTCGGCATTTTCGGCCTGTTTGGCGCCACAGCTATCGCCGAAAGCCTGACAGGGGATGCGGTGCAATTGCGCGCTATGGCCGCTGGTGGATTCCTGATTGTTGTGCTGACGCTGGCGACGCTGGCAACGCTGTTGTTCACGCCCGATCCGCCTGCGGAGGGCCGCGCAGGCGCCCATTTTTCGCTGCGCTTGCTCAAACCCTTTCTGCTCAGCGGGCCGTTCATGCGGATTTGTGGCGCAACATTCTGCATCAATTTCGCATGGATGGCGAATGGCGCCATCGGATTTTTCATTGCCAAATATCTGTTCGGCGCAGCAGATCGTTTCGCGCTGGGGCTGACCGTCACCTTTGTCTGTGCCGCCATCGGTATGGCGATCTGGCTACCGCTCGCCAAGCGTATCGGTGACCGCCGGGCGATGACCATCGCCTGCCTCTACCTCGCCGCCATATTCGGTGCGCAACCGCTGGCCTTTGGCTTTGGCGTCCCCGGCTATCTCGCGGCAATGGCCTTGATGGGTCTGGGCTTTGGCGCCGGGCCATTCATGCTGCGATCGCTGACCGGCGCGGCAGCCAATGCTTATGAACGACAAGAGGCCGGTAGCGTACGCGGTGCCGCCTATGCCGCCGCCATTTTCTTTGACAAAATGGGCAGCGGTGCGGGCGCGGCTTCGCTGATTTTGGTGGCGGCATTGGGGTTTGACCCCAAAACGGTCGTGACCGCATCGGGTGTGCAGGGATTGACGATAATCGCCGTCGGGGTGCCGGTGCTAGGCTTTTTGCTATGCGCCTGGCTGACCCACAGCATCCGCATTGATGATGCAGAAACGGCGACAGGGGACGGGCCAGTAACCGGCGCTCCAACCGGCGCTCCAGCGACCGATTATGCCGCTCAAAGTGCCGCCTGACAACCGGTAACGCCGCTTCACGCAACACCCTCACCATCATAGATGAGCGCAGTTCACCTACTTTGAATCCTATTCGTTTGTGCTTCGGGCCGACGCCGCCGATGCCTCATGACAAACAGGAACCCAGAACAGCACACGCACGGGGCCTGATAGCCAACAAGGGAGAGAGATTATGAGGACCACGATCCGCGCGTTCAGTGTTGCCGGGATCAGCGCCATTGCCTTGGCGAGCGCCGCGAATGCACAAGCGCAAAGCAGCGACGCACAAGCCGAGGCGCAAGCGCAAAGCAGCCCGGCCGCCGCACCGGCAGAGGACGGCCTCGACGACATTGTCGTGGTCGCCCAAAAGCGCGAGGAGCGGTTGCAGGATGTGCCGGTGTCCGTCGGCGTCATCACCGGTGCAGATACCGAACGGCTGGGCATCAACGATCTGGAATCGCTGTCATCACGCGTCCCCAATCTGACCATCGCAGAATCGGCGAGCGGCAACCGCATTGCCATGCGCGGCATCAGTTCGGGGTCGAACCGCGGCTTTGAACAATCGGTCGGTATGTTTGTGGATGGCGTCTATGCCGGACGCGCGCGCCAATTCACGGTGCCGTTTTTCGATGTCGAGCGGATAGAAGTGCTGCGCGGACCGCAAGGTGTGTTGTTTGGCAAAAACACCGTGGCGGGCGCGATCAACATTTTGACTACGCGGCCCAAGCGCAAGAGCGAAATCATTCTGGGCGGTGCCACCAACCTCAACTTTGGCGGGTATGAGCTATCGGCGATTGTAAATATGCCGATCACCGACACGCTGGCGCTACGCGTTTCGGGGCGCACCGCCGACAGCGATGACGGTCCGCTGCGCAATACGCGCATGTTGTCGCATGACCGCGGCAGCCGGGAACATCTGGGGCGCGTTGCGCTGCGCTGGGAGCCGACCTCGTCCGTTTCCGTCGATGGTAAATATGAATATTCCGAACGCCGCACCCGGGGCGGATTGTTCCAACTGATCGCCTTTGGTGCATATCGCCCGCTCTTCTCCCGCTTTGATCCGCAGGTAGAGGCAAATCTCGACCAACAAACCAGCTTTGGCGTTGCGCCGGGGCGGCAGAATATCAATTCGATGGGCGCGCATAATGGCGCGCTGCGGGTGCAGGTGGATTTTGACACGCTGCGACTGGTGTCGCAATCGGGCTATTCCTCTTATCGTTCGCGCGATATTGATGAAGATGCCGATTATACGCCGGTGCCGCTGCTCGCTTATAATAATCGCGAGAGCTATCGTCAGATCAGTCAGGAATTGCGGCTGGAATCCACCAGCGACGGCCTGTTGAGCTATGTCGTCGGCGGCTATTTCCAGAAAAGCCGCTATCGGCTGACACAGGAATATCTGGTCACCGGTGCTGTGCTGGGATTATTCAACACCAACCCCCGCGCCTTTTTTGATCAGGATGTCACATCCTATAGCGGCTTTGGTGAATTGACGTTGCAGCCGGTAGAGGGCCTGCGCATCATCGGTGGCGCGCGCTGGACGAAGGAGGACAAGGCCGCACGGCGCGGTGTGACGATTTACAGCATGACGGGCCTGCCCGAAACCAACCCCGCGCTGTTGGCCGCGATCCGCAACAATTTCGGCTATAATAATTATCTGCTCGACCAAACGCATGACGAATCGCAATGGTCGCCGGGGCTGACAGTGCAATATCGTCCGGTCAGCAATCTGATGCTCTATGCCCGCGCCAGCCGGGGCTATTTAAGCGGCGGTTTCAACGCATCCGACACGATGGGCGACCCGCGCGGATATGGCAGCGAACGGGCCACCTCGATTGAAGCAGGCGCAAAATTTTCCGCCGGTCGCCGGTTCGAGGCGAATATGGCGGTGTTCCATTCGGTGTATAAGGGGTTGCAGGTCGTGTCGTTCAACGGCACCGGCTTTATCACCGCCAACGCCGGACAGGCCTCCGCCAATGGGGTCGAACTCGATGCCCGCTGGCTGGTTGCGCCGCGCCTTACGCTTTCGGGATCGGTCAACTATCTGGATGCGACCTATGATGATTATCGCGGGGCCAGCTGCACCACAGGACAGGCCGATGCCCATCGGCTGTCGGGCAAGCCCGGCCCTTGCACGCAGGATTTGACCGGGCGGCCGCTCATCTATGCCTCCCGCTGGTCGGGCAGCGCCAATCTGGATTACCGTATGCCGATCATGGCGGGCTGGTCGCTTAACGGCAATGTCGGCATGTCGTATCGCAGCGCGCAATATGTCGCGCCCGACCTTGATCCGATCAGCCGTCAATCGGGCTATGCGCTGGTCGATGCCAGCCTGTCGCTGACTGCGCCCGACGACCGCATCAATGTGGCGCTGGTGATGAAGAATCTGACCGATCAGCGCCGCGCGGCCTATGTCCTCAATATTCCGGTGTTTTCCGGGGCAAAGGGGGCCTCGATTATCGAACCGCGCTCGATAGAGGTGCGCACGACGCTGCGCTTCTAAACACTACTTCGCGACTGGACGCGCCGCGCGTCTTGACGCATGAGGCACGGCAAAGGATGCTGTGAGTGACGATGAAACTGCCAGGCTGGCCCCTCTTGCAAACCGTGGAAGCGGTGGTGCGGCTTGGCAGTTTCAAACTGGCGGCGGAGGAACAGTTTCTGACGCCCTCTGCCGTCAGCCACCGCATCAAACAGTTGGAAGAAGATCTGCGCCACCCGCTGTTCGAACGGGTAGGTCAGGGGATATTACCGACACAGGATGCGATGCGCATTGCCGCCGTCGTTGCCAATGCCCAGCGCGAAGTGGGCGATGTGTGGAAAAGCATCAAAGACGATGCCGCCACGCGCCCGGTCAGGGTGCAATGTATGGCAGGGTTTGGCGACCATTTCCTGCTGTCGGGAATTCAGGATTTCAAACGCAAATTCCCCGATTTCGAACTGGAATTGACCAGCAATGTCACCGGACTGCCCAAAGGGGGCCGCCATGCCGATATTATGATCGGGCTGGGCAAATATCCCGAAGGCGATTGGCTGTGCGAAGATTTGTTGGAATTTCAGGTGCAGCCCATCGCCGCACCCGATGCCGTCAGCCGTTTTTTCCGCGACGGGCGGCTGACCGGGCCGTTATTGGGCTATGCGGGATTTCCGCAATTATGGCATGACGTCGCCGCAGCGATTGATGTCGAGTTGCAACCCGACGCCCGCATCATCGGCTTTGATTCTGCACAATCTTTATGTGCTGCGGCGCGCAGCGGGGTGGGGATTGCGCTTGCGCCATCCTGGCTCGCGCGGGAATGGATTGATGCTGGCCATGTCGTCGCGCTGGGCGCGGGGCCGGTGTCGGTCGGCGGCCAATATTGGGTGGCGGTGCGGCGCACGCAGGAACGCTTCCACAATTTCGACCATTTCCATCGCTGGCTCAAATCACGCATTGCGCAGCGCAGCGGCATGAGCACGGTGGGAGCATATACAGGAGAATAGGCGCGGGCCTCTCCGCCTGATCCCCGCCTGAGCTGAAAATTCCCGACACATTTGCTACAAGTGAATATGTCTCACGAATGGGCGCGCTTTCTCGTTTGAGGTGAAGCCCCCTCATCCGCATCATCCTCCCGACAAAAATACACCGGGTGACGGTGACGGGAGGATATCATGACTATTCCATCGCAATTTCAGAACATGCTGCGGCTGCCGGTCATTGGTGCGCCGATGTTTATCGCGTCGGGCCGCGACCTGATTGTCGAACAATGCCGCGCCGGTATCATTGGTGCTTTCCCTGCGCTCAACGCGCGCCCGCAAACCGAACTCAAGGACTGGATTGCCGAAATCCGCGAACGGCTGGCGGCGGACAATGACGGTTTTCCGGTTGCCCCCTTTGCGGTCAATCAGGTGATGAGCGCGCTCAATGACCGTTGGGAGGCCGATCTTGTCACCATCGTGCAGGAGAAAGTGCCCCTGATCATCACCAGCCTGCGTGCGCCTCCGCCGGAAATTATCAGTGAAGTGCATGGATATGGCGGGCTGATCTTTCATGATGTCACCAACCTCAAACATGCCCGTAAGGCGGCATCGGCGGGGGTCGATGGCCTGATTCTCGTGAGCGCGGGTGCCGGTGGACAGGGCGGCGACCGCAGCCCCTTTGCCCTCGTCAATCAGGTCAAAGACTTTTTTGACGGCACCATCATATTGTCCGGCGCGATGAGCACTGGCGGCGACATATTGGCGGCGCAAGCGATGGGCGCCGACCTCGCCTATCTTGGCACGCGCTTTTTGGCGGCGTCGGAATCGGGCACCAGCGCCGAACATAAGGCAGAAATTATCGCCGCCGACGCCGACGACATTATCTACACCAACATCTTCACCGGCATTTACGGCAACTATCTGAAGCCTACGCTCACCGCCGCCGGGCTCGACATCAACAACCTGCCGCCCTGGAGCCCGGAAACCGCAAAATACCGTCGCGGCGAGGATGGCGAGATCAAAGTGTGGCGGGACATTCGCGGGGCCGGTCATGGCTGTGGGTCGATTACCGCAGAAATGCCGGTGGCCGACATTGTTGAGCAGCTCGAACAGGAATATCACGCCGCATTGGCACAGGTGCAGTCGCACCGCTTCCAGCGCCGTCGCTGACCGGGGTAGGCGATGACACATATCGCACAGGTTGTGCAGAAACAGCCCGACGCTATCGCGGCAATCTTTCCCGACAGCGGCACCACCCTCAGCTTCGGGGCGCTTGACCGCGCCGCCAATCAGGCAGCACACGCCTATCGCGCCATCGGGCTGAAGCGCGGCGATTGTGTGGGCATCGCCATCACCAACCGCGCCGAATGGCTGTCCTGTGTGCTGGGGGCTCAGCGCGCGGGCCTCTATTACGTCCTACTGTCAACCAAATTGTCCGCAGCCGACCTTGCCTATATTGTCGAGAATTCCGAGGCTGCTGCGCTTGTCATCTCCGCCGGATGTTTTGCGCTGGAAACGCCGGGTGCGATCGACGCGCTGCCTACGCGCGTGTTCGGCATTGACCTGTCAGGCGTAGAGGATTGGACCGCGTTTGCCGCGCAGATGCCCGAAACGCCGGTGGCCGACCCGTCATGGGGGCGGGTGATGCTCTATAGTTCGGGGACCACCGGACGGCCAAAAGGAGTGCGTAAACCGCTGCCCTACGGCGCATGGGATATAGCCGAACCGGCCAATAGCTGGATCGAACAAGCGTATAAACTGCGTCCCGGCGCGGTGCTGATTTCACCCAGCCTGCTCTATCACGCGGCCCCCCATCGCTATGTCTTGGCAGCACTACACAGCGGCGCATCGGTCGTGATACCCGAGCGATTTGATGCGGCACAGGCATTGCATCTGATCGAACAGTATCGCGGCACCCACGGGCTTTGGGTGCCAACCATGTTCCACCGGATGCTGCAATTGCCGGAGCAAGAGCGGCTAGCCGCCGATCTCGGCTCGATGCAATATGCCATCCACGGTGCCGCCCCCTGCCCCGTCCATGTCAAACAGCGGATGATTGATTGGTGGGGGCCGATCATTGATGAATATTATTCGGGCAGCGAAGGTGTGGGTTTTACCCATATCACCTCGGCCGAATGGCTGGCGCACCCCGGCTCTGTCGGGCGACTTGCACCGGGCAGCGTCCATATTCTGGATGCACAGGGCCAGCCGCTTGGTCCCGACATGATCGGCGAGATTTACTTTGCGGGCGACAATGCCTTTGAATATTGGCGCGACCCCCAAAAGACCGCTGATAGTGTCAGCCGACAGGGTTGGCGCACCTTTGGCGATATTGGCTATCTCGACGAGGACGGCTACCTCTATATTACCGATCGCAAGAATTTCACGATCATCTCCGGCGGGGTCAATCTCTATCCCAAGGAGATTGAGGCGGCGATTTTGGAACTGCCGATGGTGCGCGATGTGGCGGTATTCGGTGTGCCCGACCCCGATTTCGGGGAAACGACCTGCGCGGCTGTCGAGGTGGAGGCTGGCGTCTGCGCCGACGATGCGCTCGCCGCCACCATTTTGGCGCATGTCCGGCAGTCACTGGGGCCGGTCAAAACGCCCAAAAGCCTGTTTTTCGAAAGCGCGCTCCCCCGTCACGACACCGGCAAACTCTATAAGGCCGAACTGGTCGCCAAATATAGTCGCGCGCCAAAGTAAATGGCGCCCGGCTTGCCCTATTGGACGCGGCCAAACGTGGTGTCCGTTGGGCCGTCGGGCCGCTGCGACGCGCTGCAAACGCGGCAATTTTGACGAAATATAAGGGAGTAGACTGGTGCAGGATCGGGCGTGGCAGGATTGGGCGACAAAGCGGATTGCGGCGGATTACCGGCGTTCGGCGGACACCCACCTCATTCCGGTGTCGATGCCCGCGCTGCCCGACATTGCACTCTATGTGAAGGATGAAGCATCGCACCCGACGGGCAGCCTCAAACACCGGCTCGCCCGCTCGCTCTTCCTCTATGCGCTGTGCAATGGCTGGCTGGCCAAGGGGCGTCCGGTGATCGAGGCGTCGAGCGGGTCGACCGCCGTATCAGAAGCCTATTTCGCCCAAATGCTCGACCTGCCGTTTATCACGGTGGTTCCGCATAATACCGCAGCGGAGAAAATCGCGGCGATCACGGCGCTTGGCGGTCAATGCCATTATGTCGAGAATCCGCGCGAGATTTATGGCGCAGCCCGCGCGCTCGCCGCCGAAACCGGCGGACATTATATCGACCAGTTCACCTATGCCGAACGGGCGACCGATTGGCGCGGCAACAATAATATCGCCGAAACCATTTTCGCGCAGATGGAATGTGAGCCGCATCCTCTCCCGCGCTGGATTGTCTGTGGCGCGGGGACCGGTGGCACATCTGCAACGATTGGCCGCTTTGCCCGCCACCACCATCATGCCACCGGAATCTGTGTCGCAGATCCTGCGGCATCGGTGTTCCACCGCCATTGGCATGACCGCAATGTGATGACCCATGACGGCGCGCCCAGCCTCATTGAAGGGATTGGCCGCCCTTGTGTCGAGCCCAGCTTTATCCCCACCGTGGTCGACCGCATGATTGTGGTGGAGGATGATCAATCCATCGCCGCTGCCCGCGTCCTGTCGCGGCGCATTGGCCGGTTATGCGGGGGATCGACTGGCACCAATATGTGGGCCTGCGCGATGCTCGTCAGCGAGATGGCCGCACGGGGAGAGGCCGGCTCCATCGTCACCATATTATGCGACAGCGGCGAACGCTATCGCTCGACCTATTATAATGACGATTGGATCGCCGAACGCGCACTCGACCTCGCCCCGCTGGAGGCGCGTATGGAACGCTTCTTCGAAACCGGCCATTTGGATTGATGAACCCGCCGCAATTGGTAAATATAGCTCATCAATTGCCTGTCTATTGCGTTTTACCCTGCACACCTCCTCCCGCACACAAGATGCCGATATCTGTGTACCATCTTGAAGAGAGGAATGTGTCGCCATGCAAGAAGTCAGTTACGCCAGCGTAGACCGGATAATCGCCGACGCACCCGAGGGCATGACCAAATTCAAGATAGAGGTGGATGCCGAACATCATGTCGGGCTTGTCACGCTCAACCGCCCGGAAAAGCTCAACGCCTTTAGCATGGGCAATCCCGCCGACCAGCCGCGCCCCGAGGGCTGGACCCTATTCGACCAATATATGCGCGCTGTGACGCAGGAATTGAAATTCGACAAACGCATCCGCGTAGTGGTGGTAACGGGGGCGGGCCGCGCCTTTTCAGCGGGCGCGGACATTAAAGATTGGTCGTCGCTCGAACAAAAGGCCAGCAGCGCGCAATCGCCCTTTACACGGGAAGGGCTGATGATTGACGAATCCACCGCGATGATGGCCATCTGGTTCCGCCATTTGATGAAGCCGACAATCGCGATGGTGAATGGCCCCGCTGTCGGCATGGGGGCGGACCTTGCGGCCTCTTGCGATATGCGGGTTATGTCCGATGACGCCTTTTTCCAATGGGCCTATGTCCTCAATGGTCTGCCACCGGTCGATGGCGGGACATGGTTGCTCCCGCGCATTGTCGGTCAGGCAAAAGCATTGGAATGGATGCTGACGGGGCAGCGCGTGAGCGCGTCCGATGCGTTGCAATGGGGCCTTGCCAACCATGTGGTTGCCGCCGATGCCTTATATGATCGCACCATGGCGCTAGCACAGCATATCGCCAAAAGCGCGCCGAATGTCCTGCAGGCGGTCCGCTTTGGCGTAGAGACATCGGCCACCCTGCCAATGCAGGAAAGCGTCGGTATGAGCTATATGTCGGCGATGATCTGCCGGGAGGATATACGGCGGCAAATCGTCGAACGCGCCGCTGCAATCTGATCTATGGGCGTAGAGCCGGGCGGGCGCTGTTCACCGCTTGGCCTTGTCCTGCGCAATCTGGGTTTTCAGCCAGCGGCGGAAACGGGCAAAGCTGGGCCAGCCATGCTGTTCGGGTTTGGCCGCCAGCCAGTAATTCAACTGTGTATCTATCGGCCGGTCACGGCACAGGATATGCGCCTTGCCCTCCCGCTCCATACGCGCCGCAATAAAGGCTGGAGCAAGCGCAACTCCTAAGCCATGCTCTGCCGCGATACAGGCCGACACGATGGAATCGAACGTCACGATCTTCGCGTCGGGATGCACATGATGCCCCAGCGTGTCGGCAATCTGCGCCCATGTCAGACGGCTCGCGCCATAACCGATTAGCGGCCCGCTGAGCGCGCCATCCACCAGCATCTCCCCCAGCATATGCGGCGCAACGACGGGATGCATCAAAAGCGGCATGAGCGGTTCGACCTGCCATTTGCCCGGCGGCGGCGCACCGAGGCCGATCACAAAATCATAGGGCCGCACCGCTTGGGCATCGGAATAGACGCTGCTCGACAGATCAAGGTCGATATTGCTGAACGTACGGCGAAATACGTCCATCTGCGGCAGGATAAAATGCTCGCCAAAGCCCGCCATACAGCGCACGCTAATCATATGCTCGTCATTTTTTTTGGCGACGGCCTGCCACGCACGGTCAATCTGGACGCGCGCCGCCCCCACCGCCTCTCCCAGCGTCAGCGCGGCAGCGGTTGGCTTCACCCCCTGCCCCACACGCTCGAAAAGCCGCGCACCGAGCATCTGTTCAACCGAGTGCACGCGGTGGCTGATCGCAGACGGCGTTACCAGCAATTCCTCCGCCGCTTCGCGAAAACTGCCGCGCCGCGTCACCGCTTCTATCGTCTGCAGCAAAAGGAATGGCGGCGTAGGCGGGGCAGGCGACATGGGACCGATGCTCGTCGAAAAGGAATGATATTTAGCCGCCTGTCATAGCGTCTTACCGGCAGCGCGCGCAATCATCGCCGCATCATAGCCGATGCCGCCCAGAATTTCGGCACTATGCTCGCCCAATCGTGGCGCGTCAGCGGGCGATGTCAGCGCCGCCCCGTTGATCCGCCACGGTCCGTTCAGATACCGCACGCGCCCCGCTGCCTCCCCCAGATCACGCACCGCAAATGTGCCGTTTGCAACCACCTGATCGAATGTAAACATCTGTTCCTGCGTCAGCACGGGCGCCACCGGCAATTTGGCGGCGCGCGTCATGGCGATAAGCTCTTCGGCGCTCCATTGTGCCATCAAAGCGCCCGCCTCTCTTTGCCAATCGGCAAAGTGGCGCACCAGCGCTTCACGCGTTGCAAAACGGGCATCGCTGCACAAATCCTCGCGCCCCAGCACCCGGAACAGGCTGTGATACTCCTCCAATTGCAGAAACAGGATCGACACCCAGCCATCGGCAACTTTGAACTTTGCGTGGTTGAGCCGCTCCTTACTCACCGTGCGGTCTAGAAACGTGTGCAGCGCCATCGAATCTTCCATCAGAAATTCGATTGTCGCGTCCAGCATCGACACCGCAATATGCGCGCCGCCTTGCCCTGCCCCGCGCGCGACCAGTGCGGCCAGAATACCTTCCGCTGCGGCGCGCCCGGTAATTTTGTCCGCAATCGCGCATTGCACATATTCCGGCTCGCCATGCCGCCCTTGCATCCCCATAAAGCCGCTCAAAGCCTGGATCATCAAATCATAGGCGCGCATATCCGACCACGGCCCTTCGGCGCCAAAGCCGGAGATAGAGGCATAGACCAAATCGGGATTATCCGCCTTCAATGTGTCATAGCCCAGCCCCAACCGTTCCATCACGCCGGGCCGAAAATTTTCCACAACCACATCGCATTGCGCCGCCAGCACGCGGAGTGCCGCTTTTCCTTCTTCGGTCCGCAGGTCGATCACCACAGATTTTTTGCCGCGGTTCACCTGCATAAAGATAGGGGCCAGCGTCTCGATGCGGGGCTCGCCGACGTTACGCATTATATCGCCGCTGGGCGCTTCGACTTTGATGACCTCGGCGCCCATATGCGCCAGAACACTGGTGCAGGCCGGGCCCGATAGCACCGTCGTCATGTCGAGAACTTTGATGGAATTGAGCAGTGTCGTCACAATCGCATACCCCACTATAGCACGCAGACAGTTCATCATTCCTGTCCACGGATCCGGCGCATCCACGTCGCAACTTGATCCGCTACAACAGGAAGCTATCAGCCGTTTTTTTATCGGCTTAGACTATGATGGAAGCCGTCCGCTAACAAACAAATGTCATGGCCAATAGATGAACCGGATTCATCACAGAGGCGTCTAGGATCAGGCCCTATTAATTGTGCAGTCGAGGTTTGAGGCGGTTTGGCTCAATGCAAAGAGGCAAGCGCAAACATATTTGAGTAAGTCGGGCCTTGCCGACGCGGCAAAGACTGCCCTGAGCGACTGACTTGCAGGCCAGATCGCCTCAGTTCATCGCTATGGGAGACGAATGGGCGGCATGTCTAGGGTGAGCTGCTCCAAGATTTGAACCCAGCTTTAAGAACCTACGCTCCACCTCGAAAATATGGGCTGCACGGCGAAGGCCATCTTTCGTGTTCCGTTCCTCGCAATGCCAGCCCCGGCTGTTCAGGGCAACGCTGTCTGTGCCACTTTCTAAACTGGCGATGACTGCCTTGGCTAGTTCATAGGCGAGTTCGCTCCGCATGTAAGGCGTTTTTCGTAGCAAGTGAGCTATGCCATCCTCGGACTTGTGTAAAAAAGAAGGATCGAAGTCTCTCAATTAAATAATATTAATTTATCCGCTTATAAGTAAACAAAAATATTATTAATATAATTACATGCCCTGATAGGACGTAATAATAATAATTATTAAAAGTAATATTTCCTGAAACTCTCATAAAAACCATAAAAACCATCACGCATAAACTTATAGTATTCAAGAAATATATAAATTTTTGAAAATTATCTGTTTCTGTAATTTCTTTTATTTTTTGCACATTCCACCTCCAATCCCTTTAATATAAGATTTTCTATTGCGATATTCCCGGCCATCGCACATTGATAACTAGCAAAATCCATAGCGATCCAAAATGCTATTCCTGCCGCCATCCGCCTCGATGTGTCTCAACGGACCTACCTCGACTTTATTTGCACCTATTGCTGAGGAGGTTAAGCTAGTCATCATACCAATATTTACCATGCGCTCATTTGCTAAAGAAAACAAAAAGCTTCATGTGACAAACTGGCTTAATTCCCAAGCTTTGCGGACAGCTGGAAAGACAAAAAAAATGGGAAGAAGGGAAATGGAGGCCCGTGCCGGAATCGAACCGGCGTATACGGATTTGCAGTCCGCTGCGTCACCACTCCGCCAACGGGCCTCACTGATGGTGAAGGCGCCACTTGTGGAGGTTTGGCGGCAATGTCAAGCCATCTGGCATAATGACGCCAAGATTTTGCGGCGAAGCCATCTGCTTTCGTTACCGCTATTCACTTGGCGCTTGGCATAAAAGCCAGTAAGGACAGCCGCGTTGTGGCACTAGGGACCGCCGTCCGGGTGCTGCGCGTGCTATGCTGTATTACTATTGCAATACAGGTCAAACCGGTATAAACAAGCCACACAAGTTTTGGGGTATGTTCGTGAATCAAAGCCAATTCAAAGCCATGCGGCAGCATATGGTCGAAAGCCAGTTGCGGACCAGCGATGTCAATGATCCCGCCATCTTGGGGGCGATGGCGCAGGTCCCGCGCGAAGCCTATGTGCCCGAAGCGCGCGCCAGCACGGCCTATATGGACCGCGCCATTCCGCTCACAGAGGGCCGCGCGCTCAATCCGCCGCTCACCATCGGACGCCTGATTGTCGAGGCGGACCTCGCCCCGACCGACAAGGTGCTGCTGATCGGCGCGGCGAGCGGCTATACCGCCGACATTGTCGCGCGCCTTGCCGGCCATGTCGTCGCGCTTGAAGAATCGACAGAGCTTGCAGCCCAAGCCCGCACACATCTCGATGCCCGCGACAATATCACCTTTGTCGAAGGCCCGCTCAACCAAGGTGCGGCGGCCCATGCGCCTTATGATGTCATCATCGTCGATGGCGCGATTGAAGAATTGCCCGCTATTATCGTTACCCAACTCGCGCCCGAAGGCCGTGTGGTGGCCGGAATTGTCGACCGCGCCGTGACCCGCCTTTGTTATGGCGTGCGCGTGGGCGAGCGCGTGGCGTTCAACCCTTTTGCCGATATGGAAGCGGCCCCGCTCCCCGGCTTTGCCAAACCCAAAGTTTTCAGCTTTTAATAACCCGTCCAGACCCTTGCGACCGTAGATAAGGAATAATAAATAGTGCGCAGCAAAGCTCTTCTCCGGTCCACACTCGCTCTTTCCGTCCTTGCAGCCAGCGCAGTTGCGTTGCCGGTGCAGGCGGAAACGCTCAAAGGCGCGCTTGAAAAAGCCTATGACAATAATCCGACGCTGACCGCCGCGCGCGCGGGGCAACGGGCGCAGGACGAAAATGTGCCGATTGCGCGCGCAGACGGCCTGCCCTCTGCCGGAAGTCAGGCGGATTATCAGGAAAATCTGTTCGGCGTGAGCCAAGGCATGAATGACCGCTCGCTGGCAGTCAGCGCCACCGCGTCGGTCCCGCTCTATCAAGGCGGACGTGTCAAAAATGCGGTACGCGCAGCGGAAAAGCGCGTCGAATCGGGGCAAGCAGACCTGCGCGCCACCGAAGCATCAGTGTTTAATCAGGTCGTTGCCGTCTATATGGACGTCATCCGCGATCAGGCGATTGTGTCGCTCAACCGTGGCAATGTCGGGGTCTTGTCGGTCAATGTCGAAGCGACGCGCGACCGGTTCCAGATTGGCGACCTCACCCGCACCGATATTGCCCAGTCCGAATCGCGCCTTGCGCTCGCCCAAGGCCAGCTCCGTAGCGCCGAAGCCCAGCTTATCGGCAGCCGTGAACGCTATATCGAGCTTGTCGGCGAAGCGCCGGTCGATTTGCAACCGCCGCCGCCGCTCCCCAATTTGCCCGCATCGGCAGACGATGCGGTACAACAGGCGCTCGCCGAAAATCCCGACATTGAAGCCGCGCAATATCAGGTCGAAGCCAGCCGTTATGATGTGAAATCGGCCAAGGGCGCGCGTTTGCCGCAAATCGAAGCATCAGGCCGCACCACCTATAATAATTATCTCGGTTCGCTGGATAGCGCGAACCCCGCATTCCGCGCCGATCAGGACCGTATCGCGGGCGGTGTCGGCGTGACCGCAACCTTCCCTTTATTCCAGGGCGGCCGTCCGGCGGCCATCGTGCGGCAGGCACAGGCGCGTAACAGTCAGGCGATGGAAGGCTTGATTGCGACCGAACGCAGCGTAATCGCGCAAACCCGCGCCGCTTTTGCCAGCCATCGCGCGTCTCAGGACATCATCCTGTCGTCGCAAACCGCCGTGCAGGCCAGCAGCCTGTCACTGGAAGGCGTGCGCGCGGAAAATAGCGTCGGCAACCGCACCATTCTCGACATTTTGAACGCCGAGCAGGAATTGCTGAACGCGCAGGTCGATCTGGTCGCCGCGCAGCGCAATGCCTATGTTGCAGGCTTCTCGTTGCTCGCCGCGATGGGGCGGGCCGAAGCGCAGGATTTGGGACTGGAAGGCGGGCCGCTTTATCAGCCCGAAGCCAATTATAACCGCGTCAAGGACAAGGTGTGGGATTGGGACGATGATCCAAATCCGACCCCCCAAGCCACGCGCACCTATGAAAGCCCTGCGCAAAATGCGACGGTGCCGACGATGGACCGCCCCGGCACCAATGCGTCGCAAACCCCTGTTCCGCCGCGTCGTTATTAGGGCTCGTTAAGCTCGGTTAAGCTATGTCGGGGGCAGGCCTGTGGCTCGCTCCGTCGCCCTCAGCGCCCCCATTGTCTCGCTTTGACACAAAAATATTGGCAAGGCCCGCATGAGCGGCTAGCAATCAAGCTCGTTCTTACAGGGGTTTAAAGTGGGCGACATGAGCAGAGAGCCTTCTATGGAAGAAATACTTTCGTCTATCCGCCGCGTAATGGCGCGCGAAGACGCCGAGGCGGGTAAAGTCGCCGCCCCCCGTGCCTCGGCCAATGGTGGCGGGGATGATGAGGATCCTTTTGCCGCCGGACAGGCCGACCCCGCCGCCGACGGGCAGGATGCTGGGACGACCGAAGAAGAAGTGCTGGAACTGACCGACACCAGCCCCGAACCCGCATTATCCGGCGATGCCAAGGGTAATACCAAAGTTAGCGACGCAAGCCTGCTTGCCACCGATCGCGTGGCCGCCAGCCGCCAATCGCTCAGCCAATTGGCCGAAGCGGTCAAACCCGCCCCGCGTCCGGACATGGCTATAGGCTCCGTCTCGCTCGACCAGATGGTGCAGGATATGGTGCGCCCGATGCTCAAAGAATGGCTCGACGCGCATTTGCCGGAAATCGTGGAACGCATGGTCTCGCGCGAAATTTCACGGATTACCGACCGTAATTATTGAGGGGGGTCGGAGCGCGTCGCGCGCTCACTTTTGTCCCATTACCGTCATTGCGAGGCGCGAAGGTCGCCGCCACTTAACCCCCACCGTCATTGCGAGCGCCGTAGGGGCGCGGCAATCCAGAGCAGTCTCACACAAATGTAGCGTGACTTGGCTCTGGATTGCCGCGCCGCTTCGCGGCTCGCAATGACGGTAGGGAGAAAAAAGAGGTGCGCGCCTACGGCGCTCGCAATGAGGATGGGGGGGAAGGAGTCCCGCAATGACGGCCAGAAAAGCCCCTCCCGCCTGCGGGAGGGGTTTGGGGAGGGCCTGTTCAAATAGAACCACTCCCCAACTCAGCCCTCTATGCCAACTTATCCAACGCCCGGATAATCCCCGAAAAGTCATGGCCTTCGGGATAACCCGCAACAAAGGCTTCATAAAGCGCTGCTGCCCGCGCGCCCATCGGCACATGCGCGTCGACGCTGCCCGCCGCTTCCATCGCAAGGCGCAAATCCTTGAGCATCAAAGGCGCGGCAAACCCGCCTTTATAGTCGCGGTCGGCGGGCGATTCGGGGCCGACACCCGGGACCGGACAATAGCTGGTCATAGACCAGCTTTGCCCCGACGATACCGAGGCGATGTCATAATATTTTTGCAAATCGAGGCCGAGCTTTTCGGCCAACAGGAAGCTTTCGCACGTCGCCACCATTGTCGCGCCGAGTAGCATATTATTGCAGATTTTCGCAGCCTGTCCCGCGCCGCTCTCACCCGCATGGATGACCGCCTTGCCCATTTTAGCGAGCACCGGCTGCCCGCGTTCAAAACCTTCATCGGTGCCACCAACCATGAAGGTCAGCGTGCCCGCATTGGCCGCCGCAATCCCGCCCGATACCGGCGCATCGACCGCGACAAAGCCCTTGGCGGTGGCGGCCTCCGCATTGCTCTTGGCGGTCGCGACATCAATGGTCGAACAATCGAGGAGCAGTGTGCCGGGCGCAGCGTTGGGGAACACATCGGCTTCATAGACCGCCGCGACGTGCTTGCCTGCGGGCAGCATGGTGACGACCACATCCGCGCCGGTAATGGCTTCAGCGGCGCTCGCGGCCCGCTCACAACCCGCTTCGACGGCACGGTCGAGGGCGTCGGCGCTCAGATCAAAGGCGCGCACCGCATAGCCCGCTTTCGCGAGATTAGCGGCCATCCCGCCACCCATATTGCCCAGTCCGATAAATGCGATTTTTGTCATAATCTCCCCTCCCGCTTGCGGGAGGGGCCGGAGGTGGGCCTTCTCCCGAATATGATGGTGGGTGCTTATAAAGAAAGACCCACCCCTAACCCCTCCCGCAAGCGGGAGGGGGACTATACCCGTGTCCCCGCGAAGGCGGGGACGCAGTGTTAGGCAACTCTATGCCGCCCTAGGCTCCCGCCTGCGCGGGAGCATAATTTTTTACTTTTTCTTTCACTTACTTCCCCGTCCAGTTATCGGCCCGTCCACTTACCTGCCCGTCCAATTACCGGGGCGTTTTTCCACGAAGGCGGCCATGCCTTCTTTCTGGTCCTCGGTGCCGAACAGGCCGTGGAACAGGCGGCGTTCAAAGTTGATGCCCTGTTGCAAGCCGGTTTCAAACGCGGCGTTGACCATTTCCTTGTTCGCAATGACCGCGAGCGGGGCCATGCCCGCAATCGTCGCGGCGGTTTTGAGCGCGTCATCAAGGAGGTCGGCGGCTGGCACAACGCGCGCGGCAAGGCCGGAGCGTTCGGCTTCTTCGGCGCCCATCATGCGGCCGGTCAGGCACATTTCCATTGCTTTGGACTTGCCCACTGCGCGGGTGAGGCGCTGTGATCCGCCCATGCCGGGGGTCACGCCGAGCTTGATTTCGGGCTGGCCGAATTTGGCATTGTCGCCCGCAATGATGAAGTCGCACATCATCGCCAACTCGCACCCGCCGCCGAGCGCATAGCCTGCAACCGCCGCAATCACCGGCTTGCGGGTCGCGGTCACGCGGTCATAGCCGCCAAAGAAATTGCCGCCATACATGGCCGCAAAGCCTTCGGTCTGCATTTCCTTAATGTCCGCGCCCGCCGCAAACGCTTTTTCGCTACCGGTGAGGACCGCGCAGCCTTGGCTGGTGTCGGCATCATAGGCTTCAAGTGCGGCGATAAGGTCGGCCAGCACCTGGCTGTTGAGTGCATTGAGCGCATCGGGGCGGTTCAACGTAATGAGCGTCACCGCGCCCCTTTTCTCTACGATCAGCGTTTTATAGTCGGGCATAATCTCAAACCTTCTTTCCTCGTCATTCCCGCGAAAGCGGGAATCCATCTCGTAACCGCTCGTCTAAATCCATCGGTCCGGAGATGGATCCCCGATCAAGTCGGGGATGACGAGCCTTTAATCAAACTCCTCAGCCCCGCCCCTCAACTCCCCAGCGGCGTCCACGCATCGCGTTCCGGCAATGGCTCAAAGAAGCGGTCCACCATCGCGTCGGTGACGCCTTCGGGCGTAGCGGGTTCCCATTTGGGGGCGTGATCCTTGTCAATCAGGACCGCGCGCACGCCTTCGATAAAATCGGGGTGGCGGAACATCCGCACGACAATGCCATATTCCATGCGCATTTCGTCGAGGAAGTGGAACTGGCGCGGGCTTTCGACGAGCAGGCGCAGCGACACTTTACATGCAGTCGGCGATTTGGTGCGCAAGGTCGCCAGCTCCTTTTGCGCCCATTCACTGTCATCGGCTTCAAGGGCTGCGAGGATGTCCTCATAGCGGTCCGATGCGAACAGGCGGTCGATCTGCGCATAATTTTCGACGATGCGCGCAGGCGGCGGTTCGACCGATGCTTCCTTGAGGATCGCTTCGATATGGGTGGGGGTCTCGGTGAGCTTTTGCTTCACCTCCTCCAGCCGCTCCGACGGGATATAATGGGTCGCAAGGCCGAGCGCCAAACATTCCGCCCCGTCAAGCCGCGCGCCGGTGAGCGCCAGAAACTGCGCTACCCGCCCGCGCAGGCGCGACAGATAACGCCCTGCCCCCACATCGGGGAACAGGCCGATCGAGGTTTCGGGCATCGCAAACATGGTGCGCTCGGTCGCGATGCGATATTTGCACGGGCAGCTAATGCCGACGCCGCCGCCCATCGTCACCCCGTCCATGAACACAATCCCGCGCTTAGGGTATGTGTACATCAAATGGTTCATGCGATATTCTTGGAAGAAGAAGGCTTGCCCCGCAGCGCCATGCCCTTCGCTCGATTTGGCAATCGTCACCACATCACCGCCCGCGCAAAAACCGCGCCCTTCGGCATGGTCGATCATGATGATCTTGACTTCAGGGTCATTGCGCCAGTCGAGCAAGGCTTCGGTCATCGCCTGCACCATGGGGAGGTTGAGCGCGTTCAATGCCTTGGGACGATGCAAGCGGATACGGCCGACCCCGCCTTCTTTGAAGGTGAGGACGTCTTCTGTTGTTACTTTTTCCATTACGTCTGTTGTCACGATTTAAGTCTTCATTCCATATGTTCCCCCGCGCAGGCGGGGGCCTAGTGTTAGGTTGCGCAATACTGCCCTAGGCTCCCGCCTTCGCGGGAGCACAATAGGCTATCAATCCATGCTTACATAGCTACCAGGGGCGGGTTCAATGGCTTTGAGCTTGCCGCTGCCGGGTTTTCTTGCAGGCACCAATTTATCGACACCTTGCGCGCTCAGCCATGTGTCCCAATGCGGCCACCAGCTTCCTTCATGGCGGATCGCTTTGTCGAACCATGCGTCGGCGGTGGGCACAAGCTTGTCGCCGGTCCAATAGCCATGCTTATTGGCCGCGGGCGGGTTGATGACCCCGGCATTATGGCCTGATCCGCCCAGCACGAAACTCACCTTGCCGCCAAATAGTTTTGCGCCTGAATAGACCGCCTCCCATGCCGAAACATGGTCGTCTTTCAACGCAATCAGCATGACCGGCGTTTTGATTTTACCAAGGTCAATCGCGACGCCATCCATTTCAAACGCGCCCGCTTGGGTGAGTTTATTGCCGTGGAGCAGCCCGCGATTATAGCTGGTCAGAAAGGCCTGCGGGATGCGCGCACCATCTTCGAACCAATAGAGAAGGTCGGACGCGGGCGCTTCCTTATCGAGCAGATAATGGTTGACCACCGACGACCAGATAAGGTCATTGGCGCGTACTGCGCTGAACAATTGCTGCAATTCGGTCGAATCAATAAAGCCCTGTTTTTCCAGATGATTGTCGAGCGCATCAAGATGGGCTTCATGCACGAACGCTGACCAGTCGCGCATATCGCCGAAATCGACCATCGAGCCGATGAGCGTTGCGCTATTGGCTTCCTTCTCGCGCTTTTGTGCCGCGAGCCATGCGAGGGCGACCGCAACCAACGTCCCGCCCAAGCAGAAGCTGAATAGGTCAACCGATTTCGCTCCCGTCGCGGCGCGCGCGGCATCCATCGCTTCGACAATGCCATCGCGCACATATTCGGCCACGCCATTGTCGCGATGCGCCGCGCCGGGATTGACCCAAGAGATGACAAATACCGTGCGGCCTTGGTCCACCAGCCATTTCACCAGACTGGATTTAGGCTGTAAATCAATCATATAATAGCGGTTAACGAGCGGCGGCACATAAACCAGCGGAGTTTCATGCACGTCCGGTGTTGCGGGATCATATTGGATGAGCTGGAACAGATCATTCTGGAAAACGACGCTGCCCGGCGTTGCGGCAATGGTTTCGCCTTTGCGGAATATATCGCTGGTGCGGCGCTTCACCACGCCCTTGCCCGCCGCCACATCCTGCAACAAATTGGCAAAGCCCGACACAAGGTTCGCGCCGCCGGTTTCCGCGGTGCGTTTGACCACATCGGGGTTGGTCATCGGGAAGTTGGTGGGCGCAATCGCGTTCAGATATTGGTCGAGCAGAAATTCGCCCATCGCCTTGTCCGGCCCGGCAAGCCCCGGCACATCGGCGACCATTTCGCGCATCTGCTTGGCCGCGATCAGATAAGCGTCGCGCACCGATCGGAAATAGGGATTATCTCCCCATTCGGGCGCGGAAAAGCGGCGGTCGCTGCGCGGAATTTCGACCGGCGGGGTGGTGTCCTGTTTAGGCATAAACGCCCCGCCCCAAAAGTCGGCCCATTGCTTCACCGCTTCATTTTGCGCGGCCATGAGCTTTTTGGGGTCCGCCGCCAGCCCGAACGCATAGCCGGTCATGGTACGCAACAGCGCGGTCGGATCATAAGCCTTGCCCGACACCGGCTTGGGCTTGGCGTGCGCCAGATCAGCCAGCGCGGCGTTCATATTGCCCAGCGCCTTTTGCCACATATCGGCGATATTGGCTTCGGGGGCGGACGGTTCGAAAGGGGTTTTGGTCATTCGATACTCCAAATCCTCTTAATCACTATCGCAACACGGAGGTAAGAATAAACCTTCTCCCTTGATGGGAGAAGGATATGAAGCCTTACGCCGTAGGCGTTAGGCGGAGTTGGATGAGGGTGAAGCGAGCCGTAGGCTCGCGCGGTCGTGCCGACCGCTTACCCCTCACCCAGCTTCGACTAGCAAGCAAGCTTGCAAGTCTGCGCAACCCTCTCCCACAAGGGGAGAGGGGGAGGAATTACTGCCGCAACATTTCGCGCGCGACGATCATCCGCATGATCTGGTTGGTGCCTTCGAGGATTGAATGGACGCGCAAGTCGCGCCAGAAACGCTCGATCGGATAGTCGCGCAAATAGCCATAGCCACCGAATAATTGCAGCGCATCGTTGACAATCGCAGAGCCACTATCGGTCGCAAGCCGCTTGGCCATTGCCGCAAATTTGGTCTTGTCGGGCGTGCCTGCTGTCACCTTGGCAGCGGCGAGATAGAGGAGTGCGCGGGCGGCTTCCAGATCGGTCGCCATATCCGCCAGCATGAACTGCGTATTTTGGAAATCGGCGATGCGCTGTTTGAACTGGCTGCGATCCTTGGTGTAATTGACCGCCTCATCAAGGCAGCGCTGTGCACCACCCAGCGAGCAAGCGCCGATATTGAGCCGTCCGCCGTCCAGCCCCGCCATCGCAAAACGGAAGCCTTCGCCTTCCTGCCCCACGCGATTTTCGACCGGCACCTTCACATTGTCGAACATGACCTGAGCGGTGGGCGACGCATTCCAGCCGAGTTTCTTTTCCTTCGCGCCGAACGACACGCCCGGCATATCCTTGTCGATGACGAGGCAGCTAATCCCCTTCGGCCCGTCATCGCCGGTGCGCACCATCGTCACATAAATATCATTGACGCCCGCGCCCGAAATAAATTGTTTCGTGCCATTGACGACATAATGGTCGCCTTCCAGTTTCGCGGTGGTTTTAAGCGCCGCCGCGTCCGATCCCGAACCCGGCTCGGTCAGGCAATAGCTTGCCATTTTTTCCATCGAGACAAGGTCAGGCAGATATTTGGCTTTGACATCGGCCGAGCCGAAACTGTCAATCATCCAGCTTGCCATATTATGGATCGAAATGAAGGCGGAGGTTGCGGGGCAACCATAAGCCATCGCTTCCATAATCAGCGCCGCATCGAGCCGCCCAAGCCCGATACCGCCCGATTCTTCGCGCACATAAATGGCCGCAAAGCCAAGCTCTGCGGCCTGTTTGATGACATCGCGCGGGAAATGGGCTTTTTCGTCCCATTCCGCCGCATAAGGCGTGATGGCATCGGCGGTAAACTTGCGCGCCATGTCCTGGATCGCAAGCTGGTCTTCGGTGAGTTCAAACTGTGTGGTCATGGCGATACTGCTAGCACCGCCAGACGATCATATCCACAATATTAGGCCTATTTTACGCCAATCATGCTGATAAAAATCCTTAAATTCCGCTGCGGCATGGCGCGCATCGGACAGGTGCGTTCAGTTCGTCGTCGCGTGCGGGGTTTCGACTGCACCATCAGGCGCACCACCGGCCCGCCCCTCGGGCTGTTTGGCGCCGGTTGCAGCATCCGGTGCAGCGTCGGCGGCATCGCCATCCGCTTCGTCGGCGGGCATGGATTCGTCGGGGACGATGATGTCATCGCTTGATACATCGGTGCCGGGCGTGACTTCGCTCACTTCTCCGGGTTTTGCTTTTTCAGCCTCGGGCTGCGCTGCGGGCGAACAGGCGGCCAAAGCGGCCAAGGCGGCTGCGGTCATCGCATATTTCATCATAGGCTTTCTCCTATAGTATAGCTACGCAGAGACCGACGACCCGGTTCCGGCTTGCGCGGTTTATCCGGACAATAAGCGGCATTTGCAAGCCAGCTTGCACATTTTGCCAGCCGGATGCGCCAATTTCGGGGTGAATGAAGGCCATACCCGCCCGCGACACCGCTCGCCGCACCCCTGGTTGACCATGAAAAATCATAGGCTTAGCTATATGCCGATAAGCGAGAGGAGCATTTATGGTTTTTTTCAGTTCGACCAGCGTGGCACTGGCTTTACTGGCCGCAAACAGCGCATCGGCGAGCGAGAGCGCGGCCTTTGAAGCGGCATTGGCGCAGCATATAGCTGCCATCCAACAGCGCGACATGGCGGGGATGGAGGCGACCATTACCAGCCAGCCGGAGCTGGACCTCATCTTTCCCAACGGTAAACATACCGGCACCCGCGCGGAATTTCTAAGCTTTCACCGCGAATGGTTTGCCGACAAAAATTGGAGCATGAGTTTCGAGCGCAAGCGCGTGACGGTCGGCAAGGACATCGCCGTTGCACTCTATCGGTCGGGCTATACCGACACGAGCAAGCCGGTTCCGGAAACGCGTTATAGCTGGCTTAACCTCAGCTTTCGTAAGGAAGGCAAGAAATGGGTGTTGTTCCATGACCAGAATACGCGGATTCCGGAGAGCAAATAGCAATATCCCTATGCTGGTGGTGTGATTTCAAGCGCCACCTCTTCGGCCACTTCCTGTTCGTCGAGCAGTTCGCGGCGCATCGTAAAATCGCCGCCTTCGGGCGCAATCGTCCAGCGACCGACAATTTCCGTAGCTTCGCTGTTGAGCCGCCCGTGATAGTCGACGCGGTGGGCCGCGTCCGATGCCCCGTCATAGGTTTTGGCAAAGGCAATATCCGCGCCATTGCGGTGGCCGGACAGGAAGGCATGGAGTTCGCGGCTGGTCAGACCGATGCTGTTCGGCTCGCTGATCGTGCCGGAATGCGTCCCGCCTTGTTCGTCGAGCAGGACCAGAAATTGCACCGGATCGCCTATGCCGCCATCATAGCTATAGCGTCCGACCCAAAAGCCGGTGAGGTTGTCGCGGGATTGGCGCGGCGAGCGGCTCATAGACTCTGGCTCATAGAGCGGTGCGAACGCTCTGCCCCGCTCAGCGGCAGCGATAGAGCGAGCGGTTGCCGCCCGATGCGCCCGATGCGTTAGCGATGAGAATCTGTTGCTCGTTGATCGACAGGCGCCACAATTGGCGCGCTTCGGATGCGCCGCCGCCGCCTTCATAGCGCATCACCACCTGATATTCGCGGTCATTGGCGCTGCTCCGCGCAAGCGATACCAATGTCCCCGCGCCATCGGCCTGACGCACGCCCTTGGCATGAATGTCCCACAGCAAAGCGGCATTGCCTTTCTGGTCGAGACAAGCGGCGCGCTCGGTCGCCCATTTGCCGATGAAGGGCGCGGGGAATTTACCGCCTTTAACCTCTTCAAATCCGGCATTGCCCGCCTGCATCGCCATCACCGGAGACACCATCACCGGCGCTGCCGTTACCGCCAAAAATGCTGCCGCCACCAGACGCTTATCCACCGCACATACTCCTGAAAAAATCCGGTCTTCCCCTTATATGGGAAAGCGTGGCGGCGGCGCAAGCATGCGCGCGTCGGACTTGTGCTTAAAAAAATGGCCGCGAGCCCTATGCGCGCGGCCATTTCAGGGTTCAGATAAGATTAGCCTCACCCCATCGTCGGGATGACAAAGGCATTGCCGCCATCGGGCGAACCGTCCGGCCAGCGCGCGGTCACGGTCTTGACCTTGGTCCAGAATTTGACGCCTTCCATGCCGTGCTGGTTGGTGTCGCCGAACGCCGAGCGCTTCCAGCCACCGAAGGTATGATAGGCTACCGGCACGGGAATCGGCACATTGATGCCGACCATGCCGACATTGACACGGGCGGCAAATTCGCGCGCCGCATGGCCATTGCGCGTGAAGATCGCAACGCCATTGCCATATTGATGTTTGGACGGAAGCGCGACTGCTTCTTCAAAATCCTTGGCGCGCACCATTTGGAGGACGGGGCCGAAAATTTCTTCCTTATAGCTTTCCATGTCGGGGGTGACATGGTCGAACAGGCTTGGCCCCATGAAATACCCATCTTCATAGCCTTGCAGCTTGAAGCCGCGGCCATCGACGACCAGTTCCGCGCCTTCATCGGCGCATTTCTGGATCCAGCCTTCGACTTTGGCTTTGTGGGCGGCGGTGACGACGGGGCCATAATGGGCGTCGGGGTCGGTCGAAATGCCGACTTTAAGCGCATCCATTGCGGGGATGAGTTTTTCGCGTAAACGATCGGCAGTTTCATCGCCCACCGGCACCACGACCGGAAGCGCCATGCACCGCTCCCCTGCCGATCCGAACGCCGCGCCGGTCAAGTCATTGACCACCTGGTCAAGGTCGGCGTCGGGCATGACAATCCCGTGGTTCTTCGCACCGCCCATCGCCTGCACACGCTTGCCCGCAGCGACCCCGCGATTATAGACATAATGCGCAATGTCGGACGATCCGACAAAGCTCACGCCCGCAATATCGGGATGGTCGAGGATGGCATCGACCATTTCCTTGTCACCATGAACGACCTGCAAAATGCCTTCGGGAGCGCCTGCTTCAAGGAACAGTTCAGCGAGACGCACCGGCACCGAGGGATCACGCTCAGACGGTTTCAGGATGAACGCATTGCCGACCGCGACCGCTACGCCGAACATCCACATCGGGATCATTGCGGGGAAGTTGAACGGCGTAATCCCTGCCCCAATGCCCAGCGGCACGCGGCTCGAATAGACATCAATGCCGGGGCCTGCACCCAGCGTATATTCGCCCTTTTGCGCGTGCGGGATGCCGCAGCAAAATTCGATCACATCAAGGCCGCGCTGCACATCCCCCTTGGCATCGGCCAGCACCTTACCATGTTCGGACGACAGCATATGTGCGAGTTCGTCAATATTCTGTTCGACCAGCCGTTTGAATTCGAACATCACACGCGCGCGGCGCTGCGGGTTGGTGTTCGCCCAAGCGGGCTGCGCTTTTTTGGCCGCTTCCACAGCGGCATCAAGGACCGCCTTGTCGCCCAAAGCGACCTTGGCCTGCACGACGCCCTTATTGGGGTCAAACACATCGCTTTCGCGGGCGGGAGCGAAGGATGCGCCTCCGGCAATAAAATGGTCAATCTGGCGCATGGTCGAGTCTCCGGGGGATAAAGAATTTGCGCATAGTGTGCCGCTCAAAATTGTTGCAGGCAAGGGACAATGTTGCGACTATAAGCTGCAATTATGCAGGCGATTGACTGGAGCGAATATCAGGCCTTCTTGGCCGTGGCCCGAACCGGGCAACTGGCGCGCGCGGCACGGCTGGAGGGGGTTGATGCGACCACGATGGGGCGGCGGCTGCGCCGTCTGGAAGCGCGGCTTGGCACGACCTTGTTCGAGCAAACCCGCGAGGGCCAGAGTTTGACGGAAGCGGGCGAGGCGCTGCTTGCCCATGTCGAAACTATGGCACAAGCAGCCGACACAATTGCCGCCACGCGCGATGAACATGGCGGATTGGCGGGAACATTGCGGGTGAGCGTGTCCGAAGGCTTCGGAAGCTGGTTCCTCGCGCGCCACCTCCCCGATTTTGCGCGCGAGCATCCGAACCTGTCGATTGATCTGGTCGCAAGCAACGGCTTTTTGAGCCCCTCCCGCCGCGAAGCCGACTTAGCCGTCATGCTTTCGCGTCCGAGTGCGGGGCCGGTGGTCGCGCGCAAATTGTCCGATTATCGCCTGCGCCTTTACGCCAGCGCCGACTATCTCGCCGCCAATGGCACGCCCCAATCGCGCGCCGATTTGACGCAAGGCCATTGCCTGATCGGCTATATCCCCGACCTCATCTACACCCCCGAACTCCATTATCTCGACGAGATAGAACCGGGCCTCAACGCGCATATCCGCTCGTCGAGTATTCACGCGCAATATCAGTTGGTCGCGAGCGGCGCAGGTATCGGGGTCCTCCCTTGCTTCATTGGTGATGGCGAAAACGGGTTGGTGCCATTGCTCGATGATGTCCATATCACCCGCAGCTTCTGGCTGGTGAGCCATAAGGATACGCAGAATTTGAAACGCATCCGGCTGTTCAAGCAATGGCTGGATAGGGTGGTGCGGGGGAGTCACAAGGTGTTGATGGGGGTGTAGTAAAAAAGCCCCTCCCCTTCAGGGGAGGGGTTGGGGTGGGGTCTGTCAGTATAACGCAACGCTAACCGCAAAACCCCACCCCACTACGACTAAGAATTTTCGCTGCGCTTCAAATTCCTAAGTCTCTGTTGCCCCTCCCCTAAAGGAGGAGGGGCGTTTGCGCTTGCCATCCCCTCCCGCTTGCGGGAGAAGCGTTTACTCACTTCACCCCATCGCCTCGTCCGCCAATGCCTCCGCCATCGCGAGTAATTCATCCTCGGTTGCTGCCCGCGCGACATTTTCGTGGCCGACGATTACCATCAGCGGCACCGCGAGCGGGGACACGCGCTCCAGCACCTTATGCACCATCGTATCTTCCGCGCGGTCGAGGAGATCACCGAGCCTTGCCACATCGGCCATCCGGGTGCGCGCGTCCGCCCATGCCGCTTCCAACAGCAGATGGTCCGGCTCATATTTGCGTAGCACATCATAGATAAGATCGGTCGAAAAGGTCACTTGCCGCCCGCTTTTCTTTTGCCCCGGATGCTGGCGCTCGACCAGGCCGCCGATAATCGCGACCTCGCGGAATGCGCGTTTCAGCATATGCGATCCTTCAACCCATTCGACAAATTCATGGTCCAATATGTCGGGCGAGAGCAAGGCGGCGGGGTCGGTGACCGGCTCCAGCCCATAGGTCAAAAACGCATAATCATTGGCGACAAAACCCAAGGGTTTCAGCCCCGCATCCTCCATCCGCCGCGTGACCAGCATCCCCATCGCCTGATGCGCGTTCCAGCCTTCAAAGCTATAGACCGCCATATAATGCTTGCCTTCATGCGGGAAGGTTTCCACCAGCAAATCACCGGGCGCGGGGATGGCCGAACGCTGCGCCTGAATTTCCAGCCATTCGCGCACATCGTCAGGAAAGCGGTGCCACTGGTCGCGTTCATGCATCAACGTGCGCACCCGCCCTGCCAAATTGGTGGTGAGCGCAAGCCTTAGCCCCGTATAGCTGATAATCCGCGCCGGACGGGTGGACGCGCGCACGATCAGGTCGTGCTCCTTCATCCGCTCGACTTCGACCGCCATGCCTGCAAAGTAGAACGCATCACCGGGCATCAAGGTAGAGGCGAAATATTCCTCTACCTGCCCCAAATGCCGACCATTTTTGAAGCGCAGCGAGATCATTGGCGCGTCAACGATAATGCCCGCATTCATGCGATGCTGGCGGATGAATTGCGGGTGCGCGACCCGCCATATGCCGTCCGCCTGCCGCACAATCCGGCTATATTTGTCATAGGCTTTGAGCGCGTAACCGCCATTGGCGACGAAATGCAGCACGCGTTCAAATTGCGCGGCATCGAGCGCCGAATAGGGCGTCGCCAACTGGATTTCGGCGAGCAAGGCTGCTTCATCGAACGGCGCTGCACAGGCGCAGGCCATGATATGTTGCGCGAGCACATCCATCGCGCCGGGCCGGAAAACTTCCTGATCGAGTTCGCCATCGGCAATCGCATCGAGCGCGGCGCGGGCTTCGAGATATTCGAAACGGTTGCCGGGGACGACAATCGCCTTGGACGGTTCATCGAGCCGGTGATTGGCGCGGCCGATGCGTTGAACGAGGCGCGAGGCCCCTTTGGGCGCGCCCATCTGCACCACGCAATCGACATTGCCCCAATCAACGCCGAGGTCGAGGCTCGCGGTCGCGACCAGTGCGCGGAGTTTCCCCGTCGCCATCGCTTCTTCAACCCTGCGACGCGCTTCGACCGACAGCGATCCGTGATGGATGCCGATGGGGAGTTGATCCGCGTTCGCTTTCCACAAATCCTGAAAGATAAGCTCGGCTAAGCTGCGCGTGTTGCAGAAGATCAGCGTCGTCTGGTGCGCGGCGATAATTTCCATGACATGGCCCGCCGCATAGCGCCCGCTATGGCCCGACCAAGGCACACGGCCTTCGGGGACAAGAATTTCAATGTCCGGCTCCGCGCCGGGTTCGCCCGCGACCAGCCGCACGCTGTCCATATCCCCCCACGGCGCGAGCCAGGCGCGATAGGCGTCCGGGTCGGCGATGGTTGCGGTGAGGCCGACGCGGCGCATGGCGGGCGCAATCGCCTGTAGACGCGCAAGGCAGAGACTTAGGAGATCGCCGCGCTTTTGGGTAGCAAAGGCGTGGATTTCATCGACGATGACGGTCTTGAGATTGGCAAACAGATGGACGCTATCTTCATGCGCGAGGAGGAGCGACAGCGATTCCGGTGTCGTCAGCAAGATTTGCGGCGGGCGTACCCGTTGCCGCGCCTTACGGTCGGACGGCGTATCGCCCGTGCGGGTTTCGACGCGGATGTCGAGACCCATCTCGTCAATCGGGCCAAGCAGGTTACGCCGCACGTCGACCGCAAGGGCTTTTAAGGGGGAGATATAGAGGGTGTGCAACCCTGTCTCCTCCCCTGCAAGGGGAGGTGGCGCGCCCGCTAGGGCGTGACGGAGGGGTGGTGCGCTCTCGTCAGGGCGATACCCCGCCACCACCCGGCTATCGACGAGCGGCCCCCCTCCCCTTTCAGGGGAGGATTTGGGAGGAACTGCCAATTCTTCCAGCACCGGCAGAAATCCTGCCAGCGTTTTGCCCGCGCCTGTTGCGGCCACCAGTAGCGCATGGTCACCAGCCCGCGCGGCGTCCAGCATTTCGGCCTGATGCCGCCGCAGCCGCCAGCCTTTGGCAGCAAACCAATTAGCGATGACGGGAGGAAGCGGTGCGGTCACATCGCTTTATGTAGGAAAAGGCTGGCGAAAATACTACTATGCGCAGACAGTCCCAGAGACGTACCCCCGAGGCCGCCCGCAGATTACATCTCCCCGCGTTGGCGGCGGATTTCATACCATTTTTCGACATTGGCATTATGCTCGTCGAGCGTTTTGGCGAATATATGGCCGCCATCACCGCGCGCGACGAAATAGATATAGTCGGTCTTGGCCGGGTTCAGCACCGCTTCGATCGACGCCTTGCCGGGGTTAGCAATCGGGCCTTTAGGCAGGCCGGTCATCGCATAGGTATTATAGTCGTTCACCGCGTCGATTTCCGACCGCAATATGCGCCGCCCCAGCGGCTTGCCTTTGGTAATCGGATAGATGATCGTCGGGTCCGCCTGAAGCTTGATGCCTTGGGTCAGGCGGTTGGAATAGACCCCCGCGACCGTCTTGCGCTCCTCCGCCTTGCCGGTTTCCTTTTCGACAATCGAGGCGAGCGTCATTGCCTCATTACGGTTTTTCACCACCGATGACGGGGATTTTTTCGCCCACAGCTCGGCAAAAGCCTTGTCCATCGCCGATTGCATCCGCTTCACCACCGATGCGCGGCTCTCACCAGCCTGAAAACTATAGGTATCGGGTAAAATCGAACCTTCCGCAGGCACCGCAATCGTGCCGGTAAGCTTTGGCTCGGCCATCAACTTTTCATAGACGAGGATCGACGGCATCCCTTGCGGCACCATGACAAAGCGTTGCTTGGTCTTGCCCTCTTCCAGCATCGTCATGATGGTGCGGGCGCTGGTGCCTTTTTTAATCTCATATTCGCCGGGATGGATCGCGCCGCCGCCGAAAATCTTGGCATTGCGCACAAAGGCACCGGCATCGTCAATCGCGCCCGCTTCTTCCAGCAATTCTGCCGCTTTGGTAAGCGACGCGCCTTGCGGGATGATAACGGTGGTGTCCTTGCCCGCCGAACCCGCCGAGCAGGCCGCGAGAGACAATGCCACCCCGACGGCCAAGACCAGTTTGCGCATTAATCCACCTTTTTGAGGACGAGACTGGCGTTGGTGCCGCCAAAGCCGAAGCTGTTATTGAGCACCGCGCGCACTTCGCGCTGTTTTGCCTTGTGCGGCACAAGGTCCACGCCTTCACAGCTATCCGACGGATTATCGAGATTGAGCGTCGGCGGCACAATCTGGTCGCGCATCGCAAGGATACAGAAAATCGCTTCGACCGCGCCCGCACCGCCAAGGAGGTGGCCGATGGCGGATTTGGTCGAGCTCATCGACACATTGCCGATGGCATCGCCGAACAGGCGGCGCACCGCGCCAAGCTCCAGCTCGTCGCCCATCGGGGTCGAGGTGCCATGCGCGTTGATATAGTCAATATCCGCCGGGGCCATGCCCGCTTTTTTGAGCGCCATGTCCATCGAGCGGAACGCGCCCGACCCTTCGGGATGCGGCGCGGTGACGTGATAAGCGTCGCCCGACAGGCCATAGCCCACCACTTCGGCATAGATTTTCGCGCCGCGCGCTTTGGCATGTTCATATTCTTCGAGCACGACAATGCCCGCGCCTTCGCCCATGACAAAGCCGTCACGGTCCTTGTCATAGGGACGCGATGCTTTTTCGGGCTGGTCGTTGAAAGCGGTGGACAGAGCGCGGGCCTGCGCAAAGCCTGCAATGCCGAGCGGACAGATGGCGCTTTCCGCGCCGCCCGCCAGCATGACATCGGCATCGCCATCCTTGATCATGCGGGCCGCATCGCCAATCGCGTGCGCACCGGTCGAGCAAGCGGTCACGACCGCATGGTTCGGCCCCATCAGGCCATATTTGATCGACACTTGTCCCGAAACGAGGTTGATAAGACGGCCATGCACAAAGTGCGGGCTTACGCGGCCAGGCCCTTTTTCGGCCAACACCAGCGATTCCGATTCAATGCCGGGAAGCCCGCCAATGCCCGACCCGATCGAGCAGCCTGCGCGCAGGCGTTCTTCTTCGCTCATGTCGGTGAGGCCCGCATCTTCCAAGGCCTGACCCGCCGCATCAATGCCGTAAACGATAAAGGGGTCCACCTGACGCTGCACCTTATGGTCCACGCGCTTATTGGCGTCGAACCCATATTCATGGTCGGCAGGCTTTACTTCGCAAGCAATGGTGCATTTCTGGTCGCTCGGGTCAAAACGGGTAATCCGTCCGGCTCCCGATTTCGACGCGAGGATGTTTTTCCACGTCGTTTCGACATCTCCACCCAGCGGCGTTACCAAACCCAGACCTGTTACAACGACACGGCGCATTGCTGCCCTTCCTCAAAAATTTTCCGTTATTCCTGTTCGCCATAAGCGAAAACGGCTCCCCAAGCCATAGGGCGCGAAGCCCAAGCCGGGAAGCCGTAAACTATATGCTCAAAGGAAAACCCCCAAGCAGGCGGACCTTAGCCCTTGTTCGAATCGATGAACGCAATCGCGTCCTTCACGGTCGAAATTTTTTCCGCTGCATCGTCGGGGATTTCGACACCGAATTCTTCTTCAAACGCCATGACGAGTTCGACGATATCAAGGCTGTCAGCGCCCAGATCATCAATGAAGCTGGCCTCTTCGGTCACCTTGTCGGCTTCAACGCCGAGGTGTTCGACAACAATTTTCTTAACGCGATCAGCGGTGTCGCTCATGGTGTGATTCCCTTTATTCTATGAACGAAAGTTCAGGCTGCTCACTATAGAGCGAGAAGCCGGTGCGCAAGAGGCCTGTTATCAGAGCCTCTCGCACGGCGATTTTTTCGTATAGTGCGCAGTCTATATGACGTTTGGCGACAAATTCCGCAAGTCCGCACACACAATGGTCGATGCCCATTATATCTATTTAACGGCAAATTAAATTTGCCTGTTTAATGCTGTAATCATGACAAGGACCACAATAATCACAGATACCGCTCCCCCGGAATATCGACCGAGCCGTCCGGATCTGCGCAAATTTTCTTCTTTAAACGCCAAGCATGATGCGGGATGGGCGAACTGGTGGCTTTTGGGTTTTAACCTGATAGCAGTCCTGTTGCTCCAATGGCACGCGCCTTTGCCCATAGAGTGGGATAGCCTTGTTACACTCGCCGCCGGTACAGCGCTGCTGGTCGGTATAGGGCTATTTTATACCCATATCCGGCGAAGGCCGGTTTTTGCCGCCATGTGTTTTGCGATTTTGCAATTCTTGTTGTTTAGCGCAATCGGATGCCTTTTCTCTTACCTTGTCGCGCAAGAAGGCGGGCCCTTACAGGATGATATGCTAGCGCGCTGGGATGCGGCTCTCGGCTTTGACTGGATAGCCTATGTTCGTTGGGTGGACAGCCAGCCTTGGCTCGTTCCGGTCTACAAGCTTGCCTATGCCTCATTGGTTCCGCAAATTGCGCTTCTTATTATTGTTCAAGGCTTTGCCAACCGCTTGCCTCTCATGCGTCAAACCTTGTTTGCAGCCATGTTGTGCGGAACGATTTGCATCATTCTGTCTTCGCTCGTCCCGGCGGTCAGCAATTTTGTGCATCTGGGTCTGACAGCAAAAGATTTCGCTCATGTCGATCCCTATGCCGGCTATCTCCACCTCGCGCATTTTACGGCATTGCGGGATGGAAGCTTGACCAGTCTCGCTCTGCCCGACATGCAGGGCATCATCACCTTCCCCAGCTACCATGCAGGATTGGCCAGCGTGACGGCTTGGAGCTTTTACCGGACTCCGGGCCTACGCATCCCCGGCGTTATACTGTCCCTCCTTACGATCGCAGCGACGCCTGTGGATGGAGGGCATTATCTGGTCGATATTATTGCAGGCATCATAATTGCGTTGTTCAGTATCACCGTTACGCATTTTGCTTTGCGTGAGCTGCGTCCGGCAGAAGCGAGCCTCCCGCTCGCCCCTGCACTGGCCTAACGGGTCAGAGCATTGCCATCCCGCCATTGACGTGGAGCGTTTGCCCCGTGACATAGCCTGCTTCTTTGGAAGCGAGATAGACAACTGCCGCACCAATATCCTCCCCGTCACCCAAGTCACCAGCCGGAATTTTGCCGAGCAACGCCTGTTTTTGCGCGTCGGGTAGCCCATCGGTCATGGCCGAGCGGATGAAGCCGGGGGCGACGCAGTTCACCGTGATGCCGCGGCTCGCCAATTCCTGCGCCAAGGCTTTGGACATACCGACAAGGCCCGCTTTGGAGGCGGCATAATTGGCCTGCCCCGGATTGCCGGTTGCGCCGACCACCGAGCTAATCGAGACGATACGGCCAAAGCGCGCTTTCATCATCGGCTTGGCCGCCGCGCGGCACAGGCGGAACGCGGCTTCGAGATTGACGCGGATCACCTGATCCCATTCATCATCCTTCATCCGCATCGCCAGATTATCGCGCGTGACACCGGCATTATTGACGAGAATGTCAAGCTTGCCGCCTAGTGCGTCCACCGCTTGCGGCACAAGCTGGTCGACCGCCGCGCCATCGCCAAGATCGCAAACCAGCGTCTTGTGTTCGCCGCCCAATTCCTTGGCAAAGGCCGTAAGCTTATCGGCATTGGAGCCCGACAAAGCGAGCGTCGCCCCCTGTTCTGCCAAAGCCTTGGCAATCGCCGACCCGATCCCGCCCGAAGCGCCGGTCACCAACGCGGTCATACCTGTGAGGTCAAACATGATAACTCCTGTATATTATTTTGCTTTAACTACCGGAAACCGGCCAAGCCGCAAATAGGCTCTGCGTCCTCTGCGTGAACTAATGCGTGAACTAATTAAAACCCCTTAAGCACCGCTTCGATATCATCCATCGAAACCACACTGGTTGCATTGGCGTCCGGCGCAGAACGTTTGACCATCGGGGCCAGGACTTTGCCGCCAAATTCCACAAAATCGGAGACGCCTGCGTCGAACATCGCAAGGACCGATTCGCGCCAGCGGACGCGGCCGGTGACTTGTTCGACAAGGCGTGCGCGAATGTCCATCGGATTGCTGATCGGGGCGGCCAGCACATTGGCATAGACGGGGACGACTGGCGCGCCGACGGCAGCATCGGCAAGCGCATGTTTCATCGCGTCGGCAGCGGGCTGCATGAGCGGACAGTGGAAGGGCGCAGACACGGGGAGCAGCACGCCGCGCTTGATGCCGAAATCCTTGACCATCGCCACCGCGCGTTCGATTGCGCCCTTATGGCCGGAAATCACCACCTGCCCCGGATCATTATCATTAGCGACCGTGCAAATCTCGCCTTCCGCCGCCGCATCGGCAAGCTTTTGCGCGGCCTCAATATCGGCGCCCAGCAACGCCGCCATCGCGCCTTCGCCGACCGGCACCGCCGCTTGCATCGCTTGCCCGCGCAATTTGAGCAATTTGGCGGTGGTCGCCAAATCCATCGCCCCTGCCGCACAAAGGGCCGAATATTCGCCCAGACTATGCCCCGCGACAAATACCGCCTTTTCGGACAGGCGCACGCCGCCTTCTTGTTCCAGCACGCGCAGCGTGGCAATCGCATTGGCCATGATCGCGGGTTGCGCATTTTCGGTGAGCGTCAGATCATCGGCAGGGCCTTCGGTCATCAGCTTGAACAAATGCTGGCCCAGCGCATCATCGACTTCCTGAAACACTTCGCGAGCAACCGGAGAGGCTTCGGCGAGCGCCTTGCCCATGCCGACCGACTGGCTGCCCTGACCGGGGAAGATGAATGCGCGCATGAATTGACCTTTCAAATGGGTTGGGTGACGGCGCGTTGATAACGACAAGCGCCGCATAATTTATCTCGGATAAATCCGTTATAGAAATTTCCGCTCGTGTCGAGCGCGGGAAGGCCTCCCTACCCCCGATACCGCCCCCACGGCACAATGCGGTTGGTGGCGACATGGCCGATCATGCTGGAGCCTAAAATCGGGATGCCGCTGCGTTTCGACCAATACTCCATCACTTCATGGATGGTCATGCCGAAATCGGGGGTATTGGGTTCGATATCGGTAAAATTGCCGACGCGGATGCCTTTCAGTTTGAGCATTTTTTGCCGCGCGGTGAGCTGGAACATCATGCGGTCGATGCGATACATTTGTTCGCCGACATCTTCCAGATAGAGGACATGGCCTTCGACCTGCGGCTCCCATTTGGTGCCCATGATGCCGCACCAGACGGTGAGGTTCGCCGCAATAATAGGGGCGTTCGTCTCACGCACGGCGGGGTCGATATAGGTGTGGTCATTGTCCACAAGGAAGCGCAGCGCCTGTTCGATGATGAACGGCCCGACCTCCTTGCGGCCCACATCGACCGGCATCGGTCCCCACACCGGACGGCCTATGCCGTGGCTGTAGAGCGCGGCCAGAGAAGCGGTCGCATCGCTATAGCCCATATAGGTCTTGTGCCGCGCCGCCTGATTGAGGTTGGGGATGACGGATTGCAGCAATCTTCCAGCACCATAGCCGCCGCGCGCAAACCAGATGGCGTCGAAGGCAGGGTCGTTGGCCATCTCCAGAAAGGCGCTGCTGCGCGCTTCGTCGGTGCCTGCAAAATGGCCCGCGCTGGTGAAGCATTGCGGGTGGAACACAATCTCCAGCGCGCCTTCGGGATAGATGCCGCCTGCGACCTCTATCACCTGTCGCGCGCGTTCCGGATTCAATGTATTACTGGTGCCGACCACCGCGATGCGTTTCATGGGCCTGATGCACTCCCCGATTGCTTTTACTCTCCATCCCCAATAGCGGGTGCAAATGACAGCAAGCAAATCCTATTTCTTTTGCGGCATTGGCGGAAGCGGTATGCTCCCCCTCGCCACCATCCTCGCCGAGCAAGGCCATCAGGTCGCAGGCTCCGACCGCTCGATGGACCAGGGCCGACATGATGCCAAATTTGACTGGCTCAAAGCACGCGGCATGGCACTCTTCCCGCAAGACGGGAGCGGCGTCACCTCCGCCGACCAGATCCTTGTCGCATCCGCTGCGGTAGAACGCACGGTCCCCGATGTGGCGCGCGCCGAAGAGTTAGGTTGCGAGCGCATGACCCGCGCCGAACTCTTGTCCACCCTGTTCAACGCCACGCCCACCAGCATCGCGATTGGCGGGACCAGCGGCAAATCGACCGTCACCGGCATGATCGGCTGGATCGCGCATGATCTTGGCCTGTCGCCTACCGTGATGAACGGGGCGGTCATGAAGAATTTCGCTGATGCCGATGCGCCCTTTGCGAGCGCTCTTGTCGGCAAAGGCGAGTTGTTCATCAGCGAGGTCGATGAAAGCGACCGGTCCATTTCCCTGTTCCGCCCGACCGTGGCTGTCATCAATAATATCAGCCACGACCACCGCCCGATGGAGGAATTGCGCGAGCTTTTCCTCGATTTTGCCAAGGTCGCGACCCGCGCTGTGTATAACGCTGATGATGCGGAAACCGCAGCCTTGTTGGACGGCGCAGGCCTTCCCGATGCGATCCGTTTCGGTTTTGGCGAAACGTCCGATTTCCGCGCGTCGGATTTGGTCGAAGAGCCGCTATCGGTGCGCTTCACCCTCACCGCTTTTGGGCAAAGCCATGCCGTTATGTTGCGTGTGCCAGGCAAGCATAATGCCGCCAATGCGCTCGCCGCGATTGCGGCTGCTTATGCGATCGGCATCAGTGTCGCCGATGCGGTGCGCGCGATAGCGGGTTATGCGGGCATCAAGCGCCGCTTTGAAATTGTCGGCACGATGAATGACATCACGGTCATCGACGATTTCGGCCATAACCCCGACAAGATCGCCGCGACGATGAAAACACTCAAAGCCTTTCCGGGGCGCTTGCTCTTATTCTTCCAGCCGCATGGCTATGGGCCGTTGCGGGTGATGGGCGATGAATTGACCAGCATGTTCAAGGGTCTCCTCGGACCGGACGATGTGCTTATCTTTTCCGACCCTTGCTATTTTGGCGGGACGGTGGACCGTTCGGTCGGTTCCGAAGCGGTCATCGACCCTTTGAAAGCGGACGGTTTCAAGGCCGAACTGGTGCCCGAACGTGAAAGCGTTGGCGACCGGTTGGTGGAGCTTGCCCGCCCCGGCGACCGCATCGTCATCATGGGCGCGCGCGATGACAGCCTGCCCTTGTTCGCCGCCGACGTGCTGGCGCGCCTCTAAACCGTCTATCCTTCCGAGGGTGCTGGGGTCGCTTTCTCGATCACCGGATGACGGATGACGAGCGCCCACAGACACGCCCAAGTCGTGCCGAACAACCATCCGCCCAGCACATCGCTTGGCCAATGCACACCCAACGCCACGCGCGATATGCCGACCAAGGTGGTCAGCAGCACCGCGACCATCAGGATGAACATGCGCGTTTCCGGCTTTTTCTCCACCCGCATCAGCAGCACCGCGATGGTGAGATAGACAATCGCGCTATTGGCGGTGTGGCCGCTTGGAAAACTGGCCGAGCTTTCGACCATCATCGGGTCGACCAATGTGGGTCGTGCGCGGCCGAATTGCACTTTCAACAAGGCCACCAATATCGCCCCGCTGATCGGCGCGCCTGCGGCCAGAAAGGCGATGCGATAGGCGCGCTTGGTGAGCGCAAAGGCGGTCGCACCAACAATGACCAGCGACAAGAGGGTCGAACTGCCAAGGCTGGTAAAATCGAGCATCGTCTGTTTGAGCCATAGCGGCCCTACCATTTGCCCGACCGCATCGGGGTGGCGGAAAGCGAGCAAAATGACCTCGTCAAAATGGCGCAATTCACCCTCGCCAATTTCGGACCAGAGCCACAACAGCAAGGTCGCCGCGCCGGTTACAAGCCCGGTTATCAATAATATACGGCTGGGCACCGCTTTACGAAACAGGCGGAATTTCGGGTGGTTAAACATGAAGAGGGTTTAGATAATCCGGACCCGCGTCGCAATCAGCATCCGATCGCCATCCCACCATAAAAAAGGGCCGGTGATTACCGGCCCTTTTCCTGTAACTTGCGTCAAAATCAGAATTTGAAATTCGCACCGACTTTGAATGTGCGGCCAATCAGCCCGGCATAATGCCATGTCGTCAGGAAGTTCGGCGAGCTTGCATAGGATTGCGGAGCAATCGGTGCGCGCGCGTTGAACAGGTTTCCGACATTTGCATAAATTTTGAAATCATCATTCACTTCAACCGATGCGTTCATATCGACGGTAATGAATTTCTTGATATAGCAGAATTTATTGTCGTTCGTCGGGGTCTTGTAGAGGCCGTTGGCGCAGGAAAGATCATATTCTCCGTTCACCGGAGAAACCTGATCCGCGCTCACGCCTTTGATGCGGCCGACATAATAGGCCGTTGCGCTGAGTGCGAATTTGCCGACTTCCAGCGTATTCTGCCAGTTGCCGCGCCAATTGGGCGTACCGTTACCCGATGAAAGATCATAAGGCCCAAGCGTACCGGCATATTTTTGGACACCCGACGGCGTGTGCAGGTCATAATTGATGACATGCGTGACTTCGAGACGGCTGGTAAACCGTGCATTGTCGCCAATCGGAATACGGGCCGTTGCCGATACGTCAATGCCCGATGTCTTCGAATAGTTGGCATTCACGAACGGTGCATTCAAGATAAGTAAACGCGGCAATGCTGTCGGATAAAGCGGATCGACACCGTCAACCGTATTTACCGAATAGCCAGGCGCTGCCGCCAATACCGCAGCACGGGCTTCATCAAGCGTGGTGGCGCTATAATAAGCCGCAATCGCCTTGGCCGAGTCAGGGCCAGCAACAATGAGATTTTTCTTCTTCACGTTGTAATAGTCTACCGTGAAGCTCAGTTGCGGGATCGGTTCGAAGATCGCTCCCAAGGTGAAGCTACGAGACGTTTCCGGCTTCAAATTGGGATTGCCGACATAACCGCGACCCAGCGAGTAAGCGAGGTTATAAGGATTCCCGCCCGACACACACGCGTTATTTGCTCCCGCTGAACCACCATGCTGGGCACAGAAATTACCCGGAGGCGTTGTGGTCACAAAGCCTGCATATTGGCTGCGCGGACCGGATTCAGCAAAGGTCGGTGCGCGGAAACCTTGCGAATAGGTGCCGCGAAGAGCGACTTGACGGATCGGGTTAAATTTGAAGCCAACCTTTGGCGAGAAGCGACCGAACCCTTCCGAATAATGGTCATAACGGCCCGATGCGTTGATTTCGAGTATGTCGAGCACCGGTGCCTGGAGTTCGAAATAACCCGCCGTGACGGTATGCTTACCGAACGCAGAGGAGGTCGTCAGCGACCAAGTATCGAGCGCCGCATTCTGGTTGTTATTTTCCAGTTCTTCGCGACGGATCTGACCACCGATAGCAAACATCAGCGGGCCACCGGGCAGTTCAAACAAGCTCTTTGCAATCGACGCATCTAACGACATCATCTGCGAATGCGATTTGGTCGTCTTATCAGGGGCAATGAAGTCACGCACCGCTTGGCTGTTCGACAGCGGATTGACGAAATTATATTCACCCGTGTTGATCGCCTTCAACGTATTGGCAATGTTGAGATAACCATGCTGGACGATCTCAAGATTGTCGCGCGCGTAAACGCCGTCAATTTTCCAGTTCCAATCATCCCCTACGCTGCCATGAAGGCCGGCAGTAAAGCGCCAAACCTCATTGGTGCGATCGCTACCTGCCGCAATATCGCCGAACAGATAATAAATACGCGCCGCGCCATTGGCCGGGTCATTGGCATAAGCCGCCGCATAAGGGTTGTTGGGGTTAAGGCGGCGATCTGCGGCGGTCGCGCAATTCGTACCGGCAGAGCAGACATAGACCGGCAAAACAATCCCCGGATTGCTTGAAGCCAGCCCCGGAGCTGCGCCATAAGGTTGCGTATTACGCAACGGGCGCGGCGCGTTTTTGATGCTGACATAGCTGTTCGAATAGCTGCCCGTCGCATAAGCTTCGATATTGTCCGAAAGGCGAAGGCTCACCCGACCGTTCAAAGACCATTTGCGCTGCAACGGCGCCAACTGGTTATATTCATCCTCGATATTATGCTTACAACCTGTGCCGCGTGCGCCGCCGGTTGTGACGGTGAAAGTACCGTTCACACATTGATTGCTGAGCAAGGTGTACATATTGGTGAGCGGCGCTGTGCCGCCTGCCAGCGGATTGTTAAGGTCCGTCTGGTTGATCCGCACCACAACGGCATCGGGCGTCGCGGTCGTCAAAGAATGGTCGGCCGCATTATTATCGAGACCGCCGATCGAGGTAAGGTCACGATTATTATAGGGGAAGCCGCGGCTGTGATTGGTCACCCGCCCGTCACGCTGATATTCGCCGTTCAGATAGACGTTAAAGCCCGACGCTTCATAATCCCCAAAGCCCACCGTCAAGGTCGCGCGCTGGTGGCCCGCATCGCCCTTTTGGGCGGCACCGGCTTCAACCTGCCCGGCAACACCGGTAAATTGTTTTTTGAGGATGAGGTTGACCACACCCCCGATAGCGTCCGCACCATAGGTCGAGGACGCACCGTCTTTCAGCACCTCGACACGCTCGACCAGACTGAACGGGATCGAGTTCAAATCGACATAGGCGTTGCGGCCATCGTCATTGATCGGGAAATTGGTCGAACGCAGACCATCCACCAAAACCAGGGTCGAAGAAACCCCCAATCCGCGCAGCGAGACGGCCGATCCACCAGCCGAAAAACCGCTCTGGAACCCGACGCCAATCGAACCGGCACTATCGGCCGAAACCGAACGGATAGCATCGGCGGCTGTCGTGATACCTGCTTTGGCAAGATTATCGGCGGTCAATACCGTAACCGGCGAAGGGGTTTCCGTATCGGTGCGTCGGAACAAGGATCCGGTCACGACAATCGCGTCGTCACCCGACGTCTGGGTTGTCGCAGCTTGATCATCGGAGGTTGGAGTTGTTGTTTCGGTTTGCGCCGCAGCGGGCGCTGTTAGCAAGGCCAGCCCCAAGGCCGCCGTAGCGGCACCGAGGCGCAATTTTGCAACAGGATGTTTCATTTGTCGTCTCCCCAAATATCACGCTCTCTTCGCTTCTTGGATTTGGCGTGTGTTGATTCGACATGCGAAATGCGCCTTCGACGGGATTGCGTAAAGCGGATAAAAATCAGTGATTTCTTATTTGCCTAAAGCGTGTTCAAAATATCACATTACATCCGTTTACACTGCCTCTCCTCCTTGGGGGAATGACTTGCGAATCTGCCGGAATCCTGTATGAGGCGCGCTTCATCCGTGCCGGATATGATTCGGCGGCGGTGAAGCTGAATAGCAAAATACCCGAGACGACAGCCGGAGGGGTATCCGCATGGGGCGGAATACCAGCGATCGGCCAACGAAGAAAGAAGACGCCATGCCGCTTTACGAGCATGTATTTCTCGCGCGTCAGGATCTGGCCCAAGCCCAGGTCGATGCGCTGGCGGAAGCCGCCACCAAAATCGTTGAAGACAATAAGGGCAAGGTCACCAAGACCGAAACCTGGGGTCTTCGCCAGCTTGCTTACAAAATCGCCAAGAACCGCAAGGCGCATTATGTGATGCTGCACATTGACGCTCCGGGCGATGTTGTCGCCGAACTGGAACGCCAAACCAACATCAACGAAGACGTGATCCGCTATGTCACCATCAAGGTTGACGAGCATGAGGCCGGTCCTTCGGTGATGATGCGCAAGAGCGACCGCGGTGAACGCGGTGGTCGCGGCGAACGTGGTGGTGAACGCGGTGAACGCGCTCCGCGCCGCGAACGCGAAGATTTTGACGCTGGCGCAGAATAAGGAGACCTCACTATGGCACGCCCGTTTTTCCGCCGTCGCAAAAGCTGCCCCTTTGCAGCCAAGGACGCCCCGAAGATCGATTATAAAGATGTCCGCTTGCTCCAGGGTTTCGTATCCGAGCGCGGCAAGATCGTTCCCAGCCGCATCACTGCGGTTTCCGCCAAGAAGCAGCGCGAACTCGCCAAGGCGATCAAGCGCGCCCGTCATTTGGGCCTGCTTCCCTACGTTGTGAAGTAAGGAGAAAGACCCATGGAAATCATCCTTCTCGAACGCGTCGAAAAGCTTGGCGGCATTGGCGATGTCGTCACCGTTAAGAACGGTTATGCACGCAACTTCCTCCTGCCCAACAAAAAGGCGCTGCGCGCTAACGAGGCAAATAAGAAGCTGTTCGAAGCCAACCGCGCCCAGATCGAAGCCGACAATGCCACCAAGCGCGCTGACGCTGAAAAGGCATCGGGCAATGTTGACGGCAAGCAAGTCGTCCTCATCCGCCAGTCGTCGAACGCCGGTCATCTTTATGGCTCGGTATCGGTCCGTGACATCGTTGAAGCCTTGCATGAAGCGGGCATCACCGAAGTGACCAAGGCGATGGTTGTGCTGGAACGCCCGATCAAGACGCTCGGCCTGTTCGACGTCAAGGTCGCGCTGCACCCCGAAGTGGCCTCGACCGTTCAGGTGAACGTCGCCCGCTCGCCCGAAGAAGCCGACCTTCAAAAGGACGGCGTCGACATTATGGCGCAGATGTTCGAAAAAGAAGAAACCGGTTTTGTCGAGGATTATGACGCCAACGCAGAACCCGGCACCATCGCTGGTGAAGAAGCTGAAGAAGAAGCGGCTGTTGCTGCTGACGACGAAGCTGCTGCCACCGAAGAAGGCGCTGAAGACGAAGCTTAAGGCTTTCGCTTTTTCACAAAAATCCAAAGGGTCGCCCGGCATCACGCTTGGCGGCCCTTTTTGTTGGCGCGCTTGACGGGCCGAGTCGCCCGCGCCGTCATCACCGGCTGCCCCTAGATATTGTGGTGTGCGGGGAAAAAGTGGAAAATGGCGGATTCCTGCCAAAAATACCCCCTTAGCTTCGCAAAGTTCAGGCTTATCTGCAAATTTTTGAACCACAATATGTGGGGGTGCGGCGCGATTGCGTGCGTGAAACAATTTTATGGCATTAGCCCGTGGGCATAGAGCCTCCCTTACCCGCCACCGTGCGAAACGTAGCGGATGTAGGACAGTGGAATCGTCGATTTAGCGTAAAGAGGTGGCTCTTTTCCCAACTCCTCCCCTGCAAGGGGAGGTGGCATTTGCGTTAGCAAATGACGGAGGGGTGTCGCGCTATCGAGAGGGCATCACCCCTCCGTCTTGCGCTAACGCGCAATCCACCTCCCCTTATCAGGGGAGGATTTGGGGCGCGCGGCCTTCCAAATTTGCGCCGCAATCCTCAAAAGTAACTCTTGCTAGGGAGGATTTAGGGCGTGCTGCCTCTCGCTTACCCCTACCGCACCACCGCCATTACAAAACCGTCCCAGCCTTTGACGCCGACGGTCTGGAGCGCGGTTGCGTCGAGTTGAGGATGGTTGTGCAGCATATCCGCCAATGCGCGGTTGCCAGCGGTGTGCGGATCGCTTTTGTCGGGGTCGATAATCGCGCCGCCGCGCACGACATTATCCACGATGATGACGCTGCCGGGCCGCGCGAGTTTGACCGCCCAGTCGGTATAGGCCGCATTATTGCGCTTGTCCGCGTCGATGAAAATGAGGTCGAAGGGGGCCTCACCCGCCAGCTCCGGCAGCGTGTCGAGCGCCGCGCCGACGCGCACCGCAATGCGCTCCGACAGGCCTGCCGCCGCAATATTGTCTATCGCAACCGCTGCGGTTGCGGGGTCCAGTTCGAGCGTCACCACTATGCCGTCATCGGGCAAGGCCCGCGCCATGCTGATCGCCGAATAGCCGCCAAGCGTGCCAATCTCCAAAATCCGCCGCGCAGCCCTAATCCGCACCATTAGCGCAAGGAAGTGCGCCTGTAACGGTGACACATCGATCGCCTGTAATCCCGCCGCCTGATTGGCCGCCATAACTGCGGCCAGCACCGGATCATCGGCCAGCAACCGCGCTTCGAAATAATGGTCCGTTTCGGCCCATTGTTGCGGCGATGGCGCGGGAGCAGTCATATTCAATATCCCATCAAACTCAGCACTTCCTTGCGGGTCTTTTCATCGTCGAGAAAGCAGCCGTGGAGGCGGCTTGTGACCATGCCGACGCCGGGGGTGCGGACGCCGCGCGCGGTCATGCACGCATGTTGTGCTTCTATAACGACCGCGACGCCATGCGGTTTCAAATTATCCCAGATACAGCCCGCGACTTCCGCAGTGAGCCGTTCCTGCACCTGCAAGCGCCGCGCAAAACCGTGCAGCACGCGCGCAAGCTTTGAAATGCCCACCACACGGTCGCGCGGCATATAGGCGATCGAGGCCTTGCCGATGATCGGGGCCATATGATGTTCGCAATGCGACTGGAACGGAATATCCTTGAGCAGGACCAGCTCGTCATAGCCGCCCACTTCTTCGAATGTGCGCGCAAGATGGATGGCGGGGTCTTCGCCATAGCCTTGGCAATATTCCTTCCACGCGCGCGCAACGCGCTTGGGGGTATCGAGCAAGCCTTCGCGGTCCGGATCATCGCCGGCCCAGCGCAGCAACACGCGCACCGCGTCCTGCACATCGTCCGGCACCGGCAATTTCGCCGCTTCGCGCGCTTCAAGCGCGGTCTGGATGAGATCACCCATGATTGTCTCCCTAATGTCTGGGTCCGACACATAAGGAAAAGGCCGGGCTGCACAAGGGCAACCCGGCCTTTTCGTCAATCCTGATCCGGTTCGTTAGAAGCCGGCGCGGACGCGAACCCCGTAGAAACGCGGTGCCGACGGATAGATGGCATAGCTGTTGCCCTGCTCCGGAATGGGGAAGGACGTCACATTATAATATTTGTTGAACAGATTTTCGACATAGGCTTCGACGCCGAACTGGCGGTTCTGGCCAAAGTTCAAACCAAGCTTGGCATTGACCAAAGTATAGCCGTCATTCTGCACAAAGGGTTTCGCCAGCGGCGAGTTGTCCGATGTATGGTCCGACTGCGAGCGGAAATTGACCGCTGCAAGCAGGCCGACATTATCCGACAGATCGGGCGTCCAGGTCACGCCGCCCGCAATAACGTGGCGCGGCTGGTTGGTGGACTGCTGGCGATGGTCGAAACCGGATGCCGGATCGAGCACCTTCGAGTCGAGATAGGTGTACGCCAGATTGACGGTGAAGTTCCGCTCCGGACGGATAACCGTTTCCAGCTCGACGCCCTTCGAGCGCACCTTGTCGAACGATTGCACCTGGAAGTTGTTACCGATGAATTCCAGCGACTGGAAATCATGGAAGGTCTGGTGGAATACGGTCGCGTTAAAGGTGAATTCGCGCGTGATGTTGGTCTTGATACCGATTTCATACGCATCGACGGTTTCCGGATTAAACGCCAGATTGTCGATGCTGATGCCCGTGCCGCCATAGAAGGGGTAGCTGAACGTACCGCGGTCAAGATTGTAGCCGCCCGACTTAAAGCCACGATCATAACCGCCATAGAGCATGATGCCATCATCCAGCTTGATCGCGAGTTTCGCGGTGCCGGTGAACTCGCTGTCGGAACGCTTGCCCTTATAGACACCGTTCGATTGCGGGTTGATGGTCGGGTTACAAATCAGCAGGCTCAAGGAGCGGGCACCCGCATTCTGCTGGAGCGCGCCCGCCAAAATCGGATTGCCAAGCAATGCCGTGCAAGCCGGGTTGACCGTATTGAGGTCCGCATTAATCTTCTTGGTTTCATGGTTATAACGCAAGCCCAAGGTGAGCTTGATATTGTCCGTGAAGCTGATGATATTGTGCGTGAACAGCGCAAATGCCTGAGTATTGACGGTATAATTGTCATTATACTGGCCAGCCCCTACGTTCGAAGGGAGCGGTGCCATGATACCGGCAATCTGAGTAGGTGTGAGTTGACCCAAAATCGGCGAATTTGCCGCTTGCAACTGCCCGATAACGACCTGCCCCCAAGTCGGGACACCCGGCAAATTACCAAACCATTGGAAGCCGTTCGGCAATAGCGCGCTACGGCTCGCTTGCGATGTTACCATGTCGGCATAAAGGTCAGACTGGGTGCCAAAACGCACGGTGTCACGCAGTTTATTCTTTTCATTGAGGTAAAAACCGCCGACGAGCCAGTCGAGCTTGTCGTCAAACGCCTTGCCCTGCAAGCGTAGTTCTTGCGTAAAATCGCGCATTTCCGACTTATAGCCTTCGCGATAGGCACGGTCCGCGCCGGAGAAGTCCACATCCTGATTACGCAGCGCGGCCCATTCGCGCCACGCGGTGATCGAGGTCAGCTTCATGTCGCCAATATCAATGTCGAACTGGCCCGAAACACCCCAATCCTTCACCTTTTCGCTCAGCGAGCGGTTGGGCGAAAGGGCCATGTGACGACCTTCCGGATCATAGGGGCGGACAATGCCGTCAAGGCCGTTCATACCGGCCAAAACTTCAATCACATTGCTGGCAATATAGCCCACCGCCGAAGATGTGCTGGTGTCCATGCCCGTCGGAAACAGCACAAAGCCCGAATTGGTGTTGACGATGCCGCAGCAATTTTCATCGGTCTTGGCATAGTCGGCGATGAGGCGGAACGTCAGATTTTCTTTTTCATAAAGCGCCTGACCGCGCACGAACCAGCGGTCAACATCATTGACGCGGCGGTCTGAATTTACGTCTTTGATGTAACCGTCACGCTTGTGATAGCCGCCATCAAGACGCAGCGCCAAGGCTTCCGCAACGGGACCGGTAACGCCCGCTTTGACTTCGATATTGTCATAATTGCCATAGGCCGCTTCGACATAGCCGCCGGTTTCGAATTTGGGCAGCGCGGTCGTGATGCTGAGCGCACCGGCCGAAGTGTTACGGCCGAACAGCGTGCCTTGCGGGCCACGCAGGATTTCGACGCGATCAACCGGCGGAAGCTCGGCCAGCGCAACGCCTGCGCGCGCACGGAACACACCGTCGATGAACACGCCCACAGCCGGTTCAAAGCCGGGGTTATCGCCTGCCGTCCCGATACCGCGGATCGACAATACCACGCCGGTCGCTGCCGACTGGCCGGTGGTCGCCTGAAGCGAGGGAGAAAGCTGTTTCATGCCGCGAATGTCGGTGACGCCCGCAACCTTAAGCTGTTCGCCGCCGACCACGCTGACCGCGAGCGGAACGCTTTGCGCGGTTTCGTTACGGCGGGTCGCGGTCACGACGATGTCATCGCCATAGCCTTCATCGGCTGCCGCTTCGGGCTGGGCCGCAACCGCATCGACCGCTTCGGTCGTGTCCTGCGCATAAGCGGCGCTTACCGGCAATACGGCCAGTGCGACACCCGACAAAAGATAATGTGTGAATTTCATCAGAAACATCCTTCCCCGAACAAATAATTTACCCCGCCTTGTCAGCCAGCGGGCTCGGCCGTTCCTGCGCCAAGCAGCAACAACCCCTCGAATGGCGTCAACAAACACGGGACTGACTACAGTGTCAATGGCGAAAAGCCCCGATTTCCTAGAGATGGCAGGTCAATGTGACGGATTTCGGTCACGCTGTGGCCCTTTCGCCACGCCCTTCCGTTACGGCAAGCTGGCGGCGCGTAAAATCCGCAAAAAATGGTGCGCCGTAGATAAGGAAGACGAGAACTGACAGATTATGGTTTGGGATTGTCCGGCATCAGAACATAAGGCCGAGCTTCTGGCCGCTGTCCGCGCTCAAGGTTCGTAGCCGCAATCGCCAACAAACCCTTCAAAAAATCAGATACCTAGCATCCGTAAGATCGCCTCGGCCCAACCTCGCCCCCAAAAGATAGTCTTGAATCAACCGTCTGCCGCAAGGTCAGCCCATTTGTCGGCGCTGCGCCGAGGCACTGGATGTGTAACCATCTTTAACGGCACACACATGACCATTAGGCAAAAAATGTCCTTCAAACCCTGGATGCTTAAAAGGCATAGCTGAGCCTGATGCTGACGGAAGTGCGTTTGTAGGAGTAAAGCCAGTCGATACTGCTTTTCACACGGTTATGCTGGACGATAATTTCAGGAACGACACCAGCGAGCTGAAATGCCGGGAAGCGCGCAATCGCGGTGACATTATATTGCTTGTCGCGGCGCTGGCCTTCCAGCAATTCGCTATAGGCGTGGTGTTTGCGATAGCGATAGGAGGTCAGCAATAGCAGGCTGGCACTCGTGCCGAACGTCTTATTCACGCCAATCCGACCGCCCCATTGGCCATAGGAATCGATAGGATCGGACGTGTCTTTCCTAGCGAAATCCGGTCCGCCGAAAATCGTCAAACTTGGCGATGCGACATACCAGCCAGTGATGTTAACATCCACTAATGGCCCATCCTGTGCACCATAGAAGGGCTGGCGATAGCGAAAATCGCGATAGTTTGCCTCTATCCGCAATAAAATATTCTGTGCGGCTGTATGCTGCCATTCGGCATTCGCGCCCCATGCACGATAGAGTTCCGACGAGGCCAGCGTACCAAGCTCGAACGAAGGCGATAATGAAATGATGTTTCTGGCGGACTGATACTGATATCCGGCCCGGGCCATCATGGTTGTTTGCGAATAATCATGCTTATCAGGATAAATGTCGCCGTAAACAATCGCGCGGGCACGCAGGCTATGATGGCCCGATAGCGGCACTGTGCGCCCCAGCGTGCCTTCAAAGCCGATGCCCGTCGCTTTGATCGGATCGGGCACCTTGCGCTCGATCGCGCATGATCCGTCCGGAACCGCGAGCAGGCAGGTATAGCTACCCGATGACTGGTTGAGGTTACTGCTATAACTAGGGCCAACCGCGAAATTTCCCTGCCAGCCGCGTCGACGTTTCAGGGCGGCAAGATAGGCATCTACGCTCCGGCGCACGCCTTCGGCCTTGTCGCCTTCGCCGGCCAATATGGTGCGGGCATCATCGAATGCGTTGCGCGCTTCGCGGTCTTTGAGATTTTCAAACAACACCCGCGCCAGTTCAAGCTGCCCCGGCAGGAAGTCCGGTTTAATTTTCAACAAGGCGCCATAATGTTGCTCTGCTTTTGCCAGATCACCGGCCTCGCGCGCCAACCCGCCTTGTGCGTAGAGAATAAGCATCGGATCATGCCCGGCGAGCTTTTGATAAGAAGCCAGAAACCGGCGGACATCACGCCATTGCTTGCGGGTGATCGAGAGATAGAGCGCCCTGCCGACGTCATCGACACTATTGCCGACACTATAGGTTTCGCCGTCGATGACAATCGAGGCCGGGGCGCCATCAAGCGGCTCGGCTTCCTCTAAAGTCCTAGCTTCATTGTCGCTGCGTTGCCGGTCAAGCTGCTGATCGAGACGCAGCCTTACATCCTGTCCGCTTTCGGTTTGCGCGGCGGCGGGCACAGCCAATGAAAGCAGCATCCACCCCGCTCCCACAAGCATCAAAGGCAAACGACATGGACTCTCGATGAGAGGTGAATGGTGCATGGGATAATATAATCTCGGTAGAGGGCGAGGAAACGCAGGAGAAAAAGATCAGGCCCCGCCTTGGTGAACGGGGCCCGGTCCGTTGAGCAATCAGGGGTTCTTCGTACCGCCGAACGCAGTGTCATATTGACGCACTGCGGTGGTGCCGGGGCCGAATTTCACCGTTCCCGCAAGAGCATTGACATTCGAACCGAAGAAACGGCCATTAACGCTGCCACTCGAAGCAAGCGGCGTCCCGCTGGAACCGGTTGCCGTGGCGCCAGAGCCGATAAATGTCCCATCAGCTTTGATATTGGCCGTGCCGATATTCACACCGTAGGTGGACCCGGAATTGGCAAGATTACCGGTCAAGGTTCCGCTGCTACCGCTGGCGAAGTTGGCTGTGAACGTTCCGGTCAATATGCCTTTGCCTTGGTAATCGCTAATACCCTTCACGGCGTAAGTCGCCGATCCGGTGGTAGGCACCGATGTCGACGCGCCCGTGCCGCCATAATAAACGGTGTGGTCGCCAGCCGTTACACTGGCCGTCTGCTTCCATTCGCCGAAGTAAATGTCATGCGAACCGACCTTGGCGAAGTCGAATTGGCCATATTGGCTGTGGTCGGTTGTCGTTCCCGTTGTGTTTACGAAGGTCGTGACGCCGTTAGCATCGGTACCAATGATAGTTTTCAGCCCCTGAAAATCGACAAACTGCCCAGGTGCAAGATTGGGGACATTGAAACCTACTTTTCCAGCAGAATGTGGCCCGCCATTGACGGTGCTCGAACTGATTTTCACTTTGGCTGGATCGCTCGTCCCGCCAACGACTTGAGCATGGGCGGCTCCAGCCAGCATGACTGAGGCAAGGGTTGCAGCCAATAATTTGAATTGTACATTTTTCATGGTATTTCTCCAGTGTTGGTGCGCCTGACCATTCAGGCGCTTTCATCCGGGGTCGTCGTCACACTTCAACTGTCCAAGGAAAAGGTGCGACGGCGGCCCTGAATCTCTTTAAAAATTTGAATCCTTTTAAAATTTGAATCGCTTTAAAATCTGCCCGTAAGGCTCAATCGGAATGTCCGTCCCGGAGCGGGCAACATCGACCGCGAAAGCGGGTCCAGATAATAACGGTTATTGAGATTGAGTGCGGTCAGCTCTGCACTGAAACGGTCATTGATCCGGAACTTCGCATAGGCATCGAGCGTGAAGATTTCGCCCCAAGTATAGGGAATGTTGAGCGCGCATCCGCCAACACAATCATTTCTCTGTGTAAATTCTGCAAGCTGCGGATTGTCATATTTGCTATACCAAGCAAGGCGGCCTCCAACTTCAAGGCGACGGTCTAGAAAACGGGCACCCGCGGCCAGATTTATCGCGTCTTCTGGTGTTGCCTGCGTTAAGAGGAATCCAGCCATGAAACCATATTTGACACAATCCGGGACGCGCCCGCGCGCAGGATCCATCAAGGCGGCGACATTTTCATCGCAGACCTTGTTGGTGATCATATGGCTTGCGCCAAGATCGGCAAAGATTCCGCCATTATCAAAACGCGCCTGTAATTCGACGCCTTCAATCACTTGTTTGTCGACATTGCTGAACATCAAACTGGTGCTGCGTTCGATCACGTCGCGGGTCGTATTACGGAACCAGGTGAGTTTGATATCCGCACTCTGACCTTCGCCAAGCCGGAACAAAGGACGCAAATCCTGAACCCACGCGGCTTCCCATGAGCGGATACGTTCCGGCTTCAAATCACGAAGCGGATTGATCGAAGCCGAAAAGCCGATGGTGCTTTCAAACATACTGGGGAAACGATAGGCTTGCGCATAGCGTATATAGGCCCGGCTTGCGCCGCTAATCTGAAAGGTCGCCGATGCGGTAGGCGCCCAGCCATGACCCGAATTTCGTCCTGTTGGCGACGTTGTAACTGTGGTTTGATTGGGACTTACAACACAGCTCTTTTCCACATGCTTGGGAACGCTAGAGAAAAACCCGTTGAGGCAGATATTATTCGCGCGGCGGAAGTTTCCGTCTGTGTCCGGAGTCCAGTCCGGACCGCTATGCTCGAGGTGAAAAGGGATGTTGGGGTCATAAGTTTTTAAAAATTCAGGAAGATTTTTTTCTATAAATTCAGGGTCGAAACCAGCGTATAGGTTACGAAAATAAAGTTCGTAATCCGCCAAACTTGACCCATGGGTTCGATAAGAGGTTCGCCAACTCGTCGCGAGAACATTGATAATTGGCCCGCCCCGGCGACGGATATATTCGGGCAAGAAATCATCCTTCGCCCAATAACCGGAATAAGCGAGGCTGGCGTTCAATTTTAAGAAGCTAACCGGCCGCCATTCACCGCTCAAATTGATGCGATATTCCTCGCGTCGACCTGCCCGTGGCAACTGCCGCCAGCCATTGGCAATGGCTGTCGTATATTCATCATCCGACCGCAATTTTTCATGCTGCCAATTCCCTTCGAGCAAGAAATTCAATTTTGACGAAAGATTGAACTGGTTGCTGGCAGTGAGACCGTAACGATCATTGCGCGAGTTCGAAATGGCCGTGTTGACAATGATCGGATCCTGAACGGATGCCGCATTGGGAAAACCGCCGGAACTATAAGTATTACTGACGGTATCGGTCAGCCACGCCGTCGCGCGGAAATCAATCCAGCGGCTGTCGGGTTGCCATTTATATTCGGCATTATAGGCTTGGGCATGGACCTTACTCAGCGGCCATTGAACATCGCCGAAATAGCCGCCGCCTGTCGTCATAACCCGTGAAGGCAGGATATCGCCGAATTTTGTTTTGCTGTCGCGAAAGCCGATTTGCAACGCTTGCTCGTCGCTGATCCGCCATGTTGCCTTGACGAGGAAAGATTCGAGTTCGCTCGAAGTATTGGGAATTTCGTTGCCCGGCTCATAGTTCAAGCCAAGCTTGCGGACATAGGTGTCGGCGTTGAGCGGGAGATCTTCCCGCTGATAATAATCAGGCTCGGACTTACCGGAAAAATAATTCCCACGTTCCCGAAAGGCATAGGCGCCGAAGAGGTCCACATCCCCAAGTCTGGCAGCAGCCGCTACCCGGATCGCATGATCGCCGAATGAAAATACTTCATTGTCCCCAGATTTGCGTAGCCCTACGCGTAATGACGTATCACAATATGGATAGGTCGGGTTGGGCCAGCCGCCCTTGCATAGGAAGCCCGGCACCTCCCGATAATCCTGTCCGGTCAATAGCGTGGGTAAGCGGGGCTTGGTGGAGTTGTTGCCACCTTCAAGCCGCACCTCCATCCCGAACTTTTCTCCCGGTTTCAATATGTCTTCAGCGTCCAATGTGTTGATCACAACCGCGCCGCCCGTGGAGCCATTAACACCGCGGATCGACAGCGGACCTTTCAGCACTTGCACGCCCGAAATCAGGCTAGGGTCGATATAACTGCGATTACTCGCGCCATTATAACCGCGCCATACCGTTAGCGCCTGTTCGGTACCGTCAATGATAACCGGCACGCGGCCGGGACCTTGAATACCACGAATACTAGGGTCTAGAGCGCCACCATTGCGCGCATCCCCGCTAAATACATTGACCATGCCTTTAAGCACGTCAGCGGTATTGATGCCTTTGTAGCGCTCTACTTCCTCCTTGCCTGCATAGGTGGACGACACATCCTGGTCATAGATTGCATCCTTTTGCCGCGCATCGCGCTCGGCGCCCGTTTCATGGGCAGGGATTGTCGATCCTTCCACCCGCAACGGTCCAAGCTCGACGGCATCGCCATCGCTTGGCGGAGGAGCCTGTTCCACCTGAGCGGCCTGTGTTGCTTGCGGCGCTTGCGCGCCTTGCAAGGTGACGACTTGTCCTTCAATTTTGTAGCTGAGGCCGCTGCCTTGCAATAGCTGGTCGAGCACATCGCGCGACGTCTTTTGTCCCGACACACGCGGCGCCGACCGGTCGCGCACCTGATCTGCATCGACGCTGACCTGAAGGCCGGATTGTGTCCCGAAATCTGTCAGCGATTCGGCAAGCGTTTGTGCCGGAATATCGTATCGACGCAATTCGCCGACCACGTCTTGAGCAAATGCGGCCGAGGCACCCAAGGCCCCGCCGGTTAATGCCAAGGATAGGGTCAATGCCACTTTTATCGCCGTGCGCGGATTACCCGCAACCTTATTACCCCCTAGAGTCACTATTTTATTCCTTCGTCTGATGATGGGATGCCCAGATTCGCTACTGCGAGTCATTCGCATATCGGTTGGACGAACAGGGGCAGGCTATTTCCGGAAAATAAGTTAAACTGGCCGGAAACGCGGTCGAGATAGCGGTCAAATTATCCTCCATCTCAGTCAAAATGTTTTTGCGATTGATTCTCAATACCAGCTTTGCTATCGCCAGATATATGAGCAGTCCGACAGAAGACGCCGCGCCGTGCGGACATGGCGACAGCCTTGCACTATATCTATCGCACCGGCGCGAACTGATCCGCTACGCAGCAAACATAGTCGGAGATATTTCGAACGCAGAGGACATTGTTCAGGAAGCCTGGTTGCGGTTTCGCACTATTGCAAACACGCGTTTTCTTACCGAGCCAAAGGGTTATCTTTACCGGATTGTGCGGAATTTGGCCTTGGATGGACGCCGGCGCAGAGGCTTAGAACAGCGGCTTTTTGTAGAAACATCCTTTGATATTTGGGCAACCGTGCAAAGCGATCAACCGTCTCAGCAAACTGTCGTAGAATCGCGTGGTGACATAGCCGCCATTCAGCGCGTTATCGCAAATATGCCCGATCGCACGCGCAAAGCCTTTGAAATGCACCGATTCCAAGGCTTGAAGTTGGTCGAAATTGCCGCACAGCTTGGTATATCGAAAAGTCTGGCGCATGAATTGGTGGTCAACGGAATCGAGCGATGCAAGAAGGCGCTCGACCGACGCGCTTAATATCCGAATATCAGCTTCCGGAAAAATTGATGCCTTATCCGTTGTAGGAATAAGGCATAGCGATAACATTCTTTCGACGGTGCCAATAATGACATAGGGTAAGATAATGGTTTCGGGGCACGGTCAAGAAAGAGCGCATGAAAGATATAGCCGTCAGGCCAGCAACTGGTTCGTGCTACTTGAAGACGATCCAGACAATGCAGAAGTGCGCGCCGCGTTCAACGCTTGGATTGCGGCGGATACAGATCATCTTTTGGCTTGGAATGAAACCGTGCGCATCTCCCGGCTCATCAATGCGGCCGGAGAGAGCGGCCAACAAGACGAAACAGTCATTCCGTTTAACCGCCTGCCTATTTACCAAAGACGCAAGCCCGGTTGGGCGTTTGGCGCCTCGATTGCGGCAACAATCCTGCTTTTATGGTTAGCCGGACCCGAGTTGGTACTACGCGTGCGATCAGATCAGGTGACGTCTGCCGGAGAAGTCCGGGCAATGACGCTCGCGGATGGCAGCAAAGTCCATCTCGCGCCCCAATCGGCCATCGCTTTCAACATAGATGGTCCGGTCCGGTCCGTCAGCCTGTTACGCGGTGCAGCCTTTTTCGACGTTGCCCATGACGCTGCCCGACCTTTCAAGGTGCGGGCCGGATCAAGCGAGACCACCGTCCTTGGCACGGCGTTCGAGGTTGGGTTGGAGGATGATGACGCCACCATTGCCGTCCGTCGCGGCATGGTCGGAGTGTCCGATAGGGATCGCTCATCTCCCCACAGTGAAAAACTACGCCCCGGCGAATCCGTACAATTGACCGGTGCAGGAAAATTTTTGCGCAAAGACATTCGCGTCAATCATGTTGCCGCTTGGGTCGACAAAAAATTGATCGTCAATGACCGCCCGATCACGGATGTCCTCAATGCTTTGCGCCCTTGGTATAAGGGACGCATCATTGTCCGTCATGCGACCCGCCAACCCTATCATGTCACCGGGGTTTATAATCTCGATGATCCCGACGCAGCCTTGGCCGCGCTGTCTTCAGCCCACGCGCTTGATGTTCAACATGTATCGCCCTGGCTCCGGATTGTGACCATCAGATAGCCGGAGGCGTAAGTTTTTCCGGAATTTTAATTCTGCCAGACGTTGAGCATGTAGTGGAATCAGCCAAAGCTCGCAACTTGAGCTGCTCCACCCGTCAATTTTTTCAGGGAAGAGCGCATCTTGAGCAAAACAGCATCCGAACTCGCCATGGACCTTGTTGAAGAAGGTCGCGCCAAGCGATTGAAAGCAGCGACCCATGCGGCGCATGAAAGACTGGATAAAAGGATCATGGCTTATAAGCCATTTGCCGACAGCGACGGCTATGGCCGTTTCTTGCAAGTCCAATATAAATTCCACCGCGATATCGCCGCACTATATGAAGATCCGGACCTTCAAGCCGCCCTGCCGGATCTTGAGATACGCCGCAGGTGGGACCTTATCGGTCAGGATATTGCCGATCTGGGACGGCGCGTAGACATGCCGCAAACAACGCCTGAATTTGAACCCGAGGCAATCGATTTTGCCACAGCATTGGGCTGGCTTTATGTTGCCGAGGGGTCAAATCTTGGTGCCGCTTTTCTCTATAAAGCGGCCATGACACTGGGCTTCGATAGCGAAAGAGGCGCACGCCATCTTGCCGGCCACCCCGACGGGCGCGCGCAGCATTGGCGCAAATTTACCGCCGCGCTTGACGATATCAACCTATCGGAATCCGAAGAGCAACGCGCGTTCGAAGGTGCAAAATCCGCATTTTCTCGCGTATACCAGCTTGTGGAAGACCAATTTGGCCAAGCGTAATCCCACCGGGCATATTGACCGGATCGCCCGCTATGGCTGGCTTCTCCTAGGGTTTATATGCGTAGCACTTGGCGTTATTGGAGCATTGCTCCCGTTGATGCCGACGACGATATTCCTTATCCTTGCCACCGGTTGTTTTGCGCGCTCATCGCAGAAATTGGAACAATGGTTGTTAACGCACCCTCGCTTTGGCGCGCCAATCCGGATGTGGCGCGAGCATAAAGTCATTCCCCGCAAAGCCAAGATTGCGGCTTCTGCGGGGATCATCATCGGATTTCTAATCTTCTGCCTGTCCGCTCATCCGGGATGGCGTCTGGCTACCGCAACGGCCGCAGTCATGTTTGGATGTCTGCTATGGATCGTCACCCGTAAAAGCATTGTGGGCATGACGCGCCATGACCGCTGACCTCGTAGCCCAGCGCCTGCGGCCAGGCGCTGAAAAAGAATATGATAATGCGGCCTATGGACGCTCGACATCTGCTCCGTCCCCCGCGATTTCTCCGCCCGGCTTTTATCGCTTAACGGACAGCCATAGCCGCTATGCCGGACAGGATTGGCGCACGCGGTTGTTTGGCTCCTTTGGTACTGTAACCGCGACTATTGCCATTGTCGGGGCGGCATATTTCGGTTGGGATGAGATAAAAAAATCGCCGATGATGACCGCCAAAGCGCCGCTCGTGATGGAGCTTTCCCCCCTTACCTCTCCGCCGCGCGAAATCCAGAATATAGACGACCATCCTGAAGACGCCAAGCCGGTTGAAAAAATGCAACAACCCGCAGCACCACAAGATATAACGCCCCTTCGTACATTGCCCGTCCAGCCATATCCTCCGGTACAACGACCAGCCGATTTTGGCCTTGCCCCCGCAAACCCTGTGCCGGAAAAAATGGCGGCGCCTGCACCAGCAACACCGCCAGCGCAGGCGGCTCCACCTTCACAATCCCCGCCGACCGCACAGGCCGCGCCATCCGCAGAACGCATCTCTGGCAACAAAGCCAATTGGGAAGGCCGGCTTCTCGCCCATCTTGAACAGTATCGGCGTTACCCTGCGCGCGCGCGCGCGGCACGGCAACAAGGCGTCGTCTATATCAGATTCAAAATGAACCGCGCGGGGGCTGTGCTATCGGCTTCGATACAAAGGGGGTCCGGCTTTCGCACATTAGACGATGCGGCGTTGGAAACATTGCAGCGCGCGCAGCCCTTACCCGCAATCCCGAACGACATGCCGGATGTCGTGACATTGACGGTCCCGGTAGAGTTCAGCCTGCGAAGGTAAGCACGGGTATAACACGATATTCTGGCGACGGACGAAAGGCAGGATAGGCGCACCCGCTAGATTGCTGTTCGCGAAAAGCCGTAGCGGCAATTACGCGACTGCTGGAATTGACGGAGCAAGTTTTAATCAAAGCAAATGATGCTAGCCTTCGCGACCGCTTCGCCGCACTTCGATTTCGGCGCTGGGTAGAAAATACGAAGCCGCAGTGCCAAAGCCACGCTTGCGCGAGTGCAACCTCCGCCCTCTTCAAGACAAAAAACGTCTACCTTTGTAATGAAATGGTGCGCCCAACAGGATTCGAACCTGTGGCCCCCAGATTAGGAATCTGGTGCTCTATCCTGCTGAGCTATGGGCGCGCCAAGGCTTCCCCGTAATGCGCGCGCGGGCTTGCGTCAATTTTGCTGTTCGGGCGGGACGACCGGAAAAAGGAGCGGCGCGACTTTGACCCCTTCGGCATGGAGATTTTTGGCTTCGGCCTTATCGACCTCGCCGTGAATCGCCTGCGCCGGGGCTTCGCCATAATGGATGGCGCGCGCTTGCTCGGCAAATTTATTGCCGACCCATTGCGATTGTTTGAGCATATCCGCCTGCGCCGCCGCCGCTTTGGTCATCGCCATATGGAGCTTGGCCATGTCGGCTTCGGATACGCCTTGCGCGGCGGCGGGGGCATCGGCGACAGCATGTGGCGGCCCATCCTCGCGCCCGACGCCGTTCAAACGCGGAGCCATCGGCGCTTTGCGCACCGCGCTCCCCATGCAAAGCGGGCAGGCAAGCTGGCCCCGTTCCTTCTGCGCCTCATAAGCAGGCGAAGAAGCAAACCAGGCTTCAAACCTGTGGCTGCACTGGCCGCATTGAAGGTCGAACAGGATCATAAGGCGCGGACCCTATCGGCTTAATCCGCCGGGGCCGCGAGCAGCGCGTCAAGCTTTCCGGCGCGTTCCAGTTCGGCCAGATCATCCGATCCGCCGACATGATAGCCGTTGATGAAAATTTGCGGCACGGTCGTGCGGCCATTGGCGCGCTCCAGCATTTCGGTGCGCTTGGGGCCGCCCATGCTGATTTCATATTCTTCATACGCGACGCCCTTCTGGTCGAGCAGCATCTTGGCGCGCGCGCAATAGGGGCAGGTAAATTTGGAGTAGATTTCAACCTTGGGCATTTTCATTCCTTAACGTCTTACTTGCTCGCCAGCCCCGTTCCTTGTCCTCCGGCATATCGGAATCCGGCAGCCCCAAGTCAAGCGCCGCGCGCCGGGGCACCACGCGCGCCCAGCAGAAAATCCGCACTTCCGCCGCGCCCGCTTGCTTTAACTTACGCGCACAGGCCCGCGCGGTTGCACCGCTGGTAAAGACATCATCGACCAGAAGGATGCGCCGCCCTTTGACGTGCGCCTTGCCGTCGGGTGCCAGCGCGAACACCGCGCGCACCTCTTTGTCGCGCTGCGCAGGGTTGAGGCCTTTCAAGGGCCGCGTCCTTTTGGTACGGCGCAGCAGGTCGGGCATCACCGTAAACCCTGTCCGCTTGCCCAAGTGGCGCGCGATGAGGAGCGACTGGTTGAAACCGCGCTCCCATAAGCGCATCGGGTGCAACGGCACCGGCACGAGCAGCCATTCGCCGCCGCCTTCCCCTTCGTCGCTATCCTGCGGCACATGGCGCAGCATATGGGTGGCGATCAGCCGCGCCAGTCCGGTGCGGCGACCATATTTGAGCTTCAGAACGAGCGCCCCGCTTTGCGGCGTATAGGCGACCACCGCGCTGACCCTATCATAAGGCGGTTCTTGCGCAAGGCAGGCGGCGCACCAATCACCCTCCAGCGCCGCATCGTCCAACGGCATCTGGCAGCGCGCACACCAAGGCGGCCCTAAAAAATCCAGTTTTGACCAGCAGGGCAGGCAGAAACGGTCATCGGCTTCGACCATCACCCCGCATGAAGGACAGCGCGGCGGCAGCGCATAATCGACCGCGCCGCGCACCAGCTTTTCCATCCATTTCAACCCCTTCCCCATTCGCCTCTTGTGAACCAGCCACAACCAAGGCACAAGCCCGCCATCATGACCACGCTCGCCGCCGCTCCGCCGCAGATTTTCGATGTCCGCCGCCGCCGACTCCATCGCGACCGTATGGCGGTGATGGCGGCTCGTGCAGGCGAACGCGCGTCCGATTTCCTTGCGCCGATTATGAGCGAGCGGCTGGAAGAACGGCTTGATGATGTGCAGCGTCCGGTGAAGGATGTGCTGCTCATTGGCGCGCAAGACCGGACGCTGGTCGCGCGGCTTGAAGCGCGCGGCTTTGCATTAACCTTGGTCGAACATGGCGCGCTCTTTGCTCGCGCAGCCCATGCCCTTCATAGCGACGAGGACCAGCTTATCGCGAGCGGATTGTCCCCTGCCTCCTTCGACCTTATTTTATGGAATGGCGGGGTCGACAGCGTCAATGACGTGCCGGGGGCGCTCATCCAGTGCCGCACACTGTTGCGGCCCGAAGGCGTATTGCTCGGCCTGTGCATGGGGGCAGGCACGCTCGACACGCTGCGCGGGGTGATGCGCGGCCTTGCCAGCGAACAGGGTGTTGCGCGCTTCCATCCGCAAATCGACGTGCGCGCGATGGGCGATTTGCTCCACCGCTGTGGCTACCAGATGCCGATGGCGGATAGCGAGCCGTTGACGGTGCGCTATCGCAGCTTCGACAATCTGGTCGGCGATCTGCGCGGGAGTGGCCTTACCAATAAGCTTAACGGGTCTGTGCGACCGTTTACGCGGGAAAGTGCCGCCGCGTTGCGCGCCGCTTTTGAAACACTCGCGGATGATGAAGGCCGGATAGCCGAGCAGTTTAACCTGCTCTATTTTATCGGTTGGACCCCGCCCGCGCGTGCTTCGCTGTAAAGGCGCAGCGCGTCGATGAAGGGAAGGTCGGCGGGCGGCATGGGTAAGCCTTCCATCTCATGGGGGCGCAACCATTGTATCGCGCGCGCATGATGCGCGACCGGCGTTCCCGTCCAGCGGGTGCAGCGATAGAGTAACAGCAGCAAATGCCGCTCTCCCAAAGGCGCGCTCGCAAAATGGCAGGGCGTCAAATCGGCCACATCCACCTTTATGCCTAATTCTTCGTCCAGTTCGCGCACCAACGCCGCTTCGGGTGTTTCGCCTGCTTCCAGCTTGCCGCCGGGAAATTCCCACAAGCCTGCCATCTGTGTGCCTTCGGGACGCTGTTGCACCAATATCCGCCCGTCCCCGTCCTGAAGAGCGGCCGCGACGACCATCAACATTATTTTACACCTCCGCCGATTTCATAATAATTTCTTAATTATAGCGGCCCCATAAGCGCATTTCAGGAACTATTATATCGGGGCGAGCAACCATGACCAAGTTACTCCGCCTGCTGCGGTGCGAGCGCGCCGCGACGGCTGTTGAATATGGGCTGATTGCGGCCATCATCTGTTTGGGTGCCCTTACTGCCATTTCTGCGTTTGCGGATGCCAATGGTGATATGTGGGCAACCGTTCAGGTCAAAACCGTCGAAGCAACAAAATCGTAAAAAATTTCGGAGCTTTAAGAAATTAAAAACCTTTCCGCTTTAAACCTCCCTCTTGTTGGATGACAAATCATTCAACCGGGTAAATTGAAGCTTGAGACCAAGGAGACCAAACATGAAATTCGTCAAGAAAATGATTCGTAACAACGAAGCTGCGACCGCTATTGAATATGGCCTTATCGCTGCACTTATTGCTGTTGCTGGCATCACTGCTTTCGGCGCACTCGGTGGCGCGATTTCGGGCACCTTCCAAAAGGGCGCTGACAAGATGGAAGCGGCTCACGCTGGCGTGAACTAATCATCAAAGATTAAAAAATATAAAGGCGGTTGCCATATGGCAGCCGCCTTTTATTTATGATTTTAATATATTTTAGAACAATATGTATTCTTTTATTTATTCTTTATTAATAGGTCACAATTTTGACCCGTTGCCCACGTGTCAAACCTTCGCCTGATTTGAGGCCATTCAACACCATAAACCGTTCTTGCTGGTAATTGGGATAAGCCATGCGCGCGGCAAGACGTGCGACCGTATCACCAGCGCCCACCGTCACCACATCAATCCGGCGCGGACGGATTTGTGCCGCTTCGGACGCTGACAGGCGCCGCACACTGTTGAACATCGGGTTGAACGCATCCGAACGCCCCGCCTGTGTCATAGTGACAAAATGATAGGCATTGCTCGGCGAAAATTCATAGGCCACGACCATCACATCGACTTGCCCCTGTTGCGTCGCCGCGCGCGCCGCGCGGAAATAGGCCGGAATTCCGTTGATCGTCGTGCGATTAGTCTCGCCATATTGCGCCTGCGCATTGCCCAGCACGGCCTTCAATGCGGTATCGACATAATTTTGCATATTGCCGTCATAACGCTGCGTGGTGAACATCGCTTTGCCGTTGGTGCCCGAAATCGTCACCGCGCTGGTGCCGTTCGACATGCCATATCCGTTGGGAATGGTGAAAGCGAGTTTGAGGTCGGGATGGCGAAAGCTATTGCCTTCGACCACGCCCTGGCGCGGGTCATCATCATACATCACGCCATCGAGCGCGTTCAGAAACTGGTCGCGGTTACGCATCCCTTCGGTGCCGCCCACTTTACGCGCCTGATTGAGCGCACGGGTCACGCGCGACGCAGGATCGGGGTGGGTGCTCGCCCATTCGGGCATAGAGCGCGCATTTTGCCCTGAAACTTGCGCCTCCAAATTGGTCTGGTTGGCCAGCGATGCGAGCATCGACGATAGCGCATCGGTATCATAGCCCGCGCGGCGCAGATAATTGATGCCCAGATCATCGGCCTGCGTTTCTTGTGACCGCGAAAATTTCAGCGTGAAGACCTGAGCCAAGGTGCCCGAGTATTCTTGCAGCCCGCGCCCGATCAATCCGCCAAAACCGCCACCGTCACCACCAATAGCGGCGCCCACTATCGAGCCGATCGCACCCAATATACTGTTGCGCGTGCTGGCCTTTTGCCGTTTTTGAGAATGGCGCGCGGCGACATGGCCGACTTCATGGCCCAATACCCCGGCCAGTTCCGCCTCGTCATTCATCAGCCCCATCAGCTGGCGCGTGACATAGACATAGCCGCCCGGAATCGCGAACGCATTGTTCGCCGGCGAGTTGAGCAAGGTCACGGTAAAATCGCTGCGCGCATTGGACAGCCCCGACTGCACGGCAATATTTTGCCCCACGCGCGTCACATAGGCGCTTTGCGCGCCGGACGTATAAGCACCGCCAAATTCGTTCAACAATTGCGGATGCGCTTTTGCGCCTTCGGCTTTGTCGGTGGCCGAAATGGATCGGGCGCTTTGCGCCGTTGCCATTGTCCCGACCATCCCGCCGCCCAGCAAAGCAAGCGCGGCGATTCCCGGAATAAGCTTATTTTTCATGGCAGACCCCTCTCATCAATATTGCGATGGCCATAATGATCCAACGTCATGGCTATTTCGAACCTATAACCCGACGCAAGTCGAACGGTTCCAGTTACAATATTTTATGAAAACGGGAATGAACCGGGCATGGCCGGTGCGTTCAGGACAAGGAGAGCTTTAAGGCCGTCCCTTAGGGTCAGATGCTACCCATTTTAAGGAATTTTTCTTCGCGGTCATGGCGCAGCCATTGGGCCGTTTTACCGCTCAATGAGTCCAATTCCTCCGCTATCGCGGTGCCGAGCGCAGCAATCGCGCTGTCCGGATCGCGATGCGCCCCGCCAATAGGTTCGGGGATAATCGCGTCGATCACGCCGAGTTTTTTAAGGTCTTGCGCGGTCACCTGCATCGCAATCGCGGCATCGCTCGCCTTGTCGGCGGTGCGCCACAGGATGGAAGCACAGCCTTCGGGCGAGATGACCGAATAGACCGCATGTTCGAACATCAAAACGCGGTTCGCCGCCGCCAGCGCAATCGCGCCGCCGGAGCCGCCTTCGCCAACCACCGCCGCAACCATCGGCACGCCGAGCGCCAGACATTGTTCGGTCGAACGGGCAATCGCTTCGGCCTGCCCGCGTTCTTCGGCCTGAACGCCCGGAAATGCGCCGGATGTGTCCACCAGCGTCACCACCGGCAAGCCGAACCGGTCGGCAAGCTGCATCAGGCGGATCGCTTTGCGATAGCCTTCGGGCTTGCCCATGCCGAAATTATGTTTGAGGCGGCTTGCGGTATCATCGCCTTTTTCATGGCCGATAACGACCATGCGCCGCTCGCCCATGCGCGCAAGGCCACCCAATATAGCCTGATCATCGGCAAAGGCGCGGTCGCCCGCTAGCGGGATAAATTCGTCGAACAGCGCCGCGACATAATGTTTGAAATGCGGGCGTTCGGGATGGCGCGCGACCTGTGTTTTCTGCCAGGGCGTGAGCTTGGAATAAATATCGGACAGTAATTTGCCCGATTTGGTTTCCAGCTTGGCAATTTCGGATTCGATGTCGACAGGACTGTCATCCGCGGTTTCGCGCAGTTCCGTAATGCGCTGGTCCAGCGCGGCGACCTGTTTTTCGAAATCAAGAAAGCTTACCATGGGAAAAGGCGGTTAAGCGTCTCGCGCGCCCTCGTCAACGTCGCGTTTCAACGAATGGCGCGCAAGCGGGTGGCGTTTATTGACCAGATCGACAAGGCGCTTGCTATCGACATGGGTGTAGATTTCCGTGGTCGCAATATCGGCATGGCCAAGCAAGGTCTGGAGCGCGCGCAGGTCCGCGCCGCCTTCGAGCAAATGGGTGGCAAAAGCATGGCGCAAGACGTGCGGGCTGATGCGCTGCGGGTCGATACCGACGGCAGCGGCAAGTTGCTTGACCATCTGGTAAAGACGGATGCGCGAGATATGCGATTTTCCCGAAGGGAAGAGCCACAGCGCATCGTCGCTGACAAAATCGGCCCAGCGCCCCGCAATCAGCCGCGCGCGGTCGGACAAGGGCACCAGCCGGTCCTTGCCGCCCTTGCCCCGGATAATCATGAAGGGCCGGTCGGGCGCGATGGCATTGCGCGGCAGGCTCACTAATTCGGTTGCGCGCAGGCCCGACCCATAGAGGAGTTCGAGCATGAGGAGGAGCCGCACATCGGCCATCGCCGGATGGTCGGCAGCGATGCGGGCATCAAGTTCCGCAAATAGCCGCCCGACATCATCATGCGATAGGATTTTGGGCAAGGGCCTCCTGCCGCAGGGCCGCGCCAATATTTCGGACGGGTCGTGCGCTATCATGCGTTCTTCGACAAGAAAGCGGTAAAAATGGCGCAGCGCCGACATTTTGCGCATCGCGCTTGAAGCGGCCAGATCCTGCCATTGCGCAACCAGCCCTTGCAACGCCCCGCCATCGGCAGCGACCAGTCCTTGCGGCAAGGCGTCCGCGGCTTGGTTAAGATCGGTGCGATAGGCGAGCAGCGTGTTGCGCGCCGCGCCCCGCTCGGCCATCATCATTTCGAGGAAGCGGTCGATGAGCGCCCGATCGTCCGCGCGCGTCACCGGCTTACCCGCTGCGCGCGACGGCTTCGGCGGCAATCATCCGCGCTTCGGCATTGAGGCCGACTTTGCGCAGCGCCGCCGTGATATGATACAAGTGCATCGGGTTCATCTTGCCCCAATTATCGCCCTGAAGACCGACCGCTGCGAGCAAGGCCACCGTGCCTTGCTGGCCGTCATTCGCCGCTTTCCCGATAGCCGCCGCCCATGCGGTCTTGCCCGAAATATTCATATCAAGGTCGCTGGCCGCGCTTGCAAATTCCTTCTGGTCGATGCGGCCAAGGCCTGCGAGCGAGGCGAGGAAGATTTTGCTCTTGAGATAATTGGGGCTGTTGTCATTGCCGGAGAAATCATCGACCGCGCCTGCATCCACGCCGTTCAGCGGGTTGGGCGCACCGACCGCGAGCAACGCCCAAGCGTCCGATCCTTCTTCGGCAACCCGCGCCCATGCCGCCGCATTGGTGTCCAGCCCCGCGCTCAGCATCGAGGCGATGAGGCGGCCCATATCGTCGCCCACTTCGTCGGTGACGGGAAGCCGCGCCGCCGCGCGCGCGGTCAACACTTGGCCCGCATAAGGATCGCCGCTTTTTTCGGCATTGGCCCATAGCAAACGGATGGCGGTCATGCGCTCGCCCAAGGTCGCACCGACATAAGCGTCGCGCAAGGCTTGCGCTTCATCGGTGGTCTTTTCGTCGCGCTCATCGGAGGCAAAGGCCGCGCTGACCAGATCGACATAGGCATTGTTCGACAGCACGCCGATTTGCGCTGCATAGGGCGCAGACGCGACGCGCGCGTTGAGCGAGGTCATCGGCGCGAGCGTTTGCCAAGCGCGATAATCGGAGCCGACCGTCTTGAACAAATTATCCGGAATTTCAACGGCGGTGGCGGTGGCGAGGCCGAAGCGCCACGGGGTCAATTGCTTGACGCCCTCCCATTCAATCTTGACCGAGCGGCGGCCATTGGCACTTGCGCCCAAAATTTTCTCGGCCAAGCGCGCATCAATCGGCTCAAGCCCCGGCTTGCGCGCCGAGCGGTCGATCATCACGCCTGCCGTGCTGGCATCGCCCGACAGGCCGGTGCACATGCCGCGCGCCAAATCCCAGCGCGCATCCTTGCCGATCTGGAGGCCACGCGGGACGAGCGGACACAGGCCGCCGGGGTCGGCATTGGCCATATAAATATCAAGCGCCGTATGGAGCAGCTTGGGCGTCGCCTTGTCCGGATCGACATTCTGGAGCAGTTCGCGCGCCGCATTGGCTTCGCCCATGCGCAACAACAGGTCCGCGCGCGAGGCGACAAAATCCGCGCCATTAATCGTGGTCGGTGTATCGACCGCAGAGACCATCGCGCGGCGCAACAGGATAGACCCCCAACGCGACACCAAGGGCGCATTGGTCTTGTCCATCAGGATAGACAGATAATTGCCGCCCGCGCCCCAGAAAGCATCCGCCGGAAGCCCGCCTTCGGCTTGGGTGAGCGGGCCGATACGCTCAAGCGAGCGCCGCGATCCGGACGGCAAATCATATTTGCGCACGCGGGTAAATTCATCGCCCGCGCCCGCTTCATGCGTGGCGGTTGATTCGCTCGCGCCCGCTACAGCACCTGCACCCATGGTCGGACCGGGCGGCACAGATGAACCTGCCGGATCCGCCGGACTCACCGGACTCACGGGTCGGGGCGCAGCCCCTGCACCAGCAGCAGATGACGGTGATGCCGGACGCGGCTCGTCCGTCTTTTTGGGTTCGGACGATTTTTTGGGTTCGGCGCGCGTCGGGCCTTTGGTTTTGGGTTCACCCTTTTGCTTCGGCTCTGCCTTTTGCTTGGGTTCAGGCCCGCCAAAGCCCGGCGGCAGGATCGATTCCTGCCCGTCCACCGCAGGCGCAAATATAAGCGAGGCCGTCCCTGCCAGCAAGGCGATAGCCGAAGCCGTGGCAAAGGCCGTTCCGAAAGCGGTGCGCGTTTTAATGCCGTGTCGAGCTGTCATATGCGGTTCGTCCGATACCACGCGCCGGGCGCTGATGTTAATCCTGTTTCGCCTGAGCGGGTTCAACGACCGCCGCTTCCATAGGCTTGACCGGCTTTTCGCCGTCCATGCGCGACAGGAGGAACAGCAATCCGAACAGGATTACCAAAGCGATCAGCAGAAAATAAATGCGTCGTGACATAGGCTGGCGATAGTGGGTCAGACCGCGTTGCGCAAGCCGCGCGCGACAAACATGCCTATAATCGCCGACATAAATTCTAGCCCATATAATTGCCCTTGCCGCTTCCCCTCCCCCGCTCCCCCCTCTATAGGCCGCCCGATGCGTTCGTCTTTTCCTTCCAGCGCCGCGCTTGCGCCGGACCGCCCGCTTGTACTGGTCGGGCTGATGGGCGTGGGCAAGACGACGGTGGGAAAAAGGCTAGCCGCAAAGCTGGGCCTCCAATTTGTCGATGCTGATGCGGAGATTGAAAAAGCCGCCGATATGAGCATCCCAGACATTTTCGACCGCTATGGCGAAAGCGGGTTTCGCGACGGCGAACGGCGGGTGATTGCGCGGCTATTGAGTGACAAGCCGATGGTGCTGGCGACCGGCGGCGGCGCGTTCATGAATGACGAAACCCGCGCGCTCATCATGACCAAGGGGCTGGCGATCTGGCTGGATGCCGATATTGCAATCCTTGCCGACAGGGTTTCGCGGCGCGACACACGCCCTTTGCTGTCAGGCAAAAACCCGGTCGAGGTGCTGACCGACCTCGCGGCCAAGCGTAACCCCGTCTATGCCGAAGCGCATATCCACGTAAAATCGAACCGCGCGCCGCACGAAGAAACGGTGAAAGCCATTATGGAGGAGCTTGCCCGATGGCCGGCATAATATCCGATATTGACGCGATGACCATTGTGCCGGTGGAGCTGGGCGATCGGCGTTATGATGTAATGATTGCCGATGGTCTCATCGACCATGCCGCGCGGCATCTCGCCCCTTGGCTGAAACGCGACCGGGCGATTATCGTCACCGACCGCAATGTGGCCGACGCGCAGCTTTCGCGCCTCGTCGCGTCGCTGGAAGATGCAGGGATTACCGCGCAGCCGATTATTTTACCGCCCGGCGAGGGCACCAAAAGCTGGGCGCATCTTGCCGAACTGGTCGATGCGCTGCTGGGCTTGGGGGTCGAGCGGTCGGAGGCGATTATTGCGCTCGGCGGCGGGGTGATTGGCGACCTCACCGGCTTTGCCGCGAGCATCGTCAAACGCGGCTGCGATTTCATCCAGATCCCGACGACCTTGCTCGCGCAGGTTGATTCGAGCGTCGGCGGCAAGACCGCCATCAATACGGGTGCGGGCAAAAATCTGGTCGGGGCCTTTTACCAACCGGTGTTGGTGCTGATCGACCCCACCAGCCTCGATAGCCTGCCGATGCGCGACCGCCGCGCGGGCTATGCCGAAGTGGTCAAATATGGCCTGATCGACGATGCGGATTTTTTCCAATGGTGCGAAGCCAATGGCGAAAAATTGCTCGAAGGCGATGCGCAGGCGCGGCTTTATGCCATAGCGCATAGCGTGGCCGCCAAAGCGCGGATTGTTGGCGCGGACGAGCGCGAAACCACCGGCACCCGCGCGCTGCTCAACCTTGGCCACACGTTCGGCCATGCGCTCGAAGCCGAAACCGGCTTTTCCGATACGCTGCTCCACGGCGAAGGGGTCGCCGCAGGCATGGCGCTCGCTTACCGCTATTCGGTGCGCAAAGGGCTATGCAACGGGCAGGATGCCGAACGGGTCGCGGCCCATTTGCGCAGCGTCGGCTTGCCCGACGGCCTCTCCGCCGCAGGGGTCCAAGCCGATGGCGCAACGCTGGCCGCGCATATGGCGCATGACAAAAAAGCGAGCGGGGGCCATGTCCCCTTCCTCCTTGCACGCGGGATCGGCCAAACCTTCCTCGACAAGCAGGTCGAAATGGCCGATGTCAGCGCGTTTCTGGATGGCGAAGCGCGCTAAGACGCAAGTAGAATATGGGCACGCGGAATATCGGCAGGGACATGGCAGCGAAAAATGTTATTATTGCTGAAACTGATCTCCCGATCGCCGCTCCGCTTTTCCCTCTAATGTCAATTGTTGCACGATCCGTTCCGGGTCATTGGCGAGATAATAGTCGAAATAGAGAGGAATGCTTACAGGAAAAGGGGCATTAGGCGACACCTCATGCCCCGCTTGGTGCAACGGAAAGACACGATAAAGCTTATGCGACGGAGCGGAGTTTTCCGCGTGAACATACCCATCTGCTTTGGTGACCACCGCAACCGGTCGCCCGTCGACCCGCGCTACCCAAGTCGACCCGCCTTGCACCGAAGGCAGATAATGCCGCGCGCGCACAATATGGTCAACCAGATACAGCGCAAGGTCGGCGAGCCCCGCATCCACCTTCACATCATAATAACGCCGGTTGGGCGTTGTCGCATCATCGCCCATACACACCGACGCGCGCTCGACAATGCAGCGGACATGGCCTTGCGGGATGGGGGTTCGGGGAAGCGGTGGCGGTGGCGGCATGGCAGTATCCGAAGCCCTGACAGGCGCAGGTGCAGGGTTGGAAGCGGACTTCCCAATCCCGAACCATCGTTGCAACCTTGCGCGCATGGCTAATAGCTATACCGGCTTAGAGGAGGATGCCAAGCTTTGAAGGCTGACCTTTCGTAGGGGTTTGTCCCGATGGCCGGTAAGCTGGCATGTGGTCGCGAGGTTCGGTCAATTTCTAGGCCGGGCTTCCACTCCTTATTATTCACGCGAAGGCGCGAAGATTTTTGGTTCGCGCAGAGACGCAGAGGAAAGGAGAGGCTTGGGAGCGAGAGTTTGACTCTCCGTTCGCCCTGAGTTCCGCCCGTAAGGGCGGTGCATCGAAGGGCTGGAGATGCCCGAATATTTTGCAGGATTAAATGCCGCAAAGCGGCAAATAGGGGTATGCCTGAGAATAGATGTCGGCGCATAGACCACACGTTGCCTAGCATCTACGTTCCGGGACTCCCCAGCGACAAAAACAGGACCATCCTATCCGCCCGCCCGACATTTTTCTCTAGCACAACGGCCCCATTTTTACCTCTCCCTCAGCGCCTCCGCGTGAACCAAAAAATCTTCGCGCCTTCGCGTCTTCGCGTGAATATAAAAAACTCCGCGCCCCCACGCCTCCGAGTGAACCTATTCCCTCACAGCCATGAAGCACATCGTGCAACCACAGCACCGCCGTTCACCTTGCCAACTTCATCCACATCCGCACCGCACCCTGCATTCAAGCTTTCTCGCTTCACGCTTTATCCCTCCCCGCCTTATCGCCTCCACCAATCACACTGACCGGAAACGCCATCTTGTATTTGCGAATGATTATCATTATAAATAAAGCCAAGGATGGACAAACAGATTATGAACCGCGACCTTGCCAAGACCATCAGCTTTCTGGCGCTACATTTGCTGGTAGGCTTTTCGGTTGCCTATATTTTCACCGGATCCATCGCGCTGGCGGGCGGGATTGCGTTGGTGGAGCCATGCGTCAATGCGGTAGTGTTTTTCTTCCACGAACGGGCCTGGCGGGGGGAGTTTTCTCTCACTGGCCTGCGTAAAACCAAGGCCGTTTGAGGCCCCTCCCCCGCGCGCAACGCCTTCTACGCGCGGTCCAATAAATCGTCCGTCACCTCAAGCAAAAATATCGGCCCTTCCGACGCCCCCGCAATCGCATCGACAAAAGCCGCGCGCGTTTCCGGCTCGTCATAGACCATTTTGGCATCAAACGCCTTTTGCCAAGTCGCGCGGTCCGGCCATTCGGCAATACCCACAAAGCGCCGCGTCCCGTGCGACATCTCCTCGACATGAAGCCGCGAGCCGAGCGAGCCATATTTCTCACGGATCAACTCCGTCCCCCGCCGCCAAGCCGCCCGGAATTGCTCTTCCTTGGCCGGTTCAATCTGCCACCAATAGCCTGCGATAAACATGGGAACCTCTTTTCGTATAGCCGTTTCGGCTCAGACCACCCTTATGGCGTTTTTGAGCGCGTGAAATAATTGGTCCGCAAAATAGATTTGCCCTCCGCCCCGAAATAAGAAGCGGTTTCCACCATAGTCTTGCCATCGTCCGCCACCGCATAGATGCGCGTCGAGGCTGGCGCGGTGCCTTTGGCAAGCGAGGTGACCAGCACATTAGGCTGTGGCAAAACCGCCGCGATCTTATCCGCTTCCGGACTTCCGGCCGCCGCAACCTGTGTGCCGTCGAGCGGAAAAACCGACACGCCATGCGTCTTGTTGCCCTTATTATCGACAATTTCGACGTCCATCTGCCAGCGTACCGCATCGACCTGACTATAGCGGATCGTCACCCGTTGCGGCCGTGCTTCGGGCGGCATAGGCAGACGCGTTACGTCAACGTCCCAGCTTCCGAGCAACGATGATACGTGGCGTGGATGTGTGGGCGTGGAGGGAGAAGTCGGAGCCGTGGCCCTTTTCGCGGCCTTCGCATCGGATGCTTGTGCCTCAGCAGGCGATGATAGTGAAAAGGCCAGCATCACCAATGCCGCACCGAACCCAAAGCTTGCGCGCTTTCGCATAGCATTCTCCCGCTAGATAAGGGCGCGAAAGCAAGGTCTGTCGTGCCCTCATTATATGTGCGGTGTATATACCATATCATCATCAAAGCTGTCATCTCGCGCGCGCCTACGCAATATATGCTACAGCGCCATGCAGCTATGACCGATAATCCAGACCCCAAGCCCATGGAACCGCCGCCAGCCGCGCCCCGCACCCCGACGCCGCGCATATTGGTCGATGCCGATGCGTGTCCCGTAAAGGACGAGATTTACAAGGTTGCCTTTCGCCGCAATGTGCCCGTGGTGTTGGTCAGCAATGCGCGTTTTCGCTTACCCGACCATCCGTTGATTACCCGGCATATCGTGCCGGACAGTTTCGACGCCGCCGATGATTGGATCGCTGGGGCTGCGGACCCGCGCAGCATCGTCATCACCGCCGACATCATACTTGCCGACCGCTGCCTGAAAGCAGGCGCCATCGTCATCGGCAACAACGGCAAACCCTTCACACCCGCCTCCATAGGCAGCGCCCTCGCCACCCGCGCCATCATGGCCGACCTGCGCGCCGGAATGGATGGGGTGGGCGGCGGGCCAGCGCCGTTTAGCAAGGCGGATAGAACGAGGTTTTTGCAGGCGCTGGACGCGGCATTGGTTAGGTTGGGGTGAGTGGGTAGTTAGTATTCCGTCAAGGGATTTCTTAATTACTTCACTTGCTTGTTCCATTTAATGGAAAGGAATCTCGCCATACGCTTGACTATTCCACCAAATACTATATTTACAAGGCAGCTTACGCGATTAAGGTGCCCGTGGGTGCCTAGTCTGGCGTTTCGTCCGGACTTCATATGATTGGACACAATTGTGGCTCCGAAAGAGACCGATGCGGTATCGTCTCCGGCGGAGCCGCTCCGCTCGATACCGCATCGGTCTCTTTCGGAGCATAGGTAAGCTAAAATACGGATGTTGTTCGAATTTCTTGCACAATTGGATTTGAGCGACATTCGTGTCCGCGCTCCTTCTAAAATTATCTTACTTTGCGGCGGACAGATGTCCAACAAGCACGAGGATGCGCCTCTTTCACTCCGAGACGTGTTTTTCAAAATTGTTGACAGCCCCATTCCGAAAGACTCCACTCTCTTTAGAGCAGAAGATGTAAACGCGTTTTACATTAAAAGTGCAAAGTACGACGACTTACTGAAATTTGAAAATGATCTTGCACAAATATGTGAACTTATTTTATTATTTTGCGAAAGCGAAGGCAGCTTTTCTGAACTGGGTTCATTTGCTTCAAATGAAGAAATATCTTCAAGAACGCTAGTCGTCATTCAAGACGAGTTTTTTAACGATGAAAAATCTTATATTAGGCTGGGACCTCTTCAAGCCCTTCTGAACGATGACGACTCAGCGGTTGTCACCTATAGCAAAAATCAACTTGGTATTGTCGGCACCAACGTTTCAAATGCAAATCGTCAAGCCCTTGGCGCCTTGCTGAAGGAACGAATCGCTCGACGATTATCGTCAATTGACCGCCACACTACGCTGAGCATTTTACGCGAGGGTCATGCCATTAAGGCACTTGTCGGTTTCGCGCAAGAACTCGGCGCTTTGCAGCGCGATGAGATGCTACTCGCATTGCAACATATTGGAATTGACATCAACGACGACCAGCTTTCCAGATATATCTTGTGCGCGGAATCCGTTACGTGGCTGAGGGAGAATCGCACAGGAGATCGGCGGTTGATTTTCCCTAATCCCAAATTGGAGGAGACAGCAACCCAGTTTCTCGTCAAGAAAGGCGGCGATTTACCGACAAACGCTTTGCGTCGACGAGCAGCTATTTTAGATTATTGGCAAGCCAACGATCCGGAGCGATTTTATGCCATTGCAGAAATGAAAGGGAAAAAATGGGCAGCTTAATCTCTGAGCTGTCTGAGCTCTCTGGAATGCTGGAAAAGGATGTGCGGCAGATAGCCAAGTCTGCCCCGATTCGTTACAAGCATTACACAATCGACAAACGGAATGGGGGGAAAAGGCCGATCGCTCAACCCGCAAGGGAAGTGAAGATTTTACAGAAAATCTTGATTGCCCATTACCTGTCTGATCTGCCGATCCATCCCGCAGCAACTGCATATGAAAAAGGTACTTCTATCAGAAAAAATGCAGATAAGCATTCTCCATCTGGTGCGATTCTAAAGCTCGATTTTAAAGATTTTTTTCCGTCGTTTCGATTTGATGACTGGCTAGCTTTTTCTGTGAAACACGATCTTTTTGAAGACAATGAAGATCGAATTCTAGCTGGCAACCTCATGTTCCATCAGGCACGCGGATCTTCAATATTGCGTCTTGCAATTGGCGCTCCTGCGTCACCACGCTTATCCAATCTCTTGATGTATGATTTTGACAGGCTTGTGTCTGAGCTCGTCGCGACGCATACCGTCATTTACACGCGATACGCCGACGATTTGACTTTTTCTGCAAACCGAACTGGTTATCTTCAACCTGTCGAAAAGATCGTTAGAACGATACTTCAGGAACTGGCGTTCCCCAAACTAAAGCTGAATGATCAAAAACGGGTCCTAGCAACGAAAAAATATCGTAGGTCGGTTACAGGATTGATACTGACCAACGATGATCGAGTGTCCATTGGACGAGAACGAAAAAAGCTAATTAGATCGATGGTCGATCACTATCGGAAAGGTTTAATGAACGACGAGCAGAAGAAAAAACTGAAAGGCTTGATCGCATTTGCTCGAGACGTAGAGCCGGAATTTGTTTCTCGATTAGAAACAAAATACGGAAAAGATTTAATCGAAGCTATACGGCATATATAGCTTGGTACCGCTCAATTATTTCTTGCGTTTGTCAATCCCGCTCCCAGTCGCCGCCGCCCATATACAACTCCCGCCCGGTTTCGACATAGATCTTGCTCATTTCCGCCATGCCCGCTTCCGCCTCATCCGCCGCGACAAAAGCATCGGCGTCCTGATTCTGCAGCTTCGCAAATTCGCGCACTTCCTGCGTGATTTTCATGCTGCAGAATTTGGGGCCGCACATCGAGCAGAAATGCGCGCTTTTGGCCCCCTCCGCCGGTAACGTCTGGTCGTGATATTGCTCGGCGGTGTCGGGGTCTAGGCTGAGGTTAAACTGGTCGCGCCAGCGGAATTCGAAGCGCGCGCGGCTTAGGGCGTCGTCACGGACTTTGGCTGCGGGGTGGCCCTTGGCGAGGTCGGCGGCGTGAGCGGCTAACTTATAGGTCACCACGCCGACCTTCACATCATCACGGTCGGGCAGGCCCAGATGCTCCTTGGGCGTGACGTAGCACAGCATCGCGGTGCCATACCAACCGATCATCGCCGCTCCAATGCCGCTGGTGATATGGTCATAGCCCGGCGCGATGTCGGTGGTAAGCGGTCCAAGCGTGTAGAAGGGGGCTTCGCCGCACGCCTCCAATTGCTTGTCCATATTCTCCTTGATCTTGTGCATGGGGACATGGCCCGGCCCTTCGATCATCACCTGCACATCCTGTTCCCACGCGCGCTTGGTGAGTTCGCCCAAGGTATAAAGCTCGGCAAATTGCGCCTCGTCATTCGCGTCTGCTATGCTGCCGGGGCGCAGGCCATCGCCAAGGCTGTAGGCGACGTCATAGGCCTTCATAATCTCGGTGATCTCGTCAAAGCGTTCGTACAAGAAACTTTCCTTGTGATGCGCGAGGCACCATTTCGCCATGATCGATCCGCCGCGCGAGACAATGCCGGTCACGCGCTTTGCTGTGAGCGGGATATAGGGCAGGCGGACGCCCGCATGGATGGTGAAATAATCGACGCCCTGTTCAGCCTGTTCGATGAGCGTGTCGTGGAAGATTTCCCACGTCAGTTCCTCGGCAATGCCGCCGACTTTTTCGAGCGCCTGATAGATCGGCACGGTGCCGATGGGGACGGGCGAGTTGCGCAAAATCCATTCGCGGGTGTCGTGGATATTGCGGCCTGTGGAAAGGTCCATGACGGTGTCCGCGCCCCAGCGGATCGACCACACCATCTTGTCGACTTCCGATGCAACGTCGGATGCGACCGCGCTATTGCCGATATTGGCGTTGATTTTAACGAGGAAATTGCGGCCAATCGCCATTGGCTCGCTTTCGGGGTGGTTGATGTTCGACGGGATGATGGCGCGGCCGCGCGCAACTTCTTCGCGGACAAATTCGGGCGTCACATAATCAGGGATGGCAGCGCCGAAACTCTCTCCATCGCGGACATATTCTTTGAGGCGCGCGCGGCCCAAGTTTTCGCGCTCCGCCACATATTCCATTTCGGGCGTGATGATGCCGCGGCGGGCATAGTGCATCTGGCTGACATTCGCGCCGGGTTTGGCGCGCAGCACCCGCTCGCGCACGTTGGGGAAAGGCTTGACCCCGCCGCTGCGATCCGGGCCGAGTTGGCCATTATCTTCGGGGCGCACTTCGCGCTGGGTGACTTCTTCGACATCGCCGCGCGCAACAATCCAGTCGCGGCGCAATTCGGCAAGGCCCTTGTCGATGTCGATATGCACATTGGGGTCGGTATAAGGGCCGGACGTATCATAGACGCGCACCGGCGCTTCACCGCTGGAAGGTTCCAGATGAATTTCACGCATCGCGACGCGCACACCTGACGGGGTTTCGACATAGACTTTCTTCGATCCGCGAATGGGGCCGGTGGTGACGCTGGGGAGCGTTGCTTTGCCTTCGGTGCGGGCGGGCCCCTGATTTCCGTCGGAAATCAGATCTTCACTAATAGAAAAGTCAGCCATCAGTATCAACTCCAATATTGTTGTTTACCTGCCTGATCCGAAAACCGGTTCCCACTTTTCGGGGCAGGTAAAGCTAGTTCGGAGTGATAACGGTTTTGGTCCTTTGGCGTGGCTTAAAGGAAAAACCGCCCTCCCTCCGCCGGTCTTAACCGGTTCAGGTTCAACGGGTCGCGGGCATCACAGCACCGCCTCTCAGCCATCGGCTCCCCGGGGTATGGGCCTATGTATAGAGAGTTATTGTGCCAGTGCAAATGTCTGGTGGAGGAAGCGGGTGACCTTGTTGGACGCGCGCAGTCGGGCTATGGGCAACCGTGACGCTATGCCGCACGGGAGTCCGCCTTTATGCACTATGGAAAGCTTATGGTCGTCGCGACAGTAACCATGATATTATCGGCGACCGGTATATTGGCCGATGCGCCCCTCAAGGCGCAATCCGTTGACACCACCGGCAAAGTCATGATGGAAACCGCTTGTCGCGACAAGGATTTTGCAGGCTTTTTTGAAGGGTTCAGCCGCGCAAGCTGGCCTGAACGGCAGGCTTATCTGGCCCCGTCCATCCGGGTGGTGAAGAACGGCAAGGCCCGCATGGTCCCGCGCGCCGCTTATACCGGCTATGATATCATGCTGATCGATTATAGCTATGCGACCGCAAGCAGCTTTGCCCTGTTCGAAGCGGGCAAGCGCGCCGGTTATGACAAAATTACGCATAATGCCGTCCCCCTTCCCAAGGGCGATTATCGCGTGGACTGGAGCCGCGGCACATTTGCGGTCACGGGAGAGGATGAGGCGGAAGAAAGCCTTGTCCGCCGCTTTGGCCCCGCGCAAAGCTATAGCTTCCGCAAAACCGCAAGCTGCTGGCAACTGGTCGAAGACCGCACCGGCGCGGCCCCGCGCTGAATATCATTTCCCCCTTAACCGGAGACTTTATGCCCCATAAGTTGAAACGCCTCGCCGTCTATTGCGGTTCGGCATCGCCAGCCGACCCTGTCTATATCGAAACCGCGCAAGCGGTCGGGCGGGCACTGGCGGAGCGTGGCATAGGGCTGGTCTATGGCGGCGGACGGCTTGGGCTTATGGGCGCGGTTGCCGATGCGTGCATCCATGCGGGCGGCGAAGTCATCGGCGTTATCCCCGAAGCTTTATGCTCCAAGGAAGTGCGCAACGATCTTTGCACCGAACTCCATATCGTACCGGGGATGCACGAGCGTAAGAAGATGTTCACCGACCTGTCGGATGGCTTCATCACCATTCCGGGCGGCGTCGGCACGATGGACGAATTGTGGGAAGCGATTAGCTGGGCGCAGCTTGGCTATCATGAAAAGCCGGTCGGCGTTCTGAATGTTGCGGGCTTTTATGACCATCTGGTCGCGTTCAACCAGCATATGATTGATGTGGGTTTTGTCCGCGAGGCGCATAAAAATATCATGATTGTCGATGATACATTGGATGGCCTTATCACCCGCATGGCGGCTTATGAACCGCACCAGACGATTTTCCGGATGAAAGCCGATGATCTTTAATCGCGCGCGCCTGACAAAGATTGTAACAGCCTAGCACCCATGATCTTTTCTACGCTTGAAACCATTGCTGTGGTGCTGGGGATGATGAACATCATCCTCATCATCCGGCGCAGCATCTGGAACTATCCGTTCGGGATAGCGATGGTGAGCTGCTATGCGTGGATCTTCTACGGGGCTAAGCTTTACAGCGACGCTCTGCTCCAGCTTTTCTTCTTTGTCGTGCAAATTTACGGCTGGTGGGTGTGGTCGCGCGCCGCGAGCGATGCCGAAGATCACAAAATCCCCGTGTTACAGCTTAACAAGGTCAACCAGTTGGCGGTGCTGGGCGGATGCCTTATCCTGACGCTTGGCTGGGGAACGATGATGGCGCGGATGACCGATGCCCATTATCCTTATTGGGATGGTGCGATTGCGATGATCAGCGTTGTCGCGCAACTCTTGCTCGCGCGCCGCTATGTCGAAAATTGGGTGTTGTGGATCATCGTCGACATTCTGGCGGTCGGGCTTTACTGGACCAAGGCCTTGCATTTGACCGCTATTCTCTATGGTCTGTTCCTGCTGCTTGCTATAGTCGGGCTTATCCAATGGTGGAAAATCCATCGTGCGCAGCGGCCCCAAGAGGAGAGCGAGGCATTTCGTTGAATATCGTCCTGCACGGCGCGGAAAGCACCGGAAAATCAACACTCGCGCGGCAACTCGCGGCGCATTATGACGCGCCCTTTGTGCATGAATATGGCCGCACCTATTGCGAAGCCTATGGCACCGATTTGATGCCGGACGATCTGGTCAAGATCATGCGCGGCCATATGGAATTGACCGCCGAAGTGCGCAAACAAGCCTGTGCGCTGTTTTTCTCCGACACCGACCCGCTGATGACGGCGGCCTGGCAGATGATGATGTTCGCATCGCGCCATCCCGATCTCGACGCCTTTACCGATGTGGGCGACCTCTATCTGCTGATGGATGATGATTTGCCGTGGATCGACGATGGCCTGCGCGTCCACAAAAGCGCCGCCGAACGCGCGCATTTCCAAGCATTATCCAAGGCCGAACTCGACCGGCGCGGCGTGCCTTATGTGGTGATTTCGGGCGACGGCGAAGCGCGCAAACTCAAAGCCATTGCCGTCATTGACCGGATGCTTGCCGGACGGCGCGACCGCTGAGCCAAGGCGCGCACGGGCTTGCCTTCTGAATCAACGGTGACAGCAAGGCTTGGCCCTGCTATCGGCGCAGAATCTTTTTATCGGGCGGGCCACAAAAGGTCCGCCTTCATCGCATTATGAAGCATCCATGACCGACCTTAGCCTCATCCGCAATTTTTCGATTATCGCCCATATCGACCATGGCAAATCGACGCTCGCCGACCGTTTGATCCAATATACGGGCGGGCTGTCCGACCGTGAAATGTCCGGCGCGCAGCAAGTGCTCGACAATATGGACATTGAAAAAGAGCGCGGCATCACGATCAAGGCGCAGACCGTCCGGCTCGACTATAAAGCCAAGGACGGCATCACCTATGAGCTTAACCTCATGGACACGCCGGGCCATGTGGACTTTGCCTATGAAGTATCGCGCAGCCTCGCCGCGTGCGAAGGCGCGTTGCTCGTGGTGGACGCCGCCCAAGGGGTTGAAGCGCAAACGCTTGCGAACGTCTATCAGTCGATCGAGCATGACCATGAAATCCTGCCGGTCATTAACAAGATTGACCTGCCCGCCGCCGAACCCGACAAGGTGAAGGCCGAAATCGAGGAAGTGATCGGCCTTGATGCGTCCGACGCGGTGCTGGCTTCGGCCAAATCGGGCATCGGGATTCAAGATATTCTCGAACAGATTGTCGCCAAAATCCCGCCGCCCAAGGGCGACCGCAATGCGCCGTTAAAGGCGATGCTGGTCGATTCATGGTATGACCCTTATCTGGGCGTCGTCATTTTGGTGCGTGTGATTGATGGCGTCATCAAGAAAGGCCAGCAGATCAAATTCATGCAGGCGGGCACGACCCACCTCATCGACCGCGTCGGTTGTATGCGCCCCAAAATCGAAATTTTGAGCGAGATCGGCCCCGGCGAGGTTGGCTTTATCACCGCGCAAATCAAGGAAGTCGCGCAAACCCGCGTCGGTGACACGATTACCGATGCCAAGCGCCCGACCGCAGAGCCTTTGCCGGGCTTTAAGGAAGTGCAGCCTGTAGTCTTCTGCGGCCTGTTCCCGACCGACGCCGCCGATTTTGAAAAGCTGCGTGAGTCTATCTCAAAGCTGCGCCTCAATGACGCGAGCTTTTCGTTTGAAACCGAAAGCAGCGCGGCGCTGGGCTTTGGTTTCCGCTGTGGTTTCCTCGGGCTGCTCCACCTTGAAATCATTCAGGAGCGCCTGACGCGCGAATATGATCTCGACCTTATCACCACCGCGCCGTCGGTGGTCTATAAGCTCAAGCTCAGCCGCTCGAAAACCGAAGATGCGCGCGAGATGGAGTTGCACAATCCGGCGGATATGCCCGACGTCAACCGCATCGACGAAATTCAGGAACCGTGGATTGAAGCCACGATTTACTGCCCCGACGAATATCTGGGCTCGATCCTCAAACTATGTCAGGACCGGCGCGGTATCCAGAAACAGCTCACCTATGTCGGTGGCCGCGCGCAGATCGTCTATGAGCTGCCGCTCAACGAAGTGGTGTTCGATTTTTATGACCGGTTGAAGTCAATCAGCCGGGGCTATGCCTCGTTCGACTATCACCAAATCGGCCACCGCCCCGGCGATCTCGTCAAGATGAGCATCATGGTCAATGGCGATCCGGTCGATGCGCTGAGCATGATCGTCCACCGTGGCACCGCCGAAGCGCGCGGACGCGGTATGTGCGAGCGGCTGAAAGACCTCATCCCGCGCCACCTGTTCAAAATCCCGATCCAGGCGGCCATTGGCGGCAAGGTCATCGCCCGCGAAACCATTGCCGCAATGCGCAAGGACGTGACCGCCAAATGCTATGGCGGCGACATCAGCCGCAAGAAAAAGCTCTTGGAAAAGCAGAAAAAAGGCAAGGCCAAGATGCGCGAATATGGCAATGTCAGCATCCCGCAAGAGGCGTTTATTGCTGCGCTTAAGATGGGGGATGAGGGGTAGTCGGCGCACGCTGTAGCTCCCTGTCGCTTCTCTCCTTGGCGGGTGAGGCGTCACAAGCTGTAAAAAACGCGCCTCGTCCCATCGTCGCTTTTGCACTCTTCACCGCCAAATTGCACGTATTTCTGCCGTTGTCAGGCGTTCATGCAACCAGCGTTCATCTATGTTCGTTCATACCCCAAATCACGAGATTACATCCATGCGAAAGGGTAAGAACAATGAGCATGATTATGGCTGCCATGATGGCAATCAGTCCGATGAACGGAGCCGCAACGATGCCGAGCTATGTGCCGGATATGACTGCGGCGACCACTAGCGACTTTTACAAAAAGCGGTATCGCGACCGCCGTGTGCGTAGCAACGAGCGTTTGTGGCGTGATAATCGCGGTCGCTGGCGTTGTAAGCGTGACAATGGCACGACCGGTCTGGTGGTCGGCGGGGTTGTAGGCGGTGTTGCAGGCCACGAGATTGCTGGCCGTGGTGATAAAACGCTGGGCACTATCATCGGTGCAGGCGTGGGCGCTATTGCCGGTCGCGAAATTGACCGGGGCAGCGCACGCTGTCGCTAAAAAAAAGATACGTCTCTTGAATGAGAGGCGTCATCCCACCCTTCGGGGTCGCAACGGACGGGCATCGGAAACGGTGCCCGTCTAGTTATGTGGGAGTGCTCAGCACTCTCCCTCTCCTCTCGCCTCACCTCCCGTCCGATTATGTGATAATCGTCACCTTGCGGGACAGCTGCGCTTTTGGCTCTACCAATATTTCCTGTCTCCGTTAAGAGTTAGCGCAGATTCGCACGGATCTGCGGGGGTATGTGCGCATCGTCCACAGGGAGAACCCAAGGGAGTTATTTTGATGAAGAAGATTCTGATCGCGCTGGCTGCGGCGAGCGCCATGACGATGGCGGCCACGCCCGCAATGGCTCAAAACAACAAAAGCAAAAGTTCGGGACGCAAGGCGCAAGAACGCGCATCGGCCGAAATTCCGGTCTGCACCCGCAAGCTCGGCTCGATCGCGATTGTCGAACCCGACTATCGCTGGTGGTCGGAATATGGGCTGACCTCGCCCGAAGCCTTGCTCAAGGTCATGGTCATGCGTTCGGGCTGTTTCACGTTGGTCGATCGCGGACGCGGGCTTGAAAGCCGCAACCTCGAACGCGCGCTTGCCGACAATGGCGAATTGCAGCGCGGGTCGAACATTGGCAAGCGTCAGGTGCGCGCGGCGGACTATTTCCTTGTCCCCGACATTGTATCGCGCAACCGCAATTCGGGCGGCGGCGGCCTTGGCGGCGCGCTCGGCGGCCTCATCGGCAACCGCACCATCGGCGCGATTGCGGGCGGCCTCAACGTCAAGAAGAAGGAAGCCAATGTCACGCTGACACTGGTCAATTCGCGCACCACCGAACAGGAACGCCTGACCGAAGGCTATGCCCGCAAGACCGACATCGGTTTTGGCGGCGGCGGCTTTGGCTGGGGCAGCGCATTGGGCGCGCTCGGCGGGTCGAGCTATGAAAATACCGAAATCGGTCAGGTCATCGTGCTGGCCTATCTCGACGCCTATCGCGATCTGGTGACGCAGTTGGGCGGGATGCCGACCAACCCCAGCGCCGCCGCCCCGCGCGCCGAATAAGGCATAGGGTTAGAAGAATGAAAAAGCCCGCCGGGAGGATATTCCGGCGGGCTTTTTTCATTTCGAATATTCTCAAATAAGCCCGCTAGTCCTGAACCCGTTAGTCCTGAGCTTGTCGAAGGACGCCCATCAATATTACGCCAGCCTTAAAACCGCCCTTCGACAAGCTCAGGGCTAGCGGGTTATAAATAGGCTTTACCGCCGCGCCGGACGCGTCTTCAACCGCTCCACCGCCGCCAGCGTGTTGCGGACATGGTCGACATAATTCATATCGCTATGCACATAAGCAATGCGCCCGTCAGCTGCGATGACGAAGCTAGTGCGGTTGGTCATATTGACCGCCGGAAGCTTGACATCATAAGCCTGCATGATGCGCGAGGTGGCAATCGCCACCGGAAATTTGGAGCGGCACACCTCGGTCGAAAAACGCTGGAGATCGGCGATATTGTCCGCCGACATACCGATAACGGTCGCGCCAGCCGCAGAAAAACGGTCATGATTTTCCGCAAAGGCCGCCGTTTCCAAGGTGCAGCCTTTGGTGAAGGCTTTGGGGAAAAAATAAAGGACAACCGGCCCTTTGGCGAGTTGTTTGCGAAGGTCGAGCGTGAAGACTTTGCCGCCAATCGCGCCTTGCGTGACAAATTGCGGCGCGCGGGCATTGGCCTGAAGCGCGGCGGTCGTGGTGGCGGGCCGGAAGGTCATAAAGCCCAGCCCCCCGACCAAGGCGACCGGCAGGGCGACTTTCAAAATACGGAACGCTTTGCCCGCAGCGCGGTTGGTGGCAGACATATCAAGGCTCCTTGTTTGGGCTATAGCCGATGCGCGCAAATCTTACCGTTTTTCGTGCGCGGGGTCCAGCGCAGAAGGGGCAATGCAGGAGATGACCATGCCCCCCAAGCCCCTCCCCGCCGCCCTTTGTCTTGCGAGCTTGCTGGCGCTGGGGGCGTGCAGCGATACGCGTGAAGCCCCGCAGGATAAGGCGGGGAGCGGAACCGGATCGGGGGTATCTACTGCGGATGCGGGGGCTGCGGACATTTCTGCCCCAACCGCGAATAGCACAACCGGGCCGGGAGAAAGTGGCGCACCTGCGACCGGCGCTACAACCGACCAAGCAACTGTCCCCGCAAGCGGTCCCGAAACAAAAGCGCATGCGGCCACGGGTATCCGCTCGGTCTATAGCTCGATCAAAGGATCCGCCTGCAAAACCATCGCCGCCGATGACGAGGCAGAATATCGCGAGCAGAAATGCACCGGCTTTGCGGGCACCCCGCTCTATATCAAGGAAGGCGATTTGCGCGCTGATCTGGATGCGGGTGCGATGGGCGAATTTTTAACCCCCGGCCCGTTTAACGCGGCCAGTGATACGGTCGAATGGCGCGTCGGCAAAGACGGCCAACCCTTCGCCATCATCTTCCGCCTGACAAGCGACGTCCCCGACCAGCCCAAGCAAAGCTGGCTCATGGTCGAAACCGTCGGCAAAGGCGGCAAACCCGGCTGCCGCTTGGCCGAAATTCCGGGGGCGACGCGCGATGCGAACAAAGTCGCGCGGGACAAAGCCGATACGGCTGCTGACGGCAAAGCGAAATGTATGACTTATTGAGAGGCTTAGATTGCGCCATACCCGCCCAAAAAAATCGGCCCGGTGGTGAGACCGGGCCGATGGCTAGCCTGTTTTGCGTGAGACGCCTAAGCGCCCCCCACAAAACAGCGACGAAGCTATAATGCCGCCCTTATTTGGCGGTCACGACCAAATCGGTGCGGCGGGCATTCTGGTCAGCGCCGCCTTTGGTTTCGGCGATACCGCCCGCTTTGGAATCAAGACGGCCAGCGTCCACGCCCTTGGCGACAATCGCTTTGACCACATTGGCCGAGCGTTCCGCAGAAAGTTTTTCGTTGGTGGCCTTGTCACCAGTCGCGTCGGTATAGCCGACAACCGAGGCTTTGACCTTGGGATAGGCTTTCATGATCGCGCCGATACTGTCGATGGTCGGTTGGTCTTCGGCGCGGATCGCGGCGGAACCGGTGTCGAAGTTCAGCTTATCGAACGTGAAGGTTTTCGGCACCGCATCGCCCGACGTCACAAATTTATAGAGATTGTAAGTGATCGTTCCCGGCGTGATGTCGAGCTTGCTATTGTCGGCAAGCGTCACGCTTTCAACTGGTCCCGTCGCTGGGGTTGCGGGTGTAGCAGGGGTCGCCTGCTCAACGCCGGGGTCAGCAGGCATGGGCGCAGGCGCTTCCGCCGTGCTGCAACTCTTGAACGCGAGGAATGCGGCAATCGCAGCGGCAATAAGCAACAGCCACGGCCAAAAACCCATCCGCCGTTCCGGCTCTACCGGGTCATTATAGGTTGCGGGCGTCACAGGATCGCGATGCAGAGGATCGCGGTGCACAGGATCGCCATGCACGCCATCACGGATACGGTCACCCATCCGGTCGATCCCGCGCTCTGCTGCATGGGCCGCGCCGCCGACCGTCGCCGCAGCGCCCGCCGCCAAGCCACCCAAAGTCGTCAATATGGTGGACCAAGCGCCGTCCAGATAGGCCGATTCCCCGTCCACGCGCGCGAAACGGGTGAGCGGCACATCATGTTCGCCATCGACCACGCCTTCCTGCCGCAAGCGCACATTATCGCCCGCTACGCCCAAAATTGTGCCGATAAAATCACCGTCGGAATCCAGCACGCGCATCCCTGCGCGCAGATCATTTGCTGTTATCATAGTCCCTCTCCCTCTAGCGTGCGCCAGACATTTTAAGGGCGTCGGACGCAGGCTTGGTTGGTGGCTGGAAAACGGTTGACCCGTGCGAATGTTCCGTGCAGGCGCTTGGGGCCATGAGCGCGATAAAACTCGAAGCTGGCTGGAAGGACGCATTACAGGCGCAGTTTGATGCGCCTTATATGGCGGCGCTGCGCCAATTCCTTGTCGATGAACGCGCCCAAGGCCGCCGCATTTTCCCCAAGGCGAGCGAATGGTTTCGCGCGCTCGACCTCACCCCGCCGGACAAGGTGCGCGTGGTGATTTTGGGGCAGGATCCTTATCACGGCGTGGGACAAGCGCATGGCCTGTGCTTTTCGGTGCAACCGGGCGTCAAACCGCCGCCCTCGCTCGTCAATATCTATAAGGAATTGAAAAGCGATCTGGGTATTACCCCGCCTGCACACGGATTTCTCGAACATTGGGCGGAGCAAGGCGTGTTGTTGTTAAACAGCGTGCTGACCGTCGAAATGGGCAAAGCCGCATCGCATCAAGGGCGCGGGTGGGAAAAATTCACCGACGCGATTATTGCTGCTATCAATGCGCGCAAGGAACCGGTCGTCTTCCTGCTATGGGGCAATTATGCGCAGAAAAAAGCCGCGTTCGTCGACAGTATCGACAAAGGCGGGCCGCATCTGGTGCTGAAATCCGCGCACCCTTCCCCGCTCTCGGCCCATAACGGCTTTTTGGGCTGTAAGCATTTTAGCCAGACCAATGCGTTCCTCGAAAGCCACGGATTAGCGCCGATCGACTGGACACTCCCCGATTTGACCGAGCAGCAAAATTTGCTGTGAGGACGGGCTTGCGAAGGATCGGGGCATCCTTCGCGCGCGTCAGTCGTAACAACCTTCTTCGAAAATCGCGGCCATTTCGGCGGGGACCGGCGGGAGGGGCCCGAGTTTCTGGTTGCCATAGCTTACCGAAAGCCCTGCTTCGCCGGGGAGCAATTTGCTCAAATCGGTCGGCACGGGCGCAACGCCGGTCATGCCGCCCGCATTGGTTTCGCGGTTGGGGTCGGCGACCAGCGCGGTGACGATGCCGCCATTGCCGATGCTCATGCGGTCCTCGCTCGATACCGGCGTGAAGTTGGTCACATTGACATAAAATTTGCCCGAACCGGTCGGGCAGGCCAGCACCACGGTATTGTTGGTAGCCGCATCGGTATAGCGCAGCGAATCCCCTTCCTCATTGCTCGCCGAACGCCAATAGGCTTTGGGCTGGTCGGGCGCCGCAGGGTCTGTAACCGGTGCCGGGGTAGCCGCGCCTTCGGTCGTCTGCACAGGCGGCGGCGCTTCATCCTTGTTCTGGCAACCGGCGAGAGCAAGCCCCGACAAGGCCGCAACACACAGGGTCAGACGCGCAATCCGCATAAACTCTTCCTCATTTTCGATCGGGCGCTGGCAAGCCCTGCCGCGCCGCGTTATGGGTTGGTGCAAAGCATAGCCGATGCCGCACACAAGGGAACCTGTTTATGAGCGATAGTGACGAAGATTATGTCTATGACGATGAGACAGGCGAATGGATTAGCGCGGCAGATGCCCGTGCCAAAGCGGGCGCAGGCGGGGCCCGGGATAGTGGCGTCGAGGTGTGCGATGCGGTCGGCAATCTGCTCGCTGATGGCGATCAGGTCACGCTCATCAAGGATTTGACGGTCAAGGGCGCAGGCCAGACATTGAAGCGCGGCACGCTCATCAAATCGATCCGTTTGACTGGCGACCCCCAGGAAATCGACTGCAAATATGAAGGCATCAAAGGCCTTGTATTGCGGGCCGAATTTGTGCGGAAACGCTGATGCGCGAACAGCTTTTTCTCCTTCCCCTCAACCAAAATTATGTTTGAGGGTCAGGAAAAGCTGGATGTGGGCATTGCGGACGCGATATTCTTCTTCGTTTGGCACTAGATTGTAACGGTCCGGCGTGAAGAAGGTGCGGCGGCGCACCGCAGGGATGTCCGACAAATTCTGTCCGGTAAATTTGATCGTCGTTTTGGAGGTCGGACGATATTCGACAAAGGCGGAAAATTCAGGGTCGCTCATGCGGTTGGAATCTTCTTCCGAGCGCCAGAAGCTCGTTCCCCAAGTGCCGACTTCGGCGTCGACACCCCACGCGAATTTGCCCAAATCCTGCCGGAAGCCCAAATCCGCGCCGAGCGAGGAATAGCCCGAAAAATGGCGGTGCTGGTGGGTGTAAGGGTCGCGCACCCTTGTGTCGCCCCATGAAATATTGCCGGTCAACTGCCCGCCCTTTATGCCCCATTGGCCAAGCGGCAAGGTGAGCGCGCCGGTTGCAAAAAATTGCCGCCCATTGCCAAGATTGCCGGGGCCGTCGCCCTCCTCCAGCGGCACGCGGTCCTGCACCTGCGTAAAGGCCTTATAGCCGCCTTCGACAAAGATGCGGCCATTGGTGAAGATCGGGCGCTCCGCCGACGCGCGGAACGTCCACACACGCTGCGGCACCAGATCGGGATTGCCGCCATTGACGCGGTCATTGGCAAGCTCTGCGGCCCCGACAAAATCGTTGAAATTAAGCTGCGCCACGGTGCGCGCTGCCGACGCTTGCACCCGCCACTTATGGCCTGCCTGCCAATCCAGCGAAAGCTTGGGTTTGAGGTAAGACAGGCTGCGTTCCGCCTTGGCATCGCCCGTCACGGTGAGCCGCGAGCCTTCGTAAGTGAGGCCCATATCCATGCGCAGCTTGGACGTGAGGCTGCGCCCCAGCGTCACAAAAGGTTCGGCGCGATATTCGGTGACGACCGCTTCATCGACGCTAAGGTCGATGGGGACGGGATTGCCATTGCTATCAATGCTGTTGAGCTTGACCTTGCTGTCGAGCCGGTTGAACGCGCCTTCGGTGCCGAGTTCGACATTCCAGCCGTTCCAGTTGCTGCGGCTCCACACCAGCCGCGCGACCGCCTCGTCGCGGCGGTAGATGACGCTTTGTTCATAGCCGCCAATCTGCTGGGACGCGATGCGGTTGTGATTATATTCGAAATTGTCCCAATCGCGCCTTGTGCCAAGCAGGATGAGCTTGAGCCCCCCGCCCGCCAAGGGCCGCGTAATGTCGCCGCCCAGTTCATAATCCCATACATTGATGCGCTGGTGGTAAATATCGTCGCGCACGGGCTCGCCAACGGGCGTCACATCATTGGTCTGGCCAAGCCGGTATAGCCCGCGCGCGATGCGGCCATTGAGGTGCGCGCTGCGGTTCGCGCCATCATCATGCGCCCAAGATAAGGTGCCGAAATATTGGCCGTCGGTGATGTCGTTAATCTTGCGCCGATATTCGATGAGGTCGCGTTCGGGCAGGCTGACCAGCCGGTCATAGCCTTCTTCGGTATAGGCACTTGCGCGATAGCCAGCGGACGCGTTGAAGGTCGATTTACCCGACCGCAGCAGCGCCGACACCGACCCAACGGGATGGATGTCGCCGGTATAATCGCGCGAGATTTCGACCTCTGCGGTGCCGGACAGGCCGCCCGTGGCCGTCAGCACAAGGTTCACCACTTGGGGCTTGCCCGAATATTCCGCGCCGAACAGATCGCCCGCGCCGACTTCGACACGCAGCACGCGGTTGGCGGGGATGCGGCTCAATATGGTTTCGAGCGAGTCGGATTTGCTGCTGGGCCGCTGCCCGTCAATCACCAGATTGCCCGCCGCCCCTCCGAAACCGCGCACATCACTATTGCCGGTGCTGAGCGAAAAGCCGGGGATGCGGTTCACAATATCGAGCGCATTGGAGGGCGCAAAGGCGGTGAAATAGGCCGCATCATAAACGGTGCGACCGCGCTCGTCGACTTGCTGTGCGACGGCGGGGGATGCCATAGCGCCGAGCGATAGCATCGCCCCCGCCAACCATAAGCTGCGCCTCTGCATTGCTTTTATTTTCCGGACCATAGCCTCCGCACTCCCATTGCGATTACGCGTGTAGTCGCTGTGTATTACTAAGATAGAACAGTGTCAACGGGGGTGCAGAATTTTTTTTGGGGGCAACCATCTCCCCTCCCGCTTGCGGGAGGGGCTGGGGGAGGGCTTATCGTGAAAGGTCAATCGACCAACAGCCCCTCCCCTAACCCCTCCCGCAAGCGGGAGGGGAATTTATGTGCGCTCCTCACACAAAAAACGGCCCCGGAAAATCCGGAGCCGTCTTTTTGTTCGCAATGAACGGGTAAGAAATTAACGCTTCGAGAATTGGAAGCTGCGGCGGGCTTTCGCCTTGCCATATTTCTTACGTTCAACCGCACGGCTGTCGCGGGTGAGGAAGCCTTCACGCTTCACCGCCGAACGCAGCGCGGGTTCATATTTGGTGAGCGCCTGGCTGATGCCATGCTTGACAGCGCCAGCTTGGCCCGAAAGGCCACCGCCCTTGACGGTGCAGATCACATCATATTGACCTTCACGTTCGGTGACGGTGAAGGGCTGGTTGATGACGAGACGCAGCGTGGGGCGTGCGAAATAGACTTCCTGATCGCGGCCATTGACCGTGATCTTGCCGGTGCCGGGCTTGACCCAAACGCGGGCAACAGCGTCCTTACGACGGCCGGTTGCATAAGCACGGCCATATTGGTCGAGTTCCTGTGCGCGCAAGGGAGCAGCAGGCTGTGCCGGAGCGTCAACAACAACTTCGGTGCCTTCGGTGAGGTCTTTCAAATCGGTAAGATCGGACATTATGCACCCACCTTGTTCTTGCGGTTCATCGAAGCGACGTCGAGGATTTCGGCCTTCTGGGCATCGTGCGGATGCTCGGTGCCGGCATAGACGCGCAGATTTTTCATCTGCTGACGACCCAGCGGACCGCGCGGGATCATACGCTCAACCGCCTTTTCAAGCACGCGCTCGGGGAAACGGCCTTCGAGGATCTTCGCAGGCGTGGTTTCCTTGATGCCACCAGCATAGCCGGTGTGCTTGTAGTAAACCTTGTCGTTGAGCTTCTTGCCCGTGAATACGACCTTGTCGGCATTGATGACGATGACATTGTCACCGCAATCGACGTGGGGCGTAAAGCTCGGCTTGTGCTTGCCGCGCAGGATGCTGGCGATGATGGTGGCAACGCGGCCTACGACGAGACCTTCTGCGTCGATCATCACCCATTTCTTTTCGACGTCCGCCGGATTTACCGACTTGGTCGTTTTCATGAGCGCCTTCATGGGCGTGAACTCCTGTTGAGCGGGAGAAGGGTCCTCCCGGAAACAAAAACACGGGGCATAGCGAAAACCCGCCACGCACCGCGAATGAGCGCGCTAATGACGGGGAATGAGTCAAAAGTCAAGGATATGTGCGGGACTTAAAACGGGTATTATGATACCGTTGCTTTTTCCTGCGCTATTCTCCCGCGAAGGATGATGAGAGGCACGTGACTCTCATCATCCTTCGCGGGGGAACGCGTCCTATCGGTGGGAGGATTCCATCAATCCCACCGCATGGGCGCTCGCCACCGCAAACATCAGCAGGATCGCCGCGACCGCTTGGTGCGTGACCGCGACCCATAGTTCGACCCCGCTCATCACCGTGATGATACCGAGCAGGATTTGCGCGACCAGTGCGAGTTTCAGGCCCATCGCGACCTTGCGCCCGCCGCGCTTCATCGCTTTCAACGCGAGCATCACAAGCACCACCGCCACACCCCAAGCAAACCAGCGGTGGAAGAAATGCACCACCACCGGATTATCGACAATATTGCGCCACAGCGGCTCTATATAAGGGACGCCGGACGGATACCATTCCGCCGGGTTCATCTTGGGCCAGTCCGCCGATACGTGGCCCGCGCGCATCCCCGCGACAAAAGCGCCCCACGTCAGTTGCACAGCCAACAAAAGCAGCGCGAGCCAGCCAAAGCCGGTCGGCTTGACCTTGCCGCGCGTTTCGCCGCGGGCAAGCGCCAGCATGTCGAGCGCGGTCCACACCGTGACGGCCAAAATCAGGAAGGCATTCATCAAATGCACCGCCAAGCGGTAATGGCTAACCTCGGTGCGTCCGACGAGGCCGGACACCACCATCCACCAGCCGATCAGGCCCTGCAATCCGCCAAGGAACAACAGGAATACAAGGCGCGGCATATAACCTTGGGGAATCGCGCGCTTCCACGCGAACCAGATAAGCGGCACCGCGAACACCACACCGATCAAGCGCCCGATGAGCCGATGCACCCACTCCCAAAAATAGATGAATTTGAAATCCGCGAGCGTCATATTCTGGTTGACGGTCTGGAACTGCGTGGTTTGTTTATAGAGCGCAAACTGGTGCGCCCAGTCGGCCTCATTCAAAGGCGGCAGCGCGCCCGATACCGGCTTCCATTCGGTAATCGACAGGCCGGATTCGGTGAGCCGCGTAATCCCGCCCACCACAATGATGAAGAACACCAAAGCGGCGACCACCCACAACCAGTTGGCGATGGCGACAGGCCGCGCGCCGGGCGGCAAGAGCGAGGGGGAGCGTTGAGTCTGCGACATGGGCCTGCCCCTAGGCCGCGCGCGCGCGCGACGCAAGGCTTAGGGCGGCGCGTCGACAAGCAGGCGGGAAGAAATGGACCGCAACCGAAGGCCGGAATAACAGACCGGAATAACAGGCCGGATCAAACCCGCATTTCTTTCAAATGATATATTGTATCTTTGACGGCGATATGTCATATCATCGCTCGCAATGGCACAGACTCAGCAGGATCATCAGGCAATAGCCAGCCTCGCGCGCACGGCTCCGGAATTTCGGTCGGGCTTGCGCGATCTCGCGACAGCGCGGGTGCGGGCGCTTGATTCGGCCATCCGTCCGCGCTGGCTGGACCGGCTCGGCATGGCGATTTCGGGGCTGTGCCTTGTCCATTGTGTCGCGACCGCGATCATCGTCAGCCTGTTGTCGACCGCTGGCAGTTGGCTCGGCAGCCCGCTCATCCATGAAGGCGGGCTGGTCATCGCGATTATTTTCGGCGCGCTCGCGTTGGCCAAGGGCATTATCGAGCATGGCTATCTCCAGCCTGCCGCTTTTGGCGGGCTTGGCCTTGGCATAATGGCAGGGGCGCTCACCATTCCGCATGGCGATGCCGAGCTGGTCTATACGCTGTTCGGCGTGTCGCTTGTCGCCTTGGGGCATGACCTCAATATCCGCGCATCAAGCCGCCTGCGCTAAGCGCCACCCCTTTATTGACGGGCTTTATGAACCGGCGCACACGCGTCCGCTCACGCTAAACCGGTGCCCTGGCCCGCTATTCCCGTATTGCGGCCCCTTGCCGCGCATCGGCGAAAGGATTACATTGCAGCCATGGCCCAGACGCAAAAATCCGATACGCATAATCATGCCCACCATCATCATATGGAAGGGGCGGACTTAGCCGACGCCGCGCGCACCACCTTGCAGGCAGCGGGCGAGCAATGGACCGCGATGCGCGCCGATGTCTTCGAAGCCTTGTCCGGACTCACCAAGCCGTCATCGGCCTATGATATTGCCGATCTCGTATCCAAAAAGCGCGGCAAGCGCGTTGCGCCCAACAGCGTCTATCGCATCCTCGACCTGTTCGTGACGACCAACCTTGTCCGCCGCGTCGAAAGCGCCAATGCGTTCATCGCTAATGAACATCCCGGATGCCTCCACGATTGCATCTTCCTCATCTGCGATAATTGCGGGTCGGCCACCCATATCGACGATGACACGCTCACCCAAAGCGTACGCTCGATAGCGGGCAAGACCGGCTTTGCGGTCGACCATCCGGTCATCGAAGTGCGCGGCACCTGCACCGATTGCGGGTAAAATCATAAGATTTCGGGGGGAATGATGATGCGGAGCATAAGCCGTGCAGTCGCAGCGGGCAGCCTGTTGGCTATGGCGAGCGGATGCGCGCCGCTGGAACCGGCCCAAAACAATGCCTCGCTCTCCGCCCCGCCGATAGAAACGGGCGACATTGATCGTTTCTGGGCGACTTATGATAGGGTCCGCGCGACCAATGACCGGCCAACGCAAATCGCGCTCGTGCAAAGTGGCTATCTCGATAGCGGCAGCGCGGGGCTCAAAGCCTTTGCCGCCGCCAAAAGATGCACGGCGGAAACCTACACCGACCATATGCGCAATTATCCGCGGTTTTGGGAAAGCCTGCGCGCGCGATCCTTGGCCGCGCGCAACCTCACCGTCGCCATCGCCCCCGACCTTGCAAAATTCCGCGCCGTCTATCCCGAAATGCGTCCCGCAAGCGTGTATTTCCTTGTCGGCTGCATGACCTCGGCAGGCACGGCGTCGGGCGATAAGGTCATGTTCGGCACCGAATTGGTGATGGGCAATGCCCAAGTGGATTTGAGCGAACTTCCCGAACGCGGTAAGAAATTTTTCAGCGCTTTTTACGCAACCGACCCCGAAAAAGGCCTCCCCGTCCTAGCCATCCACGAATTTGTGCACACCCAGCAAAAAGAAGGCGCCACCGGCCTCCTTGCGCAAACCGTATCGGAAGGCGCGGCCGATTTCGTGACCGAGCGCGTCACCGGAAAATTGCCCAACCTCCCCTATATGACCTTCGGCCCGGCCAATGACGCCGCGATCAAGGCGCGCTTTCAAGCGGATCTCGCCAAGGGCGCAAGTGCGAACGGTTGGCTCTATACCGGCGTTGACGGCAGCCCGTTTGGCGTGCGCGACCTTGGCTATTATGTCGGCTATGCCATCGCGAAATCCTATTATGCCAAGGCCCAAGACAAGCGTCTTGCGCTCAAGCAGATTATTGAACTCGACACGACCGACGCAAAAGCGGTTGAAAATTATGTTGCCGCGTCGGGATATTTTCCGGCACGGGCGCAATAAAGTTTACCCGATCCTTCAAAGTTAACGACCCACCCCTTCTGCACATCCACTGCACCGCTTTTTGGTTCGACTCCTGCGGCAACGGGGCGTAAGGCATTTTTATGACTGTTCTTTCACAGACACCTTTGCTCGATACCGTCACCACGCCCGCCGACCTGCGCGCCCTTGCGCCGGAGCAGTTGCGCCAGCTTGCCGACGAGTTGCGCACCGAAACCATAGCGGCGGTCGGCACCACCGGCGGGCACCTCGGTTCGGGGTTGGGTGTGGTCGAATTGACCACCGCGATCCATTATGTGTTCAACACGCCCGATGACCGTTTGGTGTGGGACGTTGGCCACCAATGCTATCCGCACAAGATTTTGACCGGACGGCGCGACCGTATCCGCACGTTGCGGCAAGGTGGCGGCCTCAGCGGCTTCACCAAGCGCAGCGAGAGCGAATATGATCCGTTCGGCGCGGCGCATAGCTCGACCTCGATTTCGGCGGCCTTGGGCTTTGCGATTGCCAACAAGATTGCCGACAAACCCGGCAAGGCGATTGCGGTCATCGGCGATGGCTCGATGTCGGCGGGCATGGCCTATGAGGCGATGAACAATGCCGAGCAAGCGGGCAACCGTCTGGTCGTCATTCTGAACGATAATGATATGTCGATTGCGCCGCCGGTGGGCGGGCTGTCGGCCTATCTGGCGCGGCTGGTATCGTCGCGGCCTTTCCTCGAAATGCGCGAAGTGGCGAAGAAATTTTCGCGCCTCCTCCCTCCACCCCTCCATGCTGCTGCCCGCAAAACCGACGAATTTGCGCGCGGCATGGCGATGGGCGGCACCTTGTTCGAAGAGCTTGGCTTTTATTATGTCGGGCCGATTGACGGGCATAATCTCGACCATCTCATCCCCGTGCTGGAAAATGTGCGCGATGCCGCCGAGGGCCCATGCCTCATCCATGTCGTCACGCAAAAGGGCAAAGGCTATGCCCCCGCCGAAGCGTCCGCCGACAAATATCATGGCGTCCAGAAATTCGACGTGGTGACGGGCGAGCAGGTCAAAGCGCCTGCCTCCGCGCCCGCCTACCAGAATGTGTTCGGGGAAACCTTGGCGAAGCTGGCCGATACCGACCCGCGCATCGTCGCGATCACCGCCGCCATGCCATCGGGCACCGGCGTTGATAAATTCGCGAAAGCCCATCCCGACCGGACGTTCGATGTCGGCATTGCCGAACAGCACGCCGTAACATTCGCAGCAGGCTTGGCGGCACAAGGGATGCGGCCCTTTTGCGCGATTTATTCGACCTTCCTCCAGCGCGCCTATGATCAGGTCGTGCATGATGTCGCGATCCAGAATTTGCCGGTGCGCTTTGCGATTGACCGTGCAGGGCTGGTCGGTGCGGACGGCGCGACCCATGCGGGATCGTTTGACGTGACCTATCTCGCGACGCTCCCCAATATGGTGGTGATGGCCCCGGCAGATGAAGCGGAACTGGTCCATATGACCTATACCGCGACGCTCCATGATGACGGCCCGATTGCGTTCCGTTATCCGCGCGGCAATGGCACCGGCGTTGCGCTCCCCGAAGTCCCCGAACGCTTGGCAATCGGCAAGGGCCGCTTGGTGCGCGAAGGCAAATCGGTCGCGATCCTCTCGCTCGGCACACGATTGGAAGAAGCGTTAAAGGCCGCCGACGAGTTGGACGCCAAGGGGCTTTCGACCACCGTCGCTGACTTACGCTTTGCCAAGCCGCTCGACGAGGCGCTGATCCGTAAATTGCTGACGAGCCATGAGGTGTGCGTGACCATCGAGGAAAACGCCGTCGGCGGCTTGGGCGCGCACGTCCTCACCATGGCGAGCGATGAGGGCCTCATCGACAATGGCCTGAAACTACGCACTATGCGCCTCCCCGATATGTTCCAGGACCAGAATAGCCCCGACAAACAATATGACGAAGCGGGATTAAACGCCCCGCATATTGTCGACACGGTGCTGAAGGCCTTGCGGCATAATAGTGTGGGCGTCGTGGAGGGTGGGGTGGCTTAAACCCGCTCACCGCCGATACACATCGCGGCGGTGGCCCAGCGCCACCACGACAATCACCAGCCGCCCGTCCTCGATTTTGGCAATCACGCGATAATCGCCGACGCGGTAACGCCACAGGCCGGACAATTCCCCCGTCAGCGCCTTGCCCCGCAGGCGCGGATCGTCGAGCGCGGCAATCTCTTCGACCGCTTTCAATATGCGCGCCGCCGCCTGTCGGTCGATCTTGCCGAGCGTTTTGGCAACGCCCGCGCTATATTCAATCGTCCAGACCAAGGCGCCGCTTCATTTCGTCATGCGACACATTCCGCTTCGGGTCATAATCCGCCATCGCCTCGGTCGCGAGCGCATGGTCTTCCAGATCGTCAATATATTCCTCGATCGCCCGGCGCGCATAATAGGTTTTGGTGCGCCCCGTCCGCGCGGCAAGGTCCGCCAAGCGGCGCTCCAACTCTGCATCCAATCGAATAGCCAACATGGGGTGACGCCTCCTTGCTATAAATGTATAGCAGACGGCCCGTAACCGCAAGAACTTGCCCCACGGATATACATGGCGTATATGTATATCCATAAGGAGCAAATCCCATGAAAGTCGCCAAATGGGGCAATAGCCTCGCCATCCGTATTCCCGCCGATGTGGCGCGCGAATTGCGTCTTGAAGAAGGCGACGAAATCGACCTGTGCGCGATTGAAGGCAAGATCGGCATACGCCGCATCCTCACGCGCGACGAAGCGATTGAAGGGATGCGCCGCATCGCCAAGCCCCTGCCCCCCGGATATAAATTCGACCGCGACGAAGCGAACGCCCGCTGAACGCGGCAATGCAATTCTTCGACACCAATATTCTGGTCTATGCCCATAGCCAGGATCCGCGCAACGCGGTGGCCCGCTCGCTGCTGCGTCAAGAGGGCGTCATCAGCGTCCAATGCCTCAACGAATTTGTGAATGTCGCGCGGCGTAAACTAGGTATGACATGGGACGAGGTGCAAGAAAGTCTCGACTTCATTCACACATGCTGCCCTACCATCCTCGCCTTAAGCCTTCCGCTGCACGAACAAGCCTGCCGTATCGCGGCGCGCTTCCGGTTTTCCATCTATGACAGTTTGATTGTAGCCGCCGCTTTTGAAGCCAAATGCGACATCCTCTATTCCGAAGATATGCAGGATGGCTTGGTGATGGAAGGCCCTGACGGACACATCCTCCGCATCGTCAACCCGTTCAAAGACTTGGCTTAGCCCCCCGCTCGACCGACACCGACACACCCAATATCGCCAAGCCGCCTAGTGCCAACCCTGCGCCTACCGGCCCGGTTGATTGCCAGCCATAGCCTGCCGAAATGGCAAGCCCGCCAAGAAATGGTCCCAGCGCATTGGCCGCGTTAAATGCGGAATGGTTGAGCGCGGCAGCAAGTGCCTGTGCGTCGCCTGCCACGTCCATCAGCCGCGTTTGCAACAGCGGCGCTAACATTCCGCCCATGCCTATTGCGACGACATTCATCAGCAAGAGCGGCAGATGCGCGGCAGTGAACCAGTAGAGGCTCAATGCGATGGCCGAGAAGACGAGCACCCCCGCCGCCGGCTTCAGCAAACCGAAGCGTTCAAACCGCGGGATGATCAAGCTGCCCGAAAACATACCGATGCCGAATATCATTAACGCCAGCGGCACCATTTTCTGGGACACGCCGGTCACATGCGTCATCGTGTCGGCAAGATAGGTATAGACCGAAAACATGCCCCCAAAGCCGATCGCGCCAATCCCCAAGGTCAACCACACTTGCGGTTTTTTTAGCGCGCCCAGTTCGCGCAAAGGGTTGGCCTTCGCATCGGGCGCTTCATCGGGCACGATGCGCCACACTAATCCGGCGGTCATAATGGCCAGCACCGCCACCACGATAAAGCAGGACCGCCACCCCGCAATCTGCCCCAATAAATTGGCAAAAGGCGTGCCGATAATATTCGCGATTGTAAGGCCAAGCAGGACATAGGCCGACGCCTTCACCCGCTGATCCCGTGGCACCAGCGATGCGGCCACTAGGGTCGCAATGCCAAAATAGGCCCCATGCGGCAATCCGCTCAAAAAGCGGAAAGCCAGCATTTGCGGATAGGTTTGCGAAAAGGCCGCAAGCAAATTGCCCAAGGCGAACACTATCATCAAACCGATCAACAAGGTGCGGCGGCGCATCTTTGCGGCCAATATGGTGATCGCGGGCGCACCGACCACGACGCCCAGTGCATAGGCGCTAATCGCGTGCCCTGCGGTCGGGGCATCAATGTGCAAGCTGCGCGCAAAGTCAGGCAGCAGGCTCATCGTTGCAAATTCGGTGATACCAATCGCAAAACCGCCCATCCCTAACGCGCATAATATCAACGTGACGGGCGGAGCGGGCATAGCGGGAGCCATGGGGGAATGCGCGACGGGCGCAGACGTATCGGTCATTTTTCAGGGGAATCCGTGATGCTTTGGAACGAGCCATTCTATAATCGCTTTTTATGCTGCACCGCAACATAGACTTATTATCGGCAGGGATAGTTTCCATAATCACACAGTTGCGATTATAGACCGCCCCATGACACCGACCGCTATTATCCTCCTTCTCGGCTCCGGCGAATTGGGCCGGGAATTTACCATTTCGGCCAAGCGTTTGGGCGCGCGGGTGATTGCGTGTGACAGCTACGCCGATGCGCCCGCGATGCAGGTCGCCGACGCGGCAGAGATATTTTCGATGCTCGACGGGGCGGCGCTGCGCGCGGTGGTGCTCAAGCATCAGCCCACCCATATCGTCCCCGAGGTCGAAGCGATCCGCACCGAAGAATTGGGCGCGCTGGAGGCGGAAGGTTTCAACATCATCCCCACCGCGCGCGCGACGCAATTGACCATGAACCGCGATGCGATCCGCGATATGGCGGCGCAGGAATTGGGCGTTGCGACCAGCCTTTATGCCTATGCCAAAACGCTGGAGGAAGCGGAGCAAGCCGCAGCCGACATCGGCTTTCCGTCGGTGATGAAGCCGGTCATGTCCTCGTCCGGCAAGGGGCAGAGCGTGGTGCGCGGCGCGGAAGATGTGCGCGCGGCGTGGGATTATGCCTGTGCCGGGATGCGCGGCGACCGGCAGCGCGTGATTGTCGAGCAATTTATCGACTTTGCCTATGAAATTACGCTGCTCACGGTGCGGACCAAGGATGGCATCCTGTTTTGCCCGCCCATCGGCCACCGGCAAGAACGCGGCGATTATCAAGAAAGCTGGCAACCGACCGCGATGAGCGATGCCGCCATTGCCGCCGCACAGCAAATGGCCGCGAAAGTGGTCGATAATCTGGGCGGCTATGGTCTGTTCGGCGTCGAATTTTTTGTGACCAAAGACGATCAGGTTATTTTCTCCGAACTGTCCCCGCGCCCGCATGATACCGGGATGGTGACCTTGATCGGCCAGCATTTGAGCGAATTTGATTTGCACGCCCGCGCCATCCTCGGCCTCCCCATCCCGGCCATCGGCATGACCGCGCCTGCGGCAGCATCGGCGGTCATTCTCGCCGACCGGGACGCGGAGGATTATGCTTTTTCGGGGCTAGCCGATGCGCTTACTCTGGGGGCTGCGGACGCGCGCGTGGATGTGCGTTTGTTCGGCAAGCCCGTCACGCGGCCCTATCGCCGCATGGGCGTAGCGCTTGCGACCGGTGCGACCAGCGATGCGGCGCGCGCGCTTGCAAAACAGGCTGCGGATTGCATCACAATCGACTATAAATAAGCGACTATCTTCGCAAAGGAGTCGTTTATGTTGCACCTCATCGACAGCGCCGACGATGTGCTGGCACTTACCATTTCGCACAATATTACCGGAGCCGATCTCGACACGATCATGGACCGGCTCGACGCGCTGATGGCCGCCCATGGCACGGTCCATATTTTCGTCGAAACGCACGATATTGAGGGGATAGAGCTGGACTCGCTCGGTGCCTATACGATGCGCGCCATGCCCCTGTTCGGAAAACTCGGCCAATTTGGCCGTGTCGCGGTGGTCGCCGACCAAGCCTGGATTCGCGGCGCAACCCGTTTTGAAAGCATGATATTGCCCAATATCAGCTATCGCGTGTTTGAACCCGATGCCCGCGACGAGGCTTTGGCTTGGGTGAATGGGGACAGTGCGGGATAGCCGGATTATCGCATAGCGTGCTTGTCAAAGTTTTTCGAAACCCAACTCCGCTAGTGCTGAGCTTGTCGAAGCACGAGGAGGGCTTAGCTTTCTCCGCTAGTGCTGAGCTTGTCGAAGCGCGGGGCGAGTTTATCGTTCCCCGTTAGTGCTGAGCTTATAGAAGCACGGGGTGAGTTTATCGTTCCCCGTTAGTGCTGAGCTTGTCGAAGCACGGCCATCAGGATAGGTGGATGCAATACTGACAGACGCCCTTCGACAAGCTCAGGGCTAGCGGTTTTTTCTGCTCATGACTGACGGTTTTTTGCTACCCTCTACCCTATCCCCTCCCCCACCCCACCCCACAAAAAAAGGCCGCGCTCCTTATCCGGAGGCGGCCTATTTTTTTCCGTTGCCGGATGTCGCTAAAATCAGTTTTGCGGGGTGTCCGCATTGGCGAACTGGCCGGCGCCTTCGGGGGCTGCCAGAATGTTGCGCACGGTTGCGCCCTTGTCGACGCTGTTGGTTGCCGGATCGCCCACGGTGGTGCGGATACCGGCATCGGCGCGCTGGCCGCCCGCATCATTCAAAAGCGAGGTTTCTGCGCCGCTGCGCGGAGCGGGGCCGCCGAACAAGGCGCGCAAGGTCTGCTCGCCTGCGCCTTCCACGCCGGGACGCGGCGCGCCGGGCTGCGGCGGGTTCAGGCTGAAATCGGGGGGAACGACGAGCGGTGCCTGACGGCCAACCGCGAATTCGTCCGGACGGTCGCGGTCAAACAGGCTGCCGCTTGCACAAGCCGACAGGCTGACAGCCGCACCAAGGGCCAAAAGCAGGGTGGATTTACGCATCGTCATCTAAACTCCAAAAACTACTCCACCCCTCAACCCGTTTCGCGCTGAACCCCGGTTGAACGGAGCGGAACGCGGGGGAACACGGGTCGGGGATGGCCCTTGTTCAAGCCTCGCTAGCGGTTTCGCCCTTGTCGCGCAACAAAAAGGCCCGTGCAATCAGAATCAGCACGCCGATTGTAATCGCCGCGTCGGCCAGATTGAAAATCAGGAAAGGCCGCCAGGTGCCGATGTGGAAATCGGCATAATCGACGACATAGCCAAGCCGCACCCGATCAAGGATATTGCCGAGCGCGCCGCCCAAAATAAGCCCCAGCGCCATCGCGTCCCATTTTTGCTTTTCTTTCCACAGCCAGCCCGCGACCAGCGAAGCGACCACCGCCGTCAATCCGACCAGCAACCAGCGTTGCAGATCGGTATTAGCGGTCAGCATTCCCATCGAAACCCCGTTATTTTCCGCATAAGTGAGCTTGAAAAAGGGAATGAGGTTGATGCCCTGTTCGCCGCGATGTTGCAGTTGCAACGGGCCGGTCACGACATATTTGACAAGCTGGTCGGCAAGGAAAATCAGCCCCGCCACAATAAGGCCGGTGATGCGATACTGCTTCATGCCGCCGCTCCTTCACCCGCTAGCACCGCATCACAGCGCCCGCACAATGCACCATCTTCGGCAACGTCCGGCAAATGCCGCCAGCAGCGCCCGCATTTATGGTTGTGGGTTTTGGTTGGCACAAACCGAACTAAATGCAGTCCTTGGGTTTTCGCTAAATCCTCTGACGTCACCGTATTCGCATTTACTTTTACGACTTTGAAATCAGAAACAATCGCAACTTCAGCAAAATCCACTGATGTTAGAAGTTCAAGTTCGCGCTCGCCGAATGCTAAGGCTTCGACATCAGCGGCAAGGCTTGAACCCACAATCTTCTCGCGGCGTAACGGCTCAATAGATTCGGTCAATTGATTGCGTAAATGTCGCACTTGCGTCCATTTCCTAACCAACTCGTCATCCCCGCGAAGGCGGGGATCCATTTCCGGACCCGTCAAAACGGCACCAGCATCAGTTGGATTCCCGCTTTCGCGGGAATGACGAAGGTCAGGGAGGATAGGCCATACCAGCAAATGCACGCTGTCGCTGTCCGGATAGCGCGATTGCCACACTTCTTCCGCGGTGAACACCAGCACCGGCGCGGTATAGCGCACCATGGCTTGGAACAAGATGTCGAGCACCGTGCGATAAGCGCGGCGTTTCGGGTCATCTTTGGCGTCGCAATAGAGGCAATCTTTGCGGATATCGAAGAAGAAAGCCGACAGGTCTTCATTGGCGAAATCGCTCAATAGCCGCACATAAGTGTTGAAATCGAAATCATCGACCGCCTGTTTGAGCTTGGTGTCCATATCCGCGAGCAGGTGGAGCATATACTGCTCCAGTTCCGGCATATCGGCCACTTCCACGCGCTCGGCCTCGTCAAAGTCCGACAAAGCGCCCAACATATAGCGGAAACTGTTCCTCAGCTTACGATATTGGTCGCCCACCCCGGCAAGGATTTCCTTCCCGATGCGGTGATCCTCGGTATAATCAACCGACAGCGCCCACAGGCGGATAATATCCGCGCCATAATCGCGCATCAGGTCGAGCGGCGAGATGCTATTATTGAGCGACTTGGACATTTTGCGCCCGTCCGCCGCCATCGTAAAGCCGTGGGTCAGCACTGCATTATAAGGCGCACGGCCCCGCGTGCCGCAACTTTCAAGCAAGCTCGACTGGAACCAGCCGCGATGCTGGTCGCTGCCTTCCAGATAAAGGTCGGCGGGCCATTTAAGGTCCGGCCATTTGCCGCTTTCCAGCACGAACGCATGGGTGCAACCGCTGTCGAACCACACGTCCAAAATGTCGGTCACGCGCTCATAATCGGCGGCGTCATATTTGTCGCCCAGATAGGTTTGGGCGCGCTCTTCGTCCCACGCATCGACGCCCTCGGCGCGGATGGCGGCAATGATGCGGTCATTGACTTCGGGATCGACGAGATATTCGCCCGACTTTCTATGCACGAACAAGGTGATCGGAACGCCCCATGCGCGCTGGCGTGACAACACCCAATCGGGGCGGCCTTCGACCATCGCGCCGATGCGGTTGCGGCCCTTTTCGGGGATGAAGCGCGTATCGGTAATCGCGTTCATCGCGGCCTGACGCAATGTTGGCGCGGCGCATAAAGCCTCTTCCGCCGGATTAATCGCCCCGCCTTCATTCTCCCAGCCTTTTTCGGCCCGGGTCTTGGGCGAAATATGGGTCATCACCTTGTCCATAGACACGAACCATTGCGGCGTGCAGCGATAAATGACCTTGGCTTTGGAGCGCCATGAGTGGGGATAGCTATGCTTATAATCGCTTGACGCCGCGAGCAAAGCGCCCGCGTCGCGAAGGTCCGAACAGATGGGACCATCGGGCGCGTTAAACTTGGGATTGATGACCGACCCTAGCCCGCCGAGCCAGGCCCAATCCTCGCGATATTTGCCATCGCCTTCAACCGCGAACACGGGGTTGATGCCGTGCGCCTTGCACAGGTCAAAGTCGTCCTCGCCATGGTCGGGCGCCATATGGACCAAGCCGGTGCCGCTATCGGTCGTCACGAAATCGCCGGGGAGGAAGGGACGAGGGCGGAGGAAAAATTCCGCGAGGGGGGAGTCGGGGTGGATGGTCGCGGGACTATTAAGCCCCTCCCCTTCAGGGGAGGGGTTGGGGTGGGGGCTGTCCGCAGGCGTGGCGTCAGTTTGACTGCCCCCACCCCCGACCCCTCCCCTAAAGGGGAGGGGAGATTCAAACAGCTTCGCCATCGGATGCCGCGCGATTGTTCCGGCGAGATCGGAGCCTTTGAATTTTGCTTGTTCATAAAAACCGTGAATTCTGAGATTTTCAATGCCTAACAATTCCGCGTTACGTCGAAATTCAGCCCGGATACGGTCCACAAATTGATCTGCCAGCGAAGCAGCGACAATAAAGCTGCGCATTCCACCTTTGCTTGAATAGCGTTCAATATATTGCCGCCGCGGATCATCCTCTGACCAAATACCGTCGCCACCGTCATCCCATTCCGGTTGGAAGGAGATTTTCCAATACTCAACGTCCGGCCCATAGGCCAAAGCTTGATTGACCGGAATCGTCCAAGGCGTGGTCGTCCAGATCACCGCATAAGCCCCGATCAATTCCTTGATCGGCGAGTCCGTGATTTCAAACGCAATATCCACCTGCGTCGAGGTGATGTCCTCATATTCCACCTCGGCTTCGGCCAAAGCGGTTTTCTCCACCGGCGACCACATCACCGGCTTTGCCCCGCGGTAGAGCATATTATTCGACGCGAATTTCATCAGTTCCGACACGATGGTCGCTTCCGCATCGAAATCCATGGTGAGATAGGGATGCGCCCAATCGCCATTGATGCCGAGCCGCTTTAATTGCTCGCGCTGCACATCGACCCAATGTTTTGCATAGGCACGACATTCGGCGCGGAATTCCTTGACCGGCACCTCATCCTTGTTCAATTTTTTCTTGCGATATTGCTCCTCGACCTTCCATTCGATCGGAAGCCCGTGGCAATCCCAGCCCGGAACATAAGGCGCGTCCTTGCCCCGCAAAGATTGCGTGCGCACCACCATGTCCTTTAGAATATGGTTCAGCGCATGGCCGATATGCATGTCGCCATTGGCGTAAGGCGGGCCGTCATGGAGGATGAATTTTTCATGCCCCCGCCGCGCATCGCGCAGCTTTTCATAGAGGTTCTCCTCCTGCCATTTGGCGAGGATGAGCGGCTCTTTCTGCGGCAATCCGGCTTTCATCGGAAAGTCGGTCTGGGGGAGAAAGACAGTGTCTTTATAGTCGGGCTTTTGCGCGTCAGTCATACAGCTTCGCGCCTTACGGGAGAGCGCGGGAGGTTTCAACTGGTTTGGCGGCCTCGGTGCTTCTCCTCCCCTTATCAGGGGAGGTGGCGCGACCGAAGGTCGTGACGGAGGGGTGTGACGCTATCGAGAGGGTGTCACCCCTCCGTCTTGCGCTAACGCGCAATCCACCTCCCCTTATCAGGGGAGGAGTTTCGAGCTAAGCCAACACCGCCTTTGCATCCGCACAATCCTGTGCAATTTGCGCGACCAGCTTATCCATATCGTCGAACTTCATTTCGTCGCGCAGGAAGGCGTGAAATTCGACTTCGATGGTCTGGCCATAAAGGTCGCCGGAAAAGTCGAAGAAATGCGGTTCTAACAATTCCTTGGGCGGGTCGAAGCTGGGGCGGATGCCGATATTGGCCGCGCCGTCCAATAGCTGCCCGTCAGGCAAACGGCCCTTGACCGCATAGACGCCATAACGCGGGCGCAGATAATGGCCCATGTCAATATTGGCGGTCGGAAAGCCTAGTTTTCGGCCATTTTTATCGCCATGCTGGACCTCGCCTTCGATGGCGAAAGGGCGCGTCAGGAGGCGGGTCGCGGTGGCGCAATCGCCTGAGCGCAGCGCATCGCGGATGCGGGTGGAGGAGACAATCGCCCCGCCCTCTTCGACCGGCCCCACAGTGCGGGCTTCGATGCCGAGCGGTGCGCCGAGGTCGCGCAACAAGGCGACATTGCCGCCGCGCTTATAGCCGAAAGTGAAATCATCGCCCGTGACCACGCCCGCCACGCCCATCTCTTCGTGGAGGATACGCCGGACAAATTCCTCCGCCGGAACGCTCGCCAGCGCGCGATCAAATTCGAAGATGAACATCGCGTCCGCGCCCGCCGCTTCGAACAGGCGTTGACGCTGGTCGAGCGTTGTCAGGCGGAACCAGGGCGCATCGGGCTGGAACACGCGCACCGGATGCGGATCAAATGTCGCGATGATCGCGGGTCGGCCTTCTGCGCGCGCCCACGCAATCGCCTCGCCCGCAACCGCCTGATGCCCCAGATGGAAGCCGTCAAAATTGCCGAGCGCCACGATTGCCCCGCGCAACGGTTCGGGGACAGGCTCGGCATTGGTGAGGCGGGGGATGGTCATCAATAATCTCTGATCTTCGTCTTTTTATACCCGCGAGGGGTTTGCAATCATTTTTCCGGCAGGGTCTGCATCAACACGCGTACCACATTGCCGCCCATCACCTTGGCGATGTCTTCATCCGAAAGTCCGGCATCAATGAGCGCCTGCGTCACATGGGGGACGCCGCGCGTATCGAACGGGGTCGTGACCGCGCCGTCAAAATCGGAGCCGAGCGCCACATGGTCTATCCCCGCAATGTCGCGCACATGGATAATGGCCTTGGCGATGTCATCGGGGCGGGTCGAACAGATCGCCCCGTCCCAATAGCCGATGCCGACCACGCCGCCCGTTTTGGCGATGCCCTTCACCTCTTCGTCGGTAAGGTTGCGGTTGACCTTGCAGGTCGCCTGCACTCCGCCATGCGAGCTGATGACCGGCTTGGTCGCCATCGCCAGCACTTCGGCAACGCCCTGATGCGACAGATGCGCCACATCGACAAGGATGCCGCGCGCTTCCATATCGGTCACCATCTTGCGGCCAAAGGGGGTGAGGCCGCCCTGGCTGACGCCGTGCATCGACGCGCCCAGCTCATTATCGAAAAAATGGGTAAGCCCCGCCGAGCGCAGGCCGACATCATAAAGCCGTGCGAGATTGGTTTCCTTGCCTTCAAGATTATGCAGCCCTTCGGCGCTGAACAGCCCGCCGGTCACGCGCTTGCCAGCCTGCCGCTCGGCAAGGAGGCGCGCAAGGTCGGCGCGGGTGCGCACCAGCATCAAGCTGCCGTTAGAAGCTTTGGCGGCCGCTTCCAGTTTCTGCCCATGATAGAGGCTGCGCTCGACCAGCGAAAACCATGTGCGCGGCGGCTGCAACTGGCCGAACGCCAGCAAAGTGATATTGTCGCTATCACCTGTATTATTGTCATAATTCTGGTTGCGCGGCGTTTTGGTCACCGACGAAAATATCTGCAACCCGACATGGCCTTGCTCCAGCCGGGGCAGATCGACATGGCCGCGCGCGCTTTGGGTGAGCAGGCTGCGATTCCACAACAGCGCATCGGAATGGAGGTCGGCGATGAACAGCTTCGCGTGCAGCGCCTTGGCGCGCTCGGAAATCCGGTGGTCGGTGCCGGTCACCTTGTTCATGCTATTTTCGGCGATTTGCGGGACAAAGCCGAAAAATCCGCCCGCCGCGACCGCGATAACCGCCGCGGTGATCAGCCAGCCTTTGCGCTTCATGATAGACCCTTCCGCCGGAATGTGACAAAACTGTAAGCGGCTTTACCGTCCGCTGCCGGATGATCCTCGCGCGCCACCTCTTCCCAGTGCGCCGCATCCGGATAGGCAATGCGCGCATCGCCTTCGGGCGACAGATCGATTTCGGTCAGTTCGATGCGGTCGGCGCGGTCCAGAAACAGCGCATAAATTTCCGCGCCGCCAATGACCGCGATATGCGGGGCGTTGGCGATGCGGATGGCGTCCTCGACGCTGTGCGCGACTTCGACGCCGTCTTCTTCCCATGCTTGGTCGCGGGTGATGACGATGTGGCGGCGGCCTTCCAATATGCCGGGGAGGCTATCGAACGTTTTGCGGCCCATGACCATCGGCTTGCCCATGGTAATCTGTTTGAAGCGGCGCAGGTCGGCGGGCAGATGCCAGGGCATTTTGCCCTTATTGCCGACAACGCCATTGTCGGCGCGCGCCATGATGAGGATGATTTCGGGATGGGCGGGAGACATCAGGCACTGCCCTCCTTGGCCGACTTCGCGCCGGGAATGGCGGGTTCGCTTTCATCGGCCAGCACCCAAGTCGCATGGCCCATTTTGCGCCCCGCACGGCCTTTGCCCTTGCCGTAAAGATGCAAGTGGCAGGCGGGGTCGGCGAGAAATTCGGGCCAGTCATCGACCCGCTCGCCGATAATATTGTGCATGACAACGCGGTTACCGAGGGTCGCGGTGCTGCCCAAGGGAAGTCCGCAAATCGCGCGGATATGGTTTTCAAACTGGCTGGTGAGCGCGCCCTCAATGGTCCAATGCCCGCTATTATGGACGCGCGGGGCCATTTCGTTGAACACTGGCCCATCCGCGCTTGCGAAAAATTCGCACGCCATCACCCCGACATAATCAAGCGCCTCGGCAATCTGCGCGGCAAGGCTGCGCGCCTTGGCAATAGTATCGCCCAGCGCATCGGGCGCGGGCACGGTCGAGCGGTCCAAAATGCCATCGACATGGACATTTTTGGGCGCGTCCCATGATTTTATCATGCCATTGGGGGTGCGCGCGAGCAGGATGGAAAATTCATGGGTGAAGGTGACAAAGCCTTCCAGCACCGCGGCTTGTCCCGCAATCGCGTCCCATGCCGCCACCGCTTCGCCCGCATCGCGGATCACCACCTGCCCCTTGCCGTCATAACCCAAGCGCCGGGTTTTGAGGATGGCGGGTGTGCCGATAGCCGCCAGCGCAGACTCCAGATCGGCCAAGCTATCGACCCCGTGATAAGGCGCGGGCGCGCCGCCCAGATCGCGCACAAAATCCTTTTCCGCCAGCCTGTCCTGCGCAATCGCAAGCGCGCGGCCATTGGGGCGCAGCGGCACCTGTTTGGCCAGCGCGGCTATCGGCGCTGCGGGCAGATTTTCAAATTCATAGGTGACGACGGCGCATTGGTCAGCAAATCGCCCCAGCGCGTCGGCATCGTCATAAGCGCCTTGCGTCCAATGGGTCGATACTTCAAAGGCCGGCCCCGAACTTTCCGGCGCATAAATATGGGTGCGATAGCCAAGCCGGGCTGCGGCCATGGCCATCATCCGCCCAAGCTGTCCGCCACCGATAATGCCGATGGTTGCCCCCGGCCCGATCACCGCGCTGTCCGCTTCTGTGCCTGCGCTCATGATGGCGTGTCAGCCACTTTCTGCGTCTGGGCCGCGCGCCAATCCTGAAGCCGTCCGGCGAGCGCGTCATCCTGTGTTGCAAGGATGGAGGCCGCCATCAGCCCCGCATTGGTCGCCCCCGCGTTCCCAATAGCCAGCGTTCCCACCGGAACCCCGCCCGGCATCTGCACAATCGACAATAGGCTATCCATGCCGGACAAGGCTTGCGATTGCACCGGCACGCCCAGAACAGGGAGCCAGGTCATCGATGCGACCATACCGGGCAGATGCGCTGCGCCGCCTGCGCCTGCGATAATCACTTTAAGGCCGCGCTCTGCCGCGCCCTTGGCATATTCGACCAGCCGGTCGGGCGTGCGGTGGGCGGATACGATGCGACATTCATGGGCCACGCTCAGTTCGCGCAGCACCTCGCTTGCGCGGATCATGGTTTCCCAGTCCGACTGGCTCCCCATGACAATGCCGACCTTGATTTCGTCTCCACCCATGCCTGTATTTCCCGCTTCGCTCAAAAGGATGTGCTTGCGCTCTATCGAGTCCCGCCGCGCGGGGCAATGGCTGGCGGCCCTTGGCTGCGCGATTGGGTGGAACTTTCAATTCCTAATATGGTTTAATCCATGATAACCCTATGAACTAATAGGCAGAAAACCTTACCGGATTCGCACGAATCTCCGGTGCAAATATTGGGGCAGGGCGTTAATATGGATGCAGGCGGAAGCCGCTCCAAAGGAACAGCAACAGGGCATAAGCCCCTAACTTCTCCCGAAGAAGTGGAAATGCTGCGCCTTCAGGTGCAAAATCTGATCCGGGAAAATCAGACGTTGAAAATTGCGGTCGCCGAACTCGAACGGATTGTCGACCGCGATACGCTGACCCCGCTTTATAACCGGCGCTATTTCATGCACGCGCTGATCAAGCGCAAGGCGCGGTTGCAACGGCATAAACAGCCCTGCGCGCTCCTCTATATCGACGTGGACGGATTAAAGGCGATTAACGATGCGCACGGCCATGCGGCGGGCGATTTCGCGCTGTTGCGCCTCGCCGAATTGCTGCGCGCCAATATCCGCGCGTCGGACATTGCCGCGCGCATTGGCGGGGATGAATTTGCGCTGTTGCTCGACCAGCTTGACGAGGAAGCAGCACTCGAAAAGGGCCAGCGGCTCAATAGGGTGATTGCGGACACGCACATCGAATTTAGCGGCCGCCGCTTCGGGCTTAGCGCGTCTATCGGCTGCATCATGATTACGCCGGAGGAAAATGAGGACCAGCTCCTCGCCCGCGCGGATCAGGAAATGTATCGGGTCAAGCAATCGCGGACGTAAGGGTAAGGGGGAAATCCCTGCCCCCTATGCCTCATGACGCCGCCGCATAAGGCGGGCGGTGCAGCCCGCCGGGACTGGTTGTGAAAATTTCACAGCCCGTTTCGGTAATGCCGATACTATGTTCGAATTGCGCCGACAGGCTGCGGTCGCGGGTGACGGCGGTCCAATCATCGTCGAGGATTTTGACGCCGGGCTTGCCGATATTGATCATCGGCTCGATGGTGAAGATCATGCCGGGCTTCAGTTCCGGCCCCTGCCCTGCGCGGCCATAATGATAGACGTCCGGCTGGTCATGATAAACCAACCCCACCCCATGCCCGACAAAATCGCGCACCACGCTATAGCGATGCTTTTCCGCATGGCGCTGGATTGCATGGCCGATGTCGCCCAAATGATTGCCGGGCTTGGCCTGTTCGATACCGAGCATCAGACATTCATAGGTCACATCGACCAGTTTGCGCGCTTTGATCGGCACAGTGCCGACCAGATACATACGGCTGGTATCGCCATGCCAGCCATCCACCACCGATGTAATGTCGATATTGAGAATATCGCCTTCATGCAGCATCTTGTCGCCGGGGATGCCGTGGCACACGACATGATTGACCGAAATACAGCTTGCATGGGCATAGCCATTATAGCCGATATTGATAGCGGTCGCGCCCGCAGCTTCGATGCTGGTGCGGATGAAATCATCCAGCGCGGTGGTGGTGACGCCGGGCACGACAAGCCCTGCCACATCATCCAATATCCGCGCGGAAATCTGCCCCGCAACACGCATCCCGGCAAAGGCGTCAGGGCCATAAAGCTTGATAACATTCATCCGCTCGCGCGGGGTATCGGGGGTTACATCAATGTAGCGAGTCATGGCGCGGGCCTTAGTGTGTTTGACGCAAATTGACCAGATGGTTGGCCCGGCACACAGAATTTTGACACGCGGCCACCCTCACCACCCGTTAGCCCTGAGCTTGTCGAAGGGCGTTTGTCAGTATTGCGCTTGTCTTACCCCCGCCCTTCGACAGGCTCAGGGCTAACGGGTGAAAACGGACAAATAACCTATCGTCATTGCGAGCGTAAGCGAAGCAATCCAGAGCCGGCGTAAACCGCCCTGGATTGCTTCGTCGCTTGCGCTCCTCGCAATGACGGAATGTAGGGCTTCCTTACGCCGCCAATTTGCGCAGCACATACTGCAAGATGCCGCCATTCATGAAATATTCCAGTTCATTGGCGGTATCGATGCGGCAGAGCGCGGTGAAGGTCACACGGGTGCCATCCGGGCGGGTGACTTCGACTTGCACGTCCTGACGCGGCTGCAAATCGGCAATGCCGACAATGGTGAAGCTGTCATCGCCCGTCAGGCCCAGCGTTTCGCGGGTTTCGCCATCCTTGAACTGCAAGGGCAGCACGCCCATACCGACAAGGTTCGACCGGTGGATGCGTTCAAAGCTTTCGACGATCACGGCTTTGACGCCCAGCAAATTGGTGCCCTTGGCCGCCCAGTCGCGCGACGATCCGGTGCCATATTCCTTGCCCGCGATAACGACGAGGGGCTTACCCTCTTCCTTATATTTCATCGCGACATCATAGATTGGCATGACTTCGCCCTGATAGCGGCTCATGCCGCCTTCGACGCCCGGCACCATTTCGTTGCGGATGCGGATATTGGCGAACGTCCCGCGCACCATCACATCATGATGGCCACGACGGCTCCCGTAAGAGTTGAAGTCGGCCTTGGCGACCTGATGCTCCATCAGCCATTGGCCCGCCGGCGAGTCCGCCTTGATCGAGCCAGCCGGCGAAATATGGTCGGTGGTGATTGAATCGCCCAAAATCGCGAGCGGCATCGCGTCGATAATGTCCGACACCGGCGCAGGCGTCATTTCCATGCCGTCAAAATAAGGCGGGTTCGCCACATAGGTCGACACCGGATTCCACGAATAGGTTTCCGAACCCGTCACATTGATCGCCTGCCAATGCTTGTCGCCCTTATACACATCGGCATAGCGCGCGACGAACATATCGCGGCTCACCGCATTTTGCATGAGCGCGGAGACTTCCTCATTGGTCGGCCAGATGTCCTTCAGGAACACATCATTGCCATTCTTGTCCTGACCGATCGGGGTCGAGGTGAAATCCTCCGTCACCGTGCCTTTAAGCGCATAAGCGACCACCAGCGGCGGCGAGGCAAGGAAGTTGGCGCGCACGTCCGGCGACACACGACCTTCAAAGTTGCGGTTGCCCGACAAGACCGACGCGGCAACAATATCATTCTCGTTGATCGCCTTTGAAATCGGCTCGGCGAGCGGGCCGGAGTTACCGATACAGGTGGTGCAGCCATAACCCACAAGGTTGAAACCGATCGCGTCGAGATGCGATTGCAGTCCGGCCTTTTCCAGATAGTCGGTCACAACCTGAGACCCTGGCGCAAGGCTGGTCTTGACCCAAGGCTTGGGCTTCATGCCGCGCTCATTCGCCTTTTGCGCGACCAGACCGGCGGCAACAAGAACGCTGGGGTTCGATGTGTTGGTGCAGCTCGTAATCGCCGCAATCACAACGTCGCCATCGCCAATGTCATGGGGCTTGCCATCAACCGCAACGCGCTTGAAGCCGTCATGATTGTATACGCTCTTAAGGTCACCGTTGAACACGTCATCAACTTGCGTCAACGCAACCTTATCCTGCGGACGCTTGGGACCGGCAAGGCTCGGCACAACCGTCGACATGTCGAGTTCGAGCGTGTCGGTGAAAACCGGATCCGGCATATCGGCGTGGAGCCACAGACCCTGTTCCTTGGCATAGGCTTCGACCAGCGCAATCTGCTCTTCGCTGCGGCCGGTGAGGCGCAGATAATCGATGGTCTTTTCGTCAATGCCGAAGAAGCCGCAGGTCGCGCCATATTCCGGCGCCATGTTGGCGAGCGTCGCGCGATCAGCAAGGCTCAAGGACGCAAGGCCCGGACCATAATATTCCACAAAGCGCCCGACCACGCCCTTGGCGCGCAGCATCTGGGTGCAGGTCAGCACAAGGTCGGTCGCGGTAATGCCTTCGGGCAATGCGCCGGTGAGCTTGAAGCCGACCACTTCGGGGATGAGCATCGAGACCGGCTGGCCGAGCATCGCGGCTTCGGCTTCGATCCCGCCAACGCCCCAGCCAAGCACGCCAAGGCCGTTAATCATCGTGGTGTGGCTGTCGGTGCCAACACAGGTATCGGGATAAGCAACCGTCGCGCCGCTCGCATCTTGCGACGTCCACACCGCGCCCGCGATATGCTCAAGGTTCACCTGATGGCAAATGCCGGTGCCGGGAGGGACCGCCTTGAAATTGTCGAGGCTCTTCGATCCCCATTTCAAAAAGTCATAGCGTTCGCCGTTGCGATAATATTCGATTTCGACATTCTGTTCGAACGCCTTGGGGGTACCGAATTCATCAACCATGACCGAGTGGTCGATGACGAGGTGGACGGGCACCAGCGGGTTGATCTTGGAGGTATCACCGCCAAGCTTCGCAATCGCATCGCGCATCGCGGCCAAATCGACCACGCACGGAACGCCGGTGAAATCCTGAAGCAATACGCGCGCGGGGCGGTACTGGATTTCCGTGTTCGACGTGGGATTATTCTGCCAATCGACGAGCGCCTTGATATGCTCGTCGCCGACGGTGAAGCCACCATCTTCAAAACGCAGCAGATTTTCGAGCAGCACCTTCATCGAAAAAGGCAGGCGCGACACATCGCCAAATTTTTCGGCAGCCTTTTTGAGCGAATAATAAGCATAGTGCTTGCCGCCTACGTCCAGCGTAGCGCGCGCGCCCAAAGCGTCCTGTCCAACAGCAGTCATGAGATGCGTCCCTCGTTCTTAAAAGGTGCATAGCGACCGGTTTGGGGAATGACGCACCCCCTCACAAAATCCGCCCTATATTCTAAGGCAGCCGCCCCGCTAACAGGGCCAAGGGACCATCAAACCAGCGCAAAGCACTCAGGTGGAAAATAGATGCCCTGCCCCTTAGCGCGTTGGGCGAAAGAGTCAAAGGGCGACGATGGTCGGGGGGTGGGTGAGCCTCCCAATTGCCCGACCTGTCCGAGCCATCTACTCCGATGGCTACAAAAGACTGCCACCTGCCGCACGGCGTTTGGGAGGAGCAGCTTGCCGTTCTTCTTCGACCTCAATCCAAATTTTATAAGTTTCATCTATCATTGCTGACAGTTCTTCAAAAGAATACAAGCCAACTTCAGAAGCAAAATATTCGGCAATTTGGCGATCTTTTTTCCCGTGTTGCGGAAATTTCAGGATCAGCCTTTCCGCATCCAGCATGTCCGGATCTACGGAACGCGTATGCTCATGCATCATAGAAAAAACAAATTTTCGAGCAAGAAAATCTAAACCGGATGTTCCCCGTCGATGGTCAGTAAATACTTGGGTTGGCTTGCCATTAACAACAAGAATAAAATTTTCCCAATATCTGACACTTCCCCAAGAGCCGATGGACATTGCTGGAAGCTGTCGCTCGATCGCATCCGTCACATTTTCTGAACACCAACTGTGAAACAGCTTGATCACATCCAAACAAGCAATCTCTTGATTGTCACATCGACAAGCCTGCCTCACGATTTTGAGAATATTCTCTATCTTAGGCGCGTTCGCACTAAGCCCCAAGGGATCGCGCGGGTTAACAACAGTAAAGCTTTGGCTACGTGCTGGATCATAAGACCACCCTCCGCCACCGACACCGAACCGTCGCAATCGAATGCGTTTCTCCTCAGCCGGTAAATGTGCAACTTTTGCTAAGTCAATTTCCGGCAAACGGCGTAGCTTCATCCATTCCCCCTTGGGCAGGCGCATCTGTCAAAACAAGCTTCAATTTATGGAATCGCTCGACAGTCAATTTGTCGCTGATTCGATTACCGACTGTAGCACCTGTTTTTGCTTTGTTCCATACTTCGTACCACGCCCCGTCGCGAACATGACTCAGTGAGATGAGCTGATTGGGATGTAAATGTCCCATCGTCCGCATTATGCCAGCAATATGATCGTCAGCCTCTATATCGCCATCTAATGCGGGCATCGTTATTTCACCAGTAAAGGGGTCTACACGTTGGATAAGGGTCGTGATAGGCTCGCGCCCATAAGATTTTAACTCGTTGTATACTGGCCTGCAAACCGGACCATATTCCCAAGCCTCAAAAGCCCCTCGGATTAACGGCCTACTCTGCCTAATCAAAAAGCTTGCGTGCGCGAAATACATCAATTTCTGAACAGAAACGTTCCAAATTGGCATTTCGCGTCGGTTTGCAAATGTGATCATTACATTTGCTATCGCCCTAGGATCATGTCCGGACGTCAATCTATCCCCCAAAAATACACCCACATTATGTGCCGTGGGCACTAATCTTTCCCACCATTACCGTCAACGCGAAGTCGACGAGATGAATCATCACATAGCATAAAAACACAATGTTCCCTCTTTGTTCTTATGTCAATTTCATTTTAGTAGCAATTATTCCTACCATCCACTATCATCCCACCCCATGGCCAAAGTCCAAAAGATCAGCATTGCCCTTACCGATGACCTTGCGGCCGATGTTCAGGCGGCGGTGCAGAGCGGGGAGTTTGCGACGACTAGCGAGGTGATGCGCGATGCGTTGCGGTTGTGGCGACGCGAGCGGCAGGAGCGGTCGGCCTTTGTCGCCGAATTGCGAACAGCGTGGAAAGACGGCCTTGCGAGTGGTGAAGTGTGGGAACTGATCCGCGCCGATTTGGAGGCGATCAAGGCCAAGGCGCGCGGCGCATAATGCCGCGCCTTATCTGGCTTCCGTCCGCAGAGGCCGACCTTGGCGCCATCTACCGCTTCATTGCTGCCGACCATGAGCCTGCCGCAAGCGCGCTTCTCGAACGGTTATGGGACGCCGCAGAAGGCTTACGCGACTTTCCCGAAATCGGCCCGCCCCGAAATCGCGGCGGACGCGCGCAGTCTTACGGTCGGAAATTATCTGATCCTCTATCGCTTGCGCAAAAGCGACGTCGAAATCGTTCGCCTGCTCCATGGAGCGCAATATCTCGACAATATTTGGGATTAAGTCTCTCCCCCCATTTTCCCCTTTCCTACACCCTCCCCTTAAAGCCATGCCGGGTTTGCTGGTGAGTGGGTTTGTGACTTCGGGAGGGTTGGGAGGGCGTTTATGTCATGTGTGTCATGCACGTGGTCGCAGTGAAGGAACATCTTAAAGTTACATACCCCTGTAACTATAAGTCTGGGTGAAAGGTTACATACCCCCTTAACCTTTGCAAAAAGAGACGTATTACTGTGGGTTTGTGGAACCCTTCTGCCTTGCCGCCCGTTGGCTGGGTGAAGGAGACAGACGATGACCGACCAGAATCGGACCAATCAGGAAAAGAATGAAGCGGTGCAGGCCAATGCGGGCCATGCCGAGGAAGAGGGCAAGAAGGATAAAGCCCGGTTGGACGCGGAAGCGGCGCGTGCGGACGAGAAGGCCAAGCAAAAGGATGCGCTCACCAAAAAAGCGGAATCGCGCGAACTGGATCGGGAGTTGGATGATTCGATGGACGGCTCCGACCCGCCGTCGATTACCCAGCCTTGATGGGTAAATTTAGCCCCAAAATTGAACCGTAGCCCTACGATTGTCGAAGGACGGATCTGGCGGATGGGCGTCCTTCGACAAGCTCAGGACTGCGGTTTTGGGTAGGCTTGAGGTAGGCTTGGTGTTATTTATCTCATCGTCATTGCGAGGAACGGAGTGACGAAGCAATCCATAGTCGCGCTACGCAACGCTGGATTGCCGCGTCGGCTTCGCCTCCTCGCAATGACGGTGGGTGGGTAGATTTAAATGGCGGTGTGTGGGTAGGTCTATCTGCGCATCAACAGATCGCATAAACACAGATCGCATAAACTCAGACCGCACAAACAAAGGCTCCCCACCTGAAGATGCGGGCATATAAGCCGCATAGAGCGCCACGAGACTGCCCCCGCCCAACCATCCATATCCATCCGCTTATCCGCCTTACCCTCGCGGTCAGCCGCCGTTGCGGGGCCGTTACCGTGGATAGGCGGGAACCGATGGCTTGTTCAAACATAGAAAGGCTGTGTGGCAGGGGCATCATATGTGCCGCCTGCGCTTTCCCGATGGCCCCTATTTTTGCGGAGATTCCTTCATGACCACGCTTTTCTATTCGCCCGGTGCCTGCTCGCTCGCGCCGCATATTGTGCTGGAATGGATTGGCGCGCCTTATGAGGCGGTGCGCGTCGAATTGGGGTCGGATGCCTATAAGGAAATCAACCCGACCGGCGCGGTGCCGGCGTTGCGCGAAGAGGATGGCTGGACCTTGACGCAGGCCGGCGCAATCCTTGAATATCTGGCCGCCAAATATCCGGAAGCCGGGTTAGGCGGCGCACCCGATTTGCGCGCGCAAGCCGAACTGCATCGCTGGTCGTCCTTCTTTACCTCCGATATGCACGCGGCTTTCTGGCCGATCTTTTCGCCCGCCCGCTATACGGTCGATAGCAGCGATGCCGCGCTGGCGGCGGCGGCCGAGGCGGGTGTTGCCTTGGTGCGCAAGCAATTGGCCTTCCTCGACGCGCATATGGCGGGCCGCGAATGGATTTTGGATGGCGGACTGTCGGTCATCGACGCTTATGCGTTTCCGATGCTGCGCTGGGCGGTCGCCAAAGTGCCGGGAGGGCTCAAAGATTATCCCAATGTCAAAGCCCTGATGGACCGCCTCGCCGCCGATCCGGTGGTCCAAAAAGTGCTGGCCGACGAAATGGCGGGCGGATAGGCGCCCCCCTAACAGGTCGGTGCAGACAATCCGGCCTATCTCGCGCGGATCTGGTAGTGGCCGGATGCCGCACGGCGCGAGTCAAACCCGCCGCTCTTCACCACCAAATCGCTGAGTTTGGTATGACCATAAGTGCGCGGGTCAAAATCGGTGGTGAGTTGTGCAAGGCGGCTGCCTACCAAGCCCAGCATCACCCAGCCATCATCATTGTCCAGTTGCGCAATCGCTTTGCGGATGAGCGGAACCGCCTTGCTGGGCGCTTCCTTCTTGGCTTCCGGGGCAGCCTTTATTTCATTGGCCGCGACCGGGGCATCGGGCGACATCAGATTTTCGGTGTAGATGAAGCGGTGGCAGGCCTGACGGAAGCTTTGCGGCGTTTTCTGCTCGCCAAAGCCATAGACATCCACGCCCTGTTCGCGGATGCGTGCGGCAAGGCCGGTGAAATCGCTGTCCGACGATACAAGGCAAAAAGCGTCGAAACGCCCGCTATGCAACAGGTCCATCGCGTCAATCACCAGCGCAATGTCGGACGCATTTTTACCGGTCGTATAAGCGAAATTCTGGTGCGGCCGGATAGCGTGCCGGGCCAGAATATCGACCCAAGGCTTGAGTTGCGGTTTCGAAAAGTCGCCATAAATGCGCCGGACGCTGGCCTCGCCAATCTTGGCAATTTCTTCGAACAGGCGCGCACATATCCGCGCTGACGCATTATCGGCGTCGATAAGAACGGCAAGGCGGGTACGCGATTCACTGGACATGGGGCCAAGATTAAATTTTAAATCTTAACAATTACTACAGCCGCACCACATCATAGCCCGCTGTGCCCGACCAGGTGAGGCGCATCATTGCACCTTGCGCGACCGATTGGACCACATTGGGCCATAGCGCCACGAAACAGGTGCCGCCTTGCGCGCGCACCGACGGGTAGAGGATGCCATTATGGCCGCCCGCGCGGACGGCCGCCGCAAAAGCATTGCCCGCCGGATAACCGACAGCCATATCGGGATCGAGGCTCTTATGGCCGGGTCGTTGTCGCAAGTCGGCAAACAGGCCCGCCATGCTCGCCCACATCTCGCAATAATCGACGACAGCGTTGAAATCACCGGCATCTGCCAACGCCCGCGTCAGGTGGAAACCCACCTCGGCGATACAGGTATCGACATGGAGCGCCGCATACCACGCCCCGCGATTTGCCGGATTGAAACGCATCGGCTGGCGCGGCTTGGCATAAGCGAAGCTGGCATTGATGAATTTGGCGTGCGGGACGCCGTGGACAAGCTCGTCGGAATTCAGCCCGCTTAACCCCCGCTCCTGTGCGATCAGGCGGCTGCTCGTCGCCCCTTCGATTTCGGCCAGAAGCGCAAGCGCCTCTTCGCCATCGGCAAGCGGGGTCAACACCGCTTCACGCAGTCGCGCGCTCGAAACCAACCGCACCGTGCGCGGGAAAGCATCCCGTATCAGCGGAACGCCGTCAATCGCGCCTTCGTCAGAATCCGCCACGCAATGCGTCAATATATTGGCGGGTTTCAAGCATACGTGGGATGCCCCCTTCGATCATCGCCTCGATCGGGCTGCGCCGGTCAAAAATCGGTCCGCGATTGGCAAGCCGGGGCCAGCGGTCCGCCATGCTGTCGGCAAAAAGCAGGTGCAGGCCTTTGAAAATGCCGATGAGCGCGGACGCGCGGGTCAGTTGGTCCTGGCTCAACACGCCGTCCCATTTACCCGCCTTCATCCGGTCCCAAGTGCTGTCCGACACGCCGAGCAGCGCCGCGCCTTGCGCATTGCTGCCATCCCACGCCTCGACCAGACGGAGCAAGGCCTTGACCGCCGCCGGGGTGAGCCGCTTGCGGTCCTCCTCATCGGCGAAATTCTGGAGCCCGTGCGGTGCAACGGGCTTGGATTGCAAAGATAGCGCGTAGGGCATAAGCATCTCCTGACGCATATATATACGTCACAAGGTGCGATTGTCAAGATTTTGGTGGAGCGCGGCGCGGCACGAAACCGGTGCGCTACCGCTTACGATAGCGGAAATACCAGACATCATGGCCGACGTCGCGGGCTTTGGCTTCATAGCGGGTTTCGGGCCAGCCGCCGGGGCGGCTGAGGAAATCCTTGGGGCTTTGCGCCAGCCATTCAAACTGATGCTCGTGGCGGGCCATGACCATCATCGCGTGACGCACATAGACCGGATGGTCGGTGCCGAAACGGAATTCGCCGCCGGGTTTAAGTTTGGCCGCGATCATATCGACCGGGCCATCATTCATCATGCGACGCTTGGCGTGGCGTGCTTTGGGCCAAGGGTCGGGGTGGAGCAGATAGACAAAGGAAAGCGCCCCGTCGGGAATACGCCCCAGCACATCAAGCGCATCGCCCATATGCAGGCGGATATTGGGCAAGTGCCGGTCGCGCACATGGCCGAGCGCGGACACCACGCCATTGAGGAACGGCTCGGCCCCGATAAAGCCGTGGTCGGGCAACATATCGGCGCGATAGGCCATATGCTCGCCGCCGCCGAACCCGATTTCGAAATGCAAGGGCCGGTCATAACCGAACAGGCCTTCCGCCGTCACCGGCCCTTCCGCGGGGACCGCAATGGCGGGGAGCAATTGGTCAACCAACTCCTGCTGCCCCGGGCGCAGCTTATGGCCTTTGACGCGGCCATAAAGGCGGCTCAACATGGTCGGATCGGTGGATTTGGATGCACTCATGGGCGCGGCGGGTAGCCCAGCCAGCCTCGCCTGCCAAGGGCGAAAGCATAACCGGCCTTTTCGCGCGGGGAAGCGACGACCGGTTCAGGGGGTTGGTTTTGCGTCTGTGTTAGTTGGGTTCTCGCGGAGGCGCGGAGACGCGGAGGGGGTAAAGGGGAAAGGGTTCACGCAGAGACGCAAAGGGCGCAGAGGTTTTGGTTTGGTGGGGAACCCTATCGCCGTCCCTTAATCTTATGAGAAAAAGAGGGGCGCGTTCGCGCCGGAATTTCTGCCTCTACCGCTCCGCGTCTCCGCGCCTCCGCGTGAACCCTTTTCTTACACATCTTTCCGTTTGCCCCGCTTGCCTTCCCCTCCCGTCCACCCCCCTATGCAACCAAAAGCGGGCTCATGCTTTGAAAAGAAAAGCTTAGATGGAGGGATGAATGGCGACCGGAAAAACGGCGACGAAAAGCATTGCGACCAAAAATGCGGGCAAGACCGCACCCAAACAGGCTAAAGCCAAGAGCATCGCCAAAGCAAAGGCGCTCGCGCCCGACCTTGCCGCGCGCATCGGCAGCACGCCGCGCACCAAATTTCGCGGCAATCCGGACCTGTTCGGGCGGCTGGTCGAAGATCATGACAAGCATCGCGCCTTGTTCGCAATGATCGCCGAAACCGAAGGCAAATCCAAGGACCGCCAGAAATTGTTCAAGGAATTGGCGAAGGATGTCGCGGCCCATGCCGCCGCCGAAGAACAGGCCTTATGGTCGAGCGTCCTACGCAACCCCGCGACCACGCCCGATGGCCGCCATGCGGTCGCCGAACATAAGGCGCTCGACGATATGTTCGCCGACCTTGCCGCGCGCGATATGGGCAAGAGCGGCTGGCTCAAACGCTTTGCGGTGCTGCATGAAGAATATCTCCACCACATAAAGGAGGAGGAGCAGGAGCAATTTGTCGCGGCGGAAAAACATCTGACGCCTGCCGACCTACGCTATATGAAAAGCGTGTTCAACCGCCGCAAACGCGAAGAAAAAGCGGCCGCCGTGGTCAAAAAGAAAATCAAACTCAAGGCCGGAGGTCTTGATTGAACGCGCCCCAGGCGCCGTATGACTGCATCATCATCGGCGGCGGCCCTGCCGGTTTGAGCGCGGCCATCTATCTGGCGCGCTTCCGGCGCCGCGTGCTGGTGATAGATGGCGGCGGCGGGCGGATGGAAATGATCCCGCGTTCGCACAATCATCCGGGCTATCCCGACGGGATAAAGGGACGGGATTTGCTCGCCAATATGCGCGCGCAGGCCGAAAAATATGGCGCGACATTACAGCATGGCTGGGTGAGCGCAGCGCGCAAGCAAGGCGATTTTTTCACCGTCACCGTCGATGGCGCGGAGGATGATAGCATTACCGGCACCGCCCCGCTCACCGCCCGCACCTTGCTACTCGCAACCGGCGTCATCAATCTGCGCCCCGATCTCGACGAGGCCGTCCATGCCCGCGCGCTGGAACAAGGGCTTTTACGCTATTGCCCGATTTGCGACGGTTATGAGGTGAAGGACAAGCGTATCGGGGTGATTGGCTCCACCGATCATGGCGTGGCCGAAGCCTTGTTCCTGCGCCAATATAGCGATGCCATCACCCTGCTTGCCCTTTATAGCTGCGATCTCGACGCGCGCGACCGCGCCACTTTGGAAGAAGCGGGCATTGCGTGGGAAGCAACCCCTATCCGCACGTTCGATTTTGACGGCGACATTGCGAGGCTCACCTTGGAGGACGCCCGCACGCTCGACTTTGACAGCATCTACCCCGCTCTGGGTTCAGAAACCCGCAACGAACTCGGCAAAATGCTTGGCGTCGATTTATGCGACGAGACCTGTTTCAAAACCGACACTGAACAGCGCAGCTCGGTCAAAGGCGTCTATGCTGCGGGCGATGCGGTCGAATGTCTCGACCAGATCAGCGTCGCGATGGGCCACGGCGCGATTGCCGCCACCGCCATCCATAATGACCTGCGCAAAGCGGACGGGCATATCGACTGAACTATAGTGACTGACGTGGCATTGAGGCCGCGCTAAAAGCAATCCACAACCAGGCGGCTATCAGAAACATCCCGCCAACCGGCGTGACAGCGCCCAACCATCGCGGACCGCCCAGCGCCATCGCGTAGAGGGTCAGCGCGAAAATCGCCGCGCCTGCCAGCATCAGCCAGCCTTGCCGGGTGAAGCGTCCGCCAAGCGCGAGCGCGAACACTGCGACGGCATGGATCATCTGATATTGGGCGCCGGTGCGCAGCCACTCGGCGGCTTGGGGGGAGGCCGCGCCATGCGCGCCGAACGCGCCTGCCGCGACCGCAAGCGCCGCCGATAAAGCAGCGGCTACAAACAGACTATGTCCCCGCGCGCTCATCCACATTCTCCCACGCTTGATTGCGCTTCATTTTTGGCGTGTGCGCGTTGCAGCACTTCCTGGAAACTCGGCCCCGCATCGCCCGGTTGGAAACGCAGATGCAAGCCTGCCGACAAATCGCCCTCGGCTATCTGGAGGTCCAGCCGCTCGGCATCCATCAAGCGCACCGCCCGTTCAATGTCGTGAATTTCATCGGTCGGGGTATCGAGCGATTGCAGCGCCAAAATGCCCATCGCAATCGCGCTTTCATAAACTTCGCGGATCGTGCCGGTCAGCCCCGATCCTTCCATATCGACGGCCTGCCGCCGGTCATAAATGCGCGCATAGATTTTGGCGTGCGGGAAGGCGTGGACGATAGGCTCGACATCCTTGGCGGTCATGCCCGCATCGTCGGTGCAAAACAGGATGAGTTCGGCCTCGTCCGCCCCTGCGCGCCGTAACAGGTCAAGCCGCAATCCGTCGCCAAAATAGACTTTGCTGTCGAATTTCTGCGACAATTCGATCTGGCGCGGCTTTTTGTCGATGAGCGTGACCTTGGCCCCTGCGGCATTGAGCATTTGCGCAACCATCTGCCCGAAACGGCCATAGCCGATGACCAGCACCTTGTTGCGCTCGGCCTGTTCCGGTCCTTCAAAATTTTCGCCATCCTCGCGCGCTTCCATTTCAAAGCGGCGGGCGAACATCATCAGGAACGGCGTGGTCGCCATCGACAGCGTGACAATCGCGCCATAAAGGCTCGCCGCGCTGGGGTCGATGAGCAAGGCTTCCTGCGCCTGTTTGAACAGGACAAAGCCGAATTCGCCCGCTTGCGACAAGAGCAAGGCGAGCGCGAGTGCGCCCTTGCTTTCCATGCCGAATATCCGCGCGACCCCGAACAGGACCGCGATTTTGACGATGACCAGCCCGAACGCCATGCCGACCACATAAAGCGGGTTGGCGAGCACCGCATGGAGGTCCAACACCATGCCGACCGCGACAAAGAACATGCCGAGCAATATCTGGCGGAACGGTTCGACATCGGCTTCTATCTCGTGGCGATAGGGCGAATCGGCGAGCATCACGCCTGCGATAAAGGCCCCCAAAGCGGTGGACAGGTGCAGCGCGTGCATGAGGGCGGCGGCGGCCATCACGGTGAACAGCGCAACGACAATGAATAATTCCTGCTCACCCAAGCGGCCGACAATGCGCAGCAGCGGCCTCAATATGAACCGTCCCGCCAGCACCAGCGCGACGATCGCGCCGACCGTATAGATGGCGACCATATAGCCGGGAGGGGCATTGGGGTCAGCGGGCGCGCGCGACAAGGCCGCGATGATCGTAATGAGCGGGACGATCGCGAGATCCTGCATCAACAGGATCGAAAAGGCGCGCTCGCCAAAGGGCGAGTTGATGCGCCCCGATGATTTAAGCCCCGGCAAAACCTGTGCGGTCGAAGAGAGCGCGAGCGGCAGGCCCAAGGCAAGCGCCGCAGCGGGGGAGAAGCTGGAGGACAAATAAACAAGCGCGGTGAGCGCAAGCCCTGCAACCACCACTTGGGTCAGGCCCAATCCGAAAATTTCGCGCTTCAACCGCCACAAACGGTCGAGATTAAGTTCGAGCCCGACGAGGAAGAGGAGGAGGACAATGCCAAGCTCTGCGGTCGCAAGCTTGGTTTCTCCGCCGCCGACAAGCCCCAGCACTTGCGGCCCGATCAGCGCGCCCGCGATCAGATAGCCCAATACCGAGCCTAGCCCGAAGCGCCGGAATATCAGCACCGCACCCAAGGCCGCGCCGAGCATGATGACGCCTTCCTGCAACAAAAGTGCGGTCGTATCGACGGTGCCAGCGGCCATCATCTTTCCCCTTCAAGCGCCGCGCGCGCGGCGACATAAGGCAATAAAATCGCGCCATGCCGCGCCGGATAGTCCCGCGCCGCGCTTAGCATTTCTATGTCCGGCCAGTCGGGCGCATCGCTTTTGCCGCCCAACCAATTTTGCAGCGCCTCGTGCGCCGCACGGATGGCGGCAGCATCCTTGCCCTTCGCATGGCGCGCGAAAATCGTGGCGGACGCCTGCCCCATCGCGCAGCTTTGCGGGCGCATCCCGATGGCCGCAATCCGTCCGTCGCTGTCGGTTTCAAGATCGAGGAGCAGCGAACTGCCGCATAGAGCCGCACGCCGCTCCACCGAAAAGCGCGGGTTATCCAAGCTCGGCCAGTGGATCGTTTCGGATGCGAGCCGCAAAATTTCCGTCGTGTAAAGGGGCGTCGCCATGCGCTTGCCATAGGAGCGAGACTCCGCTTCCCGCAAGCCCCTCGCGCATATCATTTATGAGGGGTGCGAATATTATGGGGAACGGCCTTATTATTTTGCAGGGGTTGCTGGACCGCTGGCAGGCGCGCCTTGCTGCTGTGCTTTCACCAGGTCGGCAATTTCAACGCCGGTGGCGCGCAGCAGCGGATAGGTGCGGCTTTCCTGTAACCATTGAGGCCGCTCGGCGGTGGTGCCATAGATGAAATCATAGACCATGAAGAAGAGCAGCAAGCCGATGGTCGAAATGATCAGGCCTTTGAGCATCCCGAAGCCGACGCCCAACACACGGTCGAACGGGCCGACAAAGCTTTCGCGGCTCGATTTGCCGATCTTGCGCGCAATCAGTTTGCCCAGCCCCAATACGCCGCCGAACACGATGAAAAAGGCCAGCACCATCGCCCCGCTTTCGGTGCCGATTTTGGGAATAAGCCATTCGGTGACGGGCGTGTGGAACAGACGCAGCGCGATGACGGCAGCCGCGAGCGCCATCAGCGACAGGGCTTCTTGCGCAAAGCCACGGAAATAGCCAAGCACCGCCCCGCCGAAAATCAGCGCAAGCACGATCATGTCGAAACCGGTCAATCCGCTCATTCAAAAATGCCTTGATAATCCATATTTTGAGGCCCGATATTCGCTGCGAACAGCGCCCCGCACCTCCCCCTGTCGGGCTGATACCTAGTCACGGCCAAGCATATGGTCAACGAATTCGGCGAGCGTTTGATAGTTTTTGCACCCGATTTTTTCACCGTCCGCCTTGGTCCCTTTGGGGACAAGCGCACGCGAAAAGCCAAGCTTCGCCGCCTCGCGCAAACGCAGGGCGCTGTGCGCCACGGGGCGGATTTCGCCCGATAGCGCAACCTCACCGAACAAAATCGCATCGGAAGGAACGGGCCGTTCACTGAGCGCGGAAATGAGCGCGGCCGCAACCGCCAGATCGGCGGCGGGATCGGACAGGCGATAGCCGCCCGCAATATTGAGATAGACTTCGCAGGATGAAAAACTGAGGCCGCAGCGCGATTCCAGCACCGCCAAAATCATCGCAAGCCGCCCTGAATCCCAGCCAACTACCGCGCGGCGCGGGGTTGCCCCGCTCGCCAGCCGCACGGTCAAGGCCTGCACTTCGACCAGCACGGGGCGGGTGCCTTCCAATGCGGGGAATACGGTCGCGCCAGTGACGCTCTCGCTGCGGTCGGAGAGGAACAAGGAGGAAGGATTGGAGACCTCGTCCAAGCCCTGTTCGGCCATCGAGAACACCCCGATTTCATCAGTCCCGCCAAAGCGGTTCTTGATGGCGCGCAGGATACGATATTGGTGGCTGCGTTCGCCTTCAAAGGCCAGCACCGTATCGACCATATGTTCGAGCACGCGCGGTCCCGCAATGCTACCATCCTTGGTCACATGGCCGACCAGCACCACCGCCGTCCCCTGCTCCTTGGCAAAGCGGATCAGTTCCTGTGCTGACGCGCGCACCTGACTCACCGTCCCCGGCGCGCCTTCGATAAGGTCGGAGTGCATCGTCTGGATCGAATCGATGATGAGCAATGAGGGTGGCTTGGCTGTCCCCAATGTCGTCAAAATGTCGCGCACGCTGGTCGCGCTCGCCAGTTGCACCGGCGCCGTGCCAAGCCCCAATCGCTGCGCGCGCAAACGCACCTGCCCCGCCGCTTCCTCGCCCGAAATATATGCCACCGACAGCCCGCGCGATGCCATGCGGGCTGCGGCCTGCAACAGCAATGTCGATTTGCCGATACCCGGATCGCCGCCGATAAGCGTCGCAGAGCCTGCCACCAGACCGCCGCCTAAAGCGCGGTCAAATTCGGCAATGCCGGTGCTTTCGCGGGCGGGCAGCGCGGTTTCGCTGTCGAGCCCTTCGAACATAATCGCACGACCCCCGCCTTGCAGATTATGCTTGGCCGAAAACACGGTTTCGCCGGCTTCTTCGACCAATGTATTCCATTCGCCGCAATCCGCACATTGCCCTTGCCAGCGCCACGCGACCGACCCGCACGCCTGACACACATATTTGCGTTTCGCTTTTGCCATGCCCTTCCCCTAGCAAGAACATATAAGGAACGCTAACAAATTTTGCGTCTTGAAAAACTTGTGTCTAAAACACAAACAAAACCGCATGATGAAGAGGGGTAAGCTTGTGAAACAGCAAATAATCTCGCGCCGTAATATGATTGGCGGCACCACCTTGGTAGCGTTGCTCATGCTTCCCGGCTGTGCGACCAGCTTGGGGAGTTTCGGGATTGATGATGCGGTGCGTCGCCTCCTCACCATTTCCTCGCAGCGCGCTTTTGCAAGGCTGATGCAGGCCAATGGTTTTTATGACAATCAGGTCGCGCAAATCGACCTGCCGCCGCAACTTGGCGGTGCGGGCGCGAGCAATGCGATTATCGCGGCCTTGACCGGCGCGGTCATCAAGGACAGGCTGCGCAAACAAGTCAATCGCGCCGCCGAAGTCGGAGCCAAACGCGCCGCGCCGGTTGTGACCGATGCCATTCGCGGGCTTACGATTGCCGATGCGCTGGGCGTTATTCAGGGCGGGCCAACTGCGGCGACCAGCCTGCTCGAAAATGCGATGGGCGATGCGCTGTTTAACGCGATGCTGCCGGGCGTTGGCGAAGGCTTGCGCATGTTTGACGATAAGATCGTCACCGAAGCCTTGCGCCTTGCCACCGGTATCGACTTTCAAGGGCTTGCAAGCGATGTGAGCCGCAAGGGAAGCCGCGCCATTTATCGCGCTATTGGAGCCGAAGAAGCCGCCATCCGCGCCAATCCGGGGTCGGCCAATGATACATTATTGTTCAGCATCTTGAGCACAATTTAGGACGAGACTCTGCTATAAGACGAGCGGCGCTTGGTGGAGGAACCCTCCCCAAAGCTGCCCGTTCCTTGCTATAGGGCGCCCGAATCATCCCCTCGTTTTTGCGAAAGAGCTGACCCATGAAATTTTTTGCCGATACCGCCGAAATTGCGGACATTAAGGAACTGGCGTCCACCGGTCTTCTTGATGGTGTAACCACCAACCCGTCGCTGATCGCCAAATCGGGCCGCGATTTCATGGAAGTGACCAAGGAAATTTGTGCCATCGTCGATGGTCCGGTGAGCGCCGAAGTGGTCGCGCTCGACCATGAAGGCATGATGCGCGAAGCCGAAATCCTGCGCAAAATTGCCGACAATGTCGCGATCAAGGTTCCGCTCACTCTGGATGGCCTCAAAACCTGTAAGGCGCTCACCGACGATGGCACGATGGTCAATGTGACCTTATGCTTTTCGGCCAACCAAGCCTTGCTCGCCGCCAAAGCGGGCGCAACCTTTGTGTCGCCTTTCGTTGGCCGCCATGACGATAACGGCCTCGACGGGATGCAACTCATCCGCGACATCCGCCAGATTTACGACAATTATCTGTTCGACACGCAAATCCTTGTCGCCTCGGTCCGCCATGTCATGCACGTCTATGAAGCTGCAATGATCGGCGCGGACATCATGACCGCCCCGCCGAGCGTTATCAAAGCATTGGTCAAGCACGTCCTTACCGACAAAGGCATTGAAGGCTTCCTCGCCGATTGGGCCAAGACCGGCCAGAAAATCAGCTAAATCTGTCCGTCGGAGCGGGCCGATATATCATACAAAAAATACCCCCTCCTGCATAAATCAGGAGGGGGTCTTTTTTGCTCTATGGCTTTTTGCCGCCGCTACTCACCATTGTGTCGGGGCGGGTGAAACCGTGGTGAAGCCGCCTGCGCGGATTTCGGTCACTTCCAACGCGCGGTCGGCAATACCGCGCCGGTCGAAACGGAAAATCCCGTCAATCCCGCCAAAGCCGTCCGCTGCATTGAGATTATTCACCGGAAATCGCGTGCCGGGCTTCCAGTTGCGCGACATTTTGATGGTGAGCAGCACCGCATCATAGCCAAGGCTTGCGATGCGATAGGGGTTTTTGCCGTAACGCTGGCGATATTTGGTCGCAAGGGTCGAATAATATTGGTCCGGAACGCTCGCAAACCACGCCCCGCGTAGCGCAGGCGTGCCGGCAAGTTGCGATTCGGTATTCCATAATTCGGTGCCCAAAATCTTGGCGGTTTTGGACGATTGGCTACGCACCAGCGGCGCGGCCTGCACCGCAACCTTGGCACCATCGGCAATCAGCAACGCATCATAGCTGCCCGTGCGGCTCAACCGGCGGATCGCGCCGGTGATGCTCGCGGCCGAACGGTCATAGCTTTCGGTTGCAACCATCGTGCCGCCATTGGCTGCCACCGCCGTGCGCAACGCGGCGAGCGCGCGGTCGCCATAGGCCCCTTGCGGCGCAATAGCCGAAAAACGGTTCAGCCCCTTGGAGCGGGCAAACTGGACCACGCGCGTGACCGACTGGTTGGGCACATAGCCGAGCAGGTAAACGCCGTTTCCTGCCACCGCCGTATCATTGGAAAAGCTGATGATCGGCACGCCAGCCGCGCGCGCAATCGGGCCGACCGCCGACACATCTTCGGCAAGCAACGGCCCAAGGATAAGCTTGTTCCCGTCGGCAACAGCGCGCCGCGCGGCGGCGGCGGCACCTGCGCCAGTATCATAAGTCGTGATGCGCAACTTGTCGGTATTGCTGTCCAATATCGCCATCATCGTGGCATTGGCCAGCACTTCGCCGACATCGGCATGGGGACCGGTTTGCGGCACAAGGAGCGCGATGCGATGCCGCTGCGTATCGGTCGGCAAGCCCGGCGTTACCGGCCCTTCCGGCGAGGTGGGCGTGGTCGGTGGTCCTTTGGGAACAACCGTCTGGCACGCGGCCACCAGCATCGCCATGGCGACGACAAAGCCGCGCCGCATCCATTGCCGCGCCGCGCTTGCCGCTTGGCCGCCTGAAATACCCCCGGAAATATTAGCCTGTCCACCAAGGCCTTGGTCTGCCATTACCGCTGTCATGGAATCGCCTCCTCTACCCGGCCTGTATATCGTGCCGACGCCAATCGGCAACCTTGGTGACATAACAAAGCGGTCAGCCGAGTTGCTCGCCGCTGCCGATGTGATTGCGGTGGAGGATAGCCGCGTCACCGCAAAATTGCTCCACCATCTCGGCCTTAAAAAGCCGATGGTGCCTTATCATGACCATAGTAAGGAATCCGACCGCGAACGGCTGATCGCGCGCATGGCGGATGAAATTGTGGTATTGGTGTCGGATGCGGGGACGCCGCTTATCTCCGATCCCGGCTATAAGCTGGTGCGTGATGCGCGGGCAGCGGGGCGCTATGTGACCGCTCTCCCCGGCCCTTGCGCGGCGACGACAGCGCTTAGCATGGCGGGGCTGCCGACCGACCGTTTCCTGTTTGCAGGCTTTCTTCCGCCTAAGGAAAAAGCCAAGGCCGACACGATTGCCGAACTGGGCGCGGTGCGCGCGAGCCTCGTTTATTATGAAAGCGGGCCGCGATTGGGGGCCACCTTGGCGCTGCTCGCAAAATTGCTCGGAACGCGCGAAGCCGCGGTTGCGCGCGAGATCAGCAAAAAATTTGAAGAATGTGTGACGGGCACGCTTGCAGATCTTGCCGAACGCTATGCCGTGCAAGAGCCAAAGGGCGAGATTGTGCTAATGGTCGGGCCTCCACAAGAGGAGGATGCGCCGCCCGATGCGGACAGCCTCGACGATGCGTTGCGCGCAGCCCTTGCCAGTCTTCCGCCCGCAAAAGCGGCCAAAGAGGTCGCCAAAAAGCTCAAGCTTGACCGGCACGATGTCTATGCGCGCGCAATGGCGCTGAAGGATGTCAATCTAGGGGAAAAGGACCAAGGAAACGGGGAAAACAACCCCTCGTGAGCCGGCGCTCCACCAACCGCCAAAGGGCCGAAAGCGAAGGGCGCGGTGCGGAACGCTGGGCCGCTTGGTGGCTGCGCTTCCACGGCTGGCGCATTATCGGACAGAGAGTGCGCGTCGCGGCTGGCGAGGTTGATATTATCGCGAAACGCCGTGGCATCATCGCCTTTGTCGAAGTGAAGCGCCGCAAAAGTGCCGCCGACCTTGACCATGCGATTGACAGCTATCGCCTGCGCCGCGTTGTTGCCGCCGCCAATATGCTGGCCCCGCACTATGCGCGCAACAGGGAAGATATTCGCGTCGACGTTATCCTGCTTGCGCCGCGCCGCTTGCCGCGCCATCTGGTCAATGTCACAATTTGAAGAAAGCCCACCCCATGTCCCTTCGCGTCGCCTTCCAGATGGACCCGCTCGCAACGCTCAATATCAAAGGCGATTCCTCCTTCGCGCTGATGCTCGAAGCCCAAGCACGCGGCATTGAACTGTGGCATTATGATGTGAAGGCGCTGACCTGGCGCGACAACCGCTTACTCGCGCTCGCCCATCCGGTCGAGATGGTGCAGCGGGTCGAAGGCGACCATTATCGCGTCGGCCCCGCGCAAACCATCGACCTTGGCCGTGACGTTGATGTGGTGTGGATGCGGCAGGACCCGCCCTTTGACTTAAGCTATATCACCGCGACCCATTTGCTGGAGCGCATCAAGGCCGAAACATTGGTGGTCAATGACCCCGCTTCGGTGCGCGATGCGCCGGAAAAATTATTCGTGCTGGATTATGCGCGCTTTATGCCGCCGACGATGATTACGCGCAGTTTTGAAGAGGCGAAAAGCTTTCTCCATGAACATGGCAGCATCGTTGTGAAACCGCTTCACGGCAATGGCGGCAAGGCGATTTTCAAGGTTGAAGAGCAAGGCGGCAACCTGTCCGCGCTCATGGAAATGTTCAATCTGATGTGGGTCGAGCCACATATGTTGCAGGCGTTTTTGCCGGATGTATCCAAGGGCGACAAGCGCATCGTGCTCGTCGATGGCGAAGTCGCGGGTGCAATCAATCGCCTTCCCGGTGTGGGCGAAATCCGTTCCAATCTCGCGGTTGGCGGCTCTGCCGAAAAGGCCGATCTTACGGAACGCGAGCGCGAAATTTGCGCGGCGATGGGGCCGGAGCTTAAAAAACGCGGGCTGGTGTTTGTCGGCATTGATGTGATTGGCGGCCAATGGCTCACCGAAATCAATGTGACCTCACCGACCGGCATTGTCGCGATCAGCGATTTTGACGGCACCAACATTGCCGGGATGATCTGGGATGCGGTGGAAAAACGGGTCGCGGCCTAAATAAATTTGGGCGCGAGAAATATTGCGAGCGCGGCGACCAGCCAGAAAGCGAGCCCGCCCAATATGGCAACCCGATAGTCCAGTCTGTCGATGAGGAAATAGCAGCCGACAAGGAATATCACATAAGCGGGGATAGTCTTGAGGCCAGCCAGACAGGCGGTTTTGAAGCCCCCCGCATCGCCTTTCGCGCCGACCGCAAGCAGCGCGATAATCGCGAAAGTCGGCGCGAGTGGGAGAATGCCCGGCAACACATTACCGCGCTTGGACAGCCACACAATGAGCGCCGTCACAAGGCCGCCGAGCACGCCTTTCCACACTATATCCATAAGCGCTTATCCATGATGATCCTTTAACTTTCCGCACGCGGATGGGCGTTGCGATAGACGTCGAGCAAATGGGCGGCATCAACCGCTGTATAGATTTGCGTCGAGGCCAGGCTCGCATGGCCGAGCAACTCCTGCAAACTGCGCAAATCCGCGCCGCCTGCAAGGAGGTGGGTTGCAAAACTGTGGCGCAGCGCGTGGGGCGTGGTGCGCTCCGAAAGGCCCAGCCGACCACGCGCGCCTTGCACCGCACGGCGCACCAGGGCAGGCGATAGCGCCCCGCCACGACGCCCCCGAAAGAGCGGCGCGCCCTTGTCCGGCGGGTAAGGCGAGAGTGCAACATAGGCGTCAATCGCTTCGCGCACCTGCGGCAAAAGCGGGACAATCCGCGTTTTGTCGCGCTTGCCCGTGACCCGCAGCGTTTCGCCCAAGGGCAGCACATCGCCGTTGAGACCCATCGCCTCGCCGATGCGGAGCCCTGCGCCATAAAGCAGCATGAGGACCGCCCAATCGCGCGCGCCTTCCCAAGCCTCGCGGCGGTTTTCCGCTACATCTTCGGCGAGCGCGACCACCTCGTCCGGAGAGACAGGGCGCGGCACGCCTTTGGTGACGCGCGGGCCTTTGACCAACGGAACCGTGGCTTCCTTGCCGCCGACAAAGCGCAGAAAGGCGCGGATTGCCGATAATTCGCGCGCCGCCGACGCATTGCCCAGCCCCTCCCCGCGCCGCCGGGCAAGGAAAGCGCGCAAGGTCGCAGGGGTCAGCGCGCGCAACGCGTCCGCATCGACCGCCTGCCCTTCATAATCTGCGAGAAAGGCGCAGAAACGCTCGGCAGTCGTCACATAGGCGCGCACCGTATGGGCCGAGCGGCGCTGTTCGACTTCAAGGCTTTTTCGCCAGTTTTGTACCAGAAAATGCTGCATTTTCGAGGGGCAAATCTACGCCGCTCCCCCGTCCGAAACAAGGGTGTCGGAAAGGAGAGAGGAGGCGACGATTTGGGGGAGGATGGCGTCGAGCAATAACATCCCCGCTTCGGTCACGCGAATATGGCTGTTTTCTGCGGAAATTAAGCCGATTTTTTGCAATTTGCGCACCGCTTCTCCGTCGGTGAGTCGCACTTCGTTTACGCCTGTAATCGCAGCGATGCGGGATAAATTTACCCCTTCTTTCAAGCGCATACCCATGAGCAAGGCTTCCGCCGCGCGTGTCTCCGGCGACAAAGATGATACCAATTTAATACCATTACCATTACGTCCCATAGCGGACAGATAATTTTCAGGCTTTTTGTGCCGCTCGGTCGCCTCCCCCAAGCGCCGTCCGTGCGCGCCGGGGCCGACCCCGACATAATCGCCATAGCGCCAGTAAGTGAGATTGTGGCGGCTCTCCTCGCCCAGCCGCGCATGGTTCGAAATTTCATAGGCAGGCAGCCCCGCCGCCGCAGTCATCGCGCGCGTTGTTTCAAATAAATCCGCCGCCGCGTCGCCATCGGGCAAGGTCAACGCACCCTTCGCCGCCAACGCCGCAAAGCGCGTCCCCGGCTCGATGGTCAGTTGATAGAGCGACAAATGGCCGGTCCCGAACGCCAGCGCGCGCGCCAGCTCCGCCTCCCACGCCGCCACGCTCTGCCCCGGCCGCGCATAAATAAGGTCGAAACTCACCCGCGCAAAATGGCGCTGTGCCACATCAAGCGCGGCCAAGCCTTCCTCGACCCCGTGCGCGCGGCCCAGAAAGACCAACACTTCATCATCGAGCGCCTGCAACCCCAAGGACACGCGGTTAACCCCCGCCGCCGCGAGATCGGCAAAGCGCGCCGCTTCGACCGATGACGGGTTCGCCTCCAGAGTTATCTCCAGATCATCGGCGAGCCGCCAATGCTGCCCGACCGCTTCAATCAACGCCGCGACGGTCGCCGGATCCATTAAGGAAGGGGTGCCGCCACCGAAGAAAATCGACCCCACAATGCGCCCCGGCATGAGCGCCGACTCATAGGCCAGATCGGCCAGCAACGCCGCGCGCCAGGCCATTTGGTCGACGCTATCGCGCACATGGCTGTTAAAGTCGCAGTAAGGACATTTTTTTACGCAAAAGGGCCAATGGATATAGATGGCTAGCGGCGCATTAACTGCGTCGGTTAGAAGGCTGTTTATCTGCGGTTCATATTCTGGAAGCATGAACCAGCCTCTCAACCTTCTGCGCGCGCTGTCAATCGCCTTTGTGCCCGTGGCAGCCTTGACGAGCGCCAGCATCCTCGCCCCTGCCCCTGCCGACGCGCATGGCACGGGGGCCTTTCCCGACCGCCCGCAAGTGAGCCGCACCAGCTTCATCAAGGCGATGCTCGACAATCATAATGCCGAACGGATCCGCATGGGCCTTCCCGTTCTCGCATGGGATGAAGGCCTTGCACGCGATGCCACAGTATGGGCCGCCGAAATGGCCGAAACCGATAATTTCGACCATGATGAAGAATCGCAAGCGGCCGAAAATCAGGGCGAAAATCTGTGGATGGGCACACGCGGTGCTTATAGCCTTGCCGAAATGGTCGATGGCTGGGTCGAAGAAGGCCAATATTATCAGGCAGGCCGCGTCTTCCCCCAAGTGTCGCGCACCGGCAAATGGGAAGATGTGAGCCATTATACCCAGGTCATCTGGAAAGACACCCGCCATGTCGGCTGCGCTTTGTCCAAAAACGCACAATGGGAATATCTGGTCTGCCGCTACGACCCTCCCGGCAATTATGAAGGCGAAATCGCCGAACGCGGCGGCGGCTCCGGCGTGCAAATGGCGGGATTGTGAGGGACGAAAGGCAAGGCCTTTCTGTTTAGCGCCGCACCCCCAACGCCTCTTTACCATCAACCTTCCCGTTCTCCCGCGTAGGCGGGGGTCCAAGGCCGCCATACCAGACTTCTAAGCAGGCTTAGCGCCGCCGAGGCATTGCGCGCCGCGCTGTTCCCCCGGCCGTGCGGGGGAACAGGGGCTCTGAGGAAGGTGAGAGAGTGACCTTCCTCAATGCGCCAAATTCAGGCGGATATGTTCGGGCGATAATGTCGCGAGCAGATGGGCGGCGTCGAACGCTGCGCCGGGGGACAGGACGCCGTGGCCGTCATAATCGGCGGCGATGAGGCGCTTGGCGGCTTCGCACACCAAAGGCGCGGTGAAGTGGTAAAGGTCATGGCCATGCGCGCAGATCGAGCGGGTGACGCCGCGTTTTTGGGCGATGACTTCGACCATGAATTGCTGGGAAGAACGGCCCGTCACCGGATTGACCACCGGCGGCGGCGTATCGGGGTTGCGAATATCCTGAAGCGCAATGTCCGACACATAGGTATGGATTTCGGACGCGGGAATATGGTGCGCGATCAGCGGGATTTCGGACAGGGGCAAAGCGGTCACAAGCTGCGTCCCGAACGGCGCGGGGAAACGCCAGTCGCGCTGGTGCGGAGGCAGGAATTGCGGCACTTTTTGCCCGCAACACATCACCTGACGCGGCACATTGATGGCGGCGGTGCGGCGCGTGCCGTGGGTCGGATGCCAGCTATCCAGTCCGATATAGGCGGTAATCGCATCGACCGTGTCCCAATCGCCCGCCGCGACGGTCGCGAGCAAATCGGTAAAGCCGCCGAAAAAGCTGGCCCCCGGCATGACGACCACACCGGCCTTGCGCGCGGGCGCATCAAATTGCGCGAAACAGGCCTCGACGCTCGCCTGTTCGGAGGTCACATCGAGATAATGGCAGCCGAGCCGCAGCGCCGACTGGATGACGGGCTCTGCCGTATCGACAAACGGCCCCGCACAGTTGATGATCGCGCCCGCGCCATAAAAAGCCGCATCAATCGCGGCTTCATGGTCCAGCGCGGCGTGGCGGATTTCAACCTCGTGCGCGCCAAAGTCGGGAAGGTTGCCGCGCGCGTCCCCGGTCGGCGGACGCACGACGGCTATCGGGTGGATATTCCGCCGCAACAATTCGGCGATTACAAAGCGTCCCGTATGGCCATTAGCCCCCAGAACCGCGATACTCTCTCGGTCATCCATAATCCGAACTTCCACTTCCTTAATCGAAAGCCCCCGGTTGACACATAGGCAAACGGGCAGCGCCGCTCAGGGAGAAAAATCCCGAGCATAATCGCTGCGCGCATGCGGCTTTAACAATGCAATATGGTCGAGGCTGTATCCCTGTTACGCTACAGACCTGTCTGTTTTTTGATAGGTAACATCATGTATCGTGTCAAGTGCAACTATGTTATGCTGGCCGCGTACGGTCATTCCGGTTAGGGATTATTTCCGGAAATTTTGGTAACTTAATTCGAAAATGGATCTTCGAGAAAAAATTATGCAAACAGCGTCCGCGCTGTTTTACGAACGCGGTGTCCGTGCCGTGGGCGTCGATTTGCTCGTCGAAAAGGCCGGAGTCGCCAAGACCAGCCTATATCGCCATTTCCATACCAAAGATGATCTGATCGCCGCCTATCTGGAGCGCGAAGACGCGGATTTCTGGCGTTTATGGGATGAAGCAAGCGCCGCCCATCCGGACGATCCGCGCGCCGAACTCGACGCACATTTTCAATGGATTGGCGAACGGGTGCGCGCGCCGCACTATCGCGGATGCCCGCAAATCAATGTCGCGGTGGAGTTTCCCGAAGCCGGTCATCCGGCGCGAATCATCGCGTCCGCGCACAAGAAGGAAATGAAGCGCCGCCTTGTCGATCTTGCCCGCCGCATGGGAGTCGCGCGCGCCGAGGAGCTGGCGACGCAACTGGCGGTGCTGGTCAATGGCGCTTTTGTCAGTCCGCAAACGCTGGCGGGGATTGATGCGTCGCTGTTGTTGCAACGGGCGGGGCAAGCCCTAGTTGCGGCAGCGGGTTAAAGGCGCGGGGCCGGAGCAGCCACGCCCGCCATCGCCGGTTGGGCCAAGCCGGAAAGTCGCTCTCCCCGAACTGGCCCCCGCCTGCGCGGGGGCACAATCGCGGCTTAGGCTATCGCTAAACCTGTCTCTCACCATAGGCGCGGGGCTTGCCGTTGCAATCGACCGCGACCATGACAAATTCGGACTTGGCGGCGCAGCACCTTGCCCCGCTCAGCAAATGTTCGGCCCATAATTCGACCGCGACGCGCAGCGACGAACGGCCCGTCATTGTGACGCGGGCGATAAGCTCGACCATCTCCCCTTGTTCGACCGGCGCGCGGAAATCGACACGCTCGGATGCGGCCATCACCATCGTCGCGCGCGCATGGCGGGTGGCGGCGATAAACGCCGCCTTGCCCATCATTTTGAGCGCATCGCCGCCGAACAACGTGCCATAATGGTTGGTCTGGGGCGGGAACACCATATCGACCATATGGAGCGTATCGCTTGCCGCCTCTATCCCCGGTGCCGTGCAGGCAATACGGGGGAACGGCCGGTGCGGCGGCTCTTCCTTGACCGCAACCAGCGTGAATAGTCCGCGCGTACAGAGCCGCCTTTCGCCGGTGAGCAAGCCTTCGGCGACCAGGGCCACCTCGACATCGAGCGCGCGGCTGCCGACGCGCACCACCCGCCCGCTCGCTTCGATAAGCTCGCCTTTATGCGCAGGCGCGGCAAAGTCGATGCGGTCGGATGCGGCGGTCACAAAGGTCGCGCGCCCATGACGCGAGGCCGCGAGAAACGCGACCTTGTCCATATGCGCGAGCGCCTCTCCGCCAAACAAGGTGCCATGATGGTTGGTGTCGCCCGGAAACACCATATCGATGATCCGGACGACATTTTTGTCGAGGCTTTCGGCCGGGAGCGGTGCGCTCACGCCGCTGCCCCGGCACTTTCCCGCAAAGTTCGCGCGGCGGCGACCATCGCGTCGATGGCCGGTTTGACCTCGTCCCATTTGCGCGTTTTGAGACCGCAATCGGGGTTCACCCATAATTGCTCCGCGCCGAGATGCTGGCGCGCCAATTCCATCAACCGCACCATTTCTTCAACCGTCGGCACGCGCGGCGCGTGGATGTCATAGACGCCGGGGCCGATGGCGCTCGGATAACGGTAGGCGGCAAAGCCTTCGAGCAATTCCATTTGCGAACGCGCCGTCTCTATCGAAATCACATCCGTATCCATCGCGCCGATGGACGGGAGAATGTCGTTAAATTCCGAATAGCACATATGGGTGTGGATTTGGGTTGCATCGCCCACCCCTGACGCGGACAGGCGGAAACAATCGACCGCCCAGTCAAGATAGGCTTGCCAGTCGCGGCGCTTGAGGGGCAGGCCTTCACGCAGCGCCGCTTCGTCAATCTGGATGGCCTTGCAACCTGCGGCTTCAAGGTCCGTCACCTCGTCGCGGATCGCGAGCGCAATCTGGCGGCACGAGGCTTCGCGCGGCTGGTCATCGCGCACGAACGACCAGTTGAGGATCGTCACCGGACCGGTGAGCATCCCCTTGACCGGCTTGTCGGTCAGCGATTGGGCATAGCGCCACCATGTAACCGTCATCGGTGCGGGGCGCGATACGTCGCCATAGAGGATCGGCGGGCGCACGCAGCGCGAGCCATAGCTTTGCACCCACGCATTGCTGGTGAAGGCAAAGCCCGACAGTTGCTCGCCAAAATATTGCACCATGTCGTTGCGCTCAAACTCGCCATGCACCAGCATGTCTAGGCCCGCTTCCTCCTGCCAGCGGATCGCGCGACCGGTTTCTTCGCGCAGGAAAGCTTCATAGGCCGCCGCGTCGATATTGCCGCGCCCATGTTCGGCGCGCGCGCGGCGCACTTCACCCGTTTGCGGGAAGGAGCCGATGGTCGTGGTCGGGAAAGCGGGAAGCTTCAGCGCATCGGCCTGCACCGCCACCCGGACGCCATAAGGCGAACGCCGTTCGCGCATATCCGGCGTGATCGCGGCGACCCGCGCGGTGACGTCCGGGTTATGGATGAGCGGCGAGACTTTGCGCTGTGCCGCTGCTGCGCTGGAGGCGGCCAAAGCGTCCGCCACACTATCGCGGCCTTCATTGAGCGCGCGTTTGAGGATGGCCAACTCCTCGATCTTCTGCACCGCAAAAGCGATCCATTGCCGGACTTGCGGATCAAGCTTGTTTTCAAGCGCCAAATCGACCGGCACATGGAGCAGCGAACAGGAAGGCGCGAGGATGATGTCACGCTCTGCGGCTACCGGCTCCAAGCGGTCGAGCAGGCTTTCCAGATCGCTGCGCCAGATGTTACGCCCGTCAATCACGCCGAGCGACAGGCACAGATTTTTAGGCGCGGCTTTAAGCAGCGCATCAAGCTGCTCCGGCGCGCGCACCAGATCGACATGCAACCCCGCCACCGGCAGTGCAGCGGCAAAGCCCAAATTACTGTCCAGCCCGCAAAAATAGGTGGTGAGCATCAGCTTCAACCCTTTGCGCGGCAATTTGGCATAAGCGCGGGTGAGCGCGCGGCGTTGCTGCTCGGTCAAGTCGGTGACCAGCACAGGCTCGTCTATCTGCACCCATTGCGCGCCCGCTTGCTCAAGGTGCGACAGGATAACGCCGTAAAGCCCCAGTACCTCGTCGAGAAAGTCGAACGGATCGACGCCGCGCCCTTTGGCGAGGCTCAGCCATGTCACCGGACCAAGCAGCACCGGACGGGTTTCAAACCCTTGCGCCTTGGCCTCGCGATAATCTTCGACGACCTTCATATTGTTGAGCGTAAGCTTTTGCCCCGCGACCAGTTCGGGCACCATATAATGATAGTTGGTGTCATACCATTTGGTCATCTCGCAGGCGGTAAGGCTGCTGTGGTGCGCGCACCCGCCCGCATCGCCGGTCGTGCCGCGCGCCATTGCGAAATAGGTGCCAAGCCCCGCCGCGCCTTCTTCCGCGCCATAGCGTTGCGGCACCGCGCCGAGCATCAGGCTGGTATCGAGCACATGGTCATAAAGCGAAAAATCGCCCGACGGGAGCCAATCCACGCCCAACGCATTTTGCCGCGCCCAAGCGGCGGTGCGCAAACCGGCGGCCGCTTCGAGCAAGTCGGCTTGTGGCGTTTTACCCGCCCAATAATTTTCGAGCGCATATTTCAACTCGCGGCGTGGGCCGATACGCGGGAAACCCAATGTAGCAATAGTGACAGTCATATTCTTCAACCCCGAAGAGGGGCGGACATGACCGGACCAGACACAGGCACAAGACGCGCGGCCATGACCGGCAACGCCTTATGCGCGCGACCAGACCGGGCACCCCGCCGGTGGACGTTATGATGCCAAAGGCAGGTCTCCTGGCTCACAGGTCATTGCGGACAATCCGTCTTCCCGGATGGCGTGAGCCGTCCAGTGACTTTGCTTGGATTGCCGCTCGCTGTTTACAGTTGCGGGGGCAGCGCCGGTCTTGCACCGGCTTCCCGTCTTAGCTCCGGCGCAGGCGTACGCCCGACCGGAGAACCTATGACGCCTTTAAGATTGTCCAAAAGACCCGCGGGGTCAAGAGTGGATATAAAGAAAACTTTATATGATGGTTTTTTGGGGGAGAGAGCGAGTAACTGGAAGCAAGGACCAGTAGCGATTTTTCCTCTCCCGTGCCCCCGCGCAGGCGGGGGTCCAGAGTGGTAGGGCGCGTCGCTATTATAGGGATACACAATCGAAGATTATGGCAGACGGCACTGGACCCCGCCTGCGCGGGGGCACGGCGTGGGGAAAGGCGGGGTCATATACTGCAAAGGGGCGGGCTTGTTTGCGCCAACGACTCACTGATAGATATACTGCTAACGGCCACCGCGCGAACGAATAACGGATAACGCTAACCGCAAACCGCTAACCGTCCTCGGCTACCCCTGCTTACCCCGCCAGCATATCCTTGATCTTGCTGAAAAAGCCGCTCGACTGCGGACATTCTTCGCCGGTTTCGGTTTCGCGGAATTGTTCCAGCAACTCGCGCTGTTTGGCGTTTAATTTGGTCGGGGTTTCGACGTCGATCTGGACGACCATGTCGCCATGCCCGCGTCCGTTGAGCACCGGCATCCCCGCCCCGCGCTGGCGGATTTGCTTGCCGGACTGGATGCCCGCCGGGATTTTAATGTCATGGGTGACACCATCGAGGCCCGGCACGGCAATCGTGCCGCCAAGGCTGGCGGTTGTGAAACTGATCGGCGCGCGCGCGAACAGGGTCGTGCCTTCGCGCTCGAAAATCGCGTGGCGTTTCACATGGAGGAAAATATAAAGATCGCCCGCCGGCGCTCCGCGCGCGCCCGCTTCGCCTTCGCCCGACAAGCGGATGCGGTTGCCTTCATCGACGCCCGCCGGAATAGTGACGCTCAACGTCTTGCGCTTGCCGACACGGCCTTCGCCATGACAGTCGCGGCAGGGGTCGGCAATGGTTTCGCCCATGCCGCCGCACACCGGACAGGTGCGTTCGACCACGAAAAAGCCTTGTTGCGCGCGGACCTTGCCGCTGCCTTGGCAATGGCCACAGCGTGAGGCGCTGGTGCCGGGTTTCGCGCCGCTGCCGTCGCAGGTTTCGCAATGCGCCGCGACATCAATCGTGACTTCGCTTTCGCGCCCGTGAAACGCTTCTTCCAGCGTGATTTCCATATCATAGCGCAGGTCCGCGCCGCGTGCAGGGCCGCGCTGGCTGCCACCGCCACCAAAGCCGGACGCGCCGAAGATGGTTTCGAAAATATCGCCAAGGTCGGAAAAACCGCCGCCAAAACCGCCGCCCATGCCGCCGGGCCCGCCATTTTCAAACGCCGCCTTGCCGAACCGGTCGTAGGCCGCGCGCTTTTGCGGGTCTTTCAGGCAATCATAAGCTTCGTTGATGGATTTGAAGCGATGCTCGGCGTCATGGTCGCCGGGATTACGGTCGGGGTGGAAGCGCATCGCAAGCCGCCGGTAGGAGGATTTGATCGTGGCATCATCCGCCGTGCGCTCGACTTCGAGCAATTCATAATAGTCGATTTCGGTACTCAACGCCCCGCCCTAACCCGCTCAAATAAGAGCGGGCACCCTTGCCGCTGTTGCGCGGATAGGATGCCCGTTCCGGTTCATCTTAAAAAATCAGGCCTTCTTGTCGTCTTCGACTTCCGAAAATTCGGCGTCGACCACGTCATCGTCCTGCGCCGGTTCAGCGTCAGCACCGCCTTCGCCGCCCGGCGAGGCTGCACCGGCCTGTTCCTTTTCATAGATGGCCTGCCCCAGCTTCATCGCGACATTGGCGAGGGCTTGGGTTTTTTCGGTCATCGCGTCCGCATCGCCGCCTTCGACCGCCACCTTGGTGTCGGCAATCGCGGTTTCGATTTCGGACTTCAAGCCCGCATCCACCTTGTCGCCATGCTCTTCGAGCTGCTTTTCGGTGGTGTGGACAAGGCTTTCCGCATTATTTTTGGCTTCAGCCGCCGCGCGGCGCTTCTTGTCGTCCTCGGCGAAATTTTCCGCATCCTTGACCATCTGGTCAATGTCGGAATCGCTGAGACCACCCGATGCCTGGATCTTGATCTGCTGTTCCTTGCCCGTGCCCTTATCCTTGGCGGACACGTTGACGATGCCGTTCGCGTCAATGTCGAACGTCACTTCAATCTGCGGCACACCGCGCGGCGCCGGCGGGATGCCGACAAGGTCGAACTGGCCGAGTAGCTTGTTATCCGCCGCCATTTCGCGCTCGCCCTGGAACACGCGGATGGTCACCGCCTGCTGGTTGTCGTCCGCCGTCGAATAAGTCTGCGACTTTTTCGTCGGGATCGTCGTGTTACGGTCGATCATGCGGGTGAACACGCCGCCCAGCGTTTCGATGCCGAGGCTGAGCGGGGTCACGTCGAGCAGCAGCACGTCCTTGACGTCGCCCTGCAACACGCCCGCCTGAATGGCAGCGCCCATGGCGACAACTTCGTCAGGGTTCACGCCGGTATGCGGTTCCTTGCCGAAAAATTCCTTCACGGCTTCGCGCACCTTGGGCATACGGGTCTGGCCACCGACAAGCACAACCTCGTCAATCTGGTTCGCCTTCAGCCCGGCATCTTCCAGCGCCTTTTTGCACGGTTGCAAAGTGCGCTTGATGAGCGGGTCGACCAGCTTTTCAAGGTCGGCGCGCGTGATGGTCTTGACCAGATGCTTGGGGCCATTCTGGTCGGCGGTGATGAAGGGCAGATTGACTTCGGTGGTTTGCGCCGAGGACAATTCGATCTTCGCCTTTTCCGCCGCTTCCTTCAAACGCTGGAGCGCGAGCTTATCCTTGGTGAGGTCGATGCCTTCGGCCTTTTTGAAATCGTCCGCGAGATATTCGACAATTCTGGCGTCGAAATCTTCACCGCCAAGGAAAGTGTCGCCATTGGTCGATTTGACTTCGAACACGCCGTCGCCCACTTCGAGAATCGAAATGTCGAACGTGCCGCCGCCAAGGTCATAGACCGCGATGGTTTTATTATCCTGTTTTTCAAGGCCGTAAGCGAGTGCGGCGGCGGTCGGCTCGTTGATGATGCGCAGCACTTCAAGCCCCGCAATCTGTCCCGCATCCTTGGTCGCCTGACGCTGGGCGTCGTTGAAATAAGCCGGAACGGTGATGACCGCCTGGCTCACCTTTTCACCCAGATAGGCTTCAGCGGTTTCTTTCATCTTTTGCAAGATGAAGGCCGAAATTTGCGACGGCGAATAATCTTCCCCGCCTGCTTTCACCCACGCATCGCCATTCTTGCCCTTGACGATATTATAGGGGACCAGCTCCGTGTCCTTCTTGGTCACGGGGTCGTCAAAGCGGCGGCCGATAAGGCGCTTGACCGCGAAAATCGTATTGTCCGGATTGGTAACAGCCTGACGCTTGGCGGGCTGGCCGATGAGGCGCTCGCCATCTTTGGTGAAGGCCACGATCGACGGAGTCGTGCGCGCGCCTTCCGCATTTTCGATCACCTTGGGCTTGCCGCCGTCCATAACGGCGACACAGCTATTGGTGGTGCCAAGGTCGATACCGATTACTTTTGCCATATTATCTTTCACCCCTGAAACTTAGTGAGATGTGATGGGAATGACGGGCGAAACTGCCGAAACAGCCGCGTCGCCATTGGAACTGTTGCAAGCGATATAGGTGCGCTTTTTCTTGGCACAAGATGAAGTCGCCACTAGAGAGAATAGAAATTGCCAGCCAGCCAAGGATTAAGCCGATGCCCGTTATCCGCCCCGCCCTGTTCGCCAGCCTGATTGCGCCTGTTGCCGCAACCGCCCTACTCGCCGCCTGCACCCCGCCTGCCAAACAGCCGGTGCTGAACATCCACGGCGCGCAAACCACTTTACCGGCGGTCAAGGGCAATCCCGGCGCGGTCTATTTCCGCATCAATGGCGGGCCGGAAGATGTGAAGCTGCTCGCGGTGCTGTCGCCCGATACCCAGCGCATCGAACTGCATGAATCCGTGTCGGAAAACGGCTTGGTCAAGATGAACAAGCTGCAAAGCGTCGATGTTCCCGCCAAGGGCACGGTCGAATTCAGGCAAGGCGGTAAGCATGTCATGGTGTGGGGCATTAACGATGCCGCCATCCAGCGCGGCACTTTCCCGATCACCTTCGTCTTTTCGAACAAGGACCGCATTGTCGCGGACGTGAAGATCAATCCTGCACCCACTGCCGGCAATGCGGCGGCGGATGCGGCCAAGGATGACCATGCCGGGCATGATATGGCGGGCATGGATATGGGCAAGGATGCGGCAGATAAAGATTCCCAATAAACCATGTCGTCGAACGGTCAGTTGAAATCAGGCTGCGGCGGATGCCTGATTTTTCTCACCGGGCAAGCCATCATACTACCGATTGCCTATTTGATTGGCTCAATTTTATACGAATGGATGACGCAAAAGGCGTGGATTAAAGACGATTTCGGCAACTTCATGATCGCCTTTCTTGTCGGTGCCATTGTCTATTTTCCGCTCACTTTTATCGTCGATAAAATCGGTAAGCGCCTCACCGGCAGCAATACGTTGGACGATGTCAGCGCCTTCTCCGGTCTGTTCCGCATCTTCGATCTTTTCAATTAACCTCAAGCAAGCCTGATCTCATGTCCACCCGTCCGCTCACCTCCCGCGAAATCACCCTCGCCCGCTCTGTATTCGGCGAGGCGATTGATTATGCCAAGGTTGAAATCCGCAACAGGAAATGGGCGTTTTTCCAGCCTGCTATGGTTGCGATGGCACCGATGGGGCATATCCATTTCAACCCCAAATCGGACCTGTATTGCGACGATTTTTGCGATATGCAGCTTATCCGCCAAGGGCTGTTCATCCATGAAATGACCCATGTGTGGCAGGCGCAAAAGCGCGGGAAATTCTATCTCGTCCTGATGCGCCATCCTTTTTCGCGCTATGATTATAGCCTAGTTCCGGGCTGGCCGCTCGAACGCTATGGCATCGAACAGCAAGCCGAAATTGTCCGCCACATCTTCTTGCTGCGACACGGCCAGAAAATCCGCGGCGCGCCGCCGCTTGAACATTATGAAGGCATATTGCCCGACAGTTTCCGGCTGGCCGACGAGATTAAGCCATGAACAGGTTTGAGGCCGTATAAGCGGGGCAGGACCGACGCGAAGCAACGCGCACGATATGCGCTATCTTGTCATTTATCTGGTGTAAGCGTCGATAAGACCCGCTTCGCGCACGCCTTCTTTTACGCAACTGTAACCGAAGGCGGCTACAGCGATTCCTATGACCCGTTTGCCCAAAAATCATGCGCCTGAAAATCATGTGTCCAGCAACGATGGGACCGGTAATCTCCCCGGAAATACCGTCCCCGGCAATAATGTACCGGGCGCACTCCACGCGATTCAGGAATTTTTTGTGACGCAGGACCGTTACCGCGCCGAACGGGCCGATGCGCTGTGCGATCATTTTCTGGACGCGCTGGCAAGTCTGGTAGAACAGCTTGGGCAACAGGCCGACGACAAGGCGATGCTGGCGGAATTATGGCCGCTGATGGAATTGCGCGACGCGATGACGCTCGCCACCCGCGAGGTGCTGAATATTGACGGCGAAGCAACGATTGCACTCGCCAAACATAAGCGGGTGCGCGCCAATCCTTATGCGCGCAGCCTCACTTTGGTGACGGTCGAAGGGTTGGAAAATGCGACGAAGCAGGTGGACCGCCTCGCCGCCAGAATGGAACGTCCGCAATAGGCGCAATAAGCGCAATAAGCGCACGGGGGTTTAGGGCGCGGGGGTTTAGGGCGCGGGATTGAAGCCCCGCACCCCGCCTTAAAGCCGCTCGATCTTCTGCGCTGCCTCGTCGATAATATCGACGATTTTGAACAGATCCTCTTGCGACATTTCGCCCGTGCGCGCCGATTGCATCACCTTGTTGCGCATGGTCGCGGCAAGGTTTTGCATCGCCCGCAGCGCGGGTGCAATGCTGTCGCGCCCGCCGCGTCCGGCAAAGCTGCCGAGCCGTTCCAGCACCGCCTTCACCTCATCGGCCTTGGCGTCGAGTTCGGCTTTGCCCGCATCGGTAATCGCATAGCTTTTGCGCGCGCCGCCTTCGCCCTGTTCGGCGATGAGGTCCATATCGGCGAGCAAGGTCAGCGTCGGATAAACCAGCCCCGGAGAGGGCGCATATGCCCCGTCCGACAGACTCTCTATCTCGCGGATAATATCATAGCCGTGGCGCGGTTCGTCGCCGATGAGCTTCAGCATGAGGAGCCGCAGTTCCTCTCCGTCAAACCGCTTGCGCCGCCGCCCGCCGCCGCGCCCGCGTCCACCGCCGCCGCCGCCAAAGGGGCCATCATTTCCGAACGGGCCGCCCGGACCAAAAGGACCATCGGGACCGAACGGTCCATCGGGGCCGAACGGGCCACCCCCGAAATGCCTGCCCCCGAAATGGCCGCCGCCAAATCCGGCTCCGAAATGCCCTCTAAAGCCCCCACCATGACGGCGCGGTCCCCGCCCCTCGTGCAACGCCGCTCGCACAGCGGCACGGGCGGCACGAAAAGCCGCACGGCGTTCGCGGCGTTCATGCCGGTCGTGCCAATTGCGCGCATTACTATGCCCACACCGCCCGGCGCGATGGCCTTCGCCCGATGATTCGCCGCGCGGATGTTCCGCATTATAATGGTCCGAGACATAAAAGCGGCGCTCATGGCCTTCGGCACGACCTCGCCCTTCATAAAAGCGCGACCCGCGACGGCCTCTGCCCCGACGTTCATGGCCAAAACCGCCCAATTCGCGCGCGCCTCTGCCGCTATATTCTTCACTATTCTGATACCGCATCCAGCATCCTTTCATCATTTTTGACTGTTTCATATGCGCTCAAAATATATCTTATATTATTTTACGCAAGAGGGAGAGTGTGATTTTTTTGCAGATGGCGTTCCGGTCAGGGATTTTCGGGGACGGGAGTCTGAGGGGGTATTTTTAGAGAGGCCTGAAGGGGGCTGCGCTTGGGCTTCCTGCGTGCGGGCAAGGGTGTGAGGACATAGGGGACATCATCGGGATACATCTTCCCCCTTCCCCTCAACCCTTACCCCAAAGGATAGCGCGCGACCGGTTCATAGAAGGAGCCGCCTTGCCCCATATGGCTTTCGTACAGCAAGAAATGGTCGAACAAGGCGGGCGGCGAGGCAAGCCCGCCATGCGTTGCAATAAACGCATCGAGCGGCCCTGTGGCGCGGTTGGCGCGGGCGATCGTGATATGCGGTTCAAAGGCGCGCGCTTCGGGGGCTATACCTGCCCTGATGCACGCCTGATCGACCTTGTGGTGGAGCGCGGTCACCGCCCCGTGCGGGGTGATGCCTGACCATAGCGTATGGACAAGGCCTTTCTTGGAGAATGTCCCTATCCCGTCGAGCGCCAGATAGAGCGCAGGGGCGTTGACCCCCGCAAGCGCCGCCGCAATATCCTCGGCGCGGTGGCTGTCCACCTCGCCAATATATTTGAGTGTTACATGTAATTGCCCGTCATCTTGCCATCGCGCGCCCGCGACCCCGCCCATCAGACCCAGAAGCTGCGCGCGCATCGGCGCGGGCGGGCGTAACGCTATGAAGAGACGGTGCATGACATGGGTGACTGTGCGCGAGGTTCGGCGCGCGGGCAAGAGGCGGGCGGAATTATTCGCGCCCGCTTGCTTTTTTTTCGCGGAAGGCCCCTCCAAGATGCGCCTGCCCGCTTTGTCCCCCAGCTTCCGCAATTTAAGGGGGCATCGCTTGCGCAAATATGCCGGAATGATGCGAAATGCCCCGAAATCCGCGCAAGATTCCTGCATAGTTTTCCTTGAATTTTTGCGGTTTTGCTCCAATATGTAACGCGTTCCGGCATAGGGCCGGGTTCAACGGAGTTTTTGAAACAATGGCTAACTGGTCTGATCCCCGCCAAGACAATCGCGTCGGCGCCGACACCAGCTATCACCCCAGCGTCGGCGTGCCCGATGCCAGCTATGATGCGGGCCTGCGCGCCTATATGCTCAAAGTCTATAATTATATGGCTTCGGGCGTGTTGTGGACGGGCATTGTCGCTTACGTCATCGGGAATAGCGAAGCCGTCAATCTGTTGCTGTCGCCGACCGGCGGACTGTCGATGCTCGGCTGGATTGCCGCGCTATCGCCGATCGCTTTCGTGCTGCTGATGGGCGCGGGCATGAACCGCCTCAGCGAAGGCGGCATGAAGGTCGCTTTCTATGCGTTTGCGACGCTTATCGGTGTGTCGCTCTCGACGATTTTCGTGCGCTTTACCGGTAGCTCGATTGCCGAAACCTTCTTTGCGACCGCCGCAGCGTTCGCGGGTCTCAGCATCTGGGGCTATACCACGAAGAAGGACTTGTCCGGATGGGGCAGCTTCCTCATCATGGGCGTGTGGGGCCTCCTCATCGCCTCGCTGCTCAACTATTTTGTGTTCAAATCGGGCATCACCGTAATGGCGATCAGCGCCATCGGCGTGCTGGTTTTTGCAGGGCTTACCGCTTATGATACCCAGCGCATCAAGAGCATGTATTTCCAGGTCGCAGGCAGCGACATGATGGGCAAGGTTGCGATTATGGGTGCGCTTAGCCTCTATCTCGACTTTGTGAACATGTTCCAGTTCCTGCTCTCGTTCATGGGCAATAACGACTGATAAGGTCGGACAGGACATTGCATAAGATAAGGCCCGGCAGAGCAATCCGCCGGGCCTTTTTTGTTGGGGGTATGGAAGCTGGGAAGTTCATAAGGCCCCTCCCGCCTGCGGGAGGGGTTGGGGGTGGGTCTGAACGACTGAAAAGCCGTTTAGCCCTTCTTACTCTGAACCTGCGAGAACGGCGCAATCACCCCGCGCTTTTCGCCTGCGCTTCGGCAATCAGCGCACCGTCTATCGCTTTTGCCTTCTGGTAAGCGGGCCGTTCCTTCAACCGTGCGGCATAGGCTTCGAAGGACGGACGTTTGTCGATACTGCCGAACATCAAGCCCCAATCGATATGGCTGCCGAAATAGACATCGGCCATGGTGAAACGGTCGCCGCAGATGTAGATGCGGCCATCGCCGATAACGCCATCCAGCGTGTCCATCACCTGATCATAGCAACCAAAGCCGAGCATCCCCTGCTTTTGCGGGTCGGTCGCAGCCCAACCCATCGAGCGCGCCGAAACGGCCTGCTCGACCGGTCCCGCCGCATAGAAAAGCCAGCGATAATAATCCGCGCGTTCTGCATCCGTCGGCGCGAGATTGGCCGCGGGATAGGCATCGGCGAGATAGGCGCAAATCGCGGCAGCCTCGGTCACCACCTGCTCGCCCGCATCCGTTTGATGGACGATGCACGGGACTTTCCCCATCGGATTATATTTAAGGTAAGCCGCATCCTTCATGCTGGTGCCATAATCGAGCAGCACCTGCTCATAATCCGCACCTGCTTCCTCCAGCGCCCAGCGCGCAATCTGCCCGCGCGACATCGGGTTATGATAGAAAATAATGTCCGCCATAATATAACTCTCCTCAGATTTTATTTTCTATAGGATCTTTTTCGCGGCATGGACATGCGTCATGCCCGCAGGGAAGGGCGTCATGCAAAAACGCCCACCCGTTACTATATCACGACTATGTTATCGGCTTGAAAAAATCTCAATCGTCGAGCAGCGGCAGCACCAATGGTGCGCCCGTGACCATTTCCGATTTGGCGAGGCGTTGCACCATATCGTTGATGCAGCGGACCTTACATTCATGGGTCACGACCGCGACGAACACGCCGCCTTCGCTGGTATGGCCGCGTTGGGTGACGCTTTCGATAGACACTCCGGAATCGCGCATCGCGGCGGTGATTTCGGCGAGCGCACCCAAACGGTCCTCGACGCCGAAGCGCACATAGTTGCGCTCCCCCCGTTCGCCGGGATCGGCAGGGTCGGCGGATTTGAGCGCCGCAATCGGCATCGCGAAAGCCGGGCCAACTTCACCGCGCGCAATGTCGATAAGGTCGGCCACCACGGCGGAAGCGGTCGGGCCGTCGCCCGCGCCTGCACCCTGGAACAATAGCCGCCCGACATAATTACCCTCGGCGACGACCGCATTGGTCGGGCCATCGACATGGGCGAGTGGGTGGCTCATCGGCACGAGCATCGGGGCGACGCGCTGGAGCATCCCGTCTTCGGTGCCGACCGCGGCGCCGACCAAGCGGATACGATAGCCCAGATCATCGGCTTCGGCGATGTCGCCTGCAGTGATATGACGGATGCCATCAGTTTCGACGCGCGCCAAGTCGAGCGCGGTGCCGAAGCATAGGCTTGCCAGAATGGCGAGCTTGTGCGCGGCGTCTATGCCGTCAATGTCAAAGGTCGGGTCGGCTTCGGCAAAGCCTTTATCCTGCGCTTCTTTGAGGACGACATCGAAATCGCGGCCATCCTTTTCCATCGTGGTCAGGATATAATTGCAGGTGCCGTTCAAAATGCCATAGACGCGGCTGATATCATTGGCAGCCGCCCCTTCGCGCAGGCCCTTGATGACCGGGATGCCGCCCGCGACCGCCGCTTCATATTTCAAGCCGACGCCCGCCGCTTCTGCCGCTTGGGCAAGGGCAAGGCCGTGATGCGCGATCATCGCTTTGTTGGCAGTGACGAACGGTTTTCCTGCTTTCAACGCATTGCGGGCAAGGGTGAGCGCGGGGCCGTCTGCGCCGCCGATCAGTTCGACCACAGTATCGACATCAGGATGGTCGGCCATATCGTCCATATCATCGTCCCAGCGATAACGGGACAAATCGACGCCGCGATCTTTGGAGCGGTCGCGCGCGGACACGGCGACCACTTCAATCGGGCGACCGGCGCGGCGGGCGATCAGCTCCTTATTGGCTTCGAGCAGGCGAATCACGCCCGCACCCACCGTTCCAAGCCCCGCCAGCGCAATGCGCAGCGGCTGTGCTTGCGCGCCGGACGCCGGACCGGACGAAGCGCCGGAAGAAAGGCCGGAAGAGGGGGCGGTCATGCAATATCCTTAAAGTGAAAAGAGCGGTGCAGGATGCACGGGAAAGAAGAAAGCCAGCCCCCTACGCCGGAACCGGACAAGATTCCAGCCCCGTCTCTTTTACTGTTTCTGTTAGCTCCCCTCTTGCTTCAACGGCGGATCGGTGCGCGGGTGCGGGTGCAATCGCCAAGCCCTTGACGCACCAACATATAATCGGCCTCGATCTTGGCGCGATGTTCCACGCCGCCATCATTGAAGGCGCTCGCCGGAAGTGTGGCGGGGAGGCCGCAGGCGAGGCGATACCAACCCAAGGTGGCAGGCGCTGGCATCCCGTCCGCATCGCTCACCAACTCGCCAAAGGTTGCCGACCATGTAGGGGCCGCTCCCGGCACGCTGCTAACCGACAGCGACGCAGGCGCGCCCGACGCGGTGGAAAGGAAAATCTGGGTTTCCCCTGCGCCCGTCACGCTTCCCGGCGCGTGAAAAGCGGTCGAAACCCCCGTGATTCGGGCGGGCGCTTGGGGTTTCAGCAATTCGGCGATGACATTGCGGGTCCATTGGTCGGTGGTCGCATCCCAAAAAAGCTGGGAATCGGGCGCAACCAATTGGAGCGCACCCGCTTTCCCCGGAACCGCGCGGGCAAACACCAGCACGCGCTGTTTTTTGAGCTTCGGGCTTTTACCCTTCGAGTCGAGCGGGATATCCACCAGATAGGAGATTTGCTTGGGCATCGCCTGCGATGCGCGAATCAAGGCGCTAATATCGGCTTCGATAAAATAACGTTGCCGCACCACGCCGCCATCGGCGGTGAAGGGCTTGTCGACCTTTGAAGCGGTGCGGATAGTGGCATCCAGCACCATCGGCGCATGGTCTGCAAGGTCGGCAATATCGGCGAAATTATAACGGCTTGCACTGGCAGAAACAGCGGCAGAGTCCGCAGAAGTCGCCGGATTTTTTCCGCTTTGGGCATAAACGGGACTGGTGCTCGCCAACAGGGCGAGGGCGGAAACCATCAGCGATCTCATCATCACTACCTTTCTTGCTTCGGGTATGGCGGGAGCCATCTTTCCTGTCCCGCCTTGTATTATTTCCGACATTAACGGTCGATAAAGGGTTTGCGCCAGCGCGATGGAGTCGATAGGAACGCCGTTGCGTGCCAAAAAATTATAGGTTGGGGAAAATGCGCTTCAAGGGATGCAGGGCCTGAAAATGGTCCGGCATTGCTTATTTTTTGCATCGGACCCGACCTTCTAAGAATCGCAAGATGAAGCAAGGAGTGTCATACCTGAATGGCATATGGTGATAATGTAGATCCGAAGAACAGGGTCATAGCTGCCGTTTTGGTGGGCTTGATCACGTTTGTTATCGGATGGGGCCTGGTCAACGGCCTGGCCGTTGATATTGCAAAGAAGGTGGCTGAAAAGCTCGACGTAGTCGATGTTGAAGAGCCGCCCCCACCGGAAGAACCGCCGCCGCCGCCTCCGCCTCCGCCGGAGAAGGAAGTGCCGCCGCCGGTTGTAATTCCTCCGTCGCCGATCGCGCGTCCGACGCCGAACGTGTTGCGGGATACGACGCCGACGCCGCCGCCAATTGCTCCGCAGAGCAATCTGCCGAGCATACAGCCGACGCAGCCGCCGGCTCCGCCGCCGCCGCCTCCCCCGCCGCCGCCGCCCAAGGCCCAGCCGAAACCGGCTTCGCCCAAGGGTAATCCGGCCAACTGGGTGACGACCGACGACTATCCGGCCCGTGCGCTGCGTGAAGAACGCGAAGGCACGTCGCAGGTCAGCGTCACGGTGGGTGCAGACGGTCGCGTTGCCGATTGTTCGGCCAGCGGTCCGCATGAGGATCTTAACCAGGCCGCTTGTGCCAATATCCGTCGCCGTGGTCGTTTTACGCCCGCAATGGGGGATGATGGTCAGCCCACAACCGGACGCTGGTCGCGTTCAGTCCGCTGGCAGATCCCGAAGGATTAATAGCTTTTACCAAAGCGCGGTGGCGCCCGAAAAACGGCACCGCGCTTCCAAATTTAAAATTGAACCGATTTTTACGAATTTATTGAGAGGGAAGTTTAAATATGTTGCTTGATCTCATTGCAGCGGCAGGCGCAGCAGCCGCCGAAGGCGAAAGCAAATATGGTTTCATGGCCGCGATGCGCGAAGGTGGTCCGGTTACATGGACTACGTTCGCTATTCTGGTCATCATGTTTGTCGGATCGCTCTACATCCTGTTCACCAAGCTTTTCGAGCAGAACAAGATTTTCCGCCAGTATAAGGCGATGTCGGGCACTTTCTGGCGCGCCAACAGCGTGCATGAAGGCGCAGCGAAGCTCGAAAAGAACAGCGCATTTCGTCAGATCGTTGACGATGGTATCCGCGCTGAAGCCGAACACACCAAGTTGACCGACCCCGTGGAAGCCCATGACTGGGTCCATGGGACGCTTGACCGTGCGCAAAGCCACATCAACTCGAAGCTTAACGGCGGCCTTTCCTTCCTTGCAACCGTGGGTGCTACCGCGCCGTTCATCGGTCTGTTCGGTACGGTTTGGGGTATTTTGAACGCGCTCGTGAAAATCGGTGCGTCGGGTCAGGCGTCGATCGACGTGGTCGCAGGGCCGGTCGGTGAGGCGCTCATCATGACCGCCATCGGTCTGGTCGTCGCGGTTCCGGCGGTTCTTGCTTACAACTGGCTGCAGGCCCGTAACAAGAATATCGCCCGTCTCCTCGGCACCTTCTCGAACGACGTTATGGGTTCGATCATGTCGCGCGGCACGATCCGTCCGGTAACCGCCGCAACTGCGGCTCCGGCTGCTGCCGCCGCTGCCCGTCCGGCTGCGGCTCCGCAGAAGGCATAATCAAGGGAAGCACGGGAGCGTCCGGTGCGCGGATGCTCCCGCCCTTCCATGCCGGACCGGCACAACATCCGGTCCGGGACGAACTTGAAATGATAGGATGCTGATCAATGGCAATTAGTATGGGATCAGACGAAGGTGGTCCGATGGCGGACATCAACACCACGCCCCTCGTGGACGTGATGTTGGTGATGCTGATCATCTTCCTTCTGACAATTCCGGCTGTGCTCGACACCGTCCCGGTCAAGCTGCCGCCGGTCGTTTTCGACCCGACGCAGACCAAACCGGAAAATGTGTTGCTCACCGTTCGCGCGGAGAATGACGACGGCACGGGTGCTTGCAAGGTCTATTGGGGCAAGTCGGAAGTCGATTCGACCAAGCTGCTCGAACTGGGCCAGACGAAACTTGAAAAGCTTATCGCCGATGTAGGCGGTGCGGAAAATATCACCGACGAAACCATGCCTGAAGTGCATATTCGCGGCGACGTTATGACACCGTATAAGTGCATCGGGGGCGTCATCTATACGATGCAGTATGCGGGCTACCAGCGGATCGGGTTCATTTCCGAACCGGCTCCTGGTTCGGCCACTATACCGCGCCTCTAAGCTTTTTTAGAATAGGAGAATAAACCATGGCAATGTCTATGGGTGGTGGCGGTGATGAAGCGCCAATGGGTGAAATGAACACCACGCCGTTGATCGACGTGATGCTCGTGTTGCTCGTGATGTTCATCATTACCATTCCGATTCAGACCCACGCGGTGAAGGTCGACCTGCCGGTTCCGGATAATACGCCGAAGACCGACAATATCGACCCGATCAAGAATAAGCTGACGATTGATATTAACGGCCAGCTTGCGTGGAATGGCGAGCCGGTTGACCAGACGGCGCTTGCAGCCAAGCTTGAAGCGACCAAGGCGATCCAGCCGATGCCGGAACTCCAGTTCCAGCCCGATCCCAATGCGCGCTACGTCATCGTTGACGAAACGCTCGCGACGATCAAACGCTCGGACGTGGGTAAGCTCGGCTTTGTCGGCAATGAACAATATGGACGTGAATTCTGATCCAGCCTTCGGGTTCATCAGCATCCACGTGAAATTAAAGGCTGGACCCATAAGGTCCGGCCTTTTTTGTTGGGTGCGGTGCGGGGGTTGCGTAATAGACCGGATATGACGGGAAGCGTGCCGGGGTTTTCAAAATCACCTCTGATTTTATCGACACACCACCCCCATCCCCATTCCTCCCTTTCTGCTATTCTTATCCGCCTTCTGCCCCCTCCTCAGTCCTTAGCCCTTAGCTTTCACTCCAGTTTTTAGCTTTTAGTCCCCCTGCGTTGCGCCTTCTGCCGTTCCCCGTCCGCTCTTAGCCCCTGCCCGAAGCCCTTAGCCTCCGCCCGCACTCCGCCCGACCAAATCGCTTGCAATTCCTCCGCTTAAGTGAGACGTTATATCATAATTAGAAATTATGAAGATTGATACGGTTACACCATAGAGGAGGTTGAGATGGCATATTCCGGTTTTTCCGCTTTTGGCCGCATCAAGGGCTGGCTGGGCAAAGGGGATGGCAGCGGCGACAAGGCGATGGGGGAGATGAATACGACCCCGCTCATTGATGTGATGCTGGTGCTGCTCGTGATGTTCATCATCACGGTGCCGATCCAGACCCATTCGGTAAAGGTCGATTTGCCAAGACCCGCACCGGACTCCGGCCCCGTTCCCGATGCGGTTAAAAACAAGCTTACCATTAGCGCGGACAATGTGATGGCGTGGAACGGCACCTTGGTGGACCAGCGCCAGCTTGCCCATTTGCTTGACCAAACCAAGAAGTTCGACGTCGCGCCCGAATTGCAATTCCAGCCCGACCCGCTTGCTTCCTATGTCGTGGTCGATGAAACATTGGCGACCATCAAACATGCCCAAGTCAGCAAATTGGGTTTCATCGGCAATGAGCAATATGCGCGGGTTTTCTGATTTTTGACGGGAGGGGAGGGGCGCACCCCCTTTCCCTTCCATTGTCAAAAGCTAGCCTGCCTACCTTACAGCAGAGCTTGATACTATTGGGCAGCACCACCTGCACCCGCTCCGCCGCCTCCCTTACTTAATCCTCTTTTGTCGCACGCGTGGCTCGGCTATAGGCGCGGGCAAGACTGGGCGCGGGCCTTTACGCTATTTCAGCAAATGGCGGCTATAGGACGCAGCCACCCAAGCGGCCTCCCAACCGTTTGTAGACGGACAAAAGGACATAATGAATGAAAATCGCAATGATCGGTGCGGGCTATGTCGGGCTTGTTTCGGGGGCCTGTTTTGCCGATTTCGGCCATCATGTTGTGTGTGTGGACAAGGACCAGCGCAAGATTGACGCGCTGCTCGGCGGCAAAATGCCGATCTATGAACCCGGCCTCGACCAGTTGGTTGCGACCAATGTGGCGGCCGGACGGCTGTCCTTCACCACCACCATTGCAGACGCGACCGAAGGCGCGGACGCGGTGTTCATTGCGGTCGGCACGCCCTCGCGCCGCGGCGATGGCCATGCGGACCTGTCTTATGTCTATGCAGCGGCCAAGGAAATTGGCGAGGCGCTCGACCATGATTGCGTCGTCGTCACCAAATCGACCGTCCCTGTCGGCACCGGCGACGAGGTGGAGCGCATCCTCCATGAAGTGAATGATCGCAACAAAATCGCGGTTGTCTCCAACCCCGAATTTTTGCGCGAAGGCGCGGCGATTGGCGACTTCAAACGCCCCGACCGCATTGTCATCGGCTCGGAGGATGAATGGGCGTCCGAGGTGATGCGCGAAATTTACCGGCCTTTGTTCCTCAACCAGGCCCCGCTGATGTTCACCGGCCGCCGCACCGCCGAGCTTATCAAATATGCGGCCAATGCCTTCCTTGCGACCAAGATTACCTTCATCAATGAAATGGCCGATTTGTGCGAGATTGTTGGCGCGGATGTGCGCGATGTATCGCGCGGCATCGGGCTGGATAACCGCATCGGCACCAAATTCCTCCACGCAGGCCCCGGCTATGGCGGGAGTTGCTTCCCCAAGGATACGCTGGCGCTCCTCAAAACCGCGCAGGATAATGATGTGCCGATCCGCATTGTCGAAGCCGTGGTGCAGGTGAATGACAACCGCAAGCGCGCGATGGGCCGCAAGGTCATCAAGGCGCTGGGCGGGGAGGTGCGCGGCAAGAAGGTTGCGCTGCTCGGCCTCACCTTCAAACCCAACACCGACGATATGCGCGATGCGCCCTCGCTCGCCATCGTCCAGTCCTTGCTCGATGCAGGCGCGACCATCACCGCTTTCGATCCCGAAGGCATGGAGGTAGCCGCACCCCTAATGCCCGATGTTATCATGGCCGGTGATGCTTATGATGCCGCCAAGGACGCCGATGTTGTCGTCATCGTCACCGAATGGGATGCGTTCCGCGCGCTCGATCTTGGCCGCTTGGCGTCCATTGTCGCGCAGAAAAAGCTGGTCGATTTGCGGAACATCTATCGCCGCAGCGAAGTGGAGCGCGCCGGGTTCGACCATTATTCGATCGGCCTCAAGGATCACGATCCGGCGGATTAAGCGCGCGTACCTGCGCAATAGTGCGGGTTGACAGGGAACCTCCAAGGATGGCTGTGTGTTGGTGTGGAAGCGCGGGAATCGCCCGCGTGCCATGCCCCGCCACCCCCGCCGACCATCTTTGGAGAAATTTATGAACGCCCGTAAAAGCTTAGCCGCCCTGTCTATCGCGACTGCCCTTATTGTGTCGGGCTGTTCGACCGTTGCCAGCCTTGGCGTCCCCGCCGCACGCGCCGATATCCGCAATGCGGGCGGCGCATTGATGGGCGAAGCCTTGGTCTATCAGCGCGGCTCCGACCTGAATGTCACGCTTGCGGTGAACGGGCTTGCTCCCGGCACCTATGGCACGCACATTCATATGGTCGGCAAATGCGAAGGCCCGAAATTCACAAGCGCAGGCGCGCACTGGAACCCGATGGGCCGCCAGCACGGATCACATAACAGCATGGGTCCGCATAGCGGTGACTTGCCTAATATTGTAGTGGGCAGCAATGGCCGGGGCACGGTGAATTTCACCATCCCGGCACAAAGCTACACCGGCCAAGGCGGCATTATCGACGATGATGGCGGCGCGATTGTCGTCCATGCCGGACCCGACGATTATAAAACCGACCCCAGCGGCAATAGCGGCGACCGCATCGCCTGCGGGGTATTCCGCCAGATTTGATGGGGATCGTTTTAGTCCTGTTTCTCAATCCGTTCGTCCTGAGTAGGGCCGCATGACCCGTATCGAAGGACCAGTTGCGCGCGCAGCCTGTCCTTCGATACACCGTCCTTTCAGGACGGCACTCAGGACGAGCGGTATTGGTTGGGCAGGAGTTTCTGAGAAGTCCCCAGACCCCGCATATAATCTAGGCCTTTAGCGTTCGCTCAGACTCTCGCTATCCAAATAGCTCAATCTCTCAAACTCTCAAACCTTCTGCGTCCTCCGGTCCTCTCGCGGTACGCGCCTCTAGCCATCCACGGCCGGAAACCCTTCGCGCCTTCGCGTGAAACTTTATCCAGCGCCGCACAAAAGCATACGCATCCCTTGCGCCAACCGGCCCACGCAAAAACCGACAGTATAAGAGGGGAGGCGCTTCCTCTCCCTGATAGCGCCTCCCCCCGCTCACGCGCCTTCGGCTGCGCGGGTTTCGACGGTGGCTTCGGCCTCCGGAACTTTGCGATAGGCAAGGATGAGCAGCACCATGCACAAAGGCGCAAGCAGCAACAGCGAGAGCATCCCGCTCTTCAGGCTGCCGGTCAGCTCGGACACTTGCCCGACCATATACGGCCCCATGCCCAGCCCCAATAAGGTGGTGCCAAGGAAGAAGGTCGCAGCGGCGGCCCCGCGCATGTGCGGCATCACCAGATCCTGCGTGGTCGCCCCCGCCGCGCCGATGGCCATGCTGGTGGTGGTCGCCATGATGAAGAACAGGCCGACGAACAGTGCAAAATTGCTGGTGTTAAGTGCGACGATCAACGGGATGACCGGTGCGAGGGTGGAGAACATCATCACCAGCAAACGCCCGCCGGGGTTGCGCTTTTTGAGATGGTCGGCAAGCTTGCCGCCCGCAATGACGCCGATAAAGCCGCCCACTGCCGCAGCTCCGCCGACAAACAGGCCGATTTCGGCCTTGCCGATGCCGAACACGCGCTCGACATAAGGCGGCGTCCAGAAGCCGATGGCATAAGAGGTGAGGCTTGTAATCGCGCAGGCAAGGCCGGTATAAATGAAAGCGGGTGTCCCCCAGATCAGCCGGAACGTCACCGGCGCGCGCTCCCTCAACGAGGTCGCCCAGCTATAGACCGCATAGCAGCCCAGTCCCATCGCCACCCATTGCGGCATATTCTTCTCGCCGGTCAGCCTTATCATGCCATAGGCGACCAACGCCGTCAGCGCGCCAAAGACAAGATTGCCGGTGAGCGCACGCACACCTCGGCTCGCGGCGCCGATCAACGTGAAAGGCGGGATGACCGTCATCATTTCGGCGAAAAAATCCTTGAACGGATGCGGCGATGTCTGGCTTTCAATCCCGTCGCTAATCCCGCGCACCGGTTCTTTCAATGTCGCGACAAGAAAGGCGAGGAGCAGACCGGGCAAGCCGACAATCACAAAGGCTGCTTGCCAGCCGACCAGTCCGAACAGGCCGCCGCCGGGATAGGCTTCGTTCCACCAATTCGCGATCTTGCCGCCCAGAAACAGCGACAGCCCCGCGCCGAGATAAAGCCCCGACGAATAGATGGCGATAGCGGTCGCGCGCTGGCTTTTGGGAAAATAATCGGAAATGAGCGAATAAGCGGCGGGCGATGCCGATGCTTCGCCAACACCGACCCCGAAGCGCGCTGCGCCCAACCCCGCAAAATTGCGCGCAAAGCCGGACGCGACCGTCATCGCCGACCATAAGGTCAGCCCGATGGTCATCAAACGGATGCGGTTCCAATTATCCGCAAGCCGTCCCAAGGGGATACCGAACAAGGCATAAAACACGCCGAACGCTGCGCCGCCCAGAAAACCGATTTGCGCATCATCCAGCCCAAGGTCGGCCTTAATGTCATTGGCGAGGATCGACAAAATCTGGCGGTCGATAAAGTTTAATATATAGACGAGGACCATGACCGAGAGCGCATACCAGGCATAGCTGCGCGAGGGCTGGCGGGGGTCTGTGCTACCCTCCTGTGACGCGGCCGCGTGGACGCTCGTCACGGAAGCATCGGGGCTGGAAACAGACTCCGCCTGTTGGTCGCTCATGCGTCTTTCCTCTCCTGTGTGGCCCTGTTATGCGGACCTTTTTATCTGTCATGCGGTTCCGGGCGACAACTTTCACCCGTGTAAGTAAGGAAAGCTAGCAGAAGAAAATCTGCTGTCCATCGCAAATATTATTTTTCGTTTTTAGGGAGTTTTTACAATGACCTCTATCCTGTTTTTATGCCTTGGCAATATCTGCCGGTCGCCAACGGCGGAAGGGATTATGCGGGTGAGGGCGCGCGAAACGGGGCTGGACGTCACGTTGGATTCGGCTGGCACGGGGGACTGGCATCAAGGCAAAGCCCCCGATGCGCGCGCGATAGCGGAAGCTGCGCGCCGCGCCACGCCGATTGACGATCTGCGCGCCCGGCAAATCACCCGCGACGATTTTTACCGCTTCGACCATATTGTCGCGATGGACCTCAGCAATATGGAGGACCTGCGCCGCCTTCAGCCGGACGATTCCACCGCCACGTTGTCGCTCCTGTTCGACCATGTGCCGGGCCGTGAAGGCCAGCCTGTCGCCGACCCCTGGTATGGTGATGAAAGCGATTTCGTCTTGTGTTGGGAGGATTGCGACCAAGGGGTGCGCGGGCTGCTCGCGAGTTTGGCCAAAGCATAGCGCCGTTCATGTCGTCCATATTTATGCCATTACGGTGTCATCCCCTGCAATCTGTTATTGCAATGATGGGGATTGAAATGCTGCCCGAGTTACGCGCCGCTATTCAACAGGCCATCGACGCGGCGAAACTGGAAGAGCGCGCCCGAACGGCGGGCCAAGCCCCCCCCCCCAAGCCGTGCCGGAATAATAACGGGCGGGAGCAGCCTTAACCGCTCCCCCGGATTAAACTACTGCCCCTTACCCGCGTGCGGCGTCGGCCAGTTCCTTGCCGCGGTCGCGGGCGGCGCGTAGCGTGTCGGTGAAGATCGCGGCAAGCTGACCGTCGCTGTCCAGCACATCCAACCCTGCCTGCGTCATGCCGCCCTTCGAAGCGACTTGCGCGACCAGTTCGCCGGGCGTCAATGGTGAGCGCAGCGCGCTTCCGGACGCCCCGCGCACCATCGCCTTGGTGATCGCCAGCGCCTCGTCCTGTGGCAGGCCAAGCCGGGTTGCCGCGCCCGTCATCGCTTCGATCACGCGGTAAAGATAGGCCGGACCACAGCCCGACAGCGCGGAATATAAATCGAACGCGGCTTCATCGGCCAACCATTGATTATAGCCCAGCCCCGCCATCAGCGTATCCACCGCCGCATCACGTTCACCGGCAAGGAGGACAACCCCCTCCCCTTCGCGCACCGGCATATTGGGCATGGCGCGGATGCAATGATGCCCCGCAAACATCGCTTCAAGATCGGCAAGAGCAACGCCCGCCAGAATGGAAATGACGGTGGCATCCGGTGCCAACGCACGCGCGACCGCAGGGCCGCTGTCGGCGAGTTGCTGCGGCTTGAAGCCCAACAGGACCAGCCCGCTCACTGGCGCAAGCTCGGCAATATCGGTGACGACGCGCACGCCTTCGGCCACAGCCGCGCCGCTGGGGCGCACCACGGTCACGCGCTCAGGGGCCAGTCCCAGATCGAGCCAGCGCGCCATCATCGCGCCCGCCATATTGCCGCAACCGACCAGCGTCAGCGACCCGGCAAAGTCCCGCAACGACGCCGGAATGTCCGGCGCAAAGGATGTCGTCATGATGATTATTCCTCTATTATGCCCGTCACCGCGTCGGGATCGGCAAAATGGTCGTTGATTTTATTTTTGAAAGCGCCGTTGTCGCGACAATTTCGCGCACCCCCGGCACCTTGCTGAGCTTGTCGAAGAAGAAACGCTCATAGGCTTCAAGGTCGGCGGTCACAACCCGTAACATGAAGTCGATCGCCCCGATCAGCACCCAACATTCCAGCACCTCGTCAAATTCGCGCATCCTTTCGGCAAATTCGTCAAGATGTTGGCGGCCATGCGCGTCCAGTTTCACCTGCACGAATAAATGCGCGTTGAGGCCGACACGCTTGGGGTCCACCAGCGCGACCTGCGCGCTGATATAGCCTTCCTTCTGCAACCGGTCGATACGCCGCCAGCAAGGCGATTGCGACAACCCGACTGCCTCGCCGATTTCGGCGACCGAGCGGCTGCAATCCCGTTGCATTTCGGCGAGAATTTTCCGGTCGAACGAGTCGAGCTTATGAACCATTTCATTCCTTAAAATGATGTAATGCGCATTATATATGCTTATTTTTACCAAAATCGGCAAGATTTGCAAGGATATTCCGCCGATATTCCCCTATACCCTCGTTCAAGACTTAGGGCCGGATCAGGTCGTTTATGGAGTATTGCATGTCATTCGAACCGCTGGCCCGTCCGTCCCCCGATTTTACAGCCCCTGCGGAGGATTTTGCGATCCCCTCCGCGTCCCTCGCTGCGCCGCGCAAAATGCTGGCACCCCAAATGACAGTATTAGCGCGGCGCAGTTGTTTTCAATTGACGGTGGATAATGGCCCGCAAGCCTTATTACGCCTCCTCGGCCTGTTCGCCGCGCGCGACTTCACCCCCGCCTCGGTCCGCGCCACGCAGGAGCAGGATATGCTCTATGTCGAAGTGATGGTGGACGGCATGGAAGAAGCCTGCGCCGAAATCGTCGCCCACAAGGCCCGCGCGATGGTCGAAACGCACGAATGTTTATTGAGCCGCTTTGCGCGGGTTTGAAGGGGCGGATGATTGGCCGGGTTAAAGCTGCCTGCTGAAGGGTATGGCGTGGTCGCGTGAACCTGCATGGGTGACATGCGTATTTGGCAAGGCTGAACGCCCATATCCAAAAACCGTTAGCCCTGAGCTTGTCGAAGGGCGGGTTTCAGTTCAAGATTGTGCTTGCCTTATACCCGTGCTTCGACAAGCTCAGCACTAGCGGTGTATTTATTGCATACCGTTCAACAGACCAGTTCAACAGCTTCCCCTAACCCTCACGCTTCCCCACGTGTTTCGATGAGGGCGGCCGCAATCGCTTCGCTTGGGGATTTTCCGCCCCACAGGACGAACTGGAACACCGGATAGAAGCGTTCACATTCGTCAATCGCGGATTCGATGATGGTTTCGGTCTGGGCAAGGCTCAGCGTATCGCCTTCACCGACCAACAGACCGTGGCGGAACAGCAGGATGCCGCTCGACGACCAGAGTTCGAAATGGCCGAGCCATAATTGTTCGTTGATGAGGCTCAACGCTTCATAAACGGCGGCGCGTTTGTCATCGAGGACGCGGATGTCGGGGAAGACCAGCAATTGCAGCACCTGATCGTCCGAACGCCACACCGCGCGCACTTCATAAGAGGCCCAGGATCCTTGCGTATTGGCGACAATTTCATCGTCGCTTACATGCTCGTGGCTCCAGCCATGCGCGTCGAAATAGGCGCAGAGCATATCAATCGGCGCGGCATCCTCGGGGCCGTCCGGAGCATCATCAAACAAATCGTCGGTCAAAAAAATGTCTCGTTTTCAAAAAGCGGGCCAAAAACAGACCCCAAGCAGGTGCGACTCGCACGATGCTTATCCGTGCTTGTCGCAACTGTGCCGCCGCTTGACAAGCGGCGCGCGTTTTGCCGGTGGCTATGGTGCGGCAGACGGGGCGGCAAGCGCCCCCCGTTGCGCGTTATTTTTTGGCCGGAGGTGCGGGCTTTGCCGCAGATTTCGGCGCAGCCTTGGGGGCCGCTTTTGCGCGCGGTTTGGCGGCAGCCGCAGCGGGTTTGGCCGCCGCCTTGGGTGCAGCCGCGCCTTTATGCCCGGATTCCAACGCTTCGACGCGGGCTTTGAGCGCATCGGCTTCGGCGCGGGCGGTGGCGGCAAGCTGCTTCACCGCGTTAAATTCCTCGCGCGTCACAAAATCCGCGCCGCCGACAAATTCGCGGAAGCGTTCGCGCGCATTGGCTTCGGCCTCGCGGCCCATACCGGCAAAAGTCCCGGCTGCGCCGTTCAAAATCTTGGCCAGGTCATCGAAAAAACGGTTCTGCGATTGCATATAAGTCACTCCGGCAAGGGCATTGCGCCCCGTCATTCAAGAAGATGCCGCCCCTATGTGGGTGCGCGCAACGGGATTGTGAAGCCTTTCGGCGTCGGGATTGAGGCGCGCAAGCGAGAAAGTCGTCACGCACGCAAAAACCAGCCATAAAATAAGCGGCACCATTAACAGCCCGGCTTTGGGCCGGATGCGCCAGAAAGCCAGCATTGCCGCCAAGGCGCTCACCGCCATCGCCAGCGCCACCCAGCTTGCCGCTTCCACTTTATGCGCGGCGAAAAACAGCGGCGTCCACAGCAAGCCCAAGCCGAATTGTATAATGAAGAGCATCACCGCACGGCCCCGCTTGGGCGCACCGCGCGCATCGAGGACCAGCGCGAGCGCGAAGGCTTGCAGGATATAGAGTAGCGGCCACACCACGCCGAACAGCCATCCCGGCGGAATGAAACCCGGCTTGGCGAGCGATTGATACCAGCGGTTGCCATCCCCGCTTCCGCCAATAAGTCCGGACAAAATGCCCAGCAGCATGAGCAAAGGCGCAAGCACAATCACCCAGCGCGCGAGCGACATTTTCAACTGACCGGTCGAGGCGATTTCATTCATAGGAAAAGCGGCCCTTTTTGCCGTGCTACCGCGCATCTGCGGTCCTGTCGAGCCTTGTTCTACTCCTGTTATCCCGCAGCGCCCATGTCGTTGTAACTCAACGTAAAAGCGATTTCGCTTAACTCCATTTTAACAACCGGGCGGCAAAGAAGCGTTCAAGACAATCAATCATTTCAAGCAGATCAAGGGTTCATCGACAGTGGCACATGAAGGCGTTGCAGACTTAGGGACTGCCAGCGGGGGAGCGGATGCGGTTGACGCATCGGCGACCGAACGCCGGATGCACCTTGTCGCCTATAATATGTGGGCCGAGCTGTTCGACAATGGCCGTTTCCCCGATGCGCAGACCATCTTGCGCACCGGCATGGGCGATTTTGGCCAGCACGCCGTCTTGATGCAATTTTCCGATGATCTGGACGATGCTGCCATCAAATATGTCGGGCGCAAGGTGATGAACGAGGCAGAGCTCGACGCCATGCCTTCAGACCTTCAATCTGTCCCCAGCCGCTCGATCCTGTCGCGGCTCACCGACCATTATATGCAGACCGTGGCCAACCGTGCGCCCGTCGGCTTCGAAGCGGAATTCGTGAACGAAGCCGAAAAGCTGCTCCTTTATCGTGGCATCCTCCTGCCCTGTTCGTCCGATGGCGACACCATTGATAGCGCGCTGGGCGTTATCAATTGGAAGGAGGGTGTTTCGGCCCACAGCACCACCCCTGTGGCCCACGATGCCAGTCCACTCCAGACCAAGAAAAAGAAGCCGAAAAAAGACGGAGCGGAGCCGAAAGCAGGACAACCTTCTCCAGAGCGAAACCCGGTGCCGGTTGCCCATCAGGATAATGAAAATATGCCGAAAAAATCATCTATTTCAGAAAGGAAAAATATTATGTCTTATGAAGTCAAATTGAACGAATGTCTTGAAATTGACGGCTCGATGGCGGTTGCCCTCGTTGACCAGGCAAGCGGCATGGCGCTTGCAACCGCCGGTAGCGCAAAGGGTCTGAACCTTGAAGTTGCCGCCGCTGGCAACACCAATGTGATGCGCGCCAAATATGACACGATGCGCGAATTGGGCCTTAAGGAAGATATTGAAGATGTGCTGATCACGCTCGACAGCCAATATCACCTCATCCGCCCCGTGACCTCGGAATCGGGCAAGGGTCTGTTCGTGTATCTCGTGCTGGACAAAGCCAAGGCCAACCTCGCTATGGCCCGCTTCAAGCTGAGCAAAATCGAAAAGGAACTGACCGTCTAAGGTCGGTAAAGCTTTTCGCTTTTCATAGAGCCCCGGTCAGCAATGACCGGGGTTTTTGTTTGGGGGGAGCGGGCTGGCTGCCGGTGCGTGCGACATTTTGATGCGCGCGGAAACGCGAAGACTATTTGGTTCTCGCAGAGGCGCAGAGGGAAGGAGGGCGCAGAGATGGTTGGATTAAAGCAGAGGCTTTGAATTAAAAAAATCCGTTCGTGCTGAGTAGGCCGCAGGCCGTATCGAAGCACCTTGTTCCTCCACAGCAAGACCCTTCGATACGCAGCTTCGCTGCTACTCAGGGCAAACGGGGGAGGGATTATCCTGTTCGATAATTTTATATCTCTGCGCCCTCTCTATCCTCTGGGCCTCTGCGAGACCCTCTTTCTTTATATTACTCCACACCCCGCACAGCCCCAGATCTTCGTGCCTCCGCGCCTCCGCGTGAATCTTTTGAAAGAAGCTGACCTCACCGGAATGGAGGCGAAAGGCTCAGCCGCTCACCCCTTCCCGGCCGCGATCAAAAATTCGACATTGCCCTCCGGCCCCGTGATCGGGCTTTCGACAATGCCGTCGACGCTCCAGCCTTGATTCTCTAACCATGTGGCGACGTCGTTGCATACGCGCTCATGGACCGCCGTATCGCGTACCACGCCTTTTTTGCCGATTTCGTGGCGTTCGGCTTCGAATTGGGGTTTGATGAGGGCCATGAGCCGCGCGCCCGGTTTGGCGAAACGCAGCGGGACTTCCAAAACTTTGGCGAGCGCGATGAAGCTTGCGTCGCACACGATAAGGTCAACGCTTTCGGGAATATGCGTATCGGTGAGCAGCCTCGCGCTGGTTTGCTCATGCACCACCACGCGCGGATCTTGGCGCAAGGCCCAGGCAAGCTGGTTGGTGCCGCTATCGACCGCATAGACTTTGGCAACGCCGCGCGACAGCATGACGTCGGTAAAGCCGCCGGTCGAACTGCCCACATCAATCGCGACCGCGCCGCTAATGTCCCAGCCGAAATGCTGAAGCGCATGGTCTAGTTTCAAGCCCCCGCGTGACACCCAAGGATGGTCGCGGCCCTTAACGAGAAGCGGCGTATCGTCGGCGAGTTGCAAGCCTGGCTTGTCCACCTGCCGGTCGCCCTGTTCGCCTGCAAATACCAGCCCCGCCATGATGAGCGCCTGCGCGCGCGTCCGGCTTTCGACAAGGCCGCGATCGACGAGCATCTGGTCCACACGTTGCTTGGCCATCATTTGCCTTTCGCGCGGTCGGTGAGCATCGACACGGTGAGGATTTGCGGCAGGACTTCAGGCTGATCGGCACCGGGGCGATACCAGAGATAGAGCGGCACACTGTTACGGCCTCGCGCGGCGAGGGCGCGGGTGATGTCGGCATTGCCATCGGTCCAGTCACCGACCAGCACCGTGACACCCGCCGCCTTGAACGCGGCTTCGGTCTCGCTGCGGTTGATCGCCGCACCCTCGTTAATCTTGCAAGTGACGCACCAGTCGGCGGTAAAATAGACGAACACCGGTTTGCCGGACGCGCGCGCGGAGGCGAGTGCGGTTTCGCTATAGGGCGCGCCCGCAAGTCGGGTTTTGCCCGCTTCGACCGGCGCATGGCCCCTGACCAGCATCGCGCCCATCGCGGCGCTCAATACGAGCAGGGGGAGCAGGATCGGGCCAAGCCTTTTGCCCTGTCGCTGGCTGCGGCCATATACGAATGCGAAGAGGCCAACGATAAGCGCGCCAAGGATCGCCGCCATCAGCCCGGCATCGCCCGCCATGCGCCACAAGAGCCAGCCGAGCGCGAGCAAGGTCAGCGTCATCGGCACCGCCATCCAATGGCGGAATGTTTCCATCCACGGCCCCGGCTTGGGAAGGCGCGCGCGTAAAGTCTCGCTATAGGCGATGAGGAGGAAGGGGAGCGCAATGCCGACACCAAGCCCGCCGAAAATGACGAGCGCCGCCCAGCCCGGCAACACCATGGTTGCGCCCAAGGCCGCGCCCATAAACGGTCCCGTGCAGGGCGTCGCGACAATCGCGGCAAGCGCGCCGGTGAGGAAAGCACCGCCAGTGCCGCCGCGCTGCGGACCGCTGCTGGTGATGCTTAGCCCGCCAAGTTCGAACAATCCGGCAAGATTTGCGGTAATCCCTGCGACCAGCAAGAGCAGCAGGAATACCATCACCGGATTTTGCAACTGGAACGCCCAGCCGACCTGCTCGCCGCCTGCGCGCAAACCCAAAATGACGAGGCCGAGCGCCAAGCACACCGCGACCACGCCCGCCGCATAAGCCCAAGCCTCGCGGCGCACGGTTGTTTGGTCGCCGCCCGCCCGCGCAATGCTGATCGCTTTGAGGCTCAGGATCGGAAACACGCACGGCATGATGTTGAGCAATAACCCGCCGACAATCGCGCCGCCCAGTGCGATGAGCAACAGCTTGGCATCGAAAGCCCCGCCTGCGCTCGCTCCTCCCACTGTCGTTCCACTTGCGGGAAGTTCGCCCGCTTTGGCAGGCGTTGCGGTAAAGCGCAGGCCGGTGTCAGGCGCGATTTTGAGGAGGCTGTCCAAGCCCTTGATGGTCACGCCGGGCGTCACATTGGGCTTGCCCTCCATCACCAGCCAATCGCCGCTTCGGTAGAAACGCTGGGGCGCGGCATAGTCGATCACATCGGTGGTCGCAGCGAACAGATGCGGGCTATCGAGCGTCAGACTCTGCGGCAGTTTGACGCCTATCTTGAGCCTGTCCGCCGTCAGTTCATAGAGTGCATCGCGTGCGCCCAACGTCAAAGGCCGCGGCAATTTCGCGCGCCAGCCGTCAAATTGCGCGCGCGCTTCCGGCGCAATCGCGCCGTCGCCGACGGTCAATTCGGTGGCGAGGCTGAAATCTTGCGGCAGGCATAATTTATCGTCGCACACCAGCGCCGATGCCTTGACCCGCACCGGCAATACCGTGCCCTTGGCGGCATTGGCAGGGATCGTAACCGGCACCAGCACCGCATAATCGCGCTCATAGACATGGTTCATCAGACCCGACAGGATGAGCGTTCCCGGCACCGGATATTGCAAGGTTCCTGCGGTCACGCCGTCCGGCAAGCTCCACTCCACCGTCATGCCAAGCCCCGCATCGCCGGGATTTTCCCAATAGCCGTGCCAGCCCGCATCGGGGCGCATATGGAAAGCGAGCATCACTGTGTCACCCGGCGCGGGGCTATAGGTTTCGGCGACGAGCTCGCCCGCCAGATGCCGCTCATAACCGCCGCCAAGCTGGGCGGTGGCTGGTCCTGCCAGAACCAGCAGCAACGCGCCTGCCCACATCCTCAGGATCGTCAATAAGGCGTCATAATGAAAAGGCACAGAATGGTTTCGCAGTTGCATGGCCTGCTCTATAGGCCCAAAGGCGCAAAGAGACAGCAGGGAAAAAGGAAGGGCATCTCCATGAACAGGTTTGGCTTGGTCGGTAGCGTAGCATTTTTGGCGATGGTCGCGGCCCTGCCCGCAAGCGCCCAGCAGAAACAGGCGGTGCCCAGCCCTGCCGCCTCTGCGCCCGCTGCGCCAGTTGCCACCACGTCCGCACCCGCAACCCCCACGGTCGCGCCGCGTCCGACGCTCATCCTTGCCATTTCGATGGACCAGTTTTCGGGCGATTTGTTCACCGAATATCGCCAGCATTTTACCGGCGGATTGAAACGCATGGCTGACGGCGCTGTCTTTTCCGCCGCTTTCCAAGGCCATGCCGCGACCGAAACCTGCCCCGGCCACTCGACCTTGCTGACCGGAAGCTTTCCGGGCCGCACCGGTATCATCGCCAATGACTGGATTGATTGGTCGCTCCCGCGCAAAAATAAGGAAATCTATTGTTCGGAAGATGCGGGCCAGCCCGCGCCGCAAGGGTCCGATTATTACACATCGCCCAATATGCTGCTCATGCCGACCTTGGGCGAACGCATGGTCGAAGCCGACCCACGCACCCGCAATGTCGCGGTTTCGGGCAAGGATCGCGGCGCGCTGATGATGGGCGGCAAGACCGTGCAGCAAGTCTATTATTGGAACGGTAAGAACGGTTTCACAACGCTTCCGGGGCGCACACCCTTGCCGCTGCTCGCCGGGTTCAACCAGACATTGGGGCAAAGCCTTGCCGCTCCGCGCGCGGCCAGTGCGCTCCCCGCCCATTGCGCGAGCCGCGACCATGCGGTGCCGGTATCCGCCGACTATAGCGTCGGGCGCTGGCGTTTTGAACGCAAGGCAGGCGATGCCAGAGCGTTCCGCGCCTCGCCCGATTTTGACAAGGCTACGCTCGACCTTGCGACCGCCGTGGTGGACGAGATGAAACTTGGCCAAGGCCCGCAAACCGATATGCTCTCGGTCAGCCTGTCCGCCACCGATTATGTCGGCCACGGCTTTGGCACCGAAGGCGTTGAAATGTGCATCCAGCTTTCCGAAGTCGATGCGCGGCTCAAGCAATTTTTCGACCATCTCGACGCCAAAGGCATCCATTATGCGGTCGTGCTGAGCGCCGATCATGGCGGGCTCGACACGCCCGAACGCGCGCGCCAGCAAGGGATGCCCGACGCCACCCGCGTCCAGCCGACCTTGAACCGCAAGGCGATCACCGAAGCGATTGCCGCGCGCACGAAATTGACGCTGCCGGAAAATGCGGTCGAAATCGCGTCTGGTGAAGTATATCTCAACCCCACCATCAACGGCAAGAACCGGCAAAAGGCGCTCGCCGCCGCGCTCGCTTATGTGAAGGCCGACCCGCAAGTGGCCGCGACCTTCACCCATGCAGAGCTTGCCGCCATGCCGATGCCGACCGGGTCGCCGCGCGAATGGAGCCTTGCCGAACGCGCGCGGGCGTCCTTCAATGCACAGCGGTCGGGCGATTTCCTCATCATGTTAAAGCCGCGTATTACGCCGATCGGCACGGTCAAAGCGGGCGGATCGGTCGCGACCCATGGCAGCCCGTGGGACTATGATCGCCGCGTGGCGCTGGCTTTCTGGTATAAAGGCCTCGCCCCGTTCGAACAGCCGCAACCGGTCAGCACCGCCGACATTATGCCAACCCTCGCCGCGCTTATCGGCTTGCCGGTGGATACCAGCAAGATTGATGGCCGCTGCCTCGATCTGGATAATGGGCCGGGGACCACGTGTAAGTAAGGCGCGCATTGCCTGTTTCCGCGCGCTATTAAGCCAAATCCTATCTATTCCCCGCTAGTCCTGAGCTTGTCGAAGGACGGCTATCAGGATGGGATAGTGTGAGCCTTGCACACGCCCTTCGACAAGCTCAGGGGCAGCGGTTTTGGGGAGGCTCTGGGCTAACGGGTTTGGGGAGACTTAAGAGCTAACGGTTTTGGAAATATAGCGGTTTTGAGGGAAACGTTGTTGCAACGCCACTCCTCACCGCTCATCCAATTTGGTAAGGCCCGCCCCCAGCTTGTTCGCGCCGATTTGCACCGCATCCCCAGTCCAATTGGCCACAAAGGCTGATGTGCGGTTGATGCCGGGGGCGATGCGCGCATCATTATCGACGATTTTCAGGCCCGATGAATCGCGCTGGCGGCCTTCGGGTGCAACCGTGATGAAGGCGGAATGGTTTTCCTTATTTTCGCCCTGCACAAACAGGTTACGCGCAATGAGGCCGCTCGCGCCCACGGGCAGGTCGATCATATAGTTGGTCGTGCTGCCTTGTACATCGTCAAAGGTGGAATCCGTGACCTCGATACGCGCGGCATGGCTTTTGACATAATGGCCGCCATTGCCTTTTTCAAAGCGCGACTTGCGGATGGTGAGCGCGCCATAATCGCCGATATAAACACTGTGCGAGCAGGATAACCCACGATCACAGCGCCCCAGCCGCGAAAAGGTCGAGCGGTCAATCAATATATTGCCTGCGGGGTCAGGCGCGCTCAAAATCCCCTCCTCGCTTTCGCGGAAGGTGGAATTGCGCACGGTAAGATTGCCATTTTCGATCCGGATTCCCGCGCCATTGCCTTCAGGCACTTTCATATTCTGGAAGATAAGTCCGTCGATAGTCGCATCGCGCCCGCGCAGCACCAGCGCCGCCTTGCCTTCGCACACACGCCGGTCGAAAATGGCGGTGCCGGGTTCGGCGGCCTTATAGGTCACGCTCCCCACCGTCTGCACCGCACAATCGCGCCAAGTGCCGGGGGCGACGAGGATGGTTCCGGTGCCCTCGCCAATCGCATTGACCGCATCCTGAAGTCGCGAAAATTTCTGCCCCGACCCTTCCAGCGAAAAAGGCTGGTCCACCCCCTGAGACGCCAGCGGACTGGCGGTCAGAATAAGCGTTCCGGCAAGAAGGGCTGACAGCAAACGAGGCATGGGGATTCCTTTCGGTTTGCCGAGGGTTATGCCGAATGGAGGAAAGGGAGTCGAGTAACTATCATCGGGTGGAGCATCCTCCTTCCCCCATCAAGGGGGAAGGAATTTGCCATTAGTCCAGATTAGGCCGCAACCAGCGGGTCGCGGTTTCCACATCGACGCCGCGGCGCACCGCATAATCTTCAAGCTGATCCGGACCGACGCGGGCGACGCCGAAATATTCGGCTTGCGGATGGCCGAAATAGAAGCCCGAAACCGCCGCCGTCGGCAGCATTGCAAAGCTGTCGGTCAAAGAAATCCCCGTCGCGTGGTGCGCGTCGAGCATGTTGAAGAGTAAGGGCTTCAAACTATGTTCCGGGCAGGCGGGATAGCCGGGCGCGGGGCGGATGCCGCGATATTCTTCCTTGATGAGCGCCTCGTTGGTGAGTTGCTCGCCTTCGGCATAACCCCACAAGGTCGTGCGGACATGCTGATGGAGCCGTTCGGCAAAGGCTTCGGCAAAGCGGTCTGCGAGGGCTTTCAGCAAAATGTCGGAATAATCATCAATCGCATTTTTGAAACGCGCCAGATGCGGTTCGATCCCGTGGAGCGATACCGCAAAGCCGCCAATCCAGTCGCCATCCTTGCTGATAAAATCGGCAAGGCACATATTGGCGCGGCCTTCGCGCTTGGCAATTTGCTGGCGCAGCATGGGAAGGGTCACATGCTTTTCATCCTCGACATGGACGATGATATCATCGCCTTGGCGACGGCACGGCCATAAGCCGACCACGCCGCGCGCGGTCAGCCATTTTTCAGCGATCAGCGTGTCGAGCATCTTGTTGGCGTCAGCAAATAGCGAGCGCGCACTTTCGCCAACCACTTCATCATCGAGGATTGCCGGATAGACCCCCGCCAACTCCCATGCGCGGAAGAAAGGCGTCCAGTCGATATAGTCGCGCAGTTCCGCCAAATCCCAATCGGGGAAGATATGGATGCCCGGCTGTTTCGGCATGGCGGGCTTCAAGCTCATATCCGCGTCGAAGCCGTTATCGCGCGCGACGCCGATGGGCAGCAGTTCCGATTGCCCCTTATTCGCGCGCGCCACGCGGATTTTTTCATATTCGTCTGCGGTCGAGCCGATAAAGCCTTCCGCCTGTGTATCCGACAGGAGTTGCGAGGCAACACCGACCGCGCGGCTTGCATCAAGCACATGGATGACCGGACCTTCATAGGCCGGATCAATGCGGAGCGCGGTGTGGACACGGCTGGTTGTCGCGCCGCCGATGAGGAGCGGCATGGTCATGCCCGCCCGCTGCATTTCTTCGGCAACCGTCACCATCTCGTCCAAGGACGGCGTGATGAGGCCGGACAGGCCGATCATGTCCGCATCATTTTCATTCGCGGCCTTGAGGATGTCGGTCCAAGGCACCATCACGCCCATGTCGATCACTTCATAGCCATTACATTGGAGGACGACGCCGACGATATTCTTGCCGATGTCATGCACATCGCCCTTGACCGTCGCCATGATGATCCGGCCCTTGGCTTTCGCGCCTTCTTCCTTTTCCGCTTCGATGAAGGGGATGAGGTGGGCCACCGCTTTCTTCATCACGCGAGCGGATTTGACCACTTGGGGCAGGAACATTTTGCCCGAGCCGAACAGGTCGCCAACGACATTCATGCCGTCCATCAGCGGACCTTCAATGACTTCAATCGGGCGGCCACCGGAGTCCGCCAGCGCGGCGCGGGCTTCTTCGGTGTCGGCGACGATATGCGCGTCTATGCCTTTAACGAGCGCATGTTCGATGCGCTTGGTGACAGTCCAGCCGCGCCATTCTTCGGCGGCTTTTTCCGCTGCTGCATCGGTGCCTTTGAATTTTTCCGCCAGAGCGATGAGCCGCTCGGTCGGGGTTTCTTCGGGGTTGCGCTGGGGCCGATTGAGAATCACATCCTCGCACGCTTCGCGCAGTTCGGGGTCAATCGTGTCATAGACATCCAATTGCCCTGCATTGACGATGCCCATATCCATGCCTGCCGGAATGGCGTGATAAAGAAATACCGAGTGCATCGCGCGGCGCACTGGCTCATTGCCGCGGAAGCTGAACGACAGGTTGGAAAGCCCGCCCGAAATATGGACGTGCGGGCAGCGTTGCTTGATCTCGCGCGTCGCTTCGATGAAATCGACGCCGTAACCATTATGCTCTTCGATACCGGTCGCGACCGCGAACACATTGGGGTCGAAGATGATGTCTTCAGGCGGGAAGCCGATGCCGATGAGGAGCTTATAAGCGCGTTCGCAAATTTCGACCTTGCGTTCCTGCGTGTCCGCTTGCCCGACTTCGTCAAACGCCATGACGACAACCGCTGCGCCATAATCCATACATTTGCGCGCATGGTCGAGAAATTGCTCCTCGCCTTCCTTCATCGAGATAGAATTGACGATGGGCTTGCCCGACACGCATTTGAGGCCCGCTTCGATGACGGTCCATTTGGACGAGTCAATCATCACCGGCACCCGCGCAATGTCCGGTTCGGCGGCAATGAGCTTCAGGAAGGTCGTCATCGCCTTTTCGGCGTCGAGCAACCCTTCGTCCATGTTGACGTCGATAACTTGCGCACCATTTTCAACCTGTTGCCGCGCGACCTCGACCGCTTTGGCATAGTCATCGGCCATGATGAGTTTCTTGAACGCGGCAGAGCCGGTCACATTGGTGCGCTCGCCGACATTGACGAAAGTTGCGGTGCGGACAGGTTGGTCGGTCATATTCTTTACTTCTTTAATAACGTCATCCCCGGCTTGACCGGGGATCCATCTCCTGACCGGCAGATTTAGACTGGGGGTCCGGAGATGGATTCCCGCTTTCGCGGGAATGACGAAGATTGTATCAGGCGGCTACGGTCATCGGTTCTAACCCCGCAAGCCGAGTCTTCACCGGCACATCGGGCAGCGTGCGCGGCGGCAGATTTGCGACCGCCTTGGCCATGGCGGCGATATGCGCGGGGCTGGAGCCGCAACAGCCGCCCAATATATTGACCTGCCCCTTATCCGCCCATTCCTTGACGAGCGCCGCCGTCTGGTCGGGTAATTCGTCATATTCGCCCAGCTCATTGGGAAGTCCCGCATTGGGATAGACCATGATGAGCGTGTCGGCGAGATTGGCCAGCACTTGCACATGCGGACGGAGCTGGTCGGCGCCGAACGAACAGTTGAGGCCGATGGTGATGGGCTTGGCATGACGCACGGCATACCAGAAAGCCTCGACCGTATGACCCGACAGGTTGCGGCCCGAAAGGTCGGTCAAGGTCATCGAGATCATCATCGGAATTTCGCGACCCAGCGCGGCTTCCGCTTCGCGCACCGCCATCACGCCCGCTTTGGCGTTCAGCGTATCGAACACGGTTTCGATGAGGATGAAATCAACGCCGCCCTCAACCAAGGCTTCGACCTGTTCGCGATAGACCGCGACCAGATAGTCGAAATCAATCTCGCGATAGCCGGGGTCGTTGACATCGGGCGACAGCGACAATGTCTTGTTGGTCGGGCCAATTGCGCCCGCAACAAAGCGCGGCTTGCCATCTTTCGCGGCAAAATCATCCGCCGCCTTGCGCGCAATTCGCGCCGAGGCGATGTTGATTTCCTTGACCAGATGTTCCGCGCCATAATCGGCCTGGCTGATGATATTGGCGCTGAACGTGTTGGTCGAAACCATGTCCGATCCCGCCTCCAGATAGGCGCGGGTGATTGTGTCGATCACCTCCGGCTTGGTGAGCGCCAATATATCATTATTGCCCTTTTGATCGTGGCTGAGGCCCAAATCCCCGGCATAATCTTCTTCGGACAGCTTATAATTCTGGATTTGGGTGCCGAACGCGCCGTCGGTGAGCAGCACGCGCTTTTTGGCTTCATTCAATAAGGTTTCGCGGATGCTCATAGGCTTGCTCCCGAAGAGTGTTGGCGCGGACGCAGGCCGAGCAGATGACAAATCGCATAGCTCAACTCCGCTCGGTTCAAGGTGTAGAAATGGAAATTGCGCACGCCACCCGCATAAAGACGGCGGCACATTTCAGCGGCAACCGTTGCCGATACAAGCTGACGCGCTTGCGGATGGTCATCAAGACCGTCGAACAGCCCCGCCATCCACACCGGAATTTCAGTGCCGCACATCGCCGACATGCGCTGGATCGCTGCAAAGTTCGACACCGGCATGATGCCCGGCACGATGTCCGCTATAATCCCCGCCGCTGCGCTCGCATCACGGAAGCGGAAATAAGCGTCGGGCGTGTAGAAAAATTGGGTGATAGCGCGGGTCGCCCCTGCATCAAGCTTGCGCTTCAGATTATCCATATCACTGTCCGCGCAATCGGCATCGGGATGGACTTCGGGATAGGCGGCCACCGAAATTTCAAAATCATGCAGCGCCTTCAATCCCGCCACAAGTTCGGCGGCATTATTATAGCCGTCCGGATGCGCGACAAATTTGCCGCCCGCCGGAGCATCGCCACGCAGCGCGACGATGTGGCGCACGCCCGCTTCCCAATAAGCATGGGCGACCTCGGCAATTTCGTCCTTGCTCGCTTCGACACAGGTGAGGTGCGCCGCTGCCGGAATGGCGGTGTCGCGCGCAATTTTGGCGACTGTCGCATGGGTGCGCTCGCGCGTTGTGCCGCCAGCGCCATAGGTCACCGAGACAAATTTCGGTCCCAAAGGCGCGAGCGTATCGAACGTGTCCCATAATTGCGCTTCCATTTTCTCCGTCTTGGGCGGGAAAAATTCGAAGCTCACATCAATATCGCCGCCAAGCCCTGCAAAAAGCGGGCTCGCATTGGCGCGATATTGTTCGGAGAGGGGAGTGTTCGGCGGATTGCTCATATAAATTATCTCCGGGCGTCAGGCGGCGTTGCGCTGCGCTTCTTCTTGGCGGGCGGGATTATCGTCGGAACGGCGGCGGCCAAGCCACAGGCGCACGGTGAGTTCGCCCCCGCTCAGCGCGTCGCTTGCTTCGACCAGCAAGCCGGTCGAGGCAAACCAGCCGCGAATTTGCGCATCGGAAAAGCCGAGACGCGCATGGGCATCGCGGGTGCGCAATTCTTCGCGGTCGTGCGAGGCGAAATCGACGATCAGTATATGGCCGCCGGGGCGCAGCACGCGCGCGGCTTCGGCAATCACCTGATCGGGGGCCTGCGCATAATGGAGAACCTGATGGAAGATGATCGTGTCAGCGCTTTCGGCCCCCAAAGGCAGCGCATAAAAATCGCCCTGCAATAATTCGACCGGCCAGTCATGCGCGGTGAGGCGCGCGCGGGCGAGGCGGAGCATTTCCGGGCTGCGGTCTAGCGCGGTCACGCGCCGCGCGGACGGCGCGAACAGTTCGGCCACCCGCCCCGTCCCCGTGCCGACATCAAGCACATGACCCAAGCGGCGGTTCTGCATCAGGCGCAACATCGCCTGTTCGACTTCGGCTTCGGCCACATGGAGCGAGCGGATCGCATCCCATTGTTCGGCATGGTCGGCAAAATAGCGGCTCGCCGCCGCCGCGCGTTCGGCCTGCACGGTGCGCAGCGCAACCAGGTCAAGATCGACAATATTCTGTTCCGCCGCCGACAAAGGCACAGCGCCCAGAAATTCGCGCAACGCATCGGTCGCCTTTCCCGGCGATAAACGCAGAAAAACCCAGCTTCCTTCCTTACGCCGCTCGACCAGTCCCGCTTCGGCAAGGATGCGGACATGGCGCGAAACGCGCGGCTGGCTCTGCTCCAATATTTGCGCGATTTCCCCGACCGAAAGCTCCAAAACACGCAGCAATGCGATGATTCGCAGCCTTGTGGGGTCCGCCAGCGACCGGAGAATGTCTATCAATTGGGTCATGATTGTTTAAGATATAAAGAATTCTTTATATGTGGTCAATGGAGGAAAAGTGGCAGAAAGCTTGGACTTGGTCATAAATTTGCAATGTCGCGGAAAAAATGCGGCGAGTAGCAAAAAAAGTGCCATTGCATGTTGAATCACGAGTCGTTAGGGACCGGTTTGCTGGACGCGGGGAGGCGGCTTTGCTTACCCTTCCCTCTGCCTGCAACGGTTTTTCTCTTGTATTAGGGGTGTTCCCAAATGACCAAGTCGATTTCTCTTTCGCTCGTTCTCGCTGCTTCGCTCGGCCTCGCTGCTTGCTCGCAGCCCGCTGCTGACCAGGCTGCTGCTGACGCCAACGCTGCTGCTGCTTCGGCTGACACCGCCGCTGACTCGGCTGTAGACGCTGCTGCTGCTGCTGGCGACGCTGCTGGTGACGCTGCTGCTGCTGGTGCCGACGCTGCTGTTGCTGGTGCCGACGCTGCTGCTGACACCGCGAAGGCTGCTGCTGGCGACGCCAAGGACGCTGCTGCCAAGGCTGGTGACTCGGCTAAGGACGCTGCTGCTTCGGCTGTTGACGCCGCTGGCGACGCTGCGAAGGCAACTGCTGAAGAAATCAAGAAGTAAGTTTCTTACTTTTCGTTTCTCGAATTAAAGAGGGGTCGTCTCGCAAGAGGCGGCCCTTTTTTAATGCCCGTTTTCTTTTAATCCCCGTTTTCGCAGACGGTTTTTTAAGCATCCCTTCTTGACTGTGCGACCAGCCCTACGCCTGCCAGCCCGCACCCGCTTGCTATTTGGAGCAAAAGCAATAAGCCTTGGAACCATGACCTTTTCCGCGCGCACCCTTCTTGCCCTTCCGCTAGGCGGGGCGCTGTGCCTACTCGCGCTTACAGGCTGCCTGCGCCACGAAAATGATCCGGGTCAGGGCGGGCTGACCATCGGCGAAAATAAGGAATTGGACGCCGCCGCCGCAGAGTTGGACGCGCGGCCCAAAGCCCCGGCTCCGCCCGTCGGGGCTACATCGCCTACCTCGGCCCCTCCGGCGGCAAGCACCCCTCAACAGGGACAGCCACAGGGACAAGCCGAAACACAACCCCAAGCCGCCCCCTCTCAGCGCCCTTCGCTTGGCGGCATCGGACGGGCGAGCCAGCCCAAGGCAGCGGACAAGCCGCAATAAGCACCGGCCTCGCGTAATATGGTCAACCCCAGCCGCCGCCATCCCTCAACAACCGGTCAGCTTGATCTCGTATAATTTCGGCCAGTTTTTACCGGTGACGAACAGCCTTTTGCCATGCGCGTCCCACGCAATGCCGTTCAGCACCCCATCCATCCCGCGCGCACCCGACGCTGCCCTGAGGCCTGCCAGATTGACGATGCGCGTCACCTTGCCGCTTACCGGATCAATCCGCGCAATCAGCTCGCTCATCCAGATGTTCGCCCAAATCTCGCCGTCAATCGCCTCCAGCTCGTTGAGCATGGCGAGCGGACGCCCGGCATAGGTGACCGTCACGCGGCGCATCTCGGCCATCGTTGCAGGGTCCAAAAAGCGCAAGGTCGCGCTGCCATCGCTCCACACCAATTGCTCGTCCAGCAGCGCTAGCCCCCAGCCCTCGCCTGCATAGCGAAAACTGCCCAGCGGCTTTAAATCCTTAAGTCGCCAGCGATGGCCGACGCCATTTTGCCAAGTGACCGAAATGATCTGGTCCTTCCAGCGCACCGACCCTTCGCCAAACTGCTCAGCGGGGAGCCGTCGTTCGGCCAGCACCTCGCCCGTTTCCAGATCGACCCTCGCCACCCGCGACTGCCCTAACTGCCCCGTGCTTTCATATAAATGCCCGTCATGGAAGAACAGGCCTTGCGTAAAGCTGCGCGGATCATGCGGATAGTCGCGTATGATTTCATAGCCGCAGACGGGTGGCGTGGCGGCAGGTGTATCGGCGGAAACCGGCGCCTGTCCGGCAGCCAATGCAAGGGCCAATATCATCATAACCGCGTCCCGTCCCCTTCCTTAAAGTCGCATAGAGTCACACCATCACGCCTTTAATTCCGCCCACCTTATACCCCGCACCTTGCCATCAACAATATCAAAGACCCGCGATTTTCACCGCGGGACGCACAAGGATGCAGACAAAAGACCGGTAGGAAAGCCGTAAAGCATGGCGGCTTGCGCCTTGGTGAACCGGCGGCCCCCACGCCCGAACAAAAAAGGCCGGAAGATTTCCCCCCCGGCCTCTTTTTGTGCTTCAGCGTTGGGCTTGGACTTAAAAATCCATACCGCCCATGCCGCCCATGCCGCCGCCCATCGGCATAGCCGGGGCCTTGTCTTCGGGCAGTTCCGAAACAGCCGCTTCGGTGGTGATGAGCAGGCCAGCGACCGATGCTGCATTCTGGAGCGCGGTGCGGACCACCTTGGTCGGGTCGATCACGCCCGCCGACACCAGATTTTCATAGGCTTCGGTTGCCGCGTTAAAGCCGAACGAGCTGTCGTCCTGATCGAGCAGCTTGCCCGAAACGACCGCGCCGTCATGGCCCGCATTTTCCGCGATCTGGCGAACGAGGGCCGACAGCGAGCGACGGACAATGTCCACGCCGCGGGTCTGGTCGTCATTTTCGCCATCGACGCCGTCAAGCGCCTTGGTCGCGTAAAGAAGCGCGGTGCCGCCGCCGGGGACGATGCCTTCTTCAACCGCTGCGCGGGTAGCGTGGAGCGCATCGTCAACGCGGTCCTTGCGTTCCTTCACTTCAACTTCGGTCGCGCCGCCAACCTTGATCACGGCCACGCCGCCAGCAAGTTTCGCGAGACGCTCTTGCAGCTTTTCGCGGTCATAATCGGACGTGGTGTTTTCGATTTGCGCACGAATCGCTTCAACGCGGCCCTTGATCGCATCTTCTTCACCCGCACCGTCAACGATGGTGGTGTTGTCCTTGTCGATGGTGACGCGCTTGGCCTGACCGAGCATACCGAGCGTGACATTTTCCAGCTTGATGCCAAGATCTTCCGAAACCATTTCACCCTTGGTGAGGATGGCAATATCTTCGAGCATCGCCTTGCGACGATCGCCGAAGCCCGGTGCCTTGACCGCAGCAACCTTGAGGCCACCACGCAGCTTGTTGACCACGAGGGTCGCCAAAGCTTCGCCTTCAATATCTTCCGCGATGATGAGGAGCGGACGGCCCGACTGGACCACAGCTTCCAAAATCGGGAGCATGGCCTGGAGGTTCGACAGCTTCTTTTCGTGGATGAGGATGTAAGGGTCGTTCAGTTCGACCGTCATCTTTTCCGGATTGGTGATGAAGTAGGGCGACAGATAGCCGCGGTCGAACTGCATCCCTTCAACAACGTCGAGTTCGAATTCGAGACCCTTGGCTTCTTCAACCGTGATCACGCCTTCCTTGCCGACCTTGTCCATGGCTTCGGCAATCTTTTCGCCGACTTCCTTGTCGCCATTAGCCGAGATGGTGCCGACCTGCGCGATTTCCGACGAACCGGCAACCGGCTTCGAACGGCCCTGAATGTCTGCAACAACCTTGCCGACAGCCAGATCAACGCCGCGCTTAAGGTCCATCGGGTTCATGCCCGCAGCCACCGACTTCATGCCTTCGCGCACGATAGCTTGCGCAAGAACGGTCGCGGTGGTGGTGCCGTCACCGGCAATGTCGTTGGTCTTGGATGCGACTTCGCGCACCATCTGCGCGCCCATATTTTCGAACTTGTCTTTGAGTTCGATTTCCTTGGCGACCGAAACACCGTCCTTGGTGATGCGCGGTGCGCCAAAGCTTTTGTCGATCACGACGTTGCGGCCCTTGGGGCCAAGCGTGACCTTCACGGCGTCGGCGAGGACGTCCACGCCCTTCAAAATACGTTCGCGCGCATCGCGGCCGAATTTTACGTCTTTAGCAGCCATTGTAATGTCCTTTCAAAAATTCACCCCGTCATTCCCGCGAAGGCGGGAATCCATCTCGTGAGCGCGTCGCCTAGCGGACCGGTCGGGAGATGGATCCCCGGTCAAGCCGGGGATGACGAAAAATTAAAATCAGCCCAAAATGCCGAGAATGTCGGATTCTTTCATGATGAGCAGATCTTCGCCATCAACCTTGATTTCGGTGCCCGACCATTTGCCGAACAGCACGCGGTCGCCGGTTTTGACGTCCGGCTTGATGCGGTCGCCATCTTCATTGTAAGCGCCTTCGCCGACAGCAATCACTTCGCCTTCAGCAGGCTTTTCCTTGGCATTGTCGGGGATGATGATGCCGCCAGCGGTCTTTTCCTCGGCCTCGACACGGCGGACCAGCACACGGTCGTGCAACGGACGAAATTTCATAATAAGCTCCCTTGCTTTCTGTTTGCCTGATGCAAATGAAATGGATTTTTGGCACTCAACAATCTTGAGTGCTAACGAGCCGCGATATGGTTCGCCAATGTGACAGCGTCAAGTCCATGCAGCGGGAATATTTTGCCCTAGCGGCAAGGTGATGGAAATGCGGGGTGGTTGCGACGATGCCCATGCGTCTTGCCCCTCCTGCCGTTTGTCCTGAGTAGGCTCGAAGAGCCGTATCGAAGGACAGGTTATGACCGCGCCAATGTCCTTCGATACGCAGCTTCGCTGCTACTCAGGACGAACGGAAGAGGGTGGGGCCACTCTGGATTGCCGCGCGCCTACGGCGCTCGCAATGACGGACTATGGGGCATGAGAGCGCGTCAAAGCCTAAGGCAACAACCCCAACCGCTCGCGCCGCGACCAGCGCGTCAGCATGAGGATGGACACGGCGGTGAGGCCGAGCGCAAGGCCGGTCCATACGCCCACGCCTTCCCATCCGGCCCAAAAGGCCAAAGCCGCACCCGACCCTAAGCCTACCAGCCAATAGCCAAGCCCGGCATAAATCATCGGGATGGTGGTATCATGAAGGCCGCGCAGCATCGCCGCGCCGACGACCTGCGCGCCGTCCGCCAGTTGGAAAATCGCTGCAACGCCGAGGAAACTCACGGCCAGCGCGAACACTTCGGGGTTGCCGGGCTTGGTCACATCGACGAACAGGCCGACCAGCTCGCGCGGGAATAGCCACATGATCGCGGCGGCGACCGCCATAAAGCCCATCGCCAGCACGAACGACGCCCAGCCTGCGCGCGTGATCCATTCATGGTCCTTGGCGCCATAGGCCATGCCGACGCGGATCGTGGTCGCTTGCGAAATGCCGAGCGGCACCATGAAGCTGATCGCGGCGAGTTGCAGCGCCACTGCATGGGCTGCAATCGAGGTCGTGTTGATGAGGCCCATCAGCATGACGGCCGCCGAAAATACCGTAACCTCGAACGCCAAGGTCAGCGCAATCGGGGTGCCGAGCCGGAAAATTTCGCGTAACCGTTCGCCGTCCCAGCGGAAAAAGCGCCCGAAAATATGGTAGCGGCGGAAATTGCGCTGGAGCAACACAATGGCGGCCAGCACGAGGAACATGAAGGTCGTCGTGAGGGTGCTGGCAATTCCCGACCCTTGCAGGCCGAGCGCGGGAAAGCCGCAATGGCCGAAAATCAGCGCCCAGTTGAGCGCCGCATTGACGCCCACGCCAATCAATACGACGAGCAGCGCCCATAAGGGTTTGCCCAGCGCCGCGACGAAAATCCGCAATACGACAATGCCCATTGCGGGGAGCAGGCTCCATTGGAGCCAGCGCATAAACTCTGCGGAATGGGCAGCCAGCACAGGGTCCTGGCCAAGCAATTTCACCAAAATCCATTCGACATTCCACAGGAGCAGCCAGCCGGCGAGCGCGAACAGGATTGCTGCCCACAGCCCCATACGCACGCTGCGCCGCACTTCGCGCACACTGTTCGAGCGCGCGCCCAACTCGCTCGCGACAAGCGGCGCGACAGCGGTGACAAGGCCGGTGCCGGTGAACAGCAGCACCGAAATCAAATTGGTCGCGAGCGCCGATGCCGCCAATTCGGTCGCGCCCAGCTTGCCGATGAGCAGCACGTCGGTCGCGTAAATCGCGGTCTGCGACAGGTTCGCCAGCACCAGCGGCCAAGCCAGCGCCAACGTCGCACGAAACTCCGCCCCCCACCCGGCAGGCGCGGCAACAAGCTTTTCAGACGGAGAGTAAGCGACTGTATCCATAAGCGATCCGCCATGCAGGAAGCATCGGCATGTGACAAGCGTGTGTAGGGTGGAAAAATTGGGATGGGGGATGGCGTTATCGACTCATGCTCTCGCTACAGGCCCTCTCTTAGCCCACAGACCCTCCCCTAACCCCTCCCGCAAGCGGGAGGGGGATTGCGTCGCGCCAAACTAGAAAGGAATTGCCACCCATCCCCTCCCGCCTGCGAGCGAACTGGTTGATGCCCCCGGCATCAACCGAAACCGCCGGGGGCGGTTTCACGTTCGCTGGGCAACGCAGACTTAGGAATTTGAAGCGTAGCTGAAAATTCTTAGTCGTAGTCGGGGAGGGCAGAGGTTTACATGAAAATTTCCGACAGACCCTCCCCCAAACCCCAAACTGTATTAATATCCTAAAACGCCCTTGTGTTAGCGCGCGTCCCGGCATATTTTGGGTTTCATGACCGACAGCAGCCTTGCGCATGATGCGCCCCTCCCCCGCCCTTCCGTTCCTGCAAGCGCGCCGCGTGATGCGGGGGCAGCGAAAAGCTCCAACCGTGCCTTTATGGGCAAAGCCTGGCGCATATTGGTTGGCATCAAGGATGCGCTCGCGCTTCTTTTCCTGTTGGTTTTCTTTGTCATGCTGTTCGGCTTTCTGCGCGGCACGCCCAATCCTAGCATAGTCAGCGACGGCGCGTTGGTGCTGAAACTCAAAGGCACGATTACCGAACAGCCCGCCGATATCGACCTTATGACCGCGCTTCAGGGCGGCGAGAATATGCCGCAGGAATATCGCGCCCGCGATGTGATCCGCGCGCTCGAAACCGCAGCGACCGATAAACGCGTCAAAGCGGTGGTCCTTGACCTTGATTCGTTTCTTGGCGGCGGTCAGGTGACCTTGGGCGATGTCGGCCAAGCCATCGACAAGGTGCGCGCGGCGAAAAAGCCGGTCTTTGCTTATGCGACCGCTTATACCGACGATGCCTATCAACTCGCCGCCCATGCGTCGGAAATCTGGATGAATGATTTCGGCCAAGCGGTCATCACCGGCCCCGGCGGGTCGAACCTTTATTTCAAAGGGCTGATCGACCAGTTGGGCGCGAAGGCGCATATCTATCGCGTCGGCACCTTCAAGAGCGCGGTCGAGCCGTTCATGCGCAGCGATATGTCGCCCGAAGCCAAGGAAGCGACGCGCGCTTATGCCGATGTGCTGTGGACGCAATGGCTCGATCAGGTCAAGAAAGCGCGGCCCTCGGCGCAGATAGATGCCTATATGGCCGATCCGGTGACGGTCGCCAAAGGTTTTAACAATGATATGGGTAAGGCCGCCTTATCGATGAAGCTGGTCGATAAGCTCGGCGACAAAATCGCCTTTTCGCGCCGCGTCGCCGAAGTGACCGGCACGAGTGACACCAAAAAGCCGTGGGCGTTCAAATCCATCCCCTACAAGGCATGGGTCGACAATAACCCCGCGCCCACCAGCGGCACACCGATTGCGGTGGTTCCCGTTATCGGCACCATTGTGGACGGTAAGCAACCGAGCGGCACTGCGGGCGGCGATACGGTCGCCAAGCACATCATGAAGGCGGTCGCGGACGATAGCGTCAAGGCGCTCGTTCTGCGCGTCGATTCGCCGGGCGGATCGGTGCTGGCCTCCGAACAAATCCGTCAGGCGATTTTGCAGGCCAAGGCGAAGAAATTACCGGTGGTCGTCTCGATGGCGAACTTGGCGGCAAGCGGTGGCTATTGGGTGTCGACGCCGGGCGATAAAGTGTTTGCAGAACCCGACACCATCACCGGCTCGATCGGCGTGTTCGGGGTCATCCCCAGCTTTGAAGGCACGCTTGCCAAATGGGGCGTCAATGCCGACGGCATCAAAACGACGCCGCTGTCGGGGGAACCGGATGTGTTCAAGGGCTTCTCGCCCGAATTTGACGCACTCGCCCAAGCCTCGGTCGAAGATATTTATGCGCGCTTTACCGGCCTTGTTGCCCAGTCGCGCAAACTGCCCATCGAAAAGGTGCAGGAAATCGCCGAAGGCCGTGTGTGGGCCGGTGGCACCGCGCACCAAATTGGTTTGGTCGATGGTTTTGGCGGCTTGAACGAGGCGGTCGCGGAAGCGGCGAAACTCGCCAAGCTCGACCCCAAGAGCGTCTATCCCAAATATTTTGAAAATGAACCCGACGCGCTCGCCGAAATGCTCGCCACCCTCAATGCGCCTGCCGACAATGGCGATGAATGGAGCGACAATGCGGCCCAAGGCCTGTTCGCACAGGTCGCGCTCCAGCAAAAAGCCCGTATGGCCGCCGCCGTCGACCAGCTCAGCCTGCTCGCCAGCGGCGGCAATGTGCAGGCGCGCTGCCTCGAATGTGGCGACATGGTCGCACCCAAGACGCTGAAAGCCGATCAGGCGGAAGGTGTGTGGGCGAAACTGATGGCATTGTTCGGGTAAGCTGACATCAGCCCCTCCTCTTCAGGGGAGGGGCCTACGGAGACTTAGGAATTTGAAGCGTAGCTGAAAATTCTTAGTCGGAGTGGGGTGGGGTTTGTCCGTCTGGCGCTATTTCCCGACAGCCTCACTCCCCGCCCGATTTATAGGTCGGCAGCGCCAGCCCGCGATGGATCGCCAAACCGCGTAGCGTGAAGCCCGCCAACGCCGCGACGCTCGCGGCTACCCAAAAATGCGCGCCCAACAAAAGCAGGACGACAAAGCCGCCTGCCGCCAGCGCGGCTGCGGTCACATATAATTCCGGCCGCATGATGATCGACGGTTCATGCGCCAGCACATCGCGGATGATGCCGCCGACACAAGCGGTAATTACGCCCATCATCGCAGCGGGCAGCGGCTCGACATTGAAGGCCAGCGCCTTGGCGGTGCCGAACACGGCATAGGAGGCAAGCCCTACCGCGTCGAACCAGTCGAGCGCCTTGCTGTTGCCGCGCGTATCGAACCAGAAATGGCGGGGCGAAAGCCAAGGGAGCAGCGCCATCGCCAAACACACAAAGGGCACCCAGCTTGCATGGACCCAGAAAACCGGCGCGCCGATCAAAAGGTCGCGCACCGTCCCGCCGCCGACACCCGTGACCACCGCGAAAAACACGAAGGTCACCAATGTCTGCTCGCGCTTGGCCGCCGCTAGCGCGCCCGACAGCGCGAACACGGCAATGCCGATCACGTCCAGCGCCGGCAGCAAGGCGGGGGCCAGATGGGCAGGAAGCTGGGCAACGGAGGCGGTGTTAATCATCGCGGCGCTAGTTGGCGCAAGGCGCGGCGGCGGTCAACTGTTTGCGTGACAACTGGCCCCGCGCGGGCGCGGATGCTAAGGGATGCATCGGGAGGAGTGATTGGAACTATCGTTAAGACAGGAAAGCAAAACATGACAAACGGGCAAGGCTGGCGCGCCATGCGGGACGATGATCTGGACGCCGTTTCCGCCATTTCCGACATGGTGCATCGCGATTTCCGAGAATCGCGCGACGTTTATGCCGAACGGCTTGCGCTCTATCCGGCGGGCTGCATCGTGTTCGAACAGGAGGGCGTGGTGAAAGGCTTTCTTGTCGCCCACCCCTGGCATGATGACGATGCCCCCGCGCTTGGCGCACGGCTTGGCAGCCTCCCCCACGCACGCGACAATTTCTACCTCCACGACATCGCCCTCCTCCCCGAAACACGCGGCAGCGGCGCGGGCCGCAGCGCCACCGCCTATGTGCTGGCCCATGCCCAAGAAGCAGGGTTCGACCATATCAGCCTTGTCGCGGTGAATGGCGCGGACAGCTATTGGAAAGTCCAAGGCTTTGAAACGGTCGAGGCCACCAAGGATGGCGGCCCCCTGCCGGGCTATGGTGCAGGCACATATTTTATGCGGCGCGCGGTTTAGGGGGCGGGAGGTAATATGCGCAGTTGCGGTGGGGTGCGCTTCCTAAGCCCTCCTTGTTTTAGCCCTGTCAGAAAGGGCATCAGCGAGCCGGGGAGGCACCTCTAAGCCCCTCCTCTTCAGGGGAGGGGCAACGGAGACTTAGGAATTTTACGCGCAAGCGAAAATTCTTAGTCGAAGTGGGGTGGGGTCTATCGGTTAGCCCTGCGCCAGACGGACAGACCCCACCCCAACCCCTCCCCTGAAGGGGAGGGGCTTAGGTTGCGCGAACTTCTTAAGCATCCCCCCCAACCCTACAAAAAAAGGCCGCCCGGTTTCCCGCGCGGCCCTTTTGTTATGTCCGGCTGTCCCGCCCACAATCACATATGGATGGGCTTGCCCGTGACCGCCATAGCGGCTTCCTTGATGGCTTCGCTGTGCGTCGGGTGGGCGTGGCAGGTGTAGGCGATGTCTTCGCTGGTCGCGCCGAATTCCATCGCTTGGGCGGCCTGTGCGATCATCGTGCCGGCAACGCTGGCGATGACCCAAACGCCCAACACCTTGTCGGTGGTGGCATCGGCGATGACCTTTACGAAGCCATCCGGTTCATGGTTGGTCTTGGCGCGGCTGTTGGCCATCATCGGGAACTTGCCGACCTTGACCGCGCCCTTTTCCCCACCGGCTTTTTCAATCGCCTGTTCTTCGGTCAGCCCCACGCCCGCAATTTCGGGATAGGTATAGACGACCGACGGGATCACATCATGGTTCACAATGCCGGTGAGCCCTGCAATATTTTCCGCGCAGGCAATGCCTTCATCTTCGGCCTTATGCGCGAGCATCGGGCCGGGGATGACGTCGCCAATCGCCCAGATGCCATCGACCGAAGTGCGGAAATCATGGTCGGTTTCAATCTGGCCGCGCTTGTTGAGTGTGATGCCCGCTTTGTCGAGCCCCAATCCTTCGGTGTTGGGCTTGCGGCCGATCGACACCAGCACGCAATCGGCTTCAATCGTTTCCGCCTTGCCGCCCGCTGCGGGTTCGACCGTGAGGATGGCTTTCTTGCCCTTGACGGTAGCGCCCGTCACCTTGGTCGAAAGCTTGAAATCAAAGCCTTGCTTCTTGAAAATCTTGTTGGCGTCTTTGCGCACTTCGCCGTCCATGCCGGGAAGGATTTGGTCGAGGAACTCGACGACCGTCACCTTCGCGCCGACGCGGCGCCACACGCTGCCAAGCTCCAGACCAATCACGCCGCCACCGATGACGACCATGGTTTCGGGCACCTTCGAAAGCTCCAGCGCGCCAGTCGAATCGACGATGATGCCCTTGGCATTATCAACGTCGACATTGGGGAGCGGCGTCACCGACGAACCCGTCGCGATGATGAAATTTTTCGCGGTATAGCTTTTGCCACCAACATCAATCGCGGTCGGCGAGGTGAAGGCGGCATGGCCCTTCAGCCATTCGACCTTATTCTTCTTGAACAAAAATTCGATACCGCCGGTGAGCCCCTTGACTGCATCCTTGCGCTGGCCCTGCATCGTGTCGAGGTCGAGGCTCATCTTGTCGATTTTGACGCCGAGTTTGGCGAGCGTGCCATTGGCCGCTTCTTCATAAAGTTCAGACGCATGGAGCAAGGCTTTTGACGGAATACAGCCAACATTGAGGCAGGTGCCGCCCAAGGTTTCACGGCTTTCAACGCAGGCGGTTTTGAGGCCCAATTGCGCAGCGCGGATCGCGGCCACATACCCGCCGGGCCCTGCACCGATTACGATAACGTCAAAATCAAAGTCAGCCATGTTATTTCCTTAATTATAGTCCGGCGGGATCGGGGCGTTCAGCCGACCTCCGGGTCCGCCTGATCCATGCAATAATCCAACACCTTGTCCATCTGTTCATCGGACAGATTCAGTTGCTCTTTCAAGCCATAATCCTGCTGGATTTTATCGACGCTGCACGTACAAAAAGCCTGCGTTTCGGAACTGTCCATCCCGAAGGCTGTACTCGATGACGTACATTCCTTGATATATTCCGCCCGAAATTCCTGGCTCAAACTGTCTTTGACAGACTCCGCAGCCTGTCCGCATCCGGCAAGGCCGAGCAGCAAGGCTGCCCCGAAAATGCGATAGGATGATGCCATCATATCATTTTCCTTCCTTGCGCGAAGCGGTGCCCAGCGAACCCTATTTCGCCGCCTGTTCCAGCAGACATTGCTTACCCGCCGCGAGCATTTCGTCTTGCGACACGCCAAGCAATGCGCTGCCTTCATATTTTTCGGCCAGCTTGTCCGCTGTGCAGCTACACATTTTGCTGGCAATCGCCGGAGGGCTGCCCGCTTTCACCGCGGATGTCGTGCAACCATTGACGAATTCCCGAACGAAATTTTCCTCGACGCCCTTGTCAAAGCCCTTTTTGACCTCGCCGCACGCGGCAAGCGACAAAGGGAGCAGCATCAGGGTTGCCAATTTTGCACGCATCTTTGGTCTCCTCGAAAAAGCCCGGTCGCCCTTAAAGGTCGATCAGCAAGCGGGTCGGATCTTCAATCGCTTCCTTGATGATTTTGAGCGCGGTCACCGCCTCGCGGCCATCGATCAGGCGATGGTCGTAAGACAGCGCCAGATACATCATCGGGCGGATGACGACTTCGCCGTTAATCGCGACCGGACGGTCCTCGATACGGTGGAGGCCGAGCACCGCCGACTGGGGCGGGTTGATAATCGGCGTCGACATGAGCGAGCCGAACACGCCGCCATTGGAGATGGTGAAGGTGCCGCCCTTCATATCGTCCATGGTGAGCGCGCCTTCCTTGGCCTTCTTGCCATAAGCGCCGATGGCCTTTTCGATGTCGGCAAAGCTCATGCTTTCGACATTGCGCACGACCGGCACGACAAGCCCGTTGGGGGCCGACACCGCGACCGACAGATCGACATAATTATGATAGACGATTTCATCGCCGACAATCTGCGCGTTCGCTGCCGGAATGTCTTTGAGCGCAAGGCAGGCGGCCTTGGCGAAGAAGCTCATAAAGCCCAAGCGGACGCCATGCTTCTTTTCGAACAATTCCTTATATTTTTCGCGCGCGGCCATCACTTCGGTCATATCGACATCGTTGAAGGTCGTGAGCAAAGCGGCGGTATTTTGCGCTTCTTTAAGGCGTTTGGCGACCGTTTGGCGCAGACGGGTCATTTTGACACGCTCTTCGCTGCGGGCATTGCCAGCGGCCGGTGCCGCTTCTGCTGATGCAGGCGCTGCGGCATCCTGTTTGGCGGTGCCAGCTTTAGCAGCCGCAACCACATCTTCCTTGGTCAGGCGGCCATCCTTGCCGGTGCCTTTAACCTTGGTCGGGTCGATGCCATATTCCAGCACCGCGCGGCGCACGGCGGGCGACATGGTAAGGTCGCTGCCCGCTTGCGCATCGGCGGTTGCAGCCGCATCCGCCTTGGCGCTATTTTCAACCGCGTCCGACACCGTCTTGGCAGCCGCGGCATCAAGCGTTTTGGGCTGCGCGTCGGCGGCCTGTTCCTTGGCTTCGACAGCCTTGTCATCGCGCGGCGTGACTTCGGTATTGCCCGCAGGCGCAACCGCATCCTCGACGGTCGTAATGACCGCACCGACATTGACGGTATCGCCAACCTTGACGAGATGCTGGCCCAGCACGCCGGACACTGGCGAGGGCACTTCAATCGCCACCTTGTCGGTTTCAAGGCTCGCAATCGGTTCATCAACCTTGACCGGATCGCCCGGCTGTTTCAGCCATTCGCCGATGGTTGCTTCGGTGACGGATTCACCGAGGGTAGGCACGGAGACTTCGGTTGCCATGATGTTTATCCCTTCTTCTGGCGGCGAATTTCGGCGCGGACCGAAAGGCCCAGCGCATCGGCGACAAGTGCGCCTTGTTCTGCTTGGTGGCGGCTCATCAGGCCCGTTGCAGGCGACGCGCTGGCCGCGCGCCCTGCATAACGGGCCCGCTTGCCCTTAAGCCCTGCATTGGCAAGGCTTTTTTCGATTTCGGGTTCAACGAAGAACCATGACCCGTTGTTCCGGGGTTCTTCTTGCGCCCACACCACATCGTCCAGATTTTTCATCTTCTTCAAACGAACGCTCAACGCTTCGCCGGGGAAGGGATAAATTTGTTCGATGCGGATGATCTGCGTGTCGGTAATCCCGGCCGCATCGCGCGCTTCGATAAGGTCATAAGCGACCTTACCCGAACACATCACGACGCGCTTGGTGTCCTTGTCAGCCGGAGCTGACGGGTCGGACAGGATACGGCGGAAATGCGTATCGCCAAGGAAGTCTTCGCGCACCGACACCGCCATTTTGTGCCGGAGCAGCGATTTGGGTGCCATGATGACCAGCGGCTTGCGGAATGGGCGCAGCATCTGGCGACGCAGCACATGGAAATAGTTTGCAGGCGAGGTGATGTTGCACACCTGGATATTATCCTGCGCACAAAGTTGCAGGAAGCGTTCCAGACGCGCCGAGCTATGCTCCGGCCCCTGCCCTTCATAACCATGCGGGAGCAACAGCACCAAGCCGTTCGCGCGCAGCCATTTGGCTTCGCCGGACGCAATGAACTGGTCGATCATGATCTGCGCGCCATTGCCGAAATCGCCAAATTGCGCTTCCCACAGGACGAGCGATTTGGGATCTGCCATCGCATAGCCATATTCATAACCCAGCACACCATATTCGCTGAGCGGGCTGTCCAGCACTTCGAATCGGCCATGCGGCACGGTCGAAAGCGGCACATATTTTGTCTCATTGGTCTGGTCGACCCACACAGCATGACGCTGGCTGAACGTGCCGCGCCCCGAATCCTGACCCGACAGACGCACGCCATAGCCTTCGGACACAAGGCTACCGAAAGCGAGCGCCTCTGCGGTTGCCCAATCGAACGCGACACCATCCTTGAACATCGCGGCCTTGGCTTCCAAAATACGCGCCAAGGTTTTGTGGATGGTGAGGTCCGCCGGAACCGACGTCAGCGTGCGGCCCAGCCCGTCAAACAGCTTTTCCGAAATGCCGGTTTCGACATTGCGGCGCGCGGTTTCGGGATCGGCAGGCTTATTGAGCCCCGACCAACGGCCCGCAAACCAATCGGCCTTATTGGCCTTATAGTCTTTGGACGCATCAAATTCGGCTTGCAGCTTGGCGGTATAATCGCCGGTCGCTTTTTCGATCCACGCATCATCGACCACGCCTTCGGCTTTCAACCGTTCGCCATAAATGGTCGATACGTCAGGATGCTTGCGGATTGCGGCGTACATGAGCGGCTGCGTAAACGAAGGCTCGTCGCCTTCATTATGGCCGAAGCGACGGTAGCACCACATATCAATCACAATATCGCGCTTGAACTTCATGCGGAAATCGGTCGCGAGTTTGCACGCGAACGTCACTGCTTCGGGATCATCGCCATTCACATGGATGATGGGTGCCTGAACGCCCTTGGCCACATCCGACGGATAGGGCGAGGAGCGCGCAAATTGCGGGCTTGTCGTAAAGCCGATCTGGTTGTTGATGACGAAATGGACGCAGCCGCCGGTATTATAGCCGCGCACGCCCGAAAAGCCGAGGCACTCCCACACAATGCCCTGCCCCGCAAAGGCCGCATCGCCGTGGATGAGGACGGGCAAAACCTGCTCATGATTGGCAAGGTCGTCGCGGAACACCTGTTGCGCGCGCACCTTGCCGAGGACGACAGGATTGACCGCTTCAAGGTGCGAGGGGTTGGGGACCAGCGACATATGGACGCTGATGCCGTCAAATTCGCGGTCGGTGGAGGTGCCGAGGTGATATTTCACATCGCCCGACCCGCCGACATCATCGGGGTTGGCCGAACCGCCCGAAAATTCGTGGAAAATCACGCGGTAAGGCTTGGCCATCACATTGGCGAGCGTGTTCAAACGGCCACGGTGGGCCATGCCGAACACGATTTCGCGCACCCCTTGCGCGCCGCCATATTTGATGACCGCTTCCAGCGCCGGGATCATTGCTTCGCCGCCATCAAGGCCGAAACGCTTGGTTCCTACATATTTTTTGGCGAGGAATTTTTCATAATGTTCGGCTTCGATGACCTTGGTCAGGATCGCGCGCTTGCCTTCGGGCGTGAATTCGATGTGCTTGTCCGCACCTTCCATGCGTTCCTGAAGATATTGGCGCTCCTCGACGTCCGAGATGTGCATATATTCAAGGCCGACATTGCCGCAATAATTGGCGCGCAGGATCGCAACGATCTCCTTGACCGTCGCCCATTGCACGCCCAGCACGCCGCCCAGATAGATTTTGCGGTCGAGGTCGGCGGCGGTAAAGCCGTGATATTCGGGGGTAAGGTCTGCGGGCAGCTCGCGGTGCGACAGGCCCAGCGGGTCAAGATTGGCCGCCATATGGCCACGCACACGATAGGTGCGCACCAGCATCATCGCCCGGATGGCGTCGGCAGCCGCCGCTTCCACGCCAGCCGCATCCAGCGGGGTGCCTGCCGCCTTGGCAGCGCCTTTGATCGCTTCCTTCAGTTCAACCTGCATCCGCGTCGGGTCCATCCCCGAATCGCGTGCGTCCAACTCGTCCAGCGGCCAGTTTTTGGGTGCCCAACTCGGCAGCGGTTCCGCTTCGTTCAAATCTGCCGTGGAAAGACCTTCGAAATCCATTTTACGCTCCTGGGGAATCGGCGAGTGCCTGATATTACACTAGAAATAGCACGCGCCGAGATGCGAATCTGGTGGGGACACCCTCGCCCGCCAATCGCAAGCGAGGGAATCTGTGTTTTTAGCCCTTGAGGACTTCAACCAAAGTGGTGCCGAGCGCCGAGGGGCTGTCCGCTACGACGATGCCCGCTTCCTGCATGGCCGCGATTTTCGATTCCGCGTCACCCTTGCCGCCCGATACGATCGCACCGGCATGGCCCATGCGGCGGCCCGGAGGCGCGGTGCGGCCTGCGATGAAACCGGCCATCGGCTTTTTGCGGCCGCGCTTGGCTTCGTCGATGAGGAATTGCGCAGCCTGCTCTTCGGCATCGCCACCAATTTCGCCGATCATGATGATCGACTTGGTTTCATCGTCGGCAAGGAACAATTCCAGCACGTCGATAAAGTTGGTGCCATTGACCGGATCGCCGCCAATGCCGACTGCCGTGGTCTGGCCCAAGCCTTCATTGGTGGTCTGGAACACCGCTTCATAGGTGAGCGTGCCCGAACGCGACACAACGCCGACGCTGCCCTTCGAGAAAATCGAGCCGGGCATGATGCCGATCTTACATTCGCCGGGGGTGAGGACGCCGGGGCAGTTCGGGCCGATAAGGCGCGATTTGGAACCCGTCAGCGCACGCTTCACGCGCACCATGTCCAGCACCGGAATCCCTTCGGTAATCGCAACGATGAGCGGGATTTCCGCGTCAATCGCTTCGAGGATCGAATCCGCTGCAAATGGCGGCGGAACATAAATGACGCTCGCATCCGCGCCGGTCGCGTCTTTCGCTTCGGCAACGGTGTTGAACATGGGCAGGCCGATATGGGTCGTGCCGCCCTTGCCCGGCGTCACACCGCCGACCATTTGCGTGCCATAGGCAAGCGCCTGTTCGGTGTGGAAGGTGCCGGTGGCGCCCGTCATCCCCTGTGTGATTACCTTGGTATTCTTGTTGACGAGAATGCTCATAAGAGGTTGATCCTTTATTCTTTTCCGGCGTTCTGCTGAATCATCTGGTTGGTTGGAAAAAGCAAGGCGGAGAGCGGTGTTGCGGCCATGAGCCTATCCCCCCGCCTTGACATAAATGACGACCGCACGGACCGCCGGTTGTTGCGGCGTTCCTTCGGCCTGAAGCTGGATCGCGCGCTCGCCGGTGCGCCACATCGGCACGCCATTGGCCCCTTGCACCGGATGGACGCCCATTTCGGACGACAGGACATTGCCCGCGAGCGCAATATCCTGTGCGCTAGCAAGCTTTGCCATGACGATGCAGCCGCCATCAGGGCCATCGCTTTGCGGGAGCATGACGGTCGCTTGGCTATCGCTATGGCTATAGACGCGCATCGGCAGCGTCACCGCTTTCCCCGATACCGTCTTGGCGGTCGCCGCTTTCCATCCGGCTTTGGCGAGATTGGCCGGGACCAACCCTTCCGCGCTCACCGCCGTGCTGCACGATTTGATCGCCGCGACCAGATCGGCGGGCGAAGCAAGCTTCACCTGCTTGGGCGCAGAGGAGGCGGCCACAGCTTTGGCGGCAGGTTTTTTGGCCGGAGCCTTTTTGGCCGGAGCCTTGGCGGCTTGCGCGGCCACAGCCTGCGCACCCACAAAGGGAGCGGACAGCGCAACAGTGGCCGCAAACGCGGCCATCAAGAAAATATTCTTTTGCAGCTTCATCACGGATATATCTCCTGACAAGCCCCTGTTGCCGTCCGCCTGTCTATCAGGCGAGCGTGTTGTCGATACCCTTGCACGCGACGAGAAGTTCTTTCACCGCGTCCACCGACACCTGGAAATTCTTCTTCGCTTCATCGTCAAGGTCGATTTCCACGATTTCTTCCGCGCCATTCGCGCCGATCACGGTCGGAACGCCGACATAAAGGCCATCAAGACCATATTGGCCGTCGACATAGACCGCGCAGGGCAGGATGCGCTTCTGGTCGCCAAGATAGGCTTCGGCCATCGCAATCGCGCTGGTCGCGGGCGCATAATAAGCCGAACCGGTCTTGAGGAGGCCAACGATTTCGCCGCCGCCTGCGCGGGTGCGCGCAACGATTTCGTCAATCTTTTCCTTGGTCGATTTGCCCATCTTCACAAGGTCATCAACCGGAATACCCGAAACCGTGGTATATTTGGTGACCGGCACCATCGTGTCGCCATGACCGCCGAGGACGAACGCATTGACGTCCTTCACCGATACACCGAATTCCCACGCAAGGAAGGTCGCAAAGCGCGCCGAATCGAGAACGCCCGCCATGCCGACAACCTTATTGTGCGGCAGGCCGGAAAATTCGCGCAGCGCCCATACCATCGCGTCGAGCGGGTTAGTGATGCAGATGACAAAAGCGTCGGGCGCATATTGTTTAATGCCTTCGCCGACCGACTTCATCACGCCAAGGTTGATGCCGAGCAGGTCATCGCGGCTCATGCCGGGCTTGCGCGGAACACCGGCTGTCACGATGATGACATCCGCGCCTGCAATATCGGCATAATCATTGGTGCCCTTGATATTGGCGTCAAAGCCTTCAATCGGGCCGCACTGGCTCAGGTCAAGCGCCTTACCTTGCGGCATTCCTTCGGCGATGTCGAACAGGACGATGTCGCCCATTTCCTTCTTCGCAGCGAGGTGGGCGAGCGTGCCCCCGATCATGCCGGCACCGATAAGGGCAATTTTCTTGCGAGCCATGAACCAAAACTCCTAACCGTTAGTGATTGGGCCGCATTTGCCAGAGCTTTACGCCCTGCCGGTCCGCCTTCATGCTTCCCGGAAGCCCGCAACTTTCGAATCCGTCGAGTGCATAAGCACCAGCCGCCCACGCGCATAGGCCGTTAAGCTGTGATATTCAACTGAAACAAAAGTCGTATATGAAACTATTTTTGCAATTAATTCGCATTATCATTTAATGGGGCGCGCGGCAGCGGCAAACGCCCTCACCCCGCCAGCTTGCGGAGGAGCAACACCCAATGATCGACATTATTATGCAGCGATTTTAACGGGAGACGCTCATTCTTGCCATGCGCGTTGCTGCCTGCGGGCGCGCTCACGCTGCCATTGACGCCATAGACGGGGATGCCCGCATTGCGGAACGGGCGCGCATCGCTGGCGCCGGTGGACATGCGCGGGATGACAGGAACGCCGGGATGCAGCGCATGGACGGTATCGGTATAAGCCTTCATCACATCCGCGCGCAGCGGCGAGGCGAGCGACATCTGGCTGGTGCCGATTTGCTTGACTTCAATCTGCGCCTTGCCATTGGGGTCGAGGGCGATTTTCTCCAGTTCCTTGCGGATGGTTTCCGGCTCAACGCCCGGCATGATGCGGCAATTGACCACCGCGCGCGCCAGTTGCGGCAAAGCATTGGGTGCGCGCCCACCATTCAGCATGGTCGCAACGCAGCGCGTGCGCGTCATGCCAACCTCTTCCGCTTCGACCAGATCCGCCGCCGCGCCATCTTGCGGATTTTTAAGCCAGGCGCGCATCGCATTGCCAAGCGCGCCCTGTTCGGCCTTTTGCCGTTCGGTGAAATAGGCGCGGGTGGATTCGACCAGCACCGGTGCGAAACGATATTGGCTGAGGCGAGTGAGCGCGTCGGACAGTTGGTAAATCGCATTGTCGGGGCGCGGGCGCGAACTATGCCCGCCATCATTGCGCACCAGAAATTCGAAATCGGCATAGGTTTTTTCGGCAAGTTGTATGTCAAAGCCTTCGACCGTCCCGTCCGCACGCGACGATCCGCCGCCGCCATCCGAATTGAGGCCGAACTCGGCATCAATCAGGTTGCGCCACTTGGTTGCGGCAAGCTTTGCGCCATCGCCTTCGGTTTCTTCGTCACCGGAGAAAAAGACAATAAGGTCGCGTCCGGGCTTAAACCCTTCGGCCTTTAATTTGAGCAAGGCGGTCGTAATGCCGACAATCCCCGCCTTATTATCGGACACGCCGCGCCCGTAGAGCAGGCCATTTTCTTCGCGCAGCTTGAACGGATCATGCCCGCCCCAATCGCTTGCGTCGGCCGGGACCACATCCATATGGGCGAGCATCAGCATCGGCTTTTTGGAAGGCTTGCCCACAGCGCGCCAGCGCACCACCAGATTGGCGGTCTTGCCATAAGGCAGGATATGGATGTCGGCCTCGGGGATGCCCGGATCCTTATAAAGCCCGGCAAGATAGGCGGCATAGGCAGGCACTTTGTCATGGCCCTGCACCGTGTCGAACGCGACGCTCTTTTCCATGATCGTGCGCGCGGTGTCGTGCCAGCGTGTAGCTTGCGTGTCTTGCGCCGCGACAGGCATAGCGGCCCCGGCGAGCAGCAGGGCAAGCGCCAATCGGGTTGCGGGGTGCGCTTTCACATATGCGGCCATCGACCGGCTCCTCCTGTTTTTATCAAGCCCGTCCTTAACAAGCATGACAGCGCAGGTGCAAGCCGTGCGCGTGTGCCGTTACGCTTTCGCGCCCCCGCGCCTTTATAAAAAACCGCGCGGTGATGCGGTTAGTGGGTGGAAAATTTGACGTCATCCGGTATGAAACCCGCATGGAAACTGCCGCAACCCCCGCCCCGCCCCCTGAATCTCCCCCTGTACCACCCCCGGCCGAAACGCTGCGCTTTCGTTTGCCGATCTGGGCGATTGTGGTGCCGATATTAGGCGTGATTGCGAGCCTTGTAGGCGTTCCCGAAAGCGGGCTGCTCACCGCGCTCCTCAGCCTCATATTGGGCGCCGCCGTGCTGGCCGCCGTCTATCATGCCGAAGTCATCGCGCATCGGGTGGGCGAACCTTATGGCACGCTCATCCTCGCGCTTGCGGTCACGATTATCGAAGGCGCGCTCATCGTGTCGATGATGCTCAATGACGGAGAGAGCGCGCGGGCGCTTGCGCGCGACACCGTCTTTGCCGCGCTGATGATCGTGTTGAACGGCATTATCGGTGTGTGCCTGCTCGTTGGCGGACATCGGCATACCGAACAGCGTTACACCCAATATGGCGTGACCGCAGGGATTGCGATGCTGGCCACTTTGGCGGCGTTGACATTGGTCCTCCCCAATTTCACCACCAGCGAGGCGGGGCCGGTTTATTCGTCCAAGCAGCTTATCTTTGTCGGCATCATCTCGCTCATCATTTACGGCACTTATGTGGTGGCGCAGACCATCCGCCACCGCTCTTATTTCCTGCCCAAAAGCTATGACGATATTGACGATGACGACATCGCCCATGCGCATGACGGGCCGTTGCCGGAGGGGATGACCCTCGCCGCCGTATTCGGCCTGTTGATTGCAGCGTTGGTCGGCGTGGTGTTGCTCGCCAAGGCGCTGTCGCCCGCGATCAAGGAAGCGGTCGCAAGTGCGGGTGCGCCTGCTGCAACGGTCGGTATCATCATCGCCGCGCTGGTACTGCTTCCCGAAGGGCTCGCCGCAGTGCGCGCGGCGCGGCAGAACCGGCTCCAGACCAGCCTCAACCTTGCCATCGGATCGGCGCTTGCGACCATCGGCCTTACCATTCCGGTGGTGGCCGTGGTTTCGCTCATGCTCGACCTTGACCTTGTGCTGGGGCTTAGCCCCAAGTCGATGACCCTGCTCGCGCTCACCTTATTTGTGAGCAGCCTGTCGCTCGGCACAGGCAAAACCACGGTCATTCAAGGAACTATCCATCTGGTCATCTTTGCCGCCTTCCTGTTCACCACGCTGGTCCCCTGACCTTCGCGGCAAGCCCTCGCAAAGACGTTACAAACTTGCCATTTTCCTGAACCGGATGTTGTTTTTGGTTCATGCAACAAAGTGCCGCGCCACCCGTTTGCTCCACATCATCGTCGGATGAGGAGACGAACTATGAAGAAACTATTTTTGATAGCAGCCGTCGGGGCCATGGCGGTCACGACACCAGCGCTCGCCCAAGGGCGCGGCAATAGCGACCATCATAATCGCGGCCACGGTAAGGTAAGCCAGAGCAAGCATAATGACCGGTATGATCGCCGGGATGGCCGTCGTTACGACAATCGTTATGATCGCCGCGACGACCGCCGTTATGACCGCCGCGCGCAACAGCGCCGCTGGGATTCCAGCCGTGTGCGCTATGGTGATGGCCGTGGCTATTGGTATGATGGCGGCTATTATCGCGACGGGCGCTATTATGGCAGCAACTGCCCGCCGGGACTTGCCAAAAAGCGTAATGGCTGTCTGCCCCCGGGACAGGCCCGCGCACGCTGGGGCGTAGGCCAGCGCCTGCCGCTATCCTATCGCGATAATTATATCCCGCGCCAATATCGTAACTATTATACCAACGGCAATTACCGCTATTATGATGGCTATGTCTATCGCGTGGACCCGACCACCTATGTGATCCGCGAAATCCTGCGGGCCGCTTTTTAAGGGCTGCGGGTTAGGGGTGATTACCCAAAAGGAAAGGCCGGGATTATCCCCGGCCTTTCTTGCTATCCATATGGCTGTGCGACCAAATATAGCAAAATGAACCGCTAGCCCTGAGCTTGTCGGACTGAAGGCGACCGTAGGTCAACGGCGGGTGTGCATCATTACAACCCGCTAGTGCTGAGCTTGTCGAAGCACGGGCGTGCCGTACTGAGAAACGCCCTTCGACAGGCTCAGGGCTAGCGGTTTTTTCTATCTGCTAGCTGCTACCTGCTACGCTCTGCCACCCATATCTCACTCCGCGCCGTGGCCGAGGCTCAGATATTCGTCCGATTGCATTTCCATGAGGCGGCTTGCGGTGCGTTCGAATTCGAAAGCGCCATCGCCCGCTTCATAAAGCTGGTCGGGTTCCGCGTCAGCCGCCGCGAGCAGTTTCACCTTATATTCGTAGAGCGCGTCGATTAGCGTCACAAAGCGCGCGGCCTCGTTACGGTTTTCGGGGCCGAGTTTGGGGATGCCGACCAAAATCACCGCATGATAGGTGCGCGCAATCGCAAGATAATCGCTCGCCCCGCGCGCCTCGCCGCATAATTTCTTGAACGAAAAGACCGCAACGCCTTTGAGCGACTTTGGCACATGGAGCGTGCGCCCGCCGCCTACCTCCAGGTCCGCCGCAGGCACATTGGCGGCATCTTCGACCGGATAGTCGGTGAGGCGGAAAAAAGCATCGCTCAAAGCGCGCGTCGCTGCGGGGCCGTTGGGGACATACCAAAGCTTGCCGCCGCCCAGCCGGTCGCGGCGATAATCGGTCGGCCCGTTCAAACTCAGCACATCGAGCCGCGCTTCGATAAGGTCGATAAAGGGCAGGAAATGCTCGCGGTTCAGCCCGTTCTTATATAAATCCTTCGGCGGCCGGTTGGAGGTCGCCACCACGGTCAGCCCGTCCTTCATCATCGCAGTAAACAGTCGCGATAGGATCATCGCATCGGCGCTGTTATTGATGACCATTTCGTCAAAAGCGAGCAAGCGCAGGCCATCCGTTAGCGCATCCGCTACCGGTAAAATCGGGTCGCCCGCTTCGCTCTTGCGCGCCTCGCGCAGCCGCTCATGCACTTCCAGCATGAACGCATGGAAATGGACACGGCGCTTTTGAGAAATGGCAAGCTTGTCGTAAAACAGGTCCATCAGCATCGACTTGCCGCGCCCGACCGCGCCCCACATATAGATGCCGCGCGGGGCCGTTACCGGTGCTTTGCCGAATAATTTACTTAAGAAACCGCCGCTTTGAGCAGGGCCTTCAAGCGCGCGCTGCAAATCGTCAAGCCGCGCCGCCGCCGCCGCCTGATCGGCATCGGGGCGCAATTCGCTGCCCGCTACCAGCGCCTCATAAGCTTTTAAAACTCCGGTCATCGCGCTGCGCCCTTCACCCTCACGCCGTCAAACTGGCGCGGCGCAATATGCCGCTGAAGGAGGCAATCACTGCATCGCCCTGCACCGCCAAACCGCGCAGGAATAAAAGGCGGCGGGTCGCGCGCACGATTTCGACCTGCGCATCAAGCGGCACATCAATCGCGCCCGCGCCGACAAATTGCGTGTCGAGGCTGACGGTCACGTGTCCCGCCTGATCGTCAAAGCCGAGGATGGTGGCGCTGGCGAACATCGCTACATCTATGAACGTCATGGTCGCGCCGCCATGCACGACATTGTTGAGATTGCTTTGCGTGACGGTCGGGAACATCCGCACAACCGCATGGGTCGCATCTTCCTTGCGCACGATAATCTGCCCCAAAGCCACCGCGTTGAAGCGGTGGGCATCGCGCACATTCCATGTCATCCAGCCCGGATTGGCAGGATCGGGTTCATGGATAATCAGGCGCGTGTCGGACATGGGAGGTTTCACCGTCAGGTAAGAAGAGAAGGTCAGTCGGGCGACCATCGCCCGTTGTCATATTCGCATTGTCGGCTAGCTCGATGCGCGTCAAGCCATCGGCCGTTTTTGTGATGCTTATCATCACGTCCAGCCCCGCCGAGGGCCGCCCGCCACTGACCAAAGTGCGCTCGCCTTCGCCCCGCACCCGCGGCCGGAACCCTTTATCGGCAAGCGCGGCGCGGTAAAATTCGGCCACCTCCACCGGATCATCGCGGCTGGTCATGACGGCCATCATCGTGCCGCCCACCGCATCTTCAAAGCGCGCCGCTTCGACCACGTCGGAGCCGGGATATTGCGGGGCATAGAGCGAAAATTGTGCACTGCCGGTGCCGGTATAAAGCTGGCTTTCGGGCTTTTCGGGCGGGTAATAGACCGGCGCATTGCCTGCCCCGCCACCTGCGATCCAGCCATTGCCTTGCGCAAAATAAAGCCCAGCGAGCAAGCCCAGCCCGACCAGCAACATCAATGCTGCTACATGGCGCGACGACAGGCGTTGCGTACCTCTTGTCCGGCCTTTGCGCGGAGGCGGCGGGATGCGGTCGCGCGGGGTCATGCCGTTCCGTCAGGCCCCGTGCCGCTTAAGGCTTGCTGTTGAGGACCATTGCGATGGTAGTGCCGCTGCCATCATCTTCGCTCGTGATGGTGATAAGCGAGCCGGGATCCTCATCCTCGGTCGAGAGCAGGAAATGGCCATCCCCGTTGATCTCGTCGACCTTTTTACCCGCTTTTTCCATCGCTGCCTTATAAAAATCGCGCACTTTTTGCGACGCGTCGGGTGTCACCAGATTGACGATGAGGCTTTTGCCCTCGTCATTGGCCACGCTTGCCACGCTGGTGATTTTCGCGCCCGGATACTGCGGCGCAAAATCGGGGAAATCCGCGCGCGACGCATTATTATCAACGGTTGTGGTATTGCCTTCGGAATCGGTGAAGCTCGCTTTGGCGCCATCTCTTTGGACCGTGGTTACGCCGCCCTTGCCGTCCGGCACCGCGACCGTATCCCCGCTCCCGCAAGCACCAAGCATCAAGAAAAAGGCGGTTGCCATAATGTAACGCATGAAAATTCCTTCCGAGGAGAAAGTAAGCACTTGGGAAAACAGACGGTTTTATCCGCGCATCCCGTAGATTTTTCACCTTCCCGTCAAACTAATCCGATTAAAAATAACCATAGCGCGCACAAAAAGCACGCGCCTCTATCCTCTCATTGCTCAGTCTTTGAAAACCAAAGGTTCGCATACGCCGCTGAGCGAAAGCGGGTAGGTCGGTTCCTCCGCCGCTTTTATGTTCAGTCCTTGCTGCGCGGCTTCCATCGACGATTCTATATTCAGCCGTATCGACCGGTCTATACTGCGCGCGCTGCGGATCAAGCCATGCAACCGGTTCACTTCCTCGGGCGAGAGCCGGGTCGCGCCCTCATAAGCAAACAGGCCCTGCCATATCTCCATTTCGATCGTCGCGAGTTTGACGATGCCGTCCGACTGGTTGGCAAGATAGGAATAGATAGAACGCGGCTCGAGCGGAATGCGGTTGGCAACGCCGTTCGCACCCATCGGCCAAATGACATTGACCGGAGGATAAGCAAGCGGGCGTCCGAATTCGCCGTCTATGGTGCGGCCCTTACCCTCGCGCCAATCGCGCTGCCAGGCATCGAGCATATCAAGCCGGTTCTTGATGCACTCATTCTGCTTCATCCGTTCACGATATTGGGCCAGATTTCCCGCCACCTCGTCGTCCAGCGCCGCCCGGAAGGCGATCACATCATTGCGGTTGTTCCACCAGTCCACCGCCTGCTGCGCCCCTAGGGCGAGAAAAACACCAAGAATAACAGTAACTAGTTCGGTAAAAAAGCTGGGCCATCCATGCGCAGGAGACAATCGCCCAAGGCGACCGCGCCAAGCGGGAGGAGGGCTTTGCGGTTCAGACAATCCGCTCGGCTTCCATCTTTTTAATTTCCGCAATCGCGCGCGCCGGGCTCAACCCCTTGGGGCAGGCATTGGAGCAGTTCATGATGGTGTGGCAGCGATAGAGGCGGAACGGATCTTCCAGCTCATCAAGGCGCTCGCCAGTTGCTTCATCGCGGCTGTCCGCAAGCCAGCGATAGGCTTGAAGCAAAATCGCCGGACCCAAAAATTTGTCGCTATTCCACCAATAGCTGGGGCAGGAGGTCGAGCAGCAGGCGCACAAAATGCACTCGTAAAGGCCATCAAGCTTCGACCGGTCTTCGGGCGATTGCAGGCGTTCCTTCGACGAAGGCGTCGGGGTGACGGTCTGGAGCCAAGGCTTGATCGACGCATATTGCGCGTAAAAATGGGTGAAGTCGGGGACCAGATCCTTGATGACTTCCATGTGCGGCAGCGGCGTGATCGTCACATCGCCTTTGCAATCTTCAATTGCGGTGGTGCAGGCAAGGCCGTTCTTGCCGTTAATGTTCATCGAGCAGGAACCGCAAATGCCTTCGCGGCACGACCGGCGGAACGCCAAAGTCGAATCCTGATCGCTCTTCATCTTGATGAGCGCATCGAGAACCATCGGGCCACATTCGTCGAGATTAATGTCGAACATGTCGTAACGCGGGTTTTCGCCGCTGTCGGGATCATAGCGATAAACTTTGAATTTTTTGGTGCGGTTGCCCGCGCCGGTCGCAGCGTGCGTGCGGCCCTTGCCGTTGATCTTGCTGTTGGCGGGCAATGTAAATTCAGCCATGACGCAATTATGTCCCCACTTGAAATTTTCCGGTCAAACTCCGGCACTCGAACGGGCGTTAGCCAAAAGCGGCGCGCGGCTCAATGGCGAATTATGTGTTTTCCGTAATCGGGGGTGCGAACAGTATAGAAAAGCCACCTTTGCCGCATAGCTTGCAAAAGCTGCATTTTTGAGCCAAATCCCCCGCTATTCCAGTAGCGACAAGGCCTGTATGACCATCACCAGCCCCCGCCCGGCGCTTATGCTATCCGGCCATAATGACACCCTTGTCTGGGGCATGTCCAATGCCGAGCGCATCCGCCGTCTTGCTGAAAAATCAGACATTTCCGGCAGCGATGACAGCGCGGACGTGATTTGGGCCGATGTCCATTATGCTTTTGATCCCTTGTGGTTCACTTATGTCATCGCGCATCCCGGCACGATTGTAACGCATGGCGGAAAGCCGCTGCTCGCGCATATGCCGCGCGGCGAAGCGGCGGCGCTGGAGGCCGGCACTATCCCTGCGGGCGCGCACATGGTTACATTGGAAAGCAAGCCGCAGCTTTATAACAGCCAGCTCCGCAAGCTTGAAAACCCGTTCTTCGAGCCGCTAACGCCCGCCAGCGCCGCCGGAATCGAGCGCAAAAGCTATTATGGCGCCTATAAGGGCGTGACCGACATCCTCACCAAATATTTATGGCCCGAACTGGCGCTCCTGCTGACGCGCGGCGCGGCTAAAATCGGGATGACGCCCAATATGGTGACGGGCATCGGCGCGACCTTTTGTGTGGCGGCGCTCTATCTGTTTTTAATCGGCCAATATTGGCCCGGCATTGCCGCAGGATTTGTCTTCATGGTCCTCGATACGGTTGATGGCAAACTCGCGCGATGCACCATAACTTCGAGCAAATGGGGCAATGTCTTCGATCACGGGATTGATCTTGTCCATCCGCCCTTCTGGTGGCTGGCTTGGGGGTTGGGTCTCAAGACATGGGGCCTCGCGCTCGCGCCGCCGGTCTTTCTGTGGACGATGGTCGTGATTTTTGCGGGCTATGTGCTGCAACGCCTTGTCGAAGGCCGCTTCCTCCAGCGCCATAAGCTTGATGTCCACACATGGCGGCCGATTGATAGCTGGTTCCGTCTGATTACCGCGCGGCGCAATCCCAACATGGTTTTGCTGATTATCGCGATGCTGTTCAAACGGCCCGATCTCGGCCTTTTTGCCGTAGCCGTATGGACCGCGCTGTCGCTGCTCTTCCATCTCGTCCAGCTTTTGCAGGCGGAATATCGCGTGTCGCGCGGCCATGAAATCACATCTTGGATGGAGCAAAAGCCCGTAGCGGAGCAACGAGTATGAGCATCAACGCGACTATCGAAAAATTCGGCTATCCCGCAACCTTGCTCAAACAATGGGAGCATTGGCTGCTGTTGCTCCGCCCCGCCCAGCCGACCTTGGGATCGTGCATTTTGGCTGCCAAAAGCGATGCGACCGCGTTCGGTGCGCTGGCCCCTGCGGCCCATGCCGAACTGGCAACCATCACCGCCGAGATCGAACAGATTTTGACGCGCGCGGTCGATTACGGGAAGATCAACTATCTAATGCTGATGATGGTCGATCCGCACGTCCATTTCCATGTCATCCCGCGCTATGAAGGCGTGCGCACATGGCAGGGCGTGGCGTTTGCCGATGCCGGATGGCCCGCGGTTCCCGATCTTGGCAGCGCGGTCAAGTTGACGCCCGACCAGATTGACGCCTTGCGCGATTTTCTCGCCTTTGAAAGCCGATGAGCGATCCTGCCCCGCCTGATCCGGTGCCGGAGCCAGAACCTGACCCCGCGCTAGACCCCGCGCTAGACCCTCCGCTAGACATCGCCTTTTTGCTCATTGGCGGGCAGCATCATTTTCTCCACGGCGCGCCGGTCGCTGCTGCGTTAAGCCGCCGCCCCGATGTCGGCATCACCGCTTATGTCAACGACCGCGCCGATGCGGTGGCCTTGGCCGATATGTTGCAATCGCTGGGCGCGGGCACGCTCGCTATCATCGAACTGGCGCTCCCCGATTGGCTGGTCAAGCGGCTCGCCCGGCTCGACAAAAGCGGCCATTTCAAAACGCCGCGTCTTTTGTGGTGGAACCGCAGGCTGAAACGACATGATGCGCTTGTCTGCCTTGAGCGTACGACCACCCAATTGCACCGGATGCCGGGCAAATGCCCGCCTATCCTGCATATCCCGCATGGCGCGGGCGATCGCGCCAAAGGCTTTGAACGCCGCCTGTCCCTGTTCGACCATGTGATTGTCGCGGGCGACAAAGACCGGGCGCGGATGATCGAGGAAAAGCTCCTCAGCCCCGACCAGATTTCGGTATCCGGATCGGTCAAACTTGCCGGTATCCGCCGCCTGCAAGCGCAACCGCCACGCTTTTTCAACAATAACCGGCCGATTATCCTCTATAATCCGCATTTCGACCAGTCTTTAGGGTCTTGGGACATTATGGCGCGCGCGCTTATCGACCGGATTGCCGCTGACGGGCGTTATAATCTCATCGTCGCGCCGCATGTGCGTTTGTTCGAGGACGCGGATGCCGCGACGCGCCGACGCTGGACCGATCTGGTCACGCCCGATCATGTGCATATCGACTTGGGCTCCGAACTGTCGAGCGACATGAGCTATACGCGCGCGGCGGATATTTATATCGGCGATGTCAGCAGCCAGATTTACGAATTTCTCTCGCACCCGCGCCCTGCGATTTTCTTGAATGCCCATCATGTCGCATGGCAGGAGGATAAGAATTACCGGATGTGGCATTTCGGTGAAGTGATTGAACGGATTGAAGATATAATCCCCGCACTGGAACGCGCGCCGTCCTTGCATCCTGGCTATGGGCCGGTGCAGGTCGAAGCGGTGCGGCAGGCACTCGGCGCGGCTTCGCTCGACGGAGAGGCGCGCGGAGCCGATGAAATTGCCGCCGATCATATTATTGCAACAATAAGGAGTAAGACGGCGTTGTAGAACTCACCATGCAACGTCCCCCCATCGCCATATTCGTCCATAATCTCGCCGCCACCGGGGTCGTGCGCAATGCCATCGCCATTGCGACCGAGGCGGTGCAGCATGGCCATGCGGTCGATCTGGTCGTGTGGCGCGCGGAAGGCACGTTGGCGGACAGCCTTGATCCCGCGATACGGCTGGTCACACTCGACAGGTCGGGCATTGCGAGCGGGCGGGGAAGCGAATTGGCGCGCGCACTCTTGCCGTTGCGCCGCTATTTGCGGACCGAAAAACCGGCGCTCATATTGTCGGCAGGCAATCACGGGCATCTTCTGGTCTGGGCCGCGTTGCGCGGAATGTCCTCCATCCAGCGCATCTATCGCATCAGCAACGAACTCGCCCGCCCCGATGAAAAAGGCACGATGAAGAGCCGTTTGCGCCACCGCATTGCGATGTTGCTGCTTAGCGATGCCGACCGGATTGTAACGGTGTCACAGCGGCTGCGCGATGTGATGGGCGATGATCCCAAAATCACCGTCATCCCCAACGGGGTCGCGGTCGAAAAGGTGCGCGTAGCGGCGCAACAGCCATGCGAGCATCCCTGGCTGCAAGACGGCGCACCCCCGGTGATGATGGGCATCGGGCGCTTTGTGCGGCAGAAAAACTGGAAAAACCTGTTGTCTGCACTCGCCATTGTAAACCGCAGCACCGACTTACGGCTGATCATATTGGGCGCGGGGTCCGAGCGCGCGCGCCATTGGCTTGAAGCGGAGATTGCGGCGAATGGCCTGACCGGCAAGGTTGCGCTCCCCGGCACCGTGGCCAACCCGTTCGCATGGCTTGCCCGTGCGCGGCTGTTTGCGCTGCCATCCTTTTGGGAAGGCTCGCCCAATGTCTTGCTGGAGGCGATGGCGTGCGGTGTTCCGGTGGTCGCGTCATGGAGCGCAGGCAATGCTGCCGAAATATTGGATGGCGGGCGCTTTGGCCTGTTAATCGACCCCAATGACCCGGAAGAAATCGCCCGCGCGATCCTTACCCAATATGATCCGGCGTCCCGCATCCTGCCGCAAAAGCGGGCCGAGGCGTTTGATCTGGCTGTAACATTGACGCGCTATAGGCAGCTATTGGGCGTGCTGTTGCGCGCCCGCTGAACAATAGCCGTTCGACCAAGAAATGACTTGCCCCATGCCCCAAATGCCTTTGCAACAGGCGGCCCCGACGCTGAGCGTTTTCATCCCCGTCTATAATCGCGCCCATTTGGTCGGGCGCGCCATCGACAGCGTGCTGGCACAGACTTTCACGGATTTTGAACTGATTATCATTGATGACGGCTCGAGCGATGAGAGCGTTGCCGCGGTCGAAGCCTATGACGACCCACGCATCCGCTTGCTTAAAAATGACGGCAATAAGGGGATTCCGGTCACGCGCCAGCGCGGGCTTGAAGAAGCGCGCGGGCGTTATTTTGCGCTGCTCGACAGCGATGACTGGATGCACCGCCAGCGACTCCAGCGGCAGATCGCCTTTCTGGAACGCCGTCCGTCTATCGCGTGTGTCGGCGGGAGCGTGCAGAAATATCGTCCCGATGGCCGGACTGCCGGAAGGCTGGTGCGTCCGCGCCGCCCCGAAGATGTCCATGTCTGGCTGTTATTCCGCAATGCCTTTGCCAATACGACCTTGATGGGCCGCACCGATATTTTGCGCGCGCATGGCTATCGCGCGGACTTTGTCGTATCGGAAGATTATGACCTTGCCGCACGCTTGGCGGTTCATCACAGGATCGCCAACCTCCCCGATGTGATGACCTATATGCTGGAGCATGACGGTCGCACGACGCGCCAGCATGGGGGCGAGAGTTTTCTTACCAAAAGCGCGATTATGAAGGCGCAGTTGAACCGGCTCGGCATGGATTATGCGGCAGAGGATATAGAGAGGCATTACCGGCTGTCGCGGCTCAAAAAGGCGGATTTGAAACGCTGGCCCGACTATCTCGACTGGGCGCGGCAATGGATGGCCGCGCTTTTTGAAGCGAACCGTCAGGCGGGCATTTATGACCCGCAAGCAATGCGCGGCGTGCTTGGCCTGATCTGGGCGCAATCCTGTCTAGTCGCGCACAAGCGCGATGGCGCGCGGCGGACCTTCGGGCGGATTATCGGCAACAGCCCCAGCCTCCATACCGCGCGGCTGGTCGGCGACCAGATTAACGCGCGGCTGCGCTCCACTGGTCGGTCAGCGCCGTAGCCGCTTCAATATCGTTGAGGAAATCCACCTCGGCCCAGCCCTTGCCCTCGATGCTCAACGTGCCGACCTTGCCGGTGGGGGCGATGGAATCGATGATTTTCAGATACCAGTTTTCCACGCCCGCCGGGGTGCGCATAAAGGCTTCGACCGTATCGCGGAACAAGCGCACACCTTCGCCGCGAAAGGCCAGAAAACCGATAGATTCGGCATTGCTCTGCGCGGCGGTCAATGTCTTGCCGATGGCGAGCAATTTTTCGCCAACGCGGTTCACCTTCATATCATCGCTGTCATAATTGGCTTTGACATCGACGGTGACGGTAATCGGCCAGCCCGCAATGAGCTGCACCTTTTCGGCGATTTCGGGTGAAATCAGCGTGTCGCCATTCAGGATAAGAAAATCATCGACCATCACCTCGCGCGCAATCCAGCAACTGCCGAGATTATCCGCAACCTTGTAAAAAGGGTTGAAATGGACGGTGATGTCATAGCCTTGCGCGCGCAGGCCATCGAGTTCGGCCTCGACCAGATCGGTCATAAAGCCCGTCACCACATGGAAATGTTCGACGCCGCTTCTAGCCAACATATCAATCTGCCAGGCAATCAGCGAGCGACCGGAAAAGTCGATCAGGCATTTGGGCCGCTCGGCGGTCAGCGGCAAAAGCCGCGAGCCTTGTCCGGCGCTCAGGATGATAGCGTTCTTGATCATATGTTTATCCCGATGATAAGGCGCGGGAGGAAATGCGCGCTCTTGTCTTGGAGTTTCCCTAGCCCCAAGTTTGACGCCGCACAATGCGGGGCTTTGGCCCAGTGGGGAATATAGCGGGGGAAAATGGCCTTTTGACGAGCAACGAACCTCAGACGGAAAATGGCGCGTCCGGCAAGACCGGATTGCAGCGCATTGTTGCGAACACCGTCTGGCTGCTCGCGGGCAAAGGCTTTGGCGGTGTGCTGAGCTTTGTCTATCTCGGCCTGATCACCCGCACCTTGGGGGTGACGGGGTTCGGCCAATTTTCGCTCATCGTCGGCACCGCGCAGATGATTGTGGCGGTCGTGACCTTCCAGACCTGGCAAGTGGTGGTGCGCTATGCCGCCACCTATGTCAAAAACAGCGCGGCGAGCGGGCCTTATGGCCGGCTCATTGCGCTGGCGAGCCTGTTCGATGTAGTCGGCGCGGTTGCGGGCTGCCTCATCGCATGGGGCGGGGTCTATTGGCTTGCCCCCTATTTCGGCTGGGACGCAGAGCTTTCCCGCCATGCGCTCATCTTTTGCTGTGTCATGCTGCTGTCGATCAAATCGACACCGATGGGCATTTTGCGCGTTGAAAACCGCTTTGACCTGTCCACTTATGCCGATGCCGTCATCCCGCTGACGCGGATGATTGGCGCAGGCATGGTGCTCGCCATCGGCCCGTCCATCTCCGGTTTCTTGTGGGCATGGGCGGCCGCTGAATTGGCCTGCGCGCTCGTCTATTGGGGCTTGGCTGCATGGCAATTGCGCGGACGGGTGCCCGCCAGTGCGGCGCGCAAACCGGCGCGCGCGTTTAAGGAAAATGTCGATATCGGTTCCTTCCTGTTGGTGACCAATTTAAGTTCGACCGTCACCGGCCTGTCGCAGAATCTGGGGATGATGCTGATCGGCTTTTTCGTCAGCCCCGCCGCTGCCGGTTTCTATCGCCTCGCCAACCAGTTGAGCGGCGCGATGACCAAGATTTCGGGCCTCCTGTCGCGCACTATTTTTGCCGAAGTCAATCTGGTGCGCGCGCAAGAAGGCGAAGAATCGCTCCAAGCCCTGTTCCGCAAAGCCTCCCGCGCGCTGGTTTATACCAGCCTGCTTGTCGTGCTGCTGGTCGCGGTGCTGGGACAGCCGGTGTTGCTCCTCATGTCGGGCCGCGAATTTCTGCCCGCTTATCCGCTCCTCCTTGTGCTGGCCGCCGCCGCCTCGGTCGAGTTGGCAGGGGCGATGTTCGAGCCGGTGCTGATGTCCGGAAACCGCGCCCGCACCGCGCTCAATATCCAGATTGCGCGGCTGGTGCTGCTTGTCCTGCTGCTTGCACTCCTACTGCCCTGGTGGGGCGCGATGGGCGCGGCGATGGCAACCTTGCTGAGCGCGATCGTCCGGATGCTCATGCTCCGGCGCGCCGCGCGCAGCCATTTATTTGCGGGGTAGGGCATGTGAAAACCATCTTGTTCGCAATAGCAAGATGCTGTTTTTTCTTGTAAGTTTTCGCCTTCCAGCAACCGCGCGCCGCGTCGGAATATAGGTGGATCACGCCAAGGCCGTCATGGCCTTCAGCGCCTTGTGCGCGGGGTATAGGGCGCGCGCGGTGCGGGTCGGATCGAGCGCGAAATGGCTGGCGACCGCACCCGAGATCAGGGCTTCGAGCGATGCGGTGGGTTTAAGGTCGCGGCCTTCATAGAGCGCCGCTTGCGCAAGGCCCGGCCAGTCGGCCAGCACGCGCCCGCCTCCGACGCCGCCGCCGAGCAGCATCGCTGCGCTCGCGGTGCCATGATCGGTCCCGCCGGTGCCATTGACCGCAACGGTGCGGCCGAATTCGGTCGCAACGAGCACCAGCGTATCGGCCCACTCCGCGCCCAGCCCGCCTTTGAGGCTCGCAATGATGGCGTCGAGATTTTTAAGCTGGGTCGCCAAGCGGCCCGCCTGCTGGTTGTGCGTATCCCAGCCGGTGGTTTCGATCATAACCAGCCGCGCGGCATCGGAACCGGTCATCAACTTGGCCGCAAGCGCGCCGATGGCGGTGCCATTTTGCCCCTCCTTGGCAAGCGCGCCGACGCTCGCACGGTTGGCAAGGGCTTGCGAAAAAGCGGCATGAAGCGCGGGGTCGGCCTCATAGAGCGCGGCGGTGCGCTGGACCAGATCGGCGCTCGCGTCGGGGAGTGCGGAGGCAGCATAAGAGGAAGCCGGATTGGGCCCACGCAGCGCCGTCGCGACCGTGGGCGCGAGCGCAATCGCCTTGGGCGTATCGCGCCCGAACAGGCCGATGACGCGGTTCATCCAGCCATCCTTGGCGGCATAAGCGGCGAGGCCTCCGGTTTCGAGGATATTCTGCCCGTCAAAATGCGATCGCTCGCGATAGGAGGAGGCGACGGCATGGGCGAACAAAGCTTGCTTGGCCGCATAAAGCTTAGCGGTTTCGGCAAGCGCGGGATGGAGCGCAAACATGGTATCAAGCTTGACCGCATCGGGCGCTACCAGCACGCGCCTTTGCCGCAAAAGGTCGAGGTCGCCGGTCGGAATGAGCGTTGCAAGCCCGTCCGCCGCACCGCGCTGGATGATAAACACCAGCCGCTTATTGGTGGGGAGCGCGGCATGGGCGATGCGCGCATCCATCATCGTGCCGACACCGGCCAGCGCCAACATGGCGGAAAATTGTCTGCGGTTGAGGGTCATTTTCTATCTCCGCAAAAATTCGGGCGACACAAGGAGCAGCGCCATCGCTTGTCCATTATCCTCCGCGCGGGCGAGCGCCTCGGCGGTTTGCGGGCGCAGCGCGTCCCCCAGCACAAGCGGCGCAAGCGCGCGGGCATCGGGTAGGTCGGGCACCAACGCGACCAGCCGCGGCGTCGCTTCCACCCGCCGCATCAGCGCGTCCGACGCGAGCCAGCTTGCCGCAATATCGTCAAAGCCAGCGGGCGATTTGGGCTTCCACACCGGATGGCCGAGTTCGTTCATCAGATTGACCAGCATGGCGGGGCGCGGGAAGTGCGCAAGGCCGGTCGCACGCCCCGCCGACACCAGCCACTCCCACGGCGCTTTATATTTACCAGCCCCGGCGGCGGTGAGTTCCGGCGCCGCAATCAGTTCGGCATACCAGGGCGTAAGGTCGCCCTGCCCCGCCAAAAACCGCTTGGTCAGCCGCTCGACCAAAGCAGGCGGCGGATCATCGGCGACAAAATGCCGCGCAAGTTTGAACGACAAATGTCTGGCGGTCGCGGGATGCACCGCAAGGTCCGCAAGGATCGCATTAGCCTGCCCCTCGCCGTCTTGCGCGTAATTTTTGCCAAGGATCATGCGCGGGCCGGGTTCATGTTGTGCGGGTGCAAAACGGAAATCGCCGGGCGTAGCGCGTTGGCGGGGATTGGCCCCGGCATTGGCTCCGGCATTGGCACCGGCAATCGTAAAGCCGGTGAGCGCGCGGGCGAATTCGGTGACGTCTCTCTGGCTATAGCCGCCCTGCACGCCGAGCGTATGCAGTTCCAAAATCTCGCGGCCCAGATTTTCATTGAGGCCGCGCGGCTTGCCGCCCGCCCCGGCGCGGCGCTTGGCGGCGGGGCTGTTGGGGCCGATCGAGGTGGATTGGTTCAGATAGACCAGCATCGCGGGGTGATGTTCGACCGCCATCAGCATATCGGCAAAGCGCCCGAAAATATGCGGGCGGATCGCTTCCTGCTCCTGCAATCCCGCGAACACGGTCATCAGCACATTGTCTGCCGATACCGCAAAATGGTTCGACCAGAAATGGACGAGCCGCTCGGCAAAATCATTGTCCGCCGCAACCGCCGCCGCATAGCGCGCAGCAACCTGCTGCCGATACATGGCGACAATATCCTGCCGCGCGGCGCGATAGTCCTGCTTGAGCGCGGGGTCATCGCTCCCTTCGGCGCGTTTCGCCATACGCTGCGCGCGGCGGCTTTGCTGGAATTCGCCCAGCGCCGCTGCCGCATCGGCACGGCGTGGCAAGCGGGCGAGTGCGGGCGGTTCGACCACATAGCCCGCCGACGGATCATCAAGCCAGCGCGGCGCGCTGCCTTTGGCCTTCATGCCAAGGCCGAGGCGATTGACCAGCCGCATTGTCCTGTCCGCACGGGATTTTGGCATGAGGCCTCCTTGATTATCCGCACTGCCCTCCCCTGGCTTTTTGTGCGCCGCCCCGCCTGAACCTTGGCTGAGCAGCCAAAGCCCTCCACCAACCCGCTTGCCAGCGCGCGCGCATAAAGCTAAAGCCGCGACCCACAGGCGGGTATGATGTAATGGTAGCCTGTCAGCTTCCCATGCTGAACGCGCGGGTTCGATTCCCGCTACCCGCTCCATGTTTTCCTAAAAATTAAGCCGGAACGGCCTTGCGCGTACGCTGTCCTCCAAATGGCAACGGGAGCATGGCTTTGCGCGCCATGCTCCCGTCATCCCGTTATTGCGGGCCCTGATCGGCAGGCCCATCCGGAGGCATACCCCCCGTTTTACCTTCAAGCGCGCGGGCGGATGGTATAGCTGTTCGGCGTTACCTGAACCACCTGAAGGTCATTCTGTTCGATCAGCATCTGGAGCGCGCGCTCCGGTGCCATCGTGCCCCGCACCGCAGGCGCAATGCGGTTGCCGACCTGCTTCGCATCGAACAGGATATTGATCTTCGCCAGCTTGCCTACCGCGCGGATCGCATCATCGGTCGGCTGCGCCGGGACGTTGAAGCGAACCAATTTGGGCGCAGGTGCGGGAGCATCGGGACGCTGCGCCGCAGGGCGGGATGCAACCGGCGTGGCGTCCTGCATCGAACGGGTTTGCGGACGGGGACGTGCGGCCGCCGGGACGCAGCGGCCATCCCGATAGGTTTCACCATCGGGACAGCCTTTGCCAAAACCGGTAACCAGCACTTCGATAAGCGACGGTGTGGTCACCGCAGCCCCTTCGCGCACCTGTTTGGTGGCATTGGCCAATTCTTTTTCCAGCCCGCTACCACGGGCGGCCAGATCACCGGTATCGAGCGATGTCGGCGGCGCCGCGGGCTTTTCGGGAAGGCCGGTGACGACACCCGCAACCTCGATATTATCCGCGCCCAATATTTCCACGGCCACCGCGTTGAAGTTGCCGCTCACACGAATACCTGCATCGCCCGCGTCAATAATGCCGTTGGGGGCAATCAGATCGACGTCGGCGGGCGGTGTGCCGTCAACCGTCGCGAGCGTCCCGATGCCCGCACCGGTCGGTAGACCCGCAGGCTCCCGCACGATCCGCGCATAATTGTCGAACAGATAGTCGAAGAAGGGCGGGCTGATCGACGTTTTGGCCCCCTTACCTGCCGCGATGTCGCCATAAGAGGACCAGATCATGACATTGCCGCCCTTGGTAGTGAGGATACGCGATTCATTCAGCGTAACCGCATCATGGGTGAGAATGTTAATCTCTCCGCCATTGGTGGTGACAATACCGGAACGCAGCGCGTTACCGCGGTCGCCTTCGGCAGCAGGCTGGCCGGTCTGCGCGGCGGACGCCACCACATTGACCAGTTCGACCTGACCGCCCGGTATTACCAGTTCGACCTTGCCGCCCGCGTTCGAGATGATCCGGCTGGCAAAGGTTTCATAATCGCCAGCCCAGTTTTCGCTCTTTTCCTTTTCCGCGCCGGGGAACAGGGTCGCGATTACGTCATATCCGCGCTTGGTGCTGTTGTAGCGGTCGCTCTTGGGATCATTGGTTTCCCGGCCCGTCGTACGCAGTTCAAGGAACAGGACACTCCGGTAGAAAGGCGTTTTATAATCGGTCGAAAGCCCGTTCCAATAGGTCCATGCCGTGTCGAGATAGGCTTTTTGTTCGGCCAGCGTTTCAAAGGGTGCCAGCCCCTGCAAACGGCGGACATAATTGACCAGCCCTTCGCGCGGTTCAGGCTTGGCAAATTCGCCGGTTGCCCCTGCCGCCCGCGGATATTCGCGATCGAACAGGTAAATCGACAGGCCATCCTCACCTTTCAGATAATCGGCAAGCGTCCCGTGCGGGTCAATATAGGCTTTTTCAAAGGCCTCATAAGAAGGCAGTTGGTTAAAGCCTGCGCTGACCGCAATATCCGCGCCCCCTTCCACCCCGAAAGGCGTCCGTTCGGTGACGATGCCGATACTATTGTCCGGGAGATAAATATCCGTGCCCGCCTCCAATTCAAGACGGCCCGGCCCTTTCACCTGAAGATAGCCATATCTGGTCGTCCCACCATTATCCACCGACACTGTCGGTAAGCCGTAATGGCTTTGGTCAAAATAAATGCCTTTGTGCGCCCGCACCAACGTCACGTCATTGGGATTATTATGCTGGGTTTCAAAGCTGGGGAAATAGATATTGCCTCCTGCCTGGAACCAGGTTTGTTTGGGCAGATATATCCCGGCAGCGAACGAGCTGACGATGTCCCCCGACCCCGCATAAATACGCGCAGGGACCAAATCCCCTTTATGCAGTTCGGCGCGGAATGTTTCATTGAACGGCTGCGTTCCGGGATAGGCTGTGCCGATACCCGCCGCCGCAAGAGCCGCTATATTCCAATAAGCGGACGCATTGCGGTAATTGGTCACGGTATTGAGCAGTTCCGGCAGCGCCTGGCTCATATAAATGCCTTCGGACTCCCCACGATATTCGGGATTGAGATAAATTCTTCCCGATTCCCTCAGGTCTGACGCATCGGTCGTATAACCGATCTGCACATTGCGTCCGGCCAGGATATCAAGATTGCCCTTGGGGGCCGGGGAAATTATCATCCCGCCCAAAATCCGGACATCCCCCGTTGCCGCAACAGCCGAGAATGTGGGGGGACGTAACCGGTAGAGAGTGCCTTGCGCGAAATCGCCCGGGCGCTCATCCGTCCCGTGGAAAAAGCGCGGGCCGGGAACCGACGAATAACGCACCATTTCCGTATTATGGCCGGAATTGCTCATGATGATATTGCCACCGGCCGAAAAAAGATCGGCAGACGCGTTGTCGCCATAGCTGATAATAGCGTGCGACCGATAATCTTCCCACTCTTCCTGACGATACATGACCGGATTGATGAGGACCGGGTCCATAATCGAATCGATGTAAAGATCGCCACCTGTCCGAATTTTAAAACTGCCCGTGCTGGTCAGCATCATCGGATTGAGCCGGAAGGGGATGGACGCAATGCGGCCATCGGTATGCAGATAACATGTCAGGTAACTACAGTCATAGTTAAAGCGGGAGATGGTCCCGCCGGGGAGCATCGCGCCGCCGATATTCATGTCGGCAACGCCATTGCCCACCAAATAGACCCCGCCATAGACATTGCCGCCAACGCGCATCGAAAGATCGCCGCCGCCGCTATAATGCGCGACCCGCACAACATCATCGTCGGTGCCGCCGGTGACGCGGACGCTGTCGGGAATGGAAACACTCAGATTATGGACATCGCCCGTGACGTCCATCCTGATATTACCGCCGCCCAGCGCGCCTACCCCGCCTTCGAATGCGGCATGATTAACCCACCAGCTCGTCTGGTTATATTTACCGTCTTTTTGACGGAAGAACAGGCCGGTCGCCTCGTTGGTTGCGCCTGATCGTCCCATATAGCCGTTGGGCAATTGCGGAACATCATAGCTCGCCCGGATGCTGCCCGCCGTCTTGATCGAAATATCCCCGCCGCGTTCACCATATTGAGCCGTTTCAGGCTTATCAAAACCTGCAATATCGGCGCTTTGGCGACCCATTGTGTAGATTACCGACGGGCGCTCTGCGAGGACCAGATCGCGACCTGCGACCACTTCGATGGCCCCTGTGCCAGTGCGCACATGATAGCCGGTGGCATTGTTCCACTGCATATATTCGCGGTAATCAAAGGGGCCAGAAACATAGCCGACGGTTCCGTCTGCCGCTTCCTGGCCATAGCCGCCACCCGTTCCGAACAGGATCCATGCGAGCGGGCGCCGCGCATAATATTGTGTATCGGCATAATCGCCGGTGACCGGGTCTTTTTCAATGACGGCACCGGTGCGCGGGTCAATATATTTGCCATCGTCATTGCGTTGCAATTCCACCCAGCCGATGTGGTAATTGCCTTCATCCTCCCTGCGAACGAATTTGCCGTCCGGACCGACCATATAGAGGCGATGTTCATTGCCATAGGCCGGGTCATAAAAATATTCGATTGTGTCGGGCGTACCGCCGACAATGACCGACCCCTTGCCAGCCGCGAGGCGGCTTCCGGCCAGCACCGCCGCACTGGACGGGCTATCAAGATTGGCACCTGCGGTGAGGTTGAAGGACCAGCTATCGCCCTTCATCAATTTGCCATCGACGATGCCATCCGAAAGATTGGCATTGATAAGAAGATCGCCGACCGACCGTAGGGTAAGGACACCCGGCGCACCATTGAAGCGCAGACCCGAAAGATCCCAATCTTCGGCCAGTTCCATATCCTTGCCGCTGCGCAGTTCGATACCGGCCACCAGCGAAACGCCGCTGCCAAGCCGCGCTTGGACGGCCCCTGCATTATCCATGAAGCGGATCGCGTCGCTCGTATAACGGTCAATCCCGGCCTGATCGATTTTTTCCACATTTTCATAAAGACGATAGGCTTCGGCATAGACCGAGGCTGCACCGGTTATGGTCCCGTCGATACGGTCGATAGCCATATCAGCGCCGATTTGCGGGGCACGGAAACGGACGGTTCGCCCGCCCTCTCCGGTCCCCGATACATTGATCAGCGCCCCTTGCTGCATCGCAATGCCCGCTCCGTTCTGGCCGAGCGTTTCGATCAGCACGGTGCCGCCCGCGCCCTTGGCATCGAGCGCATGGGCAAGCAATTTGGAGCCATTGACAAGGGTCAGCCCTCCGGCTGCGGCGAGGTGGATATTGCCGCCATCGGTGCCCGTTGCATCAAGGGTTCCGGCAATATTGAGCGCGCCGTTATTGGCGATGATTTCCAGATTGCGCGCCTTGACGGTGCCGGTCAGCGCAACATCCCCATTGGCAATTTCAAAGCTGCGCAACTGGCGGAAGCCCGCTTGGTCAAGCGTTGCGTTAAACGCTGCAAAATCGGCCATGCGGTTGGTGAGCAACCGGAAGCTGCCGCTATTAAACCCGCCGGACGCATCGCCTTTGATTGTGCCGTGGAGCAGCGCCTCGCCTTGTCCGACGCTGATGTTGAGCGCACCGGCATGGCTTCCCGCCTCGGAGCCGGAAACATTGACGAGCGCATTTTTGGCGAGGACCAAATCGCCTTGGTCCGCTGTCAGATTAACCGCGCCCGCATCAATGCCGACCTTTTTGTCGAACAGCGTGACCTCGCCGCCCGTCACGTCAATCCGCGCACCGTCCCCGATGCGTACATCGCCTTGACGCGCATGCAGGTTGAACGTGCCTCCGGTAAGCTTGGTATTGCCGACAAAATCCACCGACGCGCCGGTCAACCCGACGGTTGCACCCGATGAGGAGAAGGGTTGGAGTCCGGCGTCCACACCGCCATTGGCAATGAGCGCGCCCGTGGTATCGAAATAAAGCTGCGCGCCACTTTCCGCCGTAATTTGCGGCGCGTTGAGCGTGAGCGCACCGGCCGCATAAAATGTACCGATGCCGCGACCGATAATCCGTTGCGTCGCCGTTATCGTGGTCGATCCGAAACCGGTCAGGGCCTTGTCCGCACCTTCAAGATAAATATTATCCGCTGACAGATACAGGCTCCCTGCCCCTTCTGTCGCAGCGCCGCCAGCCCCGATGCTGTTTGCAAGCGTCAGGTTTTTAGCGCGAATATCGACCTTGGCGTCGCTCGCGTCCATCAGGCGCAAAGCGCGGCTGTCGAGCGTTATCGTGCGATCGGATGCAAGGGTCACCGGACCATAAAAATCAATCGACGAATAGCTTTTGAGGCGTAGTTCTGCGGCATTGGTCAAAGCGCCCAACGAATTGTTGGAAAACACCAAACCATCCACGCTATCAGGGACCGCACCAAAGCTGATTTTCCCGGCCGCAGCACCAAGGCTGCGGGTCAGCAGCGTCGCGTCGGGGTTTAATAGCATCTGGTCGGTCGCATCCAGATTGACCGAATTGCTGCTTTCAAGCGTCGCGCCGCTTTCGATATAGATATTGCCGCCCGGCTGTATGGCTTCAAGACCCTTTGTTGCACGCAAGGCGTTGATTGCGGCCAGCTTGTCGGGATCGGACAATAATTCTTTCATGCGATCCAGCGCCGCTGCATCGCGCTTCAACGCTATCAGCCCGCCATCCGACAGACGCACAACGCCGCCCTGATCAAGGGCCGGATTGATAAGAACATCGTCGGATGTCCACGGTGTGCCTCTGGTGTCGATGACTTCTTGATAGGCAGCGGCAACCACATAGTTGCTCGGCTCACCGGACAATTTGCCCCGTGTCGCCATCTTGCTGCCCGTCGTGACGCGGATATCACCCTTTGATGCCAATAAGAGTTCGGGTGCCACCAGTTCCGATCCGGCATTGTCGACAACCACATCGACCCCTGCGACATTCATGACAATGTCCGTGCCGCTAGTATCCCGAAGGCCGCCAAGCAACAGGCTTTCCGCGCCGAAATCATTGAGCTGCTGGCTATCGACCAGCAAATAGCCGTCATATTTGGATCTATCGGTATTCGTGCCGGTCACCACCAGTTTGGACGCGGAAATATCGACAAAAGCGCCGCGGCCCTTTTCCTCTTTGCCGGTTTCAAGCTTGCCTTTGAGTGTCAGCGATTTGCGCACGTCCAGTTTCAGGCTGCCGTCATCCATCGGAATACGGGGCACTTCTCCCACAGGAAGATTCACCCGGACCCGTTTTTTGAGATAATCGGGCGAGGTAAAAAAGCTGTTTGCAAAGGCTTGGTTATATTTGCTGCGCATCCGCAACGTATCGCCCGGCATGACATGGAAGCCGTGGCTGCGCTGTTCGGCGGCACCGGACAAGCCGTCAATTTTATAGCCGGACTGGATGCTCGATCCATCGGTCAGATCCTGCACCGCGCCGGGGATCATGGTTTCGGTGCCAGCAACACGATGGTTGGCGGTTACGCGGAACGCGCCGGGGAGCAACGCATATTCTGCCGGTAGGAGCGTATAATAGCCCGCCGGCAGACCGCTTCCGCCCGCCAGATAGACTTTGTCGCCCACGCCCACAGCCGACGCGCCAAAGCCTACGGGCGCGGTGTCATTGTCATAGCCTGGCAATACCGCAAAAATCTCCTTGGGCGCATCGACCCATTCCAGATCGGAATTGCGATAGCCGGTGAGCCAATCTTTTGTGCCACCAATGCCGGGCGAAAATTCGCGCGCGAACAAATCGCCGCCGCCCGCAAGGTCGATGACCGAATTGACCGCCACATCCACATGGTCGCCGCTCAAATTGACTGTTTTGGGCGACAGGCTGACCAATTCTTTCAGCGTAAACGGGTCAATCCAGCTATCCCCGTTACGCAGATAGCCATAAGGGATGATATTGCCTTCCGCAGACACCGACGTCAGGCTTCCTGCTCCAAGAACAAGGCGGCCCGACCCTTCGGCATCGGTGGTAAGGGCTGTCAGCGTGATCGTGCCGAGCGGCGAGCGGATGGTGCCGTGATTTTCGATCACCGGCGCGCGCAAAGTCAGTGCCGCCGCTGCTTCATAAGGCGATCCGTTAATCCGATCGCCTGCAACCTGACCCAGATTAATAATAGCGGTATCGGAGATGACGTTGAAATCACGTCCGGTCGCGGCATAAATCTGGTCGGCTTGGAAGCGGAGCAAGCCGGAAGCATAAAGCTTTCCGCCGGGGCGTTGTTCAGAATAGCCTACGGGATCCACCCCACGGAAGCGGAGATCACCACTGCTTTGCAGTAGAGTATCGGTAAAGCCGTCCAGTCGCGCCGATATAATTTCCACAAAATCGGCTTTGACATGCAGCTTGCTGTTCACGCCGACCGGGCGAATACCATAATCGGCAACGGCACCATAATATTCGGTCCATTTGAAGCCGTCATTATCCATCGCGCCAAGTTGGACCTGTTTGGCTTCAAGCAGAATATTGGCATTGTCTCGCCCGATAATGCGAGGAGCTTGGATACGGATGAGATCCAGCGGCTTACCGCCTTTGCTCCCTGCCCCGCCAATTCTGGCATCGCCCGAAAAAATGATACCGCTATCGCTGGCCAGCGACAGGCGGGAAAACCCACCATCGGTAAAGGTGGAAGGCGTGATCTGCGCGATTTGGGGTTTGCCCTCAGGCGCATCGGGGAGTTTGAAACCGAAATAGCCGAACAGGCTCACAAGACCCGGTTCAATTTCGGGCAATTCAATCGGCCCGGTTGGAACCGACAGCGCATCGCCGATTACAAAGAGCGGGGGAACGCCCATCGCTGCGGCAGTATAATCGTTAAATACCTTTATCAGTTCGTCACGATTATTGACAATAAAACCGGCCGGAAATTCAAAATTCTGGCCCAGCGCCGATGCCCAGTTGATCTTGCTGAAATCCACGCCGTACGGACTGGCCACCATATTGCCATCAAGGTCATAAAAGCTGCCCCAATTGGCATACATTTCCAATTGTTCTGCAACACTGAGCGGGGTGGTTCCCGCCGCGCCGCCCGTGCCATAAATGCCCTTCCAGCTTATATCGAACAGGCCGCCGCGCGCTTTTGCGCCGCCTGCCGCGCCGATATAGGTGGCGTCATTAATGTCGAGCGCACTGCCCGTGATCTGAACCGTCCCGCCATCGGAATCGATGCGCGTGGGCGTGCGGTAAATATTGCCGTCTTCTCCTATGGTCGGCAAATCCAGCAACGAACTGGTGCCCGACACATCAATGACACTTCCTTTGGCAAGCGTGATATCAAAAGCGTCTATCGCGATACGTCCGCCATTGCGGACTTCGCCATCGACAAGGTCCTGCCCGTTGCTGGCGCTCTGACGCGAGGTAATCAGTGTTGCGCCAGCGACCGAAAGGCGCGCGGTGTCAAGCAATTCAACCACCGAGTCTTTGACACTACCCGTTCCCAGAAGGATGGAGCCTGCGGGCGCGACCATACTGCCGGCGACGCGGCTATTGCCGATAAGGCTGATAGAGCCACCGATTTCGGTAGAAAGCAGGCTGTCCTTGCCGGTGAAAATACCCGGATTGGCCCCCCCGCTATTGACCAGGGCCGTGGTGGACGCAAAGGACAGGGTCATGCCATTGCGCAAAGCGGCAGGCCGGTCTTCGGGGGCCATCGAAACAATATCGGTGATCGCGTAAATATCCGTACCCGAAGGCGCGAGGATTGACGGTATGGTGCTGGCATTGATCGAACCGTCGCGCAGCTTCATTACCGCGCTGGTGGCATGGACCTTGGCACCTTCCATCAGCGTCACAGTAGGCGCAATCAGGCTGATAGAAGAAAAGCCGCTTTTTTCAAAAAAATCTGGAGTGATTAAAAACTGGCGCGGCAATGCGGCAGGGTCACCGTCATTCGCCCCACTGTCTATCGGAGGCAAGGCATTGCCAATGAAGACCGCATCGCTGATGCTGAGACTGAACTTGCCATTCCCGCCCATGCCAAAAGCACGCGCATGGGGAAGCGCGCCGAGATCCAGAATATCTTTTTGGCCGACATTGGCAAAGATGTTGAGATCGCCGCCTTTGCCGAGGTTTAGCTTGCCATCACGGTCGAGCCAGGCTCCGCCGGACGTGTCGAGCCGTACCGAATCGGGCAAGATAAGATTTGTTTCATATGTTTCCGTACTGCCCCCTGACCCTAGCGTAATAGAGCCGCCATGGATGCGCGGCAGCGTGTCGAGCGCGACGGGTTCGTCAATTTCATAATCGCTATACCATTTGGCATGTGTGTCGATGCTGGTGCCTTCACCCAGCTCGAGCGCCATGCCGCCCAAGGCGACATTGCCGCCTTCGGTGCGGATATTGCCCAATATCTTCATCCGGTGGTCGGCCGCAAAGTCCAGCGACGCACCATTTTTGAGATCAAGGTCAGCGCCTTTTTCCAACGTGAAGGTGGTGCCATCCTCGGGGTCCAGTGACCCGTCCGGCTTATACACGCCCGAAGAGCGCAAGGCATAGCTGCCCATCGTCGAGCGATTGAAAAAATCGTCCGATGCCAGCGTCATATTGTCCGACGTTCTCACCTGCGCATCGCCCGGCTCATATTCTTCGCCGAATTTGTCACCGAACACGCCGGACAGGTTGGTATCGAGTGTAAAATTGGTCGGGAGCGTCATTTCGATGGCGGAAATCAGCACCTTGTTGCTGACATATTCGGTTTCGCTCTCGCCTGCCTGGTTTAGCCGGAAAATGCCGCCTGCGGGGATTTTATTACGCTGGTAGCGGCCCGCAACAGTTTCCCCTCTGAGCGTGCCTTGCAACAAGGTATCGGGCGCGAGAATATTGATTTCCCCAGCCTTCCCGCCTTCGACATAACCGGTTTCATAGCGCCCGACCGAACTGGAAAAGAGCGGGATATAATAGCTTTGCTGCTTGCCCCATTTGCTATCATAGCGGGTCCATTCATTGGCCAGACCCATATATAATTCATCGGGGTCTGCTTCGCGAATATCAATGACTGTGCCATCCAGACGGCGCAGCAGCGTCGAATAGACATAGCCCGCCTCATAGGTCGTCATGCCGCCTGACACGTTGATGACCGATCCCGGCGCCATGATAAAATCATCGCCGATATCCATATTGAGCGTGCCGCCTTCGGTCAGAAACTGTGCAAGCGTGCCTTGCCGAAGATTGTCCAGCCCCTCCCAATTGGCAATATCGGTGCCATAACGGCGGTCGATATTAATCTCCTTGCGCGCGAGCGGGCCGTCGCGCTGCACCGGAGAATCGGCAAATTGGGCTGCAAAGAATTTGCCCGTGACCTGATGATACCCCATCGGCAGCACCGTGGATTTCCAGCCGGACAGGTCGATGAGCGAACCTTTGTCCATGAGGAAGCGCGTGCCGTCCTCATTGTCCGTATTCATGCCCGCGCCGCGGTTGTTCCAAACATGAATACCCGCATCGAGCAGCACCTGCATGGTGCCGCTCGGCATATAAATGACCGCATCTTCCTGCAAATGGACTTTGCCCGCATTGATCTTGAGCGAGCCAACGCGCTGCTTGCCTTCGGTCAGCGGGATTGTGTCGGTTGCTTCAAGGTCAGGCGTTATTTGGGTGAGGCTTTTTTTGCCGAAAATGACCGTACCGTTGCCGGGCACAAGCGCGCCATCATATTCGTTGTTGAAATTTTCCAACGTATCCTGAACGGTCCCGGCAAAGCGGATTGACGCGCGGAAAGATGCGGTGGAGGTCATGTCCACCGCGCCATTCTGGATCATGTTCCAGCCAACAAAATCGACACTGCCGCCGCGCTTGGCGTTGATGATCCCGTTATTGACCGCGTTGAAATGCTTTGCGCGCTCCGCCTGGATTTCGTGGATATATTGCACGGTCTTGGCGCCGATGCCCGAATATAGGTCAGAGGGAACGGTTTCACCAATTTCGAACGTCTGGCCTAAAATCTTTGCATAAAAAGCCTGCCAGCGTTCATCGCTTACCGTCTGCGGCGGCCAATAATAAGGTATCGTCGCTTTGGAAAAGCCGATCGGATTATAGGCCCCGACTGTGGCGAGAAGCTGGCCATTGATCGCCCCTTTGCGCAGGTAAATATTGTCGCCCGCCGCCAAGATGACCTGACCTTCATCAGACGCATTAATCTTGCCGTTATTGGTCACGGTCGGGCCGAACAGCATGGCTTTGCCAAGCTTACCGGTCGTCACCACCGAATCGCGGCCAAGCGTCACTTTGAAACGCAATGGGTCATTGGGATCATCAGTCACCGGAACCGGATTGTTGATTCCGAGCAGCGTCATCATACCGCCCGACTGGTTCGGCCCCAAAGCATAGGTCCAGCTATTGCTGAAGACCGGCTCTAAACGCCCGTTATAATCGCGCGCATAGGACAGGATGCCTTCGTCAAACTGGTCATCACGCATATAGAGCGAGGAGAAGATGACCTGCTGTGCATCGACTTTCCCGTTTACGGCCAGCCCTTGCGGCGCAACGAGATAGATATGGCCGTCCGCCTTGATGTCCCCGTCAAATTTGGTCACGCCTTGGTTGTGGAAACGGTTGAGCATGATCCAATCGGATTTTTCCTGCTGGATCCGCAACAACTCTCCGGTTTGTTGCTGGAAGCCGTGCCAATCGAGCTTTGCTTTCTCTGTCGCTTGGGTAATCGTGGTGACGCCATTGGCGGAATCAACATCCGCAACGCCCGTGCCCGTCACCAGTTGGCGGACATTGATCTTGGCATCCTTGCCGATCATCACGCCATTATCGTTGAGGATATAGACGCTGCCCTTGGCGCGGATTTCGCCATTCACCTCGGCGGCATGGGCGCCATGAACGCGGTTGACCGCAATCCAGTCCGCCGCCTGCTGGCGGAATTCCAGAATTTCGTTGGTTTTAAGGCGGAAATCCTCCCAATCGAGCAAAGCCTTTTGCTTATGTTGGTCGATCACCATCAACGGGCGACCATCGGCATCCTTGCCGATGACCGGAGCCGACGCGCCCTGCCAGACCGATACGCGCCCGCTGGCATCCATCGTGCGGCCCGCCTGCAAGCCCACCATCGTCCCGAAAACCTGTCCCTCTTGCGCCTTCGCCGTGACGGGGGCGAGCAGACACGCAAGCGCAAGCGCACCGATACTGACATGGTGCAGCATATGGCGGGTGCGACGTGAGGGCTTGGGGTTGCTTTGGGGGGTGGTGAACATGACAATCATCCTCTCGGTGAAGCGCCGATATTATTGGGGAGTTGAAGGGGGTGCGGGCTTGGTCGCCGGATCAGTGGCCTGCTGCTGCTGTTGCTGCTGTTGTTTGGCCTCCGCAGCCTCGCGTTGCCGGGCAAGGTCTGCGTCCATGCGCTTTTGCACGGAAGGCGGGAGCGTATGCTCGTAAATGCGGGCCGCACGGAGTTTGTCTTCATACTCCTGTTTCAGATTTTCCATCCGGACCCGCCCGGTCTGGAAAAACGGATCATAGCTTTTATTCTTCATCAGCCGGTCGAGCATCGCCTGGGCCACTTCGTAAAGTTCGGCATTACGCGTGCGTCCAAGTTCTATTAGCTCGTTCCGCAGCGCCAATTCCGTCCGCAGTCGTCTGACCTCTTTGCGGGCATTGTCGAGCGCGACGGCATCCCGCCGCACTGCTTCGGCAGCCGCAAGACTTTGGGCATCGGATGCGTCTTTGCTGGCGGTTGCTGTCGCGGGGGCAGTAGTGACCTGCGCCGATGCGCCGGTGCCGCCCGCCAAGGATACGACAGCAAGCGCGACGATAAAGTGGAAAGGACGGTTCATAGCGGCCATCCTCCTCAAAATCCGGTACGGACATGGACTTGCAGCACGTCCACCGCATAGGGCGCGCCCGCAATCTGGTTGGTACTCAACCAGCGAAGGCCAAGCGTTGTGTTGCGGAACACCGCATATTCGCCTTCAAGCAAATAGCCTTTGACGTTGGTGCCGCCGAGACCGAAATCGCTGTCGGTTAAAATGTCCAGCACCGCATCGGTTTCAAGATGCTTATAGGCTGCCGCAAGCCGCCAATCGCCCGGATTGGTCAGACGACGGCCGGGCAGTTCCGATCCGACATCAAGCCGCACCTGCCAACCCTTGTCGCCGGGCTCGACACCGGGTTCGACGCGCAGCGCTTTGATTTCATTCGCATCGAAAGCAAGATTCTGGATATATTCGCCGGTCACGCCGATTGCGATATCGGGCGTGCGATAACCTACGCTCCCCGTAACAGCGAGAATATCATATTCGGACGCAAGACCCGGCAAGGATGTCAGCCCGTCATTGCGGATATTGAAAATCGAGTTGCCGCGCGAGAGATAAACGGGGGCCGTATAATCGTTAAGCCGCGAATTGACCGTATTTTTCTTCGACTGCATCCGCTCGAAATCATAATAAGCGCCCGCAAGCTTGAAGCTCAGCCCGCTTTCCAGTTCCGCATCGACGCCGACCTGACCACCGACCATGAACCGGTCGGAGTAAAGTTCCCGTTCCTGCATCGGGAAATAGCCACCTGTCGCGAACAGGCGCGCAGGGCCGATTTTATGGTTGGCCACAAGGACCGCGCCTTCGGGATTAACGTCGCCGTCCCACATCATGTCGGTCGAATAAAAAGGATTGGGCATCCGGCCCGCGACAAGTGCGACTTGGTCCACCGGACGGAGTTCGACATAAGCGCGGTCGATATATACGCCGTCATGCGCAAAAAAATCGCCCAGCGTGCGGTTGGTCGATACAATGCCGGGCGCATCGCCCGAGCCCAGACGCAAACCGAATTTGACCTGTTTGCTGATCTGCGCATTGACGCCCAACAGCGCCTGGTAACGCATACGCCCGCGATCCTGTGTCGAGTTCATGGATGGCGGTAATTTAAGCGGCGCCCCACCATCTCTGATAATCTGGTTGAGATCGGGGAAAAAAGGGAAATTATCCTTATCGAAATTTTCATATTGGTAACGCGCACGAAAATCGCCGGTAAGTTCCAACCCGTCCATCCATTTGGGCAACACGCCGGGGGCTACCAGCCCTTCCTGCTTGGCCGACGCCATGACTTCGGCCTTGACCTCTTCCTTGATCTGCGCGCGGACGGTTTCCGGCACATAGGATACGTTTATCGGTTGCGATGCCGCATTATGGGTGTCGCGCTGTTTGCGTTCTTCAGCCTTCTGGCGCGCGCGGTTGAGCAGCTCCTGCGCCTTGTCATAAGGAATGACGCCTTCATCGACCAGCAGTTGGAGGAGTTCTACTCCCATTTCGTCATTCGCTTGTGCCGACGCAGCGGCCGGCGTTGCCAGAACCATAATTGCCGCCAAGGACCGCATGATATATTTGGAACGAAACATTGAATTTTCTCCGTGAAAAATCTGGCTAGCCGCCCGGACGTTTGAGGTTGATCGTCGCATAAGTGGACGCCCCCACATTGTCCGGACGACGCTGGGATAGAGGCGGCAGGTTGGCGAGAACCTCCCGGATGGCAGCATCAAGCTTGGCGTCACCCGACGAGCTCAAAAGCTGCGCGCCGTTGATGGTGCCGCTTTCGGCGATGCTGATATTTACATTGACCGACCCGTTGGCCGCTTTGGTGCGCGGGTCACGCTGGAGTGCGCGGCGGACATGGGCTTCAACCGTATTGCGCCAGCCGCCAAGGCCGCCGCCGCCCCGTCCGAAACGCCCGCTACCGCCGCCGTAAAGACCACCGCCGCCACCGGCTGCGAGCCGGAAGCTGTCCGAACCGGAATCGGCTGCACGGTCGAGTCCGGCAGGCGCTGCGGTCGGTGTGGGGGAAGGCTCGGAAGACGCCGCGGGTGCCTCGTCGGGCGTCGGCTGCTCCACCGGCTTATCTTCGATCGGCGTATCTTCCGGCTCGATGATTTCCGGTTCTTCCTCCATGATTTTTTCTTCAGGCTCGGGTTCGACCGGCGGCGGCGGTTCGACAACGGTGATTTCCTGGATAACCCGCTCGACTTTGACGGGTTGGCCATCACTATTGCTTATGAACCACCACGCCGCCGCAAGAGCCAACACGGCAAGCAGGACAAAGCCTAGCCCGATAAGCCGGTCATCCACACGCTTGCGCTTGGGTGTGTCGAAAGCGGACAAAGCCATGGGTCAGCTCTTCTGCCGTTCGCTCACGAGGCCCAATTGCGTGATGCCGAGGCTCGCGCAAATGTTGAGCACTTCCATGATGCGGCCATATTGGCTCACCTGATCGCCCTTGATGACGACCGGAAATTCCGGCGTGACCGCTTTGAAAGCGCGCAGTTGCGATTCCAGTTCGTCGGTCGTTACCGGAAAAGTATCGAGATAGATCTGGCCATCACTGTCGATCGTAATCGCTTTGGTGGTCGGCTTGGCAAGGCTCACCGAAGAGCTGGCCTTGGGGACATTGACCTTGATCCCCTGCACTGACGCGGTGGTCATGACGATGAAGATGATGAGCAACACATAAGCAAGATCAAGCATCGGGGTGATATTGATCTCGTCATAAGGTTTGGGCTGGCTGTGGACCTGCATCACATCCTCCTATTCAGCAGCGACGGCGTGATGGGTCTGGTAGCGATACGTTTCGAGATATTTCTTCTCGAGTTCGTCAGAAAATACCTGATTGTCGGTCAGGATATTATTCTGTTGCCCCAGCAGATAGTTATAGCCGAACAGCGCGGGGATCGCGACGGCAAGCCCGGCCACGGTCGCGAGCAATGCGGCGGCAATACCCGGCGCAATCGCGTTGATGTTGACATCCCCTGCTGCGGCAACGCCCGCAAAGGTAATCATCACCCCGATGACGGTGCCGAGCAGGCCGAGGAACGGCCCTCCGGAAATCGCGATGGTAAGCAGCACCATGGATTTGCTCAGCCGCTGCATTTCGCGGGCCTGGGTGGCATCAAGTGCCGAGCGGATAGCGGCCACCGATTCCGGCGCGACGGCGGGACGACCATGACCGCGCGGGGTTTCATCGACGCGGTTGCGCAATTCGCTCTGGCCGGTTTCAAACAGTTTGGCGAGCGAGGAATCGGGCGCGGTCTGGCCGATATTGGTTTTCACCAACATTTCGGCGTCATTGCGCTTGGCCAGTTCCTCACGATATTGCGCAAGGAAGGCGCTGTTTGCTTTGGCGGTGCGCCCGAACAACATCCCCTTGGTAATCATCACAAACCAGGAAATCGCCGCCATGACACCGAGGATTGCGATGACAATCCAGGCATCGAGCGTCAGCGCGCCGAACAGGATACCGAAATAATTATGCCCACCCGACCCGGCGCCTTCGGCTTCGGATGCGACGCTGGCAAAGTTGGACGAACGTCCCTGTGCGGTTGCTGCGAGCGCAAAAGCCGAGGCAGGCGCGGCTTTGTTGCTCTGGCTGATCTCGTCATAATCGCCCGCCAGCGCGGCAATGTCGCCCGACGCGCCGATGATGGTTTCCCCGGCAATGGCCGGCAATGCTCCGGCAATGCGCGCAACCGACACGCCATTGACGAATAGTTCCGCGCCTTCCGGCCCTGCCGATACGCCGACATGGTTCCACGCGTCGGGGGCGAGCGGGGTTGTCGCGGCCGCTTCGGTCGCGCCTAGTTTGAGGAAAGGCACGCCTGCACGCACGCCGATCTGAAGCACATCCGCGCCACCGGCGCTCGCCTTGCGGGTATAGATAAGGGCTTGGTCGGCTTGCGCTGCGGCAGGGCGGACCCAGACCGAAAAGCTGGTGCCCGCGCCTGCTGCCGCTGCCATGCTCTGGCTCGCCGCAACCTGCATCGATCCGCTTTGGTCCAGCTTGGCTGCACCCGCGATAAGACCATCGGCAATCGGCTTATATCCCGCCGTTACGATCTGGTTGCGGTTGGCGGTCGCGTCGACCGGTGCATCCTCGTTGAGGTGGAGGACCAGCGTGCGCGATGCGTCATAGGTCGCATTGGACGCAGCCCCCGGCTTTGCGCCTGCATTGCCATAATAGAGCCAGATTTTCTGTTTCGATGCAGGCGCGACCGTCGGCACATCGACCCAGACCAACGCCAGACCGGCGGTAGGGTCGAACTTTTCGATGTGGAAATTGAGCGGTGTCTTGTCATCTTCTGCGACAAAACGCAGGTCGCTGCCGTCCGCCTTGACCTTTGAAAAGTCGAGGACGCCATTGTGCAGACGGATAAGGGCGGGCTGGCGCTGCAAACCTTCCTTAACCCCGGCCACGGTTCCGCTATCCAGCGTCACCGCGCGGCGTTCGGTCCAGCCATCATTCCACCAGGCCGCTGCAGGCGTTGCAACAACCATGGCCAATGCGGCACAAAGAGAAGCTAAAATGGGATGCTTCACTGAACTATTCCTCCTGTTCAAACCGTTCAAAATTCCGTCCAGAGACGGAACTGGATGCGAAATTTCCTGTCGATGTCGAAAGTTGCGCCGCCCTTGTTCAAAAGCGGCGTGGCCATGAGAACGGACGCGTTGAAGCGCTCCAGAAAACGCAGCCGCAACCCGGCGCCCGTGCTCGCAAGATCAATGCGGGCGGCTTGGGTCGAAAGCGGGTCATAGATACGCAACAGCGCACCATCGGCGAACGCGAACAGGCGCAATTCCTGATCCTTGCTGAGCGGAATCAGCGATGGCGTTTCGATTTGGAACTGGCCGGAGACACCGTCATCGCCCAGCTCTTGGCTTTCGAGATAGCCGCGCACGCTTTCAAGCCCGCCTGCCGAAAATTGCTCGTTGGAGATGAGCGGCATACCCGCAAATTGCGCGTCTATCCGCGCCGAGGCAGACCAGTCCTCCGCAAAGCGATGGCGATAGGCGGTGTTGAGGCGGATAGCGTGCCAGCTTGCACTCGCATTCCAGCGTTTGTCGCGGAAAGCCCGTTCATCAGCCCCGAACCCGCGAATACCGAAATGCAGACCGATACCGCCTTCGAAACTATCTTTATCGCCCGCTTCCGATACGGCCCAGGCAAGGCTGAACGGTATATAGGTGATCGGCGTTTTGGCGGTGTCGGAACCCAACACCAGATTTTCTTCGAAATCCTTATAGTCGATACCGGCGGTAATCTGGTGCTGCAGAGGGCTGGTCCCCTCACCGGTGGTAAAGCTGTAAATACCGCGCAGGCCAAAGATATTGCCGCTGCCCAGAACACCGACGCCGCCAATTGCGGCAACGTCGCTTTCCGAATGGACGCCATAGCCGACGATGGTCCACGGCGTTCCTTGGATCGGCGCGACATAGGAGGCGGAAAGGATCCAGCTTTGCCCCGGATCTTCGGGGGCGAATTGGCCCTGGATACCCACGCTATGCCCGCGCTGGAAAAGATTGGCATAGCGCGCCGACGCCGCCACGCGCAGCCGCTCGCTGCGCGCACTGTGACGGTCATTCAGTTCCAGCGAACCATGAACAGAGCTTTGGTCATCGACCTGAAGAACGACATCAACCGTGCCCGGCGCGTCACCGGCCATCAATGTCGGCGAAATGGTACGGTCCGGCGAACGGTTAATCGCCGCCATTTCCTTCGCGACATCCTGATAATTGGGAACGCCCCCTTCCTTGAGGCTGGGGACCGCATTTTTGATACGTTCAGGCGAGATATGTTTGGCATCGGCGACGCGCAGACGCCCGACCCGCATTTCGATCACATCCAGTTGCACGATACCGCCGCGCACATCCTGATCGGGTATTTCGACCGCAACGGTCTCATAGCCTTTTTCGCGATAGGCCGCCTGCAGCGCCGCACGCGCATTTTCGACGTCGGCAACCGGACGTTGCGGCCCCAAAAACGGCAGGACGGCTTTTTCAACATCCATCACCGAAAGCACCGTATTGCCCTCGATCCGATAATTCAGAATATCGACAAGTTTGGACGGCGATGCTTGGCCCGTCGCACCAGTAGGCGCGGGCGCAGATATGTCCGGCGCATCTTCGGCAGGCGGCGCGGGCGGCGCTGGAGGCGCATCGGTGACGGGCGGCACTGCTACGGGCTGACCAGCGACCGAGGCCTGCGCAACGGACGGCAATGCCTGTCCGGCGTCCGGCGGGGTGGCAGCCGATTGCTGCGCCTGAACACCGGTCGGCAATAATGCCGCCGCAGAAATGCCCGCAACAAGAATCCGGATACGCAATCGAACCCCCTAAACCTTGAAGGCAAAATATCTTTGCCATTTTCCTTGCGCGTGGATTCTTAAAGTAAACCCCTCAACGCAGCGTCCGAATAGGGAGATAATATGACTCTAATGTTACATATGATAATTATTTATGAGATTATTATAACTATATAATTAGAGCCAGACTCGAATGTCTTGCTATAGTTTTAATATTTTATTTAAATGAGATTTAAACATAGCGCAGCATCATCCAAATTATATGGATTTTTACTTCATTAATATTGAAGCGGCCTATGTTTATATTCTGATGGATGACGGCATATGTGGATAACACCACGCTTTGCGTCGTCCTGACGGTAAAGACGATAGGGCGTCCCCAATCCCGTAACGGGTATGGAAAAAAATTTCTCTGGCGCTCAACGGGGCGCCAAGAGGATAAGGCCCTTTTGTTGCCGCACCTTATATCCGTAAAGGCCGGCCGCAGCGGCAGCGAACTCGCTATTATTTGTCACCGCAAAAACGCCGCTCAACCGCTGCTCTCCCATAGCGGGGTCGGCAAGGGCCAATTTGGTGTGGCTATACCGGTTCATTTCCCGGATCGCCGCGTGAAGCGGGACATTGTCGAACACCACTTCGCCGGAGCGCCAAGCCAGTTGCGAATCAAGGTCGGGCCGGTCCACCAGCGGCGCCCGTGCATCGACCAGCCTGATGCGCTCGCCCGGCACAAGATGCCGCACCGTTGTCGGCTTACCGTCCCGTCCGGCGACCACACCGCCTTCAATCAGCGACACTTCGAATTTGCCGCGGTCAATCCGCACCGCAAAGCGGGTGCCGGTCGCGCGGACATAATCATCCCCGAAACGGACAATGAAGGGGCGGCTGGTGTCATGTGCAACATCGAACAAGGCTTCGCCCCGTTTGATTTCGATGACTCGCGCCTCACGGGTAAATTCGGGTTTGATGAAGGTGTCGGTATTGAGCGCGACATGCGATCCGTCGTCCAACGTGACGGCAAGCTGTTCGCCCACGGCGGTTTCATACCCGCCAGAAGGCCACAGATAAAAGGCACTTCCGACGCACAGAAAAAGCGCAACGCTCGCCGCCAGCGCCATTTTGAACCAATTATCATTGGCCGGAATTTTAGCCGGAATTTCAGTGTCGACTTCAGGTGCAGAAGCCGGTTCTGTTGCAGTGACCAATGCGAGGTCATCCCACATCATGCGTGCTTCGGCATAAAATTCGGCATGGGCCATATCTTCGGCCAGCCATTGATCGAGTTCGGGGAAGGATTGCGTCCCCATGCCCTCCGCCTGCTCGCGCAGCATCAGCGCAAGTCCATGGTCGCGCACCGCCGCCAAAGGGTCGGATATGCTGTTTGCCATCATGCTCACCCTTCGGACGCGGCCTTATGCACCCGGTCAATCAACTGCTTCAATCCTTTGGCCAACCTCTTTTCCACCGTACTCAAACTCACGCCATGCCGTTTTGCAACCTCCGCCAGCTTGATGCCCTCAATCCTATGCTCGCGAATGATTGCAGCCGTTAACGGATCGAGCGCGGCAAAGGCGGCCTCTATGAGTTTCAGACGTTGCCGCCCCATCAAAACCGCATCAGGGAGCGGATTTTTATCGACGATGTCATAATCTTCGACAGGAATCGGCGAAATCCGGTTGCGTCTGCGCGCGCGCGTATAGTCTATCGCCAGATTGACCACGATGCGACGGAGCATCCCTTCGGGATTCTCCACGCTATTATTGACCGCATAACGCTGGAATTTTCCGAAGGCGTCCTGCACCAGATCGGGCGCATCCTGCGCGGCAACGCCAGTGCGGACAGCAAGGCCGGTCAGCCTTGCCGTCAATGCCTTCGCCCCTTCCGCATCCAGCGCATCTATCCACGTCATGATCGTCCGGTTCCAATCCAAGCCCGGTCGTGTCGCTATCGCCGCCCTTCTCCCGTGAAGGGGCAGCCCGATAGTCTAGAAAAAGCTCCATAATCACAATTGTTACAATTTGACGGAAAAAACGGGTGGGGCCGTTTTTGCAGTCATGGTTTTTCTAATCCGGCCGCACCTTGCCGCGCCCTTGTTTGACGCTGGCGCGGCTTTTCTTCGCGTCGACGCGGCGGGCCTTGGCGGCTTTGCTGGGTTTGGTTTTGATGCGCGGGGGATCGCGTTCAAAGCTTTGCGCGATAAGGGCGGTCACGCGCGCCCGTGCATCGGTGCGGTTCGCTTCCTGCGTGCGGAAACGGCGCGCGGTGATGACCAGATCGCCCTCGCTGTTGAGCCTGCTGCCCGCCAATTGTTTAAGCTTGCGGAACGCATGGAGCGGCAGGCCGAGCGCATAAATATTGATGCGCAACTGGACGGCAGTGGCGACCTTGTTGACATTCTGCCCGCCCGGTCCGGACGCGGCGATAAAGCGTTCCTCGATCAGATCTTCGGGCAGGATATAAGGGTCAGCCATCCGCCACTGGCCGTTGGTGCGCGCGCGGATCGACATAGGTATCGGGCGTGTCGGGATCGGCAAAGCCTGCCGCGATGAAGCGGTCAGGCAAAGGCGCGCGCGCGGCAACCGGCGGCTTGCCCGCGCGCATGACCGACAAAAAGCTTGAATGGAGCAGCATCGGTGTAGTCCCTGTGGCGGCACCCCCATAAACCCTGTCGCCGACAATCGGCAGGCCAAGGCCATAGAGCGCATGGGCGCGGATCTGGTGGGTGCGGCCGGTTTCGGGGCGGAAGCGGACGAGCGCGCGGCCTTCCTTAACGGCCAGCACTTCCCAATCGGTGCGCGCCGCCTTGCCGCGTGCATCGACGACCATGCGCCAGCCTTCCTCCTTGGTCGATATTTTGAACAAGGGGCTGTCAATGCTGCCCTCTGTGCCGTCCGGCACACCCTCCAGCACCGCGATATAGTCTTTGCCCACCTGTCGTTGCTCGAACGCTTGGGCAAAGCGTTTCAGCGCCTTGGGGTTACGCGCGAGCAACAGGCAGCCTGACGTATCGCGGTCGAGCCGATGCACAGGTTCGGGCCAACGCTGGAACCCGAAGGTCAGGCTGGCAAGATAATTTTCAAGGCTGAGCCCGCCCTGTTTGGGCCGCGTAACCGCCAATCCTGCGGGCTTATCAAGGATAATCGCTTCGGCGTCGATAAAGAGGATGCGCTGGTCAAGCATAGCGCCGCCGCCATGCCAGCTACACCGCATCAGGGGAAGCGAAAAGAGTTGGCGGGACCGGTGCCGCTCGCGTAAAGATGACCGCATAGGGGTCGAGGACGATTGGCAAAAAGCGTGACAGCAAGAGCGAAGAAAACAGCCTATATGCTGCTTGTGGCCGCCGCCACCCTCGGCCTGTCCGCCTGTCGCCCCGCGCCCGAAAAGCCGCCGCTCGAAACCGCGCAAGCCTTGTTCGAGCGGCATCAATATCGCGAGGCGCGGATCGAATTGGCAGGCGCTTTGCAACGCGCGCCCGATGATGCGCGATTATATCTGCTCAACGCGCGCGTCCATCTGGCGCTGGGCGAAGGGGCGGAGGCCGAAGCGAGCGCCCGCCGCGCGCGCGACCTTGGCACGCCGGACGCACAAGTGTCGCCGTTGCTCGCCCAAGCCTTGCTGCAACAGAAAAAGCCCGAAGCCCTGCTCGCCGAATATGGCGCGCAAGATAGTGCTGCGGCCTACCGGATGCGCGGCGCGGCCTGGCTGTTGCTGCGCGACCCCGCCAAAGCGCAAAATGAATTTGATGGCGGGCTGACCAAATATGCCAAGGACGCGCCCTTGCTTGCGATGCGCGCGCGGCTGGCGCTGCAACAGGGCCAGATTGGCGACGCGCAAAATTATGCCAAGCGCGCGGTGGCGGCTGATCCTGACTATGCCGCCGCGATGCTGGTTGCAGGCGACAGCGCCCGCGCGGCCAAGGATATGGCCGGCGCACGCACCTATTATAGCGCGGCACTCAAACTCCGGCCCGCCAATATTGCCGCCAAAATCGGCATGATGAAAATATTGTCCGCGCAAGGCGATGACGATGCGCTGGCCCCCTTGCTCGATGAACTGGTCGAACAGGCCCCCGACCATCCCGATGTCATCTTGATGAAAGCGCGGCAACTGGTGGCGGATGGCGATATGGAAGCGGCCAACCGGCTGTTGCGCGAAAAATCGGCGATTATTGCGCAGCGTCCCGATATGCTGCTCGCGGCGGGCGAGATTGCTTTGCAACAAAATTATCTCTCGCTCGCGATTGACCGCTTCGAACAGATTTTGCGGCTTACGGCAAATAATGCGGCAGCAAATAATGCGGCGCCAAATAATCTGACGCCGGACATTGTGAAGGCGCGTTATCTGCTCGCGCGCGCCTATCTTACTGAAGGGGATAGACAAAGTGCGCAGCGCACGCTTGCCCCGCTCGCCAATGCTAGGGATATTCCGGCGGATTTGCGTCCGCTTCTTGCCGCCACGTCCGCAAAAAATCCGCCGCCCGTGCCGCAACAATAATATTTTTTTCACCAATCCATGTAAAAACCAATCCATGTAAAATTGACCTTAATTGGAAATTGCCCTCACCCGCACAGGAGATAAGGACATGGATCGCCGCGCGCTCATGCTGGCCGCCGCCTGCACATTGACGTTGATAGCCGGATGCCGGAACATAAATCCCGAAGAAGCGATGGCCAAGGCGGTCGCCTTCCACGCTGCGCATGATTATCAATCCGCGCGCGTCGAATTGATGAACGCACTGCAAGCCGATCCCAAAAATGTCAAAGCCCGGCTGCTGGCTGCCGAGGTGATGATCCAATTGGGCGATGGCGTTGCGGCGGAGCGCGAAATCGCGCTCGCCCGTGAAGGCGGGGCCGGTGAGGTCGAAACCCGCCCGCTCCTCGCCCGCGCTTATTTACAGCAAATGCTGCCCGCCAAGGCGCTCGACCTGCTCGGCGAACAAGCAAGCGATACCGATAGCGCGGAGATATACCGGCTGCGCGGGGAGGCTTTTGGTGCGCTCGACAAGGATGCGCAATCCGCGCAACAATTTGAACAAGGGCTGGCCGCTTTCCCGCAAGACCCGCTCTTGCTGGTGAATATGGCACGGCTGCGCCATTCCGAACGCGCATTGGATGAGGCTGCAACACTGGCGGCCAAAGCGGCAGAGATTGCGCCCGCATTACTCGACGTGCAGATGATGAACGCCGATGTCGCGCTCGCCAAGGGCGATTTGGCCAATGCCCAAATCTGGTTCGACAAGGCGATTGCGGCCTATCCGCTCGACCTTCCGGCCAAGCTGGGCAAGGCGACGGTGTTGTGGGAGCGCAATGACCGCAAGGGCGCGCTCGCCATTGCCGCCGAGGTGCTGAAGAAAGACCCGAAAAGTCCGGTCGCGATCATGATGAAGGCGACCGACCTTGCCGATGCGGGCAAGGAAGAAGAGGCGCTTGCACTGATGCGCACGACCATTCCCTTCTTTGAAAATGACCCGACCAGCTTGCGCATCAAGGGCGATCTGGAATTTCGCAAAGGCTTTTATGCCACCGCCGCGCGCCATTACCGGCAGGCGGTGAACCAGCGGCCCGACGCGCCGGAACTGCGCTACAAGCTGGCCAGCGCGCTGGTCAAGGATGGCGACACCGATGGCGCACGCACGGTCCTCGCTCCCGTTGCGGCGCGCGACGATATTCCGGCGGCGCTTCAGCCTTTGCTGTGACCGCCCTGAGGCCTCAAGACCGCCTATAAGCTATAGACACAAAAAAGGCCGCTGCCCCCAGCGGCCTTTTTCTTCGGGTAGCGCAGGGCTGGTCAGCCCCTGTCGCCTACTTCCCCGTTGCCTAATCCGGAACGATTAGCCGTTATGGCGGCGGCGACGCGCGACGCCGATGGCAGCCGCCCCTGCAGCGAACAGTGCGAACAGGCCGGGTTCGGGAACCTGCGTGCCGCCGGTGCTGGTCGTGGTACCGCCGCTGGTGGTGGTGCCGCCTGTCGTGGTGCCGCCAGTCGTCGTGCCACCCGTGGTGGTGCCACCCGTCGTGGTGCCACCCGTAGTCGTGCCGCCGGTCGTGGTGCCACCCGTGGTCGTGCCGCCGCTCGAACCGCCGCTGGTGCTGGAACCGCAATTATTGTTCCAGCAGTGGCCGCAATCATAATAATGTTTGTGGCCCTTTTTGCCGCCGAAATAGGATTCGTAAAACGAACCGGTGGCGTTTGCGCTGGTGCCGGTGAAGGCGAGGGCCGCGATTGCGACCAAGGCGAGCTTTTTCATAAAATTCTCCAACGTGACGAAACAAAAAATTTGTAAATTATGCACGTCAACAAAAAGCAAACACCGTGCCAACCGCAGTTATCGGCCAATTTCACTGGTTAACGATAACAACATCTGTAAAGAATCCTGACGCTTTTGCGCTTCGATTTTACATTAACAACGATGCCGCGCGCAGGAAGGTGAACCGCCTTGGAACGGCGCTTTTACGGGGCTGGCTTTATCTTTCAACGAGATGCGACTCGGCAGAAATTAAGCATTGACGAAAAATTAACCTTTCACGTTCATAAGTTTCATGGTTAATAGTTCTGCGCCCCGTGCGAATAGGTGTATCGGGGTGCGACGGGGGTAATTTTAAGGGGTATCATATGCGCGTTTTGCTGATCGAAGACGAGCCGACAACCGCGAAAGCCATCGAACTGATGCTGTCGACGGAAGGCTTTAACGTCTATACGACCGATCTGGGCGAAGAGGGCCTCGATCTGGGCAAGCTTTATGATTATGATATCATCCTGCTCGATCTCAACCTGCCCGATATGCATGGTTATGATGTGCTGAAAAAGCTGCGTAACGCCAAGGTGCAGACGCCGGTTCTCATCCTGTCGGGCATTTCGGAAATGGACAGCAAGGTGCGCTCGTTCGGCTTTGGCGCCGATGATTATGTGACCAAGCCGTTCCACCGCGACGAGCTGGTTGCGCGCATCCATGCCGTAGTGCGCCGTTCCAAGGGCCATTCGCAAAGCGTCATCCGTACCGGCAAGCTTGCGGTTAATCTCGATGCCAAGACGGTCGAGGTTGACGGCAACCGCGTCCATCTAACCGGCAAGGAATATCAGATGCTGGAACTGCTCTCGCTGCGCAAGGGCACGACGCTCACCAAGGAAATGTTCCTGAACCATCTTTATGGCGGAATGGACGAACCGGAACTCAAGATTATCGACGTTTTCGTCTGCAAGCTGCGCAAGAAACTCGCGCTCGCCTGTGGCGGGGAAAATTATATCGAAACCGTGTGGGGTCGCGGCTATGTGCTGCGCGACATGGATGACGAAACGGCTGGCAGCCCGATCGCTGCCGAAGTCGCCTGATACTGGCCTTCACTTACCCGAAGAGAAAAACCGAAAAAAAGGAGCGGGAGGGCAACCTTCCGCTCCTTTTTTTATGTGCGCTTTTATGGGCGCGCCATTCATATGCGCCGCCTGTCTATTGCGACAAATCGGTGAACAGCGACAGATAATAAGTGATGGCAGGCGCAATGTTAGCGACCGGCACCCGTTCGTTGAGGCCGTGGCTGAAATCATCGCTATCCTTCATGAATAGAGGACTTGCGCCATAGCTGGGGACGCCCAGCGCGCGATACCACATACTGTCGCTCGCCCCCGATGCCATGCTGGGAAAGACGGGCAGCTTGGGGTGGATTTTATGCATCGCTTTCGTCACCGCCGCGACGAAATCCGCCCGCACCGGCGAGGCAGGCGAAGCAGTCGAACCTTCGCTCACATCCTTGAAACGGATAGCAGGGTCTGCCGCTACCCGCTGTAACTCGGCCATAATGTCGGCGGGCTTATGCCCCGGAAAGATGCGGCAGTTAATATTGGCCGTCGCGCGTTGCGGCAGCGCGTTGAGCGCATGGCCGCCATTCATCATCGTCGTCACACAGGTTGTGCCGATCTTGCCGACCATCGCCGGATTATCCGCCAACGTCGCAACCGCCCCGCCATCTGCCGGATTGGCGGCAAAGCGGCGCATCGCGGCGGCTATCTCCTTATCCTCATAATGGGACGCCGCATCGAAATAGCTGCGGCTGATGTCATTAAGTTCGGGCGTGAAGCGGTATGCGCCGATTTTGACCAACGCCGCCGAAAGCTGGTTGATCGCATTGATTTTGCGCGGGGCGGAGGAATGGCCGCCCGGATTGGTCACGCTCAATTCGAAATCGGCATAGGTTTTTTCCGCGCCCTGCCAGGTGAAGTAACGCGCCTTGCCGCTCGCTTCGTCGACCGATCCGCCACCGCCGTCGATATTCAGCACCAGCTCCGCATTTTTGAACCGCTCGGCGATAATCTGGCTGGTTTTCATCGTGGTTTCCTCATCCCCCGAAAATTGGAGGATGATGTCGCGGCGCGGGGTATAGCCCTGCCGCTTCATTTCGATGAGCGCCGCAATCGCCAGCGCCGCGTCCAGCTTCATGTCACTCGCGCCGCGTCCGTATAGATAGCCATTTTCGACTATCGGCGTGAACGGATCGCGCGCCCAGTCGCTCGGCTTGGCTTCGACTACATCCATATGGCCGGAAATGACGAGCGGTTTGGCGGCCGCCGCCTTGCCGCGCCAGCGCGCGATGAAATAAGCGGTATCGTCAAGCGGGTGGATTTCCACATCCTCCGCCGCAAAGCCCCCTTTGACCAGCGCCGCTTTGAACAAGGCCGCCACTTTTGCGGTCTCATTGCCCGGCCCCGCGACCGAACGCAACGCAATCGCCTGTTTGGCAAGTTCCAACGCCTGCGCTTCGGCAACCGGATGGCTTTGGCCCTTATTTTGGCTCTGGTCCTGACTTTGATTTTGCGCGCCCGCCGGATGGGCCGCGCACAACATCATCCCCGCCAGCATCCAGCCTGTCTTGCGCCGCATATCATCCTCCCTTTTATGTCCGGACGCGACGCTCCACCAGCAAAGCAAAACTGTCAACCATGACATTTATGCCCTCTTGGGCGCGCGCGGCTTATGACGTAAGAAAGCGGCATGTATGATTTTGCCCTCAGCGCCGCCGATAGCCCGACCCTCTACCGCGATCTTGCCGATGCCGCCGACGCCGTAACCCAAGGCGAGCCGGACGGCATTGCCAATATGGCCAATGTTGCGGCCTTGGTGTGGCAAGCCCTGCCCGACCTCAACTGGGCGGGTTTTTACCGCATGGACGCGGCGGGCAAGACATTGGTGTTGGGGCCGTTCCAGGGCAAGGCCGCGTGCATCCGCATCCCCTTGGACAAGGGCGTGTGCGGCGCGGCGGCGGCAAGCGGCGAAGTGCAACTGGTCGCCGATGTCCATGCTTTCCCCGGCCATATCGCCTGCGATGCGGCAAGCCGGTCCGAACTGGTTGTCCCCGTCATCCATGACGGCAAGGTCATCGCGGTGCTGGATCTCGACAGCCCGACTCCGGGACGGTTCAGTGCGGAAGATGCAGAAGGCTGCACCGCTTTATGCGCGCGTATCGCGGACCGCCTAACCGCCTGAAAGCTTTTACATCCACGCTTGACGCCTGTGCTTGCCGGCGCCGGTTACCGGTGCCGCAGGACAGGATTTCCCACGCATTCCGCGTATAATTTAACCTTTTCGTCCTTAACGGAAAAGGTAAATTTTTCATGGCTTTACACTGGCCCGAAAAGAGACATTTTGCCGCTTTTCATGGGGTCGCCATAGCCGATAAAATTTGCTAATAATTTGTTAACCATTGCGCTGGGCCCGCAATTTTCCGTGTGGTCGGCCAGAGAGGAGTTAACCATGCGAACTTTGTTGCTGCTAGGTGTTGCAGCCGTTGCGGCCCTGTCGAGCCAGCCTGCCAAATCGGCAATAACCGGCCTTGGCGACTCGGACGCGGCCCACGCCGCTCCCCTCTCAAATCCTCTCGCAAGCCCCGCCGGTTATAGCCCGCAATCGGGCACCGATTACACCCCGCCCGCCTATCGCGGCGATACCGATCGCGGCTCCCCTTATCGCGGCTCCCCCTATCGCGGAGATGCCGGTTTTGATTATAGCTATTCGGAAAGCTATGAAGGCGATGGCTATACGCCCCCGCCCTATCCGCAAGATTATGACCCCAACCGCAGCTACCGCTATGACCGGCGCTATAGCGATGCCGAAATGGCGCGCATGTGCCGCAGCGATGACGGCGTGGGCGGCGCGGCGATTGGCGGCGTCGCAGGCGCGGTTGTGGGCAATCGGGTTGCGGGACGCGGCAACCGCACCGCAGGCACGATCATCGGCGCTGGCGTCGGCGCGGTCGCAGGCGCGCTCGCGGACAAGGAAGAAGACCGCCAACGCTGCCGCGAATATCAGCGGCGCGTTGCCTATGAGCGCGAATATCGCGACTATTATGACCGCTATTATCGCGACCAGAATGGCGGAAATAGCTATTATGGGAATGGCTATTACGGCAATGGTTATGGCTATTATGAAGGCAGCAGCTATGCCGCGCCCGAAACCGTGGTGCGGACCGAATATGTGCCTTACACCACCACGGTCACCACGACCGAAACCAGCTATGATTATAGCTATCCGCAAGCCCGCACCAGCCGCGTGCTGGGCAAGAAGCGCGTGCGCGCCAAGCGGCCTGCGGTCAAGCGTCCGGCGGTCAAACGCCCCGCTTGCATCTGCAAATAATAAAGGATAGCATCCGTAAAAATATATAGTTTGGGAGGGGAGACCCGGAAGGCCGCATCATGGGAAACCATGGTGCGGTTTTCTTATATGCGGGGTGTGTGCGGCGGCACTGGGGCGCGGCGGAAAGATAGGCTAAGCCTCTGAAAATCCTCCCCTGACAAGGGGAGGTGGCGCGACCGAAGGTCGTGACGGAGGGGTGACAGCCTCCCGATAGCACAAGATATTTGCTGCCAAGACGCGCTTCTTTTCTATAGCGGCAGCCCGCGACAACCCGCCTCACCCGACAACACGACACCCCTTGCTTCTTTGCTGACGCAAATGCCACCTTCTCTTTTGAAGGGAGCAATTTAAGTCCGGCTCTCCGCTTGATACCCCACATTTTTCTACGAAGATTTTCCGCTTTCCTACAGCCATGCGTGTTCGTCAATTTCGACCTCATGACCTTAAACAGCCCTGATTCGCCCCGCCCCGATTCACCCGGCCACGATTCGCCCGGCCCCGAAGCCGCTCTGTTCGCGCCATTGCGACCCCGCCGCCAGCGCCGCGACGGATGGACCGCCACGCGGCGCGCGGCTTTTCTCGATGCGCTCGGCCATAGCGGATCCTTCAAGGATGCCGCCGAACAGGTCGGCATCAGCCGGATGAGCGTGTGGCGGTTGAGGGTCGAAGATCCCGGCTTTGACGCGGCGTGCAAAGCCCGTCAGCGCGAAGGCGTGATGCTGCTGCGCGACATTGCCCATGCCCGCGCTCGGCAAGGTCTTGCCCGTCCGATATTCGACGCGCACGGCACACAGGTCGGCACCCATCTCCGGCTTGATTGCACGATGCTGATGTTCCTGCTCACCCGCTATGACATGGAGATTGCCGCGCCGCCACGCGGGCCGAAAAATATCTGCCCCGCCCCGCCGCCCAAGCGCGCCATGCCGCACAGCGAACGGACCTTGCGCACCATGCTCGCCGCACGCCACCGTGAACAGGCCGCGCATATTATGGATGAAATAGAAGAGCGGCTCGACGCGCTCGACATTGCCGATCTTTACGGCACGCCCGATGTGGAATTGCCACGCGCACGGGCGGCGGCGGGACAGAGGACAGGTGCGGGACCGGATGCGCCGCCACAATCTGCGCCCAGCCCTCAGCCGCAACCGGAGCCGGGCTTCGTCTCCGAACGGAGCGCGGAAACGGACATAGAGCCAAGGCCCGCGCACAACCATGCCCGCCAAGTCAGCCGCGCCCATGCCGCCAGCCTTCCCGCACCTGTCGCGCCTATCCTTGCGCTGCTCGCGCCGCCTGCCCCCGCTATCCCATGCGCCCTCTTCGCGCCAAAGGTTACATACCCCCTTAACTTTAGCGATGACAGGGGTGCGGAACCGGAGAATGGAACGCACTCCAAAATCCTCCCCCGACAAGGCCGATCCCCGCCTGACAAAGACAAATCCTCATGGAACAAGGATAAATCCTCCCCTGGCAAGGGGAGGTGGCGCGCCCGAAGGGCGTGACGGAGGGGTGTCAAGCTATCGAGAGGGCAACACCCCTCGCGTCATTTGCTCACGCAAATGCCACCTCCCCTTGCAGGGGAGGATTTGGAGATGCGAGATGGAGGTGGGTAGCCCGCCTTACCGGCCCTGACTGCGCCAGCGGCGCACGACGCGCTCCAATATCTCGGCTTCCCCGCCGGTTTGTTTCCACAATTCGGAAAAGACGGGGTCGGTCGAGGCGGGGCGTTTATGCTCTTCCAGATTGTCGAGCGCGACGCGGATCGGGATCGACACGCCTTCGCCGCAGATGATACATTCGCGGTTGCGCAGCGCGGGGATGCTGTCGACAAAGCCGCGCGAGCCTTCGGGCATCGCCGCCTTCACAAAATCGCGGTCGCGGTCATTGTTGAGGCGCATCGAAATAATCGTGCCGCATTGCGACAATACGCCTTCGGCCAGATCGGACGGGCGCTGGGTGATAAGGCCCAGCGATACGCCATATTTACGGCCCTCCTTGGCGATGCGCTCCAAGATTTTGCGCACCGACTGGCCGCCGCCTACCGTCGAATTGGGGATATAGCGATGCGCTTCTTCGCACACGAGCAGCACCGGACGTTGCGGTTCATTGCGCGCCCAAATCGCATAATCGAACACCAGCCGGCTCAGCACCGCGACCACCACCGATGTAATATCGGACGGCACGCCCGACACGTCGATGATCGAAATCGGACGGCCATCGGACGGCAGGCGGAAGATTTTGGCGAGGAAGGCGGCCATAGTGTCGCCGACCAACATGCCCGAAAACATGAAGCTGTAGCGCGGGTCGTTTCGCATTTCTTCAATCTTGTTCTTGAGCCGCATGAACGGCGCGGACGAGGTCGATTTGTCGAGCTTGCCCATTTCAAGCTGCAAGATGTTGAGGAGGTCGGACAAAAGATAGGGGATCGGCGAATCCACCGTAATCTTACCGATTCCTTCGGCAAGGCGGCTCTTGGCGCGCGCTTGCAGCAGGCATTTCGACAATATGTCGCAATCCATCTGCCGCTCGCGCCCTTCGGAGGTCACGAACACTTCGCAATGTTCTTCGAAATTGAGCAGCCAGTAAGGCATGGCGATATTATCGACATCGAACAAAGCGCCGATGCTCTGGAAGGCCGCCGCATATTCGCCATGCGGGTCGATCATCAGGATATGGCCTTCGGGCGCGGCTTCACAGATGCGATGGAGGATGAGCGCGGCGCTGGTCGATTTACCGGTGCCGGTGGACCCCAGCAGCGCGAAATGCTTGCCCAGCATCGCGTCGATATAAAGCGCGCCGCGAATGTCGCGCGTCGGATAGACGGTGCCGATTTTGACATGGGCGCGGTCGTCGGTCGAATAGACCTGCTTCAAATCGCCGCTGGTCGCCGCAAACACATCCGACCCCGGCACCGGATAGCGGGTCACACCGCGCCGGAATTTATAGATTTTACCGGTAAGTTTTTCCTCGTCACCTTCGCCCATAAAGTCGATCTGCGCGACAATCATGCCCTCGCCACGTTCATACATTGCCTGGGTGCGGATGCTCGCGAGCAGCCAGACCGCGCCCACGCGGATCTTGATCTGCGCGCCGACCTGCCCCGCCATGGCGAGCGCCGGATCGGACGACAGGGCATATTGGCTAAGCAATTTGGCATCGAGCAACACCCGCGCGCCGGAGCCTGTGACTTCCATCACCTCGCCGATAAGATGCTGGTTGGCGGGCGGCGCGTTGACCGTCACCGGCGCCTCTTCAACCCTCGCAAATCCTTGCTGGAAATTATTCTGACCCGACAAATCCATTGATACCCCCCAACCGCGCGCGAAAGCTTCACGCACATTTGTCCGGATTTTTACGCCCGAAGGGTAAAGAAAGGCTTAGGGTTAACGCGAAAAAATCAGCCGCGCTTCTGGAACAGGAACGCCCCCGCATAGCCGAAGGCGAGCGACACAAGGATTGCGACAAGGCCGTAAAGAAAGCCGTAACGCTGCGCGGAGTCCGCGACAAACCGCTCGAAACCCGACTTGCGGATAACAATATCGCGCGAGGCGACCGCCAGCACGCGGCCTTTGCTGACGAGGAAGGTTTCGGCGGTATAATGGCCGACCGGCACCCGCGCGGGGATGGCGATGCGCGCGCGATACAAGACGCCTTCGCGGATTTCGACCGCATCGGGCTGTTCGTCAAACAGTTGGTGGCTTTCGTTAAGCTGGATGAGGCCGCGTTCGAAACGCGCCGATTCCTTGGCGTCGCTGGTGCCCCCGGGGGAAAGCTGGAGGTTTTTGAGACCAAGCTCGTAAATGGCGGCGGTGCGTTCATCCACCAGCCGGTCGATGGGCCGCGACGATGCTATCGCATAATAGCCCGGCACACTGCGGAAGCGCGCGCTTTCGGCGTTAATCCATACTCCCGCGATGCGCTGCTTTTCGCGCAAGGTGACGGGACCGGACGGGCCTTTCAGCACGACAACAATGTCCGCCTGACTGTCCGGCAAGCGCCCGCCGGGATAAAGGATCGCCCCGAACAGCAGCAAATCTTCGCCCGAAAAACTATATTGGATGTCGATCGCATTGGTCGACACATCGGGGACCAGTTGCGGCTCTTGCGCTTGAGCATGGAGCGCGGCGGGCAAGGCAGCCATCGCCAGCATCGGCAGGAGGAAGGCGGCCTTGCGCATCATAAATGCTGGACCGAATAGATTTCGTCCGGCCGGAAGCCCAGCCCCATCGCCATGCGCGCCGCGACCAGCAACACGATGGCGGCCAAGCACAGGCGCAGATATTCGGGCCGCAGCTTTTGCGCAAAACGCGCGCCCCATTGCGCGCCGACCACCCCGCCGACGAGCAGCAGCACCGCCAGCACAATATCGACCGCGCGCGTGGTGACGCTGTGCAACATAGTGGTCACCATCGTCACGAACAGGATCTGGAACAAGGAGGTTCCGACCACCACTTGCGTCCCCATGCCCAGAATATAGAGCATCGCTGGCACCATGATGAAGCCGCCGCCAACACCGAGCAGCATCGTCAATATACCGGTCACAAAGCCCAGAATGAGCGGGCCGAAGGGCGAAATATAAAGGCCGGAGCGATAGAAGCGCCAACGCATCGGCAGGCTGGCGATGAGCGGATGGTGGCGGCGTTTCTTGGGCTTGACCGCCTCGCCCGACCGTAAGGCCAGCACCGCATTAAGGCTTTCGCGCGCCATCAGCGAGCCGATAGAGCCCAGCATGATGACATAGACAAGCGCGATTACCGTGTCGATTTGCCCCGCGCTTTGCAGCCAGCGGAACAGGATCGCACCGACGCCCGACCCTATCACCCCGCCGACGACCAGCACCGCGCCCATGCGGAAATCGACGCCGCCGCGCCGCATATGGGCGATGACGCCGGACACGCTTGAGCCGGTCACCTGCGTTGCCGCCGATGCTGCCGCGACCGTCGGCGGGATACCGTAAAAGATGAGCAAGGGCGTGGTCAAAAAGCCGCCGCCAACGCCGAACATGCCGGACAAAAACCCCACGCCTGCACCGAGCAGGACGATGACCAACGCATTGACCGAAAGGTTGGCGACGGGAAGGTATAAATCCATGACCCCCTTTCCTATCGCCCTGCCCCCGGCAAAGCCACCCAAAAACAAGGACGCGTTGGCACGAGGTTAGTTGCGGGGCTAGGGCGGGTTAAAAATCCGTGCCGAGGCTGAGCGCAAGGCCGGAACCGGGGCGGGCAGCTCCGCCTATACGTTGTCGCCAATCGAGCGCCGCGCGCAGCCGATGCCGCTTCGACAGCGCAATATCCGCACTGAAGCGCGGGCCTAGGTCGATCCGCGACGCGCCTTTTTGTGCGCCGCCCCAAACTCCCCCGCCGAACCGCAGCGGGATAGAGCCAATCTTGCCCAGCGGCTTGGTGAGCGTCAGCGCGCCATCGGCAAAGGGGATCGCGTCCTTGATGCCGACGACCCCGGCTTGCGCATAGCCTTCCGCCTCAAGCCCGCCAATCGCCCGCGGACCAAAGCCGCCATAAGCGAGCAAGGCGGGCGCATGGCGTTTCCCCGTGCCATCCACACGGATGCGCTGTTCGACCGCGACCGCCGCATTGATGCGGGCAAGCGGCTTGACCGACGCGCCCAGCGCGACCTCCTTGCCGCCGCGCGCAACCAGCGGTGCGGATGCACGGACATAAAGGTCCACCGCCTTTGCGCGGTCCACCCGATAGGCGATCCGCGCGCCGACCTGACTGCCGCCATAGAGCGGTAGCGCCGCATCACTTTCCCCTGCCCGCTCGCCCGGTCGCCACAGCGCCCACACACTTGCCGACCAGCGCGAGGCGGGCGGCTCCGATTGCGGCGTCACGCGCGCAAAGCTACGGGCAGGCACAAACACTGGCGGGGTCGCGCGAACCTCTGCCAGCGAAAAGCCTTTAAGATGCAGAAAGGGCAAGGGTGCGGCCCCGCCTTTGTCGGCGACCTTCATGGAGGCGGGCAATGGTAAGAATGGCGGTTTGGCCTTGGCGACCATCGCCGGTTTGTGCGCAGGGCTTGGCCGCGCGGGAAGATCATATGCGCCTAGGCCTTGAGGCTCTAGCTTAATCGAAGTCACCCTGTCGGCAACTGATGCCAAGGGGACCAGCTTCACCCCTTCCCAAGTCGCGCCCGTCGCCGCCACATCCTGCGCCGCTGCGCCATCATTCCACATCATGACACTTGCGCGGCCTGTCACCCACAGGCTTAGCACGCCTATCAAAAACACCACCGGACGCCCGCGATACCCGCCAGCATCGGTGGGATGGCTCAAACCGTTTTGTCCTGCCGTCCAGCCGGTGCTGGCGTGTCCTCCAGTACAGGAAAGTCATGGCTGGTCTTGTCCCACACCAACGCCCCGCCGCGCCACAAGGCGACATAGCGCAGCAAGGCACGGCTGTTCGCCGCAATCGCTATCGCATTGGCGAGGAGCGCGCGCGGCAGCGAACGCAACGCTTCGCCCACCCCATATTGCGCCGTGGTAAAGCCCGCCCGCATCGCCATGCGCCACAGCAGGAGGAACAGCGTCACCGCTAACAAAGCCTCTGCGTCGAACCACAGCCCCGTGACCGGCACCACATCCAGCCCCAGCGCATGATAGAGGGCGATACACAACAGATTGACGAGCGCCGCACCATAAGCGGTCAGCAGCAACAAGGCCGCGAGCAACGCGCGCCGGTCACGCCAGCGCATCCAGCGCCAGACAAAGCGCGCCTTCACCTGCGCGAAGGGGCTGTTATGCGCGCCAAGCCAAGGCTCGCGATAGAGCGCCAACCGGTCCCATCCAGCCAGCGAAATCCCCAGAACCCAGCGCGTCTTTTGCCGGATCGACGCGCCCACATCCGCCGGGAACAGGCCTTTGGACGCAATCAGACTGCCATCGTCTGCACGCGCGCGGATGAAGATACTGCGCGCGCCCAATGCGCTTGCCTTGACGCCCAGTTCATAATCTTCGGTCACGCTGTTGCGGTCAAACGGCAGCCCGTCCGCATTGCCGCGCGCGAGCGTGTCGAGCAAGTCATGGCGCAAGGCAACGCCCACGCCCGCCGAGGGAATGGGCGCCCCTAACCAATCGCGCATCGGCATTTCCTTTTGATGCGCTTCAGCAAATTCATCGGCATAATGCGCGCTCACCCAACGGCTGTGCGGGTTGACCAGCGGCACGACGGGGATTTGCACCAGCTCATACGCGGGCAGCAATTTAGCATAAAGGAGAAGCTCGGACGGGTGAACAATATCCTCCGCATCATGGAGGATGACCGCATCAAACTGCGCACCCGATGCCGCTTCATCGGCAAGCAAGGCCTGCCACATGGTGTTGAGATTATCCGCCTTGGTGGTCGGTCCCGGCACCGGATTGATGACGATGCGGACATGTGCGGGGTGCTCGGCCGCAACCGCCTGCACCGCCGCAATGGTCGCATCATCATTGCAATAGCAGCCGACATAGAGGCAGAAATCCGGACCGCTGCGGCGCCCATTCTCCGGCGCCTCTATCCATTGCGCGAGCGTCCAGCGCAGCATCGTGCCGATGACCCCGGCTTCCTGCCAAAGCGGCGTAAAGATGGCGAGCCGGGTCGGCGGCGCGTCGGGCAGGCTTGCCAGCGGCACCGCCTTCCACTTACCGCGCACCCGCCGCGACAGCCACAAAATATCGAAAAGCAGATCATCGCCACCGGTCAATATCATCCCGCAACAGGCGAACAGCATCATTTCATAAGCTGCACCCTGTAGTAGCGAAAGCATAGGCCCGAAATCCCTTCCCCAAAGGATATATCCATTATGGAGGAAGGCTAAGCATTTGACAATATGTTACATTCTCATAATATTGTCCGGACAATGGCCATTATGGAGATGTACAAAGAACATAGGCCTCCAAAACGTAAAGCGCGGCAGAAAGACTTGCATTTACAACAATGTTGAAGCCTTTGACGACGCCTTCCCCTTCAAAATTTCCAATGCGTTGGCACCTATCAGGGAAGCTTTCAGGGCCGTCTCTGACAGCCAACCGTGTGCTATGCGCGCACCATTAATAACGGCTCGCGCGCCGAGTCGAAAATCCCGCTAAAACATGAAAAACCCGCCTGATCGTCTTGCCAGACCACGGGTTACGTCCCTATCGTCCCCCGGTGAATCATCCGTTAGACCTCCCGCTTCGTCCTTTTTCCGTTTTGCGTCGCTTCCTCTATGGCGAAGCTGCGGGCGGGATATTGCTGATTTTTGCAGCGGCGCTTGCGATGATGCTCGCCAATTCCGAATGGGCCGACCTTTATTTCGCCTTCACCCATTTTGAAACAGGGCCGGTTCTGACCGATAAATTGGGGCCGATGACCGTGCATTTATGGGTCAATGACGGGCTGATGGCGATCTTCTTCCTGCTCGTCGGGCTGGAGATTAAACGCGAACTGATTGACGGGCGCTTGGCAACATGGAACCAGCGCCGGCTGCCGGTTCTCGCAGCCGTTGCGGGTATGGCTGCTCCTGCGCTTTTCTATATATTGATAGCGGGCGGCGATCCGCTATTGGTCAAGGGCTGGGCCATTCCGGCGGCAACCGACATTGCCTTTGCGATGGGGGTGCTGGCGCTGCTTGGATCCCGCGCACCGACCTCGCTCAAGCTATTCCTTGTGACGGTCGCAATTGTCGATGATATGGGCGCGGTCGCGATTATCGCGCTCTTTTATACCGCCGAGATCAACATGGTCGCACTGGTGGTCGCAGGCCTCATTTTCGCGCTTATGTATGTGATCAACCGCGGCGGCGTGCGCCATCTCGCGCCCTATCTGATTCTGGCAGCCTTGCTTTGGTATGCGGTGTTATTATCAGGCGTTCATGCGACGATTGCAGGCGTTCTCGCCGCGTTCACTATCCCGATCCGCGCAACCCCCGGCGCGCCCGACAGCACGGAATCGCCACTCCACCGGCTTGAACATGCGCTCCACCCTGCGAGCAGCTATTTCATCGTGCCGCTGTTCGGCTTTGTGAATGCGGGCGTGTCCTTTAGCGGGATGCAGTTTTCGGACCTCCTTGCCCCGCTCCCGCTCGGCATTGCGGCGGGGTTATTTTTAGGCAAGCAGGCGGGGATTTTTGCCGCCGTCTGGATTGCGGTCAAAAGCGGCTTTGCCCAGCGGCTGCGCGGCGCGACCTGGGTACAGGTTTATGGCGTCGCGATGCTGTGCGGTATCGGCTTTACGATGAGCCTGTTTATCGGCGGCCTGGCCTTTTCCAATCCGCAACGGATCGAAGATGCCAAAATTGGCGTGTTGACCGGGTCGCTTTTGTCCGCGCTGGCGGGCTTTCTCATTCTGCGCTTTGCCCCGCAGCACCCGCTCCATGCCGAGGTCGAGGCCGAGACCAGCGGGGAAATCGAAACCGACGGCGATGTTGCCGATATTGTCGAGAAAAAAGCCCCGCGCCCCGATTAGCCTTGCGCGCTTATTCGGGCCGTGTCCAAATCCATGTGCCGCCAATCAGCGCGGCGGCGAGCGGGATCAGCGCCCACGGCGTGGTCAAGTGCCATAGGCCGATGCCAACGCTGACCGCAAAGGCTAAACTAGCGGCGACCTTGCCCTTGCGGCTGATCGCCCCGCGTGTGCGCCAAGCTTGGATATGCGGGCCATAGGTCGGATGCTCGACCAACCAGCGTTCGGCCTTGGGATTGCCGCGCGCAAAGCAGAAGGCGGCAAGAATAACGAACGGCACGGTAGGGAGCAGCGGCACAAACACGCCAATCGCGCCAAGGCCCAGCGACGCCCAGCCCGACCCTGTCCATAAATGCCGCCGCATTAACCCGCCACCAGATGCTGGCGGAACCAGTCGGCCAATTCCTCCTCGCTAAGCTCGCCTGCGGCAAGGGAAATGACGGTTTCAATCGCATCCTGCTGCACAAATTCGAGAACATGGCCGTTGAGCGCGAGAAACAAACGCGCCGACACCCAAGCAGTCCGCTTATTGCCATCGGCAAAGGGATGGTTGCGCGCGATGCCGAACGCATAGGCCGCCGCCAGCGCGGCTGCATCATCCAGCCCGTAGTGCCATTGATTAACTGGCCTTGCCAAAGCCGAATCGAGCAGGCGTTCATCGCGCACGCCCGCAATCCCGCCATGTTCGGCAATCTGCCGGTCATGGATAGCAAGCGCATCGCGCGCGTCGAGCCAGTAAGGCTCTATGCGAATCACGGTCATAAAGCGTCAGCCGCTATTGGGCGAGGACATGGAGAATGTCCCTGTCTTCACGCATAATCGTTTCGGCCAGCGCCATCTTTGCTTCAAAGCCGGGATCGGTAGGCGTCAGATGATAACCGTTCGCGGTTTCGGTAAGATACAGGCTATCCCCCTGCGCCACGCGCAGATGCGCCAGCACTTCTTTGGGGAGAATGACACCGGCGCTATTGCCGACCTTGATGATTTTGAGCGGCTTGTTCATACAAATGTTATAACATTTGTGAAAAGCTGCGGCAAGCGGCTCTCATACTCAAGTTGCCGCTGCGTCACGGGTGCGCCATCAGCCTCAGCCCGGGCGGCGGATCCTGAACCGCACCGAGCGTTGCCACACGGAATCCATCGCCTTGCCCTCGCCGTCGAGCGCGGGGGCAAAGCGCGCACGTTTCATCACCGCGCCGCAAACCGCATCGTCAAACGCTTCGGGGCGCGTGCTTTCCTGAATCAGGCAGGAGCGCGGTATCCCGTCTGCGCCGACAATGAGGCGGAACTGCACCAGAGCGCCTTGCCGTTCGCGCAGCATCTCGTCCGGATAATCGAAGGTCGTCAGCCATTCTGAAGGGCTTTCGAGCGCGCGCGCATAGCGGCTTAGCGTCTTGTAATGCACCGGATCAATCGCCCATTTTTTGAGGAGATCGTCGATGCAGGTATCGAGCGCGCTAAAGGCTTTGCCCATATTGCCAAGCTCCAACGTAACCGGTTTCATCATATGCCTGTCCACCGTCAGCGTGCGCACCGCCGCCATGCGTTCAGGGCTCACGATAGGCACAGGACGCGCGCGTGCCTCGCTTTCCTGTGCGGCCTCGTCCTCCTCCGGAACTTCGGCTTCCCGCGCGGCCACCGTCATCGCGCGCGGCATGATCATGGCGACAAGGCCACCGGTTTCGCCGGACAGAAACTCGACCTGTTGCGCATGCTCGGCAGGGCCGAAGCGCAGTGATACGCGTCCTGATGTCTTCCCGAAATTGCGCGCGACCGGCTTACCTGCGAGGGTAAGCTGGAAATAGGGGCCAGGCGCATAATGGTTGAATATCGCCACCACCACATCATCGCCTTGGCCGAACTGGCGCATCAGGCGGCAACTCTCTTCCTTATAGTCGACTACCCAAGCGGAAGAAGGCTTGATAATATGTGCCTCATCCTTTGCCGCTACGGGCTGGGCGACAAGCGCTGATGAGGCCAAAAGAGCAAGAGCGAGCGAGATGGGATGGCGCATAAAGCATGGCATATCACGGCTTATCCTGCGCACAAGAGCCTATCTTTCTTTTACATATGCCCTGTCCGCAACAACGGCTTTTTTAATCATCCGCTTACGCTCATGGCCCGACCGTCAACAGCCACATATCGGGGTCCGCGCGAAAGCGTAAGGGTAGGATGCTGGTGCCAAGACCTGCGCTGACATAGAGGGTTTTGCGCCCCTCGCGCACCTTGCCGCACGCATAACGGTGGCCGAAGCGCGTCACCGATGCCAATGTATCAAGCCCCGGAAAATTAATCTGCCCGCAATGGGTATGGCCTGCAACGATGAGCGGCACACTGTCGGGCACTTCCGGCATAATATCCGGGCTGTGCGACACGATAACGGGGAAGCCTTCCAACCTCTCCATTTGTGCAAGCGTGCTGTCCACCCGCGCATGACCGGTGAAATCATCATCGACCCCGCCGACGACAAAGGGACCAGCCTGCATCGCCTGATTACGCAGCACGATGATACCTGATGCGGCAAGCGCGGCTTCTATCTCATGCTGGTCGCGCCAATAATCATGATTGCCCAAGACCGCGATGGTGCCATAGCGGGCCTTCAATCCGGCCAAGGGCGCAAGCGCTTCCGCTCCCGGATAATGGTGCGTCGCGGCCAACTTGTCGGAGACAAAATCGCCCGCAAACAGAATGAGTTCAGGCTTTCGCGCATTGATCTGCGCCACCAACCGCGCCACGCGAGCGGGCGACATATCAGGCCCGGCCACATGAAGGTCGGAGAGTAGGAGGATACGGGCAGGCGGCGCAGCGTCAGGCCAACCTGCAACCCGTACCCTATCCTGCCGCACCACCGGATCACGCAGGGCCGCGCTATACATATAGGCGGTGAATAGGGCCACGACCCCCAACACCGCCAATAAAAATTTGCCTAATCGTCGCACCTTATACTCTCGCTTCCCGTTCCCGCTTGCACAGCTTTCCCGATATTCTATGCTTCGTCCAGAGGGAGAGGACATTGCCGATGTTTCATCGAACATTGATCACCAAACTGACCTTGATGGCGCTTTTGACAGGAACAGCCCAACCGGCTTTGGCCGCGCCGCTGGAACCGTCCGGTCCGTGGACTCTGGATTATGGCGACACGGAATGTCGGCTGGTCCGCGATTTCGGCACAGGGAATAATCGGGTAGCGCTGCGGATTGCCCGCGGCGCGACACTCGACACTTATGATGTCATTCTTGCAGGCTATACATTGCCCTATAGCACAAGACCGGCCGATATCAGCCTCACAGCCACGCCGCTCAACCTCACAACCGAAGTGTCTGCATTGCCTTACACAATCAAGGATTCCAAGTTGCGGATCTGGCGCTGGTTTAATCTGGAGGCGGATTTTATCGAACGGCTGGACGATCAGCAGACGCTGAACTTTACCGGCGTACGCACTATGGATGTGAAGATCAGGACGCCGGGCCTCGCCAAAGGTATCAAGGCGCTCAAAACCTGTCATGAAGATTTACTGAAAAACGTCTTCAAGCTTGATCTGGCCGCGTTGAACGCGCTCGGCAAATTGCCGGAGCCGGTAGGCCAACCGCACTGGTGGATAACTACCGATGATTATCCACGCTCGGCCTTGTCCGCCAACCAATCGGGAACGACACAATTTTCGCTTGTCGTCGATCCTGCCGGTAAACCTAAAAGCTGTAATATTCTGGCCTCGAGCGGCGTTGTGGCGCTGGACCAAACCACCTGCGCCCTCATGATGGCGCGCGCCAAATTCAAACCCGCCGAAGACAAGGATGGCAATCCGACGACCGGCCTTTGGTTACGCTCGGTGCGCTGGATGGTGCCGCTGTAAAAAACGAAGCTGTTGCGCCGCCCCTTACCTAGAAGCCGACTGCGGGGTTAGCGTCTGCGATAAAGCCCCCTGCCGCACCAGCCAGCTAGGATAGGCTTGGGCCGCGCTTTCGATGATGCGGTCGGTAGCAAAGCGGATAGCGGGCTGTTCGCTATCCCGCGCACGGGCGATGATGACGGTGCGGGTGTCGGGGTCGACCATGATGCGGTCGCGCGTCACCAGACCGCCGAGCATTAACCGTTCCACCAGCGCGCCGCTTTCCTGCGCGCGCTGTTCCAAAGCGGTGATGCGGCGGGTAAGACCGTCTTCGGCCTGCTCGACCTCATTGGTTTGCTGACGAAGCTGGGCTAGTTGCACTTCGGCGGGACGGCCCAGCCGCTCGCTAATCTTGGCGGCAAGGTCGCCGTTAAGCTTGCCATGATAGCGGTCGATCAGCACCACGCCGTCGACCATCACCTTGCCATCGACCCCGCGCACATTGAGCGCGTCGATGCGCTCGCCATTCGATAATTCTTCCTGCAACACATTCTGGACGACAATGCGCGCGCGATATTCGCGCGACAGATTGTTGAGCGAGATAGCGAGCGGGATGGACAGGATGCCGAGCGTCGCCAATATACCCAGCACTTGCATCATGGTGTGCTGCCGCGTCAGGTGAGGCCCGAAGCGGTTGATGCGCGCAATCGCGGTCGCCGACAGGCCGATGGCGAGCGTATTCGTAAGGAATAGCAGCATCGCGCCCCACGCAAAATCCATCCGCCCCGTCGCCAAACCGAACCCTACGGTGCTGAGCGGCGGCACCAGTGCGGTCGCAATTGCGACCCCCACCATCACGCCCGACATTTTGCGCATAATCGCATAGCCACCCGCTATCCCGCCGACAAAGGCAACGCCAAGGTCGAGCAGGTTTGGCTGGGTGCGGCCCCTGATTTCGCTGGTTACATCCTGTATGGGGGACATCCACACGATCAGCATCGCGACCAGTATCGCAACCACCATCCCTGCGCCCAATGTCGTGAGCGCGCGCTTGATGAGCGTGCTGTCAATCGTGGCAAGGCCAAAGCCCATACCCATGATCGGCCCCATAAGGGGCGATACCAGCATCGCGCCAATCACCACGGCTGCGGAATTTTGCAGTAGCCCCAAGGTCGCAATCGCGGCGGACAAAAGGATGAGCAATAAAAATTTGCGGTCGAGCCGCGCATCACGCGCAACGCTCGCCAAAATCAACGCGCGCCCGTGACCATCGTCCCGTGCACGCGCTTTATTATCATCCGCCCCCGCCTTGCGAGAGGCGGAAGCCCGGCGTCCACCGGCATTAAAGCCTGCAACACCGGGCCTCGGCATGATTGAGCGCTTTCCTGTCATCAGAGATATAAAATCCGCCGGATCACGGAATCCGGAAACGTACTGTACGCCGGAAATAAGATGCGACGGGCTTGCCTTCGCGGTCGATAGCCGGTTCGAAATTCGCCCGCTTCACCATCGAATGGCATACCGCATCGTCAAAGGCTTTGGGGCGGGTTGTTTCCAATATATGACATGCGGTTACGGCACCTGTTGCATCCACATCCAGCCGGAACTGGACCATCGCCGGTTGGCCCGCACGCAACATATCCGTTGGGTAGTCAATTGTCCTTATCCAGGAAGTATAATTGTCTTTAGGCGTTGCGCGGCGCTGGAGCGTTTTTTCCTTTTGAATGTCAAAACCCCAAGATTCGACGAGATTGTCGGTGCAGGCCGACAAGGCCGCAAAAGGTTTTTGCAGCGCTCCGGTTTCCAGAATGAGCGGCGCCTGCTGCTTTTTTCCGACTGAAAGATAGGAAATGGCTGCAAATCTTTCCGGCGCGATTTCTTTGGGCGCGCTCAACCGTGCAATAGCATCCGCAACCGTATAACCTTCAATTTTTTCAACGCCCATATAAGAAAATATCAGCGCCGGGACATCTCCAAGTGAACCTTCTTCAAATTCCTTTTCCTGTGCCTGTTCTTTCGGTCCGAACTGGACAAGGACTTCGCGGGCTCCGAAAAATTTGCGGAGGGGCTTTCCAGCCAGAGTCATCTGGAAGTCGTCCTCCGGACCGTAGCGGTTCATGATTAATGTAACCATCTCGTCCCCGGCGCCGAATTGACGCAGCAGACGGCAACCATTGTCCGCATAATTCACGACCCATTTTGACGAGGACTGGAGCCGGACGGGCTGTTCTTCGCCAGCAACAGCCTGTGTGGCGGGAAGCATGGTCAAAAAAGCCAAAGTCAGGTGGTGAATCAAACGCAATTTCATTCCCCTTCACGAATCGCTGCAGCTTAAAAGGGTCGGATGATTTTGCACCATAAAAAAGAAAGGCGGCCATACCGGACCGCCTTTCTTTTTACATAATGCGCCGAAAGCTTACAGCTTTTGCGTCAGTTCCGGAACGATCTGGAATAGGTCGCCGACAAGGCCGATGTCCGCCACCTGGAAAATCGGGGCGTCTTCATCCTTGTTGATGGCGACGATGGTTTTTGAATCCTTCATGCCCGCAAGATGCTGGATCGCGCCCGAAATGCCGATGGCGATATAGACTTCCGGTGCAACAATCTTGCCGGTCTGGCCGACCTGATAATCGTTCGGCGCATAGCCTGCATCGACCGCCGCGCGGCTTGCCCCAACGCCTGCGCCCAGCTTGTCCGCAAGCGGGTCAAGCAAAGCGTGGAATTGTTCGCTGCTGCCAAAAGCGCGGCCACCCGATACGATGACCTTGGCGCTCGTCAGTTCCGGACGTTCGGACTTGGCGATTTCTGCCGATACAAAGCTCGACACACCCTTGTCGCCGGTCGTGCCCACCGCTTCTACGGTGCCCGAACCGCCGCTGGCTGCCGCCTTGTCGAACGCGGTGCCGCGCACGGTGATGACAAGCTTCGGGTCCGACGTTTGCACGGTTGCAATCGCGTTGCCCGCATAGGTCGGGCGCGTGAAGGTGTCGGCGCTTTCGACCGAAAGAATGTCGGACAATTGCATCACATCGAGCAGAGCCGCAACGCGCGGCGCGATATTCTTGCCGTTCGACGTAGCGGGCGCAAGGAACGCATCATGGCTGCCCATAAGGTCAGCGATAAGCGGCGCGACATTTTCCGCGAGCGCATGGGCATAAGCCGCATCGTCCGCAACATGGACCTTGCCCACGCCTTCGATAGCGGCAGCTTCCTTGGCCACCGCATCAACGCCTTGTCCCGCAACGAGCAGATGCACTTCGCCAAGCTTTGCCGCAGCCGTCACAGCCGAGAGCGTTGCGTCCTTGACGGCGTTACCGTCATGTTCAACCCAAACCAGCGTTTTCATTATGCGACTCCCAATGCTTTGAGTTTAGCAACCAGTTCATCGACGCTGCCGACCTTGATGCCAGCCTGACGCACCGGCGGTTCGCTGACCTTCAAGGTCTTCAGACGCGGCGCGATGTCGACGCCATAATCTTCAGGCTTCTTGGCCGCGAGCGGCTTTGATTTGGCCTTCATGATGTTGGGGAGCGAGGCATAGCGCGGCTCGTTCAAACGCAGGTCGGTGGTGATGATCGCGGGGATTTTGAGGCTCACCGTTTCAAGACCGCCATCGACTTCGCGGGTCACGGCCACCGTGTCGCCAGACACTTCGACCTTGGACGCGAACGTACCTTGGCCCCAGCCGGTCAGCGCGCCGAGCATCTGGCCGGTCTGGTTCGAATCATCGTCAATCGCCTGCTTGCCGAGGATGACAAGACCGGGCTGTTCTTCATCGACAATCGCTTTCAGCAATTTGGCAACGCCCAGCGGCTCGACTTCGGCGTCGCTTTCGACGAGGATAGCGCGGTCGGCACCCATCGCAAGCGCGGTGCGCAGCGTTTCTTGCGCCTTGGCCGGACCGACCGACACGGCAATGATTTCCGTCGCAACGCCCTTTTCTTTGAGGCGGATCGCTTCTTCCACCGCAATTTCGTCAAACGGGTTCATGCTCATCTTGACGTTGGCAAGGTCAACACCCGTGCCATCCGCCTTGACCCGCGGCTTTACGTTAAAATCGATCACCCGTTTTACGGGTACCAGGACTTTCATCTTTCCTATCCTTTCCCAATGAATCGCGCTTCACTAGAGACAGCGTAGTTGACGTTCACGTTAACGTCAATATTTGACCGTCCGGTGGAGGCAAGCTTTGGTTCAACGCTGGTTGCCAAACCTCACCCCCCGCCGGACCGTAAAACCGGATCAGGCGACGTTGCGCACTTCGGCCACAATCTTTTGCGCGGCATCGCCAAGGTCGTTAGCAGGCACAATCGGCAGACCCGAATTGGCGAGGATTTCCTTGCCCAAATCGACATTGGTGCCTTCAAGACGGACCACAAGCGGAACCGACAGATTCACTTCCTTGGCTGCGGCCACAATGCCTTCGGCGATGATGTCGCATTTCATAATGCCGCCAAAGATGTTGACGAGGATGCCCTTGACCGCCGGGTCGTTCAAAATGATCTTGAACGCCGCCGTCACCTTTTCCTTGGAAGCACCGCCGCCAACATCGAGGAAGTTTGCGGGGAATTCGCCGTTCAGCTTGATGATGTCCATCGTCGCCATCGCAAGGCCTGCGCCGTTCACCATGCAGCCGATATTGCCGTCCAATTTGATGTAAGCGAGGTCATATTTCGACGCTTCGATTTCCATCGCATCTTCTTCGGTAAGGTCACGCAGTTCGGCAATGTCGGGGTGGCGGAACATGGCGTTGCCGTCAAAACCGACCTTGGCGTCGAGGACGAGCAGCTTGCCATCGTCGGTGACGGCGAGCGGGTTGATCTCAATCTGTTCGGCATCGGTGCCGATGAACGCATCATAAAGCTTGGCCGCAACATTGGCGGCCTGCTTGGCGAGGTCACCGGTGAGGTCGAGCGCCGCCGCAACCGCACGGCCATGATGCGGCTGGAGACCGGTGGCCGGATCAATCGTGATGGTGTGGATTTTTTCGGGGCTGTCATGCGCAACATCTTCGATGTTCATGCCGCCTTCGGTCGAGGCGACAAATGCGATGCGACCGCTGGCACGGTCGACGAGCAGCGCAAGGTAAAACTCCTTGGCGATGTCCACACCGTCGGTCACATAAAGGCGCTGCACCTGCTTGCCTTCGGCGCCGGTCTGGATGGTGACGAGCGTGTTGCCGAGCATATCCTTGGCCGCCGCTTCAACCTCTTCCTTGGTCTTGGCAAGGCGCACACCGCCCTTGGCATCGGGGCCGAGTTCCTTGAACTTGCCCTTGCCGCGGCCACCGGCGTGGATTTGCGCTTTGACCACATAAAGCGGGCCGGGCAGGCTATCGACGGCCTTGACCGCTTCTTCCACGGTCATCGCGGCCACACCGGCGGGTACAGGCACGCCAAATTTTGCGAGCAATTCCTTGGCCTGATATTCGTGAATGTTCATGAAAACTGTCTCCTGCTTGAAGGGCGGATGTTTCGAGTCCGATAAAAACTTGCCCGCGCTTAAGCACAGCAGGACGCGGATGAAAAGGCCTTGGGCCTAGGAAATTGGTCTAATGGTGGCTCTAAAGCTGTTGCACCGCACAAATTGCCGCCGAGGAGGTGGCGACACCCAAAATTTCCCCGTCTTTAAGCGCACGCACGCGGTGGAGAAACTGGTCGATGCTCATATCACCGATATTTTTGCCGCGCATGGATTCGAGCGCGGTCAATTTGCGCAACTGTTCGAGCGAAAGCCGGTCGACCATGCGCTGGGCCATACAGGCGGACATGGGCTTGGACAGGCCTGCATTATACAGTCCGTTGCGCAGTCGGGTTTCCGGCGTCGCACAGCCCGCAAGCGCGGCACAGCCAGCGACAATAAGCGCGCTGCGCGCCATCATACGCATGGTCTTCATTCAATACCTCCTGCCACATAATCATAGCCCAAGGCGACCAAGCCCGCCGCGATTTCCGCCGCACAGGCCTGCGCGTCGGCCAGACTGGTCGAACGCACCACGAAATTGCCGCCGACCTTGCCTTGACGGTAGAAAGGATAGCTCCCGACCTGACAACCATTATGGTTGCGCTCGGCCGCTTCCAGCATCGCGGCGATTTCGCTTTCGGGGGCAAAGGCACCCAAAGTTACCGACTGTAACGGCGCGCCGCCTTCCAAGCTCCCGTCCAGCCCCGCGAGCATCCCTGCGGTAATATGCGGCACCCCTGCCATGATGAATAAATTGCCGATGCGGATGCCCGGCGCGCCTGACATCGGGTTGGGGATAAGGTCCGCACCGTCCGGCACCCGCGCCATTCTGAGCCGCCCTTCGTTAAGTCCGCCTCTATCGGTATAATATCGTTCCAACGTCGCGCGCGCTTCGGGGTGGATGACAACGCCCACGCCCAACGCCTTGGCAATCGCATCGACGGTAATATCGTCATGCGTCGGGCCGATCCCGCCGGTGGTAAAAATATAATCATAGCGCGCCCTGAGCGCATTGACGGCAGCAACAATCTCGTCCTCGACATCCGGCACCACGCGCACCTCGCGCAAGCGGATGCCTTGGACATTGAGCCAGCTTGCAATTTGCGCGATATTTTTATCCTGGGTACGCCCTGACAAGATTTCATCGCCGATAATGGCGATGCCGGCGGTCCAGATGCGCGGCGAGCCGCTCGGAGGGGATGGGGCGTCAGTCATGACTACTAGGCTTAGCCCGTTTCTCCCCTCTCGCAAAGTCATCCGTTCATCGCTATATCTCGTGGATGGTTGAATATCAGGTGATGACAGGAAACGCCGTTGCGCAGCGCGACGGGACAATCAAACTCCACGATGCGCAAGGCTTTGCCGGGATGCGCAAGGCGGGTAGATTAGCGGCGGAAATATTGGACGCCATGACGGATTTCGTCCAGCCCGGCGTCACCACCGCCCAGATAGACGACAAGGTGCGCGAAATGACCTTGGCGGGCGGCGGCATCCCTGCAACGCTCGGTTATCGCGGCTATGCGCATAGCTGTTGCACCTCGATCAACAATGTCATCTGCCACGGCATCCCCAATGACAAGCCGTTAAAGGAGGGCGATATCATCAATATTGATGTGACCCCGATTGTCGATGGCTGGCACGGTGACACCAGCCGTATGTATCTGGTCGGCGATGTGTCTATCAAAGCCAAGCGGCTGGTCGATGTGACCTATGATTGCCTGATGATTGGCATTGAGCAGGCCAAACCCGGCAATTTCCTCGGCGATATTGGCGCGGCCATTTATGATTATGCGTCCAAATACCGCTATGGCGTGGTGCGCGATTTTTGCGGGCATGGCCTTGGCACCATTTTCCACGACGCCCCCGAAGTCGTCCATGCCGCCCGTGCGGGCACCGGCCCCGAACTGCGCCCCGGTATGTTCTTCACCATCGAACCGATGATCAATATCGGCAAGGATGGTGTCAAAATATTAGACGATGGCTGGACCGCCGTCACCCGCGACCGCACCCTTTCGGCACAATTTGAACATAGTATCGGCATCACCGAAACCGGCTGCGAAATCTTCACCGAAAGTCCGGCGGGGAAGCATAGGCCGCCTTATTGAGCGAGTGCCTAAAATTTAGGCTCGCTTTGGCCGATCTGCCTAAATTTTAGGCAGCTATCGCCGTGTGGCTTTGACATCGGCCCCAACCCTCCACGATTCGTCATTTGGCACGCTCTTCGCATAGTGCGGTGCAGCATATATGCGCGCGCTTCCATTCCCTTGCGGGGCGCGCTCGAAAAGGGGACGATAATGAAGAAGATCGAGGCGATCATCAAACCGTTCAAGCTGGACGAGGTCAAAGAGGCGCTGCATGAAGTCGGCGTGAGCGGCATCACCGTCACCGAAGCCAAGGGCTTTGGCCGTCAGAAGGGCCATACAGAACTTTATCGCGGCGCGGAATATGTCGTCGATTTCCTCCCCAAGGTGAAGCTGGAAGTCGTGGTCGATGACGACCTCGCCCCGCGCGTCGTCGAAGCGATTGCCCAAGCCGCGCAAACCGGCCGCATCGGCGACGGCAAGATTTTCGTGCTCCCGGTCGAAAGCGCGCTGCGCATCCGCACGGGTGAGCGTGACAGTGACGCGATTTAAAGGGCAATCCATTGATGCCCGCCCGAACCCGTCTATTGATGCCCCCAACCCCGCTAGTCCTGAGCTTGTCGAAGGACGGGGTGTGATACCGATAAACGCCCTTCGACAGGCTCAGGGCTAACGGAAATAATCAACCGGACTTAATCAAACGTATTTTCCTATATTTACCCGAACAAACCAACAAACCCACATCGCAGGAAGGCTCCAATTTCCATGTCAAAAGTGAAACCCGCAGACATTCTCGCCCGCATCAAGGATGAAGAGATTGAATGGGTCGATGTCCGCTTCACCGATCCCAAGGGCAAGTGGCAGCACCTCACCATGTGCGCGAGCGCGATGGGCGAGGATGAGCTGACCGACGGCCTGATGTTCGACGGCTCGTCCATCGAAGGCTGGAAGGCGATCAACGAAAGCGACATGGTGCTAAAGCCCGACTTGGAAGCCGTCTATGTCGATCCGTTCAGCGCAACCCCTATGCTCATCCTTTTCTGTGACGTGGTCGATCCCGCAACCGGTGAACTCTATAGCCGCGACCCGCGCTCGACCGCCAAACGCGCCGAAGCCTATGTCAAAACCACGGGCATTGGCGACACCGTCTATGTCGGCCCCGAGGCCGAATTTTTCATGTTCGACGATGTGCGTTTTTCCAGCGGCTATAACCATAGCAGCTTCCATCTCGACGATATTGAACTGCCCACCAACACCAGCCGCGAATATGAAGGCGGCAATATGGGCCACCGCCCGCGCGCCAAGGGCGGATATTTCCCTGTGGCGCCGGTGGATAGCGCTGTCGATATTCGCGGCGAAATGGTCGCGACGATGCTCGAAATGGGGCTCCCTTGCGACAAGCATCATCATGAAGTCGCCGCTGCCCAGCATGAGCTTGGCATGACCTTTGGCACGCTCACCGAAACCGCCGACCGGATGCAGATTTACAAATATGTCGTGCATCAAGTCGCCCATGCTTATGGCAAATCGGCGACCTTCATGCCCAAGCCCATCAAGGATGATAACGGGTCGGGGATGCACACCCATATCTCGATCTGGAACGGTAAGGAGCCTTTGTTCGCGGGCAATGGCTATGCGGGCCTGTCCGACATGGCGCTCTATTTTATCGGCGGCGTTATCAAGCATGCCAAGGCGCTGAACGCCTTCACCAACCCCACGACCAATAGCTATAAGCGGCTGGTTCCGGGTTTTGAAGCGCCGGTGCTGCTCGCTTATTCGAGCCGCAACCGCTCGGCATCCTGCCGTATTCCTTATGGTGCGGGCGCGAAGGCCAAGCGCGTGGAATTCCGTTTCCCCGATGCGCTGGCGAACCCCTATCTTTGCTATGCTGCGATTTTGATGGCGGGGCTGGATGGCATCCAGAACAAGATCCATCCCGGCGATGCGATGGACAAGAATCTCTACGACCTGCCGCCCGCCGAGTTGGAGCAAGTCCCGACCGTATGCGCGAGCCTGCGCGAAGCATTGGAATCGCTGCAAGCGGACCATGACTTCCTGCTCAAAGGCGATGTCTTCTCGAAGGACCAGATCGAAGCCTATATCGGCATCAAATGGGACGAAGTCTACCGCTTCGACATGACCCCCAGCCCGGTCGAATTCGACATGTATTATAGCGGATAATCGCCCGCATTAGCACTAAACATACGCCCCGGAAGTCCACACTTTCCGGGGCGTTTTGTATGCAGCCTCTCTCCTTTCGCGCGAGCGCCGTTTCGGGCATAGCCAAGCGCATGACGACGGATTAGGGTCGGCGCACATCATAGACCGGATACAAAAACAGGGAGTTTGAGAGGATGATAGTGCGCACCGCCTTGATGGCCTTGTTGCTGGTAGGTGCGGCGATGCCTGCCTCGGCGCAACTGACCGCACCCGAACAGCGTATGGCCGCAACGGTCGATGCCGAATATGAACGCTCGGTCGCGCTGCTTGAAAAGCTGGTCAACCAGAATAGCGGTAGCCTCAACATGGCGGGTGTCAAAGCGGTGTCCGAAATGATGCGCGCCGAGCTGGAGCCGTTGGGTTTTACCGTGCGCTGGGAAGATATGACCACAACGGGCCGTGCGGGCCATTTGATCGCAACCAAAAAGGGCAACGCGGGCACCAAAAAATTGCTGCTCATCGGGCATCTCGATACGGTGTTCGAGCCGGATTCGCCGTTCCAAAAATTCACCCGCCGCAAAGAGGCAGGCAAGGATGAAGCCGAAGGACCCGGCGCTGGCGATGATAAGGGCGGGATGGTCGTAATTGTGTCGGCCTTGCGCGCGATGCAGGCCGCCGGAACGCTTAAAGATGCGAATATCGAAATCGTGCTGACGGGCGATGAGGAAGATTCCGGCGACCCCATCGAAACCGCGCGCGCGAGCCTGATCGCGGCGGGCAAGCGCGCCGATGTGGCGCTTGATTTTGAAGGGCTGTCGGTCGATGGCGGCAAGGATATGGGGAGCATCGCGCGGCGCTCGTCAAATAGCTGGCGGCTGACGACACGCGGCGAAACCGGGCATAGCTCCGGCATTTTCACGCCCGAAGCCGGTGACGGTGCGATTTATGAAATGGCGCGGATTATCGCGCGCTTCCGCACCGAATTGCCCGAACCCAATCTGACCTTCAATGTCGGGTTGATTGCAGGGGGGCAGGAGGCGACGCTCGACAAGGATGGCATCCGCATCGAGGCCAAGGGCAAGACCAATATCATCCCCTCTATCGCGATTGCGCGCGGCGATTTCCGCACTTTGTCGCAAGAGCAGACCGACCGCGTTGTCGCCAAGATGAAAGCGATTGTGGCGGCCCATGCGCCCAAAACCGGCGCTGACATCCAGTTCGATCAAGGCGCTTATCCGGCAATGGCGCCGACCACAGGCAATAAGGCGCTGCTCGCTAAGCTGAACGGGGTCAACCGCGATATGGGTTTGCCCGAAATGGCCGCGCTGGACCCGTTAAAACGCGGCGCAGGTGACATCAGCTTTGTCGCGCAAGATGTGGACGGACTGGTCGGTCTTGGCACCGTGAGCCGCGGCGACCATGCGCCGGGCGAAACAGTCGACCTCGACAGCATCAAACGCCAAGCCAAACGCGCGGCAATTTTTATGACAAGACTGTCGCGGGAGAAGGCAGAGTAAATTTTCTTGCTCTCTGCATGGGCGTAATGCGGAGGCAGAGAGGTGGGGTATCCCCTAAAAGAATTGAGAATTTCACGCGGAGGCGCGGAGGCGCGAAGAAAGGGGATTGGTTCACGCAGAGGCGCAGAGGACGCAGAGAACCAGAGGAGTGCGATCTCCATTAAGTCTGTTTTCTCTGCGTCCTCTGCGCCTCTGCGTGAAATCTTTTTGTAGGCTGCCTAGCCGCTCTAGTGAAAGCGCTACCCTTTTCACCCGTTCGTCCTGAGTAGCCCCGCAAGGGGCGTATCGAAGGGCTTACGCGCATATCTTGTCTGTCCTTCGATACGGCTCTTCGAGCCTACTCAGGACGAACGGAGGGGGGGGCCGGAATGGTTTTGGCAAGGCAGGACACGGACAATGCCGGTGAAACGCCTTATCTCTCCCCTCACTTCTTACCGCACCCCTTCCCTATCGTCGCTTCCCCTCGAAACCCCTCCTCAATAATCCTTCTCGGCTTTGAGGTTGATCGAGTGGCGACCGATTGTTGACACTGACCCCAAAATCGACAGCCAGCGGGTGATCGCGAATTCGGTTTGGGTTGCGCTATAGCCCTGCCCGTCGGTGATGACCTCTACATAAAGTTTGCGGGTGATATATTTGCCCGCGGCAATCGCGGTTTTGCGGCCCGTCAGTTCATCGGGCGACAGGATGCGCAGGCGGTCAAGGCCGATGGCATCACGCAACGCATTGATCGGGTCCAGCCCGCCGCCGCCGCGCAGGCTCGCAACCGCAACGCCCAATTGTGCAGCTTCGGTCACCGAAATATTGGTGATCGATTCGCCGAACAGGATGCGCGAGAGGAGTTCATCTTCGGGGAGTGCAGGCACGGACGAGAAAGTGATTTCCGGCTTTTGCCCCGTGCCCGCAATCGAGATGGTCGCATTAAGTCCGCTCACATCGCTGACCGCAGTGATGTCGAGGATCGGGTCGGCGGGGACGGTGCCTGTAAAGGTGATATCGCCCTTTTCCAGTTCGAACAGACGGCCGGCAAATTGATAATCGCCGCGCATCAGTGTTGCCGATCCCAATATGCGCGGTTCGGTCACGGTGCCGCTGATAAGAAGGTCCGCCGCCCAGATGCTGTTCAGCCCCATGCCGGTTACGCGCAGGCCGTCATCGGCCTTGGCGGTAATGTCGAAGCGCCAAGGCATAGTTGGGGTCAGCGCGAGTTGCTGGTCGTCAAAGCCTTCCTCGCCCGGCTTGTTGATTTCGCGCACATTGATGACAGGCAAGGCTTCGGCAGCGGTCGCCTGCCCCAGCACGAACGATCCTTCATTGAGGATCAGATTGCCCTCGATAATGCCGCCGCTCGCATCGCTTTGCATATGGACGGGCCCGGTCACAACCGCCGTCATGTCGTCGCGGTCGATGAGCAAGGCTTTTTCCGCGTCGATGTTGAGGTTCATTGCAAAGCCGCGTTCAGCCGACAGTTCAAACGTGCCACTGCCGGTAACTTTGCCGCCATCCTTGGTTTCGCCGCTAAATTCGCGCAGTTCCAGCTTGGAGCCGTTAAAGCGGCCCACGGTCGAAACATTGGTGACGACGGTGCCGGTCACCGCATTTTCCAGCCGCGCATTTTTCGCGCGCACCGCCCCGTCAATATCCGGATTGGCAAGCGTGCCGGACACATCCGCCGCAATAGCAACGGGGCCGGACAGGTCTACCGCTTCAACGCCGGTCAAGCGCCACAGCGTATCCGCCGCGCCATTATAGCGGGCCTGCGCAAACAGCGGCGCGTTCATCAGCCGCTCCATCAGATTATTGCTGCCGCCGAGCGGGGTCGCCTTGGCCTGGATGCGGCCAATCGTCTGCCCGTCGCTTACAATGACGCCGCGCATCGAGGCGCTGTCGCTGTCCAGCACCGCATTGATCGCCGCGTCCACCGGTTTGGAAGCGAGCGCAAGGCCGGAGCGGGTGAGGTTGGTCACGCGCAATTCCACCTGCCCCGTCGGCGCCCCGCGCGCGGGCGCGCGATATTGCACCACACCATTGGCGATGCCGCCAAGCTGCAAGGTCGGATTGATCGCATCGAGCAGCGACAGCGGCATATTTTTAAGCGCCGCATCGATCTCGGTTGTCTCCCCGCCGAACAGGCCTGCGACACGGATCGAGCCGCCGCCATAAAGGATTTCGGTCGCCGCCAAGCGCCAGCCCGCGCCTTCGCGTTCGAGCAATAGCGGATATTTGAACGTCACCGGACGGCCTGCGAGCGTACCCGAACCCGTCACGCGGATTGCATTGGGGCTGAATTGCGCATTGCCGCTAAAGCTGATGCCGCGCGGGCCGACGCCGACAAACTGGCCGGTCGCTCCGCCGACGCCATCGACCATTTTAACTTCGCCCTTGATGGTCGAAAAGCGGATGCCGCTGCCTTCGACGCCCTCGGCATCGACGGTAGCGTCGATGGTGAGCTTGGTCATATCGCCAAGCCCGCGCAGGTCGCGAATATCGGCCTTCAAGTGCCGCGCCTTATAGCCAAAGCCTTCGACGCGGGTGAGGTCAACCTGACCGACAATCACCGGCCCGCTGTCGAGCAGACGCGCAGTCCCGCGGATCGTGCCTTCGCCAATCCTGACCGGCGGAGGTCCGGGGAAATTCACATCCTTGGCGGTGAGGTCCATCACCACTTCCTGCACCCCGCCACGCACGCCAAGGTCGAGTGTGCCGTCAAGTCCGCCGCCGGTAATCGCAAGCGTTCCGGCCATGCCGCCGGTGACGGGACGCAGCTTGCCGCTCGCGGTGGTTTCGGCAACCGTGAGTGCCACAATGTCAATCACCGTATCGCCCTTGGCAGGCAGCAAAATCGCGCCATTGCTGGTGAACGGGCCAAGCCGCGACTGGCCTTGTGCGGTATAGCGATAGCCTTGTGCATTGGGGAGCAGATGCACCTCCACATCGGCCAAGCCCGCCGCATCCATCGGCCGCGCAAGGAACAGGTCCACCTTGGGCCGCGTAATATCGCCGTCCAAAGTGATTTTCAGTGGCCCATATTGGCGATGGGTACCGGTTCCGGTGAAATGGAATGTGCCGTCGGGGCGGCGATAGCCGTTCGCTGTTGCTGTGAGCAAAGGCGAGGTGATGCGCAAATTGTTGAGCGCCAAGCGCCCGTCCGGCGTCATCACCAAATCAGTCGTAAGGCGCGGATTGCCGCCCGCCAAAGTCTTGAAGAAACTATTGTCGAGGCGCGTTACCTGCGCCACCGCATTGCCGACGACATTGATGCCGCTGCCGAGCGGCGAGACTTTCAACTTGCTGACAATATCGACGCGGCCCAGCCCCGGAATTTCATAACCCGGCAAGCGGCCATCAAAGCCGACATTATAGCGCCCGCTCGACAGGTCGGCATTAACGACCATCTGGCCGTTAATCCGGCTGGTGCGCACCTGCATCAAATTGCTCGACAATTCATTGCCGCGCAGGCGGAAGGTGCCATCTACAGTGACATTGCGGGTGAGCGCGTCGGCCATTTCACCATTGCCGGTGATGCTCGCAACGCTCGCGCGCATCGGGATCGACTGGATAGTGCCAGCCGACCAGTTGCCGGTGCCGCGAATATCGACTGTATTCAATATATTACGGCCAAATTCCATGCGCGGCGAGGTGATGCGATAATTAAAGCGCGGTGCCATGAACGGCCCGTCGAGCCGCAAGGTTGCGCGCAGATCGCGTCCCTTCATCGACGTCATCAAGGCTTGCGGCCGGGTGACGCGGCTGTCGATATTCATGCCGACAAAGCGGCGGTCCTTGAGACTGGCAACTCCGGTTGCGGTCGCCGACAGCGCCGCCGATTTGAACGCAAAGCGGCCATCGACGACATTATCCTTATAAAGGGTATTAATATCGACATCGACACCGCCGCGCGTGATGCGCTGGATCATGCCGGGCGCGACCACATATTCGGGGCGGATTTTACCCTTGGCGGTATAGCGGCCCTCGGTAGCGGTCAGGAACAGCGACGCCAGTTCCTGCTTGTCGGTTTTGGCGGACAAAGCGCCGGTCCATTTGGCCCAGCTACCATTGCCCTTGAGCGCAAGGCCAATGGGCTTTTTGATGCCCGTCATCCCCGCCAATATCCCATTGTCGGGCGCAGACAGGCTGGCATCAATATCAAAGATATTTTCGTCCGGCACCGCGATCAGCGCGATGCGCGCATTATCCTTGGTGTCGAGCGACTGCACCGCCAGATTAACATCGGCGCGGCCCCCGCGCACATCGGCCTTGCCCTCCAGCCCGACCGCATAAAAGCGCCCCGCAATCGATTCATTGAGAACCAGCCGGTCGACCTTATAATGGCCAAGACGGATGTTGAAGCCGGGCAGGATCGATTTTTTCTCGTCGTCCGGAATGAGCGCGGGCATCCGCAACAGATCGGCTTTGGCGACCCATAAATCGTCAATGTCGAGCGTGTTCTGGAACACGAAACGCACCGGATTCCAGTCCAGCTTGGCTTCATTGGCGGTGAAGAAAATGCCTTCGGGATCCCCCAATTGCAGATCGCGGATGGTCGCGCGGCCATAAATGGAGCCGTCGATCCGCCCGATCTTTATCTTCAAACCGGATTTGGGATTTTGCTCTTCGATGCGGTCGATGATGAAGCGGTGGCCGGGTTGCGTATCGAGGAGGAACGCAATCCCGCCGATCAGCAGCAATGGCAGCAAGCCGAAAAACAGCATCCAGCGCGCAACCCGCACCCGCCACCGACGCTTTTTCGGTGTTTCTGGCGGCCCCGGCGGAATGATCTCGTCGATTATGTCGTTCAAAAGGCCTGCCCCAACGACACATAGACCGCGACCCAGGGATCCCCTTGGCGGCGGTTGATTGGGGTAGCAAGGTCGATACGGATCGGCCCGAACATACTATAATAGCGAAGCCCTATCCCCGCCCCCATCTGGAAACCGGACAGGTCGGGATAGGCATTGGTATAAACATTGCCCGCGTCAAAGAAGGGCACAATGCCAAGATTGCCGCCCATAATACCGCGCAGACGGATGCGCGCTTCGATCGACAATTCGGCCAAGCCCTTGCCGCCCAACGGCTTGCCGTCAATGTCACGCGCGCCGATGGATTGATAGCCATAGCCGCGCACAGACCCGCCGCCGCCCGCATAATAGCGGCGCGAGGGTGCCAGCTCATTGTCGCCGGAGCCGACAATCGTGCCATAACGCGCGCGCCCTGCCAGCACGATATTTTCGCCGACCGGATAATAATAGCTGCCGTCAATTTGCGCGCGGACATAAGGGAAGGTGCCGCCCTTGAACGACAATTCCGGCGACACGCGCCCGCCCAAACGGAAACCGCTGGTCGGGTCCAGCCAGTCGTCGGTGCTGTCATAATAAAGGCTCATCGGGATTGCCCCGATGAAATAGGTGCGCCGCAAATCCCCGCCAATCGCTTCGACATAAGAGCGTTCGTCGGTCGCAATCAATTCAGCGCCCAGCGACCAGGTCCATTCTTTCTGGAAGATGAGGTTCGACTGGCGTTCAAGCGAGGCGCTCAGCGACACGGTGCGCGCGTCATAGGCATCGCGGTCGAGATGGCTCGCCAAGGCTTCGACCGAAAAGACACGGTCGCGCTGCCCGAAATTATTGCGGCGGAAACGCAGCGAGCCTAATTGTTCGCGCGTCCCGCCGACCACGCGCACCAAGACCGCCCCTTCGGGCGGGAACATATTGCGATGCTCCCAGCCGATTTCGGCGCGGAAACCTTCGCCGGTGCCATAGCCAAGCTGGCCCGAAATAGTGCGCGGCGGCGCAGGTGTCATCGCCACTTCAATATCAACCTGATCGGGCGAAGCGGATTCGACCGGCTTGATCTGCACCGAAGAAGCCAGCCCGGTCGCGATCAGCGCGCGGCGTAAATCTTCGACCATCGAGGCTTTATAGACTTCGCCCTGATCAAAGCGCGCAATGGTTTGCATATGGTCCGCGCCGAACGGCTTGGTGCCGCTCGACACGATATTGCCGAAATTGCGCTTGCCGCCGGGTTCGACCGGCTGGTCAAGCTGGCCCGCTTGCTTGGCATGATCGACCACAACGCTTTCTTCGCCGACCTTGCCGAACGGATAGCCATTTTCCTGCATATCGGTGAGCAGCGAATTTTGCGCGAGTTTCAATTCGTCCGCATCGACCGGATCGCCGACATTGACGCCAAAGGCTTCGCGGAAACGGGGTTCATCCTGCCCCGTGGTTTCAAGCCCGCGCACCTTAACTTCATCATAAGCGAAGCGTTCGCCCGGCGTTACCGTATAGGTTACAGCAATCTTGTTCGATCCCTGAGGGCGTTCGATGGCGACATCAACCTTGCCGCCATAATAGCCGTCGGTGCGCAGCATCTGCATGAGCGTTTCATGGTCATTGCGCGCGCGGCGGTTGATCTGGGCGATATTGGCTTCATCGCCATCCTTGGCGTCGAGTTCCGAAAGCCCGGCAAAGCGCGCCTTGAACGCATCATTGACCGCAGGCTCCGGCCCTTCGACCTTGACGCCATAGCGCCGTTCGGTCGCGGCATCGGAAAAGAGCGCATCGCGGTCTTTCTCCGCATCTGTCTGCGCCATATCGACCGGCGGCGGAGTGCCGGGGGCTGCGCCATTTCCGGTGCCGGGCTGGGCCAGCTCGATGGGCGGGAGGCCCGGAATATTGCCGCGATTGGCAGCGGCAGCGAGCGCCTCGTCGCTGAGGCTCGGCGGGAGCGCGGCCATCGGCTGCGCCATGTCGGGCCAGGTCACCGGCACATCGGGCATCGGGTCAAGCGGCGCTTCGGGGTCAAGCGTCGTGAGGTCGCTGAACGTCGGCAGCGTGACTTCGACAATATTGCCTTGACCCGGCGTATTGGCGGGCGGCGTCGAACTGGGCTGGGCAGGCTCGGCTTGCGGAGCGGTTTGCGCGGTGACAGGCACGGCTATGCCCGCCATACAGAATATGGCCGCACCGCCCATCAGGGCATGACGTATATTCCGGACAGTCATTCGCACGTGTCGATCCGTCCACTGAGCGTTCACGAGCAAAAAAAGCCTTTTCGTTTCGGATGGAGGCAGGCAATGCGCCGCCATCTTCCTTGGACCCTCACGCGCAACCCTATACTGCAGTTTTCATTAACGCAAATATGCATTGCATTAACTTGGGTTGGAATGCGACGGACTGTGTGCGTAAGGCAACAGGCACACGCTATGGCTCTAATAAGCTTGGGAAAGCCGCGCAAACAGATGATGGACGGGGCTATCGACCGGCGGCACCCCTTGGAGAAATTGCTCCTGCAACCGCAAGGTGCGTTTATAAAGCTGCTCGCTCGACACGATTAGAAGCCGCGCCTGATCGGGGAGCGAGGCGCAAATGCCCGCATCGCTCGGCACCGCTTCATCCAGCATCCGGTCATGCGCGCGCGCTTCGGCTTCGGTAATTTCGCCCGCATTTATCGCGCGTTGTGTCAACAGCCAGGCAATGATGTGCATCAGCCGCGTCGTGGTTTTCAGCGATTCACAGCTAAAGCCGATGCGCAATAACGGATCGAGAGTCTGGCGCTGTTCCAGCCCCGAACTTTCAAAATAAGCGCGCACTTCGTCGGCGAGCAGCATGGCTTCTGTATAGAGGCTTTCGATGACCGAGCGACGCAGCGCTACGGGCATGGCCGCAACAATGCCTTCCGCCTCCTGCCGGTCGAAACCGGAGCCGGAGCCGGATGATATGGCGCCGGGCGCGCCCTGATCGGTAAAATCATCCATCATCGCATCGGTCTAGTGCCTCTTTGCAGGACTCCGGGCAAGCAAACAAAAGCTAAAATAAGATGGTAAATTCCCTTTGTCCCAAAAAGGGTTAGTTTTTCCAAAGACTCCGCGCCCGCACGGCTGCCCCGCTTCGCTATAATCCTTCACGCAATAATATCGGGGAGTAACTGGTCTTCGAGCCAGCGTATCTCGTCCTTCAACAATAATTTGCGTTTTTTAAGGCGCGCAAGCTGCAACTGGTCGGGCACCCCGCCGGTGCCGAGCGCGTGGATTGCATGGTCCAGATCGCGATGTTCGACCTTCAGATTTTCCAGCCGGTGAAGGATTTCTTCCTGTGTCATGCCAACGCCCCCGCCCCGCGTTCCGACGCAGCGCCTCTCTCTTATGGCCCCTTATCCACAATGGCGGGTCGGCTGGCAAGCATTGGTGCGCGGGCCAAGCGCGAAGGTGGCACCAAGGATGCGCGACAAGCCGGCAAGAAAAAAACCAACGCCCCCACGCCTCGTCATGCCCGATGGGCGCTTTGTCGAAGGGGGCGATAATGGATAGAGACAAAGGCGGAAATATATGTTTCATTCCTGTTACAAGCTTGGTTGCGACTCACCCGAAAACGGGCGCTGCCACAGCTTGTCCATCGACAGTAAACCGGACGTATCAAAGGCCGCGCAAACAGAAAGGACAGGAAAGGACAGGCGCCGCTAACGTCACAGGTTCAGGGTCAAAGGCAGGGTATAAACCCGGCCTTATTAGGGATTTGCCAATGAGGGAATTTTTCCCCACCAAAGGAGTATTGCCAATGGAAAACGCGCATATCGCTTCTCTTCAAGCCAAACATGCAGGGCTCGATGCCAGAATCGCCGAAGAAGAACGGCGACCCAATCCGGACACAGCCGTGCTGAGCGATCTCAAGAAACGCAAACTTCGCCTGAAAGAAGAGATGGCCGCCGCCCATTGAGGGGCTTCCTTTTACGATAGCGGTCCATAAGGACAGGCCATCGCACCAGTTGCGCCGCGAGGAATTTTCTCGCGGCGTTTTCGTTTGGACCGGAGTGGTTGAGCCGGAGTCGTTGAGCCGGATTTAGTGTGCCTGATTCGAAAGGCCGGATTACGGGAAATTGGCACTGACGTGCCGGATGGCTTGCCCGCAAAGCAGAAAGCGGCTTTTCGCGCCTTAGAGCGGGCGCTTCAGATAGCGGTCGACCACTACCGGACGGAACAGATCGTCGCGTTTGACACCAATCGGGCGGCGCACCGCAAGCGGATCAATCAGCGTATCGAACGCCAGACCGAATTGCGAGGGCGACACCCATGCCACCCGTCCGGCGATGCGCCCCACATTGCGCAATTCGATTTCGACCGCGCTATCCTTGGCAATATCGCCCGCATAATCGGCCATCAACCCGCCCGCCGACAGGTTGCGCACGCGCACCGTCACCGGTTGCCCCTGCCCCGGCAGATATAAGACGCCTTGCATGAACAGGCTGTCACGATCCATTTCGCGCACCTTATCCGGCGCAGCCTCGGCTCCGGATGCCGCGCCTTGCGGGTCGGGCGAAACCGGTATTTCGTCCTCCTGCGGCGGGGTGCGGTCGAAATTGTCCATGATTCCTGTCATTTCCATGTGCAATAGCGTTGGGTGCAATAGCGCCGGAACTTCATGGTCCCGTGCAGACGGTATAACGGCAAACTCATTGTAAATTGGTAAACATCGCGCCGAAAAATGCAGGAAAAGCGGCGCGAACGCACAAAATATTGGCGCTGAAACCGTATCGTCCGCCCCCGCTCTTTCCGGTGAGTAACATGGACCGAAGCGCAATAGGAAACGGGGCGCACGCCCTGGCGCAGCCCCGTTCCTTAATCCGCGTCAAAAATAGAGCGGCCAAAATTGCCCGGCGCGTTAACTTTTGCCCGCGCCGGAGCCTCAAAAGGTTAATCGTCGCGCGACACCCGTTCTTGCCGTTCGTGGCGTTCCTGCGCCTCGATGGTCATGGTCGCAATCGGGCGCGCCTGAAGCCGGCCGAGCGAGATCGGTTCGCCGGTCACTTCGCAATAGCCATATTCGCCCTCGTCAATCCGGCGCAGCGCCGCGTCGATTTTGGCGATAAGCTTGCGCTGGCGGTCGCGCGTCCGCAATTCGATCGACCAGTCGGTTTCGGATGAAGCGCGGTCCGCAAGATCGGGCTCGCGCATCGGTTCATCCTGTAATTGCGCCAGCACCTGCTCGGCTTCTTCGATAATGGATTTTTTCCATTGCAACAGCAGCTTGCGGAAATATTCCAACTGCCGCGGATTCATAAATTCTTCGTCTTCACGCGGGCGATATTCGCCGTCCATTGCTTCGGTGGCCTGTTTGAGGCTGTCCAGTTCCAACGCCGTCTTGACCATCTGAAATCCTCAATTTCCTAAAAACACGCACCACCTTGTTTTGCGGAGTCGTATTTTTCCGTGCTGCCATTCGCTGGCTTGCGGCGGCCTATAGACAGCCGTTTCATGACGCACAAGCATTTCACGGAGGATAGAGCGATTTGCTGTAAAGAGGTGTGTAAATTAGCGTATATTCGTACCGGAAGCCCAAAGAGAATCACTTGGCGCACCGCTTCTGCTGCGCTAGCGTCGTTAACCATAACCATTAGGAATGGTGGCGCAATTCTGTTATGAACCGCGCCATTCTTCGTGCAATAATGGGACAATCACAGCTTTAGTGCCTAAAATCGTGAACATTTTACGTCACAGAGCTATGAAACACAGTTAACGGAATTGCACTGGACGCTAAGGTCTGTTCAGTGATGCGGGTACTCAGGGGGTAATGAGCTATGCTGATCTTGCGATCGGTCATTTCCGGCACATACCCCCGGAACCGATTTTGAAAGAGTAGTGATTATGTCAGTACGGATGGCTCTTGCTAAACTTTGTGCCTGCACTTGCGGCGGCGCGTTGATCGGCACCGGCGCGATGCAGGTGTCCGAAACGCCCAAGCCGCAAAAGCAGATTGCGTCCAAGGTTCAGAAGAAAAAAGCGCGCAAGCGTTATGCGGTCCGTTGTGTGACCAAGCGCACCGCGGCCAACAAGCGCCTGCCGATGTGCAAACGCACCCGCTATGTGAAAGCCAAGAAGCGCGCGGCAACCCGCTATGCAGCGGTCAAGCCGATCAAGCGTCCGCGCCGCGTAGTCACGACCCGCACCGTCACCCAGGGCATCATGCCGCGCACCGTGGTCTCGACCGCACCGCGCGCTATCCCGATGCCGCCCCCGCCCGTTTATGGCGGCGGTGGTGGTGACTGGAGCGGCAGCGGCGTTCCGATCATCATTGGCGGCAGCAGCGGCGGCGGCTGGGGCGGCGGCGGCTTCTTCGGCGGATTCTTCGGCGGCGGTGGCGGCGGTGGCGGCAGCGTCACGATCAGCACGACCGGCGGCGGCGGGTCGAGTTCTTCCTCCTCATCCTCCTCTTCTTCGTCGTCATCCTCCTCTTCGTCCTCGGGCGGCAGCGGCGGCACCGATCCGTCGACCACCACCACGACGACAACCACAACGACCACGAGCGGCAATACCGACAATAGCTCGACGACAACCAGCACGACGAGCGGCAATTCAACGTCGACATCGACGACCAGCGGCAACTCGACGTCCACCACGTCGACGACCAGTGGCAATTCGACCACAACGACGAGCGGTAACTCGACCTCGACGACCACAACCAGCGGCAATACGTCGACCACGACGACCAGCGGTAATGTGTCGACCACCGGCGGGTCTGTTACCTCGACGGGTGGCGGCTGGACCAGCACCAGCTCGACCACGACGACCAGCGGCAATGTGTCGACCACCACCAGTGGCAATGTGTCGACCACCACATCGACCTCGTCCACGTCGAACGGCAATACGACAACCAGCACATCGAGTTCGTCCAACGGCAACACGACCACAAGTTCGACCACGACCACAACGGGCGGCAACAGCACGACGACGTCGGGCGGCGGCAGCTCCGGCGATCCGTCCGAAGTGCCCGCGCCGCCGATGATCTTGCTGTTCGGCGCCGCCGCAGCCGGTCTGGTCGCGCGTCGCAAATTTATGAAGGACCGTAACGGCGCATAAATTATAACGACCAAGAATAACCGACGCCGGATTTCCATCCACGCTCCGGCCCGGATCAAGATTTGAAGCGGTTTGGTCCACGCAGCACTAGGCCAAACCGCTTCAAATCCTTTCAGGCGAAAGACGGGGTCGACCCCGAACATAACCGATCTTGAAAGCAGCATGTCCGCTCCCGCCCGGATATTGTGGTCCGGCATTGCCGTCCGATATATTGGCGATATGATGCCTCCATTCCATTCCTATCGTATATTTCACGCCAAGGGTGCGGTCAGCAGATTGGGATCACGCGCCATGCAATGCTGGACAAAGGCTTGCGGCAGATCTTCGATTGCATAGACATTCGTGCCCTCCGCGCGCCAGGTGAGCGACCCGTCCATATCGGCGGGCATAGCGAGCCAACTTTGCCATTCGGTCTGGCTGGTCCACGCATAGGTTGCCGGAATGGCAGGCGCGTCGGCGTCGAGCAAATCCTTGACCGAACAGGCCCAGCTATCCATCGTAAATTCGGTGCGTGGCTTTTTGGTGTCGGGCGGGGTCCATTGGGTAAAGCCGTGGCGCGTGACCACCGCACGGTCGCCGACCTGCACTATGTCAAGCTGCACGGGCTTGCCGAACACGCTTGATTTGAGGCCGAAATTGGCTTTGAGTTCAAGCCCGTTCGCGCCCAATATTTCGCCCGAAATACCGGCGCGGAACACCGGCACATCCACGGTCTTGCCGGTATAGGGGTTGGTGAAACGGTCCATGAAGGTGCCGCGTTCCAAATCCTTATAGAAAAGCCATGAACGCGATGTGGTTTCGATTTTGCCGTCCGCGCGCACGACCGAGCGGCGCACGCTGCACCCTTCATAGCCGTAAAGCCGTTTGCCATAATCGGCGATTTCCAGCCCGCGTCCGGCTCTCAGCCCGAACACCTGCCCCGCCGAATAGGCATAGATGGTGCGGCCCGAAAGGTCGCTTTGCAACCGCGCAAGGGTGCGCGCGGCAGGCATCGGATCGCGTAAAGCGCGCAATTGTTCTTCAACCGACAAAGCGGCGGGCAAAGATTGTGCTTTTGCACCCGCCGACAGGCTTGCCGTGGTCAGGCCTGCGGCTGCTGCCCCCATGCCCATCAACGCATGGCGGCGGTCCATCATCATTCCCTTTGTCATTGTCGCACCTTTTTTTTTAGAGATTTTCCATGATTTGCAGCGCCGCGCGCTCGCCCGATTCCATCGCACCTTCCATCCCGCGCGCGATCGCGGCGGTATGTTCGCCCGCAAAATAGAGACGGCCGACCGGCTGGTCGAAGGCAGCGGCAATCTTGCCGACCTGCCCCGGTTGCCAACAGGCATATGCGCCGCCCGCAAACGGATCGCGCTGCCAACTCCACATTTTGACCGGACGCAAAGCGCCCTTGGCAGCGGGGCGGATGCGCTCGACATCGGCCAATATCGCCGCAACCGCATCGTCGGGCTTCATCCGGTCGAGCCGGTCGGCGGCAAAACCGTTGGCAAAGGCAAGGAAGGTCGTCACATCATTGGGGTCGCTGCCATATTGGAGGCCCATGAAGCGCCCCGCCAGCGTATCAGTCCAGAGCGATGGCGGCAGGCCATCTTGTTCCCAAAAGCGCCGCGTCGGCACGAAATGCACCTGGAACACGCGGTTATAGGCGATGGTATCAATCGCATTCTGGGCAAGAGGCGGAAGGCCCGGTTCAATCTTGACCAACCGCAAAGCGGAGGCCGGAATGGTGCAAACCAGTGCCTTGCCGCGAAACCGGCTTCCGTCGAGCGCGACAGCTTCGATACCGGTTGCATCGCTGCGGATGCCGATAATCTGGCGGCCGAAATGGATCGGGCCTTTGACGGCTTTGGCCATCGCTTCGGGCATACGCTGGTTGCCGCCGACGCTGGCATAGACTTTGCCGTCGCCTGCCATCACTTCGGCGTTGCGCCCGATATGCCACATCATGATGGCCGACAGGTCGTGCGCAGAATTGCCGTAACTGGGGTTGACCGAATAAGCGAGGTGGAGCTGTTCCGGCGTCCACCCTCTTTCGGTCAGCACGGCGGCTACCGAGCGGTCGAATTTCTGGAACGCAGGGTCACGCCAGCTTGAAATATCGGGGAGTGGATTATCGCCGAGCAAGGCGGTCGGACCGACCAGCCAAGGCGGCGTTTCGCGCATCTTGCCCGCATAAGGATTGACCGCCGCTTGCGCCCAGTCGGCAAGCTTGACCGTTTGCCCGCGCACATGGATGGCGGTGTTGGTGTGGCTGCTTTCGGTGCGCGGACGATGGCCTTCAAACGCAACATTCAATTCGCGGCAACGGTCGACAAGCCGGGCATAGCCGCTGCCAACCCCGCTGCCCCCTGCTTCGGGATGGCCCGGCACATCGTCCATCGTATAAAGCCGCCCGCCGACGCGCGTGCGCCCTTCGACCAGCGCGACCTTATAGCCTTGTTCTTCGAGCAGCAGCGCCGCCTGAAGCCCCGACAGCCCGGCGCCAAGGATGATGACATCCGCCTGCTCCTGTGTCGCAGCCCGTGCGGTGCCGGTGCGCAGGAGCGGCAACAATGCCGCCGCTCCTGCCGCCTGCCCTGCCAATTGCAGCGCAGAGCGACGGGTTACGGGCCCCGATCCTGTCATCTTGGTCCCCATATCTTGGCTCCCATATCCAGGACTGCCATTATTTGGCTTCGCGTTTGAGATAGGTGATAATCGACGCGCGGGTCGCCGGATTGGCATTGCCGCCATAGGCCATGCGGTTGCCCTTCACATGGGTAGCGGGGTTGGTAATCCAGCGGTCGAGTGTCTGATCGTTCCACACAATTCCCGACGATTTAAGCGCGTCGGAATAGCGGAAATCGGAACGCATTGTTCCCGCCCGCTTGCCGAACAGGCCGTTGAGATTGGGGCCGACCTTGTTAGGCTCGCCCTTCTTCACCGTATGGCAGGCGCGGCACTGAAGCCATGCTCGCGCGCCATTGTCGGGGGCAGTCTGGGCCGGAGCCGATGCCGGCAACGCCATCGCACTCAAGGCGATAGCTCCTGCGGCAACGACAATGGCTGAACAGCTTTTAATCACGATAACTCTCCTGTGATGGGGCGCCTTTGCGGTAGGCGCTTTAGAATTTGACGGACGCCGTAATCCCGGCGCGGCGCGGGGTGAGCAGCGTATAGGCAAAGGCAAAGGGGATGCCGCCTGCGGTCATGTCGCGATAGCGCTGCGCCGCCGCAAAGCCTTTGCGGTCGAACAGATTTTCGACGAACAGGCTGACGCGCAGATCATCGCTTTCCGCCGACAGCCGCGCATTGACGAGCAGATTTTCGCGCATCCATGCCAGATTGCTTTCATCGGTATAACGGCGGCCGACATAGCTCATATCCGCGCGCGCGATGATGCTCCAATCCTGCCCTACCGGCGTCATATGCGACACGCCGAACGAGCCTTGATATTTGGGGAAGCGCGGCGCGCGGTGGCCCGACGCATCGGGATTGCCCGTTACCTGTTCGATATAGACCGAATCAAAGCTGGTATATTTGGCGTCGGTATAAGCAAAGCTGCCTTCGAGGCGTAGGCGCGGGGTCACGGCCAAATCCGTTTCAATTTCAAGCCCGCGGATACGCGACGACCCGCTATTGCCTGCCACGTCAAGCTGGCCCACCTGATTGGCCGCATCGCTTGCCGAACGGAACACCTGTACGCGCGACACCTGATCAGCCCAGTCCATCTGATAGGCGGCAAAATTGGCGGTGAGCTTGCCGTCAAACCATTTGGTCTTGAGGCCAAGTTCATAATTGTTGAGCCGCTCTTCATCGAGCGCGACCGTCACGCCATATTCGCTTTCGATAAAGGCGCGCTGGGTGTCGCTCAGCCCCGCAATATTGGCGTTAAACTGTTTGGGTTTATTGCCTTGGCTGAAAATCGCATAGGCCATGATGTCGCGCGTCGGCTTCCAGTCGAGAATGACGCGCGGGAGCCAGGCTTTGGTCTTGCCATTCAAGGTGCGGCGCGCGGCATTTTGCCCGCCTTCATTAGTCACATCATCGCTCTGCCAACGCAATTCACCGCTCAGCGAAAGATTGTCGAGAATCTTGAAGGTCGCCGAGCCATAAAAAGCGAGATTTTCCACCCGCGCAATGTCGGGCGTTTGCCCTACCGGCGTCACGGTAAAGTCGGGCCCATAGGAATAGACCGCATTTTGCGAAAAATAGCCGTCGTAAAAATAAGCCCCGACCAGCCATGTCAGCCGCCCGCGATCAGGCGAGGCGAGCCGCAACTCATAGCTTTTGTCGTTGAACGTCTGGAAGGTCGCAATGCCATAAAGCGGCTGCGCGGTCAGATCGGCGTCAATCACATCGACATTGTCATCCGAATATTGCGCATAGCTGCCGGTCAGCGAATAGCCGCCGCCAAAGTCCCATTTGGCCTGCGCGCTGAACATATCAGCATCGCGGTTGAAGCCGAATTTGGTGAGGCCCCAGCTATTTTTGCCGACCACCGTATTCAGTTCGAATTTGCGGATGACGGGCAGTTCGCCGCAATAAAATTTGCGCTTGCCGGTGCCGAACGGGCCGCAATTCAACTGGCTGGCGCCGATTTGCGCCGAAGCAATCGGGCCGTCATCATCCTGTATATTGATATAGCGCAGCTTAATTTCGAAATTATCGACCGGCCGCGCGATGAGCGAGACATTATAGCTGGTGCTTTCCTGTGCGCCCAGCCGCACCCCGCTCTTATTGTCGCGGAACGGACCGTCATTATTATAATAGCGGGCGGAGGCCCGGACGAATAATTTATCGTCGATAATCGGCACCGAAACGCTGCCTGCTATTTCCTGTTGCCCGCTGGTAATCGCAGTGCCGGTGACGCGCGCTTCGAAACGGTTGGTTGGCGCTTTGGTGGTAAAGTTGATCGCGCCGCCAAATGTCTGGCGTCCGAAAAAGGCGCTTTGCGGGCCTTTGATGACTTCGACCTGCGCAATATCGTTAAAGTCGAGCGACTGCACCGTGCCGGGGAAATAAACGCCATCGACAAAGAAGGAGGCGTTTTGCCGCGTCGGATTATTGGTGTTGATGTCGAGGCCGCGAATCCGCGCCGCGCTCCCTTGACGCGATCCCGAATTTTCAAAGTGCCAGCCCGGCGTGAACTGGGTGAGCTGCTCGACATTGGCGATGCCGGCATCTTCCAGCTTTTGTGCGCCGACAGCGGTAATGCTGAGCGGCACATCCTGAAGCGATTCCGCACGCTTGCGGGCGGTGACAACAATGTCGTCGCTCGCCGCATCGGCAACCGCCACCGGTTCTGCTGCAACTTCCTGTGCCGCAACCGGCATCGCCGCAATGGTAAGTGCGGCCAAACTGGTCGCCACGGATAAGGTGCGAATGGATAATTTTTGCATTGATACTACTCCCCTTTTATTCAAATCTTTGTTTTCAAATATTATTTCCGGTCATCCTTGCGCGCGTTACAGCTTGCGGCGACCCAGCCCAGATTGAGGGTGATATTTTCATTGGCGGTGTCGGTGGTGACGATGGCGACCGAACTGGGCGCACCCACTTCGCGTAAGCGCAGCAGCAGAAACTCGCCGCCCGACCGGTAATAAGGATAGCGTTGCCGCCGCAGTTGCAGTTGATAGCGTTTGCCGTCGCGCGGGCTTTCGACCTGCATCATGTCGCCGAGGTCATGCCGCCCCTTAAAGCTGTATGAGCGGTCGTTGGGCGAGCGTTTCAGATAGCTGTCGGCGAACATATCGACCGAACAGTCAAACGGCCGCGCCTTGTAAAAAGCGACCGGGCCAAGGGACGCGCGCGCTGGCGTGGAAGCCGCACCAACCGGTGTGCGCAGGCGCGTATAAACATCGGGGCCAATCCATAATGTTTCGCGCACCGCCCGTGCCGCAGAACCGCCCGCAAGTGCGCAGCCCGATGATAGAGTGCGTCCTTCCACCTGCGCGCCGCGCCGTTCGAGCAGCACATCACAATCTGGCATGAGCGTGAGTTGGCTACTGGTTAGCGCCGCGCCTTCACTGTTCTTCCCGTTGATGCGGAAATAGCGCAGGCGGATGCCATCGCGCGGCTTTTCGGTCTGGAACGCAACCACATGGTCGGCGAGCACCGCATCGCCGCGCGTTTCGACGACATGGAAGGCGGGAAGGCCCAACAGGCTGTCGGGGAGCCGCTTATGCACCGCATGAAAGCGGGCGTGGCGTGCATCGGCTGGCGTTGCCGAACGCGGATCCGTTTCAAACCAGATTTGCAGGTCATTATCGAACACGCCTTCAAACCAGCCGAGCAGCAGGTCGAGGTCGCGCGCATTGCGGTCGTCGGTCAGCCCCGTGGGCGCATTGGCCCACAAAGGCGCGGATGCAGGGGTAGCCAGCGCCGTTGCCGACGCCAGCAAAAGAGCGGAGAGCGGTTTCACAAAAGTTCGACCACTTCCAGCGCAACCCGCTCGCCCGATTCAAACGCGCCTTCCATGCCGCGTTCCAAAATGGCGGTATGCTCGCCGCAAAAATGGGTGCGGCCGTGGCGGTCACGCATCAGCGGAGCAAAGCGTTTAATCTGGCCCGGCTGCCAATAGACCCAATCGCCCGACCCATGCGGATCGCGGTGGCAGGCCTGAATGGTGATGGGTTCGAGCGCGCCTCGGGTTGCAGGCAGCACCTCGGCGAGCGTCTTCATCGTCCAGTCAAACACCTGACGATCACTCATGAAGCTGAATTTAAGCGCCTGTTCGCCATTGATGAACGCAAGGCCGACATTGGGCATCTGCCCTTCGGCGACGCCCCATTCCAGCGAGGCAAAGCGTTCAATCGGCGTATCGGTCCAGAGCGAACGCGGACTGTCCGCGTGCGGCCACCAAGGCTTCAGATATTTGAAGAAAACCTGAAGCGACAGGCCATAATCCACTTCTTCAATCGCGCGCCAATGTTCGCCCTTGATCGGCGGATCAAACACGATGTTGCGCAATATTTTGAACGGCGCGGAGCAGACGACTTGTTTGGCTTCATAGCGCGTCCCGTCCGCGCAGCCGACTTCGACATGATCGCCCCGTTCGGAAATCGACACGACCGTCTTGCCGAACAAGACCGGTTTTTGGAGCGCATCGACCATCGCCGCGGGCAACCGCGAATTGCCGCCTTCGATCATCAAGGCTTCGGGCTGCCTTTTGTCCTTGGACAATTTGGTATTGAAATTGCCGACATTATAGCGGCGCAGTTCATGGAGCGCCGATGTCGTATCGATCCGCCCGGTATGGATGACCACATCCATCAACCGGATCGCCTCGTCCGAAAGCCCGCGTGCGCGCAGATAGTCGGAATGGGGAATGTCGAGATGGGCAAGTTCCGGGCTGAGCCACGCATCAAGCGGTAAATCTGCCAGCGGATTATCCTTGTTCGACAGTATCGGCAGCATGGCGTTGGGCAAAATCTTGCGGTCATCGCCGACCAGCGGGTTCAGCTTATGGTCGGGCCATTCGGCCTCGCGGATCGTTTCCCCTCGAATATTGAACAGCCATTCGCGTTTGATATTGCTGCCACGCGCGGGGATGATTTTCATACCGAGCGATTCGGCGCGGTCGATCATGCGCGCATAATTGCCACCGATGAGCTCGCCCGCAGCTTCGGGACGGCCCGGCACATCCATCAGCGTATAAACGCGCCCGCCCGAGCGCTGGCGACCTTCCAGCACCTGAACATCCGCACCCATTTCTTCGAGCAGCAAGGCGGCATGGAGGCCGGACAGGCCTGCACCAATGACAAGCACATCGGGGCGGCGTTTCGGGCCTTTGCTCTGGCCTTTGCCCTGTGCTTTGGCAGCAGCCAAGCTTTTGGCCCCCGCTGCGCTCGCGGCCAAGCCCGTTGCCAACAGCGCCGATCCGCTGCGGATAAAGCCACGGCGGCTGAAACCGTTTCCGGTAGCTTCACCATGAGCAGGTGCAATCTTGTCCAAGCCTTCCGGCTGTCCCTGCTGGCTGTGCGTCTGTTTAACGTCCGTCATTGAACCATTATCTTTTCTGAAAATTCTCTCCCGAATGGGCGGCATATCTGCCCGATTGCCGACGAAAGGCACGCAAAACAGGCGACAATTCGGGAAATAAAAATTCGCGAAACAGGCCTGTCGCGAATTTTATGGTGTGTTTGAAAGGCTTCGACGCACCACTAAGGCGTGTCTCAGCCGGGGCGGCGAGCGAGGGTTAACAGGACCGTATCGCGATTGGGTGCGCTCACCGGCAGGCGGCGCCCGTTGCTGAGCAGGACGCTGGCTTTGGTAGGTGTGCTTTCCAATTTTTCGACATGGGCGCCCGCAACCCAGTGCGAGCGGTGGACTTTGAAGCCATCCTTGTCCTTGAGGCACTCCAGCGCCTCGGAAAAGCTGCACCGGAAACGCATATCCGCGCCGCTTATGTCATGGACGCGCACATAATGATCCTCCGCCGACACCGACACCAGCGCGCCGGGGGCAAGGCTTTCGATATAGTCGCCAAGGCTGGCAGCGGACGAGGCCGCCGCCGCGTCGCTATCCCCTGCGCTCCGCTCCGCAGGCGTCGGTTGCGCTATGACATAGCGCACCGCCAGCGCGCTCCCGAGCCACAGGATCACGAACGGAATGAAGGCAATCTGCCAGTCGAGAAAATTGCGCATACTATCCGGCACCGCCAGCGCGATACGATCGGTGGTCAAGCCGAAATGCCCGGCGAACAGCCAAGCCGCGCCGATGTTGAGCGGGCGGAAAATATTGATGCCGATAAGCGCGATGACACAATGGCGCAGGATAAACCATGAAAGCCGCCGCGGCTCGCCCAACAGGCGGCGCACGCCCAGCGCAACGAGCGAGGTTATCCACCACAGGCTCATCGTCACAATCAGCCAATAGAGCATCCCGACCCAGCGCGCGGGCCAGGGCTTTATCATGCCGACGCCATTCCAGCCGAGAATCAGCGCAAGCCCCAAGGGCAGCACCAGCAGCGCCACGAGATTGGCAAAAAACCGCCGCCGCCCGACAGAGCCTTGCGCGCCCGCAATACGCGTCACCACCGCGTACCCCGCACCCGCCCAATCTGAACGCGTCCAGCCGGAACGCGTCCCTTCGGAAAGCGCAAAGCCGCCCTCGCCCGGTTGCACCATCGCTCTGCCCACGTTGCGTTCCATCATCCTGTCCAGCCCGTGCGCGCTGTCACCCAGCCGCGCGGCCCGCTCCCTTCTCTCTACGCCTACGGACACTAGCCCCGCGCACAGAGAAAACAAGGTTGTCCGGACAAATATTCAATATCGGGGGTAAGGCGCTGCGATTGGGAGGAGGATTTCCTCATTCAACCCGGTCGATGGCGCCAGATATGGTAGGATTACAGGGCGGATTGCACGGGTTCCGGGATCGCACCCTAGCGGTGGAATTTTATCGCTTCCGTCACATTTGCCGTCTCACCGTGAAGATATTTGTGTCAAAACGCGCGGATTCGGCGCTTGCATGGGTCGATTATATGTGCCTTAAATAGTGGGTTCACGTTTACGTAAGAGGGAATAAAGGCATGAGCGCATTTGAAATGATCCGGGTCGAACGCGACGGACCTTTATTGGTGATAACGCTCAACCGGCCCGAACGGTTGAACGCGGCCCCGCCGCAAATGTTCGAGGAAATCAGGGCCGCCGCCATGCTCGCCGCCGATGATGGCGCGCGCGCGGTTTTGATTACCGGCGAAGGGCGCGCTTTCTGTTCTGGCGCCGATCTTGCTAGTAATGCGAGCATGGCAGGGCCGATGTCCGACCATATATTGAAGGCGCTCAATGAGGGCTATAATCCGGTAATGATGGCGCTTGCCGCGCTTCCCATTCCGATTGTCACCGCCGTCAACGGGGCCGCTGCGGGCATCGGGTGCAGCCTTGCGCTGGCGGGCGATTTCACCATTGCCGCCAAGAGCGCCTATTTCCTGCAAGCCTTTGTCAATATCGGCTTGGTGCCGGATGGCGGATCAACCTGGATGCTGCCACGCCTTGTCGGCGTTGCGCGCGCGATGGAGATGGTGATGCTGGGCGAACGTATCCCCGCGACCAAAGCCGCCGAATGGGGCCTTATCTACAAAGCGGTGGAAGATGACGCTCTGCCCGCCGAAGCGCGCGCGCTTGCAATGCGGCTGGCCAACGGGCCGACCTTGGCATTGGGCGCAATGCGCAAATTGATGCGCGAAGGCCTCGACAGCAGCTACCCCACCGCCCTCGCCGCCGAAGCTGAAGCACAGAGCAAAGTGTGCATGACAGCGGATTCGATGGAAGGCACAGCGGCCTTCCTGACCAAACGCCCGGCGAATTTTACGGGGGCGTGAGGAGGCCGATGCAGAGAGCCGACACCTTCCTTCTGCCTTGATGGGAGAAGGATATGGAGTCTTATGACCCAGAGCGAAGCGACGGGGAATTAGGCGGAGTTGGATGAGGGTGTTCCCTCAGCAAAGCTCGGCGCTAGACGGAAAGATCACCCTCAGCCAGCTACGACTAGGCAGCAAGCTGCCAAGTCTTCACATCCTTCCCCCATCAAGGGGGAAGGAATATTTGTTCACCCCAATATCGCGGGCAAATCCAACCCTTTTTCGCGCGCGCAATCGCGGGCAATGTCATAGCCTGCATCGGCATGGCGCATCACGCCGGTTGCAGGGTCGTTCCACAACACGCGGGCGATGCGTTCATCGGCTTCTGCGCTGCCATCACAGCAAATCACCATACCGCTATGCTGCGAATAGCCCATGCCGACGCCGCCGCCATGATGGAGCGACACCCACGTCGCGCCCGATGCGGTGTTGAGCAGCGCATTCAATAGCGGCCAGTCGGATACGGCATCCGACCCGTCCATCATCGCCTCGGTCTCGCGGTTGGGCGAGGCAACCGAGCCGCTATCCAAATGGTCACGGCCGATAACAATCGGCGCGCTCAATTCGCCGTTGCGCACCATTTCGTTGAAGGCGAGGCCGAGCTTGTCGCGCAGTCCCAAGCCGACCCAACAGATACGCGCGGGCAATCCCTGAAACGCAATGCGTTCACGCGCCATGTCGAGCCAGCGATGGAGGTGCGCATCATCGGGGATAAGTTCCTTCACCTTAGCGTCGGTCTTGTAAATATCTTCCGGATCGCCCGATAGCGCCGCCCAGCGGAACGGCCCCACACCGCGACAGAAAAGCGGGCGGATATAAGCGGGCACGAAGCCGGGGAACGCAAACGCATCGCCTAAGCCTTCGTCAAACGCGACCTGCCGGATATTATTGCCATAATCGAGCGTCGGCACGCCGGCGTTCCAGAAATCGACCATCGCTTTGACTTGCACCTTCATCGAGGCTTTGGCCGCTTTGGCGACGGCGGCCGGATCGCTTTCCCGTTTGGCGCGCCATTCGGCGACGGTCCAGCCTTGGGGCAGATAGCCGTTGACCGGATCATGCGCGCTGGTCTGGTCGGTGACAATATCGGGCCGCACGCCGCGCGCGACCAGTTCGGCGAATATATCCGCCGCATTGCCGATGAGGCCCACCGATTTCGCCTCGCCCGCTTTGGTCCATTGGTCGATGAGCGCGAGGGCTTCGTCCAGCGTATGCGCCTTTTCATCGAGGTAACGGGTGCGCAGACGAAAATCGACGCGGGTTTCATCGCACTCGACTGCCAGACAGCACGCCCCCGCCATCACCGCCGCGAGCGGCTGTGCGCCGCCCATGCCGCCAAGGCCACCGGTCAAAATCCATTTGCCGGTGAGGTTGCCCTCATAATGCTGGCGCCCCGCTTCGACAAAGGTTTCGTAAGTGCCCTGCACAATGCCTTGGGTGCCGATATAAATCCACGACCCCGCCGTCATCTGCCCATACATGGCGAGGCCCTTTTTATCGAGCTCGTTAAAATGCTCCCATGTCGCCCATTTGGGCACGAGATTGCTGTTGGCGATAAGGACGCGCGGGGCATTTTCGTGGGTTTTGAACACGCCCACCGGCTTGCCCGATTGGACCAGCAAAGTTTCGTTATCCTCCAGCCGCTTCAACGTATCGACGATGAGGTCAAAGTCGCGCCAGGTCCGCGCCGCGCGGCCAATCCCGCCATAGACGACCAGCTCATGCGGGTTTTCCGCGACATCGGGATGGAGATTATTCATCAGCATCCGCAAGGGCGCTTCGGTCATCCAACTTTTGGCGTTGAGCGCCGTGCCGGTCGGCGGAGTCACGGTGCGGCTGTTATGGCGGGGGTCGTTAGCGGGGTCAGTCATCAAAGGGCTCCTGAAAGGGCAAGCTGTTCGAGGCGGGCAAGGATGGTCGCGAGCCCCTTTTGCAAGGGTCCGGCTTTCACCGCATCAAAGGCAAAGGGCGGGTCGAGGTCCATATAAAGATCTTGGGCAAGTTCCATCTGGATGGCGTGGATGCCGTCGTGCGGGCGGCCATAATGGCGCGTGGTCCAGCCACCTTTGAAGCGGCCATTGACGACCATTGTCCGGCCGGTAGCGGCGCAAATTTCAGTGCACGTCTCGGCCACCACCTGTTCTATCGCAGGCGCGCAGGTCGTGGTGCCATTGGTGCCGATGTTGAAATCGGGGAGCCGCCCTTCAAACAGGAAGGGCGCGACCGGACGGATCGAATGGCAATCATAAAGGATAGCGATGCCGTGCCGCGCCTTGATGCGTTGAAGCTGGGCCTCCACCGCCGCATGATAGGGGCGGTGCCAATCGGTGATGCGCCGAGCCACTTCGGCGGCATCGGGCGCGTGGCCGTCCTGCCAGATAGGCTCTCCATCAAAGTCGATGGTCGGACAAATTTCGGTCGTATTCTGCCCCGGATAGAGCGATTGCCCCGAAGGGTCGCGATTGGCGTCGATCAGATAGCGGTGGAAATTGGCCGCAACCACCGTGGCGGACGGGAGCAGCCCTTCGTAGAGCCGCCCGATATGCCAGTCCGCATCCGCCAGCAAACGCCCGCGCGCGTTCAACCGGGTGCTTATTTGATGGGGCAGGTGCGTCCCGCCATGCGGCATCCCCAAAAGAATCGGGCCATCGCCTTTTATCGTAGAAACTGTCGTCAAATCGTCACAAATCCTTATTTTTTCAACTAAATCAATGTTTACATTAACATTTACATTCGTTTACAAAATCTATATATAGCGGTCCGGCAACACATATCTCCGCGGGGCAAAGATGAATTATTTCTATGCGCTCATCGCATATGGTTTTTTCAATTTAATACTGGCAATTCTGATAATTAGATTATCTCCATACTCTGACATATCTATTCGCATCAGAAGAAACCTTGCAATGATGTTGCTCTTGCCAATATTTATTGTTTTTCAAGCGGTTGTTAAAGTCGCCAAGTTAGCAAAATCCCTGTTTATTTTCTTATTTGAATTTCTATCGGGTCGTAGAGTTTACCGGCGTAAATATTCATATGTTTATAATTATGGCAGTGAACAATCTCGTCCTAGTCAACGCCGCGCCACGCAAACCAGACTGACCGAGGATAAAGTCCCGGACGAAACAAGAGCTGCCGACGATTCCAAATCCGGCGCCAAATAACGATCTTCTTCGAGCCGCGCCGCGCAGTCTCGAAGGGCCGCTATCGCTGCCTGCAATGGCGCACTGGTGGTCAAGGGGGCACGAAATTCTATCCCCTGCGCGGCGCACAAAAGTTCGACGCCCAATATATTGGACAGGTTCGCGTTCATCCGCATGAGGCGCCGCGCACCGTGCGCGGCCATCGAGACATGGTCTTCCTGATTAGCGCTGGTGGGAGTGGAATCAATCGCGCAAGGGTGGGCGAGATGCTTATTCTCGCTCATGAGCGCCGCTGTTGTAACCTCGGCAATCATATAACCCGAATTCAGCCCCGGCGCGGGCGTCAGGAAGGGCGGCAGGTCAAAACTTAAGGTCGGGTCTACCATGAGCGCGATGCGGCGTTGGGCAATAGAACCGATTTCGGCAATGGCGAGCGCAATCTGGTCGGCGGCGAACGCGACGGGTTCGGCATGGAAATTACCGCCCGACACAATGCGCCCTTCATCAACCAGCACCAGCGGATTGTCGGTCGCGGCATTGGCTTCGATTTCAAGCGTGCTGCCTGCTTGACGCAGCAAGTCGATACATGCGCCCGTCACCTGTGGCTGGCAGCGGATGCAATAAGGGTCTTGCACGCGCGTATCGCCTTCGCGATGGCTTTCGCGGATGACCGAGCCTTCCAACAAGCCGCGCATCGCAGCGGCCACTTCAATCTGCCCGCGATGCCCGCGCAATGCGTGGATTTCGGGAAGCAAGGGCGCGGTCGATCCCATGATCGCATCGGTCGACAGTGCCGATGTGACGATAGCAGCCTCCGCATTAGTCCACGCATCGAACAGACCGGCGAGCGCATAAGCGGTGCTGAACTGCGTCCCGTTGATGAGCGCCAACCCTTCCTTGGGGCCAAGCGTGGTGGGCGTAAGGCCCGCCGCCTTAAGCGCCGCATCCCCGGCCATGCGCTTGCCGTCATAAAGCGCCTCACCCGATCCGATCATGACGGCAGCCATATGTGCAAGCGGCGCCAGATCGCCCGACGCGCCGACCGACCCTTGCGCGGGCACCAGCGGGGTCACGCCCTTGGCCAACATGCCTTCGATCAGCGTCACAATCTCCCAGCGCACCCCCGATGCGCCGCGCCCCAAGGACAGTAATTTGAGTGCCATCATCAGCCGCACAATCGCCGTTTCGGTGGCCTCGCCCACGCCGCAGCAATGCGACAAGATGAGGTTGCGCTGGAGCGTTGCAGTGTCTTCGGACGGGATCGAAATGCTCGCCAATTTGCCGAAGCCGGTGTTAACGCCGTAAACTGCAACATCGCCCGCCGCGACCTTGGCGACCGCATCCGCCGCGCGCTCCACCGCCGGTTGGGCGGCGCGGTCAAGCGTAACTGCCAGCGATCCGCGATAGATTTTTTCCAGATCCTCCAGCGTCACCTTGCCGGGGGTCAATGTCATGGCTGCGGTCATATATGTCCCAAATCCTGTCCGTTAAAATAGCGTTTGCAAAGGCGGTTCTGCCCCAATTGATAAGCGATGGCCGCGCTGTCATCGACATCCCAAAGGCACAAATCCGCGCGCATCCCCAGTGCAATCCGGCCATTGTCCGCCATGCCGAGCGCCTTGGCCGCATGGACGGTGACGCCCGCGAGCACCTCGTCGGGTGTCAGGCGGAACAGGGTCGAGGCCATGTTCATCGTGAGGATGAGCGAGGAGAGCGGCGAGGTGCCGGGATTATTGTCGGTCGATACCGCAATCGGTACGCCCGCCGCGCGCAGCTTGTCGATGGGCGGCAGTTTGGTTTCGCGCAATGTATAAAAAGCACCGGGGAGCAAGACCGCAACCGTGCCTTGCGCCGCCATCGCCTTTATGCCGCTATCCGACAGATATTCGAGATGATCGGCGGAAAGCCCGTCAAACTGCGCAACCAAAGCCGCACCATCCATGTCCGAAAGCTGTTCGGCGTGCAGCTTGACCGGAAGGCCGAGCGCGTGCGCCGCTTCAAACACACGCTGGGTCTGGTCGCGGGTGAAACCAATATTTTCGCAAAAAGCATCGACCGCATCGACCAAACCAAGCGCATGGGCTTCACGCAATCCGGCAATGCACACATCGTCAATATAACGGTCCGCCTCCCCCGCATATTCGGGCGGCAAGGCGTGGGCGGCAAGCCAGGTCGTGCGGATATGGACGGGGCGGATATCGGCAACATGCCGTGCGACCCGCAGCATCTTGATTTCATCGGCGACGGTAAGACCATAGCCCGACTTGATCTCGATGGTGCCGACCCCTTCAGCCAGCAGCGCGTCGATGCGCGGCAGGCTGACCGCGAGCAGCACATCATCATCCATCGCGCGTGTCGCTTTGACGGTGGAGATGATACCGCCGCCTGCCCGCGCTATGCCTTCATAGCTTGCGCCTTCCAACCGCATCGCAAATTCGCGCGCGCGGTCGCCGCCGTGAACGATATGGGTGTGACAGTCGATCAGCGCAGGCGTGAGCAGGCGACCTTCTTCATGTTCACGCGGCCATTGCTGATAGTCGGCGGGGAGGTCCGCGCTAGCGCCGACCCACAGGATACGGCCATCCGCAATCGCCACCGCGCCATCTTCGATTATGCCGGACGCACCTTGCGCCCCATCCATCGTCGCGACGCGCGCATGGGCGATGACAAAAGGCGTGGCGTTGGCCGCCATCAAGCTGGTCTCCTGCATGAAGTTGAGGCCCCGACCATAGGAGCGTTGCGCGACGCGGGCAATATTGGTTTCCATAGAAACCGAAACTCTCTAATCCGTCACATAACTTGTTCCCCCGCGCAGGCGGGGGCCAAGGGCAGCATAGCGCAACCCAACACTGGATCCCCGCCTTCGCGGGGAAACATTCGGGTAGGAATGATAAATGACCAGCATGACCATCTTTGCCGACACCGCTTTATTACCCGAAGGCTGGGCGCATAATGTGCGCGTTGCGGTTGCGGATGGCCGCATCACCTCCGTTACGCCGAACAGCACGGCAGAGACGGGCGATACCCGCATTTCCATCCTCCTCCCCGCACCGGCCAATATCCACAGCCATGCGTTCCAGCGCGCGATGGCGGGGCTTACCGAAGGGCGCGGGCCGGATGCGTCGGACAGTTTTTGGACATGGCGCAAGCTCATGTACCGCTTCATGGAGCAACTCGGCCCTGATGATGTCGAGGCGATTGCCGCCTTTGTGCAGATGGAAATGCTCGAAGCAGGCTATGCCGGGTCGGTCGAATTCCATTATCTCCACCATCAACCGGGCGGCGCGCCTTATGCCAAGCTGGGCGAATTGAGCGAGCGCATTGCCGCCGCCGCCGCGACCAGCGGGATCGGCCTCACGCTCGCGCCGGTTCTCTACCAATATGGCGGCTGTGACCAACGGCCCTTGAATGAGCGCCAAGTCCGCTTCGGCAATGATTTTGACCGTTTTGCGCGGTTGTGGGAGGAGGCGCGGGCCAGCATCGCTGCCCTCCCTGCCGATGCGCGCATGGCCGTTGCGCCGCACAGCCTGCGCGCGGTGGGGCCGGATAGTCTTGCGCTGTGCGCCGCCCTCTCGCCCGCCGACCCGATGCACATCCATATCGCAGAGCAAGTGGGCGAAGTGAATGAAGTCGTCGCGGCTTGGGGCCAGCGCCCGATTGAATGGCTCTATGACCATCAAGCCGTGGATAGTCGCTGGACGCTGATCCACGCAACGCAAATGGAACCACACGAAACCGAAATGGTCGCAAGCTCGGGCGCGGTCGCGGGGCTATGCCCGATCACCGAGGCCAATCTGGGCGACGGGATTTTCGACGGAGTGCGCTATTTGGGCGCAAACGGGCGCTTCGCCATCGGATCGGACAGCAATATCCATATCAGCCTAGCCCATGAATTGCGCGCGCTCGAATATAGCCAGCGCCTGCGCGACAAAGGCCGCGCGATGCTCGCCACCGAAGGCCGTTCGGCAGGACGGTTGATGCTCGAGGAAGCCGCCAAGGGCGGCGCGGTATCGAGCGGGCGCGAAAGCGGCGCGATTGCAGCAGGCAAACTCGCCGACCTGCTGGCGCTCGACGGCAATGCCACCAATCTACTCGGCCGCAGCGGCGATCAGCTCATTGATAGCTGGATATTCGCAGGCGATGACAGGCTTGTCACCGACGTATGGAGCGCCGGACGCCATCAGGTGCAAGACGGCCGCCACATCGCGCGCGCGGCGATTGAGAGCGAGTATCGGCGGGTGCTGAAAAAATTGGTGGGATAATGAACGCCCCTCCTCCTTTAGGGGAGGGGCAACGAAGACTTAGGAATTTGAAGCGTAGCTGAAAATTCTTAGTCGTAGTGGGGTGGGGTCTGTCGGATTGCCCCATGCTATACGGATAGACCCCACCCCACTTCGCCTAATTCGCTACGCTCACAAGGCTCCGTATGCCCCTCCCCTAAAGGAGGAGGGGCCATAAAATCTCACAACAACGCCAACTGCGCTTCGGGCATCGCCATTTGTGTGCCCTCGAACCGGCTCCAGCCTTCAGGCCCCAGCCTTTCCAACGGTTGAAAGCGCATTTTATATTCCATCCGCTTTGCGCCCTCGACCCAATAACCCAGATAGACATAGGGCAAGCCCACATGCGCGGCGCGCTGGATATGGTCGAGGATGATGAAGGTGCCGAGGCCGGGACGCGCCTCTTCGGACGCGTCGAAAAAGCTGTAAATCATCGACAGGCCATCCGCCTGCCGGTCGGTCAGGCAAGCGCCGACCAGCTTGCCGGGGCGTCCATCGACAGAGGATTCACGATATTCGACCACATAGCTGTCGACCGAACTATGCTGCACCATGTCGGCATAGTCATGCTCGTCCATATCGGCCATGCCGCCGGTCGGGTGGCGCGCGGCGAGATAGCGGCGCAACAGGTCGAATTGCTCCTCGGTCGCCCACGGCTTGCACGCGGTCACTTCAAGGTCGGCATGGCGGCGCAGCGTCTTTTTCTGGCTCGCATTGGGAACAAATTTATTCGCGACGACGCGCACCGAAATACAAGCCGAACAATGGAGGCAGCTTGGACGGTAAGCGACATTCTGGCTGCGGCGAAAGCCAATGCGGCCCAGCGCATCATTCAACTCCACCGCATTGGGACCGTTCAGTTCGGTAAACACCTTGCGCTCCAGCTTACCCGGCAAATAGGGGCAAGGGCTGGGGCTGGTGACAAAGAATCGGGGAAAACGAAACGGGGCCGTCATGCTACGCTTTCAATCCTCCACCACCCACTTGCGTCAAGCCTTATTATGGCGCGCCCTGCGCCCCTTTAAAAGTATATTTACCATGAAAAGAGGTTAACGCGCTGAAAGACAAGGCCAACCCTTACGCCAACTCCACCAACGTCACCTGATATCCATCTTCGCGCAGGCCTGCGATCAGGCGGTTTAAATGGTCGCGGTCGCGGGTTTCACATTCGATGTCGGTGATGAGGCCCTTGGCGGGTAGCGTGGTGAAGACACGCTGGTGGTAGATTTCGATGATATTGACCTGATGTTCGTCAAAGGCGCGCATGACCTTGAACAACGAGCCGGGGCGGTCCTGCAAGCGGATGCGCAGGCGCGCAAGGCGGCCCGAGCGTGCAAGGTCGCGCAGCAGGACGTTAGCGAGCAACCGCGTGTCGATATTGCCGCCCGACAAGGTCAGCCCGATATTGCGGCCTTCAAACTTGTCGGCATGAGCAAGGAGCGCAGCAAGACCCGCCGCCCCGCCGCCTTCGACCACGGTTTTCTCGATCTGGAGCAGCAGGCTGACCGCACGCTCCAAATGACGTTCGCCGACCAGCACAATATCATCGGCAAGGCTTTCGACGATTTTGGAGGTGAACGCACCGGGTTGTTTGACCGCAATCCCTTCGGCGAGCGTATCGCCCTCGGACGGCATATCGACATGGTTGATATAGGCATACATGGACGGATAAAGTTCCGCCTGCACACCGATCAGCTTGATTTCCGGCTTGATGCCGCGCGCCGCCGTTCCCATGCCGGAAAACAGCCCGCCCCCGCCAATCGGGATGATGAGCGTGTCGATTTCGGGCGCATCTTCCAACAGTTCGAGCGCCACCGTCCCCTGCCCCGCCGCGACATTGGGGTCATCGAAAGGCTGGACGAAGCTTAAATTGCGCTCGACCTCCAGCTTGCGTGCATGGGCATAAGCTTCATCGAAATTTTCGCCATAAAGGACGATTTCCGCGCCGTGGCTTTGCGTCTGATAGACTTTGACCGTCGGCGTGGTGCGCGGCATGACAATCGTGACCGGCACGCCCAAGCGCCGCCCGTGATAGGCGAGCCCTTGCGCATGATTGCCTGCCGACGCCGCAATCACGCCGCGCGCGCGCTGGTCGGGGTCCATCAACAAGAGCGCATTTAACGCCCCGCGCTCTTTATAAGCGGCGGTAAATTGCTGGTTTTCAAATTTGAGCCACACATTCGCGCCGACCATTTCAGACAGGGTTTGCGACCGGAGTGTGGGCGTGCGCACAACCGCGCCTTTAATCCGTTCCGCTGCTGCCCGCACATCGGCAAGCGTCAAAAGGTCGGAGGCGGGGCGATCATGTGATTCTGTATCCATGCCCGCCGTCCTAATGCGATTGGCCCCCAATGTCATCTGGCGCTTCGCACTTATGCTGGCTATGACAAGGCGCATGGCAATTATCGCATTTATCGGTACCGGCGTGATGGGGGGCCCGATTGCCGGGCATCTCGCCAAGGCTGGTCATTCGCTCATCGTCTATAACCGCACCCGCGAAAAGGCCGAACGCTGGGCCGCTACTTATGGCGGCACCGTCGCCGACAGTCCGCAAAGCGCGGCGACCAACGCTGATGTTGTCATCAGTTGCGCAGGCAATGATGATGATCTCGCCTCCATCACCCTGGGCCGCGATGGCGCATTCCGGGCGATGAAGAAGGGCGCGCTCTATATCGACCATGCAACCGTTTCGGCGCGCATAGCCCGGCAATTATCGGTCGAGGCCGATTCGTTGGGATTGCTGTTCGTCGATGCGCCGGTAACAGGCGGCGAAGCGGGCGCGGTCAACGGCACCTTGTCGATCATGTGCGGCGGCAAGCCCAAAGCGGTCGAAGCCGCCCGCCCGATCATGGAAGCTTATTCGTCGCGCATCACCCATATCGGCGGCCCCGGCGCAGGGCAAACCGCGAAAATGGTCAACCAGATTGCAATTGCGGGCGTCATCCAAAGCCTCGCAGAAGCGTTGCGCTTCGCTCAAGCGGCCGATCTTGATACCGATAAGGTGTTTGAAGCCATCTCGGGCGGTGCGGCGTCCAGTTGGCAAATGACCAACCGCTGGGCGACGATGGCGCGAGACGAATTTGATTTCGGCTTTGCGGTCGATTGGATGCGCAAGGATTTAAGCCTTGCTATTGACGAAGCGCGCGCCAACGGCGCAACCCTGCCACTCGCCGCGATGGTCGAACAATATTATGCCGACGTTCAGAAAATGGGCGGTAGCCGTCAGGATACCAGTGCGCTTGTGCGGAGAATACCGAAGTGAATAGAAAAATCGCGATTGCGTTAGGCGGGGCCGCGCTGATGACCGGCGCGCCCGCTTATGCCGATGGCCTCATCGAAAATGTCAACGGCATCACGCTCGACAAGGACGGGCGCACCATCCATTTCACCGGCATCCTCATCGGCGATGACGGCAAAGTGAAACAATTATTGGCGGGCAAGGAACGCCCCGCCACCGACACGCGCAACAATAAAAAGCGCAAAAAAGACCAGCGCGAACCAACCAAGCCGCTGACCTTCACCTATGACGGCAAGGGCCGCACCTTGCTGCCTGGCTTTATCGACGCGCATGGCCATGTGACCGGCTTGGGCTTCAACGCGATGATGCTTGATCTTAGCGAGGCGTCCAGCCTTGACGATGCGCTGGCACGCATACAAGCCTATGCCGCCAAAAATCCGGATAATCCGTGGATTTTGGGGCGCGGCTGGAATCAGGAAAAATGGGGCCTGAACCGCTTCCCGACCGCCGCCGAATTGGACCGCGTGACCGGCGGGCGTCCGGCTTGGCTGGTCCGCGTCGATGGCCATGCAGGCTGGGCCAATAGCCGCGCGATGCAGGTTGCAGGCGTGACCGCAACCACCAAGGAACCAGCTGGCGGCAAGATCGACATGGCGGCAGGCAAGCCTGCTGGCGTGTTTGTTGACGGCGCGATGGCTCTCATCACCAAAGATGTGCCGCAACCCGCCGCGCGCGATTATGACCGCGCGCTTCAGGAAGCGCAGATGATCCTGCTTAAAAACGGGATCACGACAGCGACCGATATGGGTACGACCGTGGCCGACTGGAACGCTTATCGCCGCGCGGGTGATCTGGGGCTACTGCGTATCCGCATCCTGTCCTACGCGCATGAAATTGACGATATGGCGGTCATCGGCGGCCCGCGCCCGACGCCTTGGCTTTATAATGACAAGCTGCGCATGGTCGGGGTAAAGCTTTATCTCGACGGCGCGCTGGGTTCGCGCGGGGCGTGGCTCAAAGCGCCCTATAGCGATGCGCCGGGCAATTCGGGCCTGCCGCTCCTGTCTTATTCGCAGCTCCGCAACAAGTTGGTGCGTGCGAGCATGGACAAGTTCCAGGTCGCCATCCACGCGATTGGCGACAAGGCCAATGACGATGTGCTGGAAGCAATTGAAAGCGTTGCGGGCACCTATCCCGACGACCGGCGCTGGCGCGTCGAACATGCGCAAATTGTCGATCCCGCCGACATTGCGCGGTTCGGCAGACATGGCACAATTGCCTCGATGCAGCCGGTGCATGAAACCTCCGACCGCGTGATGGCCGAAACACGGCTGGGCGCGGCGCGATTGGCGGGCGCTTATGCGTGGCGCTCGATTGGTGCAAGCGGCGCGCGGCTCGCCTTCGGCTCCGACTTTCCGGTCGAAAGCCCCAATCCGCTCGCAGGCTTTGCCGCCGCTATTTCACGCGAAGATGCAAGCGGCCAGCCACCCGGCGGATGGCAGCCGCAGGAAAAAGTAACGCGCGAAATTGCATTGGACGGCTTCACCCGCACCGCCGCTTTCGCCGCCTTCGCGGAGGACCGCCTCGGCATCCTCGCCCCCGGTATGCGCGCGGATTTTGTCATCCTCGACGTCGACCCGATGCAAGCCACCCCGCAGCAAATCTGGAACGGCAAGGTGCTGGAGACATGGATTGATGGCCGACCTGCCTGGCAGGCGGGCCGCGTGACCTTCCCGACGCCCGATGCGCCCAGCCCCGCTACGCCCAAACCGCAAGGACCGGGGCGGTAAGGGCCACTTTTCACCGTTAGCCCTGAGCTTGTCGAAGGGCGGGTTTTTGACCAGCGCCAAGCTGATAGCCGTCCTTCGACAAGCTCAGGACTAACGGTTTATACTGGTGCGCGTTTAGAAATAACATCTTGCAGCCAACGCGCCCCGCCCCCATCTCGGCCCGATGACCCGTTATTCGCTACTCGACCTCGCCCAGATAACCGAAAATGGTTCGGTTGCCCAAAGCCTTGCCAATGCCGCCGATATAGCGCGCCATGCCGAACAATTGGGTTTCACCCGCTATTGGGCCGCCGAACATCATGGCATGGCCGGGATTGCGAGCGCGGCAACCTCGCTGGTGATCCAGCATGTCGCGGCGGCAACATCGACCATGCGCGTGGGCGCGGGCGGTATCATGCTGCCCAATCATGCGCCGCTGGTCATTGCCGAACAATTCGGCACACTCGACGCGCTCTATCCGGGGCGGATAGATTTGGGGCTAGGCCGCGCGCCGGGGAGTGACCAGCGTGTTGCCGCCGCGCTCCGCCGCACATTGAACAGCGATCCCAATGAATTTCCGCGCGATGTGATGGAGTTGCAAAGCTATTTTGCCGATGACGGCCAGACGGGCATCAGCGCAACCCCCGGCGCGGGCGCGGATGTGCAACTCTACATATTGGGGAGCAGTCTTTATGGTGCGCAGGTTGCTGCGGCGCTCGGATTGCCTTATGCCTTCGCCAGCCATTTCGCGCCGCAAATGCTCGACGAAGCGTTGGAGATTTATCGCCGCGACTTCCGCCCGAGTGCGGTACTCCGCGAGCCTTATGTAATCGCAGGCTATAATATTTTCGCCGCGGATAGCGACGACGAAGCCGAATATTTGGCAAGTTCGATGCAGCAAGCCTTCGTCGCGATCCGCACCGGCAAATCCATCCGTTTACCCCCACCCGTCCGCGATTATCGCGCGACATTGGGCGGCCAAGGCAATGCCCTCCTCGATCATGTTCTGTCCGCCAGCGCCATCGGCAGCGCGGCAACCGTCAAGGCCCGCGTCCAAAGCTTCCTCGCCCGCACCCGCGCCGATGAAATCATCATCGCTTGTTCGATGTATGACCATGCGGCGCGCAAAAAGAGCTTGGAAATTGCGGCAAATATCTTCACCTAAAAAATCCGGTTAAAAAAGCGCGCAACTTATTCTTTCTGCTTATCGTCCTTTTTGTCAGCATTTTCGACAGGCGGGTCGATAAATTCATTTACTAAATTAAACTTTTTATCCTGCGCGATTTTAAGAAGCTGATCCTTGGTGTCACCGCGATCAATCGCTTCCAAAAGGTCAAATGCAGGATTTTCATTTCCGCGATGGCCGGAGAAAGCGACAGCGGCGAGCAGGCGCCGGGCGGTTTTGAGGTCATTGGCATTGATCATTGCCATCGTCGCACGCAGCCGCAGACTATCGTCCTGTGGCACCAGGACAACGGCCCGTAACAATCCGTTCAATGCGCCTTCCGGCGGCGTTTTTCCTTGCGCGACGAAACTGTCATAATAGGGGACGAACGGTAACGGATTATCCGGTTGCGCTTTATTGGCTTTCAAAAACAGGCTTCTTGCCTTGTTCCATTCGGCCTCCGCGCCGGATGTTTTAGCCCTGAGCGCAATGATTCTGCCCTTATAGACCAGCGCGTCCACATTGGTCGGCTCGACCGCCAAAGCGCGATCTGCAGCGGCTTCAGCGGCGGCATAATCTTTCGCATCAAAATAAATTTCGGTCATCGCTCGCTGGACGAACGCATCATTAGGATATTGAGCTCCGACAGGCCCGGCCCGCTGCGCCAATATCTTGGCTTCAGGTTCGGTGACGCCGCTCGCCGACTGGATACGATAAGGCATAATTGCCGCATGACCGGCACTGAGCGCACGATTGGAAATCACCGCTTCTGTCTTAAAATCCTTGGGTTGCAGCGTGACCGTCTTGATAGAAGACCGGCGCATATAGCGTTCCAGATCGCTGTTAAGTTTGTTGAGGTCACCGAATACTGCCTCACCCGCTTTGAGCGGAGCTTCACCAGCGTTGATCCGGTTGATATATTGCGTCAACTGCCCGTTGCGCTCCCCGCCCAAGAGCAGATAATGGACCATCAACCAGCCGCGGGTATAACGTTCTATTCCCTCCCAGCGTCCCAATTTGCGGTGGTCGCTTTCCAGCATATCTTTGGCGGTCCAGCGGCTCATCCCGGTCATCGAATATTTACGGTCGCTATTGGGCGCGCCAAACGTGACACTGCCATCATTGCCAAGCTTGGCACTCATGAAAAATTCGGCGAGCCCTTCATTGGCCCAACCGGGATAAAATTGGTCGGCGTTACTCAATAGGATATGGTGGGCATATTCATGGAAAAATATGCTACGCGCCGTCATGGTTTCGCCGCCACGGAAATTTTCGGGACCGACAAAATAAGGACCGGTATAAGTGGGCCGGTAAAAGCCGGCGGTCGTGGAACTCCGGCTCAAACGCTGTACATCCCCGACCTCCGAAACGATATAAATAGTGAGAGGAAGGGTTTCGCGCGGCTGCACCAAAGTGCGCAGCGCTGCATCATAACGTTCCAGCGCATCAATATATTCGTCCAGCGCTTTTTCCGACATATCGGCATAAACATGGAAATGTTTTGTTTTGGCCTCACGCCATTCGGCCAACGCCATATGGGGTGTAACCGCCAGCAACGCCGCTACGGACGCCTTGAATATCCATTGCATTTTCATAAATCCTCCCCCTCGTGCAGAGCCCGAAGCATTTTCATCCACCGATTATGATATGGCCAAGCGGGACAAAAGAAAATAGTTTCCCGGACGGGCTGCAACCGGAACCGCTTGTCCACCGGATAGGGGAGAGATAATCCGGGCGGACCTGCACAGCAAAAGCGCACCCTGTATAGTTGAAAGGATGATAGCCATGCGCGATGATTTTGCCCAAGGCACCGTGCATCAGGCACAAAGCGATATGCGCGTGGCGCTCACCGCCGATCCTGCCATCCTCGCCCTATGGCAAAATCTCACCCCCTTGGGCCGCAACGAATTTATCTGCTGGGTCGATGACGCCAAACAAGCCGCCACCCGCGCCCGCCGCATCCGCCGCACAATCGAAGAATTAACCGAAGGCAAAAAACGCCCCTGCTGCTGGGCAGGCTGCATCCACCGCACCGACAAAGCGCCGGGGAAATGGCAGCGGGAAGTTTTGTTGGGGAAGAAGGGACAAGAGGTGCAGTGATCGGCTACTGCGACAATGATTCCGTCCTATATTTTTCGTGGACAAAAGTTTGATTAAGCGACTCTTCGCTGAAGATGTCCCGCGCTGGCAGTGTTTTTTCAACCGCGACCGCCTGACCTCTCACGAGGACATTTCGATGATCGCCTTTGGCGGAAATTGTGGCACCAAATAAAATGCCCTCCGAGCTAATATCATAGGTACGGATATACTCGGGATCGACAATTTCGATCTGCTGTGCCAAGCCAAAGCGCGTCTGAAGGTCACCCAATATTCGGGCTGACTCAATTTTTGAGTTTGCTTGAATGCCACAAGCTGCCCGCGCGACCTGAGGTCCGCGAATAATCTCTTTAGTTGCGACCTCAAGATAAGTGCCTTCCATCGTTGCGCAATCAGCAATTAGACGATCGCGTGGAGTTTCAACCCGATGCTTCGTTTCCTGATGAAATTCGGCACTCCATTCTTGAATCTCTTTTTCACCCGGTTTGGTGATGACATTCCAACTATAGAGCGCATAGGTCGCCCGCGTATTGCGTGTTTTATCTATGAGGGACTGGACATGTGTATCAACCGCATGCGCGCTTGCACAGGCCGCGATTAAAAAACCGAAAGCCCCAGCAATTGGCAGCTTTCTGTCTATCCCCATCAATACACCCGCTTCTTCGGCTTGATATATTCGATCTCGTCCGAGAGCGTATATTCATGCACGGGGCGATAGTCGATTTTGACGTTGCCGCCCTTGCCGCCCCAGCCTTCGAACCAAGCCGCGGTGTGCTTCATCCAATTGGTGTCGTCCCGGTCAGGGAAGTCTTCACGGGCGTGGGCGCCGCGCGATTCCTGACGGTTTTGGGCGCCGGTGATGGTGACGGTCGCCTGGCTGATGAGGTTATCCAGCTCCAGCGTTTCCACCAGATCGGTGTTCCAGATGAGCGAACGGTCGGTGATGCCGATGTCATTCATGCGCGCATAGGTTTTGCTGAGTTCGGACATGCCTTCGCGCAGCAATTCGTCGGTACGGAATACAGCGCAATGCGCCTGCATATTCTTCTGCATTTCGACGCGGATTTGCGCGGTCGGCGACCCGCCCTTGGCATAGCGGAAATGGTCGAGACGGCCCAAGGCCATGTCGGCAGAATTGGCAGGCAGCGGACGGTGCGCCGCGCCCGGCTTGATCGTTTCGGCAAGGCGATGCCCCGCCGCGCGGCCGAACACCACCAAATCGATCAGGCTGTTCGACCCCAGACGGTTCGCACCATGCACCGAAACGCACGCCGCTTCGCCCACGGCAAACAGGCCGGGGACCACCGTGTCCGGACCATCCTTACCCAAGGTCACGACTTCGCCATGATAGTTGGTCGGAATACCGCCCATATTATAATGGACGGTCGGGGTAACCGGCAAAGGCTGACGGGTCAAATCGACGCCTGCGAAAATCTTGCCGCTTTCGGTAATGCCCGGCAAGCGTTCGGCAAGGATTTTGGGGTCGATATGGTCGAGGTGGAGATAGATATGGTCCTTCTCCGGCCCGACACCGCGCCCTTCGCGCATTTCCATCGCCATTGAACGGCTCACAACGTCGCGCGAGGCCAGATCCTTGGCCGAGGGCGCATAACGCTCCATGAAGCGTTCGCCTTCGGAGTTGGTCAGATAACCGCCTTCGCCGCGCGCGCCTTCGGTGATGAGCACGCCCGCGCCATAAATGCCGGTCGGGTGAAACTGGACAAATTCCATATCCTGCATCGGAAGGCCCGCACGCAGCACCATGCCGCCGCCGTCGCCGGTGCAGCTATGCGCCGAGGTGGCGGTGAAATAGCAACGGCCATAGCCGCCCGTCGCCAGCACGACCGCATGGCTGCGGAAACGGTGGATCGAGCCATCTTCCAGACACAGTGCGATAACACCGCGACATTCCGGACCGTCGGGGCCATCTTCCATGATGAGGTCGATCGCGAAATATTCGATGTAGAAATCCGCGTCATATTTGAGGCTCTGCTGATAGAGCGCGTGCAGCATCGCGTGGCCGGTGCGGTCGGCAGCGGCGCAGGTGCGCTGCGCCGGCGGGCCTTCGCCCATATTCTGCATCATGCCGCCGAACGGACGCTGGTAAATCAGCCCGTCCTTGGTGCGCGAGAAGGGCACACCCGCATGTTCCAACTCGTAAACCGCCGCCGGGGCTTCGCGCACCATATATTCGATCGCGTCTTGGTCACCGAGCCAGTCGGAGCCTTTGACGGTATCATACATGTGCCAGGTCCAATGGTCCGGCCCCATATTGCCAAGGCTGGCCGCGATGCCGCCTTGCGCGGCAACCGTATGGCTGCGCGTCGGGAACAGCTTGGTCACGCACGCGGTGCGCAGGCCCTTTTCGGCGGCGCCCATCGTTGCGCGGAGGCCCGAGCCCCCTGCCCCTACGACAACAACATCATAGGTGTGGTCAATAATCTTGTAGGCGGGCTGTGTAGTATTTTCAGACATTATCCCGCGACTCCCACGGCCGGTGCAATTGTAGTGAAGGCAAGTTTAGCGACCGAAAACAGGCCAAAGACCGCTCCGGCGACGCAGTAGAAATTGAGCAGCATCAGCATGAAAATTTTCGAGGCTTCGCCGTGGAAATAATCTTCGATGAGGACTTGCAGCCCCAAACGCATATGCCAGAAAATCGACACGATCATCAGCATCATCGGCACCGCAACAAGCGGTGAGCCGAGCCATGCGGCCAAGGCTTTATAGTCATAGACCGGCAGACGCAGCAGCGAAATGAGCAGCCAGCTCACCAGCGCCAGATTGCCGAAAGCGGTAACGCGCTGGACCAGCCAGTGATGCGCGCCAGCCTTGGCGCTGCCGAGGCCGCGAACGCGACCCAGTTCGGTTCCGGTGCCCATGCTTACAGTCCTTTGCTGAAAATGAAGAGCCAAAAGCCTGCGGTCAGCACGACCGGCAGGATCAGCGTGACCGTCGCCCACATACGGTTGGCTTTAAGCTCGAAGCCCGCGCCCGTATCCAGCACCAAGTGGCGGATACCGGTGGTCGCGTGCGAAAAGACCGCCCATGTGAGGCCGATGAGGACGACCTTGCCCGGCCAGCTTCCCATGCAGGTCAGAAACAGCGCATAAGCATCTTCGCCCGTCGCGAGCGCGCCCAGCCACCACAGCAACAATAAAGTGCCGACAATCGCAAGACCATCGCCTGCTATGCGGTGCATGATCGAAGACGCCATCGCGGGGCCCCATTTATAATGGGACAAATGCGGTGAAATCGGACGGCTGCCGGGCTTGGCCATATGTTTGATTCCTGTTCCCTGTCTGCACGGGCAGGACTCGTGATTTAAGGCCCTGTCCCGATAGCGGTCAGGGCCCGTTTAGCGCGTGAAACGCTTCATGCAAGCTGTCAGACGTGAAAAATTGCTATTTCTTGTCGCTCTTGGAGTAGAGCAAGGCCGCGAGCAGCGCCGCCGAACCGATACCAAGCCCTGCGGCCGCTTTCCAGTCCAGCCCTTTTTTGTCGCCCTGATCGCCGCCTGCGCCGCCGCGCGAACGCTTGGCATTGCGCGCCTTTGCCGCAGCCAGCTCGTTTTGCCGCCGCACTTCACGCAGCACTTCATTTTCCGCGCCCTTACTGTCGGGCGTGTCGGGCGGGGTAGGACTTGGCTTCTTCGCCATAATGTAAACTCTCCTTGGGGACGAAAAATTTGAGTAAAGAAAAACTTGAGCGACGAACAATTGCGACCCAACAGCCCAACGTGGCCAATCCGCGTCCGGGCTTCAAGTCTTAAATCTACGTCCCTGCCTAAAGGTTCCGCCCTGTCGGCAGGATGAACTGGGGACAACTCTCCCCTCCCGCTTGCGGGAGGGGCAACGAAGACTTAGGAATTTGAGCTTTAGCGAAAATCCTTAGTCGTAGTCGGGGAGGGCTTTGGTTTACGCCGCGCTTTAGGACAGGCCCTCCCCCCACCCCTCCCGCACGCGGGGGGGGAGATTTTTACCCCCTTATTTCAACGCCTCTTCCACCGGCGTGTAGGGCAGCCCCAAATCCTCGGCGACCGCCTTGAACGTCACATGGCCATCCCACACATTCAGCCCTTCGGCGAGGTGTGGGTCTTGGCGCAGCGCCTCTTTCCAGCCGAGATCGGCGATTTTGAGCGCGTGCGGCAGGGTCACATTGTTGAGCGCATAGGTGGACGTGCGCGCGACCGCGCCCGGCATATTGGCGACGCAATAATGGACGATGCCATCGACGATATAGGTCGGATCGGCGTGGGTGGTCGCGTGACTGGTTTCAAAACAGCCGCCTTGGTCAATCGCAACATCGACCAGCACTGCGCCCGGCTTCATAGTCTTGAGCATATCGCGCGTCACAAGCTTGGGCGCGGCGGCCCCCGGGATCAGTACCGCGCCGATAACAAGGTCGGCTTCCGCCACACATTCGGCCAGATTGGCCTTATTGGAAAAGCGCGTCTTGGCGCGTTCTTCAAAGTGCATCCCCAGCTTTTCCAAGACTTCGGGGCTGCGGTCGAGGATGGTGACGTCTGCGCCCAATCCGGTCGCCATCTGCGCGGCATTAAACCCGACCACACCGCCGCCGATGATCGCGACCTTGCCCGGCAGCACGCCCGGCACCCCGCCGAGCAGCACGCCGCGCCCGCCATTGGCCTTTTCCAATGCGGTAGCGCCCGCCTGTATCGACATGCGACCCGCAACCTGACTCATCGGTTTTAAAAGCGGCAATTGCCCGCCGGGACCAGTCACGGTTTCATAAGCGATGCACACCGCTTTCGATTTGATAAGATCCTTGGTCTGCTCCGGATCGGGGGCGAGGTGGAGATAGGTATAGAGGATCTGCCCTTCGCGCAGCATCGCGCGTTCGACCGCTTGCGGTTCCTTGACCTTGACGATCATGTCGGCGCGCTCGAAAATTTCCTTGGCGATTTTGACAATCTGCGCACCTGCTTTTTCATACAAATCATCGGTCGCGCCAATGCCGTTGCCCGCGCCGGTTTCGATCAGCACTTCATGGCCGTGCGATACAAGCTCATGCGCGCTTTCGGGGGTCAGCCCGACGCGATATTCGTGATTTTTAATTTCCTTGGGGCAGCCGATCAACATTGTCGCTCTCCTCATCCTTTTCAGGCGCCACGGGATATTCGCCCGTTACAAGGCTCATAACGTCAGCCCCGACGCGTGGTTGCTTTATCAGTCATTTTCTATGGTCGCGCTACCGGTTCCGTAGCGTCGTCGTCGCTATTTTTAGCAAAGAATATGTGGAAAATCTTGCTTTTCTTCAAGCTTGCGCGCCGCGCATTTCGGGATATTATCGCGTGAAAATGGCAATCGGAGCAATTTTATGGACAAATTCGACCGGCTTCTCCTGAAATTGTTGCAAGACAATGCCCAAATGTCGGTCGCCGAACTCGGAGAGTCGGTCGGCCTGTCGCCGTCCGCCGCGCACCGGCGCGTCAAGGCGCTCGAACAAGCGGGCATCATCACCGGCTACCGCGCGCTGCTCGACGGCAAGGCGCTCGGCCTCGGCCTCGACGTATTTGTCGAAATTACCTTAACCTCGCAAAGCCAGCGCGCACTCGACACATTCGAAGACGCTGTGCGCGATTTTGACGATATATTGGAATGTCATTTAATGTCCGGCCAGTCCGATTATCTGCTGCGCGTCGCGGCGAGCAGCGTCGCCGACTATGACCGCATCCACCGCACCTGCCTCGCCCGCCTCCCCGGCGTATCCGCAATGCACAGCCGCTTCACCATCCGCACGATCAAGAATTGGAACGGCTATCCGGTGGGTGTGGCGGCCGCGCGGGAATAGCTTTACAAGATCCGTTCGTCCTGAGTAGGGGCTGCGCTGCCAAGCGCTGCACCGTATCGAAGGACCGGTTTCAGCCAAGCCCTTCGATACGCAGCTTCGCTGCTGAGTAGGGGCTGCGCTGCCAAGCGCTGCACCATATCGAAGGACCGGTTTCAGCCAAGCCCTTCGATACGCAGCTTCGCTGCTACTCTGGGCGAACGGTAAGATGAAACTTCTTGCCCCTCCCCTTACCCCCCTCACCCCCCATATCATCTTGCCAACGTCATAATGGCGCGGCAAGGAAAGCGGATGGACAGCGACCCTTCGAGCGAACCTCTTCACATCCTCCTGACCGGTGCGAGCCGGGGCATTGGCGCGGCGATTGCCGAGCGGCTGGGCAATGAAGACAGGGTGCGGCTGGTATCCACCTCCAGCGCGAGCGGGGATTTGTCCAATCCTTCGACCGCAGGCCTGATCTGGGCCGATGCGCTGGACCAGCTTGATGGCCGCATTGATATCCTCATCAATAATGCGGGCGTGTTCGAAGCCAATCCGGTCGAACTGAGCGATGTCGAATGGCTGGAAAACTGGCATTATACGATGGACGTCAACCTCACCGCCGCCGCGCTTTTATGCCGCGAGGCGGTGCGCCATTTCCAAGAGTTTGACGGCGGGCGCATCATCAATATGGCGAGCCGCGCCGCCTATCGCGGGGATAGTCCGGAACATTGGCATTATGCCGCCTCCAAAGCGGGCATGGTCGCGATGGCCAAGACCATCGCGCGGGGCTTTGCGCGCGACAATATCTATGCCTTTGCGATCTGCCCCGGTTTCACCATGACCGGCATGGCCGACGACTATCTGGAAAGCCGCGGCGGCGACAAATTGCTCGCCGATATTCCGCTGGGCCGCGTCGCCGATCCCGAAGAGGTCGCGGAAATTGTTGCTTTCTGCGCGCTTCATGCCCCCGCCTCCATGACCGGCGCAGTGCTGGATGTGAATGGCGCGAGCTATGTGCGATAAGCCGCTATGAGCTGGAAACTCACCCTCCCCTGTAACCGCGCCGAGGCCGAATATATTTCGGGCGATGTGCCCGCTTTATCCTTGCTCGACCCCGAACCGGTGATCGTCACCAGCGAGGTTGATGAGGACGCCGATATCTGGCGCATGGATGCCTATTTTGACGCAGAGCCGGACGGGCTGGTGATTGGGCTCATCCAGCAAGAAATTCCAAGCGCCGCCAACGCAAAACCGGTGCTGGAACAGATGGCCGAAGAAGATTGGGTCACATTGAGCCAATCCGGCATCGAACCGGTCCATGCGGGGCGCTTCTATGTCCACACCGGCCAGAATAAGGGCGATGTGCCTGCGGGCGCGCACCCCATCCGCATTGATGCGGGGCTGGCGTTCGGCACGGGCACGCATGAAACCACCGCTGGCTGCCTTGCAATGCTTGACGGCATGAGGGCGCGCGGCGAAAGCTTCCGCCATATTGCCGACATCGGCACCGGCACCGGCCTGCTGGCCTTTGCCGCGCTCCATTTATGGCCGCATAGCTATGCCACCGCGTCCGATATTGACCCGGTCAGCATCGACGTCACCAGTGACAATGCGCGCATCAATGGCGTTGCGATGACGCAGCAGCCGGGCGGCGTGGCGCTGTGCGTCGCGTCCGGCACCGACCATGAAATGATCCGCCGCCGCGCGCCTTATGATCTGGTGATCGCCAATATATTGGCCGGGCCGCTGATCGAACTCGCGCCGTCGCTCGCCGAAGTAACAGCACCGGGCGGCACGTTGATTTTGGCCGGATTGCTGGACCGCCAGCAACAAGCCGTCGCCCGCGCCTATCGCCGCCAAGGCTTCCGCTTGGCCGAAAGCGCCCCCAATGGCGATTGGCCGACTTTGCGGTTGGTGAAGCGGCACAAGCTAGGCTGGCGGCGACCAGTGCGCGCGAGTGGGCGGACAAGCCAGCCTCCGGGCGATTTCGGGAGTTGGTAATTATCCAATCAGTTTAATTAATTCGTCGAGATCACTATCCCGATCAGATAGAAATGCGTACAGTTCTAGTAGTTTTTTCTCGGCCTTACCATCTACAGCCGCACCTTGCACTAAGTCTCTGACGGCTCCGTGTAATTCGCTGCCAGCACTGACCTCTGCAATGATTTGCCCATTTAACTTGCGGATTGTGAGAGTAGCCTTGCCTGAACCAAAAGCTAAGCTCCCTATTCCATGCCCACGTGGAAGCCACCCGGAAAGGCCAACAACAAAGTCTCCCATGCGAGTTTGAAAACTATCTCGATCCGAAGGTTGCTCCCAAGAGAGCTTTCCGTTCTTCGTCTGCACATACAGCCGGTCCACTAGTTGTGAAATTTGCAATGGGTTAGATTTCACCGATTTTGCCTTTCACGCGATCTCGAATTTCGAGCAAAAATGTGTCCATCTTCATCAGATTTTCAATACTATTTATAAAATTTGCCGTTATTTTTTTATCGATAACTGAATCAATTTCACTACTTATTCCAACAACAATAGCGCAATAGTCTTTAACGGTTTCTTTTAATTCGTCTTCCAACTTTAGGTTGGCTGCGTTTATTTTGTTTAAACAATCTCGTACACTCTCTAGGCTATCCCTTGATTTTTTCCATTGCTTACGTCGAAGATTGCTTTGTGTTTCTTGGGAAGATTTTGTTGCAGCCTCAATCTCTCGCATAATTTCAAGATTTTTAAGATTTTGCTGCAATCGCCTCACCGCATCATTGGCGGCCTCAGATGCGGATGCCGTCTTTCGGAGTTGCTGAATCGTATAATGAAAACCCAACAATGAAACTGCTAGACCTAAGAATGTCAGTATAAACCCAAAATTACTCAGAGCTATAGATGACAGCCCATAGACGCTTAACACGCTCGCGATTAAAACCACTATTGCCGCAGCTATCAACTGCGTTCTGAGAGACAGATCTAAGCGATGCTCGTGATCCATTCAAACTGATTAGCTTATGCAAAAACAAATTCAATAACTAAACCGCGCTCGCCGCGCCGCCTTTTGCCAGCGCATAATCCTGCGTTCCGCGTGTCAGCACGTCATCACCGTCCACAATCTCGGCAATCGCGATGTCGGGCAGCTTTTCCAGCCGCTCATATAAAGGCGCGAAATCCGTGTCTGTCGTGGTGTGCAGTAAATCGTCGAGCGAATCGATTACGAAATAATTTTGCTGGTAATCGTCGATGCGATATTCGGTGCGCATCACGCGCTCCAGATCGAAACCGATGCGGTTGGGGCTATCATCATCAAGCGCGAAAATGCTTTCGCCATAGCTCGACACAATCCCCGCGCCATAAATGCGCAATGCGCCATTTTCGCGCATCAGCCCGAATTCGACCGTGTACCAGTAAAGCCGCGCCAATTTTTTGAGCGAGCCGAATTCCAAGGAGCGCAAACCGCCCTTGCCATAAGCTTCCATATAATCGGCAAAGACAGGGTCCGCGAGCATCGGCAAATGGCCGAACACATCGTGGAACACATCGGGTTCTTGCAGATAATCAAGCTGATCGGCGCGGCGGATGAAATTGCCCGACACAAAGCGGCGGTTGGCGAGATGGTCGAAAAACACATCGTCCGGCACCAGTCCCGGTACCGCGACAACCTGCCACCCCGTCGCCGCCATCAAGCGTTTATTGAGTTCGGCAAAGTCGGGGATGCCCGGCTTTTCCAGCTTCAATACGTCAATCCCGCGCAGGAACGCATCGCACGCGCGGCCCGGCAGCATCGCCGCCTGACGCGCGAACAGCGTGTCCCACACGCCATGTTCTTCCGCCGTGAACCGTTCCCAATCTTGCGGGATGGTCCAATCGGCATTTGCACCGGGCGGCGGGCTGTCATAGACATGAAGGTCGGTAGGTTCAGGATCCATAGCCATGCTCTATAGCATATAAGAAGGTTTCATTTGAAATCAAATCTGACCCGCGCGCTATTCCTGCCGATCAAGGCCTTTCTGATCGGTTTTGCAGGCTTTGCGCTGGGTTATTTTGCCAGCGTCTTAGCCGGAGCCTTTCTCCCCGCCAACCCCGATTGGCGCGAACCCGTAGAAGGCATCCCTATCTATGTCGAAACCAACGGCCTCCATGCCGGTTTGGTGTTGCCGATAGAAGGTGGCGGAAATGACTGGCGCGACATCATCCGGCCCGAACATTTTGCGGTGCCTTATGCGGACGCGACCCATTACCGTTTTGGCTGGGGCAATAAGGAATTTTACCGGAACGTGCCGACGCTAAACGATGCAACCGCGCCGATTGTGCTGCGCGCCTTGTTCACCCCTGCCCCAAGCGCAATGCACGTTGACCAATCCTTGCCGCCCATCCCGTCGGCGGATGTGCGACGGATCATGGTGACACCGGAACAATATCAGCTCACCGTCCGCCTGATCCGCAACAAATTTGCCTATAATGCGGACGGGTCCGTCCAGCCCATCCCAGGCAACACGCCCACCGAGAGCTTTTATGAAGCCAAGGGCCGTTACCATATGTTTGAAACCTGCAATGTGTGGACCAACAAATTGTTGAAGCAGGCCGGGATTAGAACGGGGCAATGGACACCGTTCCAAGGCGGGGTGATGCGCTGGCGCGATCAATCGGCGGAAGCCTCCGCGTCGGTGCCATAATCGGGCTGCTTCCTGACAAACGGATAGACGAATTGCGCGGCATAGCCTTTGGGTACTTGTTCGGGCACGCCATAATCTTTGGGCCAGCGAGATTCCGGAAAATGGAATGTCCCGAACATCTTGTCGATAATCGGGAAGTGGATAGCGAAATTCACGTCAAACGCTTCGCGCTCCAGCCCGTGATGCCAATGGTGGAAACGCGGTGTCGCAATCCAGTGGCCGAGCCAGTTAAAATCGCCGCGCACATTGGCATGGAGCAGCGAGGAATAGACGTAAACAAAAGCGATATAGGCTTGCAGCACCGACGGCGCGAATCCCAGCACCATCATCGGTAGCGAGGTAATCCCGCGCAGCAGGATGATCTCGATAAAGTGCATCCGTGACCCCGCCAGCCAGTCCATCGCCTTGGCGCTATGATGCACCGCGTGAAAACCCCACAGAAACGGGTAACGATGGAAAGTGCGGTGGAACCAATATTGCACAAAATCGGTGAGGAACAGCACGATGACAAATTGCACAGCCCACGGCAGGCTTGCCACATTGTCGCGGAACATGTCCCAGCTATTGGTATGTGCGTTGACAAATTTGGACGGCGCGAGCGCAAGAAAAGTGAGCGCCTGCACCATCATCGAACTCACCAGATAATAGAATAAATCCTCGCGCCATTCGATGCGGAACAGGCGTTGTTTGGCGCGATGCGGCACAAAGCGTTCGAGCGGCGCGAACATCAGGCCGGTTGCGATCAGGTTGACGACAAAGAAATCGAGGCCGAAGAAAATGCCCCAATCGCGCGTCTCCTGCGGCTGGACATTGGCCCCGCCGAGCAAGGCCGCGGATATACCGATGACCAGCGCGCTAAACCCCAAGGATTTGCGCGGGCGAAGGAGCAGGCTCAATAAAGCGAGCGCGTATGAGGCGAGCAAGGTAATATGGACAGCCGCACGAAAACCGGTCCAGTCTTTGAGCGTTTTCAACTCCGGCGTTGCAAACCAGTCCGGAAAGCGCAGCGCGATCACCATGAACAATCCGGCCAGCGCGAGCAATAGCCCGAAAAAGCCGGAAAACCATCCGCTGCCAAAGCCACGCACCTCGATCGGCGATTGCAAATCGGCTTCAAGCTTTTCAAGGAATCCGCGTTTTTTGACCATTATGCCCCGCAACGTTCACATCATTACACTAAAGCTCTGCGTGGCCTACAAATATTTAATCCAATGGTTTTCGGAGACTATAGAGATCGGAACCCCAGAATCTCGCATTTCGCACGCTTTTATGATCTTATTGCCAAAACTAGAGTGTTTCCAAGACTCTGTTGCGTAAACGCCGATCACTAATACTTGCGTTTTCTTGGTAAGACTCCCACATATTGCACCTTTTTTGACAACCGCCTCTTCGCATATATTTCTTCTACCAAAATTGAACCCGTTTATCCCCTTGACGCATGTAAGTCGCCTATCGTTTGCAACATAACGGTTTCTTTATATGCGGTGAAACGATGCTGTATGTCGCTGTATGCCTAGCGGAATTGTGAAATTTGTTATGGCGCGGATTGTGTTATTCGCGTTGTTATGCCATTACAGAGTTCATGATAGACGCTATAACAGCACTTCAAGAGCGCCAGCAAAAAGCAGAAGCCAAGGTTGCCCGGCTTGAAAAGTCGCTGAAATCTGCCAAAAACGAATTGAATGATCTCGATATTGCCTTGCGTGTTATGCAGGGAATCGCAGGTGTGGATACGTCGCCTACAGCGCAGTCGAGCGCTTCTACAACGCTAGATCGACAGATTCTCATAGCATTGATTTTGTCGATTGGGCATGAAAGCCCTGTTTCACCCAGTGACGCTCATAAGATGTATTCCGCAGCAGGCGGAGAGGAAATAGCGCTCGAAACGTTCCGCACGACGATATGGCGTATGGCCGATAAGCATTACGACCTGCCAGACGGGCAATACGTCGTCCGTCGCGATCAGCGCGGTTATTGGCGAGAGCCGCTTAGAGAATTTGGCGATGATGGCATTGGACAACCGATGGCCGAAAGCCAAAAGAACGAAGCGCCGGAGGCAAAAGCCGCCAGCGCTTCAGAAGCCGGAGGATGGGGCGTTGCCGCGCCCGCTTCTCCAAGTTCTCAATCTCTAGATAAGCTCATCGGCTAGAAAGAGAGTAACCCTATGTGGCAGGCCGTCTTACCTAAATAAGTCGAGCGCTGCGCCGGTTGGAAATCCCTTCCGGCGCATCTCGACTAGCAAATATCGACAAGATAGTCTAGTCGGAAGATGCGTTTCACGTTTTCCGAGAGGCCTTCTTATGTCCGTTAAACAGTTCCCGCCGAAAGGCCGGACAGACTACGTTAGGACAAATTCCAGAGTGTATGCCATCGCATACGACCTAAACGCGGAAGCGGCTTTGCGACATGGTGCGTGGGATAAGATTGCCCGCGTCCTATCGCAGCACGGCTTCAACCGCCAGCAGGGGTCCGTGTTCTTTGGAACCCCGGCTACACAAGCCTCTCACTGTTTTAAGGCAGTTCTGGAGATACACCGCAAGTTTCCCTGGTTCTGGGAAGTCGTGAAGGATATGCGTATGCTACGCATTGACGAAAACGACGACTTGCTGGCGGTTGTTCCCCGTGAATTGCGCTTTGATAACGACGAAGAGGCGGCATAAGATGGAGACGCCCGCTCGATTATCCTTATCGGATGCGCTCGCTAGCGGGCGTCTCTCTGATTTTGTCATGCAAGCCGAAGCTGAAGGCGTTGGCCCCGCTGATCGCGCTCAATTCGATGCAATGTTAGGCCGTGTCACAGCGCCCCAACCAGAAGATCAAACATCCCGTTCACCCGCGCGCGGTGGTTCGCGCGGAAAGTGAACTCCGACAGATAGCGCTGCATGTGCTTGGCGCTGATCTGGACATGGGTTGACCGCACCGACGCCTTGAACAGCCGCCAGAAGCCTTCCACGGTATTTACGTGGAACGTCTCACCGCTGCGATAGTCATAGTGCGCATATTCCTTGCGACCATGCTTCACAACACCATGCTGATAGCCATCGCCGGTGAGTAAATTGTAGCTGTAGAGCTCATCGGTCGAGACGACTGAACCGGCCTCTACGTTTTCCAGAACCACGTCACGCAGCGTGTCTTTCTTGACGTTGGGGATGACAACCGCCTTCATGTTGCCGCCGCGCTCTGCAAGGCCCATGACAATCGTCTTGCCCGGCGCGCCACGCCCGCGCTTGCCGCCAGAACGGCGACCGCCAACATAGGCTTCGTCCAGTTCGACATGGCCAGCCAGAAGTGCGTCAAAGCCTTGCGCCTTCATAGTGAGATCGCGGATTTGCTGGCCGATGCGATAGGCCGTCTTATACGTCACGCCAAGCTGGCGTTGCAGTTCCTTACCGCTCACGCCATGGCGCGTGGTGCAGAACAGGTAGATCGCATAAAACCAGCTTACCAGCGGCGTGCGCGTGTCATGCAGGATGGTGCCAGCGGTGGGGTTGATATGATGGCCGCACGCAGCGCACGAATAAGTGCGGCGCTCTTTCAGTTTGTGAAACGTGACGTCAACCGTGCCGCACTTTGGACAATCAAAGCGCGTGCCGCCAAACCGCACTTGCATAATATGGGCAAGGCAGGCGTCATCATCTGGGAAGCGCTGGAAAAACTCGCGGACCGAAAATTCAGGGCTGGCAGAGGAGCTTTTCTTCGTCATGCCATCTTAATGGCATAATGCTATACCTGCGTCAAGGGGATAAACGGGAAATTGAATGTGCCGGTAAAACAATATTGTTTGTTGTCGAAAATTAAATCTGGAAGAGGGTCGCATAATGGAAGATCCGAAGATTTCAATATTTCTCCATGCTCAAAATCTCTACTCGACAATTGATCCATGACCGAAAGCAAATCTTTAGCCTCTTCACCGTCAAGATGACCATCCTTGAGCACCTCTGACACACGGCAATATAGAGTCTGCATCACAGGATGTCCGCAGATAACTTCATTCGCAGCAAGCCATTTTTGAAGAAACTCTGCCTCCAATTGATTGATTTGCCCATCGGCCGCAAGCCCTCGACATAATCCTATAAGCTCATCGATTTGCCGAGATGCGATCCGCTCGCCACCTACAATATTATTGAATTCTTCGTTACGCATACACTCCCCCTCTTGCTTGTTCTCATCTAGCTCTTTGCCAAAATCTCCGCCCATTCGGCTTCGTCGATCACGCGCACGCCATGTTTTTGCGCGTCTTTCAGTTTCGATCCGGCCCCCGGCCCTGCCACCACAAGGTCGGTCTTGGCGCTCACCGAACCGGCGGCTTTTGCGCCCAGGCTTTCGGCCTGCGCCTTGGCTTCGTCGCGGCTCATGGTTTCGAGCTTGCCGGTGAAGACGATGGTCTTGCCGGTCCATTCGGTTTCGCGCGCGGTCGATACGAACGCAGGCGGATGGACTTCGCTCAAAAGGTCGTCCCAGACCTCGATATTATGTTCTTCATGAAAGAAGTCGCGCAATGCTTCATTCACTGCGGTGCCAACGCCGTCGATTGCGAAATAGTTGGTCGGCGCGGCAATTCGTGCTCCGCCTTCCACCCGATACATTTCATTCATTTGCTCAACTGCTTTCCGCAGCGTCGACAATGTGACCAGCGTCTTCAACAGTTCGCGCGCCGTCACTACCCCGATATGGCGAATACCCAGCCCAAACAGTAGCCGTGCAGCATCGGGCGCGCGTTTGGCTTCAATCGCGGCGAGCAGGTTATCGACCGATTTATCCTTCCAGCCTTCGCGCCCGACCAGCTCCGCGCGGTGCGTATGCAAACGGAAAATATCGGCGGGAGTGTGGAGCCAGCCCAGATCATAAAATTCGACAATGCTCTTTTCGCCCAAGCCTTCAATATCGAGCGCGGCGCGGCTGACAAAATGTTTGAGCCGTTCGACGCGCTGGGCGGGGCAGATGAGGCCACCAGTGCAGCGCACATCGACCTCGCCCTCTTCGGCCACCGCATCGGAACCGCACATCGGACATTCGGTGGGGAAGAGATAGGGCGCGCGCGCTTCGTCACGGGTCAAATTGGCGACGATTTGCGGGATCACATCGCCCGCGCGCTGGATCTGTACCCGGTCGCCGGGCCGCACGCCGAGCCGCGCAATTTCGTCGCGATTGTGGAGCGTCACATTGGAGACGACCACGCCGCCGACCGTGACCGGCTTCAACCGCCCGACCGGGGTTAATTTGCCGGTGCGCCCGACCTGTATGTCGATAGCTTCAAGCGTGGTTTCGGCTTGTTCTGCCGGAAATTTATGCGCAATCGCCCAGCGCGGCGCTTTGGCGACAAAGCCCAGCCGTTGCTGCCAATCGAGCCGGTCAACCTTATAGACGACGCCGTCAATATCATAAGGCAAGTCGGCGCGCTGCTGTTCAATCTCGCGATAATGGGCGAGCGCCGCGTCGCTATTTTCGACCCGCGCGAGCAAGGGCGAGACCGGCACACCCCACCCCGCAATCGCCTGCATCACGCCCCATTGTGTGTCGGCGGGAAGGTCGCTCACCTCGCCCCAACCATGCGCAAGAAAACGCAGCGGGCGCGATGCGGTAACGGACGCATCCTTTTGCCGCAGCGATCCCGCCGCCGCGTTGCGCGGATTGGCAAACTGGCGCGCTTTTTCAGGATCGGCGGCATCGGCAAGCAAACGCGCGTTCAATGCTTCAAAATCGGCTTTGGCCATATAGATTTCGCCGCGAATTTCGAAAATGTCGGGGATGGGGACGGAGCCATAATTTCCCCTCCCGCCTGCGGGAGGGGTCGGGGGTGGGTCTGTCTCGTCACTCATAAAATCAAATAGCCCCTCCCCTTCAGGGGAGGGGTTGGGGTGGGGGTTGTCCGCAAAAGCCGCGTCTGGTTGACAGCCCCCACCCCTAGCCCCTCCCCTAAAGGGGAGGGGAGTTTTCATGTCGCCCAACCGCTCCGGAATATCCGCTATCGTTCGCACATTGGCAGTCACATCTTCGCCCGTTGTGCCATCGCCGCGCGTCGCGGCCTGCACCAGCACGCCTTTTTCATAACGCAGCGAACAGGACAGCCCATCAATCTTGTCCTCGGCGGTGAGCGCAACCTCTGTCCCTTCGGGCAGGTTCAAAAAGCGGCGCACCCGCGCGACAAATTCCGCGACCTCCTCGGCGCTGAACGCATTGTCGAGGCTCATCATCCGCTTGGCGTGGGGGACTTTTTTAAGCGGGGAATCGGCGACCGCTGCGCCCACCGCCTTGTTCGGACTATCGGCGCGGATAAGGTGCGGGAACTCTTCTTCCAGCGCATTATTGCGCCGCACCAGCGCGTCATAATCCGCGTCGGAAATTTCGGGCGCATCCTTGGCATGATAGAGCCGGTTATGCCGCGCTATCTCCTTGGCCAAGCGCATCAATTCATTGGCAGCATCGGCTTCGGAAATCTGGGTCATTTGTCCTCGAAAAAAATTCTTGTTCCAGCCTGCGCCCATGAAAGCGGTGTTGCAAGCCGTGCCGCCTTAGCCGCGCATCATAGCAAATTGGAAGCGCGCAGCCCTGCAATATAAAATGCGAGGTAGAGAAAGGGGAATAAAATCATCAACCAGCTAAACCATCGCGGCTTATATTTGCGCCAGATAAAAGCAAAAATGGCAATCAGCAACGCGATAGCGGCGGCCACCAAACTCCCCAGAAAGGGGAAATTGAGATTGTCGCGCACACATTTATCCGACACGCACATGAGGACGGTGAGGAATGAGATGAATAACAGGAGCGGCACCAGCAGCAGATAGAATATGCCCGCGATAATATAAGGCAGGCGCGATTTTTCGGCGGGTTGGCCGCTATCGGGCGTCATAATCTCTCCAGCAATCGTGTCGCCTGCGCGCGGGCTTCGTCGGTGATTTCTGCGCCCGATAGCATCCGCGCAATTTCTTCGCGGCGTTCTGCGGTGTCGAGCGGGCGGACGCCGGTGCGGGCGACCGTGCCGTCCGATGCTTTGGCGATGAGCAGATGATGGTCGCCGCGCGCGGCCACTTGCGGGCTGTGGGTTACGACCAAAAGCTGCTTACCCTTGGAAAGACGCGCAAGCCGTTCGCCGATGGCCGACGCCACCGCGCCGCCGACGCCGCGGTCGATTTCGTCAAAGATCATCGTGTCCGCCCCGCCCTTCTGGGCGAGCGCGACTTTCAAGGCGAGGATGAAGCGCGACAATTCGCCGCCGCTCGCAATCTTCATCAAGGGCGCAAAGGGCGCGCCGGGGTTGGTGGCGATTTCGAACGCCACACGGTCCATGCCGGATGCGCCCCATTGGTCGTCGGGGAGGCTATCGACCGCGGTGCGGAATTTGGCGGCTTCCAGCTTGAGCGGCGCAAGTTCGGCGGCAACCGCTGCATCAAGCCGGATGGCGGCGGCCACCCGCGCATGGTGGAGCGCCTGCGCCGCCGCTTCATAAGCTGCGCGCGCCGTTTTGGCCTCGCCCGCCAGCTTGGCCAAGCCTTCCTCGCCCGCGTCCAGTGCATCGCGGCGGGTCTGCAGGTCGCTCAGTAAACTGGCCAGCGCATCGGGCTGCACCTGATGCTTGCGGGCCAGCGCGCGCAGGTCGAACAGGCGCGTTTCGATACGGTCGAGCGTGTCAGGGTCATAACGCAAGGCATCGGCGGCCTTGGCGAGCAAATCCTCGCCCTCGCTGGCCTCGATCAGCGCGCGGTCAAACGCTTCCAGCGCCTGCCCCAGATAGTCATGCTCGCCACCAATCCGGTCGAGCCGCCGCGCGGCCTGGCGAAGCTGCGCCATCGCTCCGTCCGACCCTTGCAAAAGCTGGTCGAGCGCGCCGAGTTCTTCGGTGAGCTTCTCCCCTTTTTGCATATCCGCGCGCGCGCCGGCCAGTTCGGCTTCCTCATCCGCTTCGGGCGCGAATTTTTCGATTTCCGCGATACTATGGTCGAGCCATTCGCGGTCACGTGCATCGGATTCCACCCGCGCGCGCGCTTCGGCAAGCGCGGCTTCGGCCTTGACCCAGACGCGGTAATGGTTCGCCACCTCGCCGACATCGAGCGCGCCGAAACTGTCGAGCAGGAGGCGATGGCCTTTGGGATTGATCAACCCGCGATCATCATGCTGGCCGTGGATTTCCACAAGGAAGCCGCCCACTTCGCGGAGCAATGCGGCAGAGGCGGGCTGGTCGTTGATAAACGCGCGGCTGCCGCCATCGGCCTTGACCTGCCGCCGGATGATGAGCGGTTCGCCCGGCTCGACCTCCAGCCCCTGATCGTCGAGCAGCGCATAAAGCGGGTGGCCGACGGGCGGCGCATCGAAACTCGCCGTGACCAGCGCGCGCTCGGCCCCTTGGCGCACCAAACCGCTATCGGCGCGGTCGCCCAGCGCCAGCCCCAACGAATCGAGCAGGATCGACTTGCCCGCACCGGTTTCGCCGGTGAGGACGCCCAGCCCTTCCAGAAAATCAAGGTCCAGCGCCTCGATCAGCACCACATCACGAATGGAAAGTGCCGTCAGCATCGCGCCGCTCCAGCCGCAAAAGGCTTACGCCCCGGTTGTGGCAGCTCCGCTGGCAGGCGCGGCGGCTTGCGCAGGCGCATGTTTCTGCATGAGCTGATAGGCGCGGTCATACCATTTAGAGCCGGGATAGTTGCGCCCCAGCACAGCGGCAGATTTCTGCGCTTCCTGCGGCACACCCAAGGCCAGATAGGTTTCAGTGAGACGGAACAGCGCTTCGGGCGCGTGGCTGGTAGTCTGGTATTTATCAACCACTTCGCGAAAACGCATCGAGGCTGCGAGCCATTTGCCGCTGCGTTCGTAAAAACGGCCGATTTCCATTTCCTTGCCCGCAAGATGGTCGTTGACCAGATCCATTTTAAGCTTGGCGTCCGCCGCATAATCGGTGTTCGGATAACGGCGCGCGACTTCGCCCAAGGATTGCAGCGCCGATTGGGTGATTTTCTGGTCGCGGGTGACATCGCTCATCTGCTCATAATAGTTCAGCGCGATGAGATAATAAGCGTAAGGCGCGTCCTTGTTACCGGGGTGGATTGCCAGAAAACGCTGCGCCGACCCGATCGATTCATTGTGCATATTCGCCAGATAATAGCTGAATGCGCTCATAAGCTGCGCGCGACGGGCCCAGGGCGAATAAGGGTGCTGGCGCTCGACTTCATCGAACAAGGCCGCCGATTCTTTATAGCGCCCGCGGTCCATCCGGTCCTTGGCGGCGGCATAAAGCGTGTTCACATCGCGCGCGACATAATTGGTATCGCCGGGCTTCCCGCCGCCTCCGCCGCCCAGCGACGCGCACGCCGACAAAGCCGGAATGGCAACTATGGTAAGCGCGACCAGCGCGAGTGAGCGGAATTGGTTTTTCCGGAGACGGGATTTCTGGGTCATGGAGCGCACCTATACAATAGCCGTGCCTGAACGCAATCCGAATGAATATGAAGTCATACACACAAGACCACTATATTTGCAGCACAGGCTTGCCTTCATTGGACCGGCGCAGGGGTTGTGGCAGGAACGGGAGCTGCGGCGGGTGCGGGAACGGGCGCGGCGCAGGCCGGATCATCGGCTTTGCGCAGCGGCGTGCGGCGCGCAGCGGTGATGGTGACCGGATCGGCGAGCATCTGCCCCGTCATCGGACCTTTGGCCGGATCGATGGGGAGGCCGTAAATCTGCCGGATAAGCGCCATCCCCTTGGCGATATGGCCAAAGGCGGCATAGCCCAGATTATCGCCGGGCTTCGACGGATCGGCGTCAAAGGCCGGAATATCGTTCATCATGATGAAGAAATCGCTGGTCGCACTGCCCGGAGCTCCGCGCGCCATTGAAATCGCACCTTGAACATTACGCAGGCCCGTGACGCTGGTCGGCTCATGCGCAATTGGCGGCAAAGGCTTGCCCGCTATGCGCTGTCCGCCTTGCACCACGCCTTCATTTTTCGCCGGATCACCGGTTTTCATCACCCGGTAAAAGGTCGCGCCATCCATCCGCTTCTGGTCGACATAGGCCAGGAAGTTGCCCGCCGTCACAGGCGCGCGCTTCTCGTCGAGCGCAATCTCGACCGGCCCAAGCGAGGTCAGCATTGTGACCAAAACCTCTCCGCCGGGAAGCGGGCAGGAAGCCGCAATGGCCGGTTCGGGGGTTTTGCTGGCCGCTGCCTTGGCGCGCGGGGCGGCCTTTTTCTGGGCGAGCGCGGGCGTCGCCGACAAGGGGGCGAGCGCCAATGCTATGAGCGATGCAAAGATGATTCTGGTCATGCGCCCCATCTTATCGCGCAAATGGGTGATGAAAAGAGGGGAGAAATCGAAGCGCGTGTTGGCGGCTTTGCTGCGGGCCATAGGCCGGTCGCCAGCGTCGTGCCTGCCCAATGCCTGCGGATTAGATCGTGTCAGGCCCCATGCCCCGCGCATAGACGTGGGAGCGGCCCGCGCATGGGGCATAACTTACCCATATGGGCGCAGCCCTATTCCCGGCCTCGGCACGTTTTCCCGCCAAAAAATCAAGCAGCCGTAAATTTCTGCCCGATGCCCCCTTGACGTTCCGCCCCTTCAAGCGCAAATGCAACTCATTCTTAATATCAATAAGGACTGGCACCCCGCTCTAACCCTTTTCACCAGACCCGAGCGCACGCGGTTTCAGGGGGCGACATCCCTGCCCTTGTCACATTTTAACGCGTGCATAACTGGGGGCGGACCCAAGCTTTCAGCTTGAAAAACCGGTCCGCCCCTCCTTTTTCTTACCAGGTCACATTCACCCGGCCGTAAAGATAACGGCCGTTAAAGCCGAACGGCGAATAATAAGGGAAGGCCACCACGCCGCTGGAATTCAACCGCAAGGGCACCTTGTCGGGATAGGTGTCGAACAGATTGTTCGCCCCCAGCGCCAAGCCGACATTGTCCGTCACCTGATAACGGCCTTCAAGATCGAAAATCGTCTTGCGTCCGGTGAAAATATCGTCCGCCGGATTGTTCGACGGCTGGGTCACATTGCCATAATGCGATGCGCGCGCGGTGAGGCCAAAGCCGCCGAGCGTCCAGTCGATTGTCCCGACAATCTTGGTGCGCGGCGTGCCTTCTTCGATGCTCACGATGCGCTGGCGGGTGAACAGGGTCGGGACCGGATCAAGATTAACCGCCGTCGATGTCGGCACTTCCTGCACCTTGATATCGTTAAAATTCGCCGCAGCGGTAAGATCGAACGTGCCGACGCTATCGGTGCGCAGCTTGTAATTGGCGACCACATCAATGCCGCGCGTCTTGGTCTTGATCCCGTTCAGGAAGAAGCGCGCCGCCGACACACCATAGGGCGCTAGAATGTCACGCACCTGTTCGCTGAAGCCTGCCGCGATATTTTCCGACAAGCCAAGCTGGTCGCGCAGCTTAATCTGGTAGGCATCAACCGTAAGGCTGAAGCCGCCGGTGCGGATGACCGTGCCGACCGACAGGTTGGTCGATTTTTCCGGCTCCAGCGGCAAGCCGCCAAGCGCTACCGCAATCGCGCTGACCGACGGGAAGGTGCCGGTTTCAACGATGTCCGGCGCAACAAAGACCGATGCGGTCGAGGTGAAATATTGCTGCTGGAGCGAGGGCGCACGGAAGCCGGTCGAGGCCGTCCCGCGCAGCGCAAGCCAGGGCGCAATATCATAGCGCGCCGAAATCTTGCCGGTCGCAATCGCGCCAAAGTCCGAATAATGTTCGCCGCGCACCGCCGCACCGATGGTGAAGCTTTCAGCAAGCCGCGCTTCGAGATCGAGATAGGCCGCGACATTCTGGCGGTTCTTTTCAATCGCGTTGGACGGGCGGAAGCCAGGGAAGCCTTGCGCGCCGCTGCCCAGCGAAGAATCGTCGCCCAACGGGCCACGGTCATGCGATGCGTCCTCGCCCGCAATAATCTTATAGCCTTCCTGACGGAATTCCCAACCCATTGCGACGTTGAGATTGCCATCACCCAGCGGATATTGCTTGGTGAAATCCACGCCCCCTACCCATTGGTCATAGACAAGCCCGCCATCATCAAAGCTGGTCGGCGAATTGGCGCCATAGGTCGAGTTGATCGAATTGGTCGTGCGGAAATCGAGCGCGTTGCGGCCATAAGCAAGCGTGAAATCAATGTCCCAACCATCGCTTTCGCCGCGCAGGCCCGCTGCGATATTATAATTGTTCGACTTCACATTGATGAGCGGCAGGAAGCCGTCGGGGTAGATGCTGAGCACATTATTGGCATTGCCCGGCACGCGCGGGAAAGCGGCGCTGACGCTCTTGCGATGCTGGTAGCCGCCAAAGCTGTAAAATTCGATATTATCCCCCAGCGGGAGAGCGGCATTATAATAGCCGGTATATTGCTTGACGTCAGGATCGCCGAAGCGCGAACGCAAGACGGCGGGGCTGGCAGGCAAGGTGCGCGGGTCGATGTCACCGCGGCTGGTGGGGTTACGGTCCACATATTCGCCGCTCAAAGTGAGGAAGCCCTCTGCGCCCAGTTTGAAACCCTGCCATGCGGCGACCTGAAACGCTTCGCCGTCGCGTTCCTTGCGCGACGAGCGGGCGGCCTCGACATCGGTGACATATTGGCCATAGCTGGCGGTCACGCCGCCGCCGCTGCTCGCTTGCTTGAGGCGCAAATTGATCACGCCCGCAATCGCATCCGACCCATATTGCGCCGATGCGCCGTCGCGCAGCACTTCGACCCGGTCGAGCGCCACGGTCGGGATGGTGTTGAGATCGACCGCCGCAGCGCCGCGTCCGACCGACCCGTTAATGTTGAGGAGCGCCGAAGGGTGGGTGCGCGTGCCGTTAATCAGCACCAGCGTCTGGTCCGGCGACAGGCCGCGCAAAGTGGCGGGACGGATCGAGTCCGTCCCGTCCACCGCCGAGGAGCGCGGAAAAACGACCGAAGGGGCAACACTGGAGAGCGAGGCGGCAAGTTCGCTCGTGCCTTGGCGCTTCAGCGAATCCGCCGACAGCACATCGACGGGGGCAGCCGAATCCAGCTTGGTCCGCCCCGCAGCGCGGGTGCCGGTGACGATGATCTCATTGCCATTATCGTCAACGCTCGCGGCGGCGGCAGGTTCGGATTGCGCACTGTCTTGCGCAAAAGCCTGCGCCGGCACAAGCGCGAACAAGGCGGCGGACAGCAGCAATTGGGTGCGGAAACCGGTCATATTCTTATCCTTCTTAGTCCCTGGGGCAGCCCGGACTAAAATGCGGACTGCTCTTATTTCTATCTTTGCGATAGATAATCAGGCCTGTGCTGCGATGCAGCGAAGAATATCTTGTCCGGACCTTATCAAAACTGCGCGCCGTGTAACGCACGGGATTCAGGCAATAAAAAAGGCCCCGCTTTTGAAAGCGGAGCCTTTTTACGCTTTTATGAGGACCGGATTAGTCCTTCAGAAAGTCCGGCACATGACCCTGATCTTCGGGACCATGATCGTCCGAGCGTTCACGGCGGGGGCCACGATCACCACGGTCGCCACCACGGCCACCGCGTCCACGGTCGCCGCCACGGCCACCGTCACGACGCGGGCCACGGTCGCCGCGATCACCGCGCGGGCCACGATCTTCACGGGGTTCCTTGGGCGGACGGGTGTCTTCCAGCTCTTCACCGGTTTCCTGATCAACAACGCGCATGGAGAGGCGCACCTTGCCACGATTGTCGATTTCGAGAACTTTGACCTTCACTTCCTGACCTTCAGCAACAACGTCGGTCGGCTTTTCAACGCGCTCATTCTTCATTTCGCTGACGTGGACGAGACCGTCCTTGCCGCCCATGAAGTTTACGAATGCGCCGAAATCAACAATGTTGACGACCTTGCCGTTATAGATTTTGCCAACTTCAGGTTCTTCGACAATGCCGAGGATCCAGTTCTTTGCGGCTTCAATCTGGTCAAGATCGCTCGACGAGATTTTGATCACGCCTTCATCGTCAATATCGACCTTCGCGCCGGTGGTGGCGACGATCTCGCGGATCACCTTACCGCCCGTACCGATCACGTCACGGATTTTTTCCTTGGGGATCGACATGGTTTCGATGCGCGGTGCGTGCGCCGACAATTCGCTGCGGGTTTCATTGAGCGCCTTCGCCATTTCACCGAGGATATGCGCGCGGCCTTCCTTGGCTTGGGTCAGAGCGGCTTCAAAGATTTCCTTGGTGATACCGGCAATCTTGATGTCCATCTGCATGGTGGTGATGCCTTCGGAGGTGCCAGCCACCTTGAAATCCATATCGCCAAGATGGTCTTCATCGCCCAGAATGTCGGACAGGATTGCATAATCCTTGCCTTCGAGGATGAGGCCCATAGCGATGCCAGAAACCGGACGCTTCACCGGAACGCCTGCGTCCATCATGGCAAGCGAGCCACCGCACACCGACGCCATCGACGACGAACCGTTGGATTCGGTAATGTCGCTGGTCAGGCGGATGGTGTAAGGAAATTCTTCCTTCGAGGGCAGCACAGGGTGCAGCGCACGCCATGCAAGCTTGCCATGACCGACTTCGCGGCGGCCCGGCGCACCGAAGCGGCCGACTTCACCGACCGAATAAGGCGGGAAGTTATAGTGCAGCATGAAATTCTGATAGCTAAGGCCGTTGAGGCCGTCGATCATCTGCTCTGCATCCTTGGTGCCAAGGGTACAGGTGGCGATGGTTTGCGTTTCACCACGGGTGAACAGCGCCGAACCATGCGCGCGGGGCAGGAAGTGGGTTTCGGCCACAATCGGACGGATTTGCGTGGTCGTGCGACCATCAATGCGGGTGCCATCCTTAAGGATCGCGCCGCGCACAATGTCAGCTTCCAGCTTCTTGGTAAGCTTGATGCCAGCCATGACCTGTTGCGGGTTAAGTTCGTCAGCGACGAACATGTCCTTCGCCTTGTCGCGCGCTGCGTTCAGGGCATCCGAACGGTCCGATTTGCTGGTGAGCTTATAGGCTGCGGCAATATCGGCACCGATGAGGTCCTTGAGCTTGGCTTTAAGCGCGGCATTATCGTCCGACGCGGCCATTTCCCACGGATCCTTGGCAGCTTGTTCGGCAAGCTCGATGATCGCCTTGACGACTTCGCGGCAAGCGTCATGCGCGAACAGCACGGCGCCGAGCATGATTTCTTCCGAAAGCTCGTTGGCTTCCGATTCCACCATCATCACCGCGTCATAGGTAGCCGCAACCACAAGGTCGAGATCGCCTTCCGCAACCTGTTCGTCGGTCGGGTTCAAAATATATTCGCCGTCAATATAGCCGACGCGCGCGGCCCCAATCGGACCCATGAACGGAACGCCCGAAATGGTGAGCGCAGCCGATGCGGCTATCATCGCCAAAATGTCGGGTTCATTTTCGCCATCATAGCTCAGCACCTGAGCAATGGCGTTGATTTCATTATAGAAACCTTCGGGGAACAGCGGACGGATCGGACGGTCGATCAAACGGGAAACCAAGGTTTCCTTTTCGGTCGCGCCGCGTTCGCGCTTGAAGAAGCCGCCCGGAATACGACCGGCAGCCGAATATTTTTCCTGATAATGGACGGTGAGCGGGAAGAAATCCTGTCCGTCCTTGACCGATTTGGCAGCGGTCACCGCGCACAAAACGACCGTTTCGCCAAGGCTGGCCAGCACGGCCCCGTCGGCTTGGCGGGCAACCTTGCCCGTTTCGAGAGTCAGCGTCTGGCCGCCCCACTCGATCGATACTTTTTTCACATCAAACATAATATTTCCTTATGACCCGCCCGCCCTATTGCGCAGCGGGGCCTCATATTGCCGGAACAAACCGCTTCCGGTTGCGGTCGGGGCCTGTGCCCCTCTAACGTGCTCCCGCGTAGGCGGGAGCCCAGTGTTGTATAATGCCAGCTATCAAACGTGCGTTATGAAAGCTGGATCCCCGCCTGCGCGGGGATGACACAAAAAACAATCGGCTCCCGAAAACGGGAGCCGAGCATTTGTGTCACTTGCGAAGACCCAGCTTGCCGATGAGCGTGGTATAACGCCCGGCATCTTTTTTCTTGAGATAGTCAAGCAGCGAACGACGCTTGTTGACCATCATCAACAGACCACGGCGGCTGTGATTATCCTTGTGGTTGTTCTTGAAATGGTCGGTGAGGTTGGTAATACGCTCGGTGAGGATCGCAACCTGGACTTCCGGCGAACCGGTGTCGCCTTCTGCACGGCCATATTCTTTGGACAGCGCTTCTTTGCGCTCCGTCGTAATCGTCATAATCTATTCCTTCGAACATCCTAAAGGTTAAAGCCCCTGACGACGCGGACATTCCCGTCCTCGACATTCACCAGTGCGACCGGGCCATGTTCGTCCCAGGCACAATGAAGTCCTTCATCAGCGGCAATCCCGTCCAAGACCCGACCCTGACGGATCAGCCTTGCCAGATCGGGGGTGAGAACAAGAGCCGGGATGTCGTCCAGCCCTGCCTCCAGCGGCAAGCATATGTCTTCAAGCGTGCGGGCTTTAGCGTGATTTTCCAGAATGTCCAGCGAAATCGCGCGGTCAAGGCCAAACGGCCCCGCCTTGGTGCGGCGCAACATGGTAACATGCCCGACCGTGCCGAGGGCGTGGGATATATCACGCGCAAGGGAGCGGATATAGGTGCCTTTCGACACATGGGCGGTAAGGGTGATGTCTCCTAATTCCTCCCCGGGACGGGGAGGGGGACCAGCCGCAGGCTGGTGGAGGGGGCTATCAGCATTGTCCAACGCCTGTTGCGCGGGCGGAGAGCCCCCTCCAGCACCCGCTACGCGGGCGGTCCCCCTCCCCGTGCCGGGGAGGAATTGTAAGGAATATACCTCCACTTCCCGCGCTTTCATCTCGACCACTTCGCCTGCGCGCGCGCGGTCATAGGCGCGTTTCCCGTCTATCTTGATCGCGGAATAAGCGGGCGGGATTTGCGCAATCGGGCCAGTGAAGCGCGGCAGTATCGCTTCAACTTCCGCCAAAGTCGGGCGCACATCGCTGGTTGCGACCACCGCCCCTTCGGCGTCAAGCCCGTCGGTTTCGGTGCCGAAGCTAATCGTGAAATCATAGATTTTGCTGGCATCGAGCATCCGCCCCGCAAGCTTGGTCGCCTCGCCCAACGCAATCGGCAACACGCCGGTCGCGAGCGGGTCGAGCGTGCCGCCATGCCCGACCTTGACCTTGGGATAGCCGCCCTCGCGCAGCGCCCGCTTGACCGCGCTGACCCCTTGGGTCGAGCCCAGCCCCAAAGGCTTGTCGATGATGATCCAGCCGTGCATCGCTTACCCTGTCCCCGCGCCCTAACCCGCAATCACAGCGATAATCTGCCCCATAACGCCCATAATCCATTCGACCGGCGGCAGGATGACCGCGCTCACCACATTGACGCCGGTTACGCGCGGCACAAGGAGGATGAGCAAAAGCAGAAACAGGAAACCGAACCGGTCGAGCGCCTTATAGGGTTCGGCGAGTGCGGGCGGCAGAAAACCGGCCAGCACTTTGGAGCCATCGAATGGCGGCAAGGGCAGCATATTGAACACCGCCAGAAACACGTTGATGATGATGAAATTGCGCAGATTATCGAACAGAAATTGGGTCACCGGTGTCGGCGCGCTTCCTTGAACCGCGAGCAGGAACAGCCCCGTCACTAACGATGCGATAATGCCGAGTGCGATATTGCTGGCAGGCCCGGCGGCAGCAACCTTGACCATATCCCAACGCGGATTGCGCAAGCGTTGCTCGATCACCGGCACCGGCTTTGCCCAGCCGAAAATCGGCGCGCCGATGACTGCAAGAAAGGTCGGCAAAGCCACCGTGCCAATCGGGTCGATATGTTTGACCGGGTTGAGCGTCAACCGCCCGAGGTTCGCCGCCGTCGGGTCGCCATAATGGCGCGCGACATAGCCATGCGCGACTTCATGGAACACAATCGCAAAAGCGAGCGGCACCAGCCATGTCGCAATCGTGTAAATTGTCTCCGCCAGATTATCCAAACCCGTCCCTCGCGCTTATATCAACCGCGCCGCCCTTGCGGGAGCATGAGGGGTTTGTCAATTTTAGCGCGGCGTTTCGGCCTGCTGCTTTTCCGCCGCACGCCGCTCGGCCCGCGCTTTTTCGCGTTGCTTTTTGGAGGGCGGCTTGTCGGATGTTACAAGACTTTCCAACTGGCATTTCTGCCCATCGACAAGGATTGCGCTGAACTTGTCTAAACTTGATGTTCCTCGCGTTTCATAGCCGATAGCGGTCGCGAAATTGAGGCCGGTGCAAGGCCCGATAATCTTGCCATAATACCAGCGGTCGCGCATATCCTGTAACCAGATGCCGTCATCGCCATCGGGTTCAAAATTGCGGACGCCGCGATGATTGGCAAAGGGGATGGAAGCCTCGACGCCCAGTTGCGGCCAGCTATGGGTGGGCTTGGTATTTTGCGCCGTGGCAGGAACGGCCAAGACTGCAAAGGCCAATAGGCTAAGCGGATATTTCATCATCGTCTGGATCCAGATGCAGGTTAGAGGAAGCGACCTCAACTCGCGTCGCACTTGCCGGAACATATTAGCCTATGCAGTGCGTCTTTTACTGTGCGTCTTTCGACTTCGCGCGACACGAACGGAAGTTGTTGTATTAGCTTATCAAACGCGCGGGGGCATCCCCTGTTCCCACTCCTCGCGCAGCAATCCGAACACCCCCGTATCGCGCACATGGCCGGTCCAGGTGATGCGTTCGGCGCGCAGCACGCCTTCCTTGGTTGCGCCCAATTTCAACACCGCCGCCTGACTGCGCTTATTGCGCTCGTCGATGAGGAATTGCACGCGGCGTATGCCTTCGCCGAACGCGCGGGCGAGCATGAGCCTTTTGACGCGCGCATTAAGGCCGGTGCCGCGCACATGCGGGGCCATGAAGGTGCCGCCAATCTCCAATGCCTGCCGCTCCAGCGCCAGATTGAGATAGCTGGTCATGCCCACAACCTGCCCGTCCAGCAGCACCGCAAAAATATGCCGCGCGGGGTTGGCGAGGAAGGTATCAAATGCGCTGTCAAACGCCGCGCCGCCCATATTGACGGGGTAAATATCCCAAATATCGGGGTCCGCGTCGCAACAGGCCCGCAAGCCTTCGCGATGATTGGCGGTCATGGGGATGAGGCATAGATCGCCCTCCCCCATCGGCACCATCAGCGCCGCTATGTCCGGCCGCTTGGAGCTATCCACCCAAGGCTTCCATAAAATGTTTGCGGCACAGCGCGTCATAACGGTCATTGCCGCCGACTTCGGTTTGCGCGCCCTGCTTGACCGCCTTGCCGTGCGCATCGACGCGCAAATTCATCGTCGATTTGCGCCCGCAATGGCACACCGCCTTAATCTCGATGAGCGCGTCGGCAAGCCCCAACAGCGCCGCGCTCCCCGGAAACAGTTCGGCCTGAAAGTCGGTGCGCAGGCCGTAAGCCAGCACCGGAATATTGCTTTCATCGGCAAGCCGCGCGAGGCCGAACACCTGCGCTTTGGTGAGGAACTGCGCTTCATCGACCAGCACACAAGCAAGCGCGCCATGCGTGGCGACATCCGCCATCACCGCTTCAAATAAATCCGTTTCCGGATCGAACAGATGCGCGTCGGCCTTCAATCCGATGCGCGAGGTTATCGAGCCTTCGCCATAACGGTTATCGAGCGCGGCGGTCCACAACATGGTCCGCATCCCGCGCTCGCGATAGTTGAAATCGGCTTGCAGCAAGGTCGTCGATTTGCCCGCATTCATCGACGAATAATAAAAATAAAGCTTGGCCATGATCGTCCCTAATTGTCGCTCCCGCGCGCGGGGTCAAAATCCCACCCATTCTCCATTTCGGACAACCGGAGAAGCGGCGTTTTGCCGATATTTTTCCATGCCTTTTTGACCCGATCATGCTCGATCGAGCCTTTGCCGATGCTCATGCGACCGGTCATATAATTGACGCTGGTGGTCGTCATTTCGCCGCTCGCGCGATGGATATGGGTTTGATCATAGCCGATGAGTTGGACCGCCTCATTCTGGTCACGGAAGGTGAAGGTGGTGTTGCTCATCGACCAACTCCCCGCGCTCGCCCAAAAGCGGATGCTGACCAACAACACGCCTTTTTTGATTACCATCTCGCTCTCGCCAAACGGGTCGTCGATAATGGCGTTATCAATGCGGGGGATGAGCTTGGTGCTCACATCCGACAATCCATAGCCCCGCGCGCCCAAGTTGAGAGCGACAATGATCGCGCGGGGATTGGAATTGAAGGAGTCCGCGCCCAGTCCGTTCGGGTTCGCAATGACGAGATTTTTATCGGTGCTGCGGATGACCAACGCCAGGTCGGGACGTTTATCCCCGTTCAAATCCCCGCGCGCGGTGCGTTCGAGTTCCCATCCCGGCGGCACAAAGCCAGAGGCGCTGCGGGCCATTGTCGGAACATCGGGAACCGGCGCAGGCAGCAAATCATCGGAGTCCGCCAAAGCAGGCGTTGCTATGGTTGCCAACATGCAAGCCGCAACCCCTTCACATATTCCCGTCCGTTTCATGTCACCCCCTCCTCTAACTCAGACCTCGTCCGTGTCTGCGTCGTCCAGATCGCGCGCAACCTTGGGGTCGCGCAAAAGCTGGTCAATATGCGTGCCTTCGTCAAAGCTTTCATCGGCGAGGAATTTGAGTTTCGCCGCATATTTCATCTTCACCCGGGTCGCGACCTCGCGTTGAAGGTAAGCGGTGTTGGTGCGCAAGGCTTTCAGCACCACTTCCTCATCCTTGCCAAGCAAGGGTTTCACAAACACCGTCGCATGGCGCAGGTCAGGCGACATACGGACTTCGGTGACCGACACCTGATGCTTGGCCAGCACATCATCATGCACGTCCCCGCGCATCAAAATGTCCGACAAAATATGCCGCACCTGCTCGCCCACGCGCAACACGCGGACCGACCGGCCTTCGGGAGATGTATCATTATGCTTCGCCATTATTGCACCGGTGCTATATCTTCGATTGTTACGCCGAGCGCATCGGCAAGACGCGCCCATAAACCCACGCCGCCTTCAGCCTCGCCGCTTTCCAGTTTGGAAATGAACGCCGCCTGACGGTTAACTTCCTGCCCCAACTGGCCTTGGGTAAGGCCGCGATAGGTGCGCCACACACGCAACGGATTTTCGCCATCCATGATGCGGTCCGCCAGTTCCACCGGCAGATATTCTTCGCCCGCATCGCGCCGTGCGGCAAGCGCGTCCGCCACCTGTTCGTCGGCCTTGTCCTCGGCGACATCCATCAGTTTTCGATATTCTTCAAACGGAAGCATCGCTATTTTCTGCCCCGCAATTTTAACAATCTGAACCGTCATGCTTTATCCTCATAAGCCGATCCGCGCGGCGCAATATCGTCGATCCACACAATATCATCTTCGATGCGGAACAAAATCCGCCAATCCTGCACCCGCAAGCGAAATTCCGGCCTGCCTTGCAACTTCTTTATATTGGCCGCCTGACTGGTCCAGTCTTCCGCCAATTCTGCGATTTTCTTGCGGATAACCTCCCTTTTATTGCTCTTCAAAAGCGCGCGATGGGCCGTTTTCGAGAGTCGGATATCCATAGGCAATTATCGGATATGGATAACCTGCGCGCAAGTGCTAATTATTTGAAGCGATTATGCGCCGGAATAAAAGGTCAGGCGGTTGCCGGACGGGTCTTGGATGGTGATATCGTGTGTGCCCCACGGTTGCAATTCGGGCATACCGGGGCGCGCATGGCGATAATTTTTGGCGCGTAGTTCTTCCATATAGGCGGTCACATTATCGACCGGGATACGTAAGGCCGCGCCGGGGGTCGCATCGCCGAAATGTTCGGACAGATGGAGGACGCAATCGCCTTTCTTGACGCCCATATAGAGCGGGGTTTCGGGTTCGAAGCGATGTTCGAATTCTAGGGCGAAGCCAAGGAACTCCAAATAGAATTCCTTGGTTTTGGGTTCATCGAAACTGCGCAGGATCGGGATGGGTGCGCCGAAGGTCATGGCAATGCGGCTCCATTTAACGGTAGAGTTGTGCCGCACTGGGCCCCCGCCTTCGCGGGGGAACAATGAATTGATACCAAACCGTGTCCCCGCGCAGGCGGGGACCCAGTGCAGCCTAGCACTTCACCATCATTCCGATGCGCCTCAAAGCGTGCGCGCACGCTCTTCAACGTCGAACACTTCCAGCGTGTCGCCCGGCTTGATGTCGTTGGTACCTTCCAGCACCACACCACATTCAAGGCCAGCGCGCACTTCGGCAACATCGTCCTTGAAGCGACGCAGCGACGCGATGATGGTTTTCGATACGATAACATCGTCGCGCGTAACGCGGGCGTGGATGCCCTTCTTGATGTAGCCATCGGTGACGAGCAGACCAGCCGCCTTGTCCTTCTTGCCCGCGTTGAAGATTTCCTTGATCTCCGCACGGCCAACCACGGTTTCGATGATTTCCGGACCCAGCTCGCCCGCCATTTCCTTGGCGATGTCTTCGGTGAGGTGATAGATGACATCGAAATATTTCAAACGCACCTTGTTGCGCTCGATCGCTTCGCGCGCCTTGGCGTTGGGGCGGACGTTGAAGCCGATAATCGGCGCGCTCGATGCCGACGCCAGCGTCACATCGCTTTCGGTAATCGCGCCGACGCCCGAATGGAGAACCCGCACGCGGATTTCGTCGGTCGACAGCTTGTTGAGCGCGTTGACAATCGCTTCCACCGACCCTTGCACATCGGCTTTGACGAGTACGGGGAATTCGATGATCTTGGCTTTGTCTGCCAGCGCCGAGAACATATTTTCAAGGCTGGCAGGCGCCATCGCGGTGCGTTTCAGCGTCGCCTGTTCGTGACGATAGCTCGCCACTTCACGCGCGCGCGCTTCATTTTCAACGACCGTCAGCGTGTCACCGGCCATCGGCACACCGCCAAGGCCCAGCACTTCGACCGGCATCGAGGGGCCGGCTTGTTTGACCTGTTTGCCTTGGTCATTGACCATCGCGCGGACACGTCCGCTTTCGGTGCCGACGACGAAAATATCGCCGACCTTCAACGTGCCGCGACGAACAAGGATGGTCGCGACCGCACCGCGGCCCTTGTCGAGCTTGGCTTCGATGACAGTGCCTTCGGCGTCACGGTCGGGATTGGCTTTCAATTCCATCAATTCGGCCTGAAGCGAGATTTTCTCGATGAGGTCTTCAAGGCCCTGACCGGTCTTGGCCGACACTTCGACGTCCTGCACATCACCCGACATGGCCTCGACAATGATTTCATGTTCGAGCAGACGTTCGCGGATTTTCTGCGGGTTGGCGCCATCCTTGTCGATCTTGTTGATCGCGACAATCATGGGGACGCCCGCCGCCTTGGTGTGGTTAATGGCCTCAATCGTCTGCGGCATCAAACCATCGTCCGCTGCCACCACCAGCACGACAATGTCGGTCACATTGGCACCGCGCGCGCGCATTTCGGTAAAAGCTTCGTGGCCCGGCGTATCGAGGAAGGTGATCTGATGCCCGTCCTTGGTCGTGATCTGGTACGACCCGATATGCTGGGTAATGCCGCCCGCTTCGCCCGACTGGACGTTCGCGCCGCGCAAAGCGTCGAGCAGCGAGGTCTTGCCATGATCGACATGGCCCATGATGGTGACGACCGGCGGACGCACTTTGAGCGTGTCTTCCGCGTCCACATCGGTCGCGGTGTCGATGTCGATATCGGCTTCCGACACGCGGGTGATATTGTGGCCGAATTCGGTCACGAGCAATTCGGCGGTGTCCGCGTCAATCGTCTGGTTGACCGTCACCATCATGCCCATTTTGAACAGGGCTTTGACAAGGTCCGCGCCCTTTTCGGCCATACGGTTGGCCAGTTCCTGCACGGTGATGGCTTCGGGCACGACCACGTCGCGCACCTGCTTTTCGCGCGGGCCAGCCGGACCCATATGCGCGCGGCGTTCCTTTTCACGCGCGCGTTTCAACGCAGCCAGCGAGCGCGCCCGCGCACCGCCATCGCCCTCGTCAAGCGCACGGGTAACGGTGAGCTTGCCCTGACGGCGATCATCGCCGCCACGATTGCGGTTGGGCTTGGGCTGTTCGGGGCGCTTGGGCGCTTCGACCGGCGTGAATTTACGCGCAGGCGGGAAGCGTTCGGTCGTGCCACGTTGGGCAGGCGCTTCTTCGGCCTTGGCGGGCTCTTCGGCAGCAGGCGCGGACGGAGCCTTGGCGGCTTCACTCGCGCGCTTGTCGTCCTCGGCAGCCGCCTTTTCGGCAGCGATACGCGCGTCTTCTTCGGCCTTGCGATTTTCTTCGGCGCGGCGCTTTTCTTCTTCGGAGGCCGATTGGCGCTGCTGTTCTTCGCGGCGGCGCGCTTCTTCGGCGAGCGCAAGGCGCGCTTCTTCGGCTTCACGCAGCAGCTTTTCCTGCATTTCCTTGCGGGTCAAGGTCTGCTCGACTTCGCTCACGCGCGGCGCAGGGGCAGCAGGCTTGGGCGCGACCGGTGCGGGCGCGGCAGGCTTGGGCGCTTCGACGACCGGTTCGGGCTGAGGCGCGGGGGCCGCTTCGCCGGGCTTACCGAACACGCGCTTCTTCTTCACCTCGACAACGACGGTGTTCTTGCGTCCGTGGCTGAACTGCTGCTGCACCTGCCCCGTTTCCACGGTGCGTTTGAGGCCCAGCGGCTTGCGGCCCAGTGTCGGCTTGTTGTTATCGTCGCTCATCTATCGTCCTGCTTACTTCTAATCTCGTATCAATTCATCGTTGCGGGCTTTATTAAAAAGTCCGCCTTATCCACCGCTGCGGTCAATCGCTGACAGCCGACGCAACGGGAGGTCCGTCGTCGGCGTTCGCGCCTGTATCGCATCCGGTGTAAAACTGCCAGCGGGTGAGTGCCGACAAAATCCGTTGGGCTGCGGCGCGATCGGTAATCGCAACATGCACCGCATTATCGCGCCCTAATGCCATAGATAGGGGGCCGCGGTCCACAGGCAAGATGGTTCCGCCCTTGCCCGACCCTTCTTCTTCAAGGCCAACCCGCAAGCTTTGGTCGCGTTTCTTGCGACCATCCTCGCTCGCGTCGGAGGCGTGGAGGAGCAACGCGACCTGTCCGGACCGGCAGGCCGTATCGACCTTTTCCGCACCCGACACGAGGAAGCCGGAGCGTGCCTCCAGCCCCAGCCGGTCAAGCGTCAGCCGTTGCAACTGGGTTTCTATATCATCCGCAAGGCTGTCGGGAACAGACAGCGCCGCGCCCTTGAACGCACGCGCGAGCGCGCCTTTCAGCTTGCCCTTGGCCTGCGCTTCTATGAGTTCGGCCTTGGTCACGCTTATCCACGCGCCGCGTCCCGGAGCCTTGGCGCGCACGTCCGGCGCGACCTGCCCGTCCGGCCCGATGGCGAGCCGGATCAGCGTGTCACGCGCGTCATGCTTGCCCGTGAGGATGCACTTGCGTTCGGGGGTGTGCTTGGCCTTGCCAGCACGGTCCCCGTTCGTGATGTCGGATGCGCTTACGCTATCATTGTGAGGTTTCCGCATCGGCGGCCTCCTCACTGGGAGCCGCTTCAGCGGCGGCGGGTTCGTCATCAAACCAATGCGCGCGGGCGGCCATGATGATTTCGTTGCCTTGCTCGTCCGACAGGCCATATTCGGCCAACACACCGGCGCGATCTTCCGGACGTTCGGTGCGCGCATTGTCGCGGCGGCGCGGATCGACGCGGCGCTTCTGCACCAGTTCGTCGGTCGCAAGGTCGGCCAAGTCGTCAAGCGTCTTGATGCCCGCCTTGCCGAGCGTCACCAGCATGGCTTCGGTGAGGTGCGGAATGTCGGCAAGCGCATCATCGACGCCGAGTTCGCGGCGTTCGGTGCGGAAAGCTTCTTCGCGGCGCTCCAAGGCTTCGGCGGCGCGGCTCTGCAATTCGACCGCCAATTCTTCGTCAAAGCCTTCGATCGACGAAATTTCTTCCGGCGACACATAAGCGACTTCTTCCAGCTCGCCAAAGCCTTCGGCCACGAGAAGCTGCGCCAGCGTTTCGTCCACATCCAGTTCGTTCTGGAACATTTCGGAGCGCGCGACGAATTCCTTCTGGCGCTTATCGCTCGCATCGGCTTCGGTCATGATGTCGATGGCCGAGCTGGTCAGTTGCGAGGCCAAGCGCACATTCTGGCCGCGGCGACCGATGGCAAGGCTCAATTGATCGTCGGGAACGACGACTTCGATACGGCCTTCATCTTCGTCAATCACCACGCGGGCAACGGTTGCCGGCTGGAGCGCGTTGACCACGAAAGTCGCGGTATCTTCGGACCAGGGAATGATGTCGATTTTTTCGCCCTGCATTTCCTGCACGACCGCCTGGACGCGGCTACCCTTCATGCCGACGCACGCGCCGACGGGGTCAATCGAGCTGTCATGGCTGATAACGCCAATCTTGGCGCGGCTGCCGGGATCGCGCGCAGCGGCCTTGATTTCGATGATGCCATCGTAAATTTCGGGCACTTCCTGCGCGAACAATTTCTTCATGAATTCGGGGTGCGCGCGGCTCAAGAAAATCTGCGGGCCACGGTTTTCGCGGCGGACGTTCAAGACAATCGCGCGGACACGGTCGCCAACGCGCGCCACTTCGCGCGGGATTTGCTGGTCGCGGCGGATAACGCCTTCTGCACGGCCAAGGTTCACGACGACATGGCCGAATTCGACGGACTTGACGACGCCGGTGATGATTTCGCCAACGCGGTCCTTAAATTCTTCATATTGGCGCTCGCGCTCGGCGTCGCGCACCTTCTGGAAGATGACTTGCTTCGCTGATTGCGCGTCGATGCGGCCCAGATCAATCGGGGGCAGCGGGTCAACGATGAAGTCGCCGACATTGGAGCCGGGTTGCAGCTTATCGGCCTGCTTCTGGTCGACCTGTTTGAAATAGTCATCGACCTGCTCGACCACTTCGACGACGCGCCACAAGCGCAAGTCGCCGGTCATCGGGTCAAGCTTTGCGCGAATGTCGTTTTCCTGACCGAAGCGCGCGCGCGCGGCGCGCTGGATCGCTTCTTCCATCGCTTCGATCACGATGGCCTTGTCGATCATCTTTTCGGTCGCAACCGCGTTCGCAATCGCAAGCAGTTCAGCCTTGTTTGCAGAAATGGCGTTGGCCATCAATCCTGTCCTTCTTCGTCAGAGCTATCTTCAATTTCTTCTTCGTCCGCCCCGTCCGCCACGAGCGGCACGGTTGCGGCGATTAATTTGTCGGTCAGCACAAGCTTGGCATTGTCGATAGCGGCAAAGGGGATGCCGTGGGTCACGCCTTCGCGGTCGGTGACGGCGACCATGCCTTCATCATCCATGCCCAAAATCGTGCCGTTAAAGCGCAAGCGCCCGTCCAGTTTTTCGGTGAGCGTAATCTTGGCCTCATGCCCCGCCCAGTCATTATAATCCTTGGCGCGCGTCAGCGGACGGTCGATGCCGGGCGACGACACTTCAAGCCGGTATGCGCCTTCAATCGGGTCATTGCCCGCTTCTTCCAGCGCATCCAGCTTTTCCGAAATACGGCGCGACAAATCGGCGCAATCGTCAATATTAAGCTGGCGCGTATCGGGGCGCTCGGCCATAATCTGGAGCGTGCGTTCATCATCGCTGCCGAACAGCATCACGCGCACCAGATCAAATCCGAGCGCCTTGGCTTCGGGCTCCACCAGTGCAACAAGATCGGCAATATCGGCCATCAACGACTTTCATTTCCAAAAAGAGCGGGCATATCCAAAAACCAGTAAATATCCCCGAAAAACACCAAGCGCCTTTGTTGCCGGAACCGTGTGGCCCCGACCCCAACTTCGCTACCGATGTCGAGAGATGGAAAGCCATATAAGCGAGCGCGTCTGTTTGCGCAAGTGGAATCCCCGCGCAGGCCTTATGCCCGATGGCAACCCTTGCGAAGCATCCGCGTTAGGGAGATAGTGATATGCCAAAGCCAGCCGGAGATATAATCATGATGATACGCGCCGCCTTCCTGCTTACCGCCGCTTCGTTAAGCCTCACCGCCTGTAATGCCGCCACCCCCGGCACGGATGCAGACACACAAAATGCGCAGACAAAAGAGGCCAATGCTACGACGTCCGCCGACAAGCCGTTCACGGTGACCGACGTCGCGCAATTCAACGCGCCTTGGGCGATGACCTTCCTCCCCGATGGCCGCGCTTTGATTACCGAGAAAGCGGGCACGCTCAAATTATGGCAGGCCGACGGTCCGGTCTTGGACGTAAGCGGCGCACCCAAGGTGGATAGCGCGGGGCAAGGCGGGTTGATGGACGTTGTCCTGTCGCCCGACTTTGCCACCAGCGGGCTTATTTATTTGAGCTTTTCCGAGACGGGCGAAGGCGGCAAGGGCGTTGCGCTTGCAACCGCCAAGCTCGACACCAGCGGCGATGCGCCCAAGCTCACCGGCCTCAAAACCATCTTCCGCGCGACGCCCTATGTGTCGGGCGATGGCCATTATTCGGGCCGCATCGCTTTCTCGCCCGATGGCAAATATCTGTTCTTCACCAATGGAGAGCGGCAGAAATTCGACCCCGCGCAAGACCCCAAAGTAACGCTTGGCAAGGTGCTGCGCCTCAACCCCGACGGCACGCCCGCAGCAGGCAATCCGCTCGCGGCCAAGGGCTTCCATCCGGCGGTCTGGTCCTATGGCCATCGCAATTTGCTCGGGCTGGCCTTTGATGCGGCGGGCAATTTGTGGGAGCAGGAAATGGGCCCCAAAGGCGGCGACGAGGTCAACCTCATCCAGCCGGGCTTGAATTATGGCTATCCCAAAGTGTCGAACGGCGACCATTATGACGGTAAGCCCATCCCCGATCATGCGCCGGGCGACGGATTTGAAGCCCCAAAAGTCTGGTGGAATCCTTCGATTTCGCCGGGCGGGCTGATGATCTATTCGGGCGCTATGTTCCCGCAATGGAAGGGCGATGCGTTTATCGGCGGCCTGTCGGGTCAGGCGCTTATCCGCGTCGATATTGACGGCACCAACGCCAAAAAAGGCGACCAATGGGATATGGGCGCGCGCATCCGCGAAGTCGAACAAGGCCCCGATGGCGCCATCTGGCTACTGGAAGACGGCGCACAAGGCTCGCAAGGGCGTTTGCTGAAACTCACGCCGAAGGGTTGAGCGCGGGGCAATCATGCCCCCTTATCCGCAGCCCGCGCGGCCAATATAGCTTCCACCTGCTCCACGTCGGAAGGCTTATCCACGTCAATGCACGCTTCGGCTTGCGGCATGGCGACAAGCTTTGCGTCCAGTCCCAATTTGCGCCCGGCCCGCGCGACTGCATCGGGACCGGTGATGAGGCGCAAGGCCGCGCCGAGCAGCAAGATCGGCCCGAAACTCGCAATGACTTTCCAGCCTTTTTTGCGGTCCTGTTCAATCCCGCGCCACAGGTCGAGCAAGGGCTTGGCCTTGGGGCCGCCGAACCAGAACAGGTTCGCGCCCGACCACCAGCCCTGTTTGAACTTGAGCCAAGTGCGCGCCGATGCGGGATAGGCGGCCAGCAAAATCCGGCGTTCGACCGCGCCCGCCGCAACATCATGGCCCGTCGCTTGCGCCAGAAAATGGTCGATCATCGCATGGGTCAGGAGCGCATTGTCGGCGGTCGTGACGAACAGCGGCCCGCCTTGTTGCGCCAGCCCTGCTTCGACCGCCGCCGACACCGACGACGGGCCGGACAGGGTCGCGACCTTATGGTGGATCGCCATCCAGCGGGTTGCCTCCTCGCCGAACAAGGCGGCGGGATCTTGCGCGACCACGACCAGCTTGGCGATGCGCGGATGCGATACCAAAATTTTGGCGACGCGCGACAGCATCGGCTCGCCCGCAATCGGGATCAGCACCTTGTCCTCGACGCCATAAGCTGCGCCCAAAGGGTCAATCCCGGGACGGCGTCCGGCGAGCAACAGCGCGGTAACGGGAGCGGGCAAGGCGTCAGTCATGCCCCGTCCGTTGCCTTGAAAGCGGCGTCCGCGCAACGGCTTTTTATGTCGGCCCGCCTCCCCGACGGAAAGCCCGTTCGGTGCCATCCCCCCCCATATATTGTGGTCGGTAGGATAAAATCCATAAACCCTCGGCTTTCTGCCAAAAACACCCCCTTAGCTTCGCAAAGTTCAGGCAAATCGGCCTTTTTTGTAGGAGGTGCGAGGCACAATATATGGGGCATCCCCGCACCGCCTGTCAGCCTATCGCGCGCCCTGCCCGCGCCGCCGCCCGCAATCTGTTGTCCCGCCATGCCGCTCCGCCTCTTTAAAAACGTCAAAATTTTGTCGAATCGTGGACAAGGGTAGCTGCGCGCCACCAGCGTAGGACAGGCTTTTCCCATTGCACCGCGCACCATGTCTCTTTGTTTTCATTCAGCAAACACACAGATTCGCCCCGCTATAGCGTGATCATTATGACAAAATATCTGATTGGCGCCGTTGCCGGTGCCCTCGCCCTTGCCGGATGCACGACGACGTCGGCAGACAGCAACACCACCCCGAACGCCAGCGCCCCCGCAGCGGTCGCGCTCGCCGGGACCAAGTGGAAAATTGTGTCGATCGCAGGGAGCGCCACCGGCGGCGAAGGCGATGTCCGCCCCGCCACCATGCAGTTCGAACAGGGCAATATCAGCGCGACCGCAGGCTGTAACCTGATGAACGGCAGCTATACGCAAGAGGGGGCGACATTGACGTTCGGCCCCGTCGCAATGACCCGCATGGCCTGCCCCGCACCGGGCCTTGCCGAGCGCGAAACCAGCCTCGGCCAGATGCTTGGCCAGCCGCTCACCGTGACGGCGGGCGATGCGGGCAAGGTCATGCTGGCCAATGCCGATGGCACAGTCATCGAACTCGCGCCCGCGCAATAAGGCCCCGCAATAAGCCCAAATGCGCCGGTCCCGTCCGGCGTAACCCGATAATCAAAGGGGATCGGGCCCGACGGCTTGATCCCCTTATTTTTGTGTTTTTACGCGGAATTAGAAATAAATAATCATGCCATTGTCGCAATAACCGAACGCCACCTTGTCATAATGGCTGGTCGTTTGACCGGTGATATGGATCCATTCTTCATTACCATTGCCCCCGCAATAGCCATTGGCCGACCCCACCATCGTCGTTTTGGAAGCGTCACTATAATAAATATATTGATGCACATAAACGCGATCGGTTAACCCGGCGTGGGCCGCCGTCAGCATCATCGTCGAACCGATTGCAACCAATGCCGCGCGTTTGGCAAATTTTTTCATAGCACCTCTCCTGTTGACCCCGGTGCGCCGTTGCACCGGCTCGACCGACTATGGACCACGCCCCCCGCAAGTCGAGCCGGAGTTGGGTTCATAATGGTGCAAAGCGTAAGGCTATGCAGCTCAGGCCAGTCCCTTCAAAAAGGCCACGCTTTCGTCCAGCACCGGCGCTTTGTTGCGAAAGGTGCGCGCGATGGCCATGAGCGGTTCGACATGGTTGAGCCGCTCATATTCGCGCAAGGTGGCGGTGCCGCCCACGGCCTGTTGTGCGGCGACCATTGCGCGGCTGTTGCGCGCATGGACGAGCGTGTCATTGGTCCCGGTCGCGACCCATAAAGGCGGGGCTGCGGCGCGCGCAAAACGCACCGGCTGGGTGAGGTCGGGCGGCTCGACATGGCCCATTGCGGCAATCGCGGCGGGCATGGTGAAGGGGTGGAAATCGGCGGGCGCGGACAAGGCGACCACGCCTTTGATGGCCTCCGCCGGAACGCCTGCGCGCTCCAGCCATTGCGGGTCGAGCGCGAGCATCAACGCTATATGCGCGCCCGCCGAATGGCCTGCGAGCAGGATATGGTCGGGGTCGGCGCCATATTTTTGCGCTTCGGCGCGCGCCTTGGCAACGGCGGTGGCGGCATCTTCAAGAAAGACAGGAAAGCGGATTTCCGGCACCAGCCGGTAATCGGGCAGCGCCACGATGAAACCGCGTTCGGCATAGGCTTTGGCAGCAAAAGCATAATCGCATTTGTCGCCGCTGTTCCAGCTTCCGCCATAGAAAAAGATGAGCAACGGCTTGGGTGCCTCGCCTTGCGCTGCGTCTACCGCCTTGGGTGCGTAAAAATCGAGGCGCTGGCGGCGATGGTCGCCATAGGCAATATCCGCCGCAATCCGCCGCCCCGCACTGCTCCCCCACAAGCGGTCCAGATGGTCCAGCCGCTGCGGCCTGCGCGCAAAACGCAACCATAAGCCCAATGCGATAAGGCCGATAAGGCCGATGCCTGCGATGATTTTGATCATGATGTTGATGCTGCAAACTTTATCAGGCGCACGCAATAGGGAAAGTGGGTGGGGGTGGGGGTGGAGAGACTAGGATGGGGATGGGGATGGGGAAAAGAAGATAAAGGACAGACCCCACTTAAACCTTCTCCCCGTCTCCCAAAAACCTTCCCCCTTGATGGGGGAAGGATACGAAGCCTTACGCGTACGCGCGTTAGGCGCAGTTGGATGAGGGTGATGCGAACCGAAGGTTCGCGCGGTCGTGCCGTCCGCTTACCCCTCACCCAGCTTCGCGTAAGCTCGTGCCTCGCTAACGCTGCGCAACCCTCTCCCACAAGGGGAGAGGGAGAATAGCTTCAAGCCTCTATAAAATAATCGCCTTTCTCCTCCACCACTCCCCCACCCCTCCCCGCCCCCCACCCTCTCACTGACACATGTGTTAAAAAGACCGTTGACTTACCCCCCGCTTGCTGGCTGGATAGGGGCAAGATTTGGAGAGGATCGCTTTATTATGAACCTTATCACCCCCCGTCCGCTTATTCGCGGCCTTATGCTTGTTGCCTTGCTTGGCTCGGCCAGTCTGGCGGCTCCGCTTGCGGCCAAGACCATCACGGTTACCGCTGGCGGTAATGCGCAGGAGAAGGTGCAGACCGCGCTCATTGATGCGCAGCCCGGCGATGTGGTGGAGTTGGCCGCGGGGCGCTATGAATTTACCGATGGCCTGTCGCTCGACGTTGATAAAGTCACGGTGCGCGGCGCGGGTGCGGACAAGACCATCCTGTCGTTCAAGGGGCAAAAAGGGTCGGGCGAAGGCCTGCTCGTGACATCCGACGATGTGCTGCTGCGCGACTTTGCGGTCGAGGACAGCAAGGGCGATGGCATCAAGGCCAAAGGCTCGACCAACATCACTTTCTACAAGCTTGCGGTGACCTGGACCGGCGGCCCGAAAGAAACCAACGGCGCTTATGGCGTCTATCCGGTGTCCTCGACCAATGTGCTGGTCGATAGCGTCACGGTGAGCGGCGCGTCGGATGCGGGTATCTATGTCGGCCAGTCCAAAAACATCATCGTGCGCAATTCGACCGCCCATTATAATGTGGCGGGGATCGAGATTGAAAACAGCTATGACGCCGACGTCCACAATAATGTCGCGACGCATAATACGGGCGGTATCCTTGTGTTCGACCTCCCCAATCTGCCGCAGATGGGCGGGCGCAATATTAATGTGTTTGCGAACAAGATCAGCAATAATGACACGCCCAATTTCGCGCCCAAAGGCAATATCGTCGCCACCGTTCCCAACGGCACGGGTGTGCTCATCATGGCGAACGAAAATGTGCATATTTTCGATAACGAGATTAGCGACAATGCCACGACCAATATTTTGATCGCAGGCTATCGCGCGCCGTTCGAGGATAAAAATTATAATCCCGTGTCGCGCAATGTGGTCGTCTATAATAATAAGCTAGGCCGCGCCGGTTGGGCGCCGGGACCGCAATTTCCGGGCGGGGCGGAATTGGCCTCTGCCTTCGGAGGGCAGCTCCCTCCGGTCATCTGGGACGGCACCGGCAGCGGGATCCACATCCATGAAAGCCCGGCGCTCAGCCTTGGCCTCGCCTCGCCGAGCGCGGATCTTTCGACCATCAAGCCGCAACCGATAGCCCCTGCAGGCGCAGTGGATGTGGTGAAGCCGACGCGCATCACCTTGCCGCAGGCGATGGAGGATGCGATCAAGTGAAGAAAGGCGCAAAAATCCTTGCGCTGGCCGTAACGCCGCTCGGCTGGCTGTTGCTCGCCAGCGCAGTCGGCACCGCGCCCGTCAATGATGCGCTGATTAGCGGGGATACGCTCCCCGCAACCCTGTCCGAATTCCGTCTGCTCATCGGCAAGCAAGGGATGAAGGCGAACCAGCGCGTCATGCCCTATAGCCTCAACACGCCGCTCTTTTCGGACTATGCCGAAAAATGGCGTTATCTTTATCTGCCCAAAGGCACACAATTAACGTGGAAGGGCGAAGGCCTGCCCGACTTTCCGGTCGGCGCGGTGCTGGTCAAAAGCTTCGGCTTTCCGGCGGACATAAGGCGGCCCGATGACAATATCCGGATGATTGAAACCCGGCTGTTGCTGCATCGCAAGTCGGGCTGGGTCGCGCTCCCCTATGTGTGGCGCGCGGACGGGTCGGATGCGGATTTGAAGCGCGCAGGGATGCGCACGGACGTCACATGGACGCATAGCGACGGCAAGCCGCGCACGGTCAATTATGCGGTGCCGAACAGCAACCAGTGCAAAGGCTGTCATGATGTGAGCGGGGCGATCATCCCCATTGGCCCCAAGGCGCGCAATCTTGCGGGCAATCCGTTCGGCCTTATGCCGACGGTGGCGCGGGTGCCGGTGTGGAATGATCCCAAAAGCGGCAGCCTGGACGCACGCGCCCATGCCTATCTTGATGCCAATTGCGGCCATTGCCACAACCCCCAAGGCCCGGCGAGCAATAGCGGATTGAACCTCAACTGGGACGAGAAAAGCCCGGTCGCCAAAGGCCTTGGCAAGCGCCCCGTCGCAGCGGGCCGCGCATCCGGCGGCTTTGATTTCGACATAGCGGCGGGCCACCCCGACCAGTCGATCATGATCTATCGCATGGAAAGCCTCGATCCCGGCATCTCCATGCCCGAACTCGGCCGCAACAGTGTGCATGACGAAGGCGTTGCGTTATTGAAACAATGGATCAAGCAACTGCCAGACATGGTTCCGCATAAGGAGGGGGCGTCCTAAAGCCGGTCCCACGTTTCACGAAAAACGGTAAGGGTCGTAGCGGGCCAGTTCCGGCACCGGCTCGCCTGCAAGTGCGCGGGGGAGAAGGTCGGCGGCAAGGGCTGCAAAGGCGATGCCATTGCCGCCAAAGCCATAGCTCAGCCATACCCGCCCTGCCCCGCCCTTGGCTGGCCCCAAGGCTGGCAAAGTGTCGGGCGAGGTACCGAATGTCGCGGCCCAGCTTTTATCGACCACCAGATCGTCGCGCTCCAGAAGGGCGGCGAGTTTGGCGAGGATGGTGCCGCTTTTTTCCGCGATTTGGCTGTCCCGCACGCGCGCGCGTTGCTGGTCGCTATCCTCGCCGCCCGCGACAATGCGGCCATCACCGGTCGTGCGGACATAAAGATAGGGATCGGCTGCCTCCCAGATCATCACCTGTTCGTGCGCCTCTGCAAAATCGGGCGGGGTCGCGATGACGAAGGTGGACAGGAGCGAAAAAGCGGGCGGCAGATAAAAAAGCGGCCGCTCATAGCCGCTCGCCAGCACCACATGGCGCGCGCGGATGGTGCCTTGTGCCAATGTCAGCGTCACACCGTCCGCATCCGCCGCCAGCGCGGTGACATCATGGGGAAAGCAGAGCTTTGCCCCGCGCGCCCGTGCGGTATCGACAAGGCCAAGCGCGAGCCGCACCGGATCCACTTCGAAACCGCCATCGGACACAGTGCCGGGACGCGGGGTTATGCCAAAGCGTGCCGCGACCGCCTCTGCGGCTTCAAACCGCACCGGCAATCCGTGGCGCTGTTGCGAGGCGGCCTCGGCGGCCAGTCCCGCTGCATCCAGCTTATTGCCATTGAGATAGAGCGTCGGAATATCCGCTTTGCCGCAATTAATACCCAAGGCGTCAATATAGTCGGAAAAGCCCTGCACCGCCGCATAAACATCACGCCACCGCTGCGCTGCGGCCTCTTCACCGATACGCGCCGCCAATGTGGTGAGCGGCATATCCATCCCCCACATCACCTGCGCGGTGGAGGCGGCCGTCGAAGAGGTTGCGGGCGGATGCCGGTCGAGAAACAGCACATCATGCCCCGCCGCGCTCAGCCGCTCGCCGAGCGTAGCGCCCATAATGCCTGCACCAATGACGACAATATCCGCCTTGTCCGGCAACGGGTCCGGCTCGCGCGCAAAAGCGGCAAGCGGCGTCCAAGCCACATCGCCGCTGCGCAAATCGCGGGTTTCGGTGAGCGCCAATGCGCTCGTTTCGGGAGAATGATCCTTGTCCATAAGCCAAGCCAACGCAAATATTTGCCGCATAGTTCCCGGCGGCTTGCAAAGGTCAAATTTCTCTCTTGACAGAAATGTCTGAATGTCACATATTTCTGTCATGACAGAAATTGTTGAACATGATTCCGCCCTCAACGCCGCTCCGGCCTCAGCCGACAGCGCACCGCTCCCCCCCGCCGTCCGCCAGTTTGTGCTGCATTGGGGCGAGATGGGAACGCAATGGGGCGTCAACCGCTCGGTCGCGCAAATCCACGCGCTGCTTTATCTGAGCGAACGCCCGCTCAATGCGGAAGAGATTAGCGACAGGTTGGGCATTGCGCGCAGCAATACGTCGAACAGCCTCAAGGAATTGATGGGCTGGCAGCTTATCCGCCGCGTGCCGATGCTCGGCGACCGGCGCGAACATTTCGAAGCCGAAGTGGATTTGTGGCAGATGCTCACCGCCATCGCCAAGGGCCGCAAACAGCGCGAGGTTGACCCGGCGGTCGCCGCGCTCAAAATCTGCCGCGCCGAGGCCGAGCAGGATAGCTCGATCAGCCCGGTCGCGCGCAAGCGGATCGAGGCGATGCAGGAATTTGTGACGACCATGGACCAGTGGCATGATGACATGATCAATGTCCCGCCCGCCAAATTGCTCACCGCGATCAAATTGGGCCGCAAGGTGCTGAACTTCCTGCCGGGGAGCAAAACGCCTTAGGCCCGCCATAACCGCCTTGCCCCGGCGCTTATGTCCGGGGCAAAAAATTTTAACTGACGATTTCACTCAATACAGAAATATCGAAACAAAGAGGAAAGGGAGGAATATTATGGACAAGGGCGCTGCCATCGCAATCCGTCACCGCTTTGCAAGCTGGCATCCGGTCCCGGCAGCGCGCGCCGCCGCCGATGCCCACCCGTTCCGCCGCCTGCTCGGAGCCGCCGGATGGGCCGCGCTTCCGCCGGCCGTGCAAGCCCGCTTTGCCCGCAAGGTCGCGGGCGGGGCCTGTGTTTCCTATGTCGGTGAAGTCGTCTCCTGCCGCATGAGCCTGATCGGCAAAATCTTTGCGCAACTTGCCCGGTTTGTCGGCGCACCGCTCCCGCTCGGCGAGGATGCGGGCGGCGCGGCACAGGTTTCGGTAACGGGCGATGCGTCGGGCCTCTCCCAATATTGGACGCGCAGCTATGCCCGCGCGGGCGATTTTCCCCAAACCATCCATAGCGTCAAACGTTTTGCCGGACCCACGGGGCTGGAAGAATATTTAGGTTATGGCATCGGCATCGCGCTCAGGCTGGAGGTTGCGGAGCAAGCCTTATTGTTCGTTAGCGACCATTATTTTGTGCGGCTCGGCGGGGTGCGTGTGCGTCTCCCGCGCTGGATGGAGCCAGGCCAATTGACGGTCAGCCATATTGATTGCGGCGCGGACGAACAGGGGCGCGGGCGCTTTGCCTTCGTGCTGGAACTCGCGCATCCTTTGTTCGGGGAATTATTCCACCAACTCGCGCTCTTCGCCGATCCGGAAGGGGAAGCGGCGTGAACCCGCTTATCCTCATTTTTGATGGTGATTGCGTGCTATGTTCGGCCAATGCGCACTTTGTGTTGCGGCATGACAAGCGCGGCCTGTTCCGGCTGGCGGCGATGCAGGGCGAAGCGGGGGCAGCACTGATGCGCGATGCGGGCGTTGATGCGGCCAACCCCGACACGATTATCCTCCTCGACGGCGCGCGCGTGCGGCGGCAGAGCGATGCGGTCATCGCCATTTTTGAAAAGCTTGGCTGGCCTTGGCGGCTGGCGGGGGCCGCGCGACTCATCCCCGCGCCGATCCGCGATGCCGCCTATCGCTGGGTAGCGCGCAACCGCTACCGCTTGTTCGGCCGGAAAGAACAATGTTTTGTGCCGCGCAAGGAATGGGAGGACCGCTTGCTGTGAAGCATATTCTCCTCATCGGCGGTTATGGCGGTTTTGGCGCGCGGCTCGCGAGGCGCTTGTCGGATAGCGGGACGCGCCTGTTGGTTGGTGGGCGCAATGGTGCAAAAGCCGCGCAATTCGCCGCAACGCTCCCCAATGCGTGCGGCCTTGTGGTCGACCGCAACCAGCCGCTGGACGCACTTCTTGCGCAAGAACATCCCGATCTTGTCATTGACGCGGCGGGGCCGTTTCAAGGGAGCAGCTATGCGGTGCCGCTGGCCTGCATCGCGGCGGGCATCCCCTATCTCGACCTTGCCGATGCGCGCGAATTTGTCACCGGCTTTGCGGCGCTGGACGATAAGGCCAAGGCCGCAGGCGTGGCGCTTGTAACTGGCGCGTCGAGTGTCCCCGCCTTGTCCGGCGCGGTCGTGCGGGCATTGATGGAGGGCCTCACCTCCGCTACCCGCATCGACATGGCGATCAGCGCCTCCAACAAAGCGAGCGCCGGCCAATCGGTGACGCGCGCGATCCTGTCTTATGCCGGACGCCCGCTATCCTTATGGGATGGCGAGCGCCTAGTGCGCAAAGCCGGATGGAGCGCATTGGGCCGCGTCGATTTCAAAGCACCGGACGGCACGCGCCTTGACGGGCGGTGGATCGCGCTCGCCGATATTCCCGACCATGACCTCCTTCCAACCCGCGTCGCCGGACGCCCCGCCGTCACATTCCGCGCAGGCACCGAATTGGGATTCCAGATGATCGGGCTATGGCTGGCAAGCTTCCTCGTGCGTGCAAAGCTCATGCGGGCGCTCACCCCGTTCGCGCCGCTGGTCCTGCCCTTTGTGCAGGCAACGCGCCATTGGGGCGGCGACCGGTCGGCGATGCACGTCATCGTCACAGGGTGGCGGGACCAAGAGCCGGTCGAACGACGCTGGACCTTGATCGCAGAACAGGGCGACGGGCCGGAAATCCCGACCCTTGCCGCCGAATTACTCGCGCGCAAACTGGTAGGCGGGAGCGTCGACGATGGCGCGCGCGATGCAGGCGGGCTGCTCACGCTGACCGAGTTCCAACCCTTGTTTGACGGCCTCGCGCTCCATCACGGGATTAGCCAGGGTTCGCGCAGCCGTTGAGCGGTTTGCCGTCGATCATCGCCTTTACCGTATAAGCGTGGGTGCGGTCGGACATACCGTCCGAACAGCTTTCCGGCGTGATGAGGATGGTCACCCGCTTGCCATCCATCGCCCCTGCAAAAGCGACGCCTTGCGCGGAATCGGTGCGCTCGACATTGAAGCTGGTGCCCGCTTCATTTTCGGGCGTCACATATTTGGCTGTAGTGCCGTCAATGTCGAAATTCCAGAAAGGCTCGGTGCCCAGCGCCTTGAAGCGTTGAACCGCTCCCAGCGCGGCCGCCATTTTCGGCTGTTCCGTTTTGGAAGGTTCTGCCGCGTCCTTTTTATCCTCCGCCTCGCGTATCTGTTCCGCAGGGGTGAGGGCCGTAGGGCCGGTGGTCGCCCCTTCTGCGGCCGGTGCAGGGGCTTGGGCCTTGTCACAGGCGGACAGCATGAGCCCGCATCCCACAGCGGTTGCTGCTAATATTGCGCGTTTCATGTTTCTTCCTCCGCCCGCATACGGTCAATCAGCGCCATCGCTGCGGCGGGCGCGCGCAGCTTGGCCCCATTGATGAAGAACATATAGACGTCCTTGCCGTCCTTGGCCCAATCATACGCCTTTTCAGTCCAATCCGCAATTTCCGACCACGCATAGCCGGTCGGTTCCGCCTCGCGCGCCTGCATCAGCCGCGCATAGCGGAAGCCGCCCGTGTCCGCGTCGATGCACGGATAGTCGGGATGGTCGGCATAGACGATGGCCGCCTTGGCCTTTTTGGCAAGCGCGACAAAAGCGGGGCAATCAAAACTTGGGTGCCGCACCTCAAGCGCATGGGCGAGCGGCAGGCCGTCGACACTAGCGGGTAGCAAGTCGAGAAATGCACCGAAATCCTCCGCATCAAATAATTTGGTGGGCGCAAATTGCCACACGATTGGCCCCAACCGGTCCCCCAATTCGCTGAGGCCCTGCCCGATAAATTTGGCGATAGAATCGCCCGCTTCCGCCAAGATTTTGCGGTTGGTGGCATAGCGCGATGCTTTCAAAGCATAGCGGAAGCCGTCCGGCGCAACCTTGGCCCAAGCTGCAAAGCTTTTGGGTGTTTGCAGCCGGTAATAGGTCGCGTTGATTTCAATCGCGGTCAGATGCGCGGTCGCATAAGCCTGCTCGTCCTTTTGCCGCAAGCCTTCGGGGTAAAATACGCCGCGCCAAGGTTCATAGCTCCACCCGCCGGTTCCGCTGCGGATCGTTCCGCTTTTTGTCGTGCCTGCCATATGCGCGTTCCTTTTCGCCACCTTTAAACCATCATTTTCGCGACTAACCTAATGTAAACCAATAGCGATTAAAGCCGGTCCGCACAGGGGGACTATGCGATGGATTTTGGTTCGTCACGGCTATTGAAATCATTTGGCGGCTTTGGTCGCGCGAAAACGGACGAAGCGCCCGAAGCGCAAGCCCCGTCGGATATGACCGGCCGCTTGGCGCGCGTGCGCGAAGCCGCGCTTGCCAATGATGCCGAAGGCCGCCGTGCGGCAACGCAAGGCTTTACGCCTGCACCCCAGGAAACAGTGGAAGCCTTGGCGGAGGATCTGTCCGCAGAAGAAGCCGCGACGCCCTCTCCGCCGCGCATGGCAACACCTGCGCCTTTCCCGACCGGTGATGCGCGCACGCACAGCTTGGAGCCGATGGCGGCACCGGCGGCAACGGCAGCGGGCGACCATGATGCACTCATCCACTGGCTGGAAGCCCAAAACCCTGCGGTATGGCATTATTTTGCCGCGCATTGGGATTGGGAACGCGGCATCGCGCCCTTGGCCTGGATTGCCCAGCATCCGCGTTGTGACGCCGGAACCGCGGCGATGCTGTTCTGGGCATCGGGCGAGGCGGAAGATTATCTTCCCTTTGGCGATGCCGAGCCGACCGAAGATCATGACCTATTGGTTGCGGATCTGGCCGAACATATTGCGGGCCGGTTCGAAGCCGAAGACTTTGCCCCGGCGCAATTCGCGTTCGACGAGCATCTGGTGCAACCACATTTTCCGGAACGGCTCGACAAGCTTTACCGCGAAGAGCGGATGGACTGGGACGCTTATAAGGTGCCGACGCGCGCAAGCGGCGAACTGGTATTGGTCGAGCGGTTCGACCGCGACACCGAAGCGGCGCTCAACCGCTGGCTGGATGCTTCCGCCCCCGTCGCGTAATTTACGCACGGGCGGCGCATTGATTCTACATATCTATTCCGTCAGCGCGACGCGCGCGGAACCCTTGGCCCTCCCCGCACGTTATTCCTAAGCTTTATAACAACCGAGGAAGATTTTCGATGGAACGCCATGGAGACGAAGTCGAACTCACCCCCACCGAAGCGCGCGGCGGGTCGACTCCGCATATCGTGCGCTATGTGCTTGGCATATCGCTTGTTTTGGCGATTATCGCGATGACATTGGTGTGGGTCATTCCGGCGCTGACCGCTAATCCATAGCCCCGCAATAGGGTCAAATATCGGAAGATAGGTTTACCAAGCTTGCTGCGGTCGCCAGCACGGCTTCCCTTGTCGTTCTCAACGGCCGACCAAGCAATTGTTCGCCCCTATGCCCGTCATATCGGCGCTGAACGCCAAGATAGGTGCGGCTCCCTTTGAGGGCGGCATCGAAATGCGCAAATAATTTGGCCAACCATGTCGGCATAGGCCTTATTTTTATGCTGCGCCCTTCGGGGGCTAATTCTGCGTTCAACATCTGTGCAAGAGCAGGCAGCGACATCGAAGCATTGGTGATTATATGCCGCTTGCCGCTTGCATTTGTGGCCGTCATTGCCGCGACCTGTGCATCGGCGACATCCCGCACATCGACATAAGGCAGGATAAGGTCGGGAAGCATCGGCATTGCCCCTTCGAGCAATTGCTGGACAATTCGGGCGGAGGTTCCGACATCTTCATCAAGCAGCAGCCCCAACATTGTCCCCGGATTGATAACGGCAAGCCGCGTATCTTGTCCCGCTTGCTGCACTATATTCCACGCCGCTTGTTCTGCGATCGTCTTGGACCGGGCATAGGCGCTGACATAGGGGCCTGAGATATTGGTCCAGATGGTTTCGTCAAACAGGACGTCATAATCGTCATGCCCGCCATCAATCGCTGCAAGCGAGGAGGTAAGGATAATGCGCTCCGCCCCCTGCTTCAGCGCCGCAGTCACTATCCGCTGCGTACCTTCGACAGCGGGCCGGATCAGCTCCTGCGCGTCCTTCGGCACAGTGAGCAGGAAGGGTGAGGCAATATGCTGGACAAAGCGGCACCCCTGCACTGCCTCGGTCCAGCCATGATCATCAAGAAGGTCAAGCTCCACAAATTCGAGCCCGCTAATATCTGCTCCGGCGCGGGTCAGGGCCGTGCGCACCGCATGTGACCGCTCAATATCACGCAACGTTCCACGCACCTGATAGCCATGCTCAAGCAAGGTGCGCGCCACATGACCACCAAGAAAGCCGGAAATGCCGGTTACCAGAACCTTGTCCATATATCCTCTTGCACTCAATCTTTACAGTGAATAGATTGCCTTCATGACGGACAATCTTAACAGTGTCAAGATGGGGCAGAGCTACCATCATGGTAATTTGCGCCAATCGCTGCTCGACAGCGCCATCAATCTCATTTCCGAAAAGGGCGTCGAAGGGTTCAGCCTGCGCGAAACGGCGCGGCGTGCCGGTGTGTCACCCGCAGCGCCCAAACATCATTTCGCGGATAGCCGCGCGCTTTTGACAGCGCTTGCGACATCGGCCTTTACCGACCTCGCCTCTGCACTGGAGCAAGCCAATATGGATGCCCCGCCGGACGATGCGCTGCGGTTGCAAGCACAAGGAACCGCCTACATCCGCTTCGCCCTCGGCGCGCCAGCCCTTTTCGGCCTGATGTGGCGTAGCGCCCGCCTTGATATGGAGGATGCTGCTTTACTCGCAGCCAAACAGCGTGCCTTTGTCGCACTGGATCATGTGGTGCGGGGCGAAGATGCAGAGCAAGTCACGCTCGAAGACCCGGCAATGGACCGCACCATGGCACATTGGGCGCTCGTGCACGGACTGGCGGGATTAGCCCTCGACAATTTATTCGGCGACGAAAGCAATAGAAAACAGGTGCTTGACGCTGTCACACCGCGCCTCGTTGCGCTCATTGCGGCTCGGTGAGGCGATCCAGCGTTTTCTCAAGACTGCGCAAGTCGACATTGCTGCGGGCCTGATAGGCGGCCTTGAGGCGGCGCTTTTGTGCGCGCGTCAGTTCGATGCGATTACCCGCAGGCCGGTTATGGTCGGCAAGCTTGGCTTCGGTGAAAAAATTCATCGTGCGCCAGGACGAAAAGCTGAAATCCAGCGCAATGCCACTACCATTATGGATCAGCGTTTTGCTGAGGAAATTGTCGCGCACAAAATGCCATTCGCGCGCGCGCTCGGTGAGCAGCGCACAGGCCAATCGCACGAGAATTTCATTCTCGTTGGGCGGCGAAATCCAGTCGCGCAATCCCTGCCATGTCTTTTTCAACCCGGCGATACTCCGTGAGGGGCATCCGCCCCGATGACGGCACCCCCGATGGATGCCGCGTGCCGGTCCAAGATATTTGTTTGCGGCGGATTTTCAACTGCTCCCTTATCAATTTTGGCGCAGGTGGCGGTGGTTCAGGCGCAAAAAAGGCGGCGCGTCGGGGAACGGGCCGCCCTTTTTTTATGGGCCATATATTGAGACTATGTGCTGCGGCGCGCGCTTTTCACCGCGCGCGCGCCGCAACGCTTACAGCCTGCAACGGCGCACCTGCCCGTAGCGCGTGCGATAGGTGTCGGAGCGCGCATTATAGCTGCGATAGGCCCGCTGGCACGCGCGCACATGGCGCTGCCAACTCGACCGGCGATTGTCATAGCGGTTGTAGCGGCGGTTATCATAACGGCGGTCGCGACGGTCCCAGCGATCACGCCGGTCCCAGCGGTCGCGCCTATCCCGTTCATAACGATCCCCGCGCTCGTAGCGGTCGCTGCGCTCGTAACGGTCGCCGCGATATTGCGCCGCCGCCGGTGTTGCTGCCAGCGGCACGGTCAGTCCGAGCGCCGCTGCACATAAGATGATCTTGTTGGTCCAGCCTTTCATTTTCCGCACTCCATCTATGCTTATCGTTCGAAGGTGGACAGCATAGGCGATGCGCCTGAACCCTTGATGGCCAGGATTGTCAGGAAACTGAAAAATACGGCAAAAACCGAATAATGGGGTGCGCGGAATAGTGCGAAGAGTGGAGCGGGTAGCGGGAATCGAACCCGCATCACAAGCTTGGAAGGCTGGTGCTTTACCACTAAGCTATACCCGCTCAAGGGCCGTAGCGTTCCCTTAAGGTCCGCCGCCAGTGGAGCGCGGCGATTGCCACGGCTCGCCGTCAAGGTCAAGAGATTCGGCGCGCAATCTGCAAGCCCATGCGATGACGCACGTAACGCGACACGGCAAAACCATTCTTGTGATGATATGTCGGAGGAGAGAAAGGTGGTGGCAGGGCTTGAATCGAACAAGGTTCGTATGAGTTTGAGTTTTAATCGATTTTTATCGGTATCGAGTATCTTCCCCCACATTTTCGACCGCGCCAACTTCTTGTGGTGGTGGGTGTTGCCCCGATAACGATGGTATGGTCGCTCATCTGGCCCTCGGTCAGGAGCAGGATGATCGGCTTGCCCAGTCCATCACAGACGGCATAGAGCTGGGAGTTCAGCCCACCTTTGGTGCGCCCGATACGTCTGAGAACAGCCCCGCTTTTAAGAGGCTGGCGGCGGTGCGATGGGCTTTGAGGTGGGTGGCGTCGATCATGATCGCGTCGGGCTCTCTGGCCCAGAAGCACAGCGACAACCCCCAGCGAGACAAGCAACGGCCCCTTCATACCTGCTGCAAACATGAAAATGAAATGCCCGAGGAGCTGGCTGGCGCGGGTGAAATTGACGAGCGCCTGTTTCATGCCTCGTCCCCTTCGTGCGTCGCGATTTCAGTATCCGCTTCGCGGCATTTGCGGGCAAAGGCCTGGTGCGCACGGTCGCGCAAGCCGGGGTCGCTGTGCCCTGCAAGCAGGGCATCGATGCCGACAAAAGCGAACAGCGACTGGCGCTCGATCCGGGCGATGCGTGTCCGTGATTGTGGGTGAGATCATCGGCATCAAGGGCCGCGGCAAGTTCGAGTCGCACCCATTCGCTGATGGAAAGCTTGCGCCTGCGCGCGGCGGACTGGACGCGGGCAAAAAGCTCGCGCGAGACGTAAATCTGAATACGGGACAGGCGTACCATGGCCCACTCCTTTTGAACAAAGGAGCCTGGACACAGCTTGCGAAAGGCAACTCCCCTATACTCGCTCATGAGAACATGTCAAGAACATTTGTGTGCCGCAGGTTTCTGCGCCTCAATGCACCGCATCACTCCCCTGCCACTCGCGAAATTGCCGCATCACTCTTCCGCGAGTGAGAAATGACAAGGGGTTAAAAACGGTCGTTTATCTTTTATATTCTGTTATTTAACCCTTGCGCTCCGTCGCGTGGAGTGTGCGCGAAGTTGTTCCCTATCTGGACTGTTGTGATCGACCACTTCCCGGCCAGATTTTCGATGGCAAAGGCCTTGGTTTCACATGGATTTCCTAGCCCATCCGGCGCTTGAGTGATAGCAATTCCTGCAAGCAAACCCACTCGCAAACTGGTGTATTTGTAGCAGATGGCCATCGCTAGCCGTCGGACTGAAGGTATTCAAAATGTGGCAAGGTCAGTGAACGATTGCCCTTCGACTTTGTCTAGGCTTCATTCAAGATCAGGTGGCAAAGTTCGGCCAATCCACTCGCATCAAGGTGCGCAGACAAAGCGTCCTTTTGCAGCAACTCCTCTGTCAAATGCGGATGGAACTTCTCGAACAAAAGGTTCGGTGAATGAGCAAATAGGTCCACCTCTTTGCCATCTGCGAGAGCAGAAAGTGCGTCGATCAACTCCGGACTTTCGTCCTTCCCGAACACTTCCAGAAAGCCGTCGTGAGTCTGCACGGTGAAGCCGCTCGCGCGAAGGGCGAGTGCCAAGGTCGTTGTCCGAACGGAACCTGTTTTGGTCGCTATGACAGCGGCATTGTCGCTGAGCTGCGCAATCCTGCCGGGGGCAAATTGCAGTTGGCCGTAATTGCTGCGTGCCTCGTCGAGTAGCTCCAGCGCAGTCGTATCAAGATAGATCGGGCGCTTTTGTCCCTCCAGAACATCGAACATACGCTGGATCACCCGGTCATGGATGTTACCAGGGTCGCCCCCAAAGATGGGCGGCACTCCGGCTTTCGCCGGCACAACCATAATGACACGATCCCGGTCGAGAACTTCCTGCACCAGCCAGCGCCTGCCCGAAAAAATGAGAAGCATCCCGGGCGCGATCATGTTGTCGATGGGAAGTGTTCCAAGCACCTTACCACCGGAAATCAGCCGGTATTCCTCGGGTGTCTGAAATACGGCGTAGAAGCTATGGTGCTCGACCAGCTTTTCGCCATTGGCACCGAGCAACAGAAGTCCATCGCTGGCTTGCTCAATCAGCGCGACCTCAGGTTGCGCAAGTGCTCGCAAGACATCCAGGAACAGCTGGGGATCGACCTGGCGGAATGGCCCAATCTGGCAGAGAATCCCATACAATTGTTGCGCACGTATTCCGCCCCGCTCGGCGATCACCGAGAGGATCTGGTGAACGAGGGTCGAAAGGTGCAGGGCCTCTCGCTGCGGCGGTTCGCACCATCCTTCCAAAAGCAATTCGATCATCGCAATAGCCCGCACTATGCCTAAGCGAAGACGGTCCGAGAAATTGCTCGTCGGCGTAAGCTTCGCCTCGACTGCGTACTGTCGAAGGATGGCTGGCTTGCCCGGTCGCCGCCCTGATCGGCCAAGCCTTTGCCTGAGCGAGGCGACGCTGAACGGTGCGCCGATCTGGCCGACACAGGTCACATCGCCAATGTCGATTCCCAATTCCAGCGTGGAAGTACAGACCGCGGTCGTTGGCGTAGTACCATCTTTCAGACGGCGTTCGACAAAGTCTCGATGCTCGCGCGATAGGCTGGCGTGGTGAGGGTAAAACTCCTGCGGCAGGTGTTCCTTTTCGCAAAGTGCGCGCAACCGATCTGAGTAGATTTCGACGGACTGCCGAGCGCCGCCAAAGACGAGATTGTCGCTGCCTCTCAGGTGCTCGAATAGATGCTGCGCAATGGCATCTGTCGCTGAAGGGCCTTCGTCGTCCTTGTCGCCAGCGACGTAGCCACGGAGCTGAAGCTGCAATTCGGCTGATCCGCCCTCGGCAATGACCTGTTCGACTTCACTCGGACTGTCTGGACGAAGATAAGCCTTCGCCAGCTCCATATCTCCGAGTGTGGCCGACAAACCAACCCGGCGAATAGGTCTCTTTAGAGCAATTTCCAGGCGCGTGAGGAGTGAACGCATCTGGATGCCGCGCTCACTGTCGAGGACCGAATGCAATTCATCGAGAATGACTACGCGCGTTGCGCCAAACAGCCTCGGAATCTCCAATCCGCGTCGAATGAATAGCGCTTCAAGAGACTCCGGGGTGATTAGCAGCACGCCCCTCGGTCGCTTGGTAGCCTTAGCCTTCACCGATGACGAAACGTCGCCATGCCACGGCGTGATAGGCATGTCTGTATCGCGACAAATGTCTTCAAGTCGCCGCGCCTGATCGGTGATGAGCGCCTTCAGCGGTGCGACATACAGAACATCAAATCCGGAGTCCTCACTGGGTTCGTCGAGCACTTGGGACAGTAGCGGGAGGAATGCGGCTTCGGTCTTGCCTCCGGCGGTGCTGGCAGCGACAATCAGGTCACGATTGCCGTCCATAAGCACGTGAGTTGCGCGCGCCTGAATATCGCGCAATTCCTTCCAGCCTTGCTGACGTATCCATTTCTGGATTGGTCGAGCCAGCTTGTCGAATGCCGCGCTCACAGTCGGAAGCTGGCTAGCTCGTCGCTCTCGGGAACAGCGCCAACGCTCTCATCCACGTCGCTCATGTCGTCACCAGAATCCTCCGCCACGTCGAGTTCTTCGATGAGATCCGACCATTCGACGCCGGGATTTTGTTCGAGCACCGCCAGAAGATTCACGAATGCCGTGACTGTGTTTCGGGGGGTTCTGAAATAGGCCTCCCCGATCCTGTCCGAGCAGTGCGCCATGAACGCTTCCAAGGCATTGTCTGGCAGAATTGCTTCATCGCCCTGCATGACGGCACGAATGTTGGCCAAAAGCACGAAAAGGTCTTCAGGCGTAAGGCTGGCCAGTCGAATGACCGGCCCGGAAAGATCGACCAATCCGTCGCGCGCAAAGGTGTTCTCTGCGAGGCGAGATTGAAGGGCTTCGTAACTGTAGAGGCCGCGCCGCGTGTTCATGAGGAATTCCGGCGTCCCACCCATGAGGAAGCCAAGGTTCTCAGCGCTCCCTTGGAGCACATCGTTCAGAATGCGCAGGATTTGCTCGTAGTTTGCATTGCGAGCTTGCGATGAGGTCAGCTTGTAGAGATTGACCATCTCGTCGAGGCCAACGAGCAAGCCCTTGTAGCCTGCTTCACAGACGAATGCCGACATCAGTTTGAGGTGGTCGTAGACGCTGGCGTCATTGACGATTGAGCGAACGCCGAGAGCCTTGCGAGCATCGGTCTTGGTCGCAAATTCGCCGCGTAGCCATCGGATCGCTGCCGATTTCAGCTCTTCATCGCCGGTTTCGTGCCCCTCCCAATACCGGCGGATCACCTGCGCGAAGTCGAAGCCTCCAGTCAGCTCCTCAAAATGGGCAAGGCGCTGGCGAATGATGTCATCTGTCGATTTTTCTTGCGCCTCGGCATCGTGCTGGGCCTGGCTGACAAACCGCTCGACAACACTTGGCAATGCACCGCCATCCGGCTTGGTTCGAGTGGCAAGGTTTCGCGCCATCTCTGCGTAGAGGCCCCGTGCTTGCCCCCCGGTCGCGTGGATGCGTCGATCCGGGGCAAGGTCGGCAAACATGACGACCAGTCCCTTTTCCAGCGCCACAAGCCGGATCAGGTTCATGAAGAAGGTTTTGCCGGAGCCATACTCGCCGATGATGAAACGAATGGCTGAACCGCCATCGGCGATCCGGTCCATGTCCTTGACGAGTTCTTCGATCTCACGCGCTCGTCCGACCTGGATGTGCCGAAGACCCAATTTGGGAACTACCCCCGCGCGTAGCGCCTGAACAATAGCGTCGCGTTCGCGCGGCTTCAGTCTCGACATGGATTAATCCCCCTTCGCCATCTCGGCTCTCAACGTATCGGCTATGTCCGGCGATACCTCATATCCGTCATATTCATCAAGCAAGGCTTCATCGAATTTATCGAAGGCCCACTCATTGACTACCTCAAGCGCGCCAGAGGGCATGAGCCCTTGCTTGCCGGCGATCTCCTCAAACTCTTCGTCAGTCCAATGTTCGCGCTGAATTATCTGCTCCACAAGCATCGCGTGCTTGGGATCGAGACCAGTCATTGATGATGGAAGAGCATGTGCTGCGTTGGTCTCGTCGCTCACTTCTTCATCGGTCGAAAAAATCTCACCCAGTACGCTTGAAACGCGCTCGGTATCATTTCGAATAGCGGCAATACGCGCTGCATCGAGCGAAGCGGCTTTGGCTTTCGGCTCGTCCGGTATTTGTTCGCCTGGTGCTTGAGCTTCGGCGGCTTTGACGCGAACAGGGCCGTCTGGCACGTCGCCAGCATGGAGGTCGGCGTAAACGAGGCCAGCATCGATCCCCAGAGCCTTGTAGATCTTTTCGATGCAAGCCACTTCTTCAGACTGAATCACGCTGTCAGCGTGGGCTATCGCGACTACCGCAGCGCGCAAGGCGAGGTGATGTTCAGCGTCTGCGTCTTTCAGCTTGCTCCGCAGCCATGACATGTCTGGCGGAACATCGAGATACCATTCGAGGTTGGCGTAGAGACGCTTTCTCTCAAGCTCAGTCAGGCCGCTAACCGCTTCGATCTTTTCACGGAGTGCTCTGCGTTCGGCTTCCACAATTTTGCTGTCGGCATGTGCGACGAAGGTCGCCAGCGCTAGTTCGAACAATTCGGTTCGATAGGCCGGGGTGACGTCTTCAAGCTGTTCGACCGGCTCGCCGAGTTCGAAGATCACAACGGGCTCGTCGATCTTCGGTCCACGGAGCGAGAATCTTGGGTCTGGAGCCATACCGAATCCGATACGGGCGAGTGCATCCGCTGCGCCAGTCAAGTTCCGCTTGCCAAGCTTCTCCGGCGTTTCTCCTTCCAGGCGCGAAATCACATTAAGTGCCGGGACCAGGCCGCCTGCCGCTACTCGCTCGCGCGCCCAGTCCTTGAGTTCTTCCAACTCGCTCGACGGGAACAGGCTCCAAAGCTCAGCAGGTAGCAGCGCCTGTGCTTCAATGGTTCCCCGACCATCTGGATTTCGTCCAAGATACCGGCTGAATTTATCGAGCTCATCCATTGCTTGATCAGCGATCGTCTGAGCAACCAACACTGGTTCTATGAGGCCAGAAATATCTGGAACAGGCTCTCCATTGAGTGCTGGCTTTAAGGGACCTTCAAATTCGCCGGATGCTGCCTTGTATCGGTCTGCCAGCACGCTTTGGGGCTGTTGGACTTTTAGACCATCGGGATAGAGGGCATGAAACTTGAGCTTAAACAGCTCCTTAAATTCGTTTGCACAGCGCTGAGCCGGTGTACGAATCCGGCGCTCGGGATGACAAGAAAGCCAGAGGTAAACCCATTCAGCATCAAGCGCGGCCCCCTTTGCAATCAGACCGCCGAGAGCAAACTTTAAGGAGAATGGTAGATCCCAACTCCTGTTATCCAAAATTATTTGCTTTAACGTAGGATCATCGAATTCAAATTCACCCAAGCCAGCTACACCAGCTATATCGAGAAATTCGCCGAGATATCTTTGGGCGGAATGGCTTTCTGAAAACAGCTTCTTTAGACGCCTAACTTCTGCAAGAATATCTCTCCCTTCTTCCTGCGAGGTCTGGTCGATCAGAAAGCGCCGCTCCAAACCATAGAAGAACAGGAACATATAGCCGGGGTTGATTGATCCATCTTGGCGACCCCCAGCTAGCCAATCAAGATATGTGGCTCTGCAGACGGCAGGAATGCTTGAATACCCCGGCCAGTACGACATGTTATCGCCGTTCTTGTCGGACCCCACCCGCGCCACGGATAACGATGGATCAATGTAGGCTCGACAGACCTCGCTATAATAGGGTGAGCCAATGCGCGGCGGAGTGCCAACATAGACCATCCCGTCAATCGTGCGACCTGCGATCGTGACCGCTTGACCTTTAGGTATCCAGCCTTGGTCTCGGCGAGTAGTTGTTTTGGAGGGCGGTTGAGGCGTCCTGTCAGGCGGCTGTAGATTAGAGCGGGTTTGGCGAGGTGTCGGAGGCTGAATTCCGGGTCCTCCAGGTAGGCCGGGCAACACTCCGTCAGTAGGTCGCATCCCGTCTTCAGCCGACCTCTCGATCTCAAGCTTCGAGCTGCGACGCTTTTCGTACCACCAGACAATTGCAATCGGTACGAGAAGCGCAAACAAAGCTTCAAGCGCGTCGGGAAGGCTGTCCAATACGATTGCCGCTATTATTAGGCAAACAAAGAAAGAGGCGACGTAGAGCCCGATAATGCGGATGATTGTCCAGAGAATCGACATACGCAATGCCTGCCATTCTTTTGATCAGAGATCACTCGATTTTTCTGGGCCCGCTTAGCTTAGACGGTGAAGTCCTAGCCAGTATAGGTCACGCCACCGCATCCAGCCCGCTGCGCTGAATGATCGACAGCAGCCGCAGAGCCGGTCCTCCCGGCTTCTTCGCGCCGCGTTCCCAGTCCGACACCAGGTTCTTTGAGACGTTGAGATAGCGCGCGAAGACTGGCTGCGAGACGTGCTCTGCCTCGCGGATCGCCTTGATCTCGTCGGGCGACAGAACCGGCGCAGGTGCAAGGCAGGCTTCGTCGAACTCGCGCATGGTGCGCTTGTCGATGTTGCCCGCATCGTGGACGCCTTCCATCATTTCGTGGACGGCAGCCATTGCCTCGCTCTTGTAGGTCTTTGCCTTAGCCTTGCTCATCGTCTTTCACCTCGACCAATCGGCCTGCTTCAATTTCCGTTTCGATCTGGTCTTCGCACAGTTCCAGCATGATGCTGGCAGCCTTGCGATAGACCTTCAGCTCCGCGGCACTCAGGTTCGCCTTGTCGCTCTTGGCAAAGGCAAACACGAATATGGCCCGCTCGCCCGAGCGGAAGATCAGGATCGAGCGATACCCGCCCGATTTGCCTCCGCCCTGGCGCGCGATGCGTTGCTTGATGAGGCCGCTGCCAAGATCGGCATCGATCAGCCCGGATTCGGCCCGATGCACGGCATCAGCAAGCGAGGCATCGCTGATCTTTTCCTTTGCCGCGAACTTGGCGAACCAGCGGTTGGCGTAGATGCAGATGCGCGGGTTCTCAGTCATGCAGCAACCGTCCACTATCATACTTAGTGTTGCGGCTCAATGAATATGAGCCGCTCATGTTTTGCTCGATCAGGTCGCCGATCCGCTGCGCTGCCTCGATTACATGCCCATCGTCAAGATGAGCATAGCGGGTCGTGGTCCGCACATCGGCATGACCGAGCAGCTTGCCGATCATAGGCAGGGTTTCAGAGTGGGCGGCGGCGTGGCTGGCAAAGCTGTGCCGCAGATCGTGAATGCGGACGCCGGGAAGGCCTGCTTCGTCGCGCAGCTTGCTCCACAGATTGCCGATATCGGTGATCGGGCGCTGGGTCGCCGGATTCCAGAACACGTAATGTTGCTTATCCCGGCGTGGCAGGGCGTGAAGGATCGTCGCTGCTGCCTCGCCCAGCCAGACCGTTCGCGGGCCGGTCTTGCTGTCGGTCAGCAGCAAGCGCCGCCCTCGCACCTCGCTCCATTTGAGGCAGGTGATCTCAGACTTGCGGCAGCCCGTCAGGATCAGCAGGCTGATCGCCGCGCAATGCAGCGGAAAGGTTTTGCCGTGCCGGTTGAGCACTTCCCCGATCCGCTTGAACTCCTGATCGGACAGGAAGCGCTCGCACTTCCGCCCCTTGTTCTTGCGAATGTAGAGACAGGGGTTCGAGCCTTCGGGGCGAACGCCCCATTGCTCCGCCTTGTTGAACATGGCGCGCAGGATTTCACCGCAACGATTGGCTGCACCGGGGCCACCGGTGTTGGTAATCCGGTTGAACCACTCCTGCACATGGCGTTCCTCGATCTCGTCAAGGAACAGGCCTTCGAACGCGCGGTCGAGATATTTCCGCTTGTAATAGCGATGGGTATAGAGCGTGGACGGTTTCCATTTGGGCGAAACCCGCTCCCAATAGGTTTTGAGGAAGTCGCGGTAGGACGGAACCTTGCGTAACCGCTTGCGATCCTCAGCCGGGTTGTCGCCGGTCTGGGCGCGGAGCAGAACGCGGCGCGCGACATCCAATGCCTGCGCGCGGCTGAGCACCTTGGCGTTGCCGATCGTCACCGTGCGGGTGCGCCCTTCCATTCGTGCCTGGACGATATAGACCTTGCGTCCGCTGGCATAATGCCGCGTCCCGAACCCTGGCAGTTCGCGCGTCCAGCAGGTCTTGCGCAGCTCTCCCAGGCCACCGCACTTGCCAATCACATGGAGTTTGAGGCTGCCCAGCTCCTCTGCGACGATCCCCCGCAGGGTCAGCGCATTCATTGTCCGACTCCGATCAGGCAGGCAATCGAGCCGGATACGCGCTCGGCGGCATCGGCCACGATCTCATCGGAGAGGTGCGCATATCTGGTCGTCGTTTCTGCCAGCGCATGGCCCAGCAGTTTGCCTATCACCATCAGCGAGATGTTGTCGCGGATTGCTACCGAGGCGAAGCTGTGGCGCAGGTCATGCAGCCGGACGTCCGGCAGGGCCGCACGGTTGCGGATTTTAGTCCAGTGAATGCCAAGACTGATCGGCTTGTCAGGGTTGCGGAACGAGGGGAATAGCAGGCCGGTGGGCTTCCGGTTTGGCAGGCCTGCGATCACATCGACGGCCTGCCGGTTGAGATAGACGATCTTCGCGCCGGTCTTGCTGTCGGGCAGCATCAGGCGCGGTTCCTGCACCCATTCCCAGCGCAGTTGCTCGATCTCGCCGCATCGCGCGCCGGTGAACATCAGCAGGCGGATCGCCGCGACGTAGTGCGGCTGCTCGGCCTCGTAATCCCGCAATGCTGTGGCAAGCCGCGCATATTCATGCGGCGACAGAAACCGCTCCATTGGCTTACGCTTGTAACGGGGCGTGCCTTTGCACGGATTGGAGCCACGCGGTCGCAGGCCAAGTCGCTCCGCGTATCCCATCATCACGGAGAAGACCGGCAGGGTGCGGTTGAACACGCCGGGGCGTTCGACAAAGCTGTCGCGCCAGAACAGGATGTCGCCCTTCGCCAGTTCGTCGATGCGCCGGTCGCCGAACGCGCGGAGGATTTCCTTGAAGATGGCGCTCTCGTTGCGCTTGCGGGTCGATGGTTTCCAGTGTCGCGAATAGTCAGCCCAGAAGCGTTCGGCGTAATCACGCAGCAACGGCGCATCGCTCTTCTGCGCAGCGCGGGCCTTCTTGCGTGTCGGCAGCCCATCCAGCGCCACCTCTGCCAGTTTCGCCCGCGCGAGGCGTCGGGCCGTGGCGGGCGAGATGTCGCGGGAAGTTCCAAGCGACACCCGCCGCAGCTTGCCGCGCTGGCGGAACAGGACAAACCACGTTCGCCTGCCGCCGGGATTTACCCGAAGGCCAAAGCCAGGCAGGTCTATGTCCCAATACTCGCGGATGCGCTTGCCCGGTTTGCGGCGGACTAAGTTGCCGTTGAGCCTTACCCGGTTCGACGGTTTGGCCTTTTCACCACTCCCGCGCCCTTTACTGAACTGATTCGTGGCTTCATTCTCTGGTAGCAGATAGCCATTTGCTTGCATTGACTTGCTCCTCTTCGTAAAGGAACAACTTCGCTTAACCTATTGCTTAATAATCTCTTTCTGCCGCATGGCGGCGTGGAGTGTGCTATCACTCTCGGGCTTTTTGGCGGCGATCCGGATGATGGGAAAAGCCAGGAGGGAGCGGACTCGAAAAATGGACCTGCAAGAGGCGCAAGCGGACGGGTGATGGGAACCTGATCGTCTGCCGGGAAGCTGTTCAAGCCGGGCGAACAGGAAAAAAGGAGGAAGCGCTGATGGATTCCTCCTCGTGGTTTTGAGATCAATATTCGTCGGCAAGATGGCCCGGCATCTGGTCAATCACCCGGTCCTTCAGATGAGCCGGAAGTGCCCGATAATCGCCCTCATCAAGGCCGATATATCCATGCTCATAACCGGTCAGGATATATTGGGTGAAGGCGCTACGCGGGACACGCGCCCCGGGACAATTCAACGCGTTTTTGAAGTCAGTCCTATTGACGTTCGCTCGTACCGTGCCTGTCAGTTAAGTGGTCCTGTCAATTCCTCCTGTTGATGGAATGTTTCGCGTCAGAATGTGATAGGACACACGGCAGAAGACACGCAAAATCAGCAAAGGTTTCTTGGCGCAAATAGTGGGAGTTCGCCGTTCTCAAAACGCGCCGTCGGCGCACGTCATACTGGTGCATCGAGAGGAGAGATTTTCCCCTTCCCGGGGGGCAATACGCTCGTAAAATGTTCATTGGAGGAAGTGGTCGGCCTCTGCTCGATATTCCCCTTATAGCAGAACAGAAGGGACTCCATCGGCGGTACCAGAACAATAGCGCACCCACGCGTCCATGAGTTTCACCCGCGCACCGGGATTCTCAGGCGTACCGAGATACGTTGTACGGCGATAGGCGGCCTGAACTGCGTCTGGTGTTTTGTGCGCTAATGCAGCCTCAACCACGGCATCCGGGAGCCCCTCATTCGCTGCCCAATCGGTAAATGCGGAACGAAAGCCGTGCACGTGGAACGGCTCGCTCATGTCGCGCATAACCTTGAGCAGAGTCATGTCAGACATCGGCTTGCCCGACACGCGGGGGAAGACAACGTCAGTTCCTTCCCTTCGCAATGCGGCCGCTTTCGCCAACGCTACGAGCGCAGCGTCAGATAGTGGTACGACGTGCGCCCTGTTTCGCTTCATGTGATCGGCGGGAATCGTCCACAGACGATCATCGAGATTGAACTCGTCCCATGTTGCCAGCCGAACCTCTTGCGACCGCGTTGCGGTCAAGATCAGCAGTTCCAATGCCAACCGTCCGAAGAAAGGTCTGCGCCGCAAAGCCGTCAGGAACGGAGGCACAGCGACATAAGGCATCGCCTTGCGGTTTTCGCGTTGCTTCACCTGACGTGGCAGCCCGCGTCCAGCTTTCAGGCTGCTGTTGCCGGAAGGAGCTTCGGTTGATCGCCATCCCTTGGCATGGGAGTAGTCCAGCACCGCACAAATCCGGTTTCGCACCTGCCGGGCGGTTTCGGGTATTTCCTGCCAGATCGGCGTGAGGACTGAGATGATGTCGGCAGCGGTGATTCCGCCCGTCGTCTTACCGCCAAGCTTTGGGAAGGCGTAGTTCTCCAGGCTTGCCAGCCACTGGCGACCGTACACATTGCTCTTCCAGCCTGCCTCGTTCTCCGAGTGATATTGTGTGGCAGCTTCGCGGAAAGTGATTTTGGCTGCCTCCTCATCCTTGCGCTCGGTCAGCACATCCCGCTTTTCGACTTTTACCGCCTTGCGGAGTTCGGCAGCCTTCGCGCGCGCTTCGGCCAGCGTCACCAGCTTCGGGCTACCTAGTCCGATGTCCTGACGTTTGCCATCGCGCTGGATTCGCAGCAGCCAATAAGCTCCCCCTCTTTTGTCGACTCTGAGAACCAATCTGTCGCCATCCTGATAGGTGCCCGGATTTGCGAAAGCGGCCTTAACCGCAACCGCCGTGAGTTTGCCCATCAGTTACTCCCACATCTTTGCCGCCCTTGTGGGAGAAGTGAAGTGTGGGAGTAAGTCAATCTCCTCCCACATCCCTCCCACACTGCATTCCGGCTGCAAGTGGACGGGAGTGGTCGAAAGCGGACTATGCAGATGACAATACCCTAGGTTTTCCGGGATTTCTAGGGATTTTAGCGGATGGTGCGGGAATAGAAGGTGGTGGACAGGGCTGGATTCGAACCAGCGTACGGAAACCCGGGCAGATTTACAGTCTGCTGCCTTTAACCACTCGGCCACCTGTCCATTGGCGCCGATATGCCGCTGATGCGGCTGGCGAAGGCGGCTCAATGGCGAAAGGAAGCTTGCCTGTCAAGGCAAGCACGTCCAAAAGACGCGCAATTTTTCATCCTGTTTGCAAGAAAGCCCGCCGCCATGGCCAAAGGACGCCGCCCGCAACGTAATAAAAGTGGCCAGCCGAGCCAACAACCCCGCTTTTGGGGACGCCATGCCGTCGCCGCCGCGCTCGATAATCCGGAACGCCGCGTGCGCAAAATCTGGGCAACGCGCGAAACCGCTGCGGTGTTCGAAATTCCGTCCGACATTCCGGTCAATTTCTGTGATGCGGGCGATATGGGCCGGATGGTGCCGGGCGATGCGCCGCATCAGGGGATTGTCGCAGAGGTCGATCCGCTGGAACATATGCTGCTCGCCGAATTGCTCGACCAGAATGCGGATAACCAGCGCCCGCTCATCGTCCTCGATCAGGTCACCGATCCGCATAATATCGGCGCGATCCTGCGGTCGGCGGCGGCCTTTGATGCCATCGGCATTGTCACGCAAGACCGCCACAGTCCTGCCGAATCAGGCACGATTGCGCGCGCGGCGGCGGGTGCGCTGGAAATTGTGCCTTGGGTGCGCGTCGTTAATCTGGCGCGCGCGCTGGAAGAGATTGAAGATGCAGGCTTTTGGCGCATCGGGCTGGATGGCGAAGCGGAGCGCACGCTTGCCGAAACCATCGGCACCAGCCGCGTCTGCCTTGTGCTGGGCGCAGAAGGCGAAGGGATGCGCCGCAACACTATCGAACATTGCGACATTATCGCCAAATTGCCGATCAATGAAGCAATGGAAAGCCTGAACGTCTCCAATGCCGCCGCGATCGCACTCTATGCGGTTGCCACCGCCAAATAATCTGGCACATTGGGTCTAGGGCCGGACTCGGCGCGTCGTTCATTCACGAAAAGGGGCATTTTTCCATGCACATATCCAATCCGGTCAAGCTTGCAGCGGCGCTCGTCCTGCCGCTCCTCCTTGCCGCCTGCTTCTTCATTCCCGGCAAGTTCGCATCGTCGATGGAGGTCACCAAGGACGGCAAGTTCAGCTTTGCCTATAAGGGCGAAATTGTCGCTATTTCGGGCGACAAGCCGACCGGTGGATCGACGGACAAGACCGACGAAACATTCGAAGCAAGCTGCGTTACCGAAGATGACGCGCCGCGTGACTGCACGGCTACGGAAGTCGCCGAGCAGCGCAAGGAATGGGACGCAGGCGCGGCCGTTCGCGCCAAAGCCAAGGCGGACGAGGCGCGGGACAAGGGCGAAGCGATGGTCGCGATGATGGGCTTTAATCCCAATGACCCGAAAACGATTGAGGCCTTCACCGCCAAATTGCTGAAGCAGAAAGGCTGGCGCAGCGTCGTCCAGAAGGGCGACGGCGTGTTCGAGGTCGATTATGCAATCAGCGGCACGCTGGACCGTGATTTTGTCTTTCCGCTGATCCCCGATGTCGCCTTGTCGCCGCCTATGGTGGTTGCGCGGGTGCGTAATGACAATAGCGTTAGCATCGAAGCGCCCGGCTTTGGTAATAAGGATATAGACGGCAGGTCGATGATGGGGGCAGGTGCGCCCGGTGGTCTTGGCGCAGGCGCGCAAGGCAAGACCGATGGCAGCTTCACCCTCACCACCAATGGCGAAATCCTCACCAATAATACCGATAATGGTCCGTCGGCAGACGCGGCGAAGCCGGGATGGCGCAGCATGAAATGGGCGGTGAACCCGCAATCGAAAAAAGCACCGGAAGCATTGATCCGCTTCGGGCGGTGAGGGTCGGTTCAGGCTGAGGGGCGTCCTTCGACAAGCTCAGGACTAACGGGTTTAATGTGGGTTCGTCAGGCTTTTTGGCTAACCAGTGACAAACAAAAGCCGCGCCCAATCATTGGCGCGGCTTTTTTTCATTATGGAGGCGCGCGTCTCATGCCGGAACGCGCTCCCCGCGTTTAATCTTCTTCGGCGATGACCACGCGCATCCCGTCGAGCGCATCGGTCATTTCAAGCTGGCACGACAGGCGCGAACGGCCGTCGCGATGGCTTGAACTGTCAAGCAAATCATCTTCATCGGGGCTGATCGCGGGCAATTTTCCGTCCCAATCGCCGTCAATATGGACATGGCAGGTCGCGCACGAACAACATCCGCCGCACAGCGCAAGAATTTCGTCGAAGCCATTGTCGCGGATATTTTCCATGACACTCAAACCGGTCTTGGCTTCGACCGGATGTTCGGTGCCATCGCGCGTGACGATTATCAGCTTCGGCATTGCACAATATTCCTTTTCTTTAATAACCCGAGTAAAATACGCGGCGGGATATGTCTTGCTGTCCGGACGAAATCAAGGCCTACATCGGAAAAGCGTCAGCGATGAGGACAAGTAAAATATGGGACTGAGCAACGAAAAGTTGCACGCGGGGCTGGATGCCCTTGCCGAAATCGAGCCGCGCATCGCCTATGCACTTGAAGTTGCGGGCTATCCCGAAACGCGGCGGCGCGACAAAGGCTATGCCACTTTGCTGCGCACTATTGTCGGGCAACAGGTGAGCGTCCATGCGGCGGCATCGGTATGGCGCAAGCTGGAAGCGACATTGGGCGAAGGCTGTGCGCCCGCTAGCCTGCTCGCCGCCGAAGAGGATGCGCTGCGCGGGTGCGGCCTGTCGCGCCAGAAACAAAGCTATGCGCGCAGTCTGGCCGAACTGGTCGAAAGCGGCGCGCTCGATTTTGCCGCGCTCCCGTCCGATGACGAGGAGGCGATTACGATGCTCACCCGCGTCAAGGGAATCGGGCGCTGGTCGGCGGAAATTTATTTGCTGTTTGCCGAAGGCCGCGCCGACATCTGGCCCGCTGGCGACCTTGCAGTGCAGGAAGCGGTCAAGCGCATCATGGGCTTATCTACGCGCCCTTCCGAAAAAGAAACCCGCGCCATCGGTGAAAATTGGCGCCCGCATCGCGGGGCTGCGGCAATTTTTGCTTGGCACAGCTATAATATTGATGCGCTGGGGTAAAAGACGCACCGCATCGCATTTGCGCATCCGCGACCAGTCTCTCTACCGGCTCACTATTTTCACTTGTGTAAGTAATTTGCTTGACGCCCGCAAAAAATTCGCGACGGTGGCGACCAAATCAAGGAGAGGGGTAAAGCGATGAGCAACGCACGCAAGGCTATTTTCATTACCGGTGGCGGATCGGGGATCGGGCGCGCGGTGGCCATCCATTTTGCCAATCAGGGCTGGTTTGTCGGCCTCGCCGATGTGAACGAAACGGGATTGGCCGAAACCGCCGCACTTCTTCCCAAAGGGCAAAGTTCGACGCATCGCATGGATGTGACCGACCGCACGCAATGGCGCGCCGCGCTGGAGCGTTTTTCTGCTGCAAGCGGCGAGCGGATGGATGTGTTGTTCAACAATGCGGGCGTCGGCTATGGCGGTCATTTTCCGGAGCTTGAACCCGAACGCGCCGAGCGCATGATCGCGATCAATTTCACCGGCGTAATGAACGGCGTTTATGAAGCCCTGCCCTTGCTCAAGGCGACACCGGGAAGCGCCATTCTCAACACCTGTTCGGCGGCGGGCATTTATGGCGCGGCGGGCCTCAGCGTCTATTCCGCAACCAAATTTGCGGTGCGCGGGCTGACCGAAGCACTCGACATCGAATTCCAGGATTATGGCATCAAGGTGCGCACCATCATGCCGAGCTTTATCGACACGCCACTGCTGAACGAAACCGTCCCCGGTTCCAATGAAACCTCGCGCGAACGGGTGCGTGCGGCAGGGCTTGAATTCACGCCGGTCGAAACTGTTGCCCAAACCGCCTGGGATGCGGTGCATGGCAAGAAGGTCCATTATATCGTCGGCAAAACGGCCAAGAAACTGGCCTTCGCCGCCAAATGGATGCCCGGCCAAATCCGCAAGATGCGCGGCAAGATGGAAGCGAGCAGCCGTTCGTAACAGCAGGCAGAAAAGAGAGCGGGGGCCGTAGCCCCCGGAGCAATGCTCCCAAACGGTCAATTCCGTTTGGCCTTATTTGGTGCGATTAGCTTGTTAACAGCCAGAACCGCGATTTCTGAGACAATGAATGTCTGCTTGAAATTCAACTATGTCAAGCCGCTTTCCATAGCTCAAAGAAGGCGTTCAATAGCCTTGGCGAGCGTGATGTCGCGTTCGGACAGGCCATTGGCGTCGTGCGTCGTCAGCAGGATTTCGACGCGGTTATACACATTGGTCCATTCGGGGTGATGGTCATGCTTTTCGGCGAGCATCGCAACCGCGCTCATAAACGAAAAGGCTTCGACGAAATCGTCAAATTCCAATCCCAGCACAATCGCGTCGCGTTCGCTGTCATATTCCCAATCACCATGTTCGCCCAAGAAAACAAGGCGTTCGGCTTCGGATAATTTCTTGACCATGTGACACTCTCCCTAGCTGGCATTTGCGCGTTCGAGAGCCTATGGGACAGGCATGGAGCCGGGTCAATCGCCACACTATCTGAAGCTGCAAAAGGTCGCGTGCGTGCGCGGCGGGCGGATGCTGTTTCGCGGGCTGGACCTCACCCTTGGCGCGGGCGATGCGGCATTGCTGACGGGTCCCAATGGCGTCGGCAAGTCGAGCCTGTTGCGGTTGTGCGCAGGGTTGCTCCAGCCTTTTTCGGGGACCGCCACGCGCGTCGCCGCCCTGTCGCTGGCGGATGAAAATCTCGCGCTCGACCGTGAGGCAAGCCTGCGCAACGCGCTCCGCTTCTGGGCGATGATCGACGGGCAAGCGATGGCGGCGGTCGATACAGCGTTAGAAGCCATGGCGTTGCGCGCACTGGCCGATATTCCTGTGCGGATGCTCTCCACCGGCCAGCGCAAGCGGGCAGGTCTGGCGCGCACATTGGCAAGCGGCGCGCGCCTTTGGCTGCTCGACGAGCCTGCCAACGGGCTTGATATTGACAGTATCGCGCGGCTTGAGCGCGCGATTGCCGATCATCGCGCGCAAGGCGGCGCGGTGCTGGTCGCCTCGCATCTGCCGCTCGCTATGACGGGCGCGCAAAATATCACGCTTGCGCCTTTTGTCGATGACAGCGCGCAGGAGGTCGCCCGATGAGCGCCTTCCTCACCCTTGTCTTCGCCCTTATCCGCCGCGACCTGTTGCGCAGCGCAACCAGCGGCAGCTTATGGCTTCCGGTCATCTTCTTCCTGCTGGTCGCAACGCTTTATCCCTTTGCGGTCGGCCCCAATCCCGAAATGCTCGCACGCACCGGCGGCGGGATGCTGTGGGTCGCGGCACTTTTGGCCGCGCTCCTTCCCGTCGACCGGCTTTTCCTGGCCGACAAGGAAGCGGGCGTGCTTGACCAACTCGCGGTGCGCGGCGTGAGCGACGAGATTGTCGTCCTCGCCAAACTCGTCGCGCATTGGTTGGGCTTTTCCATACCGTTGCTCATCGCCTGTTTTCCGGCCTCGGCGCTGCTCAACCTGTCGGGGGAAAGCTTGGCGCTGCTCCTCACCGGACTCCTCATCGGCTCGCCCGCTTTGGCAGCCCTCGCCGTCATGGTCGCCGCACTCACCACTGGATTGCGCGGGGCAGGCGCGATCGGCGGCCTCCTCCTCCTCCCCCTCGCCGTCCCCATCCTGATTTTCGGTGCGGGCATGTTAGGCAGCGAAAGCGGCGCGGCCATCAAATTTCTGGCCGCAAGCTCGCTCTTCCTCACCGCCATCTGCCCGTTCGCGGCAGGCGCGGCGTTGCGGGGCGCACGCGCTTAATCGCCACGCCTATTTCGGCTCCTATTTCGGGGACACAGGCGCTACCGCGACCAGCGGGCGAAAATGGCGGTGGGTAATAATAATCCGCGCGCTTCTTCACGGACGGTGAGTTCGCCACATTCGACCTTGCCGCCAAGGTCGGCGAAATGCTGGTTGAGCAATTCGCCGATAGCGAGTGCGGACATGCGGACCGCATAGACGGTCAAAAACAGGAAGCGGCTATCCTCGTCGAGCAATTGGCGGCAATTGGCGATGAGGCTCGGCAAATCTTCTTCAAGCTTCCACACTTCGCCATCGGGACCACGGCCATATTTGGGCGGATCGAGCAGGATGCCGTCATAACGCCGCCCGCGCCGCACTTCGCGCGCGACAAATTTGGAGGCATCATCGACGATCCAGCGCACCGGTTTATCCGCCATGTCAGACAGCGCAGCATTGTCGCGCGCGGCAGCGACCGATTTTTTAGACGCGTCGACATGGACCATCTCGGCCCCCGCCGCGCTCATCGCGAGCGTGCCGACGCCGGTATAGCCGAACAAGTTCATGATGTTGGGCGCTTCCATGTCCGATACTTGCGCACGCATCCAGTCCCATACCGGGGCCATATCGGGAAAGAAACCCAAATGGCGGAACGGGGTGCAGCTTGCCTGGAATGTCACTTCATTCCAATGGAGCGGCCAGCCTTCCTGCGGCACCGGACGGTCATAGGTCCAACGCCCCCCGCCATCTTCATCGGACGCGGGCATAAACTCGCCATCGGGGTCCCAGCCCTGTTGCGCAGGCGCCCACATGGCTTGCGGTTCGGGGCGGATGAAGCGGTAATCGCCATAGCGTTCGAGCTTCATGCCGTGGCCCGAATCTATGAGGCCATAATCGCCCCACGGTTCGCCGACCATCGTAAGCAGCGGGATCTGGCTCATGCTGCGTCCTTGGCTGCGCCCTTGCCGGGCGTCGCGTGGGCGGTCACATAATCACGCACCGCTTCATAGGTGCCGGGGAGTTTTTCATAGCGTTCCTCCCGTTCGAACAGGCTGCCGATGCGCGCCGGAAGCGCGGGGCGAACGCCGGTGGAGCGTTCCACCGCATCGCGAAACTTGGCCGGATGCGCGGTCGCCAGCGTGACGACTGGCACCGACGGATCAAGCGCCACCTGCCGCGCTGCGGACAGGCCGACGGCGGTGTGCGGGTCGATCATCTCGCCCGCCGCATCATAGGCCCAGCGCAGCGCCTGCATCATCTGGTCGCTGTCCGCGCGCGCACTGGTGAAGAGTTTCCCCGCGCCCTCACGTTGCGCATTGGTAAGTTGCATCGCCTTGGCGGCCTCAAAGCCGCGCATCTGTTCGGCCAGCGCCGCACCATCGCGCCCGCCTGCATCGAACAGCAAGCGTTCAAAATTGGAACTCACCTGAATATCCATGCTTGGCGTCGCGGTGGGCGTCACGGTCGAGGTCGAATAGTCGCCCGACGACAGAGCGCGGTGGAGAATGTCGTTGACGTTGGTGGCAACGATAAGCTGCTCGATAGGCAGGCCCATTTGCGCCGCCACATAGCCCGCAAACACATCACCGAAATTGCCGGTCGGGACCGAGAAGGCAACTTTGCGCGCAGGCGCTCCCAGACGCACAGCGGCGTAGAAATAATAGACGACCTGCGCCATCAACCGCGCCCAGTTGATCGAATTGACCGCCGAGATGGTGAATTTATCGGTCACGTCCCTATCGGCAAAGATGCGCTTCACCATCGCCTGCGCATCATCAAAGCTGCCGTCAATCGCGATATTATGGACGTTGGGCGCGATCACCGTGGTCATTTGCCGCCGCTGCACATCGGACACGCGACCATCGGGATGGAGCATGAAAATGTCGATCTTGGCGCGGCCTGCTACTGCATCAATCGCCGCCGACCCGGTATCGCCGGAGGTCGCGCCGACAATCGTCAGATGATCGTCGCGATTGGTGAGGAAGCGTTCGAAGAAAAGCCCGAGCAGTTGCAGCGCAACATCCTTGAACGCCAAGGTCGGCCCGTGGAATAATTCCAGCACCCAATGCTGATGGTCGAGTTGCTTCAAGGGCGTGACGGCGGCATGGCTGAAGCGGCCATAGGCGGCTTCGCACAGGTCGCGTAACTCTTGTTCGGTGAGGCTTCCTGCTACGAACGGGGCCATCACCCGAACGGCGGTTTCGACATAGGAAAGGCCGCGTAGCGCGGCAATGTCGCCCTCGCCCATCTGTGGCCAATGGCGCGGCACATAAAGGCCGCCATCGCTGGCCAGCCCCGTGAGCGTCACATCTTCAAACCCCAGCGCCGGAGCGCCCCCGCGTGTGCTGATATAGTCCATGGGAAAAAGCGCCTATCGCCCCAAGCCTTGCGGGGCAAGCGGTTTGGCGTTTGCGGGGCGATAGGGCGGCTATTCTATCCGCCCCTCCCGTCATTGCGAGGAGCAAAGCGACGAAGCCATCCAATGTTGGCGCATCGCGACTCTGGATTGCCGCGCGCCTGCGGCGCTCGCAATGACGGGGATGTTTTGTGTGCATCGCGTCATGCCCTCACCCAAACCCGCTAGCCCTGAGCTTGTCGAAGGGCGGCCATAAGGCATACACAAGCCCGATAGACGTCCTTCGACAAGCTCAGGACTTGCGGTTGTTTTGCAGGCTCAATCCCGCGCGCGGCGTTTCAGGGCCAGCACGTAAATAATCCCCGCCACCAGAGCGAAGAAAAACCATTGTCCGGCATAGGCCAGATGGTTGTTCGGTATGTCATCCAGATTGGGCGGCTCATTTGCTTGCAGCCCTGCAACCGGCGGATCGGCAATAAGCCGCACGCCGGTTTGTGTGTCGGGCATGAGCGTGCCGCTAAGCTCGCCACCCTTCCAGTCCGGCGCGGCAATATCGTCCGACCAGCCGAGGACCGCGCGGAATGTGATGCGCGTTTTGCGTTCATCCATTGACGTGCCGGGCGAAAAGGCGTTGCAGGTGACGACATGGGCGAGCCCGCTTTGCTTGGCGGCATTACGCCCCGCGCTGCTGATTGCATCATAGGGCGTATAGCAATGCGCGGCGCTCTTGCGGAAATAATAAGGGTCGAGCGGCTTATTTTTATCAAGCGGGAAATCGACCGGCGGCTTGTGCGCGGCGGCGGCATAGGTGACGAGCAGCCCTTCCTTCCACTTGGCGCGCTGGAGTTGCCAGATGCCGAGCGCGATCATCGTAGCGATGGCAGCGGCGACCAACAGGGTCGGAAGGATCGGCCAACGCCGGGGCATGATTATTCGTCCTGCACAGGCGGTGACGGAGGCGCGGATGCGGATGCCGCAACCAGCTTGCCTTCCGCCGCCGCTTTGCGATGCTCCTGAATGAGCAGCATCCCCTTGGCCGCGCGTAGGGTCGCGACGACTAGAAAGGCGGTGAGCGGCACCCAGAGGAGGATATGCACCCAAAAGGGCGGCATCACGGTGAGTTCCAGCGCCATCGCCAGCGCCGTCACCAGCCCGCCGACAATCAGCGTCAAAAAGGCCGCAGGGCCATCGCCGACATTATATTGGTCATAATCAAGCCCGCACGCGCCACAGCTTGTGGCAAAGCGGGTCGGCCCTGCGAACAGCGTCTTGGCCCCGCAGCGCGGGCACAAACCTTGAAGGGCAGCCTGCACTAATGCGGGCTGCCCTCCGGTGGATTGCTTTTCAGCGTCTGGCATCAGCGCGCCATTATCCGTGGACCGGAGCGCCCCAGCCACCCCAGACATAAACGACGAGGAAGAGGAACAGCCACACCACGTCAACGAAGTGCCAATACCAAGCCGCCGCTTCAAAACCGAAATGCTGTTTCGGGGTGAAGTGGCCCTTATAGGAGCGCACCAAGCAGACGATCAGGAAGATCGTACCGATGAGAACGTGGAACCCGTGGAAACCCGTCGCCATCATGAAGGCCGAACCATAGTTGGTGCCGGTGAAGTTGAACGGCGCATGGGCATATTCATAGGCCTGGATGATCGAGAAGATCGCGCCAAGGATAACCGTCAGCCACAGACCACGGATGAGGTTCTTGCGGTCATTGTTGAGGAGCGCATGGTGCGCCCAGGTCAGCGTCGTCCCCGAACAGAGCAGGATCAGCGTGTTCAGAAGCGGCAGGCTCCACGGATTGATAACCGTGATACCCTTGGGCGGCCATTGCATCAGTGTGCTGGCAATGTCCTGACCGATCATATTGGTCGATGCACCATCGACGATTTCAAGCGGCGAAGGGAAGAGCGAGAAGTCGAACCACGCCCAGAACCAACCGACGAAGAACATGACTTCCGAGGCAATGAACAGGATCATGCCATAGCGCAGGTGCAGCGACACGACTGGCGTATGATCGCCCGCATGGGCTTCCTTCACCACATCGGCCCACCACATGAACGCGCACGCACATACGGCGATGAGGCCAGCGAAAAAGACCCACGGCCCAAGCTGTCCGAAGTCGGATTTGTGCATCCACATGATGCCGCCAAAGGCCAGCGCAAGCGCCGACATTGATGCCGCGAACGGCCACGGGCTTGGCGGGAGAATATGATAATCGTGGTTCTTGGCACCAGCCATGTTGGTCTTCCCCATATTTTCTGGACCTATCCGGTAAGGCTCCCTGCGCCTTGCCGGTGGCCCGGATGAATCTTCAAATTAGCGTCGCCTTACTGGCCCGCGCCCTGCCCGTCCAGCGTTTTGGCCGCTCCCGGATCATTTGCACTGGGATAAAAGGTATAGCTCAGCGTGATTTCCTCTATATCCTTCGTATCCGGATCGTCCATAATTTTCGGGTCAACATAGAATAAAACCGGCATCCGGACTTCCTGACCCGGCTCCAGCCTTTGTTCGTTGAAGCAGAAACACTGGATTTTGTCGAAATATTGGCCCGCCTGGGTCGGCGTCACATTATAGGTCGCCATGCCGACAATCGGACGCGAGGACACGTTTTTGGCAAGGAAAATTGCCATGTTGCGCTCGCCGATGCGGACGGTCTGGGTCGGATGTTCGGGTTTGAACTCCCACGGCAGGTCGGGCGAAATGTTGGAATCAAAGCGGATCGACATGGTCTTGTTGACCACCACCGCACGCTCCAGCGCCATCACTTCATCCACCCGCTGGGTCGTGCCGCCAAAGCCCGTCACCTGACAGAAAAGGCGATAGAGCGGCACCGAGGCATAACCCACTCCGACCATCGCCACCGCCATCAAAGCGGCCAAAATTCCGGTGCGTTGATTATTGTCGAGTGCAGCGAACATCACATCATCCCGTTCCGTATTTTCTCAATGGTGATAAAATAAAATAGCAGCACGAGCGCGCCTAGGATCAAACCCGTGACAATCGCCCGGCTTTTCTGGCGGCGCCGATACTCCGCTTCGTCAAAGGGTTCATGATCCGACATAGGGGAGGCTCCCGGAAACGAGCAGCCAGCGGTCTATCGCCACGACTGCAAAAAGGGTGAAAAGATACAGGACCGAAAAGCCGAACAACCGCTTTTCCGCGCGCATTTCGGCGGGGTCACTGGCATTGCCCAAGCCGACGCGCACCGCCATCAGCGTGAAAATCGCGCTGAAAATGATGGCGGTCACACCATAAAGCCAGCCGGTCAGGCCAAGCGGCCAAGGCGCGACCGCAATCGCCGACATGATGAGGGTATAGACAACAATCTGGTTGCGCGTCTTGCGATGCCCCGCGACCACGGGCAGCATCGGGATGCCCGCATTGGCATAATCGGAGCGCACGAACAGCGCGAGGCTCCAGAAATGCGGCGGCGTCCAGAAGAAGATAAGCAGGAACAGCAAGAAGGGCAGCAAGCTGATGTCGCCGGTTGCCGCGGCCCAGCCGATCATCGGCGGGAAAGCGCCTGCCGCGCCGCCAATCACAATATTTTGCGGCGTGCGCGGCTTCAACCAGATGGTGTAGATGACTACATAGAAAAGGATCGAGCCAGCCAAGACGGCCGCCGCGAGCCAATTGGCCGCAAGCCCCATCAGCGCCACCGAGAAAACCGACAAGCCGACCCCGAAATGGAGTGCCGAGCTTTTCTCCATGCGACCCGCAGGCAGCGGACGCTTGGCGGTGCGTTTCATTTTGGCGTCGATTTCGGCTTCATACCATTGGTTGAGCGCGCCGCTGGCGCCTGCCCCCAAGGCAATCGCCAATATCGCGGTAAAGCCCAGCACGAACGGCATATGCACGCCCGATGCGAGCAGGCCGCACAGCGCGGTGAAAATCACCAGACTCATCACGCGCGGCTTGGTCAGCGCGAAAAAGTCGCGCCAGTCGGCGGGGAGCGCCGGACTTTGCCCGTCAGACGGGGTTGAAGAAGGTAGCACAGGCGTTGCCATATTCCGGATCAAATTCGCGTCAAATCTTGCTCTACTGGAAAAGGGGCCAGTCCGCCGGACCAGCCCCCTCCCCTATTGTCATCTCTTGCCCGTCGCTTAGGCGATCTTGGGCAGGGTTTCGAACTGGTGGTACGGCGGCGGCGAGGACAAGGTCCACTCCAGCGTCGTCGCGCCTTCACCCCACGGGCTGTTGCTAGCCTTTTTACCAGCCATAAGCGACCAGACGAGGTTCACGAAGAAAATGCCGACGCCCACGATGGTGATCATATAGCCGATCGACGCGATATAGTTCCACAGCGCATAGCCTTCGGCAAAGTCGGGATAGCGACGCGGCATACCCTGTTGGCCGAGGAAGTGCATCGGGAAGAACACAAGGTTCACGCCGATGAAGAACACCCAGAAATGGAGGTGGCCCAACGCTTCGTTCATCATCCGGCCCGACATTTTCGGGAACCAGTAATAGAAGCCCGCGAACAGCGCGAACACCGCACCCAGCGACAACACATAGTGGAAGTGCGCCACCACATAATATGTGTCGTGCATATAGTTGTCGACGCCGCCATTGGCGAGCACAACGCCCGTCACGCCGCCTACGGTGAACATGAAGATGAAGCCAAGCGCCCACACCATCGGGGTCTTGAACGACAGCGAACCGCCCCACATCGTCGCGATCCACGAGAAAATCTTGATGCCGGTCGGCACCGCGATCACCATGGTTGCGGCGGTGAAGTACATCTTGGTGTTCACGCTCATACCGGTGGTGAACATGTGGTGCGCCCACACGATGAAGCCGACCACGCCGATGGCGACCATCGCATAGGCCATGCCGAGATAACCGAAGATCGGCTTGCGGCTGAAGGTCGACACGATGTGGCTGACCATGCCGAAGCCGGGCAGGATCATGATATAGACTTCGGGGTGGCCGAAGAACCAGAAGAGGTGCTGGTAAAGAACCGGATCACCACCGCCCGATGCGGTAAAGAAGGTCGTGCCGAAGTTACGGTCGGTCAAAAGCATGGTGATGGCAGCAGCCAGAACCGGCAGCGACAACAGCAACAGGAATGCGGTGACCAGCACCGACCAAACGAACAAGGGCATCTTGTTGATGGTCATGCCGGGGGCACGCATGTTGAAAATGGTGGTGATAAAGTTCACCGCACCCAAAATCGAGCTGGCACCGGCCAAGTGGAGCGACAGGATCGCCATATCCACCGCTGGCCCCGGCGAACCGGTGGTCGACAGCGGCGCATAGACGGTCCACCCCGTCGCCGCACCATTGCCCAGGCCGCCGGGCACGAAGGTCGAGCCGAGCAGCAGCGCAAAAGCCGGAATGAGCAGCCAGAAGCTGATATTGTTCATGCGCGGGAAGGCCATGTCCGGCGCACCGATCATGATCGGCACGAACCAGTTACCAAAGCCGCCAATCATCGCGGGCATCACCATGAAGAAGACCATGATAAGGCCGTGCGCGGTAATCAGCACGTTCCACAAATGCTTGGCCTGCGTCACATCGGTGCCGCCGACCCAGCCTTGCAGATATTGCAGGCCCGGATGCATCAGTTCGAGACGCATCATGCCCGAAATCGCACCACCGATAATCCCCGCGACAATCGCGAAAATCAGGTAGAGCGTGCCAATGTCCTTATGGTTGGTGGACATGAACCAGCGGGCAAAAAATGCCGGCTTGTGATCCGCATCATGATGGTCGTGTGCATCATGGAAATCTGCGGGATTTGCGGTTGTATCAGTCATCGTCACAATCCCTTATTTGGCAGCAGGCGCATCAGCTTTTTCAGCCGGTGCAGCCGCAGCCTCGGTCTTCGGTTCAGCGGCTGCAGGAGCCGCCTTGGTGTCTGCAGCAGGCGCCGGAGTCGCAGCCGGTGCCGCAGCATCGGGCTGGGCCGTGCCGGGCATGGTGCCGCCGTTAAAGGCTACCCACTGTTCAAATTTATCCTGAGGCAAGGCTTCGACCGCGATCGGCATATAGCCATGGTCGACGCCGCAAAGCTCCGAACATTGTCCATAATATACACCCGGACGGTCGACAGTGAAAGTCACCTCGTTAATCCGGCCCGGAACCGCGTCAATCTTGGTCCAGAAAGCAGGCACCGCAAAGCTGTGGATAACATCCGCACCGGTGACGAGGAGCTTGATCGGCTTGCCGACAGGGATGACCATACGGTTATCGACCGCAAGGTGGGTCGGCTCGCCATTGGCCTTGGCCTGGTCTTCGGTCAGCATCTTCGAGATAAGCTCGAACCCGCCATGATCGGGATATTGATAGCCCCAATACCATTGGTAACCCGTCACCTTGATCGTCACCGCATCCTTGGGCGCGGGCTGATATTGCTTGGCAATCAGCTTGATCGAGGGGACTGCAACGAGCAGCAGGACGAAAATCGGAATGACCGTCCACAAAACTTCGATGAGCGTATTGTGCGACGTTTTCGACGGCGTGGGGTTCGCGCCCTGACGGTAGCGCATGATGACCCAGAGCAGCAGCCCCAAGACCATCAACGAAATCGCGACGATGATCGGGAGCAGGATCATATTCGACAACCAATAGGCATATTCGCCATTGGCAGTGACCTGATGCTGGAAGTCGAGACCACCATCAATCGGCTGACCGATGCCCGGCGTGGGCTTCATCGGAACATAGCTGCCCTTGGGCGCAGGCTTTGCATCAGCCGCCGCAGCGTCAGCAGCAGGGGCCGCCGTTGCCGGAGTCGCCGCCGTGGTGGCGGGCACCGCGTCGGTCGCCGCCGATTGCGCGGGGGCAGCAGTAGGGGCCGCAGCCTGTTCCTGCGTCGCGGCTGCCGGAGTCGCGGCCGGAGCAGCAGGGGCCGCCGTCTGGGCTCCCGCAGCTTGGGCGACCATCAGCGATGCCGCCAATAAAATCCCTTTAATTTTCATCATATCGTCCCGATTTTACCCTGTTTTTCACACAACCGCCGGTGCTGTGCGAGGTGCCGTCCGGCATTAATCCGGACATTACCTGTTTGGTATAAGATTCCGGCCCCGAAATTCAGGGCAAAAATCCGGTTATCGGGCCGCCTATAACCGCGCTTGCCGCTTGTCTCAAGCGTCTCGTCGCACTATTTTCCGTTGGCACCCCATTTTTTCGGGCGCATAGGGTGCCACGATAACAAGAAAGAGCGATATATCCGATGACCGAAGATGAAGTTTTAGCGGAATTCCGCGCCTGCCACGCGCTACTTGAGGGGCATTTTATTTTATCGTCCGGGCGTCATAGCGCCCATTATCTGCAATGCGCGCGCGTGTTGATGAACCCCGAACGCGGCGGAAAGCTTGCGGTTGCGCTTGCGCAAAAGCTGCCGCGCGATGTGCGCCACCAGATCGAACTGGTCGTCTCGCCCGCAATGGGCGGCGTCATTATCGGCCATGAAGTCGGGCGCGCGCTCGGCGTCGATGCGATTTTCCTCGAACGCCCGACCGGCACATTCGAATTGCGGCGCGGGTTCGACATCAAGCCGGGGCAAAAAATCCTGATGGTCGAAGATGTTGTCACCACCGGCCTGTCCTCGCGCGAAGCAATCAAGGCGATCCATGAAGCGGGCGGCGAGGTGATCGCGGCGGCATCGCTGGTGGACCGCACCGGCGGCGAGGTCGATTTGGGCGTCCCCTTTTATCCGCTCGTCGAGCTGAACTTCCCGACCTATGCGGCGGACGAGGTTCCGGCGGCCCTGGCGGCAGTGCCGACCACCAAGCCCGGCAGCCGCAAGGAAGCGGAAGCCGCCTGATCCCATGACGCACTCGCCCCAGCATTTGCGCCTCGGCGTCAATATCGACCATGTCGCGACCATCCGCAACGCGCGCGGCGGCGACCATCCCGATCCGGTCAAGGCCGCGCTTATCGCTGCCAAAGCGGGCGCGGACGGTATTACCGCGCATTTGCGTGAAGACCGCCGCCACATCCGCGATGAAGATATCGCCGCGCTGATGGATGCGCTCACCATTCCGCTCAATCTGGAAATGGCCGCGACCGAGGAAATGCTGGAGATTGCGCTGCGCCACAAGCCACACGCCGCCTGCATCGTCCCCGAACGGCGCGAGGAGCGCACCACCGAAGGTGGCCTCGATGCGGCGGGGCAGGATAATCATCTGAAACCCTTTATTGCGCGGCTTAATGACGCCAATATCCGGGTGAGCCTGTTCATCGAACCCGACCCCGCGCAGGTTGAAGCGGCGATCCGGCTGAAAGCGCCGGTGGTCGAATTCCACACCGGGCGTTATGCCCATCTGGAAGGCGAAGCGCGCGCGGATGAATTGAAGCGCATTGCCGATGCGGCGGCACTCGCAGCGAAAAACGGTATTGAACCGCACGCGGGTCATGGTCTCACTTATGATAATGTCGTGCCGATCGCCGCGATCCCGCAAATCGCCGAACTCAATATCGGCCATTTCCTCATCGGCGAGGCGATCTTTGACGGGCTCGATGCAAGCGTGGCTAAGATGCGGACGCTCATGGACACGGCGCGGTGAGGACGAACGCCAAGCCAATTCCCCTCCCGCTTGCGGGAGGGGCTAGGGGAGGGCTTGTCAGGGACGAGAATGCTCTAACAATAACATTCCCTCCCCCGACCCCTCCCGCAAGCGGGAGGGGAGACTTATGATCATCGGCCTCGGTTCTGACCTCTGCAATATCGAGCGTATCCAACATTCGCTCGACCGGTTTGGCGAGCGGTTTGAAAATCGTGTGTTCACCGACCTTGAGCGCGCCAAGGCGGCCAAGCGCCCGTTCACCCGCGCGGGCACCTATGCCAAGCGTTTCGCCGCCAAAGAGGCTTTTTCCAAAGCGGTCGGCACCGGTTTCAAGCGCGGTGTATTCATGAAAGATATTGGCGTCATCAATGCGCCTTCGGGCGCGCCTACCCTCGCGTTGACGGGCGGAGCCAAGGCCCGACTCGACGCCATCACCCCGCCCGGCATGGTCGCCATCGTGCATTTAACCTTGACCGACGACCATCCTTGGGCACAAGCCTTTGTCATCATCGAAGCGCATCCGCGCTCCGTTCCTTAAAGCGAGTATCCTGTTACGTGACTGACCTGCAAAGCACCGAAGCCACTTCCGCCTCCGCCGACAAAAAGAAGGAGGACGATAAGGTTGATTGGCTGGGCGAAATCAAAAGCATCGCGCTGCTCATCCTTGCGGTGCTGGTGGTGCATAGCTTTATCGTGAAGCCTTTTTACATCCCGTCCGAATCGATGATGCCCAACCTGCTCGTCGGCGACCGGTTGGTGGTGACCAAATATCCTTATGGCTGGTCCTTCACCGCGCCGAGCTTTCACGTGATGCCGCCGACCGAAGGCCGCTTCATGGGCAAGCTGCCCGAACGCGGCGATATTGTAATCCTTGAGCCGACCGATAAGCGCGAAGATTATATCAAGCGCGTCATCGGCCTGCCCGGTGATCGCCTCGAAGTGCGCGGCGGCACGGTGATTTTGAACGGCACGCCGGTCAAACAGCAAGTCATGCCCAATTTGCAGATCCCGGTCGATGCCAATGCGCCATGCGACGAGCGCCAGTTTTTTGGCCGCCGCATTACCAAGGCTGATGGCACACAGGTTTGCGACCTCCCGATCATCCGTGAAACGCTCCCCAATGGCGTGAGCTATAACACGATCGACCTTGGCATGACCGATGTCGATAATTATCCGCCGACCACCATCCCCGACGGCCATGTGTTCGTCATGGGCGACAATCGCGACCGCAGCGCGGATAGCCGCGTGGACCTCGACCGCGACGGCCTTGGCGGACCGGTGCCGTGGGAAAATCTGGGCGGACGCGCGGAATTCATCACCTTCTCGATGGATGGCAATGCCAAATGGTATAATCCGATCAGTTGGTTCACCGCGATGCGCTCGGGCCGCGCGGGCGACAGCTTGCGCGTCCATCCGGCGGAACAACCGGCGCAAGCTGCGAAATAAGCTTTGGGGGGGTGAGGGCTTCGCCCTGCCCCCTCTCTTACCCCTTTCTATCCCTGCGCCTTTCCGGCCCTCCGCTTTTCTGCCCCTGTACCTCCCCCAACATCCGTTCGCCTGGAGCGAAGTCGAGAGGCCGCACCCTTTCTCGTGTCTCGACTGCGCTCGACACGAACGGCGAAGGAAGGCCCCCTGCTTTCCTAAACGCCGATTTCGCCAAATTCCGAGCACCCGACCCCGCAAATATAATCACCTTCCTCCACGAAGGAGAATGAAGGTGAGCCTTGCCTCCAACCAACAAAAAAGCGCCGGAAACCTTAAGGCTCCGGCGCTTGTTCAATCTCTCGGGATTGGCGGATAAGTGTCAGGCTTACTGCCCCTTAGGCGCTCCACCACCCTGGCCGCCCTGTTGCTGCATTTGCTGCATCATCTGTTGCTGCATCATCTGCTGCATCGCTTCGACTTCGGCCTGCGAGCGGAAGTCGAGCAGGTCGACGTCGAAATGGAGGTCGCTATTGGCGGGGATTACTTCCTTGCCGCTCTGGTCATGCTTGGCTTCCTTGCCATAGCCGAGTTCGGGCGGGATCACGATTTTGTACGAGCCGCCCTTTTTCATGCGCTTCAACGCCTGCGAAAAGCCGGGGACGACCGAGCCGACCGGCATCGGGGCTTGCTCTTGTTGGTCGAACACGGTGCCATCGGCCAGTGCGCCCTTATATTTGATAAGCGCAATGTCGGTGTCGGTCGGGCTGGGACCGGTGCCTTCCTTCACCACGGTAAAGTCGATCGCGGGGATGCGCGTTGTCCACCAGCCATAAGCGAGCGCCAGCACCGCCAGCGCGATAATGCCGACCCACAAAGTGGTAAGCGCGCTCTTTTTGACCGGCTGCAACGGAACGGCGGTAACGGTGGACATGGGCAATAACCTTTATGGCAAAAATGGCATGGATGCTGTGCGCGGCCTATACCCATAGCGCGGCAAAGGTCAAAGCAAGAAAAGCGGCGGCAAAAGGCCGAGGCGTGAATCGCGCCCAAGAAAAAAGGCGACCTTGAAAAAGGCCGCCCTTATTCGATTCGCATATCCGTTACCGCTTCATAGCGGCGCGTTATCCTTACCGGATACCGTCACGTTCCATGCGCTTGCGTTCCATCTTGCGCGCGCGGCGAACAGCGGCCGCTTTTTCGCGAGCCTTCTTTTCGCTGGGCTTTTCATAATGACGACGCAGCTTCATTTCGCGATAAACACCTTCCCGCTGCAACTTCTTCTTGAGCGCACGAAGGGCCTGATCGACATTGTTATCGCGAACCATAATCTGCATAAAAAACCACACTCCAAGCGTAAATTCATCAAGTTGCCGACCCCGAAAAGCCCGCACAAACACGGGCATTTCCCATCATTCACCCGCAAATTAAAAGGCATATGAAAGGGGCCGTCGCGAATCCCTGTCCGCGCCGTAAGGCCGCGCCTCTACCAGCAGAATCACCCAGAGACAAGCCTAAAGCCCGATTTTTCGACGAAATGCGGCGCGCCCACGCGAAGCCTCGCGCGAGCATAAGGGGAGCATAGGTAAGAAAACAAGCTTGCGCACACCCTCTTTTCACGCGCGCAAGACTGTGGCAGAAGTAATTATCAATGATGTAAATATGGAGAGCAGAATGACGGACCAGAGCCGTTCCAACCGGAGCCATGAAGAAACCGGCGCGCGCCAGCAACTCGCCGCCTGTTACCGCATTTTCGCGCATCTTGGCTGGGACGAGATGATTTATAATCATATCACGCTCAAAGTGCCGGGCGAGGATAATGCGTTCCTCATCAACCCGTTCGGGTTCCATTTCAGCGAAATCACCGCCTCCAATCTCGTCAAGATCGACATTGACGGTAACAAGCTCGACGACAGCCCTTATGCGGTCAATAAAGCGGGCTTTACCCAGCATAGCCTGTTCCACCGCGTCTTGCCCGATGTCCATGCGATCATCCACACCCACACCACCGCGACCATGGCGGTGAGCGCGCTTGAAGGCGGGTTGCAGCCGGTCAATTTCTATGCGTGCAACTTTATCGGGCAAATCGCCTATCATGATTTTGAAGGCATTACCGTGCGCGAGGAGGAAGGCCCGCGCTTCCTTGAAAGCCTTGGCAACAAGCGCGTGATGATGCTGCGGAACCACGGCCCCGTGGTCATGGGCAGCACCCTTCCCGAAGCGTTCATCGTCCATTGGGCGCTGCAACGCGCGTGCGAAATCCAGCTTGCCACCATGTCGATGGGCCAGCCGGTCGTCGTTTCCGACGATGTGGTCGCGGTCCACCAGCGCGATTTGAGCCAAATCCAGATGCCGGTCGGCGCAGGCGTCCCCGATTTTGCCGCGATGATCCGCATCATCGACAAAATCGACCCTAGCTGGCGCGATTAAGTCCCGTTAAACGGGGGGCTATGACCGAATTCACCGTAAATGGCCGCGCGCTCGCGTTCGACCTTGATCCCGATATGCCGCTTTTGTGGGCTTTGCGCGATGCGGCCAATCTCACCGGCACCCGCTATGGCTGCGGCACGGGCGAGTGCGGAGCCTGCACGGTGATTGTCGATGGACAAGCGGTGCGCAGTTGCCAATTGCCGCTGTCGCAATGCACGGGCCGCGAGGTCACAACCATCGAGGCGCTCTCGCCCGACCGCAGCCATCCCGCGCAACAGGCCTGGGTCGCCGAACAAGTCCCGCAATGCGGCTTTTGCCAGTCGGGTATGATTATGGCAGCGGCGGCTTTGCTCGCCAAAAACGCCAATCCGTCCGATGCGGACATTGATGCAGCAATCACCAATATCTGCCGCTGCGGCACCTATCCGCGTATCAGGAAAGCCATCCACCGCGCAGGCCGCGTAATGCGCGGCGAAGAAATCCTCGCCGCCGCACCAGCGCCCGGGATTAAACCGGCAGACGCGGCGGAGCAGGTGCCTGCTTTGGGTGTGCCGGTGAAGTAAGTAATCTCCAACATAGCGAACGATAAAGACAGCAAACCCCACGCACTATAAAATCCGTTAGTGCTGAGCTTGTCGAAGCACGGGCTTGCAGTCCCGCACCCTCAATTTCCTTACAACCGCCTTTAATCCAAACCTCTCTACGTCATTGTGAGGAGCGTAGCGACGCGGCAATCCAGAGTCGGCTTGGCGCAACACTGGATTGCTTCGCTACGCTCGCAATGACGGCGAAAAAAGCGGCTTATTCCCCCGACAATATCCTGTCGACTAACTGTTTGACTGTAGGCACAAATCCGTTCGAGTAGAAGGGATCGCGGCGGAAATTATAGGCGCCATGACCTGCGAACATGAGGTTTTCGTCCATCGGTTCGCCATGCACCGCATTTTGCAACGATTTCTGGATGCAGAAGCTGCGCGGGTCGACATTATAGCCGGTGGTAAAATCGTCATGGTCTTTCCATGCCGAAAAGGCGCAATGCGACAGGCAACCCATGCAGTCGGCCTGATCCTTCTGGATTTGCCGCGCAATATCGGCGCGTTCGAAAATCACGGTATTGTCAGGCGTTTTCATCGCGACATCAAAGCCCAAGCCCACCCATTCGCGCGCTTTTTTGAGGTCATCCAAGGTGACAAACCAGCTTTTATTGCCTTTCAAACCCACATCGAGCTTATGCGTATGGGTTTCGTCCGCATGGTCGGTGAACGGAATTTGACGTTCCGAGCGCGCTTCCAAGCTGCGCAAAAACGGATTGCGCACCGCTGACGAATAAAAGCCGGTGGGCGAAAAGCGGTGGAGCAGGACATCGCCTTCCTGAATATCCATCAGCTTCGCTTTCCATTCGGGCGGAATTTCGCTTTCCTGCGTCAGCAAAGGCCGCGTGCCGAACTGGAACATAATCTGTCCCAACTCGTCATTGTCGATCCAGTTATCCCAATCTTTAAGCGCCCACACGCCGCCCGCCATAACGATGGGGGTTTCGTCGGGAATGCCGCCTTCGCGCATGACTTTGCGCAATTCGGCCACGCGCGGATAAGGGTCTTGGGGGTCGCGCGGATCTTCGGCGTTAGAAAGGCCATTATGCCCGCCCGCAAGCCAGGGATCTTCGTAAACCGCCGCGCCCAGCCATTCGGGCACTTTGGAATAAGCGCGCTTCCACAAGGCGCGGAAAGCCCGGCCCGACGAAATGATGGGGAGATAATAAACCTCGTGCTTGGCCGCGATTTCACTCAGCTTATACGGCATCCCTGCCCCGCAGGTTACGCCCTGCACCTTGCCCTTGGTGGCTTCAAGCACGCCTTCCAGCACCCGCTGTGCGCCGCCCATTTCCCATAAGACATTGACGTTGATCGCGCCCTTGCCACCCGCAACTTCATGCGCGCGCTCGACCTGCGCAATGCCACCGGCAATGCCATATTCGACCAATTCTTCGTGGCGTAAGGGCCGCGTTTTGCCGTGATAGATTTGCGGGATGATATTGCCATCGGCGTCATAGCTGTCCGCATTGACCGCAGAAACCGTGCCGATGCCGCCTGCTGCCGCCCAAGCGCCAGCACTTTCGCCCGTCGAAACCGCTACCCCCTTGCCCCCTTCAACCAGCGGCCAGACTTCGCGGCCCGCATATGTAATCGGCTTCAGACCCTTGAACAACTATATTCTCCCGAACTTACCCGAACTCGAACATCAGCACCCGCCTATAGGGCTTTTTCCGTTAGGGGAAAGGCTAATCCATCTCAAGCGGGTTGTCCGTATCTTTGTCGAGCCCCGCAGCGGCCTTGATCGGGGACAAAAGTTTCAATGTCACAAAGGTGACAATCGCCAGCACAACGGCCACGTCCAGCGCGCCAAGACCGACTGCGGTGCCGATTGCGCCAGTGGCCCACAGGCTCGCCGCTGTCGCCGTTCCGCGCACCGATGTTTTCATCCGCAAAATCGCGCCGCCGCCGATAAAGCCGATGCCGGTAATCAGCCCCTCTATCACTTTGGACATGGCTTCGGGACTGTCGCCCATCAGGCTTTCGGCAGCTTGCACAAAGCCGCAACTGGCAATCGCAACCAGCGGGAAGGTGCGCAATCCGGCGCTTCTTTCTTCCTTTTCGCGGTCCCAGCCCAAAGGCAACGCCAGCACATAAGCAATCAACAGCGCGACCAGATGCGGGCCGATGCTGAAACTATCCTTGGTGAATTCCGCGAACATATGGGGTCAAACGAGCGACACACCGTAAAGCTCCGCATAGCGCGCAACCATATCGTCATCATCATAGTCGGCCTGTGCGCGCAAGCGATTGGCCGCGCCGATCCCCGCGCGCAAATCTGCGTCCGCGACCAGATCGCGCAGCGCCTTGGCATAAGCCGGTTCATTGCGCAGCGGCGTCACGAACGGCAGATTGTCCGGCGCGACAATATGCGCAACATCGCCGACATTGGTGGATAATGCAGGCAAGCCCGCGGCCATCGCTTCGACCAGCGAAACTGGGAATTGTTCGCTGTCTGACGATAGCGCAAATATGTCGAACAGGCCGACATAGCGGTGGGGCGCAGGCAGAAAGCCGGGGAGGACAAGCTGGTCCGACAGGCCGTGGCGCGCCGCTTCGGCAAGGATGACATCGCGCTCCGGCCCCTGCCCGACAATGACAAGCTGCACTTTTTCGCGCGCTTCGACCGGCAGCGCGGCGACCGCACGGACAAGGCGCGGCAGGTTTTTAACCGCGCGCAAGCCCGCCAATGTCCCGACCACCACCATGCCGGGCCGCTTTTCAAAGCCGGGAATAGCGTCGGGGTCGGGGTCTGCGGCATAGGCCGGAACGTCAATCGCATTGGGGATGCGGCGGATTTTATGTGCCGGTTGCCGCCATATTTTGCGCGCTATTTCCTCCAGCCGCTGGGATGGCACCACCAGCGCGCGCGCGGTCGGGAGCATCATGCGGCGGAACAGGTTGCGCTTGGGGTTGAGCCGGTCGGTCTCGTCGGCATTAAAGCCGTCCTCATGATGGATGATCGGCGGCAATTTCATCAGTCGCGCGAACAAGCGGTGCGCCCCCACCCCGTCCATCGCGCCCCAATTATAACTTAATACCAGATCGAAATCCTGCATATAACGCGCGAGATCGCGGTAGCGGTCGGGGCTTGGCTTGCCTTGCAAGGATGGCGCATTGTCGGGGAAAGCCACGGCAACGTCGGGGTTGATCGCATCTGCGGCCCCCATTTCTTCGGGCATGGCCGACAAGATGGTATGGACCGCATGGCCGCCAAAGCGGTTCATCAGATGCACCGCGCGCGCTTCCTTGCCGCCTAGCGAAAAAGTGCTGTGCAAGTGGAGGATGCGGACGGGATTGCGCCTGTCAGGTGCGGCTGGTTGCGGCATGGATCAGGCCGGAGCCGCTCCGGTGGCGCGCGCCTTTTCGCGCTGGTCCACTTCGGCAAGCAGCGCATCAATCGCGGCTTGCGCTTCGGCCTCGTCCAAACTCGGCGCATGGCCGACCATATCAAGCGTCACAAGCTGTGCCTGCCCCAGCCGCGCAACCATTTCCTCCGCCGTCGCTCCGCTCAATATGTCGGACAGACGCCCGCGCAGGATCAAGGTCGGCCTATCGCCCAAAGCCGCCAGCGCGGGCCATAAATCAACCCCTGCCTCGCCCCCCGGCACGCGGAAAGGTTCGGCGATTTTGCTGTCATAGTCGGGAACAATGCGGCCTTCCTTGGTAAGCTTATTGGTACGCTTCACCATGCGCAGCCAGTCATCAAGCTTCCAGCCGGGAAAATAAGCGCCGTGCATATCCTGTGCGGCGCGCGCGGCATGGACCCAAGTGGGCTGGCTCCCCGCTTGGCCGACATAGCCGCGGATACGCTCTATCCCTTCGGCTTCAATGACCGGCCCGACATCGTTCAGCACCGCGCCCGCCAGCTTGTCTCCCGCCATCGCCGCGAGCAGCATGGTGACGATGCCGCCAAGCGAGGTGCCGCACGACACGAACCTGTCTATTCCCAATTCCGCGCACAGGCCCAGCACATCCTGCGCATAAGTGAGCGGGACATAGCTCATCGGGTCTTTCGCATAGCCGCTTTCGCCGCGCCCGCGAAAATCTATCGTGATAACGCGGCGGCTTTTGGCGAGATGCTCGGCCAACCCTTCAAAATCGCGCGCATTGCGGGTGAGGCCGGGCATACAGAAAACCGGCACAAGGCTTTCCGCCCCTTGTGGCGCCGGATAGTCGCGGCAATGGAGGCGCACGCCATCATTCGACCACCAGTAACGATCACGCCACTGGCCGTTGAAATTGTCATTTTCCGTGGCTGCGGGAGCCTGAGCCGGGGGTGCATCGCTCATAAGGGTGCGCTTTAACTCCGCTATTTGCCCTGTCATGGCCTTACCTATTGCGCTCTATCGGGCATTAGACAAGCCTTTAACCCGCTTAGCCGATAATCTTGTGCGGCGCTATCATCGCCCCCATAACAAGCGCATGTCTTCTTCTGCCCTGCCCCCGCGCTATCGCCCCGACCCTGTTTTCCCGACATTGGGAGAAGGATTTTCCGATGCGGTGCGCGCAGCGGATTTCCCCGAAACCCTGTTGCGCTGGCGCAATGACCGGGCTGCGGCAGAAATTGGCCTTGGAGGGTTGGATGATGCGGCGTGGCTCCGCCATTTCGGGCGGTTCGAACCGCTCCCCGGCAATCTTCCAGAGCCTTTGGCGCTCCGTTATCATGGCCACCAGTTTCGCGTTTATAATCCCGACCTTGGCGACGGGCGCGGCTTTCTGTTTGCCCAGATGCGGGATGGCGATGACCGCCTCATTGACCTTGGCACCAAGGGATCGGGGACGACGCCCTGGTCGCGGCGCGGTGACGGGCGGCTGACGCTCAAGGGCGCAGTGCGCGAATTGCTCGCGACCGAAATGCTGGAGGCGCTGGGCGTTCCGACCTCGCGCACTTTCTCCATCATTGAAACGGGTGAAAAATTATGGCGCGGGGATGAGCCATCCCCCACCCGCTCCGCCGTGTTGGTGCGGATGAGCCACGGCCATATCCGCATCGGCACCTTCCAGCGCCTTGCAGCCTTGGGCGATACGGCGCGCATTGCTGCGCTCGCCCGCTATGCTTTGCGCTATTATTATGACCGCGACGCCGATGCGCTTGCCGCCCAAGATGCGGCCCAAGTGGCGGTCGATTTGCTCGACGCGGTGGTCACACGCACCGCCGACCTTGCTGCCTCTTATATGGTCGCAGGCTTTGTTCACGGTGTCCTCAACAGCGACAATATCAATATATCGGGCGAAAGTTTCGATTATGGGCCGTGGCGCTTCACCCCTTATTGGGATCCGGCCTTTACCGCCGCTTATTTTGACGAAGCGGGGCTTTATGCGTTCGGACGCCAGCCCGAAGCGATCCATTGGAATTGTGCGCAGCTTGCAATATCGCTGCGCCCGCTGAGCGAGGCCGAACCGTTAATTGCGGTGCTGGAACAATTCGGGCCGCGCTATCAGGCCGCGGTCGCGCGGCGTTTCCTGTGGCGCTTGGGCCTTGCCAGCGTCTCCCCCGAAAGCGACCGCGCGCTCGTCGAAGCGGGCGAAAAATTGATGGTGACGGACCAAATTCCGATTGACCGTTTCTTCTTCGATTGGCGCAAGCGAATCGACAACGGTGTCACTGGCGCAAATGATGGAAAAAGCGAATCGCATCAGGCTTTCGCCGCTTTGTTCGGAAAATATCGCCGCGTGGCCCCCGACACCCATGATTTTTGGCAGAATTCCGCGCCGGAATCGATGGGCATCGACACGGTGGAGGCCCTTTGGAGTGCGATTGACGCGCGCGATGAGTGGGCGCCGCTCTATCAAAAGGTCGAAAAAATACGCAGCATGGGCGCCGCTTTGCGCGAAAAAATCCAATAGTTGCGTAAATTTAGCGTCATCGCAAAGAAACTCTTTACCATATCGCGCTAGAGCCTTGAATCCGGTGGTCATGAGGGCGGCCGGTGTAATTCAGGGAACGTGCTACCAGACATGGCTGACGAAATTTTTTCGTACGAACCCGCAACGGGCGCGCGGCTGTGGAGCGGTCGGGTCGGAGACCCTGCCGCCGAGATCGCCGATGCGCGTCGGGACTGGCCGAAATGGGCTGCCCAGCCGCTCACTGCGCGCGCCGAAATCATCCGCCGCTTTGCCAACCGCGTCAAACAGGATAGCGAAACCATCGCCGACCTCATCGCGCGCGAATCGGGAAAACCGATGTGGGAAGCGCGCAACGAAGTTGAAAATGTCGTCGCCAAAATCGACATTGCGGTCAAATCCTATGCCGACCGCACCTCGCAGCGTCTGGTCGAAGGCGCGCACCAAGCGCGCAATGCGCTGCGCCACAAGCCGCATGGTGTGATGGCGGTCATCGGCCCGTTCAGCCCGTCAATGCAAGTGCCGGTGGGGCATATCATCCCCGCCCTGCTCGCAGGCAATGCGGTCATATTCAAACCGTCCGAAAAAGCCTCCGCTGTCGGCGAATTGCTGGTGCGCACCCTGCATGATTCAGGTGTGCCGACCGGCATTTTGCGTGGTGTCTTTGGCGGGCCGGAACAAGGCAAGGCTTTGGCCACCCATCCCGGCGTTGATGGCGTATTATTCACCGGCTCGGCGCGCACCGGCATCATGCTCAACCGCTATCTGGTGGACCGGCCCGACAAGATGCTCGTCCTCGAAATGGGCGGAAATAATCCGATTGTCGTGTGGGACACGCATGACATCCACACCGCCGCGATCATTGTCGCGCAATCGGCCTTTACTACCGCGGGACAGCGTTGCACCTCGGCGCGCAGGCTGATCGTGCGCGATACACTCTATGACCGGTTGATGGGCGAGATTAAAACGCTCGCCGGGCGCTTGATTGTCGGCGAACCGCACAGCAACCCTGCGCCCTTCATGGGACCGGTGATCGACAATGAGACCGCCGACGCGATGGTCGAAAGCTTTGTCATTCTGATGACCAATGGCGGCAAAGTCATCCGCCATATGACCCGCCCGATTGACGGACGCCCGTTCCTCACCCCCGGCATTATCGACGTGACCGCGATGCAGGAACGCCCCGATATCGAATTGCTCGGCCCCTTATTGCAAGTGGTCAAGGTCGCGACCTTCGAAGAAGCCATCGCCGAGGCCAATGCCAGCCGCTATGGCCTGTGTGCCTCGCTCATCGGCGGGACGGCGGCGCAATATGACCAATTTTGGGCCAATGTGCGCGCGGGCGTCGTCAACTGGAATCGCGGCACGATCGGCGCCGCGCTCGCCGCTCCGTTCGGCGGTGTAGGCCTGTCCGGCAACCACCGCCCCACCTCTTTTTATGCCGCCGATTATTGCGCCTTTCCGGTCGCTTCTGCCGAAACCGATCAGCTCCGCGCATCCATCGGCATAGGCCTGCGCCCGATGGCCGAGGATGCCGACGCATCGCCAATGCCGCTTGCTATGGCCAGATGAATTAGGCCAAATGAAGCTGAACTTGTCGCCTGTCAAAAAAGGATGTTTTGCCTGACGGGCCTGCCTTGCGCATTTGAGGCGCATGGCAAACACCGCTTTTCCCTCCCGCGCCGACAGCGATTCGGCCCCCCGCGCCCAAGCCGGAAAAATCTGGCTGGTGGGGGCAGGTCCGGGCGATCCCGACCTGCTCACCGTCAAGGCGCTGCGCCTTATCCGGGCAGCGGACCTTATCGTCCATGACGGGTTGGTTGATGCGTCGATCCTCGCGCTCGCCCCCGCAACTGCCGAGCGTATCTCGGTCGCCAAGGCGCGCAGCCGGCACACGATGGCGCAGGACGATATTAACGCGCTTCTTGTGCGCGAAGCCAAAGCGGGGCGCAATGTCGTGCGTTTGAAAGGCGGCGACCCGTTCATCTTCGGACGCGGCGGCGAAGAGCAGGAAGCTGCGCGTGCGGCGGGCATTGCGTGCGAAACCGTCCCCGGCATCACCGCCGCCATCGGTTGCGCCGCCGAAGCGGGCCTCCCCCTCACCCACCGCGCGGCCTCCAGTGCGGTCAGCTTTGTTGCGGGACAATGCAAGGATTTGTCCGATCAGGACTGGTCAGGCCTTGCAGGGCATGGCCGCACGCTCGTCATCTATATGGGTATCGCGACCGCTGAACGTATCGCCGAAAAGCTGATCGAGGATGGCGTCTCCCCCGCAACCCCGGTCGCGGTGCTGGAAAAAGGCACACGCGGCGATTCACGCGCAATGCAAACCTTGCTCGCGGACCTCGGCGGACTGGTCGCGCGCCAACAGGTGCAAAGCCCCGCCCTCCTTGTGGTCGGCGATGTGGTGACGCGCTCGAATGCCGTTGAAATGTTCGACCATTTCTATGCCTCCCCTGCAAGGGGAGGTGGATTGCCCGCAGGGCAAGACGGAGGGGTATCGCCCTCACGGAACTCGGAACACCCCTCCACCATCGGCTGCGCCGACGGTCCCCCTCCCCTTACAGGGGAGGATTTGAAAAGCTTCGGAGATGCGTCATGAAAATTTTGACCGGAAATAATCTGGAAAGCGGCGCGGTCACATGGTGGGCCGGAAGTTGGTGGTCGATCCATGTCGAAGATGCGGTCGATGTCGGCGAGAGCGGCGAGGCTATCCTGCAACGCGAAGAAGGCGCGCGCCGCGTCAATTCGCCTTACATCATCGACGCGATTGCCACCGATGAAGGCCCGCGCCCTGCGCACATCAAAGACCGCATCCGCGCGCTCGGCCCGACCGTGCGCCCCGACCTGACCTTGAAACCCGCCGACCCCGATGCCGGCGATTGGGTGATCTGATATGTATAAATATGACCAATATGACCAAGCGATAGTCGATGCGCGCGTCGATGAATTTCGCGATCAGGTAGCGCGCCGCATTGCGGGCGAGATTACGGAGGACCAGTTCAAGCCGCTGCGCCTGAAGAACGGCCTTTATCTGCAACTCCACGCTTATATGCTGCGCGTTGCCATTCCTTATGGCACTTTGTCAGGCGCGCAGATGCACGTCCTTGCCGACATCGCGCGCAAATATGATCGCGGCTATGGCCACTTCACCACGCGCCAGAATATCCAGTATAATTGGATCAAGCTGGAAGATGCACCCGACATTCTCGCCGATTTGGCCAAGGTCGAAATGCACGCGATCCAGACGTCGGGCGAAAGCATCCGCAACCTGTCGTCGGACCAATATGCGGGCGCCGCTGCCGACGAAATCGCCGACCCGCGCCCTTGGGCCGAATTGTTGCGGCAGGCAACGACCTTCCACCCCGAATTCAGCTATTTGCCGCGCAAGTTCAAAATTGCGGTAACCGCAGCGGACGAAGACCGCGCCGCGATCCGCCTTCATGACGTCGGGCTGAAGCTGGTTAAAAATGGCGCGGGCGCGCATGGCTTTGAAGTCTATATCGGCGGCGGCATGGGTCGCACACCGTTCGTCGCCCCGCTGATCCGCCCGTTCCTGCCGGTTGAAAATATCGTCTCCTATCTGGAAGCGACCTTGCGCGTGTGGAACCGTTGGGCGCGGCGCGATAATATCCACAAACAGCGTATCAAAATCCTCGTCCATGACCTAGGGCAGGAAGAATTTACCCGTCAGGTCGAAGCGGAATGGCAGGCAATTTTGCCCAATGGCTCGGACGTGCCGATGGCCGAATTTGACCGCATCGCCGCCTATTTCGCACCGCCCGCCTTTGAAACGGAGTTGAGCGATGATCTCGACCTTAGCGACCCCGACTTTGCGGTATGGGTCAAGCAACAGGTGATTGCCCACAAGGCCCCCGGCTATGCCATCGTCAATATCAGCGTCAAGCCGATTGGCGGGATTCCGGGCGATGCGACTGCCGACCAGATTGACCTTATGGCCGATTTGGCGACCCGCTATAGCCATGACGAATTGCGCATCACCCACGCGCAAAATGTCGTGCTACCGCATGTCAAAAAGCAGGATCTTTATACACTGTGGCAGGCACTGGATGAAGCCGGTTTGGCCACACCCAATCTTGACCTTATCAGCGACATTATCGCCTGCCCCGGCCTCGATTATTGCAGTCTCGCCAATGCGCGTTCTATCCCGATTGCGCAGAAAATCGCGGCGCGCTTCGCAAATTTCGACCGCCAGCGTGATCTGGGCGAATTGAAGCTCAAAATTTCGGGTTGCATTAATGCGTGCGGCCACCACCATGCGGGCCATATCGGCATCCTTGGCGTGGACCGAAAAGGCACCGAAAATTACCAATTGCTGCTCGGCGGGTCGGGCGCGGAGGATGCCAGCCTTGGCAAAATCACCGGCCCCGGCTTCGACGAGGACGGCATTGTTGACGCTATCGAGCGCACCATCGACAAATATCGGGAAGTCCGCACCGATGGCGAACGCTTCCTCGACACCTATCGCCGCGTTGGCATGGACCCGTTCAAGGAGGCGATTTATGGCTGATTTTCTGCGTTTCCGCGATGACGAGCCGCTGGAAGAGCCTTCGGTCACGCTCGATGCCTTCCTCGAACAGCCCGACGCTACCGCCGTCCGCATCGAAGCGGGCGATGATGCGCGCCAGTTGCTCCCCTTCCTTGACCGGCTTAAACTGGTCGAGGTGAGCTTCCCGCGTTTCCGCGACGGGCGCGGCTATTCATCGGCGCAAATCCTGCGCGAAAATGGCTATACCGGCGAATTGCGCGCAGAAGGCGACGTGCTGGTCGACCAGCTTTTGTTCATGCGCCGCTGCGGGTTCGACAGTTTCGCGCCGCACGCACCGATGGACCCCAAGGTCGTCGAAGATACGCTCGCACGGTTCGACATTTTCTACCAAAGCGCCGCCGACAAGCCGGTGCCGATCTGGAAGCTGCGTCATGGCTGAACCGCTGCGCGCGCTGGACCGGATTGATGTTGCCCCGCGTTTTACCGGCGCGGATGTCGCCGCGCTCAACGCGCGTTTCGACGCGGTGCCGACCGCACAAATGGTGCGCGAGCTGCTGCGCGAAGGCTTGCTCGGCAAAGTCGCATTGGTGTCTTCATTCGGCGCGGAATCGGCGGTGCTGATCCATATGGTCGTCGAAGCGGGCAGCGATACCGACATTTTATTCCTCGATACCGGCAAGCATTTCGCCGAAACCTTGGCCTATCGCGACACGCTCGCCAGCCATCTGGATTTTACCCCCGTCAATCTCCAGCCCGACACCGATAGTCTGGCCGCGCGCGATGAAACCGGCCTGCGTTGGTCCTATGACCCGGACGGCTGCTGCGATATTCGCAAAGTATTGCCGCTCGAACAGGCGCTCGGCGCTTATGATGCGTCGATTACCGGACGCAAAGGCTTCCAGTCGGGGACACGCAGCGGCTTGGCGCGTTTTGAACTCGACGGCGCGACCGGCCGCATCAAATGGAACCCGCTCGCCAGCTGGACCAAGCCCGAACTCGACGCTTATTTCGAAGCCCATGCGCTGCCGCGTCATCCGTTGGAAGCGCAAGGCTATTTGTCGATCGGCTGCGCGCCCTGCACCAGCAAGGTCGCGCCGGGCGAAGATCCGCGTTCGGGCCGCTGGAAAGGCTGGGACAAGGTCGAATGTGGCATCCATGTGCCGCTCACCCCCGGCGAAGAACCTGCTTTCTAAGCTACTAACAAGCACTTAGCCAAACACACGGATTTGGGCTGTCCGGACATAAGCAAATATTAACCTTGCACGGCGCACAATCTGGCAACAACAACTGCGAATCGGCGGTGTATGGATCTGACAGCATCGCAACGGCTAGGCCGATGGGCGCTCTTCGCGCCGGACAATAAGCGCGTCGAACGACCGCATTGGCTGGTGCTGTTCGCCATTTTCGTGCTGGCGGTCCTCATCAGCGTGGCGTCCGCGCATTTTTATAATGACTTGCTTTTCCGCCCTGTTCTGGGTGTGACCGTAGCCGGGTTGCTGCTGCTTGACCGGCGCAATGCGATCCGTTTCCTGTTTACCACCACCGTGGTTGCGCTCGTCAGCTATCCTTTTGTCGGCGCGCCGCAGCCCAAAGCCACCATCTTCCCCTTATTGTCCGTCGCTGAAGCCTGTGTTGCGGTAATATTGGCGCGCCGTTTTTGCGGTGCGCAACTGGACCTCACGCGCCCGCGCAGGCTCGCCGCCTTTTTCATATGCGCGGTTATCCCCGCAACCTTGCTGCGCGGCCTAGTCGAAAGCTTTGCGCGCACGGGCTTTGTCAACGGGTTCAGCGATAATCTCGCGACCATCTTGGCCTCGCATTTTGTGTCGATGGGCCTGCTTGTGCCGCTGCTGTTGCAAATCTTCCGCAAGCCCTCCCAGATGGTCGATCCCGACCGCTCCTTGCGCGAAGCCTTGGGCCTGTTTGCGCTGATGGTGTGCACCGCGCTCATCGTGTTCAGCCAGTCACGCCTGCCCTTATTGTTCGTCGCGCTGTTGCCGCTCATCTGGATTTCGTTCCGCACCAGCGCGGTCCAGTCGATGATAGCCGCAACCGTCCTCATCTTCATTGCGAGCATTGCGACCGCAGAAGGCTGGGGGCCGTTAAGCCTCGTTCCCGACCGCATCTTGCGGCATGGCGCGGTGGAAGAATCCATCCTCTACCGCCTCTCGATGCTCCAGTTTTTTGCAGCCTCGGCCATGGCGATTGTGTTGCCGCTCGGCGCGTTCCGCTGTGAAGAAGCGCGCTCCCAACGCCGCGCCGACCGCGAACATATGAACACGCTCGCAGCGCTTGCCAAAGTGCGCGAAGGTGAAGCCGAATTGCGCCGCGTGGCTTTTCATGACGTCGAAACCGGCCTTCCCAACCGCGTCGGCTTTGAACAGATAGTCGCCGAACGGCTGGTCCATTCGTTCAACGGCACCATCCATGTCGCCGCGCTGGAAATCGACCGCTACTCCTCGTTCCGCGCCGCGTTAGGGTCGACCCGCGCAAGCCAGTTGGTGCAACAGGTCGGCGCGCGCATTGCCGAACAAATGCCCGACACGCCGATTGCGCGCCTGTCGCCCAGCGAATTGGCGATTGCTTTTTATGCCACCGACCGCAACGCGGCGCGGGTCAAGCTTGACCTTGTGCGCGCGCTGTTTTCGGTGCCGGTATGGGTCGATGAAAATAATATCGACGTGCATTTCATCATCGGCGTGGCCGAAGGCGATGAAGCCTCCACCCTTGTCCATCAGGCCGAAGCGGCGGCGGTCCAGGCGCGCAAGCTCAACCTCGACATCGCCTTTTTTGATGCGGCGGCAGAACGGCAGGCAGCGAGCGGCCTCACCATGTTGTCGGACCTGCGCGCGGGGCTGACCAATGGCGATGTATGGCTGAGTTTCCAGCCCAAACTTGACCTGCGCAGCGGCAAAATCCACAGCGCGGAAACCTTGCTGCGCTGGAACCACCCGCTTTATGGCCCCGTAGGACCCGACCGTTTCATTCCGCTTGCGGAAGAAACCGGCTTTATCGACGCGCTCACCGACTGGGTGGTGGAACAGGCGATCAAGGGGCAGCAGGCGCTCGACGAACGCGGCGTGACGCTCAACATGGCGATCAATATTTCCGCGCGCAGCCTGTGCGATGCGCAATTCCTGTCGCGGCTGATGCGGGTGGTCGACCGCTGCGGCGGCGACCCGCGCCGACTGACGCTTGAAGTCACCGAAACCGCGATCATGGTTCATTCGCGCGAGGCACTCGCCAATTTGCGCACCCTGCGCGACCGCGGCTTTGCGATCTCGATTGACGATTTCGGTATCGGCCAAAGCTCGCTCGCCTATCTGCGCAACCTACCCGCTGACGAGCTTAAAATCGACCAGTCCTTCATCTGCGACATTGCCGCCGACCAGCGCAATTCCATCTTGGTGCGCGCGACAGTGGACCTTGCCCACTCGCTCGGCCTGCGCGTAGTTGCGGAAGGGGTCGAAGATGAAGCGGCGCTCGGCATCCTCACCCGTTTCGGCTGTGACATTGCGCAAGGCCATCATGTCGCACGGCCAATGGCGATTGCCGCGCTCGTCAAAATGCTCGCGCGCACCAGTCTGCGCATTGTCCGTTAAGGCGGGCGTTAGGCCGAGCGTTAGGGCAGGCGTTAAGACCGCAACGCTTTTTCCAGCACGACAAATTCCAGCGCGCGGGTTTTGGGCAGACCGAAACGCGCATCATCGAGCGGAAAGGGCCGTGCTTCGCCGGTCAGCGCATAGCCGCGCCGCTCATAATAAGCGATCAGCTCGGTGCGCTGGCGGATGACCGTCATTTCCATGACATAAGCGCCGAAATCCGCAGCGCACGCCGCTTCAATCGCGGCGATCAGGCGGCGGCCAAGCCCTTGCGTCTGGAGCGCCGGATCGACGGTAAGAAGCCCCAGATAGGCGCTCCCGGCACCCACGCGGCTTCCCTGCACACAGCCGGTAAGCGTGCCGCTTTCCTCTTCGGCCACCAGCAACATCACCTCCGGATTGGCGAGCAAGGCCGCGAGCGCGTCCGCATCGGTGCGCTGTCCGCCAAGCAAGTCCGCCTCATGCGTCCACCCCCGCTTGGCACTCTCCCCCCGATAGGCACTTTCGACCAGCGCATGAAGCGCAGGGATGTCGGCAGGCGTTGCGGGGCGGATGCGGGTCATGGGGGTAATGTGGCCGGTGTGGTTGGCGGGTGGAGAGGCAGGTTAGCGGTCGGTATGATAGACAGGGTTGGCATCACTATAACCGCTAGTCCTGAGCGTGTCGAAGGACGCCCCTCAGTATGGCGCCCACCTTACCCCCGCCCTTCGACACGCTCAGGGCTAGCGGTTTGGGGTGCGGGATAAGCCGTCATTATAGCAAATGGACCATAAACCGGATTGCCCTTTCCCGTTCGTCCTGAGTAGGTCCGCAAGGACCGTATCGAAGGACAGGATGCGCGCGGATCGTCTTGCAATACACCCACGCCTCCTAGACCGAGCGGAGAGCGGCAAGCGCCCCCACCCCTCACATAATCCCCGCATAGCTTTCATCCGCGAGGTCGGAAAAGCGCGTGATATTGGCTTCGAACTTCAATTCGACCGTCCCCGTGGAACCGTGGCGCTGTTTGGCGACAATCACCTCGGCGCGGTTGGCGACGGGGGCGAGTTCTTCCAATTCCCAGCGTTTATGCGCGTCGAACACTTCCTGTGCGTCGGTGTCGCGCGGGCGTTTGGGTTCGCGGCCCAGCACATAATATTCTTCGCGGAACACGAACAATACGATGTCGGCGTCCTGCTCGATAGAGCCGGATTCGCGAAGGTCGGACAGTTGCGGGTGCTTGTCATCGCGCTGCTCGACCGCACGGCTGAGCTGCGACAGCGCCAGCACCGGCACGTTCAATTCCTTGGCGAGCGTTTTCAGCCCGCGCGAAATTTCCGAAATTTCCTGCACGCGATTATCGCCCCCCTTGCCCGACCCTTGGAGCAGTTGGAGGTAATCGACGATGATGAGGCCGATGCCGTGCCGCCGCTGCAACCGCCGCGCGCGGGTGCGCAGGCCCGCAATAGTGAGGCCCGGCGTATCGTCAATATAAAGCGGCAAGGTCTGCAAATCCTGCGACGCGCGTGACAGATTTTGAAACTCTTCGCGGTTAATCTTACCCATGCGCAGCGCGTGGGCGCTGATGCCCGATTGTTCGACCATGATACGGGTGGCGAGCTGATCCGCCGACATTTCGAGGCTGAAAAAAGCGGTCTTTGCGCCCATATTTTTTTCAGGGACAATGCCGTCCTCCTCATCGCGCCGCCAGCGTTGTGCGGCGTTGAACGCGATATTGGTGGCAAGCGCGGTCTTGCCCATGCCGGGACGTCCGGCAAGGATCAGAAGGTCGCTTTTCTGCAAGCCCCCGGTCTTGCCGTTGAGCGCGGTAAGCCCCGTGGTCACGCCCGAAAAATGCCCGCCCGATTGCAACGCGCGCTCGGCATTTTTGATAACTTCCAGTGCGGCTTGGCTAAAGCTTTTGACCGACCCCATTTCGGATTCGCCGCCCGCCACCTTGTAGAGCGCGGTTTCCGCCTCTTCGATCTGGCTCTTGGGGTCGACGCTCTCGCTCGTGTCCATCGCGCGGTCGACAAGCCCGCGCCCGACGCCGATCAACTCGCGCAGCAGCGCCAGATCATAAATTTGCGCGGCCATATCCTTGGCCCCGATGAGGCCCGCCCCGCTCCCCGTCAGTTGCGCGAGATAGGCCGGGCCACCAAGCGCCTTCATCGCCTCGTCCGCTTCGAAGAACGGCTTCAACGTCACCGGCGTCACCACCATATTGCGGTCGAGCAGCGTCAATATCTGCTGATAGACACGGCCATGCACGGGTTCGAAAAAATGATCCGGCTCCAGCCGCACGGGCAAATCTTCATTGACCCGGTTGTCGATCAGAATCGCCCCCAGAAACGCGGCTTCCGCCTCGACATTGCGCGGCAACTGGACTTGCTCGTCGGTGGCAGGGGCTTGGGCGGTGGGCAGGCGGACGATGTCGATCATGACTAAAACCCTTCGGCCAACCCCGCGCCAAGTGCAAGAGCCGAGGCGGCTTATCCACGACATATTGCGCCCTGTGGATAAATGCCAAGCTCCTCCCCGAGCTTGTCTCGGGCCTAAACCTTAAGCTCCTCCCCGAGCTTGTCTCGGGCCAAGAGCCCTAAGTTCCTCCCCGAGCTTGTCTCGGGGAGGTGGCGCGCGCGTAGCGCGTGACGGAGGGGTTATGCGCGCCAACGGCGCGCGCGATTGCTAAGGCAATCGCTTTACCCCTCCACCATTCGCCTACGGCGAACGGTCCCCCTCCCCGAGCAAGCTCGGGGAGGAACTTTTGCGATAAGGCCCAAACAAGCCCGAGGAGGACCTTTTAGGCTGGGCCGCCTTTCCCCAAACCAATTCCCCTTGCTTCCCCGCCGCTTCATCGGCAACAAGGCGGCATCATGGCCGATCCCCGCATCATAGATGTCCAGTTGGACGAAGCGACGATCATCTGGCGCAATGCCGATGTCGAGCAGGAACGGCGCATTGCGATTTTCGACCTGATTGAAGGCAATGTCTTCAAGCCCCTGCGCGTCCATCCCGATGGCTATGCGGGGCCGTATAAGCTGGCCTTGCGCGTCGAGGAGGGGCGGCTGGCGCTCGATATGGCGCGCGAGGATGGCACCCCGCTCGAATCGGTAATTTTGGGCCTTGGCCGGTTCCGCCGCCCGATCCGCGATTATTTCGCGATTTGCGACAGCTATTATCAAGCCATCCGCCAATCGACCGCGCAGCAGATCGAAACCGTCGATATGGCCCGCCGCGCCATCCATAATGAAGCCGCCGATATGCTGATCGAACGGCTTGAGGGCAAGATCGAGGTCGATTTCGACACCGCGCGGCGCTTGTTCACGCTCATCTGCGTGCTGCACATCAAGGGATAGCTGGGCATGGCGGGGGGAACGGCCGGAAAAACAGCAGGCGGACGAGGCTGGCCCGTGTGGCGCGGGCTGGTGCTACTCATGATAATCTTGCTCGGCGGTGCCTTTATATTGCGCACCATCCATGACTGGCGGCCCGACCGCGCCGATTATCCGGTGCAAGGCGTTGCCATTGGCGCGCGCAACGGGCTGGTCCATTTCGGGCAATTGCGTGCAGGCGGCGCGGATTTTGTCTATCTGGACGCAACCTATGGCAGCAAGCGGCGCGACCTGCGTTTTGTCGAAAATCGCAACCGCACCCGCGCGCTCAAAATGCGGTTCGGCGCGATCCACCATTATGATTTGTGCGCGCTCGCCAGCGATCAGGCGGGCAATTTTGACGGGCTGGTGCCGCGCGATGCCGACGCGCTCCCGCCCGCCATCGCGATAGCCTATCGCGACGGTTGCACCGACCATCCGACGCAGGCGATGCTGGAAGGCGAACTCACCACTTTCCTCAATCAGGTCGAAACCCATATGGGGCGCAAGGCCATACTGATGCCCTCGCCCGCTATTGCCGGGGATTATAGCTTCACCGCGCTCGACCGCCCGCTGGTGCTGACCGGCAATTATTTCCCGCCCGAAGAGGGCAGCGTGTGGCGTATGTGGCTCGCAAATAATCGCGCGCGGATCGACGGGGCGGATGGTAATGTGCGCTGGATTGTGATTAATCCGCGCACATGAGCAAGGATATAACCCCGGCAGTCCTAATCGCCCACGCGCGCACCGCCGCTCGCAACGCCCATGCGCCCTATTCGGGCTATGGCGTAGGGGCCGCGCTGTTGCTCGCTGATGGCAGCGTAATCACCGGCGCGAATTTTGAAAATGCAAGCTATGGCCTCACCCTATGCGCCGAAACCGTAGCGCTCGGCACCGCCAATGCAGCGGGCAAATTGCGCGAAGTGCGCGCGATCGGCATTATCGGTGGATTGAAAGGCACGGACGGAGAGATTGGTGGCAATGACACCTGCCACCCGTGCGGCCGCTGCCGCCAGATCATCAACGAAGCCGCAGAACTGACCGGCATAGACCTCCCCGTCCATTGCGGGTCGGGCGATGGCACACAGATTGCCAGCTATACTATCTCCGAACTGTTGCCACATAGTTTCGGGCCGAAGGATTTGGGGTTGGTGTGAGGGGATGAAGCGCGGGTGGGCAATTGGATTGTTGAGCGGCGGCATGCTTATTGTCACCGCCATCGCCGCTTTCCTTTACGCACCGCATTGGCACCCGTCCGATACCAGTTATCCCGCGCAAGGCTTGGACATATCGCACCATCAAGGCGTGATAGACTGGGACAAAGTAGCGGCCACAAGCGAGGTTGATTTCGTCTTTATGAAAGCGACCGAAGGCGGCGACCATGTCGATAGCCGTTTCGCCATCAACTGGGCGGAAGCCAAACGCGTCGGCATCCCGCGTGGCGCTTATCATTTCTTCACCCTATGCCGACCCGGCAAAGAACAAGCCGCCAATTTTGTGAAAATTGTGCCCGCTGATCCTGCCGCATTGCCGCCAGTGGTTGACCTTGAATATCTGGGCAATTGTTCGAGCCGGCCGAAACTGGAAAATTTCCAGCAGGAATTGCACGATTTTCTATCCATCGTTGAGGCGCATAGCGGCAAGCCTGCCATCCTCTATCTCACGCGTGAATTTGATGAAGCATATGCGGTGAGCGCCAAAAATGACCGCCCGCTCTGGCTACGTAGCATTATCATCAAACCCAGCTTTGGAGCGCGCAATTGGTCCATTTGGCAAATGTCGCAATTCCGGTCCATCGACGGGATTGAAGGCCGCGTTGACTGGAACGCCGCGAGCCTTGACTTTGCTCGCACCCTCCCGCCAAGGATCACCCCATGAGCATACTTTCCGACATATGGATTCGCGAGGCCGCGACCACCCAAAAGATGATTGAGCCTTTTGTGGAGAGCCAGCGGCGCGAAAATTGTATCAGCTATGGCCTGTCCTCTTACGGTTATGACGCGCGGGTGGCGGACGAGTTCAAGATTTTCACCAATGTCGATAGCGCGGTGGTGGACCCCAAGGATTTCGCGTCGAACAGCTTTGTCGATCGCAAGACCGATGTCTGCATCATCCCGCCGAACAGCTTTGCGCTGGCCCGAACGGTCGAATATTTCCGCATCCCGCGCGATGTGCTGGTCATTTGCTTGGGCAAGTCCACCTATGCGCGCTGCGGCATCATCGTCAATGTGACCCCGCTGGAGCCGGGTTGGGAGGGCCATGTGACATTGGAATTTTCCAACACCACGCCTTTGCCTGCCAAAATTTACGCCAATGAAGGCGCGTGCCAGTTCCTGTTCTTGAAAGGCAATGAGCCGTGCGAGACCAGCTATGCCGACCGCGCAGGCAAATATATGGGCCAGCGCGGGGTGACGTTACCGAAGTTGTGATGGGCCGGAGTATAATGGGCCGGAATTATGATGTCGGAATTGTGAATGTTCGCATGAGGCGCGCGCCTGAAAAACAAACTTACGTCATCCCCGACTTGATCGGGGATCCATCTCCCGAATGTGCGGTTTACCGATAGGTCCGCAGATAGATACCCGCTTTCGCAGGTATGACGACATGGGGATAGGTCTGTCAGACCACCATGCCGGACCACCATGCCGGAACCCATGACACTCCCGAAGCGTTGCCTTCGCACAGCTTATAACGGGAGAAGGATGTCATCATGAGCAGTATCGCCGCTTTATTCGGTCGTATTTTTCTGGCCGCGCTTTTCATTTTGCAGGGCGCGGGCAAGCTCATGTACCAAAATGCCTATAATCAAAGCTATGCCAATAACCCCTATCTGGACTGGATGGCCGCACCCGGCACGATGGCGGTGCCGCTGGGGATTTTCGAGCTGGTTATCGGTATCCTCATCTTGCTGGGCTTTATGACCCGCGCAACCGCGCTGGTGGCGGCGATTTATGCGGTGTTGACGGCGGTTTACCTTCACCTCGCCAATGTGGCCGAGCCTATTCACCAGCAATTATTGCTGATGTGGCTTGCTATTGCGGGCGGGCTTTTGATGTTGTTTGCTTATGGCAATACGCGCGGCAGCCTTGACCGTCTGCGCCGCAAACAGGATGATACGGTGGTGGTCGAGCGCGATCATTATATCGAACGCGACCCCGCGACCGGCGAGCGCGTCCATGTCGATACGCAAAGCGAAACCCACCACGTCAAACATTGAGCGGCGGCGTTACGCGGAATGAGGTGACGTTACGTTTCTTTACGCACACGCCGTCACCGCCTCTTTTTACCCCTTTTGACGGGCGGTCTGCTCTTGTGCTGCCCCCGTCAAAAGCCTAGATAGCGCGCAAATGTTAGGACGTCTTTTCCGCAAAACTGTCGCCCCGCCGCCGCGCCCTTTGCCCGCCATACCGGCAGGCGAGCGGGTTTATGCGATTGGCGATGTGCATGGCAATCTGGACCTGCTGCGTGACCTTGTCATGCAGATTGATGCCGACAATGCCGCGCGCCCGATCAAGCGCACCACGATCATCTTTCTGGGCGATCTGGTCGACCGCGGCCCCGATAGCGCGGGCGTGGTCGATGCCGCGCTGGCGCTGGCCAATGCAGAAGAAGGCGGCCCCGCCGTGCGCTTCCTCAAGGGCAATCATGAAGAAGTATTCCAGCGCGCGGCAAGCGGTGACGACAAGGCGTTGCGCCACTTCATCCGCATGGGCGGACGCGAAACCATATTGAGCTACCCCATCGCGCAACACGAATATGACGGGCTGACCATCGAGGAACTGGCGCAGCGGATGCTCACGCTCATCCCGCGCGCGCATGTCGATTTCATTGCCGATTTCGAAGATTGCATCGTTATCGGCGATTATGCTTTCGTCCATGCGGGCATCAAGCCGGGCGTGCCGGTCGCGGATCAGAAGAAAGCGGATTTACGCTGGATCCGTGAAGGCTTCATCAACGATAATAGCCCGCATGACAAAATGATCGTCCACGGCCATACTATTTTTGATGATGTCGATGAACAGCCCAACCGCATCGGCGTCGATACCGGCGCTTATCGCACCGGCAAATTATCCGCGCTCGGCCTTGAAGGCACCGACCGCTGGGTATTGCAAGCAACCGAAGAAGCGCATCCCGAACGCGCACATGAAGGATGGGCCGGATGAGCAATCTTGATGCGGTGGTCGCGCTCGACCAGGACGAGCGCGGGCTGTTCCACGCGCATATTGGCGATGAATGGATGCAGGGGCGCACCGCATATGGCGGCATTTCCGCAGCGATTGCCTTGCAGGCGGCGCTCGATGCCGAACCCGGCCCGCAGCCGCTCAAATGCGCGCAAATCAGCTTTGTCGGGCCGGTGTCGGGCGACTGCACGGTCGAAACCAATCTGGTGCGGGAAAGTAAATCCAGCCGCTTTATCACCTGTGAAGTCACGTCCGAAGCCGGGTTCGGCACCCATGCGCTGTTCACCTTCACTGGCGCGCGTGACAGCCATGTCGACCATGTGCGGATGCCGATGCCCGATGTGCCGCCGCCCGAAGCGCTGGAGCCAATCCCCGACCATCCCGCACGGCCCAATTTCACACGGCAATTCGATATGCGCCCCGTCACCGGTCCTGCTATCGACTTCGGACAGGAAAAGGCTGAATTGCTCGTCTGGGTGCGGTTTATCGACGAACCGCAATGCGATCCTGCGGTCGCGCTGCTCGCGCTCGGCGATGCGCTCCCGCCCGCCGCGATTGCGCTCTTCACCAAGCTCGGCCCGATCAGCTCGATGAACTGGACCGTCCATATGCTCACCGCCAAGCCCGAAACCCGCGACGGCTGGTGGCTGCTCCATAGCCATAGCCGCTATGTCAGCGGCGGGTTCAGCGCGCAGGAAATGATGCTGTGGAACCGCGACGGCGACCCCATCGCCAGCGGCGGCCAAGGCGTCGGCGTGTTTGTTTGACCGGACCCTAAAAGCCCCTCCCCTGAACTAAAAGCCCCTCCCTGAAGAGGAGGAGCGAAAATATATTCTTCATCCCGTCCGCTAATCCCATCCGCTCTTGTTCCGGCGAGGATTATTCGGGACTTACCCCAACACCACCTGCGCGACGAGGCCGCCGTCGGGGGCGTTGTAGAGGCTGAGCTTGCCGCCCTGTTGCGTCACTATCGTCTTGGCAATGGCAAGGCCGAGACCTGCGCCGCCGGTTTCGCGGCTGCGGGATTCTTCGGCGCGGGCAAAGGGTTCGAGCATTTCGGGGATGCGGTCGGGCGGGATGCCGGGGCCGTCATCGGCCACGCGGATGACCGCGCGCCCGCCTTCATCGCTCAAACTGACCCGCGCGCGCGTGCCATAGTTGAGCGCATTGTCGATAAGATTGCGCAGCACGCGCCGCATCGGCACCGGATGGAGCGAGCGCACAATATGCGCGGGCATTTCGCCCAGCATCACATCCGCGCCGACGTCGCGATAATCTTCGACCACCGCCGACAGGAGCGCGCCCACATCGGTGGCGACCATCGCTTCTTTTTCCTGTCCCGACCGTGCAAGCGCAAGAATATCGTCGAGCATCACCGCCATTTCATCCATCGTGCCAGTCATTTTCGCGCGCAAAGCATCATTATCGACCGATTCGACCCGTACCCTGAGCGACGCCAGCGGGGTGCGCAGATCATGGCCGAGCGCGCCGAGCATCCGGTCCTTTTCGCCAAGCATCCCGAAAATACGCGCGCGCATCATGTTGAATGCGCGGGTGAGGTCGCTCACATCCGCCGGGCCGCTTTCGGGAATGGGGTCCACCGCCTCGCCCACATCGGTGCTGCGCGCGGCGACCGTCAGCGCATTCAAAGGCCGCGACACCCGCCAGCCGATCCACGCAATCGGCGCGAGCAGCATCAGATAGAGGAGCAAAGTCTGGCCGATAAGCAGTCCCGACAGCATCGGGTCGGTCTTGGCGGCGGGCAGGATGATATTGATCCAGCGGCCATCTTCCAACTGCGCCGACACCAGCACCGTATTATAATGGACGCGCCCGCGCCCGTCATCGAACAAAGCGCTGCGCCGCGCATTGGGACCGGATAGTCCGGCTTTGGCGAGCGCCCGCCTTGCGGTGGCGGCATCCTCGCGCTCCTCGCGCTCTTTTTCATCCTTGATCTTGCGCATTAGCGGCAAGGGCTGGAGATGCGGCGGACCGGTGAGTTCGCTCGCGCGCACCGTTTTGATATTGGCATTGGCTTCGGCGAGCAGCGTGCGCAGTTGCGCGGCAGCGCGCTCATGCTCGATCATCGCATCGGTCACAATCGGCTGGTCGGACACATCGACGAGAATACGCGGCGTGCGGCCGGAGCGCCGGGCGGCCACGGGGGTTTGCCCGACCGAAATACGGTCCGATACTTCGACGATGCGGTTGGCGACGGGAATGGCAATGCGCATGATCCGCTGTTCGCCCTGTTCGCGCGCCAGCATATAAAAGCTCACCGCCTGCGCAACGAACAGCGCAATGGCGGTCGCGAACACCAATTGGCCGACCAGACTGCGCGGCAGCAGACGCGAAAACAGGGAGGGAGGGGCCTCTTGGTTCATCGGGCGCGCGCTTAATCCATGATCCGCTTGACGTCACTCGCCAGCGTATAGCCGCCGCCCCACACCGTGCGCACCAGCGTCGGATTTTTGGGGTCGGGTTCGATCTTGCGGCGCAGGCGTGACACTTGATTGTCAATCGCGCGGTCAAACGCTTCGGCCTCGCGTCCCTGTGTCATGTCGAGCAGCCGGTCGCGGCTCAGCACCTGATTGGGGTGGCGCACCAGCGCGAGCAGCAACTGATATTCGCCGGTCGAAAGCGGCACGGTCACGCCATCCTTGCCGACCAGCGCGCGCTCGGTGGTTTTCAGCACCCAGTCACCAAAGGCAAAGCTTTCACCATCCTCGCCATTGACGCGCTCGCCCGCAAGCGCGGTGCGGCGCAGCACCGCCTTGATGCGCGCAACCAGCTCGCGCGGGTTGAAGGGCTTGCCCAGATAATCGTCCGCGCCCATTTCAAGGCCGACAATCCGTTCGGTATCTTCGGTCCGCGCAGTCAATAAAATCACCGGCAAATCGCCGCGCTCGCGGATATGGCGGGTCAGCGCCAGCCCGTCCTCGCCCGGCATCATGATGTCGCAAATCACAAGGTCGAAATTATTCGCCGCCAGCAAGGTGCGCGCCGCATCGGCGGAAGCCGCATCTTTCACCCGGAAACCATGCCCTTCCAGATATTCAGACAAAGGTTCGCGGATCGAGCGTTCGTCATCGACAATGAGGATATGGGGGAGGCTATGGGGGAGGATACGGGGCAGATTATGGTCGGGCATCGGGTTGCACATCATCCTTCAAGCCCGCGCGGGCGGGACCAGCTTAGTCTTACGCGACAGATATGAAAAGAGCCGGGCCAGAGGGGAGAGAGATGCGGCCCGGCTCTTCCTTTTTGTTCAGCATCCAAAGGTACGGTTTCCCTCAAAGGGAGCATGGATACCGAACCGACAGCAGCCCGTTTGGATCAGGTCGCGCTGCTGTTTTCCATAAAATCCTTATGGTGTGTCGGGTTGCGGGGTTTGCGGTTGCGCGGCTTTGGGAGAGGCTGCCCGCTTGGCATCGCGCGCCGCCTTCATGGTCGCGTGGTGCGCGTCCATTTCGGCCTTGGTCACATTGCCATCCTTATTGCTGTCCATCGCATCGAAGAGCGCAAGATAGGCGGTGCGATATTCGTCCGCGTTGATCGCCTTGTCGCCATTGCTGTCGGCCGCGCCCATGCCAAAGCCGCCCCCGAAACCGCCACCACGATGACCGCCGCGACGGCCACCCATGCGGGGGCCACGCTCGCCGTCACCGCGCCCGGCGCGTTCACCACGATCGGCGCGGTCAGCACGCGGTGCGCCAAATTCTTCCTTGGAGACAGCGCCATCATCATTGGCGTCCATACGGTCGAACGCACGGTCCTTAAACTGTTCACGGCGCGCCTTCCGGTCGGCATTGTCAACCTTGCCGTCCTTGTTCACATCCATTTTCTGGAAGTTGGTGGCCGCCGCCGCCGTTGCTTCGGCGCGGCTGATCGTGCCATCCTTATTGGTGTCGGCCATCATCATCATGCCGCCGCCCCGCTGTCCGCGCGGCGCCTTGGGCGCATCGCCCGCAGCGGTTTGCGCGACAGCCACGCCGCCCAGCGCAAGCGAGGCAATCGCTGCGGCACCAAGCCAGAAACTATTCTTCATCGTCATTACCGTCACTATCCTCACAAAAACCGCTTCACGGTCCTCACAAAAATCACGGGTGACGGACGCAAGATACGCACCAGTACCGTCACCCGCCAAGGCGGGAACAAAGGGGGGTTCCCTGAGGATGCCCTTATCGGGCCTGTCTGTGCCGGAACTTTGTCAAAATCATTGTAAAATTGTCGCAAAATGTATCAGAAATGCGCCATATTTTAGCGCAAATCCGTTACGGAAAAGCCATGTCGTGATAAGGAGCGGCGTAGATTCAAACGCTTGCCATGCTGACACCGGTGACCGGTTTAGCTGGCGCGGCCGGGGTCGGTTAACGGCTCTTTGGGCGGTGCGGGGAGAATTGCCTGCGCATCGGGTTCGCGCTCCAGCATCCGGTGGATTTCAGGCGGCCAACTGCCCCGGTGGAGCTGGCGGATTTCGTCGAAATTGGCAATGTCGGCCTGCGTGCGGCGCTGGTTGAAGCGGATATAGTCGGTCCAGCTTGGCACCTTATACCGCTCGATCCATAAATCCGGGTCGCCAAGGTCGCGCAGCAGCGCCCATTGCCGCGCCCCGTCGCGTGTGCGGATGCGCCGCCGCTCGCGCATCGCGGCAAGGAAAGCCATCGTGTCGGCATCGGCAATGCGGTAATGGATGGCGATCACAATCGGCCCGCTGCGCGGCTGGATCGGCACCAGCGTATCGGGCGTATGCCACATATCGGCGGGGTCAAGGTCGAGGCCCGCTTCATAGCGGATCGGAAAACGCAGCCCCGCCACAATGCCCAGCAGCATGATGCCGGACACGGTATAAAGCGCGAGCGGGATGCCGAAATGCTGCGCGATGCTGCCCGCCATCCACGCGCCCGCTGCCATCGCGCCGAACGTCCCCATCTGGTAGAGCGAAAGCGCGCGCCCGACGACCCAGCGCGGTGCCGCCATCTGCACCGACACATTAAAGGTCGATAGCGCCGCGACCCAGCCTGCGCCCGCCAGAAACAGGCCCGCCATCGTCATCGGCATATTGCGGCTGAGGCCCACCAAAGCCGCGCCTGCCGCAACCAAGGCCATCGCCACGCGGATCTTGGTTTCGGGTGGATATTGCGCTCGCAATTTCGAGGTTACATAAGCGCCCAGCACCGCGCCGATGCCGAACAGGCCGGACAATATGCCAAAGGTCAGCGCCCCGCCGCCCACCAGATTGCGCGCGATCAGCGGGAGGAGCGAGGGGATGCCGCTCGCCGCCAGCCCGAACAAGGCCGCGCGCGCAATCACCATCTGGATACGCGGCGAAGCGGCAACATAGCGTAAGCCCGCGCCCATCGCCGCGCCGATACGTTCACGCGGCAAGGCTTGCGCCGCGACCGGCCTTTCCCAGCGCCACAACACGCCGAGCAACGGAATATAGGAAAGCGCATTGACCGCAAAAGCGGCGGGCGCTCCGGCCAGCGCAACAATCGCGCCGCCAAGGGCAGGTCCGGCACTGCGCGCAATATTGAACCCCATCGAATTCATCGCAACCGCGGCGGGCAATGTCGGGCGCGGCACCATATCACCGACCAAGGCTTGCCATGAGGGCGAATTCATCGCGGTGCCGCAGCCGATCAGAAAGGTGAATAACAGCAGCGATACCGGCGTCAGATAATCGCCGAACGCGGCGAGCGAGAGCGCCACCGATACGACCAGCATGAAGCATTGCGCGCCGATCATGATGCGGCGGCGGTCGAGATTATCGGCAATCGCGCCCGCAAAAAGCGACAGAACCATGATCGGCAAGGTCGCCGATGCCTGCACCAAAGCCACTTGCGTTGCGGTGCCGCCCAGCGACACCATCAACCAGGCCGCGCCTACCCCCTGGATCAGCCCGCCAAAATTGGAGGCCATGCTGGCCATCCATACATTGCGGAAAATGGGGTAGGAAAAAGGCGGCGCAGGCTCGTCCTCCAGCATCGCCGGACGGCGCTCGGCAAGGTCAACCATGGACTGGACCGGCCTTCACCCGCATCGAAAATCTTTCTTTGTCTGTGCTGCTTATTCTTGTCAGGGCCGGGTTTGACGCCGCCATGACAAAAGCAGCACCGCCGCAAACCAACCCTCCCCCAGCCAACGCCCGTCCCCCCTTTTGGCTCCAAAGCCGCGCACAGATGGAAAACGGGAGTGATAATCGCAGGCGATAATGCACCATAAAGGATATTCTCCCCTAATCTTCCCCGCGTCACTTTGACATAGTTTTGCTACAATATTGCGAATGATTATCATAATCGTTGACTCTGATAATCATTCGCAATAGACCGCGCGCCGGATCATATATTTCAAGGGGAATAAACGTGCCGAAACCGGCTCCATCTTCGTCGCGCAGCACGATTGCTGCACTGGGCTTTCTGGGCTTTCTCGCTACCGCACCGGCCGCCGCGCACAGCTTTGACGGCGCCGACAATGCCGCGCCCGATGCTGCCTATAAGGCCGCAGCGTCCGCCTATGCCGTCGAAGCGGCCGCAGACGATAGTGCAGCCGAGCCGCAGCGCGACATCATCGTCACCGGCGCGCGCCATGATGACGAGGTGCTGAAGGATAATCCCAAATCGACTGCGCCGATCCTCGATACGCCGCAAAGCGTGACGGTTATCAGCGCGCAGCGTATCCGCGATGAAAACCTCCTCACCTTGCGCGACGCGTTGACCACCGTTCCCGGCATCACCTTCGGCGCAGGCGAAGGCGGCGGTGGTTATGGCGATTCGATCAATTTGCGCGGCTTTTCGGCCAATAATGACATCACCATCGACGGCATCCGCGACAGTGCGCAATATAGCCGCACCGACCCGTTCAACCTGCAACAAATTGAAGTCTATAACGGTGCAAACTCCGCATCATCGGGCAGCGGCTCGGTCGGCGGTTCGATCAATCTGGTGTCGAAACAGGCAGTGCGCGGCGACCTCACCATCGCGCAGGCCGGTATCGGCACCGACAATTATTACCGCGCGAGCATCGACAGCAACCAGCAGCTTAACAATCTGGTCGCAGTGCGCCTGAACGGCTTTTACCATCGCAATGATGTGCCGGGCCGCGATGTCGAACAATATAAGCGTTGGGGCGTCGCGCCGTCGATCAAGATTGGCGTCGAAGGCCCGACCAGCCTCATCCTGTCTTATGTCCACCAGCAGGACCGTAACACGCCGGTTTATGGCGTTCCTTATTATAAGAGCCTCGTCAATGACGGCCCGCTCGCTGATGTCGAACCCGGCGATTATTATGGCATCGCCAATCTCGACAAGCAGAAGATAAATGTCGATCGCCTGACCGCAACTTTCTCGCACCAGTTCAGCGAGGGCCTGTCGGTGCGCAATCTCACCCGCTGGCAGCGTGTGGCACAATATAGTGTGACGAGCGCGCCGCAGGGCACTTTCTGTCTGTCGGCCACCGGACTGCAACCGGTCGGCGCGGATGGTAATGCTACCACGGGCACGGCTTGCCGCACGACCATCAACAATGTTGTCGATTCTACCGGTGTGTTTCGGAATAGCATCACAATCGACGTAGCGCCCGGCTATTTCCAACCCAACGGCCCGCGCGGGTTGGTGCGCGATCAGGTCAATGACCTTATCGTCAACCAGACCGACCTGCGCCTTGTGAGCGGCCAAAAGGGCGGTCTCCATAATACGCTCGTCATCGGCGCTGCGCTCACATGGGAGGATTATTCGATCACCTCCGCTTCGTTGATCCGCAATAGCCTTGGCCAAGCGATGCTGCTTCCGCAGATCAACATGGCTAATCCCGACACCGTCTATACCGGCCCGATCAACTTCACCGTTACCGGCCGTTCGCGCAGCCACACGATGAACAAAGCCATCTATGCGTTCGATACGCTCGAAATTAATGATATGTTCGAGCTGTCCGGCGCGGTGCGCTATGAAAATAACCGCGGCACCTTCCGCGCCGTGCCTTATCCCGGTTCTCCGGCAACCCCCGCCACTTATGTCGCCCAGACGAGCGATGAAAATCTCTTCTCCTGGCGTTTGGGCGCGGTGTTCAAACCGACCGCAGCAACCGCGCTTTATGCGTCCATCGCCAATGCCAAGACGCCGACATCGGCAACCGTGCGCTTGGGTTGCGGCCTCCCCGCCAATTCCGCGGCCGCCGACCCGTGCGATGTGAAGCCGGAAACCGCGCGCAATATCGAAATCGGCGCAAAGGCGGAATTGATGGATGGCGCTTTGTTTGCGACCATCGCCGCGTTCCGCAACGAGCGCACCAATTTCCGCCTGCCCTCCAATGATCCGGATCTTCCCGGCTTGCAGGTGCTGGACGGTCGCTCGCGCGTCGATGGTGTTTCGCTCGGCCTGTCGGGCAATATCACCCCGGCGTGGAAATTTTTCGGCAATTACACCTATCTGAAGAGCAAGGTGCTGCAAAGCGTGTCGGACTATGACCTGGAGCATGGCGTGATTGACTATCAGCGCGGCAGCGAATTGGTGCAAATCCCCAAACATGCGGCGAGCCTCTACACCAGCTACACCCTGCCCTTCGGCCTCGAAATCGGCTATGGCCTGACCTATCAGGGCAGCTATGCGACCCATTCACCCAATGCGAAACAACCGCGCCAGTTCCGCGTGCCCGATTATCTCATCCACCGTGCCTTCCTGTCCTACAAGCTGATGGACGGCCTCACCGCCCAGCTTAATGTGCAGAACGTCACGGATGAAACTTACTACACCAATGTGCGTAACAATGCGAACGCGTCCACCGGTGCGATCACCGGCGGCTGGGCGACACCGGGTGAGGGCCGCTCGGCGGTGTTGAGCCTGTTCTACAGCTTTTAAGGCTGCTAGAGCATCGCCCATGTTATATCGCGTCCCCGATATTCTTGATGCCGACACGCTGAAAGCGGTGCGCGCCGTCTTGGACGCCGCCGACTGGGTGGATGGCAATGAGACATCGGGGCCGCAATCGGGGCTGGCGAAGCGCAATCGCCAGCTTCCCGAACTGGGCGATGCCGCGCATGAAGCGGGCGCGCTGGTGATGGCGGCGCTGGGGCGGTCGGCGACCTTCATGGCCGCCGCGCTTCCGGCTAAAGTCTATCCGCCTTTGTTCAACCGCTATGGCGTTGGCGAAGGCTTTGGTGACCATATCGACAATGCCATCCGTCACCGGCGCGGCAGCGATTTTCGTATCCGCTCGGACATGTCGGCGACCTTGTTCCTGAGCGAACCGGACAGCTATGATGGCGGCGAACTGGTGATTGGCGATGCGCCAGAGGGCGATAAAGCCGGCATCAAATTGCCCGCAGGCCATTTGCTGCTCTATCCCGCCTCGACCGTCCACCATGTCACCCCGGTGACGCGCGGTGAACGGGTGGCGAGCTTTTTCTGGATACAGTCGATGGTGCGCTCGAACGAAGACCGCGCATTGCTCTATGATCTCGACCAGACCATCCAGTCGCTCGCCGCCACGCACGGGCAAGGCGACAAGGATGTGGTGCGCCTGACCGGTACCTATCATAACCTGCTACGCCGCTGGGCCGAGGCTTGAAAAGTTAGCGGGTTAAACCAAGCTTCTACCGCCCCGCGCCCGCTGGCACGGCTTTCAATTCCGCAAGCCTTGCCTTGAACGCCGCCAGATCGCCGCCGCTTAGCGTGGCTTGCTGAACATAGCTGATGCTGCGCGGGTTGATGCGCGCGCCGTTGCGGTACATTTCAAAATGAAGGTGCGGGCCGGTCGAAAGACCGGTCGAGCCGACATAGCCCAGCACTTGGCCGCGGGCCACGCGCTGGCCCGGCGCCACCGCGATGCGCGACAAATGGGCATAGCCGGACGCCAATCCTCCGGCAAAATTCAACTGGATGAAATTCCCATAACCGCCTTTGCGCCCCGCAAAGCTGATGACGCCATCCGACACCGCATAGACCGGCGCACCATAAGGCGCGCCGTAATCGTCGCCGCCGTGCATCCGTGCAAAACGCAAGATCGGGTGGACGCGCATCCCGTAGCTTGAGGTGAGGCGGCCATGGACCGGCGCTGCCAGCCCGCTGCTGCTTTTGCCGACGCCGGAGGCTTCATACCAGACCGGCTGGTCGCCCTTGCGCCAGCGCAGCATCTGCACTTCTTTGGCGCCATTGCGCGACAGGCCCGCATAAAGCAGATCGCCGACCACCACTTCGCCGGTAGCCGCGCGTTTATAATCAAGGATGATGTCAAACCGGTCGGACGCGAAAAATTCGGTGCCGTCGGGATTATTATTGGCAAGGACGCGCAGATATTCCTGCACCGCGCTCGCTGGCGCACCCGCGGCGCGTGCGGTGCGGTAAAGGCCCAGTTCGCCTATTGTGCCGCGAATCCTGAGAGGGGTCGTATCGACCGCAATCGGCTGTTTGCGCAACGTGAGCGCGCCATTGCTGCGCTCCAGTTCCAGCCGCATATCAAAGCGCGCACGAAAGGCGATATGCTCCAACGGCCGCGCGTCCTCCAACGAAGTGCGCTGGCCCAGCCGCACATCAATGCGCGTGCCGGGGCTTATGTCGGAAGGGGAGACTGCGCCTGCAATCAGCGTCATCGCCGCGCGCGCATCCTCTGCTCCCACGCCGGAGCGCGCGAGCAGCCGCACCAGACTATCGCCCTGTCCCAATGTTGCGGTCAGCGCAAGTTCAGGCCGTTCGGGCGCGTTCGCGAGCGGGCGCACCGCCGCCGTCGGCCCCATGCGCGCGCCTATATCACCGCCATAGGCAAGCGGTGCGATAATCTGGGCCTGCGCATCCTGCCAGTCGCCCGCCGCCATCGGCTGTCCGGCATAGGCCTGAAGCGGTCCAAAACCCGGCGCAAATCCGAGCGCGCTGCCGCATAGCAGGACCACCGTTACAACCCCGCGCCACCATGTCCGGCTGAATATATTCTGTGCAAGGTCGGGCGCGCTATCGAGCGTTGCCAGCCGGTCGCGCCAATGAAGTTTGAGCCGTATCGGCTTTGCGGCAGATGTGCCTTTGAGGCCGAATCCACGTGAAGGTTTTGCGGCGCGGCCGTCGCCACCATAGGGCATTGTGCCCCACGCACGGTCCTCCATGCGTAGCGCCCCCGCGCCGCCGCCTGCGGAAAATAAATGCTGATCGCGGTTCAGATACAAACCCTGTTGCCCTTTGTTCAACCCCGGCCAGCGCAGTAAAGAAACAAGATTAAAAGCAGGTTAAAAGAGATATGCCCCCTGTCCGGACCTTGCAGCCGCCGCGCGCCTGCCCCAATAAGGGCCAAGACCATGTCGAATTTCGCGCGCAGCCCCATCACGGCAGTCCTAGGCCCCACCAACACCGGCAAGACCCATCTCGCTGTCGAGCGTTTATGCGCCCATGCGAGCGGGATTATGGGCTTTCCGTTGCGGCTTCTGGCGCGCGAAATTTATGACCGGGTGGTTGCCATCAAGGGCGAAGCACAGGTCGGCCTCATTACGGGTGAGGAAAAAATCCTCCCCAAAACGGCCAAATATCTGCTCACCACGGTCGAATCGATGCCGATGGAACAGCAAGCCGCTTTTGTCGCGGTCGATGAGGTCCAATTGGGCAGCGATGCCGAACGCGGCCATATATTCACCGACCGCTTGCTGCGCGCGCGCGGCTATGCCGAAACCATGTTTTTGGGGTCGGACAGCATGGGGAGCCTTGTTCGCAAGCTGATCCCCGATGCCGAAATCATCAGCCGCCCGCGCTTTTCGACGCTCACTTATGCCGGGCATAAGAAACTGTCCCGCCTCCCCCGCCGCTCCGCCATCGTCGCGTTCAGCGCCGAGGAAGTGTATGCGATTGCCGAAGCCTTGCGCCGGTTGCGCGGCGGCGCGGCGGTGGTGATGGGCGCGCTCTCCCCGCGCACCCGCAACGCGCAGGTCGCAATGTTCCAGGCGGGCGAAGTGGATTATCTCGTCGCGACCGACGCCATCGGCATGGGGTTGAACCTCAACGTCAACCATGTCGCTTTTGCCTCGCTCGGCAAATTTGACGGGCGCAGGCAAAGGCGGCTGACCATCGCGGAAATGGCGCAGATTGCCGGGCGCGCAGGCCGTCACCAACAGGATGGCACATTCGGCACGGTCGGCAATGCAGCGGGCGCGGCCTTCACGCCCGAAGAGATTGAAGCGATTGAAGAGCATCGCTTCCCGCGCCTCGACAAGCTTTACTGGCGGCGCGGCGATCCGGCGATGGACAGTATCGACGCGCTGATCGCCGATCTGGAAGAAGCGCCCGACCGCCCCGAACTCATGCCTGCTCCGCAAGCAATTGACTTGGCCGTCCTCAAACGGCTTGCCGATGAAGATGATGTGCGTTCCCACGCCCGCAATCCCAATATGGTCGCGCGGCTCTGGGATGTGTGCGGCGTGCCCGACTTCCTCAAAATGGGCGCAGACCATCATGCGCGCTTCGTCCACCGCTTGTGGCAATATCGGAGCGGCCAGAATGGTGGCGGGCTTGGCGGCCATGTCGATGGCGGCTGGTTTGCCGACCAGTTGGCACGGCTTGACCGCACCGATGGCGATGTCGAAACCCTGTCGGCGCGTATCGCGGGCGTCAGGACATGGTGCTATATCGCCCACCGCCCCGGCTGGCTGTTAAACGCCGAAGATATGGCCATCCGTGCGCGCCTCGTTGAAGCGCGGCTGTCCGATGCGCTGCACGAACGGCTGACCCAGCGTTTCGTTGACCGGCGCACCTCGGTGCTGCTGCGCGCGCTGGGTGAAAACAACAAAGCCTTGGCGGTGACGGTAACTGCGGATAATGCAGTTCTGGTTGAAGGTGAAGAAATAGGCGTGTTGCACGGTTTCCGTTTTGTCGCGGACAAGGCAGCGCGCGCGTCGGACCATCGTTTATTACTCGCTGCTGCGGAGAAACATTTGTCGGAAGAATATGCAAAGCGGGCTGCGGCCCTTGCCGAAGCCCCGGATAAGGAACTTATCCTCAAGACCGAGCCTGATGCTGCGCCGGTCATCCTGTGGCAGGATGATGTGGTGGCCGAACTCGCCAAAGGCGGGAGCTTGCTGGCGCCCACCGTGCAGATTGACCGCAATTTGCGCGGCGTCACCAATAACCAGCAGCAAGACGCAATCCGCCAGCGGTTGACCGCTTGGCTGGAGGCGCAGATTGCCACGCATCTGGCCGCGCTCGCCAAGACGGCGGCGCTTGCCGGTGATGCGACCAGCAGCGCGGCCTTGCGCGGGTTTTTGGCGCCCTTTGCCGATCAGGGCGGGATTATGCCGCGCGCTGAATTGGATAGCGCCTTGGCCGCTTTGTCGCCGGAGGACCGCGCGGCGATGAAGCCCATCGGGCTGCTCGTCGGATCGCTCGACCTGTTCCAGCCCGCCGTGCTGAAACCCGAACCCGCGCGCTGGCGCATGGCACTCATGTCCTTATGGCATGGTCAGCCTATGGGGACCGTTCCGCCCGCAGGCGCAGTGCGGCTGGTGAGCGACGATCCGGCGGTGCGTGGCGGGGCGAAGCGCGCAGGCTTCCGCTCCTTGGGTCCGCTTCTTTTGCGTATCGACATGATCGAACGTGTTGCGCGCCACGCCCATGAAGCGCGGGTCAAGGCCGAAGCCGCCCGCGCACCTACCGACCGCCGCACCCGTGTGGTGGTCGCACTCGATCCGGCGTTCGCAACCTCGCTGGGACTTGATGCCGAAGCTTATGCGAAACTGCTGTCGATGCTCGGTTTCCGCCGCGCGCCGATGGAGGCTGCGGACATGGTGAACGCGCCGCAGGGCGATGCGGCAGAAGCGCCGGTTGAAGCGACGCCGGACGGTGCCGGAGAAGCTGTAGCGGAACAGGCGGAGGAAACGCCTGCCCCCGAAGCCGATGCTGACACGGTGCCGGAAACCGCGCCCGCAGAAGAGGCCGCCCCCGTTGCAGCGGACACCGCGCCGGATGCTGGCGAATCCGCCGACACAACTGCATCAGACGCACCCGCCGAACCCGTCATGGGCTGGGCCTGGCATGGCCGCGTCAAGGAGCATCTCGGCCGCGACCGCAAAGGGCCGCCGCGCCGCAATCCGCGCCAGCATGAAGCGCGCGGGGACCGCCGGGACGGTGACACGCGCCGTGACCGGCCTTCGGGGCCGCGCCGGGGTGGCAAGCCGGGGCAAGCCAATCCGCGCGGCGGCTCCGGTCGTCCCGCGCATAATGCTGCCCCGCCGCGTCCGATCGAGCATAGCCCCTTTGCCGCGCTCGCCGCATTGCTTCCGGCCAAAGCGGCCGAACCGGCCAAGGCCAAAAAGCGCGCCAAGCCTAAAAAACCGAAGCCCAAGGGCGACACGCCTGCAACCGGAAATGCGGCACCCGACAGCGTGGCCCAGTCGCAAGCCGGTGCTTCCGAACCAAAGGCTGAACCCACGACCGAATGATTGCCGCTCCCCCGACCGCCCCGTCGCTGCGCCTCGACAAGCTGCTTTGGCACCTCCGGTTCGCCAAAAGCCGCAGCGTTGCGCACGCGATGGCCGAGCGCGGGCATATCCGGCTCAACGGGCGGCGGGTTGAAAAGGCAAGTTGCGCGGTGCGCGCGGGCGATGTGCTGACCCTGCCGCTTGGCGAGGAGGTGCGCGTCATCCGCCTGCGCACCCTCCCCGCCCGCCGTGGTCCGCCAAGCGAGGCACAGGCCTGTTACGAACAAATTTGACCTGAATTTTAGCCCATCACGGGGTCAGGCCGCGCTTTCTTCTGCCGGATAGATGACCGTCTTGTCGGGCCGGATGACCGCTCCGGACGTCAAGGTCGCAGGGACAATTTTGCCCAAACCCATAATGTGGAACACGCTTTTGCCACGCGCCAGCAGATTGTCGGCAATCAGGCGGCGGTGGCAACGCCACCACACGGCTTCGGAACACATGACCGCGCAAACCCGTGCTGCCCCGTCGGCCATCAAATGCTCCAGCCCTTCGCGAAACGCCTCCGTCAGCGCATAATCGGCATAATGGTGAAAGCTGCGATTGTCCCAGAAACCGTTAAGGGCGGCAGGCACATCGCGCGTCTTTCCCCGCAATCCACCCAGCGCCACGTTATGGACATAGCCAATCTGCAAGGCTGCGAGCGCGCGATCTAAAGCCTCTCCATTAAATTGCGGATTGGCGCGCGACATCGGGATTTTGCGCACGTCAACGAGGCGTGCCACCGGCACCTGCTGTAACAGCGCGACAAACTCCGCCAAGGTCCGGTTGGAATGGCCGATCGTATAAAAAGGCAATGCCTCTGCCATCACAACCGCGCCATCATATCAACGTCAGCGCGCCGCCTTTATGCGCGGCAATATGGTCGCTTTTGTCGCTCTTTATCTCATATTGCGGATCATCTTCGCGCGCATGGTGGGTGTAGCCTTTATAGTCGAAATCGCGTGTATGGACTTTGACGATGACACCCGACACAAAACCCGCTTCGGAATTCCAGCGGACATGGTCGCCGACCTTGAACCTTTCTGTCATGGGTCTGCCTCCTCATCAAGCTCAACGGTGTTGCGGGCGATTGTTTCCGCCGAAACGGCCTGACGCAGGGGAAATGCGGTTTCAAATTGAAAGTGATTCGCAACAAGCCCTTCCCCGTTGACGGGAGGAAATCACAGGCATAGGTGCGAAGAAATACGCAAGTGTGCGCCAGAATAACAGGAGTATCCCATGACCTATGTCGTCACCGAAGCCTGCATCAAGTGCAAGTATATGGATTGCGTCGAGGTTTGTCCGGTCGATTGCTTCTATGAAGGCGAAAATATGCTCGTCATCAATCCCAGCGAGTGCATTGATTGCGGCGTGTGCGAACCCGAATGTCCCGCCGAAGCGATCTTGCCCGACACCGAAAATGGTCTGGAAAAATGGCTGGAGCTCAATAACACTTACTCCGCACAATGGCCGAACATCACCACCAAGGGCGAACAACCCGCCGATGCCGACGAATTTAAGGGCGTCGAAAACAAGTTCGAACAATTTTTCTCCGCCGAACCCGGCAAGGGCGATTGAGATCGGGTTTTTGACGAATATGGGTGAAATACCTCCCCCCTCCCGCTTGCGGGAGGGGCAACGGAGCCTTAGGAATTTGAAGCGTAGCGAAAATTCTTAGGCGCAGTCGGGGAGGGCTTGGTTTAAGCTAGGTTACTGACATGCCCTCCCCCAACCCCTCCCGCAAGCGGGAGGGGAGCCTTCAAACAAACCTCTTAAAACCAACCATTTTCCCGTCACCGCGCACGAATAATGCGGGGGGTGGAAATTTTATGACGAATCTGTTAAAAGACTCGCAAGTGCATGGACTTGTCACTGTCTGTGCGGGAGTCGCAATTTGTCATTTTGCCGGATGTATACAGCTTCAACCCCCTGCATTTGCGGGGCGGTATACGGTTGCTTCCCGGCTCTATCATAACAGAAAGGTTTATCGAATATGGCTGCCAAGGCGCTGTCTTTCGACGTGGGCGATTATGTAGTTTATCCCAAGCATGGGGTCGGCCGCGTGATCGAACTGATGAACCAGGAAATCGCAGGGATGCAGTTGGAACTGTATGTCCTTCGTTTCGAAAAGGAAAAAATGACCTTGCGCGTTCCGACCAATAAGGCGGAAAGCGTCGGTATGCGTAAGCTGTCTTCGGACAAAACGCTCAAGGAAGCGTTGGATGTCCTCAAGACCAAGCCCAAGGTCAAGCGCACCATGTGGTCGCGCCGCGCGCAGGAATATGAAGCCAAGATCAATTCGGGCGACCTTGTGTCGATTGCCGAAGTGACCCGCGACCTGTTCCGCGCCGACGACCAGCCGGAGCAAAGCTATTCGGAACGCCAGATTTTCGAAGCTGCATCGAGCCGCCTCGCGCGCGAACTTGCAGCGATGGAAGAAACCGACGAGCCGAGCGCATTGAAGAAGATTCTTGAAATCCTCAACAAATATGCGCCGCAATATTATGCGGAAAAAGCGGAGTAAGCCCGCTTAACCGATAAGGATTTGCCTCCACTGGCAAAGCTTAAAGCCCGCCGAACAGCCATTGTCCGGCGGGCTTTTTTTGTGCGGAACAGACTGTGCTAGACAGATAAAACAGCAAGGTGTATGGTTGACACAATACACAAGCGACTCCGCAGGAAGGAAATGAGGATGAAGGCAAATATTCCCGCAACGGTCATCGCGGTCATTGCCGCTATTGCCATCGGTGCCTGTAGCGCCGCGAGCAATGCGCGCCAAAGCGAAGCGGGCGGCCCCGACCCTTCCGGTTCCGCGACAAGCCGCACGATTGCGGCATCCGGCTTTAAAGCTGTGGGCCTTGGCGGCTTGGACCGTGTTACCATCAAACAAGGCTCCGGCTTTTCGGTCATAGCGCGCGGAGCGGCCCGCGACCTTGATGACCTCGACATTGAAGTGAAGGGCGACAGCCTCTCCATCCGCCGCAAGCAGAATACGGGCTGGATGTCGCACCGCCGCCCGCTCGACATCGCGATTGTCATGCCCCGGCTTGAAGGCTTGTCGCTGGGCGGCTCCGGCACAATCAGCGCAGACCGTATGGCCGCCGACAGCGCCAATCTGTCCATCGGCGGGTCGGGCGACATCAACGTCGCCGCGCTCGACGCACAATCGGTGCGCATGAATATTGGCGGGTCGGGCAATATTATGGCAGCAGGCAAAGCAGGACAGGCGTCCGTCTCGGTCGCAGGCTCCGGCAATGTCAAAGCCGCCGAACTGGCCGTCGATTCCGCCGATATTTCGGTCGCAGGGTCGGGCAATGTCGCCAGCCATGTGACCGGACGCGCCAAAGTGACCGTTATGGGGTCGGGCAATGTCACCCTCACCGGCGGCGCGCAGTGCGACAACCGCAAAATGGGGTCCGGCTCGATCCATTGCAGCTAAAAGCGTAACGACTTTACCGGATTATTAACCAAAAAAGCTTAGGGCTGCGCTATGAACGCAGCCCTTTCTTTTGCCTCTTTGTCCCGTGCGGCGCTGCTTGGCGCCATGACAATGCTCGCCGCCAGCCCCGCCGCCTCTGCGCAGCGCAAATATGGCACGGTCAGTTTCGAGCGAGTTGAACTGGTCGGCAATTTCAATGCCAGCATCACCGTGACCACGGGCGCAGGCGTGATTGCCGATGGCGATACCGACGCGCTGGAACGGCTCGATGTCGTTGTGAATAATGGCACGCTCACCATCCGCGAAAAGAGGCTGAGCAATGAACGGGGGGCATCGACGCGGGCAAGCCGTCCGGTGGTTCTGACCATCCGCGCGACGGGATTGAAACAAGTGGGCCTCGCCGGAAATGGCCGCGTCAGCGTCACCGGCCTTCGCGAACAAAGTGCCGCCCTGTTCCTGCGCGGCAATGGGGAAATTACCGCGAGCGGCATCAATGTGAGCAGTGCCAGCGCGATGATTGACGGGGCGGGCCGCATCGTGATGAGCGGACGCGCGCAATCGTTGAACGCTGCGCTGACGGGGGCTGCCTCGCTCGACGCCACCGCTTTGGTGACGCGCGATCTCGACGTAACTGCGCAAGGCACAGGACGCGGCAGCTTCAACGCGACGCGCCGCGCCAGCGTGACCGCAACGGGCCTTGGCGTGATTGATGTGGCGGGGACCGCCGCCTGTAACGTCAAAAATACCGGCAATGGTGAGGTTTATTGCGGCAAATAGGCCCGCGCGCTATTTTACAACCGCTCCGCCTGCGCAATCGCGTCGGACGCACGTAACGCCGACAATATCCGCATCAGATGCTGCACATCATGCACTTCGATATCGACGTGGAAGGTGTGGAAATTGCCTTCGCGGCTGGTCAGTTTGAGGTTGAGGATATTGGCCTTATGCGTCCCCAATACCCCCGCCATTTCGCCCAAAGTTCCCGGCTCGTTGTGCAGCACGACGCACAGCCGCGCGGTGCCGCCTTCGGTGCGCTCGTTCCACGCCAAGTCCACCCAATCGGCATCCTGCACCTCGCCCAGCGTGTTGCAATCAATCGCATGGATTTCAATCGCATCACCTTCGCGCCGTAACCCGACAATGCGGTCGCCCGGCACCGGATGGCAACATTCGGCCAAGCGGATGGCCATGCCGGGGGTGAGGCCCTTGATCGAAATGGCGCTGGTCTGGCCCTTCACATGGTCAAGGTCGCGCGCTTGGCTGACGCTTCCCGGCATAAGCGCTTCCATCACCTCGACATCGCTATATTTGCGATGGCCGATGCCGAAATAAAAATCGGCTTCATCTTCGGCCTTCAACCGTTTGATCGCCGCCGCAAGCGCCTTTTTGCCGACCTTGCCGGGTAGCCGCGCAGCGATTTCGTCATAGAGTTTATGACCGAGTTCAACCACTTCCTCGCGCTCTTTCAAGCGCACATGGCGGCGGATGGCCGCGCGCGCTTTGCCGCTGATGACAAAGTTGAGCCAGGCCGGTTGCGGCTCTTGCGTCACCGAAGTGAGGATTTCGACGCTATCGCCATTATTGAGGATGGTGCGCAGCGGCACCAGCCGCCCGTTGACCTTGGCCCCCACCGTCTTGTCGCCCAGCCCCGTATGCACCGCATAGGCAAAATCCACCGGCGTTGCGCCTTTGGGCAACTGGTGCAGCGCGCCTTTGGGGGTGAAGGCGAAAATGCGATCCTGATACATCGCCATTTTGGTATGTTCGAGCAATTCTTCGGCATCGCTCGCCGTATCGAGAATTTCGATGAGGTCGCGGATCCAGCCCGCCTGCCCGTCCGGCTCTCCGCCTTGTTTATAGGCCCAATGCGCGGCCAGTCCGAACTCGCTATGCTGGTGCATCTCGCGCGAGCGGATCTGGATTTCCACCCGCATATTGTCATACATCATGACCGTGGTGTGGAGCGAACGATAGCCGTTGCGCTTGGGGGTCGAGATATAATCCTTGAACCGGCCCGGCACCATTTTCCATTTGTCATGGATAAAGCCCAGCGCGCGGTAGCAATCTTCGGTATTTTTGACGATCACGCGGAACGCCATAATATCGGTCACCTGTTCGAAATTGACGTGGCGTTCGGCCATTTTGCGCCAGATCGAATAAGGATGTTTTTCGCGGCCCGACACTTCGGCAGCAATGTCATGCTCGGCTAACAGGTCGATAAATTGCTTGGCGATTTTCTTGACCTGATCCTCGCCACGCGCGGCCAGCTTTTCAAGGCGGCCCGTCACCGTTTCATAGGCTTCGGGTTCCAGCTCCTTGAACGCAAGCAACTGCATCTCGCGCATAAATTCATACATGCCGATACGCTCGGCAAGCGGCGCATAAATATCCATCGTTTCCTTGGCGATGCGACGGCGCTTTTCGGGCTTCGGAATATGGTGGAGCGTGCGCATATTATGGAGCCGGTCCGCGAGCTTCACCAGCAGCACGCGAATATCATCCGACATAGCGAGCAGGAATTTGCGCAAATTTTCCGCCGCGCGTTCGGTCGCGGTTTCGGCGGCGATTTCTTTCGCTTCGATCTGGCTGAGTTTGGTCACGCCATCGACCAGCCGCGCGACATCATCGCCGAACAGGCGCTGGATTTCTTCGGGCGTGGTGAGCGTATCCTCCAGCGTATCGTGGAGAAGCGCGGTGATAATCGTATCCTGATCGAGCTTGAGGTCGGTCAGAATTCCCGCAACTTCAACCGGATGGCTGAAATAAGGATCGCCGCTCGCGCGCTTCTGGCTGCCATGTTTCTGGACGGTAAAGACATAGGCGCGGTTGAGCAAATCCTCATCCGCGTCCGTGTCATAGGACATGACTTTTTCGACCAGTTGATATTGGCGCAACATGGTTTCTACTTGCGAGCGAAGCCTGCTGCATTGCAACAGGAAAATCATGTGCGGCGCGCGGACGGGTTATTTTTTGTGGGGAAAGAGCGACAATCAAAAGGTTAGGTTATGCAGCTTGCCCTGTGGTCGTGTGCTTCAAATGGCGATGGAAAAGGCGGGGCCTGTCCCTCATGGAAACTGGCCCGGCCTTTATCTTTGCATCCGGTTTTAAGCGGTAGCCCTTAACCCGAGGGCCGCCTTTTATTAGCGTGCAAAGCTGTTGCAGCGGGTGAGCGCGGCTTCATCCAGCGCGACACCGCCAACCGCGAACGCGGTCACTTTGCCGGCCTGCTTGACCAGCGCCGAACAGGAAATGGCGGGACGCGCATTGCCGCGCGGAGCGTTGCACGCATTGCCTGCGCAATTCCACACCACATCCTTGCCCATGACCTTGGCATGGGTGGACGGCGTTTCCAATGTGGCGGTCTGGCGGCCATTGCCTTGCGCTGCAAGCGGGGTTGCGCCGAGCGCCAGCACCGCCGATGCACTTGCAACAGCCAGAAAAGAACGGGAAAAGAGAGTGGGGAGGGGCATGGAAAGCTCCGGATTAGTGTTGGGGAGAGGAAAGCAACCTACATTAATGTAAGTAGCGAATTGAAACTAATAAGATTCGCGGACAATGACAAGCCTGTTTTTGCAAAGTTTTTACGGCCATGATGGCTGACCCGTAACGCCCTGTTCCGGTTGCAAATCGCCTGCTTCACCTTTGCGATATTCTGGTTTAGGCTTTTTACTTATGAATCTTCGCGAACCGTTGCGCTTCTCGGAAGCAGATTGCACCTTATCCGGCGCGCTGGAAGTGATGGGGGAGCGTTGGTCTTTCCTCATCTTGCGCGGCGCGTTTAACGGACTTTTGCATTTTGAAGAATTCCAGTCCGAACTCGGCATTGCCCGCAATATATTGTCGAACCGTCTGGGGCGGCTGGTCGATCATGGCATTATGGAGCGCCATGTCGTCGAAGAAGACCGGCGCAAGGTGCAATATCGGCTGACGCAAAAAGGGCTGGACCTGCTCCCTACCATGCTTGCGCTGCGCCAATGGGGCGAAAAATGGGTGTCGGGGATGCCCGCAACCCCGATCCTTGCCGACAAACAGGATTTGCAGCCGATCCGCGCGCTCAGCATCCAAGCCCATGACGGGCGCGTTTTGGGACCGCGTGATTTATGCTGGGTCCATGCCGAACAAGTGCAACCTTTGGGTGGCACCGCTTCCACGCCAGCCGACGAAGCGGAACTGTCCGCGGCGGACCGTTGACCAACGACATACAGAAAGCAAAGCCCTTGGCCGTCATCGCCAGTCCTACCCAACCTTTTTTCGACAATAAGGACCGTGCCTTCTGGAATCTTCAGGCGGCAGGCTGGGCGGCTATTTTCTTCCAGCGCGTGATTAGCGGCTTTGCCAATGACCAGCCGGTAAGCTTCCTCATACCGCTGCTCATATCGATGATTACCGGCTATTCGCTGACGCTGATCATGTCGGTCGCGTTCCGCACGCTCATCGACAAGCGACCCTTTGTGATGTGGACGGTCGCGATTGCGGTGCTGGCAGCGGCCACCATCCTTTATGCCTTCATTGATGCCTGGGTGTTCCAGTTGCAAAGCCGCAACCCCGATTCGAGCTTTGCCACTTTATTCCTCGGCGCTTTTTATAATGATGCGATGGTGCTGGGGGCGTGGTCGGCGCTGTATTTCGCAATCAACTATTATCTGCGGGTCGAAGAACAAGCCGACAAGTTGATGCTCTTGAACGCACAGGCCACCTCGGCGCAATTGGCGATGCTGCGTTACCAGCTTAACCCGCATTTCCTGTTCAACACGTTGAACAGTATTTCGACGCTGGTGCTGATGAAGCAGACCGAGCCGGCCAATGCAATGCTGTCGCGCCTGTCCGCTTTCCTGCGCTATACGCTGGCCAATGAGCCGACCGCGCAAGTGCCGCTTGCACAGGAGATTGAAACGCTCAAACTCTATCTTGAGATTGAAAAAATGCGGTTCGAGGACCGCTTGCGTCCGCATTTCGACATTGATCCGGCGGTCGCGCGTGCGCGGTTGCCCTCGCTTTTGCTCCAGCCCTTGGTCGAAAATGCGATCAAATATGCGGTCACGCCCAAGGAAGATGGCGCCGATATTTCGATAAAAGCGCAGCTTGCCGGACAAAATGTTCGGATCATCGTGTCGGATACAGGGCCGGGATTGAACGCAGTGGTCGACCGTTCCACGGTCTCGACCGGCGTGGGGCTCGCCAATATCCGTGACCGGTTGGCCCAAGCCTATGGCGGAAACCAACGGTTTGAAACCAGCACGACTCCGGGCGGAGGTTTTCAAGTTGTCATCGAATTCCCATATAGTGTCGAGACAACGCCCGCGGTGGCACCTGCCCCGCCCGCAAACAGACATGAAAGTATAGCAACCGCATGACCATTCGCGCCATATTGGTTGATGATGAAAAACTGGCCATTCAGGGGCTGCAACTGCGGCTCGAAGCCCATGATGATGTAGAGATTATCGACACCTGCCAAAATGGCCGGGAAGCGATCCGCAAAATCAAGACGCACAAGCCCGATCTGGTGTTCCTAGACATCCAGATGCCCGGCTTTGACGGCTTTTCGGTCGTGCAAGGGGTGATGGAGGTCGAACCGCCTTTGTTCATCTTTGTGACCGCTTATTCCGACCATGCGATCCGCGCCTTTGACGTGGAAGCGGTCGATTATCTGATGAAGCCGGTCGAGCCGCAGCGCCTTGCCGATGCACTCGAGCGCGTGCGCCAGCGTTTGGCCGAAAAGCGCAGCATTGATGAAGCCGAACGCTTGAAGGAAAAGCTCGCCGAAGTCTCCCCCGAAGCGGTCGAGGCAATCGAAGTGGCAACGGCGGACGACACCCCCGCCTCCAGCCGTTTTGAAAAGCTCATCAATATCAAGGATCGCGGCCAGATTTTCCGCGTCGATGTCGATACAATCGAACGCATCGAAGCGGCGGGCGATTATATGTGCATCTATACCGCCGATAACAGCCTCATCCTGCGCGAAACCATGAAGGATCTGGAAAAGCGGCTCGACCCCCGCGTGTTCCAGCGCGTCCACCGCTCATGGATTGTGAACCTCAACCATGTGCGTCAGGTAAAACCGCACACTAACGGCGAATGTTTCCTCGTCCTCGATTCGGGCGCAGATGTGAAGGTCAGCCGGTCGTATCGCGATGTGGTGGCGCGGTTTGTGCATTAAAACTTGTGCATTAAACTAGACCAAAAAGAACTAGGCCAATAAATCTCGTCATTCCCGCGAAAGCGGGAATCCATCTCCGGACCGCACGGCAGGGCACTCCGGAGCGGACGGTTCCAATTTAAAGGTTCGGAGATGGATTCCCGGTCAAGCCGGGAATGACGAGGGTTGGACGTCCCGGCGCGGATGATTACAACCTATAGGTTTGGAGATGGATTCCCGCTTTCGCGGGAATGACGAAATTCGGGTCAAGGCTGCCGCAAGCTGCCCTTGAACCCCTTCAAAATCTCCGATTGCGCAGCCACTAGGGCGCGCACCGCATCGGAGGCTTCAACCAATTCGCCCTCACCGGCACGCTGGCCGCCATTCTGGCGCGCGACGGCTAGCTGGTCGAGGCTTGCCAAAGCTTCGACCGAGGGCCGCCGTGCGGCTTCAAGGCCGGAGATGGCCATTTGTGCTTCCATCCACGCATCGCTGGCAGGGGCAGAACCACGGGCAGCGGTAACGCGCGCGCGGGTCGCGGCGAGTTCGGCATTGAAGCGTGCCTGCCCCTGATTGGCTTGCCCGCGCAGCTCCGCTATCTGCCCCGTCAGCGCGCCATCTGCGGGCGCAGCGGGCGGCGGCTCTATCGCATCGGGAATGCGGGTGAGGCCCATATCTTCGATCGGGCGCTTGGCGAGCGAGGGGAATTGCCCCTCCCCGCTACTCGCACAGCCGCCCAGCAGCGTGCCAAGCAACGCAAGCGGGCCGGTCGTCATCAACAATGTGCGGGGAAGGCGCGAAAACATGGTTGCTGTCTTTAAACAAGCCCTTGGCCCCTTGCAATGCAGCTTGCACCGATTCGCCCCGCTCGCACCGGATTGTCGAGTCAAAATCATGCAATTATCGCAAGAATGCGCGATTTTTGGCATTGACAGGAGGGGCCTCCCGTTATAGTTGCGCTGCTTTCCCGCATGACCCAATGCTCTTGGGCGTGGCTGTTCGCGCGGGTTCAAATGAACTTTTTTGATTGGATGGATAGACCCATGTTCGCAATCGTGCGTACGGGCGGTAAGCAATATCGCGTTGCCGCTGGTGATAAAATTGTCGTTGAAAAGCTGGCTGGCGAAGCTGGCGACACGATTGCGCTGGATGATGTCCTGTTCGCGGGCGACGAAGGCAAGGCCAAGGATACCAAGGGCCTCACCGTTTCGGCTGAAATCATTGCACAGGCAAAGGCCGACAAGGTCATCGTCTTCAAAAAGAAGCGCCGCCACAATTATCGCCGCAAGAATGGCCACCGCCAGCAGCACACGATCTTGAAGATTTTGGGCGTCGGCACCGAAAAGGTGAAGGCGGCTCCGAAGAAGGAAGCGGCTCCCAAGGCTGCCGAAGCCAAAGCTGAAACCAAGGCTGCTGAAACCAAGGCTGCTGCACCGAAGAAGGAAGCCGCTCCCAAAAAGGAAGCTGCTGCTAAGAAGCCCGCTGCTGCTAAGAAGGCTCCGGCCAAGAAGGCAGACACCAAGTAATCACCCCCGCCTGAGCCGCTTGGAGCGCTCGGCATAATCGAAGTTCAGGAGTATCAACCATGGCACATAAAAAAGCAGGCGGTTCATCGCGTAACGGTCGTGACTCAGCCGGTCGTCGCCTTGGCGTGAAGAAATTCGGCGGCGAAACCGTCGTCGGTGGCAACATTATCGTGCGTCAGCGCGGCACCAAGGTCTATCCGGGCCGCAATGTGGGTATTGGCAAGGACCACACCCTGTTTGCGCTTACCGAAGGCCGCGTGGTGTTCCACGACGGTAAACTTGGCCGCAAATATGTATCGGTAGATATGATGGCACAAGCTGCCGAATAATCGGACAATCGTCGCCCGGTTGTCCTTCAAGGGATGGCCCGGGGTCGCGGCAGATAATGCCGAAACCAGAATCGAAAGAGGGAGACGGGCCACCCCCGGTCTCCCTTTTTTATTGGCTGTCCTGCACGGGCATCCATGCTTCAAAAAGAACGGCCCGGCACAAAAATTCTCCTTCTTTCACAAAGCCGTCATCCAAATTGGATAGCGGCGCTGCATAAGGAGCGAGGATATGTTTGCGCGTACCGAAAGATTGTTGCTGCGGCCCGGCTGGATAGAAGATGCCAGCGAAGTTCATACGGGCATGGATGATGAAGCGATTGCGAAGAATCTCGCGCGCGTGCCCTGGCCGTACGGGATGGACGATGCGCGCGCTTTCCTGTCGCTGCCGCGTGATGCGGCGGAACCGAGCTTCCTCATTAGCCTCCGCACCGGCGGCGCACCGCGCGTAATCGGCGGTGTCGGTATTTCCGAACTCGATGGGGATTTGAACCTCGGTTACTGGATCGCACGGCCCTATTGGGGCTTGGGCTTTGCCACCGAAGCCGCTGGCGCGGTGCTGCGCATTGCGCGCGCGATGGCCCTCCCGCCCCTTGTCGCCTCGCATATGGTCGATAATCCCGCATCGGGCCGCGTTTTGCGCAAGATCGGCTTCCGGCCAACGGGCCGCATCGTCAAGCGGTTCAGCCTCGCGCGCGGCGAAGAGGTCGCGATGGTCGAATATGCCGAAAGCGACGAGGATGTATGTATTCAAGACAACCGATGCGCCTTCGCCGCGCAAGACGGCACCGATCCGCGCCGCGCGATTCGGCTTATGGCCGCGTGAGGTCGAATAATGGCCGCGTGAGGCCTTAAGCCCCGCCGCCGGAAAATCCGGCCCGCACCTAAGCGCACCTGTTCCTGTGGCTGCGCCCTTAAAGCGCGCAGCCACAAACGCAGCGGGTATCGATTCAGACCGTGGCGGGGGTCGCAGACGGCGTCGCGCCCGCCTTACCCGCATTGCCCGCTACCGGCGCATCCATGCGCGCGGCTTCATAGGCGCTGTCATAGCTTTGCACATAATGGCGGTCATCTTCGTTCCACGGATGGAAACCGGGCATGAAATAGCTCAGCCATTCGGGGATCATGCGGGTCAGCATCCCCGGCGACAGCAGCAGATATTTGAGGATGCCGCCGCGCGCTTTCCAGCCGGTAATGCCGTCCTGCCGCAATAAATCTTCCGCGCCGCGGATACGCTTGCGCCAGAAATCGCGCGTCACCAGAAGCATCATGATCGTCTTCACCTTCCAGCGGCGAAAGCGCGTCCAATCCTTGGTGGCATGACGCCAGGTGTCATAAGCGACGCCCTTATGCTCGATCTCCTCGATCGCGTGCCAGCGCCACATATCGGCCAGTTCATGCTCGGTGGCGGCAAATTGGCTTTTGTCGTTCAAGATGAATTTGGCGAGGATCGCGGTATAATGTTCAAGCGCCATCGTGACCGCGAGATTCAATATTTCCGGACGCCCCTTGGTCATATCGAGCGATTTTTGCACTTCGATTTCAAGCTCGGTCACATCATAGCCCGCCGCGCTCACCCGCTTGTTGAACGCGATATGTTCGCGGCTGTGAATCACTTCCTGCTTGATGAACGCATTAATTTCCGCTTCGAGCTTGGGCGACGCGCCATCGCGATATTTACGCACGCTGTCGATGAAAAAAGCCTCGCCCTTAGGGAAGGTGATGGATAACGCATTGAAGAAAGCCGTTGCAATCGGGTCGCCACCCAGCCACCATTTTTTCTGGTCTATGGTCCGGCCAAAGCGGCGGTCACGCGGGGTAATCACAAGGTCGGAAGGCGTCGTCATTTGATTGCTCCGGAAAAGGGATTATCATTGGGGCAAATAGGGAATTATTTACATACATGTCAATATTAAAAAAACGCCTGAGCCCCGAGGAAAGCAGACTTGCTGCACTTAACGCCGCACGCGATTTGCTGGTCGAGGCAGGACCGCAAGCGGTGACGTTAAAAGCGGTGGCCACACGAATCGGGCGGACCCACGCCAATCTGCTCCACCATTTCGGCAGCGCGCTCGATTTGCAGCGCGCGCTCGCCGCTTATATCGCGGATGGCGTGTGCCAGACGATCCGCCAGACCATCCAACATGCGCGCGCGACCGAACAGGAAGACCCGCAGGCCGTGGTCGATCTCACCTTCGAAGCGTTTGACAAGGGCGGCGCAGGCGCGCTGGCAAGCTGGATGATCCTGTCCGGCAATGATGATGCGTTGACCCCGATTATCGAGGCAATCCACACACTCGTCGATGAAATTGCCGATGAAGGCCATGCCGACAAGCCGATCCACGACCATACATTGCAACTGGTGCTGATGGCCCTGGGTGATGCGTTGATGGGACGGCAAATGGCCGAAACCCTAGGCCTTCCGCGCAACCGCGCGCGCGAAATTGCGCGGCAGGAACTGGAACGCTCGATCGAGGCGACGCACTGAACGTCCGTGTGAAAACGCCTTCCGCACCCCCGCCCTAACGCCCCGAAAAGATTAGCCTGCTCCCCCACTGGCGCTTGCGGGCCTTATCTCCTAAATAGCGTGCCATGCATTTTCTCGATCAGGCAAAAATCTTTTTACGCTCCGGCGCGGGCGGCGGTGGTGCGGTATCGTTCCGCCGTGAAAAATATGTCCAATATGGTGGTCCCGACGGCGGCAATGGCGGCAAGGGCGGCGACATTATTTTCGAAGCCGTTGAAGGGCTGAATACGCTCATCGACTTTCGCTACACCCAGCATTTCAAGGCGCAACGCGGTCATGGCGGCATGGGCCGCGATCGCACTGGCGCGGGCGGCGAAGATCTGGTCATCCATGTCCCCGTCGGCACCCAAGTGCTGTCCGAAGACAAGGAAGAAGTGCTGGCCGACTTTACCAAAGCGGGGCAGCGCGAAACCTTTCTGGTCGGCGGCGATGGCGGACGCGGCAATGCCAGTTATAAAACCTCCACCAACCGCGCGCCGCGCCAGCATGGCACGGGCTGGCCGGGTGAGGAAATGTGGGTGTGGTTGCGGCTGAAGCTGCTCGCCGATGTGGGGCTGGTGGGTCTCCCCAATGCGGGCAAATCGACCTTCATCAATGCGGTGACCAACACCAAGGCAAAGGTCGGCGATTATCCTTTCACCACCATCCGCCCGCAATTGGGCGTGGTCGAACATCGCGGCAAGGAATTTGTCATCGCCGATATTCCGGGCCTGATCGAAGGCGCGGCGGAAGGCGCTGGCATTGGCGACCGTTTCCTGGGCCATATCGAACGCTGCCGCGTGCTTCTCCACCTCATCGACGGGCATGGCGAAAATCCGGCGGAAGCCTACCGCATCGTGCAGGGCGAGCTGGAAGCCTATGGCGCAGGGCTTGAGAATAAGCCGCAAGTGGTCGCGCTCAACAAGGCGGATTTGCTCGATGCCGTACTGGTCGAAGCCTTGTCGGCGGAACTGGTCGCAGCAGGCGCAGCCGATGTGCTGCCACTGTCCGGTGCGACCGGTGCGGGGCTGGACGCGGTGCTGGATAAGCTTTCGACTTATATCGAGAGCGACAAACAGGCCGACCTTGACGAGGATGACCCGGAAGAACCCACCCCTTGGTCGCCGCTCTGACACCCGATATTCGTCAATCGCGGACAGAAGATGGCGCGCGGGTGGTTGCGATATGGTGCGCCGCTGTCGATGCGACGCATGATTTCCTGAGCGCCGCCGACCGTGCAGCAATCGAAGCGGAAGTGCGCGACTTTCTACCTGCTGCTCCTTTGTGGCTTGCGGTCGATGGCAACGATGTAGCGACCGGCTTCATGCTGCTCGACGGCACGCATATGGAGGCGCTGTTCATTGACCCGGCGCATCGCGGCTGCGGCGTCGGGCGGGCGCTCGTCAATCATGCACTGGCGATGGTGCCCGAACTCACCACCGACGTGAACGAGCAGAATAGCCAAGCGGTCGGTTTTTACCGGCATCTCGGATTTGTTCCGACCGGACGGTCTACACTTGACGGTCAAGGACGGCCTTATCCCCTCCTCCATTTGAAACATGGCTGACAAGCGGCCCGCCAACCGCTAAGCGCGGGGGCATTATGTCGCATTTTGCTCCCGCCATTTGCCCCCGGCTTGTCGTCAAAATCGGTTCCGCGCTGCTTGTGGACAGCGCGGGCAATGTGCGGCGTGACTGGCTCGCGAGCGTTGCCGCCGATATTGCCGAACGGGTGCGGGGCGGACAGCAGATTGTGGTGGTCTCGTCCGGCGCGATAGCCTTGGGCGCGCGGCGGTTGAAACTCCCCAAAGGCGGGCGCGCGAGCCTTGAAGATGCGCAAGCGGCGGCGGCGACCGGCCAGATTGCACTGGCGGGCGTGTGGGCCGAATTGCTCGGCGCGCAAGGGCTGACAGCCGCGCAAATGCTGGTGACACTCGATGATCTTGAGGACCGCCGCCGCTTCCTCAATGCGAGCGCGACCTTGGACCGCTTGCTCAGCTTGGGCGTAGTGCCGGTGGTCAATGAAAATGATTCGGTTGCGACCAGCGAAATCCGCTTCGGCGATAATGACCGGCTGGCCGCAAGGGTAGCGCAGGCGGCGTCGGCACGCGGCGTCGTCCTGCTCTCCGATGTGGACGGGCTGTACACCGCCAACCCGCACCGCGATCCCAATGCTACCCGCCTTGCCAAAATCGACGCGATCACCCCCGATATTGAAGCAATGGCGAGCAGCGACAGCGCAAGCGGCATGGGATCGGGCGGCATGGCCTCCAAACTGCAAGCCGCGAAAATCGCGACAATGGCGGGCGCAGACCTCCTCATCCTGTCGGGCCTCTACTATCATCCGCTCGCCCGCATGGCGCAAGCCGATTGCGGCTCGCTCTTTGTCGCGAGCGCAGCGGGCCGCAAGAAAAAGAGCTGGCTCGCTGGCCGCCTCACCGCCAAGGGCCGCATCCTTGTCGATGCAGGTGCGGCCAAGGCGCTGCGCTCCGGCAAAAGCCTGCTCGCCGCCGGGATCACCGCGGTTGAAGGCAAATTCGAGCGCGGCGATGTTGTCGATATAGTCGACGAACAGGGCATCGCCCTTGCGCGCGGGTTGGCCGAATATGATTGCCGCGAGGCCGCCGCCATCACCGGCCTATCAACCGCCGCTATTGCGGAACGGCTCGGCGTTCCCCCCCGTGCAGCTTTCATCCATCGCGACCATATGGTCATGCTATGAACGATAAGAATAAGGGCGGGGCCCGGCGTAACCCGATGATTTTGGCGATTACAGGCGGCACCGGATTTGTCGGCAAGACGGTGATCCGGCTGGCGCTGGAGCAAGGCTATCAGGTGCGCGCGCTCACCCGCCGCGATCAGGAGCCCCGCGAGGGCATAACCTGGGTCAAAGGCGCGCTCGACAATGGGGCGGCGCTCGAAACACTGGCCGAAGGGGCCGATACGGTCATCCATATTGCGGGCGTCGTCAACGCGCCCGACAAGGCGGGGTTCGAGGCGGGCAACGTCGCGGGTACGCTCACGATGGTCGAGGCGGCGAAGGCGGCAGGGGTCGAGCGGTTCGTTCATGTTTCCTCTTTGTCGGCCCGTGAGCCGCAGCTTTCCGATTATGGCGCGTCCAAGGCGCGCGGTGAAACCGTGGTGCAGGCAAGCGGCCTTAACTGGACCATTGTGCGCCCTCCCGCCATTTATGGCCCCGCCGACACCGAGATTTTTGAAATGTTCAAAATGGCGGCCAAGGGCGTTGTGCTGTTGCCGCCGGGCGGGCGGATGTCGGCGATCGAGGTGAGCGATCTGGCGCGGCTTCTCCTCGCACTCGCATCCGACCGCGACGAAACCACCGGCGCGATATTCGAAGTCGATGACGGCCACCCCGGCGGCTGGCTCCATCAGGATTTCGCCGCGGCCTTGGGCAAGGCCGTGGGCCGCCGTGTCTCTACGCTCTCGGTCCCCCGCTGGGCGCTCAATTGGGGTGCCAGAGGCGACCGGCTGGTGCGGCGCGGCGCTGCCAAATTGACACAGGACCGCGTGGCCTATTTCTGCCATCCCGACTGGGTCGTCGACCCCGCAAAGCGACCACCTGCCAGCTTGTGGGAGCCAAAGATCGGCACCGAAGACGGGCTGAAAGCCACGGCAGACTGGTATAAAGCCGAAGGTTGGATGAAGTGACCTCTTCCCTTCTCCCTTGATGGGAGAAGGATGCGGAGACTTGGCAGCTTGCTGCCTTAGTCGTAGTTGGATGAGGGTGTGCTCTCCGTCTGGCGCTGCGTTTGATTGACGGCTCACCCTCATCCAACTGCGCCTAATTCGCTGCGCTCATAAGGCTCCATATCCTTCTCCCATCAAGGGAGAAGAAGCGTTGCTCCGCCCCACCCCCGAATCACCGAACCCGCGCATTTCCGCCATTTTTCCTTCCACACCCAAAAACCGCCATATTCTGCCAAAAACACCCCCTTAGCTTCGCAAAGTTCGGGCAAACCGGCATATTTTTCTCCCGCCCTAAATCGACCATCCGCATCCGCGCCGCTTGCAACGCGCCGCACCGGATACTCCCGCGCCTTCGGGCTGTAGGACAGTAAAATCGCACATCACATCGCCCACAAATCGCCGCAATCGCTTGCCATAGCGGGGGTAATCGCGGCATGGTCGCGCATCGTTAAAAAGCTTTTATCAAGGAATATTTTTGCATGAGCGACCGCGCTGCCACCTATGAAGCGATCAAAACCCAGATTGAACCGTTCAACAAAAAGGGTGTGGACCTTAGCGAAGCCACCACTTTTGCGGGCGATCTGGAGTGGGACAGCCTGACCGTCATGGATTTTGTCGCGGCGATCGAAGATGAATTCGACATCATCATTTCGATGAACCAGCAGGCCGAAATCGAAAATGTCGGCCAGCTCGTCGATGCGGTGGAAAAGTTGAAGGGGTAAATCCCTTTGCCGTTCGTGCGGAACAAGGCGTTGCAAAGGCCCGTATCGAAGCATTGCGGTTGTTGAAACCGGCCCTTCGATACGCTGCTGCGCAGCTACTCAGGACGAACGGACAGGCAGAACCAGTTTTAGATAATCCCGGCGGTCATTCTCGCGAGAATCCGCCTGAAAATTCCGGTAAAAATTCCAGTCAGGTATTATGATGTCAGACTCCATTGCCACCCCCGATAATCCCGCCAACCAGCCTTTAGGGCCGGAAAAGGCGGGCGATCTTTTTTCCAAATTTGATCCGCTGATCCAGCAGCGCGAAGGCTTGCTTGCAACCGGCGTCAAAGACCCGTTCAGCCTCGTCATGGAAAAAGTGGAATCGCCGACCGTCGCGATTTGCAACGGCAAGCGCACTATCCTCCTTGGCACCTATAATTATATGGGCATGACCTTCGACCCCGATGTCATCGCGGCGGGCAAGAAGGCGCTGGACGATTTCGGCTCCGGCACCACCGGCAGCCGCGTGCTGAACGGCACCTATCAGGGCCATAAAGAGTGCGAAGAGGCGCTCAAGGAATTTTACGGAATGGACCATGCGATGGTCTTTTCCACCGGCTATCAGGCCAATCTCGGCATTATTTCGACGATTGCGGGCAAGGGCGATTATGTCGTGCTCGACATTGATAGCCATGCGTCGATCTGGGACGGCTGCGCGATGGGCAATGCCGAAATCGTGCCGTTCAAGCATAATGACATCGACGCGATGGAAAAGCGTCTGCGCCGTATTCCCGAAGGCGCGGGCAAGCTGGTCGTTCTGGAAGGCGTCTATTCGATGCTCGGCGATATTGCGCCGCTCAAGGAGATGATCGCTGTCGCCAAAAAATATGGCGCGATGGTGCTGGTCGACGAAGCCCATTCGATGGGCTTTATCGGACCCAACGGGCGCGGCGTGGCCGAAGATCAGGGTTGCCTCGATGATGTCGATTTCGTCATTGGCACCTTCTCCAAAAGCGTCGGCACGGTCGGCGGTTTTTGCGTGTCGAACCATCCGAAGTTCGAAATTATGCGGCTGGTGTGCCGTCCTTATGTGTTCACCGCCTCGCTCCCGCCGAGCGTTGTCGCGACCGCCGAAACCTCTATCCGCAAGCTCATGCACGGGTCGAACAAGCGCGCGCATTTGTGGGAAAACTCCAAGACGCTGCATAGCGGTTTGAAGGCGCTGGGCTTCGAACTTGGCACCGAAACCCCGCAATCGGCCATCATCGCGGTCATCATGCCCGACTTGGAGCGCGGCGCGATGATGTGGGAAGCCTTGCTGGCCGAAGGGCTTTATGTGAACCTAGCGCGCCCGCCCGCAACGCCGGCCAATATGACACTGCTGCGCTGTTCGCTGTGCGCGGAACATAGCGCCGAACAGGTTCAGGAAATTTTGGGCATGTTTGAAGCGGCAGGCAAGAAAGCCGGGATAATCTGAAGGTAAACGCATGATCTGCACCGTCTATATCGTCGATGATGACCCGCGCATTTTGGCGGCGACCGGCGACCTGCTCGAAGATTGCGGCCATAAGGTCGTAACCTTCGAGGACGGGCGCGAGATGCTCGCGCGCCTCACCGCGGGCGAGCGTCCCGATGTGCTGGTGAGCGACATCATCATGCCGCACATCAACGGCGCGGACCTGAAAGATGCGGCGCTCGCCATCGTCCCGGACCTCCCCATCCTGTTCATGAGCGCCGAGATCGGCAATACCGACCCCCGGCGGCTGGAAGGGCATATGTTGCTGGAAAAGCCGTTTACCTGTGCGGCGCTAACGGATGCGGTTGAAGGGTTGTTTAACGCCCCGCGCCTCCACTCCTGAAGGAGAAAGGGTGCATTTGCCCTTCTCCCCGCGCACACCCCCGAAAAGGTGAGAGCCGCTTTATTTTCGTCTCTCACCCCGACCCCTTCCAGAAAAACGCCTATTCATTGAACCGAAATGCGTTTCATCTATTATGCTAAGACTATGGCATCCGGTCCCAAATCATCTGCGCTTCCGTTGGAAGATAGCGCGCCGCCGCTGAACCTGTTGTTGCAGGAGGCGCGCTGGTTGCCGAACCTGTTGCGGGCGCGTCATGCGCCGGAAGTGCGTGCGCGGGAGCAAGTGGCGGATGGCGATCCGGTGCTGACGTTGCCCGGACTGTGCGCAAGCGATGATTCGATGAAGCAGCTCCGGCTTAACCTCAACGCGGTCGGCTTTTCGGCCAAACGCTGGAAATTGGGCCGCAATTTCGGCGCGCGCGAAGATACGATCGAGCGCATCGACAAGCGTGTGCGCTATATCCACCAGCAGACCGGGCGCCGCGTCCATCTGGTCGGGTGGAGCCTTGGCGGCATCATGGCGCGCGAATATGCCAAATGGCATCCCGAACTGATTGCGAGCGTCGTGACCTTGGGGTCGCCGTTTTCAGGGTCGCTCAAGACCAACCACGCTTGGCGGCTCTATGAACTGGTCGCGCGGCACAAGGTTGAGGAACTTCCCATCGCGCTCCATGAAAGCGCAAAGCCGCCCGTCCCCACTTATGCCTTATGGTCGCCGCAGGACGGTGTCGTATCGCATTACGGATCGCATGGCGGCGAGGGCGAGGCCGACCAGAGTTTCGAAGTCAATTGCGGCCATATGGGCTTCGCCTTCGACCAGCGCGCGATTGACGCGGTGATCGATTGCCTCGCCGATGCACGGCGGCGTATCCCCTAGCATAGCGTCATTGCGAGGAGCGCAAGCGACGAAGCAATCCAGGGCGGTTTACGCGACTCTGGATTGCCGCGCGTCTTCGACGCTCGCAATGACGGGTGTGGGGCGTTGATGTGGGGGGGGTTGGGGGCATGGCGATCAAATCGGAACCGTTAGTCCTGAGCCTGTCGAAGGACGTCTATCAGCCTTAGCGCAAACCTAACTCCGTCCTTCGATAGGCTCAGGACTACGGATGTTTTAACCCGTTGCGGACCATTATCCCGCCCTCTTCAATCCCCCAAAAATATCTCGATAATATCCGGCCGCACGCGCAACGGCCGTCCGGTTTCCCTGTCCAGCATCGCCCAGGTGGTGCGCGCTCGGACATGGGCTTTGCCTGTGGGTCCGACCATTTCGACGATACGGTCGAAGCGTGCGCCTTTGGGCGGATCGGGGATCCAGGTGCGGGCGGTCACGCTCTCGCCGGGGAGTAAGGCGCGCAGATAGTCTATCTCGTGCCGCACCACGACCCACACATAAGCATCGACCGCATCTTGCGGCGCATGGGCGCGCCAATGGCCGGTCGCGACGTCCTGAATCCATTTGACCCAGACGGCGTTATTCACATGGCCCAGCTCGTCAATATCGTCGGGGCCTGCGGTGAAGCTTAGCTCAAAGGCGGCGTTACTCACTTATGCTCCTTCAACTCCGTGCCGGTTAGCGTTGCGACGTGCAACACATTGGTCGATCCCGGCGTCCCGAACGGCACACCCGCCATCATGATAAGCTTGGACCCCGCCGTGCCGATATGGTGGCGCAAAGCCATGCGCTTGCCCTTGGCGATCATTTCTTCAAAACTATCAATATCCTTGGTCCGCACCGCATGGGCGCCCCATAGCAGCCCCAAGCGCCGCGCGGTTTCCTGACGCGGTGTAAGCACAAGGATCGGCACTGGCGGGCGTTCGCGCGCAATGCGCCGCGCGGTCGATCCCGATACGGTAAAGCAGATGATGCCATCCGAACCGATCACCGGAATCATCTTGGCGGCGGCTTCCGACAAGGCATCGGCGGTGGTCGCATCGGGCTTGGTTTCGGTGAAATTGACCCGCGCCTGATAGCCGGGATCCTGCTCCACCTGCGTTGCGATCCGGTCCATAATGGTGACGGCTTCGACCGGATAGCTGCCCGCGGCAGTTTCCGCCGACAGCATGATCGCATCCGCCCCGTCATAAACGGCGGTGGCCACGTCCGACACTTCGGCGCGGGTCGGGGTAGGCGTCACAATCATCGATTCGAGCATTTGCGTCGCGACAATCACCGGACGGCCCATGCGCCGCGCGGTCGCGACAATCTGTTTCTGGATCGGCGGCACCGCCCAAGGGGGCAACTCGACGCCCAGATCACCGCGCGCAACCATCACGCCGTCGCATAGCTCGATAATTTCCTCCAAACGGTCGATGGCGGCAGGCTTTTCGATTTTCGCGAGCAGCGCGGCTTTGCCGCCGATGATGCGCCGCGCTTCGGCAACATCTTCAGGGCGCTGCACGAAGGACAAGGCGACCCAATCGACGCCCTGTTCCAGCGCAAAGGCCAAGTCGGTGCGGTCCTTGTCGGTCAGCGCGGGGATCGGCACCACAACATCGGGGACATTGAGCCCCTTGCGGTCGGACAATTTGCCGCCAACCTCAACGGTTGTCAGCACATGGTCGGGGTGGATTTCAGTGACGCGCAGCACCAGCTTGCCATCATCAAGCAGCAACCGCGCGCCGGTTTCCAGCGCGTCGAAAATTTCCTGATGCGGGAGGGTGACGCGACTGGCGTTCCCCGGTGCAGGGTCGCGGTCGAGGCGGAAACTTTGCCCCGTCTCCAGCATCACGCTCCCGTCCGCAAATTTGCCGACGCGCAATTTGGGGCCTTGAAGGTCGACAAGGATGGTCGTCGGGCGATGCAATTCCTTTTCCAGCGCGCGGATTGACTGGATGACACTGGCATGGATGTCATGCTCGCCATGGCTCATATTGACGCGGAACGCATCGGCCCCAGCCAGAAAAAGCGTGCGGATCATATCGGGATTGGCGCTCGCCGGCCCCAAAGTTGCCAGAATTTTGACCTTGCGGCTGCGTGGGCTGAAATATTGAACCACCATAAATCCTTTTGACGTAGAGGCGCTTGCCGGGTGCGTGCAGGGCAATTTCGGGTCGCCTGCGGGTCGCTTGCAGTTTGCTTGCTCATGGCGCAGCCTCCGGTCGAACGCAAGTTTCCCGCGCGCGGCCTGATGTCGGCCGGTATTTTACGCGCGTTCATGTCATCCTGATGACCAGCGAGCGGGTAAATAGCCTCCCGCAGGAGGCAAATATCTTGCCGCCCCCGCCCCGCCCGCCTATCGCGTCGCCAACTGATTCTAATTCATAATGGAGAATATCATATGAGCGAGGGCAATGTCGCCGCCGACCAACTGCGTCTTTTCATCGAGCGCATCGAGCGTCTGGAAGAAGAAAAGAAAGGCATCGCCGACGATATTCGCGACGTCTATCTGGAAGCCAAAGCGCAAGGCTATGACCCCAAAATCATGCGCCAGATCGTCCGCCTGCGCAAAATGCAGCCGCATGACCGCATGGAAATGGAAGCCATTCTGGAAACCTATAAGGCGGCGCTGGGTATCGAGTAACTCGTCAATAAAAAATCTCGTCATTCCCGCGAAAGCGGGAATCCATCTCCGGACCCTGCGGCAAACCGTCGGGTCGGGAGATGGATCCCCGGTCAAGCCGGGGATGACGGGCTAATAATCTCACAATAGGAGCCTCCGCGCATGATTGTCACCACCACCGCCCTTATCGAAGGGCAGCCTGTCCGCCACTATTATGGCATTGTCACCGGCGAGGTGATTGTGGGTGCGAACCTGTTCCGCGATTTGTTTGCGAGTGTGCGCGACATTGTCGGTGGCCGTTCGGGCGCGTATGAAGACGTGCTTGCCCGCGCGCGGGTGGAAGCGATTGACGAGATGAAAGCAGCGGCGACCAAGCTGGGTGCCAATGCCGTGATCGGCGTCGATCTCGACTATGAAGTGCTGGGCAACAGCGGATCAATGCTGATGGTGTCAGTGAGCGGCACCGCGGTGAGTATTTAATTAATCAACGCCATTCGGGGAGGGGGCAATGAAACTTACGAAGATTTTGAAAGGGCCTGCTGGGCCGACACTAACCTGCATTTTGGGTTATGGAATACTATTTATTTTGTCGCCGCACTTAAGCGCTGTGGTAGCGGGTACGGGTACGGCTATGATCTTAATGCCATCAATGTTGATAGGTAGTCTCATTACGGGCGTGGTTACAAAGACGTGGTGGCACTCGTTGGTCGGGATATCGATTTCATACCTATTATCTCGGCTATTATTTATTACTCGCTTGGATCCCATATCGATGGAGCGCGAAATTTTCTCGTTTTGTGGCGCTCTCATGGGAGGGCTCATCGTTGTTGGAATTATAGTTGGCATCTCAAAAATCTTTACTCCAACAAAAAGTCGAAACGAGCAGTTGCCGCCTCCGGAAACGATGATGTAAGGGCAAGCCACCTATTTTATTCCTATCATGACAGGAGCTGAGCCCGTGGCCGGCCATTCAAAATTCAAAAATATCATGCACCGCAAAGGTGCGCAGGACAAAAAACGTTCTGCCATGTTCTCCAAGCTGAGCCGCGAAATCACCGTGGCGGCCAAGATGGGGATGCCCGATCCCGACATGAACCCGCGTCTGCGTCTCGCGGTCAATGCCGCCAAGGCGCAATCCATGCCCAAGGATAATATCCAGCGCGCGATCGACAAGGCCGCAGCAGCGGGCGGCGAAAATTACGAAGAAGTGCGCTATGAAGGCTATGGCCCCGGCGGCACCGCGATCATCGTCGAGGCGCTCACGGACAACCGCAACCGCACCGCGACTAACGTGCGCACCGCCTTCAGCAAGAATGGCGGCAATCTGGGCGCATCGGGCGCGGTGAGCCACGGCTTCAACCGCATGGGCCTCATCACCTATCCGGCGAGCGTCGGCGACCATGACAAGGTGTTCGAAGCCGCGTTGGAAGCGGGCGCGGAAGATGTGGAATCGAGCGAAGACGGCCACGAAATCTGGACCGCGCAGGACGGCCTTCACGAAGTCGCCAAAGCGATGGAAGCCAGCCTTGGCGAAGCGGAATCGGCGAAACTCGCGTGGAAACCCACCTTGATGAGCGAAGTCACCGACGAGCAAACCGCGACGACCTTGTTCAAACTCATCGATGCACTCGACGATGATGACGACGTCCAGACCGTATGGGGCAATTACGACATCCCCGACGATATTATGGCGAAGTTGGGATAAGGCCCTAAAAGCCCCTCCCCTTCAGGGGAGGGGTTGGGGTGGGGCCGTCATGGACCAAGACAAAAACCTGCTCCTTTACGCGGCCCAAATGCGAAAAGAGCCAACGCCATTCGAGGCAAAGCTTTGGGCGTATCTTTCCCGATCCCAGCTTGGTGGGTATAAATTCCGGCGACAGCATGTTGTAGATAACTTTATCTGTGATTTCTTTTGTCCCGCGAAGGGGCTGATAATTGAAGTGGATGGAGATACGCACGATGCAAGCCGGGACGAGCGCCGGGATGCGAGTTTGTTGAAGCAAGGCTATTCAACACTTCGGTTCACCAACTGCGAAGTGGGAGAGAATATTGAAGGGGTGCTTAGCATGATTGCGGCGCGACTGGCCCAATTACCAAATCGCTGGTCGGCACGGCCCCACCCCAACCCCTCCCCTGAAGGGGAGGGGCTTAACCCATGATCATCCTCGGCCTTGATCCCGGGCTTGGCACGACCGGTTGGGGCGTGATTGGGGCGGAAGGCAACCGCTTGTCGCATATCGCCAACGGGCAGGTGAAGACCGACCCCAAGCTCGCGCTCCCCGAACGGCTCTACCGGCTCGACAAGGAATTGACCGACATTCTCGCGCAATATGCGCCGGACACGGTCGCGGTCGAGGAAGTGTTCAGCAACACCAACCCGCAATCGACGTTAAAGCTGGGGCAAGCGCGCGGCGTGGTGCTGCTCGGCGCGGCGCGCTATGGCGTCCCGGTCGGCGAATATGCCGCGCGCGCGGTCAAAAAAGCCGTGGTCGGTGTCGGCAATGCGGACAAGGCGCAAATCCAGGCGATGGTCCAGCGCCTCCTCCCCGGCGTCAAACTCACCGGCCCCGACGCCGCCGACGCCCTAGCCGTCGCCATCACCCACGCCCATCACGCGCAAAGCGCGAAACGGTTGGGGTGAAATAAAAGGATTTTATGGGTCGAGGGCGGAAAGTACCCTCTCCGCCCTCCTTTCAGAAATCACAGCCCAGCTGCAACACACAGTACATCACACATTCACTGCGTGCTTCGTCATATATATGTTTTACGCCATTCACATTCAATTACCCTTACACAGTAAATACGTAATATTTTCACACAGTACATTCGAGCCATATTCTCAAACAGTACATTCCTTAAAATGTGTTGCACGCCACTTATGTTAGGTATAGATAAAAAATTAGCCCGCTGCCTTGCAGGGCAGCGAGCCAATTCGAATGGTAGACACTCCTACCCTTCACGCCCTTGAAGGAGCGCGTGATAGTGTAGTGGCCTTTTTATATTTTTCAACCTGCTCTCGGTGTCTGGGCGGGCTTTGAAAGGTATAGTTGTTATGAAAAAGCCAATCGGCACCCGTGCGCGCACGGGAGAAGTATGTCCGGAATCAGGCGTATGGAAAGCTCTGTCAACGCCTTCCACAACAGCACCGATCGCCAAAGGCAATCGTATGCCACCTTATAAAGGCACCCCTTTACCGCCCTCCGTCGGGCAGGCCATTTACTGGGAACTGATCCAATACGCATAATGGATTTGGCCCACTGGACAATTCCGGTGGGCCAACGCCTCTCGACTTCGCTCGAGGTGAACGGGGGACGGATCGCCCTCCCCGCACTCCCAAGAACAAAAGGTGTATAGACTTGCCCCCGCCAGCGGCTATGAAGGGGTATGATTGCGAAATTGAAAGGCCGCCTCGATAGCGTAGGGATTGACCATGCGGTCATTGATGTGGGGGGCGTTGGCTATCTGGTGAGTGCGTCGGCGCGGACTTTGAGCGCGCTTGGCCCTGTGGGTGAGGCAGTCACCATCCATACCGAAATGCTGGTCGGTGAAGATTTTATGCGGCTGGTCGGCTTTGCGAGCGGCGAGGAGCGCGACTGGTTCCGCTTGCTCACCGGCGTGCAAGGCGTGGGCGCGAAGGTGGCGCTGGCGATCCTGTCGGGCTTTGAACCCGCCGACCTCCACCGTGCAGTCGCCGCCCAAGACAAAGCGATGGTCGCGCGCGCCAATGGCGTGGGACCGAAACTTGCCGAACGCATCGTGCGCGAATTGAAGGATAAGGTTGGCGGCGTGGTGCCGGGGCTGGGCAGCGCGGGCGGGACTGCGCCGGTTGCAGGCGGCGGGCATCAGGCGGACGCGATGGCCGCACTCACCGGCTTGGGCTTCAAACCTGCAGAGGCCAGCGCGGCGGTATCGGCAGCGGATGCGGAACTGGGCGCGGATGCAACCTTGGACGCGCTAGTGCGGTTGGCGCTCAAAAAGGCGGCGAAATGATGCGCGCGGGACAGTTTCTCCCCTTTTTCGGAAGCTTGGCGGCAGCAAGCTTGGTGCCGGGCGCGGCGCAGGCCTGCCTCACTTCCGAAAGCTATGGCTATGTGTTCCTCAAAACCGCGCCCAGAAATATTCCCGAAGGCGCGTCGGTCGTGCAAGTGCGGATGCCCTTCATCGACGAAAGCCTGCCCCCCGAAGCGGGCGTGCGCGCGGTCATTTTGAGCGGCAAGGATCGCGGCAAGGTCGCGAGCATCACCCCCTCGCGCTGGCCGACGTGCGGCGCATGGGTCAATCTGCCCGAAAACCGCAGGCTCAAAACCGCTTATATGGTCGGCTATGTCTATCGTTCGCGCGGTGGCATAAGAGGGAGCGAGAAAATCGGCATCGACCCGCTTCATTATGGCGTCCAAACCGCGAGCCGTGCGGTGCGCTACGCCCCCGAACATTTTGCCAGCGCGTCCGCTTATTTCGCGTTCATCAAGGCTGCCGAAGAGCGCCGCCGCGAAAAACAGGTCGCCCCGCAAAGCCAGCCAAAGGAGAATTGAGATGACCCATTATGCTGAAAAGATGCTGGCCTCCTTCCCCGAAGGCATGAAGATCCCCGACGCGCTGGTCGCTTTTTTCCACTGGCTCGACACGCAAAATCTCTACCGCGATTTTGACGGCAACAACGGTAACGCGCGCGCTCTCATTGATGCGGCACGGGACAATTATCTTCTCTATGCCGCCCCGGTGAACATGGAGGATGCGAAAAGCTGGACGCAAAGCGATGATCCAGCGGTTTATAACCGGCTCGCGCCCTTTTTCCGCCTAGGGGGTAACGGCACCCACGCGGCGCTATGGCGCGATGATGCGGGCGAAACCCAGATTGTCATTCTCGGGTCCGGTTCGACGGGTGTGCTGACGGCCAATGCGGTCGATTTCCTCCGCCTTATCGCCATCGGCTATGAAGAATATAGTTTTCCCGACCAATATGACCTCACGCCGATGGAAATTTATGAGGAAGAATATGGTGACGGGGATGCAGAAGAATATGAGGAGGATTATGGCGAGCCGAAGCCTGCGCCGCCCGCGCCGCCTCATGCGTTGCGGGACTGGGTGTGCCGCACATTTGACACCACCATCCCCGACCGCGCCAGCGATATAGTAAGAGAGGTTGCGGATATGGATGCGGACACCTCCACCGATCCGTTCTGGATCTGGGAGCATAGTCTGGACAAATGGACGTGATGGATTGGGTAAGGATCATCCGATGACCAGCCGCACCGCCACCTGCCAATGCGGTCAACTCGCGGTCGCCTGTACTGGCGAACCGGTGCGCGTGTCGGTGTGTCACTGCCTTGATTGCCAGCGACGTTCCGGCAGCGCGTTTGCCGCACAAGCCCGCTTTCCCGCTGACAGCGTCATCATCACCGGTGAAGCGCAATTCTGGACGCGGTTCGGTGACGAGGGCGGTGAAGGGCATATGTATTTCTGCCCGACCTGTGGTTCAAATGTCTTTTACCGGTTACCCGCCGAGCCCGACCTCGTTGCGGTCGCCATCGGCGCTTTCGCCGACCCGACTTTTCGCCCGCCTGACTATTCGGTTTATGAAAACCGAAAACATAGCTGGGTTGCGATCGTCGGTGATACTATCGAGCATTATTGATGACAGACCCCGACCGCCTCCTAACTGCCGCCCGCCGCCCCGAAGATGTCGATGCGGCGTTGCGCCCCAAAAACCTTGACGAATTTGTCGGGCAGAAGGCGGCGCGCGAAAATTTGCGCATCTTTATCGAAGCGGCACGGTCGCGCGGGGATGCGCTGGACCATGTGTTATTCTTTGGCCCGCCGGGGCTGGGCAAGACCACGCTCGCGCAAATTATCGCCAAGGAAATGGGCGTCGGCTTTCGCGCAACATCGGGGCCGGTGATTGCCAAATCGGGGGATTTGGCCGCGCTGCTCACCAATTTGGAAGATGGCGATGTGTTATTCATCGACGAAATCCACCGCTTGAATCCGGCGGTCGAAGAAGTCCTCTATCCCGCGATGGAGGACCGCGCGCTCGACATCATGATCGGCGAAGGGCCGTCCGCGCGTTCGGTCAGGATTGACCTCCCCAAATTCACGCTGGTCGGCGCGACCACAAGGCAGGGCTTGCTCACCACGCCGCTGCGCGACCGGTTCGGGATTCCGGTGCGGTTGAATTTTTATACGGTGGAAGAATTGCAAAGCGTCGTCACCCGCGCCGCGGGGCTGCTCGACCTTGGCATTGCCGAAGATGGCGCGCGAGAGATTGCGCGGCGCGCTAGAGGCACACCGCGGATCGCGGGACGCTTGCTCCGACGGGTGCGCGATTTTGCCAATGTTGCGGGCGATGCGGTGGTCCATGCCGCCATCGCCGACAAGGCGCTCACCCGGCTGGAGGTCGATGCGCTGGGTTTGGACGCGATGGACCGGCGCTATCTGACGATGATCGCCGACGTCTATCGCGGCGGACCGGTGGGCGTCGAAACGCTCGCGGCAGGGCTGTCTGAGCCGCGCGATACAATCGAGGAAGTGATCGAGCCTTATCTGATCCAGCTCGGCCTAGTGGCCCGCACCGCACGCGGGCGCTGTTTGAACCCCAACGGGTGGAAGCATCTAGGCCTCAACCCGCCAGCAGGCGCGCAGGACGGATTGTTCGATACGGGCAAGTGAAGAAAAAATGTGGACAGGCAAACAACTTGTCTCCATCCACCACCCGCTCTCCAGCGAGCAATCCGGAGACTTTTTCCTGTTTGAAACATTGTCTTTTCAAACAAATCTGCGGTTGCATTCCTTGCTTTCTTCCAGCACGATTGCATTATGAGCAATCGTCTTCGGGAGCGGCTGGTTGAGCTGCATCAGCGCACGGTGGAAACGCCGCTTTTTAACCCGGTGTTCCAGTTATCGCTGGAATTATCGCGCGATGTGGAGAGCGGGGCTTTGTCGCTCGATGCGATTCAGGGGATGGTTGCGGAATTGGGGTGCGAGGCGTTGCAGGCACGCGCGTTGCGGCTGCATCATTTGCTCGCCCCTACTGCCATTGCCGACAATGAGACGGCCTTTGCGCGCCTTGTGGCAACGCTCGATCAAGACACGGAATCCGAGACTTTTGCAGGATTTTCCGCGCGCTGGTCGCGGCCTTTGCAACATATTGTGTTTACCGCCCACCCGACATTCTTGCTGACGCCCGACGAGGCCGATGCGGTTGCAGAGCGTGCGGGTGTAGGGCGGATTGATGCGGATATGTGCGTGGCGTATCCGCAGCGCAAACCGATCACTCTGGCCTATGAGCATCGCGACGTTTTAACCGCATTGGCACATGCGCAGGATGCGCGCGATATGCTGGTCGGTGCTATCCTAGACGCCGCTCGGGCGCGCTTTCCCGACCAATGGCGCGAGTTGCTTCCGGTCCCTTACCGTTTTGCGACCTGGGTCGGTTATGACATGGACGGGCGCACCGATATTGGCTGGCCGACCAGCCTGCGCCACCGGCTTATCGAAAAGGCCGAACGCTTGCGCCGCTATGCCGCCGCGCTGGAGGGCGTAACGCCCGCACAACAGATTTGCGACACGCTCGCCGCCAGCGCCGCTTATTGTGAAACGCTGATCCCGCTATTCACCGACCGGCTTGATGAGGCCGGCACGCTTACCCAAGCCGCCAATCATCTGACCGCCGACCATCCGGCGCGGCTCACCAGCCTCAAGCCCGTGATCGCAGAGTTGCGCGCGCTTGCCGTTGATGCGACCGATACCGATGCCAAAACCCTGCTCATCACTGCCGCCGCGATGGAAGCGGACGGGCTGGGCATGGGCTGGATCCATTTCCGCGTGAACAGTGCGCAGCTTTTGAACGCAATCCGCATCCGCATCGACCCTGACAACCAGCTTGATATGAGCGGCGGTGCGGCGCTGATGCGGCTACGCGATTTGCTGGCGGGCGCCCAGCCGCTGCGTAGCAATATCGCCGCGCTCGCGGTCGAAAGCACCACCGCTGTCCGCCAATTTCTCGCCATGGCGCAAATCCTGCGCCATATTGATGCCGACGCGCCGATCCGGATGCTGATTGCCGAATGTGAAACCCCGCATACGGTGCTGGCCGCGCTCTATTTTTCAAAGCTGTTCGGCATTGACGACCGCGTTGATATTTCACCCTTGTTCGAAACCGAAAGCGCGATGGAGCATGGCGGGCGGTTTATCGACGCGCTGCTACGGGAGCCGGATTATCGCGATTATGTGCAGCGGCGCGGACGCATTGCGATCCAGACCGGCTTTTCCGATGCGGGGCGTTTTGTCGGGCAGATACCGGCGGCGCTTGGCATTGAAAGGCTGCACAGCCGCTTGGCCGAGCTGATGGTCGCGCATGAACTGACCGGTGTTGCCGCGCTGATATTCAACACGCATGGCGAATCGATGGGCCGCGGCGCGCACCCCAAGGACATGGAAAACCGCCTCACCTACCCGATGAGCGTGTGGGCGCGCGGCAAATTTGCAGGCGCAGGGATAAGGCTGGAACCGGAGGTCAGCTTTCAAGGGGGTGACGGGTTTCTACCGTTCCGCACCAAGGTGCTCGCGCTCGCAACGCTCACCCGCATTGCCGAGGTGGAAGCGCAAAATTGGGGGCCGGTTAGTGATCCCTTTTACGAGCGCACCGACCTGTCACTCGATTATTACCGGCAAATCCGCCATGTCCAGCGCGACCATCTGGTATCCAAAAGCTATGCGCGCGCAATCACCGCATTCGGGCTGGGGCTGTTAGTCGAAACAGGGTCGCGCAAGTCGCGGCGACAATCGGACCTCGCCGCCGATCGCGAAATTAGCCTGCGCCAAATCCGCGCGATTCCGCATAATGCGGTGCTGCAACAGCTTGGCTATCCGGTTAATGTGATTGCGGGCGCGGGCACGGCGGCGGCCAATGAGCTGGACGCGATTGTCGATCTGATCGGGGCGAGCCCGCGCGCGCAGCAGGTCATCGCGACGGTGCAAAGCGCCAATGTCCCCGCCAGCATCAAGACGGTCGCGGCCTATGGCGAATTGTTCAACAGCGCCTTTTGGGCGACGCGGCCCTATCGTGGCAATGAAGAGCGGATCGCCGATGCCTGCCTTGCTTTGTCGGAACATCTGGTGGCCGATGACCGGCTTGGTGCGTTCAGGAGGCTCGCGAGCCGGTTGCGGATAGACGGGCTGAAACTGCATCGCCTGCTCGACCGTTTGCCTGCTTTTGAAGCCGGTCCCGACCGCGAGGAGCGGCGGCGCTCACTCGGCATATTGCACGCATTGCGGCTCGCTTTGATGCAGCATATGTTCCTGCTCGCGGTGCGCGTGCCGCCTTTTTCGCGCGCCAATGATATTAGTCGCAGCGATGTGCTGGATATGATCCTGTCGCTGCGCGTCGATGATGCGCTCGCCCAATTGCGCCGCGCTTTCCCCAATAGTGGGCCGCGTGTTGCCGACTTCCATCTGGACGAGCCGAGCGATTATCCCGAAGGTGAGGCGCAAACCTATGCCGACATCCACCAACGCTATATCAACCCGATTGACCGAAGTTACCGGTTGATTTTGGAAATCGGCGTGAGCATCGCGAACCATTTTGGCGCGCATGGGTGAGCGGTTTTAACCCATATCGTTCCCCTACTTTTCATCGTCATTGCGAGCGCCGTAGGCGCGCGGCAATCCAGAGTCGCGTGCGCTTTGCTCTGGATTGCCGCGCCGCTTCGCGGCTCGCAATGACGGACGGGGGATGCGGAGTGGAGGTAGCGGCTGAGTAGATGCGCCCCCGCTTAAACCGCCAACTGGCTGGCCTGACGCGCGAGGGTTTCGGCCTTGTCCGCTTCGAACGGTCCTGACGGCACCACCCAACTCCCGCCGACGCACAGTACATTGGGCAGCGCAAGCCAGTCGCTGGCGCTTTCATAACGGATGCCGCCGGTCGGGCAAAAGCCGATATCGCCAAAGGGTCCGGCCAGAGCTTTGAGTGCCGCTATGCCGCCGCTGGTTTCGGCGGGGAAGAATTTGAAGCGGTCAAAGCCTAAATCCAGTCCGCGCATAATATCGCCCGCATTGGCGATGCCGGGGAGGAACGGAATGGCGGCAGCGCGCGCCGCTTGGCCCAGCGTTTCGGTCAGCCCCGGCGACACGATAAATTCCGCGCCTGCCGCGATGGCCGCATCCAGTGCGGCGGGGTTCAGCACCGTGCCTGCGCCGACAATCGCGCCGTCCACCGCTTTCATCGCGGTGATGGCTTCGAGTGCGGCGGGGGTGCGTAATGTCACTTCCAGCACCTTAAGTCCGCCCGCGACCAAGGCTTGGGCGAGCGGCACGGCGTCGTCCACCCGGTCAATCACAATGACGGGAATGACGGGCGCTATACGCATGATCTGGTCAATGGTGCGGTTCATCAGGCGTCCTGTCCGGTCGGTTCAAAGGGGATGAGCGGAGGGAGGACGCTTAGGCCCTCCCCCGCACTATGTCCGCACTGTGTCATGTCGCCGCGTCTGCGTCCATCGTCACCGGCGCCAATCGGGGGCTCAGCAGATGGATGGCGAGCACCGCGAGGAAATAGACGCAGGTGCAGACCGCGAAAATCACCGTATAATTGCCCTTGGTCGCATCGAGGACCAGCCCGGTGGACTTGGCCATAATCATACCGCCAACGCCGCCCATGAAGCCGCCAAGGCCGATCACCGATCCGACCGCGCGCTTGGGGAACATATCGGGCGGGATCGACAGCAGGTTCGACGAAAAGGCCTGATGCCCCGCCAAAGCCAGACCGATAATGAACACCGCGACCCACATATTTTCTATGCCCGTGACGAACAGGAGCGGCAGCACGCACGCGCCCGCTATCATCATCGTCACCTTGCGCGCGACATTGGGGGTGTGGCCATTATGGATAAGCCGCGACGACAGCCAGCCGCCCGCAATGCTGCCCACATCCGAAATCAGATACATGATAATCATCGGCAAGACGACGATCTTCATATCGACGCCATAGGTGGTGCTGAAATATTTAGGCAGCCAGAACAGCATCAGGAACCACACCGGATCGGTCAGGAATTTGGCGACGGCAAAAGCCCACGCCTCTTTCTTGGTGACAATGCGCCCCCAGCCGATTTTTTCGATTTTTTCGGGCGGATCATGTTCGATCCAGGCGAGTTCCGCATCGCTCACCTTCCCGCTTTCGCGCGGATTGCTATAGAGCCACAGCCATAAGCCAAGCAGCAGCGCGCCCAGCAAGCTGGTATAAAGGAAGGTTTGGCGCCAATCGGGGCCGAGCAAAGTCATGCACAGCCAGATGGTCGGCGCTGTCAGGATGACCCCGATGGTGGTCGCGCTATTGACCCAGCCAATGGCGTAAGCGCGTTCCTTTTGCGGGAACCATTCGCTACTCGCGCGCACGACCGAAGGGAAATGTCCTGCTTCGCCGACGCCCAGCACCACACGCGCGGCCATGAAGGAGGTGACGGACGAGGCAAAGCCGTGCGCGGCATGGCCAACCGTCCAGATGCTGATGGCAATCGCATAACCGATTTTGGGACCGAACCGGTCCACCATCCAGCCCATGATGAGGAAGCCTATCGCATAGGCTGCCTGAAACGCCATGACGATGTCGCCATAGTCATTTTCATTCCATTGGAGCTCCTTACCCAGTTCGGGGGCAAGCAAGCCGAGCATGGTGCGGTCAATATAATTGACCGTGGTCGCCGCAAATAGCAGCGCGACAATCAGCCAGCGATAACGTCCGGTTTTTTCCACCGGTGGCGATGCTCCATTAGCAGGGGGTGCCTCTGCCATAGCAAAATTCCTCTCATATCGAACTTTTCTATTTTGTTATTTTTCATGCCGCCGCTCCGAAGCGGCGCGCGGCGCAACTGACCCGCAAATGGCCGTCGAACAGCGCATCGGCGCGCTGGCCCGGCGCAATTTCGTGGATGCCGGTAATGGCTCCGGCCGATACCCAGGTGCCGGGCGGGATAGCGATGCCGCGCTTGCGCAATGTGCGGATGAGGAACAGTGCCGAGCCGAACGGCCCGTCGAGCATCGTTTCCATCGTCGCTTGATGAAGCCGCACCCCGTCAATCGCGAGCTCCACCGGCATCCGGATAAGGTCCGCATTGCGCCAGTCAGGGATGCGCGGGCCCAGCACCAGTCCTTTATTATTGCCATAATCGGACGCAGTGACAGCAGGGCCGTGGGTGTTGATCGCAGCAAAGGGCGAGCTTGCAATTTCCAGCCCCGCGCGCACATCGACAATCACATCGCGCACGCTCTTTATGTCATAATCGCGCGCGTCCATTGCGCCGAAGCAGAGCAGGATTTCCGCCTCGGCTGCCGCAAAGCCCGGAACATAGACCGGCATTTCGGGCACTTGCCCATCGCTCGCATCGACAATCTCGTCGGCAAAGATCGGACCGGTCAGCCGCGTATCGCCATATTGATCAACCAGATGCGGCGCGATACGGCCGACTTTCCACCCGCCGATCCGCCGCCCATCGAGCGCAATTGCCTTGTCCTGAATCGCATAGGCTTCGGCCATGCTTTGCGGAATGACACCGGGGTAATCGTCAAGCGCAACCTTTCCGGCACGCGCGGCGAGCAATATATGGGCAATCGCGTCGAAATCACCGTCAGCTTGCATATTATCTGTTACCCTCTCTTGCTGTCCAATATAAGACACCGGTGTCAAAGGCAAGAAAATTGGCGCAGGCGAGTTGATATTATTCCTGTCTCCCGCCACTATGGACAAGGCCCGGTTCACGGACCGGATTTTTGCGAGCAAAGAGATAAAATAAATGGCGCCACGCACGCGGAACAAAAGCGGCAAACAACCGACGATCAACGATGTAGCGGCGCTGGCTGGCGTGTCGAAAAAGACGGTCAGCCGCGTCATCAACCGCTCCGAACTGATTTCGACCAAGACCCGGCAGGCAGTCGAGCAGGCAATCGAAATGCTCGGCTTTGTGCCGAACCCGCAAGCGCGCGCGCTCGCCTTCCGGCGCAACTTCCTGATTGCGCTGTTGCACGACAATCCGAACGCGCAAACCGTGCTGAATTTCCAGCAGGGTGTGCTGGATGCGATCAAGGATAGCGACTTGGCGCTGCTCGTCCGTCCGGTCGATCGCGCGTCCGATCATATTCTTGAAGATGTGCGTATTTTTCTTGAAAAACAGCGGCCCATCGGCGCGATGCTGCTCCCGCCTATTTCGGAAAATGACGCGCTGGCGCAGCTATGCGACGAATTGGGTGTGCGCTATGTGCGCGTCGGATCGGCGCTGCTCGATGACGCCAAACATTGCGTTTCGTCCAATGACCGCGAGGTCGTCGCCGAAGCAGTGCGCAAACTCATTGCACTCGGCCATACCCGCATCGCCTTTGTCCGTGGTCCTGAAGGATTCCGCTCCGCCGCCGAACGCGAAACCGGTTTCCGCGAGGCGCTTGCCGAAGCAGCGCTGAGCCTTGCCGACGACCATTATGCGCCGGGCAATTACCGCTATACCGCAGGGGTCGAAGCGGGCGAAAACCTCCTGTCGCTCGCCACGCCACCGACCGCGATTTTCTGTTCGAATGATGAAATGGCAGCGGGGGTGATTCGCGTCGCGCATGAAAAGGGCATCAAGGTGCCCGACCAATTATCGGTCATCGGCTTCGACGATTCGCCGACCGCCACCCATATCTGGCCTGCCTTAAGTACGGTGCGCTGGCCGATCCGCGAAATGGGCGCCCAAGCCGCCCGCACACTCGTGCCGGACTTTTTGGGAGAGACGGACGGTGCCGAGGACAGTCCGGTGCTCGCCTCCAGCTTCGTCGAACGCCAATCCGTCGCCCGCGCGCCCGAGGGATAAGATAGGGGTAAGATGGGGGTGGATTGGCGTGCAATGTCCTGAATAAGGGCTGCGCTATTTTGCACCCGTTAGCGTTGCGCGCGCAGGATAGTTCGGGCCATAAATTTACCCGTTAGCGTTAGACGCATAGTATGGCTCAAGCCCCCCCAATTTCCCGTAAGTGCGGGGCGTATGGAATAAATCAAGGCGTTGAGTTCAGCCAAAAATGCAAAGCGCATAATATAGTTTCAGGCCCTAAATTTACCGCTAGTGCTGAGCTTGTCGAAGCACGGACATCAGTGTTGGCTGGCGTAAAACTGAAAGGCGCCCTTCGACACGCTCAGGGCTAACGGGATGGTTGATAGGTCGCGCGCGCTCCCCGCACCCCTCCCCCAAAAAACCTTACCGCCGCACATCCAATCCGCCGCCCTCAAACGCAGCAATATCGGCCACCCCGAACCGGCTCGCATCACCCGGTAGCGAATGTTTGAGGCAGGTGAGCGCAAGACCGGTTTCGGCCATAGCACGCGCGTCGCCGCCTTCGGTCCAAGCGTGCAGCACGCCCGCCGCAAACGCATCGCCTGCCCCGATCCGGTCGACAATGCCGGTCACGTCGCGGTCCGCGCTCTGGTGGCCGCCGCCGCGCAGATCGACGCGCGCTGAAATGCGGTGATGGTCGGCGGTAACGACATGGCGCGCGGTCGAGGCGATCAGTTGCAACTGCGGAAAAGCGGCAAAACCCGCCTCCGCTGCCTCGCGCCGTCGCGCTTCACCATCGCCGGAAAATGGCTGGCCCAGCACCAGCGACAGGTCGCGATGATTGCCGAATAATATGTCCACCATGCCGATCAGCTCGGTGAGGATGGCGCGCGGATTACTGTCCCAAGCGTCCCACAATAGCGCGCGATAATTGCCGTCGAACGACAGGGTGACGCCCCGCGCCTTGGCCGCCCGCGCCGCCGCCAGCGCGGAGTCTGCCGATTGCGGTCCCAAGGCGGGCGTAATGCCTGACAGATGGAGCAGCTTGGCCCCCGCCAGCGCCGCATCCCAATCATAATCACCGGCCGCGCTGGTCGCAAAACTCGACCCGGCGCGATCATAAACGATTTCGGAGGCGCGCAAGCCTGCGCCCACGCTCAGGAAATAAAGCCCCATCCGCCCGGCCCCGCGCACGACATGGGCGCAATCGACACCGCCGCCGCGCACGCCCGCTATCGCCCCGCGCCCCAGCGCATTGTCCGGCACGCAGCTTATCATCGCGCAGTCGTGACCCAAATGCGCCAAGCCTATCGCGACATTAGCCTCCGCACCGCCGACATGGAGATTGAGGCTGGGCGACTGCATCAGCAATTCATGCCCCGGCGCGGTCAGGCGCAAGAGCAATTCGCCGAAGAAAACAAGCCGGTCTGCCATCACCCCCCGCTTAGCGCGCGAGCCAGCCGCCATCAACGGCGAGAATATGGCCTTGGACATAGTCCGATGCAGACGAGGCGAGAAACACCGCCGCTCCGCCAATATCTGCCGGATCGCCCCACCGGCCCGCGGGGATGCGCTCCATAATCTGGCGGTTGCGGGTTTCGTCGGCTTGCAGCGCGGCGGTATTATTGGTCGCAATATAGCCCGGCGCAATCGCGTTCACCTGAACGCCCTTGCCCGCCCATTCATTGGCGAGCAGCTTGGTAAGACCGCCGACACCCGATTTGGACGCGGTATAGCTTGGCACGCGGATGCCGCCTTGAAAAGTCAGCATCGAGGCAATGTTGATAATCTTGCCCGACCCACGTTCGATCATATGCCGCCCGACCGCTTGGCACAGGAAGAACAGCGTTTTGATGTTGGTGTCCATCACCGCGTCCCAATCGGCTTCGGTGAAATCAACCGCATCGGCGCGGCGGATGATGCCCGCATTATTGACCAATATGTCGATATGGCCAAAGGCGGCCAGCACTTCATCAACCAGCGGCTGGACTGCGGCAACGCTGGACAGATCGGCGCGGAACATTTCGCAGTGGCGGCCCATTGCGCGCACCTTGTCGAGCGTTTCCAGGGCCGGGGAGCGCCCCGCCGCCGCTATGTCTGCACCCGCCTCTGCGAGTGCGAGCGCGATGCCCTGACCAATGCCGGTATTGGCCCCGGTGACGAGGGCGACTTTGCCCGATAGATCGAATAAATTGCTCACCGCCGCGCTCACTTCAACTGGCAGATGTCGAGGACATTCATGTCGGTATAGTCGAGATTTTCGCCGCCCATCGCCCAGATGAACGCATATTTTTTGGTGCCGGATCCCATATGGATCGACCAAGGCGGGCTGATCACCGCTTCTTCATTGGCGATGACGATATGGCGCATATCTTCGGGTTCGCCCATATAGTGGAAAATGCGGTCATTTTCTTCCGGCAGGTCGAAATAAAGGTAAATCTCGCTGCGCCGGTCATGGAGGTGCGGCGGCATGGTGTTCCACACGCTGCCTTCTTCCAAAACCGTCAGGCCGAGCAGCAATTGCGCACTTTCGCATACACCCGGAATAACGAGCTGGTAGATGGTGCGCTGGTTGGAATTGGCGAGGTCGCCGCGCGCGAGCGGATTGGCTTGGTCAAGCGTGATATGCTTGATCGGGCAGACTTTATGTGCGGGCAGCGAAGCAAGGTAAAAACGCGCGCCATCGCCTTCGAAGGCCACATCCTTGGACCCCATCGGAATGTAGAGACATTCCTTATTCTTCATTTCGAACCGCTGGCCATCGACGGTGATTGCGCCATCGCTGCCGATATTGACCGCCGCCATTTCGCGCCGCTCAAGGAAAGGATGCCCCGCCGCCGAGGCAGGTTCTGCCTGTTCGGGCAGTTTGATCGCCCCGCCCTTCGGCACCGCGCCGCCAATGACGAAACGCTCATTGTGCGAATAGTTAAGCGTGACCTTGCCGTCTTCGAACATGCCCGACACCAGATAACGGTCGCGCAGCGAATCATTGTCGACACATTCCATCATGTCGGGATGGGTGGCGTGATAGGTTTTGGCGAACATAAAAGGCTCCTCAAGGTCGCAAGCTTAGATGGATTATGGGGTCAAACTATCGCTTGAGGAAACCGGTGTCAATGAACATCCTGCCATTCGATACCCGGTCATAAGCGCGCGAAGCTGATGTGCGTGATGTTAGCCATATTTGCGCACCGGACGGGTAGCGGACGAGCGGCACCCGAAGGGGCCCCCCGTCCCTCACATCGCCCGCGTCTTGAAATAGCGCCGCACGCTCGCGCGCTTCGCATCCGCCGGATAGCCGCCATCGGGCCATTGCGCGGCGGCGCGCACAAGCAGGTCATTGAGCGGCTCGCCATCTGGGCGCAGTTCCGGATAGGGCCAACGGTCAATCTGCCCGGCATAAGGCCGCAGAAAATCGGTCGCTTTGCGCAAACCCCGCCCCTTCGCATCGCCCGCATCCCAAATATCGACGCCGACACATTGGCCAAGATCCGCGACATCATAGGCCGCCGCCAGCGCGAACACCGAATAATGGAGCGAACGGGTGCGCGCCAATTCCTTGGGCAGGCTGCCATTATCGGCAAATTGCGGCGTGATGCGACGCGCGACAAAGTTGGTCGCGATGCGTTTTGCAACCTCCGGACGGCGCGCAAATAGTGCGAATTGCGCGACCTGACTGTCATACCAGAGCGCATGGTTATTGGCGGCCGCGCCTTCCTCCTTGCCCAACCGGCTGGTCAGCAGCCAGTCGCTATAGTCGCCAAACCAGCGTTCAAGGCGCGCTTGCTCATCAACGTTCAACACCTGCGCGGGGCCAATCAGGCCGATCGCTTCGACCACGCCTTGCAAGCGGCGTGTGTCGATAATGCCTTCCGCGCGGCCCTCCTCGCGCCCCGGCACGGCTTGCGCATAGTTAAGGTGCGGGTTCATCCGCGTCTTGCTGTCGATAAACCAGACGCGCAACAGCTTCGCCGCCTGCGCCGCATAGCGGGCATCATCGGTGAAATAATAAGCAAAGCCCAAAGTTTCGATGTCGGTCCGCATCGCTTCGAGCCGCGCCAGATCATATTTGGGGCTGTCGCGGTCGGGGTTAATCTCGCCATCCTTGCGGATATAAGGAAGGCCGTTTTTCTTGGCCGGATCGGGCCACCAATAAGGCGCGATGCTGAGATAATCCTGCAATTTGCCCGAAGGCGGCAGCACGCGCTTTTGCGTCACCGCATAAGGCCCGCGCGCGAGCGCCGCCTCGGCGCGGGAAACAAGCGCCGCCTTGGCGTCGGCCAGCACAGGATCGCTAGCCGCATCGCGCTTCAATGCTTCCAGTATCCGGGGGTCCAGAAAGAAAGTGCGCCGCCCGCCAAAGGCGGCGCTATGCCCCGCTTCGGCTTTGCAGGTCGAAGCGGGTTTGGCGGGGGATGCAGGAGCCGCCACATGAACGCCCGCCCCCCCGCCCGCAACCATCAGCGCAAAGGCCAAGCTTGCGGGGCGGAGGAAAGGCTTCATCGCGCGGCTCCCTATCGTGTTCCGGTCAGAAACGCAGGCGGATGCCCGCATAATATTGCGAACCGCTTTCGCTCACTTCGGTGATCGAATCTTCACCTGCACGGTACATGATGTCGCGCACGCCGGTGACGTTGAGCGCCTGTATTTTGAGCTGGATATTATCGTTCACATTATATTGCGCCGACAGGTTCAGATAACCCGACCCCTTGACGGTGCGGTTGGTGCTGCCGAAGGTCGGCTTATAATAGCCCGACCGGTAGCGATAATTGGCGCGCAGCGACACGCCCCATTTTTCCCAGAACACCGACCCGGTCGCAAGATGGCGCGACAGGCCCATCAGATTGGCCGGCTCCATATAGGGACCAACCGAGGTCGGATCGGGGAATTCGAAATCCGCGTCGGTAAAGCTGTAGCTCCCCGCCACCCCGAACCCGTCAAGCGGTGACGGCAGATAGGTGAAGGAGTGCGACCCGCTCAGCTCAAAGCCGTAAAGGAAGCGCGTGTTCGGATCATTGGCCGGTGCAATCGCGTTAAATTCGACCAATTGGCCATTGGCGACAATCGAGGTGGTGAAGGGCTGTTCCGCCGTAAAGGCCGCGCCCTTCAGCCATTTGGTATAGCCCGCCAGCGCGAACATCGTATCGCGCGAGGGATAGAATTCGAGCGAGGCATCAAGGTTCCAGCCGCGCATCGGCTTCAGTTCCGGATTGCCGGTGGTGCTGCGCGACAAGACCTGCTGCACCGTCGTCCCCGTCGTATCAGCGCCCGGCGTAATGCCGACGTTGAAATCTTCAATGCCCGACCGCGACAGGGCCTTATAGCCTGCCAGACGCAACTTCACATCATTCGACAGGTCGAATGCAAGGTTCACGCTGGGCAGGAAATAATCATAGCTGCCGCTCCCCGAAATTTCCTCAAGCGCAGAGCCGGGGACACGCGTTACGGTCGCTGCTGAACCATCGACCGACACGACCACATTGACCGGCGCCCGATAGCCGCGCGCGAACACATTGGTCTTCACATAACGCACGCCCGCATTACCGCTGACCGGCAGGCTACCGAGTTCAGTCTTGAAGTTCGCCATAACATAAGCGGCAAAAATGCGTTCACGCACATTGCTATCCTCCGGTCCCGGTGCGGAATCGGGGATCGGGTTGCTGTCGCGCCCCGTATAGGTGCGGAACACGCAATCATTGTCGAACAGGGCAAAGGATTTAAGATTGGTGCCCGACCCCGAAAAGAAATCGGTCGAGGAGAAAGGCACGCGGCAATTCGCGTTGGCCGCCGCAACCAGTTGCGCCGCCGTCCGGTCATCATAAGGGACGGGCATCGGCACATCATTATTATTATTCGCGTCCATCGTGCGGTTATGCTGCGAATAGCGCGCGCCGAATTTCAGCGACTGGACGAACCCGCCATCCAATTCATAGGTCGCATCCACCCGCGCCGCGGCAATCTTGTCGCGACGATCTGTGACGAAACGATAACGCGCATAATTGCTGTTATTGGTAGGCGTCCCGATAAGAAAGTTATTCGGGTCGTTAATGTCGAAATTGAGGAAGTCGACGGACGGCACCTCGCCTTCGGTCGCGTCGAGCGTATACACGACGCGGCGGCCAGAGCGCATATTGGTGGCTTTTTGCACTTCGGTGCGGCGCGATTCCGAATAGGAAAGGTCGGCATCAACTTTGAGCCGCCCTGCTTCCCAGCCGATATTCAAACCCCCGCCATAATATTTTTCTTCGCGCAGACGGTCTTCCATCTGGATTTCCAGATTGGAGTTGCCGGTATATTTGAGCAGCGCCCCGTCGCTAAAATCATTGCCGACCCCGCCAATGACGAGCGGCTGGATACCGCGAAGCCCTTCGGTAATCGCGAACGCCTTGCGGTTTTCAAGGCTGCTGCGCTTCGAATATTGGCCGTCAAGACTGATGTCGAGATTGGGCGCGGGCCGCCATTGCAGCGCACCGATCACCGCATCGCGCTTTTCGGAGGTCACGCGGTTCTGGAATGTGCGCGCCGAGGTCGCATAATAGCGGTCGCCAATATCGCGTCCGGTCAGCGTCGTGCCCGCCGCCGCGTTTGAACAATTGACGTTCGATCCCGCCGCGCTCTGCTGGTTGCCGGTAATCACCGTGGGATTGCGCGCCGAGGTGGTGCAAGGCACGAAGGACGAGTTGGTGATATAATAATCTTCCGGCGCGGCCTGATCCTGCCGCTGATAGCCGATGCTCACGCCAATATCGCCCAGCCCCGTGCTGAACTGGTCGGTATAGGAAATATTCGCGCGATAGCCGATGCCGCCGCGTCCCAGTACTTCGTCATCCTTGGGCTGGAACACGCCGCGAAATTCCGCCTGAAACCGGCGCTTGCCATAATCGAGCGGCTTGATCGAGCGTAGTTCGATGACGCCCGCTATACCGCCTTCAAGGAAATCGGCCTGCTGCGACTTATAGACCAAAACGCCATTGATAAGCTCGGACGGGAATTGCTGGAAGGCGACCGAACGGTCGGGACCGGCGGTGGATACTTCACGGCCGTTAAAGGTCGAAAAGCTCAACGTCGGACCAAGGCCGCGCACCGACAATTCATTGGCATTGCCCTTGAACCGGTCCGCCGTCACCCCCGGCAGACGCTCCAGCGTATCACCGACCGAATTGTCCGGCATCGACCCGATTTCATCATTGATAAGTCCGTCGACAATGACGGTCGCGTTGCGCTTCATATCATTGGAGCTACGCTGCGTCTGGCGCGCACCGGTGACGAGGATTTCGCTATTATCTTCGGCGTTATCTGCAGTGTTACCGGTGTCATCATTGGACACAGGGACAGGCTGCTCCACCGTCGCGCTATCTTGCGCCCAAGCCATTGTGCTGGTCGACAGTGCCGCCGACAAAAGCAGCACCGTGCGCAGGCGAATTTTGCCATTCTGTTTCATATAGTTCATCGTCTCATCCTCCTCCCGGACCGCCTAAGCGCCCCTATATCCTTAAATTACGTCCCGAAACTTTTTTCTATTCCTGTGCGAAGATTTGGTCCCCCGATCCCGCGCTTTGTCACCCTGTTAGCGTTGCTGTCCTTACCGATATTCCAATGTCCAACTGATCCGCACCGCACCCTGTCTGGCGGCGATGCCTTCGCATTGCACAAGGCTTTGCATCGCCCCGTGCGGCGCGCGATAGGCTTCCTTGCCCCCCGTGGGCGCAGCGGTGCAGCGCTCCATCCCGCTGACCGTGAAACGGCGCACCGCGCCCTGGCCAAAGGATGTGCTTGCCCCCTGCTGCACCGCCGCGTCCGAAAAGCTGGCAAATTCCATGCGCGCTTCTGTAATGGTGACACCGGCTTGCGGCGTGAAAATATCGGTGCGCGTAATGCGACCCGGCGCAAAGCTGTAGCGCGTTTCGACGCTCACCCTTTTGTCGGCAACCGGCGCGCGTTCGCCCATGCGGTCCAGCTCGCTCTGGTGCCAGACGATTTTGGTCGCTTTGCCCTTCCCCGTCACCTTGACGCCGCGCTGGAAGGCGAGCGGCATCAGCTTGCTGCCATCGCTTAAAATAAGCTGCGGCACGAGCAAGGGCGCACCGCCATCAGCAACGCCCTCCAACATGCCGGGCGAGAAGGGAATCGGAAAATAGGGGCTATGGTCATGCTGGCTCGCCCCGCCATTGATGATAGGCAAACTGACCAGCCGCGCCCCATCCTGCATCGTCACCAGCAAGCGGTCATAATCGCCGCGCGCGAACCAGGTCACATCACGGCGCGGCTTGGCGGTCTGCACCTTGGCCCAATCGACCGACGGCACGCGGTCCTTATAGCCCAGCTTGTTCCACACCGCATTGGTGTAGCTATATTGGTGCGCAAGGCTCAGATTTTCGCCCAAGATGCGGAATTTCCCGCGATAGGCATCGGTGCGGCGGCCATTGTCCCACAGATTGACCGAGCCGGTGCGCGGATCCGTCCAGAAATCGACATAGCGTTCCGCCGCGCGCGACGCATAGGCATAAGCCACATCCTTTTCCGCCTGCGTCAAAACGCCGGTTGCGGCAGCAGCTGTCAGCACTTCGATGATCGAGGTTTCGCCATAAGGGCCGATGCTGCGGCCATATTCAAAGCCTACGCCCTCGCCATTCACACGCAAAAGCATGAGGTCGGCGGACTTGCGCAACCAGTCGAGCGCCTCTTTGGGCGGGGTGTCACCGGTTTGCACAAAACGCGCGGCTATTTCGCCTGCGAGCAGAATTGAATAACGGTCAAACCGCCCTTCCCCGTCGGTTTCGTCGGCAAAGCCGTACGCCGAATAATCGCGATAATGTTTGGCGGTCGCGTCATATAATTTGCCAACCGCAACATCATCTTCCCAGCCGAGCGCATGGCGCAGCCGCGCAATCGAAAAAGCGACGACAAGATAATTATTGGGATGGTCGATCAGCACATAAGTGTCACGATCGACAAAGCTGCGCCAATCCAGCCGCACCCGCAATTTCGCCATTGTGAGCGGATCGATCGCTTGGTTCAACCAGCCGCGCCGGTGCAAAATATCGAGCGCCGTCAGATAATAATATATGCCCCAGCTATCATTGGCATCATCGACCGTCAGCTTTGCGATTTTGCGGAAATGGCCGAGATAGGTGGTGAGGCGCGGATCATTGGCAGGGAGCGCATCAAGATATTCAGCCAAGCCGATAGCAATTTTGCCGGGCAGGAATTTGTCATTGCTGTTGAAAACATCGACGCCGTCAATTTTGAGCGCCTTGCCGTCCTTGACCAGCGCGAGCAGCAATTTTTCGGTTTGCGGGTCGATATGTTTTTGCACCACTTGATTGAAGGCGCGCGGGGCTGTGGTCACAGGCGCCGCATCCGGCACAGCCTGATTCGCCGCTACCGGTGTCGCAACACCCGCCACAAGGCCAAGTGCAAGACCAGCCAAAAGGCCTGCCTTGAGGCCTGCCGGATGATGCGGGCACTTACCCATGTACGGTCATTCCCTTCCCCATCCCTTCACGCTTCCTTTGACTGCGCCTGCTGCTTCGCCAAAGACGGGGCGCGCGCGAGATGCAAGGGGGTATAAGGCCCCATTCCTTTATTTGGCCCTTCATCCAGCCAATTATCCGGCCAGGATTTTTGCGTGAACATCCAACGACACCCTTCTCCCAGGTTTTTGCCCCGGTCTTCCTCCGGCACAGTTTTTTACAAACCATGTCCAAAATATTCCGCCGCATGTCCTGCGATCTTGTCCGGATTTGATTTAAGACACCGGTGTCAAAAAACTGACACGCGACAGGCGGCCTGTCAAGAAGCAAAATCGCAAACATCGTGACCGAAAATGTGCGAGGGCGAAAATCGGGAGCCGCGCAGCCGGACTTTCGCTCCTGCAAAGTCGGTTGAAAACCCTTTCCAGACACCGCACAAAAGCCGGACGCAGCACAAAAGAGAGTGCAGAAACGGCCAAGAAGAAAGCCCCCCAAGGAGACATCATGCCCGCCACCGACATCGCCACCCGCGTTTATAATCATGGCTGGCGGCTTGATCCGATCATACGCAGCCTGCTTGACACCGATTTCTATAAATTGCTGATGCAGCAGATGATCTGGCGGCTGCATCCCGATGTGCGCACGACCTTTTCGCTCATCAACCGCAGCAAAAAGGTGCAGCTTGCCGAGATTATCGACGAGCAGGAATTGCGCGAACAGCTCGACCATGCGCGCAGCCTGCGCTTCACCAACCGCGAACTGATTTGGCTCGCGGGCAATAGTTTTTACGGCCAGGAGCGGATGTTCGCGCCTGATTATATCGCCTGGCTCGCCGAATTCCGCCTGCCCGACTATGAATTGAGCGTGGTCGATGGCCAGTATAAACTCGACTTCGATGCCCCTTGGCCTGAAGCAAGTCTGTGGGAAATTCCCGCGCTCGCCATCGTCAATGAGCTGCGTTCGCGCGCGACGTTAAAAAATCGCGGGCGGTTTGAACTCGATATTCTCTATGCGCGCGCCAAGGCGAAATTATGGGACAAGGTTGAGCGCCTGCGGGCGCTTCCCGACCTTGCGCTTTCCGATTTCGGCACAAGGCGGCGGCATAGTTTCCTATGGCAGCAATGGTGCGTCGAAGCGCTGAAAGAAGGATTGGGCGACCGCTTTATCGGCACCTCCAATGTGCTGCTTGCGATGCACAATGATCTGGAGGCGATCGGCACCAATGCCCATGAATTGCCGATGGTGCTGGCCGCGCTTGCCCATAATGATGCGGGCATAGCCGCCGCGCCTTACCGCGTGCTTGAAGAATGGCGCACCCAATATGACGGCAATCTGCTCATCGTGCTGCCCGATGCTTATGGCACCACCGCCTTTTTGCGCCATGCGCCCGATTGGGTGGCGGACTGGACCGGCTTTCGGCCCGACAGCCTGCCGCCCGTTGAAGGCGGTGAACAGATAATGGATTGGTGGCGGGAAAAGGGTCGCGACCCGCGCGAAAAACTGCTGATTTTTTCGGACGGCATGGATGTCGACAGCATTGAGCAGACCTACCGGCACTTTCACGGCAAAGTGCGGATGAGCTTTGGCTGGGGCACCAACCTCACCAATGATTTCCGCGATTGCGATCCCGAAGGCGGCGCGGGGCTGGAGCCGATCTCGCTCGTCGCCAAAGTCACCCGCGCCAATGGCCGTCCGGCGGTCAAATTGTCGGATAACCCCGCAAAAGCGACCGGCGATCCGGCAGAAATAGCCCGCTATCGCCGCATTTTCGGCGCGGAAGGCATGGTCGAAAAAGCGGTGCGGGTGTGACGCCGGTTCAGGCGGCTTCGCCTTAGACGCGTAGCGTAATTCGTCTTATTTCGGCCAAGCGACCAGACATTGGGTGTCGGGTGCGAGGTGCATCTGTGTGCCTGCAGGGGCGAGCGCGCACTCTCCGGGGTGGAGGGTGATAGCGCCGAGGGCCACCTTGCCGCGCACGGGGATGATGTTCATCATGCCGCTTGCTGCGTCGAGCACAATTTGATCCGCGTCGGTAATCTGCGCGAGGGTGAAATGGGCGGCATCGAGCAAAACCCCGCTTTGCTGTGCGTCCACCGCTTTTCGCGCATCGGGCGGAAAGGGTATGGCCTTGGCGACCGCAACCGCATCGTCCAGATGGAGCGCGCGCGGGCGGCCATAATCATAGAGGCGATAGGTGATGTCGCTATTTTGCTGCACTTCGATGAGCGAAATCCCTGCTCCGATCGCGTGGATCGTGCCGGGCGGGATGTGATATATCTGGCCTGCCTTGGCCGGATACCAGTCCATCAGGCTTTCAATCTCGCCCGACAGCGCAGCCGCCCGCAATTGTTCGGGAGCAAGCGGGCGCTTGGTGCCGATGCCCAGCGTCGCGCCGGGTTCGGCATCGACAATATACCAACACTCTTCCTTGCCCGAAGAATGCCCGCGCGCGTGCGCTTGGCTATCATCAGGATGGACCTGAACCGACAAGGCTTCGCCGGTGAACAGATATTTGACCAGCAAGGGCGTGGGCGCGTCTTCGGGCGCGGGGAACCATATTTCACCGATGCGCGCGCCTTGGTCATGCGCGAAGGGCGCGGGCAAGCGATCCCGCCCCCACGGCTTTTCTACCCGTACACATTCCAGCTTTATCACGCCGGTTATGCTGTTCCTGTCCGCGCGCGTCATAATGTCGATCTCATATGCCATGCGGGTATAGTCGCACAATCCTATTGGGGAATCCTTTACGCGGGCAGTTTTTCTTTTAGTCATAAGGCACGTGGCGGGGGAACAGGGGCGCAAACATGGCCCCGCGAAACTTTTTCGCCCGCGCGGCTATCCACCGCGAATCGCTTATTCTAGAGGGACATTATGGATCTTTCGCCCGCCTCGCTCGCCTTTGTTTTTGCTGCCGGAATTGTCGGCGGTGCGATGAATGCGCTGGCGGGCGGCGGGACTTTTGCGACCTTGCCTGCCTTGCTTGCTATGGGTCTGCCCGCCAATCTGGCCAATTCGACCTCCAATGTAGCCTTGTTGCCGGGCGCGGCGACGAGCGCATGGGCGTTTCGCGATGAACTGCAACCCTTGTCCGGTGTCTCGATCCGCACGCTTGCGGCGATCACCTTTGTCGGCGGGCTGGTCGGGAGCGCGCTGCTCGTGCTGACGCCGAGTGATATGTTCGACATCATCATTCCCTGGCTCGTGCTTTACGCCTTTGTCGTGCTCGCTTTCGGCAAGACGGCGAGCGAGTGGCTGCGCAAGCGGGTCGCGATTGGCCGCAAAACCTTGATGGTCGTCCAAGCCTTGCTTGGTCTTTATGGCGGTTATTTCGGGGGCGGCGTGGGGTTGATGACCACCGCCACCTATGGCTTGCTCGCAGGCCATTCGCCGCGCGCATTGTTCGCGCCGCGCACCTTGATGCTCGCCACCGCCAATTTTGCGGCAGCCTTTGTGTTTCTCGCGTTCGGCATGGTGGTGTTTCTCGCCGTCATTCCGATGCTGATAGGGTCGGTTATCGGCGGCTGGCTTGGCGCGATCATCGGCAAGAAGCTCCCGCCACGCGCGGTACGGCTGTGGACGCTGTTCGTTACCGGCGCGACAACAATCGTCTTTTTCCTGCGCGCCTACGGGTAAGGGCCGGAAGCTTCTCCCATCCCGCTCGTCATTGCGAGCGCCGATAGGCGCGCGGCAATCCAGAGCCGTTGGGCGCAACGTCCCTTTGTTTGACTCTGGATTGCCGCGCCGCTTGCAGCGGCTCGCAATGACGAAAGGCAGGTATAAAGAGCATCCTCTACCGATTATTGCCGCCAATCTGTTCGGGAAGCGCGAACAGGTTGAGGAAGCGTTGCGCCAAGGCACGGTCGCCTTGCACGGCAATCGCCCCCTGTTTTTCCGAAATGGCGAGCGGCTGGCTGCCGTACAGTGACGGCAAAATCGCATTGGCCGTGGCAACGGTTAGGGTGAAGGCGGGCGCGGGTGCCTTACCGCGTGTGATACGGAGCGCGCCATCTTCCATGACCAGGCGGAACGCATCTTTGCCGACGATAATCGCGGCTTCATAATCACCGCCCGCGCGCGCCGCGTCGCTATCCATCATCGTGCGCAGCGACAGCATCAGCGAGGACGCCCCGAACGGCAGGGTCGGATCATGCGCGGGCGAGCGCGCCCCCCAGCGGCCCAAGGCTTGTGTCACCTCCTCAAGCTGCTGCCCCCACGCGGTCAACGCATAGCGGATGACGCCATCCTCTTCGACGCGCTCGACGACCGCCATCGCTTCCAGTTCCTCAAGCCGCTGCGTCAACACATTGGCCGAAATGCCGGGCAGGCCGCGCCGGATACCGCTGAACCGGCGAGGACCGAGCATCAGCTCGCGCGCAACCAGCAGCGCCCAGCGATCCCCGATCAATTCTAGCGCATGGGCAGCGGCGCAGGCATCGCCATAACGACGGTTCATCGCAGTTTTGGAACGTTTGGTTATTTTTTCTAACTTCATAGTTGCTTTTTATAACTAATGCAGCATCATAAGGCAAGTATCGAACGAGTCGGACGCCTTGAGCCAGAGGCACGCAGCGCACCCGAAACAGACGGAAAGGCTTGGAATGATGACCGGAAATGACAGCCAGCAAGCCCATGTAAAAATGATCTTCGTGAACCTTCCGGTGCGCGATCTTGCCAAGGCGATGGCCTTTTACGAGGCGATCGGATTCACCAATAACCCGCAATTTTCCGATGAAACGGCGGCCTGTATGGTGCTGAGTGACACCATCTTTGTCATGCTGTTGACCCACGCCAAATGGCGCAGCTTCACCGACCGCCCGATCCCCGATAGCGGAGCCAGCGAAGTCTCGCTCGCGCTCACTTGTGCGACCAGACAAAAGGTGGATGCGATGGTGGCCGCCGCCGGACAAGCGGGCGGAACGCCGGACATCAACCCGCCGCAGGATCATGGCTTCATGTTCCAGCGCAGCTTTATCGACCCCGATGGCCATTTGTGGGAGCCGTTCTGGATGGACCCTGCCGCCGCGACCAACGGCCCGCCTGCCGAGGGCTGATACGCGCACCCTTCTCTCCCCTCCCCCCACGGAAAGGAAATCCCCATGCCGATCAACCCGCAAGCCCCGCTTGAAATCACCGCCTTCAACTGGGTGCCCGACTTTGCCCAAGGCTTTGTCCGCGATCTGCGCCCGCGCTGGGCGTGCGAGGAAATCGGCCTCGATTATAACGAGCGGCTCATCTCGGCGGTCAAACGCGCCGCAAGCCATTTTGCCGACCAGCCGTGGGGGCAGGTTCCCACCGCCAAGGATGGCGACATCCATCTGTTCGAAAGCGGCGCAATCCTGCTCCATATTGCGGAGAAGGATGAACGGCTGTTGCCGCGTGATCCGCAAGGCCGCGCAACCGTTTTAAGCTGGCTGTTTGCCGCCTTTAACAGCATCGAACCAAGCTTCTTCGAACTGGGCAATATCGACGTGTTTTCAAAAGAGGAACAATGGGCGGAACTTCGCCGTCCGGGGTTGGTTGGATTTCTGGGAAAGCGGCTTGACCGGCTCGACGAGGCGCTGGGCGACAAGCCATGGCTGGCCGGAGATTTCAGCGTCGCCGATATCGCGATGGTCACCATATTGCGCGAAGGCAAGGAGGATGCCGTCATCAAGGATCGCCCGCGATTGGCCGCCTATGTCGAACGCGGCATGGCCCGTCCCGCTTTCGAACGCGCGCTGTCCGCCCAGCTTGCGGTCTTTGCCGCCCATCCGCCCAAAGCCGCCTGAACCGGAAAAAACTGAACCCGAAAAAACGAACCCGAAAAAAAGGAACAGGGTCTTATTTTGAGGAGAATAGCATGACCTATGTTGAAGGATTTATCACCGCCGTCCCCAAGGCCAATAAGGACGCTTATAAGGCCCATGCCGAGGAAGCTTATGGTCTGTTCAAGGATATGGGGCTAACGCGCATGGTCGAAAATTGGGGCCATGATGTGCCCGAAGGCAAAACCACCGATTTCCGCAAAGCCGTGCAGGCCACGCCGGACGAAGAAGTGGTGTTTAGCTGGTTTGAATATCCCGACAAAGCCGCGCGCGATGCCGCCAACCGGAAAATGATGGAAGACCCGCGCATGGAAGCGATGGGCAGCTCCATGCCGTTTGACGGCAAGCGCATGATCTGGGGCGGGTTCGACGCGATTGTCGATGATAAGGCCAGCGGCAAGACCGGCTATATAGACGGCATCGTCGTCCCTGTGCCGAACGGCAATAAGGATGCCTATCGCGCGATGGCGGAGAAAACGTCGGCCAAATTCCGCGAACATGGCGCGGTGCGCGTGATGGAAAGCTGGGGCGATGATGTGCCGGAAGGCAAAGTCACCGACTATCAGCGCGCAGTGCAGGCCAAACCGGACGAAAATATCGTCTATTCCTGGATCGAATGGCCCGACAAGGCGACCCGCGACAGTGCATGGGAAAAGATCATGGCCGACCCCGATATGCAGCCCGGCGGCGACATGCCGTTCGATGGCCAGCGTATGTTCTGGGGCGGGTTTGAACCGATACTCGACAAATAATCGTCGCCGCCAGCCACGAATAAAGGAGAAACAAGATGACCGATATGCAAGGTAGCTGGGTCTGGTATGAACTCATGACCCCCGACGCCGATGGGGCCAAAGCCTTTTATGACAAGGTGGTGGGCTGGAATATCCAGACCACCCACGGCGGCGGCGCGGAGGGCAATGCGCCGGGCGAAACGCCCTATGGCTTTATCGCCAACCCCGACGGGTCGATGACCGGCGGTGTGCTGCATTTGGATGAAGCCATGTGCGAGCAGGGCGCGCGGCCATGCTGGATGGGCTATATCGGCGTCGATGATGTCGATAGCGCCTTGAAGGCCATCGAAGCGGCGGGCGGCAAGACCGTTATGCCGCCGCGCGATGTCGCAATGGCCGGACGCATTGCGATGATCGCCGACCCTTGCGGCGCGCATGTCTATATCATGACGCCAACCCCGCCGCCGGGGATGGAAAATGCCGAAAATGAAAATGCCGAAAATACGGCCTTTTCCCCGACCAAAAACGGAAGCTGTGCGTGGAACGAATTATGCGCGAACGGCCAGAAACAGGCGCTGGATTTTTATACCGGCCTGTTCGGCTGGGGCTTGGGCGAAGCGATGGATATGGGGCCGATGGGGAGCTATCAACTGCTCACCAAAGGTGCCACGCAAATTGGGGCCGTCATGGAAAAGCCCAAGGAAATGCCCGTATCCGCATGGAGCTATTATTTCCGCGTGCCCGACATAGAAGCGGCCAAGGCTGCGGTCACGGCCAATGGCGGGACGATCACGCTTGACCTCACCGAAGTCCCCGGCGGCGAATGGGTGCTGAACGGCATCGACCCGCAAGGCGCACACTTCGCGCTGATCGGCGCCAAAGCGTAAGGCAGGGCGGTGGCCCGCCGGTCACCGCTCCCCTATCCGGACGATGCGCCCACTTATGCGACTTTCCCCAAAGCCTTTGTCGCGACCTTGATGCGGGAATGGGTGAAGAAACTGCCAGGGCGGTAAATCAGGCGGTAAATATAGTATAGGAAAGGATTTTCATCATGCCCGACTCTAAAATGGCGACCTGCCTGTGGTTCGATAATGGCGAAGCGAGCAAGGCCGCGGCCTTTTACGCCAGCCTTTTCCCAGACAGCCATGTCGGCAAAATCTACACCTCGCCCGCCGATAATCCCTCAATGAAAGCGGGCGGCGAATTGATGGTCGAATTTACGCTGTTGGGACAGGCCTATCTCGGCCTCAATGGCGGCCCCGCCTTCACCCCCAACGAAGCGGTGAGCTTTGTCATTTATACCGACACGCAGGAAGAAACCGACCTTTATTGGAACGCGATTATCGACAATGGCGGGAAGGCAAGCGATTGCGGCTGGTGCAAGGACAAATGGGGCTTTTCATGGCAAATCACCCCGCGCGCGCTCATGGAAGCGATGGGCGACCCCGATCCGGCAGCGGCCAAACGCGCGATGGAGGCGATGATGACGATGCAGAAAATCGACATTGCAACCATCGAGGCCGCTCGCAAGGGCGCGTGAGCAAGCTATGGCGCTGGAACTGTTCGCCCATCCTTTTTCCTCTTATTGCTGGAAAGTGCTGATCGCGCTTTATGAAAAGCAATTGCCGTTCACCTACCGGATACTCGACCCCGACCATCCGGAAAATATGGCGGAATTGCGCAATAGTTGGCCGCTCGGCAAATTCCCGCTGCTGCGCGACGGGACGCAGGATTATTTTGAAACCAGCATCATTATCGAACATCTCGACGCCAATGCGCCAACCGATCATCCGCTCATTCCGGTCAACCCCGTCGATGCCCTCGAAACCCGCTTGCTCGACCGTGTGTTCGACCTGTGGGTGATGAACCAAGCGCAGCCATCCGTCGACAATGCGTTACGCCCTGCCGATGTCCCCAAAGATCCTTATAGTGTGGACAAGGGCTTACGGCAGTTGCGGATCGTCTATGACTGGCTTGAACAGCGCCTCGTGGGACGCGAATGGGCCAATGGCAGGGACTTCAGCCTTGCCGATTGCGCCGCCGCGCCTGCCCTATTCTATGCCGACTGGATCGAGCCGATAAGCGCGGCGCGACCAACCCTCACCGCCTATCGCGCGCGCTTGCTCGCCCGCCCGTCGGTCGCGCGCGTGGTCGAAGAAGCGCGGCCTTATCGCGCGTTCTTTCCGCTCGGCGCCCCCGACCGCGATTGAATTTTTTTATATATCAGGAGACATAATATGGCCGAAGCCCCGTTTGAACTTGCGATTGAACGCACTATTGCGGCCCCGCCCGAAAAAGTGTGGGACATTATGACCAACCGGCTGGAAGAATGGTGGGTGCCACAGCCTTGGCGCGGGGAAGTGGACAAGATTGACTGGTCCGCTGGCGGCGCGTTCGACACGACCATGAAAGGCCCCGATGGCGAAGAATTTAGCGGCAGCGGCATCTTCCTTGAAGTCACCCCAAACCAGCGGTTCGTCTTTACCGACGCGATTTCGAGCGACCATATGCCGCAGGATGCGTTCATGATCGGCACCTTCGAACTTGCCCCGGACGGACAAGGCGGCACGCGCTACCGCGCCGCAGCCCGCCACTGGAGCGAAGAGGCGATGGAAAAGCATAAGGAAATGGGGTTCGAACCCGGCTGGACCGCCGCCGCCGCGCAGCTTGCCGCGCTATGCGAAGGTTGAGCGCGCGGCGTTAAACTCAGGCGTCAAACTGTAACCGTGCAAGGCGTGCATAAAGCCCGTCCTGTTTGACGAGCTGGTCATGCGTGCCTTGTTCGACAATCCGGCCTTCATCCATCACCACGATCCGGTCGGCCGCGCGCACGGTTGCAAGGCGATGGGCGATGACGATGGTGGTGCGCCCCTCCATCAAATGTTCGAGCGCATCCTGCACCAGCCGCTCGCTTTCGGCATCGAGCGCGCTGGTCGCTTCGTCGAGCAACAGCAACGGCGCTTTGCGGAGCAGTGCCCGCGCAATTGCGACACGCTGGCGCTGGCCGCCGGACAGCCGCGCGCCCCCTTCGCCCATATAAGTATCGAGCCCTTGCGGCAGCGCCCTCAGGAAGGTTTCGGCATTGGCTGCGCGCGCGGCTTCCCAAAGCTGCTCGTCGCTCGCACCCCAATTGCCATAGCGTAAATTGTCGCGCGCGGAGGCTGCAAAAATCACCGTTTCCTGCGGCACCATCGCAATGCGCGCACGAATATCGGCGGGGTCGGCGGTTTTGAGGTCAACCCCGTCCATCCGCACCACCCCGGATTCCGGATCGTAGAAACGCTGGATGAGCTGGAACAAGGTCGATTTGCCCGCACCCGACGGACCGACCACTGCAACCGTTTCATCGGGCTGGATCGCCAGTGAAAAATCCTTGAGCGCGGCCACTTCGGGGCGCGTCGGATAGCGGAACTCGACATGATCGAACGAAACCGCACCGCGCGCCGGAAGCGGCAGGGCCACCGGATGCGCAGGCGGGGCAATCACCGGCTGTTCGGCCAGTAATTCGGCCAAGCGGCTCGCCGCCCCCGACCCGCGCACCAGATCGCCGAACACTTCGGTCAGCGCACCGAACGCGCCTGCAATCAAGCCGCCGGTCAGCACGAAGGCAAAGATCGACCCGCCGGTCATATCGCCCGAGCGCACCGCTTCTGCGCCATACCACATCAGCATCGTAATCGCGCCGAAGATGAGACCCATCACTGTTGCGGTCATCACCGAACGCAAGCGGATGCGGCGTTTGGCCGCGACGAAAGTTTCATCGACCGCGCCCGCAAAACGGTCGCCCTCGCGCTCTTCCTGCCCGAAGGCCTGCACGATTTTCATCGCGCCCAAAGTTTCGGAGGTCATCGCGCCGACATCGGCAATGCGGTCCTGACTGGTGCGCGACAGGCTTTGCAATCTTTTGCCAAGCAACACGATGGGCGCAATCACCAGCACAATCCCGCCGAGCATCATCAAAGTGAGCTTGGGCGCGACCCACAGCAGAAAGGCGACCCCCAAAATCGCAATCACCACATTGCGCAGCGCCACCGACACGGTGGTGCCGACAATCTGTTCGATCAGCGTCGTGTCCGATGTCATGCGCGAGGCGATTTCGGCGGGGCGGTTTTCTTCAAAAAAGCCGGGATGGAGGCGGAGCAAGTTGCGCTGCACTGCAATGCGCACATCGGCCACCACCCGCTCGCCAAGCCAGCTTACAAAATAGAAACGCACCGCCGTCGCAAGCGCCATAATGACCACGATGGTCAGGAGGAAATAGAAATAGGGCGCAATATCGCCCGGCTGTCCGCCATAAATATTGCGGATGATGCTCGCGATAATCGAGCTGGCCGACACGCTTTGTGGGACGCCTGCGGCCTCGGCCATATTGCCCATAGGATTAACCGGCGCGGGACTCGCAATACTATGCGCGCCAAAACCTTCGTCGATAACCGCCATAAAGCCTGCAGGAATGGTCATGGTCGCGGTCGCAGCGACGAACAGCGCAAGCGCCGCGCCCAATATCTGCATCGGATAATGGCGCGCAAACGCCCATATCATCTTGAGATTGCCGATGCGCCGTGCGCCCGGCTTGGCGTCATCCTTGACGGATGGCGTGTCCACCGGAGCGGTTTGCGGAACCGATGCGGTATGCGGGAGAGTGTCGCGGCTCGACGCGGTGCCTTCTTGTGCCATATCCCGCGCCCTTAGCAGCGCTACAGGAGCGCCTCAACGCAATTTGCAGTTAAATTCACGCCAATTTTCGCGACACTAGCACACCCGATGACCGCCAAGCCCTTTGCGACGCGCGCCTCCCCGCGCCCTTCCGGCCAATTTTATTGCGTTGCAACACGCAACCGGTTGTGAGACATTGGGGGGTCAAACATAAAATTCGGGTGGTTTCGCATTCATGCTTTATGATGCTTATGAAATGCAGCGTAGCTGGCTTGCCGGCATTGGGGCGCTCGCCAATATGGGGTCGCAATGGTTGCAAAACCCCGCAAATCCTGTGGGTTATCTAGGCGGAGGGCCGGTTCTCGCCCATGCGCTTGATGTATTCGCCCATGCCGCAGCCCCGCGCGGAAAACCCCGTTTCGACCTCGATACCACGATGGTCGATGGCAAAATTGTGCCGGTGAAGGAGGAGATTGTCCTTCGCAAACCGTTCGGCCAATTGAAGCGCTTCGTCCATAAAGGCATTGTCGGCGCGCCCAAATTGCTCATCGTTGCGCCCATGTCGGGCCATTATGCGACGCTGCTGCGCGGCACGGTCGAGCGGATGCTGCCGAACCATGATGTGTATATCACCGACTGGGCCGACGCTAAGCTTGTCCCGACCAGCGAAGGCCGGTTCGATCTCGACGATTATATCGACTATCTCATCGAATTTCTGGAAACCATCGGTCCCGGCGCGCATATGCTGGCGGTGTGCCAGCCTTCGGTGCCAAGCTATGCCGCCGCTGCGGTCATGGCCAAGAAAAAGCATCCGTGCCGCCCCAAAACGCTCACCATGATGGGCGGGCCGATCGATACGCGCGAAGCCCCCACCACCGTCAACACGATGGCGATGCAGCGCCCGCATGAATGGTTCCAGCAAAATGTCATCGCGACGGTGCCGTTCCAATATGCAGGCGCGGGCCGCAAGGTTTATCCCGGCTTCCTGCAACTGGCGGGCTTTATGTCGATGAACCTCGGCAACCATATGATGAGCCATTATGCGATGTTCAAACATCTGGTGTCGGGCGACGGCGAAAGCGCCGAGGCGACCAAGGAATTTTACGATGAATATCGCGCGGTGTGCGACATGACCGCCGAATTCTACCTGCAAACCGTCGATGTGGTGTTCCAGACCCACGCGCTCCCCAAGGGCGAATTGCTCCATCGCGGCGAGAAAATCGACCCCGGCGCGATTACCGATATCGGCATCCTCGCGGTCGAAGGCGAGCGCGACGATATTTCGGGTATCGGCCAGACCAAAGCCGCGCTCAAAATTTCCAAAAATCTGCCCGCCGAGCATAAGAAATATTATCTCGCCAAGGGTGTCGGCCATTATGGCATTTTCAACGGCAGCAAATGGCGCGACAAGATTGCGCCGGTGCTGGAAGATTGGATCCGCGCGCACGATAAATAAGCCTGACAAGCTTGGCTTTCGTCAGCCGGATCGTGATTATCCGGCTGTGCGCACCGCTCTATACAGTTGAAATCCTATGGCCTATTCTCCTTGTGCAAGGAGAATAGCTATGAAATGCGTTGTGAAATTATCTGCCGGTCTGTTTGTCGCCGCGATTGCCTTGCCTGCCGCAGCCGCGCTCCCGCCCTATCATCAGCGCACCGCCGAAATCCGTGAAATTCTGGACAATGATGATGTCCAGAAAAAGCTTAACGACCAGCCGATTACTGCTGTCACCTATGTCGGCAATAACCGCTATGAGGTGCGCAGCGACCAATGCCGTGTGCCGGTGCAGACGGTCACCCGCCCGCGCGCCAATCCCGGCCCGCGCCTGTTCAGCTTAAGGGTCGGCACCGCCCGTTGTATGCCTGTGCGGTAGAGGGTGTTTGGCTGGCGGTCATTTTACGCGGCCCCTTCATTTTGGTGCGCGATTTTTTCCGCGGGGATGATAAGATGGTTTCAATCGTAATCTGATTTGAAGGACATCGCTCATGGCCAAAAAGCCGACCGAAGGCACGCCTCGCGTGGAAGCGCGTATCTCCCCCAAGCCGCAAGTGGACGAAATTGGCGGGCGCAAATTAAAGGCGTCGACCCTGATGATGGGCCACGGCTTTGATCCGATGCTGTCCGAAGGGTCGCTGAAACCGCCGATTTTCCTGACCTCCACCTTCGTTTTCCCCAATGCCGCCGCAGGCAAGCGCCATTTTGAAGGCGTAACCGGAAAGCGCCCCGGCGGCGCGGACGGTCTGGTCTATTCGCGCTTCAACGGTCCCAATCAGGAGATTTTGGAAGACCGGCTGGGCGTATGGGAAGAGGCCGAAGATGCGCTCGCTTTTTCCAGCGGCATGTCGGCGATTGCGACTCTGTTCCTCGCGATGGTGAAACCCGGCGATACCATCGTCCATTCCGGCCCGCTTTATGCCGCAACCGAAACGCTGATTGCGCGCATTTTGGGCAAGTTCGGCGTGAATTGGGTCGATTTTCCGGCTGGCGCGACCCGCGAGGAAATCGACGCGGTGCTGGGCAAGGCAGCGTCCTCCGGCAATGTCGCACTCATCTATCTGGAAAGCCCCGCCAACCCGACCAATGCGCTGGTCGATGTGGAGGCGGTCGCCGCAAGCCGCGATGCGATCTTTGCCGATGCCGACGCTAAGCCGCCCATCGCCATCGACAATACTTTCCTTGGCCCCCTCTGGGCGCAGCCGCTCAAGCAAGGCGCGGATCTGGTCGTTTATAGCCTCACCAAATATGTCGGCGGGCATAGCGATCTGGTCGCGGGCGGCGTGCTTGGCTCCAAGGAGCATATCAATACCATCCGTCTGATGCGCAACACCATCGGCACCATCTGCGATCCCAACACCGCCTGGATGTTGCTCCGCAGCCTTGAAACACTGGAACTGCGCATGAGCCGCGCGGGCGAAAATGCCGTCAAAGTATGCGAATTTTTACGCGGCCATCCCAAGGTGGAAAAGGTCGGCTATCTCGGCTTCCTTGCCGATGGCGACGATAAACGGCAGGCCGATATTTATGCGCGCCACTGCACCGGCGCAGGCTCGACCTTCTCGCTCTATCTTAAGGGCGGGGAGAAAGAGGCCTTCGCCTTCCTCGATGCGCTCAAAATCGCCAAACTCGCCGTATCGTTAGGCGGCACAGAAACGCTCGCATCCGCGCCCGCCGCCATGACCCACCTGTCGGTCCCCGACGAGCGCAAACAGGCACTTGGCATCACCGACAATCTGGTCCGCATCTCCATCGGGGTCGAAGATGCCGACGATCTGATCGCCGATTTCGCTGCGGCCCTGGACGCGGTGTGATGAATCGGGAAAGCCCTGTCTCTGGAAAGAGGCGGGGCTTTCGCTTATGACCCGCGCATGACTATCACTCTCCAAAATGTGCGTGTTGAACGGTTTGATGTAGACGGGCATTTCACCATAGCGCGTGGGGCCAAGACTTTTGTGGATGTGGTCACGTGCGCGGTGAGCGATGGCGTGCATGTCGGTTCGGGCGAAGGCACGCCGATTTATTATGAGGGGGAAACGGCGGAGCTGTGCGCCGAGGCTATCCGCGCGCGCATGGCCGGGGACACGCCCGTATCGCGCGACAATTTGCTGACCAGCATGAAGGCAGGCGCGGGGCGCAATGCGCTCGATTGTGCGTTATGGGATTTGGAGGTCAAGCAGACAGGGCAGCCCTTGTGGCAGCTTGCCGGATTGCCCGAACCCAAGCCGCTGGTGACCGCCATCACCATTTCGCTCGACGCGCCGGACGCAATGGAAGGTGCCGCGCGCAAGGCGGCCGCGAACGGCTATCGCCTGCTCAAGATGAAATTGTCGGGGGAAGGCGACCTCGAACGGGTCCGCGCGGTGCGTAAGGGCGCGCCGGATGCGCGCTTCATTGTCGATGCCAATGAAAGCTGGGACGCTATCGACATAGGGGAAGCCGCTGGCGCGCTTGCGGCGCTCGGCGTAGAAATGATCGAACAGCCGGTGTCGGTGGGGAAAGAACATTTGCTACGCGGCGTCCGCTCGCCCGTGCCTTTTTGCGCGGATGAAAGCATCCAGACGCTTGACGATCTCGACCACATCGACGGTGCGTTTCAAGCCATCAATATCAAGCTCGACAAGACAGGCGGGCTTACCGCCGCCTTATTGCTTGCCGAACAAGCACAGGCGCGCGGGCTCGACATCATGGTCGGCTGTATGCTCTCCACCTCGCTCGGCATCCGCCCTGCTTTCGCGCTGGCGCAAAAAGCACGGTGGGTGGATTTGGATGGACCAGCCCTTCTGAAACAGGACCGCCCGGGCGGGTTTATCTTCGAAAAAGGAACCATCTCGCCCTGACCGGCCCATTCGCCGCAGCCGTTCAGCCACCCTATATATAGATCGGCGAGCGTACAGCGATGCGCGGCACTCGAGTCTATGGTGGTGTCATGGGCCGGAGACATGCCTTGGTAAAAAATAGCGCCGGCCGTGCGATTATGTTGGCAATTGCCTCACCCCCACAGCCGTCCGGCTGTTTTGCGCCGCACGGATTTTCCAGATGCCCGCGATTCTAAGCAAGGTCAGCGTTAACAGGCCTGCCCTGTCCTCAGCCGGCGCATCACCTTCGCGGAAATCCGGCCAATCCCATCGCCCGTGTGCGAGGGCGACGGTGGGCGCAAGCGCCTCCCATTTAAGCGGTTCGAAGCGGTAGGCCGGTAATTGCGCGGCAATCGCCGTGTCTATCGCGTCATGGCCTTGATGGATCGCCGCGCGCGACGTCCACCACAGCCCGCCCCAACTGATAAAATCCGCCTTTTCCGCAAAAAGGCCGGACCAGCTTTCCATATCGCCTTGGGTGAAAAATTCGCCCGTACGACGTAACAAGGCGTTGATCGCATCGACATCGCTTTGGTCGAAATTGCTATCGTCATGTTCGGCGCTCATGGCATTTTCTGCCCTGCATCACCTGGAGCAGCATAACTCACAATTTCATATTCAATGGCGTTTTCATCGAGAAAATAGAAGCGGCGGCCCGGCGCATAATCCCCATGATTGAAAGGCTGGAGGCCGAAATCAATCACGCGGCGTTCCGTTTCGTCAAGGTCATCAACGACGAAAGCCAAATGATTAAGCGCCGTTCCGGGCGCAAAATCCACCTCTTTATGGATACCGCCCGCGCTTGTGTAAAACGCAATATAATGGCTGTCGCTGCCGACATGGATCGTAAAGCCCTTATTTTTGGCAGGACCGCGCCAGCGTTCTTTCCAGCCAAACAAGGCGGTTAGCATTTCAGCCGCGCGCTCGGGGTCGCGCACGGTAATATTGGCATGTTCCAGATAGGCTTGCGTCATCTTGTTTCTCCTGTGACGGCGCGCAGGATGGGACGGAAGCGACGCTAACCATTCGCCTTTTCCCCATGACATTGCGCCGGTTTACCGCATTATGCGAAGCGACGCTTGTGTTCATAAAAGTTCAACCTAAGTTGAGGTCAAGATAAAAATGGACAGGGCTTAGCATGAAACAGGACGGGACATGAAAGCGAGTGACCTTCTGACGATTGGCGAGGTCGCAACACGCACCGGCACATCGGTATCCGCCCTGCGTTTCTATGAAGCGAAGGGTTTGCTCGAACCTTGGCGCAGCAATGGCGGGCAACGGCGCTATTTTCGCGCGGACATCCGCCGCGTGTCCTTCATCCTGATCGCGCAGCAAATGGGGTTGAGCATTGCCGAAATAGGCGCGGAGCTGGCAAAACTCCCGCATGGCCGCACCCCGTCGGCGCAGGATTGGCACCGGATCAGCACCGCCATCCGCGCGCGGCTTGATGCGCAAATCGCTATGCTGGTGCGCACGCGCGAACGGCTTGACCAATGTATCGGCTGCGGATGCCTGTCGCTGGCGCGGTGCCAATTATATAATAAGGAGGATCGCGCCGCCGCGCTGGGGGCGGGCCCGCGCTATCTTGTCAGCGACATGGCCACCGATATGGACGTGCCGGGATAGACGGCGAAGCGCGGACGGAAAAAAGGCACAAAAAAAGGGCCGCGCCATCGGTGAGACGGCGCGGCCCTTTTTGAAGAATAGTGGCAGTGCTTACAGCACTTCGAACAGTCCGGCTGCGCCCATGCCGCCGCCGATGCACATCGTCACGACAACATATTTCGCGCCGCGGCGCTTGCCTTCGATGAGCGCGTGGCCGGTCATGCGGGCGCCCGACATGCCATAAGGATGGCCGATCGAGATAGCCCCGCCATTAACGTTGAGCAGGTCATTGGGGATGCCCAGCTTGTCGCGGCAATAAAGAACCTGCACGGCAAAAGCTTCGTTCAATTCCCACAGACCAATATCGTCCATCTTAAGGTTGAAGCGTTCAAGCAATTTCGGAATGGCGAAGACAGGACCGATACCCATTTCGTCAGGCTCGGTGCCCGCGACCGCCATGCCGACATAGCGGCCCAACGGGGTGAGACCCTTCTTCGCGGCGGTTTCGGCTTCCATCACGACCACGGCCGACGAACCATCGGAAAGCTGCGAGGCATTGCCCGCCGTGATATTCTTGTCCGGTCCCATGACCGGCTGAAGCGATTGCAGGCCTTCCAGCGTCGTATCGGCGCGGTTGCCTTCATCCTTTTTGAGCGTGATGTCGGTTTGCGACACTTCGCCCGTTTCCTTATTCTTGACGCCCATCACCGTCGACACTTCGATGATTTCGTCGTCAAACTTGCCAGCAGCTTGCGCGGCGGCCGTGCGCTGTTGCGACTGGAGCGCATATTCATCCTGTGCATCGCGCGAAATGCCATAGCGTTCGGCGACCACTTCGGCGGTCTGGAGCATCGGCATATAGATGGCATTGTGCATCGCGATCAGTTGCGGGTCGGGCATGACGCGCATTTCGGCGGTCTGCACAAGGCTAATCGATTCCTGACCACCGGCAACGACGACGTCCATGCGGTCGGTGATGACTTGCTTGGAGGCGGTCGCAATCGCCATGAGGCCCGACGCGCACTGGCGATCAATCGACATGCCCGAAACGGTCACAGGCAAACCTGCACGCAGCGCCGCAAGGCGGGCGATGTTGGGGGCCTGAGCGCCCTGCTGGAGCGCCGCGCCCCACACCACATCATTGACTTCCGCGCCGTCAATCCCGGCGCGCTCGACAGCGGCCTTGATCGCATAGCTGCCAAGCGTCGCGCCCGGCGTCATGTTGAAAGCGCCACGGAATGCACGGCCAATCGGCGTGCGGGCGGTCGAAACAATTACTGCATCACGCATGATGAAATTCTCTTTCCGGTAAAAAGGGACGGGTTCAAACGAAAATCTGGCTGATCCATTCGGCGATCAAGGCGGGCTTGTCTTCGCCTTCGATTTCGAGCGTATATTCGATGGTCTGCTGGAACTGGCCGGGGCGCTTTTCCGCAAAATCGAGCAGCTTGAAATGGCCGCGCACCCGCTTGCCGGAACGCACCGGCGTTAAGAAACGCACCTTGTTGCCGCCATAGTTGATGCCCATTTTGACGCCATCGGGGTGCGGCAGATTGGCTTTTTCCGCGAGCATCGGGAAGAGCGACAGCGTCAGGAAGCCATGCGCAATGGTGCCGCCAAAGGGCGTCATCTTGGCCATATCTTCATTGACGTGGATGAACTGGTGGTCGCCGGTCGCGTCGGCAAATTTGTTGATCATCTCCTGATCAACCGTGACCCAATCCGAAGTGCCAAGATTTTCACCGATCTTGGCGGTCATGTCCTGCGGCGTCATGCGCATATCCTTCCCTTAGCTGAGCATAGCGACGGGCGCCTTGGATAGCGCCCTTATCCCCCTCAATTTGCCACTTTACGTTTACGTAAACAAGCGCAAATTGTCGAGCCAAGGATACCGTAACGGCATATGCGCCCCGCCGGGCGAATCAGGCGGGTTTTTGCAAAGGCCCGCGCGCTGATTCGTGAAGGGCGTTCAGCTTGTGGGCGGCGCGTCCTTGGCCGGATCGGCTTTGCGCACCGCATAGGGCAGGACAAGCTTGCCATCGGGCGCGGCGGTGTAGCTGGTCTGGGTCGGGTAAGCGAAGCTCAACCCTTCCTTGGCAAAGGCTTGCCACAGCAACAGCCCCAACCGGCTTTTCTCCGATGCCACATAATTAAGGTCATCGCTCATCACGTCGAACAAAAGTTCATATTCAAGCGCGCTCGCGCCGAAATTGATGAAGTTGCAGCGCACCAGTTCATGGCCCGCATCCTCGACCAGCTTCTTACAAATTTCGGGCACTTTGTGCGCTTTGTCGGATGCGGTTTCATAGATGATGCCGAACAGGAAGGTGACGCGGCGGCGATAGAGGCGCGTCAGGTTGGTGATTTCCTTGCCGAGCAAATTGGTGTTCGAAATGATTTTCTGTTCACCCGTCACCGCGCGCAGGCGCGTCGATTTGAGGCCAATTTTTTCGACGGTCGCGGTGGTCTGGTCATATTGGACCGTATCGCCCTTGCGGAACGGCTTGTCGAAGATGATCGACAATGCGGCAAAAAGGTCGGAGAAAATGCCCTGCGCGGCCAAACCGATGGCGATACCGCCGATCCCCAAACCCGCTATCAGGCCGGTGACGTTGACGCCCAGATTGTCCAGCACCATGATCGAGGCAATCCCGAACAGGACAAAGGTGATGAGCATCTTGATGAGGCCCATCGCATTGTTCAGCGTTTCATGGTCGCCCGGCTCGCCGGTCAAGGTGCGGCGGCGGATGAAGCCCAGCACAATCTCGCGCGCCCAAATTGCCACCTGGAACACGGCGGCAACGGTGAACAGGAAGTTGATCGTCGCATCCACCATTGCGGGCGTTCCCGCATAGCGCGACAATAATTTCAACGGCACCATGATGATGAAAAACTGGCTGGTGCGCGCAAGTGCCTTCAACGCGATATAGGCAAGGCTCGCTTCATCCTCATGCTTGTCCGCCCGCCGCGACGCGAGGCCCTTCAGCGCATTGAGGCCGAGATAGATGAGGACACCGATGACCGTGGCAATCAGGATCGACAGCGTATGGCTTTCGACCCAACTGACGGATAAGTCCCAATAAAATTGGAGCTGCTTTTCCAGCGGCAGGCGCTGGACGGCATCAGGGATGAAATCGACCTTGGGTTGGATCAAGGGTTCGGCCGCACCGGCTGCAGAAGATGTTTTTGTCGCACTCATGGCGCGCGCACTTAGACAATTTTCGGTTTACTGACTAGCCGGTCTGCGATGGACCGCCAGTTTTCCTCGTGCTCGCGCCGCCGCATATAGGTCCAGAACCCGATTTGCAGCGCGATAATCATATAAACAAAGGGTTGGAAGGCGATACCGACAAACAGGCATCCGACGAGATAGATGATCTGCGCGTTTTGCAAGGATACTGCGAGCGGGGACACCCACATCATATCCTCGCGCGTGGTCCGTTTATATTTGCGGTGCAATATTTCCATCTGAACCAGACCGGATATGTGCAGCAAAAACCATATCATGAAGCCGGGATAACCCTGTTCTCCCAGCATTTCAAAATAGCTGCTATGATAAGCGCGCGATTTGTCATTAACCTCTTGCGATCCCGAACCCTCGTCCTTTGTAGACGCGCGGTCATAGCGGATGACATTACCGCGAAAGGCATCAAAGCCCCCGCCAAACGGATGCTCTTTCGCATAATCCCACGTCCATTTCCAAACAGCGACACGGGTAGAGGCGGACTCGTCGGCCTTATATTCCTTGATGGTGGACATGCGGTCGGTAAAGCTGGACGGCAGGAAGGGAATCGCAACCAGCAACGCCCCGCACGCGATGGCGACATAAGCGAAACGATGGTTGGTAAAACGCAACATCAAAATGGCGAGTGCGGCAATACATACCAATCCGGTGCGCGCCTGGGTTCCTATGGGAATCAGCAGACAGGCAAAGCATAAGGCATAAGCGAAGAGTTTGACCCGCCAATCCGGCGCAAAAATAGTGCCATATTTTGCCAGATACAGGATGATCGGAATGATGGCGATGGCGACACAGGAAATGATACTGCCTTCATACAGCCCGCTATTGTCATTGACCAAAAGCTGCATGGCACCATAGCCGCCGCCGCCCGCCAAAGTTTTGATGCCCCCGGTAATGATAATCGAGGACGCGCACAGGATCATGGTCAGCGCAAGGGCTTCGATACGCAATTTCGTCCGCAAGGTGAGCGGAAGGAAAATGCCCCACAACAAGGCTTTCCATACCCACGACCATTTGGCGGCGGCTTCTATCGGAAAATCGGCGCTTTGCGTCGTCAAACCGCAATATATCAACAGCAGCACCAACAGGAATTGCCGCATCGAAAAGCGGACATCCTTTTTTTCGTCTATAAACAGCCACGCCCCGACCGCCAGACCGAATACGATCAGCGAAATCGGCAGCGAATTGACCAGAAAATAGGATAAACGCTGGGGTGCAACTATATCGACATAGCAATATGCGAGAACCAGCAAAAAGGGCCTGCGCAAACCAATGCCAATAAAGACCAGCAGAAAGAGGGCAAACGCAAGGTCACGCATCGGAGTCGGATTTCTTTCCGATGGGATCGCTTCTATATTTCCGGAAACCGCGTTTCACATCGCCTGTGTCATGGTCGAGATTCGGGCTGTGATACAGGCGCCACAGCATGAACACTAACAATATATGGCTGACCGCTATGGATAAATTATCGACCATATTTGCTTTATACCCTTGGCATTTGCGGTTGAGCCAGTGTTAAACCGTTACGATATGAGCGAGCATGTAGCGTATTTGGGTTGACGGCGCGTTAATCCTTTGGCGGTTATGAGGCAAGCATGACCCGGATACTTCATATATTGGACCACAGCCTGCCCGCGCATAGCGGCTATACCTTCCGCACGCGCGCGCTGATGAAAGCGCAAGCGGCGAAGGGGTGGGCGGTTGCGGGCGTGACCAGCGTGCGCCATCCGCTTGCAGGACCTGCGGTCGAAACGGTCGACGGCCTCACCTTTTACCGCACCCCCGCCATTGCCGACGGACGCGCGCCGTTACGCGAAATAGCCGAGGTGAAGGCACTCGCCGCGTCCGTCGAGGCAGTCGCAGCAGAGTTTAAACCCGACCTCCTCCACGCCCATTCGCCGGTGCTGACCGCGCTTGCGGCCTTGCGCGCGAACAAAAAGCTCGGGCTGCCGCTCATCTATGAAATTCGTGCTTTTTGGGAAGATGCGGCGGTCGGCAATGGGACGGGCCGCGAAGGCTCGCTCAAATATCGCGCGACCCGTGTGCTCGAAACCTATGCGGTGCGCAAGGCCGATGCGGTCGCTGTCATCTGCGAAGGCTTGCGCAGCGACCTTGTCAAACGCGGTGTCCCGGCGGACAAGATTATCGTGTCGCCCAATGGCGTGGATTTGAACCTGTTCGGGGATCCGCCGCCGCGCGATGATGTGCTGGGGGCGCAGCTTGGCCTCGATGATGCCGATGTCATCGGCTATATCGGCAGCCTTTATGATTATGAGGGGCTCGATGATCTGATCGCCGCCATGCCCGCGCTTGTCGCGCGCAATCCGCGCGCAAAATTGCTGCTCGTCGGGGGCGGGCCGATGGAAGAAGCCTTGCGCACCGCTGCACAACAATCGCCGGTCGCCGACCATATCCTGTTTGTCGGGCGCGTGCCGCATCAGGAGGTCGAACGCTATTACAGCCTCATCGACATTCTGGCTTATCCGCGCAAGAAAATGCGTCTTACCGATCTTGTGACGCCGCTTAAACCTTTGGAAGCGATGGCCCAGCAACGCTTGGTCGCGGCCTCCGATGTTGGCGGGCACCGCGAGCTGATCGACGATGGTGTCACCGGCACGCTCTTTCCCGCCGATAATCCTTCGGGTATAGCCGATGCATTGGCGGCCTTGCTGGCGGAACGTAGCCGCTGGGCGGAACGAAAAGCCGTGGCGCGCGCTTATGTAGAACGGGAACGCAATTGGTCCGCCAATATCGTGCGTTACGAACCTGTTTACCAAAGCTTGCTACATGATTCGAAACGAATCGAATATGTTGGAGCTTAGAGCGGATGAGTAAGGTGGCAATAAACGGTCGCACACTTCCCCTGATACCCGTTGCCGCAGGGTTGGCCGGTGTTATGGCCTTGGGCGCGTTCATGATCATGCCGCAATCCGTGCTGGAAGCGATGGTGTGGCAGACGCGGCTTGATACCATATTGCCCGCAGCACAGCCGCCGCTGGGCGGCACCGCACGCTTGCTCGTCGCCATCGCTGCGGCGGCACTTGCAGCCGGTCTTACCGCTTTGCTCGCTTGGAAATTTTCGGGATTGACGACGCCCAAGAAACGGCGTCGCCGTCGCGGCATGGGCCAGAGCGATACATTGGCCGCGCTGGTGATCGCCCCTGCCAGTGCGGAAAGTGCGGCGCCTGTCGCTGCTCCCGTTGCGGCTACCGCAGACGTCGCTGACGAAGAAAAAACCGCCGTGTCCAAAGCCTCTTTCCTCGACCGTTTCCGCCGTAAAAAGGTGGAAGAAGAGGAGGAGATTGATCTGGAAAATATGCCGAACCTGCGGCGGCGCGATTTCCACCCCGATGCGCCCGCGCGTCGCCCGCTGTTCGCGGACGCCGAACTGCCAGGCAAGACTCTGGATAGCGTCGAACCGGTAATCGACATGCCCGCATCGGCAACGCCTGCGCCGACGCCCTTCGGCAGCACGCCGTCTGCCAAATATCCGAGCTGGGCGTATGAGGAAAAATGTGACCTTAGCGGTCAGGCCGCGCGTTTGGCGGCGGAAAGCCATGCGGCACGTGTCGCGGGGCCCGAAGCGGTTGAAGAACCGGTTGCCGAACCGGTTTTGTCGGCAACCGAACCTGCGGCGGAGAACGGCGATCAGCCTTCCTTCACCCACGCGCCGGGCAGTGCCGGAACTGCCGATTGGGATGATCCGAGTGCGTTCGACCAATATATGGAATCGCAAGCCGAAGAGGCGCGCGAACGCGAACTGGAAGACCAGCTTGAAGCGGCTTCCTTAGCGGCCGAGCCGCTGGAGCTACAGGTTGAACCCCAACCCGAACCGCAGATCATGCCCGCGTCGGAAATTTATGCAGAGCCTGCCGCTTTTGCGCCGGAGCCTGTTGTTGATGCGCGTCCGTTCATTTTGAATCCGGTTGCTGACACGCCGGTGCCTGAAATGCCCGCGCCCGAAATGCCGGTATTTGCGGAAGCCGCTCCCGCGCCCGAACCGGTCGAACCGGACATGCCCGCCGCCCCTGTTGCAGCCATACCGCAAGCAGCCATGCCGGAAGCAACGCAGGCGCAATGGCTCGAAACCGAACTCGCTAAAACCGAAATCGGCAGCGAGTCGGTCGATATGCTGATGGCCCGGCTTGAAGCCGGTATGGCCCGCCGCGCAACACGCCGCGAAGCCCAGCGCGCTGAGGCCGTCCGCAAGGCCGAACTGCAAGCCGCCGCGCCTGCACCTGTGGTGAAACAAGAGGTTCTGCCCCCCGTTACTGCGGCACCTCTCGCGCCCATGACTGGCGCAGAAACGCCCACACCGCAGCCTGCACCCGCACCGTCGGCCAATCCCTTTGCGGCCATCGACCCGCTCGCCAATCTGGCGGACAAGGAAGCCGAAGTGGATGAGGCATTGCGCGCGGCGTTAAGCACGCTCGAACGCATGAACCGCCGCGCGGGCTAATTTCCCCGCGCGCAGTCCCTGCCTAAATCCTTCTGCCCCGATCTCTCCGCCTCAATCCTCTTCGAGCGTCAATATTTCGAGCGTGATGATGGTGGCGTCACGGCCATCCTCAAGCGTTTCGGCGCGATAATCGGTGACAAGCGCATCCGCCACCAAATGCCCGCGCAGGGTAAATTCCTGTTCGGGCAAGCTAGCTTCCAACCGCTGCGCCCATGCCCTATGCTGCTCCCCCGTTACCGCAAACGTCCAATAATGGCGCGCACCGGTAAAGGTCGCGCTCGCCCAAGGCCGTTCGCGATGGGCGAGCATTTCGGCCTCGCCGCCCAGCAGTGCAACCAGCACAGGCCGCAACGCTTTGGCCGCATCCGCGCGCGCAGGCGATGACGGGCGCACATAGCTGGTCCGGCGCGGACGGCGCGGAATATAAGCGGGGCGTTCGGGCTTGATAACCGGATCGGTGCCACGCTCTTCCATATAGTCTTGCACCCGTGTCGCGAGCCGCGCGCCCGGCTCGCGCCCTTGCCGCAAATCGAACACCAGCCGCGGATCCTTCGCCGCCTCGCGCCCGAAATTGGAAGGACGCATCCCCGTCACGCGCAGGAATTTTTCGATATGCCAGATAAGCGGTGCAGTCATGGGCGCGGTCTCCTTATTGCCGTCTTGTGCTGGACGGGAAGCGACTCGGTGGTTGTTCCCGATTGAGGAAATATCCTATCACAGGAATTTTCCTACTTGGCAAGAGGAAATTTCCTGCTATATATCCTATCCATGGAACAGAACCCAAGAGAGGCGCTGGACGCCATCATCCAGGAACGCGGCGAAGATTATGTTTCGCTGTCCAAGATGCTCGGGCGCAACGCGGCCTATATCCAGCAATATATCAAACGCGGCAGCCCCAAAAAGCTTGACGAGGAGGACCGCGCCAAGCTGGCCGCCTATCTCAATGTGCCGGAAAGCCGGTTGGGCGGACCCGAACGCCATGCGGGTGCGAACGATAATATTGTCTATGTGCGGCGGCGCGATGTGGGCGCGTCAGCAGGCGCGGGTGCGCTGGCGGATATGGATTATGAGCGCGGCAGTCTGACCTTCAACCGCCAATGGCTGCGCAAGCTGGGAGCCGACCCTAACCGCTTGTCGATCATTGATGTGATGGGTAATTCGATGGCCCCGATGCTCGCCGATGGCGACCATATTCTTGTCAATGAAGCCGACCATTTCGAAGCGCGGCGTGAGGGAATTTATGTCCTGCGCCACGGCGATGAATTGATCGTCAAGCGCGTGCAGAAATCCGACCGGACCGATCATATCCTTGTCACCAGCGACAATAAGGAATTTCCAAGCCCCGGCCATTTGCCGCTGGGCGAGGTGATGCTTATCGGGCGGGTGATCTGGACCGGGCGGCAGATCGGCTGAGCGCCCCTCAGACCGCCGCTTCGCTGACCGGTGCGGCGAGACGCGGGCGGATGCGCGCGACGATCAGGCATCCTGCAACGATGAGCGCGGCTCCGGCAAGGATGGCGGGCGTCAAGGCTTCGTCAAACGCGATATAGCCGACAATCGCCGCCCAGATGAAGGCGGTATATTCGACCACCAGCAGCCTTTGGGCTTCGGCGCGCGCATAGGCCCAGCTCAGCAACATTTGCGATGCGAAGGCGAGCGAGGCGGAGGCCAGTACGGCGGGCCATTGCGCATTGGTTGGCAGAACCGCAAACCAGGGCGCGGCCAAAAGCAGCATCCCGGCTATCGTCAAATTCTGGAACAACGCAATTTCGGTCGGCCCCGCGATCAACGCCTGCTGGCGCTGGAGGATGAGATTATAGGCGTAAAAAAGCGCGGACATGAGGATTGCCGCAACCCCATAAGGCGCATCGGGCGCATAGGTGCCGCCCAGCTTGCCGAGAAGAATGATGCCTACGCCGCACAGACCCAGCATCGAGGCGATAATCGCCGCGCCGCCGATGCGCTCCTTCAGCAATACCGCCGCAAGGTAGAGCGCTACCAACGGTGCGATAAAGGATAGGGCAATACCTTCGGCAAGCGGCACCCGCGCTATTCCCCAAAAGAAGCAAAGCGCCATCACCATCACGACAAAACCGCGCCAGATGTGGAGGCGCAGCACCCTCGGCGCAGGCCACTTCCCTCGCCGGACCGCAAAAGCCGCAATGCCGATCCCGCTCCCCGTCACTGTGCGCCACAGCATCGCATTATAGGCCCCGAACGCAATCGACAGCCCCTTCATAAACCCGTCCATCACCGAAAACAGCGCGATGCCAAGGCAGGCTGCGAGGAAAGGCAAGAAGATGGGGGATCGCGATACGGGCATGACGCATGCTTCTATTGCAGCGCCCACTTGTCCGGGCAAGTCGCGCTTAACGCACGGGCCGGTATTTGCGGAAATAATCCATGCGCTGCGCCGAAGTCTGGCGCGCAGCGGTGCGCAATTTGGACATCGTTTTTCTATTCAGCAACGCACCGTCGCGGCCCGACAGGATGAGAAGTGTGGGCGTGCCTTCAATGCGCGTAACGCCGAATTTGCGGGCGAGCGCGAGGTTGCGGTCCCTCGCCGGACCGCTTTCGACCAAGATGAAGTCAAAGGAAGGGTTCAAAGCCTGCGCAATTTCCAGCTGGTCAAGCCATTGCAATAAAGCGCGCGTGTCGGGGCAGCGTTCTGTGCCGAAAATAATCGCGACATTACGGCCCAAGGCGGCGGCCTCCTCTTGGGCTGCCGACACCATTTGTTCGGCTTCTGCACCATCAAGATAGCGCCATTTTGCCCGGGCTTGTTGGTCGGCGATAACCGGCTCCGCTTGTGCGGTGCCAGCCACGGGCAATGATAATGCCAAAACCGCCAGCAAAATCTCTGCCCGCATCCCTGTCACGCCGCCTTGCCGTGAAGTGTATCCATGCTCACCGATTGGCCGGATTCGATTTCGGCAGCCTTGGCTTCGACCAGCTTGACGATGTGCGCGATCATATCGGCATCTTCGACATGGTGGTCGGTGAGGCCGGACAGATAGACCATATGCTTGCCATTGCCGCCGCCGGTGATGCCAATATCGGTTTCGCGTGCTTCACCGGGGCCGTTGACGACGCAGCCCAGCACCGAAAGCGACATGGGGACACGGATATGCTGGAGAGCTTCCTCCAGTTTTTCGACCGTGCGGATAACGTCAAAGCCTTGGCGTGCGCAGCTTGGGCAGGACACGACGCGGACACCGCGCGTGCGCAGGCCCAAAGTTTTCAATATGTCGAAACCGACCCGCACTTCCTGTTCAGGCTCGGCGGACAGCGACACGCGCAATGTATCGCCAATGCCCGCCCATAGAAGATTGCCGATGCCGATCGAGGATTTGACGGTGCCCGCAATCATCCCGCCCGCTTCGGTAATGCCAAGATGCAGCGGGCAATCGACCGCGTCCGCAAGCTGCATATAGGCGGCGACCGCCAAGAACACATCGCTGGCTTTGACCGCGACTTTATAGTCGTGGAAATCATGGTCCTGCAAAAGCTTGATATGGTCGAGCGCGGATTCGACCAGAGCTTCGGGGCATGGCTCGCCATATTTTTCGAGCAAGTCTTTTTCGAGACTGCCCGCATTGACACCGATACGGATTGCGCAGCCATTGGCTTTGGCCGCGCGCACCACTTCGGCAACCCGTTCGGACGAGCCGATATTGCCGGGATTGATGCGCAAACAGGCCGCACCTGCATCGGCGGCTTCAAGCGCGCGCTTATAGTGGAAATGGATGTCCGCAATGATCGGGATAGCCGCCGCGCGGACGATCTCGCCCATAGCAGCAGTCGATTCGACGTCGGGGCAGGACACGCGGATCATATCCGCACCCGCTTCTTCGCAGCGGCGAATCTGGTCGATCGTCGCTTTGGCGTCGGATGTGGGGGTGTTGGTCATGGTCTGCACCGTAATCGGCGCACCGCCGCCAACGGGGACATTACCAACCATGATCTGGCGGCTTTGACGGCGCATAATATCGCGCCAGGGACGGATGGAAGACATGGGTGCGCTTTACCCTGCTTTGCGCTGCAGTGCAAAAGGAGAAAGGATGCACGGAGGGGGTTCAGGCACAAAGCGGACGAACTGCGCCAATCGGTCGGCGCGGCGCGGTCGGCACGGCGCGGCCGGATAAAGCGAACCAAACGCGCAACGAAAGCCTAGGCTAATGACCAGAGCTATTGCCCATCCTGCCACACGCACCAAAGCTTGCCGAATTTAGCCTTTCCACCGCGCATGAATATCGCCGGATTGCAGACAAAGAAAAAGGGCGGTGCCTTTCGACACCGCCCAAATCCTGTTTCCGTCCGGCCCCGATAAAGGGACCAAGCGCAAATCTTACATGCCCGAACCCGGACCGTAGGTGATCTGCACGTTACGGTTTTGGTCGTTGCGAACGCCATCGGGGGTTTCAACGCGCGGACGGCTTTCACCGAACGCTTGTGCGCTGAACACGCTGCCCGGAATGCCGCGCGAGGTCATGTACGACTGCACCGAGTCGTTACGACGTTGCGACAGGCCGACGTTGTAGCGTGCGTTACCCGAACGGTCGGCGTTACCAGCGAGCATGATCGTGGTACCCGAGCAACCAGCGTTATAGGCGCTGATGGCGTTGTCGAGGGTTGCAGCAGCTTCCGACGTGATGTCCGACTTATCCCAGTCGAAGAACACGATATACGGTCCCGGCTGGCAAACAACTTCAACCGGCGGCGGCGGCGGCGGCGGCGGCGGCGGCGGCGGTTCTACGGCCGGCGGCGGCGGCGGCGGAGCTTCAACCGGCGCACCGAAGTTATAGCGCAGCGAACCCATCAGCGAGTGCGAACGCATCTTTGTTTCAACGTCGCGACCGAAGCGGTCAACGAGGTCAACGCCCGGTGCGTTGAAGAAGCGATACTTCAGACCAACGTCCCAGTTATCCGAAAGCGGTGCACGGATTTCGGCAATAGCCTGCCATGCGAAACCGGTGTCCGAATCCTTGAGCCAGCTCGGAGCAGCGATGGTGTCATGAACCATGACGCGGGCGATACCCGCACCACCACCGACAGAACCCTGAAGGCCTTCGTCGTCACCAAAGTCGAGCAAACCGTTGACCATGAACGACAAAGCGGTCGTTTCGCTGTTCGACGGGAAGCTTCCGGTACCCGGAAGCGGCGCGCCAACACCGGGAGCTCCGGCAACGGTGCTCTTGTGGCCAGCTTCACGATACGAAGCTTCGGCTTCCAGACGGAACGCACCAAAGTCGTAACCGATCACGCCGCCGGCATCAAAGCCCTTGTCGTGGTCAATGCTAACTGCATCTTTGTACTTGGTGGTACCTGCCGTGATGTCGAGATCCATATCTTCAACAAGCATAACGCCGCCATCAACGCCTACATACCATGCATCGTTGCGCGCAAGTGCGGGCGACGCGATAGCAGTAGAGGCGAGCGCCATAGCAATGGCTAACTTCCTCATTTTATATTCCCCTTTCAATAGAGACACGAAACTCTGCCTGAACCTCCTAAACCGGAGAAAGTTTCCACGCAACTAGAGTTTTTCTTATCTGTTGCCAAAATGTCGCAGTTTTTTCAACGAAAGCGGGACTTTTCAGTATATTCACCATCAACTATTTCAGTTTCGTTGCAATCAGGCCAGACCCCATTTTACAAGCAAAGCCGCAATATTCGCGATGGTTGCGCGCGCTTCGGTGTCAATCACCGTGCCGCCGACTGGTTCAGTTATATTATTCGGCACAATCCAGTCGCCTTCATGGAAGCGATATATTTTTGCGCGCGCCTTGTCCCATAGAATCAGCCCTTCGAACGGATCCATATAGCGCCAGCCGCCTTCCGTCATCGCTGCGAGTCGGCCGGCCTGACCGCTCCAGACACCCGTGGGCGCATCCGGAACCAGCCACATTTGTCCCGCTTGCGGCGTTGCAGGCGGCGCAGTCAGCTCTGCGCTTTCGACCACCGGATGGGTGAGGAGATCGAGCAGGCTGAGGGCTTCATTATGAGTGGTTTCTTTTTGCGCCTGCCCCGCGGCGAGCAGGGGGAGCGCAAAGCGCGGCGATTGACCGGTGGGCATGATGACTCTCCTTGATAAAGGCCTTGATAAAGCGAATGAGGATTAAACGAGCGGAAGCGCAATCAATGCAGGGGACGACAGGCCATATTGGCCGACCTGCTGCACCGAAACGGACAAAGAATGGGCGCCGCCACCGGTAAAGGAGGCGATGAGGGTCGCATCCAGTATGAAGCCCGGCGCATTACTTTCCACTAGCTGCGTCGCCCCGACATCGGGCGCGAGCGCAACGCGGTAAGCCTCGGTTGGCTCGTCCAGCGGCACATCAACCCCGTCCACCCACAACCAGCCATCGCGGCTGCGACGGACCCAGTTCAGGGCAATCCGGCCAGCACTATCGCGGGCAGCCACAAGATGGACGGGTGCCAAAGGCCTGATCGCGCGTCCGACCGATGGCGGCGACAAAGCCACCAGCCCCTCGCTCCCCGGACGGCGCAAGGTCACAATTGTGTCGCTGCTTACCGGCTGCAAACCGATCCGGTCGGGAAGCAGAGTGAGCGCGAGATCACCCGCACCATCATCGAGCAAGGCAAAGGCGTCGCCCGCCGCATGGTCCGCCATCCGGTCCTCGGTGCCGCCACGTCCGCGCAACAGGCGCGACAGGCGATAGCGCGGCTTGCCCTCGCCGTCCGGCGGGAGCGCGTCCGCGCGGCCGAACTGGAACAGCTCCCCGCCCAGCATCGCCGCATTGGCTCCGGCAAAGAGCGCCGCATCGCTTGCATGGGCGAGCATCATATCGGGATTGACGAGCGTGACGGTCACAGTCGAGACCGCATCAAACAGCCACGCGCTGCCCGACGGCAATATAGTATCGGCAAAGCCCAGCACTGGCGCGTCAAAGGCGCGGGCGACCGCAACCGATTCGCTACTTCCGGCGAGGCGGATACCAACCTCGACCGCTCCGCCGCCGCTTTCGCTGGCTTGCGCCAAAGCGAGCAGCGCAGCGGCGGGGCGCTCGGCACTCCCCCAGCGCGGCAGGTCGAACAAAGCCGCATGGAGCGCGCCGGGACTGTCATCGACCGGCGGCACCACCGGATCGACCGGCCATATTTTCTCCGCTGAATGACGCACAAGGGTGAGATCACCGCTCCCGCCGCGCCATTGCCATTGCCGCACCCGCCACAAGCCGCTCTGGTCGGGAAAGCGCAGCAAACTGCCTGCCGGAAGCGCAAAGGCGAGCGGCCCCACGCGTAGCGTCAGGCTCTCCTGCGCTTCAAGCGCACGCACCGCAAAACGCGCGGCGAGGCTTTGCGCGACCAGCCGCCCCAAAGCCATCGGGCAGTCGATAATGGTTTCGCGGCCCCCTGCACTCCCCGCAACGCCTGCGCGCTCTAGGCCGATGAGCCAATCGCGCGCGGGGTCATAATGGCGCACCGCCATGGTGGCCGGAAGGTTCGCGGCAGGCTCGCGCTTCTTTTCGGGCCAAGGCTTGCCATCAGCGGAGGCCGCCGCGTCGGACGGCAATGTGACCGGCGCGCTTTCACCCGTCAGCCGCCCTGCGCTAAGGCCAAGCCCGCTTGCATCAAGGATGGGCTGCACCGCTTGTCGCACACTCGACCCGCTCGCCGCATAGCCGCCGGGGGTAAAACCGCCCGTGCTGCTATCCACCATGTCAGGCAAAAGATCGGCGAGGATCGCCCTGCCATCCATCGCGCCCGCATCGGCAATCAGTTCAAAACTGAGCGAGGGGATGCGGTTGCCGAAATCGGCGAGCGGCATATCTTCAAACACCACATAGGCAAGGTCGCGGTGCGCGGGCGTCACGCCTATGCCTTGCGCCGAGGCAATAAGTGGGTCGGGCGCTTGATCGGGCGTGCCAAGATGCACACGAAAGCCGGTATCGAGCGTAAAGCGCCCGCCGCCGCTGCGGATCAGCGTTCCGTCCGCCCAGATCCGCCCGACGCCCGCAATCCGCCGCGACGACAAGGCGACCGCAAAGGAGGCACTATAACTATACGTCACCTGATCGGGCTGGCCCTTGGCCTTATGCTTTTTGCGGCTTTCTTTGAGCGGGGTCGCCCAGATGACCGTCCCCGCCACCCGCATCCTCCCGTAAAGCCGCGGGATTTGTGTGCCGTAACTCGATGTCTGCACGGCAAGGTCGGTGAGGCGCGGGCCGTGCACGGTCTTGGGTTTGAACAGGATATTCTGGTCAATATATTGCCCCGCCAGCGCACCGATCATGCCCCCGATAGGGCCGCCAAAAATCGTGCCGACAGTCGTAAGAACAAGGGTCGCCATGGGAGAAATACTTTCAGTTATGCAAAATCCTCCCCTGGAAGGGGAGGTGGATTGCGCGGTAGCGCAAGACGGAGGGGTGTCTTGCTATCGAGAGGGCATCACCCCTCCGTCGCGCCCTTCGGGCGCGCCACCTCCCCTTCACAGGGGAGGAGATAGGGGCAGATGAAACACACCCACAACCCCGTCCGGCCAACCGGGGGTTTCGACTACACGGCGGAGGCCCGCATGAGCGTGGATATGGCTATCAGGGCCAAGCAAGGCGACATGATATTGGCCATGCCCGCAGGCGATCACCGCAATGTCTCCGGTCTGGGGGGCGCCTTGGCGGAAGGTCAAACCGGATGCAGTAAAGGTCGATATAATATCGGGTAAGCTCATCCCACGCAGGGGATAGTCATTAAATGTCGGAGCAATCTCTATGCCCGCCTGCCTGTAAGCCGCAATGACGAGGCCTATACAATCAAGGCCGGTTTCGGCTTCGCGCCCATGTAAGCGAAAGCGTGCACCAACAAAATTGCTGGCCATAACAAATAGTTCCTCCCTATCGCGCAGCGATGGGGAGGTGGATTGCCCGTCAGGGCAAGACGGAGGGGTTGTGCGCGCAGCGCACTCCCGTGCTTGCGGCTTTACACTCCCATCATACACCTCATGCCCCCGGATAGCGCGTGACATAATCCATCCCCGGCAAATAAGGCTCGCCCCGGAAATTGACGGCATTGCCGAACCGCGCGGCGCAAGTCGCAAGCTGTTTGTCACAGCCTTCGATGATTTCCGCGCGCGTCCCCGCATCCACCGGAAAGACCGGATCGCGGGCGAGCGTGAGGCTCTGCCCAGCCCCCGCCACAATCAACCCCGTCAACCCTGCGTTCGGCCCGGTCACAAAGCGCAAGCGTCCATAAGCAAAGGCTGCGCCGTTTATTGCACCATCCCCTGCACTTTCGACCGTCACCATGCGCCCCTCGACACCCGCCAGCCGCACCAGTCTTGTGCGCGGGGCAAGATCGACGCGGCAGGCGCTATCGCCCAGCCTTGCGCGGCACCCCGGCGCGGTTTCGGGCGCGACGGGCGCGTCCAGTCCCGCATCGAGCGTGCGCAGTTCCGCCGCAAAGGCCCCGCGCTTGCGCTCGACCGCGCCCAAACTCCCCTGCGCCACCAATATCATCGGCTCGTCCGCATCCTCCCAATTGACGATATGGAGTGTGACCGCCGCCCCGTCCCAGCGCCCTGCATCGAGATCATCCTCGCTAATCGCATCCGCCGTGAGCGCGCCCGCTATATCCATCGTATCGGCATCGAGCGAGGCCGACAGCGACAGCGCGGAAGGGGCAATGCCCGGCGTTGCCACATAGGTCATACCGCCGCGCACCAGATCGCGGTCATGGCTGGTAAAACCCAGCACCATGCCGTCGCTGCGCGCAATTTTCCACGCCCAGGCAAGCGGCACAATCGGCGCGGTCAGCCAAGCAGCTATTGCACCGCTCATGGCTTAAAACTCCCGCACTTCGACGAGCGGCACCGACGCGATTTCGCCCGCAAGGAAAGTTGCGCGGCTGACCTCCAGCCGGTCGCTCGCAAAACGCACCGGCACATCATATTCATAACCGACCGTCAGCACCGCGCCTCTGGGCGGCGCTTCGTCAAACTGGATGATGCCCAGCCCCATATGGAACCAGTTGGTGACTTCCACGCCATTCACCGCCACGCACACCGTATCGACCACCGCGCGGGTAATCGGGCGGCGCTGTGCTTCGGCACCGGGGCCATAATGTTTATAGAGGCCGAAGCGCGTGGTGAGGCCATCGCCCGTCCCCAAAGGCTGATCGAGCGGCGTCACCGGCGCGCCGGTCGGCGACGAGCTGCCGTCAAACGGATCGCGGAAGCGGAAGCTTTTCGCCGCACCGCGCCTTGCCCGGAAAAATTCGGTGAGCGCGGCAACATCGGCTTCCGATCGCAAGCCCGGCCCCGCATCATAGCGCATCCGTGCATTGGACCAATCGACCATGCGCTGTTCATGGCCCGACGCGCTTTCGACCACAGCGGTTGAAAATTCGGTCAGCACGCTGGCTTCGCGGCCAATCGCTATCGGGAAACGGACATTGTCAAAATGCAGCATATTCTGCTCCTCTTCCAAAGCATGGGGGTAAGCGGTGAGGCCATCGCGGCAGATTTGCGGGAGCGCCCACAGGAAGGTCGCGGCCACGCCGCGCCGCGCCGCCGTGCGCGCCGCCGCCATAATGGCGGGCCATTGCCGCGCGGCATCCTCGCCCTTCAGCACAAAGCCGGACAGATAATGTTGCCGCTCCACCGGATAGCCGAGCCGTTCTTCGATGACCGCAACCCCGCGTGCGCTCGCCACGGTCAAGCCTTCGGCGGCCCAGTCATAATCTTCCAGTTGCAATATATCGAACGCGCCGGGCCGCGCCTGATGCCAGCCGACCGGCACATTGGCGCGGCTTGCTTCGGGCATTTTGCTGTCCAATATGGTGGGCAGATAGATGAGCAAATGGGTGGTGCAGCCTTGCGCGCCTGCGGCATCCTTGGCCGCCGCTGCCAGCGCGAGCGTGGACGCGGCCAGCATCTCCCCGCAACGGTCAAGCATCGCCTTTTGCGGCGCAGTCAAACTAGCGCGCATATCCGCAATCGGCACCGATGCACTCCCCAATGCTGCGCTGGTCGCGCCGTCATAAAGGCAAGGCGTGCCATTGCTCCTCACCCACCACCAAGGCTCGCCTACCTGGAATTTGGGGGCCAAGCCCGCTTCGACCGCAAAGCCGACAAAGGCGCGCGCCACCAACTGCAAATAGCCCATCGCGCCGGCATTGGCGGGCGACAGCAAGGCCGAAGGCGGTTCCCATCCGGTGAGCGCAGGCGATCCGTCGGCGGCGCGCTGTATCCAGTCATTCCAGCAATGCTGCGCAAACAACTCGTAAGATAGCGACCAGATGATGCCATAGCCCGCCGCCTTGGCGCGCATGCAAAAATCGCGGTGCCATGCGGCGCACGGCCCGTTCAGTGTGCCGCCCGCAAGGCTGATATAAAAGCCGCCGCTATTGGCTTCGAGCCGGAAATAATGGCTCATCCCGACATAATGGTTGAGGTCGCCGCGATAGCCCAAGGTCAGCGCATTATGCACCACGCGCGCGGGCGTCATATGATAGCAATCATCATAGCCGGTCGCGACCGACAGGCCGGTTTCGGGAAGCATCGCATCGCCTATGCGCAACACCGACCCTGCGCCGCTGCACATAATGTCGGTGAGTTCCGCCCACGCCTCCAAGGGCGCAGGCAAGACGCCTTCGCTCTTGTCATAATCGGGCGGCACGAGGCTGATAAACATGCGGTCAATATCGCCCGCCCACACAGGGTCCGCTTCATCGGGCCATAAATAACCGCCGGTGAGCGCCGCGAAATCGAGCGTGATGCGCGCGTCGGTGGGGGTGCCGCTCGCATAATTCCATAGCCGGACATACCAGGCCTTGGCCGCCCCGCTGGCATCGCGCCCTTCGATGGTGAGCGTCGGGCCGTGGCGTTCATCGAGCGGCTTCATCCCCGCCGAACGCCAGCGGAAGGACAAACGACACGCCCGGAAATCGCGCGCAGTTTCATAAGCGCAGAGCGGATGGTCCCACCGGTCCTCCGCCTCCCAGATCAGCCCGACCAGTTCCTGACGGTTATAAAAAGTGCAATCGACCCGCATGGTCCGCCCGCGCGTGTCCGGCGCCCCCGGCGTCGTCAGCGCCGCCATCGCCGGTCGCGGAAAATCGACGGTCCAATAACGCGCATCAAACCGCTTCATAGACGCGCACGCAAAAGGCGCAGGCGAAGCAAAAACGCTTCCCCGCTCATGCAGGAAATGGGTCATGGGTATCTCGCTTAAAAAAATGGCGGAGCGTTTATGCGCCCCGCCTGATATTCGCTTATCCTGACAACATCAGTTTGCTGGAAAAAAGACCCGTTCGGTCATGCTGGAGCCGTGCAAAGCCTGCGCGCCATCTTTTTCAAAGGCCGTGATCAGCGCTTCAACCTTTTTCATAGAATCTGCATTTGCATCGAGTGACCGCGCCCGCGCCAGAAGCGCCTTCGCTTTTTCGACGGGTCTGCTTTTTTCGACCGCCAAGCTCACCAAGGCTGTACCTAAACAACCATCTCCATCTTTGAGATCGCAGGATTTTTGAAAAAATTTCATCGCGCGTGCCATGTCTTCTTGCACAAGATCGCCCTGTAAATACAGGTCTGCAAGGTCGAAACAACCTATAGCTTGGTCGGCATCACAGGCTTTGTCCAACCGACTTGCTGCGATCAGCCCGTTTTTCTCGACGCCCTTGCCTTGCGCGTAAAAATTACCGACAATGGCACATCCTTCCATATCGCCAAACGTACAGCTTTTATCATAATAGCGCGCAGCACGAGCAAGATCGACACGCACCATCACTCCATTTTCATAGATATCGCCCAAGTTGAAGCAAGCCGCGCCTCGGTCTTCTTCACAGGCTATGAAATAAAAATGGCGGCTGCGGTTGCGATCTTGGGTGACTCCAAGACCATTATGCAGCGCATAACCATAGCGCAGGCAAGCGGTCGGGCTTGCTTTGTCGCACCCTTCTTTGAACAAGGCAGTCGCCTTCACTCGGGTAGGATCCGTCTTGCTCGTTTTATCTTTAATCGCATCAACAAGCATATCCGCCGCGTTGGAACATCCCAAACCATCCGAGAGGCTACAGGCTTTGCGATATAAAATATCCGCGCGCGCCGCATCTTTCTTTACGCCGTCGCCCGCTTCATAAAGCGCGCCGAGATTGTTGCATGACTGTGCTTCATCCCTGTCGCATCCGAGCGTGTAAAGCCGCGAAGCCTCCGCATAATTTACCGCGCTACCCATGCCATAATGGTTCATATAACCAAGATTGTAGCAAGCATCTACGTAATTCCCGTCACAGGAACTGAGATATTCTTTGCGTGCGGTCGCAAAATCCTTGCGGTCAAAAGCCGCAACACCCCGCTCAAAGCTCGCCTCTTGCGGGGTTTGCGTGGCCTCAGCGCTATTTTGGGCACTATTTTGCGCAGCAGCGATACCCATAGCCGTCGGCGACACCAGAAATGCTGTCAGAGCCACCATCATTGTCCATGCAAAGCGCATAATTTCTCCCCTCACGACTCTCTTGCCTCAAGCCACCGTTACACTGGGCATATCCTGTTCACCTTTACATGCCAATGCGATGGAAGGATGCTTTTCTCGAGTACCTATCTTATTCTCCAAAAATTTTCAGTCTTATCACCCTCAACCGTGCGGCATAATCGGAGAGCGCTTTGGCTCCCTCCGCGAGCAGCGGGAGGAGCGCGCAGCTATCATTATCCTTGAGGTCACAGCCTTTGGTGGCAAAGCGTTGCGCGCCCTCTGGATCACCCTGCACGCCATCGCCTGCCAGCAAAAGCAAGCCGACCCGTCCGCAGGCCTGCCCGACATTGCCCTCACAGGCTTGTTTCAGGAGGTCGACCCCTTCCGAACCATTTTGTGCGACACCGCGACCGGTGACTGTCATGCCCCCGAACGCATTGCACCCTTCCGCATTATTCATAGCGCAAGCCCGCCCATAATATTGGGCCGCCTGTATCAGGTCGCGCCCGACGCCTTCGCCTTTTTCATAAGCGATGCCCAAGTTGAAACAGGCCGACGACCGTTCATCCTCGCAAGCAGTATCAAAGGCGGCGGCCGCCGCCTCAAGATCCTTTTCGACCCCCAACCCTTCATGCAGGCTATAGCCATAGCGCATACAGCCATAGGCATGTTCGGCGCAGGCGGTGCGGAACAGCGCCGTCACCTCGACCCAGCGCGGGTCGATTGACGGGCCGGGTTCAGGCAGCCCGTCGCTCAACATATCGCCCAGATTGGCACAGCCGAGCCCCGGTTTCAGCGTGCAGGCCTTGCGATAGAGGATAATAGCCCGCGCTTTATCCAGCTTCACCCCGCGCGCATTTTGATACAATACGCCAAGATCATTGCACGCCATCGCATCATCTTTGTCACACGCACGTTCAAAATAGCGCGCCGCTTGGGCATAATCGGCGGTCACGCCTTTGCCATTGGCATGGAGGAGGCCCAGATTATAACAGGCCCCCGCCTGCCCTAAATTGCACGCCTTCCCATATTCGCGCTGCGCGGTGGCATAATCGCCCGCTTCATAGGCCGCATAGGCTTTCTGGAAAGCGGTGACGCCCGCTTTATACCGGCTTGACGAGCGCGCCGAAGCGGGTGCGTCCGTCAGCGCGATGCCAGCGATGAACGCAAGCGCCGCGCAGATATAGCCGATCACCCCGAACCATAGTTTGCGCATCCATCCTCCCGATTTTACGGCATTATCCGCAACCGTCATACTGGAAATATAGTGCAAAATCGCTCTGGCCCGCGCAAGACTTGATAGCGGCTTTATCCAGCCCCTTCGACCGCCGCGCGCACCGCCCGCGCAATCTGGCGTCCCGTCGCCTGCATCCGGTCGGGTGATTGCCCCGCCGCGCCGCCCTGGACATTGATGGTAATGCGGATGTCGCGCGCCGCTTGGCCTCCATGCGCCTCGACCCGCCCGCTGGTCGTCGGCACGAACAGTTCCGGGCCATTTTCGCCAACCCGATAGGCGCGCCCCGGTGTGACCGGCCCGCCGGTCGCGCGTCCGGGCGCACCGCCGCCGATAAACGCGCCCGCAAGCTGGCCCGCAAGCTGGATCCCCGCGCTGATAAGCCCGGCAGACCCCCCGCCGCCACTTGCCCCGCCCGCGCCGCCATTCTGTCCGATGGCATTGATGCCCGCCTGAATCGCGGAGCGCGCAATTTCGGACATGACCGACAGCGCGACCTTCTTCAAATCTTCAAAACCGAATTTTCCGGTCTGGATGAAGCGGTTGAGACTCGCCTCCAAAGCGCGGCCCGCTTTGTCCATTCCGGCGGCCAAAGGCCCTTCCAACTCGCCGCGCATCTGCGCAACATCGCGCGCAAAGCCCTGTGTGTCGGCGCGCACCGCGATAAGCAATGTTTCCATAGTGTCTGACATGATTAACTTTTCCCAAAAAACGGCTTGTTTCTGCGGCTCTTACATAGGTTTTACGTAAGTATAACTTGTAAATTTCGCCCCTTTGGACTATGCGGAAGGTGGGGAGATTCCATGGGTAGAGCGCACGGGGCGCAACCGATTGGAAATATTATTAAACCATATGAATTCATCTTTTATGGATAATGGCGAACCGGGCTCGGCGCGCGAAAACTATAGTGCTGAACATGTATCTGATCCCACCGATCACCCGGATTTTTACAAACAGATGCTGGATGTCAGCGTCGATTGCATAAAGCTGCTCAATCTTGACGGCACAGTGCGCTATATTAACCGGTCGGGCTGCATCGCACTCGGGGTTCCGGTGGGCGAAACCGTATTCGGCATGGATTGGCTCTCGCTCATGCCCGCTTCCGTGCGCCACAATGGCAAGCGCGCCCTCACGCGCGCGCGCAAAGGCCAGAAAGCGCAATTTTCGGGCCTGCGCATGTTACGCGGACAAAAGACGATGTTTATGGAAAACATCCTCACCCCCGTCCTTAACGGACAGGGTAAAGCAACCGCGATCCTGTGCGTATCGCGCGACATCACGGTGCAGCGCGAAGCCGAAATGCGGTTGCGGTCGGCGAGCGAAAATGATCCGCTTACCGGCCTGTTCAACCGCCGCGCGTTCCGCAGCCGCCTCCACCGGATGCTCAACCAGAGCCGCATCGAAGACCGTAAGGTCGGATTGTTCCTTATCGACCTCGATCATTTCAAGCATGTCAATGACGCGCTCGGCTATGCGGCGGGCGATTATCTGCTGCGCGTCCTGTCGCGCCGTCTGACCGCCATCCTGCCGCCCGACGGCTTTGTCGCGCGGCTGGGCGGCGATGAATTTGCGATTGTCTGCCCGATCGGCAATGACGACAGTGAAATGGGCGCGTTTGCCGAACTTATCCTCCAGCAAACCGACAAGCCTGTCACTTATTCCAACCGCCCGATTAATGGCGGGATGAGCATTGGCTGCGCACTCTATCCGCGCGATGCACAGGATGTGTCGGGCCTGCTACGCTGTGCCGATACCGCGCTCAATGACCTTAAAGCGCGCGGACGCGGCGGTTATCGCCTGTTCGGCCAGCGCATGATGGACTTGGCGGCTGCGGCGGCGACCCAGCTTGCCACCGCCCGCCATATGCTGCGCGACAATCTCATCGTCCCGCATTACCAGCCCAAGGTAGAACTGGCGAGCAACCGCATTGTCGGCTTTGAAGCTTTGCTGCGCTGGGACGATGGCCCCAACGGGATGCAGTCGCCCGCCACCATTTGCGGCGCGTTCCGCAACTATGAGCTGGCCAGCCAGATTGGCGATGTGATGCAGCGCAAAGTCTTTGCCGACATGGTGCGCTGGCGCAATGCGGGCATGACCTTGATGCCGGTGTCGATCAACGCCGCGCCGGTGGAATTTCTCCACGACCGCTTTGCGGAAAATTTCCTCAAACGGTTGAAGGACCATCATATTCCGCCCGCCTTGGTCGAGCTTGAAATTACCGAACATATGCTGTCGGAACGCGGCTCCGAACTGGTGGTGCGCGCGGTCGAGGAACTGAGCGCGGCGGGCATCCGTGTGCTGCTCGACGATTTCGGCACGGGCCGCTCCTCGCTCGCCCATTTGCGCGACTATCCGGTCGACGGCCTCAAAATAGACTATAGCTTCACCCGCGACATTGTGACCGACCCGTCAATCCTCGCCATCGTCCGCGCCATCGCCCAACTCGGCCCCAGCCTGTCGCTCGACGTGGTCGCGGAAGGCATTGAAACCGAAGAACAAAGAAGCACCCTCATCGCGCTGGGATGCGGCTATGGCCAAGGCTTTCTGTTCAGCAAAGCCGTTGGCGCCGAAGAGGTCGAAGGATTGTTGAAAGCGGGATAGGGGCTGTTTTTACAGCAATTCTATCCGTGTGCTGAGCAGGTTCACTGTCTCGATCAAACCTTCCGCATCCATATCGCGTAAGAGATCGTCTGCACTTTTATGCGGGCGATTTAGCCGCTCGCGCATTTTCTTGATCGCCGCCACTGCAGTTTCCGGAGACAATGCAATGGTGTCGGCAATAAACTGGTCGGCCGAACGGGTTTCAAGATTGAAGCGTTGCAGTTCATCATCGGGGAAATCTTTCAAATTTTCCGTGACAATGGTTGCTGCTTGCGCCTTTAATGCGGCTGCAACGACATGACGATCCTTGGCATCGGGCAAATGGATGACGGGAATAAATTGGTCGAACTCTGTGACCATCGCCTCTTCAAACGCGGTTTCCATATAGTCACGCGCCCGTTTGGCTCTTTGTTGGTAATCTTCCATCTGCTTTTTATGCAAGATGGCAGCAATGGCTTTTTCGGTCTTATCGAGAATGACCCCTGACCACCGGATCCGGAAAAATTCCGCCTCCGCCAATGTCAGTAACAGGTTGCGCCGCAATGTCCCGACCAGCGAACATGCATCGACAACGGCTGTATAGCGGTTGGCAAACATCGGTTACAGCGTTTCCCCGTCAAGCTTCGCCAAAGATTCCAAAGCCTCACGCCTTTTCCCGTTCCGCTTCTCCTTATAGGCAAACAAATCGTCGGCCCGGATGCGTCTGTGCCGCCCGACAAGTTCAAAGGCCAGTTCTCCTTTTTCCAGCAAACCGATCAGATAAGGCCGTGACACATTCAGCAAATCCGCCGCCTGTTGTGTCGACAGCTTCTGGGTCACCGGAACAAGCGTCACCGCATTGCCTTTGCTGAAATGACGCAGCAGATCGAGCAACATTTCGGACAACATCGGGGTCAGCACAACTTCCATTGTGTTTTTGTCCCCATCGACCAGTTTCAACTTCTTGTTGGAAGCAACAATCCGTCGCAACTGGTCGGCAATGGCGCGCTCCTGCTCGGACGGCAAACGCCCACCCAATTTTTGTGCAGATGCTGGCAATGTCATCACTATATCCTCTTTCCGACGTGCTGGCCTATATATCGCAAATTCGCAATAAGTGCAACAAACGCAATAAACGAAACGCTATAAACGAAACACAAGGCCTATCTTATATTTTATCCGGAAACGCCCGGCGCAATGCTGCCAGTGTGTCGGCATCCGGCGGTGTGACCGCGCTGTCCCCTTCCCCCGCTTGCATGTCCTGCCAGGCGCGGAAAATCGTTTCTACTTCGTGGGGGGTTGCGTGCCAGAATTGGTCGGGGGGCCAGTGGAGGAGGAGCGCGACAAGGCCGGAGAGGCGGTTGGCAGCGGCGGTGAAATCGCTCACCCGCTGCCTTTCAATATCGCTTCGAGGAGGAGGCGCAGTTGCGGAGTAACGCTGGCCAGCCCTGCCGCCGCAACGCTCTCGCCAATGTCCTCGCGCGCCGGGCGGACGCCGTCTTGCGGTTCGCAGCAATGCCAGAACAGCGCGACCAGCTCGGCCAGTTTCATGCCTCCGCCCGCCGCGCGCTCGACCAGTGCGAACAGCGAGCCTAACTCTTCTTCCGCCGCCACCAGTGCGGTGAAGCCGGGGCGCAATTTCCACGCTCGCCCCGCTATCACCAGCCGGGCTTCACCGCGCGCCGGATTGGCCGCGATGCTGTCACGCGCGCCCTTCATATCGCACGCCGCGCTCATGACGCCACCACGGGGCCGGACGATTCAAGGCTCATCGCATAGCTGCGCTCGCCATTATAATCGCCCGCATAATCGAGCCGCGTAACCAGAAACCGCCCGCGCAATTTCTCGCCGCTTTCGAAAGCGAGTTCATAATCGTCGATGGTCCCGGCAAGCGCATTATTCTTGATGCGAACTTCCGCCGCCGAACCGGTAAAAATCCCCGCCCCCGACGCCGACACCGAGCGCACGCCCGCACCCGACAGCAATTCGCGCCACCCGCCCGAATCCTTGCTGGTCACATTGACCGGATCGCCGTTCACCGAAAGCTGCGTCGTGCGCAGCCCCGCGACGGTTTGATAAGTCGGCGGCGACCCGCCATTGCCGACCTTCAGGAGGAAGGCGCTGCCTTTTTCAATAGCCATGATATGAGGTTCCTTGTTTGTGTGGGGGCATCCGAACCCCTCCCGCTTCCGGGAGGGGCAACGAAGACTTAGGAATTTGAAGCGTAGCGAAAATTCTTAGTCGAAGTCGGGGAGGGCATGGTTTATGCTGTGCTTGCCGAAAGAAGTAACAGGCCCTCCCCCAACCCCTCCCGTAAACGGGAGGGGAGATTAAGCCGCCATCACCCTGACCCGAACGTCCATCAATGCGGCCCAGCCGGGGGGTTTCATGAGGGCGGCAGAGCCTGCGATGCGGGTGCGGACGATGCGGGCGGAGGCGATCTGCCAGCCTTCGACTTCGCGCGGGAGGCTGGCCAGTGCCAGTTCGGCAGCGCGCAACGCAGCGGCGACGCGGATACTGTCACCGCTGCGCACATAAAAGCTGAGGCCGAGAAGAAGCTCACGCCCTTCGGCGGTCTTGCTGCCCCAATCACTGCCCAGACTTTCGCCCAGCACGACATAAGGCGCAGCCGCCTGCCCCGGCGTGCCGTCCTCGACACGATTTACGAGCGCCATCAACGGCGCATGACCGCGCAGCGCAGCAAGCAAGGCGCTGCGCACAACAAGTTCGGGAGAGGTAAGGGTTGGCATGGAGGTTTTGCTTTCGGATGGAGGGGGTAGGAAGAGGGAGCGCGGAGGAAGGAGATGCAACGCGGCGAAAGTGGCGCGCAAAAAAGTGGGTCGCGCCTCCTGTTCAGGAAAGGCGGGCTTTAAGCCCCGCTCTCCCCTCCCCTTCAGGGGAGGGGCAGTGAAGCCTTAATGGCCCGGAGCGAAGCGAAGGGGAATTTAGGCGAGCGGGGTGGGGTCTGTCCGCCTACGCAGCATTTGCGGATAGACCCACCCCCAACCCCTCCCTGAAGGGAGGGGCTTTAAGGAGCGCCTCTCCTGAAGGGCAGGGCTTTTTTTCTAACGTGCCAACCAGCGCAGCCGCGCATCGTCAGCCTGCCGCGCGCGTAAATTGCGCCCGCGGATTTGGAGCCCTGCGCCGGTCCGTGTCACCGCAATATCCGGCACATCGCGCGCGAGGGTATCGGCCAGCCGCGTTGCTGCGCGTTCGGCCTCTGCCGCCCCGCGCTGCACCGCTTCGGTTTCGATCGTGCGCCAGAGAGCATCGCTCTCCACACGCGCCTTATTCACAATACCGGCTTTCGCCAGGGCTGCCACAGCCTAGTCACCGCATCGGGCGGGACCGCATCGCGGGCATCATCGCGCGCGGCATAAAGATGGGCGACGAGCCGCAACAAGCCTTGCCGCACATCGGGCGGGAGCGCGTCGGCCTGTTCGGCCAAGCCCGCCATATAGGTAACGCGCATCCGCCCCGCAGCCCCCGGTTGCGTCACCCGCACCCAGCCTTCGCCGCTCGCATCCACGTCGATACCATAATGCTCGACCGGAAAAACGAAGGGCGCGCCGTCGGCGGGCACGCCTTCCACACTGGTCAATGCGCGCACCGGGCCAAAGCCCAGCCGCTGCCAGTTGCCTGTCTGGATAGGCAGGATTTCGGTCACGGCGCGCGCGATAAGCAATTGCCCGACAAAGGCTTCGCAACTGGCGGTGGCCGCCGCGATCAGCTCTGTAATCACAGCATCCTCCTCGTCCAGCTCAACGCGCATCCACGCCTTTGCGTCGGCGAGCGCGAGCGCGGGCGTTGCGGCAGGCGGCGGCTGCACGCCTTCAAAATAGGATGGAGTCATTTGATAATTCCTTGCTAAAGAGCGGGATATGAAGGATCCGAAACCCGCTTCGGGCACGCTGGAAGTGCCGCGCCGCATGGCCGGAAAAACATTGGAAGCCCCCAAAAGGGGCGGATTATTCGGGGCAAGCCCTGCGCGGTCCACTCTGCCGCCCGCGCCGGTGCGGCCTTATGAGCGCGCCGAAACGCGCCGCGAACTGGACGCATTTCAGCAAGAGGCCATATCCACCCGGAGCGGGCCTGATAGCCCCGCGCCAATCGATGCGATCATCGCACAGGCGATGCAGCCCAAGGCGCAAATGAGCGAACGCCAGCGCCGCTTGCGCGCACAACTGGAGCGCCAACGCGCGATGCAGGCCGACCGCCGGGGACCGGAAGCGCCGGCGGCTGGCCCGCAACCGCGCAACCATCGCGGCACGCCCAAGCCGCCACTGACCGCCAGTTCATCGCCTCCCTCCACGCGCAACATGTCTGCCCGCCATGCAACGCCGCAAAATGGCGATGAATGGCTGGAACAGCTTGTCCATCGTATGCGCGACGCGCAAAAAAAGGGGGCGTCTTCGGGGACAGGCTCCAAAGGAGATGGCAGCTATGCGCTGGCGATTGCCGTCCTTATCGGCATCCCTATGCTCATCTTATGGGCCTTTGTCGGCTCGTCCGCGCTCTTCATTATCGGCGTGCTGCTATGGGTCGGCTCGAACAAGCTCTACGCCTTTGCCAGCGGCACCCACGAATCCGCGCTCATCGCCCGCCAGCAACTCGCGCGCATCCACCCAAGCTGGTCCGACCCCGACACCGCCCGCCTCCATATGCGCGTCCTTGCGGGCATGTGCGTGGTGGCGTGCGTGATATTGCAATGGGACGTTATTTTCGGGTGAACGGGCAGTGCGGGGGCGTTTAGGCGTGCGGGGACCGCAGCTCCCACCGTTCGTCCCGCGTAGCAGTGAAGCTGCGTATCGAAGGACTTTGCGCGCGCAACCGGTGCTTTGATACGGCTCTGGCGAGCCTACTCAGCACGAACGGGAGGGGAGAAATGAGCCTTCCATAAAAGCTCCTCCCCGAGCTTGCTCGGGGAGGGGGACCGTTCGCCGCAGGCGAATGGTGGAGGGGTCATGCGATTGCCTTCGCAATCGCGCGAGGCAAAGCCTCGCATAACCCCTCCGTCACGCGCTACGCGCGCGCCACCTCCCCGAGACAAGCTCGGGGAGGATCTTAAGGCATTTGGCCCGAGCAAGCTTGGGGAGGAGCTTGGGTCACGCACACACACCCCTCGCCCCTAACCGCCGTCCATCACGTCGCGGCAAATTTCATTACCTTGATCGCCTCGCTATTCGTCACCGCGCCGCCGATGCGTTTGGTGGCGTAAAAATGCACGAACGGTTTATTGGTATAAGGGTCGCGCAAAATGGCGGTTTCGCCGCGGTCGGCGATGACATAGCCTGCCTTGAAATTGCCGAACGCGATCGACAGGCTATCGGCGGCCATGGCGGGCATATCTTCGGCCTCGACCACCGGATAGCCGAGCAAAGTCTGCGGCTGGGCTTCGGACAGAGCCGGTTGCCACAGAAACGCGCCGTCCGATGTTTTGAACTTGCGCACTGCCGCCAAAGTGGCCGCGTTCATCACGAACACCGCGCCCTGACGATAAGGCGCGCGCAAGGCTTGCACCAGGTCGATAAGCTTGTCGCCGGGATTGGAGCCGGCAAATGCCCCCGCCCCGCCCGATGCCACATATTGCAGCGTGCCGAACGCGCGCACGCCATCGCCGGTGGCAGCCGTCGGCAGCGTCAGAAAGCCTTTGGGCTTGTTGACGCCATCGCCGGTGATGAACGCCGCCCCTTCGGCGCGTGCAAATTCGGTCGCGATTTCGCTCGCCAGCCAGCCTTCGACATCGAAAGCGGCATCATCGAGCATCGCTTGCGAGGCCGCCGGATTGGCGTAAAGCTCGCCCATTGGCGGGGCGATTTCCTGAAAGGTCGGGGTCGCGGTCAAAGGCCGCGCCGCCGTTTCACCCGCCCAGCCCGACGGAGTGCCGCCGGTGGTGACAAGCTTGCGATAGCCCGCGCTCCCCGTCTGCACCACATTAGCAACCGCGCGGATCGGCGATACGGATTTGAGCGCGGCGTCGATCACCGCATCAATTTCACGCGGCACCGCATAGCCGCCCTCGGCGCCGGTCGCACCGGTAAAGCTTTTCAATTCCACGCCGGTTTCAAGCCCGCGCCGCAAATAGCGGTCGACAAAAGCCGCGCGCGCGGGGTCATCCTGTGCGGCAAGGCCTTTGACGCCGTCGACACTCAAGGCCGGACGGCTGCTTGCACGCAACCGCCCTTTGAGCGCCGCAACATCGCGCTTCAACGTCGCGACATCGGCAAGCGCATCAAATGACGCCGCGAGCGGATCGCCGGACTTTGCGGGCGGCATCCCCGGCGACAGGGATTTGGTCTGGTAAGTAGGGATATGGGACATGGATAGTCTCTCCTGTTTGAAAAATGTTTTCGGGGATATTCAAATATTTGCGTAAAACCGAACGTCCCTCTCCCCTTGTGGGAGAGGGTTGTGTAGCGTTAGCGAGGAACGAGCTTACGCGGAGCTGGGTGAGGGGTAAGCGAGCCGACGGCTCGCGCGAGCCTATGGCTCGCACACCCCTCATCCAAGTCCGGCTAGGCGCGTCCGCGCCAAGCCTTCCTATCCTTCTCCCACAAGGGGAGAAGGTTTACGGGGGACCACCGGACGCAAGGATTTCCCAATCCTCCCCGCTTTGCGGGGAGGGGGACCATGCGCAGCATGGTGGAGGGGGCTGGAGGTTTACGCCAACCGGCAAGGCCTGCGTCCGGCAGAGAGCCCCCTCCGACACGCGCTACGCGCGCGCCACGTCCCCTTGTCAGGGGAGGATTTCGGGGCGGTTCGTAACGCAATGCAAGCCCCCCCCCTCACCCCACCATATGCACGCGCGCTTTGGGCTGCATCGGGGTGGGGACGAGGCTGATTTCTATGAGGTCCAGATCGGTCAACATGCGGGTGCCGCGCGGGCCTTGCTCCATCTGTTGCACACGATAGCCAAAGCTTAATCCGGTGAGCGCGCCAGCTTCGACCATCGCCGCGACCGAGCGCGCGGCGGGGGTCCAGTCATGGAGCGACGCGATCACGCGCAGGCCCTTATCGTCCTCGGCCAGCAATTCAATCTCGCCAATGCGTTTCAGCGGATTATGGCCGTAAAGAAGCGGGATACGCTTGTCGCCCGGCCCGCTCCGCGCCCCTGACAGGCTGCGTATAAACGCGCCGCGCTTCACCACATCGCCGCCGCGATCCACCTGATCGAACAAAGCCGCATAGCCTGCAAAGCGCACGGATTTCCGCCGCGCACCCGCATCGTGCGGCGCCCTTGCCTCATCTGTCATCCTGTTTCTCCATTATGTGAGGCGCACCCCGTCGTGCAGGAGCCTATTGCGCGTCCGTGCGCATTTGGGTTTTGCGCCACCTTGCGCTATCACCGGCTCATGCAGAGGATCACCAAAAGCTTCGCCTTGATGGCCGCAACATTTCTGTCAGCCAGCCTGTTGCCGCCGGACGTCATCGCGCAAAGCACGCCGCCGCCGCCGAGCCAGGAAAGCCCGACCGAAACCGGCCCGACCAAAAAGATCACCATCGACACCGACCGTTATTTTGCCGATTATGCGCGTATCAAGGGCTATCCGGTCATCCCGGATGGCATCCCGCCTTCAACCGAACCGGCACCGGGCCAAAAGCTCATCCAATGGGCGCGTCCGCCGATCCTCGATTATGAAATTCCGGCCCGATGGAGCGGTTATGCGATCGCTTGCGACGAACGCGACACCAGTGCGCTGATGGCCGCCGCCGCGACGTGCGCGCCGTTGCTCGCTATGGCCAAGCTCACCACAAAGCTTGACTTCGCGGTTAATGACGCGCGGACACACTTTTCCAAGGATCGCCCCCGCGCCGACGCAAGCCGCGCCGAAGCCATTGCTGTGACGGACGAAATTATCGCCCGCTTTGCCAAGCCGCAATATCCGCTTCAATATATGTTGCTCGCCAGAAGCTATAAGCAGCGCGCCGAGCTTCACAAAAAATGGGGCGCCCTTGATGCAGCGATTGCCGATCAGGACGCGGTCATCCGCTTGCTCTCGGGGCCAGACCGCTATGGCATGGCGGCACGTGTGTCGGCGAGCGCCATCTCCGCCAGTACGTCGCGCGCGCAGGCCTATCTTCACAAAAGCGAACTATTGCTCGACAAAAAAGACCGCGCCGCCGCCAAAGCCAATTATGAAGCGAGCGTTGCGATGTCCGCCCCCAAAGATCTGTTTGTAATCTTCAGCCCCGACCGGCGGCACAGCGAAATGATGGTCAAAGACGCCATTTTCGCGCGCGAAGATGGCCAGGCGCGCTTATGGGTCGATGAGTTTATCACGCGCTATGGTGAAGCCGCGCGCGCTTCACGCACGCAAGAAACCCGCGACATGATGCGGCACCAGCAATTGCGCACCTTACTTTCCTATAAACTCTATATCGCCGCGCGCGCCGGGGATAGCGACATGGCGCTTGAGACGCTTGGCCGCTATGCCCTTACCCAAGATGATCGCAAGCCATGTGTGGCCAACGATCTTTTCCCCTACGCCATCGCCCCGCTGCACAAAAATCCCGCAATAGCCGCCGAATTGGCGCGCATGGGCTGCACCGCCGATATACTGGCCAAACTCGACGACATTCCCACTAAGGGCCGATCCGGTCCCGGCCGAACGATGAACCTGCCGCCGCATAAGTGAGGCCGAATCCACGCAAAAAAAATCCTCCCCTGCAAGGGGAGGTGGATTGCGCGGTAGCGCAAGACGGAGGGGTGTCCCCCTCTCGATAGGGTATCACCCCTCCGTCACGACCTTCGGTCGCACCACCTCCCCTTCTCAGGGGAGGATTTGGGGGAGGGTTTTATGAGCAACGCAGCGCGCGCCCCGTCTCTCACGGCAAAAACTCCTTGACCGCCCCTTCCCCCACACCGAAGCGCGTCGCGAGGCCGAACAGCGCCAGCACCAACAGGAAGCGCAGCACCCAATGGATCAGCCCCTTCAGCGCCGATGATTTGGCATCGCGCCAAGCCGTCAGCAAATCGCGTAACTCGTCCAGGTCCGCCTTCGCATCATCATCGCCAAGACCCAACCGCTCCAGCGCCCGCACCGCGCCGCGATCACTCGCCTCTTCAATCATCGCGCGAATCTCCACCAGACTAACCGGTCGCCCGCTTGTGTCGGCCACCATACGTTCCAGCATATTCCCGAATTCCGGATGGGAGGGCATGGCAAATCTCCTGTGAAAATGGACGGAATAAGCGTGCGTATGAGACGCTCCTCCCCCTTCCCCGCAACGCAGTACTTGGTTTGACAGCGCGCGCGATGCTTCGCGGCGCCCAAATGAAGGCAGAAGGGCCAAAGAGTAACCGAGGCCTATCCAGGATAGGGAAAATGCCCGCCATGCCCGTGACTCGCAATTACGGATTGTTCTTTTTATGTACCGTATCAGCGTTGTGCTGTCAAGTATTTTTAACCGTTAAGGTTATTTAATCCACAATTCCGACCATCGCGCGCTTTTCTTCACGTGTGAGGAAATCGGCGGCGCCGACCTGCGTCCATAGCCGTTCGCGTTCTTCGGCAAGCGCAGGAATATGGTTCATATTGACGCGCAATGAAAGCGGCGCGGGCGTGTCGCCATTGGTACCCTCATCCGCGAACCAGTCCGACAGGCCATGCGCCAATCCGGTGAGCAGGCGGTTCGCGATCGGGACGATGCGGTTGCGCCACAGCGCGCGGTTAGCCTCCTTATAATTGGCATAGGTTGCGTCCCCCGGCAGGCCGAGCAGCATCGGCGGCACCCCGAATGCCATCGCAATTTCGCGCGCGGCGGCGTCTTTGAGCGCGACAAAATCCATGTCGGCGGGGGTCAGGCTCATTGTCTGCCATTTAAGATTGCCGTCCAGCACCAACGGGCGTCCGGCATTAGGCGCGCCCGCATATTGCGCGGCAAGCTCGGATTTCAGCCGCTCGAACTGGTCGGCGGTCAGATAACTGCCATTGGCGCTGTCATGAATGAGCGCACCCGAAGGCCGCGCCGCATTGTCGAGCAGCGCCTTGTTCCACCGCGCCGCCGCATTATGGATCGCCATCGCGCCCGCTGCCGCGCCCAGACAGCCCAGCCCGTAATGGTCGTCCGCCGGATGAACCGATTTCAAATGGATGATGGTCGCAAGACCCGCTGCGTCATAAGGCATAAGCCGGGACACGGAAGAACCAATACGGTACAAATAAGCGCGCGGCCAGCCATCGGAACCGGCCTCCACCGTCACCCGTTCGGGGCGCAGCGCGTAAAGTTCCGCGATCCCGCCCGCGCCATCTTCGACCAGTTGCACATAGGCATTGCCGTGCAGCAACAAATGCGCGGCGAGCGTTTCGAGCAGCGCCTGTCCCGCGGACGGCGCGGCAATCAACGCCGCCACCCGCGCGTCGCTTGCGGCAATGTCGACCTCGCCAACCGCATCGGTCACAAGCCGGAGCGCGGCTTGCGCCACCGCATTTTTGCAAAAAAGCCCACGCACCTGCGCTTCATAGCTTTGCGGCACATCATCGCCGACGCCCGAACCAAACAACGCAAAAGCCACCCCCGCCCCACTCCGCGATTGCACAGGCCGCACCATATCGGGCGCGGCTTTGGTGCCGGTAAACAGACGCGCAAAATCAAGGTTGAGAAAAGGCATGGCAGGGTTCCTATGGAAAGAGAGAGGCAAAATGGCGCGGGCCATGCGGGCGCGCCCATCAAGCTGGACGGCGCAAAAGACCCGGAACACCGGAACAGGTGAAGCGAAGTGAAAACAGGAAAAGTCGGGCCGGTAACATCCGGCGGTCCGAGCAAGCAGGCTTGTCCGCTCCGCACGAATCGCAATTTCCGACTGTTCCTGTTTTGTGCCATATCGGCGTTGCGCTGTCAAGCTATTTTTACCGATTTGGTTATTCATTGTCGATATGTTTGGTTTAACGCAGAGGCGCAGAGGGAGGGGAGTGCACAAAGAAGTTTGCCGGGGATGCATAGGTGTTGTTTAACAATATTCACGCGAAGGCGCGGAGGCGCTGAGTTTTTTGGCGTAGGCGCGATGCTGTTTTGTCGGACTGGGCTCGCGCGAAGGCGCGAAGCTCCCTCTCCTAATACGCGCGATGGAAACCAAAAAATCGCCGCGCCTCCGCGCCTCCGCGCGAACCTAAACCAGAACAACCCACCTGCCATCACCCATCGCTATAGGCGTGGCACCCTTGCAGCAATCCCGGATAGCGCAGCCAATCCCTCCGCGCGCACACCCTCTTTGCGCTCTCCCCTCCCTCTGCGCCTCTGCGTGAACCCGGATCCCGCCATCAACCCCACTGTTCCCGCAACAATCGCATAGCCTCGGCGTAGCGTCGCGCGGGCGAGAGGGTCGAGAGGGTGAGGCCTTGCGCCGGGGTCAGTACATGGTCGCTGATCCAGTCGGCAAGCGCGGCGGGGTCGTTCTGGAAACCGATCCAGCGGCGGTGATAACCGGCCTTGGCGCCCAAGCGAGCGGCGAGCGGGCGCGGATGCCCGCCGGTCCCTTCTTCCGCCAATAGGTCCAGCAACAGCGCGCGCATCGCCTTTGCTGTCGCATCAGGACTAGCATCGCGCGCCATAGCGTCAGGCCCTATATCGCCAGACCCACTAGCATCGGCCCCCGCATCATCATCCGCCACCGCCCACGCGCGGCACCGCACCGCCCATAAGGCATCCTCCGGCTTGGCCTCATATCGTTTGCGCAGCCAGCCTTCGCGCTTCAATGCGCGATAGCAGCCCGCCTGATAGACGCCGTCCAGCGCCAATAGTTCGACCGGGGCGAGCGCGTGGAACATCGGCGGCGTGCTATCCTCCGGCGCATCCCGCGTCTCGCCCGCATCCGCCAGCACACAGAGCATCCCGACCGCACCCGGCTCCAAGCGCGGCGCGGCGATAAAATAATGGTTGCGCAAATTATGGTTCCGCACGCCCCCTTCACCCGCGCCATCCGTTAACACCGCAGCGAGCGGCACCTCTGCCCCCACGGCAAAATACCGGCCAGCGCGCGGCGTATCGGCACAGACAAAGGCGGGATAATAAGCCGCACTATCGACCTGCACGGCTTGCATCGCCCCCTCTGCCACCGTCCCGAACAGCGCATCGCTCGCCACCGCATCACTGAGCGCGACAATATCGGGCGGGCGTAACGCCAGCCCCACCCGCACCCCGCGCGCCTCTTCAAATTGCACGACATAGTTGGGGAGCTTGTCGGGCGCGTCCGCTGCGCCCTCCTCGGCCTGCCATTCGATGCCCGTCACCGTCACCGCATAATCGCCATCGGGGAGCTTCACCCAATATTCTTCATTGTCGGACGGGCTGGCGGTGCGCGCTTCGGAAGGGAGCGCATCGCCATTGTCGAAATAGACGCGGCCATGCCGCACGCGATAGGGGAAAGTCCAATGCGGCCCCGCAAAAGCTTGCTCGCGCGCGCTCAATGCGCCGGTGGTAAGCCGCACCGCAAAGCTCCCCGCTATGCCGGTTGCCCAAGCGACCAACGTGCCCGCCGCCGTCTCCGGCCCCCACGCAAAAGCGTCGCGATACCAATGGCGCGGCCATCCGGCGGCATGGGCAAGGTCATCGGGGTGGAACAACAGCAAATGCGCGCTGTCGGCGGGCATCATCAACCGCCGCGAAAAACCGATCATAGCAAGGCCAAGCTCCCCGGAACTTTTCTATTATATCAAAGGGGCCGCCCTGCTCCGGCCCGTTTCGGCCTTGCGAAAGCGGGCGGGCAAAAGCAATTGCGCGCGCGGCCAATGCCCTGTTGCGCGCGACGGGTTGAACCCGCGCGGGCGGAGAGGGTGCCGGGCAAGGCTCCGGCCTTATCCGGTCATCAGCCTTTCGCCCCCCTTCTACCCCATTGCCAGCGCGGCGCGCACAGCGTAGATTGCGGCCATGACGTCGCGCCCCCTCTTTGCTGTAATATCCTGCCTTATGATGGGGTTAACGGCGAGCGGATGCGACCGGGGTGAAGCGAGCGCGGCTGAAGCGCGCGCCAAGGCCGAAGCGCGCAAGCCGATCGCCGTCACCGTCCATTTTGAAGCGCCCGCCAGTTGCGGGGTCGAAATGGGCGATGCGCGCTATCCGCTCCCCGAAGCCCAAGATGCGCTTGACGAGGCGCTCAAAAAATTGAGCAAGACCCGTCCGGTCGCCATCCATGCCGACACCAAAATCCCTTATCGCTGCATGGGGCCGGTCATTTATTATTTCGAACGCGCCGGCTTTGAACGCATCGAAGGCGGGCCGAAAGAGCCGGTCAAAAGCTGACGGGGCATAAGGCCAAGCGCCTTACTTGCCCGCGCACGCGCGTCGTCCCCGCGCCCGTCTGCCCTCAGCGCGCGATAAAGAGCGCAACCCTTTGGCGGGGCTTTCGTATTTTCTTACAGGAGCGCCCGGGAACGCGCTGGTTAAAACCGCAGGCGAGGCACCGCCCCGCCTTATGCCCGCCAAACAGCAGCACCTGAATGACGCGCGAACATTCATCCACAAAGGAGCCATCCGATGCCGAATTTCAACGATCTTAACAGCCGCCAGCAAACCGGATTGGGCATTGCTGGCCTTGCTTTGGGCGCAGGGGTGGGCGTTGCCGCCTATCTGTTCGCCAAATATAATCCGCGCGGCGGGCCGGTCGGCAATCGCCATGTCCCCGAACCCTTAAAGCGCGTAGACCTCAACCGCTATCTTGGCCGCTGGTATGAACAATATCGCTATGAAGCCCCGTTCCAGAAAGGCATGGAAGCGGTCAGCGCCGATTATGCGTTGAAGGACGACGGCTCCATCCGCGTCGATAATCAAGCGCGCCGGGGCAGCGTTGACGGCCCGTTTGCCGAATCGGTCGGCAAGGCCAAAGTGGTCGACAGCGAAACCAACGCCAAGCTCAAAGTCTCCTTTTTCGGCCCGTTCTGGGGCGATTATTGGGTCCTCGACCATTGCGACGATTATCGCTGGTCGATCGTCGGCGAACCGTCAGGCCGCTTCCTGTGGATCCTCACCCGCGACCGCAACCCGACCCCCGCCATGCTCGCGATGCTGGAGGGCAAGGTCAAGGATATGGGCTATGACTGGAGTCTCATCCGCCGGACCAAACAGCCCGGCGCGACCTTGGATGTCGCGCGCGATGATGGCGCGCTGGGTGAGGCGCGGGATGGCGACACAACGCGCGACACCGCCCCCGCCTACCCTGGCCTTGCCAGCGTGAGTTGATCGCGCGGAACAAGGGTGCTGCATCGTTCAGGATGCGGTGTGCGCGGTGCAGGGTGCAACGCGTGGGATAGAGGCGTGACGGGCATGAAAAGCTTTCCTCCCTCCCCTCCGTTAGTTCTGAGCCAAATTGTGTGGATTTTAACCGTTAGTCCTGAGCCAGATTGCGCGAATTATAACCGCTAGTCCTGAGTAGGGCCGCAAGGCCCGTATCGAAGGACGGGCTTAAAGGATGCGCTAATACTGAAACACGTCCTTCGACAAGCTCAGGACTAACGGTTTTTTGAGGGATATGCGCGCGATAAAGGGGATAAAATTGTCCGGCTTGGCTTAGGGATTAGGACCAAAGATTCATCCATTCTTCCTCACCTCCGTTCGTCCTGAGTAGCCTGCGCAAGCAGGCGTATCGAAGGACCGCTAACGTCCATAGATTCACGCGAAGACGCGGAGACGCGAAGGGATAAGAGAGGCACAAAAAAGACCACAGGCCTTTTCTTATTCCCCTTGTATCTCTGCGCCCTCCGCGCCTCTGCGTGAACCCCTCCACCCCCTCCGCCCCCTAAGCAAATTCCTCCGCGCCTTCGCGTGAACATTTATAAACATGGCCCCAACCGCACAGCGACCACCATCCCCCCACCCCCTTCCCTTCCACGTCCGCCCGGCCTAAAGCCTGCCCGCATGGAATTCGGTTTCGACATTATCATGCTGCTTATGGGGGTCGCCTTTGTCGCGGGGGCGATTGATGCGATTGCGGGGGGTGGCGGGATGCTGACCATTCCGGCGATGCTGGCGGCGGGGATACCACCGGTGAATGCGCTCGCGACCAACAAGCTGCAATCGACCTTTGGCACCGGCGGTGCGGTCTTCGCCTTTGCGCGCAAGGGGCTCATCGATGTGCGCAGTTTTGCGCGGCCGATCATCGCCTCCTTGCTGGGGTCCGCGCTCGGCGCCTGGCTGCTCACGCAAATAGCGCCCGATTTCCTGTCGGCGCTGATCCCGTTGTTGCTCATCACTATGGCAGGCTATTTCCTGCTCGCGCCCAAAATGACCGAAGAGGACCGCAAGGGCGCAGGCGGCCCTGTGACCTTGCTCATTATCGCCGCAACGCTGGGCTGTTATGACGGGTTTTTCGGGCCCGGCACCGGATCCTTCCTCACGACCGCCTTGGTCGCAATCATGGGGATGGGCCTCACCCGCGCGGTCGCCCACACCAAATTGCTCAATCTGGCGAGCAATATTGCGGCGCTCGCGGTGTTTATCGCCAGCGGCAAGATCATCTGGATTATCGGCTTCACCATGGCGATCGGCAGCCTCGCGGGCGGCCAACTAGGCGCGCATCTCGCGCTCCGTTTCGGCGCGAGCGCGGTGCGTCCCCTGCTCGTCACCATCTGCCTCGCGCTCACCGTCAAACTGCTCGCCGACCCGGAAAACCCGTTAGGGCTGATGGTGCGCGGATGGTTGGCGGGTTAACCCTCCGAAATCTCCTCCAGCACCCCCCGGCAGGGCGCGAAGAAGGTGGTGCCGGTTTTGGCTTCGGAAAAGTCCAGCAGCCGGTCATATAAGCCTTCGGGCGCGCCGATGAACATGCGTTCGAGCATTTTTTCGGTGACCCAGAGCTTACCCGAATAGCCGATAAAATAGGTGCCATATTCGCCCGCGCCCGCGCTGCCGAACGGCATATTGTCGCGCAATATGTCATGTTCAACGCCCGCATCATCAGTGATGGTGGCAAGGCTTTTGTGCGATTTCTGGCGCTTGGCGTCATCGTCAATTTCCACATTGTCGATTTTCGTGCGCCCGATAATCGCCTCTTGCGCCTCGGTGCTTTGCTTTTTCCAAGTGGCCAGATTGTGGATATATTTTTGCACGACAATATAAGCGCCGCCCGCAAAGTCGGGGTCATCCTCGCGCGAGACTTGGGCGGATTTTTTAAGGTCGGGGCCGACCGGATTGGCGGTGCCATCGACAAAGCCGAGCAGGTCGCGCGCGTCGAAATAGCGGAAGCCCGTCACTTCATCGACGAGGTTCACCGCATCGCCGAGCGTATCGAGCAGGATGCGTTCAAATTCGAAACAGAAATCATACCGCTCGGCGCGGATATGGAAGAGCAGGTCACCCGGCGTCGAAGGCGCATCATGCGCCGCGCCCTTGATGGCCGTAAAAGGTTTCAGCTCCTTGGGCTTTTTGGGAAGCTTCAGCCGGTCCCAAAAATCGCTGCCGATGCCGACCACACAGGAAAGCCGCGCGTCCAGATCGCGGAAGGCGACATTTTTGACCAAGTCATCGATCGCACCCAGCGTATTGCGCACCGTCACCACCGCTTGCGGGCTATCCGGCACCGTCACCACCAGAAAAATCGCCGAAGAGGAAAGCGGCGCATCGGCACTTTGCGCATCAATCGGCACCCGGTCCCACGCATGATCGCCGCTATTATCCGCCATAAATGAAGTCCGCCATAAATAGTCTCCCGCCGTAACGCGTGGATATTTAAGCCGGATTGCGCCGCCAAGGCCAGCCCCCAAAAGCGCACGCTTCCACACACGCGCATAAAAAAGGGCGGCACCGCGGCCGCCCTTTTCTGTTCGCTCTGTCCTGATTGACGCTAGCGCCAATGCAGGGGTGATTAAAACACCTTGGCTTTGACGCCGATGTAGAAGGCGCGGCCTTCTGCGCTGATCGGGTAGGCGGTGGCGCCCACGTCCGGCTTGCGGTCAAACAGGTTGTTGATGCCCGCATAAACGTCGAACCGGTCATCGACATTGACGTTGGCATAAAGGCGCTGGTTGAACTTGTTGCGATACCAGAAATAGCCGGGTTCGATATAATCGGGGTTGGCTTCTTGCGATTCACGGCTGACGCGGCGGGTCTTGGAGAACCAGTCAATGCCATAGTTCAGCGTGAGCGCGCCCTTGGTCCAACCGATATCGAACGTACCGCTATATTTGGGAGCCGGATAGGCTGCCGAATACATTTCATTTTCCGGGTCCGCCCCAAGGCTCGGCACGAAGGAGAGCGACTTAAGATAGTTGCCCGCCAGACGCACATTGAACTTGCCCGCATTGTCGAACGGTTCAAAGCTGTAATTGACCGCAACGTCCAGACCGGAGGTTTTGAACGAGGCGACATTCTGGGGGATCACGGTATAATCGTTGATATACCCCTTTGGCCCGCCACGCGAGATAAGCGAGCAATAGGCATTGTCGAGGGTCGGCTGGTCATAACACAGGTCGACAATATCTTGGGCGGTCGAATATTGGATCGCCTTTTTCAAACGGATATCATACCAGTCCGCCGTAATCGACAGGCCGGGCGCGAAGCCGGGGCGCAGCACAACGCCTGCGGTCCAGGTTTTCGCGGTTTCCTCTTTCAGGTTGCGGTTGCCGCCGACCGTGCCGAGCAGGCTGCTATTGGCAGGCGAGGTCGGGTCGGTGGCCGGGTTGAACGTGGTCGGATCAATGCCGAGCGCGTTCAGCGCCGTGGCGCAATTGGCCTGACGATATTCGGTGCCTTCGCCCAGACGATCGACGCCGCACGGGTCGGTAATCCAGTCATAGGTGCCCGACGTTGCCGCGAACAATTCGGTAATGTTCGGCGCGCGGACGGCTTGCGAATAGGTGCCGCGGAACATGATGTCGCGGACCGGAGCCCAAGTGCCGTCCACTTTCCACGTGGTCGTGGTGCCGATGGTCGAATAATCCGACAGACGCACCGCGCCGCCGACCGACAGGATATGCGCGAACGGTACATCCTTGAGGATGGGCAGGTTGATTTCGCCGAATATTTCCTTGACGTCGAAGCTGCCCTTTTCGGGAGCAGATTGCGAGCTGTCCATAATCCAGCCATTCTGGGTGAATTCGGACGGAATGGTGTGGCTGCTTTCCTTGCGATATTCCGCACCGACCGCAAAGCCGACCGGACCACCGGGCAGATTGAAGAAGGAGCCGGTATCGCCCGACAACGAGGCCGAAACGACATGCTGGCGCACGCGCGCCCAGTCGCGATGGTCAACCGTGATGAAGTCCAAAGCTTCGCGGCTCGGCGTGCCATTGCCCAAAATGTTGAGCGGCACACATTCGCCCGGCTTGAACGTCACCGGCGGGCCGTTGAATGTCGGCAGGCCGCCGTCATTATAGCCGTAAATATCGGTTTCGCCCGGCAGGTTGATGCGGCAGGTGATATTGCCATTGGCATCCCGCACCGCGTCAATCGCCGCATAATAACGGTCGGTGACACGCGCATTATAATCGGTCGCTTTTTGGGTCGACTGGCCGAAGACATAGGAAATGTCATATTTCAGGTTCGAGCCGATGTCGCCGCGCGCGCCGACAACGGTGCGCCACAATTCGCGCTGCATTTCATATTGGCGCACGCCAAAGTCGAAATTGTCGCGGCTGAACAAGGCGCCATTGGCACCTGCCGCCCCGAAGCGTTCGATCAGATACGGGTTTCCGGGAAGCAATTCCGTGAAAAAGTCATAGGAAGGCTGACCGAAAGTGTCGGCTTTCGAGCGCACATATTTGCCTTCTGCATAAAGTTCGAGCGCAGGGCTGACTTCATAGCGCGCCATGATGTTGGCGATATGGCGACGCGAATAAGGCGTATAGTCGCCATAATAGATTTCGCGCGGGGTGTTGGTGCCGCCAATCGCAAGGCCACCGCCGCCGGGAAGCGCGATGCCATGGTCATAAACGCCGCCTTCACCGGTAAAGTCGGGCGAATAATCGAAATCAAGGTCGATTGCGCCGCCCATCCAGCTATCCGCCCAGGTGAGGTTGGTATAAAGGACGCGGTCGGGCACATTCGGATCATCCGGGAAATCCTGATTGTTGCGGATGAACGCATAGGAAGGCCCCGTGCGGCCATAATTCAGACGTTCTGTCTGACGGAAGCGATCGCTTTCGTTAAATTCATAGGACAAAGTGATGTTACCACGTCCATCGGCGAAATTTTTGCCGAAGGTCGCCGCAATATAGCGGTCGCCCGCATCACCACGCTGCGAAATGCCATATTGGCCACGCAGGTTCAGCCCTTCATAATCCTTTTTCATGATGAAGTTGACCACGCCCGAAACGCCGTCCGCACCATAAATAGCCGACGCGCCGCCGGTCAGCACGTCCACGCGCTCGACCAGATCGGTCGGGATGGTGTTGATATCGACCGCAGCATTGCCCGGAACACCGGCAACATGGCGACGGCCATCGACCAGCACCAGGGTGCGGCTTGACCCAAGGTTACGCAGGTTAAGCGTATTGACGCCGACCATCTGCGAACTTGACAGGTTGGTGCCTGCGACGTTGATATTGGTGGTCGAGCCGAGCAGCGCCGGACTTTCGACAAGGAAATCCGTGAGGTTCACATTACCCGTTTGCTGGATATTCTGTGCGCTCATAATCTGCACGGGGTTGGGCGATGCCAGTTCGGGACGCGCGATACGCGAACCCGTTACGATAATCGCTTCTTCCTGTGCCGGCGCAGTGTCCGCGCTCGTGCTGTCCACTGTCTCCGTCACGTCCTGCGCAAAAGCAGGTGCGGAGACGAGCGCGAGGCCCAACACCGCACTGGCGCAGGTCGATTTGAACGCTGAAATTCTTGTCACGGTCAATTTCCCTTTTTTATCTTATAGATAGAAAGGGGCGTCACAAAGGAGGCGAATCTTAGCCGCATATGACGCCCCCTGTCTGGGGCCGTCATTGCAACGGCCATCCGCTTCGTAAAGGGAAACCGCTATTTTTCGCCGGATTTTCAAGTGGTCGTGGCAATTATGTCACAAATTTGCCTTCATATTCTCACATATTTGTAATGCTGATATGCCCCGCATGAAGCGCCACAGGGGCGGTGGCTTTGCAGAGGAGCGCGGCAAAGAAAGCCGCCCTCACCACGCCCAACCTATCCGCGCTGCAAGGAAAATAGCGGCCATGATGATGCCGATGAAGAGGCTGCGGCGGTCCTTGATGGCAAAGGATACCGGGTCCCCGTCCACTTCCCCGCGTCGCGCCATCATCCAGATGCGGTTGAGCCAATAAAGCAACGGCAAACATAATAGCCAGAGCAAGTCCGGCGCCGCATATTGCGCCACCGTCGCCGGATCATGTGCGAACAGCGCCAACACGAGAATCGACACCATCCCCGCCGACACACCCGACGTCATCACCACATCAAGGTCGCCGCCGACATAGCCGCGTCCGCTCAGCAAACGGTGCGATTCCACCGCATCGCGCATTTCGATATAGCGTTTGAGATAGGCAAGGCTGAGGAACAGGAAGACCGAAAATAACAATAGCCAGAAGCTCAACGGCACAGCAATCGCCACGCTGCCAATCCAGATGCGGATGGTATAAAGCGCCGCCAGAATAATCGCATCGCCCACCATCACCGCTTTCAGACGGAAAGAATAAGCGGTGGTAATCGCCATATAGACACCGAGCCAGAAAACGAGCGGCGCACCGCCTGTCATCCAGCCGCCGACCAGCCCCGCCACCGCTAACAGGACCGCCCCGACCACCGCCGCAGGCACGCTCACATCGCCATGCGCGATGGGGCGTTTCCATTTGGTGCGATGGGCGCGATCGGAATCGATGTCGAGCAGGTCGTTGATAAGATAGATGGACGAAGCGATGAGCGACATGGCCACCGCCGCCAGCACCGACACCAGCAGCACGCGCGGATCGGTAAATTGCCCCGATGTAATGGCAGGCACCAGCACCAGCGCATTTTTCGCCCATTGGTGCGGGCGCATCGCTTTCAGGAAAGAGCGCGCAAAGGAACGACGCGGCGGCCCCAGCCGTTCGACCTGCGGCGCTTCGCCCGACCGCGGCGGGATATAGCCAGCCGACCAGCCACGCCGCGCGGCGCGCCACAGGCTGGTATCGGCGCGGCTGTCGCCCGCATAATCGAACGCCTGTCCTTCCCCGATGCGGCGGCGGATCATCGCCAGCTTGGCGCGCCCTTTGATATTGTCTCGCCCGCGCGTGGCGATAACCGCTTCATCAAGGCCCAAATGGCGCGCGATGCGGACAATATTGCGATGGTGGCTCGCGCTCGCCAGAATAACAGGCCGCCCTTCGGCTTTGGCATCGGCCATCAAGGCCAGCACCTCGTCGCGATAGGGCAGATGTTCCGGTTCGACCGGCGCGCGGCGCGCGGCCATGGTTTTGGCAACCGCGCGGCCCTTGAACAGCCATAAAATCAACAACAGCAACGGTCCCAGCCCCGCTTTGGCCAGCCGCACAAAGCTTTCGAGCGAAATATCCGCGCGGGTGAGCGTTCCGTCCACATCGACGAATAGCGGCACCGGAGGCTGAGACTGCTGAGACTGGGGCGACAGCGGAGAACCCGTGCCGCTGCCCTGTTGGGGTGCGATATTATCCTGTTGAGCCATAATCGTCAGTTCCGCCCTGCGCCAGATCCGGCGCCCGATCCTACGCTCGATAATGTTGCAAATCCGGCCCCCTTATGCGCGCGGCGCGCATCGAAACGCTGCCAGCCTTGCGCCAGCGCAGCGCCCGCCATCACGATCAGCAAGGGCATCACCGGATCGCGGTAGCGCATGATGATATAAGCCGCGGCATGGATAAGCCAGAAGCCGGCAACCATTGCGGCGATGACCGTCTTGTCGGCACGCGCGATAGTCCGTCCGGCAAAACCGGCACATGCGAACAGAAGGATGAACGCATATTGGACAATATCAACCAGCCGGATGCTCGCGACCGCTTTGGACGCAGCGAAATCGGCAGCGTCGGGCATATTCGGCTCCCAAAAATAGCCAAGCTTGGCAATCGCAAGTTTACCCGCCTCTACCGGATGGGCAGTAATCCATTCGCGCGCCGCCGCCTGTAACCTTTCGGCATTGCGGACTTCGCCCAAAGCCACGCGCGTTTCATTCCAGCCTTCGCCCAACGGCGTATCGGCAATGCTTATAAATTTGCCGGTCGCAGCCGGATTATTGCCGAGATAGAGGTTGAACGCACCATTGGTTGTCAGCACCGCTTTTCCGACCATCTGCTGCGTCGCATAAAGCCAGGGCGACAGGATGAGTAGGGCGGCAAGGCTGAACAACAGCCCGCTTTTCAAGGCCAGCCCCGCATTTTTGCGATACCATAGCCATAAGAGCGCGACCGCTACGCCTGCGCACAGCAAAAGCGAAGAGCCGCCTACCAGCAATCCTGCGCCCCACAACAGCCCCGCAATCGCTGCATGGCGCATCGGCCTCTCCCCGCGCGCAATCGCGAGCGCCGCGAGCGTCATGCCCAACAGGAGCGGCGTCGACAGATTTTCCTTTGCCACCATCGTCGCATTCCAGATGGCCGGAAGCCACAGCGCATAAACGCCCGCCGCCAACCAGCCAGCGCGCGGCGTGCCGGTCAGCCTCTCCCCCAGCCGCACCAGCAGCCAGACGGTGAGCGCACATAAGAGCAAATTGACCGCCAACACCACGCCGACGCTCGCCCCGAACAGCGCGAAAAAAGGCACGAGCAGCATCGGATAGCCTGCGCTGTAAAAAGCGTGCTGGCCGTAAATATCGGCCCATTCACCACGCGCGACCCAGCCTTGCGCCATGGTGAAATAGGCAAGGCCATCACTTTCGAGCGGTTGGTCCAGCACCAGTATCGCCGCCACCCGCACAATGAGCGCGAGCAGGATAAGAAGCGCCGTCACGCGCCCGCGAGGGGGCAAAAGCGTCATGCCGACCGCGCCACCAGAACGCATCCGGCAGCGATCAGCAATGTGCCGATCAAACGCCCCGCGCTCAAATGTTCGCCCAGATATAAGCTGCCCGCCGCCATAGTCAGGATGAAACCCATGCCGACAAAAGGATAAGCCAGCGACAAAGGCGCGCGGCCCAGCACGAACAGCCATAACAGCGCCCCGAACCCGTAAAGCCCCAGCCCGACATATACCATCGGCGATTGGAGCAGCGCGCCCATTTCGCCGCCAAGACCCGCGCCAGAAGCAGAGGCAGAGGCCGCCCCCGATGCGCCGCTTTTCGCCGCGCTTGTGCCGATTTTCAGCGCCAGTTGCGCCAGCGCGGACAGGCTGACACTTGCGACAATGAGCAGGAACAAACGGAATGTCATATCGGCAAAGCTCCCATCCCGGCCATGCTGGTCCGGTTGCCCTTTGAAAAAAGAAAGAGGCGGACCGTATAGCCCGCCTCTCTTAATAAGTGATTAGGCAAAATATCGACCCGTTTTTTGCAAAACGGGCCAATATTTACGCACGGCCTTATGAAATGGCCGGGTTATTCGCCGCTTGCAGATAGCGGAACCAGGTCGAACCCGCACCAAAAGCGCCCAGCGCTTCCTGCTCGGTCTTTTTCTGGTTACGCCAACCAGTCGCGCTGGCCTCGGCATTCGCAAGGTCGCTGCCGCTTTGTCCCAGTTGCGCACGCAGGATGGACGGTCCTGCAATAATCTGGTCCATCGCCTGCCCGTCTTTGGTGTAGGTCGCGCCGCCGGTGGTGAAAATATCCCAGCTTGCGACAGTGCCGTTCTGAATCTCCACATCCGCATAATTTTGCGGCAATGCGGCGACATTTCCGCCCGACGATGCCAGCGCGCTTCCGCTCCACAGGATGAAATAATATTCCACCGTGCTGCCCGTATTGGCGCGCGCAGCATCATTGATGCGCCCGACAATGCGCTTGCGGTGCTGGGCGATGAGCCAGTCGATGACCGCGCCTGCTTTGGCAGACGCTGCCCGGACCGCCGCATTAAAGCCCAACCGTTCGCCGATCGCCAAAGCGGTCAGCCAGTAACCGATGTAGAAATCATGCTGGGCAATCGAATCATTATCACCCCCGACACAGGGACCGAAACGGTGGGTCGCAGCATAGATCGCAAGCGCCTGATCAATTTGCCCGTTCGTCATGATATTCGCAGGCGGATTGTCAAAGCCGGGCGTGCTCGTTTTGAAACGGTCACTAAAGGCTTCGAAATCCTTGACGACAAAATCCAGCGTTTCGGCACGGCTGTACAAACGGTCCGAATTTTTCGACCCGGTTTTCCAGCACATCACGCGGTGGAGGAACTGCCACGCCGCCGAGCGTTCGGCAAACATCCCCGGATACCCGTTTCCGGAATTGAGGATGATATTTTCATACAGACGCGCCTGATCGCTGAAGCGATGGCCGAGGAACGCAAATTCCGGGGTTTTCCACAGCAACGACCCCCAGTGCGGGAATTGGTGCGCGTGGAGCAGGTCGATCTGGTTGGTGCCGAAATAGGGCTTGCGCGCCGCCGAACCGCCACGCGGCACCTTGCAGGTGAGCGGGCTGTAACCGTCGGCAAACTCGTAAGGACGACCGCCTTCGATATACCAGCTCCGGTTGGCCGGACGCGATGCTTCGCCATAGCCGTAATAATGGTTGCGCAGACCCGCATCGCGATTGGCATGAACCCCCTTGAACACCGGCACACAGCGCCCGCCTTCAAAAGCGTGGTAAGGATCGCTGGCATAAGCCGTCATATAATCCAGCGCGATGGTCGCCCAAGGGCGGCCGTCATGCGGACGGGTTGCGGCGACATCATACATATATTGCCCCACCGGTTCGGGGAAGGCCGCACGGTCATCGCGCGCACCGCCCGGCCCCGTAACCGGCGACCGGCCCGACTGGTTGAACGGCGTATATTTGAGCCACACCGCAGCATTGGGCATCAACGCATCGGAATGATAAAGGCCCTTCCACGGATCCGAGGTCACACCGACTTGGGTTTGCAGCGTGGCATAATCGGTCGGTTCGTACGGCATGGAGCGACAATTGGCAAAGCCGTTAAGCTGGCCTGCGCCACCCAGACGCATATCCCCGCCATTGACCGAATAGCCAAGGTGCGACGCATAGCCGATGGTCACATCATAACGCGGCAGATGCGTGTTGATAAATGTCTGGTCATAAGCATCGGGCGCTTTCGACCGCCAGATAATCCCCGAACGCACGGTGCCGCGCGGATACCATTTGTCGGTCGCATTGGTGATCGGAACGTCCCGGCCATCATAACTGCCTTCAAAAATACCCGGAACATCGGTGCCGTTGAGCGGACCGCCATCAGGACGTTCGATCATGCCGAGCAGCACGCCATTCTTGTCCTCGATGCGCCATTTATGGGGCACCATATAGCTTTCCTTGCCCGACGGATCGCCGAACGGATTGCTCGGCATTTCCGCCGCCGTCCAGTCATAGCCGAACTGGAACTGGACATAATCGTCCATCCGCACCGCTTCGCAATAATAAGCGATACCGCCAATGACCGGCACCGCGCCTTGCGGCAGACATTCCATCCAGCGCGGTTGGTTGGCGCCAAGCACGCTGTCTTCGAACTGGCAATTCTGGCGCGCCGGGCGCGTCATCACCAGCATATTGGCATGGCTTACCGCCGCACCGCTGGACCAATCCTCCAGCACCGCGCGATAGGCGACACCGGCTGCAATATCGAGCGGACCGACAATGACCGTGACGGTCGAAGCCGTGCCGCCGCCTGCGGGGGTATAGCTGATAGTGCGGGGCGGTTGTGCCGTGCCGACCGCAAGCGCATCGACATAAAGCTCTTCAATATCCGCCGCGCTCACCGTGCCCGATGTGACCGGCACAAAGGATTCCACGCCGACAATTTCATTGAGCGTCACGCGCACCGACTTCACTTGCAGATTTTGCGCGTTGGACGTGTTGCCGATCGACGCATTGCACTGCAATTCCGCCGCCGGTGTCATGCGCAGCTTGAAGCCGATGGACTGCGGCGCGCCAAAAGGCACACCATTGCGCAGGAACGTAACCGTGCCGCCCGGTCCCGCCACATCATCATCATAACGCACGCCGATCCGTTCTTCCGCGCTATTGGAAAGGCCGGTATCGCTGAGCAGCGTGATATTGGTGGTGCCACGGTCGATATTGACCGAAACCCGCCCGGCTTGCCAATGCGTGTTCAACTGGAAGCAGGCTTTATTATAATCATAAAGCGACACCAGCACCGCGCTCCCCACCGGAACGATGCCGGTATATTCCAACGTAAAGGAAAGCGGGGTCTGGGTGGTTGCAGGATCATTGGTGGTGGGAAGCGCAATCCCGGCGGCACCAGCGGACAGATATGTACCGGCAGGCAGGTTGAAATAACCGCCCGAATAGCTTGTGCCCGTTCCCACGACCGTCAAGCTGTTGGCGGTCACACCGCCATTGGTCTGCACGGGGGTAAAGCTGCTGCTATTGCTGTCCAGCACATAGCTACTCGACTTGTCGGTCGGGGTCGGCGTTACCACGCGCTTGACCAGCGACAGCCCGGAAGGCACCGACAGCGTATAATTGCCGCTTGCGCCCTGCATATCAATGTCGAGCGGAAAGCGCGTGCCGGGATCGCCATAAACGGTGAGGTCATCCGGACCACCGGTGCCGCCATCCTGTGTTTCCTTGACGGTCAGCGCGATGCTTTTAACCTGTTGCAGCGCGGAATCGGACGTATTGCCCAATGATGCGTTGCACTGGAACTGGCATTGCGGCGTCACCCGTGCCTTATAGGCCAGATTTTGCACAGGGCCGAACGGCGCACCGTTACGCAGGAAGGTAATCGTGCCGCCCGCGCCGCCGGGATTATCGTCATAGCGCACGCCGACCACTTCTTCGCTGGTCATCGAATAGCCGCTAATGCTTTCGATCATTTCCAACGGCGAGCCTTCGCGTTCGACATAGATGCGCACGCGGCCCGGTTGCCAGTGCGCGCATAAATTCATGCTCGCCTTGTTCCATTCCTGAAGGCTGACCAGCGGCGCATCGTCCGCCGGAAGGATACCGGTCCATTCCAGCGTCATCGACGCAGGAGTCTGCGTCAAAGCTAGGTCGGAACTGGTCGGCAGATTGATGCCGACATTGCCGCCATCAAGATAACAATTGACCGGCAAGGACAAGCGCCCCGCCGAATAGCTCGCCCCTGAACCGACAATGGCAAGCGACGTGCCGGTCGCACCGCCATTGCTCTGCACCGGCGCAAAAGGCCCGGTCGCATTGGCGAAATTATAGGTAGATGTTACGGGAGTACTCATGCGTTTCTCCATCGAAGCGTAAGCGACCATGACGCCCGCCCCCACGGGGGTCGCGGACAGACGGCATGGTCCGGACAATACATCCGGACATTTTGATACTCGCCGCTCCCCGCCCGTCGCGGCGCGCAAAAAGGCGCGCCCACGGCCCGCCTGATACAGGCCGTTCAGGACCGGAACCGGTCAAAGGCACAGGCCGACACCCCGCTGCCCGCCCCTCCCCTGCGCCACCCCAAAGCGGCACAGCAGAAAAAGCCGGACATAAGGATAAAGCCCGCCCCCGACGGCAGCCACAAAACTGCCCCGACCCACGGAATCACCATGTCTGAATGTTCCCCTGATATAAGAGAACAAGGTTAATTTGTCAAGGTTAAAATAACCTTTTTGGTTATTTTAACCTATAACGCGCTGTCCCGCTACCGGCTGCGCAGGCTGCACAGACCACGAAAATTATCCGCACGCACGCATCACCAAGCTCATTCTCTCTCTTCTTCTATTTTTGCACCAATTCCACACCGCAAATCCTTTTCACCCGATATGGACATAAGATGTTATTTTTGTTGAAATAAAAATAATATGCGGACATTAACACATATGTAGAATTCGCAAAAAAGGGGGCGTAACAGATGCAGAAGATTATTTATTTCAATATTGGCTGGATGAAATTTTATAACGGCCCGGCTGCAGATGATCCGACGTTGGGCGCGCACGGCTATCTCGCCGACAAAAAGCATGGGCATGAAGCGTCGAACTTTAAAAAAACGTCAGATAATAAGGCTCAGGGATATCGCCCTCCCGGCACTGATGATGCCGTAAATATCAAAAGGCTGGGCGCGAAGCCGTCAGACGAAAAAATCGACAATGTGCTTGTCGTCTGGATTGCGCGCCATCCGAAATCCAATGTCACGCAAATTGTCGGATGGTATCGCAACGCAACCGTTTACCGCCACTGTCGCCAAGGCGAATTCACGATAAACGGATCTCGTGTCTATCATGCTGCAACCTGTGCCTACAAGGACGCCTATTGTATTCCCGAAGATGCACGCAGCTTCCAAATCATGAGCAGCCGCCAAAAGCCCGGTGCAGGATTCGGCCAAAAGCCGACATGGTATGGTGCCCCTGCCGTCGACAAAAAAGTCATCCGCTATATCGACAATTATGATGCGCGCATGGCGAACGCCAAAAAGAATAAATCCGGTAGCGGAAAATCACCACGCAATATGGACCCGGAAGCCCGCAAGATTATCGAGGAGAAAGCCGTTAAATCGGCCGCTGCACATTTTAAGGCCATCTACCCCCGTTGCAAAATCGTATCGGTCGAACGGGATGCTGTGGGATGGGATCTGGAAGTCTTGATTAACAGAAAGGTGCAATGGAAAGTTGAAGTTAAAGGCCTGTCGGGGCCGTTCGGAATTTGCGAATTGACGCCGAACGAATATACACAAATGCGCCACGCCGACCATCGCGCACAATATGTCATTTTCGTCGCATCAAATCTTGCTGCGCCTCCTCCCGCTGTGCCGGTAAACACCGTTTTTTATCCGGCAGACAAGGGCGAGTGGCACACGGAAGATGGTGCCATTCTTACCATAAGGGAGGCCACAGCAGCACGCCTTTCCTATAAGCGATAAGCCGCAAACAAGGGGCCGTGCGACAACAATCCGCGGCCCCTTCACCCCCACCCCAGCACCCTCGGGCCTGACGCCATACCGTCGCTCAATAAAGCGGTCAGCGCATAGACGAGGGCGTCGGCGCGGTCGGGGGATGTGCCGGGGCCGATATAGCCTTGCGTCATGGTAAGCCCGCACATTTGGGCTTCCAGTTCGGGGAAGAGGTCGGCATGGGCGATGCGGCCGGTTTCATACCAGACCGACACCGGTTCGGCGCGCGCGGTCTTGCTTTTATGCGCGTGGGTGAGGCGGATGGGGATGGAGCAGCCTGCCGCTTCCAGCACCTTGCGCACCATCTCGCCGCCCTGGTTGCTTTCGGCGATGACCAGTCCCGCGCCCCATTTTTGCGCGGCGCTATTGACGCGCGCGGCCCAGCCGCTCGGCCCGGTGTGGCCCACACTTTCATCGGACAGGATGACCGCGCGGCAAGGATGCGGCGAAATAGCCGGTAACAGGCCCGGTAACAGGCCCGGCGGCGCGCCATAGCGGCTGTCCCCGCCTTGCAGCGCGTCCCCGTCATCACTTGCCGGATCAAGCAGCGCGGCGACAATAATCCCGCACGCATCGCCATTGCCTGTCGTCGCCGGGTCGACCCCGATCACCACCCGCCGCCAAGGCAAGCCCGGATCATAGCGCGCGCGCGCCGCTTGCAACAAAGCGGGCGTCCACAGCGCATTGTCCGCGCCCTCCAACAGCTCGCCATCCAGCTCCTGCCGCCCGATCCGGCTATCGCCATAATCGTCGCGCAGCGCGGTGCGGGCCGACACCGGCAAGCAGGTCCGGTTATCGTCCATCCGACCGCTGCTGATAATCACCGAAGCCTTGTTATCGGCATCGCGCACCAGATCGCTGACCAATGTGCAATAGCGCGGCGTGGTGGTCGCCAGCACGCGCGGGCGCAGGCCCAGCCGCAACCCCAGCCGTAAATTCATCCACGCCCGCTTGCCATGCGGCCATTTGGCAATTTCGTCGCACCACGCATAATGATGTTGCGGCCCGCGCAGCGCATCGGGCTCTGCCGCGCCATAAATGAAAGCACGTGCGCCATTGGGCCAGCTGAGCTGGCGCAGGCTAGGCTCCCAGGTCGGCGCATCGTCGGGATGCGCGGCATAAAGGGCGAGCAGCCCGCTTTCCCCTTCGACCATGACGCTGCGCGCTTCGTGAAGGCTGGCGGCAACAAGTGCGATCCGCATATGGCTTTTGGGCCCGCGATGATGGGGGTCGCCGACAAGCTGGCGCACCCATTCGGCCCCGGCGCGCGTCTTGCCAAAGCCGCGACCCGCCATCATCACCCACACATCCCAGTTGCGCCGGTGCGGAATTTGCGAGCGCCGCGCGGTCATTGCCCAACTGCCCAGCACCGCCGCCGCCTCGTCGGGCGCTGCGTCCAGCGCATAGGCAAGCGCGGTCGCAATATCTTGAGGCTCGACCTTGGCATCCAGAAAACTCGGACGCGGATCATGGGGTAGACGCGGCATGGAACGGATTCCTTTATGTGGGGGGAAGAAGGGTTAGGGGCTCATGCGGATGGGCAGAGAAAATCATAAAATGCAGGGAGCGCCGCCAGCAGCAAAGCGCATGGCATCACTTTGAACGCCACCGCGTTTTCGCTCACTTTTCCCTATTTCTTTCAAGCGGATTAAAAATCCCTGCCCCTATCAGCATATTAACTTTTGCCGCTTACCAAGACCGCGACGGAGGAAATATGACCACAAATCGCAAACAGAAGAATGGGCCTTTGGATGGCGTCGAAAAGATTGCCATACCCCTTGCCGGGTTTTGCGCTTTTGGCCTTATCCTTGGCAATATTGAAAAATTGCTTCCGGTTCTACTCGCGCTTCTAATCGTTCCGGTGATTTGGTTTTTCTGGCATCAAATGCGGAAGCGCAAAAAAAGCGAGATGCTGCATGAAAGACTGATTTGCGCGATCGCAGCCCATGAAAATGCGCTTATCTCCTATTTCCACCAATCGCGGCGCGAAGATTTATTCGGCAATATCGACGATGCAAAATGGCAGGAAAAGATCAATATCTTCCTCAAAAACAATGTCGTGCCCGAAATTCAGCATTTTACGAAATGGCGGCTTACTTCTTCAGGACAGCAAGCCGCTCATCTTGTGCACGCAAAAACCGTTGCTCTGGTTGAGGCGCACCGGCAAGCGAATCCGCTGGCTTGTGTGGATGCAGCGACGCTGACGCCGATGGAATATGAACGGCATTGCGCTGCCATCCTGCACGAAGCCGGATGGGTTATAAAAATGACACCGGCCACGCGAGACGGTGGGGCCGATTTTATTGCCGAGAAGGATCAATGGCGGATGGTTGTCCAATGCAAACGCTATTCTCAACCTGTAGGGAATAAAGCAGTACAGGAAATCAATGCTGCTGTCAGATTATATAATGGCAATATTGCTTGCGTGGTCGCGCCGACAGGCTTTACCCGGCAGGCCCAGACGGAGGCTCAAACGCTCAGCGTCCATCTTCTGCATCATTCATCATTACCTGCCTTTGCCCAACAGATAAGCGAGCAGGGTTAAATTGATGTCATGCGCGCTGCACCGCATGCAGCGCCATTCGCTCTGAAGGCCCGCTTCGCCCGAAGGGGAAAGCAAAATATCCGACGACATAACCCGCGCCCGTCCACGCAAACACCACCCTCTGCGCCCTCCCTTCCTCTGCGCCTCTGCGTGAGCCGCTTAATCCTCCCCTGATAAGAAAGGTGGAGCGACCTACGTTGGGGCAACGGCCCGCGCGGTTCATAATCCTCCCCTGTGAAGGGGAGGTGGCGCGACCGGAGGTCGTGACGGAGGGGTGTCCGGCTCTCGATAGGGTGTCACCCCTCCGCCATTTGCTGACGCAAATGCCACCTCCCCTTTTGAGGGGAGGATTTTTGGAATGCCGCTCTAACGCCCTCACGGGAACTCTGTACGCCCTCACCGGACCACAGCGAACCCAATCTCCGCGCCTTCGCGCCTCCGCGCGAACCTACTAAAAGACACGTCCGAAGAATCACCCCACCAACAGCGCCAAGTCACACCCCCGCCAAACCCGTCACCCACCCATGCAACCCGACCTATCCGCCACCCCCGCACACCCCATGCAAGCGCCCCCGCATCAACCGCTTACCGCACCTGCGTCCACGGCGTGCGCGGGGGCATTTTTGTCCGGACAGGACGCCCCTTGCATAATCGCCCGCCTTATGACAAACTCCCTGAATTATGGGAGAAATGACGGCTGGGCTGGCCCCGATGCCAGCGACCGGACCGGCGCACCGTATGCGCCAGATTTTAATCGCGGTGATGATCATCGCCTTTGCCCTGAGCTTTGTTCCGGGTGTGGCGGCCAGTGCGCCGCAAGCGCCTTTCGCGCTATTCATCGTCAGTATCGCCGCCGCGATCGGTCAGGCCTTTGTCGGCTGGCGCGATGATGCGGCCTATACCGCGCGCCATTTTCGCGGGCGCTGGACGTTGAGCCTCACCGCCTTGGTGCCGGTCCTCTTCTTTTGCGGCCTGATTTTCCGGATCATTGCCGCGCGCGATATGCTTGCGGCGCTGGTGGTGACGGGGCTGGTGCTGGGCGCGATGGCGCTCTGCCTTGCGCGCGATCCGACCGGAGACGCGGCGTGCGGCGCCGACGCCGAAGCGCAGGATATTTGCCGCACCCGCGCGCGCTGGATCCACCGCACGCAAATGGTCGTGCTGACGCTGATCGGTATCGGCGCGATGGCGCAATTTTATGCGCTCGGCCATGCGCCCGATTATGCGCTCACCATCCCGCAATTCGCGCTGGCGGTCGGCGGCATAGTGGTGCTGGGGCTGCAAGGCGTCAACAGCCTTGCCATCGGCCGCCAACTGCGCAATCCCAACCGCCGCCGCGGCCATATCGACCGCTGGCAAGACCTCCTCCCCGGCCTGCTTTTCCTTGTCGCGCTGACCGGATTCACCGCCTGGTTTCTGGGGCCGGACGGGGTCTACGCAATCGCCATCGGCGCGGTCCTCGTCGCGTTCCAACTGGCAACCATGCTCGCACTGGCGAACAAGGAAAGGCCCGGTAAAGAAGAGCATAGTCCGGCGGGGTAGGTCCGGCTGGGTAAGTGCGGCGGGGGTGTGACTTGGCACTTTTGCCGGGGTGATTTTTTTGTGGCGTCATTTTGAAGGTTCGCGCGGAGACGCGAAGGCGCGGAGATAGGGGCGCTGCGGTCCGGTTTGGGGAAGGCTTAGGGCGTTTCCGGAAAGGCGTCAGAGCGGAATTCCTCATAATCCTCCCCTGCCAAGAGGAGGTGGCGCGCGCGCAAGCACGTGACGGAGGGGTATCACCCTCTCGATAGGACATCACCCCTCCGTCATTTGCTACGCAAATGCCACCTCCCCTTTTGAGGGGAGGATTTGGGTGCACGCAGAGACGTGAGAGGAAGGGAGGACGCTAAGGGATCGCGCGTGGGTGAGGCCACGAGATTAAGGTTCCGCTATGGCTTCTTCTCCCTCGGCATAAGGGCCCTGACTTACTGTGGCCTGCCAGCAAATTTATTCCTGATAAGCCGCAATCCCGCTGAAAAGGAGCAGGCGATATAGCGGACCCGACCCCACAGCCCTCCCTCACTGCGCCTCTGCGGTCCTCCTTAATCTCTGCGTGAACCCGTGGCCCTTTCAACCCACCCCAAGCCCTTCGCGCCTCCGCGCCTTCGCGTGAATCCATTGTCGGCACGCCCTCGATATACAGCCGCCCCTTTATTCCACGCAGAGGGCGCAGAGGAAAAAGGAGGGGCAGAGGGGAAGCGCGTGTATGGAAGCCACGTGGATGGATGGGACTATTTGCCCCACACCCCCCCGTCACCCCGCCCCGTCGTCCAGCGCGCGGCCTTCGCCTTTGCGGCGGCGGGCTTCATAGCCTGCTACCCAGCTTTCCCAGTCGCCAAAGTCGAACCCGCTTTGGATATGCACATCGCCGTCCCATTCTTGCGGATGGCGGTTGCGGTGGCGGTGCATGAGGTCGAGCATGAGCGCGTGGTTGGGGCTGATGCCCTCCTCCCCCGCGCCGCTCTCCCCGTTGCCGCCCCCGCCAGCCCCTCCGCCAGCCCGCCCGATCCGCCCGCCAGAGGCTTCGGCGATACGCGCAGTTTCGGCGGCCAAGGCGGCCGCTTCGGCGCGGTCCTCGCGGTCGCGTTTATCGACGAATAGCACAAGCTGCATCGCCATGCGGTGGTCATAGACGCGCCGCTTGCCCAGATGCTCGTTGCGATACCAGACATCTTCCTCCCAGCCGAACGCGGCGCGGAACATGAGCTGGTCAATCACGGTATTGATGTGGAGTTTCATGGCCTGTTTCCATAAGACGGCAAGGCCGGGATCGGCTTTGCGGCGCGCATAAAAAGTCGTGTGATGCACACCGAGCGTGCGCGCGGTGCGGCGGACATTGCCGGTCGCGGCAAGCCCTTTGATAAAATGATGACGCAGCCGCCCGCTCCACACCGGACCATTGGCGCGCGGGCGGGGGGAAGGTTGACGGGGGGAGGCGTGACGGGTGTGGCTGGCGGAGGTGGTCACGGGGACGGGGGCAGAAGCGGCCTCACCGGCACAATCGCGCGCCGGAGCCGCCCGCATCGACGGCGGCAACCGCTTTTCCCACCGCGTCGCCCGCCGCAGCATCGCGCGGCGCAGCACCGCGCCCGCCGGTCGCAACCGCCACATGCGCGCATAAACCATGGTCATGGCAACTATCCTTTATGATGATGGGGAGGGACGCGGCAGGCGGGAAATATGGTCAGGATGGAGCGGATTTGGCATCCGCTTGACCGAGCGCCCCGCCAACAAGGTGCGACTCGCGCATTTCCCGACGATGCACTTTCTGTGCCATATCAGCGTTATGGTGTCAAGCTATTTTTACCTATTTGGTTATTATAGGCCTTGTTACATATAGCCCCACATCCCTTCGCGCCTTCGCGTGAAACCATAACGCCTTGCAGCCTTGCACAGGGTCTGCAGGAAGCAGATTCACGCGAAGGCGCGAAGGCGCGAAGGGGTGGCGTGGGCCGATAGGGCTGCGGGTTCGCGCAGAGATTGGGAGGGGCGCAGAGGCGCAGAGAGATTGCGGGTGTGGAGGGGTTGGGGATGTCCGACATTTACCAACCCCCCGACAGGCTATGCCCTTTGCCCCTCTCTCGCTAGGAAGGGTGCATATAGCACCGCCTCCCTCCCCCGCTCCCTTCAATCTAAACCTGCGCCTAACATATTGTTCAGCTTGGCGTTATCCGGCTTATGCTTGTCTCGGCGTGCGCGGTGTCCGTTTTTCCTTCCGGCGCTTACCCCCATGCCGGAGTGGGCCCCGCGATAATGAGGAGGAGCCTGTTATGTTGACCTTGAAGCCTGCTTTACCCCGCCCCTTTGCCCGCGCTTTGACGGCCGGTTTTGCGCTGGCCGCAGCCACCGCGACGCTCGCCAGCCCTGCCGCCGCGCAAGGGCGGCCCAGTGCCGCCGCGCGCGGCTGGTATGGCACATATGTTGCGCAGGAAAAGGTCCCGCGCGGAGAACTGACCGGCTCGATCACCACGCGGCTTACGGTCAATAATGGCGGGTGCCGCTTGCGGGCGCAGGGGGTGATGACCGACGAGAATATCAAATGCACGGCGCGGATTCGCGGGCAGAGCCTTGTCATCAGCTTTTATAGCTATGGTGACGGTTCGATGCGCAACCAATATGGCACATTATTATATCGGCGCGGCACCCCCTTGCTCACCCTGACCAAGACCCCGCGCGGGCTTGTCACCAACTGGCAAGCCTACACCATGTCGGACGGGAAACGGAAAAGCGGGCGCTATTTCCGCAAATCGGGGCGCTGACCGCCGCGGCCTTAAACCTTTCCTAATTCCCCCCTAAAACGCCGGACAGTTTCCCGCGTCCGGCGTTTGAGCGTGTCGCGACCTGACGGCTGCCGACGCCTTGCGCGTATCGCGCGGCACGCGGTCGAGTTCTGCGATCAGCGCTGCCACCCCTGCTTGGATGCCCGCATCATAAGCGTTTTTGCGCAAATGCGGGACAATATCGGTGTCGATAATCGCTTTTGCGCGCGCATCGGGGATAGAGGCTTCAAGGCCATAGCCCAATGATATCCTGAGTTTGCGTTCGACAGGGGCGACGAGCAGCACCGTGCCGTCATCATGGTCCTTGCGTCCCACCTGCCAGCATATCCCGATTTCGCGCCCTGCATCGGACACGTCCTTGCCGCCCAAACTGGGCACTGTCACCACGACCATCTGGTGGCCGGTGCGCTGCTCCAAAGCCTGAAGATCCGCAATAAGCGCGGCTTCGGTTTCGGGCGAGAGGATGTCCGCACTATCGGCAACCCATGCCGGGGCGGGCATCACAAAAGGTGCAGGGCGCGGCGTGCTGCCCTTTTCGGGAGCCTGATTATCCGGAAAATGGACGCTATAGCCTTGCCCGCGCTCACCCGCTAGGTCAGGCGCCGGGTCAGGCGCCGTGCCGGTCTGGCAGGCTGCGAGGAGGAGGAGGCTCGCCGCCACCCCCCATCGCTTGCCCGCGCCCGACATTGCCCTTCCAGCTTCAAGGTCGCGTCCTTCAAGCGTGCGGCCCTTGGCGTTTCGCCTGCATCGCATCTGGCTCTCCTGCAAAATATAGCGGGTAAATATCCGCCTTTTGCAGCAATTCCAAGGGCCGTCGCTCTAGGGTCAGGACCTAGCTTCCGGCGCTAAGCCAAGTCCTTAAAGCCCCCGCCCGCTCAGACCGTGACCGGCTCTTGCGGGATAGCAGGGGCTTGGCCGTCCTTGACCGACCAGACGCTATCGCGCGGACCGTGGAGGGCGCGGGTGCGGGCGCGTTTGGCGGCATAGAGGAAGAAGGCCGCGCCCAACAGCGCAACGCCATCGACCAGCAAGGTCGCACCGCCATGATTCCACGCGCCCATGATTTCGCCAAGCAGGCTCGTCACCGGAATGGCGAGCGTCGCAAGCGCGGTGAGGATCAGCAATTCGGGCGCAGACTTGGCCGCGCCGCGCACGAACGCCCAAGCGGTCATGCCAAGGAACAGCGCATAATAAATGAGGCTATGCTGTCCCTCGGTCGCGCCGCCGCCCAGCCATTTGGCCGCCGCGATAGTGAGCGAGATGCCCGCCATGCTGCCGGTCATCACGCCAATGGTGAGGCTGGCGAGCGCGCGGGTCGAGCGGGTCTGTTCGACCGCCCCCGCCTTACGCTCTTTCTTGCGGCGCGATTCCACCCACAGCAAATTGCCGGTGTAGAACAGGAATGCGCCCGCTAATCCCAATGCGAAATACATCCAGCGCACCGGCGCGCCGCCGAAATTGCCGAAATGGAGCGAGAAGAAGCTGGAGACGGTGGCAAACCAGCCGCTCTGCTTGCCCGGCAGATAATCATCGCCGACAATCGCGCCGCTATAAGGATCGACAATGCCGACGCCAAAGGTCGGCCCGCGCAGCCCGCGCATCGGGTCGACACCCTGCACGCGCAGACCGTAAGCCTTGGTCTTTTTGTCCTGCGCATAAAGCAAGGTTTCGGGGGTGAAGGAGGGCAGTTGCCGGTTCACTTCCTTGACCAAGAGATGCGGGGCCATGAGCGGGCCGTTTGCTTTGGGCTCGTCATGATGCTCCTCCGCCACAATCGAGCGTGCGAACACGGTTTCTTGCACTTCGTAAAACTGGTCGTGAAACGCGAACACCAAAGATGTCAGCACGATGACGATATGGAAGGGCAGCGAAAACAGCCCAAGCACATTATGCACATCCAACCACATCCGCTTCACATTCTTGCCAAGGCGGACGAGGAACAGATCTTTGATAAGGCTGGGGATCAGCACGAAAGTGCCGGACACCAGCGCAATCGCGTAAAGGAGGCACACCGCGCCCATCAGCATCATCGCCGGTTCGTGCGGGAGCGGCAGGCCGATTTGCTGGTGCAATATATCGACAAATTCGGCGACCGGAGACGGGCCTTGTTCGGTGACAGTGACCTCGCCTGTTTTGTCGAAGCTCGCATAATAAGTCGGCCCCGGCTCGCCCCGCTGGCCGGTGGTCCAGCTCATCCGCGCCGGGGTTTCGGGCGTCACATTGACATGGATGGTATAGCGTTTGGCCGCGTCCGGATGTTCGGCAATGACCGCCGCGACGAGCTTGTCCGTGTCTTCGAGTGCGACCGCCTGACTATAGCCGGGCATGGCCGGAGAGGGGGGCGAGGCCCAGCGTTGCAACGGCACCTCGAACATGGTGATCGCACCGGCGTAAAAGGCGATGAACAGGAACAGGCCGCTAATGATTCCGACCCAGCTATGCACATCCTTATACATGCGGATTATATCGCTGCGCATCATTTGGCTCCTGCAAAACCGGTTGCGAAAAGGAGGCCCCAGACAAGGAGGCTTGCAAGGCCTAACCAGCCCCAGGCGCGCCAGCCGTCGCGGAACAGGAAGCTGAAACTCAATATCCCCGCCCATAAAGGCGCGGTGAGCCACATCGTTACCTGCCCTTGTGCGGATTCAAAACTGACCGAACCGGGGCCGTAAGCGGCGAATATCCCGCACAGGCCAATTGCCAGCACAAAGCCGAAGATGACCCCCGCGCTCGTTTTGCCGAACCAGTTTTTGCTGCTGAGTTGGGGGGCGGCATCAGCCATTGCGGCGCGCTCCTTTCGCTTTGGTATCGCCTGCATCGGGGCGGATGAGGACGAGGAAGGGTAACAGGCTGAACAAGGTCATCAAGATGGTCGCGGCGGTAAAAATCGCCGACGCGCTCCCCATATGGCGCAGCAGCAAGGCGGTGCCGGCGATCAGCGTCATAAAGCCTGCGCCCAGCGCAATCTTGCCGTCGAGCGCGCGGTCCAACAGGCGCTGGTTACGTCCGCCTGCGTAAAAAAGCAGCGCCGACAGCGCGCATAACAGCCCGCCTGCAAACAATATTCCGGCCATATTCACCCCTTATTGCGAATTAATATCATTATCTCTCTAGTGCGAATGACTCGCATTTGCTAGTGCGCCGTCCGAATCAACAACAAATAAGGATTTGTCAACAATGACCGTCACCAGTTTCCGCATCACTTTGGGCGTTTTGCTCGCCACCGCAGCCATGCCTGCGGTCGCTTATGCCGCCGTGCCGGAGACTGCTGCCCCGGAGACTGCTGCCGAAGCTGCTCCGGATGCTTCCTATGATGCGGCAGACAATGGCGACGCGATTGTTGTAACCGCATCGGGCCGCGAACAGAAAATCGCGCAGGCCCCGGCCAGCATCTCGGTCCTCGACCGCGAAGAGCTCGAAAACCGCCCGTTCACCTCGCTGGAAGATGCGGTGCGCAATGTCGAAGGGGTGAGCATCAACGGCGAAAATAACGCCAAGGACATCGTCATTCGCGGGATGCCCGGCGAATATACCGTCATCATGCTCGATGGCCGCCGCCAGACCACGCGCGAAACCATGAACCGCGGCACCGGCGGGGTGCAATCGCATTTGTTGCCGCCGCTCGCCGCTATCGAGCGTATCGAAGTCGTGCGTGGCCCCATGTCCTCGCTCTATGGATCGGACGCGATGGGCGGCGTTATCAACGTCATCACCCGCAAAGTGCCGGAACGCGCAGCGGGCACCATCACCTTGGGCGGCATCGTTCAGGAGGATGGCGATTATGGCAACACCACGCTCGGCAATTTCTGGGTCGGCACGCCCTTGTTCGATGGCCGCGTCGGCGTCCAGGTCTATGGCGGCATCGCCAACCGCGCCGAAGATGATATTTATTTCCCCAAGTCGCTGACCAGCGGCTCCAACCGCATCCGTGACCGCAATATCAACGCGAAGCTGAGCTTCCTCATCACGCCCGACCACAGCATCACCTTGGCGGGCGGCCATAGCGACCTTGAATATCGTGACACGCCGGGCCTGTCGATTGCGCCCAACGCCGCGCGCGCCGACGACGACCATAACCGCGATTATTACAGCCTCGCTTATGAAGGCAAATGGGATTTCGGCACCTCGCGCCTTTCGGTCTATCGCGAAAATGAAGATTTCGCGACCTTCAGCAACGGCAATCTTCTCAACAAGCCGGAACTGACCAACACCACCGTCGATGCCAGCCTCAACGTGCCGTTCGGCGCGCATAATGTGACGGTCGGCGGCCAATATATCCACGCCAAAGTGACCGGCATCGGACGTCAGGATAGCGTGTCGGGCTATGTCAATGTCGACAAGGTAGTGCGCGAAAGCTGGGCGCTGTTCGGCGAAGGGCAAGTGCGTCCGGTCGAACCGCTGATCATCACCGTAGGCGGCCGCGTCGACCATTATGACCAGTTCGGGTCGCACTTCACCCCGCGCGTTTATGCAAACTATACGATTGTTCCGGGCCTCACCCTGCGCGGCGGCTATGCGGGCGGCTTTAAAGCCCCCACCATCCGCCAGAGCGAAGCGGGCTATTGCATGACCTCGGGCGGCGGCGTGCTGCCGCGCGGACCTTTGTGCGGTAATCCGGACTTGAAGCCCGAAACCAGCAACACGACCGAAATCGGCCTGCGCTATGACGGTCCCGACAAGCTGATGGCGGGCCTCACTTTGTTCGACACGCGCTTCAAAAATAAGGTGGTGAGCTATGTCACCGACCAGATGGACCCCAAAGACCCGACCCGTCCGATCTATGTCTATGACAATGTCGACCGCGTGCGGATCAAGGGCATCGAAGCCACGGTCGCGGTGCCGGTCGGCCCGTCGGTCCTGGTGAGCGCCAATTACACCTACACCAACTCCAAGCGCAAAGGCGGCGGCGAACCGGCGTTTGACGGCAGCTCGCTGGACGGCTTCCCGCTCGACAAGAGCCCCGAACATATGGCCAATGCGCGCATCGGCTGGGATGTGGATGATCAGGTCAACCTCTATGCGTCGGCATTCTACACCGGCAAACAATATTGGTCGGCGTTCCGCAACGGCGCAACCAAGAGCCGCCTGCGCCCCGCCAGCACCACCTATGACATTGGCGCGACCTTCAAGGTCAACGATAATTTTGCCCTGCGCGCCGCCGTCCTCAACGTCACCGACAAGATCATCCCCGTCGACGAACGCGGCCGGTTTGAAGGCTTGGACGGCAACTGGATGCTCGACGAAGGCCGCCGCTTCTGGGGCACGGCCACGGTGAGTTTTTAAGGGGGCCAAAATCCCCCTTCGTCATTGCAAGCGCCGAAGGCGCGCGGCAATCCAGAGTCGCTTTGCGCCAACACTGGATTGCTTCGTCGCTTCGCTCCTCGCAATGACGAGAAGCCGGGGCTGGCTGTACGGAAAATAGCGCACCCCTTCACCCCTCCTCCTTCAAGGGAGGCGTTACGGAGACTTAGGAATTTGAACGCTAGTGAAAATTCTTAGTCGCAGTGGGGTGGGGTTTTGCGGTTTACACTGTGCCAGACGGACAGACCCCACCCCAACCCCTCCCCTGAAGGGGAGGGGCTATTTAGGCGCACCCCATCATCCTCGCGCAGGCGGGAGGAGAGTGCCCTCTTATCCCATCCCGCTTGCGGGAGGGGCAACGGAGACTTAGGAGCATGAGCGTAGCGAAGGCTCTTAGTCGTAGTCGGGGAGGGCATGGTTTAGGCTGTGCTTGCGGGCGGGTCCGCTCTTGACGGACAGGCCCTCCCCCGACCCCTCCCGCAAGCGGGAGGGGAGACTAGACTGGAATCTTGCGATGAAATATTTTCTTCTTCCGCTCTCCTTGGCCTTCAGTGCCACGACTGCCACCGCGCAACCCACCCCCGCGCAGTCAACCACCACCCCCACCCCCTACACCCTCCCCGGATCCACCACCCGCATCGTCACCGCACCCGGCGGCGAGGCATATCGCTTATTCGTCCATATCCCCGACAGCCCGCCGCCGCCGCAAGGCTTCCCCTTGCTCTATGTCCTCGACGGGGCGGATAATTTTCCGATTGCGGTGGCGACCGCATTGCGGCTCGCGCGGGCAGGGGCGCGTAGCGGGGTCGAGCCGGGCATCATTGTCGGCATTGATTCCGGCACCCTCCAGCGCCGCGCGCGCGATTATACGCCGCGTTTCGACCGGCCCGCGACACGCGAGGGGCAGCCGGGGCATGGTTTGCCGACCGGCGGCGCGGACGCCTTTCTCGACTTTATCGCTTATGTTGTGCAGCCCGCGCTCGCCAAAGAACAGCGCATCGACCCCGCGCGCATCAGCATCACCGGCCATAGTTTCGGCGGCACGCTCGCGCTCCATGCGGCGCTGACGCGGCCCGCCATGTTCAGCAATGTGACCGCCGCCAGCCCGTCGCTATGGCTCGCCGACGAAGCGATGCTGCGCCAAGTGCAGAATTTGCCGCAAAACCTGCCGCAAAACCTGCCCCAAACCTTACCAGTCCGCACCGGGAACACCAAAAATGCGCCGCGCCTCCCCGCGCTCATCCTCACCGTGGGCGAGCAGGAAAAACCCGAACCGCTGCACCGTTTCGCCGCCGCACTGACCGCCAAAAACTATACTGTGCGCGCCCGCATCTTGTCGGGCGAGGATCATGGTTCGACCATGCCGACCACGATTACCGAAGCCGTGCGCGCAGCCTTCAAGTCGGAGAAAAAGTAAATAGCGCCAGACCGCTAGCGCCCGACAATGGTTAGTCGCGGCCGGTTAAAGGCCACGCCCTTCCTTTCAAAAACCGCGCAAAAAAGGCCGCATAAGAGCGGCCCGGATAGCGGATGAATTTACATCGGTATTCGCTTTGCAAGAGGCAGGTATTATCCCGATATTTTCCTGAAAATCAAGACTTGATCCGCGAATCACAATGACTCACAAAGATGGCGTGCAGCGATGATTTTCATCCCGCACCGAGCGCCACACGTAGCGAAAGGAGGTGATCCGATGTCTCATGGTTCAGTATGGGGGTCGGTCAAGTCCGTTCGGGGAATGCGCTGCTAATCCACTAGCGCGAAGAACCATTTTTCCGAAAGCAGACGGGAGATCGTCCGCTGACCATGTTGATGGGCCGTCCGGATGCACCCGCTCCGGCGGCCCCTCTCATTTGGGGATTGTGGGGGTGCGGGCGTATCGGGTTTGTAGGGACGCTTTATTTGCACGCCTATCGGATGTGCAGGATGTTGCATTTACAAAAATAGCGCTGTCCGGTTTTGGGTTGGAGTATCCCGGACCATCTCTCCGGGAAGATTTGCGAGAAACCGCCGCAAATATAAAAGGATTCACGCGAAGGCGCGAAGCCGCGAAGATCGTCGAGGATGAGCAGCACACCATTTCCCCTTAAAAAAATCCGTCGCATCTCTATCCGGAATCCTCCCCTATAGGGGGAGGGGGACCATTTGCCGCAGGCAAATGGTGGAGGGGTGTCACGCTATCGATAGGGCATCACCCCTCCGTCACGCCCTTCGGGCGCGCCACCTCCCCTTGTCAGGGGAGGATTTTGGGCGGAGAAAACGTTCCGTTTGGCCTGCGAGACTCTTTGCGCGCCTCCACGCGAGCCCGTAAATCTCCGCGCCTCCGCGTCTCCGCGTGAACCCGAACATCTTCGCGCCTTCGCGTCTTCGCGTGAATCCCTATTTCTCCAAAGCCCCAATTCCGGCACAGCAGAAAAAACCAAGCAGTAGGGGCGGAGAAGAACAAAACCTCCGCCGCCCCCCTTGCCTGCCCTAAACCGGCTTGCTGCGTTCATCCTCGAAATTGCTGGGGTCGAGGTCCAGCCCGCGTGCGCCGTCATGGACGGTGTGGGCGGGGGCGTGGGGGAGGTCTTGTTCGGCTGGTTCTTCGACTTCCAGCATCCCTTCCCATTTGGTGATGACCGAGGTGGCGACCGCGTTGCCGACGACATTGGTCGCGGTGCGGCCCATGTCGAGGAATTGGTCGATGCCCAGGATAATCGCCACGCCTTCGACCGGCAGGCCGAACATCGCCAGCGTGCCGGTGATGACCACAAGGCTCGCGCGCGGGACCGCGGCAATGCCCTTGGACGAAATCATCAAGGTGAGCAGGATCATGATCTGCGTGCCCCAGCTCAACTCCATGCCATAGGCTTGCGCGATGAAGATGGTCGCAAAGCTGGAATACATCATCGACCCGTCAAGGTTGAAGCTATAGCCCATCGGCAGCATGAAGCCCGAAATACGGCGCGGCACGCCGAAACGGTCAAGCTGTTCGAACAATTTGGGCATGGCGGCTTCGGACGAGGCGGTCGAAAAGGCGATCAGCACCGGCTCGCGGATATAACGCACAAGGTCAAGAATACGCCGCCCGAGGAAAATCCCGCCTATCCCCAACAGGATCAACCACAATAGCATCAGCCCGAAATAAAATTCCGATACCAGCTTGCCATAGGTCAACAGGATGCCAAGGCCGTTAATCGCCACCACATTGGCGAGCGCGCCGAACACCGCGAACGGCGCAAAACGCATCACATAGCCGGTGATTTGCAGCATCATTTCGGCCAAGGCTTCCGCGCCGCGCACTAAGGGCGCGCCCTTTTCGCCGAGCGCCGACAAGGCAACACCCGCAAACAGCGAAAACACCAATATCTGGAGGATATTGTTGGTCGCCATCGATTCAAAAATATTGTGCGGGAAAACATGGAGAATGAATTCGCGCCCGTCGAGTTTCTTGACCTCGCCAAGGTCTGCAATCGTATGCGCGCCGACCGGTGCGCCGACGCCCGGTTGGAACAGATTGACCAGCAACAGCCCCAGACCGATCGAGATGAAACTGGCCAGAATGAACCAGGTAATCGCGCGGAAACCGATGCGGCCCAGCGCCGCGCTATCGCCCATATGCGCGATGCCGACCACGATGGTCGACAAAATCAGCGGCGCGACCAGCATTTTGACAAGGCTTAGGAAAATGTCGGACAATAGCTTGAACCAGCTTGCCCAGACTTTGGCGAGTTCGGCATCGACCGACTGGTTGACCGCATATCCGGCTATTACGCCAAGAACCATCCCGGCCAAAATCCACCATGTCAGTTTGCGATCCATCGCTCCCCCGTTCCTTATGCGCTTATATTGTGGTCCAATCGTCGGGGTTTGGCGGAAGCGTTAAGGAATTGCAACAGACTGCGTTACGGCGGCGGTGCTTTTGCGACGGACGGCGCGGGGGTGGGCGGAATGTCCGGTAGATAATCAGGCGCGGTATCGGGGGCTTCCCCGCCATCCTTTTCCTCCCATGAGGAAATGACCTGCGCTGCCACCAGATCGCCCGTGACATTGAGCGTGGTGCGGCACATATCGAGGAAACGGTCGACCCCCAGCACCAAGCCGATGCCTTCGGGCTGGACCCCGACCATGCTTAAAATGAGCGCGATGACGGGGAGCGATCCGGCCGGCACGCCTGCCGTCCCGATGCCGCCCAAAATGCACACCAGCATCACCATCGCTTGCTGTTGCAAGGTCAAATCTACCCCGAAAAACTGCGCGAGGAAGAGCACGGTAATGCCTTCGAACATCGCAGTGCCATTCTGGTTGGCGGTCGCCCCGATGGTGAGGACAAAGCGCGCAATGCGGCGCGGCAGGTTCAATTCGGTATCGGCCACCCGCAACGCGGTCGGCAAGGTCGCATTAGATGAAGAGGTCGAAAAGGCGATAATCATCGCATCGCGTATCTCGCGGTAAAAGGCGACCGGTGATTTTTTGGCGAGCAGCATGAGGATGAGCGGGAACACTACGAACATCTGGAAGCCGAGCGCCGCCAGCACCACGCCGACAAAGGCCGACAAGCGCACCAGCAAATCCCATCCGAACACGGCGGCCAAATTGAACATGAAACAGGCAATCGCAACCGGCGCCATGCGGATGACAATGCCGATAAGCCGCATCGAAATGTCGAAAATCCCTTCGACCGCATCCTTCAAGGTGCGGGTCGCGCGCGTATTGACCAGCACCAGTCCGATGCCGAAAAACAGGGCGAAGAACATCACCGCCAATATGTCATTGGCGCTCATCGCGGTGACGATGTTGGACGGCACGATATTGACGAGCGCGTCTATGCCGGTCGGCGCATCGCCCGACCGCTGGATGATCGAGCGCGCGCCATCGCCCGCATTGGCGAGCAATTCATTGGCGACAACCGGGTCCACGCCCTTGCCGGGTTTCAATATATTAACAAAGGCAAGGCTGACCGCGACCGCGATGGTCGATACTACCACTGTATAAAGCAAGGTGCGGATGCCGACGCGCTTTAACGAGCGGATTTCTCCCATTTCCGCAATGCCCATGACGAGCGCGGAAAAGAGCAAGGGGATGACCAGCATGAACAGGAGCCGCAGGAAAATCTGGCCGATGGGGCCGGTAATATAGGTCGTTACCCATTTGACCCACGCGGCATCCTGTGCGGTAAAATAAACGATAAGACCGCCGACCAGCCCGACGATAAAGCCGATCACCATCTGCCATTGCAGCGATAGCCCGCCTGCCTTGGGCGTATCCGGGCCAGCACCATCCGGGCCGTCCCTTACAATCATTTCTTCGGTTTCCACAGCCGCGTCCATCGGCACCGGTCCGGTCATGCGCATTCCTTTCCTGCGCCCCCGCTCACTTCCCTTATCGTGGGATAGGCCCTTTTTGGGCTTGGGTCTGAGTATGTCGGCTCGGGGCCGATTATGCAAATCGGAAGGGGTGGAAATGCGTATCTGTGTGCCCGCATCCTCCCCTAACAAGGGGAGGTGGAGCGCGGCAATTCGCGGCGCTCAGCCTAGCCGCATTGCGCGCGGTGGAGTAGTTTTTGGTCGGCCAGCACCAGCGCCATCATTGCCTCGACCACCGGCACACCGCGGATACCGACGCACGGGTCGTGGCGGCCCTTGGTGCGGATTTCGGTGGCCTCGCCTTCGCGCGTGATGGTGGGGACGGGGGTGAGGATCGAGCTGGTCGGCTTGAACGCGACGCGGCAGGTGACGGGCTGGCCGGTCGAGATACCGCCCGCAATGCCGCCCGCATGATTGGCCTCGAACACCGGCTTGCCATCCGCGCCGGGGCGCATCGGGTCGGCATTGTCTTCGCCGCGCAAAGTTGCGGCTGCAAAACCGTCGCCGATTTCGATGCCCTTCACTGCATTGATGCTCATCATCGCCGAGGCGAGTTCGCTGTCGAGCTTGGCATAAAGCGGTGCGCCCCATCCTGCAGGCACGCCGGTTGCCATACAGGAGGCGACCGCACCTAACGACGAGCCATTTTTGCGCGCGCCATCGACCAAGGCTTCCCAGCGCGTGGCAGCGTCCGCGTCGGCTGCGAAAAAGGGATTGGTGTCGATAAGGGCCGCATCAAAGCCTTGCGCTGCATCGCCGCCAATTTCGCTCACCCAGCCGGTGATGCTGACTTCGGGGATGACCAGCCGCGCAACCGCCCCCGCCGCCACGCGCGCCGCCGTTTCGCGCGCGCTCGACCGTCCGCCGCCGCGATAATCGCGAAAGCCATATTTGGCGTCATAGGCATAATCGGCATGGCCGGGCCGATAAGCGAGCGCGACCTCGCTATAATCTTTGGAGCGTTGGTCGGTATTTTCGATCATCAGCGAAATCGGCGTGCCGGTGGTGCGCCCTTCAAACACGCCGGACAGGATGCGGACCTGATCGGCTTCCTGCCGCTGGGTGGTGAACTTCGATTGCCCCGGACGGCGCTTGTCGAGGAAGGGCTGGATGTCGGCTTCGGTGAGCGCAATCCCCGGCGGGCAGCCGTCAATCACCACGCCCAAATCTGGCCCGTGGCTTTCCCCCCAAGTGGTAAAGCGGAACACCCGCCCGAAAGTGTTGAAGCTCATCGATCCTGCCCTTTTTCCTTGTTAAAAATTGCGATGTCGGCATCGTCGGCATATTGCAACCCCAAGCGCATGGATCGAAGGAAAAAGAGGCTATGATAGCGGTTCCGGCAGATTATCGGCACAAGCAGAAATGTGCGCAGCCGCGTACGGTGCTGGAGGCATCGCGGGCGCGGGTCAAATGCTATGCTCTTTATGCGGATGATGCGCGCATCCTGCCGGAAATAGAGGCGCAGGCACGGGCCTATCTCGAAAGCCATGCACTGCCCGCTGTGGCAGAGGCCGATGATCTGGGCTTTGCTGTCCTCCACAAATGTGGCGCGGATTTCCATTTCCTGTTGCTGCAATTGTGGCGCGGGGCGAATGAAATCTGGGAGGCGGTCTATTATACCGATAAAGGCATGGACGGATTTGCACCCTTTGCACCCGCCAATCCCGGCCCGCCTGCAGCTCTGCGCCCGACCCTTTGCGTGTGGGAAACGGGCATTGTCGCGTTCGAAGCGCGCGCATGGAACGATTTCCTCGTCTCCCTTCGCGATGATGCGGCGGAGCAAGCCTATCTTTCGCACATGTTCCAAGGAGATGTATAAGTTTTGGCCAAGAGCAGCGAAACAGGTTTAATGGACCATGCTGTCCCGCGTCGGCGCTTCTTATATGCCGCAGGGGCTGCATATGTTGCAGGGTCCATGTCTGTCGCGGCCTGTGCGCCCATGGGCTTTACCGGGAACAGCAAGCCTGTCCGGCTCGCCACAGCCCTTGACCGACCGCACGAACTGGCAACTTTGTTCCGGAACAAGCGCGTTGCTATCCTCACCCATGCCGCCGGTGTGGACCGCGCAGGGCGGCGGTCGATTGATGTGTTGGCGCAGCTACCGGGGGTTAAGCTTGCCGCTATCTGGTCGCCCGAACATGGGTTGGCGGGGATGGCGGCAGCTGGTGACCATGTGGGCGATGACCGTGATGCCGTAACCGGTCTTATGGTCCATAGCCTTTATGGCGCGCGCAAAACCCCTAGCCACGCGATGCTCGATGCGGTGGATGCGGTGTTCGTCGATTTACAGGATGTCGGCGCGCGGCCCTATACTTATGCGTCGACCATGCTCGAAGTGTTGAAAGCCGCGCGTGCGGCCCGCACTCCGGTTTTTGTCAATGACCGGCCCAATCCGCTCGGCGGGGTTGTCATGGAAGGGCCAGTGCTGGATCCGGCGCTCGCTTCTTTTGTCGGCGTCTGGCCAATTCCGTTGCGCCACGGGCTGACGCTGGGCGAACTCGCGCGGATGATGAATGGCGAGCCGCGCGCAAAAGAACCCGCCATCAATGCCGCGCTCACGGTCTTGCCGATGCAGGGCTGGCGGCGCGCTATGGAAACAGAGGTTTTTGGTGCAGGCGGCCTTCCCTTTGTTGCACCCTCCCCCAATTTGCGCAGCCTTAAGGCGATCCGCGCTTATGCCGGAACTGTATTGTTTGAAGGGACGAGCATGTCCGAAGGACGCGGCACCGATGCGCCTTTCCTGACCTTATGCGCGCCCTTTTTGGAAACGGACCGCCTCGCTGCGCATATCGGCGCGGATGCGCTGGCGGGAGCGGTGTTGCACTATGGCCAAGTCACGCCCGTCGCCGCGCGATATAAACAGCAGAATTGCGGCGCGATCCGCCTTCGCATCACCGACCCCGCGCGTTACCGTCCGGTGGAAGCGGCGGTGACGCTTATCGCCGCCTTGCTGCGGCTTTATCCTGACAAGATGCAGTTTTTGGAAGGCGCACCCCCCTTTTTCGACCTTTTGTCGGGCGATTCCAGGCTGCGCACCGCTTTGCAAAAGGGGGCTGATGCACAAAGGTTAATCGTAAGCTGGCAAGAATCGCTTTCGGCCTTTGCCGAACGGCGTAAGGCATGGCTTTTATACGATTAAATCACGCGCCTTATAGTTACCGATATGCTCCATCAGTTTGATTTTATTCCCTAATATCATATTAAGTATATAGTAAACTATCAAAACTAATGTGCCCGTGACCGCAACCGGTTTGGGCATAATATGTGGCGTAAATATCGTTCTTTGGTAATCATTCTGGTGCTGAGCAGCGTTGTCGGCCTGATAGGGCTGGGCAAACCGCTGGACCAGATATTGAACGCGAGCCGCTATTATTTTGACCCCGTTCCGGCATCGGGCGATATTGTCGCGGTCGGCATCGACAAAAAAGCCTTGGTGCAAGCTGGTGCTTGGCCGTGGAACCGCACGCGATATGCGGAGCTAATGGACAATCTCTATGCAGCGGGGGCAAAACGCGTAGTATTCGATTTCGCGTTTGACGCGGCTGGCACCCCTGAAGGCAATGCTGCGTTTTCAGACGCATTAGCCCGAAACAACAAAAAAACATGGCTACTCATCATGCCTTCTGTTGATAGTGCGGACTCCCAATATGGCGAGCGGCGATTTGGCGACCACGCCCGGTTCGCATCTGCAACGTCTAATGTTTGGTTTGGAAGTCTTGTCCAGTCCTATGATCTTTCCGTTCGCATAGGAGGGGTGGAGCGTCCGGCTTTGCCTGTCGTGCTTGCGCGCGACAACTTCATCCAACCTGAATCTAACAATAAGGTCATGATCGACTATGCTATCGATCCGGCCACTATCCCTTATTTGAGTGCCGCTGATGTTTTAAGCAACCGGTTGGGCAGCAAGGTTCAAGGTCGTACTGTACTGATTGGTGCCAATGATGCCGGGATCGGCGACATATTTGCGACGCCTTTGAGAGACCGTACGGCGGGTATGTTCATCGCCATTACAGGTGCGGAAACTTTGAAGCGCGGCCAGCCTTTCGCCATTGGATGGCTTCCGGCCTTTATGCTTTCCATCGGCATTGCTTATGCTATCGGCAGCTTCAAACGGCGTCGTATGCAAATTCTTGCCCGGATCGGATGGATTACGGCTCTTATACTTTTGCCGGTAGCAGCCACTTATCTGAATTTGAATATCGAGATATTGCCTGCGCTTCTCGTCTTTTCCTTATTATCCGCCGCATGGAGCTTTGACCGCATCAAGAAGCAGGCGCTGGACGACGAGATTGACGGGCTTGGTAGTGTTGCGCGCGCAGAAGAAGAAGGGGTTTCAGGCGCTGCGGCCTTGGTTTGCCTTGTTATCAATAATGACGCACAAATCCGCTCGACGCTGACAGCCGAAGACCAGAAGAAAATCTGGGACAGTCTGCATCGGCGTGTTTCCTTCGCGATCGGCAACCATCCGGTTTACCGTCAGGCCAACTGCCTGTTCTGGGGCGAGGAGGCCGCGAGTTTTACAGAAATCCGGGACCGTTTGCATGGCCTTCATGCGGTGGTGCGGATGCCGACCTGGATTAATGGCGATGATGTGAAGGTCGAAGGCTTTTTCGGCGTCGATATGCAGAAAGAGCTGCCTTTACGCGCCCGTATTGCAGGCGCAATGGCGGCGGTGCGTGACGGTTTGGGCGTGCGTATTGTCCAGAATAATCCGGTAGACCGCAGCGAGGCTTTATGGGGCCTCACCATGTCGAGCGAGATTAACAAAGGGCTGGCGCGCGGCGATTTCTGGGTTGCCTATCAACCCCAGCTTGATTGCAAGACCGGCATGGTGGTCGGAGCCGAAGCTCTCATTCGCTGGAACCATCCCGACAAAGGCCTGCTCAACCCTGCGCTGTTTATCAGTGCTGCGGAAAAGGCCGGAGAGCTTGGTGCGCTCACCGAATTTGTGCTGGGCGATGTTGCACAGATGATGCGCGCGCTCGCCCGCAAGGCCCCCGCCTTGCAATGGAGCGTCAATATTTCCCCGCGCCAATTGGCCGACGATGCCGTGAGTGTCATGGTTGCGCGCCATTTTGTCCAAATGGGCGGAGATCCGGCGCGGCTTACTATCGAACTTACCGAAACCGCCAGTCTGGCCGACATTCCCAATTTCGAAAGGGAATTGGGTGCGTTGCGCCGTCTTGGCGTCGAACTATCGGCGGATGATTATGGTAGCGGGGTCTCCACGCTTGAAAATCTGAAATCCTCGCAAGTGCGCGAATTGAAGATCGACAAACAATTTGTGCTGACCATGCGCGATGGCAATCCCGAATATCATATGGTGCGCTCGACTATCATGATGGCCCATGCTTTGGGCCTCCGAGTCGTGGCCGAAGGTGTTGAAAATCAGGAGACGGCGTTACTTCTGCACCGTCTGCGCTGCGACAGGGCACAAGGCTATCATTTTGCCAAAGCTATGACAAAAAAGGAATTTCTTGCCTTTGTAAGTCAAGGCCTTGAGGCCGCTTAATAAATATCCTTAATAAGTTGTAAACCTTATCTGTTAAGATTAACATTGATGTGCAGCAGAGATGCTGTGTTTCATAACGGAGGGTTTTATGAACAACGGCAAACGCCCCGATCAGGGCACGCGTTGGGACTTCTGGGATTGGGTTTGCGGCGGTGGTTCCGCTCAAACCGGTCGCCGGGTCTAAACAACGGTTTTACTTCAATTTATCCTAAGGCGGGCCCGGTTTTCGGGCCCGTTTTTTATTGCACGCAAGCCATGATTATCGCGCCTTCAGAACAAGTGAAGTCGAGCGACAATAGAGGATAATCGCGGCCTGCGACTCGCAAAAAGCGATTCGTACCGATTCGCAATCTATCGCGCTTATTTGAGCGGAACTTCCTTAACCTTACCCGCCGGTTTGAGTTTGCTGTCCGTGATATGCCAGCGAAGCTGGGCGGATGAGGCGCCCGGCACATCATTGACGCGCCGCATCGTTACCGGCCCCACCATGTTGAAGGTGTCGCCCGATTTTAACCGTCCATAAAGCTGCATCGGCACGGTCACATAAATGGACCCCGCCGCGCCTTCCGGATTTTGCGGGCCGCCGACCAGCGCATGGACCTCGCTATATTTGGCAAAGCTGTCGATAAAGGCCTGTTTGCTCATGCCGCTGGATTTGCCGCTATCGCCCCACAGCGCAAAGGCATCGCCATATTTGCCCTCTTCCAAAAGCGCGGCATAATTTTGCAGGCGCTGCGCCGCGCCTTGCGGGCTTTTGGGGTCGATCTTGCCTTCCGCAACCGGCGTGCGGTCGTCGGGAAGCCCGCCGACTTCGCCGGGCGCTGGCGGATCAAGCGCGGTTTCGCCTTTAGGTGCGGGGGGTGTCGCCGGGGGCGGTGTGTCGCCCGCCCCCTGCCCTTCCGGCACCGCACCTGCCCCCGCCCCATTATCAGCAGACGCCGCGCCGCCAACCGAGGCGGCAGGGGTTGCCGTATCCGGCGCTATAGTATCGGGCGTATCGCCCCTGCCATCCGACCCGTCCGGTGCGGGCGCGGCTTGCTGCTGGCAGGCGGCAAGCGCAAGGCTGCTTGATGCCGCGATGCCGAGCAGCGCCAAGCGCCGCAACGCACGGCCATCCGGATAAGGCGTAGGGCGAGAAAAAGCGGGCGGGGCTGTGATTCTGGTCATGGGGCTTCAACGATTGCTCTGCGCACGCGGTTCCCGCATATCGGCGCTCGTTCGGCGCATATTCCCGCTCCGTCCACCGCATTATAAAGCGTCTCGATCGACATAAAATGGAGACGCCGACGACCCTCCTGTTTGCCGGTCACCCCGCCATTTCCGTTTATCGAAGTCCACGGCCCATCGCTCTCCATACCCCATCCGTCTCATGCTGCCTTGCACAATATTAATCTGCGTTAAGCCAAGCCCCCCTCTGTTCATCTTCCGTTTATCGCAGATTTATGTGAGGTTAAGAAACTGTTGCCCTAAAGAGACAGTTTCACCGCTTTTGCTGCAATGCAATAAATGCGACGGGTTGAAGGAAACTTCCGCAGCCCCATATCGTTTGTACAGTATCGACCGCCGTGACACTTGGTGCGCAATTTATCCCCGCGCCAACTAACGGTCGGCGGCGACTATGGTTCTTCTGTCACTCGCCAAAAGAGTGGCGCCGGAAGGCTCTTTTAAAAGGGCGTTCCGGCGGACGGGAGAGCTGTGCTTGCTAACCGGGCGCCCGGTCCGAAAGCCGGATCAGCGCCCGCTACGATGAAGAAAGTATAAGGATATTTTTATGCGTAAGACATTTTTGGCTCCGCTCTCGGCCGTCGCTGCAACGCTTGCTTTTGCTGTGCCGGGCGTAGCAATGGCCCAGGATACTACTGAAACCGCTACCACCTATGAAGCCGAACCGACCGCTCCCGACGGCACCAAGGCGTTCGGCATTGAACCCTATATCGGCATTCAGGGCGGCCATGCGATGTTTGACCGCGATACCACGGGATCGGACATTTATCCCAAGGCTAATGGCGGCAAATATAGCGGCACCTTGGTCGAAGGCGTTGCTGGTGTGAACGTGCCGCTTGGTCCCGTCTTTGTCGGCGTGGAAGGTAGTGTTGCCAAGGGCGTCGCTGGCGACATTAACTGGCAATATGGCGTTGCTGGCCGTGCCGGTGTCCGTGCGGGCGAAAGCGGCATGATCTACGGCAAATATGGCCGCGAATGGGTGACGTTCGACCGCGACAATGTTGGTCGCCCCGCTATGAAACCCGGCGAAAAGTCGATCGGCAACCCCGTTTATGGCGTGGGTGTCGAAGTCGGCCCCAAGGATATCGGCCTTGGCGGGGTGACGGGCAATTCGGGCATCCGCCTGCGCCTTGAAGCCAATACCACCGACTTTAACTCGATCCGCCCGATGGGCGGCGTGGTGATGCACTTCTAAACTCTGCACGCATCATCGCTAAAGAAAAGGCCGCTTCCCGCAAAGGAGGCGGCCTTTTTTGCTATTTTGTTTCAGGGATTTAAGAACGTGGAAGGGCTATGCAAAACATCAAATGACGCTTGCCCGTTGCCATGTCCGTCGCCATAATTCGCGCTAGCATAGCCAAGGCGGAGGGGACGGGATGCGATATATTGCCCACGGAGCGGACAAAAGCAGCGCATGGCTTGGACTGGGCTTGGCGCTGGTGCTGATGCTGATGCTGATTGCCACATTCCTTTCAGGAACGCCCGCGCGGGCGGACACGCCTCAAACGGAGCAGGTCATCCTGCGCTGCCAGATGGAGGGCAGCAGCCGGGAAGCCACGATTGCCCTTGCCGGGACGCAGGCCGTTTACCGCTTTGGCACGCCGGGACAAGCGCCCGAATTAACCTTGCGCGAGCGGCTGATGGACCTGGACTATCGCCGCGCGCGGGGTATCGGTTCGACGATTGATGAAACCATCACATTCCGCAACCACGACACTTTTTATCGCTTCACCACCGGATTCCGGGACAAGCTTCAACCCGACCCGACCGCTTACCACCGCTTCGGTCATGTGACCGTCAGCCGTGCGGGGAAAATATTGGCCAAGCTTGTCTGCCGCGAAGCGACTATCGAGCGTATCCCCGAAAAACTGACGCAAGTCATGATTGCCGAGGGCCGCAAGACCGATTCGACCGGGGAGACCTTCCCCAATTATACGATCCAATATCCCGCACCCGCGCGCCAATCGCCGCCATGCGAACAGACGTTCAACGTCGATAGCTGCTGGAGCCGCGGGGCCGAAATGGAGCGGTCGGGCGACCTCGCCGCCGCCTTGGGCCATTATGATATGTCCTGCGCTGCCAAATTTAACACGGCGGGTTGCTATGATGCGGGCAAATTTTATTTGCACAACCGGCAGCTGCGCAATTATGCCCGCGCGCAGGATCGCTTTACCCGTGCATGCGACGGAACCGATCCCGGCGAAGGCCCTTATGCGTGTAAATATCTTGGCTGGATGGCGCTTACCGGCACCGGGATGCCGCGCGATTATGACAAGGCATGGAGCCTGCTCGCACGAGCCTGTTTTCTCCATAATGATGTTTTGATGATCGACGCGGAAGGCTGTCATTTCTTCGCGCAAACCGCATTGGAAAAATACGGGCAGGCCCCCAGACATCGCGATATGGCCAATTATGCGGCCTATATTGCGCTCGCAATGGGGTGCAGCGACAATGCGCAAACCGTGTGCGCGGAAGGGCGCGCGCTCTACCAGCGGGAAGCCGCGCGCAACGCGCGCTGGCTCAAGCAATGCGCCAAGGACGCATCCGATCGCAGCACGCAATTTTCCTGCGCCGCTTTGATAGAATATGACAAAAACTATGATGTCTCACAGGCAAAGCGGCGCGTGCTCAACAGCCTGTTTCTGCGCGCCATCGACAGTTAGCGCCGATTGGTCGGGCAGCGCGGCAGCACCTTAGCGTAATCATCGGGAGTGCCATCATCGGGCAAACAAGGTCAGCGCCTTGGCGGCAAGCTTACCCGAAATAAATGGTGGCGGACAGGCGTTGGCCCTGTCCGCCACCGGATCCCCCTGTCCGGAAAAAAGAGCGCAAAAAAGGTGGGTGCGCTCTTGGTTTTCGTCTCCATTCAGGCTGTCGGGAAGCATGACCAGTTGCTGCCCGCCTGTATAGGATAAAAGCGACATTATGCCGCCTTTATGACGGGGAATCCATGACTTAGCAGCATCCTGGCCCATAAGCGTCCGAGGACGCGGGCGTGCCGCTATCTGTCAAAATACCCGTCCTAAATCACCCCCAGCGAGCGCATCGCTTCGGCAACGCGCACGAAACCGGCGATGTTCGCGCCCAGCACATAATTGCCCGGCGAGCTATATTCGTCGGCGGTTTCCCAGCAGCGGTCATGAATGTCGCGCATAATCTGCGCGAGCCTTTCTTCGGTCTGCTCGAACGACCAGCTATCGCGTGACGCATTTTGCTGCATTTCGAGCGCCGAAGTCGCAACCCCGCCCGCATTGGCGGCCTTGCCCGGCGCGAACATCACGCCCGCTTGCTGGAACAGTTCGACCGCATCAGGGGTCGAGGGCATGTTTGCGCCCTCGCCGACCACCTTCACGCCATTTTTGATAAGCGTTGCAGCATCCTTGCCGGTCAGTTCATTCTGCGTCGCGCACGGGAGCGCAATGTCGCACGGCACATCCCAGATGGTGCCGCCTTCGACATAATGGGCGCGGCCGCCGCGTAAGGCCGGATATTCGGAGAGCCGCTCGCGGCGCACTTCTTTGATTTCTTTAAGGAGGTCGAGGTCAATGCCGTCTTCATCAACGACATAGCCGTTGGAATCCGAGCAAGCGATAACCTTGCCGCCAAATTCGAGGATTTTTTCCGCAGCATAAATGGCGACATTGCCCGATCCCGAAACGATCACGCGCTTGCCTTCCATCGTATCCTTCTTGGTCGCAAGCATTTGCTGGACGAAATAGACAAGCCCGTATCCGGTCGCTTCGGTGCGCGCGCGCGACCCGCCATAGACCAGGCCTTTGCCGGTGAGGACGCCCGCTTCATAGCGGTTGGTGAGCCGTTTATACTGGCCGAACATATAACCGATTTCGCGCCCGCCAACGCCGATATCGCCCGCCGGAACGTCGGTATATTCACCCAGATGGCGCTGTAATTCGGTCATGAACGCCTGACAGAAGCGCATGATTTCGCCATCCGAGCGGCCACGCGGGTTGAAATCCGACCCGCCCTTGCCGCCGCCGATCGGCATCCCCGACAGCGCATTTTTGAAAATCTGTTCAAAGCCCAGAAATTTGATGATGCCCAGATTGACCGACGGGTGGAACCGGATGCCGCCCTTATAGGGGCCGAGCGCGGAGTTGAACTGCACGCGGAAACCGCGGTTAATCTGCACCTGCCCTGCATCATCGACCCACGGCACACGGAAAATAATCTGGCGTTCGGGTTCACAAATCCGCTCGATCAGCGCATGGTCGGCATAATCGGGATGTTTGGCAACGACGCGGCCCAGACTTTCCAGCACTTCGCGCACCGCTTGATGAAATTCCGCCTCGCCCGCATTTCGGCGTAATACTTCGTCCAGAACGGGCTGCAATTTTTCATCAATCTTGCTCAAAACGACCTCCAAACGATAAGATTCGGTCGCCCTTTGGACCATAAAGCCCCTGCTTCGCAACCCGTCGCATCAAAATGATGCCAAAATATAGGAGCTGAAAATGGATAGTTTCCGTTAGGAATTGCACGGAAAATTGCCTGTTTTTAAGCGTACGTAAAAATATATTTTACCCATAGTTGTCCGGACATATTCACTTGTCCGGTTGGGGGCATATGAAAAAGGGGCGCAGAAGCCTGTTGCCTCTGCGCCCCTTTTGACGGGGATTATGCCCGTTTATCCGCTGATCAGGCGTGCGCCTTCCGGTGACGCCCGGCATATTCGACGAAGCGGTCGATGAAAAGCTGGAAGAAGGCTTTGCTGTTGTCCGAAACAAATTCGCCACTGTCATCGAACAGGCCGAACGCGTTGCCGACATAGGCTTCGGGCTGGGTCATTACCGGCATTTCAAAGAAGGACAATGCCTGACGCACATGATGGTTCGCGCCGAACCCGCCGAGCGCGCCGGGGGACAGGCTCATGACCGCAGCGGCCTTGCCGTTCCACACCGCCTCGCCATAAGGCCGTGATCCGACATCAATCGCATTTTTGAGCGCGCCGGGGAGCGAGCGGTTATATTCGGGCGTCACGAACAGCACCGCATCATGCGCGGCAATCTCTTCACGAAAGCGCGTCCAGCTTTCGGGCGCACCCGCGGCTTCGACATCTTCATTGTAAAGCGGCAGATCGCCGATTTCGACAATGTCGAGCGTGGCATAAGCGGGCGCAAGCTTCGCCAGCACCTGCGCAGCCTTACGGCTGACAGAGTCCTTGCGCAGGCTGCCAATGACAACGGCGATTTTGACGGCGTTCGACATGGGATGAAGTTCCTTGGTGTTGTTATGGTTGGGAGAGGATGGAAGAAAGGTGGAATTTGATTAGAGGTAAAGTTTTGAGTGGCAACATCTCCCCTCCCCTTCAGGGGAGGGGCTGTCTCAAATACCCCTCCCGCAAGCGGGAGGGGAGATTTGCGTTACCGCGCGTCCACCAATACCAGTTCGCTGTCTTCCAGCGCGGTGATGGTGACGCTCGCCTGTCCGGTGATGGCGATGCCGTCGCGGGCGACCGCTTCGACATCGGCCACTTTGACCTTGCCGGTCGCGGGCACCAGATAGAGGTGGCGGCTGGCATTGGTGTCATAGGTGACGCTGTCGCCCGCCTTGATGGTCGCGCCCAGAACGCGGGCGTCGGTGCGGATCGGGAGCGCGCTGTCGTCGCCTTCGATGCCCGATGCCAGCGTTACAAATTTGCCGGCGCGGTCGCCTTTGGGGAAAGGCTGTGCGCCCCAATGCGGTTCACCGCCGCGCTCGTCCGGAATGATCCAGATCTGGAAAATCTGCGTATCTTCATCTTCCAGATTATATTCCGAATGGGCGATGCCATTGCCTGCCGACATGACCTGCACGTCGCCCGCTTCGGTGCGACCTTTATTGCCCTGATTATCCTCATGGGTAATCGCGCCTTTGCGGACATAGGTGATGATTTCCATGTCGCGGTGCGGGTGCGGCGGAAAGCCGGTCTTGGGCGCAATCGTGTCATCATTCCACACGCGCAACTGCCCCCAATTGGTCCGCGCCGGATCATGATAATCGGCGAAAGAAAAATGGTGATGGGCATCGAGCCAGCCATGATTGGCCGCACCGAGGCTGTTAAAAGGGCGATGTTCAATCATAATATTGCTCCTTACTAAGCCCCTCCCCTTCAGGGGAGGGGTTGGGGTGGGGCCTGTCCGCAAGCACAACGCCAGACAGATAGACCCCACCCCACTTCGACTAAGGCCTTTCGCTATCGCTCAAGACCTAAGTCTACGTTGCCCCTCCCCTGAAGGAGGAGGGGCTGTTGTGCCTCCCCTTCATCATCGGGGTGGCTTGTGTTGGCCCCTAATTGGCAGTTGATGAGCAATCTGAAAACTGCGATAAAACGGGACATAATGTTCAAATTAGTAGAATATAGGTGAATCCATGGATGTCGGCCAACCCACACTGGACCAATTGCGCATCTTCCTCACTGTTGCCGATGAGGGGAGTTTCAACGCGGCCGCGCGCAAGCTCGGCCGGGCGCTGTCGGTCGTAAGCTATGGCATTTCGACCCTGGAGGCGCAGCTTGGCGTCATGCTGTTCGACCGTGAAGGGTCGCGCCGTCCGGTGCTGACCGATGCGGGCCGCGCGCTGCTAGCCGATGCGCGCGGGGTGAAGGACGAGGCCGACGGGCTGGTCGCGCGCGCACGCGGCATCCGGCAGGGCCTCGAAACCGAAGTCTCGCTTGCGGTCGATGTCATGGTGCCGATGAAGATGATTGCGAGCGTGATGCGCGATTTCCAGTTTGCCTTCCCGATCACCAATTTGCGGCTCCATGTCGAAGCCTTGGGCGCGGTCGCGGCATTGGTAGCGGAAAGCCGCGCCGATCTCGCCATCTCCGGCCCCGATATGATCGCGATTGCGGGCATGGACCGGCGTCAGGTCGGCGCGGTCGAACTGGTGCCGGTGGCCGCCCCGACCCATCCGCTTGCGCGCGCCGGAAAGGAAGACCGAATTGCGCCGGGGGCGACCGCGCAACATCTGCAACTGGTGTTGACCGACCGCTCCCCGCTCACCGAGGGCCGCGATTTTTCGGTGCTAAGTCCACGCACCTGGCGGCTGGCCGACCTTGGTGCCAAACATGCGCTGCTGCTCGAAGGCATTGGCTGGGGCAATATGCCGCGCCATATGGTCGAAGAGGATCTCGCCGCCGGTCGGCTGGTCGAACTCGCGCTCCCAGAAGCCGGTCCCGTCCATTACCGCCTCTATGCCCTATGGCGCAAAGACGCCCGCCCCGGCCCCGCCACAAGCTGGCTCCTCGACACAATTATCGCGCGCTGTGCGGAGGAGGGATGAGCAACTTTGTCCTTACCTCTGCTTGTTCCCCCGCGAAGGCGGGGGCCTAGGGTAGCTAGGCGCTGGGCAACACTGGACCCCCGCCTTCGCGGGGGAACATGGTGGTGGAAGTAGGGGCGGGGATCGGCGCGCCGCAGAGTCGCGCATTGCCCGCCGCTACCCCTGCTCGCCGCCCTGTCGCGCGAAGCGTGTTTGACCGAGGGCGCCGCCGCATAAAATACCGAAAACCGTAACGTCATTGCAGCTTCTTATTGAAGTTACGGTCTTTATCCATGTTACCCTTATTATTAACAATGATGACTCCTCGAAAATTTCCGTAATTTTGTCATAAGGCTTTCGCATACACGTAGTTTAATTTTAACAACAATGTAATTACGATGAAATCATTGCCGCCTATCCCCCCCAAATCCTGATTTTTCCATCAAAAAGGGGATAGACGTGACACCTGAACCGACTGATTATTTTGCCCGTTCAAAGTTTTATTTGTACGCAAGTGCCGCTTTTTTCATGCTGTTGCCTGTCGCCGCGCCCGTCGCTGCCCAAGAAACGGCCCCGGATAATAGCGCGGCAATCCAGAAAGATGCGGCCCAAAAGGATAAGGCCCAGCCCAAACCGCCGGTGAGCGCGCCGACGGGGGATGTCAGCGGGGACATTGTTGTGACCGCGCGGCGCATCACCGAAAAGATTATCGACGTGCCGGTGTCCGTTTCCGCTTTTTCGGCAGAAAGGCTGAGCGATCTTAAAATCGAGGGCGGTTCGGAACTGCTGCGCGCCATTCCGAACGTGTCCTTTTCCAAGGATAATTTCACCGGCTATAATTTCTCGATCCGGGGCATCGGGACCAAGGCGATTTCGGTGACGACCGACCCCGCCGTTGCGATCAGTTTCAACAATACGACCTTGCTGCGCAACCGCTTGTTCGAGCAGGAATATTTCGACGTCCAGCGCGTCGAGGTGCTGCGCGGGCCGCAAGGCACACTTTATGGCCGCAACGCGACCGCGGGCGTCGTTAATATGCTGCCCAACCTGCCCAAGCTTGAAGATCTGTCGGGCGACCTCCAGATTGAAGGCGGCAATTTCAACACCCGCCGTGCGCGCGGTTATGTGAACCTGCCCGTAGGCGATACATTGGCGTTGCGTTTTGCCGGCGCCTATACCAAGCGCGACGGGTTTGATTATAACACATTCACCGAAAAGCGCGTCAACGGGCGCGACCTTTATTCGATCCGTGGTTCCTTATTGTGGGAGCCGACCAGCCGGTTCAAAGCCCATGCCATCTGGGAACGGTTCCGCGAAGATGATAACCGCTCACGCACCGGCAAACAATTATGTACGCGCGGCGAAGCCCCTTCGCACATCAACTGGACCGACCCCGACGGCAACCAACGCAGCAACGCGGTCCATACCCGTTGGACGACCGCTTTATTGTCAAGCGGGTGCCAGAATAAAAGCCTGTATACGGACGATGCCTATGGCATTCCGAACGGGCGCGGTTTCCCGGTGGTGATCGGGCTTATTCTGGCCACACCCTTTAATGACCGGAACGCACCGGGCAACGGATATGACGGCAATTATATTATGCCGACCGATATTGACCCGTTTGCGGTTAAGGGCAATAGGCAGTCCGCCAATTTACGCGAAATCGCGACTTTCTATGATCCCAAATTCAAAGCCGAAAATGACGTTTTCCAGCTCAATCTGGAATATGATATTCCGGGTCAGGTCACTTTTTATTCCCAGTCCCTCTATATGGAGGATAGCTATTACGGGTCGCAGGATTTTTTCCGTTTCAGCCCTGATCCGGGGTTGATGTACAGCCGCGCCCAAATCGGCAAAATTTCAGGAAAACCGCGTGTCGTAAATGCCGCATGGGATGCTTATTTAGGCGTTTCTCCTGCGGGGCATGGCACATTCAAAGACCCTCAATTGGGCGAGTTGGATCGTCTCGCCGCTGTCGATATCAGCCAGTCGAAAAGCAACCAGTTTTCGCAAGAAATACGCATGACCTCGTCTTTTGACGGGCCGTTCAATTTCAATCTTGGCGCAAATTATCTCCGGTTCAAAACCGAAGAAAATTATTATGTTTTCAGCAATGCCTTTACAATTATTGCGATTGCACAAAACGGAGCAGCCGCTTGGAATGCAGAATGTAATAAATACCTTGGGTTTAGCAAACCTGACCCGAATGCCTGTATTCACATCGATCCTAACCCGATCGATTCTTTAGATAATAAGGGGCATAATTATTACCGCAAACTCAGCCCGTCAAAGATAGAATCCTGGTCTGCGTTCGGTGAAGCCTATATGAAATTGACCGATACGGTGCGGATGACGATGGGCCTCCGTTTTACCGATGACACCAAAATAACCACGCCTGTTCCGTCACAGCTTCTTGCATCAAGCCATGTATTGAGCGGCGCTAAAGTCGGAAAAGGCTATCCACAAGACCCGGATGTTACCCAAAAATGGGCGGCAATTACCGGTCGTTTTTCGGTTGATTGGAAACCGGATATTTCCTTCACCGACGATAGCTTGATTTATGCTTCTTATTCGCGCGGTTATAAAGCGGGCGGCGTCAATCCGGTCGGCGCAGACGCTAATCCCGCCATCTCTAATTATCCGTTGCTTGGCGACAAATTCGCGCCCGAATATGTCAACGCCTTTGAAGTGGGGATAAAAAATAGTGCCGCCAACGGCAAGCTGATGTTCAATGCCACCGGCTTTTTCTATGATTATAAAGGCTACCAGATTTCACAGCTTATCGACCGGATGAACCATACGGAAAATTTCAACGCCAATATTTATGGCGTCGAATTTGAAACGGCTTGGGCGCCTACCCGCAATTTCCGTCTGGATGCGACCCTAGGACTGCTCAAGACCCGGCTCGCCGACGGAGAATCGTCCCTTGACGTAATGGACCGGCTTCAGGGTCGTACCGACTATACCTTGCTCCATTCCTGGCCGACCAGTCCGGCAAATTGCGTCGTACCGAATGAAGTACTCGGACGGTTTATGTCTATATATGACCAGCGCGAGGGTATCGGCAGCGCTTTCATTTCGATGCTCTGCCCCGGCCCCCTTTCCTTTGGCGGCGGATTCCTTCCCGGCTCCCTGATCAGCACATTTACAAAAGATAAATGGGGTTCCCTCCTCTATGACCCGGTCAAAGATGGCCCCAATCAGGGACGCGGCTTTTCTGCTGACCTGAGTGGCCATAGCCTGCCCAATGCGCCGAAACTGACTTTCAATGTCGGCGCGCAGCAACGCTTTGCCCTTTGGACAGGGTGGGACCTTACCGTGCGCGGCGATTTTTATCACCAATCCTCCAGCTTCGCCCGCGTCTATAATAGTGATTATGACCGGCTCAAAGGGTGGAGCAATGCCAATATGGCGATGACCCTGTCGGGCCGCGATGCGGGTGTGTCGCTTCAACTCTATGTGAAAAACATCTTCAACCACACCCCGCTTACCGACGCTTATACAGGACCGGACGAGCTAGGCAATTTTACCAATGTATTTACACTCGACCCTCGTATTATAGGCTTGTCCGCAAAGAAGAAATTCTAAAGTAATTTTCATATCAGGCGAAATATTCTGCGCATAATTTGCGTGGAATATTTTGTCATATCTATCATATAATCATTATTGTTCGCAATATCACTATTGAAACATTCGCCCGTTACACAATGAATCGCATCGAGTCGTATTTGGATTCTTTGCATTTTTCTTTTCAATCTAATTGTGAGGATTAATATAATGGAAATTATCTTTAAAGCTGTTTTCGCGATTGCCGCTGCTGTGGCGATGACGGGCGCTACCGCTGTTTCGGCACAGACCCCGACCGTTTCGCCGACCGGCGCTATCAGCGTTGAAGGCACGCTCAATCAATCGCTGTTGGGGGGCAATATCCTACCCAATGCCATGTTGTGTTTCAGGGTACCGCCGATGCAACCGGCTTCACCTTGACTTCTTACACTGGCACCAACATCAATGGTGGTCCGCTCGCTTGCGAAGATTCGATCGTTTTTCCGGTCCGGATTGATGCTGTGTCTCCGACCAAAGTCAAAGTACAAAGCCTCACCATCGCAACCCGTCTGGGCAACTGTTCGGTGAACAATCTTGTACTCGATTGGGTAAACGCGACAAACGACACGCCTTCCAGCGTGACCTTTCCAGTCGGCACCTTTATCCCGCCGGTGTGCGAATTTAACGGCACCCTGACCGTCTCGCCCAAGACGACGATCAACTAATTATCCGGATGGGCCGGGAGGTGGGACACCATCTTTCCGGCCTGTTTTCCTGACACATATGGGAAAAGTGGATGACGGTTTGATATCGGGCATCCCGCAGCAGCTTAGGGTGCGCCCTAGCTACGATGTTCGCCCCAGCCGCGATGTTCGCCCCAGCCGCGATCTTCACCCCAACCGCGATCTTCACCCTAGCCGCGATCTTCACCCCAACCGCGATCTTCACCCTAGCCGCGATGTTCGCCCTTGACCCAGCGCACGGTGCCGGACGAGGCGCGCATGACGACGCTTTCGGTGGTCATGGTGCCGCCGCGCAGGCGCTTGACGCCTTCGAGGAGCGAGCCATCGGTGACGCCGGTGGCGGCGAAAATCACGTCGCCCTTGGCCAATTCTTCAAGCTTGTAGATTTTGTCGAGATCTTCGACGCCCCATTTGCGGGCGCGGGCGCGTTCATCTTCGTTGCGGAATACGAGACGTCCCTGGAACTGGCCGCCGACACAGCGCAGCGCCGCCGCCGCCAGCACGCCTTCGGGTGCGCCGCCGGTGCCCATATAAAGGTCGATGGTGGTGTCGGGGTTGGTGACCGCAATCACGCCCGCCACGTCGCCATCGGGAATCAGCATCACGCCGCAGCCAAGGCTGCGCAACTCGTCGATAATCGCTTCGTGGCGCGGACGGTCGAGAACGCACACAATGATGTCGGACGGTTCGACGCCCTTGGCCTTGGCGACCGATTTGACATTATCGCTGACGCTCTTGTTGAGGTCGATAACGCCTTCGTCATAGCCGGGGCCGACCGCGATTTTTTCCATATAGACATCGGGCGCGTTCAGCAGATTGCCTTCTTCGGCAATGGCAAGCACCGCGAGCGCATTGGGACCGGCCTTGGCGGTGATGGTCGTGCCTTCCAGCGGATCAAGCGCAATGTCGATTTTCGGGCCTTTGCCCGGCGCATTGCCGACCTTTTCGCCGATATAGAGCATCGGCGCTTCGTCGCGCTCGCCTTCACCAATGACGACCGTGCCGTCCATATAGAGATTGTTGAACGCGGTGCGCATCGCTTCGACGGCGGCCGCATCGGCGGCCTTTTCGTCGCCGCGCCCGATAAGCTTGGAGGCAGCAATCGCCGCCGCTTCGGTCACACGGACCATTTCAAGCACGAGCACACGGTCAAGATTGTTCGATGCGGTTTGCGTGGCAGTCATAATTTGGCCATCCTCATTGGTTGAAATGCTCATGCTGGCGGGCAGCATAGCGGGAATTTCAAAAGATGCCGCTCCGTTAGGCGAGGGAGGCGCGAATGTCGAGAGATGTTGCGGGGGCAGCGATGCTTATGGGGACGGTTTTTGCGCTGGCGGCGGCGGGGCCGGTCTATGCGCAAAGCATAACGGATGTGGGCGCGGATGCGGGCATAGATGCGGGCACGCAAACAGAGGCGGATATGGCGCAGGATTATATCCGTCAGGCCAAGCGCAATATGGGGCTCACCGTGCGCGAAGATTGCGGCAAGGCGGACGCGGATGGCGCGATTATCGTGTGCGGGCGGCGCGGGGAAGATCCCAATCGCCTGCCCCTCCCCGACGAGCGCGAGGATTTGGCCGGAAAGCGGGTGCGCGGCGATATTCCACGCGCCAATGCCAATGCGCCGTCCACCTATGGCTGTTCGGTCGTCGGTCAGACCAACCAATGCACAGGCGGGCTGAATGCGATGTCGCTCGCCGGAACCGTCATCAAGCTCATCACCAAAATCGTCGACCCCGAAGCAGAGGTTGAAAAACCGGCGCGGATTCCCGATAAATATAAGGGCAGTAACAAGTGAGACTCGCAAGGCCTCCCAAGGCTCCGGCCATCGGACGTTAAGCTTGCAAGCCCCATGAAAAATCTTGTTCCGACTCTTGGGGAAACCGCGTTATCCGCTTTGCGTTTTGCCGCGCTTTCCATCATAGGGAAGGAAAGAGAAGGCCGCTATATCAAGCCGCCTTGCACGATTGGACGGACTGAATATCTTATGGCTCAAAAATTCGGTGCCAATAGCCTTGCCTTTGCACGGACCGCGGTTGCGGCGAGCGTGCTGGCGCTTATTCCTGTGACGACCGGCGCAATTGCGGCGATGGACGCCAAGACGCAGAATGAATTTGCCCGCTTCATGGCAGTATTCGAAGAAGTGCGCGCCAATTATGTCGAGCCGGTTGATGCCAATACGCTGATGGACGGCGCGATTTCGGGGATGCTGTCCAGCCTCGACCCCCATTCGGGCTATCTCGACGCGCGCGATTTTGAACAGCTGCGCACCCAGACCGAAGGCGAATATGGCGGGCTTGGCCTTAGCGTCACGTTGGAAGATGGTGCGGTCAAGGTCATCGCGCCGACCGCCGATACTCCTGCGGACCGCGCGGGCATCAAGGCGGGCGATTATATCACCCATCTGGATGGCAAACTTATCTTCGGCTCCTCGCTCGATGAAGCGGTGGACCAGATGCGCGGCACGCCCGGCACCAAAATCAGCCTGACGCTCGTGCGTCCGGGCCGCGACAAGCCGATTGATGTGACGTTGACCCGCGAGGTCATCATCATCAAGCCGGTCAAATGGGAAGTGAAGAATAATATCGGGGTCATCTCGATTGCGAGCTTCTCCGAAACCACGACGCGCGATTTGCGCGGCGCGATGACCGCCATCGACAAAAGTTTGGGCGGGCGCAAGCCGACCGGCTATATTATCGACCTGCGTTCGAACCCCGGCGGCTTGCTCGACGAAGCGATTGGCGTGTCGGATACTTTCCTCAACAAGGGCGAGATCGTGTCGCAACGCGGCCGCCGCGCCGATGATATCGAACGCTATTATGCGCGCGCAGGCGATATGGCGGAGGGCCGCCCGATCATCGTCCTCATTGATGCAGGATCGGCGTCGGCATCGGAAATTGTCGCGGGCGCATTGCAGGACCAGCATCGCGCGCTCATCATGGGCGAGCGTAGTTTCGGCAAAGGATCGGTCCAGACCGTGTTGCCGCTTACCGAAACCACCGCGCTGCGCCTCACTACCGCGCGCTATTTCACGCCCTCGGGCCGTTCGGTGCAGGAAGGCGGGATTGATCCCGATGTGAAGGTGCCGCAAATTTCGGACCCCGATTATAAGAACCGCCCGAAATTCCGCGAAGCCGATTTGCAGCGCCACCTCATCAATGAAAAGAAGGTGGATAATAGTGTGCTCGAATCCGACACCAAGGAAGATCCGCGCTTCAACATGACCGCTGAGCAGCTTAAAAAGCAGGGCATCGAAGATTTCCAGCTTGATTATGCGCTCAAAACGCTGACGCGCATTGCGGCGGGGCCGAAAATGGCAACCAGCGGCGCCGCGCCTGCAGTGCCGACGCCCAAGGCCCCTGTGCCTGCGGCTCCGGCCAAGAAAAACTGACGCCATAAATATTGACGCGATACTAAAAGGGCAAAGCGATGCAGGCAGTGATGGCAGATAAAGCGGGCCGCACCGCGCTCTTTTCCGCAATAGCGATCCCCGCTTTGCTGTGGGGCGGCGCGGCTTTGGTCGCCCAGCGCTGGTTCGGGCTGTTCCCGTGCGAAATGTGTATGTGGCAACGCTGGCCGCATATGGCGGCGCTGGCCTTGGGGCTGATCGCTTTGCTGGTGCGCAACCAGCCGGTGTCGCGCCTCCTCGTTGCACTGGCGGCGCTGGCGATAGCGGTGAGCGGTGCAATCGGCCTGTTCCATGCGGGCGTCGAATATCAGTGGTGGCAGGGCTTTACCCAATGCACCTCCAATGCGGGCAGCAGCGGGGACTTTATGAAGGATATTATGAGCGCGCCACTTGTGCGCTGTGATGTAGCGCCTTGGACCTTGGCGGGGATTTCGCTTGCCGGGTTCAACGCGATTTTTTCGGTTGCAGGCGCGGTCTGGATTGCCGTGCTGCTTATGAAAAACAAGGCCCCTGTTTATGCCGCGTAAACGCTCGATGCCCCCCAGCCGCAAGGCGCTCCACGCGATGCTGCGTGTCGATCAGGCCGGAGAATTTGGCGCAACCCGCATCTATGCCGGGCAGCGCGCGGTGATGGGCGACCGTGCGCCCGGCTCTGCCGCGATTGCCGGAATGTTGGCGCAGGAAGAAGAGCATCTCGCCTGGTTCAATGCCGAGGTCGCCAAGCGCGGCGTGCGCCCGACCGCGCTCCAGCCTTTCTGGCATGTCGCAGGCTTTGCGCTCGGCGCGACCACGGCGGCACTGGGACCGGAAGCGGCGATGGCCTGCACCGCGGCGGTCGAAACCGAAATCGACAAACATTATCAGGAACAATTGCAAGAGCTAGGCGCACACGAACCCGAACTTGCCGCAAAAATCGCGCAATTCCGTGACGAAGAGCTGGAGCATCGCGACCATGCGCTCGCCGCAGGGGCCGAACGCGCGCCCGCTTATCCGCTGCTTGCGGGGCTGATCCGCATCGGATGCCGTGCGGCCATCGAAATTTCCAAACGGATATGAGCGGAGCCTTTATCCGCGCGCTTCGTTATTAATCCGGTCGTTATTAATCTGCTCGTTCATTGCCCGGACAGGGTCATTATTGCTAAGGATGCGCCATGCACCAGATTCTCTCCCGTTCGCTCCTCCTGTCCCCGCTTGCCGCACTGGCGGCGCTGGGCGTAACCCCTGCCGCAGCGCAGGATAGTGCAGGCGACAAAGTGAGCCAGGTCATCGTCTATGGCGAAGACCCCTGCCCGCAAAGCGCGAATGACGAAGAAATTGTGGTGTGCGCGCGGATGCCCGAAGGCGAACGCTACCGCATCCCCGAAATGTTCCGCAACGATCCCAACAAGCCGTCCGAACAGGCCTGGACCAACCGTGTGGTCGCACTGGAACGGGCTGGCGCTTTCGGCACCGATAGCTGCTCGCCCGCAGGGATGGGCGGTTTTACCGGTTGCACCCGCAACCTTATCAACCGCGCCTATGCCGAAAAACGGCAACAGGATAATGTCGATTGGGCCAAGCTGACCGCCGAAGAGCGCCAGAAGCGCCTCGACAGAATCGACGCCGAAGCCGAAGCCATCGAAGCGCGCGTCCGCGCCGAAGAGGAACGGCAAAAGGCCAAGGCGGAGCAACAAACCGCCCCTGCCCCCGCACCGGTCCCGCCTAAAAATTAAGCCTTTCCCGCCAACAGGCTGCGGTAGAGACAGGCGGCGTTTCCAACCCGCCGTTCGCCCCGACCCAGCTTATCCAACCGGGCTTATCCCCATCGGGCTTATCCAACCGGACTTATCCCAGCCCGATTAGCGCAATCTGGCAGCCATAATCGGCCTCGCCGCGATGGCAGGCGCGGCGGTAGCTGTAATAGCGGTCCTCGTTCGCATAGGTGTCGATGCCTGCCGCCTCGATCACCCGCACGCCTGCCAATGCCAGCCGATGGACGACATAGGCTTCGACATCAAACTGGTGATGCCCCGGCTTTCCGGCGGAAAAGAAGCGGTCATTGGCGTCGTCCGACGCCATGAACTGTTCGTAAAAGCCTTGGTCAACCTCGTAACTGGCGCGCGCGATGCACGGGCCGATGGCGCAGCGGATACGGCTACGGTCTGCGCCCAAGCTTTCCATGGCGGCAAGCGTGCTGTCGGTGACGCCTGCAAGCGCGCCCTTCCATCCGGCATGGGCCGCGCCGATCACACCGGCGTCGCGGTCGGCAAACAGCACCGGCACGCAATCGGCGGTGAGGATGCCGAGGAGCAGGCCCGGGGTTGCGGTCACCAGCGCATCGGCTTGCGGGCGGTCATCGGGGGCATTGCCGCGCTCGACCGTCACACAGATATTGCTGTGGACCTGATAGAGCGAGGCGAGCGCCGCGCCGGGCAGCACCGCGTCGCCCGCGATGCGCCGGTTTTCCGCGATCGTCGCCGGGTCCTCGCCCGACCCCAGCCGCGCATTGAGGCTCGCAAAGCCGCCGGTCGATACGCCGCCGGTGCGCCCCAAAAAGCCATGCGCTACCCCGTCCAAAGCGGCCGCGCGGGTAAGGGTGAGGGCCTCGCTCACAGATCGCATCTCCATATCCGGTCATCGTCAATCGTGCTGCCGACCTCGAACGGATTCTTGCCGACTTCGTAAAAGCCATAGCGCGCATAAAAACGCTGTGCGCGCAGATTGTCGATATAGACCGATAGGTAGATGCGGCGATTGCCCTGTTCGCGCGCATGGTCGAGCGCCCAGCCGATGAGCGATGCCGCAACGCCGCTGCCTTGCGCGGCGGGGGCGACATAAAGCTGGTGCAATTCGGTCGCGTCGGCGGGATCGGGTTCGCTGTCGGGGAGATCGAATTCGACCGGACCGAGCTTGATATAGCCGAGCAGACTGCCATCACCGCCCCGCGCGATGCGGAACGTCCAATCGGGACTTTCGATTTGCGCGGCGACCTTGGCGGGCGGCATCCATGTGGCGAGGAAGCTTTGCAAATCCTCCGGCGGATAAAGATGCGCGAAGGTCTTGGTGAACGTGGTTTCGGCCAGCGTGGAAATGGCCGTCGCATCGGCCATCAGCGGCGCTTCAAACTGGATAGTCATAAGCCAAAGCCTTCGGGGGCGGGCCAACGCGGAGCATAGCCTGCAAGGATTTTGAACAGGCGGCCCATCTGGTCGCCGCCAGCCAGCCGCGCCACTTGGCCGTTGATCGTGTCGGCCTGATCGGGCCGTGCCGCGATCAGCTTTTGCGCGCGCGCTTCAAGGCCGAGTGTCTTGAGCCATGCGCCCTGTTCGACCGGTCCTGCCACCTGCACCCCGCCGCTTCTGGCCGCATCGGCAAGCGCCGAAAAATCGACATGGGCGGTTAAATCCTGCTCGCCGACATTGTCGAACGGCGACACCATTTTATGCCGGTAGAGCGCCTGCAACGTGTCGCCCGCCTGTGGCCCTTCATAGCCATAGTCGATGGTCAGCATCGCGCCGCCCTGCACCGCCAGCCGTGCGGCAAGGTCGTGCATGATCGCGCTCGCCGAGGGGCAGGTTTCCAAAATAGTGCCGACCGCCGCGCGTCTAAGGTCCGCTGGCACGGCGGCATCCATCGGGATTTGCCCCGCAACGGGGAGGAAATGGCGCTCCTGTTCGGCCACCATCCGTTCGCGCCAGCCCTGTCCGGTCATCACCAACTGGCGCACGGGAAGCGCATCGAAAAATTCATTGGCGATGAGGAGCAGCGCGCCGGAGGAGGGCAGGCTCGCCACATCATTATGAAAGGTCGCATCCGCCACCGCTTCGGCCTGTAGCCCGCGCAGCACCGGGCTCATTTCGACAAAATGGACCGAAGGGCTGAGCCCCACCTGCTGCATCGCGCGCAACGCATCCTTGGCGAGCGTGCCGCGTCCGGGGCCGAGTTCGACATAATGGACGGGATCAGGCTTGCCCGCGCGCAGCCATAAATCCGCGCACCACAGGCCGATAAGCTCGCCGAACATCTGGCTGATTTCGGGCGCGGTGATGAAATCGCCCGCCGCACCGAACGGGTCGCGGGTCGCATAATAATGGCCATTGGCTTCGGCCATGAAAGCGGCAATCGAAATCGGGCCGGTCGCGTCAATCAGCCGTAATAGTTTGCGGGCCAGCGCTTGGCGTTCAAGCACGCCTGCCTGCGCTTTCTCCCCCAGCGCTGTCGCCCCCCGTGCTATCGCCCTCTGGTGCCACATTGATCGGCTTGCGCCGCGACGCGGTGAAGATCAGCCAGATGCCGATGAGCAGCATCGGCACGGTCAGGGTCTGCCCCATGGTCAGCCCCCAGGACATGGTGCCGAGATGCGCGTCCGGCTCGCGGAAATTTTCGATAGTGAAGCGCGAAATGCCATACCAGACCGCAGCGACGCCCACGAGCAGCCCCGGCTTGTTGCGCGCACCGGTTTTCCAGAACAGAAAGCTCATGATGAGGAACAGGATGATGCCCTCCATCCCCGCTTCATAAAGCTGGCTGGGGTGGCGCGGGTCATTGGTGCCGGAGGTGGGGAAGATAATCGCCCAAGGCACATCGGTCGGGCGGCCCCATAATTCGCCATTCACAAAATTGGCGAGGCGGCCGAAAAACAGACCGAACGGCACGGTGCAGGCGACATAATCACAGATTCGCAGGAAACTGAGGCCGTTTTTGCGCGCGAGAATCAGGATGCCGAGCAAAACCCCGATGACCCCGCCGTGGAGCGACATGCCGCCATCCCATAATTTGGCAATCTCCGCCGGATTGGAGGCATAATATTGTGGATTATAAAAAAGCACATAGCCCAACCGGCCACCCAATATGACGCCCAACATTCCATAGAATAACAGGTCGTCGGCATGGCGCCGGGCCATCGGCGCACCGGGCTGTGCAATCATTTTGAGGAGCAGCCAATAAGCGAGGAAAATCCCCGCCAGATAGGCCAAACTATACCATTTGATCGACAGCGGACCCAGTTGCAGCGCGACCGGATCCAAACCGAGATTGGCAAAATTGGTATATTCCGTAGCGGCACTGGCGACGGCACTCGCGAATGTCAGAAACAAGGCTTTTCCCTTCGAATTTTCCCCTCCATAGTGTCAAGAAACACGAGAACCAATAGGAGAGTAGAAACAATGGCGACGGAGCTCGATCGCAAACTTGAAGAAGCGTACCAGATTGTCACCGGTCCGGGCGGCCAGATCGAGGTCGGCGAGGTCGACTATCATGGCCATAAAGTGCCGATTATCACCAATGCTCCGCCGTCGCTTCCTTTCTATTTTGCGCATTTTTGTGCGCAGCATGGCGATGCGATTTTTCTGGTCGACGGCGATGAACGTTTAAGCTTTGCCGACACTTATACCGCGGCGCGCGCGGTTGCGGGTGCGCTTGTCGACGGCTTCGGCCTCCAGCGCGGCGAGCGGGTCGGCATCGCGATGCGCAATGCGCCTGCGTGGATTGTGACCTATATGGGCGTGGTGATGGCGGGCGGGGTCGCGACCTTGCTCAATGGCTGGTGGCAGGGCGAAGAACTGGCCGACGGCATAGCCGACACCGAAACAAGGCTGGTGCTGGCTGATTCGCCGCGCGCCCAGCGTCTGGCGACGAGCGGCAGCGATCATGGCGCGGAGGTCGTGACCATCGACGTATCGCTGCCGATCATGAAAGCGATTGCCCCGCTCACCGAACGCGGCGGTAGCGTCGATTCCTCGCTGCCGATGATTTTGGGCGATGATCTGGCGACCATCCTGTTCACCTCCGGTTCGACCGGCCAGTCAAAGGGCGCTTGGTCCACCCATCGCGCGGTGACTCAGGGGATTTTCAACTATCTGGTGCAAACGCTTTCGGTCCTCACCATTTTGACCAAGGCGGGTCAGGCCCCGACCGGCCAGCCTTCGACCTTGCTCAATGTGCCGTTATTCCACGTCACCGCCGAAATCCCCGTCATGCTGCAAAGCTTTGCGATGGGCCGCAAGCTGGTGATGATGCCCAAATGGGATGCCGAAGAAGCGATGCGGCTTATCGAGGCAGAAAAAGTCACCTATTTTGTCGGTGTGCCGTTGATGAGCTATGAAATGCTGGTCCACCCCAATCGCGGCAATTATGACCTGTCGAGCTGCACCAGCTTTGCCGCTGGCGGGGCGCCGCGTCCCCCCGAACATGTCAAGAAATTGTCCGAAGGGATGGGCGGAGGCCAGCCGTTGCTCGGCTATGGTCTCACCGAAACCAACGCGATCGGTTGCGGTAATATCAATGAAAATTATCTCGCCAAACCGACCAGCACCGGCCCCGCCACCAAGCCGCTGGTTGATCTGCGCATCATGGACGAAGCGGGCAACGAGGTCGCGCAAGGATCGGTCGGCGAAGTGTGCATCCGCTCGATTGCCAATTTCGAAGGCTATTGGAATAATCAGGAAGCGACCGACGCAGCTTTCACCAAGGACCGTTATTTCCGCACCGGCGATTTGGGCTATGTCGATGAAGACGGCTATTTGTTCATCGTCGACCGCAAGAAAGACATCATCATCCGCGGCGGCGAAAATATAAGCTGTCAGGAAGTGGAAGCGGCGATTTATGCGCATCCCGATGTCGCCGAATGTGCGGTATTCGGGCTTCCCGACGAGCGGCTTGGCGAAATTCCGGGCGCGGTCGTCCACTTCCATCCCGACACGCATATGACCAGCGAGGAATTATGCGACTTCCTCAAAAGCCATGTCGCCGCATTCAAAGTGCCGCAGCATATCTGGATTTCCGAAACCGCGCTCCCGCGCCTCGGCACCGAAAAGATCGACAAGGTCGCGCTACGCAACCGCTTCCGCGCCTTGTTCGAAGCCAAAGGGATTGAAGCCGCCGAAATGTGATACGCGGCTGGTGCGCGCCTTGCCCTTTCCTGTCCCACTGTGCCAAAGCATATCGGGACAGGGGCATAATCCAAGGAGGCGCTTATGTGGTTGATGGACAAGGCGTTGAAGCGACTGGTCCAGCACGGGACGCTGACGGTGATCGAACCGTCCGGCAAATCCCATGTCTATGGCAAGGCCGAACCCGGCTGGCCCGACCTCATCTTGCGCCTTGGGGATGATAAAGTCTCAAATTTCATCGCGCGCAACCCGCGGCTAGGCGCGGGCGAAGCCTATATGGACGGGCGCTTCACCATTGAAGGCGGCGATATTATGGAATTCGTCACCTTCATCCGCGCCAATAATCCGTGGGAAAAAAATAAGGAGCTGGAAGATGACGGCCCGCTCAAAAAGCTCGGCAAGGCCGTGGTCGGGCGCGTCAACCGCATCAACCGCCACGCCGCCGCCAAAGCCAATGTCGCGCATCATTATGATCTAAGCGACCGGCTTTACGACCTGTTCCTCGACGCCGACCGCCAATATAGTTGTGCTTATTGGACGCATCCGCAAGACGAAACTCTGGAAGAAGCGCAGCGCGACAAGAAAGCGCATATTGCCGCCAAACTGGCGCTGAAGCCGGGGCAGCGGGTGCTGGATATCGGCTGCGGCTGGGGCGGGATGGCGCTCTATTTGCACCGCGTCGCGGGTGTCGAGGTGCTCGGCGTCACCCTGTCCGAAGAACAGCTTAAAGTCGCGCGCGAGCGGGCGGAAAAAGCGGGCGTTGCCGACAAGGTGAAATTTGAACTGATCGACTATCGCGACGTTCAGGGCAAATTTGACCGCATCGTATCCGTGGGCATGTTCGAACATGTCGGCCCTGCCAATTACAATGAATTTTTCCGCCAATGCCATAATTTACTGACCGAAGACGGCGTGATGCTGCTCCACACCATTGGCCGCATCAATCCTCCGGGGACGACGGACGCTTGGACGCGCAAATATATCTTCCCCGGCGGTTATAGCCCGTCGGTGTCGGAAACCTTGGCCGCGTCCGAACCCAACCGGCTGATCATGACCGACCTTGAAACGCTGCGCCGCCATTATGCGTTTACGCTGCGCGAATGGTATAAACGCTGCGTCGCGAACAAGGACGCGATTGTCGCGCTCTATGACGAGCGTTTTTACCGGATGTGGACCTTCTACCTTGCAGGCGCGACGGCGGCGTTCGAAAGCGGCGGCATGGTCAATTACCAATATCAATTCGCCCGCAGCCGCGACGCGCTTCCGCTAACGCGCGACTATATCGCCGAGGCGGAATTGAAGTATCGCGCGATGGGGTGAATCGGTTAATCCTTCCCCCTTGATGGGGGAAGGATGTGGAGCCTTAACGAAACGAAGTTGAGTTTAGGCGAAGCTGGATGAGGGTGTTCTCTCCGTCTGGCACGGTGTTTGGTGGAGAGCACACCCTCATCCAACTACGTCTAGGCTCCTTCGTCGCCAAGACTACGTATCCTTCTCCCATCAAGGGAGAAGAAGTCACACCCTATATTTCCCGCTGTCCTACACAATCCAGATGCCGCCACAGTCGATTTCTGAATATGTGGAAGGGACGGCCTGCGGCGTGACCGACCACACGCTTGTGAAAATAAACTGCGTTTGGGTGTGAACTATGTGAATTTGTAAAATCGGGCAGAGGCCAAAAAGCCTCGTCACTCCCGCGAAAGCGGGAGTCCATCTCCTGACCGTCCGGTTTTCGGCGGGGGCGGGAGATGGATCCCCGATCAAGTCGGGGATGACGTATGTGGTAAAATGCGGGGTAGAAAAATACGGGGTGGGAAAATAACGGACCCACAAAAAACGGGCGGAGCATTGCTGTCCCGCCCGCCTTTGTCATAACCTCGGCTTTCAAAGCCGATTGAGGCTTATTTCTTACCCTTACCGGCCAGTTCCGCCACCAGCGCCGGGGCCGGATAGATGCTGGTCAACGCTTCCTGAATCGCGTCGGTTGATACCGCGACCGTGCGGTTCACTTCGCCCTGATAGCCGTAATTGCCGCCGAGCGAGTGGATATTGCCGTCGAATGCGGTGCCGATCACGCGGCCGTTGCGGTCGATGACCGGGGAGCCGGAATTGCCGCCGATAATGTCGTTGGTGGTGACAAAATCATAGACGCGGTTCTTGTTGATTTTGGCTTCATTGGCCGCGAACGCCTTGGCGACCGCGAACGGCTCATTGCCGGTCGCGCGCGTGAAGGTGCCGCCCATTTTGGTGGTGGTCGGGACCATCTGGCCATTTTCCTTCCAGCCTTCGACCTTGCCGTAACTGATGCGCAGGGTGAAGGTCGCGTCGGGATATTGGGTCGACCCATAAGCGGCAAAGCGCGCGTCGGACAGCTTTGCGCCCGCTGCCGTTGCGGGGCCATTGACCTGCTCGTCGATAAGCTTGGTCAAATCGCGGTCCATCTTGTCGAGCTTCAGCGCATATTGGATCATCGGGTCATCCGATGCCTTGATGGCCGCCGCGCCGCCTTCCCAAAGCTGCTTGCGGAAAGCAGGGTCGGCGAGCTTGGTGCCGGTCACCAGCCGCTTGGCCAAGCCTTCGGGGCTTTCCTTGCCGAGCATAAGTTGCGTCTGGCTATTGTCGGCGCCCAGATATTCACGCGCTTTGGACAGCGACCATTCCAAGGTCAGTTCTTCAAGCCAAGGATAAACCGGCTTCGCATCAAGCAATGTCTTTTGCGTCAACGGCAGCGCGCTGTCGGTAAAGCCGCGCAGCCTTTCGCTGTTCGGCTTGGTCCGCTCTTCGGCGGCGCGCACCAGCGTCTTGGCATAGCTGTAAAGGTCGCTCGACGGGCTGGAGAAGCGCACCGCCATATAATTGTCGCGATATTTGCCCATTGCGGCGGCGATATCGCCCCACGGATCGCCCAGCTTTCCGGCGCTCTTGGCCTTCAACGCCGCTTCATTGTCAGCGAGCGTTTTGAGGAAGGTCGCGTCATTCAGCGCCTTCGACCGACCGATATAGACTTTAAGGCTGTTTTCGATGCCGAACAAAGTATCGCCGCCCTCGCGCTTTTTCTCGGGGCTTTGCTCCATCGCGGTGATGAGCCGCCCGCGCAATTCGCTCATCGTGGTGAGCGTGACGGGCAGGCGCACTTCGCGTTCGAACGCAATCTGGTCGGTGGTGTAAAGGCGCGAGGTGGAGCCGGGATTGCCGACCACAAAAGTCGCTTCGCCATCCTTGGGCGCGCGGGCGTCCCATTTAAGATGCGCAGGGGTCGCGACCGGCTTGCCATTTTCATAAGCGCGCAGGAACGCGGCATCCATCGCATAGCGCGGGAAGTTGAAATTATCGAGGTCGCCGCCAAAGAAAGCCGCCGCAAATTCGGGCGCCCACACGATGCGGACATCGCTATATTTGCGGTAATTATAAAGCTTATATTCGCCGCCGCCATAGAGCGTCACGACCTGACAGCGCGTCTTGTCGCGGTCGGTGCAATTTTCCTGCTCGATCTTGGCAATTTGCGCGTCGCGCGCCTTGATAAGCGCTTCACCGCTGAGACCTGCAAAGGCGGCTTTTACATCCTTGGTAACGTCGGTGATCGCGGTCACAACCTCGGCCTGTTGGCCGGGGCAAGCGCGTTCGCGCGCGCGGTCGCCTTGGGCGTTAAAGCCGTTCGCGACAAGATCGCTATCGCCGGTCGACAGGTCCTGCAAACAGCTTACCACACAGTGATGGTTGGTGAGCACAAGGCCGGTCGAGGACACAAAGCTTGCCGAACAGCCGCCGGTCAAACGCACCGCCGCGCCGCGCACATTGTCGAGCCAGGCTTGGTCGGGCGCCCAGCCATAATCTTTGCGCATTTTTTCAGCAGGGAAGTTGTCGAACGTCCACATCCCTTCATCCGCACGCGCGGCGGTGGACGCCAATGCAAGCGCAGCGGCGGTGGTGGCGTATAAAATTTGCTTCATCATGGGACCAATATCTCCTGGGGACCGTCCTGCTTGATTAGCGGACGTGATGGCGGGCACCCTAGCCAAAACCGTCCTTTTGTCCACCCATGATATAAGGTTACCTTGTAACGGCGGGGGTTTAGGGGCGGCGATTTTACGTGTCTTGGCGGCGAGAAAGGGGTTCGCGCAGAGGCGCAGAGATTGGAGAGGCGCAGAGGGGTATGGATTGGGTTGAGGGGTGCGGGTTAACTAATGGGTTCTGACGACGCTGAAGGGTTTGGATTATTCCGGACTATAAATAATCCGTTCGTGCTGAGTAGGCTCGTTAGAGCCGTATCGAAGCGCCGGCTTGCGCAAACACCCTTCGATACGCAGCTTCGCTGCTACTCAGGGCGAACGGAGGGTAAGGGCCGATGCCGGATGGCGCAGGCTGATACCGGAATATTATCCCGGATAACGCGCGTTCATTGTCTCCCAGCTTTTGCGCACCAATTGTTCCACAATCTCCATATCAACGTCGGCCAGCTTGTTGATGTAGAGGCAGGATTTTCCGACCTTATGTTTGCCCAAGCGCGCAAGGAGCGGTTCGTCTTGGCCGGGTTGCTGATAATCCAGCACATAAAGCACAATATTGCCTTTGCGCGGCGCAAAACCGCCCCGCATCGCGGTGCCTTTATGGCCGCTGTCATAGACATAGTCATAAGAACCGAAGCCGATCATCGACGGTCCCCACATGGTCGCGGGTGCGCCCGTGACCCGCTCATAGAGCGTAAGCAATGTTTGTGCGTCTGTGCGTTTCGTAGCATCCGTTATCGCGCCGATATAATCGCGCGGGTCGATTTCGGTCGCTCTTGTCTTGGTTTCGGTCATCTTCTCCCCTTCGCGGTTGCAACATCGGCCCAGTCGGCATAGGGGCGACTCGATAAATTTTTTCCCCTGTTTCTCCAAGGAAAGTGCAGATGGCAGACGAGATCAAGCGTATTGTTTTGGCTTATTCGGGCGGGCTCGATACGAGCGTCATCCTGAAATGGTTGCAAAATACCTATAATTGCGAAGTCGTGACCTTCACCGCCGACTTGGGACAGGGTGAGGAATTGGAGCCTGCGCGCGCCAAGGCCGAACTGATGGGCGTAAAGCCCGAACATATTTATATCGACGATTTGCGCGAAGAATTTGTCCGCGATTTCGTCTTCCCGATGATGCGCGCCAATGCGCGTTATGAAGGCGATTATCTGCTCGGCACCTCGATTGCGCGCCCGCTTATTTCCAAGCGTTTGGTCGAAATTGCCAAGGAAACCGGCGCGGATGCTGTGGCGCATGGCGCGACCGGCAAGGGCAATGACCAGGTGCGTTTCGAACTGTCGGCCTATGCGCTCAATCCCGACATCAAGGTGATTGCGCCTTGGCGCGATTGGGATTTGACCAGCCGTACAGCCCTTCTTGATTATGCCGAAAAGAACCAGATTCCGGTGCCCAAGGACAAGCGCGGGGAATCGCCTTTTTCGACCGATGCGAATATGCTGCACACCTCTTCGGAAGGCAAAGTCTTGGAAGACCCGTGGGAGGAAACCCCGGATTATGTTTATTCGCGCACGGTCAATCCCGAAGAGGCGCCCGATACGCCCGAATATATCACCATCGACTTTGAAAAGGGCGATGGCACGGCGTTGAATGGCGAAACAATGTCGCCCGCCACCTTGCTTGAAGCGTTGAACGAGTTGGGCCGCAAGCATGGCATTGGCCGCCTCGACCTCGTTGAAAACCGCTTCGTCGGCATGAAGTCGCGCGGCATGTATGAAACGCCCGGCGGTGAAATTTATGCGCGCGCGCATCGCGGTATCGAACAGATTACGCTCGACCGTGGGGCTGCCCATCTCAAGGATGAGCTGATGCCCAAATATGCCGAGCTTATCTATAACGGCTTCTGGTATTCGCCCGAACGCGAAATGTTGCAGGCCGCCATCGACGTAAGTCAGGAAAAGGTCAGCGGCACGGTGCGGTTGAAGCTCTATAAGGGCAACGCCTCGGTGGTCGGACGTAAGTCGCCCAACAGCCTCTATTCCGAACGCCATGTGACGTTTGAAGATGATGCCGGCGCCTATGACCAGAAGGATGCGGCGGGCTTTATCAAATTGAATGCGCTGCGGTTGAAATTGCTGGCCAAGCGGGACCGGTAAGCCACCGTGTCCCCGCGAAGGGGGATAAATCCATGCGTTTCTTTTCCGACAATGCCGCGCCCGTCCACCCCAAGGTGATGGAGGCGGTGATTGCCGCCAATCATCAGGACACGGCCTATGATGGCGATGCGCTGTCGCAGAAACTGGACGCGGCCTTTTCGGACCTGTTTGAAACGCGGGTGACGACGCTGTGGGTCGCGAGCGGGACGGCGGCGAATTGCATCGCGCTCGCCCAATTTGCACCGGCACACCGCGCCATTTTGTGCCATGAAGAAGCGCATATCGAGGTCGACGAGTGCGGCGCGCCCGCGCTATTTTCGGGCGGGGCCAAGCTGATGCTGCTTCCCGGTGAAGGCGCAAAAATCGACGCGGGCGCGTTGGAAGCGCGGCTTGCGGGCATCCGCAACGATGTGCATCAGGTCCAGCCCGCCGCCATCTCGATCACCAATGCGAGCGAATATGGGCTGGTGTGGCGCGCCGACGAGGTTGCCGCCATCGGTGACATCGCCCGCGCCCACGGGCTTAAACTCCATATGGACGGCGCGCGCTTTGCCAATGCGGTCGTAAGTCACGTAAGCGACGGCGCATCGCCCGCTGACCTCACATGGCGCGCGGGCGTGGATGCGCTGTCGTTCGGCTGCATCAAAAATGGCGGCATGGGCGCGGAAGCCATCTTGTTCTTCGGCGAAGATGCAGGCTTTGCGCCGCAATTGCGCAAACGGTCGGGCCATTTGCAATCCAAGGGGCGGTTTTTGGCAGCCCAATTGCTCGCGATGATCGCGGGCGATCTTTGGCGCGACAATGCCCGCACCGCCAATGCGAGCGCCGCCCTCATTGCAACCGCAGCGGGCGACCGCTTGCTCTATCCGGTCGAGGCCAATGAAATTTTCCTCCGCCTCACCGCTGAAGAAGCCGCCCATTTGCGCGCCCAAGGCTTTGACTTTTATGATTGGGGAGAAGGCGCGGCGCGGCTGGTCACAAGCTGGGACCAAGGCGCAGACGCGGTGCGTCCGCTCGTCGACGCGATTGCCGCGCTATAAGACTGATAAGCAAGGCTTATCAATATTTGCGCCATTTTTGATTGGTGACGCCCATATGTTTCTGCCAAGGCCTAGGCCATGACCAAATCCGCCGAGGCCCCCGCAACGCTCCTGACGCCGCGCGTCCTTATCCCGTTCATCATCGTGACGTTGATTTGGGGGTCGACTTGGTTTGTCATTCGCGAGCAATTGGAAGCAGCGCCGCCGGTCTGGTCGGTCACTTACCGTTTCGTCATCGCAGGCGCGGCCATGATCGCGCTGATTCTGGTGCGCCGCGAAGCCTTATGGCTCGACAAAGCGGGGTGGGCCATCGCCACGATGATGGGGCTGACCCAATTCGTCCTCAATTATAATTTCGTCTATTCGGCGGAAAAATATGTGACATCGGGGCTGGTTGCGGTGGTGTTCGCGCTGCTCATTATCCCCAATAGTGTGTTTGCGCGCTTGTGGCTCAAAACGCCGTTAAGCCGTGCTTTCCTCATCGGCTGCGGTATCGCGGTCGGCGGTGTCGCCTTGCTGCTCCTCCACGAATATCGTGTCGCGGAAAGCATCGGCAAGGTCGGCGGCGGAGCGAGCGTGATGCTCGGCATCGGTTTGACGCTGGTCGCCGTTTGCTCCGCCTCGGTCTCCAATGTCGTCCAGGGGATAGACGCCGCGCGCCGCCAGCCGATGCTGGCGCTGGTCGGCTGGGCGATGCTGATCGGCGCGGTGATGGATGCGACCTTCGCCCTCATCACCCAAGGGTCGCCCGTGTTCCCGCGCGACCCTTATTATTGGGGCGGCGTCACCTATCTCGCGATTGCGGGCAGCACCCTCACCTTCCCGCTTTATTACACCGTCATCCGCGCTGTAGGGCCGGGACCAGCCGCCTGGTCAAGCGTCCTCATCCCCGTCATCGCCATGCTGATCTCGACCGCCTTTGAAGGCTATCACTGGTCAGGCCTCGCGATTTCGGGATCAATATTGGTGATCGCGGGGTTAGTGTTGGCGGTTAGGGGGAAGGAATAGCGCCCACTCTACCCGTAAAATATCGCCTGCTCCCCACACCGTTCGTGCTGAGTAGGCGCGAAGCGCCGTATCGAAGCACAGGTTGCCGAGGGACAGGTTGCGTGCGCAAAGTCCTTCGATACGCAGCTTCGCTGCTACTCAGGACGAACGGGGATAGAAAACTGCGACCTACCCGTCGCTTACCCGTTCAATATCGGCGCCGACAGCTTCGAGCTTCTCTTCGAGCCGTTCATAGCCGCGGTCGAGGTGATAGACGCGGTTGACCTTGGATTCGCCTTCTGCGGCGAGGCCTGCAAGGATGAGGCTCATCGAAGCGCGCAGGTCCGTGGCCATAACTTCGGCCCCGACCAGCTTGTCGACCCCGCGGACGACCGCGGTGCGACCGCGCACTTCGATATTGGCGCCCATGCGCGCCAGTTCAGGGACGTGCATATAGCGGTTTTCGAAAATGGTTTCGGTGAGCATCGACGCGCCATCGCCCAGCGCCAGCATCGCCATGAATTGCGCCTGCATATCGGTGGCAAAGCCGGGATAGGGTGCGGTCGATAGCGTGATCGCTTTGGGGCGGCCATTGGCCGAAACGCGCATCGCATCGCCGACCATTTCAACGCTCGCACCGGTTTCGCGCAGCGCGGCAACGGTCGCTTCCATCTCGTCGATGTTCGCGCCGACGAGGTCGAGTTCGCCGCCGGTGATGATCGCCGCGCACGCATAGCTGCCCGCTTCGATACGGTCGGACATCACGCGATAGGTCGCGCCGTGGAGGTCGGCCACGCCTTCGATGGTCAAGGTTTCGCTGCCGATACCGTCAATCTTTGCGCCCATCGCGACGAGGCAGTTGCACAGATCGACAATTTCCGGCTCGCGCGCGGCATTGCGCAGCACCGACGTGCCGCTCGCCAAAACGGCGGCCATCAGCGCATTTTCGGTCGCACCGACCGATACGACGGGAAAGGTATAATCACCGCCGGGGAGGCGGCCTTTGTTGGGCGCGACCGCTTTCACATAGCCTGCGGCCAGTTCGATTTCCGCGCCCAAGGCTTCGAGCGCCTTCAAATGGAGGTCGATCGGGCGGTTGCCGATCGCGCAACCCCCGGGAAGCGAGACGGTCGCTTCGCCCGCGCGCGCGAGCATCGGCCCCAGCACGAGGATCGACGCGCGCATCTTGCGGACAATGTCATAGGGCGCGACGGTCGAGGTAATCTTGTTCGCCCGCGCGGTCATTACGCGGCCGAAATCGCCGGGGTTCGAGCCTTCAATCGTGGTCGAAATACCGAACTGGTTGAGCAAATGGCCAAAGCCGTCCACATCCGCAAGGCGCGGGAGGTTGCGCAAGGTGAGCGGCTCGTCGGTCAGCAGCGCACATGGCAATAAGGTGAGCGCGCTATTCTTTGCGCCGGAGATGGGAATGCGGCCCTTGAGCGTGTGGCCTCCACGGATGACAATCTGGTCCATCCGCTTTCTCTTAGCGCAAGCGTGAATCCGCGCAAGAGGGCGTGCGAAATGGCGTCAGCTAAAAGTGGTTTCGTCCACCGGTTTACCGGCAAACCATGCGCGCACATTTGGCAGGAATAACAGGATAAGGAGGATGGTGCCGACGAGATGCTGCCCCATGGTCGCGGATAAAGGCCCGGTGCCTTCGCCTTGCAACAGGCCGAGTATCCCCAGCACGAGACCCGCCCCTGACAGGATGATATAAATCCAGCGCGCGACATTGCTGCGCTTCCAGATGAACAAGAGCAGCAAGAGATTAACTGCGAACCCGAAGAAAAGCCCGATGATGGTGATGGTTTTGGCGGTTTCCAACGACAATCCGCTGCCTGCATTGGCATTGGTGACCAACACGTCCCAGTTGGTCAGGATAGAGAACAGGCCGAAGGCAAGCAATGCAATCTGGATCCACGCGAACCAGTAAATTTCCTTGGGCCGTGTCATGTCACTTTCCCCCTTATTGTGCCGGTTTTAGGCGACTTCTAATGTGCATTGCAGCGGATGCTGGTTCGCGCGCGCGCAGTCCATCACCTGATTGACCTTGGTTTCAGCGACTTCATAGCTGAACACACCGCACACACCGATGCCTTTTTGATGGACCTGCAACATCACGCGGGTCGCTTCTTCGATGTCCATGCGGAAAAATTGTTGCAGCACCAGCACGACAAATTCCATCGGCGTATAATCATCGTTGAGCATCAGCACCTTATAAAGCTGCGGCTTTTTGGTACGCGCACGGGTTTTGGTGGCGAGACCGGTGGAGGGGGTCGCCGGTGCGCCCTCGCGGGTCTTGTCCGGCCCTGCCATGCCATGCGGAGGGGGTGTTGATACATTGTGGAAAATCATGATGGGCAGAATATGGCAAGAGCGATGCGAAGTGCAAGATGCAAGACGCGACCTTATGGTGCTATTGGGTGCCGCCCGATCAAAAGCTGGTTAACCGAACAAACGCCCCGCCTTCCGGAAAAAGGAGGGGCGTTTTTTATCAGTTAAACCGGCCTTTTGTTTCCGCTTTTTCCTTGAGCAAGGGCGCGACCTCCAGCCCGTGCTTTTCTAGGCCAGCGACAATTTTGTCCGCGCCTTCAAGGTCCGCCCAGAACATCGGGCCGCCGCGATAGACGGGCCAGCCATAGCCGTAAATCCAAACCACATCCACGTCGCTCGCGCGCTGGGCCTTGCCTTCGGCGAGGATTTTCGCGCCTTCATTGACCATCGGGTAAAGCGTGCGCTCGATGATTTCTTCATCGCTAATGTCGCGCTTTGGCTTGCCCGATTTGGCGGCAAATTCGTCGATAATCGCCTGCACCCGCGCCGACGGGCTGGGATTGCGCTTATCGTCATAATCATAAAAGCCCGCGCCCGTTTTCTGCCCGAACCGTCCTTCGGCACAAAGCGCATCACGGATGCTTTCAATGCGCGCGGGGTCACGGTGCCAGCCAATATCGACACCGGCAAGATCGGACATTTGGAACGGTCCCATCGGCATCCCGAATTCGACATGGACCTTGTCGATTTGCTGCGGGGTTGCGCCTTCCATGAGGAGGTTCATCGCCTCGACTTGGCGCGGCGTCAGCATCCGGTTGCCGATAAAGCCGTGGCACACGCCCGCAACCACCGCGACCTTGCCGATTTTTTTGGCGACCGCCATCGCGGTGGCCAGCACATCGTCGGCGGTCTTGGCGCCGCGCACCACTTCCAACAGCTTCATCACATTGGCGGGCGAAAAGAAATGGAGGCCAAGGACATTTTCCGGGCAGCTGGTCACGCTCGCAATCTCGTCAATGTCGAGATAGCTGGTGTTCGACGCAAGGATGGCGCTGTCCTTGGCAATCGCATCGAGTTTGGTGAAAATCTCCTTTTTCACCTCCATATTTTCATAGACAGCCTCGATGATGAGATCGCAATCGGCAAGTTCGGTAAGGTCCAGCGCGGTGGATAATAGCCCCATCGCGCCTTCGACCTGTTCGGAGGTCATGCGGCCTTTGGCGGCGGTGGATTCATAATTTTTGCGGATGGTGGCAACGCCCCGGTCCAACGCTTCTTGCGCGGTTTCGATCATCGTGACGGGGAGGCCTTTGGACAGGAAATTCATCGCAATCCCGCCGCCCATCGTGCCTGCGCCGATAATGCCGATTTTGGCGACAGGGCGCAGCGCGACATCTTTGGCGATGCCGTCAATTTTGGAGGCTTTGCGTTCGGCAAAGAAGATATGGCGCTGGGCCGCCGATTGGGTGCCCATCATCAGCTTCATAAATTCGGCGCGTTCGAACGTCATGCCTTCATCAAACGGTAGCCGCGTGGCCGCCTCGACACAGGCGAGGTTGGCATAAGGTGCATCAAAGCCGCGCCACTTGCGCGCATTGGCGGTTTTGAGCGCGTTTATCGCGTCCGCATCGGGCGCAATGGGCAAATCGCGCGTCGGGCGCGGGCCTTTGGCGATTTTGGCGCGGGCGAAGGCAATCGCGTCTTCGGCAAGGCTGGTTTCGCCTGCCAGTTCATCGACAAGGCCTGCTTCCTTGGCTTTGGCCGCCGAAATCGGCGCGCCGCCGCTTGCCATTTCGGCGGCAAGCGCGACCCCAACAAGGCGCGGCAGGCGCTGCGTGCCACCTGCGCCGGGGAGCAGGCCAAGCTTGACTTCGGGTACGCCCAATTTGGCCGACGGCACCGCGATGCGATAATGCGCGCCGAGCGTGGTTTCTAACCCTCCGCCAAGGGCCGTGCCGTGAATTGCAGCGATGACCGGCTTGGGCGAAGATTCCATCGCATTGATGACGCTGTTCAAATCCGGCCCCTTCATGCCGGTGGCAAATTCGGTAATGTCCGCGCCCGCAATATAGGTCGCGCCTGCACAGCGCAGCACCATCGCCTTGAGGCTGTCGTCGCGCTGTAATTCTTCCACCGCGTTCAAAATCCCCTCGCGCACATGCCAGGACAAAGCATTGACGGGCGGGTTATCGACAATGGCAACCAGCACATCGTCATGACGTTCGGTGGTGACGGTTTGCGGGGCGGTTTCGGTCATCTTTCTCTCCAAAAATAGCTCCTCCCTTTTGCGGGAGGGGTCGGTGTGTTGCGGGAGAGTTACAGGCCCTCCCCTAGCCCCTCCCGCAAGCGGGAGGGGGACTTTTATTCCGTCAGCGCGGCGTAGAGCATGGTCTTGATTTCGCGGCGCACGGGATAGGTTGACGACGGCATGAGCTGCGTCATGAAAATCATGATGATGTCTTCTTGCGGGTCGACGAAGAAGGCGGTGGAAAACATCCCGCCCCAGAAAAAATCGCCCGCAGAACAGTTCATCATCGCCTTGGCCGGGTCCATCGTGGTCGCAAAGCCGAGGCCGAAGCCGACGCCCGCATTTTCCGCTTCGGAAAAAAGCGCGGTCGATAATGTCGCCAAGTCCGCGCCGCCGGGCAAATGGTTGGCGGTCATCAGTTCCAGCGTCTTGGGGGCGATGATGCGCGCGCCGTTCAGTTCGCCGCCATTGAGCAGCATCCGGCAGAAACGGTGATAATCGGCCAAGGTGGACGCCATGCCGCCACCGCCCGAAAGCTGGCGCGGCGGCTTGCCCCACGCGCTGCCTTCTCCGGGGTCAAACAGCTTCATTTTCTGCTGCGGGTGGAACGCATAGCAATCGGGCAGGCGGTGGAGTTTATTGGCGGGCACCTGAAAATGCGTGTCGTCCATGCCCAAAGGCTGCGTCACCCGCGCGGCAATCAGTTGGTCGAGCGGCTTGTCATCGACGCGCTGGAGGATTGCGCCCAATATGTCGGTCGCAATCGAATAGTTCCAGCTTGTGCCGGGATCAAATTGCAGCGGAATATCCGCAAGGATACGGATAAATTCTTCGAGGTCCGGCCCTTCAAAAGCTTCGAGTTTCTGCTTGCGATAGGCCGCATCAATCGCGGTGCGCTCCTGAAAGCCATAAGTGAGGCCCGCCGTGTGACGCAGCAAATCGACCATCCGCATCGGTTCGCGCACGGGGCGCGATACGAACGGGACATTGCCGCCGCCCGCGACAAACACGCCCAGATTTTTCCACTCCGGAATGATGCTGCTGACCGGATCGGTGAGCGCAAGCTTGCCCTCTTCGACCAGTTGCATGAACGCAATCGAGGTGATCGGCTTGGTCATCGACGCGATCCGGAAAATCGCATCCTGTTGCAGCGCCTCGCCTTTGCGCGCATCGCCCTGAAGCGAGAGATGCGCAACCTCGTCGCCGCGCCCGATAAGGAGCGCGCTGTGGGGCAAGGCGCCCGTGTCGAGATATTTGGCCTTCAAATGGGCGTCGATACGGGCAAGGCGCGCAGGGTCAAAGCCCAAGTCACGCGGGTCGGATGCGGGGGTGAGGTTATGTGTCATGTCTTATTCTTATCAATGCGCGCGCCGACAAGTCGAGGGGGTGAACGCGCTGCCTTTCATGCTGCTGGCTTTCACGCCACCACCTTTCACGTTGCTGCCTCTCACGCCGCAGTCTGGCCGAAAATCTGCCGGTTGACCGGATGCGAGCTGGACAGGCCGCCATCGACCACAATCGCCTGCCCATTAATATAGGAAGCGCGGTCCGATGCCAGAAACAGCGCGGTTTGCGCAATTTCGCTTGGCTCCCCGCCGCGTTGCAGCGGGTTGAGCTGGCCGAGCAATTCCTCTTTGCCCTTGGCGCGAACAATGTCGTAAATCGGCTTGGTCATGCCGGTTTCGATAAGGCCGGGGCAGATCGCATTGACGCGCACCTGATGCCCGCCAAGCTGCTGCGCGCCGACCCGCACCAGATTGATGACACCCGCCTTGGACGAGGAATAAGCCGGACCGCCCGCGCCCGACCGCAAGCCTGCCACGCTCGCGGTGCAGATGATCGAACCCTTGCCGGTCTTGGCCATATGCTGGCCTGCATATTTGATCGCAAGAAATGGCCCGATAAGGTTGACGCGCAAAATTTCCGCCCAATCTTCGGCGCTTTGTTCGAAGATTCCGGCAAGCCCGCCCGAAACCCCCGCATTGGCAAAGAAAATGTCGAGCCGGCCATATTTGGCAACCGCATCGGCAACCAGCTTTGCAACCGCGGCTTCATCACCGGCATCGCACAGCACGCCTTCGATATGGTCGTGCATCGCGGCGGTTTCATGGACCGCATCGCCGACATCAGCGGCCACCACCTGCGCGCCTTGTTCTGCAAATAAAAGCGCGGTGGCGCGGCCGATACCGCTAGCGGCTCCCGTCACAATCGCGACCTGTCCGTCCAATTCTCCCGCCATATCCTGTCTCCTTTGAAACGTCAGTCTGCCGCGCCCGCTGCCTTGGCGAAATGCCAGGCAGAATCGGCGAGGAACGGCACTTTCGCGGCCATTTCCGCCGCCTTGTCATTGGACGCATTGCCGTCAATCACGCGCTTTTTGATGCCTTGCACAATCCCGGCCAAGCGGAACAGGTTGAACGCGAAATACCAGTTCATGTCCGGCACATCGTCAAGCCCCGTGCGCGCCGCATAGCGTTCGATCATCGCCTGCATTGGCGGGATGCCGAGCGCGTCCAAATCCAGCCCCGAAAGCCCCGCACGGCCATCGGCGGGCGTCACCCAATTCATCATCAGATAGGCAAGGTCCGCCATCGGATCGCCGAGGGTCGATAATTCCCAATCGAGGACCGCCAGCACGCGCGGGCTTTGGGAATCGAAAATCATATTGTCGATGCGGAAATCGCCGTGAACTATCGCAGTGCGTTTCTGTTCGGGGAGCGAAGCAGGAAGATAGGCGATCAGCTTTTCCATCGCGGGCAAATCATCGGTTTGCGACCCGCGATATTGTTTGGTCCAGCGGCCCACCTGCCGTTCGAAATAATTGCCGGGCTTGCCATAATCGCCAAGCCCCGCGCCTTGATAATCGACCTTGTGGAGATCGGCGAGCGTATCGACCATCGCTTCATAAAGCGCAGTGCGTTCGGCATTATTGGCCGCTTCGGGGATTGCGCCGTTCCAGAAAGTGCGCCCTTCGACCATCTCCATCACATAAAAAGCCGCGCCGATGACGCTATCATCTCCGCAGAGGCCATAAGGCTTGGCGACGGGAAAGCCGGTAGGGTGCAGCCCCGCTATCAGCCGATATTCGCGGTCGACCGCATGGGCGGACGGGAGCAATGGCCCGAACGGCTTGCGGCGCAGCACATAAGCGCCGCCCGGGCTATCCACCCGATAGGTCGGATTGGATTGCCCGCCTGCAAATTTTTCCAATGTCAGCGGGCCTTGGAACCCCGCCACATGGGCCTCCATCCAGCGGGTCAGCGCCGCTTCATCGATATGGTCTTTGTCCATTTTATCCTTGTCATCCGGCATCCAATTATCCCCTACCGTTCGCCCTGAGTAGCAGCGAAGCTGCGTATCGAAGGGCCTTGTGTCGCCGGTGCTTCGATACGGGTTCTGCGAACCCTATTCAGCACGAACGGAGGAAGGTGGGGCATCATCTATGGCCCTCACCCGAACACGATCACGCTGCGGGCCGCATCGCCGCGCTTCATCTTTTCAAAGCCGTCATTGACCGCCTCCAGCGGAATGGTTTCGGCAATGATCGAATCAAGGTCGAGCAGCCCGCGCAGGTAGAAATCGACCAGCCGCGGAATATCGACGGGGAAGCGGTTGCCGCCCATCAGCGCACCTTGCAATTTCTTGCCGGTGAGAAGGTCGATGGCGCTCAAGCCGACTTTTTCCGCTGGAGGGTGCATCCCCAAAATCGTCGCGGTGCCGCCCCGGCGCAATGCACTGACGGCCAGACTGGCGGAGGCAGCGCGCCCGACCGCTTCGATCGCATGATCGACGCCGCCCTTGGTCATTTCGACAATTTGCGCGGCGGCATCTTCAGCGAACGCATCGACCACATCGGTTGCGCCAAGCTTTTTGGCGAGTTCGCGCTTTTCCGGCACCGGATCGGCGGCGATGATGCGGCCAGCACCGGCAATTTTTGCCGCGTTAATCGTGGCAAGCCCGACCCCGCCGCACCCGACCACGGCCACGGTTTCGCCGGGCGTCAGCTTGCAGGTGTTGAATATCGTCCCCGCGCCGGTGGTCACCGCACAGCCGATCACCGCCGCGCGGTCGAGCGGCATGTCGGGGTCAATCGCGACACAGGCATGTTCATGGACCAGCATCTGTTCGGCAAAGGCCGACAGGTTGAGCATTTGCGCGACCGGACTGCCATCGGGCCGCGACAGCCGCGAAGGCGCATCACTCGCGCGCCGCGTATCGCCGCCGGGGCATAGCGACATCCTTCCGCTCACACAAAATTCGCAATGGCCGCAAAAGGCGGACAGGCAGGTGACCACCGCATCGCCAACCTTGACGGTGCGCACTTCGGAGCCGACCGCCTCGACAATCCCCGCCGCCTCATGCCCCGGCACAGCAGGCAGCGCCTGAGGGTAGGTGCCTTCCAGAAAATGGAGGTCGCTATGGCACAATCCGCACGCGGCGGTGCGGATCAGCACCTCATGCGGACCCGGCTTGTCGATCATAAGCGTTTCAATGGCCAGCGGTTGGCCGGGGGCAGTAAGGACAGCGGCTTTCATGGGTAAGCGAACTCCGTTGAAGGACCGATAATTCCCCTCCCGCCTGCGGGAGGGGTTAGGGGTGGGTGTATAGGAAGCGGGAGGCGATATTTCAGACCCACCCCCGAGCCCTCCCATAAACGGGAGGGGAGAATTTGGCGTTCGTCATCCCCGACTTGATCGGGGATCCATCTCCGGAGCTTGATATTTTCATCATCGGTCGGGAGATGGATTCCCGCTTTCGCGGGAATGACGGGAAAAAATAAGAGGAGGAAGGGCTGCCTCCACTCACCGCGCAACGCCCATATCACCCGACGAGGGGAGTTTGGCGGCTATATCGCCATATTTGCCGAACTCAATGCGGGCAATCGAGCGGTTGTGGACTTCATCGGGGCCATCCGCCAAGCGCAATGTCCGTATCCCCGCATAGGCTTTGGCGAGGTTGAAATCCTGACTTACGCCCGCACCGCCATGCGCCTGGATAGCGTCATCAATGATGCGCAGCGCCATGCGCGGGGCCTGCACCTTGATCATCGCGATTTCGCCCTGCGCGGTCTTGTTGCCGACCTTGTCCATCATGTCGGCGGCTTTCAAACAAAGCAGCCGCGTCATTTCAATGTCGATGCGCGCTTCGGCAACCCGCTGTTCCCACACGCTCTGGTCGGCGAGGCGCTTGCCGAACGCAACGCGCGACAAGAGCCGCTTGGTCATCGCTTCCAGCGCGCTTTCCGCAGCGCCAATCGTGCGCATACAATGGTGGATGCGGCCCGGCCCAAGCCGCCCTTGTGCAATTTCAAAGCCGCGCCCTTCGCCGAGCAGCATCGCTTCTTCGGCATTGACGCGCACATCCTTCAATTCGATTTCCATATGGCCGTGCGGCGCATCATCATAACCGAACACGGTGAGCGGCCGTTTGACCGTCAGCCCCTTGGCGTCCATCGGCACAAGGATCATCGATTGCTGCTGGTGCTTCTTCGCTTCAAAGTCGGTCTTGCCCATGAGGATCGTCACCGCACAGCGCGGATCGCCTGCGCCCGACGACCACCATTTCGTGCCGTTAATCACATAATCTTCGCCATCGCGTTCGATACGACATTCGATATTGGTCGCGTCGGACGAGGCCACTTGCGGTTCGGTCATGAGGAAGGCGGAGCGGATTTCGCCATTCATCAGCGGCACCATCCATTTGGCCTTTTGCGCCGCCGTGCCATAGCGCATGAACACTTCCATATTGCCGGTATCGGGCGCGGAGCAGTTGAACACTTCGCTCGCCCATTCAATCCGGCCCATTTCTTCGGCGCAGAGGGCATATTCAAGATTGGTGAGGCCCGGCCCTTCAAACGCCACGCTGTCATCAACATTAGGGCGGCCCGACGAAGGCGGCATGAACAGGTTCCAAATGCCCGCCGCTTTGGCTTTGGCCTTGGCCTCTTCGATGACCGGCAGCACCTTCCAGCGCCCGCCTTCAAGTTGCTGTTGATGATAAAGCGCGTCATTGGGGCGCACATGGCTTTCGATAAAATCCCGCACACGGTCGCGCCAATGCGTCTGCCGTTCGGTGAGATCAAAATCCATCTGTGCCTCCTTTTGTCGCGTCATGTCCGATGCCGGTTTAGCGGCGGACGGGCAGAATCTTGTGTCTGCTCTTGCCCCCTTAAACCAAGGTTCGACGGGCGGGTCCAGTGTTTTAGGTTGCGAATCGAAACTTTTCTTGCTTCCTGTCCCCGAATCGAGTCAAAAGCCTTGCCACAAGGTCGCCCCGCAACGGATAGTGGCGGGGACAAGACCGGAATTATAACGGGAGATGGATAAAGCCGATGAGTGATCTTGAACAATTTCGCGCCGAAACGCGTAGCTGGCTGGAGGCGAACTGCCCGCCCGAAATGCGCGAGCCGATGCGCGAGGAAGGCGATGCCTGCTGGGGCGGGCGCAACTGGACGTTCCAGAGCGATGCGCAAAAAGCCTGGCTCGAAGCCTGTGTCGCAAAGGGTTATACCGTTCCCGATTGGCCCAAAGCTTATGGCGGCGCAGGGCTGTCGCCCGCCGAAGCCAAAATTTTGAAGCAGGAAATGACGCGGATTAACGCGCGTTCGCCATTGTCCTCCTTCGGCATCTGGATGCTTGGCCCGGCGTTGCTCAAATTCGGCACCGAAGAACAGAAGGTCCATTATCTGGGCCAGATTGCGCGCGGCGAAATCCGCTGGTGCCAAGGCTATTCGGAACCTGGCTCCGGATCGGACCTCGTATCGTTGCAAACCTTTGGCGAAGACAAAGGCGACCATTGGGTCGTCAATGGCCAGAAAATCTGGACCAGCTATGCCGATAAGGCCGACTGGATTTTCTGCCTCGTGCGCACCGACAAGGGCAATAAATATCAGGGCATCAGCTTCCTGCTGTTCGACATGGAAAGCCCTGGTGTTTCGACCAAGCCGATCAAGCTAATCTCCGGCAACTCGCCTTTCTGCGAAACCTTCTTCGACAATGTGGAAGTCCCCAAGGACCAGATTGTCGGCGAATTGAACCGCGGCTGGGACGTCGCCAAATATCTGCTCGGCCATGAACGCGAAATGATTTCCGCGACCGGCGGCGGCGACCGCGCAGGCTCGCTCGGCAAAGCCTATAAAGCGGTGGTCGCTGACGACCCGATGCTGCGCGCGCAAATGGCGAATTTCGACGTGGATGCGCTGGCCTTTGCGGCGATGATGGAAAAATTCATCGACGAAATCAAAGTCGGCAAAGGCCATCCCGCCCAGCCCAATATGCTGAAATATGCAGGCACCGAACTCAACAAGCAGCGTCACGAACTGGTGATGGCAGCGGGCGGTTCGGACGCGCTGGAATGGGATAGCGAAGCATCGGGCGGCGGCGGCAAACCGCGCGCATGGCTGCGCACCAAAGCCAACAGCATCGAAGGCGGCACGAGCGAAGTCATGCTCAACGTCATCGCCAAACGCATCCTCGATTTGCCGGGGGCGTAAAACATATTACCCCCTCCCCTTCAGGGGAGGGGCAACGGAGCCTTATTGCTGCAAGCAATTAGGCGAGTGGGGTGGGGTTTTTCGGCCTTGGCTGTGCCAGACGGACAGACCCCACCCCAACCCCTCCCCTGAAGGGGAGGGGCTTAAGTTGGAGAGACAATATAATGCCCTTATATCATACCGACGATCAGGCGATGCTGGCCGACACCGCAAAGCCTTTCATGGCCGAAGAAGGCAGTATCGCAAAGCAGCTACGCCACTGGCGCGACATTAACTGCAAGGATGGTTTCGGCCACGGCTTGTGGAAACAATTTGCCGAAATGGGCTTTACCGGGATGCTCGCCGATGAAGCCGATGGCGGGCTTGGCATGGGCCATGTCGAAGCGGGGATTGTGCTGGAAGAAATCGGCCGCAATCTGACGCCTTCGCCTTTCCTCACCACCGGCGTGGTCGGCGTGACGGCGCTCAAGGCCGCCGATGCCGACACCAAGGCGCGCTGGCTTCCCGGCATTATTGCGGGCGATACGGTGCTCGGCATTGCGATTGATGAAGGCGCCAAGCACCGCCCTGCGCATATCGCAATGGAAGCGGCGCGCGCGGGCAATGGCTTCAAACTTAATGGCAAGAAGCAGTTTGTTGTGCAGGGCGGCTCGGCCGATATGCTCATCGTTGCCGCGCGTACCGCTGGCGCTGCGGGCGAAACCGATGGTCTTACCCTTTTTGCCGTGCCGACCGATGCAGCGGGGCTGGCCCGCGACAATGCGGCGCTGGTCGATTCAAGCAAGGCCGCCCATGTTACCTTCGACAATGTCGAGGTGGATGCGGGTGCGGTCATCGGCGACGTCGATGGCGGCTGGACCACGCTCACCAAAATGCTTGCGGCGGGGCGCATCGGCGCGGCGGCGGAAAGCGTCGGCGTCGGGCTTGGCGCGTTCGGCATGACCACCGATTATCTGAAGCAACGCAAGCAATTCGACCGGCTGATCGGTGAATTCCAGGCGCTCCAGCACCGTGCTGCACATCTTTATTCGGAAATCGAAATTGCGCGCGCGGCGGTGATGAAAGCCCAACAACTGCTCGACGAAGGCGATGCCAAGGCCGAATTGTTCGTCTCGGTCGCCAAGGCCAAAGCCGCCAAGGCCGCCAATTTGGCTGTGCGCGAAGGCGTGCAGATGCATGGCGGCATCGGCATGACCGACGAATATGATATCGGCCTCTACATGAAACGCGAACGCGCGCTCACCGAATTTTTCGGCGATGCGAACTACCACGCCAATCGCGTGGCGGAATTGAGCGGATATTAAACAACCCCTCCCCTTCAGGGGAGGGGCAGTGAAGCCTTATGACCCGAAGCGAAGCGAAGGGGAATTAGGCGAGCGGGGTGGGGTCTTGCAGCACACACATTGCCCGATGTGGACAACCCCCACCCCAACCCAGTTTACCTCCGGCGGGTCAAACAAGCTCCCAGCTTGTTTGAGGGACTGCCGGGGGCAGTCCCGACCCGCAGGAGATAAACTCCTAAAGGGGAGGGGCTTTACGGCGCTAAATGAGCGTCAACGAAATTAGGCGAGCGGGATGGGCCGGTTAGCACCGACATTACGACCACACCCACCCCCGACCCCTCCCGCAAGCGGGAGGGGAGATATGATCGAAAGGAGTAACCCCATGAACCTCACCGACCTTTTCTCACTCCATGGCCGCATTGCGCTTGTCACCGGCGGATCGCGCGGGATTGGCAAGATGATTGTCGAAGGCTTTCTCGCCGCCGGTGCGGCGCGCGTCTATATCAGCGCGCGCAAAATCCCGCAGGTTGAAGAGGCGGTCGCGGATTTTAACAATCGCTACCCCGGCAAGGTCATCGGCGTGCCCATGGATATTTCGACCGTCGAAGGATGCCGCGCTCTCGCCGCCGACATCGCCGCGCGCGAGGGCAAGCTCGACATATTGGTCAATAATGCGGGCGCGGCATGGGGCGTTCCGTTCGAAGAATTTCCCGAAGAGGGCTGGGACAAGGTGATGGACCTCAACGTCAAATCGCCTTTCTTCCTGACGCAGGCGCTGCATGGCCTCCTCAAAGCGGGCGGCGCGGACGGACGTCCGGCCAAGGTCATCAATATCGGCTCGATTGACGGCCAGCGTTTGAACCCGTGGGAAACCTATAGCTATCATGCGTCGAAGGCCGCGATCCTCTATCTCACCAAGCGTCTCGCCGCGCGGCTTATCACCGACAATATTGTCGTGACGGCAATCGCGCCGGGCGCGTTCCAGTCGGAGATGAACAAGGCCGCGCGCGACCATGCCGAAGCCGTCGGCGCACGCATCCCCGCCCGCCGCATCGGCACGGCAGAAGATATGGCCGCAGGAGCGGTCTATCTCGCCAGTCGCGCGGGCGATTATGTGGTCGGCGAAACGCTTACCATTGATGGCGGGCTGGTCAGCGCGGATTTAAAGACGAGTATCGACGCCTGAGGATGGATTTCACACCTTCGTCATTCCCGGCTTGACCGGGAATCCATCTCCAGACGCTTAAAATTACAGGGCAGCAGATGGATTCCCGCTTTTGCGGGAATGACGCGATATGTTTTTTCCGCCTTACGGAAAATTGGACAGGCTAGCCCGAAATTCGCTACACAAAATTCGTTACACAGGGCGGAGTCCATCTCCCGACCGAGCCCGTAAACCGGACGGTCGGGAGATGGATCCCCGGTCAAGCCGGGGATGACGAAGGAGAGAGAGAGGATGGACAGGGTTTCTCTCTTCGCTACACTGGGCATTATCCCACGGAGAGTCGTCCCATGAACCGCACTATTTTGCTTGCCTTCCCACTCACCGCCGTCCTTGCACTCACTGCGTGCAACAAACAGCCTGCGGGCGAGGCACCTGCCGCCCGCGAGGGGCAAGGCGCGACCGCGACCGCTACCAGTTCCACCAATGGCGCGGTGGGTGCGAGCGCGTCGGGCATTGATATTGACGGCGATGATTTCGACATTGACGGCGTGGACCTCTATCCCGGATCGCATATCCGCGCGATGAATGTGGATGCGGTCAACAAGGGCGGAGCCAAAATCTCGACGGTCAAGGCGAGCTTTGAAAGCCCGACCGACGCCAAGACGCTGGCCGACTGGTTCGATGCGGAAATGAAGAAGGAAAAATTTACCTTCACCCGTTCGGGCTATACGCTCAGCGGCACCACCGATGATGGCGATGCGTTCACGCTCACCATTTCCGACCTTGGCGGCGGCAAGGCCAATGGCCATGTGGTGATTACCGACAAGGATTGACGCTGCCCCCGCGCGCGTCCCTCGCGTACCGGCGGAAAAGGGGCGTTACAGCAGTTGACCTTGGCGCATCGGCCCCTTATTTGCGCTGGACAAGAGGACGACCTCTTCCCCGCCAAGGGGATTATTGACCGCCGGGACGGCCCGGCCCTTTTGAAAGGAGGGCCGCTTCATGGCCTGGATTTTACTTGTAGTAGCCGGCATTTTTGAAATCATTTGGGCGTCGGCAATGAAACGTTCCGAAGGCTTTACCAAATTGGGGCCGAGCGCGATTACCCTCGGCGCGATGATTATCAGCTTCGGCCTGCTCGCCGCCGCGATGCGCCAGTTACCGCTGGGCACAGCCTATATGATCTGGACCGGAATCGGCGCAATCGGCGCATTCATTTATGGCGTGGTCGCGCTGAATGAACCGGCCAATGCAATGCGCATCGGTGCCGCCGCGCTCATCGTTACCGGCATTGCCGTAATGAAGTTCGCAACGCCTGCGAGTTAAGGCCCTCTAGTAAGGGGCAGAGGCATAAGCCAAATCCGTCATTGCGAGGAAACGAAGCCGACGCGGCAATCCAGAGTCGCATAGCACCGTTATGGATTGCACCGCTTATGGATTGCTTCGTCGCTACGCTCCTCGCAATGACGATAGGGGACGTGACATTATAGGGGCGATATAGGGCGGGTTGTGCGCGCCCTTAGTCTCCTACCGCGTCTTGACCAGATTGATCGTGCCCATATCGACGACCGTGCGGCCATCGAACGGCACATTATTATGGGTGTCGGTGATGAACATCAGGCGGCCTGCGGAATCGGTGATGCGCGCCGACACCGCATAGCGGGCGCGCGCGTCGATGCGGCGCTGGTCCACGGTTATCGAAAAGCGGATCGGCACTTGCTGGCCATTGGCGGAAAAAGATTGTTCCGCAACGGTGCGCGCAGGCGCATCGGCAAGGCTCACATCAACCACCTTCACTTCGATTTGCGCGGTGCGCGGCAAGGCGATGCGTTCACGATAGGCGATTTCGCCCTGCACCGTGACGGCCTGTTCGGTCGGCATGATCGTCGCACAGCCGGTCAGCGTCATCGCGGCCACGCCCAGCGCAAGCATAGGGGCAATACGGGTCATAATTTTCCTCCATATAAATATGCTATAGACGGAGCGGGCAGCGGAACGCCTTGGCAATCCGGTGCGGAGCGCATCAGCATATGACGCAAAAGCGCGTTGTCAGGGTAAAAGTTCCACGTCCCAATAAAGCCAGTCGCGCCAGCTTTCGTGGAGATGGTTGGGCGGGAAGCTTTTGCCATGATCCTGCAACTGCCAGCTTGTCGGGCGGATCGGCTGGACGTGGAGCGGCATATGCGCCTGCTTGGGGGTGCGCCCGCCTTTTTTGAGGTTGCACGGCGCACAGGCGGTCGCGACATTTTCCCATGTCGTTTTACCGCCCAGCCGCCGCGGGACCACATGGTCAAAGGTAAGGTCTTTGCTTGTCCCGCAATATTGGCAGCAAAAACGATCCCGCAAAAACAGGTTGAACCTTGTAAATGCGGGATATTCGGATGGCTTCACATATTGTTTGAGGGCGATGACGCTGGGGATGCGCATCGCCCAGCTAGGGCTATGCACCTCGCGCTCATAGCTTTCGACCACATCGACACGGTCAAGAAACACCGCCTTGATCGCGGTCTGCCACGGCCACAGGCTCAACGGATAATAGGATAAGGGCGTATAGTCCGCATTAAGGACCAGCGCAGGACAGCTATCGGGGTGCCGGACCCCGGCGTCTGGATGGCGGATCAGGTCGGGATGATACATAGTCCCCCTTGTTCGTCCATTTTGTCGATACCGCCGCACGATGGACCGGTAAGGGCGATCATGCGGGCCTTGCTATTGAGCCTCTCCTGGCGTCAAAAGATGACGCGCCTGTTACACCGCGATCGGGAAAGGGCGTCAAGGATAAATTTTGTCGGGTGCGGCGGTCCGATGCGCATATTGTGGGGGCTGTGACGCGATGGCACCACTATATAGGGTGGTTGGCGCTAGGTGGATTGCGCGGGCGAAGGATAGGAACGGACGATGAGGGCATGACGATTATCACCCGCTTTGCACCAAGCCCGACGGGGCGGCTCCATCTGGGCCATGCGCTGTCGGCGCTCTTGTCGCATGACCGTGCGCGCGGCGCTGACGGGCGCTTTTATCTGCGCATCGACGATATAGACGGCGCGCGCTCGCGCGATGATTATGTTGCCGCTGCGATGGAGGATTTGCGCTGGTTCGGGCTGATGTGGGACGATGCGCCGGTCTATCAATCGGCGCGGCTTGCCCTTTATGAAGCCGCGCTCGTCCGGTTGAGCGCGGCGGGGCTTATCTATCCCTGTTTCTGCACACGCGCCGATATTGCCGCCGAGGTCGCCGCGAGCGCGTCGGCCCCGCATGGCGATTTCGGGCCGGTCTATCCCGGCACCTGCCGGTCTTTAAGTGACGCGGAGAGGCTGGCGCGCGCGCACCAGCCGCATAGCTGGCGGCTCGATATGGCCAAGGCGGTGGCTTTGGCCGGTCCGCTCCATTGGGAAGACGAGCGCGAGGGCATCATCCTTGCCATGCCGGAAAAAGCGGGCGACATCATCTTGGCGCGCAAGGATGCGCCCGCTTCCTACCATCTCGCGTCGACCATTGATGATGCGGATATGGGCGTCACCCATGTGATCCGTGGCCGCGACCTGTTCGCCTCGACCCATATCCACCGGCTGTTGCAAGCTTTGCTGGGCCTGCCGACCCCGCTCTACCACCATCATGCGCTGGTGGTGGACAGTATGGGCAAGCGGCTCGCCAAGCGCGATCAGGCGACCGAACTTGCCGCTTTGCGTGCGCAGGGTTTTGAAGGCTGGGCGCTGGTCGAAGACTTAAGACGCGGTGTTCTTCCTGCTGGATATTCGCTCGCCTGATGCCTATATGGGCGCTTAAGGAGTCGCGACGCTTATGAATTTCCTCTTTGTTATCGCCATTATCGGATCGGCGCTGATGGTCGTTTATGCGCTCGCGCGCGGCCTGATGGCGTTCGTCCAGACCAATGAAGCGGCGCGCAACGGCGAAGATATCATGGCCATGCACCATAAGCAGAACCAGATGATGTTCGCGCGCGTCAAATGGCAGGCGATTACCATCGTGTTGCTGATCGTGCTGGGGATGCTCGCGGCTGGCGGCAGCAATTAAGCCCGCTTTTCGCCCGCGCTTTTTTCTGTCCCTGTTTCCGGTCCCTGTTCATGGTCAAGCTCAACAAAATCTACACCCGCACCGGCGATGACGGCACCACCGGCCTTGTCGATGGCTCGCGCGTTGCCAAAGCCGACCCGCTGATGGAAGCCATCGGCGCGGTCGATGAAGCCAATAGCGCCATCGGTCTGGCGGTCGTCCATCTCGCTTATCATCCGATCTTCGGATCGATGCTCAAAATGGCGCAGAATGACCTGTTCGATTTGGGTGCGGATCTGGCGACCCCTGCGGGCGAGGGCGATGATTTCGCCCCGTCCGAAATGGTGTTGCGTATCATCCCGACGCAGATTGAGCGGCTGGAAAGCCAGATTGACGCGATGAACGAACATCTGCCGCCGCTGCGCAGCTTCATCCTCCCCGGCGGGAGCGAAGCGGCAGCATCGGTCCACATCGCCCGCGCCGCCGTGCGCCGCGCCGAACGCACGATTGTTGCGGCAGGCGCAAGCCACCGGCTCAATCCGTCGGCGCTCGGCTATATCAACCGCCTGTCCGACCATCTGTTCGTCATGGCCCGCGCGATCAACGCCGAAGGCTCCGGCGATATTTTATGGGTGCCCGGCGCATCGCGGTAAAATTCTGATAATGTTGAGGCACGCCAGCTCCGCCCCAAGCTTGTTTTGGGGCGGTGGCATTTGCGCTCGCATATGACGGAGGGATGACGCGCTATCGAGAGGGGAATACCCCTCCGACACGCGCTTGCGCGCGCGCCACCTCCCCTTGTCAGGGGAGGATATTGAAGGCGCCTCCGTCTTCCTTTGCCGCCAATATCTTAACCCCGTCTTCACCACTCGCCGCCTACACTTGCGCCCGAACCCGCACAAAAAAAGAGGCGTTATGGGACCGGTCGTTTATATTTTATTCGCCTGCTGCTGTGCGATGCTCGCTTATGCGCGGCAGGGACATGTGGCGGTCGAAACATGGCAATGGGGGGCGACCGCACTGTTCGGGCTGGCGAGCGTGCGCGAATTTGTCGCTGCCCGCGCAAGGAAGAAGCCGCAAGCCTATCACGATCTGAAGGTCAAGCCGGAAGGGTAATAGAGGGGTGTGGGCCATCTTTCTGAGACTCTGATTCCGGAAATCCCTCACAATAATAATCACCCCCTACAACCAAAACCTTCGTCATTCCCGCGCAGGCGGGAATCCATCTCCTGACATTTTCCGCAAACCGGCCGGTCGGGAGATGGATCCCCGATCAAGTCGGGGATGACGAATGTTTTGGCGTGGCGCGAAGGCGGGGATGACGCAGATTTAGACATGGCGCAGAGGCGGGGATGCGGCGCGTCCGGAACCAGGGCGAACGGGGGCCGACGCACATTTCCGCTCCCTATACGCAGCCGTCTCCGCTCCCCCTCAATAAGCCGCCGTCCACAATGAAGGCCAATCGCGCACCCCGCGACATTCATCCATTTTGGCGAGGCGGATAAGGCGGAAGCGGGTGCCGTCCCACAGCCAGCTTGCCTTGGTGCCGCAATCGCCCATGCCGCGCCCTTTATTGTCGTGCGTGATGAGGCCGGTGGCCGCATCATAGCCGCTATTGACCAGCACTGGCGCGTCGCCTCCGGCCTTGAGTTCGCCCAGGCCCTGGTCGAACGGGGCGGGCGTAAAGCGCATCGCGCCCGCTTTGCCGCGCGCGAGATAATAAGCGTCCGCCACATTATAGGCCCCCGCGCCGCAGCCGATGGCGAGCAGGCTGGTCTTGGCGTCAAGGCGATAGCTGTTGCGCTCATAATGGTCCGGCCCCGCCGAAGTGTCGGGCTTTTCGCAGCCCGCACGGGCGGCGAGCGCGTCCCATTCCGCCGCGCTTGGTTGATAGGCGGCCGCCGATGAAGCCGCCGCGCGCTTATAGCGGGGGGCGGTGCGCGGGGTCGGCACCGTGCTTGCGGGCTTGGGACCGGTCGCGACCAACGCGGTCACACCATCGGCGCGGCCCTGTTCGTCATCCATATAGACGAGCGCCGCATTAAGCCCGGCAAGCGAGGCTTTGGCGTGGGTGCGGCCATCATCGCCCTGCAACCAGATTTCCTTGGCATTGCGCAACTGTGCCGCCAGCGCCGCATCGAGCGCCACGGTCCAGCCTTGTTGACGCCCTTCCGCTTCCCCCTCCATCGGACGAATCGCCAGCGGCGTGCCGTCATCGGTCATGAAGCGCACGGCACCACGCGGCGGGAAAGTATCGGGCCAGCCATCGGTCATGACGAGCCGCAAGACCGCCGCCGCATCGGCGCCGCCTGCCCGCGTGACGCTGGGCGCGACCCAGATGGTGGGGTCTTGATCGACCTGCATCATGCCATTGGCCTGACAGGCTTTTTCATTGTCGCACCCGACCGCCCAGTCGGTGAAAATCTTAAGCGTTCCTGCTGTTTGTGTTGCAGCTTTCGGGGCTTTGGGGGCCGCCAGCACGGCGGGCGCGCCCATGAGGAAAGACGCGGCGACCAGCAACGCGGACGACGCAGACAATGCCGACAAGGCAATGGATTTTTTCATAAACAACACAGGCTCCCTGATACCGGACGCAACAGTGCGGCGCGCGCACGCGGACGGCAAGGGGGAAAATGCGCTAAAGGAAAAGCGGCTATGGGACGGTAGGCAGGCCTTTCGATTTTACAAATTCACATAAGTCACACGCTAAGCGCTTTTTGTGCGGGGGATGCGGGCGGGTGACGTGTCCCGCAGCGACCGGCGTGGCGCCACGCTCATTCCTCCTCCCCCGCATCTGCGGCGAGCCAGTCGGGCATCATGCTCATATCCATGCCCGCGCCCATATTGTTAAAGTCCGGATAGCGTTGCCGCACCCGCGCCGCCGCCGCCTTGTCGCCGCCATAGCTTTCCAGCGCGATGACCAATGTTTCAAACGCCTGCGCGGCATAATAGTCGGTGCCTTTGCACGGCATATGCGCTTCGAAAAAGCGGGCAGCGGCGCGCGCGACCGTGCGGTCCTCCTCGCTCGCAGCTTCGGGGACGGGCGCGGGGGCGCACGGGCCGCCATCAGACGGGTCGGCATCACACAAGTCGGCATCAGACGGGTCGATATTGTGAGGGGCACCATCACGCGGGCCCTGCGCCGCTTCGCCATATTCGGGCGACAGGCAATCGAGAAAGCCGTCAAATTCTTCGGCAACACATTTGGTCACATGATCCTCGCGCGCTTCCAGTTTGGCGAGCCGTTCGATCGTGGTGAGCAGCACGCGCGGGTCGCGGCGGCGGCGTTCGGCGACAATCTCGCCATCCTTGTAAACGGTTTCGTGGATGCCGGTGCGCGCCAATTCGAACACATCATCGACCAGCCGCTTGCGCGCAAGGCGTAGCGCCGCCTCCCACGCCACGCCAAATGCACGACCGGCGGCGCGGCGGCGGAAGCGATAGGCGCCCTCGCGGCTCATGCCGGCCGCATGGGCGGCTTCGGACACATTGCCGCTTTCGGCCAGATATTCGCAAAAGCGCCGCTGCCGCGCCCCGCTCCAGCCATTGGCGCGCGCGTGCGGATCGGCCCCATGGTCGGGACCAGTTACGCCCGTTTCATCAAGAGCAAAGCCATCAAGAGGAAAGGAAGGGCCGCCATCCGTAACAGCCGCCCGGGGTGAAGGGAGATATTTCTGTTCCATTTCAAAGGATGGAACAAAGATTGTTTGTGTAGGAAAGCGGGAAATTTCCGCAGAGGCGCGAAGATTAGGAGTGTGCGGTCGGGCGCGCGCGATGCAGAAATGGGAAGGGGTTCACGCAGAGACGCAGAGGTTGGGGAGACGCAGAGGGGCTTCACGAACCGCTATGCTCGTGCCCCGCATCAGGCGTGGTTTTTGTAAAGGTTCGAGCGGAGGCGCGGAGGCGCGGAGATTTGGTGGGTAGAGGGCGTGTTGGAATGTGCGGTGCAGGATGCTGGAAAAAAACTGGGGGCCTCCCCCGACCCCGTTCGCCCAGAGTAGGCCGTAGGCCGTATCGAAGGGCGTTTGGAGGAACAAACTGCTTCGATACGCGGCTTCGCCGCTACTCAGCACGAACGGATTTTTTAAGCTCTCCCCTCTGCGCCTCCTCAATCTCTGCGCCTCTGCGCTAACCAAAAAATCTTCGCGTCTTCGCGTGAACTTAAAAAAGCTCCACGCCCCCGCGCCTCCGCGTGATTCCTTATATCGCTACGTTCGAGGCCATCGAAAAATGGGAAATGCACGCGAAGACGCGAAGACGTGGAGATACGAAAGAGTGTGCAACTCTTCCGGCGCGGATGCACGTGCATCCTCCCTTCGCCGCTACCTAAGGCGCGCAAGCAGGCTGGCGTCCGTCTGCGCTTGGCGCTAGAGGCGGAGGCGACGATTCATGGCGATTCAAGCGATTGGGTCCGTACGTAACGCGAAGGAATTTAGTGTGAAAATCATCGGTGTCATCGGCGCGGGGCAGATGGGGGCGGGGATCGCCCAGGTTTCGGCGGCGTCCGCCTATCAGGTGCTGCTCGGCGACATTGGCTTGGAGCAGGCGGAAAAGGGCAAGGCGGGGATCGCCAAACAGCTTAACCGTCTTGTCGACAAGGAAAAGATAACCGCCCCCCAGCGCGACGAGATATTGGCGCGCATCACACCGGTCGCCGACCATGCCGCTTTCGCGCCTGCCGATCTCGTCATCGAGGCGGCGACCGAGCGCGAGGACATCAAGCGCAAAATCTTTGAAAGCGTCGGCCAGCATCTATCGGACAGCGCGATTTTGGCGTCGAACACCTCGTCGATCCCGATTACGCGGCTCGCGCAAGCCGCGCCCGATGCGGCGCGTTTCATGGGCGTCCATTTCTTCAATCCGGTGCCGGTTATGGGCTTGATCGAGCTGATCCGCGGCTTGGCGACATCGGACGACACGCTCGCCAAGGTGCAGGATTATGGCCGCAGTCTGGGCAAGGAAATCGTCCTCGCCAATGACGCGCCGGGCTTTATCGTGAACCGCATCTTGATGCCGATGCTCAACGAAGCCTGTTTCGCGCTGGGCGAGGGCGTCGCCAATGTGACCGATATCGACACCGCCGTGCGGCTGGGATTGAACCATCCGATGGGGCCGCTGACGCTCGCCGATTTTATTGGCTTAGACACCTGCCTTGAAATCACCCGCGTGCTCCACGAAGGCACCGGCGACCCCAAATTCCGCCCCGCGCCCTTGCTCGTCAAATATGTCGAAGCGGGCTGGTATGGCCGCAAAACGGGCCGCGGTTTTTACGATTATTCGGGCGAGGCGCCGGTCCCGACGCGGTAAAATCCACTCCCCTCCCGCGTGCGAGTGAGCGAGATTATGCCCCCGGCATAATCTGAAACGGCCGGGGGCAGTTTCAAGCTCACTGGGTTCGGGGAGGGTCTGTCAATAGTCAGCGTAAACCTGCCCTCCCCGACTTCGCCTAAGAATTTTCGCTACGCTTCAAATTCCTAAGGCTACGTTGCCCCTCCCGTTTACGGGAGGGGAGCTAACTTTCCGCCGCATCCCACGGGTTGAGAAGCCGCACGCCCGTTGCGACAAAATCCGCGACATTGCGTGTGACCAGCACCATGTCATGCACGAGCGCCGTGGCAGCGATGATCGCGTCGCGCTCCGGCTTGGGGTCGGGCACATGCAAGGCCGCCGCTTGCAACGCCACATCCGTGTCCATCGCCAGCGTGCGGTCTTCAAATTCGGGAAGAATATAGTTTTGCTGCCAATCGCGCAGCAAGGTCGCCTGCTCCGGATCCTTGCGGGCAAGCCGTAGAATGCCCATCTCGATTTCGAACATTGTCATCGCCGAAATATAGTGATGTTCGACATTTTCCTGCGCAGCCCAGTTGCGCACATTCGCATCCGCACGATGCGATTCGATCTTGCGGAGTTCGGACAGGATATTGGTATCGAGCAGATACATTAATCGAAATCCATCTCGCGGGGGAGGCTGCGCGAGCGTGGAAATTCAACGTCAATTTCCGCTGACGCGGGATGGCTGAGCGCGTCAATAATAGATCGCTTTTTGCCGCTCTTACCCAATTCGTTGCGCAGGCGGCGATATTCTTCGATGCTCATCAGCACATGGGCGGGTTTGCCGCGGTCGGTGATGATGACTGGAGCTTTGAGGGCCTCTTTTTTGATGCGCGATACGTCCTGATTAAATTCGCGGCTGGATATAATCTTGCCCATAACCGGCCTCCTCCTGCCTGCACCCTCGCTCAATGTAGCAACGTTACTACATTGAGCGAGGAGAGGCAAGATATGCGAGAGAGGTTCGTTTGAACGAGCACCTTCATCCCTTCAAACAGGCCGTCCCCCGTCCCCTCCCGCCTGCGGGAGGGGCAACGGAGCCTTATGACCCAGAGCGAAGCGAAGGGGCATTAGGCGAGTGGGGTGGGCTTGGTTTAAACTGCGCTTGAAACTGCCCCCGGCAGTTTCAGATTATGCCGGGGGCATAATCTCGCGCACTCGCAAGCGGGACGGGAGAGAGGCGCGGCTTATTTGCCCGCACTGTCGCCCAGCAAATTCTTTTGCCAGAACATCAAATCGACCCAGAATTGATAGTCCGAATTTTCCTTCTTGGCGAAGCCATGACCTTCATTTTTGGCGAGCAGGTGCCAGGCGGAGCCGCCTTGTGCGCGCACGGCCTGGACGATCTGGTCGGCTTCCGATGCAGGCACACGCGGGTCGTTGCCGCCGGTTACGACCAGCAGCGGGATTTTGAGTTTCGCTACATTGGTCATCGGGCTGATTTCGATGAGCTTGGCTTTCTGTGCCGGATCGCGCTCGTCACCATATTCGACGCGGCGCAGGTCGCGGCGATAGCTTTGGGTGTTTTCAAGGAAGGTCACAAAGTTGGAAATCGCGACCACGCAATTGGCCGCCTTCAACCGGTCGCCGTAACGGATGGCAGACGCATAGCACATATAGCCGCCATAAGAGCCGCCGGTAATCGCGGTTTTCTTGGGGTCAATCGCACTATCCTTATTGAGCGCATCAAGGAAAGCGCCGATGTCCTTGACACTATCTTCGCGCTTGAACGGGCCATTGTCGAGGCTGACGAAGCGTTTGCCAAAGCCGGTTGACCCGCGCACATTGGGATAGAAAAGCGCAACGCCCAGTTCGTTGAGATAATAATTATTACGTCCCCTGAACCCCGCGGTCGATTGGCCTTCCGGACCGCCATGCACCGAAATGATGAGCGGGCGCTTGCCGGGGAATTTTTTGGGATCGGGCTTATAGAGCAATCCGGACACCGGCTCGCCATCAAAGCTTTTCACCTCCAATATGGTCGGCTCGACATTGATATTGGGGTTAAGCCCGCCGGTTTCGCTCTGCGTCCAGCGCGTGACCGCCAGTGTCGCGGGGTCGATCGAATAAGCATCGGTCGCGCCTTTGGCCGAATTGAAGCTCAGCCCGATCGTCCCCCACGGCGCAATCTGCATCCCGCCTGCGGTGCCTTTGGGGATGCCGGTCACGGTGCGGACATTGCCGGACACGACGTCCATCAGCTTGATGATGTCGGTGCCTGCTTCATTGACCGCATAGACCAATGTTTTGCCGTCGTCCGACAGGTCGAACCCGTCCACATCCCATTTCTTCTCCGGCGTGCGGGGCGTGAATTTTCCGGTCGCCACATCAAGCGTGCCGAGCCGCTGGAAATCGCTATCCTCGTCGCTGGTAATCCATAAGGTGCCATCGGGCGCAAAATCCGCGCCGCCATAAGAGACGGCTTTGCTATGATCGCCGACGGGGCTCATCTTGCCCGACGCAAGATCGAGCAGATAGAGGTTCGATTTTTGCACCGACACATATTCGGTCACGAGCGCGCGCTTATTGTCATGCGCAATCGCGTTGATGCCCCAACCGCCGCCTTTGACCTCAGCCACCATGCGCGCCGTTTTAGGGTCGCGCGGGTCCATGATATAAAGATCATTGTCGGTGCCGTTGCGCTTGGTCGAGCTATAGGCGATGATCGACCCGTCCGGGCTCCAGCCGTTAAAGCCGTTGCGGCTTTTGCCGTCGGTGAGCAATGTCAGACGCCCGTCCTTCAGCGTATAAAGCTGGTAAAATTCATTGCCGCCCGTATCTTTCACTGCCAGCAACACATCGCCCTTGGGCGACCAGCTTCCGCCCAGAGGTTCGGCTTCAAAGCTGATCTGGCTGCGCGCCATCATCGGCGCTTTGACGACATGGATCTGGTTGGTGTTGCCGAAGCGGGTGCTGACCAGCATCGAACGGTCGAGCGGATTCCACCCCGAAAAGCCCGCGCTGCGCGCTTCCATATAGGGCCGCGTTGCCGCAATCATCGATTGGGGGACGGGCGGTATGCCGTCTGCGACCAAGGCTTCGGGCTTGGCAACAGGAGCTTCCTGCGGCGTGATGCCGGGCGCGGCTGGCTCGGCATAAGCGGGGCTTGCGGCCACAACCAATATTGCTGTGCCGATCAGGTGCGAAAAGCGCATAAATATCCTATTCCCTGTTAATGTGTGTTATTTTGATAACACGCAATGTCACCGGTCACAAGCCGGATAAATCTGCGCTGTGACAAAGCCGCTTGACTGGACGGGGTGGCTCTCTAGCAAGGAGCAATCCGACTTGCCCTTGAGAGGAGCCGTGCGCGCATGAAAATATTGGCCCTTACCGCCCTTCCCCTTTTGGCCCTTACCGCCTGCGCCCATGCGCAAACGGTGCCCGCGACCGGCACAGAAGTGGCCGATGCCAGCGCGGCGGCGGCGACCAGCGAAGCGCCCGCAACGGCCTCGGCCACCGGCGCGCGCGATGCCATTGCGACCGACCGCATCATGGTGCAAACGGTCGGCAAAGGGCCGGACGTTATCTTGATCCCCGGCCTCGCTTCTTCGCCCGACGTGTGGGAAAGCACGGTCGCGGGCGTGCCGGGCTATCGCTATCATCTCGTCCATGTGAACGGCTTTGCAGGCCGTGCGCCGCAAGCCAATAGGGGCGGCGTTTTCATTGACCCGGTGGCCGACGCGATTGCGGATTATGTGCGCCAGCAAAAGCTCGGCAAAGTCTCGCTGGTCGGCCATTCGCTCGGCGGCACACTCGCAATGCGGATTGCGACGCGCCACCCCGATCTGGTTGGCAAGCTGATGGTCGTCGATATGCTGCCTTTCATGGGTGTGATGTTCGGCGGACCTGCGGCGACGGTCGAAAGCGTGACGCCGACCGCTGTTGGCCTGCGCACCACGCTCGCCACCGCACTGCCCGATGCGCGCAAGAAGAATATCGAGACCAGCATCGCCAATATGATCAAAGACCCCGCCCAGCGCGCGACCGCGATCACCCATTCGCTGACCAGCGACCAGATCATGTCGGCGCAGGCCATGTATGACCTCATCACCACCGACCTGCGCCCCGATCTGGGCAAATATACCGGGCCGATGGAAGTGTTGTGGGTCTATCCCCCCAACGCGCCGGTGCCGGAGCCTGTCTATAAGCAGGTGTTCGAAGGCGCGTTTGCGGGCGCGAAACAGGCCAAGGTCAAACAAATCCCCGATAGCTGGCACTTCATCATGTGGGACCAGCCGGAAGTGTTCCAGCAAGAATTGAAGGCGTTTCTCGCGGGGTGAACCCGATCTAGCAGGCTGCGCGAAACCCGCCCCTGCTGCGCTCATAAACGTAAAAAAAAGGGGGAGAGCATCGCTGCTCTCCCCTTTGTTATTTGCGCAACGCTTTTGGCCTGTATCAGGCGTCTCTGCCTTAAGCGTCTTTACCGCCCGGTGTCGGTGCGCCGGGCATCGGCGGGACCGGTTGCGGCGGCGCGTCGGGGTCATCTTCATGCACGTCGATAATCCCGCGTCCGACATTGCTGCGCTTGCGGCTATAGGCGAAATAGACGCACAGGCCGACCGCTGCCCAGATGAGGAACAGGTAAATGCTCTTCAGGTCGAGATTGAAGAAGAGATAGATACAGCCCAAAATCGCAATCGGGGCGGTGATATAAATGGCCGGCGTCCGGAACGGGCGGTGCCGCGTTGGATCGGTGCGGCGGATCACCATCACCGCAATCGACACGGCGGCAAAGGCGAACAAGGTGCCCGAATTGGAGATATTGGCCAACTGCCCCACGGGGAAGAAGGCCGCGAACAGCGCCACCGCAATACCGGTAATGATGGTGATAACGTGCGGCGTGTTATAGCTGGGGTGGATTTTCGAGAAGGATTGCGGGAGCAAACCGTCACGGCTCATCACGAAGAAAATGCGGGTCTGACCGAACATCATCATCAGGATAACCGAAGGCAGTGCAAGCCCTGCGGCCAGGCCGATAAGGTTGCCGACTTGCGGCCAGCCGATTTCGCGCAAGGTCCATGCCAAGGCTTCCTTGGAACAGACCACCGCCTGATCGCTGATCGCACCGCAAGCGGCAGCCAGTTCGCGGCTTCCCGGTTCCAGCGCATGGCTGCCCGAAATACCGACCGGCTGCGCACCGACCGACCCGATCACGCCAGCGGCGACGAGCAGGTAGAAGATGGTGCAGATCGCCAAGCTGCCAATCAGGCCGATCGGCATATTGCGTTGCGGATTTTTGGTTTCTTCCGCTGCGGTCGATACCGCGTCGAAGCCGACATAAGCGAAGAAAATCGACGCGGCGGCGGCCCCGATACCCGCGACGCCCAAAGGCGCGAAGGGTTCGAAATTGTCCATATTCATCACCGGCACGGCCAGTACGATGAACAGGGTCAAAGCGATGACCTTGATGACCACCAAAATGGCGTTGACGGTGGCCGATTCCTTGGTGCCCATGACGAGCAGCCAAGTCACAAGGCCCGCAATAAACATAGCCGGAAGGTTGATCATCCCGCCGTCAAACGGGCCTAAAACCCACGCATCGGGTATGTTTATACTGAACGCATGTTCGATAAGCCCGACGACATAGCCGGACCAGCCGACGGAAACGGCCCCTGCCGCTACCGCATATTCGAGGATGAGCGCCCAGCCGACCATCCATGCGATCAGCTCGCCCATCACGGCATAGCTATAGGTGTAAGCCGAGCCCGATACCGGCACCATCGACGCCATTTCGGCGTAGCAAAGCGCGGCGAACGCACAGACAAAACCGGCAATGACGAAGGAAATCATCATGCCCGGCCCTGCTTTCTGGGCGGCTTCGGCGGTCAGAACGAAAATACCGGTGCCGATGACAGCACCGATGCCGAGCATGGTGAGCTGGAACGCGCCCAAAGAGCGGTGCAGCGATTTTTTCTCGGCTGTGGCTAAAATGGCGTCCAATGGTTTGACGCGATCGAATAACATAGACATTCCCCTAACAAAGCGCCCCGCTGTTCGGGGTCGCCGGATTGCGCAGGCAATCCTTGGTATTGTGCCGGAACCTAAACGCTTTCACGAAGCGCGCAACATTATATTGCGCGCTGACGCCCCCGGCAGGCCATTTTTATCGCATTTTTACCGGCTCACGCGCCGTCATGCTGCACCAGCATCGGTCCCAGCGCGCGTCCGGCGAGGATATGGACATGAAGGTGCGGCACTTCCTGATGGCTGTGCGGCCCGGCATTGGCGATCAGGCGATAGCCCGGCTCGACCAGCCCCGCCGCGCGCGCAACATGGCCGACGGCGCGGACAAATCCGGCAATTTCAGCATCGCTCGCCCGCGCGGAAAAATCGTCCCAGCTCACATAAGGGCCTTTGGGAATAACCAGAATATGCGTCGGCGCCCACGGGCTGATGTCGGGAAAGGCATAAGCCCATTCATCATCATAAACCGGCGTCGACGGAATCTCCCCGCGCAGGATTTTGGCAAAGATATTCTGGTCATCATAAGGCTGGGTCGCATCAACGGCCATGAGCGGGGACTCCTTGACGGGGGTGGGGGAAGGGCGGGCGATCAATCCTGCGCGCGCGATGCTTTTTCTTCAAGGCCGGACAGGCCTTCGCGGGCGTCGAGTTCGGCGAGGATGTCGGCAAAGCTTAGGTCCATATCGGCAAGCAGGCAGGCGAGATGGAAGAGGAGGTCGGCGGATTCGGAAATCGTGCCTGCGCGGTCGTCACTGACCGCGGCGATCACGGTTTCGGTTGCCTCTTCGCCCAGCTTTTGCGCCATTTTTGCGCGGCCTTTCTGCGCGAGGCTGGCGACATAGCTGGTGGCCGGATCGGCGCTGCGGCGCGCCCTTATCGTGGCTTCGAGGCGGGTAAGACGGTCATCCATAGGCTCGCTGCATGGCGAGGGGGACGCGGTGCCGTCAAGCGGAAAAGCGGCGCGCTATGCCGATTGGCGTGGCCAACGGGGCGCTGGTTGGCGTCGGAGGTCAGTCCTTGGCGATGCCGTCGCCGCCCGGCCTGCGCCGCGCGCGCATCCGTGCAAAGGCAAGGCCTGCGAGCCCCGCCCCGAACAGGCCGATCATTGCGGGCTCGGGAACTTCGGCCGCCGCCAGCGCATTGCCGGTTGCGGCCTGACGCGGCTGGCCTTTGGCCGCTACCGGCGGCGTGAAGAAGGAGCCGCCCGCCGAGGTGGCTCCGCTATTATTGGCCGGTGCAGGCGTAGCAGCTGCGGGCGTGGCAGGAGCGGGCGTAGCGGGCGCTTGCGTGGACGCAGGTGCGGCTGGCGGCGCGGCTTGCGCGGCAAAGACCGGCACGAGCGCGACCAGCGCGACCGCAATCGCCCCGCCCAGACGGTATAAAATATGCCGCATCCTGCCTGTCCGTTCCATTCGCTTGCCCATCCGGCCTGCCTTTAAAGTCATAAGGCGAATCCCTTTGAAATCGCACATGAAATTTCTTTAGCAGAAACAGATGAATAATGTCCAAAGGGAGGCGTAAAATCTTGTGGCGGGCAGAAGAGGGGAGCAGAGGGCTTGTCGATTAAGGGCGCCTTATGCGTCCTTCAAATGCGCGCCATCGCCATTGGGGTAATAGGCCTGGATGATTTCCCAAGCCTCTTCGGCGGTTTCGACGAACTGGAACAGGTTCAAATCATCAATGCCGATCACGCCTTCTTCCGCGAGCGCGTGGAAATCGACGACCCGTTCCCAAAATTCCTTGCCGAAGAACAGGACCGGCATCGGCTTGATCTTGCCGGTCTGGATCAAGGTCAGCAGCTCGAACGATTCATCGAACGTGCCAAAGCCGCCGGGGAACACAGCCACCGCCCGCGCGCGCAGCAGGAAGTGCATCTTGCGCAGCGCGAAATAGTGGAACTGGAACGACAGCGAGGGCGTCACATATTGGTTGGGGGCCTGTTCATGCGGCAAGACAATGTTGAGGCCGATGGATTCGCGGCCGACATCCGCCGCGCCGCGATTGGCCGCCTCCATGATCGAAGGCCCGCCACCCGAACAGACGACAAAATGGCGGTCGCCATCCTTGTCGGTCGGCACCTGACTGGCGATTTGCGCAAGCTTGCGCGCTTCTTCATAATATTTGGCCTTGGCGACCAGCCGTTCGGCGACGGTCTTTTCCCAATCGGTTTTGGCTTGTGCGAGCCGTTCGGCAGCATGGCCGGGCTCCGGAATCCGCGCCGAGCCATAAACGACCATCGTCGAGGCAATCTTCGCTTCATCGAGCAGCAATTCGGGCTTGAGCAATTCCAGTTGGAAACGGACGGGGCGCAAATCTTCGCGCAACAGAAAGTCCGTATCCTGAAACGCAAGCTTATAGGCTGCGCTTTCGGTCTGGGGGGTAGAGAGATTTTTCTTGGCGAAATCCGCATCTTCGCGGGCGCGCGGAAAGCGCGACTTATGCTTTTCTTGAGTCATTGCGTTGCCTTTAATCGAGTCCGCCGGAAAAGGCAAAGCACAGACAGTTTTCTATCGCGTTTTTACCCCCCATTGCGCCGCCCCTATGCGGCAAAAGGGCTGGATAGACCATCCAAGGCGTAAGGCCGTTAAGGCTTCAACCCGTTGGCGATCATGTCGTTGGCGATGGCTGCGACTTCACGGGGCGCGCTGCTATCGTCCCACACGCCATAGCGTAGCCCCAGAAATACGTTCATCCCCATAATCGCCCAGGCATGGACCTCGCCCGCATCCGCGCGCACTTCCCCGCGCGCTGCTCCGGCTTCGAGGCGCTGGGTGATGCGTGCGGCGGTGGTTTCATAATGGGTGCGGTAGCTCGCCGGTTCGACAAATTCCGCTTCGTCGATGATGCGGTAAATTTCCTTATGCGCGCGGACGAATTCGAGGAAGGACGAAAGCCCCGCCCCTTCCGCCGCCAGCGCATCGGGCGCTGCGATGACGTGCGGGGCGACATGGTCGCGCACCTGTGCCGACATATCGGACACCAGCGCGCGGAACACTTCATCCTTGCTTTCGAAATAGGTGTAGAAACTGCCCAGCGCGACACCGGCGCGCTGGGTGATGCCGATGATGCTGGCATCATGAAAGCCCTTGTCGGAAAATTCCTGCCGCGCCGCATCAAGGATTGCGCGCATGGTTTTGCGCCCGCGTTCGGTGCGCGGGGCCTTGAGGCCCGGCGGAAGTGTCGTGGCAGTCGTGGCGGCGGCTTTCGCCATATATTCATCCTCTCTCACGCCGATAAGGCGCCTCACAGTCGCACAGAAACATGCTCCCGCGTCCATAGGCCCTGCGCCCGACCCACCATGTCGCACGCCATTCTAACGCGCCATGCGCCGTCACGGTGCGCCCCGCAGAACCGGCATCGGTGGGCCGGACTGTTGCATCCTTGCATCGGCTGACAGGCAAAATGACAGTTTTGTGCAAAAGAGGAAAGCAAAAAGTTGAAAGGTGATTCAAGTTTCGGTAATGGCAGGATGAACGGGTGAATCAAAAGCCCGCCCGTAAATAACAGCTAATCAACAACACGTATTTTCGGACACATGCAGGAGGGATGCTCATGAATATCATCCGTTATAAAACCGCCCTTGCGCTCGGGACCGCGCTCATTGCGAGCGTTGCGGCAATGCCCGCTTATGCGCAGGACACCACCGAAGCCGTGGCCTCCGTGCCCGAAGATGATGGCGAAATCCTCGTCACCGCGCGCCGCCGCGAAGAAAGCCTTCAGGACGTGCCGGTCGCGATTACCGCTTATTCGGGTGCAGCGCTGGAAAAAGCAGGCGCGCTCGACATTACCGCCATTTCCGACACGACCCCCAACGTCACGCTGGAGCCGTCGCGCGGCACCAACTCGACGCTCACCGCCTTCATCCGCGGCGTCGGCCAGCAAGACCCGGTCGCCGGTTTCGAATCGGGCGTCGGCATTTATCTTGACGATGTGTATCTGAACCGCCCGCAAGCCGCCGTCCTCGACATTTATGATGTCGAACGCATCGAAGTGCTGCGCGGTCCGCAGGGTACGCTTTATGGCCGCAACACCATTGGCGGCGCGATCAAATATGTGACCAAGCGCCTGCCCGCCGATCCGCAGATGAAAGTGCGCGCGAACCTTGGCACCTATAATCAGGCCGACCTCATTGTGTCGGCATCGACCCCGCTCAGCGATTCAGTGCGCATCGGCCTGTCGGGTGCGCGTTTGAGCCGTGGCGGTTTTGGTGATAATCTCAACAATAACGGCCTTGAAAATTACAACCGCGATATTCTGGCAACACGCGGCACGATCGAATTTACCGGCGGGGACAATGTGTTCATCCGCATTTCGGGCGATTATACCAACGACCATAGCGATCCGCGCAACGGCCACCGCCTGATCACCAGCCTGCTCACCAAAACGCCGGTGCTGGATGATGTTTATGACACGCAGGCCGGACTCACCAAACCCAAGCAGGATATCGAAGCTTATGGCGGCGCGGTCCATGCCGAGTTTAAGCTGGGCGGCGGGCTGACGCTCAAAAATATCTTCGCTTATCGCAAGGACCGCAGCTACGCGCCGATCGACTTTGATTCGCTGCCCGCTGCCGACGTCGATGTTCCCGCCATTTACACCAACGACCAGCTTTCGAACGAATTGCAACTGGCCTATGCCAGCGACAAGCTGAACGGCATGGTCGGATTTTATTATCTCGACGCCAATGCGCAGAACACGTTCGACGTTGTGCTGGGCACGACTGGCGCGGCGCTCGGCCTGCCCGGTTTTGCCGCCCATACTTATGGCGATGTGAACACCAAGACTTGGGCGGTATTCGGCGATTTCACCTATGATTTCACCGAACAGCTTTCGCTGTCGGTCGGTGGCCGTTACACGGTGGACAAGCGCGATGCGGTGGTGATCCGCTCGAACGTCCTCAATGGCCCGGTTCCGGAACTGGGCGGCAATGGTGTGCAATTGGGCGCGCTGACCTCCGACTTCCACGGCAAGAAGACCTTCAAGGAATTCACGCCGCGCGTCAGCCTCGCGTTCAAGCCGACCGATGACCATATGGTCTATGCAACCTGGTCCAAGGGCTTCAAGGGTGGCGGCTTCGACCCGCGCGGCCTTTCGACTGCAGCGCCGGACCTCAACGGTGACGGCACCCGCAGCGCGGAAGAAATTTTCGATTACTTCCTGTTCGAACCCGAAAAAGTCACCAGCTATGAACTGGGCTATAAGGCCGACCTGTTCGACCGCCGCTTGCGTTTTGCGATTGCGGGCTTCTATGCCGACTATAAGGATGTACAGGTTCCCGGTTCCGTTGGCGCGGTTGTCAACAATATCCCGACCTTTGTGGGTGTCACCACCAACGCCGGTAAGGCGGACTTCAAGGGCGTCGAAACTGAATTCACCGCCAACCTCGCCCGCGATTTTGCAGGCGACGGATCGCGCATTAACTTGAGCGGCACGGTCGGCTATCTTGATGCGAAATATAAGGAATTTGTCACCAACGTACCGGGTCGCGGCCCGGTCGATGTGGCAGAGTTCCGCCGCATCCAGAATACGCCGAAATGGACGACCTCGGCCACGCTCGACATGACGGTGCCTGCGGGTGACGGCAGCCTTTATGCTGCGACCACCTTCTCCTACCGTTCCAAGACCTACCAGTTCGAAACGCCCAGCCCCTTCCTTGACCAGAAAGGCTATGGCCTGTGGGATGCGAGCCTTGTGTGGAGCAGCGACAATGACCGCTGGACGGTCGGCCTGCATGGCAAAAACCTTGCCAACAAACATTATAAAACGTCGGGCTACCAGTTCCTTTCGGTTGATCCGGTCACGGGCGTTCCGCTGCGCAATGCCGCAGGCAATGTCATCCCCAGCCTCGGACTTGAAGGCACGGTTACCGCTTTCTACGGCAATCCGCGGCAAGTGTTCCTGTCGCTGGGCCTGAAGCTTTAAGCGGGGACAAGATGCGATAGATAAAAGGGGCCGGACATGATGTACCGGCCCCTTTTTGCTTGAGCGGTGCCTGTCAGACGTTAGGGCAGGCAGCCGGTAAACCAGCGGAGACGATGATGAGCGGGACACAGGATTTGGAGGTAGGCGCGCGTGCAGCGGGCGCGGCGGATGGCGTAACGCTTGGCGCAGCGGACATGCCTCAAACACCGGCCAGCGGCACCTATGATGACAGCGTGAGCAATGGCTATCGCGCGGTGGTACTGCTTATGCTGCTCCTCGTTTATACGTTCAACTTTCTCGACCGGCAGATTCTCGGCATTTTGGCAGGGCCGATCAAGGCCGACCTTGGCCTGACCGACAGCCAGTTGGGACTGCTCGGCGGCCTGCCCTTCGCGATCCTCTATTCGACGCTTGCCATTCCGCTGGCGATGGTCGCGGATAAGACCAGCCGCACCTGGGTGATTACCGCCAGCCTTGCGGTCTGGTCGGGCTTTACCGCGCTATGCGGCATGGCGAACAGCTACACGCAGCTTTTCCTCGCGCGCATTGGCGTGGGTGCAGGCGAAGCGGGCGGCGTTGCGCCCTCTTATGCGGTGATTGCCGATTATTTCCCCGCCGGAAGCCGCGCCCGCGCACTCGCGATTTACTCGCTCGGCATCCCTTTGGGGTCGGCGGCGGGCTATTTTTTCGGCGGCTATATTGCGCAGAATTTCGAATGGCGCACGACCTTCATCGCGGTAGGCATAGCGGGCCTTGTGCTGGCCCCGATCTTCCGCCTTGTCGTGCGTGAGCCGAAAAAGAAGGTCGTGGCTGCCACCAATGGCGCAGCCCCTCCGCCCGCGACGCCCTTGGGTGAAGTGTTCGGCATCCTTGCGAAAAAGCCTGCCTTCTGGCTGCTCGCTTTTGGCGCGGCCTCCAGCTCGCTGTGCGGCTATGGCGTGGCCTTTTGGCTGCCGAGCCTGCTGGAGCGTAGTTTCGGTCTCGACATATTGGCGCGCGGGCAGTTTTTGGGCTTCTTGCTGCTGATTGGCGGGGTGGCCGGTGTGTTGGCGGGCGGCTGGCTCGGTGACCGCATCGGCGGGAGCGACAAGGCAGCCTATGCGCGTATCCCTGCGATCAGCTATATCATCGGCGCGCCTTTGTTTATTGCGGGCGTATTGTCGAATGATATGACCACCGCCTTCCTCCTCATGCTGATCCCGCAAGGGCTGGTCTATATCTGGCTCGCACCCGTTCTGACCGCCGTGCAGCATCTGGTGCCGATGCACATGCGCGCGACCGCGAGCGCGACCTTCCTACTCATCAATAACCTCATTGGTCTGGGCTTGGGCTCATGGGCGGTCGGCAGTCTGTCACAGGCGCTCACCCCGGCCTATCAGGATGAAGCTTTACGCTATGCGATTGCGGCGGCTTTGTGCATGTATTTTGTGGCCGGTGCGCTGATGTGGCTGGCGGGTAAGCAATTGCGCAAAGCGTGGGTGGATTGAGACGGACGTGGCGGCCATGCCCTTCGATACACCGCCCTTGCGGGCGGCACTCAGGGCGAGCGGGTGTAGAGGAGAGGCTCTAAGCGGAGATGAATAAGCGCCTCCCCGATCCTATGTCGGAGAGGCATACCGACTCACACCAACCCGCCGACCGTCTCCACAAACTTAATCACCGAAATGGGTTTGGAGACATAAGCCTCCGCGCCCGCCGCGCGGATTTGTTCTTCATCGCCTTTGCCGGCATAGGCGGTGACGGCCATGATCGGGATGGTCCGGAGCGCGGGTTCGGACTTTAATTGCTGGATCAGTTCCATGCCGCTCACATGCGGGAGCTGGATGTCCATGATGATGAGGTCGGGCATGACTTCGCGCGCGCGGGCGAGCGCATCGCGGCCGTCGCGCACCGGCTCTGCCACATAGCCATGCGCGCGCAGCAGATCGCAAAAGAGTTTGGAGTTGAGTTCATTATCTTCAACCACCAATATTTTTTTCGCCATTATGCGGTGTGTCCCCGTGCGCTTGCCCTTGCGGTTCGATACCTCTCCTCCTAGGCGAAACAAAGGCAAATGTTAACCGTTCTTAACCTTATGGCCCGCCTTCTGGCCTATCCTTAATCGAGGAAGCATGATCCGCAAAGCCGCAATGACCCCCGATGACGCCGCGACGCTGGCGCTGCAAGCCCTTGTGTGGATTTTGGGCGACGAGGACCGCGCCGTGCGGCTGCTCGCGCTGACCGGCCTTGATGCAGGGATGCTGCGCGAACGGGCGGGTGAGCGGGCGACCCATGAAGCGATTCTTGACTATCTGGTCGCGCATGAGCCGGACCTTGTCGCCTGCGCAGAGGCGCTCGCCATATCGCCCGAACTTTTGGCAGAAGCGCAACAGCAGTTGTCGGGCCGTCCGGATTGGGGCTAAGTGGGGACTATGACATCTGCTCCATCCCCTGCCACTCCCGCAGCTTCGGCCCCGCGCCCCTTGCTCGTCACCGATTGCGACGAGGTTATCCTCCATATGATCGTCCCGTTCGGCCAATGGCTTGACGAGCGGCACGCGATCAATCTGGATCTCGATGCTGACGAGCTATCCGATATGCTGACCCATCGCGACACCGGCGACCGGGTGGACCGCGAGCGCATCTGGCCCTTGTTCGAAGAATTTTTCGAAGGCGAGATGGACCGGCAAACCCCGTTCGCGGGCGCTGTGGAGGCGCTCACGCGAATCGGGGAGACGGCGGATATTGTCGTTCTCACCAATACAGGCAAAGCGTTTGAAACCCCGCGCACCCGCCAGTTGGAAGCGCATGGCCTATCGCTGCGCGTCGTTGCCAATAGCGGGAGCAAGGGCCCGCCGCTCGCCGCGCTGATTGCCGAATATCGCCCCAGCGTTGCGCTGTTCATCGACGATTTGCCGCAACATATCCAGGGGGCCGCCGACCATGCGCCCGAATGTTGGCGGCTCCATATGGTCGGCGAGCCGCAAATGGCGCGGCGGGTCAAGCCTGCACGCCATGCCCATGCGCGCATCGACCATTGGGCCGAGGCGCTTCCCTATATTCTGGATATTTTCGCGCGTGGTGAAGCTGCGCCCGCATCTGTTTCCACCCCGTCTGTTGCATCCGCCGTATAACCGGCCCAATTCCGAGGAAATTTTATGTCAGGACAATATGAAGCCCGCCTTGCCGAACTCGGCCTCACCCTCCCCGAAGCAGCGGCGCCGATCGCCTCTTATGTGCCGGTGGTCGAAGCCGGAGGCCTTGCGCATATCAGCGGCCAATTGCCGTTCGACCAAGGCCATGTGCTGGTCGGGCGCTGCAATGGCGAGGATGACTTGGATGAAGGACAAAAGGCCGCCAAGCTGTGCGCGCTGATGGTGATTGCACAGTTGAAACAGGCATTGGGCTCGCTCGACCGTGTGGAGCGTATCGTCAAGCTTGGCGTGTTTGTGAACTCCGGCCCCGATTTCACCGCCCAGCCGCAAGTCGCCAATGGCGCGTCGGACCTCATGGAATCGGTATTCGGTGATGCAGGCAAGCACGCGCGCGCGGCGGTCGGCGTTGCCGCTCTCCCGCGCGGGGCGATGGTGGAAGTTGATGCCGTTGTTGCTGTCCGCCCTTCTTGATAATTGGCGCGCGCCGCCGCCCGATGAAACGCGCCGTTTGCGCTTTTTGACCGTGCAGCCCTTTGCCCATAGGGGCTTGCATGGCGGGCGCGTCATCGAAAATAGCCGCGCCGCCTTCCGCGCAGGCATGGCGCAGGGGCATGGCATAGAATGTGACGTGCAGGTGTCGAAAGACGGCACCGCCTATGTCTTTCACGACTATGATCTCGACCGGCTGACCGACGCCAGCGGCAAGGTCGCCGACAAGCATGATGCGGAGTTGGACGCAATCCGCCTCAAAGGGACGGATGAAACCATCCCGCGCCTTACCGAAATGCTCGCGCTGGTCGCGGGCAAGGTGCCGTTGCTCATCGAAATCAAATCGGAAGGCCGCCGCGTCCATGCGCTCTGCCTGTCGGTGCGGCGCGGGCTGGAAGGCTATGCCGGACCTGCGGCGGTGATGTCGTTCAACCCTTATGTCGCAAGCTGGTTCAACCATAATGGCGCGCATATCATTCGCGGGCTGGTGGTGACCGAGGAAGGCAAGCAGGGCCTGCGCGGGCGCGCCGAGCGGCATTTATCCTTATGGAAAGCACGGCCCGATTTTCTCGCTTATGACATACGCGACCTGCCGAGCGAATTTGCCGAAAGCCAGCGCGTGCGGGGCTTGCCGCTCCTTACCTGGACGGTGCGCACCGCCGATCAGGAAGCGGTCGCCTTCAATGCTGCCGACGAAGTGATTTACGAACGCGTGGCGCATTAATGGCGGATGGCGCGCCAGAAAATGGAGTCGCTACCGGCATTGTGGCGCGGCTTGCGGACGGCGTAAGCGGGATAGAGGCATCGCGCTGGGACGCGCTTGCGGGCAGCGGCAATCCGTTTGTGTCGCACGCTTTTCTGGCGCTGCTCGAACAATCGGGCAGCGTCGGCCCGCGCACCGGCTGGCAACCCGCACCGCTGCTCGCAGAACAAGGCGATAGGCTGGTCGGCGCGCTTCCGGCCTATTTGAAAACCCATAGCCAGGGCGAATATATTTTCGATCATGGCTGGGCGGAAGCCTATGAGCGCGCAGGCGGCGCTTATTATCCCAAGCTCCAGATTGCGGTGCCCTTCACTCCCGTGCCGGGGCCGCGTGTGTTGACGCAGGATGAAGGCATCGGCCTTGCGCTCCTCCGCGCCGCGCAAGCCGTGGTGGACCAGAACGGCCTGTCATCGGCCCATGCGACCTTTATCGCGCCGCATGAAGTGGCGCTGTTTGAACGCGCGGGCTGGCTCATCCGCACGGGGAGCCAGTTCCATTGGGACAATCGCGGCTATCAGGATTTTGATGCGTTTCTGACGAGCCTTGCCTCGCGCAAAAGGAAAGCCATCCGCAAGGAACGCGCGTCGGCGCAAAGCGCGGTCGATATTGTCGCGCTCAAAGGCGCGGACATCAAGCCGGAACATTGGGACGCGATGTGGGCTTTTTATCAGGATACCGGCGCGCGCAAATGGGGACGGCCTTACCTCACCCGCGCGGCGTTCGACCTGATGGGCGCGGATATGGCAGAGCAAATCCTGCTATTGCTCGCCTATCAACATGGCGAACCGGTCGCAGGCGCGCTTAATTTTATCGGCGCGGATACGCTCTATGGCCGCTATTGGGGCGCACGCGCGGCGATCCCTAACCTCCATTTCGAACTCTGCTATTATCAAGCCATCGACCATGCGATTGCGCTTGGGCTTGCGCGCGTCGAAGCGGGCGCGCAGGGCGAACATAAGCTGGCGCGCGGCTATGGTCCGGTGCCGACCTATAGCGCGCATTATATCCCCGACCCCGGTTTCCGCGCCGCCATCGCCGATTTTCTCGTCCGCGAAAAGCAGGCAGTGGCGCATGAAATGGACTGGCTGGAAGGCCACACCCCGTTCAAGCGCGGCGGGGATTGAATGAAGATTGGCCTTCCTTCTCCAAAAGGAGGGCAGGCTTCGCCCTGCACCTGCTGCGCAAAATCCCCCTCTTGACCTTATAGCCACTACAAAGATTATAGGGATACGGCTTGCTGCTCCGCTGCACGTCTGCCGGAGCGTTTTTGCTGCCGGAGATTTTGTGTGAAACCCTCGCTTGTCCGCCCGTTCCCGTTCTTGTTGGGGGCGGCTGTTATGCCTTTTTTGTGGACGACAGCGGCGGGGGCGCAAGATGCCGCCCTTCTGCAAACGCCCCCTCCTGCCGCGCCAGAAGCAGAGGCAGAAGAAGAAGAAGAGGTTATCATCGTCGAGGCGACACGGTCGGGCCGCCGTGTGCAGGATGAAGCGATCCGCGTCGAGGTGATGGGGCGCGAGGAAATCGAAGAAAAAATCATGATGACCCCCGGCAATATCTCGATGATTGTTGCCGAAACGCCGGGCGTGCGGGTGCAGGTCACATCGCCCGCGCTCGGTTCGTCCAATGTGCGGATGCAGGGCATGTCGGGGCGTTACACCCAGCTTTTATCGGACGGCCTGCCCTTGTTCGGCGGACAGCCCTCCTCGATCGGCCTCATGCAAATCCCGCCGACCGATCTGGGACAGGTGGAAATCATCAAGGGCGCAGCCTCCGCCCTTTATGGCCCGTCGGCGCTGGGCGGGGTTATCAACCTTGTGTCGAAACGCCCCAAAAGCATCGCCGAAGGCGAGCTGTTGCTCAATGCCACCAGCCGCGACGGACAGGATGCGACCTTTTATGGGGCGGTGCCGCTCGGCGCACAATGGGGCGTGTCGCTGACGGGGGGCTATCACCAGCAACGGTGGCAGGATCTCGACAAGGATGGCTGGATCGACATGGCGGGCTATGACCGCTGGACGTTCCGCCCGCGCCTGTTCTGGGACGGAGCGGAGGGGGGCAAGGCATTTCTGACGCTCGGCCTGTCGGACGAAAACCGCAAGGGCGGCACCTTGGCGGGCACGGTCATGCCCGATGGCCAGCCTTTCACGCTCACCCGCGCGACCCGCCGGTTCGATGCGGGGATGGTGAGCGAATTTCCCGTGAAAGGGCTTGGCAAGCTCCACCTGCGCGCATCGACCACCCACCAGCGCCATCGCCAGATGTTCGGGCTGTCGCGCGAAAATGCGCGCACTTTAAGCTATTTTGCCGAAGCCTCTTTGTCGGGCGATAGCGGCGGCACCAACTGGGTCGCGGGCGCGGCTTACCAGACCGATGATTATCATTCCAAAGACTATGCTGCGGTCGACTATCATTACCGCACCCCCGCATTGTTCGCGCAGGTCGAACAGGAAATGGGCGATGCGCTGTTGCTTGCGGGAAGCGCGCGCGTCGATTTCCACAATGTCTATGGCACAAGATTAAGCCCGCGCCTGTCGATACTCTATCGCCCCGGCCCGTGGACCATGCGCGCGTCTTTGGGGCAGGGCTTTTACGCGCCGACGCCCTTTGTCGATGAAATCGAAGCGGCAGGTGTCGCGCGGCTCGTCGTCCCCGACCGGCTCAAGGCCGAAACCGCCAAAACCGGCTCGCTCGATCTGGGCTATGCCACAGGGCCGCTGGAGGCGAATGTAACGCTGTTCGGCTCCGACATCGACCATGCGGTCCAACTGCGCGCCATAGATGCCGCCCGTGTAACCTTGGCCAATGCCAGCGGTCGCACCCGCACGCGCGGCGGCGAAGCGATGCTGCGCTATCGCTGGAACGATATTGTGCTGCGCGCCAGCTATGTGTTCGTCGATGCGTCCGAACCACAGCCGGAAGGGGCAGGCCGCCGCGCGGTCCCCGGCGTCCCCAAACATAGTGCGGGCTTTATCGCCATGTGGGAAAAGCACGGGCGCGGGCGCATCGGCTTTGAAGCTTATTATACCGGCCGCCAGCCGCTCGACGACAATCCCTATCGCGCCCGCGGCAAGCCCTATGTCGAAATGGGGATGCTTGGCGAAATCACGCTGGGTAAGGTCAGCCTGTTCATCAATGCCGAAAATATATTGGATGTGCGCCAGACCAAATATAATCCGCTGGTGCGCCGCCTGCGCAACCCGGCGGGCGCTTGGACCGTTGATGCCTGGGCGCCGACCGACGGCTTTGTGCTGAATGGCGGTATAAGGCTGCGTTTTGGCGGGGCTTGAGCAGGCGGATTGTTATACAAAAAGGGCGCAGAAAAGACGCGCAATAGAGGAGAGAGGCTCGACCATCATGCGTATCGGCGAACTGGCGCGATTGACCGGCACCAGCGCGGAAACCATCCGCTATTATGAAAAAGAAGGGCTGTTGCCGCCGCCTGCGCGCACCGGGGCCAATTATCGCAGCTATGGCGCCCAGCATCGCCAGCGGCTGACCTTCATCCGCCGTGCGCGTGATTTGGGGTTCCGTTTGGGCGCGGTACGCGAACTGCTCGCCCTCGCCGACGACCGCAGCCAGCCCTGCGCCGCTGTCGATGCCATTGCGGGCGTCCATTTGCGCGAAATCAACAGCAAAATAGCCGACCTCCAGAAAATGCAGGGCGAATTGCAACGGCTGGTCGGCTCATGCGATCATGGCACCGTCGGCCATTGCCGCATCATCGAAACGCTCGACCCGACGGCGGGGGGATGAGGGGCAAGGCGGGGCGCGAACAATGCGCGCTCCTATCGCTGTGGTAGTCACAAGCGGCATAGGGTATAAGCGCGCCCGCCCGTGCAGCCCCTTCTTTATCATTTATGCCCCATAAACCATAGTTTTCCTTGTAGGAGGCTTTTGCTATAGAGCGCGGCGATGACGGCGGGTGATAGCGATACGGGCGCGGGGGGCCTTTTATGAAAGCGGGCGTGTGGCCGCTGACCGCTATGGTCGCGGGGCTTGCCGCTTTGTCCCTGCTCGGCGTCTCGGTCTATGCCTTGGGCCAAGCGCGCGTTCCACGTGAAACATCAACCTCTTACCCCAAAGCCAGCGCCCCGCTCGCGCCCTTGGTGGCGGCGCCCGACCCGCGCCGCGACACATGCGGTGGACAGAGCGAAAAAGCCTGTATAGCGGGCACTTCCGCCGTCGCTGCTCTTCCCGCCAGCGACGAGGCCGAACGCCGCCTCGCCCGCGCCCAGGCGCAATCCGCCGCCGCTCTGGCCCGCAGCCGCACGCTCGAAGCGCGCGCCTCTGCCAGCCGCGACAATCACGAAAAAGCGCGTCTCGCCGCCGCTGCGATGACCGCGCAGATACAGGCCGCCGAAGCCGATATTGGCGCGGCCCAAGCCCGCCTTGCCATCGTCCAGCGCGCGCAAGCGATGCAGGCCGCGCGCCTTGCCGATGAACAGCAGCCGGTGGTGCAGCTGACCGGTATGTTGCAACTGCTCGCGCGCAAACCGGCGGTGAGTGTGCTCGCTCAGCCCGGCACGATTGACGATCTGGTCCATGCCCGGGCTATTTTGGGCGCAAGCCTGCCCGAAATCGAGCGGCGCACCGCGGGACTGCGCGCCGAAATGGCCAAGAGCCGCGCGCTCAAGGCCGAAGCCGAACTGGCGCTCAAAACCTTATCATCGGCGCGCGAACGGTTGGCGGGGCAACGCAGCGCGCTCGCCAGACTGGAGCAAAGCCAGCGTATCCAGGCGCGCGCGCTTGCGTCTTCGGCGGATCTCGAATCGACCCGCGCGGCGGCCTTGGGCGAAAAGGCGCGCGACATTGTCGAGCTTATGGAAAGCCTGCGCGCCGATGCTGAAGTGCGCGCCGATCTCGCTGCGCTGGACGGCCCGCTGTTGCGCCCTGCCGTCCCCGAACAGGGCGGGGGTCCGGGCTTTGCCAGCCTTGTCAGGACGGCCACCGGAGCGGGCGACACGCCGCCCCCCAAACCGCTTAGCTACCGCCTGCCGGTGATTGGTGAAGTGGTGGCGGGGCTGGGCGAAATATCGCCAAGCGGGGTGCGCTCGCGCGGCCTCACCATCGCGGCGCAATCGGGTGCGCAGGTCGCAGCACCCGCTGCAGGCCGCATCGCCTTTGCCGGTCCCTATCGCGGCTTTGGCACCATCCTCATCATCGAACATCCGGGCGGCTGGACCAGCCTTATCACCAATATGATCAGCACCAATGTGCGCGTCGGCGATGAAATCGTCTCCGGTGCCCCCATCGGCCGCGCCGGACCCGACCGCCCCGAAATCACCATAGAATTGCGCAAAAACGGCGTGCCACAGGACATAGTCGCGCTAGTCGGGTGAGGATTTGCGGGAAGGCTAGAAGCGGACTGGAACCGCCGCCCGGAACGCAAACCGCTCCATATAAACCCGCAAACCGTTATATATAACCCGCTAGTCCTGAGCCTGTCGAAGGACGGACCTAAAGCGCGCGCAGACTCAGGATTTGCAAGCTCAGGAAAGCTTAAACCGGCTTATCGGCCAACACGCTTTCCATCGTGGCCTTGGCGCATTTTTCGCTGCTTTCCGCGCCGCCGCCGGATAATTTTCCAGCCAGAATGAAGCCGCCGACCACCAGCACCACAAAGGCGATCGAAATGATCGTCAGATATTTTTCGAGAAAGGCTTTGATCGGCGCGCCGAATTTCCAGAACAGGAAACCGACCAGCAGGAACTGGAAACCGCGCGAAATCGTGCTGGACCAGAGGAAGGTCCACAGGTCCATATGGATGAAGCCTGCGGTCAGGGTGATGAGCTTGAACGGGATCGGCGTTGCGCCTTTGACGAGGATGATTTCCGCGCCATATTCGCGCAGATAACAGGCCGCCTTGGGGAAGCTTTCGGTCAGATGGAGCGCGCTTAAAATCGATTGGCCCAAAGCTTCGAACGCGAAATAGCCGATAGCATAGCCGAACAATCCGCCCAGCACCGACGCGACCGTGCAGATAAAGCCGTAACGGATCGCCCGTTCGGGCCGCGCAAGACACATCAAGCCGAGCAATGGATGCGGCGGAATGGGGAAAAAGCTGGATTCCATGAAGCTGATAACCGCCAGCCACCATTCGGCATGGCGGTGGTTGGCCAAACTCATCGTCCAGTCATACAGGCGTCGGATCATGCAGGAAATGCGCTCGCGGAAAAGAGGTGAAACCCGCTGTAGCGGGCGCATCGCCCGATGAAAAGAGTGTTAGAGATGAAGTGCGGGCATCGGCGTAAAAAGGCCGGACGCGCCGAACCCGAGCGGGGTTAAGCCCGCATCGCTTCCGCGCGCAATTCTTCGACCGTTTTCAACACAACAGGGGCGCGCGGCCCTTCTTTCAGAATAGCGGGGCGCACCCGCAATTCTTCCAATATATCTTCGGTGCGTGCGCGGATCGCCCGGAACCGTTCCTCCGGCTCCAGATGGGCGTCCATCAGAAGCACAGAAATATCGGTAATCGCTTGATCGACACGATCCATCATCTGCCTCCATTGTCTAGCCCGGGATACCCCCATGAGCGTGCCACAATATCGCAAGAAGGCGGGCATGGCGAATCGTTTCTTTTTAACCTGTATCATGGGCCCAAGACCGCGGGGCCAGAGCATCCGGCGGCCTGTTGCACAATATCGGTCCACTTAGGCAATATTTCGCCCGCTTACAGGATAAAATCGCTCGCCCCGAGTTGTCCGGTCTGGATATTGGCGAGAATGATAGTTTCGCCGGTCGTCATGTGGATTTCGCCGTTCACACCATTTTGGACGAAAAGCCCTTGGAGCTGCGCATAAGTGAGGCCGAAAGCCGACAGGTCGATTTTGTCGAGACCGCGTTCGAAGTCACGGATTATGTCGGTCCCGCTGCCGCTGGCAAAAATGAATGTGTCGGCATCTAAACCGCCGAACAGCGTGTCGTTGCCGCTGCCCCCCACAATCCAGTCCATGCCGCCCTGACCGCTCAGCGTGTCATTACCCGCCTCGCCATAAAGCCAGTTCGACCCGCCATTACCCGCAATCTGGTTGTTGAGTTCATTACCCCGCACAAAAATATTGCCGATGCCCTGCATGATCGCATTTTCGATATTCGCGCCCAGAATCGTGCCCGTCCCCGCCGCAGTCAGACCGACATACACCGTATCCAGCCCTTCATTGGCCAGCTCCGTAATCACATCCGCATGCACATCGCTATAATAAATATCGTTGCCCACGCCGCCTGCCATTCGGTCGGCTCCTGTGCCGCCATCCAATATATCATTGCCGTTGCCGCCAACCAGATTGTCATTGCCGGCGTCACCGTAAAGCGAGTCATGGCCGTCGCCCCCCAGCAAAACATCACCGCCGTCACCGCCCCGCAAAATATTCGCCGCGCCATTGCCAGTAAGCTGATTGGCCAACGCATTGCCCGTGCCGTTGATCGCCGCCGTTCCGGTCAGCGTCAAATCCTCCATCTCCGCACCAAGGCTGTGCGATACCGACGCCTCCGCACGGTCACGCCCCGCACCCCCAATGGTCACATCCCCCGCATTATCCACGATCATCACATCATTGCCGTCTCCACCGGACATAACATCCGCTCCAAGACCGCCATCCAGTAAATCATGCCCGCCTCCGCCTTCCAGCCGGTTGGCCCCGCTATTGCCGACCAGCATATTGGCCAGCGCATTGCCAGTGCCGTCCAAGGCTGCGCTACCGAGCAACAGCAAATCTTCAACATCGACACCAAGCGTATAGGAAATCGACGCTTCGACCCTGTCACGTCCTGCGCCGCCCTGTGCAACATCACCGGCATTGTCAACGACCAGTATATCATCGCCGTCGCCGCCGAACATCTGGTCAACCCCCGCGCCACCATTGAGCCGGTCATTCCCGCCAAGGCCGTATAATATATCATTGCCATCAAGCCCGGCGAGCATATTGGCCGCACCATTTCCGGTGAGAATATTATTGGTCGCCGTACCGGTGCCATTAATCGCCGCCGTTCCGGTCAGCACCAGATTTTCCATATTGGCCGCCAGCACATAATGGATATTGGCCTGGATCGTATCGGTGCCCCCATCGGTTTCTTCGGTAATCGCATCCCCGGCATTATCGACAATATAGATATCGTCGCCTTTGCCGCCACGCATTGTATCCGCGCCCGCACCTCCATTCAGGATATTGTTGCCGTCATTACCAACCAGAATATTGGCGAGGATATTGCCGGTCCCGTTACTATTGCCGGACCCTGTGAGCGTCAGCCGTTCAACATGGGCGCCCAGAATGAAGGTGCCCGATGCAAGATTGGCATAAACCAGATCGGTGCCGCCATTTTCCACTTCGGTGACGCTATCACCCGGATTATCGACATAATAAATGTCATTGCCCGCGCCGCCCGCCATGCGGTCCCCACCAAGCCCACCATCGAGCACATCATTGCCATTGCCGCCTTCCAGTGAATCATTGCCCGATTCACCATAAAGCAGATCATCTCCGTCGCCGCCCGACAGCACGTCACCGCCATCGCCGCCCGACAGGACATTATTGTTGATGTTGCCGATAATATGATTGGATAGGGCATTGCCCGTCCCGTTAATGACCGCCGTACCGGTCAAGGTCAGGTCTTCGACATCCGCGCCCAATATATAAGTGACAGAAGCTTCGACACGGTCACGCCCCGCACCGCCTTCTGCCCAGTCCCCGGTATCGTCCACGATAAGCACATCATTGCCGTCTCCGCCTGACATATAGTCCGACATCGTCCCGCCATCGATCCAGTCATTGCCGCCACCGCCAAACAACTGGTCATAACCGTCCATACCATACAGGCTGTTCGCCGCATTGTTGCCGGTGATAATATTGGATACATTGTTACCGGTGCCGTTAATCGCGGCTCCACCGATGAGCGTTAAATGCTCGAGGTTGGCGCTTAGCGTATAGCTGAACGAAGCATATACAAGCTCGTCCCCTTCAAACGGATTTTCTTCGATAACGTCGCCCGCATTATCTACATAATAAACATCGTTGCCTTGGCCGCCAATCATATGGTCCGCGCCCGCGCCGCCATCGATAATATTGTTTCCCGATCCACCGGTAATATGGTTTGCGAGCGCATTACCGGTAAGGTTCACATTTTCCCAATAGGTGCCAAGTGCCACATTTTCCACATTCGCGGCCAAAGTGTAGGTACCTTGCGACAGATAAACGATAACATCGTCGATACCTTCGCCTGCATTTTCGACGATGACGTCACCCGGCTGTTCGATATAATAAGTGTCGTTGCCCGTCCCGCCCTTCAGCAGATTGTTTCCATCGCCGCCACGCAGCACGTCATTACCGGCCCCGCCTTCAAGCGTGTCATCTCCAAGCTCGCCAAACAATATGTCATCGCCGCCGCCGCCGCGCAGCACGTCATTGCCCGCTCCGCCGAACAGATAATTGACCGCATCATTACCTATGATGAGATTGTCATAATCATTGCCCGTGCCGTTAATCGCATCGTTGCCGGTAAGGATCAGATCCTCCACTTCCGGCCCGTAATATTCGTTAATCGCAAAAGTGACACTGGATTCTACGCGGTCATGTCCGTTACCGCCGCGCGCGAAATCGAACATATTGTCGACAATGAAGACGTCGTCGCCGTCACCGCCGTCCATTGTGTCGCTACCTTCACCGCCATCGAGATAGTCATTTCCGGCGTCCCCTTCCAGACGGTCGTCCTCGGTCCCGCCATAAAGAAAATCATTGCCGTCACCCCCCGACAGCCGGTCTGTACCGGCCTCTCCGTGCAGCGTGTCATTACCGCCGTTTCCGACGATCCTGTCATTGCCGCCCGCGCCCTTCAATATATCATTGCCGGTCCCGCCCTTAAGCACATTATCCGCGCTGTTTCCGATAAGAATAGTACCATTAAGGCCATTGGCGACGACCAGATTTTCAATGCTGTTCCCTTCTGCCAATGTGTAATTAACGCTAGTGATAATCGTGTCATTGCCCTGGAAAGCCAGCTCGGTCACACTGTCCCCGGCATGGTTGACATGATAAATATCATCCCCTTCCCCGCCAGCCATGGCCTCTGCACCACTGGTGCCGGTAAAAATCTGGTTGGCGCCTGACTGGTTGAGGTCGATACGGTAAAGCTCACCCGTGCCCTGATCGCGTACCAGCAATGTTTTGCCATCCGGACTCGTCACCATTTCGGACGCCGTCATATAGTTTTCGTTAACACTGCTTCCCGGGTCGAGCGGATAACGTTCTACCTCTTGGAGCCCGTCGGTCGTATAGCGCGAAACATAGCCGCCATCTATGGAATGGGTGTAAAGCGATTTCCCGTCGGGCGAAAATGCGATGCCGTCGATGCGGCCGTCGAGGGTTATTGATCCGACAGGCTTGAGGTTGAAATCATACAGGTTGATATGATCGAAATAGGAAAATTGGGCGACAAGGCGCACAGTCGCATTGAGCGCGACAATACCGTCATTATAGCCGCTCCACGCCCCGGTCTGGTAATTGTCGCCCTGCGCCACAATCGTATCGGTCAACTGGTCATATAAAAATAGCGGGCCGTTGCTGACATAGCCTTCTGCCAGCAAGGCATAACGCCCGGATTCCGCAATGAAGGCACGGTTGGAATAATTGATCCCGCCGGTCATCGCGCCAAAGAGGCCCGTTGCAAGGTCGAGGGTGGAGATGGGGCCGTTTACATCCCCGCCGGTCAGCACCACTTTGGCATTTCCGACGACCATCACATCACGATAAGCTTCGCCACCCGCTTCGGAAAAAGCCGTGAAGGTACCGGTGGCTGTGTTGACACGGTAAACGGTCGATTGCCCCGGAACCGGATTGGTTTCGATAACCATCAAGGTGGCACCGTCATCCGACAATGCCATCGCGCCCGGAACCACGCCGACCGACCAGGTCGCCGCTACCGTCCAGGTTGCGCTGTTGTAAACAGTGATCGTGCCATTTTCGTTGCTGACATATATTTTCGTCCCGTCGGCGCTGTAAGCAATATCGCGGACGCCTGAAGGTGCAATCTGAGTAACAGTAACGGGCATATATATTTCCTTACTGGAAGTGGGCCGGACATCCGCTCTTGTTCCGATAGGTCCGAAGCCGGTTTTTGCAGAAATAATCAGAGGATGAAGTCGCCAGCGGTTAACTGACCACCTTGGATATTGGCGAGTGTCACAGTCTCTCCGGTGGGAAGATGGAGGACGCTGTTAGCTCCCTGCTGTACAAGCAGCGACTGGAGCTGGGCAAAGCCAAATCCGAACGCAGACAGGTCAAGCTTGTCTACGCCGTGCTGGAAATCATGGACGATATCTGCGCCGCCGCCACTGGAGAAAACAAAAATGTCCGCGTCGTAACCGCCATAGAGCCGGTCATCGCCGCTCCCGCCTTCCAACCGGTCATTGCCGTAGCCGCCATTGAGGATGTCATTCCCCGCGCCGCCATAAAGCTGGTTGGCATTGCCGTTGCCTGCAATCTGGTTGTTGAGTTCATTGCCATAGACAAAGCGGGTTGTTCCCTGAAGGATCGCATTTTCAACATTGGCCGCAAGATAGATGCCGCCGCCCGGCGTCGCGCTATTCACATAAACCGTATCAAGCCCGCCTCCGGCCAGTTCGATAATCGTATCGGCATGGGTATCGACATAATAAATATCGTTGCCCGCGCCGCCTGTCATACGGTCGGCGCCGGTCCCGCCGTCGAGTAAGTCGTTGCCGTTGCCGCCATCAAGACTGTCATATCCGGTTTCGCCGTAGAGCGTGTCAGCCCCGTCTCCGCCGACGAGGACATCGCCACCGTCCCCGCCATAGAGGATGTTGGCTCCGCTATTACCGTTAATGTGGTTGGCAAGCGCATTGCCGGTGCCGGTAAGCGCTTCGGCTCCGGTCAGCGTCAGATCCTCCACTGTCGCGCCCAGCGTGTAGCTGATCGACGCATCGACCCGGTCGCGACCCGCGCCGCCATCGACAGTATCGCCGATATTATCGACGATAATAATATCATTGCCGTCGCCGCCGGACATCTGGTCTGCGCCTGCGCCTCCGTCCAGAATGTCATTACCCGCACCGCCCGACAGAATATTGTCGACGCCGTTCCCGGTGATCCGGTTGGCTAAGGCATTTCCCGTACCGTTAATCGCGACTGTGCCTGCCAAGGTGAGATCTTCGACATCGCTACCCAGCACATAGTCAATATAGGATATAATCTGGTCGCGGCCGGTGCCGCCTATCGCCACATCCCCTATATTATCGACGGTCAGTATATCATCGCCCGCTCCGCCATCCATGATATCCGCACCGGCTCCTCCGTTGAGGATGTCATTGCCGCTGTCGCCGTAAAGCGTGTCGTTGCCGCCACCGCCGGAAATCTGGTCGTTGCCATCTAGGCCGGAAAGGATATTCGCGCCGGACCCGCCGGACAAGATATTGTCCAGCTCGTTCCCGGTCAGGTTGACGGCCCCGTTCGTCAAAATCATTCCGTTTTCGACATTGGCCGTCAATGTATAGCTGACGATGGTATTGACCCGGTCAATACCTTCTCCTGCAGCTTCGGTCACAATGTCGCCAGCATCGGTCACGACATAAATGTCATCGCCTGCTCCGCCCACCAATATGTCGCTTCCTGGGCCGCCGGTCAGACTGTCATTTCCGGCCCCCCCGTAAAGCGTATCGTTACCGGAACCGCCAGTCAGGGCATTGTTCAACGCATTGCCGTAAGCAATGCCGCCTGTTTGCGCAGCGGAACCAAAAAACCGCATATTTTCGACATTATCGGGCAGGACATAATTGGCGAGTGTAGTCAGCACCGTATCAATGCCTCCACCCACAGCCTCGATAATAACCGCATCGGCGGAATAGATGGTATAAAGATCATCGCCGCCAAGGCCGGTCAGAATATCCGCACCGCCCATCCCGTTCAGATGATCGGCCAGTTCCGTCCCGGTCATACTATCGGTCCCCGATGTTCCGAAACGCGCCCAGCCTTCATAAACAACCGATACATAAGCCGTTCGCACTATTTCACCTGTGCGCGTATCGGTCACCATATATTGCGCCCATTGGGTATAGCTTTGCCCTTCGGGCAACGCCGCATAGTTTAACGGCGCATTTCCCGGTTCGATACGAACCTGCGTCGTGCCCGAAACCGGGATAATGCCGGCAGCCGGTGTCCCGTCGATATTACGGACCGAAATAGTATAAGGCACATTGGGCGGCAGATAATCATTGAGGCCCAGATCAATGAAAAATCCCGTGAGCCCGCGAACATGGACCACATCATCGGCGGAGGGTAAAAGAGTGGCCTGCGCAGTCGATGTCGCGCCGTGGCTGTCCCGGATTGTAAAGTCAAAAACAGCAGGGCCGACGTAGCCGGGCGCGGGGGTGAACACGACTTGACTGCCCACCAGCTCAACCGTGCCGTTTTGCGCATTCCCGACCGTCAACAGCGTGACCGGATCCCCGTCAGGATCCATTGCAAATTCTTCCAGATCAAAAACATCAACCGCATATTGTCCGTCGGGCGTGGGTAAACGGTCCGAAAATTCCGCATCAAACGCAACCGGAGCGCGATTGGCTGGATCGACATGCAAAATCTGGTTGCGGATACCGCTTTGATCGCCATCTCCCGTACCCGCATCCGCCCAGCTTACCACCAGATTGCCGTTGCCCAGCGTCGCAATGCTGGGCGCAAGCTGGTCCCCTATAATGTCGCTATTGATGGTGAAGGTGTAGATATAATCCTCCCACACCCCTGGAATATTGGCGATAACCGGCTTGAAATCTTCGGAAAAAATCGTGCCGCGAATAGACGATCCGCTGCCGTCACCATAAGGCGCGCCGGGGCTTTTGTCCGACCATGTCACCGCGAAGGCGCCATCCGCCATATTTGACAGGCTGAACCGGTCAGCCGTTGCGTTGGCAAACTGCAAACTCCGGTAAATATTGATACCGCTATTGTCCGCGTGCAGTTCGTAAAGGTGAAGGAAAGTCACTCCGAAGAAATTATTAACCTCTGCCACCGCCGCAATAATCGTACCATCGGGCCGAACCAGCATATCCAGCGATTCCGCCGTACCGGTATAATAAAGCGGATTGACGGTTCCGACCGGAAGACCCGTTGCGGTATAACGCTGCATTTGCGGGACATGGGCGGCGTCCACCCATCCGACGACAAAACTACCGTCGGCAAGGGTGACAATTTCCGGCTGGTTTACAGACCCCAGCGGACCTGCCGGAACCGTAATCTGCCCGCCAACCCGTGCGTTGCCAGCCGTGAAAATCTGTGCCTGGATAGCGCCATTGCTGACCCAGCTCATAACATGACCGCCATTTTCAAGCGCCGTCACATTGGGATTGAGCGAATCCACGCCCGCAACATTGACGCGCAAAGCGCCGGTGGCAGCGCCGCCATTGATCGTAAATTCACGGAAATAGACAGACGCCGCCTGCCCGCTCGTCACGGCCGCACCCAGCCCGTCCTGCCAGGCGAACAGGATATTGCCATCCGAAAGCTGTGTCGCAGATGTCAGCACTTGGGCGCCAGGTGCATTGGTGACGATGAATTCACCACCGAAACGGGTGCCGTCTGCATTGAAAATCTGTGCGCGTATATCGACATTGGCATAAGCGCCGGGGCCGCTGACCATCATATCTGCATGGTCGGTCCATGCGACCACATAACGACCATTGGAAAGCGCCAGCGTCACCGGCGCCATCTGGCTTAACGCAGTCGTTACATTGACCACATCGTCAACACCATCACGGGTAATAATCGTCATGAAGTGCCCCTGTTTTAGGAGGCATGGCCCAACGGAATGCGCAGACAAATGCGCCCCGTGATCCTTCCCCCCGATTGTCCCCTGTCGGGCACCCTTATCAATTTGACTGGACAAGGGAATCCGACAGCACCGCTTATCAAAATCAAAAGAGTCGGTCTATAATCTATTCGCTCGTCCGCTTATTATATCGGAGACGGGAAAATGGTCCGGGCAAGCGGTCATGCCATGCGTGTGACGGGCAAATAAAAAAGAGGCGGGAGATTACTCTCCGCCTCCTTTTTTACTCGGAAACAGCCGGTTTCTTACAAGATAAAATCCCCGGCCGAAAGCTGGCCGGTCTGGATATTATGAATGATAATCATCTCGCCCGAAGACAGATGGATTTCACTATTAGCGCCATTCTGGACGAAAAAACTTTCAAGCTGGGCATAGGTGAGGCCGAACGCCGACAGATCGATTTTGTCGAGTCCGCGTTCGAAATCGCGGATCGTGTCGGTGCCGCTGCCACTGGAAAAGACGAACCGGTCCGCATCCCCTCCGCCGAACAATATGTCATTGCCCGTACCGCCGACAAGCGTATCACGGCCATAGGCACCGCTCAGTACATCATTGCCTGCACCGCCATCGAGAAGATTGTCGCCGCCATTGCCGGCGAGCTGGTTGCCCAGCTCGTTACCGTAAACGAACCGCGAAGCGCCTTGGAGAATCGCATTTTCGACATTGGCTGCAAGATAGATACCGCCACCTGCCGGGGTGTTGACATAAACGGTATCGCGCCCTTCTCCGGCGGCCTCGACAATCTTATCGGAATGGATATCGACATAGTAAATGTCGTTGCCCGCGCCGCCTTCCATCCGGTCTGCACCGGTGCCGCCATCCAGAATATCGTCTCCGGCCCCGCCGATCAGCGTATCCTCGCCTGCATCGCCATATAATGTGTCATTGCCCCATCCCCCGTCGATATAATCGCCGCCATCGCCACCACGCAGCACATTATTAACATTATTTCCGACAATCATATTGGCCAAGGCGTTGCCTGTTCCGTCAATCGCCGCCCAACCGGTCAGGATGAGATTTTCTACGCCATCGCCGATTTGATGGCTAACGGAAGCTTCAACACGGTCAAAACCTGCTCCGCCCACCGTCACGTCTCCGGCATTGTCCACAATGAGTATGTCATTGCCGTCACCGCCGTCCATATAGTCGGCTCCGGTCTCGCCGTTCAGTACATCATTGCCAGCACCGCCAAATAGCCGGTCATCGTCATAACCGCCAAGCAGCGTATCATTCCCCGCACCGCCATCAAGCATATCATTGCCATATCCGCCGAGGATGCGGTCATCCCCGCCTTCGCCATATATTTCATTATTGCCGCCATTGCCCGATATGACGTTATTGAGCGCGTTGCCGCGCCCGTTAATATTGGCAAGGCCTTCAAGAATCATATTTTCCAGATTAGCGCTCAGCGTATAGCCTTGGCCGTCGGTCGTAATCCGGACGAAAACCGTATCAAGATCATAGGAGGGTTCGTCGATGATGATGTCCAGCGGATTGTCCACATAAAAAATAGTAGAGCCCGCAGCACCGATCATCGTATCTATACCGGCCCCTCCGTCAAGATAGCTATCCCCCGCAGTGGCAACGAGCCTGTCATTACCGTTGCCACCGTAAAGCCATTTTCCGCCGATCAGCACGTCATCGCCATCTTCACCATAGATGGATGTGAGCGCACCGCCATAAATAGTGTTATTGAGCGCATTGCCACGGCCGGTTCCGCCGTAAGCGGTAAGGTCTTCGACATCCGCCCCTAGCGTGTAGTCGATCGTGGCAATCACATGGTCGCGGCCTTCACCGCCTTCGACAATATCACCGGCATTATCGACCATGAAACGATCATTGCCCGCACCACCAATCATATGGTCGGCACCCGCCCCGCCATCCAGTATATCATGGCCATTGCCGCCATCCAGTATATCATCGCCTGCGCCGCCAACCAGCGTGTCATTCCCGTCACCGCCGGAAAGAATATTGGCCGCGTCATTCCCGATTATATGATTGGCAGAGCTGTTTCCCGTACCGTTGATCGCTTCGGTTCCCGTGAGCGTCAGATTCTCGGTCCCGCTCAGGATCGTATAGGTGATACTGGATTCAACCCGGTCTATGCCGACACCCCCCAGCGCCACATCACCGGCATTGTCGACAATGAAAACATCATCGCCATCGCCGCCGATCATCCGGTCTGCGCCGAGGCCACCATCCAGAATATCATTGCCCGCGCCACCCGACAGATAATTATTGCCGCTATTGCCGATGATATGGTTATCAAGCGCATTCCCTGCGCCGGTCAGCCCGGCACTGCCCAAAAGGGTCAGATTTTCGACATCATTACCCAATGTATAGCTTATCGTGGATTCCACCCGGTCGATACCCGCCCCGCCTTCAGCAACATCGCCGGCATTGTCGACAATCATCACATCATCGCCATCGCCACCCGTCATATGATCGGCACCGGCACCTCCATCAAGATAGTCATCCCCGTCCCCGCCATTGAGTATATCGATGCCAGCCTGACCACGCAGCGTATCGTTACCGCCCATGCCGTTAAGGGTGCTGCCTCCTGATGCCGCAGCGACAAGAATATTATTCTTGTCATTGCCGCTCAGCGTGATGTTTGCGCCGTTTGCCGCTTCCAGAACTTCGATATTATAATCCCCGGTCAAATCAGGATTTGGCGGCAAAGTATAATCGACACTTGCGACGATGCGATCGAAACCCTCAAGATTCTTTTCGATCACAACATCGTCGGCATGGTTGACAAAATAAGTGTCATCGCCGTCACCGCCCGCCAGAATATCCGCACCCGATGTGCCCGCGAAATTCTGGTCTACATCTGCGCGCTGGGACAAATCGATGTTATAGCTTTCGCCATATCGCGTGACCAGGATAGTGCGTCCGTCGGGCGACACGGAAATATCTGCGCCATCGGATGTGCTGCTATTACCCAATGTGTAGCGTTCGACCTCTGTCCCGTTGGCCACACTTATGCGGGAAATATAATCCCACCCCGATGTATATGCGTAAATAAACTGCCCGTCCGGCGAAAAAACCAAGCTGTCCGGGGTCGCAATATCCGCGATGGTGCTGACCGGATTGAGATTAAAATCATATAGCTGGATAGACAGGTTGGCGACTTGGGCTATCAGGCCTGCGCTTTCACTGATCGCGGCAACCGGATGATAAAGGTCATCCTGCCAACCGCTTACGGTTTGCGCGACAAATTCCCGGGTTTGGCTATTATAGAGGTAAAGCGCATTTCCGCCTTCCTGATAGAGGGGGTTAATCTGGATCGCCTGTTCCGGCATGAACAGCAAATAATCCCCTGATTCAGCAATCTCGCGCACAGGCTGATCAAAATCGCCGCGATCTTGGTGCGAAAAAGTCCCGTTGCCCAGATCAAGAAATGTGAACTGGCTGCTATCGCGGGTGACAACCAATATGGTGTCGTTGCCGATCATTTCGATATTGATATATTCGCCCGGGATCGGATCCGTATAGGTTGCAACCGCGCCTGTGGTCGTATTGATTGTCTGGATAAACTGCGATTGCTGATGGGGTGCGCCCATCGCAACAAGCGTATTGCCATCATCCGACAACGCGATTGCACGCACGTCGGGGATAGTCCAACTTGCTTTGACCGACCAGTCTGCGGTGTTAAACGCCGTCACCTTTCCATAGGATATCGCATAGGCCGTATCGCCCGCGGCATTGAAAGTGAAATCAGTATAAGCGGTCGATAGTTGGGACACTATAGAAACGGGCATGGCGCTCTCCGGAAAAAATACGGGTTGCTGGATAAAAGAGGCTGAAAATCTAGAATAGTCGACCGGATTGGTCCAGCCGCTATTCGTTGCTCCTGTCAAAATTTAGCTTCGTAATGGGTCGGAATATCCGTCCGGTCCGGATGTTTTTCAGCCGCAGGTGAAGCGGATGATCCGGCCCTGTCCGGACAATTCGGCGTTGAGCCGGTTGCTGCGATAATCCATCGTCACCGCCATGCCGGGTTCGATCCAGCGGACGCGGTCCGCCCCGCTAATCCGCGCGATTTCGGCGCGGGTGGCGGGGTTGGCGGACTTGCCGACATAGGATGCGACCTTGGCCGCGCCGCAGCTATTGGGGCCGCTCACGATCGGATCGGGTTGCGGCTTGGCGGGAACTGTCGGGGTGGGTGGAGACAGGCGCCCGGCCTTGCCGACCAGCTCGACAAATTCCTTGCGCACCGGCTGCCAGGGCTGGCCCGCCAGTTGCAGGATCGAGCGCCAGCTTGTGTTGCCAAGGGTCGTGTCGCCGCGCAATTTCTGCCCGAAACTTGCGACCGCCACGGCAAAGGCCATGTCGCCTTGCGGCGCGCGCGCATTGCGCATCAGGCTCACCGGCACCGCACGTTCGATGAGCCGCGATGTGTCGCCATCGGGCAGCTTGTAGCGCAATTTAAGCCAAGCCAGCTCATTGGCCGGTCCTGCTTTTGCGGATGTGCGATTGGCTTCATAGCGGCGGTCGGGGAGCCAGCCGCGCGTGCCTGCCGGAATGATTTCATACAGCGCCGTCACCTGATGCCCCGAACCGATATCGCCCGCATCAACCGCGTCATTATCGAAATCCTGCTCGTTCAAAATGCGGTTTTCATAACCGATCAGGCGATATTCCTTGACCGCAGCAGGGTTGAATTCGATCTGGATTTTAACATCCTTGGCGATGGTAAAAATCGTCCCCGCCATTTCATCGGACAGCACTTTGCGCGCTTCGGACAGCCCGTCAATATAGGCATAATTGCCGTTGCCGATGTCGGCGACGCGCTCCATCATCGCTTCATTATAATTGCCCTGACCAAAGCCCAAAGTGGTGAGGGTGATGCCGGTTTCGCGATTCTGTTTGACGATCGCTTCAATGCCGTCATTGGACGAAATGCCGACATTGAAATCGCCATCGGTCGCCATGATGACGCGGTTGACGCCGCCTTTGACAAAATGTTTGCGCGCGGTGGCATAAGCCAGTTCCATGCCTTGCCCGCCCGCCGTCGATCCGCCCGCTTCAAGGCAGGATAGCGCCTGTTTGATATAGTTGGGGTTATTGGTAGGCTCCAGCACAATGCCCGCCGCGCCCGCATAAACGACAATCGAAACCTTATCCTTCGCGGTCAACTGGTCGGCCAGTTGCGACAGGGCATCGCGCACCAGCGGCAGCTTGTCGGCGCTGTTCATCGAGCCCGACACATCGACAAGGAACACAAGGTTGGTGCGCGGGCGTTCGGCCTTGGGAATATCATAGCCGTTAATGCCGATGCGCAGCAATTTGGCCTCTGCGTTCCACGGGCTGGTCGCCATGTCGGTTGCCAGCGTGAAAGGCACCGAACGATCCTTTGGGGTCGCATAATCATAGCGGAAATAGTTCAGCATTTCTTCGGTACGCACCGCCGATGCAGGCGGCATCCGGTCCTGATTGAGGAAGCGCCGGACATTGGCATAGCTCCCCGTATCGACATCGACCGAAAAGGTGGAAACCGGTTCGTCGGCCACCGCTTTGACGGTCGAAACCTCCTTGCCATTATAGCGTTCGCGGTCGGTGTGCATCGGGGGATAGGGACGCGGATAGCCGGGCGGCGCGATGCGGGAACCGGTCGCGACGACGGCACTTTCGGCAATCGGCGATGCCATCACTGGCGGCGGTGGCGCAGCCGGAGGGGCCATGACTTGCGGGCGTATAATGCGGTTCTGGCGTGTATAAACCGCGCGGCCATAATCGCCGGTAACGCGGTTAATGTCACAGCGCACCGGGCTGTCGGGATCAACCGGCGGCGGAATCGGGCTGGGCTTGATGACGGCTGGGCGGCGCGTCGCATTTTGCGCGGACGCAGCGGGCGCCAGCGGACCAAGGATGAGCGCTACAAGCGCGGCCCCACCTAATGCTTGTCCACCGAAGCCTTTGGATAAGCCTCCGGACAATTCGCCAAAAATCGGGGTTTCGCCTGTTTGCTGATGATCCATGCTTTATCTCCTCCCGTTTGTCCGCAACCTGCCGGTCCTTCATTGTCCTACAGGGACAATCCTATGGACAAGCGGCTTTTATGCAAGCGCTGCCAAGCTTTGCATAAATGATATAATATTACATTCAGGTGAACGAGTAGAGAGGCCGGTCCGTCGGAAAACGATGATTCGGCCCCCGATACCGTCGCTATTCACTTACAGCCGCGGCCCTGTTTGCTGATTGCACCCTCCCCTTGCCCGCTGCCAGTTGAGACTGGTAAGCGCGGGCCATGCACAATGTTGATATATCCTCCGTCCTTGCTTCCGACCATTTTATCCCGACCGGCCAAGGGGTTATCTTTGCGCGTCAGTGGGTGCCAGTGCGGGAAGAAAGCGCGGGCGGGGAAACGCCAGCCCCGCAAGATGTCCCGCCAGATACCCCGCTCCCCGCCCCGCTCATCCTTTTCCATGAATCAACGGGGAGTGTCGCGCAGTGGCGGGACTTTCCGGCTTTGCTGGCGCAAGTAACGGGGCGCATGGTGATTGCCTATGACCGACTGGGCTTTGGCCAATCAGACGCGCATCCGCGCCGCCTGACGCGCGATTTTATGGGGACGAGGCGCGTGAGTTTCTGCCCGCTTTGCTTGCCCATTTCGGGGTTGGGGCCTTTGTTGCGCTCGGCCATAGTGTCGGCGGCGAGATAGCGGTCGCGACCGCGGCGGCGATGCCCGAACGGGTCGCGGCGGTCATCACCATTTCGGCGCAAAGCTTTGTCGAGGAAGCGACCTTGGAAGGCGTGCGCGCGGCGAAAATCGCCTTTGACGCGCCCGAACGCTTTGCCCGCGTCGAACGGCATCACGGAGCCAAAGCGCGTTGGGTGCTGGACGCCTGGTTCGACACCTGGCTCGATCCCGACTTTGCCGATTGGAGCCTAGATGCCGATCTTGCGCGGCTCACCTGTCCGGTGATGGCGATCCACGGCAGCGACGATGAATTCGGCACCTCCGCCCACCCGCGCCGCATCACCTCCGTGCCGACCAGCCCGACGCGGCTCGAATATCTGGAGGGCATCGGCCACATCCCCTATCGCGAAGACCCGGCGCGAATTGCGGCGCTCATCAAGGATTTTCTGGACAGCGTTGCGGTGCCAAAAGGCAGCGCCCAACCTTAATTTTCCTGCTCAATCCGCACCAGTTTATCGCGCGCGGTTTCGCCGCGCACAATGGTGATAGAGGATTTGCTCACCCCCAGCGCCTTGGCGAGCAGCGCGATCACCGCTTTATTGGCCTTGCCGTCTTCGGGCACGACGGTCACCCGGATTTTAAGCTGGCCGTCCTCGATGATGATCGCATCCGCCTTGGCATTGGGGGTGACACGCAGCGCAATCCGGCCCGCGCTGTCGGCCAGCGCGCGGATATGGTCGGCGGGCGGGACATTCGGGCGCGCCATCATCTGCCCCAGAACAGGAAGCCGACCCCGGCCATGATGCACAGAAACGCTGCCCCGTGTCGCCATTCGAGCGGCTCTCCAAGCCAGGTGACCATGAATATGCCGAACACTAGCAGCGCAATTGCTTCCTGCGCGATTTTGAGCTGCCCCGCGCCCCATCCGTTCGCATAGCCGATGCGGTTGGCGGGGACGGCAAAGCAATATTCGACCCCCGCAATCAGCCAACTGATGAAAATGATTGTCAATAAAGGCTTGCTCCCCGCCCCGTCTTTTAAATGCCAATACCATGCTATCGTCATGAAAATATTGGATAAGAAGAGAAGAACGAGGGTCGGCATGGCAAGCGGACTTTCATTGGGCAAGAAAGCGATGTCCGGCGCTTCTTGCAAGGCCGTCAAACTTGCGCAATGAAGCAAGGATGCACGCGGAGTCTATCAAATTTTGTTCCACAGTCATGCGCTGGCTGGGACAGATGGGATCCCCCTCCTGCCCGCCTTCGGGCGTGCATCCTGCAGCCTATCCGGAAAATGCCGGACGCTTGGACGGGCTTTACGCCCGCACCGTCCGCATCTTTACCATTTATTAAGAAATTCCGGAAAAGAGAAGCTGCGTCATGCCTTTGAATAAAGATGATATTTACACGAAAATCGCCGCCCCTGACATGCTCGACTATGGGGTGTATCTCAATGTCGACCAATTGCTGCAATGCCAAAAGCCCACCGATGCGCTGTGCAACGGGGATGAGTTGCAGTTCCAGATCGTCCATCAGGTCGAAGAATTATGGATGAAGCTCATGGCCTATACGCTCGTCGATATCGATGCGGCGATGCAGGCGCGCGAGGATATGAAGGCGCTGACCTTGTTCGGGCGCGTCCATGTCATCCAGCGGTTGATGATTACGCAGATGGACTTGCTCGAAACGATGAGCCCGCGCGATTATCAGGAGGTGCGGTTGCAACTGGGCAACGGGTCGGGTCAGGAAAGCCCCGGCTTCCAGCTTTTGCTCACGCTTCCGCCCGAATTGTGGAAGACCTACCAGCAACATTATCTCGCCGGCCGCAGCGTGCGCGAAGTGTATGACACCGGCTTCACCCATGATGCGGCCTATAAGCTGGGCGAAGCGATGGTCGAATATGACGAATTATTCCAGAAATTCCGCGCGATGCACATCTATCTCATCCACCGCACCATCGGCATGGGCGCAGCGTCGCTTAAGGGGCGTCCGGTCGAGTTGCTCAATGCAGGCACGCGTCATCGTTTCTTCCCCGAATTATGGGATGTGCGTTGGCAGATGACCGATGCGTGGGGCGGCACTTATGGAAAGCACCGCCCGTCGATCAGCGACGATGTGGCTGATGCGGGGCCTGATGCAGGAACGGATGCAGCGCCCGATGCGGCCCTTGCGGGGCAACATAGCGGACATGGTAGCCCGACAGGGATGCCGCTTCAGGCAGAGCTACCGGACAAGGGGGCAAAATGATCGTAGGCAACCGGCCGGCCATGCTGCCGTCCACCATCCGCCGCTGGTTTCATGTGCCGGGACCGGGGCCTTATTTCATGGCCCATTCCGCCGGGGCAAAGCCGGTGGCGGCGGGGCCTGCGATTGAAGAACAATTTATGAAGCCTTGGCGCGATCTGGGCGGGGATGCGTGGAACATATGGCTCCCCTCCATTGACGGATTCCGCGACACGCTTGCAACTATCCTCGGCGGTGCGGCGGAAGAAATCTGCCCGCAAGCCAATGTGTCGGCGGCGTTTGAACATTATCTCGGCGCACTGCCTCCGCTGCAGGGGGACCGGCGCGACATCCTTATGTCGGAACAAAGCTTCCCCTCGCTCGGCTATGTCGCCAAAGCGGCAGAGCGGATGGGCTTTGCACTCAAATTTCTACCCGCCGGTTCCGACCCCGGTGACATTGAAGCGTGGAAAGCAGCGATCGGCGAACAGACCGCTATAGTGCTGGCGATGCACGTGCATTCCAATAGCGGCATCCTGACGCCGGTGCCGCAAATTGCGCAGGCAGCCAGAATGATGGGCGCGCGGTGTGTCGTAGATCTTGCGCAATCGGCAGGTATTGTCCCCGTGGCGGTGCGGCATTGGGGCGTCGATGCGGCGGTGGGAAGCTGTGTCAAATGGCTATCGGGCGGACCTGGGGCCGGTTATTTATGGGTGCCGGAACGCGATTTCGATGTGTTGCAACCCCGCTCTGTGGGCTGGTTCAGCCATGAAGCGCCCTTCGAAATGGACATCCATAATTTCCGCTATGCGCCGGATGCGCTGCGCTTTTGGGGCGGCACTCCGCATTTGATGTCCTTTATTGCAGCCAAAGCGGGGATCGACACCATCCTGTCGATAGGCGTCAATGTGGTGCGTGCACATAACCAGCATTTACAAGCCTGTTTCCGGACCGAACTGGAATGTAAGCGCCCCGAATGGCGCTGGCCGGATTGTCTGATTGGCGGGACCATATGTGTGGATGTCGGCGAGGATGCAGAGGAGATCCGCGCGCTGCTGGAGCGCCACCAGGTCCGCGCCGATTTTCGCGGGACAGGACTGCGCCTTTCCTTTGCAGCGTGGAACACGATCGACGAAGTGATGGCATTGGCCGCCCTTCTCGCAGGACCGCTGGAGCGCGTTTAGGGGCAGGGCCTTGCCTGCATCCTTGTCCGGGATAGCCTCGGGGCGATACCCGAAGAAAATATGGATCAAAAAAATAGCGTAAGCCCTGCAACACTATGATCTGGTTTGCAGGACAGATTTTTTGCCCCTAATTCCTTAAATTCACTATCTTTTTTGTCCGCTTTCGCAACTCGTCCATCACCGCCTCTCGGCTCGTCGCAAAGGCGCAGTTTGGTGGGAGCCTTCCTCACGCTCGCACGTAACGCCCTTTGGAACATGGCGACATATTCCCCACACGAAACATCCTCCCAACCCATGCTTTATGCGAAGGAGACAAGGATATGGGCGAACTGACTGATAAGGCCAAGGGCCTCGCCAATGAAGCGATTGGCAACAGCAAACAGGCTATCGGCAAAGCGACCGGTAATGAAAAGCTGCGCGCCGAAGGCAAGATACAGGAAACCAAAGGCGAAGCGCAACGCGCCGCTGGTGATGTAAAGGGCGCGCTCGGCGACAAGGTGTAGCCGCCTGATATAAATTACAGTCCCATCCCCCGATGGCGAAGCGGGACCGGTAAAGGGATTTATCCCGACGCAGCGAATGACTCCCTCCCTGTTTGTTATCGCTGACCGGTCCTGACGACAGCCGTCCGGTGCATCCCCCCGCACCGGACGGCTGTTTTTTGTCGCGCCTTGCCCGTCTTCGCCTATCGGTCCAATATTGGGTCTAGCCGGAATCGCCCCTAGGGGTTAAAGGGCCGCCATGACCCAGAACGCTTCATCAAACGCCGCCGAAATCACCCCCGACATTGTTGCCGAACATGGCCTTAGTCCGGAAGAATATGAGCGCGTGTTGAACGCGCTTGGCCGGACGCCCAATCTGGTCGAACTCGGCATATTTTCGGTGATGTGGTCGGAGCATTGCTCGTATAAATCGAGCCGCATCCATTTGAAGAAGCTCCCCACCGAAGGCCCGCAAGTGATTTGCGGTCCCGGCGAAAATGCGGGCGTGGTCGATATTGGTGATGGCCAAGCGGCGATCTTCAAGATGGAATCGCACAATCACCCGTCTTACATCGAACCCTATCAGGGCGCGGCGACCGGCGTCGGCGGGATTTTGCGCGACGTGTTCACCATGGGCGCGCGGCCCATCGCCAATATGAATGCGCTGCGCTTTGGCCGCCCCGACCATCCCAAGATGCGCCACCTCATCGACGGCGTGGTACGCGGCATTGGCGGTTATGGCAATTGCGTCGGCGTGCCAACCGTCGGCGGCGAGGTCAATTTCCACACCGCCTATGACGGCAATATCCTTGTCAACGCGATGACCGTAGGCGTCGCGGAAACCGACAGGATTTTCTATTCGGCAGCATCGGGCGTCGGCAATCCGATTGTCTATGTCGGCTCCAAAACGGGCCGCGACGGGATTCACGGCGCGACGATGGCGAGCGCGGACTTTGGCGAGGATGCCGAAGAAAAGCGCCCGACCGTGCAGGTCGGCGATCCGTTCACCGAAAAACTCCTCATCGAAGCCTGCCTTGAACTGATGGCCTCCGACGCGATTGTCGCGATTCAGGACATGGGCGCGGCAGGCCTCACATCGTCGTCGGTCGAAATGGCGTCCAAGGGCGGCGTCGGCATCCGGCTCGATATGAACAAGGTGCCGCAGCGCGAAACCGGCATGACCGCTTATGAAATGATGCTGTCGGAAAGCCAGGAGCGGATGCTCATGGTGTTGAAACCGGGGCGCGAGGCTTTTGCCGAAGAGATTTTCAAAAAATGGGAATTGGACTTTGCGGTCATCGGCGAAGTCACCGACACGGGCCGCATGGTGCTCGACCATCATGGCGAAGTTGTGTGCGACATTCCGCTCGCGCCCTTGGCCGATGATGCGCCGCTTTATGACCGCCCGCATTTGAGCCAAGCGGATTATAAGGCATGGGCGGCAGTAAAGCCGCTCGGTGACATTCCCGAATTGACCGATATTGGCGCCGATTTATTGAAGCTTATGGCCTCGCCCGACATCGCCTCGCGCCGGTGGATCTGGGAGCAATATGACAATAAGGTCGGCGGCGACACGGTGCAGATACCGGGCGGCGACGCAGCCGTCGTGCGCGTCCACGGCACCGAAAAGGCCATCGCGATTTCGACCGATTGCACCCCGCGCTATTGCTATGCCGACCCTTATGAAGGCGGCAAGCAAGCGGTTGCGGAATGTTACCGCAATCTGTCGGCAGTCGGCGCAACGCAGTTAGCAATCACCAACTGCCTCAATTTCGCCAACCCGCAACGCCCCGAAATCATGGCGCAAATTGTCGGATGTCTCAACGGCATGGCCGATGCCTGCCGCGCACTCGATTTCCCGATCGTGAGTGGCAATGTGTCCTTATATAATGAAAGCAAGGCGACTGGCGGCGGTTCGGCGATTTTGCCGACGCCTGCGATTGGCGGGATTGGCTTGCTCAAGGACTGGCGCAAAAATGCGACCATCGGCTTCAAGCAGGCGGACCGCACCTTGTTCCTTGTCGGCGGCGTGCCGTCGCATCTTGGCCAATCGCTATGGCTGCGCGAAATTGCAGGACAGGAAGCGGGCGCAGCGCCTGCGGTCGATCTGGCCGCCGAGCGCAAAAATGCCGACTTCATCCGCGCGCAAATCGCGGCGGACAGCATCGCTGCCGTGCATGACGTGTCGGACGGCGGCCTTTTGGTCAGTGCGACCGAAATGGCGCTGGCCGGAAATATCGGTGTGACGCTCGCGCTGGACGGGGTTGAAGGCAGTGCGCTGACCGCTGCCCTGTTCGGGGAAGATCAGGGCCGCTATCTGGTCGAAGCCGCCGATGCCGCGGCGTTCGCCAATGCCGCCGCCGAAGCGGGCGTCGAGGCGGTCGCTATCGGCACCACCGAGACGCAAGCCAATGTGTCGGTCAAGGATGCGGCACAGGTCGCGCTCGCAGACCTCCGCATCGCCCATGAAGGCTTTTTCCCGGCATTGATGGCGGGCGAAGTTTAACTAGACTTTCCCGTTTATGGAGCGGTGATCACGCGTGAGCGCGTGACCCGCGCGCATCGCCACACGGCGCTTCAGGTGTAAACCGCCAGCCGCCTCCACCATGCCGCGCATGGTCCCCAGCCCCGCGAGCGGTGAGGGTTGCAAAGCCACGCAAAAAAAATCCTCCCGCGAGGGTGGGCTTATGGAGCGGTCTAGCGTTGCCACACCATAAGCCCACCTTCGCGGAAGGAGGAGGAGGGAAGGGTCCCTTCGGAAATTTTTGTCAGGAAAGGCTCATGCGGTCGCGAGCTTGGCATCCCCCGTTGCCGGGCCATTGCCGAGCATATCATAAGGGTTGATGCCGCCTTCCTTCCACATGCGATGCACTTCGGCATAATGGCGTGCGGGGGTGATGTTGAGGCTCTTGCGCGCTTCATCGAGCGGCATCGCAAGCAGTTCGCGGATCGGCAGTTCGGACACGCGCGGGCAGGCTTTGCCAAGCCGCTGGCCTTCGCGGATCGCGCGCAAAACCGGGGCTTTGCTCTTGACCTGCTTCTTGATGTTAAGCCCCGCCATATAGCCGATGAACAGATGCGCAAGGCTGGGCGACTGGCTGTAGGTGAACGCCAGCACACAGGCTTCACCGAGCGCATCGCGGCCATAGCCGGTCAATACATGGAGCAGATCATGCGTGTCGCGATTGCGGTTCGAATACCAGTCAAACTTGTCGATATAGACCGGACGGCCTTCGCGGAAACGGTCAAATTCTTCGACCAGTCCGGCGGCGGTCAGCCCTTCTTTTTCCATAAAGTCGCAATAGGCATGGGCGACGCTGCCTGCCGGAAAACGGCGCAACGCTGCATGATCGTCGAGCAAGGCGGGCAGATAGGGTTCATCGCGCATTGCCGCACGGCCTTCGGCGCTGTCGCTATAGCGCTCTGCCGCATCCATAAAGCCCGCCCAAGGCAGGGCTTCGAAAATATAAAAGACCTCCTCGGTCCGCTCCTTGTCCTTGAGCAGCTCCTGGAAATGGTGCCAGGCCTTACCGGGCCGCATTTTAGGCTTTTCGCGCGCCAGATCGGCGAGCGGCAGCGCGAGCAGCGCATCGCCCGACAGCGCGCGGGTATCGCGCGGCGCTGGCGTTGCGGCTGGCGTCGCAGCGGATAAGGCCGCCGCCGTTGCAAAGGTTGCGGGTTCAGCGGTGTTCTCGTGGCGCACCGCGTCGTTCAGAGAGGGTGAGTAGCTGTCCATGACCCCACCATAACACTACTTACACATGTGTCAATAATATTTTTGCGCATAATTTTATCGCGCAAAAAGAAAGGCGGCAGCACCCTATTGCAAATCATTATCAATCCGCTATCTAGCTAATGAGAAGGATTCGCATCTATGATCGTGTGCAGTTGCAACAATATCCGCGAGAAAGATTTGCGCGCCGCCGCGCAAAACGGGGCCGAACGCGCACATCAGGCCTATGCCGCGTGTGGCGGCAAAATCCAGTGCGGGCAATGCCTTCCTTTTGCACGTGAGATTCTCTCGCAAGAGCGCGGAAAACTGCAAAAAATTGACCCTGCCCCCTGTGCAAAAGCGCATGGGGCTGATATTCTCCCCTTTCCACAAGAACGGCGGATGCGCGCCTGACATTGACCTTCATAAGGTCCGTCATTCGCGCTTCGCCCCATAATTACAAAGGGTAGAATCGCTATGAAGGGCGACGATAAGGTCATCGAATTTTTGAATATTGCGCTCAAGAACGAGCTGACCGCGATCAACCAATATTGGCTGCATTACCGTATGCTCGATGATTGGGGCATGAAACGCCTCGCCGCGTTCGAGCGCGAAGAATCGATCGACGAGATGAAACATGCCGACCAGTTGGCCGAACGCATCCTGTTTCTGGACGGCCTTCCCAATTTCCAATTGCTTGGCCGCCTGCGCATTGGCGAAAATGTGCAGGAAGTTCTCGAATCCGACCTTGCGCTGGAACATGAAGCGATTCCGTTGCTGCGCGATGCGATCGAACATTGCGAAAAAGTGCGCGACTATATCAGCCGCGACCTGTTCGCTTCCATATTGGAAAGCGAAGAACATCATGTCGATGAACTGGAAACCCAATTGTCGCTGGTCGAAAGCATGGGCCTGCAAAATTATATCCAGCTCCATTCCAAACCGGCGTCGGAATAAGCGGCTTGGCGGGTAAGGCTTTTGCGCTTGGTGCTGTCGCGGCCATAATGGCGGCGACGGCCCCCGCTGTCCCTGTGGCAGCGCAGACAGAGGCCGAAGCGCGCGAGGCCGTGCCTATCCTTGAAGCCGCCGTTACCGCGCGGCCCGACGACCCTAATCTCCGCTATTATCTCGCCAATTTCCGCCTGCGCGCAGGGGATAAAGCGGGCGCGCTTGCCGCCTTGCAAGAGGTCATGCGTCTTGGCGACGGCTTCCTCCCCATCGCCGATTTTTTCGGGGCTCTGGAGGGCGACCCCGCTTATGGCCGCATCTATCAGGCATTCGAGCGCAAATTGCCCCGCGTGTCGCGCGGGAAGGCGTGGGCGACCTTGCCCGATCCCACCATCTTTCCCGAAGGCATTGCCGCCTATGACGGCGATTTTTTCCTGTCCAGCATGGCCGATGGCGCGATCTGGCGGGTGAGCAAAAATAAAGATTCTCGCAAAATCTATAAAAGCGACGGCACCCCGCGACTTGGCCTTGCGATAGACCGCAAACGCGACCGGCTATGCAGTGTCGTCACCAACGGCTTCCTTGCGGCAGCCGAAAAGCAGCGCATCAACCGTGTCGAATGTCTGGCCTTGAAGGATGGCCGCTTGCTGTCTTCGGTCGATGTCAAAGAGGCGGTGCAGTTGAATGATCTCGCCATCGACCCCGATAGCGGCACCATCTATGCGACCGACAGCGCGGCGGGGCCGGTGTGGAAGGTTGCGCCCGATGGCATGGTCAGCCGTCTGATCGACGCCTATGGCGGGGCTAATGGCATCACCTTTGATGATAGCGGCCATCTTTATATCGCGCACAATACCGGCATTGCGCGCATTACCGCTGCGACCGGCAAGACCGTCACGCCGCGCCTTGCCTCCCGATCCCGCGAAACGGTGGCGGGGATTGACGGGCTTTACTGGCATCAGGGCAGCCTGATTGGCGTGCAGAATGTCACCAATCCCGGGCGCGTCATCCGCATCCTGCTGGGAAAAGACGGCGCGATTGCCAAGGTCGAAACGCTGCAATCGCATCATGCCACATGGATGAAAGAGCCGACCACGGCGGCGCTGTCCGGCCATCATCTGATGCTGCTCGCCACCACGCAAGTCAGCCGCCTCCAACCCGATGGCACGGTGCGCGATGCCGACACGGTCAGCCCGCCGGTGCTGGCGCGGATTCCGCTGCGTTGAGCGATGCGGCAAGCGCCGCTGCGCGCATCACGACATTGGACGCGACGCGCGGGGTGGCGGTCATCGGCATCTTGCTGATGAACATTATCAGCTTTTCTATGCCCGCCCCGGCCTATTTCAACCCGATGAGTTGGGGCGGCACCAGCGCGGCGGACATGGCCGCTTATCTGCTCTCCGCCATTTTTGTCGACAGCAAGATGCGCGCGCTTTTCTCGCTGCTGTTCGGAGCGAGCATGGTGCTGGTCATCGACCGCGCATCGGCCAAGGGCGAAAATGGCGGCAAGGTCCATTTCCTGCGCATGGTGACCCTGTTGCTGATCGGCCTCGCCCATCTTTATCTGCTGTGGCAGGGGGATATATTAACGCTCTATGCCATGTGCGGCATGGTCGCTTTCCTGTTCATCGACAAAGCGCCGCGCACGCTTTTATGGATTGCGCTCGCTTTGTTCGGGCTGGGCCTGTTCCTGTGGCTCGGCCTCGCCGTGCCGCTGCTCACTATGGGCCATATGGTCGATCAGGGCAGCTTGCCCGCGACGATGCAGCAGGATTGGGAGGATATGCTCCCGATTATCGGCGGATCGGCGGACGCGATTGCCCAAGAGGTGACCGCGATGCGCGGCAATTATGGCACAGTCTTCGCCTATCGCGCCGAATGGCTCGTCGCCCCCTTGGCGCAGTTCATGCTCTATGGCCCCGAAACCATCGCATTGATGCTGGTGGGGGCCGCGATGCAGCGCAGCGGCTTTTTCAGCGGTGGCTGGACACCCATGCAGCTTAGCAAGCTTGGCTGGGGGTTGGGAGCGCCGTCGCTCCTCATGCTCGGCCTGCTCCATCTCTGGCTGTGGCAGGCCGGTTTTCCCGCTGTCGCAACCTTCCTTGTCGCCGTCTGGGTGAGCGCGCCATTCGATTATATGCTCGCCATCGCTTATGCCGCGATCATCGTGCTGCTGGTCAGCAGACATAGCCAAAGCGCGCTGGTGCAGCGCCTTGCCGCCACCGGGCGCGCGGCGTTCAGCAATTATCTCGGCACCACTATTGTCATGACGACGCTCTTTTACGGCTATGGCCTCGGCCTGTTCGGCACCATCGCGCGCGCGCCAGTCTATCTGTTCGTGGTGGGGGCAGCCATCCTCATGCTGCTCTGGTCCAAGCCTTGGCTCGACCGCTTCCAATATGGCCCGATGGAATGGCTATGGCGCAGCATGGCGCGCGGGAGCTTGCAGCCGCTACGGCGTTAAACAGATAGGCACCCAAGTCCGCCAAAGCACCAAGTCCGCCAAAGATAGCCAGAATCAGTAAGCCCCGCCATGTTTCCATAGCGGGGCTTCAATGATGATGTTTTTCACTTTTGACGGATCAAAATATCATCGGTGTTAAAACAGGATTTGCTTTCTTTGTGGGTCCGCATTTCACTGTATCAACACCATAATAACGGACGGTACGCGCTTTGGTTCCGCGGGACGTTGAAATTTTTGCATTTTTTTGACAGAAAAATGACAAGTCCCTGATTTTGCGTAATAAATTAAACGCAACTATCTTCAAGCGAACGGGTTTTTGGGTGCGCGCAGGGTCAGGCGGACCGGCACCGCGCCGAAATCCAAGTCGCGGCGGATGCCGTTCAACAGATAGCGGCGATAGCTTTCGGGGAGCATATCAACGCGCGTGCCGAACAGGACGAAGCTGGGCGGGCGTGTGCTGGTTTGGGTGACATAGCGCAGCTTGATGCGCTTGCCCTTGGGTGCGGGCGGCGGATTGGCTTCGAGCGCGCTTTCGAGCCAGCGGTTAAGCTGTCCGGTCGATACACGCCGCGACCAGGCATCGCGCACATCGAACGCGACCTTCAAAAGCTGGTCGATACCCTTGCCGGTATAGCCCGAAATGGTGAGCAAGGGCACGCCCTTCACTTGCGCCAAGCCTTCGTCGAGTGCGGCGCGCACGCCTTGGTAAAGGCTGGAGCCTTCCATCGCGACGTCCCATTTATTGAGCGCGATGATGAGGGCGCGGCCTTCCTGCAACACGCGGTCGGCGATTTTGAGGTCTTGAACCTCCAGCCCCTTGGTCGCATCGAGCAGCAGCACGACGACCTCGGCAAAATCGACCGCGTGGAGCGCGTCGGCCACCGACAATTTTTCAAGCTTGTCCTGCACCCGCGCTTTTTTTCGCATCCCGGCAGTATCGATCAGCTTGACGGGCCGCAATTCACCTTCAAAGTCCCAGTTCCAGTCGATGCTGATACTGTCGCGGGTAATGCCCGCTTCGGGGCCGGTGATCAGCCGGTCTTCACCCAATATCTTGTTGATGAGCGTCGATTTGCCCGCATTGGGCCGCCCGACAATGGCGAGTTTAAGCGGGGCTTTGGAATCATATTCCTCCTCCTCGCCGCCCTCTTCGGGCCATGCCTCTTCCTCATCCTTTTCGATGAGCGGGCGCAAGGCTTCGAACAGTTCGACAATGCCGGTGGCATGTTCGGCGCTGATCGCGACCGGCTCACCAAGGCCAAGCTCATAGGCTTCGAACAGCCCCGCTTCGGCGGCTTTGCCTTCGGCCTTGTTGGCGACCAGCACCACAGGCGTCGAAGAGCCGCGCAGCCAGCGCGCAATTTCATGGTCGAGCGGGGTCACGCCCGCGCGCGCATCAATCACGAACAAGGCGACATCGGCATGATCGACCGCAGCTTGTGTTTGCACCCGCATCCGCCCCGGCAAGGTCGCTGCATCCTCGTCTTCAAACCCTGCGGTGTCGATGATGCGGAAATCCATGCCGAGCAGGCTCGCATCGCCTTCCCGCCGGTCGCGCGTCACGCCGGGCTGGTCATCGACCAGAGCCAGCCTTTTGCCGACCAGCCGGTTGAACAGCGTCGATTTGCCGACATTGGGGCGCCCGATAATGGCGACGGTGGGGAGAGGGCGCGTCATGGCTTTATGCGGGACAGGCGTATCTATCAGCGCCAGGCCGAAATACGTCCGCTATCGTCCAGTACATAGAGCATCCCGTCGGCCACAATCGGCGACAAGGTCGAACCGACCTTCATGTCGGTCTGGCTCGTCACCGAACCGTCGCCCGGATTAAGCTGGGCCATCGCACCGTTGGAGCTGACAAGGAACAGGCGGTTGCCTGCCAGCACCGGGCCGGTCCAGCGGATCGGATCCTTCTTGTCCTTTTCGTCGCGATAATGGGCAAGCTGGCTGATCCAGCGGATTTTGCCGGTCGCACGCGATACGCACAATACGCGCGCATCATCGGTCACGACAAACACCCACTCGCCCGCCACCCAAGGCGTCGAAATGCCCGCAATGTTAAGTTCCCATGCGCGCTGGCCGGTGAGCAGTTCATAAGCGGCCATACGTCCGCCCTGCCCGACCGCGAACACGCGGCCACGGTCGATGACCGGATCGGCGTCCACATCCACCAAGGTCGATACCGAGGTCGAAATGCTGGTGCGCGACAAAGCATCGCTCCACAGGTTGCGGCCATTTTCATAGCGATAGGCGTTGAGTTCTCCGGAAGAGAAGCCCGCAACCACCGTGCCTTGTCCGGCGGCAGGCGCGGCAACACCGAACACGCTGCCCGCTTCGACCGAGGCGATTTCCTGCCATTCGGTGTCGCCGTCAGTGGCGCGCAGGGCGATGAGCTGGTTATCCTGCGTCATCACGAAAATCTGGCCGGCAAAGATGGTCGGCGCACCGCGCAGCGGTCCTGCGGGGCGCTTTTGCCATGCCACACCGCCATTGGAGGTGCTGAGCGCGGCCACATCGCCGACGCCGTTGGTGGCATAGACTTTGTCGCCTTCAACGCTGACACCGCCGCCGAACAGCGATTTGCGTCCGTCAGACCCGCCGCTGGCAATGCTGGTCGACCAGATTTTCGCGCCGGTTTTGGCGTCGAACGCATGGACGGTCGCATTAACGTCGATCACATAGAGGCGGCCATTATCGACCACGGGCGATGCGGCAAGCTTGGCGCTTTTGGTATTGCCCGCAATCTGCGCGGTCCAAGCGGTCGAAAGCGCAGCGGGGAGCGCGAGATGGCCCATCGCCTTGTCCGCGCTGCCGCCCGATTGGGTCCAGCCGCTATTGGCGGTTTCAGGGGGAAGCACGACCTGCTGGGCGGCGATTTCCGGATCAACCGCAATTTCGTTAGCCGACCCCAGAATCGAAACGCGGGTGCCGACCGTGGGGGTCTTGGGACCGCCCTTGCCTTTAAACACGCTACAGCCCGTAAGCGCGGTCGCGATCATCGCCGCGGCGAGCATGGTTTTCTTCATCGTCATTATTTCGTTTCTCCGCCCGTGGCTTTCACGCTTGAGTCTTGGGGTGGCGTATCTTTGGGAGCCGCAGCCTTGTCGGCAGGCGACTTAATCGCATCGACGCCAAGCATCCCGGCCATTTGCTGCGCGCGTGATTTCAATGCTTCGGGTGCGCCTTCGAAAGCGGCAATCTTGCCATAAAGCGCGCCCGCTTCGGCATCCTTGCCCTGTTTCATCAGCGCCAGCGCGGTGAGTTCTGCAGCACTGGGAAACATCGGGTTGCTTTCAACCGCGAGCCCCTTGAGCCGCGCAATCACCACGTCAGGCTTTAACGTATCGAATTGCAGCACCGTCTGTTTGAGGAGCGCAATGTCGCGATAGGGTTGCGGGGCCTTGGTGTCGGCCGCAACCTGTCCGAACAGGGTTATGGCCTGTTTGTCGTCATTCTTGCCCGCCGCAATATTGGCTTCGGTCAACAGCGCGACCGCGCGATAGGCGTCATCGCCTTCGGCCTTCACGAGTGCGAGCGTCTTGGCCGCTGCCGGATTGCCGATCTGCGCCTCGTTCATCGCCTTCACATAAAGTTCGGCGGTTTCGCCCGCATCCTGCGACCGGCTGTGATTATAGAAAAGATAACCGCCATAGCCGATCAGGCCGACCACGATGAGGCCCAGCACGGCCTTGCCGAAGCGGCTCCAGAAGTTGCGGATATAGTCATCGCGCACCGCATCATCGACTTCGCGGACAAATACGTCATTTGCGTTGGTTGGCGAAATGGCCAAAACCTGCCTCCATGGTCATTATGCACCGCTGCTTGCTGCCGCGCGCAGTTATAAAGTTTTCGCCTATTAGCGCCCCGATGCGCAAAGGAAAAGCGCGGATTGAACCTCGCCGCCTTTACGCGCGGGACATAGACGCGCTTATAGAGCCGCGCTTATTTAGGCTGATAGGTCTGATCGCCGGTCGGGAATGAACGGGACCTGACTTCCCCCGCATAGGTTTCGACCGCTTTCGAGACGATCTCGGCCAAGCTTTCATAGCGTTTCACGAAACGCGGCACCCGTTCAAACATGCCCAGCATATCGTCGATCACCAAGACCTGCCCGTCACAATCGACCGACGCGCCAATGCCGATAATCGGTATATCGCTGACCGCCGTGACCGCCTTGGCGATAGGTTCCAGCACGCCTTCGACCACGGTTGCAAAAGCGCCCGCTTCCTCAATGGCTTTGGCATCGCGCATGATTTTGTCATGCTCCGCCTGACTTTTGCCGCGCGCACCATAGCCGCCAAGCGCATTGACAGCCTGCGGGGTCAAGCCGACATGGCCCATTACCGGAATCCCGCGTTGGGCAAGGAAGCGCACGGTGTCGGCCATGACTTCGCCGCCTTCCATCTTGACCGCCGCGCAACCGGTTTCCTTCAAAATGCGCGAAGCGGTCGCGAATGCCTGTTCAGGCGAGGCTTCATAGCTGCCAAAGGGCAAATCGACCACGACCACGCTATGATAGCTGCCGCGTACCACCGCAGCGCCATGCGCGCACATCATATCGACCGTCACCGGCACGGTGGACGGCAGGCCATAAATCACCTGCCCCAGCGAATCGCCGACGAGCAGCATATCGCAATGCGGATCGAGCAATTGCGCCATGCGCGCGGTGTAAGCGGTCAGCATCACGAGCGGCTGGGCAGTGACGCCCTTTTGCTTGTGCGACTGGATCGCGGGGATGGTAAGCCGCTTCATGGGGGCCGGGGTCGGATTGGCGCGGCTGGTCGATGTGTCGAGCGTGAATGTAGTAGACATGGGCGCAGGGTCTAGCCGCTAATCACGCCCAAGACGAGTCCCTCTATCGGGTTGGCCCGATATGGTCCGCAATAGTCCTGTCATAGCCCTATAATGCTGTCATTATTTGCCCGGTGCGGCACCCTTCACGGCCCCATTTTGTGCCCGTCCGGCCTGTGCGCCGCCGCGCACCGCTCTCACGCCCGCTGCGGGAAAGTCGGTGAAAATGCCATCAACGCCTGCGCGCAAAAAGGCTTTAATCTCTCCGTCGAGATTGCCTTGTGCGGACGCGCTGACCCCCGAGCGCAGCGCCAGGGGCAGAAAATGATTTTCCGCGCGGAAGGTCCACGGATGGACGAGCAAGCCCACCGCGTGGGCATTGCGCACAAAATCGGTCGGTTTGGACAGTTGGCCCATAAAATCGGGGGCGATCACCATGACTTTTTCGGGGCCTACCCCGTCGGCATAAGCCGCGACCGCCTTCAACCCTTCGGGCGAGGCCATTTTGGCATAGGATAGGTCGGGCCGATCCGCAGGTCCGCCTTTTTCGGCCATAAGCTGCACCAGATGGACGTCGGTTTTTGCCGCGAGCGCCTTCAAATTGCCGACCTCGAAGCTTTGGATGAACATCGGGTCTTCGGGCTTGTGATAACCATAGCGCGCGAGCAAGGCGAGTAAGGGCGCTTCATGCGGCAGGCCGATCGCGGCAAAATAGCCGGGATGTTTGGTTTCGGGATAAAGGCCGATGCGCCGTCCGGTCTCTGCCTCCTTGGCCTTCACCAATTCCAATATTTCTTCAAAGGTCGGGATTTCGAACTTGCCGTCATAAATTTTATTGCCGGGGCGCAATTGCGGCAGCCTTTCCCTGGCACGCAATGTTTTCAGTTCGGCCAGCGTGAAATCTTCGGTGAACCAGCCCTCATAGGTTTCGCCGTCAATCTTCTTTTCGGTCTTGCGGTCCGCAAATTCGGGATGGTCGGCGACATTGGTGGTTTCGGAAATTTCATTTTCGTGGCGCGCGACCAGCACGCCATCCTTGGTCAGCACAAGGTCCGGCTCGATATAGTCGGCGCCGCCCGCAATCGCTTGCGCATAGCTTTCCAGCGTATGTTCGGGCCGCACGCCCGACGCGCCGCGATGCGCGATGACGATGACTTTGTCGGCGAGCGGGGGGACGGGGTCGTTCACGCTTCCCGCACTACACCCGCCAAGTGCCACGAAGATAGCAGTTAAAAACAGCCGTGCGGTCATTGGCCGAAAGCTGCGGCATAAAGGTCGGGCTTGAAGCCGACCAGCAACCCGCCCGCGCCTTCAACTACAGGACGCTTGATCATCGAAGGATGGGCGAGCATCAGCGCGACCGCCTTATCCGCGTCAATGTCCGCCTTGTCAGCATCGGGCAATTTGCGAAAGGTGGTCCCCGCCTTGTTGAGCAATTTTTCCCAACCGGCTTCAGCAATCCAGCGGCGCAGGCTGGCTTCGTCAATCCCTGCTTTCTTATAGTCATGAAACATATAATCGACCCCCGCGTCCGCCAACCAGTTGCGCGCCTTTTTGACCGTGTCGCAATTGGGGATGCCATAAAGGGTGACCGTCATATCTGTCTCCTGAAATGACCGGCGCTTGGGAGCCGGGGTAAGGGATGCTTGGGAAAAGGGAGCGCTAATCCATAGGCTGTGAAGGGACAAGACCCGTCCGTAATGGCTTGCCGGACGGGTCTTATTCTTTGCGTATCTCTGTTACAGCCTGATGGCAAATATGCCCGGGCGGCTGCGCTTGTTATGCTTACTTATCGTAAAAATTGCCGCGGATCGCGCCATTGGGATAAGCGGTTGTATAGATAGCGATATAATAAGCACCCGAACGGTTATCGAGGCTGTCCTCCATCCATTCTGAGCGCGCGGTGCAGTTTTTGAACCCGCCTTCATTCGCCCATTTCAATTCCATCACAGTGGGGCCGGTGCGTCCGCGCGGCGCGCGTCCGATCACCGCCTTGGTCGGGGTGCCGTCAAGGTTGCGGATATTTTTAATGTCATAGCAAATCTGGTTCAACTGGTCCGAAATGGTCAGAAAACCTTCAGCCGAAGCATCCGGATCGCCGCGCCCGCCAATCACTTGCGCGCCGGTCAAGTTCGCATAGCGCGTATTAGCGACCGCCTCGACCGCCGCAACTTCCGCCGTTGCACAAGCACCCAGCGTCACAGCGGCTCCGGCTGCCAACAGCGCAATTTTCAGTTTCTGTCCCATCATTTTATCCTTCCTGATCCATCAGGCGGCTATGCTGTTTTCCTGTAACGGAAAATCCGCACACCCAACCTGCTGCACCCCCGACGAAGGACAAACCGACAAGCCCGAAAACCGGTTCCGCAACTTAACTTATGTTAATTTCTTTCTGGCGCGTGGGTTGGAGCGGATGGGGGGGTGTGAAGCGCCCTGCTTCTACCGCATAGATCCGGAAGCTGCCTGTTTCTCTCGATGCTAATAGTTTGAGCCGCCGACGCATTACCGAAGCTGCGCTGCCATGACCTGCGGGCTGTATCTGGTCCGCTTCGATCACAACATGATCGGCATCCACACCGCTCGCAGAAATGAAATATAACGCACCGTCGGCAATAATATCCACCAACGCCGATTTCTGCGCGCGCGTGATCCTGTTCGAACCGGGGCGCGGATCGTCATTCGGGTCCGGCGTCACAATCAACTGTTCGACAGCAACGCGCATAGCCGCCGGACCGGCAGCCTTATTATTCAATGCTGCGTTCAATTGATGGAATAAAGATGCTCCTTCGGCCGCTGCCACGCGATCACCGGAAAGATGGAAACAGGAGTTCAGCAACGCGGCTTTACTGCGATGTTCGGTTGGCTGCAGCGTCTGGCAGAAAGGCAAGGCCGCATAAGCCATGTCGACAAGTTCGAAAGCATAATCCAAGGCAAGCCCGTCGGTACAGGCGGTCTGCACCTTGCTGCGCACAAGGGCGGGCTTTGTGGTTGCAGGGAGCGTATTGTCCGATAATCTTACCGGATCGACCGTCTCAACGATAGCGACCGAGCCATGGAGACAAAGGGAGAGCATATTTTTGTCGGGGAGCGGTACAAAATCCCGGTCAAAATAAGTCCCCCGTCGCAACACCTCTGTCCATTGTGCCGCCGACAGCGTAGCCGAAAGACTATGCGGCCGGTTTGCCGTAGCGCCTTGCGGCAAACGGATTTCGACACGCGGGTCAGCCCCTTTTTCCCGCAGGAAAGAGATGGCCAGAACGTCTTGCCCATAGCCGTCAACAATCATTGCGCGGCGAACATAAGTGCCTTGCATGGCAAGTTTTTCGGCAGTTTCGAGCCCGTATTTCGCGCGTGTCTTTGCCTGAACCTCTTGCGCGCAACGGTCCGCTCCGGCGTCATCGGAACATGGCGACCGGGATGATTCGCGCGCTTCCGCAGAGGACGCCATCATCAATACAGCCAATACCAAGAGAAAACGCATCATCCAATATCCCTCCCTTGGTCAAAGGCTTATGTCACTCCCACTCGATCGTCCCCGGCGGCTTGCTCGTATAGTCATACACCACGCGGTTAATGCCTTTGACCTCGTTCACAATACGGGTTGCGGTGCGGCTGAGGAAGGCGCTTTCGAACGGGTAGACGTCTGCGGTCATGCCGTCGGTCGAGGTGACGGCGCGTAGGGCGCAGACGCTGTCATAGGTGCGCCCGTCGCCCATCACGCCGACGGTGCGGACGGGGAGCAGGACCGCGAAGGCTTGCCAGATGTCGTCATAGAGGCCAGCATTGCGGATTTCTTCGAGATAGACCAGATCCGCTTTGCGCAAAATGTCGCAGCGTTCCTTGGTGACTTCGCCGGGGATGCGGATGGCGAGGCCCGGCCCCGGAAACGGATGCCGCCCGACAAACACGTCGGGGAGGCCAAGCTCGCGGCCCAGCGCGCGCACTTCATCCTTGAACAATTCGCGCAACGGCTCGACCAGTTGCATATTCATGCGCTCGGGCAAGCCGCCGACATTGTGGTGCGACTTGATCGTCACCGAAGGGCCGCCGGTGAAGGACACGCTTTCGATCACGTCAGGATAGAGCGTGCCTTGCGCAAGGAAATCCGCGCCGCCGATCTTCTTGGCTTCTTCTTCGAACACATTGATAAATTCCGCGCCGATAAATTTGCGCTTCTTTTCGGGATCGGTCACGCCTTCAAGGCCAGCCATAAAGCGTTGTTCGGCATCGACCACGACCAGCGGAATATTATAATGATCGCGGAACAGGCGCTCGACCTGTTCGCGCTCGTTCATGCGCAACAGGCCATGATCGACGAATACGCAGGTGAGCTGGTCGCCAATCGCTTCATGGATAAGCACCGCCGCAACCGCACTGTCAACGCCGCCCGACAGGCCGCAAATCACTTTGCCTGTCCCCACTTGCTCACGGATTTCCGCGATTTTGGTGCTGCGATATTCGGCCATCGTCCAATCGCCCGCAAGCCCGCAGACATTATGGACAAAGTTGGAGATAAGCTTCGCCCCGTCCGGTGTGTGGACGACTTCGGGGTGGAATTGCACGCCATAGAAATGGCGGCTTTCGTCCGCCGTCACCGCAAAGGGGGCGCCGGTCGAGGTTGCGATGGGGACAAAACCTTCGGGAAGCTGCGCGACTTTATCGCCGTGGCTCATCCACACGGTCGGCGTGTCGCCCACCGCCCACACTCCGTCAAACAGGCCGGAGGAGGTATTGACGGTGATTTCCGCGCGGCCGAATTCGCGATTGTCGTGGCTCGCTTCAACCTTGCCGCCAAGCTGTTCGCACATGGTTTGCTGACCATAGCAAATGCCGAGGATCGGTAGCCCCGCCTCAAAAAAATGCTGTGGCGCGCGCGGGGAGCCTGCGTCCGCTACGCTTGCCGGGCCACCCGACAGGATGATGCCCTTGGGCTTTAACCGTTCAAACGCTTCGGCAGCGGACATGAAGGGCGCGATTTCGGAATAGACGCCCGCTTCGCGGATACGCCGCGCAATCAACTGGGTAACCTGACTGCCGAAATCGACAATAAGAATAGTATCGGGATGGTGGCTCATCGTCGCTTGGGCCTTTCGCGCTTGGGACTCGATGGTAAAATGATAGCGGGGAAAAGATGGTGGATGGCGCTTAAGCGGCCCAAGCCCCGCTGTCCACCCTCGCTACACTCTCGCCCCGCCCTCGCGCAAAAATGGCCTCCGTACGTCGCCCATAAAAAAACCGCCGGAACCTGATGTCCGGCGGCAGTTTCGAGATAGAGGGAACCGGAAGGGAGAGGAAAACCGGTTCCCGCCAAGGAATAAGGTTTAGACGCCGCGCACCTTCAGCTTGTCGATGCGGCCATATTTGATGGTGCAATCAAAGCTGCCGGTATCATAGCGATTGCCATAATAGCGGTCATTATAGCCGCGGCGGTCATAACGGTTGCGGTCATAGCGGTTGCCATAGCCGTAACGGTCATTCACCGAAACGCGGCCCGCAATCTTATAGCCTTTGCTGTTGCGGTCGATGCGGGTGATCTGGTCGACACGGGCCCCGCCGCCGTAACGCTGTTGCACCGCGCTCACGCACTGGTTTACCGCCTGACGCGAATTGCCATAACGGTTATAATCATAGCCATAGCCGTCATAACCGTAAGTGCGCTCGTCATAACGGTCATTATTGCCGCTCGACAAAATCGCTGCGAGGCCGCCCAGAATGACCGCGCCTGCAATCACTTCGCCGACGCCGATGCCGTCGCGGTTGCGGTCATAACGGTCGCCGCCCCATTGGGCGGCTGCCGGAGTAGCCGTAGCCGTCAACATAGCCCCGGCAGCAAGAGTGCCGAGGGCAGCTTTGGAAAGGGTCTTGATGTTGGCCATAACCGGCCTCCTGTTATTCACGTGAGACAGTCAATTCCGCCTCATGAAACAGGGTATAGGTGATTCGCGTTGTCGATATGCTGAATTGTCTGTTTGCTGAGGTTCAGCATTGTGGCGAAAGTGTAGCTATTGGGCTCGTGTCATTACGATAACAGTTGTCGCAGTTTCTCTCATTTTTGCTTGGATGAGTTGATAACCTTCTTGGAGCGATTCATCGCTAGCTGTGCTAGAAAATGGCAGTCCATACACCCGCGTCGACTCTCTATACAATCTTTGAAAGGTCGCAGATTCCTCACTACACATTCCCATAGCCGCTGTAGCAAGCGTTTCAGCAGGTTCGCGTTGTGGAGCCAGCCTCTTTGCGTATTGAATAACACATTCTTTCCAGCGCGCCGCAGCTTCCAAAGCTTTGTCTTGACGCGGACCTGCAACGGCTGCGCTAGAAATTTGTGTAAGTGCCAAAACAACACCCATGATAATAATTTTTCTCATGCATCGTAGTTAATACACATGAATTAAAAAATCATTATGGCTCAATTAGTGTCGCGGCATGGAATAAGCCTACTTCACCTCCAACCCCGTCCAGTAAGCGATGAACGCATACATGTCCGCAAACTGTTCGATGACCTTTTCGGTCGGCATCCCGCTGCCGTGGCCTGCGCGGGTTTCGATGCGGATGAGGTGGGGTTTGGGGCCGATGTTCGCCGCCTGAAGCGCCGCTGCATATTTGAAGCTATGCCCCGGCACCACACGGTCATCGGTGTCGGCGGTTACGGTCATGATCGCAGGATAATCAACGCCGCTCTTCACATTATGATAGGGCGAATAGGCGTAGAGATTTTTGAAATCTGCTTCCTTGTTCGGATAGCCATAATCATCGACCCAATAGCGGCCTGCGGTGAATTTATCGAAGCGCAGCATATCCATCACCCCGACGGTCGGGAGTGCGGCGGCAAACAGGTCGGGACGCTGGTTCAAGACCGCGCCGACCAGAAGCCCGCCATTGGAACGGCCTTCAATTGCCAACTGGTCCTTGCCGGTAATGCCCTGCGCTTTCAGATATTCGCCCGCCGCGATGAAATCGTCGAACACATTCTGTTTGTTGAGCAAACGCCCGCCATCGTGCCAGGCCTTACCATATTCGCCGCCGCCACGGATATTGGCGAGCGCGAACACGCCGCCTTTTTCAAGCCAGGCCATGCGCGTTGCCGAATAGCCGGGAAGTGAAGGCGCGTTGAAGCCGCCATAGGCATAAAGCAAGGTCGGTGCGCCGCCCGGCTTCATCGCGCCTTTCTTGGCAACGATGAACATCGGGATTTTGGTGCCATCCTTGGATGGATAGAAACGCTGCTCGACGGTATAATCGTCGGGGTTGAAGGTGAGCTTGGGTTCGGCCCAAGGCGTCACCGCGCCGGTCGCTGTATCATAGCGGTAAATCGCCGCAGGGCGCGTGAAGCTGGTGAAGGAGAAGAAGGTTTCTATATCCTTCTGGTCGCCGCCAAAGCCGCCCGCGCTGCCCATACCCGGCAAGGGGATCGTGCCGAGCGCCTTGCCCGCAAGGTCATAGGTGCGCACTTCGGTTTTCGCATCGACCAGATATTCGGTGATGAGCTTACCGCCGATAATCGACGCGCCGTTGAGCGTCGCCTTATCTTCCGGCACCACCGTGACCGGCTGCGCATTGACCTTGGATATATCTACCGACACGATCTTAAGGAGCGGCGCATCCTTGTTGGTGACGAAATAGAATTTGGCGCCGACATTGCCGATCACCGACCAATTATTGGTAAAGCCGGGGAAGACCAGCTTGGGCTTTTGGTCCTTGGATTGGAGGTCAATCACATGGACTTCATAGCGGTCATCGGTGCCGACCGACGAGGTGATGACCAGATAGCGGCCGTCATCGGTGAGGGTTGCGCCATGACCATAATCGGGATGGGCGGGGGTCGCATAAACCAGCCGGTCCGCGCTTTGGGGCGTGCCAAGCTTATGGAAATAGACTTTCTGGTCCTTGTTCAAGGATTGGAAGGTGCCTGCCGCCGAAGGTTCCGGGAAGCGCGAATAATAAAAGCCGCTGCCATCCTTGGCCCATTCGACGCTACCGCCGAATTTCGCCCATTTAATCTCGTCGGGAAGCAATTTGCCCGTATCAACATCGAGCAGACGGATGATGCGCCAGTCGGTGCCGCCATCCTGCACCGCATAAGTGAGCTTTTTGCCATCCTTGGACGGGTTCCATTCGGCAAGCGCGGTCGCGCCATCCTTGGACCATGTGTTGGGGTCGATAAGGACACGCCCCTCCCCGTTCAACTGGTCGCGCACATAAAGGACAGACTGGTTTTGCAAACCGTCATTGCGCGTATAGAAATAGCGGCCACCCGATTTGCGCGGAAGGCCGAACCGTTCATAATTATAGAGCGAGGTGAGTTCCTGTTTGAACGCCTCGCGGCCCGGCAATTTGGCGATATAATCTTTGGTGAACTGGCTTTGGGTATCAACCCATTGGCGCACCTTGGGGTTAACGCGCACATCATCTTCCAGCCAGCGATACGGGTCGGCGACCGCGACGCCGAACTGGTTTTCAACGACATTGCCCTTTTCGGTGGCGGGGTAAGAGAGGTTCATCATGGCGTCTCGCGAAGTGGGGGCGGCGGTGGCATCGCCCATGGCTGCGGCAGCAGCTTTTGCAGCCTCTGCGGCTTCACGAGCAGCATCCGCCGCAGTTTGAGTATCATCGCCCGCTTGCGTCGTCGCGCAGCCCGCCAGCGACAAGCCAAGCGCAATTAAGGGAAGGGCGAACAAGCGGGGGGAAGCGGCCATAATTATCCTCTGTTACTATTATGCTTATGCTTTTGCCCGAACAGGATGTGCGGACAAAAAGAAAGAGGCCGGAAAGCTACTAAGCTCCGGCCTCTTTCTCAACCTGTTTCATATGAAACCGCTATCAAGCGTCTTCAAAATCTTCCGCAACCTGCACCGGCCCCGAATCCTGGCCCTTGGCGGCGACATCACGGTCGACAAATTCGATGATCGCGATGGGGGCAGCGTCCGATGCACGGATGCCAGCCTTGATGACGCGGGTATAGCCGCCGTTACGGTCGGCATAACGCTTGGCCAGCACGTCGAACAGCTTGGTGAGCTGGGCATCGTCCTGAAGACGGCCCTGCGCCAAGCGACGGTTGGCAAGGCCACCCTTTTTCGCGAGCGTAACCAGCTTTTCGACGTAAGGACGCAATTCCTTCGCCTTGGGGACAGTGGTGGTGATCTGCTCATGCTTGATGAGCGCCGCCGCCATATTGCGGAACAAAGCCGCGCGGTGTGAAGAGGTACGTTGCAGCTTGCGGCCGCCCATTCCGTGACGCATTTTAACTTCCTTCTTTGTGCTTACCCCCAACGCAATGGTTAGCGGCAGCGTTTGTCAGGGGGCCGTTTGCCGAAAATTCGACCGGTACCCCAAGCCACGCGGGTTATTTAAAGGCCTCCCGCGCTTTGGGCCTGTTTCTGTTCCCCCGCGAAGGCGGGGGCCCAGAGGATTTCAGAGTAAAGTCTAATCAAATCCGTTCGTGCTGAGTGGGCTCGATAGAGCCCGTATCGAAGCACCCTTCGATACGCTGCTTGCGCAGCTACTCAGGGCGAACGGTGAAGGATTAGCCCATCAATTCCTGTTCCAGCTTCTTGGCCATTTCCTCGATATTTTCGGGCGGCCAGCCGGGGATGTCCATGCCGAGGCGCAGACCCATGGATGACAAGACTTCCTTGATTTCGTTCAAGGACTTGCGACCAAAGTTGGGCGTACGCAGCATTTCGGCTTCGGTCTTTTGCACCAGATCGCCAATATAGATGATATTGTCGTTCTTGAGGCAGTTGGCCGAACGGACCGACAATTCCAGCTCGTCCACCTTCTTCAAAAGGTAACGGTTGAGCTGGTTGGCATCCGATTCTTCGCTCGATTGCGACGGAGCCGCCATGCCGATCATGCCGCTTTGCGACGCCATGACATCTTCGAAATGGACGAAGACTTTAAGCTGGTCCTGAAGGATCGACGCGGCGTAAGCGACCGCATCTTCCGGCGTCACTGTGCCATCGGTTTCGATGGTGAGCGACAGCTTGTCATAGTCAAGCTCTTGCCCGACGCGGGTATTGTCGACCTTATAGGCAACCTGACGCACCGGCGAATAAAGCGAATCGACCGGAATCAGGCCGATCGGCGCATCGGCCGGACGGTTGGCAACCGCTGCAACATAGCCCTTGCCGGTATCGGCGGTGAGTTCCATGTTGAGCGTTGCGCCATCGTCGAGGTGGCATAGCACGAGGTCGGGGTTCATCACTTCGATGTCACCCGACACCATGATGTCGCCCGCTTTGACTTCGCCGGGGCCGGTTGCCGAAAGCTGCAAACGCTTCGGGCCTTCGCCTTCCATTTTGAGCGCGATTTGCTTCACGTTCAAAACAATGTCGGTCACATCTTCGCGCACGCCGGCAAGCGAGGAAAATTCGTGCAGGACGTTTTCGATCTTGATCGAGGTAACAGCCGCACCCTGAAGCGACGACAGGAGAACGCGACGCAGCGCGTTGCCGAGCGTCAGGCCGAAACCGCGCTCCAAAGGTTCAGCAACAAAAGTAGCCTTGCGCTTGGAATCGCCGCCCGACTTGATTTCGAGGCTGTTGGGCTTCTTCAATTCCTGCCAGTTCTTCATATTGACAGTCATGGACTTCCCCTAAAATTGAGTGGCGAAAAGGCTTCGGGAGACTGTCCCGTCCGATCCGCCAGTATGAAAAGGTGAAAGGCGTGAAAGAGTTCCCTCAACGCCTTTACGGGCAGGCAGGAATCAGACGCGACGACGCTTCGACGGACGCACCCCGTTATGCGGGATGGGGGTCACGTCGCGGATCGAGGTGATGGTGAAGCCCACCGCCTGCAACGCGCGCAGAGCCGATTCACGGCCCGAACCCGGACCCTTGATTTCGACTTCGAGCGTCCGCACGCCATGTTCCGCAGCCTTGCGGCCAGCATCTTCGGCGCAGACCTGTGCGGCATAAGGGGTCGATTTGCGCGAGCCCTTAAAACCCATCATGCCAGCCGAGGACCAGCTAATCGCATTGCCTTGGGCATCGGTGATGGTGATCATCGTGTTGTTGAAGCTCGCATTGACGTGCGCAACGCCCGACGAGATATTTTTGCGCTCGCGCCGACGAAGGCGCTGAGGTTCGCGTGCCATATGTTTAATTCCCTATATCCGTTACCGACTAGCGCGCGCCCGTAAAAAGCGCGCAGCAGCGATAAGATGAAACTTACTTCTTCTTGCCGGCGATCGGCTTGGCCTTACCTTTGCGGGTGCGCGCATTGGTGTGCGTGCGCTGGCCGCGAACCGGAAGACCCTTGCGGTGGCGCAGGCCACGGTAGCAAGCGAGGTCCATGAGGCGCTTGATGTTCATCGCGGTTTCGCGACGAAGATCGCCTTCCACGGTGTGATCGGCGTCGATGGTTTCGCGGATCTGGAGGACTTCGGCGTCCGACAGGTCCTGGATACGGCGCGCATGGTCAATGCCCAGCTTGTCCGCAATTTCGACCGCCTTGGTGCGGCCAATGCCATGAATATAGGTAAGCGCGATAATCACGCGCTTGTTTGTGGGCAAGTTGACGCCCGCAATACGTGCCATGTGATAGTTTCTCCTGCTCCACAGCAACCCCGGCAAAAGGGCCGCCATCTCAAAGCTTTGGGTGGTTTTCCGAAAACACGAAAAAGGCAGGCACGAAGAATCGCACCGCCGTTCCTGAGGTTTCGGAATAGCGCGCACTTAAGGTGAGTCGGGGGCGGAGTCAAGTGAGAAGGCCAAGCCATTGCGCGGCGTTATGCCGCAAGCAATGACTCGATGCGCGCGCACTCCGTTTCAAATTCAAAACAAAGTTGGCGGCGCTCTTCTTCGTCCGGCAGCCAGCTTGCCAGATTAGGAAAAATAATGCGGTTAACTTTTAATGTTTGCGCGTCCCATTTCAGCGCAACGACATTGTCTCGCGCTTCGGTTATCAGCGCCATGCAATCTTCACGAATATCGTTCGGATCAAACAGCGGCTTATCCTCTTGCGGCTCGCTTCCGAAGTTTAGACCAAATTGCTGTTGTGACATAAAAGAAGGCTAGCAAAAATACGCCCCTCTGCAAAGCGCCAATTGGGAAAGCAGCGCTGGATTTTCACCACCAAACTTGGCAGGACACGGCATGACCAATGATCGCTTTAAACCTTTGCTTGACCGTTCTTTCCTGCGGGCGGAGCTGGAGTATGAATTTCAGGATTATCTCGCAGACGGGCGGGACGACAACATAAAGGCGGTACTGGAAGGATGGGTCAAGCGCGAGATCAAACGCGAGACAAAAGCCGAAGGCAGCTTCACCCAGCGATTTTTTGTCGAAATGTGGGGTTATGAGGAAGATGGTAAAGGCAAAACAGGCTTTCATCTCGATTCAAAATTTGCAGTCAAAGGCGCGGGACAGACTGGCGGTAAGGGCGAGGCCGACCTTGCAATAGGGAATTTCGGCGGCGGACGCGCGCATGTTCCGCAAATCCTGTGCGAATTCAAACATATGACCAAAGCGGGGCTCGACGCACCGCAACATCGCAAAGGGAATAACCGCTCACCGGTTCAACAAGCCCAAGATTATCTTTGGGGTGCCCGGCGCGGTGTCGCGCTCAACGCCCCCGTACAACCGCGATTTGCGATTGTCACCGACATGAACGAGTTCCGTTTATATTCCGCAGATTCGATGCCTGACCGCTACTTGCGGTTCAAAATTGCAGGCGATGACCTTTTTGACCAGGTCAACATGCTCGGCAATGACGAGGTCGCACAATTTGACCGCTTTCTGTTTTGGCGAATGTTTCAACCCGACATGCTTTTGAGCGACGCCGGGCGTACCCGCTTGGAGCGTATGGTCGAAAGACAAGGAAAGTCCGAGAAAAAATTAGAAGATGAATTTTACAAGGAATATCGCGCCTATAGGGAAATATTGATCCAGCATATCATGCTGCAACGTCCGGGCGGCATGACCAAGTCCGGCGCCGTGCGATTGGGCCAAAAGTTACTCGATCGGCTGATTTTTGTAATGTTCGCCGAAGATATGGGCGCGCGCGTCGGATTTCCTACCAATGAATTGCAACGCCAGTTGGAAGCTTTTTCCAGGGATTCTATGCTGGAAGAAAATGGGGAGGAAATCTGGACCCGGTTAAAACTGGTTTTTGCACGCATGAATGTCGGCGGCGACATAGGGGACCACAAGATCCACAAATTCAATGGCGGCCTGTTTGCCGACGACCCCGCCATCGACGCGCTTCGGTTGCCCAACCATATTTTCGCCATGCGCGGACAAGCCCAAAATGAAGCAAAGATCAACGAGTATAAAGCCACCCTATTATATCTGGCAGCCACCTATAATTTTGCACGTGAAGGCGACACTAAAAACAGCATCGGCCTCTACACATTGGGCCATATTTTCGAACAATCCATTGTCGAGTTGGAAAAGCTGGAGGCAGAAGCCGACGCACGACCGTCGTTGACGGATATTACCAAGCGCAAACGGGACGGCGTTTATTATACGCCCGAATGGACGGTGCGCCGGATTATAGAAGAGACCATCACGCCTTTGTTCGACGCTTGGAAGCAGGCGTCAGGCTGGACCGAAGGTGAAATGCCGACGGCACAAGCTGCCTTATCCTATTGGCAACGGTTGCAGCAGATAAAGATTATCGACCCCGCATGCGGATCAGGCGCATTTTTGATTGTCGCGCTCAAGCATTTGGAACGCGAATTTTCGGCGGCGGTTGACATGGCGGTCGAAATGAAAGCCATTGAATCACGACCAGAGCCGGCAGCTATTACCGAAATGATTCTGGCGAACAATATATTCGGTGTCGACATTAATCCGGCATCGGTCGAAATAACGCGCCTTTCATTGTGGCTGCATACGGCCCAGGCACAAAAGCCCTTATCCTCGCTCGATAAGCATATTCAATGTGGCAATAGCCTGATCGATCAGCGTTTCTATGCCAAACGTAAATTATATGACGATGAAGAACGGGACCGCATCAATATTTTTGAATGGGACGGCGATTTTGCAAGCGGCACTTTCGACGCCGTCATTGGCAACCCCCCTTATGTAAAGCTGCAAAACTTCAAGCAGGTCAACAAGGATATGGCCGAATGGTTGTCGTCCGGCCAATCGCCTTATCTTTCGACCCGGACCGGTAATTTCGATCTGTATCTCCCCTTTATCGAAAAGGGACTGGAGCTTCTCAACAGCGGCGGACGTATGGGGTATATCGCGCCCAACTTATGGCCGACCCTCGAATATGGAGCAGGATTGCGCGGGTTGATCCACGCCGGAAGACATCTGGAAAAATGGCTCGACTTCCGGTCGTTCCAGGTGTTTGAAGAAGCGACAGTTTATACCGCAATTCAGATTTTCACCAAAGCGCCTGCTGCAACCATAGCACTGGCCTTCGCCGATGATGGCGATATCAGCCGCGTTGATTGGACGGATGATGCCTACCGCTTGCCTTATGAAGCAATCACCAACGCGACAACGCCTTGGTTGATTGCACCCGCTCCGGTCCGGATGATGATCGAACGGCTCCGCCGCGAAGCATTGCCGCTGGGTCATGTAGATAACAGCAAAAATATCATTGTAGGCATCCAGACGAGTGCGGACCATATTTATCACCTGCGCCGCCTCGGCAGAAACCGTTATGCGTTCACGCCGAAGCTGAAGGGCAAGAAGCAGCCGGACGAGGTCGTTGAACTGGAAGACGCCATTATGAAGCCATTGGTATCCGGGGCGGAAGTCAAACGCTTTCTGGAACCGCAAACCCGCACCTATTTGCTCTTCCCCTACCATGTGGATGCCAAAGGCGCGCGATTATACACGCCCGAAGAAATGGCGCGCGATTTCCCGAAGGCATGGGCGTATCTGCGTCGTTTTGAACAAGAATTGCGAGACAGGGAAAAGGAGAAGTTCAACGATACAAAATGGTATCGGATGGGACGAACTCAAAATCTAGACAAGCAGGAAAATGCAAAATTGCTGGTTCCCCGTTTGGTCGCCAAATTAGGGACAGTGGTGGACGACACTGGCCGCTATTATTGCGATAATGTGGATGTTGGCGGCGTAATTCCAGCGCGCAAAGATGATTCATGGTTTCTTTCGGCCATCCTTAATGCACCGGTGACCAACACAATATTCCAATGGCAATCCAAACCTTTTCGCGGCGATTATAAATCAGCCAACAAGCAGTTCATTGCGCCGCTCCCTGTCCCCAACGCAGATCGGAAATCACGGGCGACATTGACCGCACTTGCCAAAAGATTGCAACAGCAAGCAACCGAACGGCTACGCCTGACGCAGGATTTGGAAGAGCGCCTTTCGACGGCGGCGCGCACCGTCAAAACATTGGACCAGCTCATCCCCGCGGTGCGGTCCATACCGCAAATTGAGGAAGAGATTTCAAATTCGATCCCCGCAACAAACCGTAAAAATTGGGTAGATGATCAGCGTAAGGCCGACGAAGAGACAGCTTTGGCCGAAATTGACGGCCTCATCCATCCGGCAAGTCATTTTGACGTTTCGCTCGACCGGGGTAAATTAAGCTTTTTGATCGATGAGCGTGAAGTGTGCCGCCTGTTTGTTGAAGACGATGAAGCCGAGCTCGTCTTGGCACAGTGGCGCTGCATTGCATTGGATTTCACACCGGCGACCAAGGGCAACGGTAAAAAGCTGGTCGATCGTTTGCGTAAGCCGGTCACGCGGGCCGATGCTGCGGTTCATTCGCAAATAATCGAAATTTCCAAAAAAATTTCAAACATGTCGGAAAAATTGACCGCGGACGAAACGGCATTACACGAAATGACGCTGAGCTTGTTCAATATATCACCGCAGGAGAGGCGGCTAATTGAACAATAAGCCGCTCGTTTTACCGGTCAACATATCGGGCTTGTCACCCCACAATCGCCTTCGCCCGTTCCGACAGGCGCTCGACCGCTGCTTCGTGGATATAGGGTGAGGAGACGATCACGCCGAAGGCCTGTGCGCGGGCGGTGTTGAAGCGTAGGGGATTGCCGAAAGCGTCGGTTACAGTTGCGCCGGCTTCGCGGGCGATGAGCGTTGCGGCGGCAATGTCCCATTCAAAGCCCCAGCGTAAGGTCGCGACAATATCCGCGCGGTCATCGGCGACCATCGCCATTCTGAGCGCAATGCTGTTGGGCTGTTCGACCTTGGTTAAATCGCGGTCGACTTTGGGAAGGTCGGCGGCGGGGACGCGCGCGCCGACAAAGTTGCGCCTTGTGCTGGCCGCGACCGGTTCGCCGTTCAACGTCGCGCCGGTGCCGCTGGCCGCCACCCATAATTCATCGCGGGCGGGTGCGTAGAGAACGCCAAAGCGCGGCCAGCCATCTTCGATGAGCGCAATCGACACGCACCAGCCTTTGCGCCCGCGCACATAATCGCGCGTGCCGTCAATCGGATCGACGCACCACATGCGGCGGCGCTCCAGCCGCGCGGCGTCATCCGCCGTCTCTTCCGACAACCAGCCCGCATCGGGGGCGAGTTCGCCAAGGATTGCCTTCAACCGTTCGTCGACGGCCAAATCAATCTCGCATACCGGGCTGACATCGGCTTTGGCCCAGACTTTGAGTTCGGCAGCCCCCGCCGTCCCCGGCCAGCGCGCAAGCGCCATGTCGCCGACTTCGCGGGCGGCGGCGATTATCAGTTCATTGTTGAGCGGCGCGGGCATGGCTTAGCCGCTCGCGACCGTCATACTGTCGGTGCGCAAGGTCGGCACATTGGTCCCGAACAAGAATTCCAGATCATCGGCGGGGGTCAGATCGCGGAAAATATCCTTCATATTACCCGCAATGGTGAATTCCGCGACCGGCCCTGCGCGCTTGCCATTGTCGATGCGAAAGCCGACCGCGCCGACGCTATAATCGCCGGTAACACCGTTCAGCCCGCTGCCGATGAGTTCGGTCACCCACACGCCTTGCTTGATGTCGGCGATCAGCGCGTCGGGCGACAGGCTGCCCGCTTCGATGTGGAGATTGCCGGTGGTGACGCCGGGCGCACCGCCAATGCCGCGCGAGGCGTGGCCGGTGGGCGTTGTGCCAAGCTGGCGCGCCGAGGCGCTATCGAGCAGCCAGGTGGTGAGGACGCCTCCGTCGACCAGCTTGCCTGCGCGCACCGGCAGCCCTTCGCCGTCAAACGGACGCGAGCGCAGTCCGCGGATACGGTAGGGATCATCGACAATCGTAATGCCGGGCGCGAAAATCTGTTCGCCCAGACGGTCGAGCAAGAAGCTGGTGCGCCGCGTAATCGCAGAGCCGGAAATCGCGCCGGTCAGCGCGCCGATGATGGTCGTGCCGACGCGCGGGTCGAAAATCACCGGCATCGCGCCCGACGTCATGCGCCCCGGCTTCACCTTGGCGACAGTGCGCATGCCGGCTTCAAGGCCTATATCTTCTGCCGAGCGCAAATCCGCCAGATGCCGCGCGCTGTGCCAGTCATAATCGCGCTGCATATCGCTGCCCTCGCCCGCCAGCACCGATGCCGAGGTCGAATGGCCCGATGTGCCATAGCCGCCGACAAAGCCGGTGGTCGTGGCGATAGCGAGCCGCATCCGGCTATGGCTTGCGCTGCCGCCTTCGCTGTTGGTGACGCCTGTGACGCTGCGCGCGACATCTTCGACTTCCAGCGCCCGTGCGCGCAAGGCTTGCGGGTCGGCTTCGCTGCCATCGTCCAAATCCAGATCCTGCGGCGCGCTTTGCATCAGCATATCTTCAGGGGCCAGCCCAGCATAAGGGTCTTCGGGCGCTTCCTTGGCCATCGCCAGCGCGCGCTCGACCAGACTGTCGAGCGCCGCCTTTTCCATATCGGTCGAAGAAACGCTTGCCGAGCGGCGGCCGACAAACAGGCGCAGGCCGATGCCTTCGCCTTCGGAGCGCGACACATCTTCCAATGCGCCCAGCCGCATCGACACGCTGGTCGACGCATCGCAAAAATAAATGGCGTCGGCGGCATCCGCGCCCGCTTTTTTGGCAGCTTTGGTGAGGTGGGCGACGCGGTCTTGCGCTTCTTTTACGGTCAACATGACAAAAAGCCTTAGCGCCGCCCAAGCCGAGCGTCAAAGCTGTTTGCGCGTAACCCGCTTGGAATAAGGCATAAGAAGGCGGGGCTAAATTATCGCGCCTGCCACCAGCGAGCTAATCACCAACACCCAGGCAGGCGGCACCAATAAGGCGGCGCTCCACATCAAGGTCAGGTCGCGGCGGTAGCGCGCATCGGCTTTGGGGGAAGGCGCAATATTGCGGCCGCGATGGTGCCAGCGGCGCTCGACCATCCGTCCGGTGGGGATCGCCCCCAGCACCAGCACAGCAATACCGACCAGCGGCAACCAATGCGGCCCGCCAGCGGAAACAACCGCCCCTGTCGCCCAAAGCTGCATCAGCGCAAACAGCATGACCGCGCCCGCAACATGGGCACCGACATGGCGCGCGGCATTAGGGGCTTTGAAATCGGGGCCGGGTGGCGGCGGAGCAGAATGGCTCGGGAAACGCATGACTAAACTTAATATTGCAACGGATATTCGGGATTAACCCGACTATTCCAGCCATTTCCGCGGAAGGCAAGCGCGCGACAAGAATTATTTACGCCTTCTAACGGCTATGAGCCACCGTCCGGCGAAACAGGGGGGGCAAGGGCAGACCCACCCAACGCCCGTCATTGCGAGCCGCTGCAAGCGGCGCGGCAATCCGGAGTCGCATGGTCTGCACTGGATTGCCGCGCGGCTATCGCCGCTCGCAATGACGGAATGAGTGGCTGTTATGGCCTTGTTCGGACCGGCTTTGATTTCCGCGCCACTTGTTCTAGCACTAACTACAGCATGCGCCCGCCAGCGGCGCTGTTTCTTCATTGCAGGGAGTATCCCCCTATGCCTATTGCCAAGCCTGTTTCCCGCACCCGTTTCCGCGCCCGCCTGGCCAAGATCGCGCTGCCCTTGCTCGCCTCGGTGGCGTTGGCCAGCCCCGCCACCGCCGCACCTGCCGGTGCTCTGGCACAGCTTATCAAGGAGCATTGGGACTGGACCTTGTCCGAAAATCCGGTGCTGGCCTCGTCGATGGGGGTGCCGGGCTATGAAGGCAAGGTCGGCGATATGAGCCTTGCTGCCGCCGACAAAAGCGCCAAAACCGCCGAAGCCTTTCTTGAGCGGTTGAACATGATACGGCTGGATGCGCTGCCACTCGCCGACCGCATCAATGCGCAGATCCTGAGGCGCGCTTTGTCCGATCAGGTCAAAGCCAATAGGTTCGGCCAACGCACCATGCTCTTCACCACCTATTATGGTTGGCACCAAGGCTTTGCGGGGCTGGGCGACAATAGCCCGCTGCGCAATAAGGTCGATTACCAAAGCTATCTCGACCGGCTCGCCCAATATCCCAAGGTCAATGACGAGGCGCTGAAAATCACGCAGCAGGCGGTCGATGGCGGCTATGTCTTGCCGTGCGAGGTGTTGGGCAACAGCGCCAAGGGGATTATCGGTGTGGTCAGCGATGATCCGGTAAAATCGCGCTTTTACGGGCCGTTCCTGCGCACCAAGCCGGTCGACATGACCGATGCGGAATGGAACGCGATGCAGACCCGCGCCAAAAGCCTGATCACCGATGTGCTGAACCCTGCTTACCGCAAGCATCACGCCTTTTTCACCGGCACCTATCTTAAGAAATGCGCGAAAAACCCTGCCATTACCGCGCAGCCCGGCGGCAAGGATTATTATGCGTTCCGCATCCGGCAAGAAACCACGACCAACCTCACCGCCGAACAGATCCACCAGATCGGGCTGAACGAGGTGAAACGCATCCGCGCCGAAATGGAGACGGTCGCCAAAAAGGCCGGTTTCGCGACGCGCGAGGCGTTTATCGCGGACCTGCGCTCCAACCCACAATATTATGTCAAAACGCCCGAAGAGTTGATGGAGGCTGCATCGCGCGTTGCCAAGACCATCGACGGCAAAATGCCGACCCTGTTCCACAAATTGCCGCGCCTTCCCTATGGCCTTAAGGAAATTCCGGCGGAAATCGCGGAAGGCACGACCACGGCTTATTATAATCCGGGCTCGCCGCAGAGCGGGATTGCGGGCAATTATTATGTGAATACGTCGAAGCTCGACCAGCGGCCCTTATATGAACTGCCTGCGCTCACCGCCCATGAAGCGGTGCCGGGCCATCATAACCAGATTGCGCTCCAGCAGGAATTGGACATCCCCGCTTTCCGCCAGAATATCGGCTTTACCGCCTTCACCGAAGGCTGGGGCCTGTATGCCGAGCGGCTGGGCATCGAAATGGGGCTTTATGATACGCCCGCCAAGGATATGGGGCGGCTATCCTATGAAATGTGGCGCGCGTGCCGTCTGGTGGTCGATACCGGCATCCACGCCAAAGGCTGGACCAAGGCGCAGGGCATCCGGTTCATGAAGGACAATAGCGCACTGTCCGACGCGAATATCGAAGCCGAAGTCAACCGCTATATCAGTTGGCCGGGACAGGCATTGGGTTACAAGATTGGCGAGATTAAAATCCGCGAATTGCGCAGCTTGGCCGAAAAGGAGCTGGGCGCGAAGTTTGACTTGGCCGCCTTCCACGACACCGTCCTTGGCCAGGGCGCGGTCCCGCTCGATGTGCTGGAATGGCAGGTCAAAGACTGGATCGCCAAGGTGAAGTGGCCATAAAATGACCGCCCTCCCTCGTCATTCCCGCGAAAGCGGGAATCCATTTCCGGACCGTGCTACGTCACGCAACGGTAGTGGAAACCTCCAGCGCATCAGATGGATTCCCGCTTTCGCGGGAATGACGATGTTCCACAGGAGGTCGATATTGCGCCTGCGCCGTCTGCAATGACGATTGCGCCCTCTCCCCTGCCCCGCTAAACATCTTCGGATGACTTTCCGGCAGTATTGGCTGGCGCTGTCGGCGCTCGCGCTCTCCCTTTCCGCCCCCGTTGCCGTTTATGCGCAAGATGGTGCGCAAGCCGCGTCCGCGCCGCCTGCATCGCCTACCTCCACCCCCGCCGCTCCGGTCGCGACCGGCTGGCAGACGGGGAGTGATATTCCGCTCCATCCGGCCTTTGTTACCGGCACCCTCCCCAATGGCGTGCGCTACGCGGTGCGCCGCAATGACGAGCCCAAAGGCCGCCTGTCGATCCGCGTCCATTTGCGTGTCGGCGCGCTGATGGAGGAGGATAAGGAGCAAGGCTGGGCGCACCTTCTCGAACATATGCTGTTCCGCGGCACCCGCTCCTTCCCCGATGGCGAGGGCGAAAAAGCCTGGCAACGGCTCGGCGCGCGGCCCGGCAGCCACAGCAATGCGTTCACCTCTTACGGCTCGACCCGCTATGTGCTGGACATTGGCCGCGCCGACAGCGAAGCGATGGATCAGGCGCTCGCCATTCTGGCCGACATGATGGCCCATGCGGTCATCGACAAGGACATACTCGAAAAGGAAAAGAAGATTGTCATGGCCGAGCGTGCGATGCGCACGAGCGAGGCCGACAGCCGTATCCAGACCCAACGCCTGCGTTTCTATCAGCCCGACCATCGTGCGGGCGAACGCAATCTTATCGGCACGGCGGAAAGTTTGAACGCCGCAACGGCCAAGAAGCTGCATAAATTTTATGACCGCTGGTATCGCCCCGAACGCACCACGGTGGTGATTGTCGGCGATGGCGATCCGGCGCAGATGATTGCCGCCATCGGGAAAGCCTTTGGCGGCTGGCAGGCATCAGGCAAGACCGGCAAAGAGCCAAAGCCTGCACCGGTTCCGGCCAAGCCGCCCGCCACCACGATCATCGAGCCGCATTATAGCGACAATATGGAATTGCTGTGGCAACGCCCTGCGCGCACCACCGCGCAAACGCTCGCCGAGCGCGAGGAGGATATTGCCGATACTTTGGCGCAAATGGTGCTGAACGCGCGCCTGCGTGAAGATATTGAACGCACCACGAAAATCGTCCGCGCTTATGTGACCGAACAGAAAAACAGCGCGCTGGTGCCGTCGCGGCTGTCCTTGTCGATGCAGATGGAAGCGGACAGCAAGCCCGACGATGCAGGCCCCGCGCTCGAACAAGTCTATCGCGTGCTGAACGGCGCGATGCGCGGCGTGCGGCAGGATGAGGTCGACGAACAGTGGCGCAGCCTTGACCGGCTTTACCGGCAGGCGATTGACCGTGAAGAGCGCGCCCCGTCGCGCGACCTTGCCGACCAGCTTATCGCAAGCTTTGACCCCAAGGACATCGTCACCGACCCGCGCTATCGCGCCGCGATGCTCACGCGGTTAAAGCCCGCCATGACGCCGGAGCGGATTACCGACCGGTTGCGCGCGATGTTTTCGGCGCGGCCCCGCTTTGTCTATCTGTCGGGCAAGCCCCCCGAAGGCGGCGTTGCGGCGGTTGAAGCCATGTTAGCCAAAGCGATGCAGGCGGTGCCGTCCGCCGATATAGGGCTTGCCGCAACCTCGCTCGATGCGCTGGTGCTGCCGCCCGCCACCGCCAAAATTGCCAAGCAAACTGCGCTTGCCGACCTGTCGATTACGCGCACCGAGCTTAGCAATGGTGTCGAAATTGCGATGCGGCCCAATGCCCAGCTTGTCAATCAGGTGAGCCTGCGCGTCAAAATCGGGCGCGGGGTGGCAGCAAGACCGCCGCGCGATGCCGGATGGTTCTGGTCCGCGCGCGCGCTTGGGCTTGCCGGTATCGGGCCGTTCGACCGCCCGACCTTGCAGCGTTTGGGCGCAGGCCGCCAGATTATCCCGCAATTTTATAATGATACTGACGGGCTGGTACTCACCTTGAACACGACGCGCGAGGATATGGCCGATGCGATGAAGATGATGGTCGGCGCGATCACCCAGATGCGCTATGACGAAACATCGGTGCGCCGCTTCCAGTCGGGCCTGAAGACCGGTTATCGCAATTATCTCAGCGATCCGGCGGCGGTGATGAATATGATCGGCCTGCCGCTACGCTATGGTGGCGATACGCGCTTCCGCTCTATGCCTACGCTGCTCTTCATCAACCGGCTGACGCCCGATATTTTCCGCACCTTTTGGAGCGAAGAATTCGCCAAAGGACCGGTTAAAGTGAGCATTGTCGGCGATTTCGACCCTGTGCCAACGCTCGCCCTTGCCGCCGACATGTTCGCGCGGATTTCGCCCAAACCGACGCCTCCGCCTACGCCCGATGCAATAGCGGTGCGCGCTAGCCCTGCCGATGGCAAGGCGGTTTCAACCCTCTATCATCTGGGCGATCCCGACCGCGCGATGGCGATGCTGGTCTATCCTACGGTGAGCGGCGATGAAGATATTAAGGCCGCGCGCGCGATCCAGCTTACCGGCTATATTGTGCGCCAGCGCCTGTCCGAAGGCTTCCGCGCGCAGCAGGGCGGCACCTATGCCGCCAGCGCGGTCGGCGCGACCAACCGCGCGTTGCCGCATTATGGCGCGATGCTGGTGTCGTCGGAATTAAAGCCCGAACTCATCCCCGCTTTCCAGCAGGCGGTGAACAGCATCATGGCCGATCTCGCCGCCAATGGCCCGAGCGCCGACAGTTTCGCCCGCGCGCGCGCGCCGATGCTGGCGGAGATTGAAACCAACCGCAAAAGCAATGCCTATTGGGTGCAGGTGCTGGACGATAATCTGGATGATCCGGCGATTGTCGATGCGGTGCGCAGCTACATCACCGGCCGCGCGGCGCTTACACCAGCGGATATTCAGGCCGTCGCCAAAGCCTATCTTGCCGGAAGCGGGGAGGCGCTGCCCAAAGAGGCCTTCCAGATTCGCGTGCTGCCGACCCCGCCCAAAACCCAAACCGCCTCGCCTGCGCCTGCGCCAACCACAGCGGACAAGGACGATATACCTGTGCAATAGCGCACTGTCGGGCAATATTAGAATCGCAGCGGGCTGCCGAATGTCACTATGTGCGAAAATCCAGCACCGGCCAGCCGCGTTGCCCTGCCAAGGCGCGCAGCTTGGGTGACGGGGTGGTGGCGAAGGCTTCGTCGGCGAGGTCCAGCATTGGTGCGTCCGACACATGGTCGGAATAGCAGCGTAAGTGCGCCTCCTCCCGTTTGACGCCAATCTTTGCCATCCATTGCGCAATCCGCGGGAGTTTTTCCCGGTCATAGCAATTTTCGCCGTCAATTTGCGCAAGGATGGTGCCGTCCACCGCGCTAACCAGCTTGGTGCCGATCACATCCTCCGCCGCAATGCCGATCCGCGCGGCAATCGCATGGACATAAAGTTCATAAGATGCGGTGCAGAGCGCAACGCGATAGCCCGCAGCCTGATCATCGGCGATACGTGCGCGCGCTTTGGCGTAAAGGTTGCGCGCGACCACGCGGTCGGCATAGGCTTCGATATGCGGGGCGAGGCGTTGCGGCGACAGGCGCGTCCCCAAGAGCAGCGCAAGATTAACCTCCTTCAACCGTTTCCGGCTGACCAGTTTCGCCGCATAGCCCGCCATCGCCAGCAGCGCGAACGGCGCGAGCAGCAAGCGCCACGGGGCCATCCGCGCCGCGACAAACAGCAGGAACGGCGTATAGGTTCCCCTTATGGTGACCGTACGGTCCATGTCATAAATCGCGAGTTTCACCCTGTTATCGGCCTTATTTTATGTAAACCGGATTAGTTTTCCTACATTCTTTGCTTGCCGATAGCGTCAATTTCGCACAGTGTCGCGCCCGTTATGCAAGATGGGGCGGAGCAGGTCCGGGTTGATACCGATGATCGGGATGTTGTCCGCTTAAGCGGACGGCTGACCCTTGGCCGTATCGGCGATCTGCCCGAACGGCTTGCGAGCCTTGACGCCCCGCCCAAGACAATCGACATCAGCCAGGTCATCCATATGGACACGGTTGGCGCCTGGCTTGTCTATAAGCTCGCGCGCGACAGCGGGGCTCAGATTGAGGGCGCGAGCGAACAATCCGCCGGGCTGTTGGCCGAAGTGCAAAATGCCGACCAAGGCGTCAAAATCCGCCCCGAACAGAGCAATGCTTTCATCCGGATGCTCGATGAAGTCGGCACATCGGTGCATGGCGCGCTCACCAATTTCATGGGGATGATCGGCTTTCTCGGCGCGACGGTGCTGGGGATATTGGGCCTCATCGCCCATCCCAGCCGCTTCCGCGTCAATGCGATGGTGTCGCAATTCAAGGCGGTCGGCGTCGATGCGCTGGGTATTATCGGCCTGATGAGCTTCCTCATCGGCGTGGTGATTGCCCAGCAGGGCGCGACCCAGCTTGAACTGTTCGGCATGGAGATGTTCACTATCAACCTTGTCGGGCGCTCGTCGATGCGCGAACTCGGTGTCCTGATGACCGCGATCATGGTGGCGGGCCGGTCGGGATCGGCCTTTGCCGCGCAGCTTGGCACGATGAAGCTTACCGAGGAGGTGGACGCGATGCGGACCATCGGGGTGTCGCCGATGGAAGCCTTGGTCCTGCCGCGCGTGCTCGCCTCGATTGTGATGATGCCGCTGCTCGGCTTTTACGCCGGCATTGCAGCTTTGTTCGGCGGCATGGTGTTTTGCTGGGCGGGCCTTGGCATCCCGCCGCTCACTTATGTGCAGCGCATCCAGGAAGTGGTGCCGCTCACCGACGTCCTGATCGGCCTCATCAAAGCGCCCGTATTCGGGGCGATCGTTGCGATTGCGGGCTGTTATAACGGGATGCAGGTCAAGGATAATGCCGAACAGGTCGGCCAGCGCACGACCGACGCGGTGGTGCAGGGCATCTTCCTTGTCATCGTTCTCGATGCGTTTTTCGCGGTCTTCTTTACCTCGGTCGGGTGGAAGTGATGAAATTGCCGTTCCGCCCCAAAGCCGAGCCGGAAACCGGCCAGCCCGCCGTCAAAGTGCGCAAGGGCAAGACCGACCGCTATGCCGGACGCAGCCCCAAAATCCGTCCCGAAGCGCATGAGGTCGCGATCAGCATCCGCGGGCTGCGCAACAGTTTCGGCGAACAGGTGGTGCATGAAGGGCTGGACCTTGATGTGCGGCGTGGCGAGATTTTGGGCATTGTCGGCGGGTCGGGCACCGGCAAATCGGTGCTGATGCGCTCGATCATCGGCTTGCAGGAGCCGGACGAGGGCGACATTCGCGTGTTCGATACGCGCATGACCGATGTTGAAGATGAATATGACGCGCTCGACCTGCGCCGCCGCTGGGGCGTATTGTTCCAAGGCGGCGCGCTCTTTTCGACGCTAACGGTGGCGGAAAATATCCAGGTGCCTATCCGCGAATTTTATCCGCATATGGACCCGGACCTGCGCGACGAAATTGCCGCCTATAAGGTCGCGATGGTCGGACTGCCGCCCGATGCCGGTCCCAAATATCCGTCCGAACTGTCCGGCGGCATGAAGAAACGCGCAGGGTTGGCGCGCGCGCTGGCGCTCGATCCGGCGTTGCTGTTCCTCGATGAACCGACCGCAGGCCTCGACCCGATTGGCGCGGCGGCGTTCGACACGCTCACCCGCAATCTTAAAGAAGCGATGGGCCTCACCGTTTTCCTCATCACCCACGATCTTGATACGCTCTATGCGATTTGCGACCGGGTTGCGGTGCTGGCGGACAAAAAGGTGATTGCGGTTGGCACGATTGACGAGCTGCTTGCAACCGACCATCCGTGGATTCAGGAATATTTCAACGGTCCGCGCGGGCGCGCTGCCGCCAAAGAATTTGATAATGTCCACGACAGCAAGGAAACTGCTAAAACGGACGCTGTGACAACAGCACAGGAAACGCCCGAGGGCGAACAAGGATAAGGTCATGGAAACACGGTCCAATCATGTTCTGGTCGGCATAGTCACGCTGGCGCTGGTCGCGGCGGTGGCCTTGTTCACCGTGTGGATCACCAATTTGGGATCGGGCGAAAAGAAGGAATATGATATTTTCTTCAAACAGTCCGTGAGCGGCCTCAACAAGGGCTCTAACGTGTCCTTTTCCGGCGTTCCGGCAGGGACGGTCGAAAAGATTGCCTTGTGGAAACCCGACCCCAATTTTGTGCGTGTTCGCATCAAGATCGACAAGGATATTCCGATCCTGCAAGGCACCACCGCGTCGATTAACGGCGTCGGCTTTACCGGCGTTTCGGAAATCCAGTTGGATGGCGCCGCCAAGGGCGCACCGCCGATTACCGAAAAAGGCCCCGAAGGCGTCCCCGTCATACCGGCAAAACCGGGCGGGCTTGGCGAATTGTTGAACAATGCGCCGCAACTTTTGGAGCGGCTGACCACGCTGACCGAGCGGCTGACTGAATTGCTGGGGGACAAGAATCAGGCGTCGATTGCAGGGATTTTGGCCAATGTGCAAAAATTGTCGGGCGAATTATCGACCCAAGGCCCCGAAATGCGCGCGACGCTGGAACAGACCCGCATGACCATCAAACAGGCCGGGATTGCCGCCGAACAAGCGGGCAATGCGGCGGAGGAAATTGGCGGGCTGGCCAACACCACCAACGGCTTGCTGGCCGATGATGCCAAGCCGCTCATCGCGGACCTGCGCCAAACCGTCGCGGCGGCCGAACGCAGCATGAATAATCTTGATCAGACGATTGCGGCGGCCAAGCCCGGCGTTGAAAATTTCAGCCAGAAAACCATGCCCGAAGTCGGCCTGCTCGTGCGCGATTTGCGCCGTATGTCTGCATCGTTGAACGCAGTTGCGACCAAGCTCGACCAGGGCGGCGCCACCTCGATCCTCGGCGAACCGCCGCTTCCCGACTATAAGCCCCGTAAATGAGGTCCGATATGACACAGCTCCCCCGCATCTTCCGCATCGCGCTTCCGGCAACGGCGTCGCTTTTCTTGCTGTCGGCCTGTGGCGGGCTGTTGTCGAGCAAGCCGCCGCGCTACCTGTTCAACCTGACGCCCGCAAGCAAGGTCGCGGCGGGGCGCGTGCAGACCGGTTCGACCGATACCGCCTTCATCGTGTCCACGCCTTCTATCTCGCAAAAACTCGCGACGACGCGCATACCGGTGCAATCGACGACCAATCAGGTCGCCTATCTGGTCGATGCCAAATGGGTCGAAAGCCCGGCCAACCTGTTTCAGGTATTGCTCAGCGAAACCATCACCGCGCGCACGGGTAAGCTGGTCCTCAACGAAGGCGAAACCCCGGCCCGCCCCGGCAACCGCTTGATGGGCGATCTGGTCGATTTCGGCATTGACGAAGCGACCAGCAGCGCGATTGTCACCTATGACGCGGTCATGACCAACGCCAATGGCGAGGTCATCCGCAAGCAACGCTTCACCGCCAGCGAACCGGTCAGCAAAATCACCGCCGACTATGCCGGAGGCGCCCTCAACCGCGCCGCCAACGCCGTCGCCGTGCAGGTCGCCGATTGGGTGGGGTGAGAGGTTATTTGTTAACCACCTCAATATCATGGGCAGCCTTCGCTTTACGTAAAAGATGCTGAGCGAAAACGATCAACTCCAACGCCTGTTCTGGCTCTTCAATCCAGCCAAATTCATGAGTTGTGGGATTTCTGATGCCTAACATTGCTCCGGCAAAGAGACGATGATAGCCTTTCTGTTCATCTATCTGGGAGGATGTGCCTCTCTCTGTCCATTTCAATAGCGGGGAAGTCGGGGAAAAAACTTGCTCCATTAAATTTGTTCCCGAATTTTTTAAGTGAGGGACACGAGACCCAATGTATTTGTCTACTGCCTTATATGCCTCGGCTACACTGAGGTTATAATGTCCAGACATAAACAAATCGGACGACACATCAAAAATCTCCTGTTCAACAATAAGTCTTGCGAAAACACTTGCTGGCTCTGAACCCTCCCCCGTTGGCGATGGCAAGCTCAGCATTCGTGGAGCAGGCAAAGCTAAAACAGCTCGTGCCAAGCCGACTTCCAATAAATATTCTTGTAACTGTTTTATGCCATTAATTATTTTGTGCGTCATATAGATAACGTCTCATGGCTTGAAAAATAGATTCAATTTGATCTGTACCGGCGTCAGCTCCGATATGAACCTGTATATTTATGTTCAAGGGAATTATATCCGGAATAACTTGTTTGCCTTTAGCCCCTTCTTTTTCATTTTTGTCTGAAAATTTAATTTTTTCAGCATTCTGTTTTTTCGAATTATTATTTGATTTCTCTACTGATGAGGTTTTGGGCGCTGTGCGTGGAGCCTCATTCGGCTCAGGACTGGCTAAAAGAAGATAAGTTGCCGCCTTGTTGCCTGCTGCACCTTGCCCAAGCCCTTCATGCAAAAACCACGACACTACTTTTTGACGTTCGGCGTCAGCAGGTGGGGCTATATTGAGTAAACCTTCGGGATACGCGTTTTCAACTATTTCCTTTGATGCTTCGGCGTATGTCTCATCCAACCTCCATCGTTGCGCCAATGGGGTGGCCTTTCCATCATCTGTGAGTATCCCCACAGATTTAAGTTCGCTCAAATACGCCTTAGAAGCAATCTCTTGAACTCCTAGTTGCACGCTTAAAAGTCGCTCATCCACCGTAATATTCGGGGTTCTCTGCAATATAGCGCGCAATCCCCACCATACGGTGCTGGGTATTTGCGGGTAACGAATCTTTTCTGCCATTGTCTATTCCTCCATGTGTAGACCATACAACACGAATTGGAACAAACAAAGAACTAATTATATCAATAAATTCAAATGCCTAATGTGGATACGTCGCACTCGTCGTTATTGAAATGAAATTGCTTACGTGATTCGTCTAATTTCAAGAGGATAGAAAGAGGTGTCTTATTAACAAAATTTCCCGTTAAACCGCCGCTGCGTCCCATTGCATCAGGTTGGTGGCCTGCACATCATTGCGACCCACGGTCGGGTCGGTTTCGGTGAGCAGGATGGAGCCTTTCATCGCGCCCATTTCCAGTGATGCGCTGATAATCACCACTTGGCCTTCCGCGACATTGACGCTGATGTCGGCGGGCTTGGACAGGCTGGTTTTGGCGGTTTCGACATGGATGCTATGGCTGCCGGGGGCGACATCGGCGAGCAGCATCTGGCCCGATTTAATCTGAGCTTTATGGGTGCCGTCGAGCGACACATTCATGCCTTGCAAGGCGGCGACAAAGCCACGGCGCACAATATAGATGCGGCCCTTGCCGGGCACGGTGTTGAACGCCTTGGCGTCGGCTTGGGCTGCGGCATCGGCTTTGGCCGCACCCTTGTTGCTCGACAAAGCCCATACGCAAAAAGCGATCACCCCGCCGATAATGACGATGAACAGGACGAATAATGTGCCTGCGGACATATTTCTGGCGAGCGCCGGACCCATCATCGCGCCGATAATCGCGGCGACCACGATGACGATCATCCACATGCTGTTATTCTTGCTCATCTCAAAAAACCCTCGCTGGCTAAACTAAGATATGTCTCCCCCAAGACGTTAGAACCGCAAGCCTAACGCCCCTTTTTTGACGCGGCAAGCCATGTTGGGCAAAATCCTAGCTTTTCAGGCTCTTGGCGGCTTGTTCATGCACATCTTTGGAGAGGCCCGGGGTGGCAAGAACGCGTTCCAGCGCTGCTTTCATCATCGCCTGCCGTGCGGCATCAAAGCGTTTCCAGCGCCCGAACGGGGGCACCAGCCGCGCGGCGGTTTGCGGATTTTTCGCATCAAGCGCGGCGATCAGATCGGCCAAGAGCGTATAGCCCTTGCCATCGGCGCGGTGGAAACTGCCCTGATTGGCGGCGAACGCCCCGTAAAGCGCGCGCACGCGGTTGGGGTTGGACAAGGTGAAGCTCGGATGCTTGGCCAGCTTCTCGACCGTTTCCGGCACATCGTCGCGCATCGCCAGCACCTGCAACTGATACCATTTGTCGAGAACCAGCGGATTGTCATGATAGCGGTCGTAAAAATCGGCAAAGGCCTGTTCGCGTTCGGGCGCATCGCCATGCGACAGCGCGACCAAAGCCGATTGCCGGTCGGTCATGCCGCTCGCTTGGCTATATTGCCGCCAGCCGAGCGCGCCCGCGTCCGGAACGCCTGCCGCCGTCAGCGCAGAGAGCGCCACGCCGCGCAGCCGCCGCTTGCCCTTGGAGGCCGGGGCCAAGTCCGCCGCATCCGTCTCGGTTGCCTCATGCCAATGCCGCCATTCGTTTTCGAGCGCGCGGCCGATTTCGCCGAGCAAGCCAAGCCGGTTTGCGCGGATGGCCTCGGGCTCAACCTGTTTCAACTGGTCGCCGATAAAGGCTTCGGACGGGAGGATGAGCGCTTCGGCAGCAAAGGCCGGGTCTTGTGTTGCCCCCGCCAGGCTTTGCCGCACCGCCGCAATCACCGGCGCGCTGTCGGCCTCCACGCCATTGATGCGCGCCACGATGGTGTCGAGCATCAACTGTTGCAGCGCCTCATAGCGCGAGAAAGGATCGTCATCATGCGCGGCGAGCCACGCCAATTCTTCGGCATCGCGCGCGGCTTCGACAATTACCGGCGCGGAAAAGCCGCGATTGATCGAGAGGGCTGGCGCGCCGGTAATCCGGCCGAGCGGCACGGTTTTGCTGTCGCTATCAAGCAGGATAAGCTGTTCGGCGGGACTGTCTTCCGCGCCTTCATTGCCGCGATCGAACAGGCGGGTGCGCAAGGGGAGCAGCATCGGCTCCTTCACGTCCTGCCCCGGTGTCGGCGGCACGATTTGCGACAGGATGAGGCTCGCCTCGCCGGTCGTGGCGTCGGTTGCCACGCTCGCCTGCACGCGCGGAGTGCCGGCTTGTTCATACCAGCGGCGGAACAGGCCAAGGTCGATAGCGCCACCTTCCTCCATCGCGCGGACAAAATCCTCGCAGGTCGCCGCTTCGCCGTCATGGCGGTCGAAATAAAGGTCGGTGCCTTTGCGAAAGCCTTGCGGACCCAGCAAGGTCGCCATCATGCGGATGATTTCCGCGCCCTTATTATAGACGGTCGCGGTGTAGAAATTGGAGATTTCCTGATAGCTGTCGGGGCGGATCGGATGCGCCAAGGGCCCCGCATCTTCGGGAAATTGCGCCGCGCGCAGCACGCGCACATCTTCGATGCGTTTGACGGCGGCTGACCCCATATCGGCGGAAAAGCTCTGGTCGCGATAGACGGTAAAGCCTTCTTTGAGCGATAGCTGGAACCAGTCGCGGCAGGTCACGCGATTACCCGACCAATTGTGGAAATATTCATGCGCAACCACCGCCTCGACCCCGTCATAATCGGCATCGGTTGCGGTATCGGGGTCCGCCAAAATATAGCGGGTGTTAAAGATATTGAGGCCCTTATTTTCCATCGCGCCCATGTTGAAATCGCTGACCGCAACAATGTTGAACACCGGCAAATCATATTCGCGGCCATAGACGCGCTCGTCCCACGCCATGCTGTTTTTGAGCGCGGTCATCGCATGATGGGTGCGGTCTTCATCGCCTGCGCGCACATAGATGGCAAGGTCCACATTCTTGCCCGACATGGTGGTAAAGTGATCGCGGTTCGCCACCAGATCGCCCGCGACCAGCGCGAACAAATAGGAAGGCTTGGGCCAAGGGTCGTGCCACACCGCATAATGGCGACCATCGGCAAGATCGCCCGTTTCCTCCAGCGCGCCATTGGAGAGCAGCACCGGAAACGCTTTCTTGTCGCCCTCCATCCGCACGGTATAGACGGCGAGATTATCGGGGCGGTCGATGAAGGGGATGATGCGGCGAAACCCTTCGGCCTCGCATTGCGTGCAAAGCATCCCGTTCGACGCATAAAGCCCCATCAACTGGCTATTCTGGTCGGGATGGAGCGTGGTGGTGAGTTCGATCTGGACGCGGGCCATATCATGCCCGACCGGCACGAAAATCTGGCCATCAACCTGCGTCCATTGCACCGGAAGCCCGTCAACCGCCAGCACATCGGGGAGCGTGCCATCGACATCAAGCCGCACCGGCGCATCCGTTTCCCCGCCTTGCCGCTCCATCGCCAAGGTTGCATGAACCCGCGTTTCTTCAACGCCCAGTTCAAACAATAAATTCACCGTCGCACAGCGCCAGTCGGCTGGGGTGTAATCGGCACGGTTGATGGTGCGGGGTTCTTGCGGCGCGGCAGGCGCTTCGATCTTTTGAACATCTGTGGTCATGGCAAAAGATATAGCAATGCTGACGAGGGAAAATAAGCCTTGTTCGCAGCTTTTATAGCCCAAGCCGGTACGGGTTAGGGACGCCCGAAGCGATTGCGCAGGCGCTGGCGCGGTTGGCGCGCGGCGCATTGCTGTCGCAAAATTCGACCGAACGGATGCGCATGATGCAAGGCGTCAGTCGCGCGGTCGCCAATGCGCATGTTAAATAGGGGCAACTGTAAAAAAATTTCCGTTCGTGCTGAGTAGGGCTTGGCACAAGCCCGTATCGAAGCACCCCGGTTTACGCAAAGGTCCTTCGATACGGGGCTTTGCCCCTACTCAGGACGAACGGGTATTTCCTGTCACTCACCCTCAAACCGATGCGTCACCGCTCCGTCACGCGGTGACGCGCGCGCCACCTTCCCTTTTGAGGGGAGGATGTTAGACGGCGACCAAATCGTCCGGCTTCATTCCTCCTCAAACCGATGCGTCAGCACTTCCTGGCGCACGCGGATGGTTTTGGCGGCGAGGCGGACTTCGTGCAGGAAGGTCGCAAAGGCAGCCGTAATCAGCAGCATGGCGATAATGAACAGGATCGCGATGGCGGGGCCGAGCGGGGGTTCGATGAGGACCGCGAGGAACATCATACACACTACCGCGCACACCGATACCGCGCTCGCGACGGTGAGGAAAATCGCGCTGTTGACGACGCGCATCCGCTTGTCGAGCCGGTTAATCTCCCACACATGGCGGTCATGGGCGGGGCCCGCGACGCTGTTGAACACCATTTCTTCAACGATGCGCGCGCGGTCGATAATGCGGGCGAGGCGCGCCACGCATACATTCAGGAACGCGCCGATCCCCGCCAGCAAAAAGACCGGCGCAATCGCAAGCTGGATGGCTTGCGATACGGTGGTGAGGCTGGGAAGGTCGGGGATCGGGCTCATCGGCAGGGGGCGCTATATTATTTGCCGTCGCCAACCGCCGCCGGAACGGCTGCGGAATTGACGCCCATGGATTGCAAATAGCGTTTCACATTGCGCGCGGCCTGACGGATGCGCTGTTCATTTTCGACCATCGCGATGCGGACAAAGCCTTCGCCCTCTTCGCCATAGCCGACGCCCGCCGCGACCGCGACACCGGCGTGCTGGATAAGCTGTTTTGAAAATTCAAGGCTGCCCATATGTTTCAAGGCTGGCGGCAAGGGCGCCCAGCAGAACATCGAGGCTTTGGACGGAGGAATATCCCATCCGGCGCGGCCAAAGCTTTCGACCAGCACATCGCGGCGCTTCTGGTAGAGATTGCGGTTCGCCTCGACAATATCCTGAGGGCCGTTGATGGCGGCGACGGCGGCAGCCTGCACCGGCGTGAACGCGCCATAATCGAGATAGGATTTGACGCGGGTGAGCGCGGCGATGAGCTGTTTATTCCCCACCGCAAAGCCCATGCGCCACCCGGCCATCGAATAGGTTTTCGACATGGAGGTGAATTCGACCGCGACATCCTTCGCGCCCTTCACCTGCAGGATGGAGGGCGTCGGATTGCCGTCATAATAAAGTTCGGAATAGGCAAGGTCGGAAATGACCCACACCTTATTTTCCTTCGCCCACGCAACCAGCCGTTCATAAAAAGCCAGATCCACCACTTCGGCGGTGGGGTTGGACGGATAGTTGACGATGAGGACCGACGGGCGCGGCACGGTGAAGGCCATCGCGCGGTCGAGCGAGGCCCAGTAATTTTCATCCGGCGTCGTCGGCACCGCGCGGATGGTCGCGCCCGCAATGATGAAGCCGAAGGTGTGGATCGGATAGCTCGGATTGGGCGCAAGGATCACATCGCCGGGGCCGGTGATGGCGGTGGCAAGGCTCGACAGCCCTTCCTTGGACCCCATCGTCACAACCACTTCGCTTTCGGGGTCGAGATCGACGCCGAACCGGCGCGCATAATAGCCGGCTTGTGCTTTTCTGAGGCCCGGAATCCCTTTGGATTGCGAATAGCCATGCGCGTTGGGATTGCGCGCCACTTCGCATAATTTTTCGATCACATGCGGCGGCGGCGGCAGATCGGGGTTGCCCATGCCAAGGTCGATAATGTCCTCACCGCGCGCACGGGCCGCCGCGCGCATCGCATTAACTTCGGCGATGACATAGGGCGGGAGTCGCTTGATGCGGTAAAATTCTTCGGACATGGGACCTTTCCTGTGGGTAAGCGCCGGAAGCGGCGGGAGCGCAGCCTTATCGCACTTTGGGGCGTTGCAAAACCATTATCATGACACATAAGGGCAACATCCATCCGGCCCAGGCATCGAGCGAATAAACAAGGTGATAATCGCGCGCCCGGCCAAAGGCGGCCCAGAGCGCAAGGCCGATGCGGAACACCACCGCGCCCATCGTCACCGCCGCCATCAGCAACATATAATAGCGATGCGCGCGATACTGTTTTTTCCACAGATGATAGAGGCCAAGGCCGAGCAGGCTAAGCCATGTGACGGCTTGCGCGGCAAAGCCTGCACCCGACCATAAGGTCACCGGCTCGAAAAGCGCGACCGGCAGGGCGGTCAGGCCCGACACCAGCACCAGCGCCGCCGTCACTCCGCCCGCCCAGCGATGCGCGGGTCGCCGCCGCAGCGCATAGGTAAGCGGCACCATCAGGAGCACCAGCGCCCCCGTCACCATATGCACGGGAAAGAGGAGCGGCATCGCCTCCATCTTGATGAGCAGGGGTTCGGGAAAATCATCCTGATCGAAAGCCGCGCCAAGACCCTTTGCCGCAACAAGGATTAGATATAGGGTAAGCAGGACCAGAATCACAAAGGTCGCAAGACGTTGGCCCGGCCAGCGGCGTGACCCTGAAGGAGCGGAAGTCGCCATGAACATCTTATCCCATCCTGTTTCGGCTTTGTCGATGCGCGTGTCGATGAACAAGTCGATGCGCGCTTTTGCTATGCGGTCGGGGGCCATCGCGGTTGCGCTGATGGCGCTGGTCGGCAGCGATATTGCGCTTGCCAATCCGTCTTCCACCAGTGTCCATTATGGCCGCTGGACGGTCGATGATCCCGGCGCGCGCTTTTCGGCACGCGGGCGCGATTATAAGACCATCGACATTGCCCCGTGCGGCAAGGATTTTTGCGGCGTCAGCGTCAATGACCAAGGCCGCTGCGGTCCGGTGCTGTTCCGCTTCCTCGCCAAAAACCGCAATGCCGACAATTTGAAGGGGCATGGCCGCTGGGGCAATGCCAAAAAGAAACTCGGCATCAATACTTATAGACTCATCACCAACGACCGGGCCTTCCATCTGACGCTGGGCGACGGTTATGAATATGTTGAACGGTCGGGCAATATGCCGACCTATGAATCGGGTTATCGCCGCACCGGCGCGGCGCGCTGCACCGCCCGCTAAGCCCGCCTGACGCCTGCCCTATACTTCCCCCATTCGAGGACCATCATGACCGACACGCCCGAAATGCCCCCGCTTCCTTCGCTGGAAGATATGCAGCACTGGACTTCGGTCATGGGCCGCGCGCAGCAAATGCTGATGGAATATACGCTCAGCACCTATACGCCGGAAAAGGCGCAGGCGCTGATGGCCGAATGGATGAGCCCCGGCAAATGGCAACAGGCGATAGCCGCCTTCACCCCGCCAAAGAGCCTTACGGTCGATACCGGCGCGGCGACCGATCCGGCGCAATGGATGGAAAGCGCGTCAAGCTTTTGGGCGGACAGCGTCAAAATGTGGCAGCATATGGCCGCAACCGCGACCGCAGGCCTCAACGGGGACACGCCCGCTGCCGAAGAATCCGCCGATAAAAAGCCCGCCGCGCGCGACCGCCGCTTTGCCCATGAAGCATGGGAGAGCCATCCGCTCTATCAATTTATCCGCCAATCCTATCTGGCGCTCGCGCAGCAGATGGAAGCGTCGGTCGATGCGGTGGATGGCCTTGACCCCAAAGCCAAGGAACAGATGCGTTTTGCCACGCGCGGGATTATCGACGCGATGAGCCCGTCCAACTTCGCGCTCACCAATCCGCAGGTGATCGAAGCCACGCTCGCAACGCGCGGCGAAAATCTTTTGAAAGGTCTGGAGCATATGCTCAACGACCTCAAAAAAGGGCAGATGACCCACACCGACCCCAATGCGTTCGAGGTCGGCCGCAATATCGCCGCGACGCCGGGCAAGGTGATTTTCGAAACGCCCTTGTTCCAGCTTGTCCATTATAGCCCGACGACCGACACGGTGCTGGATGTGCCGCTGCTCATCTTCCCGCCCTGGATCAACCGTTTCTATATTCTCGACCTCAACCCCGAAAAAAGCTTTATCAAATGGTGCGTTGACCAAGGTATCAGTACCTTTGTCGTGTCGTGGAAATCAGCGGACACCAGCATGAAAGATGTGGTGTGGGACGATTATATCGCCGCGCAAATGACCGCGATCGACACGGTGCGCGAGGGGCTGGGGGTGAAGCAGGTCCACGCGATCGGCTATTGCGTTGCGGGGACGACCTTGGCGGCGACACTGGCGGTGCTGGCGGCCAAGGGCGAAGAGAAAAAGGTCAAATCCGCGACCTTCTTTACAGCCCAAGTCGATTTTGAGCGGGCGGGCGATTTGAAACTCTTCATTGATGATGCGCAAATGCGGATGATCGAGGCAATGTCGGGTGAGGGCTATCTTGATGGCCGCTATATGGCCGCGACCTTCAATGCGCTTCGCGGCCGTGATCTTATCTGGAATTATGTGGTCAATAATTATCTATTGGGGCAGGATTATCCGCCGTTCGATTTGCTCCACTGGAATGGGGACACGACCAACCTTCCGATCAAATGGCATAAGGATTATCTCGCCGACCTCTATCGCGACAATAAGCTGGTCAAGCCCGGCGCGATGCAGGCCTGCGGAGTGGGTCTGGATTTGAGCAAGGTCAAAACCCCGACCTATGCCCAAGCAGGCCGCGAGGACCATATTGCGCCGCCTGAAAGCGTGTGGCGGATTACCGATAATTTCACCGGGCCGATCACGTTTTTGCTCGCAGGGTCCGGGCATATTGCGGGTGTCGTCAACCCGCCGTCGCAGGGCAAATATCAATATTGGACCAATGCGAAGAAGGTCGAAAGCCTCGAAGATTTCATCGCGGGGGCTGAAGAAACCAAAGGAAGCTGGTGGCCGCACTGGCTCGGCTGGCTCAAGGACCAGTCGGACAAAACCGTCATGGCCCAAGGCGCAAGGGTGCCGGGTAAGGGCAAATTGAAAGCCATAGAGGATGCGCCGGGCCGCTATGTGAAATCGCGGTAGGGGGGCTAGGACTTTCCTATCCATCCCCACGCCCCGTCATTGCGAGGAGCGGAGCGACGACGCAATCCAGTGTTGCGCAAAGCTGCTCAGGATTGCCGTATTTCCCCTTCTACACGGATAAGATGCAAACTCTGTGCGTTATGCTGCCATGCGGCTTGCACAGGCGTGTGCGAGACGGCATCACTAGGTGCGGCATTATCCGCGCCGCATAGGGAGTATCGTCGAGCGTGAACGAAGCGCAAGCCCGTCAATTTCTGCTCGTGCGCAGTATCGAGAGCGAGGATCGCGATGGCGTGTTGCTCACCCGCGAGGACCGCGCGCAGGCCGATCAGGCGGGGCGTAGCGGCGGCACGCGCGACTATCTCGCGCGGCGTAGCGAATTTGCCGCGGTGCGCTTGGAAACCCGCCATCCGCGCGTCGCCGATGTGCTGCGTTATGCGCGCTGGCCAAGCTGGCTCGGCTGGCTGGTGCCGGTGGCGGCGCTTCTGGTTGGCTTTGCCAGCAATGAAATGGGCAGCAGCAAACAGATGAACATCATCGCCTTCCCGCTGGTCGGCATGTTTGCGTGGAATTTTGCGGTCTATTTGGGGATAATCGGCGCAGGGATAGTAGGTCTCGCACGCGGCGGGGTGACTGGTGGAGCCAAAGGGCAAGGTTTCCTCGCCCGGCTGGTGAGCGGCATTGCTCGCCGCGCCGCTGACCGGATGCGCAGGCAGGACGGCATGGGCCGCGCGCTCGCAAGCTTTTTGGGCGAATGGAATAGCGCGTCGGCCAAGCTCACCGCGGCGCGGGGCGCGCGCACCCTGCATCTGGGCGCGGCTTTGTTCGCGGTTGGCGTCATCGGCGGGCTGTATCTGCGCGCGCTCGGCATCGAATATCGCGCCGGATGGGAAAGCACCTTCCTTGGGCCCGAGGCGGTGCATCGCATCATCAGCCTGTTGCTGGGGCCTGCGAGCAGCCTCACCGGTGTCCCGCTCCCCGATGCAGCGCATATCGCGAACCTTCGTTGGAGCGCAGGCAGCAGCGGCGAAAATGCCGGGCCGTGGATCCATCTTTATGCCGCCAGCGCCGCATTGTTCGTGATCGCCCCGCGCTTGGTTCTCGCAAGCTGGAATGCAGCAAAGGCATGGCGGCTCGCGCATCATTTCCCTGTGCCGGGGCGCGAGGATTTTTATGTGCGGCGCTTGCTGCGTAGTATCGAAGGCGGCGCAGGCGTGGTGCGGATCACGCCCTATGCCTATCGCCCGTCCGATGAAACCATTACGCGCCTCACCCGCCTTGTCCGCGCGGCTTTTGGTGATGGCGCACGGGTCGAAATCGACAGCGCGGTCGATTATGGCGCGGAGGAAGAATGGCTGGAAAGTGCAGGTTTTGCGCCCGAAACCGACCATCATCTGCTGCTGTTCAATCTCGCCTCGACCCCCGAAGCGGAAAATCACGGGGTGTTTGCGCGCGGGGTCACGGAGCAGATCAAGACAGCCAAAAGCGGGACTTCGACCGCCGCTTTGCTCGACGAAAGCAGCTATCGCGCGCGTTTGGGCGCGCAATCGGATAGCGATGCGCGCCTCACTGCCCGCCGCTCGGCATGGGAGGATATGCTGCACGGTGCGGGCGCCCCTGTCTTTGCCGCCGACCTTGAAGGCGAGGAGGAAAATGCGCTCGTCAAACGGCTGGAGGCCGCCTTTGCGCGCGATGCGGCGATGCAGGAGATGCGCCGGTGAATGACGTCATGACGGATAAGGACACGGGCAGCATGATGGAGCCGGTCGCCCCCGGCGGCACCACAGTCAATCTCAGCCTGATTTCGCACACCAATGCGGGCAAAACCACGCTCGCGCGCACTTTGTTGGGCCGTGATGTCGGCGAGGTGCGCGATGCGGCGCATGTCACCGATGTCGCGACCGGCTATGTGCTGGTGCAGGCGGGCGGCGACACGATGATGTTGTGGGATACGCCGGGCTTTGGCGATACGTCGCGGCTTCTAAAGCGGCTGCGCATGAGCGGCAATCCGGTCGGCTGGCTGCTCACCCAGGTCTGGGACCGGTGGAAAGAGCGGCCCTTATGGTCGAGCCAGCAGGCGGTCAAAAATGCGCGCGATAATGCCGATATCATCCTCTATCTCGTCAATGCGGCGGAGGATCCGGCGGGCGCGGCCTATGTGCCGCTCGAAATGGAAGTGCTGGACTGGATCGGCAAGCCGGTCATCCTGCTCTTGAACCAAATGGGCCCGCCGCGCGGCGATACGGGCGATGAAGTGCGGCGCTGGCAGGAGCATCTGCGGCCGTTCGCGGTGGTCAAAGGCGCGATGCCGTTGGACGCTTTTGCGCGCTGCTGGGTGCAGGAAGGGCAGTTGTTCGATGCGATTGCGCCGCTCTTGCCCCCCGACAAACGCCCCGCAATGGACCGGCTGACCGGCGCGTGGCAGCGGCTCAATCTTGACCGGTTTGTCGCGTCGATGGCGGTGCTGGCCAAGGCGCTCATCGCCGCCGCGCGCGACCGCGAACCGGTGGTCGGGCGTAAATTATTGGGCCAACTAACCGACATGCTGCGCGGCAGCGGCGAGGGGCAAGCGGAGACCCGCGCGGCGATGGCGAAACTCGCCGAACGGGCGGAAAGCGCCACACTCGAATCGACCGAAGCCCTCATCCGCCTCCACGGCCTCACCGGCAAGGCAACGCGGCAGGTGCTCGAACGGCTGGGCAAGGATTACCTGAATAGCGAGCCTGCGCATGAAGGTTTTGCAGCCATGCTCGGCGGTCTGATGTCCGGCGCGGTGAGCGGGCTTGCCGCCGATGTAGCGGCGGGCGGCCTGACCCTGGGCGGCGGGATGATCGTCGGCGGCATATTGGGCGCATTGGGCGCAGGCACGCTCGCGCGCGGCTATAATCTGGTGCGCGGGCAGGATGGCGCGTCGGTCAGTTGGTCCGACGAATTTTTCGCAGGATTGGTGCGCGCCGAACTGCTGCGCTATCTCGCCGTCGCCCATTTCGGACGCGGGCGCGGCGATTATACACCAAGCGAACATCCCGCTTACTGGCAGGAAGCCGTGGCAACGGTGGTCGACGCGCATAAGGGCGAAGTTGTGGCGCTGCTCCATCAGGCGCGCGAGGGCGATGCGGGGGTTGAGGGTAAGGCCGAAGCGTTACTGACCAAGCTGGCGCGGGCGTTGTTGGAGAAGCTCTATCCGGAGGCGGCGGGGGTTTTCAATAGCTGAACCCCTCCCGCGAGCGGGAGGGGCAACGGAGCCTTAGGAATTTGAAGCGAAGCGAAAATTCTTAGGCGGAGTCGGGGAGGGCTTTGGTTTAAGCTGAGGCGGACTGGATAGTTGACAGGCCCTCCCCCAACCCCTCCCTGAAGGGAGGGGAGATTATGTTGCGCTCTCCTCCCCCCCCCCAACAAACCCCCTTTGCCTACGCGCTTGCATCCGATACAGCGCAGCCATTATGACTGACAGCATCTCCAACCTTCCCTTCCCTTCCGCGCCTCAGGCCAAGCAATGGATTCAGGACATTGCGCCTTATGTCCCCGGCAAGGCCAAATCGGATGACGGGCGGGCGCTCATCAAATTGTCGGCGAATGAAAATCCGCTTGGCACCAGCGCGAAAGCGCGCGCGGCGTTTGCCGAGGCGGAACAGGATCTGGCGCGCTATCCCGACCCCGGCGCATCCGGCCTGCGCGAGGCGTTGGCGGCCAAATATGGCCTTGACCCCGCGCGCATCATCTATGGCACCGGTTCGGACGAGTTGCTGCATATGGCAGCGTCCGCCTTTGCTGGTCCGGGCGATGAAATCTTGTTCATGCAATATGGCTTTGCGGTCTATGAAATCGCTACCCGTCGCGTCGGTGCTACCCCCATTGAAGTCCCGGCCAAAGACTATGCCACCGATGTCGATGGCCTGCTTGCCGCCGTTACCGAACGCACTAAGGTTGTTTATGTCGCCAACCCCAATAACCCGACCGGCACGCTTGCCAGCCGCGCGGAGATTGCGCGGCTCCATGCCGGATTGCGCCCCGATATCCTGTTCGTGCTCGATCAGGCCTATGCCGAATATCTGGAGCCGCAAGAAGAGGATGGCGGGCTTGCGCTTGCCGAAAATGCGGCCAATGTGCTGGTCACACGCACCTTTTCCAAAATTTACGGGCTGGCCGCCGAACGCATTGGCTGGGGCTATGCGAGCGCGGATATTATCGCAATGCTGCACCGCATCCGCGCGCCGTTCAATGTGACGACCTGCGGGCAGGCGGCGGCGGTTGCGGCGCTGGGCGACGATGATTTTGTCGATGCCAGCCGCGCGCATAATGCCGAATGGCTGGGCTTTTTGGCGCAGGAAATGGAAGCGCTCGGCAATCAAGGTGTGCGCGTCGTGCCTTCGGCCTGCAATTTCCTGCTGGTGCTGTTTGAAGGCAATGTGTCGGCGGAAAGCGTCTATAATGGCCTGATGCAGCGCGGCTATATTGTGCGCTGGTTGCCGGGGCAGGGCTTAGGCCAAGGCCTGCGCATCACCATCGGCACCGAAGAGGAAACGCGCGGGGTTGCCGCCGCGATCCGCGACCTTGTGACCGGCGGGTAAGGCGAAGCGATGCTCCCTTTTTCGCGGGTTGCGATTATCGGGCTGGGCCTGATCGGATCGTCTGTCGCGCGGGCGATCCGCGCCGCGATGCCGACCGTGCATCTGACCGGCCATGACGGGTCGGCAGAGGTGCGCGACATCGCGCGCCGCCTTGACCTGTGCGACGATGTGACCGACCAGCCCGGCACGGCGGTGATCGACGCCGACCTTGTGATCCTGTGCGTCCCCGTCGGCGCGATGGGCGAAGCGGCGGCAGCGATCGCCAAGGACTTGCCCGTAGGCGCGGTAGTGTCCGATGTTGGCTCGTCCAAGGCGAGCGTGATGACCGCCTTGCAGGCTGTGCTTCCGGGCCACACCATCATCCCCGCGCATCCGGTGGCCGGCACCGAAAATAGCGGGCCGGAAGCGGGCTTTGCCTCGCTGTTCAAAGGGCGCTGGTGCATCTTAACGCCGCCCACCGGAGCCGATCCGGTGGCGGTTGAAAGGCTTTCGTCTTTCTGGACCGCGCTGGGGGCAGAAGTCGAGATAATGGACGCAGCCCACCATGATCTGGTGCTGGCGGTGACGAGCCATTTACCGCACCTTATCGCCTATACGATTGTCGGCACCGCTTCGGACCTTGAAAGCGTGACCCAAAGCGAGGTCATCAAATATTCCGCAGGGGGTTTTCGTGATTTCACCCGCATCGCCGCGTCCGACCCGACCATGTGGCGCGATGTATTTTTGAATAATAAGGATGCGGTCTTGGAAATGCTGCAACGCTTTTCCGAGGATTTAAGTGCGCTGCAACGCGCGATCCGCTGGGATGATGGCGACGCGCTGTTCGACCTCTTCACCCGCACCCGCGCAATCCGCCGCTCGATTATCGAGCAGGGTCAGGACGACGCCGCACCGGATTTCGGGCGCAGTCACGGGTAGGAAGTTGCGATAAGGCTGCACGCCACTCCTTCTCCCTTGATGGGAGAAGGATATGGAGCCTTATCGAACGCAAGTGAGATTAGGCGGAATTGGATGAGGGTGATCTCTCCGTCTTACGCTGTGCTTGGCTGAGAACACACCCTCATCCAACTGCGCCTAATTCGCTACGCTCATAAGGCTCCATATCCTTCCCCCATCAAGGGGGAAGGAGTTAGCGCATCATTCCTGTACTTTCTCCGCTGTCCTACACTTTACCCGCGCGCCATCCTCTGCTGTTTTCATATTAGACAGGACAGGTCATGCAGCCCCACGCGCCGCGCATCCCGAACCGCACCTTCACCCCCATATCTTGTGCCACGACCCTCCTACAAAAAAGGGCGATAAGCCCGAACTTTGCGAAGTTAAGAGGGTGTTTTTGGCAGAAATCTACCGCTTTACCCGTGCAACACAAGATATGGTGGGTGCGGCCCTTTGGCGGGGGCGGTTCAACTCATCGCGGGCGGTTCAGGGCGGGGATCGGGCAAGGGGATATATTCTTCATCATCACCGACCGGCAATTTCATCCGGCCTTGCCGCCAATCCTCCTTGGCCTGTTCAAGCCGCTCCTTGGACGACGACACGAAATTCCAGAACATGAAGCGTTCGCCAATCGGTTCACCGCCGAGCGCCATCACGGTGGCCGCATCATCGGCGACGACGCGCACATCGGCGCCGGGGTTCAGCACTGCCATTTGGCCGGTGAGCAGGCGATGCCCGTCCACCTCTGCGCTGCCGCGCGCGACATATATGGCGCGTTCGGGATGTTCGGCGGTGAGCGTCGCACCCGCGCCCGTATCCATATCCCAATGGATATAGAAAAGCGGCGAATGGGTTTTGACCGCCGCCGACATCCCCATAGCGGACCCCGCAATCAGCCGCCCGCGCACGCCCGCTTCGTCCCAGGTCGGCAAATCCGCACCTTCATGATGGTGAAAGCTCGGGTCGGTTTCCTCATCCTCGACCGGCAGCGCGACCCATGCCTGTATGCCGTGCATATGCGCCCCGTGCGCGCGCGCATATTCGAACCGTTCGCTATGGGTGATGCCGCTCCCGGCGGTCATCCAATTGACCTCGCCCGGCTTGATTTCCTGCGCATAGCCCAAACTGTCGCGGTGGGTCATCGCGCCATCATAAAGATAGGTGACGGTGGAAAGACCGATATGCGGATGCGGACGCACGTCCAGCTGGCGCGGGATGCCGGGGGCGAGATCGACCGGCCCCATATGGTCAAAGAAAGTGAACGGCCCGACCATCCGCCGCGCATGGAAGGGCAGCACGCGCCCCACTTCAAACCCGCCGCCAAGGTCGTGCGGGCGCTTGTCGATGATGCGGTCGATGGACGAGGGACGGGTCATGGAAAGACTCCTTGTGGGGCCAGTTGTGGAGATAGGGGAGGCTTTGTTATCGCGCGAAAATGCCCGTCCGGCAAGGCGCGAGAATCGGGCGGGCGCGCTTCAGGAACAGGTGCGCGAGACTTCGCCTGCCGCCGGATACACCCTTGTCAGATCACGGTTTTCACGCACCGGAAAGGCCGAGGTGTAAGACAGGATATTCGCATCGCTGAGCGCGCTCCAAAAGCCGATGACCGGCTTATATTGATACTGGATTTGCGCGACCATCACCGCATAGCCTTGCGCTGCGCGGATTTGCGTGGTGCCGGTTCCCATGCCTCCAAAAGCGGTGCCGCTCGCGCCATCGCCCTCACGACCCAAGGTCGATTGATAGCCGGTCTTGCCGCCGATACAGCGTTGCCAGGCAATCCATTGCCCGCCTTGCGCATTAACCTGAAGGCTCGACAGGATGATGCGGCTGCGGTTCTGGAAATCCTGCGATGCGCCCTGTGCGATCGCGCCTTCCAGCACATCGTTGAGCATCGCTTCGTTAATCTGCTTGCCCGCAAGCGGATTGCCTTCGCCAAGCCGCGAGGCGCTGTCGGCAAGATTGACCGCTATCTTGCTCACCGCCATGCGCGACAGCGCATAATTGGCCAGCTCCAGCCCACCGAAACAGAGGAGGAGGAACAAGGGCAGGATAAGCCCGAATTCGATAAAGGCGAGCCCCTGTTCGGACACACCGAGGCGCGCGAGCATCTTCCGTGCGCGGCGATGCAAAGCCCGCGCGGGCTGGTGCGGAACGGAAAGGATGCGGGCAGGGATTGTCATCGGCGTCTCATTCATCCCTTAAGTGCAAACCGGCTCGGTCGAGGCTTTGGTCTGGCGGCCATAAGGCTGGTTCACCATCGTGGTCGACGATTGCAATGTCACCGCATTGCTCCAGCCGAGCCAGGCATAAAGCGGGAACAGCCGGTCATAGGTGACATCGACCTTATATCGGACGACTTCGGCGGCACGGCCTTGTCCGTCATTGCCGCGCACACTGTCCCAGCGGCCATTGCTGTTCGAATCGATGAAACATTCGCCCGGATCGCGCACGCCGTTGACGATCTTGTTATCGGTAAAGTCTTCCGGACGCCCGACCGAGCGGAAATCGGCATAAGCGCGCCGGTTAAACACGAGTTGCGCATTGGGGACGACATCGCGCACGCGCTGCGTCACCATCGCGTCGATTTGCGCGCCCGCGCCGGGGCCGCTTTCAAGGCCGGAATCGCGCCCTGCCTGATCCATCGCGCCATTGAGGACAGTGGCGACATATTGCTGATAGCCAAGCTCCAATGTTCCCATGATGAGCAGCAGCGCAATCGGTGCGACCAGCGCAAATTCGACCACCGTGGCCCCGCTTTGGTCGCCGCGCAGCGCGCGGGGGATAGAGAATGAAGGCTTCACCGGCTCACCCGCAATCCGCCAATCTGGCTGGCAATATCCTTGAAGGCATCTTCCAGTTCGCGCGAATTCTGGGCCTGATAAGCGCGCCCGCCGGTCGAACAATTTTCCAAAAGCGGCGTCAATGTGGTGCCGAATGCGACCACCCAGATGGTGAGGTTCTTCGCCTTGGCCGCTTCGCACAGCAATGCAAAACGGTTCGACACAACATCATTCATCATCTGGTCGGTGAGATAGGTGTCATACGGCGTGCGCCGCCGCATAATCTGTTCCAGACTATAGCTGGTATAGCTCATATGCTTGGTATCCACCTGACCGTCGGTCATCAGGATCAAATGGCGGCCAATCGGGCGGGTGGAATCGGCCGCGACATTTTCGGAAGCAAAAATACCGTCCGCAACCAGAAAACGCGCGCCCCACAAAAGGCCGATATCGGGATAGGTGTCGCCGCCAAGGGTGAGTCCGTTCAAATAGGTATCGAGGGCACCCGATGTCAGCGCGGCCAGCTTTTTGGCTGGGGCCGGGCAGTTGGCATAATAGCCGTCATTATAATAAGCGGCATTGGCATAATATTGATATTGGGTGATGACCTCGTCGGTCGTCATATTGTCATAGGTGCCGACTTCACCATTGCGGTGACGCGCAAACACCAGTTGCGGAAGCGCAGGGCCCCACAAACTATCCGGGCGCGCGGCGTCGGGGACCAGCGAAATATCCATATCCAGCGCCTCGGACGGAATGGAATTTGCGGGAATGAGGCCACCGCCAAAACGGGTGGTTTTGCGTTCTTCGATACAGCCATTCCATTTGACGGCCAGATTGACGCGGTTCGTATCGATCGGCCAGCTTCTCACCTTTGTTTCGCGGCCAGCTTTATTTCCGGCAAAGCCGGTGAAGCCGCTCACATCATAATCTATGTTTTTATAGTCCCAATAATAAACGGTTTTCAGACCGCCTTTGACGGGCTTGCGGATGATGCCGCGATGCTTGATCACGCCGTCATAATTATCGCGATGGACGACACATATGCCGTTGCTGTTGGTCCAAACAGAATATTTGCTGCCAAAGAAATAGAGATCTTCCTCATAATAGGCCCACACATCGCCATTCGGCTGGGTTTCGAGCCGGTCCGGGGTCTTGTTGCGATATTCTTCGCGATAATTTTCTACCGGTGCCTTACATTGCTCAGGCGGCAGCTCGGTTTGCGTTTTCTGGACCGAATTGGTCCAACGCACCGGAACCGCAGGGTCTTCAATCCATTGATAGCCGTCGCTGGCCTGCTCCTGCCGCTCCAGACTGACACGCGAGGGATAGACCCAGTTTCTGGCCATCCATTCGGGCTTCAACGAGTCGCCGACATTGACGTTGGTGGCAAAGGGCATGAAGCCATAGCGCACCTTGGTATCGGTCTGCCGCGCCGCTTCCATCGTTGCGAAAAAGCTTTTGACCGCAACCTTGAGACCGGCAATGCGCGGTCCCGGATCGCCGCTATTGGTTTCATTCATCGACGCGGTCGTATCAAGCACGAACATCACATCGGTGTCCGACAAATTCATGCGCGCGCCGCAATTGGCTTCAAAGCTGAAATTGGTGAAGCCGAAAATATACATGAGCGAAGTGTCGAGCTTGGCTTTGGCCACGCCCAACACTTCGTCAGTGCCATTTTGCGTCGCGGCGAACGACACATCGCGCGCATTGGGTTCGCTGAGCTTGAAGTTGAAATTGAAATAGCGTTCGGCTTCGGCTTTGGCGGCATCCGAAAGGCTGGTCCCGACCTGCGCGCGGCGCGCGGCCAGCACGGCAGCGTCACAGCTTTGCTGGAGCCGGGTTTTGGCAAAATAGCCGCGCCCCATATCGATCCCCGCCCCAATCATGCCGAGCAAAGGCAGCAAGGCCATCGCCATAATCATCATCGTATTGCCCGACCGGTCGGCAAACAGGCGGCGCAGCGGGCGCATCAACCCTGCACCAAGCGTGCGGGGATGGGCTTTCGGAAATGTCAGGGCGGAGCGCCGCTTTTTGGTCATTACACATACTCGCCGGCGGCCCGGTTTGCTGATGCCGGACACAACCTCTAACTAAGGTGAATCCGGAGTCTATCTATCGGAGAACAGCTAATAAATTGTTGATGCGGCGGGTTTGGGACCGGTGTCAAAAGCGGGACAATTTGGGCGACAAAACACCTCGAATATCCCGCATTTGCAGGGCTCCCCGCTCTTTTCGCGACGGGTCATTGATAGAGGTGTTTATGTAAAATCTTGCAAGGACTTAGCCGCTTTACCGGTCAGCCTTATCCGTTTGGGGTAGGCGATGCGCTCAATCCCCGACCATACGGTATCCGATGCCGGGTTCGTTGCGGATAAGCACCGGCTTTGCGGGGTCGGCTTCAAGCTTCATGCGCAGCCCGCGCGCGGCGACCCGCAAATATTCGACATCCTGCTCATGCGCCGGTCCCCAAATGCTGCGCAGCAAATGGCCGTGGGTGAGGACACAGCCCAGATTGCGCGCCAGTTCGGCGAGCATCGCATATTCTTTGGGCGGCAAATGCACCTCTTCCCCCGCGCGCGTGACGATGCGGCGGTGGAGGTCGATGCTGAGATTGCCGATGCACACAGGCTGTCCCGCCTGCACCGCCGCAAGACCGCCGCGATGGCGCAACGCCGCGCGCAACCGCGCCAATATCTCGTCACTGTCGAACGGCTTGGTCACATAATCATCCGCGCCAAGGTCGAGCGCGGCGACCTTGTCGATCGTATCGGTGCGCGCCGACACCACCAGCAACGCCACATCGCGCGCCTTGATAAGCGGCACAAGTTCCAGCCCGTCGCGGTCGGGAAGGCCAAGGTCGAGCATCACCGCATCGGGCTTGTCAATGTCGAGCGCGGCAAGCGCACTGCGCGCGTCCGGCGCTTCGATGACCGCATAGCCCGCGCGCTCCAGCGTCACGCGCAGCAAACGCCGGATTGCCGCTTCATCATCGACAATCAGCACGGGGGCGGAAAGGCCATGGGCGCCCGCGCTCATAGGCTGCTCCCGCGCACCAGAAGCGCATCGGGGAAATGCAGGGTGAGGCTGGCCCCTTGGCCGTCATCGCGGTTGGCAGCGGATACGTGCATCCCCATCGCTTCGGCGAAACCCTTGACGATTGCAAGGCCAAGCCCGGTGCCGCCGGTGCGGTCCGACCCTTCGATACGCTGGAAAGTTTCGAACAGGCGGGTGGCCGCAGCGGGCGGGATACCCGGCCCTTCATCCAGCACCGACAGGCGGATTTCATCGGGATAGCGTTTGGCGTCTATGCTGACGGGCTTGCCCTCCCCGCCATATTTGGCCGCATTTTCGAGGAGGTTGATAAGGCAATGGTGGAACAGTTGCGGGTCCACCCGCACTAGCGGCAATTCGGCGGGGACATTCAAACGGATTTCATGGCTGGCCAGCTCATGTTTCAGATCATGGACGGCGGTGGTGACCGCATCGGTCAGGTCCACCGGCTCGATGGCGAGCCGGACGGCCCCCGCTTCGATGCGCGTCATGTCGAGCAAATTGCCGAGAAAGCGTTGCAACCGCTGCGCTTCATTGTCGAGTGTCGCCAGCACTTGCGCATCACCGGGTGTCTGTTTGAGCACCGCGATGCTCGCCTGTATCGAGGTCATCGGCGTGCGCAGATCATGGCCGAGCGAGGAAAACAGCGTGTCGCGTAACTTGTCGCGTTCGCGCAGCCGTGCCACTTCGCGCAAATTGTCGCTGAACCGTTCGCGCTGCAACGACAAAGCGGCCTGATCGACCAGACTGAGCAGCAAGGGAAGCTGGTCGGGGCGGATGCCCGCTTCGCGTTCGGTGCGCGATACGCCGAACACGCCGAGCCGGTCCTCCCCCACACGCACCGGATAGAAAAGCCAGTCGGAAGAGGTCAATGTTTCGGACCCCCGCCCCGCAGGCTGGCCATGCGTATCGGCCCAATCCGCCGCTGCCTTGGCGAGCGGGTCGAGCGCCACTTCGGGCGGAACAGCAGCGCGGATTTTCAATTCATCATCGAACCGGCGCAGGAAGATGGTATCGACATCGAGCAGGCGCGCGACTTCGCCGCACAGCATTTGCGCCGCTTCGACCGCGCTCGCGCTGCCGACCAACTGGCGCGCAAAGCCTGCCAGAATCGCATTTTGTTTCGCGCTCGCACTTGCCAGCGCGGCATGTTCGCGGGTGCGCGAGGCCAAGCGGCTGGTGAAGAAAGCCACGCCGATCAGCACTAGGAACGTCACCAGATTGGCCGGATCGGCAATGGTGAAAGTCGCAATCGGCGGCAGGAAGAAGAAATTATAAGCAAGCGCCGACACAATCCCCGCCAGCACACCCTGCTTCAATCCGAAGCGCGTTGCCGCAAGCATGACGGGGAGCAGATAGAGTAAGGCAACATCGGTAATATTGCCCATCCGCACAATCGAGCGCCCGATAAAGGTGATCGCGGCGATCATCAGAAAGGTCAGGATATAATCGCGCGGGGTGCCCCAGCCTTCGGTAAAAGGATGGGTCGAGCGCGCCGCTTTGGGCGGGCCTTGGCCTTCGGTCTGGAGCGGCAGCACATGGACCGCAACGCCCGGCGTTTCACGCACCAGCCGGTCGACTACCGATCCATGCTGCAATTCGAACCAGCGCGAGCGCGCCGATTTGCCGACCACCAACTGCGTCGCGCGCGCGTCGGCGAGATAGATTTTAAGCCCTTCGATAACCGACGTGGCGGGCATCGACACGACCGTCGCGCCAAGCTGGCTTGCAAGGTTCATCGTGTCGGCAATATGTTTCTTTTGCGCATGGCCCAGATGCGCAATTCTAGGCGTTTCGATATGGACCGCGCTCCACGGCGCGTGCTGGCCATCGGCAAGCCGTTTGGCCGCGCGCACCAGTTCGGGCGCACCGGGCAGTTCGCTTACCGCCACCACAATGCGCTCGCTCCCCGCCCAGGTTCCGGCAAGCGCATGGGCGCGTACATGGTCGAGCATTTGCGCGTCAACGGTTTGCGCCGCGCGCCGGAGCGCCAGTTCGCGCAACGCCGACAGGTTGGATTTGGAAAAGAAATGCCCCAAGGCGCGCGACGCTTCTTCGGGCACATAGACTTTGCCGTCGCGCAAGCGTTCGATCAGCTCGTCGGGCGGCAGGTCGACCACTTCAACATCGGCCTCGTCTAGGATGCGGTCCGGCACCGTTTCACGCACGCGCACGCGGGTGAAGGAGGCGACCACATCATTGAGACTTTCCAGATGCTGGATGTTGACCGTCGAATAGACATTGATGCCCGCCGCGAGCAATTCTTCGACATCCTGATAGCGTTTGGGGTGACGGCTGCCCGGCGCGTTGGTGTGCGCCAGTTCATCGACCAGCACCAGTTGCGGACGGCGCGCCAATATCGCGTCCACATCCATTTCGGTGAGCAGGCGTCCCTGATAGTCAATCTCGCGCCGCGGGATAATATCAAGCCCGCGCACCATCGCTTCGGTTTCCGCCCGTCCGTGGGTTTCAACCACGCCGATGACAACATCGACGCCCGCTTTTTGCTTGCTGCCTGCATCGGCAAGCATTTCATAAGTCTTGCCGACACCCGGAGACGCCCCAAGGAAAAGCTTGAGGCGTCCACGTTCCTCGCGCGCGGCTTCGCGCAGGAGGGCTTCGGGGGAAGGGCGGTTTTCGTCCGGTGTCACAAGCTCCCCTGTGCCACTTGTGCGTCCAACTGTCGATTGAGCAACAGCACATTAACGCGCGGCTCGCCCAAAATGCCGAGCAGAGGATAGCGGGTGACGCGGTCGACCAACGCTTGCACCTGCACCGGCTCCAGCCCGCGCGCGCTTGCAACCCGCGCAACCTGAAGCTTGGCAAAGGCCGGGGAAATATCGGGGTCCAGCCCCGATCCCGACGCGGTAATCGCATCGACCGGAATGGCTTGCCCGGCATAAGCCGCCGCATCACCCTTGGCGCGGTCGATCAAGTCTTTGCTTGTCGGGCCGTAATTGGACCCGGACGAGGCCGACGCATCATAGCCATTATCCCCTGCTGCCGACGGACGGCCATGAAAATAGCCCGCTTCGGTGAAAGTCTGGCCGATAAGCGCCGATCCGCGCACCGTATCGCCATCGCGGATGAGGCTGCCATTCGCCTGATCGGGCATCGCGGTTTGCGCAATGCCGGTAATCGCCAGCGGATAGGCCAGGCCGAGCAGCAGGGTGAAGGCTATCAGCAACACCAGCGCCGCGCGGAGTGAGGATTTGAGATCATGTATCATCGTGAAACTCCTGAAAATAAGGGCAGGCTCACACCAGCCCGGTGCCGCTGACGACAAGGTCGATAAGCTTGATGCCGATAAAGGGGGCGATGAGGCCCCCCAGCCCATAGACAGACAGGTTGCGGCGCAAGAGGTCGCCCGCGCTTGCAGGGCGATAACGCACGCCTTTCAAGGCCAGCGGCACGAGCAGCGGGATAATCAGCGCATTAAAGATAATCGCCGACAATATCGCGCTTTCGGGGCTGGACAGGCGCATGATGTTGAGCGCGCCAAGCGAGGGGTAAAGCGCCACAAAAATCGCCGGGATGATCGCAAAATATTTGGCGACATCATTGGCAATCGAAAATGTGGTCAATGCCCCGCGCGTCATCAAAAGCTGTTTGCCAAGGCCGACCACTTCGATGAGCTTGGTCGGATCGCTGTCGAGATCGACCATATTGCCCGCCTCGCGCGCGGCCTGTGTGCCGGTGTTCATCGCAATACCGACATCGGATTGCGCGAGCGCGGGCGCGTCATTGGTGCCATCGCCGCACATCGCGACAAGGCGGCCACCGGTCTGTTCCTTGCGGATCAGCGCCAGCTTGTCTTCGGGCGTGGCTTCGGCAAGGAAATCATCGACGCCCGCTTCGGCTGCAATCGAGGCAGCGGTCAGCGGATTATCGCCGGTAATCATCACCGTGCGGATGCCCATGCGGCGCAATTCGCCAAAGCGTTCGCGCATCCCTGCCTTCAATATATCCTTCAGATGGATAACGCCGAGCAGGCTGCCATTGCGCGCTACCGCCAGCGGGGTGCCGCCTGCGCGCGCAATTTCATCGCTGATGCGGCGGATTTCGGCGGCGCCTTCGCTGCCTTCCAGCGCAGGATGGGCTTTGAGGATCGAATCGACCGCACCCTTGTGCAATTCCATATCACCATGTTTGAGGCCCGACAGCCGGGTCTGCGCGGTGAACGGAATGGCTTCTGCCCCGTCCGGCATCAGGGTCGTGGTCACGCCATATTTTTCACGGGCGAGCGCGACAATCGAGCGGCCTTCGGGCGTTTCGTCGGCAAGGCTCGCCAGATTGGCGGCTTCGGCAAGGCTCGCCTCGCTAATCCCGCTCATCGGACGGAATTCGGTGGCATGGCGGTCACCGACGGTGACGGTGCCGGTCTTGTCGAGCAGCAGCACATCAACATCACCCGCCGCTTCGACCGCGCGGCCCGATTTAGCCAGCACATTGAAGCGCACCATGCGGTCCATCCCCGCAATCCCGACCGCCGACAAAAGCGCCGCGATTGTCGTCGGAATGAGCGTGATGAGGAGCGCCGCCAAAAGCGGCACCGGCACGATGCCTTGGGCATAAGCGGCAAAGGCCGGAATGGTCGACACCGCAATCAGAAAGATGATGGTGAGGCCGACCAGCAAGATGGTGAGCGCGATTTCATTGGGCGTTTTCTGCCGTTCGGCTCCTTCGACAAGCGCAATCATGCGGTCGATAAAGCCTTGGCCGGGTTCCGCCGTAATCCGCACCTTGATCTGGTCGGAAATGACGCGCGTGCCCGCTGTCACCGCCGAGCGGTCGCCGCCCGCTTCGCGGATGACGGGTGCGGATTCGCCGGTAATCGCGGCTTCATTGACCGAGGCAACCCCTTCGATCACCTCGCCGTCCGCCGGGATGAGGTCGCCGGTTTCGACCAGCACCACCTCGCCAGCGGCAAGCTGGGTTGCGGGGACCTTTTCGCATACATCCCCGACCCCGACGAGCCGCTTGGCCCAAAGCTGGGCCTTAGTGTCGCGCAGGCTGGCTGCTTGCGCTTTCCCCCGCCCTTCGGCGAGCGATTCGGCGAAATTGCCGAACAAAACGGTGAGCCACAGCCAGGCGACCAGTTGCAACTGGAAGCCGATGCTGCCCGCCCCCAGCCCCAAAATGAGGAGCAGGGTGAGCAATATCGCCACCACTTCGGTGGTCAGCATCACCGGATTGCGCGCCAGCGTGCGCGGGTCGAGTTTCTTCACCGCACCCCAGATGGCGGGGCGGATCAGATCCCATGTGAACAGCGACGAACGCGCAGTTTGTGTTTGAGACATGACTAAAGCCTTTTTCAGAATAGCTGGCCGGAGATCATCGCGAAATGATCTGCACCGGGGCCGAGGACGAGGCTGGGCAGGAAGGTCAGCCCGCCGACAATGAGGATGATGCCGACCAACAGGCCGCCCCACAGCAATCCCGTCGTCGGGAAGCTGCCGGGGCCTTCGGGCGTGATGCGCTTGGCCGCGAGCGAGCCTGCTATCGCCAACATCGGAATGATGATGAAGAAGCGCCCCGCATACATAGCCAGCCCCAACAAGCCGTTATAGAAAGGCGTGTTGGCGGTAAGCCCGGCAAAGGCCGATCCGTTATTGCCGGTCGCGCTGGTAAAGGCATACAGGATTTCGCTAAATCCGTGCGGGCCTTTGTTGAGCGGTCCGGCCAAACCGGCATCGGTAACGCTCGCCAGCGCCGACAAGCCCAAAATCGACAGCGGCAAGACCGCAATCGCAAGGATCGACAATTTCACCTCGCGCGCCTCGATTTTCTTGCCAACATATTCGGGACTGCGCCCGACCATCAATCCGGCCACAAAAATGGCAAGGATGGCGAACAGCAGGAAGCCGTAAAGCCCCGCGCCGACACCGCCGATAATCACTTCGCCAAGCTGCATATTGAACAGCGGGACCATGCCGCCAATGGCGGTGAAGCTGTCATGCATCGCATTGACCGCGCCGCAGCTCGCCGATGTGGTCACGCTGGCGAACAGCGCGGTTGCGGCAATGCCGAAACGCACTTCCTTGCCTTCCATATTGCCGCCAATCGCGCCCAGTGCGTGAAGGTTGGGATTGCCCGCCGCTTCCGCCCAATAGGCAACGCTGGTCAACATGGCGAACAGCGCAAGCATCGCGGCCAATATGATCCAGCCCTGCCGTGTATTGCCCACCGCTTTGCCGAACGTATAGGTCAGTCCCGCGCCGCCCGCGAAAATCGCCAGCATCGACAACAGGTTGGTAAAGGCATTGGGATTTTCAAACGGGTGCGAGCTATTCACATTGAAAAAGCCGCCGCCATTGGTGCCGAGCAGCTTGATCGCTTCCTGACTGGCGACCGGCCCCAAAGCGATGCTTTGACGCGCGCCCTCCATTGTCACCGTATCGACCGATCCGGCCAGGGTTTGCGGCATCCCGTTGGCGACAAAAACCAGCGCAATCGCTGCCGACAAAGGCAGCAGGAAATAGAGCGTCACGCGCGTCACATCGGTCCAGAAATTGCCGATGGCCGACGCTTCACGCCGCGCAAAGCCCCGGATGAGCGCAAAAGCGAGCGCAATGCCGGTCGCGGCCGACAGGAAATTCTGCACGGTCAACCCCAGCATCTGCACCGCATGGCTGAGCGTGGTTTCGCCGCCATAGCTTTGCCAGTTGGTGTTGGTCACAAAGCTGACCGCCGTGTTGAACGCAAGGCTGGGTTCAACCCCTTCAAAGCCTTGCGGATTGAACGGCAATCCGGCCTGCACGCGCTGCAACAGATAAAGCAGCAACAAGCCACCCAGATTGAATAACAGCATCGCGACCGCATAGCCGCGCCAGCCTTGCTCGCGCTCCGGATCAACGCCGCCCAGCGCATAAAAGCCCTTTTCGACGGGGCCGAAAATCATATGCAATGGCGTGCGGCGGCCTTCATATAAGGCAAATAGCCACAGCCCTATCGGCTTTGCCATTGCGGCGGTAAGGGCGATAAAGCCCGCTATCAGTAACCAGCCTGAAAGGGTCATGATGCGCCCCCCTTTAAAAACGTTCGGGTCGCATCAAGGCGACCAGTAAATAGACGAGAAGACCCGCCGCGGTGAGCGCGGCGAGGACAAGATCAACAGACATCAGGCACGCTCCCCGAAGTCGATATAAAGGAAGGACACGACACCCAGCACGATGATCGCAGCTATCCAGAAAAGGTCGCTCATGGGATTTCCTTTCACTTGCTAAAGGGTCAGAAAGAAGCGGTGAGCGTCGCGACAAACGCGCTCCCGAACACGGATTTGCGGGTTCCCGCCGCCGCAGCATCAGCGGCCTTGAGGTCGGTATCGACCCAGGCAATACCGGCGGTGAGGTTCTTCCACGCCACATCGGCGCCCAGCGACCAGTCGGTATAAGCGCCGGTCGGGGACAAGGGCGTATCGCCCTTGGAATGGCCGACATGCGCTTTCAACGTCACCGGCGTCCCGGCAAGCGCCGCGGCAAGTTCGCCATGCACATAGATATTGCTGTTCGAACCGGTCGCCTTTTGCGATGGCGCAAAATTCACCCCGACATTGGCATTGACCGGTCCGAATTGCCGCGACACCTGTGCATAGGGTTCGAAAAATTCATAATCCCCGCCCTTGGAACCGGGATAGGCATAATAAAGAAGCCCCGCATCAAAGCTGGTATCGGGCGCAACATCGCCCTTCCATCCGGCATAAAGGTCAAGCTCCATATTGGTGCCGCCAACCTCGCCAAAACCGTCGGTGCTGGAACTCCACAGCCCGGCATAAACGCCGCTATCATGGGCAATCCCGATTGCGCCTTGCACGGCGGGGTTTTTGTCCGACAGCGAAATGCCGCGGAACTTATATTCGGACACCAAAGCCACCGACCCCGAAACGGTCAGCGGCTCTTTGGCCTCCGCTTCGGCAGCATTTTCGACGGCAGCATCCTGCGCATAAACGGGCGCGGCAAAAACCGCAGAAAAGGCCAGTGCCGCACCGGGCAGGCCCAATTTAAAAAGGCGCATATTTCTTTATCCTTGCGTCAAACCAGCGAAGGATCAGCAATCTTTCGCGAAGCCCGAAGCTAGGCGCACCGCCCGTTAAGCTTCCATGCGAAGGTCAGGGGCCGGGCATAAAGAAAGTATAAAGAAGGGGGGCAGCGAAAATAGCCGCGCAAAGCACGCAGACACAAAAAAGCCCCCCGGAAAACGGAAGGCCGACCATCTATCTCCATGTCAGGAAAAAACCACCAAGGTGGTGACCCCTACGGGAATCGAACCCGTGTTTCAGCCGTGAAAGGGCCGCGTCCTAACCGCTAGACGAAGGGGCCGCCGAAGCGTGAGACGCGGCCTTTAATCGGGCTTTGCCGGATGGTCAACCTGATTCGTGGGATTTTCTTTGCTTTTGTCGTTAGCGGCGCGGCGTCAGTCGGCGAAGGCGGCGTCTTCGATATGGAGTTCAGCCGCCGGGCGGCCGCTCCATTCGTCGAGCTTGGCGCGGCCAGCGAGCCAATATTTACGGTCGCGCGGGCCGTGGAGCAAGGTCTGGCCCAGCACATCATCGGCGGCGCGGAAGGCGATGCATTTGAAGCTACCCCCGCCCTCGCCACCCGCAATCACGCGAACATGGCCCCCCGATCCGACCACATCCGCGCGCAGGATGCGGACGGGACCGGCGACGATGCGCGGGGCGGGCCAGCCCATGCCATAAGGGCCGCCTTCTTCGATGGCCGCCACGAAATCGGGATTGACACCTTGCGGGCTCAACACCGCGTCGATGAGCAAGGCACGGCCTTCGCTTGCGCGCTCCACATCGGCGGCGAGCCGTTCGTTCAGAAAGTCGGTGAAGGCGGCGAGTTGGCCTTGGTCGATTGTGAGCCCCGCCGCCATCGCATGACCGCCACCCGCGACGAGCAAGCCATGCTCTTTAGCGGCCAACACCGCCGCGCCCAGATCAACCCCGCCGACCGAGCGGCCCGACCCTTTGCCGACGCCGTCTTCATCGAGCGCGATGACGATGGCGGGGCGGTCGAGCTTTTCCTTCAAACGCCCAGCGACAATGCCGATGACGCCGGGGTGCCAGCCGGGGGCGGCGACCACCGCGACCGCGCTGTTGGCACACGCCTCGGCGAGCGCCATCGCCTCTTCCTGCACCTGCGCTTCAATCGCGCGGCGTTCGTCATTATAGCGGCCTAATTGTTCGGCGATGTGGCGCGCTTCGGCGGCGTCTTGTGTGGTCAACAAGCGCACGCCCAGATCGGATTCGCCCACGCGCCCGCCCGCATTGATGCGCGGCCCCAGCGCAAAGCCGAGATCGCTGCAGCGCGGTGCGCGCTTGATGCCCGACACGTCATTGAGCGCAGCGAGGCCGATATTGTGGCGCTTGCCGAGGACTTTCAGCCCTTGCGCGACAAACGCGCGGTTGAGGCCCTTCAACGATGCCACATCGGCAACCGTGCCGAGCGCAACAATGTCGAGCAGCGCCATCAGATTAGGCTCTGTCCGGTCGGCAAAATAGCCGCGCGCGCGCAAAGTGCGCAGCAATGCGACGCCGAGCAGGAAGGCAACGCCGACCGCCGCCAGATGGCCGTGCGCCGCCGCATCGGGCGCTTCATCCAAGCGGTTGGGGTTGACCAGCGCAAAGCTTTCGGGGAGCGCGCTCGCGCATTGGTGATGGTCGACCACGATCACGTCGATCCCGGCGGCGCGGGCCTGTGCGAGCGCATCAAAGGCTTGCGCGCCGCAATCGACGGTGACGATAAGGGTCGAGCCTTGTTCGCCCAACCGCACCAAGGCTTCACCCGACGGGCCATAGCCTTCCATCAGGCGGTCGGGGATATAAGCGCCTGCCTCCAACCCCAAATCGCGCAGCAAGCGGATGAGCAAGGCCGCGCTGGTTGCGCCATCGACATCATAATCACCGAAAATGGTGACTTTTTCCTGGGACTGCACCGCATCGGCCAGCCGTTCGGCGGCGCGGTCCATATCGTTGAACAGCGACGGGTCGGGGAGGAAATCGCGCAACGTCGGATTGCGATACTGCGCCACATTTTCACGCGCGACCCCGCGTGTCATCAAAAGCTGCGTCACCAGATCGTCGGGGCGAAAGCCTGCATCACGGCCATCGGCCCCAAGGCCGCGCCATTGCCAGGGCTGGCCTTTGAACGAGCGGGAAATATCGAGCGCAAAACCGGTGTCGGACATCATCCGATCAGCTTTGCCCGCAACGCATAGGCGGTGGCAAGCGGCAATGCGCCAATCCTGTAAGCCGACAGCCCGCTCTGCCCCGCAACCCCCAGCCGGATATTGGCCAACCCCGCCAGCCGGTAGAGCGGGCCATAGTCGATATCGACGCTCTGGATATGGCGCACCGGCAAGATAAGCTGGCGGCGCTTCCACCAGCCATGCGTGATTTCCAGCTTGACCGGGGTGGTGCCAACCAGCTCAAGCCTGTAGCGGTGATGCGACCAGCGCCAATAGCGCGCGACCATATAGAAAAGGCATAAAGGCGCGATCAGCCAGAGGGACACCGGAAAGGGAAGGTCGGGCCTCAGGCGCGCGACCAGCGGCGCGGCGACGAGCAGCAGCATAATGAGCGGCACCACGCCAATCGCACCATAGCGCCACATTGCAGGATGGACGCCGCGCCAGCCCTGCGCGTCGGGCGCGCTGCGCGCAAATTTCCGGTCTGCGCCGGTTTCGGCCAAAATAAGGTCAATTTCGTCGAGATGCGCGAGCGGGGCGACATCATGGTCGCTCTCTTTCGCGCCATCGCTCGCAAGGCTTTGCAGCTTCAAGCCATACCAGCCGAACCGCCGCCTGAGCCATCCGGTGACAAGCATTGCGGCTTGCACGCGCTTGACCGGAATGACCACATCGGTGCGGGTGGTGAGGCCGCGCTGGCGGCGCAGGCCGGTGGGCGTGCGGGTCAGCGTGAAGCCATATTGTTTGAGCAAGGTCGTCACCACACCGCTCGCTATGCCGACCAAGGTGACAAAGGCGATGCCGACCAGCACGGACAGATATTGATGCGCGAGGAGATAGAGGATGACCGGATTATTTTCGTCAAACGCCTGCTCCCAATCGAGCGGGCGGAACGGGTCGAACGGCAGCACATCGCCGAAAAGCTGGAGCAGACCGAAAATCGCGGCGAACAAAGCGAGCGAGAAGTTGAACAGGCCTGCGGTCAGCACACGGCGCAAGGACATGGCAAAGACAGGGCGGTCCACCGCTTCTTCTCCGGCAATATCGCCAGCATCGGGCGCGGCTTGGACGGCCAGATGATGCCCCGCGCGCCAGGTGCGGATGCGGTCGCGCAACGCTTCGGCATCGCCAAGCGCGATGGCGTTCAATTCGCCCTCCTCCTCGCCGCCGCCCGACCCTGCGCCGGTTTCGAGCCGCACTTTGGCAAGGCCGGTAATCCGTGCGAGCAGACCTTGTTCGATCGACACATCCTGCACCCTGTCAAACGGGATGACGCGATGGGTGCGCGACATTATGCCGCTGTCGATGCTGATCTCCTCCGTGCCGATGCGGTAGGAAAAGCGCAGCCAATAGAAGAAAATCCACAGCCAGCCGAGCAGCACAACCACCCCCGCCGCACCGAACAGCAATAATGTATTGCCCTTGGCATAGAGGATCGCGAAGAGCGGTAGCGCGTTGACGAGCATCCGCACGGCTTGGGGTGCGCGTAATAACAGGGTTGCAGGATGCAGCCTTTGACGCGCACCGCCGTCGGAGCCAGCTTCGCCGGTCAGGCCAGCTTCGCCAGTCAAGGCAACGTCGCCGGTTATCGACGGCTCATTCATTATCGCTGCGAATCCGGTCGCGAATGGCATCGCGCATCGCGGCGGCGCGCTCCGGATCCAAGCCCGGCAAATCGACCACACTATTAAGTGTCCCCGCCGTGTGGACGGTGAGCGTCGAAACGCCGCATAGCCGCTCGACCGGGCCTTGGCTTACATCGATATGCTGGACGCGCACGAACGGCACGATGGTATCGACATGGAACCAATAGCCGCGCACGACGCGCAACCGCTCGGCGTCAAGCTGATAGCCCCAGCGTGCAAAACGGCGCGCGGGCAAAAGCAAAACACCTGCCAGCAACAGCCCGACAAACGCGCCCAACAAGGGTCCGCGCCAGGGCAGATCGTCGAAGAAAAACGCCAGCACACTCGCCCCCACCGCCAAGGGCAGAAAGGTGAGGATCATCTGGATACGGATGACGGTGCGATAGCCGGGCGCAAGCGGAGTGAGCGCGGGGGCTTCGATGCCCTCTTGCGCCGCGCCGGCATCGCCCCCTTGCGCCGTTTCGGCGTCCCAGGCCGCGCTGTCCGGGGCCTTTTCTGCCGGAACCCCTGCCTGCGCAGCGCTTACCTCCGGCGCAATGCCCGAAGCAGTCGGGGGCGCGGGCGGCGGCGTCTCGGCGTCGGGCGATTCTGTCATGGCTGTATTATAGGAGTAGGCCAGCGCAAAATCCAGTGGCGCTTGGTTTGGGGGCGAAAAGCTTAAGATCCTCCCCGAGCTTGCTCGGGGAGAGGAACCGGGGAAGACTATTACAAACCGGATTCGCAGGCCGCGTTTCACCCCGCCGCACCTTCCACCTCTTCTGCCCGTCGCCCCCGCGCACCATGCCACAAAATCTGCGCTGCCTATGCCGGTAAAGGGTAGTAAAGCCCGCCACAATAGCGCATAGACCGCGCCCATGACTGGTTCCACTCCCCCGGGTCAGCCTTCCCCTGATACCGCCGCCAATGGCACAACGGAATGGGCTGAAAGCGCAAGCGCAGCAGCGGCCGCAGGGCCGCCCGCGCCGCCGCCGTCCGGCCTTCCGATGCCGCGCGGGGAGTTTGTGGCGATGCTCGCGGCGCTGATGGCGCTGACCGCGCTCGCCATTGATTCGATGCTGCCCGCGCTCCAGATTATGGGCGAGGAATTGGGCGTAACCGACCCCAATAGCCGCCAGTTGGTGCTGAGCGCCTTTCTCGGTGGCTTAGGCTTTGGTGCAGTCATCCACGGGCCTTTGTCCGACCGTTATGGCCGCCGTCCGGTGATGATTGTTGCGCTTATCGTCTATGTCATCCTCGCCGCCGGATGCGGGCTGTCGCAAGATTTCACGCTGTTGCTGACCTTGCGCTTCCTGCTCGGCTTTGCGGCTGCGGCGATGAGCGTGCTGCCCATCTCGATCATCCGCGACCGCTATGCGGGCGATGAAATGGCGCAGCTTATGTCGACCGTGTTCATCGTCTTCATGATTGTGCCGATCATCGCGCCGTCGGTCGGCGATGCGATTTTGAAAGTCGCGACCTGGCACTGGATTTTCCTTGTGCTGTCGGCGATGGGGACGGTGATGCTGGTGTGGGTCTGGCTGCGCCTTCCCGAAACGATGCGCCCCGAAGATGCGGTGCCGCTGCAATTCGGGCGATTGGTGCGCGAATGGCGCCAGATTGTGAGCCACCGCTCGGCAACCTCCTATATGCTGGCCGCCGCGATGACGCAGGGCGCGCTGTACGGCTTTCTCAATAGCGGGCCGCAGATTTTCAAGGATGCGTTCGGGGCCGAACATCTGTTCGCGCGCTCCTTTGCGGTGGTCGCGATGACGATGGCCTGCACCAACTTCCTCAACAGTCGCATCGTGCGCCGCTTTGGCGCGCGGCGTGTTTCGCAATCGGCGGTGATTATGTTCATCTTCATCGGGCTGGTGCAGACGGCGATTGCGTGGATAGCGCCCCATGCGATGATCCCCTTCCTCATCGCGGTTGCGCTCAATATGAGCATGATCGGCCTAATCGGTGCGAATTTCGGCGCGATTTCGATGGAGCCGTTCGGCCATGTTGCAGGGAGCGCCTCTTCCTTCGGCATGGCGGTGCGCACCATTTTAGCGACGATCATCGGCGCGGCCATCGGCCATATGTTCAACGGGTCGGCCATGCCGATGGCGATCGGCTTTACGATAGGGGGCGTGCTGGCGCTCCTCCTCGTGCTGTGGGGCGAAAAAGGGCGGCTATTCACCCGCCCCGGCACCGCCCGACTCGGCGTTTCCTGAGCATCACCGCGCAAAGCCCTGCACAGGCAAGGCTTTCACCTGCCGTTCACCCGACGCTTGCTACGCCCGCGATAAGCGTTATAGAAGCCACTCAATCCCCTGCTTTCTCGTGGGCGGGGGCGATAAACACATTCAATCCGCAGGATATATCTTCATGATCCACTTCAAAGCTCCCAACCGCGCTATTATGACCGCTGCGGCGCTTGGCATTACGTTGCTCGCGAGCGGCTGTGCCAGCGACGACCGGGGAGCCAAAAAGGCGGATCTTGCCGCCAGCCGCGTGACCACCATCGGGGTCAACAGCTATTTGTGGCGCGCCTCGCTGGATGCGCTGTCGAAAATGCCGCTGCTTCAGGCCGATGCCAATTCGGGTGTTATCATCACCGACTGGTATGCCAACCCCGCCAATCCCGGCGAGCGGATGAAGGTTTCGGTGTCGATCATCGACCAGGATTTGCGCGCCGATGCGCTGCGCGTTGCCGCCTCGCGTCAGGTCGCGCAGGGCGGCGGCTGGGTCGAAGCGCCGGTGCAGGCCGCAACCGTCCAGAAAATCGAAGAAATCATCCTCACCAAGGCGCGCGAGCTACGTCAGGGTGCGGTGAATTAATCGACCTCTTCTTACTTGCCCTCACATTGGTGCAGGGACATATACGGGTCGGAACAGCTTTCCGGCCCGTTTTTGTTTAAGTTATCAGGAAATTTTGCGGATTTTTTATGAGTGATACCAACCCCCGCGACAAAAGATTCAATGCGCTCGCCGCCGATATGCGCTGGCAAAAAGCGTGGGACGATGCGCAAAGCTTCAAGGCCGATGATGCCAGCCCCAAGCCCAAAGCCTATGTGCTGGAGATGTTCCCCTATCCGTCGGGCCGCATCCATATCGGCCATGTGCGCAACTATACGATGGGCGATGTGCTCGCGCGCTACAAGCGTATGACGGGCCATGAAGTGCTGCACCCGATGGGCTGGGATGCGTTCGGGATGCCCGCGGAAAATGCTGCGATGGAAAAGAAAGTCCATCCGGGAAGCTGGACCCGCGAAAATATCGCTTCCATGCGCGCGCAGCTTAAGAAGCTGGGCTTCGCGCTCGATTGGAGCCGCGAACTCGCGACGTGCGAGCCGGATTATTATGGCCATGAGCAGGCCTTGTTCCTCGATTTGCTGGATGCCGGATTGGTCTATCGCAAGGAATCGGCGGTCAATTGGGATCCGGTCGATATGACCGTGCTTGCCAATGAGCAGGTCATCGACGGCAAGGGCTGGCGATCGGGCGCGCCGGTCGAAAAGCGTAAATTGTCGCAATGGTTTTTGAAAATCACCGACTTTGCCGATGAATTATTGGAGGGCCTGACCACCCTCGACGCCTGGCCCGAAAAGGTCCGGTTGATGCAGGAAAACTGGATCGGCAAATCCAAAGGCCTGCAATTCCATTTCAACTTTGTCGGCGGGCGCCGTGCGTTCGAGGTGTTTTCGACCCGCCCCGACACGATTTTCGGCGCAAGCTTTACCGCGATTGCACCCGATCATCCGATTGCGCAGGACTTGGCGAAAAACTCGCCCGGCTTGGCCAAATTCATCGCCGAATGCCAGCAATCCGGCACCGCAGCGGCGGATATTGAAACGCAGGAAAAGAAGGGCTTTGATACCGGCCTCCGCGTTGAACATCCGCTCGATCCCGAACATCATCTGCCCGTCTATGTCGCCAATTTCGTGCTGATGGATTATGGCACTGGCGCGGTCATGGGTGTGCCTGCGCACGACCAGCGCGACCTTGATTTTGCGCGCAAATATGGGCTGCCCGTCCATCGCGTGATCGCCGATGGCGACGCGGACGACATAGTTTTCGAAGGCAAGGAAGCCTTTACCGGCGAAGGCCGCCTTGTAAATTCGCATTTCCTGAATGGCATGGGCGTTGACGAAGCCATCAACGCGGTCATCGCCAAGGCCGAACATGATGGCTGGGGCAAAGCCAAGACCACATGGCGGCTGCGCGATTGGGGCGTGTCACGCCAGCGTTATTGGGGAACGCCGATCCCCGTCATCCATTGCGAAAGCTGCGGCCCCGTCGGCGTGCCGCGCGACCAGTTGCCGGTCGTGCTCCCTGAAGATGTGAGCTTTGACATTCCGGGCAATCCTTTGAACCGCCACCCGACATGGAGCAAGGTTGATTGCCCTAAGTGCGGTAGTCCTGCGCGCCGCGAAACCGACACGCTCGACACGTTCGTCGATTCAAGCTGGTATTTCCTGCGCTTTGCCAGCCAGCCCGACGATAAGCCGTTCGATCCGGAAATCGTCAAGCAATGGATGCCGGTTGGCCAATATATTGGCGGCGTCGAACATGCGATTTTGCACTTGCTCTATGCCCGTTTCTGGACTCGCGCGTTGAAGCGCATCGGCAAGCTTGATGTCGCAGAACCCTTTGCGGGCCTGTTTACACAGGGCATGGTGACGCACGAAACCTATGTTCTCCCAGGAAATTTTCTTTCGGAAGACGGATCAATCATCTTTCTTCCTGAAGATGTAATATTCGTTGGGGACTTTTATCACAAAGATACTCAACAGCGTGTTATTTACTCACCTAATTCTGATGGTGGATTGGCGCACTATGTTAGTCCGGCTCAGATACGTAAGGTTGGAGAAAGAGCATATTTCGGCGCGTCTGAAGTAGAGCTTGCTGTCGGTCGCGTTATCAAAATGTCCAAGTCCAAAAAAAATGTCGTCGATCCGGACGAGATTATCGAACAATATGGCGCGGACGCGGTGCGCTGGTTCATGCTGTCGGACAGCCCGCCGGAGCGCGATCTTCCCTGGACCGAAAGCGGTATTGAAGGCTCATGGCGCTTCGTCCAACGCTTGTGGCGCATCTTTGGCGAAAGCGACGCCAAGGCCAGTGGCGAGGACAAGGCATTGTTGCGCAAAATGCACCAGACGATTGATGGCGTCGCGAAGGACATTGAAGCCTTGTCGTTCAACAAGGCGGTCGCGAAGATTTACGAACTCGCCAATGCGGTCGAAAAGGCACCGCCTTCGGCTTCGCGCAACGAAACGATCCGCGCCTTGATGCTGCTGGTCGCGCCGATGACCCCGCACTTGGCCGAGCAAGGCTGGAATGAGCAGGGCAGCGCCACGCTCATTGCCGATGCCGCGTGGCCGGAGGTCAACCCCGCGCTGCTGGTCGAAGATGAAGCGACGATTGCGGTGCAGGTGCAGGGCAAATTGCGCGATACGCTGACGGTGCCCAAGGGCCTCCCCAAAGAGGAACTGGAACGGCTCGCGCTCGCATCCGACAAGATTATCCGCACGCTTGACGGCGCGACCCCCAAAAAGGTGATTGTCGTTCCCGACCGGCTGGTCAATATTGTGATCTGATGAAGAAACTTGTCGCGCCTTTGCTCCTCGCCCTCCTTGTCGGCCCGTTGCTGGCGGGATGCGGCCTGCGTCCGCTCTATGCCCAAGGCAGTAAAGGCGAGGTTGCGGGGCTGCTCCGCGATGTGAGCGTCAGCCCGATTCCCGACAAGGAAGGTTGGCTCGTCCGCAACGCGCTGCGCGACCGGTTGGAGCCGGCCAAGGCAGGCGATAACCGCCAGACGCGCTACCGGCTCGATGTGAAGCTGGATGACGATATTACCGGCTTCGGTATCCGCCGCGACGCCGCCGTCACGCGCGAGCGCCGCACCTTGCGCGCGCGCTACCAGTTGGTCGATACCGCAACCAATGTCGTGCTGCTCGACCAGTCGGCGACGGTCGATGCCGGGATTGATGTGGTCGGCAGCGAATATGCCACCATCGCCGCCGAAGACAGCGCGCTGGAACGGCTCGCGGGCCTATTGTCAGACCAGATCGTCTCGCGTCTCGCTTTGTTCGCCGCGCGCCACGGCACATCGACCGAACCGGCCGCAACACCATTAACGCCTGCGCCTCTGCCGCCTGCCCCCCTGTCCCCTGCGCCGACCCGCCAGTGATCTGTCAGTGATCCGCCAATGACCCGGTGCATGTATATGTCCCGCAGTCCTGAGCTTGTCGAAGGGCGCCCCTCCTTGCTGCACACCGTCCTTCGACAAGCTCAGGACTATCGGTTTTTTCTAATCGGGCAAAACCCCCTTTCATCCTCCCCAGCATCCTCCCCTGCAAGGGGAGGTGGATTGCGCGCCAGCGCAAGACGGAGGGGTGATGCCCTCTCGATAGCACGACACCCCTCCGCCAGCACTGCGTGCTGCCCCCTCCCCTTGCAGGGGAGGATTTTTTGATATGACCCGCATCAAACCCGAAGAAATGGCGCGTTTGCTTGGTAATCCCGACCCATCCATCCGCTTTTACCTGCTCGCGGGCGAGGATGAGGCGGGGAGCCGGACTTTGTTCCGCGCGCTCGAAAGCGCGATGGGGCCGGACGCCGAACGGGTCGATTTGACCAGCAGCAAATTGAAGGAAGACCCCGCTTTGCTCGCGTCGGAAGCGGCGTCCATCTCGCTGTTCGGCGGCGCGCGCTATATCCGCGTGACGGTCGAAACCAGCGGCGACAATATGGTCGATGCGGTGACGGCGTTGCTGCAAGCCGAAGTCGCGGGCAATCCGGTGGTCGCGATTGCGGGGGCGCTCACCCCCAAGGCCAAATTGCTGAAACTGGTCGATGACAGCCCTCTCGCCCGCGCCTGCATCAGCTACATGCCCGATGACCGCAATATTGTCGGCATTGTTCAGGGCATCGCGCAGGAAAAACATGTGTGGGCCAGCCCCGATGTTGCGCGCATGATCGGCAGCATGGTCGCCAATGACCGCACGTTGGTTGCCAATGAGCTGGAAAAAATCGCGCTCTATCTCGATGCCGGACCCGACAATGTGCAGGAGGTCACGCACGGCACCTTGCAGAAACTCGGCGCGGAAACCTTGGAAGAAGATATTGGCGAGGCAATTGACGTGACCTTGGGCGGCAAGGCGCGACTGTTGCAGCCCATGCTGACGCGCATGGACGCGACCGGCGTCAATGAAATCCGCTTGATCCGCGCACTCGCCATCCGCGTGCAAATGCTCGCAGGCCTGCGCGCCGAAGTCGAACGCGGCACCAGCCCCCATGCGGTCGTCGAATCCACGCGCAGCATCTTCTGGAAAGACAAACCCGCCATCAAAGCGCAACTCGGCCTTTGGGACGCCAGCAAATTATCGCGCATCGAAACAAGGCTCTATGAAGCAGAGCAAGCGATAAAAGCGTCCGGTACGGCGGGCGGGGTTCTGCTGCGGCAATTGCTGGCGGAGATTGTGATGCTGGCCGCAAGGGCGCGGTGAGGGGCGAGGGCACCATGAGGCGCAAGGGCCCGCAAACCTTCTCCCTTGATGGGAGAAGGATATGTAGCCTTGGCGACGAAGGAGCCTAGGCGAAGTTGGATGAGGGTGATGCGAGGCAAAGCCTCGCGCGATTGCTTAAGCAATCGCTTACCCCTCACCCAGCGCGGACATAGGCAGCAAGCTGCCAAGTCCTTGCAACCCTCTCCCACAAGGGGAGAGGGAGTCTTTTTGCCAATGTGATTCCTCCAGTTGACAATCACATTTCAATGTGAAACAAGCCCTCCCGAACCGCGCTTTAGGTGTAAATTTTGCTAATTTCGCCGCGCTCTTTTGCTCGAGGATAACATCAAAATGTCCACCACCTTAATCGAAAAAGTCCGCCGTTTGGTGACCGAAGGCGGGATGTCGCGTTCCGGGCTGGCGCGTGCGTCGGGGCTTCATGCCAATACGTTGCGCGACCTTGACCAGCCGGACTGGAACCCGACCGCCGAAACCTTGCGCAAGCTCGAAACTTACCTGTTCGACAGCGATGACAGCCCCGTGCTCGTCCCCATCGAAGAGATTATCGAAGAAGCGCGCAATGGCCGCATGTTCATCCTTGTCGATGATGAAGACCGCGAAAATGAAGGCGATTTGGTCATCCCCGCGCAGATGGCGACCCCTGCCGCGATCAACTTCATGGCGACGCATGGCCGCGGGCTTATCTGCCTGACGCTCACCAAGAAGCGCACCGAAGAACTGGGCTTGCAACTGATGAGTCAGGCCAATGGCACCCAGTTTGAAACCGCCTTCACGACCTCGATCGAAGCGCGCGAGGGCGTCACCACCGGCATATCGGCGCACGACCGCGCGCGCACTGTCGGTGTCGCAATCGACCCCACGCGTGGCCGCGACGATATTGTGACGCCGGGCCATGTCTTTCCGCTTATCGCGCGCGACGGCGGCGTGCTGGTGCGCGCTGGCCATACCGAAGCGGGCGTCGATATTTCGCGCCTTGCTGGCCTCAACCCTTCGTCGGTTATCTGCGAGATTATGAAGGATGACGGCACGATGGCGCGGATGGACGATCTCGTCGCCTTTGCCCGCCTGCATAATCTCAAAATGGGAACGATCCGCGATTTAATCGAATATCGGATGCGCTATGACCATCTCGTTGAAAAGGTCAGCGAGAGCGATTTCACCTCCGATTATGGCGGCGATTGGCGCGCGATGACTTATCGCAACAAGGTGGACGGGTCGACCAATGTGGTCCTCCAGAAAGGCCATATCATCGAAGACCAGCCGACCTTGGTGCGGATGCACGCCATGTCGGTGTTCGACGATGTGCTGGGCCAAAGCGGCCCGCGCAAACGCGCGCTCCAACGCTCGATGAAAGCGATTGGCGATGCGGGCGCGGGGTTGGTCGTGGTGCTGATGCCCAATGACAGCGTGACCTTGCAAAACCATATTGCGCGCAAAAAGCCCGAAGAAAGCGAGCTGCGCAACTATGGCATCGGCGCACAGATTTTGGCGGACCTTGGCGTATCGGACATGATCCTCCTGTCCAATTCGCACCGCAATGTTGTGGGGCTGGAAGGCTATGGCTTGCAGGTGGTGGGCGAACAGCCGATTCCGGAAAATTTGTAAATATTGCTTCCCTCAACCGTTCGCCCTGAGTAGCGCCTTTATAGGCGCGTATCGAAGGGTTTGGTTTATACCAAATGCTTCGATACGGCCTTCGGCCTATTCAGCACGAACGGGTAGTTTAGCTGCGACAGAAAGACCAAAATCATGGCCCATTTCCTTATCGTTGAAGCCCGCTTTTACGACCATTTGAACGACATGCTGATCGACGGCGCGCGCAGTGCGCTGGAGGCTGCCGGTCACACGCATGAAACCATCACCGTCCCCGGCGCGCTCGAAATCCCCGGCGCGGTGGCGATGGCGGCGGAGAGCCATAAATATGACGGCTTTGTCGGCATCGGCGTCGTCATCCGCGGCGAAACCTATCATTTCGAGATTGTCTCGAACGAAAGCGCGCGCGGGCTGATGGCGCTGTCGATGGACGGCATCGCGGTCGGTAACGGCATCCTCACGGTCGAAAATGAAGAACAAGCACTGGTGCGCGCTGACAAGGGCCAGAAGGACAAGGGCGGCGAGGCAGCCAAGGCGGCGATCGCAATGCTTGGCCTTCGCGAACAGTTCGGGATTTAAGCCGCCCGATGTCCAGCACTGGCAGCCCTATCCTGTTCACCGACCGGCTGATCCTGCGCGTCCCCGAAGCGCAGGATTTTGACGCTTTTGCCGCCATGTGCGCCGACACGGAAACGATGGAGTTTATCGGCGGGGCGATGGAGCGTTCGCAATCATGGCGCTTATTCTGCGCGCTGGTCGGCGCGTGGCAGGTAACCGGCTGGTCGATGTTTTCGGTAATCGAGCGCGACACCAGCCGCTGGGTCGGGCGCATCGGGCCGTGGACCCCGGAAGGCTGGCCCGGCAATGAAATCGGTTGGGGCCTCGCCAAAGAATTTGCGGGCAAAGGCTATGCGCTCGAAGCGGCCAAAGCCTCGATGGATTATGCAGTCGATATATTGGGCTGGGAGGATGTGATGCACACCATCCACCCCGACAATATCGGCTCGATCCGCTTGGCCGAGCGGCTCGGCGCGACCAATCGCGGGCCTACGCAATTGCCCGTGCCCTTACAGGATTATCGCGTCGATAATTGGGGACAAAGCGCAGCGGACTGGCGCGCACGTCGCCAGTCCGTTTAATACCGCTTTTTACGGGTTATTTCGCGGCGACAGCCAACTCCGCCAATGTCGGGAAATCGGTATAGCCCTGTTCCGGATGCTCGAATAAATACCAGTTTTGCGGCTTTTCTGCGTTGAGCGGGGCGCCGTCGCGCAAGCGCTCGACCAGATCGGGATTGGCGATGAACGGGCGGCCAATGCTGACCGCGTCGGCACGGCCTTCATCAAGCAAGGCTTGGCTTTGCGCCGCATCAAGGTCCGAATTCAGCACCAGTGGCCGGTGGAAGACCTTGCGGATCGCGGGGCTTTGCTTGGGGACATCGGTTTTGCCGAACGTACCATCCGGCCCCGGCTCGCGCAATTCGAGGAAGGCGATGCCAAGACTATCGAGCTTGGCGGCCGCGGCGGTGAACAAAGCTTCGGGATCGCTGTCATCCACCCCTTGCGTGTCGCCATTGGGGGAGAGGCGCACCGCGACGCGGTCCGCGCCCCACACGCCGATCAACGCTTCGGTCACTTCGCCGAGCAAGCGGATGCGGTTTTCGATTGGGCCGCCATAATCATCGTCGCGCAAATTGCTGTTGTCGCGCAAAAACTGGTCGATCAGATAGCCATTGGCGCCATGCAATTGCACCCCGTCAAAGCCAGCCTTTTTGGCGTTTTCCGCCGCATGGACATAATCGGCAATCACGCGCGGGATTTCGGCCAAGGGCAAAGCGCGCGCCTGTTCATAAGGCTGTTTGCCGGTCGGCGTCCACGCATGGCCGGGCGCGGTGGTGGCGGAGGCCGACACACCGGCGCGGCCTTCGTTGAAGCTGGAATGGACCACGCGGCCCATATGCCAAAGCTGCATCATGATGCGCCCGCCCGCCTTGTGGACCGCTTCGACAATCGGCTTCCAGCCTTCGACCTGCGCGTCGGTCCAGATGCCGGGCGCTGCGGGCCAGCCCAGTCCTTCCTGTGAAATGCCGGTTGCTTCGCTGATGATAAGGCCCGCACCCGCACGCTGTTCATAATAAAGCCGCATCACATCATTGGGGATGAACCCCGGAACGGTCGCGCGCCCGCGTGTGAGCGGGGCCATCAGGATACGGTTGGGCGCTTCAATCGCGCCGAGACGGACAGGATCATAAAGACCGGGCATAAGATGATAAACTCCGCTTATGACAGGGCGCGATGTTTTTGGTTAGCGCCCAAGGAAAGCATGAGCTAGGGCGGCGGCATGGCGAAAACAAGTTCAGTCGCAAAAGAAAACCTATCGGCGGTAGAGCTACAGCTTCCCCGTCCGAAAGGCCGTGCTTTTGCCGCGCTGATTTGTTCCAATATCCTGCTGGCCTTTGGCGGTCTCCTCGTGCGCTTTTCGGATAGTGGTCCGACCGCGACCGCCTTCTGGCGGATGCTGCTCGCCGCGCCGATCTTGTGGCTGCTCGTGTGGAAATCAGGCGAAAAGACGGGGAAATTATCGCCTGCCCTTATCGGCACGATCATAGTGGGCGGGCTGTTTTTCTCCGCAGATCTGGCGTCATGGCATAGCGGCATTTTGCTGACCAAGCTTGCCAATGCCACCTTGTTCGGCAATTTTGCGAGCCTGCTCCTTGTCGTTTACGGCATCATCCTCGCGCGGCATTTGCCGGGCAAGCAACAGGGACTCGCCATCGGCCTTGCCTTTGCGGGGAGCGCGATCCTCATGGGGCAAAGCTATGAAGTTTCACCCGACTATCTGCTCGGCGATATGCTCTCGCTGCTCGCGGGCGTGCTTTATACCGGCTATGTGATTGCGATGCAGCGCGCGCGCGGCAGTTTGGGCAGCTGGGCGGTGCTGGCGATTTCGACCAGCGTGAGCGTGCTGCCGCTCTTGTTCGCAGCGCATCTGATGGGCGAGCAGATCATGCCGTCCAACTGGACCCCGCTCATCATCCTTGCGATTACCAGTCAGGTGATGGGCCAAGGCCTGCTCATCTATGCGCTGCCGCATTTTTCGCCGCTCATCGTCGGCCTTGCCTTACTCCTCCAGCCCGCCATTGCGGGCATTGCCGGATGGCTGGCTTTCGGCGAAAGCATGGGGCCGATGGAGCTTGCCGGCACAATCATGGTTGCGGTGGCCCTAGTGCTGGTGCGCGCGCCCGAAAAGGCGTAAGACTGGCCGTATGGCTGATTCAACTATGCTCCCCGCCGACCCGACCCTTGCGGAAATCCGCAGCTTTCTTGCACCGCATATCGCGCAGGAGGCCGCTTTTGACGGCTGGGGCAAGGAGGCGGTGGTCAATGCCGCCCGCGCGCATCAGGTCGATCAAGATCTCGCCACCCTCGCCTTTAACGGCGATGGCAAGCGCATTGACCCGATGGACCTGATCGACGCCTGGATCGGGAGCATGGACGCGGAAATGGCGCGGCGCTTACCCGCCGACGCGCTCGCCAAGATGAAGATTCGCGAACGCATCCGCCAGTTGGTCGAATGTCGTATCGACCTGCTTTCGCAAAACCGCGAATCGCTGCGCCGTGCGCTGGCGATTGAAGCGATGCCGCTCAACGCACCGCGCGCGCTCCAATGGGGCTGGCGCACCGCCGACGTGATGTGGCGGCTCGCTGGCGACACCGCGACCGATTATAACCATTATACCAAGCGCGCGATGCTGGGGTCGATTTATGCGGCAACGCTCGCTGTCCTCATCAATGACGACAGCGAAAACCAAGCCGAAACAAGGGCTTTTGTCGGTCGCCGCATCGACAATGTGATGAGTTTTGAAAAAGCCAAGTTCCAGTTTTTGCAGCGCACCGAACATTTGCCCAGCCTGTCGCGCTTCATCGGGCGACTACGCTATCCGGGGGTTTAACGCTTTTCCTGCGCTTACGGACCTTTCATTTTGCGCTGGATATGCTAAGCGGCAACTCTAGATAGTGATAATCATTTGCAAATGGCGCTTTAATATTCCGGTGACCCAAACTCTCGATACCCTCCCGCTCGGCACCCGTGCCATCATTCTCAACATCGACTGGCACCGGCTTGGTGAAGCCGAAGGTCGCCGCTTGCGCGAACTCGGCCTGATCGAAGGCGCGGACGTCGAACCGCTCTATCGCGGCAGCCTGTTTTCACGCGACCCGTTGGCGATCCGTGTCGGGCGGATGGATGTGATTGTGCGCCACGCCCATGCTGCCATCATCGACGTCGAGGTGACGTTATGAGCGCCGCTGCTCCGCTCGTCGCGCTTGTCGGCAATCCCAATGCGGGCAAAAGCTCGCTGTTCAATGCGCTCACCGGCGCGCGGCAGAAAATCGCCAACTATCCGGGCGTCACGGTCGAACGCAAAGGCGGGCGCGCGGTGTTCAGCGACGGCCGCCCGATGGAACTGGTCGATCTGCCCGGCAGCTACAGCCTGACCCCCGCCAGCCCCGACGAAGCCGTTACGCGCAATGTCGTGCTTGGCACACAGGAAGGCGAGCGCCGCCCCGACGCGCTGATCCTCGTCCTCGATGCGTCGAACCTCGACAATCATTTGCGTTTTGCGCTGGAACTGATCGACCAGAAATTGCCCACCGTGGTCGCGCTCAACATGATGGACATGGCGACCCGCGACGGCATGCGTTTCGACATAGAGCGATTGTCCGCCGACCTTGGCGTGCCGGTGGTGCCGACCGTCGCGGTGCGGCGGCGGGGCTTGGAAGACTTGCTGGAAGCGGTCGATGGTGTGCTGCGCTCGGTCACGCCGCAGGCCGCGCATCCTGTTTCAGACGGTACTGCCGCAGATATGCCAGTTGCGGATATGCCGGTCGAAACCGGTGTGCTGCGCGACCGCGCGTTGCGGCTTCAGGCACGCAAAATTGCCGATGCCGCGACGACCTCCGAAGGCCATGCGCGCGCCAATACCAGCCGCGTCGACAAAATCCTTTTGCACCCGGTCGCAGGAACCTTGATCCTGCTCGCGCTGATGTTTGTGATGTTCCAAGCGGTATTCGCCTGGTCCGAAGCACCAATCGGCTGGATCGAAGGCGGCATGGAGTGGCTCGGTGCGACCGCAGGCGAATGGCTCGCCCCCGATTTTATCCGCGCCAATCTCGGCCCGCTCATCGGCGCTTTGCCGTGGGAGCTGATCCGCTCCTTCATCGTCGATGGGGTGATTGCGGGCGTCGGGTCGGTCATCGTTTTCCTGCCGCAAATTCTGATCCTGTTCCTGTTCATCCTGATTTTGGAAGCATCGGGCTATATGACCCGCGCGGCTTTCCTCATGGACGGACTGATGGCCAAGGTCGGCCTGTCGGGACGCGGCTTCATCCCGCTCCTGTCGAGTTTTGCCTGCGCAATTCCGGGGATTATGGCGACGCGCGCGATTGCCGACCCCAAGGACCGGCTCACCACCATCCTTATCGCCCCGCTGATGACCTGTTCGGCGCGGCTTCCCGTTTACACGCTCATCATCGGTGCGTTCATTCCGGCGCGGTCGGTGGGCGTCGGTGTCGGCCTCCAAGGGCTTGTGCTATTTGGCCTCTATATTAGCGGCATTATCGGCGCGATGATTGTCGCATGGGCGCTGCGCCGCACCGTGACCAAGGGCGATGCGGCGGGGCTGATGATGGAATTGCCGCGCTATCAAATGCCCTCGCCCAAGGACGTCGCCATCGGCCTGTGGCAGCGCGCGGCCTTGTTCCTGAAACGCGCGGGCACGATCATTTTCTTCACCACCATCGTGCTGTGGGCGCTGTTGAGCTTCCCCAAAGCGCCCGATGGCAGCGAAATGTCGCAGGTGCGCTATTCGGTCGCCGGACGCATCGCGACTACGCTGGAGCCTTTGGTCGAGCCGATCGGCTTTAACGAAGATATTGCGCTCGCGCTCGTCCCCGCCATGGCCGCGCGCGAAGTCGCGGTGGCCGCACTCGCAACCGCCAATTCGATTGACGCGGGCGATGACGAAGAAAAACTCAATCTCAGCCTCGGCGAAAAATTAGGCAGCGAATGGAGTCTGGCGACCGCGCTGGCCTTCCTCGCCTGGTTCGTATTTGCACCGCAATGCATCTCGACCATCGCCGTCACGCGGCGCGAAACCAACAGTTTGAAATGGACCACCTTCATGGTCGTTTACCTGTTCGCGCTCGCCTATCTCGCGGCGGGGCTGACCTATTGGGTGGCGGTGTGGTTCGGGCTTGGATAAAGCGCATCGCGCTTATTGCCCGACGCCGCCCGCTGGGCTAGGACACGCGCTTCAATAGTTTCGGAGAGCGTAATGGCAGGCAGCGTCAACAAGGTCATATTGGTCGGCAATTTGGGGGCGGACCCCGAAGTCAAAAGCTTTGCCAATGGCGGCAAGATTGCCAATTTGCGCGTCGCCACGTCCGAAAACTGGAAAGACCGCAATACCGGCGAGCGCAAAGAACGCACCGAATGGCATAGCGTCGTCCTGCAATCGGACGGCCTGATCAGCGTCGCCGAACGCTTCCTGCGCAAAGGCTCCAAAGTCTATCTCGAAGGCCAGTTGCGCACCCGCAAATGGCAGGACCAGTCCGGCAATGACCGTTACAGCACCGAAATTTCGGTCGGCGGCTTTGACGGTAAACTCGTCATGCTCGACGGCGCATCGGGCGGCGGCGGCGGTGGCCGCAGCAATGACGGTTGGGGCGGCGGCCAGTCGGGTGGCGGCTCTGGCGGCGGCGGCCAATATGGCGGCGGTTCGTCGGGAGGCGGCTGGAACCAGGGCGGCAATGATTTCGGCGGCGGTTCAGGCGGCGGCTCCCCCTTCGACAATGATCTCGACGACGAAGTGCCGTTTTGAACAAAATGACGCGCGCTCTCCCCATACCGCTAGCCCTGAGCTTGTCGAAGGGCGGGGGTAAGGCAGGCGCAATACTAATGCACGTCCTTCGACAAGCTCAGGAATAACGGAGTTTTTTGATAGGCGAGTGGTATCTATAGGGAGCGTATGACGGATGTATTTCTGGACCTATATGCTGCGCTGCGCGGACGGTCATTATTATGTCGGTCACACGGACAATCTGGAACAGCGCATCGCCCAGCATCAAAGCGGATGGGTCAAAGGCTATACCTATAAACGCCGTCCGGTTACGCTCGTCTGGTCCCAATATTTCCTCACCCGCGAAGAGGCCAAACAGGCCGAACGCCAGGTCAAAGGCTGGTCACGTGCCAAGAAAGAGGCGCTGATCGCCGGGGATTGGGATTTGGTTTCGGCATTGGCGAAAAGCAAGGGAGGCCCGAAGCCATAACCTTCTCTGACCGCCCCCAAACCCGCTAGCCCTGAGCTTGTCGAAGGGCGTCTATCAGTATTGCGCTTGCATTATATGCGTCCTTCGACAAGCTCAGGACTAGCGGAGTTTTTTGGGCTCTCAGGACTAACCTTACGCCCCCCTCACTCCACCAATTCACTCCCCGTGCTCACCCCTAAATCGGGCACCACGATTGCGCGGCGGCCGCCGAAGTCGGTGCGCACGACAATGGCACCTTGGCGTTCCATATAGTCGATAAGGCGGCGGATGCGGCCGGGTGAGCTTGTGCCATAGACCGCGCCCAAGGCGGCGTCTTCGGGGCAGGGCGCTTCTTCCATCGCGGCCTTGGCGATAAGCGCGAAGGGGGCGAGCATATCTTCGGGTAGCCGGTCGGCAACCCCCAGCAAATCGCGCCATTGGTCGGCTTCAGGGTCAAATATCCCGGCGCGCGCGAGCGCAAAACGCCTGCGGAATCCGGCAAGGTCAAGCGGCGCTTTGACCATTTTGCGCATCCGGCAACGCACCGAAAAATCCTGATAGAGCGTTGCCTGATTCTGGTGGATGCTGTCGGGATCGGCCAGCATATCGGCCAATATGTCCGATATGCCCGCGGCCATCGCGTCGGGGTCGATACCCGCTTCCTGCGGCGCGTCGGGCGTTGCGGGTGTGTCGGCAGAGGCGGCGAGTTGCCGGATGAGATCATCGGCCGGCACGACCGGTGGCTTGGGGTCAACACGCGGCGGCGGCGCTTCTTCTTCCAGTTCGGCAAAGAGCATGGTGCGGACCTCGCCCGATTCCATCTGCGGCACCGGCAACAGCCCGTGCGCGCCAAGCTTGGACGCGGTTTTGACCGCACCGATTTTCACCGCCACCGGACGACGCGAGACGGCTGGGCCAAGCCCGATAAAGCTGCCGCGTTCAAGGTCGCGTATCTGTTCCGCCTGTCGCCGCTCCATGCCGAGCAGGTCCGCCGCGCGCGCCATATCAATGTCGAGAAAGGTGCGGCCCATGAGGAAATTGCTCGCCTCGGCGGCGACGTTTTTCGCCAATTTCGCAAGCCGCTGCGTCGCGATAATCCCGGCAAGGCCGCGCTTGCGGCCACGGCACATCAGGTTGGTCATCGCCGACAGGCTGGTGCGGCGCGCCGCGTCCGACACTTCGCCAGCCGCCGCGGGCGCGAAGAGTTGCGCTTCATCGACCACCACCAGTGCAGGATACCATTGGTCGCGCGGCGCATCGAACAAGGCGTTCAGGAAACTCGCCGCGCAATTCATCTGCGCTTCGACGTCGAGGGCTTCAAGATTCAACACGACCGACGCGCGATGTTCGCGGATGCGGGCTGCAATCCGCCCGATTTCGCGCTCATTATAGGTATCGGCCTGCACCACGACATGGCCGAACGCGTCTTCAAGGCTGGCAAAATCGCCTTCGGGGTCGATCACCACCTGTTGAACGAGATGCGCGCTTTCTTCCAAGATACGGCGCAGCAGATGAGACTTGCCCGACCCCGAATTGCCCTGCACAAGCAAACGGGTGGCGAGCAATTCCTCGACATCCATATGAACGGACGCCCCGCCCCGCTCTGTCCCGATTTCAATCCGTGCCGTCACGCCCCGCTATCATCCGTTCCTTATGAAAACCTTTGTGGGCCTTGCCCGAAACCCGTTAGTGCGCACGCCCGTTCCCCAAACCGTTCGGGGATTTTCGGACCTTCTCCCTATGCGTCAGGGATTCTTACCCTTCCCCAAATCCGCTAGTGCTGAGCTTGTCGAAGCACGGGGTGCCGTATCGCGCCACGCCCTTCGACAGGCTCAGGGCTAACGGAGATAAGGAAACATCCGCCCCTCACACGTCGAGATTGGCGACGTTGAGCGCATTATCCTGAATGAAGTCGCGGCGTGGTTCGACTTCGTCACCCATCAGGCGGGTGAAGATTTCGTCCGCGACGTCGGCCTGTTCGGCCTCGACCTGCAACAGCGAGCGGTTGGCGGGGTCGAGCGTGGTTTCCCAAAGCTGTTCGGCATTCATTTCGCCCAGCCCCTTATAGCGTTGCACCGACAGCCCCTTGCGGCTGGACGCGAAGATCGCTTCCAGCAATTCGCTCGGGCGGGTGACGATAACGCCCTTGGCATCATCGACAGCGGCCATCGCGGCATCGTCAAGGCCATCGGCATCTTCGGCAAGATTGTCCGCATTGGCCGCTTCGGCTGCCTTTTCGGCAGCGACCGCTGCGGCAGAGAGGCGCACCAGCTTGGAGACGCGGTCATAATCTGCCGCGCGTTCGGTGGCGAGCGCATGGAGGCGACGCGCTTCCTGCGAGCCAAGAAAAGCGGCTTCGATCGGGTGATGGTCGGTCACGCCGCGCCACAACCGTTCGAGATGATAGCCCCCGCTTTCGGTGCGACGCGCCGACCAGCGCGCTTCGCTATCGGCGGCGGTGAGCCAGGTGGCGACCTTGTCCAAAGCGGTATCGCGCGCGGCATCGCTGGCATCGGGATCTAGCGCGCTGTTGATCGCCAGCGCCTCGATCAGTCCCCCATCATAGCGGCGCGGGACATAGCGCATGAGGTTGCGCATCCGCCGCGCATGGTCGATCAGGTCGCGCAAATCATTGCCCGAACGCGGGCCGCCCGCCGTATCGAGCCGCAGCGCATCAATCCCGGCATCGACCAGATATTGATCGAGCGCGGCATCATCCTTCAAATAAACCTCGCTGCGCCCCTTGGCCACTTTATAGAGCGGCGGCTGGGCGATGTAGAGATAGCCGCCTTCGACGATTTCCGGCATCTGGCGATAGAAGAAGGTCAGCAACAAGGTGCGGATATGCGCGCCGTCAACGTCGGCGTCGGTCATGATGACGATCTTGTGGTAGCGCAATTTTTCGATGTTGAACTCGTCGCGGATACCGGTGCCCATCGCCTGGATAAGCGTGCCGACTTCCTTCGAGGAAATGATGCGGTCAAACCGCGCGCGTTCGACATTGAGGATCTTGCCCTTGAGCGGCAAAATCGCCTGATAATGGCGGTCGCGGCCCTGTTTGGCCGAGCCGCCTGCGGAGTCGCCTTCGACGAGGAACAGTTCGGACTTGGCCGGATCGCGTTCCTGACAATCGGCAAGCTTGCCGGGGAGCGAAGCAATATCCATCACCCCCTTGCGGCGGGTCAAATCGCGCGCCTTGCGCGCCGCTTCGCGGGCGGCGGCGGCGTCGATAATCTTTTGCACGACCGATTTGGCGTGCGCGGGATTTTCTTCGAGCCATTCGGCGAGCTTGTCGGCCATCAGGCTTTCCAAAGGCTGGCGCACTTCGGACGACACCAGCTTATCCTTGGTCTGCGAGGAGAATTTGGGGTCGGGCAATTTGACCGACACAATCGCGGTCAAGCCTTCGCGCATATCGTCGCCAGTAAGGTTGACCTTCTCCTTTTTGAGCATCCCCGACTTTTCCGCATAATTGTTGAGCGTGCGGGTCAAGGCCGCGCGGAACGCCGCCAAATGGGTGCCGCCATCGCGCTGCGGGATATTATTGGTGAAGCACAGCACATTTTCATAATAGCTGTCATTCCATTCGAGCGCGACGTCGATGCCGACGCCATCGCGCTCGGACGAAATCGCGACCGGATCGGGGATGATCTTGGTCTTGTTGCGGTCGAGATAATTGACGAACGCCGCAATCCCGCCTTCGTAAAACAGGTCATGATTAACCGGATCTTCGCCGCGATTATCGGCAAGCAATATGCGCACGCCCGAATTGAGGAAGGCGAGTTCGCGATAGCGATGCTCCAGCTTTTCAAAGTCGAATTCGGTGACATTTTTGAACGTGTCGGTCGATGCAAGGAAGGTCACGCGGGTGCCGCGCTTCGGTTTGCCGTCCACCATTGGCGCATCGCCGCGCACCGCGAGCGGCGCTTCGGCATCGCCATGACGGAAGCGCATCCAATGCTCCTTGCCCTCGCGCCATACGGTCAGTTCCAGATATTCGCTGAGCGCGTTCACCACCGACACACCGACGCCGTGGAGGCCGCCCGATACCTTATAGGCATTGCCTTCGGTGGTATTTTCAAATTTCCCGCCCGCGTGAAGCTGGGTCATGATGACCTCGGCGGCGGAAATCCCTTCTTCGGGGTGGATGCCAACCGGAATCCCGCGGCCATTATCTTCGACCGACACCGAACCGTCGGGGTTGAGCTGGATCAGCACATGGTCGGCATGGCCCGCCAAGGCTTCGTCAATCGAGTTATCCGATACCTCGAACACCATATGGTGGAGGCCCGAACCGTCATCGGTATCGCCAATATACATGCCAGGGCGTTTGCGCACCGCATCAAGGCCTTTCAGCACCTTGATGCTTTCGGCGCCATAATTGCCTGAAGCAGCCGGATTTTGGGGATTTTCGGGGGTGGTTTTATCGTTCGTATCGCTCATGCGGATTCTATACAGAGATGCCCCCCAAAGCCCAAGTAAAAAAGGTCCAAAATCCGGCCTTCATCCCCCCTATTCTCGTTTTGCACAGGCGGCTTGACGGGTAGGAAATCGGCAGACAGGCTATGCCCACGTTTATTTTGTCTGTCGGGCAAGGCGAAACCCGCCACAGGATGGAAAAAGCGCATACAGATGTGGAAATAAAAGCGGTTAGCGTGTGAACTATGTGAATTTGTAAAATCCGCGCGGCTTGACGTTGGGGATGCGCCGCACTAGGCGCGTGTTAAATCTCAACCGATTTTGTTGAGGCTGTTCCGCCGGTCTGATGCTCTGTCCAGCCCTGTCCTATGAGGCTGTGCAGGCGGCATAAGGCCATCCGTTCAGGCTGCCTTGCGTCCCAAGGCCCGATACGAGGTTCGTCGAACAATGTTGTCGCAAAAAACCCGCTACACCATTCGCGCGCTCCAGCATCTGGCCGATCAGGTCGATCGCAGCGACCCGGTGCCGCTCGCCGAAATTTCGGAAAAACAGAATATTCCGGCCAAATTCCTGACCGTTATCCTGTCCGAAATGAGCCGCGAGGGCATTGTTCTGTCGTTTCGCGGGCGCGATGGCGGCTATAAGCTGGCACTGCCTGCGGTCGATATCAGCTATGGCGATATTGTGCGGCTGACGCGCGGATCGCTCGCCCTCGTGCCATGCGCGAGCCGCTATGCCCATGAAAAATGCAAAAATTGCGTGGCCGAAGATGTCTGCCGCTTGCGCAGCCTGATGCTGCAAGTGCGCGACGAAACCGCATCGGTGCTGGACCGAATCACTTTGGCGGACAAAATCGATCCGACACCGGTCGGTTGAAACGGATTTGAAAGGGCGGGCCCGCGCCCTCGCTCGACTGGTCGCGCAGGCCGTTCCTCTGGTCGCAAAGCCGCAGAAAAGGCCGCATCGGCCTATTGTCAATTAAATGAGTTGAGTTATTCTTGAAAGCGTCAGGACCGGCAAGGCAAACCCAATGATCGTTCTTGCTTGGCGCATAGAGAAACCGGATGTTTGACACCCCTCCCGCGGTTTCTGTTCGATAAGACGATGACTCCCATCCTTGTCGGTTCTGGCACCCTCACGGAGCGGTTTTCCCTTAGGCTTTTGATTTACACAGGTTAATGCGCCATTGCCCGCGCGCCCCGCCCGCGTTACATTATGGATGTTAACGACCAAGCAACCGGTGGGCGTTATAGGGTCGAAAATCGGGGACAAGACGCAAGTCGGCCCCCTTTGCTTTTGAACCTGTTAAGGGGGAAATGTGCGCACGCCGCAACTCGCCATAGTCGTCGATGCCGAAGAAGAGTTTGACTGGACGCAGCCCTTTTCGCGCGCCAATCAGGCCACTTCGTCGATGACCCAGCAATGTGCCGCGCACGCTATTTACGATGATCTTGGCGTCATCCCCACTTATGTCATCGACTATCCGATTGCGGTCGATCCGGACTCGGTCGCCTATCTGGGCGCGATGCAGCGCGAAGGGCGCGCCGAAATCGGCACCCAGCTTCACCCGTGGGTCAACCCGCCGCATGACGAGGATGTCACGCGCGACAATAGCTATTTGTGCAACCTGCCGCCCGCCTTACAGCGCGCCAAGATTGAAACGCTGCATCGGGCCATCACCCAGTCCTTCGGCACCGCGCCCACCATTTTCAAGGCGGGCCGTTATGGCTTTGGCCCGGTTGTGGCCGAAGTGATTGCGGACCTCGGCTATAAAATTGATTGCAGCCATGTGCCGCACACCAGCTTTGCCGCCGATGGCGGTCCCGATTATTGCGGGACACCGGACCAGCCTTTCTGGCTTGATGAAGCACAGACTTTGCTCGAAATCCCGCTGACCGTAGGCTTTTCGGGCGCGGCGTCGGGATTGGGTCCGGCCTTTGCTACCATGTTCGACAATGTGCGCGCCAAGCAACTCCATCTGGTCGGCGCGCTCGCACGGTCGGGGTTGGTGAGCCGCGCGCGATTAACCCCCGAAGGCGTAAGCGCGCAGGAACAATGCCGCCTGTTGCGCGCGCTCCATGACCAGGGCCAGCGCATCTTCACGCTGACCTATCACAGCCCCTCTCTGGTCGCGGGCCATACGCCTTATGTCCGCGATGATGCCGAATTGAAGGCGTTCAACGATACGATCCGCACCGTCCTCACCTGGTTCCGCGACGAACTGGGCGGCGGCTTTACCACCCTGTCGGCCATTTATGACGATATGGCCGCCGCACGGGACGCCGCCAAAAATAGCGCGCGGGTCGCGGCAGAATAATCCCCGCCCATCCCCTTGGGATTAAGCGGATATGGCTTATATGAAGCCGATGGCGGGACCGCATCACAGCATCGCTGACCCTACAGCAACCCCCGACGAAGCAGGCTTTGCCACGCTGCGGCGGTTCCTGCCCTATTTATGGCCGCAAGGCCGCCCCGACCTTAAATTGCGCATCGTCGGCGCGATGTTGCTGGTGCTGGCATCCAAGACGGTGCAGATCAGCATGGGCTTCCTGTTCGGTGCGGCCATCGACCGGATGAAGCCGGGGATGGAGCCGGCGGTTCTCCTCGCCATTGGTCTGGTCGCAAGCTATGCGCTCGCGCGGTTCAGCGGGGTATTGTTCGACAATGCCCGCAACTGGATCTTCGAAAAAGTGGGGCAAGAAGCCACCGTCCACCTCGCCGGTTCGGTGTTCGCCCATCTTCACCGCCTGTCGCTGCGCTTCCATCTGTCGCGGCGCACGGGGGCCGTCACCAAGGTCATCGAGCGCGGCACCAAGAGCATCGACACCATGCTCTATTTCCTATTGTTCAACATCGCGCCGACCGCGATTGAACTGTCCGTGGTCCTTATCATTTTCCTCGTCAAATTCAGTTGGGAATTGGCGGCGGCAACCGTGGTGATGGTCGGCATCTATATTTTCTTCACCCAGAAAGTGACCGATTGGCGCAACCATTTGCGTAAAGAGATGAACGACCTTGATACGCAGACCGTGTCGCGTTCGGTCGATTCCCTGCTCAATTATGAAACGGTCAAATATTTCAACGCCGAAGAGCGGGAAACCAGCCATTATTCGTGGGTCGCGCGCCAATATGCGAAAGCCGCCGTGCGGTCGGAAAATTCGCTTGCTCTGCTCAATGTCGGGCAAAGTCTCATCACCAATTTGATGCTCGGCGGGGCGATGGCGTTCACCGTATGGGGTTGGTCGAAAGGGCAATTTTCAACCGGCGATGTGGTGGTGGTCAACACCTTGCTTAACCAGTTGTTCCGCCCCTTGGATATGCTCGGCATGGTCTATCGCACCATCCGGCAAGGGCTCATCGACATGGCCGCGATGTTCAACCTCATCGACGCGCCTGCCGAAATTGTCGATCAGCCGGGCGCACTGCCTTTGCTGGTGGGCAAGGGCGATGTGCGCTTTGACAATGTGCGTTTCGGCTATGAGCCGGACCGCGAGATTTTGAAGGGCGTGAGCTTCCACGTTCCCGCAGGCGAAACGCTGGCGATTGTCGGCCCGTCCGGATCGGGCAAATCGACCATCGCGCGGCTCTTATTCCGTTTTTATGACCCGCAATCGGGCCATATATTGATCGACGGGCAGGATATTGACGCGGTGCAACAGGCGAGTTTGCGCGCGGCCATCGGCATCGTGCCGCAGGATACGGTGCTGTTTAACGACACGGTCGGCTATAATATCGCTTATGGCCGGGAAGGCGCGACCCCGACCCAGATTGAACAGGCCGCAGAAGGCGCGGCGATTGCCGGTTTCATCCACAGCCTGCCGCAAGGCTATGACACCGAAGTTGGCGAGCGCGGGCTTAAATTGTCGGGCGGCGAAAAACAGCGCATCGCAATTGCGCGCACGCTTCTTAAAAACCCGCCAATATTGGTGCTGGACGAAGCGACCTCCGCGCTCGACAGCCGCACCGAAGCGGAAATACAGGCGACGCTGGACCGCATCGCCGAAAGCCGCACCACCATCATCATCGCGCACCGTTTATCGACCATCGCGGACGCTGACCGCATCCTTGTGCTGGAACAGGGTGTGGTGCGCGAGACCGGAACCCATGCCGAATTGCTCGCCAAGCGCGGGCTTTATGCCGAAATGTGGACGCGCCAACAGGCCGAACGCGATGCGCCGGATGGGGCACCGGAAAAAGGCGCATTTGCGGCCGCGCCGTCGCTGGCCGATAGCTAGAGCCAATATCCTTTCGCCTTCCCCCATATTGAATTGCGGGCAAATTTCGGGCTAGCATGGGCCGATACCGCCCCCGCTATGGTACAGCTTGAAGGGAAGATATGACCGCAACTGCCCGCCCGTCACCGCGCCGCAAACGCTGGCTTATCGGCGTATCGGCGCTGGCTTTGGCTGCGGCAGGCGCGACTATTTATGCATGGCCCTTGGCCGCCGACCCGACAGGGCCAAAGGATTGCGGGGCGTTTCTGGACGCCCCGCCGTCGCTAACGGGTGCAGCAACGGGCGTGGCAGGCGAACCCGCATGGGCGCAGAAGGGCGGCACCATCAATGATGCGAGCTGCCTTAACCGTACGCCGGTTGCGGGCATTGTTGCGGTCAAAAGCGATGCCGATATTGCCAAGGCGCTTAGCTATGCCAAGGCCAGCGGCCTCACCCTCACGGCGGCAGGGGCCAAGCATAGTATGGGCGGCCAAGCGTTCCGCGCGGGCGGCGTGGTGCTCGATATGCGCGGGCTGAACAAGATTGTTCTGGATAGCGCCGCGCGCACCGTCACCGTTGGCGCAGGCGCGACTTGGCACGACATCCAAAAGGCAATCCATCCGCGCTTTGCGGTCAAAGCCATGCAATCGACCGATATTTTCACCGTCGGCGGGTCGATAGCGGTCAATGCGCATGGCATGGACCATCAAGCGGGCGCGGTGATGGGGTCGTTGCGGTCGATGCGGGTGATGCTCGCCGATGGCAGGATTGTGACCGCCTCGCGGCAAGAAAATCCCGACCTGTTCCGCCATATTATCGGCGGCTATGGTCTGTTCGGCATTGTGCTCGATGCGACATTGGATGTGGTGCCGAACGATGTCTATCGCTCCGGCCGCACAATCATCGACTATAAGGATTTCCCCGCAACCTTTGCCGGTATCGAAGCCGATCCGGCCATCGGCCTCACTTATGCACATCTATCGACCGCGCCCGGCAACCTGCTCCGCGAAACGCTGGTCTATAGCTATCGCAAACATGGCGAGGATCAGGCGCTTGAGCGCGCGCCGCTCACCGAAATTTCCTCGACCAAATTGCGGCGGCTGACGGTCAATCTGTCCAAGCGCAACGATTTTTTCAAATCGGCCAAATGGTGGGCGGAAAAACATGTCGAACATCGCATCGAAAGCTGCACCATCACCCGCGCACAGGCGATGGGCGATGGCGAGGCCTGCCTTGTGTCGCGCAATGATCCGATGCACGACAGCGTTCCTTATCTGCGCGACGCGCTCCCCAAAGAGACCGACATTTTGCACGAATATTTCGTGCCGCGTGACCGCATCGTGCCGTTTATTGACGGGATGCGGGCGGCATTCGAAGCGCAGCAGGTGAACCTTGTCAACGCTTCGATCCGCGCGGTGGATGCCGAGGATAATGCGCTAAGCTATGCGCCGCAAAAGGCGTTTTCGCTGGTGCTGTATATCAACCAGCCGACCGATGCAGCGGGCAATCAGCGCATGGCCAAGCTTACCAGCGACCTTATCGACCTCACCCACCGCCAAGGCGGCCGCTTTTTTCTGCCCTACCAGCTTCATTACAGCACCGATCAATTGCTTGCCTCCTATCCGATGCTGCCGGACTTTATCGCCGAAAAGCGCCGCTGGGATCCCGACGGGCTGTTTTCGAATAGCTGGTATGCGCGTTATGCGCCGGAGGTCGAAGCGCGCGGGAAACAGCCTGCCGCTACCCTGCCTTCCAGCACCAGCGGCGCGCCTGCGGCATAAAGCCGTTGCGGGAAATCCGGGTCGCTTGAAATGGCGAGCGTCGCCCCGCGCCGCACTTCGACCACCGCGCCGCCAGCCGCTGCAATCACCCGCACCGCCTGCGCCGCATCGCCGACCACCGCCACCTGTCGTCCTTGCGGCCCGACAAAAGGCATGGCGAGCATGATGCCCGCCCATAGGCCCAGCACCAGCGCTGCGAGGCCGCACCAGCGGAGCAGGCGAAAGGAAATATCTTTCCCCATTTTGCCGCTTCCCTTCCTTTCCGTGCCGATTGTTTAGGCCCCTTGTTTAGGCCTCATGCGATCAACTCTTGGCTACACCGGCTTAGCCCCGAAGGTCAAAGACGTTGCCCCCCTTCGCATCGCTTACCATCCTGCTATAGCCTGCCCTTATGGCACAAAAGAATCATCTCTATCTCGTCGATGGCTCCTCTTATATTTTCCGGGCCTATCACCGCTTGCCGCCGCTCACGAACATTAGGGGCGAGCCGGTGGGGGCGGTTTATGGCTATACGACGATGTTGTGGAAACTTGTCGATGCGCTCGACAAGGCCGATGGGCCGACCCATTTGGCGGTTATTCTTGACCCACCGGGCGGCAGTTTCCGTAACGAGATGTATGACCAATATAAGGCCAATCGTCCCGAGCCGCCCGAAGATTTAAAGCCGCAATTTCCGATGATCCGCGATGCAACGCGCGCCTTTTCGGTGCCGTGCATCGAATTGCCGGGCTATGAAGCCGATGACCTGATTGCCTGCTATACCAAGGCCGCGTTAGCGCAAGGCTTCGATGTCACCATCGTCAGCGCCGACAAGGATTTGATGCAGTTGATCGAGCCGGGTGTGGATATGCTCGACACGATGAAAAATGTGCGGCTTGGGCGCGAGGCGGTGATCGAAAAATTCGGCGTCGGGCCGGAAAAGGTCGGCGATGTACTCGCGCTGATGGGCGACAGCGTCGACAATGTCCCCGGCGTCCCCGGCATCGGTCCAAAGACCGCGACCAAGCTGATGCTCGAATATGGCAGTTTGCAAGCGATTTTGGACGCCGCGCCCGACATGAAACCCTCCAAGATGCGCGAAAATCTTATCGAGCATCGCGACATGGCCTTATTGTCGCGCAAGCTGGTGGAACTCGAATGTAATGTCGACCCGCTCCCCGCCACGCTGGAAAGTTTCGACTTGGACGGTATCCCGACCGAACCGTTGCAGGCGTTTCTGGAGCATCATGGCTTCAAGTCGCTGCTGTCCAAATTGGGCGGGCCGGCGTCGAGCGGATCCTCGCTCGCATCGCGCGAATTTGCCGCCGCGATTGCCGGGCAATCCGCGCCGCAAAAGGGAACCGCAGCGCCAGCCATAGCAACTGCAACACTCCCCGAACTGCCGCCGATTGATCGCAGCCTTTATGAACTGGTCGTCACCGACGCCGCGCTTGAAAAATGGGTGGCGGAGGCAAAGCGGTTGGGCGTGGTCGCATTCGATACCGAAACCAGCGGGCTTGATGCGACCAGCGCCGATCTGTGCGGTATTTCGCTTTCGACCGGTGCGGGGCGCGCTTGCTATATCCCGCTCGACCATAAGAGCAGCAGCGATATGTTCGCCGAGCGGCCCGAACAGCTAAGTTTCGACGATGCGCGCCGCATCCTTGCGCCGATGTTCGCGGATGAAACCATCCTCAAGGTCGCGCATAATGGCAAATATGATCTGACCATATTGGAGCGCCACGGCTTTGGCGCGCCTGCGCCGCTCGATGATAGTATCGTCATGAGTTTCGACCTTGATTCGGGTCAGCATAATCATGGCATGGATGATCTGGCGAAACTCCATCTCGGCCATGAATGTATCGCCTATAAAGATGTGTGCGGCACGGGGAAAAAGGAGATTAAGTTTAGCGAAGTCCCGCTCGACACCGCGCTTGGCTATGCGGCCGAAGATGCCGAAGTGACCTGGCGCTTGTGGCGCTCGTTCAAGCATCGCCTGCCGCAAGAAGGGGCGACGCGCGTTTATGAAATGGTCGACCGCCCGCTCGTCCCCGTCATATCGGGCATGGAGCAACAGGGGATTTTGGTCGACGTCGCTTACCTCAAAAAATTGTCGGGCGAATTTGCCGAAGAGGCGATGCGGTTGGAGGGCGAGATCCACAGCCTTGCGGGCCAGCCTTTCACGATTGGCAGCCCCAAACAATTGGGCGACATATTGTTCGACAAAATGGGCCTCAAAGGCGGGCGCAAGGGCAAGTCGGGCATTTACTCCACCGATGTGACCGAACTCGAACGGCTCGCCAAGGATGGTGTCCCGATTGCGCGCAAGATTCTGGAATGGCGGCAGCTCACCAAGCTCAAATCCACCTATACCGATGCGCTGCAAACACAGGTGAACCCCAAAACGGGGCGCGTGCATACCAGCTATAGCCTCACCGGCGCGCAGACCGGGCGCTTGTCGTCGAACGACCCCAATTTGCAGAATATCCCGATCCGCACCGAGGTCGGGCGGCAATTGCGCGATGCGTTTATCGCCAGCCCCGGCCATGTGCTGCTCGCCGCCGACTATAGCCAGATCGAGCTGCGCTTGGCCGCGCATATGGCCGATGTGCCTGCGCTGCGTCAGGCGTTCCTAGATGGCGAGGATATTCACGCGACCACCGCGCAGGAACTGTTCGGCGAGGTTAATCGCGACACGCGCGGGCGGGCCAAGACGATCAACTTTTCGATCCTCTATGGCATTTCGCGCTGGGGGCTGGCGGGGCGTCTGGAGATCACGCCCGATGAAGCGCAGGACATGATCAACCGCTATTTTGAACGCTTCCCCGGCATCAGCAATTATATCGCGATGACGTTAGAATTGGCGCGGGAGAAGGGCTACACCGAAACATTATTCGGGCGCAAAACCCACTTTCCGCGGTTGAACGCCAAGAACCAGAATGAGCGCGCAGGCTCCGAACGCGCGGCGATCAACGCGCCAATCCAGGGCACCAGCGCCGACATCATCAAACGCGCGATGACCCGCATGGGGCCAGCTTTGCTGGAGGCGGGGCTAGCCGATGTGAAGATGCTGCTTCAGGTCCATGACGAACTGGTCTTCGAATTGCCGGAAGGGGATGTGGAAGCGGCGAGCAAGGTGATCCGTGCGGTCATGGAAGGCGCTGCGGAACCCGCAGTGAAACTGACCGTGCCGCTGGGTGTCGAGATTGGCACAGGCCCATCTTGGGGCAAAGCGCATTAAGTTTTCCCTTCTCCCTTGATGGGAGAAGGATATGGAGCCTTATGAGCGTAGCGAATTAGGCGCAGTTGGATGAGGGTGAAAGCGAGGCTTTGCCTCGCGCGGTCGCAAGCGACCGCTTACCCCTCACCCAGCTACGACTAGCGAGCAAGCTCGCAAGTCTGCGCAACCCTCTCCCACAGGGGGAGAGGGGAAGATAATTACCGCCCCAACATCTGGTCCGGCTTCACAACCCGGTCGAACGTCGCTTCATCAATCAGCGCCAATTCCAAGCCCGCTTCTTTCAATGTCAGCCCTTTTTCATGCGCATATTTGGCAATCTTCGCCGCATTGTCATAACCGATCTCAGGAGCCAGAGCCGTCACCAGCATGAGCGAGCGGTTGAGTAATTCCGCGATGCGCGCCTCGTCCGCTTCCATGCCCTCGACACAATGCACGGCGAAATTTTCCATTGCGTGGGCGAGCAAATTGATCGAGCGGACGATGTTCGCGCCGATCAGCGGCTTGAACACATTCAACTCCAAATGCCCTTGCATCCCGCCGACCGTGATCGCCATATGATTGCCGATCACCTGCCCCGCGACCATGGTGAGGCTTTCGGCCTGGGTCGGGTTGACCTTGCCCGGCATGATCGAGCTGCCCGGTTCATTTTCGGGCAAATGCAGCTCGCCAAGCCCGCACCGTGGTCCCGACCCCAACAACCTTATGTCATTGCCAATCTTGGTGAGCGCCACCGCGAGCGTGTTGAGTCTGCCCGAAAAATCGACGAGCGTGTCATGGCTCGCCAAGGCTTCGAATTTATTCGGCGCGGTTTCGAACGCATGGCCGGTGAGCGCCGCGACTTCGGCGGCAAAAGCCTCGCCAAATCCCGGCGGCGCGTTGAGGCCGGTGCCAACCGCGGTGCCGCCTTGCGCCAATCGGGTGAGGCCCTTTTCGACCAGCGGCAATAGCCGCGTGCGCGCGAGTTTCAACTGCGCATAATAGCCCGAAAATTCCTGCCCCAAAGTGAGCGGGGTCGCATCCTGCAAATGGGTGCGCCCGATTTTGACGATAGAGTCCCACGCTTCGACCTTGGCGAGCAGCGCCGCCATCAACCGGTCGAGCGCCGGGAAGAGCCGGTCCTGCGCACCGCGCACCGCCGCTATGTGCATCGCGGTCGGAAAACTGTCATTCGACGATTGGCTCTTATTCACATCATCATTGGGGTGGACCGGCGCTTTACCACCGCGTGTGCCGGTGAGGATTTCATTGGCGCGGCCCGCAATCACCTCGTTCACATTCATATTCGATTGGGTGCCGGAACCGGTCTGCCAGATGACCAGCGGGAATTGGTCGTCCAGCTTGCCCGCGACCACTTCGGCGGCGGCCTGTTCAATCGCGTCGGCCTTGTCGGCGGCAAGCCCGTGATGGCGGTTGACCCGCGCGGCGGCCTGTTTGACCAGCGCAAGCCCGTGGATCAGTTCAATCGGCATCCGCTCGCTTGCCCCGAACGGGAAATTTTCGATGGAGCGCTGGGTTTGCGCCCCCCAATAGGCGTCTGCCGGAACCGCGATAGGCCCGAAACTGTCGCTTTCGGTGCGGGTGGGGTTGGATTGGGATTGCGATGCAGTCATGGCAGCGTCCTTTTCTATCGAAATATTCGCTCGATAACTCCGCTGGTGCCGAGCCTGTCGAAGCACGCCCGTCAGCCTTAACCCCATCTCCAAGACCGTCCTTCGACAGGCTCAGGACTAACGGTTAGAGTATAGGTTGGTATCACTCCAACCTGCTTACAACCGGTCATGTCCCTTGGGATAGGTGCCGAGCAGCCTTACCCATTTGGTGTGGAATGCCAGTTCTTCAAGCGCCCGGTCCACGCGCGGGTCGCCGGGGCTGCCCATAATGTCCATATAAAATTGCGCGGCGGCAAAGCTGTTGCCGTCGACATAGCTTTCCAGCTTGGTCATGTTGATGCCGTTGGTCGCAAGCCCGCCCAGCGCCTTATAGAGCGCAGCCGGGACGTTGCGCACTTCGAAGATGAGCGTGGTCATCGCATCGTCGGACACCAGACTGCCGAGCGGCAAAGCGTCTTGCGCGAGCGCGACAAAGCGCGTCGTATTATTGTCCGCATCCTCGATATTTTCGGCAAGCAGGTTAAGCCCGTAAAGCTCCGCCGCAATCGACGGGGCCGCCGCCGCAAGGCCGGGCTTATCGGCATCGGCCACATAGGCCGCCGCGCCCGCCGTATCCGCATAGGTGATCGGCTGGATGCCCTTGGCGCGTGTCCAGTGGCGGATTTGCCCCAAAGCTTGGGTGTGGCTCATCACGGCGGTGACCTTGGCCAGATCCGCTTCCTTGCTCATCAGGCAATGATGGATGCGCAGAAAATGTTCGCCGACAATCGACAGGCCCGACTCCGGCAACAGGAAATGGATGTCGGCAACGCGGCCATGCAGGCTGTTTTCAATCGGGATGAGCGCCTTTGCCGCCGTCCCTTCCTTCACCGCATCAATCGCGTCCTCGAACGAAAAACAGGGGAGCGGTAGAGCGTCAGGGTCATATTGCGTCAGCGCGAGATGCGAATTAGCCCCCGGCGCGCCTTGGAACGCGATGGTTTTCGCCGGATTTTTGCCCGCGCGCGCGGCAAATTCATCCACTCTGGCCTGTGCCGATTGACTGTAACTTTCCATGGCCGCCGCGCCTATCGGAAGCAAATGGCAAGGGCAAGCGGCAAACAGCACCAATAATCACGCCGAACAGCTTGCTTCCCGCGCCGCTGCACATTAAGGGGTCAGCAAAATGACGCGCGCGTTTCAAGAGTCTGATCGGGTCGGGCTACGCACGCGCCACCGTGAATATTCAAGTAATATACCGAAGAAGATAAGGACAGGGACGGGTATGGACCTTCGCAACAATACGATTTTCGGCTGGACGCTCGGCGCAGGCATCGTTGCTTTGGGGCTGGGCTTTCTTTCGAGCCAATATTTTCAGGCTGGCCATCCCGAAGCGCCGGAAAAGCCGGGCTATGTTGTCGTCGGCGAAGCGTCGGGCGATGTAGCCGCCGGTCCCTCGCTCAACACCTTGCTGGCCAGCGCCGATGTCGCGGCGGGCGAACAGGTGTTCAAGAAATGCACCGCGTGCCACACCGTCAATCAGGGCGGCGCCAACGGCATTGGTCCCAATTTGTGGGCGATTGTCGGCGATCCGGTCGCGCATGGCCGTGGCGGCTTTGCCTTCTCGGATGCGCTCAAGACCAAGGGCGGCACATGGGATTTCGCGGCGCTCGACGAATGGTTCAAGAGCCCGAACAAATTCGCAGCAGGCACCAAAATGTCGTTCGCAGGTCTGGGCGATCCCAAGGACCGCGCGAACCTCATCGCTTGGCTCAACACCCAAGGGTCGAACAAACCGCTTCCGGCGGCTGACGCGCCTGCCGAAGAAGGCGGCGATGCGGCAGCGCCCGCTGACGGCGAAGCCAAAGCCGGTGAAGCAGCTCCTGCTGCCGACGCCAAGGGCGAAGCGGCGGCGCCCGAAGCCAAGGATGGCGCTGCTGCCGCTCCTGCCGCAGACGCCAAGGCAGAAGCCGCGCCTGCTGAAAAGAAATAAGGCTCTGGGGCCTATACTGGACCGGCTTATATCAGTCGGATAACGACCAGATATTCGACAGCTACAGGCCAGTTACAGGCCAGACAAAAAAAACGGCAGGGACATTTTCCCCGCCGCTTTTTTTGTGGGCTTGAAAAGGAAGTGCGCCCCGAACGGTCCGGATTTACCCCGCGTGCTTATCCATATGGCGGCTCATGAACAGGCCGCTCTGGCGTCCTAAAATCACGCCGACCACACCGATTGCGATCATGCCGAGGTCGCTTGGTTCATCAAGGCCGATGGCGTGCATCGTCGCAACCGCCTTGGCCAAGCCGGTCTGGGCATAAGCGGGGGTGACGAGCGCAAAGCCGGTGACCACCACCAACGCCATGATGGTGAGCCAAGGCAAGCGGCGCTTCCAGCGTTGCAACGGCGCGGGGCCGGACGACGGATGCTCTTCAACGTCCACGGGCTGGTAAGCCATGGTGCCAAATCCTTCATGGTCCGTGAACAAACCCCCTGTTTGTTCCGGCGCATTGGTTAATGATGCGACGAGTCCGGCCTCTTTCCGTGCCGGTTATGCGCGTGCTAATAAGGTAAATGCCGCCGCGCGCCAAGCCTGTTTGCGCGTAAAAGCGCAACGAAACGGGACGAGCGGTGTAACGCTTTGTATTACAATCCGATCGGCGTGCGGGCGGGCAATCCGGCGGCGCGGAAAGCGGCATGGGCATCGGCGATACTCGCTTGGCCGAAATGGAAGATGGACGCCGCCAGCACGGCGCTAGCATGGCCTTCGCGCACCCCTTCGACGAGATGGTCAAGGCTACCGACCCCGCCCGACGCAATCACCGGTACCGATACCGCATCGGCAATCATGCGGGTGAGCGCGAGGTCATAGCCATCGCGCGTGCCATCACGGTCCATCGAGGTTACGAGTAATTCGCCCGCGCCCAATCGGGTGAGCTTGACTGCATGGGCGAGCGCATCAATGCCGGTCGCGGTGCGGCCCCCATGGGTGAAAATCTCCCACCGGCCTTCCGCTACCTGCCGCGCGTCGATGGAGGCGGTGATGCACTGGCTGCCGAAGCGTTCCGCAATGTCCGCGACCAGTTCGGGGCGCGCAACCGCTGCGCTATTGACCGCCACCTTGTCCGCGCCAGCAAGTAATAATGCGCGCGCATCTTCATGGCTGCGCACGCCGCCGCCGACGGTCAGCGGCATGAAGCATTGGCTCGCGGTGCGCTCGACCATATCGAGCAAGGTGCCGCGCCCTTCATGGCTCGCCGATATGTCGAGGAAGCAAAGTTCATCCGCGCCCGCTGCATCATAAGCGCGCGCCTGTTCAACCGGATCGCCTGCGTCCTTCAAGTCGACAAAATTGACGCCTTTGACCACGCGGCCATCTTTAACGTCGAGGCAGGGGATGACGCGGACGCGAACGGTCAATTAAGCCTCCCGTAGTGCTGAGCTTGTCGAAGCACGGTCAGAAGATAGCACTAAGCCTGAGCCACGTGCTTCGACAGGCTCAGCACTAGCGGGTGTGGGGAGAGTCTTTGCCACAACGGGTTTGGGGAGAGACTTTGCCACCCTCAATCGTCCTTCGCCGCCAGCGCCAGCGCGGTGGCAAGGTCCAGCCGTCCGTCATAAATGGCGCGGCCGGTGATCACGCCTTCCACCCCGTCGCGCGCGTGGAGGGCGAGCAGGCGGATGTCGGAAATGCCCGCAACCCCGCCCGATGCAATCACCGGAATATCGACCTGCCGCGCCAGATCCACCGTCGCTTCGATATTGCAGCCTTTGAGCAGGCCATCGCGCCCCACGTCGGTGAACAGCAAGGCGGCAACGCCCGCATCTTCGAACCGGCGCGCCATATCGACGACGCTCACGTCCGACACATCGGCCCAGCCTTGGGTCGCGACCATGCCATCGCGTGCATCGACCGCGACGACAATGCCGCCCGGCCATGCGCGTGCCATATCCTTGACGAACTGCGGATTTTTGAGCGCCGCCGTGCCGATGACCAGCCGCGACACGCCAAGGTTGAACCAGCGTTCGACCGCCGCTGCATCACGGATGCCGCCGCCCAGTTGCACATGGCCCGGAAACTGCTCGACTATCGCTTCAACCGCTACGCCATTGACGCTTTCGCCCGCAAACGCGCCGTCGAGATCGACCACATGGATATGCTGCGCCCCCGCATCGGCAAACAGCATCGCTTGTGCCGCCGGATCATCGCCATAGACGGTCGCGCGGTCCATATCGCCTTCGGCCAGCCGCACCACCTGCCCGCCTTTAAGGTCGATTGCCGGAAAAACGATAAGGCTCATGGGGTCAGGGTCTCCAGTCGAGAAAGCGGGTGAGGAGCGCAAGGCCGAAGCCCTGGCTCTTTTCGGGATGGAATTGCACGCCGACCATATTGGCGCGGCCAACTGCGGCCACAATCGCGCCGCCATGATCGCTGGTCGCCAGCACATCGTCGGCGCTATCCGCGGCGAAATGATAGCTGTGGAGATAATAAGCCTCGCCCGCTTGCATGAGCGGATGGGGACGGGTCGGCACTACATCGTTCCAGCCCATATGCGGCACACGCGCGGCAGGCTCAGTGGGCTGAAGCGCCTTAACCGTTCCCGCTATCCAGCCCAGCCCGTCATGGAGGCCATGTTCTTCGCCTTGGGTCGCCATGAGCTGCATCCCCACGCAAATGCCGAGGAACGGCTTGCCGCCATCGCGCACTTGTTCGTTGAGACACTCGACCATACCGGGAATAGCGGACAGCGCGCTCATGCAATGGGCAAAGGCCCCGACGCCGGGCAACAGGATGCGGTCGGCTTTGCGCACCACATCCGCATCGGCCGTCACCGCAACATCACGCGCACCGGCGGCATGGAGCGCATTGGCGACCGAGCGCAAATTCCCCGCGCCATAATCAATGAGCGCGATAGTTTCAGCCATCGGTGAGGCTGCCGCTCCCCAATATGCCCTTGGTCGAAGGCACCGCACCCGCCTTGCGCGGGTCGATCTCGACCGCCTGACGCAAGGCGCGCGCCAATGCCTTGAAACAGCTTTCGGCAATATGGTGGTTATTGTCGCCATAGAGCGTTTCGATGTGGAGCGTAATGCCCGCACTTTGCGCAAAGCTTTGGAACCAATGGATGAATAATTCGGTGTCCATCTCGCCCAGACGCGGCTGGCTGAACGTCGTGTTGAACACACAAAAGGGTCGCCCCGAAATGTCGAGCGCGCAGCGGGTCAGCGTTTCGTCCATCGGCGCATAGGCTTGGCCATAGCGCGCAATCCCGCCTTTATCGCCCAAAGCCTTGGCCACACATTCGCCCACCGCAATCGCGCTGTCTTCGACCGTGTGGTGCTGGTCGACATGAAGGTCGCCCTTGATTGCCACTTCCATATCGATGAGCGAATGGCGCGACAATTGTTCAAGCATATGGTCGAGAAAACCGATGCCGGTCGTCACCTGATAATGGCCGGAGCCATCAAGGTTGACCGCGACCTTAATGTCGGTTTCATGGGTTTTGCGGGCGATAGAGGCAGTGCGCATAATGCGCCCGCCTATAGCGTGCCGGACGCGCCTTGCAAGCAATCGTGCCTTTCACCCCCTAAACTCGCAAGGATGTTGCGCATGGTCCCTCTTGACCTTGGCCGCCTAGACGTTCACCAACGGGGCCATGAGCGAGGACAGCAGCACCGACAGCCTTATCCCTTATGATGAAATCGTGCAGGAGGCCTTGCGCGCCGTGGTCGGCCGCGTGCTGCGCGAGATCGAATCAACCGGACTGCCGGGCGAACATCATTTCTATATCACCTTCAAAACCCGTGCGACGGGGGTGAATATCCCGAATCATCTGGTCGAGCGTTTCCCCGATGAAATGACCATCGTTCTCCAGCATAAATTCTGGGATTTGAAGGTCGAAGAGGACGGTTTTTCGGTCGGACTTACCTTCAATCAGGTGCCGACGACCTTGTTCATTCCCTATTCGGCGATTACCGCTTTTGTGGATCCGTCAGTCGATTTCGGGCTGCAATTCCATGTCGCGGATGATGGCACGAGCGGCCCTGAACCGCATGATGAAGCCGAAAATGACCATCCGGCCAGCGCACCGGTCGAAGATGGCTCCAATGTCGTGACGGTCGATTTCGGGCGTAAGAAATAAGCGAAGCCGTTTGCGCATCTTAAGGGCGACACGCAAACCGTTATCCGGAACCTCCACCGCGCGGCGGCGTTTATTCCCACATCTCTTGCCAACGCATTTTCATGCAAAGGAACGATATAGTGGCATTTTTCGACAGTCTTGTGCGCAACACCCTTGGCCGCAAAAATGCGCGGATCGGCGAAAGCCATCCGGTCGCCAGTACGATTATCGGCATCGGCACACTCGCCATCGCCCGCCGTTTCCTCCCCGCCCGCGCGGCGATTTTGGGCGGCACGATTTTGGCGGGCTATATCACCAAAAAATATGCTGATTACCAAACCGATCAGGCCAAGGGCGGCGAAGCCTATGCCGATGTCAAACTGGCCGGCACCGACGCCAAGCTCGCAGATAATGTCTCCGCCAAGACCAAGAAAGTGCGCGAGGTCGTGAAGAAAGCCGCGAAGTAACCCGCGCGGCTTTTGCATCCCTACAAAGAGTTGAACCGTGCGCCGTCTTGGCTTAGCGCGGGGGATTATGGATCCCGCCGCTTCGCCTTACGGGCTTAACCGCACGCTGACGCTCACCGAACCGCTCTTGCTGGATAGCGGGGCGAAGCTTGCGCCGCTCGATATTGCCTATGAAAGCTATGGCACGCTCAATGCGGATAAATCGAACGCTATCCTTATCTGCCATGCGCTAACCGGCGACCAATTTGTCGCCTCGGCCCATCCGATGACCGGCAAAGGCGGGTGGTGGACGCGCATGGTCGGCGAAGGCAAGCCGGTCGACCCCGCGCGCCATTTCATCCTGTGCATCAATGTGCTGTCGGGCTGTATGGGATCGAGCGGGCCATCCTCGATCAATCCCGCGACGGGCAAGCCGTGGGGCATGGATTTTCCGGTCATCACCATCCGCGATATGGTGCGCGCGCAAGCGCGGTTGCTCGACCATTTAGGGATTGACCAGCTTCATGCCGTCATTGGCGGGTCGATGGGCGGGATGCAGGCGCTGAGTTGGGCCGCAACCTATCCCCAGCGCGCGCGCGCGGCGGTCATCATCGCCTCGACAGCCCGGCATAGCGCGCAAAATATCGCGTTTCACGAAGTCGGGCGCCAAGCGATTATGGCCGACCCGCGCTGGCGCGGCGGCGCTTATTATGACGATGGCGACGCGCCCTCCTCCGGCCTCGCGGTTGCGCGGATGGCAGCGCACATCACCTATTTGTCCGAAGCGGGTTTGACCGAAAAATTCGGGCGGCGCTTGCAGGATAGAGACGCGAAAAGTTTCGGCTTTGACGCGGATTTCCAGGTCGAAAGCTATTTGCGCTATCAAGGCATTGCCTTTGTCGACCGGTTCGACGCGAACAGCTATCTCTACATCACCCGCGCGATGGATTATTTCGACTTGGCGGAAGAATATGGCGGCCGCCTCGCCGATGCGTTCAAGGGCAGCCCGACGCGCTTTTGCCTTGTAAGTTTCGACAGCGATTGGCTCTACCCGACCGCCGAATCGCGCAACATCGTCCATGCGCTCAATGCTGCGGGCGCGCCGGTGAGCTTTGTGGAACTGTCGAGTCCGTTCGGCCATGATGCGTTTTTGCTGGAAGCCCCCGAAATGAACCGCATCGTCGACGGCTTTTTGCGCGCGGGGGAGTGAGGGTTGAAGCGTTAGCTTTAATATCGCTTGCTTGCTGCAATCCGATCCGGATTGTGCCGGTGGTTGTCACCATCGTTAAAATCCGTTACAGGGCGCCCCCACTCCTGACAAATGTCACGATGAAACCGCCGGGCGAATGAGCGCCTGTGCGTCTTTTGCTGCTTTGCTGATAGGCCCGTACCCATGACTGCGTTTCCGTCCACCCTTGCGCCGCGCCTTGCGGATGCCCTCACCGCGCGCGGCTATGCCGCACTCACACCGGTTCAGGAGGCTGTGGTCGAACAAGAGGCGCTGGCGCGCGATCTGATCGTGTCGGCGCAAACAGGATCGGGTAAAACCGTCGCGTTCGGCCTCAATATGGCGGGCGATTTATTGGGTGAAGATGGCCATATCCTGCCCTCGCGCGAACCGCTTGCGCTAGTCATCGCGCCGACCCGCGAGCTTGCGCTTCAGGTGAGCCGAGAATTGATGTGGCTCTATCGCGACTCGGGCGCGCGCATCGCGACCTGTGTCGGCGGGATGGATGCCTCCAAAGAACGCCGCAACCTTGCGGGCGGCGCGCAGATTGTCGTCGGCACGCCGGGGCGCTTGCGCGACCATCTGGAACGCGGTGCGCTCATCCTGTCCGCGCTCAAAGTCGCCGTTCTCGACGAAGCCGACGAAATGCTCGACATGGGATTCCGCGAGGATTTGGAAGAAATTCTCGACGCGACGCCCGAAGGCCGCCGCACTTTGCTCTTCTCCGCGACCATGCCCAAGCCGATTGTCGCGCTCGCCAAACGCTACCAGAGTGATGCGTTGCGCATTTCGACGGTAGGCGAAGATCGCGGCCATGGCGATATTGCCTATCAGGCGGTCACGGTTGCGCCGTCCGACATTGAAAATGCGGTGGTCAATCTGCTGCGTTTCCATAATGCCGAAACCGCTATCCTGTTTTGCGCGACCCGCGACAATGTGCGCCGCCTTCATGCGAGCCTGATCGAGCGCGGTTTTGCAGCGGTTGCCCTGTCGGGCGAACATAGCCAGTCGGAGCGTAATCAGGCGCTGCAAGCCCTGCGTGACCGCCGCGCCAAAGTATGCGTTGCCACCGACGTTGCCGCACGCGGGATCGACCTTCCTACCTTGAGCCTCGTCATCCATGTCGAATTGCCGCGCGATGCCGAAACCTTACAGCATCGTTCAGGCCGGACGGGTCGCGCGGGCAAGAAGGGTACGGCCGTGCTGCTCGTTCCCTACCAGCGCCGCAAGCGGGTCGAATCGATCCTGCGCTTTGCCAAAATCACCGCTGAATGGACCCCGCCGCCCAGCGCGGAGGATATTCGAAAAGCCGACCATCAGCGCCTGATGGAGGCTTTGCTGGAGCCGGTCGAATTTGAAGAGGAAGATCGCGCGCTCGCGACCGAACTTCTGGCGCAGCGTCCGGCGGAAGAATTGGCGGCGATGCTGGTACGCGCGCACCGTGCGACCATGCCGCAGCCCGAAGAGCTGATCGACACCAGCAAAGGCCCCGCCAAAACGCCCGGCCCGCGCCCCGGCTTTGAAGATACGCTCTGGTATCGTCTCAATGTCGGTCGCCGCCAAAATGCCGATCCGCGCTGGATTTTGCCGCTTTTGTGCCGTCGCGGCCATATCACCCGCGCGGACATTGGCGCGATCCGCATTGCTGCCAATGAAACCCTGTTCGAAATCCCGCGCGCGATTGCCGACCGTTTCTACAAAGAAGCGATGAAGGCGCAGGCATCGGCTGAGGATGCCGAGGACATCTATATCGAAGCGGTGGCCGGCACCCCGCGCGAGGCCGCCAAAGGCAACCGCCGCCGCGCCAATAGTCCGGTTGCCGATCGTCCGCACGCCGCCAAACACTTCCGCAGCAAAGAGCATCGCGGCAAAGGCGATTGGGAAGGCCGCCCACAACGTGGCGAACGCCCGGAACGCGGCGAAAGCTCAGATCGCGCAGACCGCCCCGCCCGTGGCCCGCGCACCGATAAGGCTGGCCCCGCTGGCGGCTTCGCGCGCAAGGGTGGCAAGAAGGACGGCGCGCCGTTCAAAGGCAAAAAGCCCGGCGGCTTTGCGCCCAAAAAGCGGTAACGGGTAAGGCGCAATGCGCGAACGGGCTTGGCTTCGTTACATGGTTCATGCAACAAGCTTGTGGACCATCAAGCGAAGGAGACTATTGCCCATGCGTTCATTTTCCTCCCTCATCCTGTGTAGCGCCGCAGCCTTGGCGCTCGGCGCATGTCAGCAGAGCGACACCAAGCAGGCCGAAACCAAAGCCGCAGACCCTGCATCCGGCAGCACGGTCGAACCCGCGCCCGCTGCATCGGCTGGTCCGCAAACGACGATCCCGACCGGCGCGATCAGCGGTCAGGCGGCTGTGGACGCACAGAAACTGCGCCACGATAATTTCGAAAAGCTGGGCGATGCGATGAAAGCTTTGTCGCGTGAAGCCAAGGCTGGCACGCCCGACATGATCAAGGTGCGCGAAAATGCGGACATTGTGATGAGCAGCGCAACCGCGCTTCCTTCCTGGTTCGCGCCCGGCACCGGCCCTGACGCGGGCAAAACCGACGCCAAGGCCGACATCTGGCAAAATCAGGATGATTTCAAGGCCAAGGCCGCCAAGCTTTATGAAGTGGCGCAATCGCTGAAAGATGCGTCCTCGTCCGACGATGCGACCGCGTTCAAGGCCGCGATGGCGCCCGTGGGCGCGGCGTGCAAAGCGTGCCACGACAGCTATCGGGTTGACGATTGACGATGGACGGGCCGACGCAAGGGCCGCCCGCTAGCGACCCGCCACGCGGGACCATAGAGGGCGAAGTAGCAACGACTGGCGAACGGCACGGCCAGATTTGGGATATGCCGCTGCGTCTGTTCCACTGGACCCTTGTGCTGCTCATCATCGCCGCATGGTATACGGCGGAAAACGGCCTGCTTGATTGGCACCAGAGAGTGGGCATGATGATTTTACTCCTCATGCTGTTCCGCATTTTCTGGGGCTTTATCGGCGGGTCGACCGCGCGTTTTTCCCGCTTTGCCAGTGGCCCTGCGCGCATCCGTGCCTATCTTAAAGACCGGAAAAGCTGGTCGGACATCGGCCATAATCCGCTGGGCAGCCTCAGCGTGTTTGCGCTCATCCTTGTGGTGAGCCTGCAGGTCGCGCTTGGCCTGTTTGCGACCGATAAGGACGGGCTGATGGAAGGCCCGCTCGCGCATTTTGTCCCGCTCGATATGAGCGAACAGATTACCGACCTGCATGAAAGCCTGTTCAATGTGATGCTCGCGCTGATTGCGCTGCATCTGGTGGCGGTCGTCTATTATCTGGTGCGCGGAAAAAATCTGGTCGGGCCGATGGTGCATGGCAAAGGGCCGATACCCGAAGGCGCCGAGCCGGCCGTGCGCGCGCCGATGTGGGCCGCCCCGCTCGCGCTGTTTATCGCCTGGATGATTGCCGGGCTGGTCTGGTCGCTGGGGAGCTGATCGGGTGAACCGTAACGGGGCCGATAATCGCTATATGGGCGCAAGCCTTGCGCTTGCCGAACGCGGCATCGGTCCCGCTTCGCCCAATCCGTCGGTCGGCTGCGTCATTGTCAGGCATGGCATCATCGTCGGGCGGGGCTGGACCCAGCCGGGCGGTCGCCCCCATGCCGAAGCGATGGCGCTGGCAGAGGCGGGCGAAAAGTCGCGCGGCGCAACTGTCTATGTGACCTTGGAACCCTGCGCACACGACAGCAAGCGCGGCCCCGCATGTTCCGCTTTGTTGGTCGAAGCCGGGGTTGCGCGCGTGGTTGCGACGCTCACCGATCCCGACCCGCGCACCGCAGGACAAGGCTTTGCCCGCCTCCGCGCCGCCGGTATCGACGTGACAGAAGGCGTGCGCGCGGACGATGCGCGGCGGCAATTGGGCGGGTTTTTGACCCGCACCTTGAAAGGCCGCCCGCAAGTCACGCTCAAACTGGCGACCTCGCTCGACGGACAGATTGCGCTGCGCGACGGGTCGAGCCGCTGGATTACGGGGGAGCGCGCCCGCGCGCACGCCCATCTGGAACGCGCACGCCATGACGCCATATTGGTGGGCCGCCTCACCTATGAACGCGATGCGCCCAAGCTGGACGTGCGGCTTTCCGGCCTTGAACAGCGCAGCCCTAAGCGGCTGTTGCTCTCCGCGCATAGCCATAGCGCGCCGGATGGCTGGACCTTATTGTCGCGCCCCGAAGATATAGCGCGGCTGGACCATGTCCAATCGGTGCTGGTCGAAGGCGGCGCGTGGGTCGCGGCGGCCTTCTTGAAGGCGGGGCTGGTCGACCGGCTCCTCCTCTATCGCGCGCCGATATTGCTCGGCATCGGCAAGGCCGCGCTCGGCGAAATCGGGCTTGACCGGCTCGACGATGCACATGGCCGCTGGCGCATGACCGACGCGCGCCAGCTTGGCAAGGACCGCATGGAGCTATACGAGGCGGTGTGAAAGCGGCCCTTATGGGTTTGCGCGACGAAAGGACGATTCATGTTTACCGGCATCATCACCGACATCGGCACGATCCGCAGCGTGGAACAGCGCGGCGATTTGCGGCTTGTCATCGGCACCGATTATGACATGGCGGGCGTCGCCTTGGGCGCGTCGATTGCCTGTTCGGGCGCGTGCCTCACCGTGGTGGACAAGGGCGCGGACGATGCGGGCAACTGGTTCGCGGTCGATATTAGCGGCGAATCGACGGACAAAACCGCGCCGTTATGGACCGAAGGCGGCCGCCTCAATCTGGAACGCGCGCTCAAAGTCGGCGACGAGCTGGGCGGCCATATCGTCACCGGCCATGTCGATGGCGTGGGCGAGGTGGTCAGCATCACCCCCGAAGGCGATAGCTGGCGCGTGGTCATCGCCGCCCCTGCGCATCTTGCCGCATCCATTGCGGAAAAAGGGTCGATCACGCTCGACGGCGTCTCCTTGACCGTCAATGCGGTCGAAGATCAACTGGACGGCAGCGCCCATTTCGGATTGAATATCATCCCCCACACCCGCGCGGTCACAACGCTGGAGGGCCTGACCCCGGGGCGCAAGGTCAATCTGGAAATCGACGTGCTGGCACGCTATTTGGCGCGGATGCAAGCGCGGGGCGGATAAAATAGAACCGTCATTGCGAGCCGCGAAGCGGCGCAGCAATCCAGAGTTGGCGCAGCGCCACTCTGGATTGCTTCGCTTCGCTCGCAATGACGGCGTTTCTTGGGTTATTCCGCTCCCAATTTTTTCAATTCATACACCAGATCGAGCGCCTCTTTCGGGCTCAAAGCGTCCGCATCAATCGCGGATAACCGCGCGCGCAACGCATCTGGCGCGGCTTCGGACTCTTCCGCTAATGCCGCCGCGAATAAAGGTAAATCGTCCAATCCCGCTGCCAGTCCACCGGTTTGTGCGCGGCCCGATTCGAGCTTTTTCAATATCTCCTTGGCGCGGTTGACCACCGCAGGGGGGACGCCTGCCAGTTTCGCGACGGCAAGGCCATAGCTCCTGTCCGCAGGGCCATCGGCGACTTCATGGAGGAGGACGAGGTCGCCTTTCCATTCGCGCGCGCGGACATGGTGGAGCGACAAGGCATCAAGCCGCTCGGCTAGGCGGGTCAGCTCATGATAATGGGTCGCGAACAGGCAGCGGCAGCGATTGACTTCATGCACCGCCTCGACCACCGCCCAGGCGAGCGCAAGCCCGTCATAGGTCGATGTGCCGCGCCCGACTTCATCAAGAATAACAAAGCTCTGCGGGGTCGCTTGTGCAAGGATGGCGGCGGTTTCGACCATCTCGACCATGAAGGTCGAGCGCCCGCGTGCCAGATTGTCCGACGCGCCAACACGGCTGAACAGACGGTCGACCAACCCCAAGGTTGCCGCTTTGGCAGGCACAAAACTTCCCGCCTGCGCCAACAGGATAATCAGCGCATTTTGACGTAGGAAGGTCGATTTACCACCCATATTGGGGCCGGTGACGAGCCACAAACGCCGGTCGGGCTGTAGGGAAACATCATTGGCGACAAAAGGCTCGCCGGTGATTTTGAGCGCAGCTTCGACCACCGGATGGCGGCCTTCCGCGATGGCAAGGCAAGGCTCGTCGGCAAGGACCGGCTGGGTCCAGCCTTGTTCCGCCGCGATTTCCGCCAAAGCCGCCGACACATCAAGCCGCGCCAGCGCATCGGCGGTCGCGCTGATTTCGCGGCGGCGCGCGACCGTTTCAGCAATCAGCCCTTCCAGATGCGCAGCTTCCGCGGCGAGCGTATGGGCACCCGCCTGCACCACCTTCGCCGCTTCCTCATGGAGCGCGGGCGCGTTGAACCGCACCACGCCTGCAAGCGTTTGCCGGTGGGTGAAGCCGCTATCGGCGGCCATCAGCGAGTCCGCCGCCTTGGCGGCAACCTCGATATGATAGCCGAGCACGCCATTATGCTTGATCTTGAGCGCTTGCACGCCGGTTTCGGTGCGATATTTGGCCTCCAGCGCGGCAATCGCCTTGCGCCCGTCGCGGCTCGCCTCGCGCAAACTATCGAGCGCGGCATCATAACCATCGGCGATATAGCCGCCCGATTGCGCCTCGGTCGGCGGCATCGGCACGAGTGCGCGCGCCAGATGGTCGACCAACGCCCCATGCCCGTCGAGCGCGGGGAGCAGGCTTTCCAGCAAAGGCGGAACCCCTTGGGTGCGGCCCAATTTTTCGCGGAGCAGCCGCGCATGGTGGAGGCCATCGCGCACCTGTCCCAAATCGCGTGGCGATCCGCGTCCGGCCACAATCCGCCCCAACGCGCGGCCAATATCGGGGAGTGCTTTTAACTCTCCCCGCACCGCGGTGCGCAGGCCGTCATCATCATGGAACCAGCGGAGAAGAGCGAGCCGCGCCTCAATCGCGTCGCGGTCGAGCAAGGGCGCGGACAGGTCATTGGCCAACACCCGCGCGCCCGCGCCTGTCACGGTGCGGTCGATGGTGGCAAGCAAGCTGCCGCTGCGCTCGCCCGATGCGGTGCGGGTGATTTCAAGGCTGTCGCGCGTCGCGGCATCAATCAGCATATGCCGGGCGGCGGTCCGCTGTACCGGCGCTTGCAGATAGGGCATCGTTCCACGTGAAACATGGTCGGCATAGGCAAGCAGACCGCCAATCGCGCCGAGTTCCGCCCGATCAAACGCACCGAAACCGTCAAGTGTCGCCACGCTGAAATGCTGTTTCGCGACCGTCTCGCCGCGCGCCGACTGGAAGGTCGAGGCGGGGCGTTCGACGATTTGCGCGGCCGTGATACGCTCTGCCAGCGCCGCCCCTTCGGCGACCACCACTTCGGACGGCATCAAACGCGCAATTTCGGCATCGAGCGCGGCAGGCGCGATGGCCGATACTTCGAACCGTCCGGTCGAAATATCCGCCGCCGCGAGCGCCATTTTGCCACCCGCTTCGGCCAATGCCACCAGCCAGTTGGCACTTCTGGAATCGAGCAGGCTTTCCTCGGTCAAGGTGCCAGCTGTCACAAAACGGATGATATCGCGGTTGACCAGCGCCTTGGACCCCATCCGCGCTTTGGCTTCTGCCGGCGTTTCGGTCTGTTCGGCAATCGCGACGCGGTGGCCTGCCTTGATGAGCCTTGCAAGATAGCCTTCCGCCGCATGGGCCGGAACCCCGCACATCGGCACCGGATTGCCCCCGCTCTCGCCGCGCGCGGTCAACGCAATGTCCAGCACTTGCGCTGCCACCTTGGCGTCATCATAAAATAGCTCGAAAAAATCGCCCATGCGATAAAAGAGCAGGCAATCGGGCGCTTGCGCTTTCAATGCAAAATATTGCGCCATCATCGGCGTCAATGCGTTTGCATCTTTGGATTTTGCTGTAGGTTTTTTGTCCGCCATCTTGGAGCTTGCGATAGCGAAGCGCGCGCACAAGGCAAAGGGGGATTCACTTTTCATAGTGCCGACCGACCGGATGGCCCAAGCTTTCGCCGCACAATCTCCCGCTGCCCCATTGGCATTTGCGCCGCAGCGTTCTAGAGCAAGGGAGAAGAAGGAGACCTTACCCCCATGACCGAGAGCGACGTCCAATTTTCCGACCGCGAAGCCCTGTTGTTTCACAGCCAGGGACGACCGGGGAAGATAGAGATTGTCGCGTCCAAGCCCATGGCGACACAGCGCGACTTGAGCCTTGCCTATTCGCCCGGCGTTGCGGTCCCGGTACTGGCCATCGCCGAAGATCCGGCGACCGCTTATGATTATACGAGCAAGGGCAATCTGGTCGCGGTGATTTCGAACGGCACCGCTATTCTTGGCCTCGGCAATCTCGGTGCGCTCGCCTCCAAGCCGGTGATGGAGGGCAAGTCGGTCCTGTTCAAACGCTTTGCCGATGTCGATTCCATCGACATTGAGGTGAACACCGAAGAGGTGGAAGCCTTTGTTAATGCGGTGGCATTGTTGGAGCCAAGCTTTGGCGGCATCAATCTTGAAGATATTGCCGCGCCTTCCTGTTTCATCATCGAACAGATGCTGAAAGAGCGGATGAATATTCCGGTGTTCCATGACGACCAGCATGGCACCGCGATCATTACGGCAGCGGGGCTTATCAATGCGTGCCACCTCACCGGCCGCAACCTTGCCGACATTAAAGTCGTGGTGAACGGCGCAGGCGCTGCGGCGATTGCCTGCACCGAGCTTATCAAGGCGATGGGCGTCAAACATGAAAATGTCATCATGTGCGACCGCAAGGGCACCATCTATCAAGGCCGCACCGAAGGCATGGACCAGTGGAAATCCGCCCATGCGGTGCCGACCGATGCGCGCACCTTGAAGGAAGCCTTGCTCGGCGCGGATGTGTTTTTGGGGCTGTCGGCGGCCAAAGCCGTGTCGCCTGATATGGTTGCGCATATGGCCCCCGCGCCGATTATCTTTGCGATGGCCAATCCGGAGCCGGAAATCTCGCCGCCCGAAGCGAAGGCCGCGCGCCCCGATGCGATCATCGCGACAGGCCGGTCGGATTATCCCAACCAGGTCAATAATGTGCTGGGCTTCCCCTTCATCTTCCGCGGTGCGCTCGATGTGCGCGCGACCACGATCAACGAGGATATGAAGATTGCCGCGGCCAATGCGATTGCCCAGCTTGCGCGCGAGCAGGTGCCCGAAGAAGTGGCGGTCGCTTATGGCGGCATGAACCACAGCTTCGGCCCCGAATATATCATTCCCGCGCCGTTCGACCCGCGCCTCATGGAACTGGTTCCGGCAGCGGTCGCGCAAGCGGCGATGGACAGCGGTGTCGCACAAAAGCCGATCGAAAATATGGCCGCTTACCGCCAGCAGCTCAAAGCGCGGCTCAACCCGACCACATCGGTCTTAAGCCTTGCTTATGAAGCGGCGCGCGCCAACCCCAAGCGCGTCCTGTTTGCCGAAGGTGAAGAGGAAGTCGTGCTGCGCGCGGCGGTCGAATTTAAAAATGGCGGCTATGGCACGCCGGTGCTGGTCGGGCGCGATACGGTGCGCGAGCGGTTGAAAGCGATGGGCGTTGCCGACGCCGATGATTATGAAATCCATAACAGCGTCAATTCGCCTTTGGTCGCCGAAATGGTCGACCGGCTTTATGCGCGGCTGGGGCGGCGCGGCTATTTGCGGCGCGATATTGAACGTATGGTCAACCGCGACCGCAATGTGTTCGGTGCTTTACTGCTCCAGATGGACCTTGCCGATGCGATGATTACCGGCACGACCCGGCCTTTTGCGCAGACGATGCGCGAAGTGCGCCGCGTGCTCGACCATCGCGAAGATGCAACCCCGTTCGGCGTCCATGTGCTGGTCGGCCAGTCGCATACCGTGTTTATCGCCGACACGACCGTCAACGAACGGCCCAATGCCGCGATGCTTGCGCAAATCGCCAAGCGCACCGCCAAGGTTGCGCGCGCGATGGGCCATGAACCGCGCGTTGCGTTCCTGTCCTATTCGAACTTCGGCAACCCGCCGGGCAATTGGCTCGACAATATCCGTGATGCGGTGGCCTTGCTCGACACCGAACAGGTCGAATTTGAATATGATGGCGAAATGGCCCCCGATGTAGCGCTCAACATGAAGCTGATGGCCAATTATCCCTTTTGCCGCCTGACGGGACCGGCCAATATCCTCATCATGCCGGGGCTGCAATCGGCCAATATTTCGGCCAAATTGCTGCGCGAACTGGGCGGCGATTCGGTCATCGGGCCGATGCTAATCGGCATGGAAAAGCCGGTGCAGATCGCCACCATGTCGTCCACCGCGTCGGACCTAGTGACCCTCGCCGTGCTGGCAGGCGGCGGGATTGCGCAGTAAGTCCGGATTATTTTCCTTCGTCATCCCCGCGAAAGCGGGGATCCATCTCCTGACCGCGCCGTAAACCGAGTGGTTCGGAGATGGATTCCCGGTCAAGCCGGGAATGACGAGGTTTTGGATACTAAAAGCCCGGCTTCCGCTAATTAACAGACGAATTAAACAGCCTAAGCCCTAGGATCAGGACTTAATTATTCGCGCCAGGTGCCGTCGCGCCGTTAACCGCGCCGATATTGCCGAAAATATCTTCGAGCAACGTGCGGTGGCGGCCAAGTGTCGGGGTTTTGTCTCCGACCGGCGACAAATGCGCGACGGTTTCGATGCCGGTGCGGTCGACCGCTGCGACATTGCCTGCCGGATCAAAGGTCACACGCAGCACCGATTGTTCGACCGCGCGCGGATCGGCAAAGGCAAGCTGGCGGGTTTCGCGCGACAGATAATACCATTGATTGTCGCCCGTACCGAACTGGCCGGTGAAGGTCGGACGGCCCAACGTGCGCTCGACCGATTCCCGATTGTCGATGCCCGGCTGCACCGCGTCGGTCAGCGTTTTGTCCATGATGAAGCCCTGATGCCCGCGAATCCGCGCGCAACCGGTGGTGGCCAGCATCGCCAGCGCGAGCGTTCCTGCAATCAGCAGACGGCCAGAAATCATGCGGCGCGACGCTTCAGCCGGGCGGGTGTTCAACATACTCGTAACTCCTGAGTGTCCGGTCGCCCGGAACCTTTGTCCATCCCATAGGCCAAGCGGCGCGTTCCTGACAAGCGCGAAGCAGCATCTGGCACTCTATCCCGTTTTGGCTTACAGCGCGAACCCATGTCCTTTTTGTCCAAATTTCTGAACCGGTCCGATCCGCGCGAAGCGATGCTTCCCCTCTATAATGCCGTCGTCGCCGAAGCGCGGCGGGTGCATTGGTATAGTGCGGGCGGCGTCCCCGATACGCGCGAAGGCCGGTTCGAGATGGTAGCGGCTCTATTGTCGCTGACCTTGCTCGGACTTGAACGGGACGACGCGCAAACGCAAAATAGCGTGTTCCTCACCGAATTATTTGTCGAGGATATGGACGGGCAACTGCGCCAGTTCGGCATTGGCGACATGATAGTCGGCAAACATATCGGCAAATTGATGAGCGCGCTGGGCGGAAGGCTGGGAGCCTATCGCGCCGCGCTGGACGGCAGTGATGCCTGGGATGCGGTCGTGACCCGCAATATCTGGGGCGGCGAAGAGGCCCCCGCACAGCAACGCGCCCATGTGATTGCCGGGCTCAAAGCCTATGCAGCATCGCTCGGCGCGATGGACATGGCACAGCTTGTGGCGGGCCATGTGCCGGACACCCATGCCGCGCAGGATAAGGAGCAACCGGCATGAACGGCAAAAATCCTGCAGCCCCGGTCGCACCCGAATTTTCGCGTGTCTATCGTTTGACCCAATTGAAGCAGCAACCGCTGACCGTCGAACTAAGTGCGGACGACGCCGAGCGGACAGCACTTGCCAGACGGTTCGGCTTGGTCAGCCTTGATCAACTCGACGCCGAGGTCGTGCTGACCGCAGAGGGCGAGGATGTGCTGGCAGATGGCCATTTGCGCGCCAAGGTTGAGCAGGCTTGCGTTGCAACGGGTGAGTCGATTGCGGTGACGCTCTATGAACCGGTCAACTTACGCTTTTCGCCCGAACCCGACCAGGTGCAAGATGAGGCCGATGAGGAAATGGCGGAAAGCTCGGCCGATATTGATGATCGCGACCTTGTCCATTTTGAAGAGGCGGCCATTGATATAGGCGAGGCCGTCGCCCAAACCTTATTGCTCTCGCTCGACCCCTATCCGCGTAGCCCGGATGCCGATGCGTTCCTCAAGCAAAAGGGCGTGGTAAGCGAAGAAGATGCCGGCCCGTTCGGCGCACTCGCCGGTTTGCGGGACAAGCTTTCGGGGAAATAGGCAGGATGCGAATAGCGTCCCCCACGCTCGGCTTGGGCCACTTACCTTAAGCTCCTCCCCAAGCTTGTCTTGGGCCATGTAACCAAAGTTCCTCCCCGAGCTTGCTCGGGGAGGTGGCGCGCGCGTAGCGCGTGACGGAGGGGTTGCGAGCGAAGCGAGCACACTACGCCTCAGAGAACAATAGGCTCGCTGCGCTCGCAACCCCTCCACCATTCGCCTAAGGCGAACGGTCCCCCTCCCCGAGCAAGCTCGGGGAGGAGCTTAAGGTTTCGGCCCAAGCAAGTTGAAGAGTGTCTAAACCCCCACCCACTTACCCCGCTGTCAATAAAGGTTGCGCCGCGCAACTTTTTCGCTTTTCTATGCTGCATAAAACCAAAACAGGAGAGGCGGGAATGGTGGCGATGGTGGCAGGGCAAAATCCCGGCATGGATGCGGATATTTTTGATGCGTTTATCGACCAGCTCAAACGCTATGTGCGCGAGCGGCTGATTCCGGCGGAAGAGGCGGTAATCGCGGCGGACCGTGTGCCGGACGATATTCTCGACGAAATGCGCGCGATGGGCTTGTTCGGGATTACTATCCCGCAAGATTATGGCGGCGCGGGGATGAATGTCAGCCAATATATCGAAACGGTGATGCAGTTAAGCTATGCCGCGCCTGCTTTCCGTTCGACCATGTCGATCAATGTCGGCATGGTGACGAGCGGCATCAAAAATTTCGGCACGCCCGAACAAAAAGCCCATTGGCTTCCGCGCATCGCGAGCGGCGAGATTGCGAGTTTTGGCCTTACCGAACCCGGCTCCGGTTCCGATTCCGCCGCGATGCAGACCTTTGCGCGCGCCGAGGGCAATGGCTATGTGCTGAACGGCACCAAACGCTATATCACCAACGCGCCGCACGCGAAGATTGCGCTCATCATGGCGCGTACCTCCAAAGAACCGCTCCCCAAAAACGCGCATGTCAGCGCCTTCATCATCGACTTGGAAACGCCCGGCATTTCGGTCGGCAGTCCGGACAAGAAAATGGGGCAAGCGGGCGCGCATATTGCTGACATCATCATGGAGAATGTCCATGTGCCGGGCGATGCGCTGATTGGCGGCGTCGAAGGGCAGGGCTTCAAAACCGCAATGCAGAGCCTCGATAACGGGCGGCTGTCAGTCGCGGCGATGGGCGTCGGCATGGGGCGGCGCGCGCTCGATTCGGCGCTGCGCTATGCCAATGAGCGCAAGGCTTTTGGCGAACCGATTGCCAATTTCCAGCTCATTCAGGCGATGCTGGCGGATAGCGATGCCGAATTATATGCCGCCGAATGTATGATTGCCGACGCTGCCGCGCGCACCGACTGGGGCGAAAATATCATCCGCAAGGCGGCCGCCGCCAAAATGTTCGCGACCGAAACCTGTGGCCGCGTGGTTGACCGTTGTGTGCAAATTTACGGCGGCGCAGGCTATCTCGCCGAATATGACGCCGAACGCTTCTTCCGCGACGCACGCATTTTGCGGATTTACGAAGGCACCACCCAGATCATGCAATTACAAGTCGCCAAACAATTGCTCCGCGCCTTCGCCGAGGATGGCACGGCGTGGGGGTGAAAAGGGAGAAGCCCCTTGGGCTTAAGACAAAGATCCTCCGCGAGCTTGTCTTGGGCCAGTATCGTAATCGATCCTCCCCGAGCTTGCTCGGGGAGGGGGACCGTTCGCCGTAGGCGAATGGTGGAGGGGCAAAGGCGATTGCCTTAGCAATCGCGCGCGCCAACGGCGCGCTTAACCCCTCCGTCGCGCGCTACGCGCGCGCCACCTCCCCAAGCAAGCTTGGGGAGGATCTTAAGGGATGCGGCCCAAGACAAGCCCGGTGAAGAGCCTAGATATAAGCGCCCTTCCGCAAATTAATCCCATACTCTAGCCAAGCCTTCATCGCGCACAGCATTTGCGACCAGCCCATGCAGTTGCCATAGCTGGCTTTGAGACCTTCGGGCGTATCGGTCCATCCGCCTTCGCTGACCGTCACCTTGGTCCGCATCCCGCTGTCGAGCGGTTCGAAACGGAAGCGCACTTCGGTCTTGAGCGGGGTTTCACCCTGTTTCTCATTGTTGGTTTTTTCTTGGCTGTCCCAACGGAAGGCGATGCTCTCATTGGGTGTTGCCTCGATAATTTCCACCGGAAAGGGTCCGGGGAAATCGGCAAATTCCCATGTGACCGTTGCGCCTGTTTCCGCGCGACCTTTGGCGCCTGCGGTGGTGAAATAAGCGGATAAGCGCGCCGGGTCCGCGACCGCTTCATAGGCCAATGCGGGTGGTTTATCGACGATGATGAAAACTTCAAAGGATGGGGTCATGGGTATCCTCTTAACTCCCCTCACGCTTGCGGGAGGGGTTGGGGGAGGGTCTGTCGGCAAGCATTGCGCCTACCTCTGCCCACTCCGACTGCGACTAAGAATTTTCACTTATGTTCAAATTCCTAAGTCTGCGTTGCCCCTCCCGCAAGCGGGAGGGGATAGGTGTTGCATCAACGCGCCGCACCCTCCTTTGTTGCGCACAGATAATCGACACCCTTCCCCCCTCCTTCCCCCTGCGCTAGGGACGCGGCGTGACTGATCCCGACCTTCTCCATCATATTTTCGGTTTTCACGGCTTTCGCGGGCAGCAGGAAGCGGTGGTTGCGCGGGTGATGGCGGGGCGCAATACGCTGGCCGTCATGCCGACCGGCGCGGGCAAATCGCTCTGTTACCAATATCCGGCGGTGGCGTTGGAGGGCACGGTGATCGTCATATCACCGCTGATCGCCCTCATGCACGACCAGCTCCGTGCGGCCGAAGCGGTCGGCATCCGCGCGGCGACATTAACTTCCGCCGATACCAACCGGGACGAGACGATCCGGCGCTTGCTCGAAGGCGCGCTCGACCTCCTCTATGTCGCGCCCGAACGTGCATCGGGTGCGGGGTTCAAGGCGTTGCTTGAACAAACGCGGCTTGCCTTATTTGCGATTGATGAAGCGCATTGCGTGTCCGAATGGGGCCATGATTTCCGCCCCGATTACCGCTTGCTGCGCCCCCTACTCGACAGTTTTCCCGATGTGCCGCGTCTGGCATTGACCGCAACGGCGGATGAACATACCCGCGCGGATATATTGGCCCAGCTTGGCATTGCCCCCGATGGCCTCATCGTTGCGGGCTTTGACCGGCCCAATATCCGCTATCATATCACCCCGCGCGACAATGGACCCCGGCAGTTGGTGGACCTCATAAAGCGTCAGCCCGGCCCCGGCATCATCTATGCACAAAGCCGCGCCGCGACCGAAAAAATTGCCGCCAAAATCGCCGCGACAGGCCGTGCCACCCGCATCTATCATGCAGGATTGGAGCCGCAATTACGCGCCGCCAATCAGGCGGCCTTTGTCGCGTCCGAAGATATGGTGATGGTCGCCACCATCGCGTTCGGCATGGGCATCGACAAGCCCGATGTGCGCTTTGTCGCCCATGCAGGGCTCCCCAAATCGGTCGAGGCTTATTATCAGGAAACCGGCCGCGCGGGCCGCGATGGCGATGCGTCGGAAGCGCATCTGTTCTGGGGCGCGAGCGATTTTGCACTAGCCCGCCAACGCTTGGGCGAGATTGAACCGGCGCGGCGCGAGGCCGAACGCGCACGGCTCAATGCGCTTGCTGCGCTCGCCGAAACCGCCGGATGCCGCCGCGCGATATTGCTTCGCCATTTCGGCGAAAATCCGCCGCCGAGTTGCGGCAATTGCGATAATTGTCTGCAACCGCCCGACCAGACCGACGCGAGCGTGCTGGCGCAAAAATTGCTGTCGGCAATCCATCGCACCGGCCACACTTATGGCATTTCCTATATCGAGGCGGTGCTGACCGGAAAAGCAGATGACCGTATCCGCGAGCGACGTCATGACGAACTATCGGTCTTTGGCATTGTCGAAGGCGACGAAGCGCGGCTGATCCGGCCTTTGGCGCGGACCTTGCTCGCGCGCGAGGCGTTGGCACAAACCGAACATGGCGGGCTTGCCTTTGGTCCGGCGGCGCGACCGATCCTGCGCGGCGAGGAAAAAATTGCCTTGCTCATCCCCCCGCCACGCCGCCGCGACCGCAAAGCGCGCGAAACCCGCGAGGCGCTCTCCAACCTGTCCGCCGCCGATGCCGCCTTGTTCGAAGCCTTACGCGCCCGCCGCCGCGAACTGGCTGCAGAGGCAGGGATGCCGCCCTATGTCATCTTCCACGACAGCGCATTGCGCGAAATGGCAACGGTGCGCCCGCAAAATTTGGCGGCGATGGGCGAGGTCAATGGTGTGGGGAGCAGGAAGCTGGAGGCCTGGGGGCCTGCGTTCTTAGCCGTGGTGCTGGAGGCGGGGTGAGTTTCCGGTTCATCCCCAAGCTTGTCTTGGCCGCTGACCTTAAGCTCCTCCCCAAGCTTGTCTTGGGGAGGTGGCGCGCGCGTAGCGCGTGACGGAGGGGTTATGCGCGCCAGCGGCGCGCGCGATTGCCAAGGCAATCGCTTTTACCCCTCCACCATTCGCCTGCGGCGAACGGTCCCCCTCCCCAAGCGAGCTTGGGGAGGATCTTTTGTCACCCCTTCAAAAATTTCGCCACTTCGGCGTGAAACCGTTCCGGCTGGTCGAGCATGATGAAGTGGCGGCTGTCGGGCACCATGACCGGCGTGAAACGCGCGACGCCTTTATATTGCGGCACGAAAGCGGCTTCGGCAGCGGCGGCGGGCATGACGCTGTCATCCTGTGCGTAGAGCAAGGTCACGGGCGCGCTAATCTTGCCAAGGTCAGCGCGGGCGTCGGTGGTCATAATGTCGTAGAAAAGCTGCGCGGTCACCCGCATATCGGCGGCGCGTATCCAGTCCGCCGCGCGGCGTTGCTCCGCTTCATTCTTGACCATTGAGGCTGCCGTTTGCGCGGCGCGGTCATTGGGTTGAGGCGGCGCTTTGGGGGCGGCGAGCATCATCTTGCGCATGGCGTCGGCCTGCGCGCGCACGGTTTCGACCGTCGCATCGGGTGAACCCAATGTGCCGATGAACGGCACCGCATCGACCACCATCACCTTGCCAACCTTGCCCGGAATTTGTTCGGCGATAAGGAGCGCGGTGAGCCCGCCCATCGAATGGCCAATAAGCGCGGGCGCGGCGTGGCGCTGGTTGATGATGTCATCGTCAATATAATCGGCCAATTCCTTGACGAATGCGTCCAGCACCGGCCCTTCGCCATTGACGCCCGCCGCATCGCCAAAGCCGCGTATCTGGACGATATGCAGGCGATATTTGTCTTTGAGCTTATCAGCTGTCGCACCCCACACGTCGCGCGGGGTCGAAAGGCCGGGGATCAGTACGACATCGGGTCCTTTGGTATTGCCTGTCACCAGCACCGTGAAACGCTTTCCCTCGGCAACTTCCCCGGCGGGGAGCGTTGCGGGAGCGCTCACTTCATTGTGCGGTGCATCCCCGGCAGGCTGCTTTGCGCAAGCTGGCGCGGCGAGCAACGTAGTGGCCATCAGCATGGCAGCGAGTGACTTTTTCATGAAATTACCCTTTCCTTACATCGTCGGTTGCGGCGCGTGACACCGGAGGGTTCAATCGCGCTGGAAAATCTCTTCAATCGCCATGCCGAACAGGTCGGCGATTTTGAAGGCGAGCGGGAGCGAGGGGTCATATTTGCCGGTTTCGATCGCATTGACCGACTGGCGCGAGACGCCGAGCGCATCGGCCAGATCCTGCTGACTCCAGTCGCGTTCGGCGCGCAGCACTTTGAGACGGTTCTTCATGCTCCGCGCACCTTTTGCCACAAGCTGCCAATGCCAAGACCCGCGCACCAGAGCGGGAAGGCGAAGAAAAGCGGCACTTTGGGCACATCGGTATAAAGTTCGAGGATGCCCCATGTTGCGGTCGCGGCAAGGCTGATGCCGGTGGCAATCAGCGCCTTTTGGACTTCTAGCATCCGCAAATATTCGTCATCCAGTTCGACGAGCAGCCGCCCCATCGCCCAGACCATCGCTGCAATCGCGAGACCGGGGAGCAGCGCGATGCCTACCGTGAGCGGCGTCGCCTTCGCGCCGTCCGGGATCAACCAACTCGCCAGCAAGATCGCGGCCACATAGACTATGGTCGCCGGGAAGAAGCGCTGGAGGTAGCGTCTATAAGCAGGGTTGCGTTGGTTGGACATATCAAGGGTCCTTTCTAATAAGACAAGTTACCTTTACATATAAGTCGCGCGATTTGTCAAGTATCATTGACAATATGATTGCCAAGCTTGTCATATCATGCGCCAACCGCACGCCCATCGGGTTAATATCCAAGCCGCTTTCGTCCTGCCTCTCGTCCTGCCTTCCGCTCTTGCGAAATCACGCTTTTGCAGGCAAAGGAACGCCTTTCCATCAACCCTTTTTGAAGGTCCGATACATCCATGTCCGAAATGATCCGCATCACGCTCCCCGACGGCTCCGCCCGCGAGGTTGCGCCGGGGACTACCCCCGCGGACATTGCTGCGGCGATCGGGCCGGGCCTTGCCAAAGCGGCGATTGCCGCGCGCGTCGATGGCGAATTGCGCGATCTCACGCGGCCGTTGGAAGGCGACGCAGCGCTTGCGCTGGTGACCGCCAAGGATGAAGCCGATGCGCTTGATCTGGCGCGCCACGATTATGCCCACGTGCTCGCCGAAGCCGTGCAAAATCTGTGGCCCGGCACGCAAATCACCTTTGGCCCTTCGACCGATGACGGCTTTTATTATGACTTTGCGCCGACGGCGGAACGCGGCATGTTCACCGAAGAAGAATTGCCGCTGATCGAAGCCGAAATGCGTAAGATTATCGCAGCCAACGAACCGTTGGTGCGCGAGGTCTGGTCGCGCCAGCAACTGATCGAAAAATGGCAGGCCGAAGGCGAATTGTTCAAGGCCGAATGGGCGGCGGAACTTCCCGAAGGCGAAGAATTGACCGTCTATCGCGCCGGGACCGCGCCCGATGCGTGGCTCGATATGTGCCGCGGACCGCATCTCCCCTCGACCGGCAAGCTTGACCCCAATGCGTTCAAACTGATGCGCGTGTCCGGCGCTTATTGGCGCGGCGACCAGCGCAACCCGCAGCTTTCGCGCATTTACGGCACGGGCTGGCTCAACAAAAAGCAACTCGACGCGCATCTTCACCGCCTTGAAGAAGCTGCCAAGCGCGACCATCGCAAGCTGGGGCAGGAAATGGACCTGTTCCACCTGCAACAGGAAGCGCATGGTTCGGTGTTCTGGCACCCCAAAGGCTATCGCATCTGGCGCGAACTCGAAGCCTATATGCGGCGCAAGATGGATGGCGCGGGCTATCGCGAGATCAAGACGCCGCAGCTCATGGACATTCGCCAGTGGGAACAATCCGGCCATTGGGGCAAATATGCCGAAAATATGTTCGCGGTCCCCGATATTGTGCCCGAAGTGGATGCCGAGGGCGCCGGGGCAACGCCCAAGGTTGCGCCCGATGCGGACTGGATGGCGATCAAACCGATGAATTGCCCGGCCCATGTGCTGGTGTTCAAACAGGGCATTACCTCCTATCGCGACCTGCCAATCCGCTTGGGCGAGATGGGGTGCTGCCACCGCAACGAGCCGCACGGCGCGCTCCACGGATTGATGCGCGTGCGCCAGTTTACGCAGGATGACGCGCATATTTTCTGCACCGAAAGCCAAGTGGTCGAAGAAGTTCGGGCTTTTTGCACGCTTGCCGATGAAGTCTATCGGGACTTCGGCTTTTCTTACCATGTGAAGCTCGCGCTGCGCCCCGAAAAGCGGTTCGGCTCCGAAGCGGATTGGGACAAGGCCGAACAGGAATTGCGCGACGCGGTTGCTGTCGCCGGCATGGCCAATGACGATTATGGCTGGGAAGAATTACCCGGCGAAGGCGCTTTTTATGCGCCTAAACTCGAATGGCATCTGACCGACGCGATTGGCCGCACATGGCAGGTCGGCACGATCCAGGGCGACCGCGTGCTGCCCGAACGGCTCGATGCCAGCTTTGTCGGCGAAGATGGCGGCAAGCATCGTCCGGTCATGCTCCACCGCGCGATTTTCGGTTCTTATGAACGCTTTATCGGCATTTTGATCGAACATTATGCGGGCAAACTCCCGCTATGGCTCGCGCCGGTGCAAGCGGTGGTCGCAACCATCGTATCCGAAGCCGATGATTATGCGCGCGACGTGACGGCGAAACTGGCGGCGGCGGGTATCCGCGTCGAAACCGACCTGCGCAATGAAAAGATCAACTATAAAATCCGCGAACATAGTCTGGCCAAAGTCCCCAATCTGCTCGTCGTCGGCAAACGCGAAGCCGAAGAAGACAAGGTCGCCCTACGCGTCCTCGGCTCCGACCAACCGCAGTTAATCCTGACGCTTGAGGAAGCAATTGCGCGGTTGAAAGAAGAAGCCACACCACCGGATTTGCGGGGATAGATGAAAGAAAAATCACCGCCCACTATCTATTTCAACGTCGCTTGGATGGATGAATATAGAGGCATAACAGATTCAGATATTCCCCTTGACGGTGGATCTTGGACGGATAAGCATGAGGTCTGTAACTTCATGCCCATCGATGGAAAATGCTATGGTTATGTTCAGCCACCCAATAGCGAGACCATAAACATTACTCGGATAGGTGCATCCGAGGATGCAGACTATATTGACAGTGTAACTGTTGTCTGGTCAGCAAGAGCGCGAGGTGGCAAGACTGTTGTTGTTGGCTTGTATCGGAACGCGCGTGTTCATCGCAGGCGTCAAAAGTTACCATATTCTCCTCACCATCAACAAAGTGGTTTCAGCCTGGTAGATTATTTTGCAGAGTGTAACGAAGAAGATGCCTTCCTCTTATCTCACAAGCGCCGTACTCATTTCATTCCCCGCGGGAAGAACGCTATGGGGCAAAGCCTTATCTGGTATGGTGAGTCAGAGACCGGAGCCGTAGAATCTCTGAAAATTGCTGCGCTTTTACAAGAATACATTACCGAAAAGCATCAAAGTAATACCGATTCTTTAATAATGGAGTGTGGAGACACTACAGCAGGTAGCTTTGATCGCGATCAGCAAGAAATCGAAGAAGACGTACAGAACATTCTAACTAGCGACCTATCGAATTCCGAAAAAGCGAATCTTGTCCGAGCGCGTTTAGGGCAGGGAAAATTTCGGAAGCAAGTCATGCAAGTATGGCGAAACTCTTGTGCTGTTACAGGATGTCAAATACCTGCAATGTTACGGGCGTCTCATATCAAACCATGGAGAGACTGTGAGACAACAGCAGAGCGCCTCAGTGCGGACAATGGGTTGATGCTGACAGCTAATCTCGATGCTCTATTCGACAGGGGTTTAATTAGTTTTGATGCAAAGGGTCTAATGCTAATCTCGCCTGAAATTTCCGATATGGACCGTGAAAGGCTTGGTTTGCAGCATGCGCGGCTGACAGTGGCACCCAGCCAATGGCAAGAGCGCTATCTCGCCTATCACCGACAAGTGTTCGGCTTTAGCAACTAGATTTGAACGATGATCAACATTGCGCGACGTGTGTCACTAAGGAGAAAGAAGATGAAGTCTGTTGCCTTGACCGGCTTGCTCGCCGCAAGCCTTCTGGCCGGGTGCAATGTAACGCCGGTGTCCGACGCCGCGCCCGATGCGGACCATAGCGCGCATAAGAGCGAAACCCCCGCTGGCACCGACTCTGCCATGCTCAACGAATCGCAGCGGGCTTATGAGGCCGTGAATGTCGAGATGCACAAGGGTATGGCCGCGATTGATGCCGACCCCGATGTTGCGTTCATGGAAGGCATGATCGCGCATCATAAGGGCGCGGTTGCCATGTCCGAAGTCGCGCTCAAATATGGCAAGGATGCCAAGGTGCGCGATCTGGCCAACCGTATCATCAAAGCGCAGGCCGACGAGATTGCGGAGATGGAAGCGTGGCTTAAGGAAAAGGGCAAGGGCGGTGCGGATACTGCGCCAGTTGCAGGTGCCGCGGCGGCAGAGCCTGCGGTGGCGCAAGACCATGATGCCCATGCGGGGCATTGATTTTGGGCAAGGGTTAAGCTTCGGGGCTTGCTTGGGTTCTCGCAGAGGCGCAGAGATTTTCGGACCTTTTGCCCATTCTTCGACGGGCTGTGCTTAGAAAATATTCTCGCGGAGGCGCGAAGACGCGGAGTTAGTAGGGCGCTGGCGCGGGCTATGATGCCGTAGAGGTGCGGAGAATTTTCGTAAGTTCCGGTATTTTCTAACTCCGTTTTGGTATTTTCCAACACCGTTCGCCCTGAGTAGCCTCCGTAAGGAGGCGTATCGAAGGGCTTGGTTTAAACCGGTGCTTCGATACGGGTTCTGCGAACCCTACTCAGCACGAACGGTGTTGAAAATATTCGCCTATCCGATTTCAGGCTTATTTTCAGGCTTATTTCGGGATCACCACACTCACCCGGCGGTTTTTGGCGCGGCCGTCTGGGTCATCGCTGCCGTCGGATTTGGCGTTGGGGGCGATCGGATCGGCTTCGCCTTTGCCGACAATATCGAGGCGGGCTGCATCGACGCCTTTGCCGGTGAGCCAGTCGGCGACCGCTTGCGCGCGTTTTTGGGAAAGGGTGCGGTTATAATCATCCTCGCCCTTGGCATCGGTATAGCCGGTGACGATAATCTTGCCGCTGCCGCCTGCCTGCACATAAGTGAGCAATTTCTGCATCGGCGCGTCGGCGGACGGCGCGAGCGCGAATTTGTCAAATTCGAACAAGACATCGGCGGGCAGGTCGACAATGGTTGCGGTCTCGGTCACGCGCACCGACAGGTCGGAGACCTTGCCGGTAAGGCTGCTGACATTGCCCTTAAGAGCCTCCCCGCGCCCCGTCACAGCAGACACCGTGCCGGTTGCCGATGAGGCAGCTGCCGTGGCCGCCGTCCCCTGCCCGTCAGACACGGCGTTTTGCGCGCTATCGGCGATAGCGGACCCTGCCTCGTCAGATGCCTTGTCAGGGGCGGGCGAGCAGGCGGCTAGGACGCACAAGGCAGGAACACAAAGGGCCAATATGATGCCCCCTTTCCCTGCGCCCCGCCCTGCCAAGCCGCGATGCTGCGTGTGCGCCCTGCTCATCGCGTAACCGGAACCCCGTCAAACGGCGCGACACCGGGGAGGTTGATCGACACGGTTTTGCTGGTCGCAGGCGGCGCCGGGAATTTAAGCCAGACAATCCCTGTGCTTCCCTTTGAAATATAGTTCCCGACTCTAGTGCCCGACAAAGGCGAGGCGAGCGGGTTACCTTCACCATCCTTCAAAAGGCTGTAGCGTTGCGCTGTTGCGTCATCAATGATGCTGATTTGACGCTCGGACATATAGAAGGATTTCCCGTCTTCATTGGGCGCTTTAACGCTCAATTGGACGGTCAGCACATCGCCGGTCACCGCCACCTTGTTCAGATCGACCACCACGCCATCCGATCCGGGCTGGGTCTGGATCACCGTTTGGGCGACCGGTTCCGTTTTTTGTTCAACCGCTATCGTCGATTGGGTGGGGGTTTCGGCAGGGGGCGTTGCGCTCGATGTGGTGGTTGAACCGGTGTCGGCTTTATCATCCTTGACCTGGCAAGCGGCCAATGCGGGAATGGCCAACAGGCTTGCCAGAGCAACCTTTACGGTAGGACGCATATACAAAACTCCCTCTCTCTAAATGCTTAGCTACAAACCCGACTGTTGCCGAAAAGTTTCGTTATGTCAAAAAAACGGCGGATACCCGTCACTCTCTCTTTTCATCGGGCGGCATAATCGTTACATAGGGCCATCCGTCTGTAACAATTTCAGGAGATACTGCTATACGTCCGCCCATGACTTCCCGCCGTCCGCTGGCCCCGCCGCCCAAGTCCGGACCGCGCTATAATGAATTTATTTCCTCGCCCAAGGTCCGCGTAATCGACGATCAGGGCGAAAATCTGGGCGTTATGTTCACGGCAGAAGCGATTGAACAGGCCGCCGATCTGGGGCTTGATCTGGTCGAAGTATCTCCCAATGCCGACCCGCCGGTCGCGAAATTCCTCGACGTCGGCAAATATAAATATGAAGCGCAGAAAAAAGCCAATCTCGCGCGCAAAACCCAGAAGACGCAGGAAATCAAAGAGATTAAAATGCGTCCCAACATCGACGATCATGATTATGAAACGAAGATGAAGGCGGTCGCGAAATTCATCGGCGAAGGGGATAAGGTCAAGATGACCCTGCGCTTCCGTGGCCGCGAGCTGGCGCACCAGCAACTCGGCATGGCGCTGCTCCAGCGCGTGGCCGAAGACACGGCGGAAATCGCCAAGGTCGAAGCCTATCCGCGCATGGAAGGCCGCCAGATGCTGATGGTGCTGTCGCCCAAATAAGCATGGGGATAAAAGCGGCGGGCTTTGGGCCGTCGCATGAGGAAGACACATGAGAAAGGGGCTGTTTTACGGCCCCTTTTTTGTGCGTAGGGTGTGTGCTGCCTGCTGTGTAAGGAACGCCTAAACCTTGTCCGCGCGCACTGCGTTCCGCCGGACAATGGAGCAAAGCAAGACTTGCCAAACCGCAAAAGCGGGTTACACCAACAGGCTCCGGCAGATGTCTGATATGGGAGCGACTTCATCGTTATGACGAGCGTAAGCTCAGCCCCCGCCATTGCCGTGCCCCCCGCGCCGCCGCCTGCTCCACCGACGCCGACGCCGACTCCTGTGGTAACGCCTGGCGCTCTGCCGGACAATGTAGTGCCGGACAGCGCAGTAGCGGATACCGCCGCACCGGATAGCGCCGCGCAAGGCGATTGGGTTGCGGCCCAATATGATCCCGCCCAGTTCGATCAGGCTTATAATAAGGTGCGCGGCATGGGGCAGATCCAATATGATTTCCCTAGCATCAAACCGCCCGACCCGCCGCCCGAATGGCTCGCCAAACTTTTCGAATTTCTGGGCGGGGCGAGCAGCGGCATCCGCTATTTCATCTATGCGCTCGCGGCCTTGCTGCTTCTCTATATTCTATACCGGATATTCCCCGCTTTCCGCATCTGGGTGGACCAGAGATTTGCCCGCACCAGTCCCGATACGGAAGCCGATGCCTGGCAACCCGAAATCAACCGCGCGCGCGCCTTGCTCGAAGAGGCCGAAGCCTTGGCGGCGGAGGGCTATTATGCCGAAGCCGTGCATTTGCTGTTGTGGCGCAGCATCGGGATTATCGGAACCCGCCTGCCCAAATTGCTGAAGCCTTCGCTTACCGCGCGCGATATTGCCCGTGCGCCGGAATTGCCCGACGACGCCCGCGCCGCTTTTGCGACCATTGCCGATGTGGTCGAATTGAGCCTGTTCGGCCGCCGTCCGGTCGACCGTGAAGGCTGGGAGCGGTGCCGCGATGCCTATAGCCGTTTTGCCCAGCGCGAAAATTGGACCAAGCCCAAGGGCGGACGCGCCGGTGATGGTGCCCTTGCCGCAGCGGAGCTTCCGGCATGACGGCGGTAAGCCGCGCGGGCGCGTCGGCCCCGGCATCTTCTGGCGGCGCGTTCGACCCGCGCATCATCCTTGCGGTGATTGTCGCGGGGGCCTTGTCGATTGCGGCCTATACTTTTCTGTCGGCTTATTCGCCCCAGCTTTCGAGCGGCAATAATGGCGGCGCGCACGCCCTATCGAACAGCGCGACGGGTTTTTCCGCGCTCGTCGCGCTCGCCAAGGAAAGCGGCATGGCGAGCAGCGTCCATCGCGATGAAGACGATTCAGGCGAAGGCGCGCTGCTGGTGCTGACCCCCGAATTAGGCACCGAGGCCGATGCGGTCAAAAAACAGATAGAAGCCCATCAGGCCAATGGCCCGACGCTGATCATCCTCCCCAAATGGCTGGTGCAAAAACATCCGGTGCGTCCCGGCTGGGTGCAGCGGTTGGGTGACACGCCCTTCATGTTTTCGAACGAGATTCCCGAGGAATATTGGGGCGTAAAAATGTCGGCCAAGCGCGTGGCGGGCGCAGCGAAGACAGCACAGCCGGTTGCGTCCAGCTTTGATGATGGCAGCGCGCCGGTCCACCTCATCTTGCCGCCCGATTATATCGCGATTGATTGCGCGGCGTGCGAGGACGGGCTGCGTCTGGCAGACGGCAAATATCTGGTCGCGACAAGCTGGCCCGACTATCCGGTGTTCATTCTGGCCGAGCCGGATTTGCTCAACAATTACGGCCTGCGTGACAAGGCGCGCGGCAAGGCGGCGATGGAATTATTGTCGCGCATTGCAAGCTATGGCGATGCCGACCGGCTTGCGTTCGACGTCACCTTGAACGGATTCGGCAAGAAAAAGTCGATCCTGCGTTTCCTGTTCGAACCGCCCTTTCTCGCCGTCACCCTCTGTCTGGTGCTGGCCGCCATCCTTGCAGGCTGGCAGGCGTTCAACCGCTTTGGCCCGCCAGCCCGGCGCGCGCGCGAAATTGCGCTCGGCAAAAATGCGCTGATCGCCAATGGCGCGGAATTGATGAAGCAGGCGGGCAAGGACCATCATGGTGCGGGCGTCTATGCGCGCCATGTGCGCGACCAGTTGGCCAGCGCGCTTAAAGCGCCGTCGGGGCTGGAGGATGAGGCACTCAACCGCTGGCTCGACCGCTTCACGCCAACCAACATGAAAAGTTTTTCGCAACTGATGCACGAAATGACCGGCGCACCGGACGCGGGCGAAATGGTAAAAATTGGCCGGGAAATGAGCCGGTGGAGAAAGGGTGTATTGCGTGAGCATTGAAGCGGTAAAAACATTGGGCAGCACGATCATTGCCGAAGTCGGCAAGGCGGTCGTCGGACAGGAAGATAGCGTTGAAAAGCTGGTCATCGCGCTGTTTTCGGGCGGCCATGTGCTGCTCGAAGGCCCACCGGGGACCGCCAAGACGTTGATGGCGCAAAGTTTTGCCCGCGCGCTCAATCTCGATTTCGGGCGCATCCAGTTCACCCCCGACCTGATGCCGGGCGACATTTTGGGCGCGAACCTGTTCAACTTCCAGACCTCCAGCTTCACCCTCACCAAAGGGCCGATTTTCTGCGAATTGCTGCTCGCCGACGAAATCAACCGCACCCCGCCCAAAACACAGGCTGCCTTGCTGCAAGCGATGCAGGAGCGCGAAATTACCATTGATGGCGACACTTATGGCTTGTCGCCGCGGTTCACCGTGGTTGCCACGCAAAACCCCATCGAACAGCAAGGCGTCTATCCGCTCCCCGAAGCGCAGCTTGACCGCTTCCTGTTCAAACTCGCCATCGGCTATCCCGATGCCGCGGAAGAAAAGCGCATTGTCGCCGCGCATGGCGGGCTGTTCACCAAGATTGACGCGACCAGCTTCGGGGTTGAAGCGGTGACCGATGCCGAGGGCATTGCCGCTGCGATCGAGACCGTGTCCAAGGTCACGCTGGTCGATGAAATTGTCGGCTATATCGTCGATATTGTGCGCGCGACCCGCGAAAGCCCCGACCTTGAAAGCGGTGCAAGCCCTCGCGCGGCAAGCCTGCTCGCCCGCGCCGCCTGCGCCCGCGCGGCGCTGCATGGCCGCGATTATACCATCCCCGATGATGTGAAATTGCTCGCGCCGTCGGTGCTGCGCCACCGCATGATCCTGTCCCCTAGCGCCGAAATTGACGGGCGGCAGATGGATGCGATTGTCGATAATCTGGTCGAAAAGGTCGAGGCCCCGCGGTGATTTACCCCACCGCCCGTCCTATCATGCTTGTTGCCGCAGGGGCGCCGGTTGCTCTTGTCGCGGGTCTGCTGCGCCCCGAATTATGGATTGTCGCGCTCGGCTGGATGATGTTTGTCGCGCTGCTGGTAGCGATTGATGCGTTGACCGGCGCGATCCCCGATCAGGCCGACCTTACCGTGCGTGTGCCGCGCTCGGCGGGGGTCGGACAGGCATTTACGCTGGATGTGACCGCTCGCCATCCCAAAGCGGCGCTCCCCGCCGATACCCATGTCGCGATTGCGCTCGACCAGCGCCTTCAGGCCGATGGCCGGGTCGAAGCCCCGCTCGGCCCTGTGGATAGCCCCGGGGGAAATGATAGCGCCGGGGACAATGGTGGCGACGGGGAAAGCGATGGCGAACGCCATGCGCGCTTTTCGCTGCTCGGTGACCGGCGCGGGGTTGCGAAGATAGAATCGGGCTGGCTGCGCTGGCGCGGCAATTTGGGGATGGTGTGGAAACAGGCTTTTTTCCCGATCAACCGCGATGTCGCGATCACACCCTCCACCCATGCGGTGCATCAGGACGGCATCCGGCTTTTTATGCGCGATGCGATCTTCGGCACGCTCGCCCAGTTGCGCGCCGGGGAAGGCAGCGAATTTGACCGGCTCAAGGAATATCAGCCCGGCATGGACCGGCGCGCGATTGATTGGAAACAATCGGCGCGGCACAATAGCCTGCTGGCCAAGGAATTCCGCACCGAACGCAATAATCGCATCGTGCTGGCGATCGACAGCGGGCGGACGATGTGCGAACCGGTTGATGGCATCCCCAAGGTTGACCGCGCGGTGTCGGCGGCGCTGCTCACCGCCTTTATCGGCCTTAAATCCAATGACCGCATCAGCCTGTTCAGCTTTGCCGGAAAGCCTCAGGTGGCGAGCGGCATTTATTCCAACACCCGCGATTTCGGTGCGCTGCAACGCGCTGCCGCACGGATTGATTACCATTTTGAAGAGACCAATTATACGCTGGGGCTGACGACGCTTGGCGCATCGCTCGACCATCGCTCGCTCATCATCCTGTTCACCGAATTCACCGATCCGACCAGCGCCGAGCTGATGCTCAAATCGGCAGGCCGGCTGGTCAACCGCCATGTGATTTTGTGCATGGTGATGACCGACAAGGAACTGGACGCGGAAATCGCGCGCACCCCCGAAAGCGCCGGCGATATTACCCGCGCCAATATGGCCGCCGAAATGCAGCGCGACCGCAAAATCACCATTTCGCGGTTGCGGCGCATGGGCGTCCATGTGGTCGAAGCGCCGCATGATGCGATGAACGCCAAGCTGGTCGATGCCTATCTCACCATCAAGCGGAGGAACCTGATTTGAGCGACAGCCGCACCGCCGATCTCAGTTTTTCGACCGCCCGTTTCCGCGAGGAGCGCGAGGCCGACTGGGAAGAGTTTGACCGGCTGCTCACACGGCTGGAAAAAGGGTCGGCGCGCTCGTTGACCGACGAAGAATTGCTGCGCCTCCCCGCGCTCTATCGCGCCACTTTATCGTCGCTGTCGATTGCGCGCGCGACCAGCCTTGACCGCGCGATGCTCGATTATCTCGAAGGCCTCTCTCTGCGCGGTTATTTCCTGCTCTATGGCGTGCGCGAATCGACCAGTGCGCGCATGGGCAAATTTTTCCGCGAAGATTGGCCGCGCGCGGTGCGGGGCTTGTGGAAAGAGGTGCTGGTCTCGTTCGGCGTGATGCTGCTCGCGGTGCTGGCGGGCTATTGGCTGGTGAGCGCGGACCCGCAATGGTATCATGTGCTGATGTCCGAGGATATGGCGCAAGGCCGCACGCCGGAAGCCTCGCGCGCAGAGCTTGCCGACACGCTCAAGGCCGAAGCGCAATCGGGCCTCGAAATTTTCGCGACCATGTTGTTCACCCATAATAGCCAAGTGTCGATCATGGCGTTTGCGCTCGGCTTTGCCTTTGGCATCCCGACGCTGGTGCTGCTTTTTTATAACGGTATCACGTTGGGAGCGATGATTGCGGTGTTTGTGCGGGCCGGATTGGGCGTGGAATTTGGCGGCTGGTTGTCTATCCACGGCACGACCGAATTTTTCGCGATAGTGTTGGCGGGCGCGGCGGGGTTGCGGATCGGCACCGCCGTCGCCTTCCCCGGCGCGCATGACCGCCTCCACGCCGCATCGGTTGCGGGGCGCAGTTCGGCGACAGTGATGATCGGGGTGGTCATCATGCTGCTTTGCGCAGGATTGCTCGAAGGGTTCGGGCGGCAATTGGTCGGTTCGACAGGGCTGCGTTATGCGATTGGCGGGATGATGCTGTTTTTCTGGCTCACCTATTTCTATTTGCCGCGCGGGCGCAAAAATCCGGCAGACGCGCGTGCCGATAAGCGGCCACGGCTTTTGCCCGGAGGGGCGGCCTGATGGCAGTCTCCACCGGCAAGGACAAAAAGCGGCGCGACTTTATCACGCCCGAAGGGGTCGCGCTCAGCCTCAATATCGCCAGCGCAGGATCGCGGCTGGCGGCGCTGATGATTGACCTCATCCTGATTGTGCTTGTGCTGATTGCCATGTCGGTGGCGGCGGCTTTCACCTTGAACCAATCCCAATCGACCGTCGCGATCATCTGGATGCTCGGCTTTTTCGTGCTGCGCAACGGCTATTTCCTCTGGTTCGAACTGGGCAAGCGCGCCGCGACGCCGGGCAAGCGGCTGGTCGGTATCCGTGTTGTCGCGCGCGATGGCGGGCGGTTGACCGCCGATGCCGTGGTCGCGCGCAACCTGATGCGCGAACTGGAAATCTTCCTGCCGCTGACCTTTCTGGCGGTGGACGGCTCCGAAGGCACGCTGGGCGGGGCGATGATGGTGCTGGGCCTAATCTGGTCACTGTGCCTCAGCCTGTTCCTGCTTTTCAACAAGGACCGGATGCGGATGGGCGATCTGATTGCGGGGACATGGGTGGTCGATGATAACCGCCGCAAGCTCAAACAGACATTGCTGTCTGTCGCGACCGACGAGCGGCTGGTTTTCACTCGCGAAGAATTGTCGGTCTATGGCATTTACGAGCTACAGGAACTGGAGCGCATCGTGCGCGAACGCGACCCCAAGGCGATGGCGGCGGTCGCGGGCACCATCCGCCAGAAAATCGGCCGCACGCTAGCGCAGGAAAGCGACGAGGATTTCCTCAACGTCTATTACACCGCGCTGCGCGCGCAGCTCGAGCGCGATTTATTGTTCGGCAAACGGCGCGAGAATAAGTTTCAGCCGGTGCAGTGAGGGGACAAGGTTTAAGCCGGGGAATATCTTTTACGCTGACAGACCCACCCCTAACCCCTCCCGCGTGCGAGTGAACGAGATTATGCCCCCGGCATAATCTGAAACTGCTGGGGGCAGTTTCAAGTTCACTGGGCAACGGAGCCTTAATGAGCGTTAGCGAATTTAGGCGAGTGGGGAGGGCATTGGTTTAAGCCGTGTTTTGCGGACAGACCCACCCCCACCCCCGACCCCGAAAGCGGGAGGGGAGATTTACCACCTATCTGTCCCCGGCCGCCCCGATTGCCAATCCGCGATGCGCCTTAGAGTGGCGGGGGAGGTTTCGGGCGGGAGGGCGTCCAACGGGAAATAGCGCGCCTCGACCAATTCCTTTGCGTCAATCTGCGGTGCGCCTTCGACCCGTGCGGTGAAAAGCGCGACATTATCCTGCTTGCCTTCGGCCTGCGTGAAATAATGGCCGAACAGGTTGAGGTCATGTGCGACCAGTGCAGTTTCTTCCATCAATTCGCGCGGCGCGGCCTGCGCAGCCGTTTCGCCGCGGTCGATCGCGCCGCCGGGGAGCATCCACGCTTCCTGATTGCCATAAGCATGGCGCACGAGCAGCAACGCGCCCGCATCGTTAAACGCCATCAGCTTGACACCATAGCGTTTGGCGCCCGTCACCCGCCAATAAAAGCGCATCAGCGGAAAGCCGATGCGATAGAGGCTTTGGCGTAAGGCGCGCACCGACAGACTTTCTATACTTTGGTTTGCGGCGGTAGAGTGGCGGGCGCAAAGCTGCCCGTCTGCGCGCGCGCCCAATTATCGGCATAATAAGGCCAGGGGCAGCTTCCGTCGATAAGCTGGCCGGGTTGGAGGAAGCGGTGGATCTGGTCGAACTGGCGGATCTGGTTCGAGCTCATCCGGTGGACAATATGGTAAGGCTGCAATTCGTCCGGATGGGTGAGGCCGGTGGCGGCGAGCATATGCGCAAGCGCCTCGACCGTTTTCTTGTGGAACATATGGACGCGCTCGGCCTTGTCGGGAACGACGAGCGCGCGCTGGCGGGTCTGGTCCTGTGTCGCAACGCCGGTCGGGCAGCGATTGGTGTGGCAACTGCGCGACTGGATACAGCCCAAGGCGAACATGAAACCGCGCGCCGAATTGCACCAATCCGCACCAATCGCCAGCACATGCGCGGCATCAAAGGCCGAGGTAATCTTGCCCGCAACGCCGATTTTGATACGGTCGCGCACCCCGGCGCCCACCAGCGTATTATGGACGAACAGCAAGCCTTCGCGCATCGGCGTTCCGATATGGTCGGAAAACTCGACCGGCGACGCGCCGGTGCCGCCTTCCGCGCCATCGACCACGACAAAATCGGGAATGATGCCGGTTTCGAGCATCGCTTTGACAATGCCCATAAACTCCCACGGTTGCCCGATGCACAATTTGAAGCCGACCGGCTTGCCGCCCGACAGGCGGCGCAATTCGGCGATGAAGCCCATCATTTCAAGCGGCGTGGTAAAGGCCGAATGGGAAGCGGGCGACACGCAATCGACGCCCATCGGCACATGGCGGGTTTCAGCAATTTCGCGCGTGATTTTCTTGGCAGGCAAAATGCCGCCATGCCCCGGCTTTGCGCCTTGGCTCAATTTGATTTCGATCATCTTGACCTGCGGGTCGGTCGCCTGGCGCGCGAAAAGTTCGGGGTCGAATTTGCCCTCGGCGTCGCGGCAGCCGAAATAACCGCTCCCCAATTCCCAGCATAAATCACCGCCAAATTCGCGGTGATAGGGGCTGATACTGCCCTCGCCGGTATCATGATAAAAGCCGCCCATTTTTGCGCCTTTGTTGAGCGCGCGGATCGCATTGGCGGACAGCGACCCGAAACTCATCGCGGAAATATTGAACACGCTTGCCGAATAAGGCTGGCTGCACTGGTCATTGCCGATCAGCGTGCGATAGCCCGCCGGGTCCACCGCGTCCGCCGGACGGTTGGAGTGGAGCATATATTCATACCCCTCCTCATAGACATCTTCCAATGTGCCGAACGGAATATCGTCATTTTCCTTTTTGGCGCGGCTATAGACGAGGCTGCGCTGGAGGCGCGAAAAGGGCATCGCCTCTTTTTCATCCTCGATCAGATATTGGCGGATTTCGGGGCGTATCGCTTCGACCAGCCAGCGGATATGGCCGATCAGCGGATAGTTGCGCAGCACCGCATGTTCGCTCTGCACCAGATCCCATATCCCGCGCAGGACCAAGAGGCCGCTTATGACGATCGCGCCAATCCCCAACAGGCTGTCCGGTTGCCACCAGAGCAGCCCCAAAAAAGCGGCTACGATAAGGAGAAAGACGGTATAACGGCCGAGATGGAATTCGGGCATCGGGCATCCAGTTGCAAAAGGACGGGAAACCTGTGTCATAGCTTCCTGCACGGGACACGCCAAGGGGCTGGACAAAAGGGGGTTTCCTCCGCCAGACAGAGGCCAAGCGAAGAAATAGAGTGGACCGGCCCATATAAGGCCGCTGCGATTGGAGGCAGAATTTGGATATGACTTGCAAGGCTTGCGGCGCAACGATCCCGTCCGGTGCGCGCTTTTGTCCATCCTGCGGGGCCGCTATCGTGTCAGCACCCGCGCCCACCGCGCCGCCGCCGCCCGAACAGGATTCGGGCTATGCGCGCTTTTATGATGAAGACGCGCCCAAGGCCCCGCCTGCACCGCCTGCTGAACCTGCCGCGCCGGTGACGCCGCTATCCGCGCCAGTGACACCGCCGCCCGCACAGCCCCAAGTCCCCGCGCCGGGCTTTGCAGCAGCACCGCCGCCCCCGCCGCCACCACCACCGCCCTATCAACCGCCCGCGTATGGCCAGCCGTCGGACACGCCCGTCCCGCCGCCTTATGCGCCCGAACCGGTGGCCGAAAGCCCCAACCGCTTGCCGTGGATTTTGGGTGGGATTGCGCTCATCGCGGTCGCGCTTGCGGCGCTCTATGGCATTATGAGCGACGGGCCGAGCCTCAAGCCGATTGACGATAAAACGCTCGCCGAACAATCGTCCGAAGGGACGGAAGCGACGCCTGAAGAACCCACCATCGTCAAGCCCGCCGAAAGCCTGTTTGTCGCCGCCGAAGCCAATGTGCGAGACAAGCCGACCGTGACGGGATCGAAAATCACCCGTAAAATCGCGCGGGCCAGCGCCATTACCGGCGATGTGGTCGCGGGCGAAAAAGGCGATCAATGGCTGCGCATCGCGGGCACCAATGAATATGTGAGCCTCATCAACCTGACCAACACCGCGCTCCCCGCGCTGGTCAGCAGCGACACGATGGACGCGACCATCCGCGCCAAATGTCCGGTATTGACCCAGCCTAATGCGGGCGCGCCGGTCAAGCTCACCTTGCAAACGGGCGCGAAGATCAAGATTACCGGCCTGACGGCGGGCGATTATGCCGAATTTGCGCTGCCCAAAGGCGGGGTCGGCTATGTGCCGGATGGCGGCGATGCCTGCCTCATCCCGCCGGAAGTCGCCCCCGTGCCGACCGGATCGTCGGGCGATTATGCCCCGCCGGGCAGCGATAATTTCGACGAACCCGCACCGGACGACGAAGAAGGGTGAGTGACCGCTTTCATCATGTCGCCCAGCGGCGCAAGCTTATCGACCGGCGCGCGCTGGTCGAGGTGCTGGACGAGCTGGGCGCGGATGAACGCAGCGTCGCGCAAAAAAGACAGGCGCTGGTCGTCATCCTGCGTGATGCGCTCAAAAGCGGGACGGTGGAGATTGCGGCGCGTCTGGACACCCACCCGTCCGCTGGGCATCAGGCCGCGGCGGCGCAGGCTTTCCTGATCGACCAACTTATCCGCCTGCTTTATGATTTCACGGTCAAATGGCTCTATCCCAATAATAATCCGACGTCCGCAGAGCGCATCACCATCATTGCGGTGGGCGGTTACGGGCGCGGTGAAATGGCGCCCTATAGCGATGTCGATATCGGCTTCCTGATCCCGTGGAAGCCGACCGGCTGGACCGAACAGGTCATCGAATCCATGCTTTATGTGTTGTGGGATATGGGGCTGAAGGTCGGGCAATCGGTGCGCTCGCTCGACGAAATGATACGCATGGCACAAAGCGATTTGACCGCGCGCACCGCCTTGCTGGAGGCCCGCTATGTGTGGGGCGATGAAACGCTCTACAAGGAAGCCTCGCTGCGCTTTGACAGCGAAATTGTCAAAGGCACGGGCAAGCAATTTGTCGCCGACAAGCTGGCCGAACGCGACGAGCGCCACAAACGCATGGGCGATAGCCGCTATGTCGTCGAACCCAATGTCAAGGAAGGCAAGGGGGGCCTGCGCGATCTCCACACTTTATTCTGGATCGGCAAATATGTGTTCCAGGTCAAAAGCGTTGCCGAACTGGTGCCCGCGGGATTGCTCACCGAACAGGAGTTGCGCCAATTTACCCGCGCGGAAAATTTCCTGTGGGCGGTGCGCTGCCATCTCCACCTCATCACCCGCCGCGCCGAGGACCGGCTGACCTTCGATGTGCAGCGCGAATTGGCCGCGCGGATGCGCTATGCAGACAGGCCCGGCAAATCGGCGGTCGAACGCTTCATGCAGCATTATTTCCTGCAAGCCAAAATGGTCGGCGATCTGACCGGCGTGTTCCTGGCGCACCTTGATGACCAGCTCGCCAAAAAAGGCGCGCGCTTCATGCCGAGCATCATCACCAATTTCCGCCGCAGGCCCGGCAAGCTTAACGGCTTTGTGCTGGACCGGGGGCGGCTTTCCATCCCCGACGATGCGTTTTTCGCGAGCGATCCGGTGCGGATGGTCGAACTGTTCCAGCTTGCCGACAAGCATGGGCTGGAAATCCACCCGCAAGCGATGCGCGCCGCCGCGCGTGATGCCAAGCTGATCGACAATGATGTGCGCGACGACCCGCGCGCCAATGCCTTGTTCATGGATGTGCTGTGCAGCCGCCGCGACCCCGAAACCGTGCTGCGCTGGATGAATGAAGCGACTGTATTTGGCCGTTTTGTGCCCGATTTCGGCCGCGTCGTCGCACAGATGCAATTCGACATGTATCACCATTATACGGTCGATGAACATTCGATCCGCGCGATTGGCCTGTTGTCCCGCATCGAGCGCGGCGAATTTCATGAAGACCATCCGCTCGCGACCGCCATCTTCTCGCAACTCGCCTCGCGCCGCGTGATTTTCGTCGCCGTCTTGCTGCACGACATCGCCAAAGGGCGGCGCGGCGACCATAGTGTTTTGGGCGCGGAAGTCGCATTGCGGCTCTGCCCGCGCCTTGGCCTGACCCCTGCCGAAACCGAAACGGTAAGCTGGCTGGTGCGCTATCATCTGCTGATGTCCGCGACCGCGTTCAAGCGTGATTTGGCCGATTATAAGACCATCCTCGACTTTGCGCAGGTGGTCGCCTCGCCCGAACGGCTGCGCTTGCTGCTGCTGTTAACGGTGGTCGATATTCGCGCGGTCGGCCCCGGTGTGTGGAATAGCTGGAAGCGGCAATTGCTCACCGAATTATTCGACGCTGGCGAAGAATTGCTGCGTCTGGGCCATAAGGAACGCGGGCGCGAACAACGGATTGCCCAGCGCAAGGAGGCGCTGGAGGCCGAACTTGGCCTGTGCGCCAACGCCTTTGCCGACCATGCCAAGCAATTTCCCGAAAGCTATTGGATTGCCGAAGCGTCCGATGTGATTGCGCAAAATGCGCGGCTCATGCTGTCGGCGGGCGATGCGCCGCTCGCCATTGCCGCGACCGTCTATCCCGATAGGGGCGCGACCCTTGTGCAAGTCTATGCCGCCGACCATCCGGGGCTGTTTTACCGCATTGCGGGTGCGATCCATCTGGCGGGCGGCAATATTATCGACGCGCGCATCCATACGACGCGCAGCGGCATGGCGGTCGATAATTTCTTGGTGCAGGACGCGCACGGCCAACCCTTTGCCGAAGAAAGCCAGCTTGACCGGCTCAAACAGGCGATCGAAGATGCGGTTGCGAGCCGCCACAAAATCACCTCCAAACTGGAAGCCAAACCGCTCGCCCACCCGCGCGCCGAAGCCTTTCATATCGAACCCGCGGTGATGATTACCAACGAAGCGTCGAATCGCTTCACCGTGGTCGAAATCAACACGCGCGACCGCCCGGCCTTGCTCTCCAACCTTGCCCAAGCCTTGTTCGAATCCAAGATCATGGTCCATTCCGCCCATGTCGCCACCTATGGCGAACGCGCGGTCGACACTTTCTATCTGACCGATTTGACAGGCGCGAAAATCGAAAGCCGCCAGCGGTTGGCATCAATGGAAAAACGCCTGCTCGAAGCCGCGACAGGGCCGGGGGAGAAGGCTGAGGCTGCGTGAGGTTTAGTCGCGCGGGTCTGTAATGGATTCACGCTGGGGCGCGAAGATTTTTTTCGGTTCACGCAGAGACGCAGAGGGCGCAGAGATTTGGAATGGCGCGGCGCAAGATGCGGGATATTTCGGAATCCGATATTATTAATTACCGTTCGTGCTGAGTAGGCCGAAGGCCGTATCGAAGCACCTTGTTCCTCCATAACAAGGCCCTTCGATACGCCTCCTACGGAGGCTACTCAGGGCGAACGGAGGAGGGGAAATCTGCGCGTCTCCGCGCCTCTGCGTGCACTGTATCCCTGTCGGCTGCCCCGCTATCGCTGCTTGGGTGGTGGTTGGGGTTCGGGCGGTTTCAAGCTGAAATTGCCCTCGCGGTCGACGGTGACGCCGACTGCCTGCCCTCCAACCTTGGTTTCAAGGTCGATGCTGCCATTGGGGTTGATTTTCATGCTCGGCTTTTCGACGGGAAGTTCGCCGGGGATGCGCCGAATATCGACGTCGGGGACCGGAATGTCGAGCGGACTGTCCGGCAAGCCGAACGGCGCATCGGGGAGCGGCTTGGGCTTGGGCGCAACAAAGGCGCGCGCGCCCTTCACCGCCTGCATCATGAAATCCTTCCAGATGCGCGCGGGCAGGCCGCCGCCCGAAATCCCCTTGATCGGGCTATTATCGTCATTGCCGACCCAAACGCCGACGACCAGATCGCCCGCATAGCCGACGAACAGAGCATCGCGGCTGTCCTGACTGGTGCCGGTCTTGCCGAAAGCGGGGACCGCAAGCCTTGCCGCGCGGCCCGTGCCGCTATCGACCACGGCCTTTAACAATTCTTCCATATCCTTGTGGGTGGCCGAGCGGAAACTGCTTTCGCGCCCGAACAGGCTCGCGATAAGGCCCGGTTCTTCCACCGCGATGGCGTGGGGGGTGAGCGGCCAGCGATTGCTCGCAACGCCCGCATAGGCCGCCGTCAGTTCGAGCAAGGTCACGGTCGAGGTGCCAAGCGCGGTGCTCGGCTGGTCGACAATCGGGCTTTTGATGCCAAGGTCGCGCGCGGCCTCGATCACCGCCTTGCCGCCCACCTCTTCATAAAGGCGCACCGCCGCGACATTGGAGGATTTGGCAAACGCCTGTTTGAGCGTGATGTCTTTGCCATAGCTGTTGCCGTAATTTTTCGGACGATAATCGCCGCTGGTGATCGGTGCGTCCGACACCGGATCATCGGGCGATTTACCCGCGCGCAAGGCGGCCAGATAGGTGAACAGCTTGAAGGTCGAACCCGGCTGGCGCTTGGCCTGTGTCACACGGTTAAAGGTCGATTCCTTGTAACTGCGCCCGCCAATCATCGCGACGACTTCGCCATTGGGGCGCATCGCGACCAGCGCAACCTGCGCCTTGCCCAGCCCTGCGCCATTGACCGCGCGCGCCGCCGCCGCCTGTAACCGCGCATCGAGCGTGGTTTTGACCCGCTGTTCGGTATAGCCTTCCTCGGCCATATCGCGCACTTGCGGCGTTGCCCAATCGGCAAAATAGGTGCCGCTCTGGGTGAAGGCCTTGTTGGACAGGTCCAGCGTTGCAGGACGCAGCCGCGCGCGTTCGGCGGCGGTCAGATATTTGGCATCGACCATCGCGCCCATCACCACTTTGGAACGGGTCTGCGCGCCTTTCAGATTTTTGGTGGGCGCAAGCCGCGACGGGGCCTTGACCATTCCGGCCAGCATCGCGGCTTGCGGCACGGTCAGCTTTTCAGGCTTGCGGTTGAAATAATGGAGCGAGGCCGCGCGCAGGCCATATACATTGTCGCCAAAATAGACGTTCGACAGATAGCGTTCCAGGATTTCATCCTTGGTGAGCCAGCCTTCGAGCCAGAAAGCGATGAGCAGTTCACGCAGCTTGCGGCCCATATTGCGCTCGTAATTAAGATAGGTGATTTTGGCGAGCTGCTGCGTAATCGTCGATCCGCCCTGCCGCGATCCGCCGCCGATATTGCTCCACAAAGCACGCGCAATGCCGATCGGGTCCATGCCGAAATGGGCATAAAAGCGCCGGTCCTCAATGGCGAGAAACGCTTCGGTCACGTGCGGCGGCAATTCCTTGACGGTGACCGGCTTGTCGATAATCGCGCCGTTACGCGCAATCACCGATCCGTCGCTTGCGAGCAAGGTGAGGCGCGGCGGCGCAATCGGCTGCGCAGTCTGGGACGGCGGCGCGGCGATGGAAAGCCAAGCGATGCACAGGATGAGCAGCACCAGTCCGACAAGCGCAAGCCGCTTCAGCCATTTGAGCCGCCAAGGCCAGGGCGAGGGTTTGGGGTCGGGTGTCGGGTCGAGCCACAGCGCACCGCTATCCGATGCGGGCGGCGGCGGCGGCGGCGGAGAGGTTGAGCCGCTGTCACGGTCGGGGCGCTTGAGGATCGCCGACGGGCGCGGCGGCCATAGTTTCGCTTCGCTCTTGGGGGCAGATGCAGCGGCGGGCGCGGGCGGAGCCGTTGGCGCGGACGCCTGAGGGGCCGGCGCGGGCGGCTGACGTCTTGCCGCCGCTGGCCATACGCCCTTGCCAGCCTGTTCCGCCTCTATTTCGGCTTCCAGTTCGCGCAGACGTTGCCGCCGCGCTTCGGCCTCGCGCTCGATCCAGTGGGTTGGCGGCGGGGGCGGGGGCGTGGCTGAGGGGGAAGGCGTCGGTTCCAGATCTTCGGGCTGCAACGGGCCTTTGCGCCAGTCTGGGCGGTTGGCACCGCGATGCGGCGGCGGCGTTTGCGGTTCATCCTCTGGCGCGGACGGCGCCGGACGCGGTTCCTCACAGCGGTCCTGCGGCACCCCGCCATAGCCTTCGGGCAGGTCGGCATAAGGGTTGGAAGGCGTATCGTTGCGCGCGTCGTCAGTCATTCTTCGAGCTGTATTACATCAGTATAACGCAAAAAGGGAGAGAAATTTTACGCTTTGATGACCCGCCTGCCCTTTTCCGGTTGAACATGGCATGGATGGGCGGCGTTGCTATGACGATTTGCGGATAAATAAAGGACAGGACAAGCCTTATTGCCTGTCCGCAGCGGCGGCTTTCTGCGCAGGGGCAGCTTTACCCGCAGCGGCGGCTTTATCCGCAGGCGCTGCTTTTCCGGCGGGCGGCGCGGCTTCGGTGCCGGGGGCGGCTTCATACTCGATGCCGAGCGAATCCGCGACCGCGCGGTAAGCCTCGCGCCGCTTGGCATTATCCTCATTTGCCTGTTTGGCGCGTTCCAGCCAATCCTTTTCGACATCGGCCTGACTGCGGTCGAGCGGCCAGCTTTCGACATAGATGATGCTCGGCCCTTGCGGCTCGGGGATGAGACTGCGGTAAATCACATACATGACGACCGCCGGAATGGTGATCGCAAGGCCCATGCTCGCCCAGCGGTGTGGGCGGTCTTCCTTCACATAATTCCACAGGTCGGCAATCGCGCCGAGATGGTCGCGCGGGCTGCGGTCGTCCTCCGCGTCGGGCCGGAAAAATTTCATGGGGCTTAAATAGGCAGGATGGGAATGCATTACCAGTATTTCCCTTCATCGCTATGCTGCTTGCGGGCCGTCTTGCACATTGCGGGTAAGGACGGGCGGGACGGAGAGACGAAAAGGGAGGAACGATCCGTGCCTGACCGTCCCTCCCTTCGCTATGCGGGCGCTTTTGCCCCCGCCCACTTTTCAAGCCTGGAGGAGAGGATCAGGCCTGATCAAGACGGAACACAACGCTGGTCGTGAACCATTCTTCCTGCGCCACGCCGTCGCGCGTGGCCGGTTTGAAACGCCAGCTCCCCATCGCCTGCCGCCGCGTCGCTTCGGCAAAGGCGGGGTCGGTGGCCGACAGGATTTCCACCTGTTTGACGCGCCCGTCGGTGCCGACCAGCACTTTCACCGAAACTCGGCCTTCTTTCTCCAGCCGCTGCATCGCGGCGGGATAGTCGGGCTGGAACGCGCGCGCATATTTGGGATCGCGCATCACTTTGGTGATAACCGGGTCCGCAGCAACGGGCGGCATAGGCGTGGGCGGCGGCACATAGGGCGCAGGGTCAAGATCCTTGCCTATAGTGGGCGTGAACGGCACCGGACCGGGATCCGTCGGTTTGGCGGTAAAGTCGGTGTCAGGCTTTAGATCAATCACCGGCTTCGGCATCGTCATATGCGTGACGGGCTGATGCTCAATCTGTTTGGGTTGCGGTTGGTCGGGTTCAGGCGGCGGCGGCGGTTTGGGCGCGCTGATGGGCTGAAGAATGAGAATCCCCGTTTTTTCCGCAATCACATCGGTATTCATGCTCATCAGGCCCAGCCCGACCAGCGCGACAATCCCGCCGGTGAGCAGCATCGCGGTTGGCGAAAATTTCTGGTCCGCGCCATAGCTATAGCGTTGGTCCGCCAGCGCCCAGTGTGAGACGCCCGCAGACATCACCGCCGTCCGCATCCATTTCTGTTTCCACAGGATAAGTCCCAGCATCCTCTGTCTCCTAACTTAGACCGGAGCGTTAAGTGCGGGGGGCGTTTATGACGCTTATGCCCGCATTTTCGCGCACCGGTCATGCCGGATCATGGCTGGCGGGGTATCGGAATGGAGTCATACAGGCGGTCGCCTCGCCTTTCCTTTTCCCGACCCGGTCCGTCTCGACCATGATCTGATTCGTAACGATATATTATATCATGCGCTTGTCAAGCCTTATGCTGGAGAATGGATAAGGCATGGGACAGGATGCGCGATGCAGGCGCAAAAGAGGGCGTAGTGCGGCATATGGGCGTGGCGCGACATGGGGGCGTGCCGCGAAATGTGCGGGTGGCGCGTCTTGGGGGGCCTAACCGGGATTTGGGCGCGGGATTTGGGCGCGGGATTTGCGGCACGGAACGTAGGGCGCAGAATAGTTGTGTGCGCGTATATGTGATGACAGCGCAGATATAGACCGGACGGGTAAACCAAAATCATTGTTCAAAGGCACAGCCCGAAGACCTGTCGTCATTGCGAGCGCCGACAGGCGCGCGGCAATCCAGCCAGCCTGCCGACCCCCGCGCCGCCCTCCCCCCCTCTCCCCGCATGGGTCTCGGCGTGCATAAATGCGGCGCGCAAGGATGTGAGGCCTTGAGGGCAATCAAGCCGCGCCCCACCACCGCACGCCACAATGTGAATTTTCGCACGTATCGCGCTTTGCCGTTGCGCGCCTTTGCGCGGGCTGGCAGCATCCGGCACCGATGGCGTTACGGGTCGCGGCGGATTAAGCGACGGGAGAAAATCCCGCATTTTTTTCGTGCATAAGGCTATCTGCACCGGTCTTTCCCCCTTCTAAGGACTCCCCCTTAAAGGCCGGTTGCCGGTGGGAGGGGCAATGCGATGCAGTATGAAATTTCGAACAAGACGATTGACGGCATTACCGATCTGGTCGTGTGGGCGCCGATCAAACAGGGTTTTATCCGCGCCTTTGAAAATGTGACCTATGAAAGCCGGTTGAAACTGGTCGCCGAAGCCTTGCACAAGGTCCGCGTCAGCGCGCGCGAGCATGAGCTTATCACCCCCTTTGCCGACACGGCCGAGCGCATCCTGACCTTGCTCGATTTCCGCATCGGTATTGCCGACCGCGACCTGTTTTCGGTGCGATTCGAACCGAAAAATGATCCGCTGTTCGGCAAAGGCTATGACGCGCAGATGGAGCCGCGCCGCTACCTCTATCTCGCCGCCACATTCGATGGCGCGTGGGAGCCTTATATGCGGCTTATCTGGGATCCGCTCGGCCCGTTCCTCGATCTGCTATTATGCAATTGCGAAGGCTATATGCCCGCAGGCGACAATGGCTTTCCGGCCTATGCGCAATGGGTGCGCGATAACCAGCTTGATTCGGCGATTTTTTATTCGACCACGGGTTTGACCGTCAAAGACCAGATTTACCTGTCCAAGCTGGAACGGTTGCAGCGCAGCCTTCCGCCGGAGCAGGTCGATCTTGCGCTCGCCAAAATGACCGGTGATGACCCGACGACCGAGGCCGCGCGCTTCCGCAAGGCCGCGCTCCAACCCGGCAATCCGGCGGGGTTCGAGGTCCACCGGCTCGCATTGGAGGCGCTGACCGTCCTTTATCGGCTGACCGATTATTATCCGCCCGACCGGCTGCTTCCCAACGACAAGCCCCCCGAAGACCCCGACCATGAGCCGGGCGACGGGCGCTTTTTGTTGCGCGCGGCGCAGATGCTGCTCGATGGCTGGGATCCCGCGATGCTGAACCCGCAAGCGCGCGCCGCCTATCAGGAACCGCTTGGCTGGTTCGCGATGAAACCGCCCCCGCGCATTGGCGAAGCGGGTGCGGGAGACGGCGCGGTGGACGGAAATATGCCTGCGCCTGACCCCATCCCCGATCCCGTTCCAGACCCGCGCGAAGTGCAAGCGGGGCTGCTTTCAGGCTATGACAAGCCCGACGCGCCCGTCACCCACGGCGCGCTGCTCCTCATGCAGATCACCGATGCGGCCAAGCTGCGCCAGTTTTTGAAGGCCTTCCCGATTAGCTGGGAGAGCCAAACCCCCGATGACGGCATTTACCGCACCTTGGCCTTCACCCATAAGGGGCTGGAGCGGATGCGCTTGCCGCATGATGTATTGCGCAGCTTCCCCAAGGAATTTCGCGAAGGCATGGAGACGCGCTCGGGCCTGCTCGGCGATTTTCGGGAAAATCATCCGCGCCGCTGGACATTGCCCGAACGCAACTGGCCGCCGCGCCACAATGAAGAGCGGCAGGCGCGCCCGCCGGTCGAATTGTCCGAAGTGGATTTCATTATCCAGCTTCGCGCCGTCGAGCGCGTCTGCCCGATGCCGCAAGCCGAAGCGGGGAGCCAGTCCGCCAGCGCCGCGCCGCAACATGATGTTTCGGGCGGGGACGGTGCAGAAGCCGCCAGCCCCGTGCCGCCATCGCTCCTGCCCTATCCCGATTATCGCAGCGAAGCCGCGCGCCAATTCATTGCCGAAAGCGGCGACCCCGCAAAATTTTCCGCCGAAGAACTGGATGCAGCCGACCCTGTTCTGGCCGATGATCCGCTGCCCGCGCTCATTGCCGCTATTGGCGGGGATTGGAGCGAGATTGGCGCGCAACTGGTCGCAGTCGAATCGATGCACCGCGCGGATAATTATACGCCGGATAGCGCATCACTCGATACCGAATCAGCCGGTGGCAGCATGACGCCGCCCGCACCCCCGCTCCCGCCTTCCGCGCGCGTCGACCATTTCGGTTTCCGCGATGGCATCAGCCAGCCGGGGCTTGCAGGACAAGCGGGCATCATTCCGCGCGATGTGGTGAAACCCGGCGAGTTGTTGCTCGGCTATCCCAATGATCGCGGCGATGCGGGGCTTCCCGCCGACGACAAATGGTTCCGCAACGGCAGCTTCCTTGTCATCCGCAAAATCGCACAAGATGTGGGCGCGTTCAACCGGCTGATCGCATCAGGAGCCACGCATGGCCTCGATGCCGACCATACCGCCGCGCTTCTTATGGGCCGCTACCGCGATGGCCGTCCGCTGGTCACAGGCGCGACCACAGGCCCAACCACAGACCCGACCGACCATAATGATTTCGACTATAGCGCAGACAGCGAGGGGCTGGCCTGTCCCTTTGCCGCGCATGTCCGCCGCACCAATCCGCGCGAGCCGTTCCACAAGCGCCCCGCGCCCCGCATCTTGCGGCGCGGCATGTCTTATGGCCCGCGCTATGAAAGCGACCCCAAAGCCGACCGCGGCATTTTGTTCATGGCCTATAATGCGAGCATTGCCGAACAGTTTGAAACCATCCAGCGATGGATTAATGGCGGCAACAGCAGCGGCGTTGCCGCCGCGCAAGGCGACCCGCTGATCGGGGTCGGCCCCAAAAGCGGCAAGGGTGTTTTCCGCTGTGTGCTGCGCGAGGCCGGAACCAATGGCGCGCCGCCATCCGAGCGCGTGGTGCGTATCGACATTCCCGACCGCGTGACGCGGTTGCGCTGGGGCGCTTATTTCTTTGTGCCGTCGCGCACCGCGCTCGCCAAAATATGCGACCCCGCGCTCGATGCGCCAGTGAGCAGCGACCCCGCCGCACGTAAGGGCGAGGATCTTATCGCCAAAATCGAAGCCTTGCCGCCACAGGCGCGCGATTTCCAGTGGAAGTCCATTCTTGAAGATTTTCGCACCAAAGACCCGTCCGAACGCAGCACCAGCCCGCAAGTATGGACCGCCATCCGCGATTATCGCGACGGGGTTTACCGCCTGCCGCTCATGGCCAAAAAGCCGGGGACGAAACCGCATCCGGTGGCCAATGGCAAGTTCAGCCTCAAAAATGTCGATATTTTTTCCGATGGCGCGGATCGCGGCGCGGCGGGCGAGGAACAGGGCGTTATCCTTGTTGGCAGCACCGCCAAAATCAATCAGGTCCTGTCCGATGCGAAACGCTTTTCGGTGGCCGAACAAGGTCGGCGCGTCGAACAGACGGTCGGCCCCATCTATGTCGCGCAAGACCCAGACGCGCGTTATTACAGGGAATCCGCGGACACCAACGCCGCCTTATTCGCTTATGGCGAAGCGGAGGCCTATGCGCTCGCTTATGCGCTCGGTTCGGCCTTTCTGGAGCGCCGCAGCCAAGCCGCCGATGCGACCGCCGCCCAGCTTGGACAACCCCAATCGGAGGCTTTTTTCAAGCTAGAATTGCGCCGTGAATATCTGATGCCGGTGCTGGGGATGTTGTGTAGCCGCTGGTTCGATATACCTGACGCGCTCGGCCCGGATGGCAAAAGCGCCTTTATCGACAATGGCGGCTGGAGTTGGGAGGCTCCGGCCCCGCATGGCACGCGCAGACCGCATTGTCCCGGTGACTTCATGGCTCCGTCGCGCGAGGCTTTTTATCCGCGCCCGACCGATACAATCCGCGATTATGGCCGCAAACATGGCGCGGCCTTGCGCACCGCCGCGCTTGCGCTTGTCAAAGCCTATCGCAGCCAGCCCGATAAGCTTCAGGGCCTGATTTCCAAGCCGCTCTTTGCGATGATCGCCGATGATGATTTACTCGCGCGCAACCTTGTTGGCAGCATGACGGGGATGCTCGCGCCGACCGACGGCAATTTGCGCGCGGTGCTGTTCGATTGGCTCACCGACCAGACGTTGTGGCAGCATCAAGCCGCGCTCCATCGCCTATCGGGGAACTGCCAGCCTGCGACCTATATGCAGGCACGCGATGCGCTGCGCGCACCCATCGAGGCCGCGATGCGCAAACGGCCCGCGCCCGATCTTGTCTATCGCACCGCTACGCGCGACACCGTGTTGGGACGCGAGCGCATCCGCAAAGGCGATCTGGTGATTTTGGGGCTGGTCTCCGCCACCGCCGAGCAAGGCGGGTCGGTGGATACCATCTTTGGTGGCTACCGCTCGGCCGCCGCGCAACCCTCAGGGCAACCCGTCCACGCCTGCCCTGCTTACAAGATGGCGATGGGGTCGATGCTGGGCATCATTGCCGCCTTGCTCGATGTCGGCCGCATACAGGCCCAACCCGCCTCACTCATCGTGCGGATTAGCGGGTGGCAGTTAAATTGATGCGGGGGTGGTTGAAGAGGGGGTAAGGTGGCGCGTTACTGCTTATCCGTGCTTCGACAAGCTCAGCACTAGCGGGTTTTTAGCGAGCGGGGCATGATTAGACAGCGTATAAGGGCGGGGCATGATTAGCGGCTTATAACGGGCGCGCTATCAGGAGCGGCGTTATAAAATCCCGGCCCGCGCCGCGCTATTTTTCGCGGCTTCATGCGGAGACTGGCGGATTTGGGCGCTGCGTTCGGCATGGCCGAGATAGCGCGCGGCTTTCTGTCCATCCCCTGCCTTGGCGGCTGCCCAGGCCATTGCGCGCCATGCCATTGCTTCGCCCAGCCGGTCGCCTTTGCGTGCGCGTAACGCCGCGCGGGCGGCATGGTGCCGCGCTTCTGCCACGCGGTCGAGCGTCACCAGCGCCTCGGCGAGCCAGCCATGATTGAGCGAGATAAATTGCTGGCTTGCGCTCGCTTCAAGCCAGTCGGTCGCGTTGCGGATCGTATCCACCGCCGCGACATCGCCGCTAATCTTCCAGCGCGCAAACGCCCCCAATGCCCGCGCCATTGCGAACAGATAGCGCGCCTTGACCCGCTCGGCGACGCGCCGCCCCTGCTCGGCATAATGGAGCGCCTTGGCATATTCGCCCTGCCACAAAAGCGCCGCACAGCGCATTGTCAGCACCGATGCGGTCATTTCATGTTCGGTCGGCCCCATCACTGCAATCGCCGCATCAAAATCGCCGAACGCAGCGTCGAACGCGCCCATATCGGCGCGCACAAAGCCGCGGCAGGAGAGCGAATAAGCATGGCTCAGCGTCGCATTGCCATGGCCGGCCTCAGCCTTTTCCATCGCCGCAATCGCACCGTCGAGCAAGGCCAGCGCCGGGCCATAATCACAAGCGGTCGCATGGGCTTGGCCCAGATTGGCAGGGATTTGCGCGGCCATACGCTGTTCGCCCGACGCTTCTGCCGCCGCCATAGAGGTGCGGAAATGGTCGAGCGATGCGCGCGCTTCGCCCAGCCCGTAGAGGATGAAACCCAGCCAATATTCCGCCCAGGCCAAGGCTTTCTGGTCATTGGCGGCCAAGGCATCGGCAGCGGCGCGCTCCAGAACCGGAAGCTGGTCGCGCGACGGGTCGACCACACAGGCCATGCCGAATTTGCGCACAATCTGCATCCGGGTGCGGGCCAGCGCCGCATCGTCCGGACTGCGCCGCGCCAGACTATCGAGCGCCTTCAACGCCGCGCGATATTGCGCCTGCGCACGGTCGAGCGCCGAACTGCCGAGCGCGCGGTCCCCTGCCAGCGCCGCATAATGCGCCGCGCGATGCGCATTGCCACCCTCGGCATAATGGTAAGCGAGCGCCTCATGATGCGCGTCCGCCCCGCCTTCTGCATGGTGCAAGGCCGACACGGTGCGTCCATGCAGATCGCGCCGTTCGGACAAGCCGATGGTCTGGTAAATCGCATCGCGCGTGAGGCCGTGCTTGAAGCGCAAGGTGCCGGGCACGTCGCCGGGATAGATAAAATCCTGCGCCATCAATGCTTTAAGATGTGCATCTTCCCGTTCCACTCCCGCAACGGCCGTGAACAACCAGTCGGGAAAGACCGTGCCCAATATGGCGGCGGCCTTGACCAGCGCAGCCTGATCGTCGGGGAGGCGCGCAAAACGCGACTGGATCAGCGTATCGAGCCAGCCATTGCGGTCCCCGGTTCCGTCCAGGCCTTGCCCGTCCGCGCCCAGCGCCGCATCATGGCATAATTCTTCGATAAAGAGCGGATTGCCGCCCGCCGCCTCGCAAATCCGGTCGACCACAAAAGGCGGCAGGCTGGTGCGGATACCATCGATGGCGGCGACGGTTTCGGCGGCGCTCAAGCCTTGCAGCTCCAATATGTCCGCCGCGCTCAATTCGGCCTGCACTGCGTCAAATTCGCGCGTGGTGAGGAGGAGGAGCAGCGATTGGTCCGCCGCGCGCAACAGGCCGTTCAGCACCGCGCGGCTCGCATCGTCCGCCCATTGCCAATCGTCGATCCACAAAATTACCGGCGCGCGCGCGGTGTGCAATGCGTCGCCAAGCGCGGCGCTGATCTGTTCGGGTTGGAGCGGGGCCGTATCGCCCTCGACGCGCGATGTCCGCCCCGACAGACGCCGCAACAGCGCACGCGCACCGGTGTGCGTGGGAGCATCGGGCGCAACATCATATACCGCGTCCAGATCGGCCCCGATCGCGTCGGCAAGCTGGGCAAAGGGCTGGAACGGCCGCGCGCCGAGATAAGCCTCGCAATAGCCATGATAGATGGTCGCGCCCTGCCCCGCCGCGTCATCCAGAAATTCATTGACCAGCCGCGTTTTGCCGATGCCCGCAGGCCCCGCCACAATCGACAGCCGCACCGCGCCATCCGCTGCTGCATCGAGCGCACCGCGCAGCCTCGCAAGCTCGACCCGCCGCCCCGCAAACGGCGTCAGTCCGCGCTTGGCGCGCGCGGCAAAGCGGGTTTCGGTGCGCTCGCGGCCCGTCACCGCATAGACGCCGAGCCGCCGCGTCGTGCCGCGGATTTCGGCTTCCTGTCGCTCGCCGGTACGGAAAAAATGCCGGTCCGCGCCGAGCGTCGCATCGCTCACCAATATTTCATCGCTCGCTGCCAGTTCGCACAGGCGCGAGGCTACATTGGTGGCGTCGCCCAGCATTTCAAACTTGCCGCGCACCACATCGCCCGGTTGCAGCAGCACCACGCCCGAATGAATCCCCGTATGGAGGCGGATCTCCTGCCCCGGCGCGCCATAATGGCGGTCGAGCGTTGCGGCGGCGTCATGAAGGTCAAGCGCGGCTTCGGTCGCGCGGCGGCCCGCATCTTCATGCGCGGTGACATGGCCGAACAACAGAATCGCGCCATCGCCGTCAATCCGCACAATTTCGCCGCCATGTCGCGCGACGATACGTTCGAACATCATGCGCAATTCGTGCAGCAATTCGGCGTAAATTTCCGGCTCCATGTCGGCGGAAAGCTGGGTGGAGCCGCTAATGTCGCAAAAGGCGATGGTGAGGTGGCGGCGCTCGGCCTTGGGCGGCGGTGTCGGTGCCGTCTGTGACGCCGGACCACTCCCCGCCGCGAACGGGGGCAAGGAAGGAGCGCCGCTTGCCGTCATCGCCGGTCACGCGGCTTTCCTGCGAGCAAGCGCGCGGCGGCCATCAGCGTTGAGTCCTCGTCTGCATTTCGCGCAGCTTGGGGATCGACAGGATGCGCAAGGTCCGCCCCGATTGCCGCACAATCCCTTCCTTGGCGAGCAGGCCGAGTTCGCGCGTCACCGCCTCGCGATGCGTGCCCAGCCGCGCGGCAAGCTCGGCATGGGTCGGGAATTTTTCGAGCAGCACGGTGATGTCGTCATGCCCCTTCTCGCCCGCCAGCCGCAGCAATTCATTCTGGATGCGGCAGTTAACGGGGAGGTTCGCCAGTTCAAAGGCTTTGGATGTGAGGTTGCGCACCCGCGCCGATAATTGCTGCGCCATCCAAAATCCCGCGACCGGCACTTCGGACAGGAAAGCGCGAAACGCTTCGCCGGTAAGATGCGCCAGCACGGCATCGTCGAGCGCCACGACATTGGCCGAACGCGGCTGTGCATCGAGCGCGGCCAGCTCGCCAAACACCATGCCCGGCCCCATATTACGCAAAATGGTTTCGCGCCCGTTCATGGTAAATAGCGAAATTTGCACCTTGCCGCTGACGATCAGATAGACGTCATCGCTTGCCGATCCTTCGGACAGGATGATCTGGCTGCGGCGCACATGGACGGGGCTGGAACGCGCAAGAAAAGCTTCCTTGAGATGCGCAGGAAAGGGCTCTTCCGCATCGGAAATTTTCTGATTGCCCGCAACAACATCAGCAACTGTGACAGGCGTCACCGTCATTGGCCGATCCCTACCGTCCCCCACTTCACCCTCCGCTTGCGCGTAAACTCTATATAATTGTGCCAATTATCACAAGCGGCTTGTGGCTTTCAGCGCAGAATTGCACGGCGTTTTGGGCGATGACGGTACGGCAACCGGTTTACGGACTTCGCTTATTTGCGTTTCCCTCCACGGACCGGACCTGCCCTTGGGCCTGGCTTTGTCTTGCATAAGGGCACGCATGGATTGAAGCCGGACACGGTGTTTTTGCGACCCGCACCTTGTGCGGCATCAAACCGGATGGCGGGTGTGACTGGGGGCAGTTGCACCCGTCATTTCTTTGTGTTTTCAGTTATTTACGCAGCACAAACAGAAATGACGCCAAGCCGTCAGATACGCTCGCCCGACAGGCGTTGGCAGATCATATCAAGCTGGTCGAGACTCGAATAGCTCAAGGTCAGCGCGCCCGCATCGCCGGGGCCATGCGCGATTTTGACCTTGAGGCCGAGCAAATCGCCAAGATGATCCTCGACCGCCAGAATATCGGGATTGGTGGCCCCGTTTCCGGCAGGGAGCGCCTTGCTGCGGGCCTTGGGACCGTTGGCGCGGTCTTCGGGCTTGGCCGCGCGCGCAAGCTTTTCGGTCGCGCGCACCGACAGGCCTTCAAAAGCGACGCGCTGCGCAATCTCTTCGGCCTCCGGCGCGCCGATCAGCGCGCGCGCATGGCCCATGCTAAGCTGGCCGCCGACAATCATGCCGCGCACCCGATCGGGCAGATCGAGCAGGCGCAGATGGTTCGCGACATGGCTGCGCGATTTGCCGACAATTTTGGACAGCGCCTCTTGCGTATGGCCAAATTCGTCCATCAATTTCTTGAATGCTTCGGCCTCTTCCATCGGGTTGAGGTCGGACCGCTGGATATTTTCAAGGAGCGCAATCTCCATCATCTCGGCATAATTAAGCTCGCGCACAATTGCCGGGACTTTGTGGAGTTGCGCTTCTTGAGCCGCGCGCCAGCGGCGTTCGCCCGCCACAATCTGATAGCCATAACCGTCAATCGCGGGGCGCACGATGATCGGCTGGAACATACCGCGCGATGCAATTGATTCGGCCAGTTCCTTGAGCGCCACCGGATCAAAATGGCGGCGCGGCTGGTCGGGGTTCGGGTGGATTTCGCTGACAAACAGCGATTCGATCACCTCGCCTGACGGCGCGCGATAGCCTTTGGTTTCAATCGGCGCTTCCTGCGCGACATCGCCCAGCAACGCATTCAACCCGCGCCCCAAGCCCATCGTGCGCTTCTTCGGCGCCGCAGCGATGCCATCTTCGGGGTCGGATGTGTTTTGGGCCATAACGGAAATTACCTTGGATTTTCTTTATATAATATAATGACTTATGCAGCTTGACGCGGCTGCGGCAAGCGGCCCACAACTTCGCGGGCGAGCGCCATATAGGCTTCCGAACCGGGGCAGCGATGGTCATAAATGAGCGCGGGCATACCGTGGCTCGGCGCTTCGGACAGGCGCACATTGCGTGGAATGACGGTTTCGAACACGACATTGCCAAGACAAGCGCGCACATCGTCGGACACCTGCTCGGTCAAGCGGTTGCGCCGGTCATACATGGTGAGCGCGACGCCCAAAATCGACAGATGCGAATTGAAGCGTGCGCGGATGCGCTCGACCGTCTGCAAAAGTTGTGACAGGCCTTCGAGTGCAAAAAATTCGCATTGCAACGGCACCACCAGCGATTGTGCGGCGACCAGCGAATTGACCGTGAGCAGACCGAGCGAGGGCGGGCAATCAATGATGCACACATCCCACTTCCCCATCGGTGCTTTGCGTAACGCATGTTGCAGACGGTGGGTGCGATCGTCGACTCCGACCAGCTCGACCTCGGCGCCCGACAGGTCAACGGTCGCCGGAACAATATCGAGACGCGGAATGCGTGTCGGAATCGCGGCTTGCTCGACGCTCGATTCGCCAAGCAATATGTCATAGCTTGACCATTCGCGTTCGGATTGTGCGACGCCCAGACCGGTTGACGCATTGCCCTGCGGGTCAAGATCAACCAGCAGCACGCGCCAGCCGATGGCGGCCATTGCGGTGGCAAGATTGATCGCGGTGGTGGTCTTGCCCACTCCGCCCTTCTGGTTGGCGACCGCTATGCAAATCATCGAAACCCTCGAATTTCTGCGCTTTACTGCGCCTTGCCGTGACCGACGAGAATGTGGCTGTCCGCATCCGTCAGGCTTTGTTCCACGTGGAACAATCTTTGCCATGATTTGGGAAGCGATGCTAGTTCATTAACTGCGTTTTTTCCTTTGGGCAGCACCCAAATCGTCCGCTTTGTCGCAAAGCGCCCCGCAAGGTCGAGCAATTTGGGCAAAGGCGCGAAGGCGCGCGCACTGATAATTGCGCTGTCAAACGCCGCTACACGCTCCAATTTGTCATGATGGACGGTGACATTGGCGAGGCCCAAATCCGTCGCAACCCGCCTCAAAAAATCACAACGCAACGCGCGTGATTCGACCAGATGGACCGGACGGTCAGGCGCCAGTGCTGCAATGACTATACCGGGAAAGCCCGCCCCTGCCCCCAGATCAAGCCAAGGCCCACTCTCCGCATCCTTGGTGAACAGCAAAAGCTGCGCGCTATCGACATAATGCCGCGCCCACAGCGTATCGAGCGTGGAGCCCGCAATCAGATTCTGCCGCGTCATTTCGTCGCGCAACAATCCCTCGAACCGCTCCAGTTGCGCAATTGTTCCACGTGGAACATTGAGTGTCTCGCTCAGCCAGGAGCGCGCGTCCTCATTATTGCTGATGTTCATGCCGCCGCCATTTTCGACCGGCGGCTGTAAATGAGAATCGCCGAAAGCGCCGCAGGGGTCACCCCCGCGACCCGCCCCGCTTCAGCCAACGTCGCCGGGCGCGCCGCCGACAGCCGCTCGACCATTTCGTTCGACAGCCCGCCAATCGCGCGATAGTCGAGCGCCGGATCAAGCGCGATCCGCTCATTCGCCTGAAGGTCGCGAATCTCGTTTTCCTGTCGCGCGAGATAAGGCGCATAATGCGCGTCCTCGGCTAGTTCCGCCGCAATCGCCGGGGGAAGCGTTGCCAGCGCAGGTTCGGCCCGCATGATGTCCGCCCAGCCAATCGTCGGGAAGCGGAGCAGTTCGCCCAAGCTACGCTGCACCCCGTCCGCCGGAATCGCCGCGCCCATTTCACGCAGCATCGCGGTGCTGGCGCGCGTTGCGAGCAAGGCCCTCCCCCGCGCGCGTTCTGCCTGCCGCGCCTCGAAACATGCCCCGCGGGCATCGGACAATACGCCCAATTCAGCGGCGAGCGGCGACAGCCGTGTTTCGGCATTGTCAGCGCGCAGCCGCAAACGATATTCCGCCCGCGCGGTCAGCATCCGGTATGGCTCGCTCACCCCTTGTAACACAAGGTCGTCAATCATCACGCCGATATAGGATGACGCGCGGTCAAGAATCATCGGCGCACGTTCCTGCACAGCCAGTGCAGCGTTAATCCCCGCAACCAGCCCTTGCGCCGACGCTTCTTCATAGCCGGTTGTGCCGTTAATCTGGCCCGCGCAATAAAGGCCGGGAACTGCGGCCACCTGCAAATCGCGGCCCAGCGCGCGCGGGTCGATATGGTCATATTCGACCGCATAGCCCGGCACCACCAGTTCGGCTTGCTCCAAACCTTCCATGCTGCGCACCAGCGCAAGCTGGACATCGGTCGGCAGCGAGGTCGAAATGCCGTTGGGATAGATAAGGTGCGTCCCCAGCCCTTCGGGTTCGAGGAATACCTGATGCCCGTCACGGTCGCCGAAGCGGTGGATCTTGTCCTCGATCGACGGACAGTAACGGGGCCCCTGCGCACCGATGGCCCCGCTGAACAAGGGTGAACGGTCGAGCCCGCCGCGAATAATTTCGTGGGTCGTCGCATTGGTGCGCGTGATCGCACAGAAAAGCTGCGGCACATCGCGGCGCACGCTGTCGACCGACATGGTCCAGTCCGCATCCTCTTCGCTGTCCGAAGGCTGTTCGGCGAGCCGCGCCCAATGGATCGTGCGCCCGTCAATGCGCGGCGGCGTGCCGGTCTTGAGCCGGGTCATCGGCAGCTTGGCTGCATAAAGTTGCTGTGCAAGCAAGGACGCGCCGGGTTCGCCAATGCGCCCCCCTTCCATGCGCTCCTCGCCGCGGAACATACGCCCGCCAAGAAAAGTGCCGGTGCAAAGAATCACGGCGCCCGCCGCCAAGGTCCGCCCGTCCGCTAAGGTCACGCCGGTCACGCGCGCGCCTTCAAAACGCAGTTCGGACACTTCGCCTTCAACGATGTTCAGACCATCCTGCTCATTGAGCAGCCGGTGGATTTCCGCTTTGAACAAGGCCCGGTCGGCCTGGATGCGCGGGCCTTGGACCGCCGCGCCCTTCGATGCGTTGAGCATCCGGTAATGGATCGCAGCCGCGTCCGCCGCCTTGCCGATTAACCCGTCAAACGCATCAACCTCGCGCACCAGATGGCCCTTGCCAAGCCCGCCAATCGCAGGGTTGCACGACATTGCGCCAATCGTCGCGCGCTCGAAACTGACCAGCGCCACCCGCGCGCCCATCCGCGCCGCCGCCGCCGTCGCCTCGCACCCGGCATGGCCGCCGCCCACGACGACAATATCAAAGTCCAACAATAGCATGATGCCCTCGCGGTACAGCAAAAGCCCCCCAGCGTCAAAGCCTCACACGTCCTTCCTTATCAGCACCCGCGCATTGTTCCACGTGGAACAATTTATTTCCCGATGCAAAAACGCCCGAACAATGCGTCGAGCATATGTTCGGTGGAGGCCTTTCCGGTGAGCCGGTCGAGGGCGGCGCGGGCGATGCGGAGGCGTTCGGCGATGATGAGCAGGTCTTCCTGTTCATGCGCGGTGGTCAGCACTTCGACCGCTTCGGCGATGGCGATGCGCTGGCGTTCGTTGAGCGCAATTTCGCCGCCCATCGGCAACAGGCTGGACGCTTCGGCAAGGATGGCATCGACGAGCGCGCCCATCCCCTCGCCGCTTTGCGCGGACAGTATCACATCAGCCCCTTCGGCGCGCGCCTGCCACAATGCATCATCGGCATAGCGATCCGCTTGCGGCGCAACGAGGATCAGCGCGGGATGGTCGGGCGCATCATCGACCGGGCCGAGCCAGACCAATATGTCGGCCGCATCGACCATCGCGCGCGCACGTTCGATGCCCATCGCTTCGATCACATCGCCGGTTTCATCGCGCAGCCCCGCCGTATCGGCAAGCCGCATCGCGACCCCGCCGACACTCACCGGAATTTCGACCACATCACGCGTGGTGCCCGCAATGTCGGAGGTTATCACCGCCTCGCGTTGCGCTAGTGCGTTGATAAGGGTCGATTTTCCGGCATTGGGTGGTCCGGCCAGCACCACCAGCAATCCATCCTTTAACCGTTCGACCGGCGGGCGCAGCAGCCATTCTTCCATGTCGGCGTTGAGGCCTGCAATCGCCGCCTCGATCATCCCCGCGCGCGCGGGGTCAACATCATCCTCGTCGGAAAAATCAAGATCAGCCTCGACCAGCGCGCTGATACGCAATAGCTCATCCTGCCAGCCTTCGACCGCGCGCGACAAATGGCCGTCGGCGAGCGCAATCGCGTTGCGGCGTTGCGCTTCGGTTTCTGCGGAAAGCAGATCGGCAAGCCCTTCGGCTTCGGCAAGGTCGATCACCCCGTTGGCAAACGCGCGCCGGGTAAATTCGCCGGGCTCGGCAGCGCGCAGATTGGGCAATGCAGCGAGCGCATTTTCCACCGCGCGCACCACCGCGCGACCGCCATGCAAATGCAGCTCGGCCAGCGGCTCGCCCGTCGCGGTGCGCGACCCCGGAAACCACAGTAGCAGCGCCTGATCGAGCGCCACGCCGTCCGCATGCTTCAAATGCCGCAAGCGTGCCGAACGTGGCGGCGGGAGATCGCCCGCAAGCGCGCGCACTGCCGCTTCGGCGTGCGGTCCCGAAATGCGGATAATGGCAATGGCGGCAGGCGGTTGGCCGCTCGACAAAGCGAAGATGGTATCATCGGACATAGGTCCAGACTGATACCATCCCTGCACACGATTGCCACTAATGCTTGGCGCTTTTCGCTTATCCTTATCCGCTCCGACTTACCGGCGGGCAAGCGCGGGGCGCGCCGCAGTTACGGCGGCGATGCGGATGTCACGCTGGTTGCGGATCAACGCGCTTGCGGCATCGCGGCACTGTGTCACGTCATTTTGTCCGGCAAGATCGGCGGATGAAGCGGTGCCGCATAAATGTTCGAGCGCGTCACGAGTGCGGCGGTCGAAGCGGGCCACATCGTCGGGATTAGCAAAATCATAACCTGCCATCGACAGGCGGACACGGACCTGCTCCGCCCTGTTCACAGGCGCATCAGCGGCAAGCGTTACCGGCGCAGAAGCCCCTAATATCAAAGCCATTATCATCGTCATCATCGGTCTATTCCTCTTCATATTCACAAGAGAGGGTTTCTATTTATGGCGCTGGCTTATTCTGCACAAACAACTATAATGCTGTTTCATTCACCATTTTTGCAGAACGATGCAGGTCCGAAAATGCTCGACTGGAATGATCTGCGCTACATGATAGCGGTAGCCGAACGCGGCAGCACTTTGGCGGCGGGCCAAGCTTTGCGGGTCAGCCAAACCACGGTTGCGCGGCGGATTTCCGCGCTTGAAGCGGCGCTTGGCACGGAATTATTCTACCGCCAGCAATCGGGTTATCGTCCGACGGCCCTATGCGAAGCCTTGCTCGACCGCGCCCATAGCGTTGCGCGTGAGGTCAATGCGATCACCAGCATCGCCGATACGCACCGCCGCCAGTTAAGCGGCACGGTGCTGGTGACCGCCTCCGAACTTTATGGCGTGACCATCCTCCCGCCGCTGCTACAGGCGCTGCGCGCGGCGCATCCGGACATCCATGTCGAGCTGGATTTAAGCGATGGTCGCCGCGACCTTGCGACGGGGGCCGCCGATATTGCGGTGCGGCTTGGCGTAATGCCAAGCGAAGCGGGATTAAAGATCCGCCGCGTCGCCTATGACCGATGGGCGGTCTATTGCAGCCAAGCCTATGCGCGCGAACATGGGGTTCCGGCCAATGTGGCCGAAATGGCGAGCCGTGCGATTATCGGCGGCGGTGGCCCCGGCGTGTGGGCGATATATTCCGAATGGCTGCGCAGCTCCGGCCTCGACAATGCGGTCACCATCCATTTCGGCAGCGCGACCGGCTTGCTCGCGGCGGTGCGGTCGGGCGTGGGCCTTTCGGTGTTGCCGACTCTCGTCGGGGAAAGTGAACCGGACCTCATCCGCTGCCTGTCTCCGGCGGCGGACAGGCGTCCGGTGTGGATAGCCACGCATGAACGGGTCGCCATCCGTCCTGCGGTACGCGCGGTCAGTGATTTTCTGGCCGAAAGGATCACGCGGCTACCGGGGGCGTGAGGGGTTGTGGACCGAGATTGTGGTTAGGGGTAGGGTCAAGGGGTTGAGGTTAAGATCAAGGTTTGAGATGGCGTTAGGACGAGGGTTGAGTTGCAAGAAACGGGCAGCTTTCAACCTTGAACCGCTCTTGAACCGCCCCCGCACCTCTCCCCACACCGCTAGTGCTGAGCTTGTCGAAGCACGTGTTTCCGCAATCTCCAGCCTAACGGTTCGCGCCATGCATATGCCCGCCCTTCGACAAGCTCAGGGCTAACGGTTAGGGGGATGGGAAGATGGATTGCGGAGGTAGAAAATTGGCTACCACCACCCTTACCACACTCGCACACCCCTCCCCCATCATTTCTTCTTCGACGCGCTCCCCGCGCTCATGCCGCCGGCGAAGGCGCTCATTAATTGTTGCACCATATTGAGGCCGGATTCGGTGGTCGGCACCCAGTTTTTGATCATATTTTCGACGACTTCGGGCGTGACGCCTTTCTTCATCATGCCCTTCATCTGGTCGAGATAAATGTCGTGGACCGGTTCGAGGTCGGGCAGGCCGAGCATCTGGCGCGCCTCCTGCGGAGTGCAATCAACGTCGATGGAGATTTTCATTGGAGCGGCCTTTCCTTCCGGCAAATGCTGATGCTAGTCTTGCCCCATGTCATCCGCGCCTGCAACCGCTGTCATTGAAAGTCCCGTGGGGCCGATCCGGCTAACCGCCTGTGATGGCGTGCTGACCGGCCTCACCATTTTGCCCGGAGCCGCGCTGGAGGGCGACCGGAGCGGCGATCCGCTGTTAGTGGAGGCGGCAATCCAACTCGCCGCTTATTTCGCCGGAGAGCGGCGCATATTCGACCTGCCGCTTGCCCCCGCCGCCTCGCCGCGCGGGGAGGCCTTGCGCGCAGGGATACAATCCATCCCTTATGGTGAAACCTTAGGCTATGGCGCGCTGGCGAATCTCTTGGACTCAGGGCCGCGCGCGGTCGGGCAGGCGTGCCGCCGCAACCCGTTCCCGATCATCATTCCATGCCATCGCGTGACCTCGGCCAAGGGCGCGCCCGAACATTATTCGGGCGGTCATGGCGTCGACACAAAGCTATGGCTCATCCGCTTCGAACAGCAAAACCGCTAAAAAAATACCGCATATCAATAAGGAGACAGATAATGGCCCAGATCAAGGCAATGGATGGAGAAGGCGAATTTTACGCTTATGTTGCCGCCCCCGAAGGCGCGCCGCGCGCGGCCATCATCGTCATTCCGGAAATTTTCGGGATTAATCCCGGCATCCGGCAAAAATGCGACAAGCTCGCCGCCGACGGCTATCTGGCGGTCGCGCCGGATATTTTCTGGCGATTTGCGCCGGGCGTGGAGCTTAATCCTGATATTCCGGCGGAAATGGACCAAGCGATGGGCTATTTCGGCCAATATGACCCTGATTTGGGCGTCAAGGATATTGAAGCGACCATCCGCGCGATCCGCGCCGGGATTGATGGCCAGGCTGCGGTCGCCAAGGTCGGCTGCGTCGGCTACTGCCTTGGCGGCAAGCTTGCCTATATGACCGCCGCGCGCACCGATACTGATGCGTCGGTCGGCTATTATGGCGTGATGATCGACCAGATGCTGAACGAAGCCCATGCGATTGCCAAGCCGCTGTTGCTGCATATCCCGACCGCCGACCATTTTGTCGGCCCGGATGCGCAAAAGGCGATGCATGAAGGGTTGGACGACCATCCGCGCGTGACGCTCTATGATTATCCGGGGCTCGACCACGGCTTTGCGACCGAAATGGGCGACCGGCGCAATGATGAAGGCGCAAAGCTGGCCGACAGCCGCACCACTGCCTTCTTTGCCGAGCATCTGGGTTAAGGTTCGCGGCTTATGGTCCGTTCGCCCGTCGCGCTCGCCGGTGTTGCGGCTTGGCATGATTTTGTCGCAGGGGACCGTGATGCGGTCGCCCTTCGCGCCATGCTGTCCGATGATGCCATCTTCCATTCACCGGTGGTCCACACCCCCCAGGAGGGCAAGGACAAGGTGTTCGCCTATCTGTTCTCCGCCGCTCATGTGCTGGGCAATGCAGACTTCCGCTATGACCGCGAACTGGTCGACGGCAATCAGGCGATGCTGGAATTTTCCACCAGCATTGACGGCATCCATATCAATGGCGTCGATATTATCCGCTTCAACGATGCAGGCCTGATCGAAGATTTCAAAGTCATGGTCCGCCCGATGAAGGGCATGAACAAGCTGTGGGAACTTATGGCCGCAATGCTGGAGGGGCAGAAGGGGTAGGTTTACGCTACCATTAAAGCCCCTCCTCTTTAGGGGAGGGGCGTACGGAGACTTAGGAATTTTATGCGAAAGCGAAAATTCTTAGTCGAAGTGGGGTGGGGTCTGTCCGCATATAGAACGCCAGACGGACAGTCCCCACCCCAACCCCTCCCCTGAAGGGGAGGGGCTTATGACATGCCAATCCTACCCGAAAACCCAATAAAAAAAAGGCGGCCCGGACTTTAATCCGGACCGCCTTTTTTCATATGCATTTCAGCCTTGCGAGGCCGCTACGCGCTCAGCGATAGAAGATATGGTTGTCGACTTGGGCCATGCGGCGCAGTTTCCAGCCCGGCGATACGTGGCGGGCGTGGAAGAAAAGCGCGCCTTCGACGCTGCTTTTCCAGCTATTGTCCATCGCGATCTGGGTGATGGCGATGGCGTTTTTCCACTGTTGGCCGGCCTTGTTGATGCGCGGCATCGAACGGCCGCGCACGAACGAAAACTGGCTCGGCTGATAGACAACGCCGCAGATCGATTTGGGGAAGCGGCCCGATTTGGCGCGGTTGATAACCACGCGCGCAACGGCAAGCTGTCCGGCAAGCGATTCGCTCTTCGATTCAAAATAGACCGCACCGGCAAGGCAGGTCTGTTCGGCGGTCAGCGCAATGTCGGTCGGCATATTGCGGACCAGATCATTCAAGGACGACGCGCTTTGCGGACGTTCCGCACGCAGGGCATCGGCTTTCTTCTGGATTTCGTCCAGATCGCTGCTGTTGCCTTTTTCGTCGGTGATGATGACGGGTTGCGCTTTGGGGGTTTCGACCGGCTTATCTACCTGGGCGACAGCGTCGTTATTCGCGCTATCTTGAGCCTCTCCAGCCACAGGGACGGCAACAGTCGATGAATTCTGATTATTATTCTGGTTGGCCTGCAATGCGGGGGTAACGTCGAACGCACTGCTATAAGCAAAGCCGGGGTCGGTCATCCAAAAGGCACCCACGGCCGAAATAAGAAGCGCTGCGGCACTCGCAGCTTTGACAATATTACTCATCTAAATCAATTATATATGCGGTGAGCTCGCACAGGAACACGTGGCTGATCCAAGTCATCCATCTGCGTTCAAGGCTAACCCCCCGTCTGCGTGTTTACTTCCTCCAACGGGTTCCCGAGCGGAACCGGAAAGCAACCTGCGCGTTACGTTGAGAAGCGCCCTGCGCGTGCATGACCTTTGCGTCAAGCTGAACCGGTGATTTCAGCGGCGAACCGTTCTGCGTCTGCGGTATCCAGTTCAATTATCCATAAATCGGGATCTGAAGCACGGCGTTTGACCAGATATTCGGATAATTTCTGTTCATTATCAATATGTTGCCGTCCAACAGCAATCCATTTTCCGGGGCCGTCAAAAGTCGGCTCGCGTTCCAGAATGACCGGTTTTGGGCCGGATTCCGGGCCGGTATTCGCGTGGCTTTCGCCCTGTCGCGTATCGTCCGAAAGGTGGCCCGAAACATGGCCCGCACCGTCTCCCGAAGCCCCTTGCGGACAGACAATCAGAATCGCGCCCGCGACCGCATCGCCCTTGGCCAGCACCGTGGCAAAGCCGCCGACAGCTTCGACCTTACGGCGCAGCGCGGCGATAATGACGGAAGAGGCAAGGCGTGGTTCGGGAATCACACGAGATTCCGCGCGGCCGTTCAGGCCGCGTCGCGTTCCTGTTCGGTCGCGAGCAGCGCATAAAGCGCCTCGGTCGATTTGACCCCGCGCAGCTTTTCGACCGCACGGTCATCGCGCAGGAAACGCGAAGCGCGCGCCAGAGCCTTCAAATGCTCCGCGCCGCTATCGACCGGCGACAGCAATACGAAAATCAGGTCCACGGGGAGCACGTCCACCGCGTCAAATTCGATCGGCTTGACCAGTTGCAGGAACAGGCCACGCACGCCCGACAGCCCTTGCAGCTTGGCGTGCGGCAAGGCAACGCCCTTGCCAAAGCCGGTGGAGCCCAACCGTTCGCGCTCGATCAGCCCTTCGGCAACCTCGCTTGCATCCAGCCCCAGCGCCTGTGCAGCCATTTCGCCGATGAGCGGGAAAAGCGTCTTTTTCGATTCGACATCCACATGCGCCCGAACGGTCGCGGGATACAACAAATCATTAAAGTTCGTCATCGCATATCACCATGCGCCCCGTCCGTGCCGCCCGTGAGGGGCAGCGATACCGGTAACGCAATTTTTCATTTTGCGCTCACCGGTGGTCCGGGAGCAGGTTCAAGATCGTGCCGCGCCCCTAGCCTGAACGCGGCACGAAATAAAGCTTTATCGCATAGACGGGGTTTATAGGCGCTTAACCCCGCCGCGATAGATGGGGCGAAAGCGGCTTTTATCAGCCGCTTTCGAAGGATTGGACGAGGAAACCTCTTATTGCGGCTCGACCCAGCCTATCGTGCCATCTTCGCGGCGATAGACCATATTATGCGCGCCCGACCGGCTGTTGACGAACAACAGTGCATTGGTGTTGCGCAGATCGAGCATCATCACCGCGTCGGAAACGCTGGCTTGCGGAATATCGACCTTGGTTTCGGCAATGATGAGCGGCGCATCGCCCGCATCTTCATCGCTGTCATAGCTGCCCGCATCGAACACGGTATAGGCCGCATCTTCGGGGATCATGTCCGCGCCATTGCCCGGCCCCGGATTTTTGTCTTTCAAGCGGCGCATATAACGGCGCAATTGCTTGTCGATTTTTTCCGCCGCCATATCGAAAGCGTGGCGCGCTTCCTGCGCCTGCGCCTGGCCTTTCAGCACCACGCCTTGCATCACATGGACGACAATGTCGCATGTAACCGAATCATGCGGGCCGCGTCCGAATGTCGCCTGCGCGGACAGCGCACGTGAGAAATATTTGTCGGCTATCGCGTTCATGCGGTCGCTAACGTGCGTCTTGAGCGCATCGCCGGTGTCCATTTGATGACCCGAAACACGAATATCCATGTTCAACTTCTCCTTTGTTATTGGCCGCACCAAATCAGGAACAGTGCGATGCGGCGGGATTATGGCGCGAAAGGGGGGTTTAAGCTCCTTCCTGCCATAAGGGATTGCTGATTTTTTTCATAAATTCGGCGTGGCGCGCAAGCTCGTCCGCGCTGGGCTGATGCGCGCGCGGGGCGAGGAACGGGCGATCATTATGCAGCGCAATGGTAGCGGTTTCGACAACCACCGCATCTTCGGCCAGCACCAGACCAATCTGCCGCCCGCCGGTCATTTCGATATAAAGCTGGGCGAGCAATTCGGCATCGAGCAGCGCGCCATGTTTGACGCGGTGGCTGCGGTCGATGCCATAGCGGGTGCAGAGCGCATCAAGGCTATGCTTGGCACCGGGGTGCATTTGCCGCGCCATGGCGACCGTATCGACCATCCGGTCGCGCGATACTTCGGCGCGGCCGCAAGCGGTCAGTTCGGCATTGAGGAAGGAAAAATCAAACCCCGCATTATGCGCGACCAACGGGGAATCGCCTAGAAATTCGAGCAATTCATCGGCCTTGCTGTCAAATTTGGGTTTGTCGGACAGGAAGGTGTCGGACAGGCCATGCACCGCATAGGCTTCGGCCGGCATTGACCGTTCAGGGTTGAAATAGGCGTGATAGGTGCGCCCGGTTTCCACCCGGTTCACCAGCTCGACACATCCTATTTCTACCATCCGGTCGCCATCGCGGGCACTGAGGCCGGTGGTTTCGGTATCGAACACAATCTCGCGCATATTGAGTCGGATATTAGGCCTATCCGGAGGATAAACAAGGGGTGTCAGCGGCTGAGTGTAGCGATCAAGCGACGGACCGCCGCGCGGGTTTCCTCAAGCGTTACGCCGGTGTCGATAATATGGTCGGCGCGCGCCCGCTTTTCTGCATCAGGCACTTGAATAGACAGGATTTTTTCAAATTTTTGGCCCGTCATGCCGGGACGGGCCAGCACGCGCGTACGCTGCGCATCGGCAGGGGCCGAGACAACGATAATCACATCGACATTTTCCGACCCGCCTTTTTCAAACAGGAGCGGAATATCGAATAACAGCATCGCGGCATCGCGATGCGCGGCGAAAAAATCCAGCCTTTGCTGGGCCAGCACCGGATGGATGATGGATTCAAGCGCCCTCAGTTCATCCGGCTTGCCGAATACCCGCGCGCCCAATTCCTTGCGGTTGACGCCTTCGGGACCGGTCGTGCCGGGGAAACGCGCTTCAATCGCATCCACCAGCGCGCCGCCTGGGCCTTGCAGCTTATGCACTTCGGCATCGGCATCATAGACCGGCACACCTTCATCCGCGAACATCTGCGCGACCGCTGATTTGCCCATGCCGATCGAGCCGGTAAGGCCGATAAGCAGCGGTTTTTTGGTGGAATCGCGGGGGCGTTTGACTGATGTCATGCGGTCAACAAGGCCCATAATTCATCATCATGCTCGCGCGGGGCTTCGACACCGAAAAAGATCGCAAAGGCAGCCGCCGCTTGCCCGACCAGCATTTCAAGGCCATCGACCACCGCAAGGCCCGCCGCATCCGCAGCCGCCAGTAACGGCGTTTCAAGCGGGGCATAGACGGCATCATAGACCACCGCATCTTTGGGAAGCGGTGACAGGTCGGGCGCATAGGCGTCGTGGCCTTTCATCCCCATCGGGCTCGCATTGGCGAGCAAAGCCACCGGCGGAAGCGGCGCATCAAAGCCGATCACCCGGCCCTTGACGCCGATCTGGCTCAATAGCCCCATCGCTTTTAACGCATTGCGCGCAATGATGGTGAAATCGGTCACGCCAATCTGTTTAAGCCCGAAAAGCATCGCGCGCGCCGCGCCACCGGACCCGACAATCGCGGCGGACGTGCCTTCCCATCCGGCGGCGAGCAAGGGCGAGACAAAGCCCGCTGCATCGGTGTTCGTGCCTGCAATGCTGCCATCTTCCCCGCGGAATAATGTGTTCATCGCGCCGATGGACTGGCCCACATTGCCCGGATCGGCGACCAGCTCCGTGACGGCAACTTTATGCGGGATAGTGACATTGGCCCCGCGCCAATGCGGATCCGCGCTGCGCGCAGCGACATAAGCGGCCAGCGTGTCGGGCGTGACGTGGGCGGCGCGATAGTGCGCGTCCAACCCCAGCTTTTCGATCCAGAAATTATGGATGAGCGGCGATTTGCTATGGCTGATCGGATCGCCAATCACTTCGGCATAAGGCGCGGTGCGCGCGGGCAAAGCCTGCCAATCCAAGGCGGCATCCGATGACGTCATGACAGCAAAACCCCTCTGTTACGCAAATAGCCCAGCACCGGCAGCAAGGGCATTCCCAAGATGGTAAAATGGCTGCCTTCGATGCGGCTGAACAATTGGACGCCCGGCCCTTCGATACGGAAACAGCCGACACAGCCCGCAATCGCAGGCCATTCGGCATTAAGATAGGCGGCGATAAAGTCCGCCGACAAGGGCCGCACAATCATCCGCGCGCGTTCGACATGGCGCCACACCGGCTGGCCATTTTCGGCCATCACGACCGCGCTCCATAATTCGTGGATGCCATCCGACATGCGCGCGAGATGGTCGGCGGCCTGTTCGCGGCTTTCGGGCTTGTCGAGCAAGCTGCCGTCGGCCAGCGCGACCAGCGAGTCACTCCCCAGCACCAACGCGCCCGGAATCCGGCTGGACACCTTGATCGCTTTGGCTTCGGCGAGCGCATCGGCGAGATTGCGCGGGCTCTGCCCTTCGGCAAGCAAGGCCTGTTTGATCGCCGCTTCATCGACCGCCGCCGGAAAGGCTTCATAGGAAACCCCCGCCGCATCAAGCATCGCGCGTCGGCTCGCGCTTTGCGAGGCTAAAACCAAAGTCGGCGTATCACTCATGCGGTTTCCGCCTGCCGCATCATGCGCTCATTATACAGGTTGATGATCGCGGCGGCGGTTTCTTCGATGGAGCGGCGCGTTACATCAATCACCGGCCAGTCATTATCGGCAAACATGCGCCGCGCATATTGCAACTCCGCCTTGACCGCTTCTTCATCGGCATAGCTGGTCGCGGCGCTTTCGTTAATCGACAGCAGGCGGTTACGCCGCACCTGGATCAGCCGCTCGGCATTGGTGGTAAGCCCCACTATCATCGGATGTTTCACGTGGAACAAAGCGTCGGGCGGCGGCGCTTCTGGGACAATCGGAATGTTGGCGGTTTTATAACCGCGATTGGCAAGATAGATGGAGGTTGGCGTCTTGGACGAGCGCGATACGCCCGCCAGCAATATGTCCGCCTCCTCCCAATTTTCCCAATGCAGGCCATCATCATGCGCAATCGTATAATGGATCGCATCGACTCGGTTGAAATAGGCCTGATCCATGATGTGCTGGCTGCCGGGCCGCGTTTTCGCCGTTTGCCCCAACAGGTTGGACAGCGCCGCCGTAACCGCATCGAGCGCCGCGACCGCAGGCAGATCGAGCATATGGCAGCGTTGCTCCAGCTTCTGCCGCAGATCAGGATTGACAAGCGTGAACATCACCAGCCCCGGATTATCGGCGACTTCGCTCATGATCCGATCGAGATGCCCTTCGGAGCGCACCATCGGCCAGAAATGGCGCACCACCTCGACATCTGCAAATTGCGCAAGCGCGGCTTTGGCAATATTTTCCAGCGTTTCCCCGGTGGAATCCGACAATAGATGAAGATGAAGCTTGTTGGTCATAAACAGCGCCGACTCTTGGCGGGGAAGTGGCGGGGATGCAAGGAGAGGATTTAGATCGGCCGGTAACAGAAGAGTTGACGGGCCGCCGCAACAGGCAGACAGCATGAGGACATCTGCCACATCATCTCTCGCTATTGAGGGCGGTTAATAGATTGAAGGGAAATCCGAAAAATGAAATATCCCCGCCATCATCTCGCCTTGGCACTATTTATGCTCGGCAGTGCAAATCCCGCTTTGGCCGCGCCGCAGCAAGCCGATCTCATCTTGCGCCATGTAACCATGATTGATGTAGAAAAAGGCCGTGCCATTCCCGAACAGGCCGTGGTTATCAAGGGCGATACTATTGTCGCCACCGGCAACGACAAAATAGTATCGCGCGCGTGGAAAGCGGGTCAAACGGTCGACGGCAATGGCGGTTACCTCATCCCGGGCCTATGGGATATGCACGTCCATTTCGGCGGTGGGCCGGAGTTAGTCGACGAAAATAAGGCGCTGCTTCCGCTTTATATCGCCAACGGGATTACCAGCATTCGCGATTGTGCAGGCGATTTACCGCATCAAGTGCTGGGCTGGCGCGATGACATCAACCAAGGGCGTCTATTTGGACCAACCCTCTATACATCCGGCCCCAAAATCGAGGGCATCAAGCCGGTGTGGAAAGGTACGATCGAAGCCGGAAGCAAGGCCGATGTTGATAATGCCATCACGCAATTAAAAGGCCTCAAGGTCGATTTTGTGAAAATCACCGACAGCACGCTGGACCCCACTCTTTATCTCTATGCGATCAGCAAGGCGCGGCGCGAAGGCTTGCTGGTGTCGGGTCATATTCCTTATGCGCTCACCATCGATCAGGCGGTTGATGCGGGTATGAGCTCAATCGAACATCTTGATTATGCATTTAAAGCGGGCGTTCGGGATGAAGCAGTGCTTGCAGCAGACTTTGCCGCCGGAAAATTGACGCGCGGCGCGGTGCAGGACAAGATTGATGCGGGCTTTGATCCCGCAACCGCCAAAGCCGCCTATAAGAAAATGGCCGCAAACCGCGTATTTGTGACGCCCACTTTATCGATCAGCCGCACCATCGCCTATCTCGACAAGGACGATCATAGCAAGGATCCCGAACTCGCCTTTATCGGCCCGAAATTGCGGGCGACCTATCAATGGCGCGTGGACCGGGCAGCAAAAGCGACCGCTGAGGAAAAAATTGCGCGCCATCGTCATTTTGAACAAATGGCGGCTATTTTACCGATGTTACGCAAGGAAGGCGTGACCATCATGGCCGGCACCGATGCGGGTTTCCTCAACAGCTATGATTATCCAGGATTTGCTCTGCATGACGAACTTGCCCAATATGTGCGTTACGGCATGACGCCAGCCGATGCGCTACGTTCAGCGACCCGGGCCGGGCCGGACTGGTTCGGAAAGCTGGACCGTTATGGTGCGATTGGTCAGGGTAAAGCTGCGGATTTGGTGCTGCTTGAACGCAATCCGCTAAAAGATATTAGCGCCACCAAATCCATCCGCATGGTGATCTTGCGCGGCAAAACCCATGATCGCGCCGCTTTGGACGGGTTGCTCGCAACAGCCCAAGCGCAGGTTGCGACCTGGAACTCTATCGCCGGTACCAAACAGTTAAATTAGGCGCCTCTTCTCCTTATTCTAAAAAGAGGACGAATCTTTTGAGGGAAGAAATGGCGGGGATGCAAGTGCAACAGGGCGAAGCGGCAGGCCCCAAGCCCGCCGCTCCGCCGGACTATTTTCACACGCTGCTTATCCTGTGTCAGTCTCTTTCAAGCGGAACATCACATAAAGCGTCGCTGACGCCATGACGCCGATATAGGCAATTAAGGGCCAAGCCTTGTCATGGCCGAACAGCATAATGGCTCCCGTCCCGACCAGCCCGACGATGAGGCTCTGGATGCAGAAATGAAGCGCAACCGCTGCGCCCGCCATCGCGCCGAAATCCTTGAGCGCGCCATTGGCGGTAACTGACGCGGTTATCACAATGCCGACCGCGACCACACACATCGGCACGATGAAGGACCAGAAAGACGGGCGCATATAAAGCTGCCCCGCCGTCAATAATAGTGCGCCAACCGCCATCAGCGCCATACCGCGCACCACGCTCGCCCGATTGCCCCAAAGAAGGATATGGCTTTGCATCAACTTTGTGGCGCCGATCATCACCAGCGCAACGCTTGCAAAGACGAGACTGAACCCGAGGCCGGAATATCCGGCTTTATCGACCAATAGGACCGGCGCGATGGAGAAAAACACAAAAAACGCACCCATCGCCGTCCCGAACGCCAGCGTATAAGACCAGAAAGGCCGGTTGCGCAGCAAGAGGCGATAATCGGGGCGCTCTGTTTGGGACGCACTATCGCGTGTTTCGGGCCAAAGCGGACGCGCAATCACGCCCAGCACCAAAGCTGGTACGGACAAGGCTATAAACACTGACGGCCAGCCGAAATGCGCGACAAGCAATGCGCCGACGACGGGACCGATTGCAGGCACAAAGGCCAACATCGCGTTCATCAGGCCATAGATGCTGTTGCTTTCCGGCTTATCGGCATAAACATCGCGGATGGTTGCAAACATGGCGACGAGCATCGCCGATGCACCGGTCGCTTGCACCAGCCGCAAGAGGACAAATAACGGTGCGCTTTTGCTAAAGGCCAGACCAAAGGACGCCATCGCAAAAAGCACAACCCCGCCGATCAGAACTGGGCGGCGGCCAATATGATCGGACAAGGCGCCGAACAAAATCTGCCCGACGCCTAACATCACCATATAGAGGCTGAGGGTGAGTTGGATAATATCGGGCGTTGTGCCCATTATTGCGGGCATCATCGGAACCACGGGCAAATAAATGTCCATTCCGAGCGAGGCAAGAATGTTGAAGGGCGCAAGCAAAAGCAGCGCGACAGGCAGGCTGTATGTCCACAGCCGGTCGTTTTTGGCAGGCATGATTATCCATCCGTTCAAATGAAGGGCATTTTCACGGCGGCCTGCGCGCTATAGGATAGGTTTTATGGAAAAATAGATCCGGTCAACAGACTGCCGCAACATGATTTGAAAAATATGTTGCGGCTTAGCGGTCCGATTTTTTGGATGTTCCCATAGCTTCCGGTCCTTTTCGATTAAAGTTCCGGTCCTGCCGGGTATGGCTTGGATACCATGGCGATGATGCCCGAGCAAATCCTGCGGTTCGGGGGGATAAATTCGGGTCTGTCGATAAAAGGGGACCTGTGGATAAAATGGGGGACGACTCTTGGGCAGGTCGGGGGGCGGAATCGGGGATGCTATTTGATGCCCGTTACCGGCCTGTTGGTCGACAGGCTTATCCACAGGGACGCGCACTTACCCACAGGCTGTGGATAAGGAGGGTAGATTTTCCGACTCTTCAAATTTGTGCGGCTTTGCGGATCGCAAGCTGTGGATAAAAGCGACAGCCAGAGCTTATCCCCGACTCCCCTCCCCCCAACAAGATTCAACAATCTTATATATAAATATATTTATTATGGGGTGAGCGGAGAGGGTACGCCCGCCCGCAAAAGAGTCGGAATAACCTCGGCATTGACCGGACAGGCTTTTGACTTTCCGGACGGTTCGGCTTAGCGGGCGGGGCTATGTCTGAACCGCATCCGACCAAACCGCTTCTTGCCGCGCTTCAAGGCGCTCTCCGGCCCCATCCGCGCGGGGGGAAACCGATGTGGATGATGCGGCAAGCGGGGCGCTATCTGCCCGAATATCGCGCATTGCGCGCCGAAAAGGGCGGATTTCTCGATCTGGTCTATGACAGCGCCGCCGCGGCCGAGGTTACGCTCCAGCCGCTACGCCGTTTTGATTTTGATGCCGCGATCCTGTTTTCCGACATTCTGATCGTGCCGCACGCAATGGGACAGCATTTGCAGTTCCTTGCCGGGGAAGGCCCGCATCTGTCGCCGCGGCTTGCCGATGCGCGGCTCGAAGATCTGACTCCGGTGCTGGAGCGGTTTGAACCGGTCTATGAGACAGTGCGGCAGGTGAAAGCAGCTTTGGCCCCCGACCAGACCATGTTGGGCTTTGCAGGCAGTCCCTGGACGGTTGCGACCTATATGGTGAATGGCGAAGGGAGTAAGGACCAGGGCGTCACGCGGCGCATGGCTTATGAAGACGCATCGCGCTTCCAGGCGCTGATCGACGCGATTGTCGATATTTCGGTCGATTATCTCAGCGGCCAGATAAAAGCGGGCGCCGATGCGGTGCAGCTATTCGATAGCTGGGCGGGCAGCCTGTCGCCTGCGCAATTTGACCGCTGGGTGATTGCCCCCAACCGCGCGATTGTGGATAAATTGCGCGCGCGGCATCCCGATGCGGTGATCATCGGCTTTCCCAAAGGCGCGGGCGGTAAATTATTGAGCTATGTCGAAGGCACCGGCGTCGATGCGCTCGGCCTTGATGAAACCGTCGATCCGGTCTGGGCGAACAGGATTTTGCCGTCCGGCCTTCCCGTTCAAGGCAATCTTGACCCGCTGGCGCTTATGGCAGGCGGCGCGGAATTGACCCGCGCGGTCGATCATATTCTCGCCAGTTTTGAAGGCCGTCCGCATATTTTCAATCTGGGCCACGGCATCGACAAGGATACCCCGATTGCGCATGTCGATGCGCTGGTGCAAAGCGTGCGCAGCGCAGGCTAAGCGGCGCGCCCCGCGAACAGGAGGACAACAATGACAGGATTTTTGGGGTCGGCCTATCTGTGGATAAAAGCCGCGCACATCATCTTTGTGATTTTCCTCATGGCCGGCCTGTTCATGATGCCGCGCTTCTTTGTCTATCAACAGCAAAGCGCGGCAGGATCGCCGGAAGATACGCTGTGGAACGAGCGCAACGAGCGGCTGCGCAAAATCATCCTGATGCCGTCCATCATCCTTGTGTGGGTGCTGGGGCTGATGCTCGCCGCGCATCTCAATCTGTGGAGCGACGGCTGGTTCCACGCCAAATTATTATTCGTGCTGGTGATTAGCGCCTATCATGGCTGGATTGTCCGCTATGCCAAGGCGTTGAAACGCGGCGAGCGCAAATTTAGCGAGAAAAAATTGCGCATGTGGAATGAAATTCCGGGGCTGATTGCGGTGGTCACGGTCATTCTGGTGGTTGTGCGGCCCTTTTGACGGCCTAGAGCCAGCGTTCGATCGGAAACCAGCCCATCACGCGCATCAAAAACCGGTCAAATCCGGTGGTGCCGGGTTCGGGGCTGAGGGTTTCAACCTTGCCATCGGCTTGATGGTCTTGCCAAATCATCGCCCCGTCCTGCCCGATTTCCGGCTGGTAGCTTGCATAAAGGATTTGCTTGTCAAAGCCTTCGCGCATTTGCCGCGCGAGGGTCGGGCTATCAATCAGAAAGCCCATTTCGCAGTTGAGATGCGCCGAGCGCGGATCGAAATTGAACGAGCCGATAAAGATTTGCGCATCATCCATGGCAAAGCTTTTGGCATGGAGGCTGGCGCTCGACGAGCCCGCTAAACTGCCCGGTTTTCCGGCGGTCGGCGCGGTACCGGGTTTCAATTCGAACAATTGCACCCCCGCTTCGAGCAAGGCTTTGCGATATTTGATATAGCCCGAATGGACGAGCTTGACGTCGGTGGTGGTATAAGCGTTGGTGAGGATGCGGAAGCGCACACCCTGCCGCGCGCGCTCCGCTGCCATTTCCGCGCCTTTGGGACCGGGGATGAAATAAGCGGATACAAGGTCGACGCGCGATTTTGCGGTGGTCAGCACCTTTTCAAGCCGCGTCACCATCAACATATCGCCGCGCGCCTGACCCAAGCCTTTGGCCGGATCATCGGCGAAGAGTTGCACATCGGTCCATTCGACCGGAATAGCATCGCGCTCCAACCCTTCCGCGCTCGCGCCATAGCGTTTGACGAGCGTGGCGGTGGCAGGACTGGCCGCTGCCGCGCGCGCTTTGGCGGCAATGTCGGCGGGGGTGCGGCTGTCATCCTTGACGATCAGCGCGAGAGGATAGACCGACAGGCTGTTCCAATAGCGGTCGAACAAAGCGGCGGTATCGCGCACGACCGGTCCCAGTCCGATCACATCCAGATCAAGGAAAAAGCTTTCATCGCCGATGCGGAAATATTCGTCCCCGATATTGCGCCCGCCGATAATCGCCGCGCTGCCGTCAACGATGAACGCTTTATTGTGCATCCGCCGGTTCATGCGGAAAAAATCATAGGCAAAGCCGAGCATTTTGGGCGCGCGCACGGTCGAGGGGTTGAACAATCGCACCTCGAAATTGGGCATCCGGTCGAGGGCGGCAAGGTCGGCATCAAGGCCAGTTATGCCATTATCGTCGAGCAAAAGCCGCACGCGCACGCCGCGATTGGCCGCCTCCATCAGCGCGCCGAGCAGCAAGCGGCCTGAAATATCATCCTTCCAGATATAATATTGCACATCAATCGACCGCGTCGCCATGCGGGTGAGCGCCAAGCGGCTGGCCAGCGCGTCATTGCCTTCGGTCAAGGGGATGACACCCGATTTTCCGGGATGGGCCTGTTGAAGGTCGGCAATATGCCCGACAAGCAAGCCCTTGTCAGGCGGCGCGAGCGCATGGCTGGGGCGGATAGAGGCCCGGTCGGGCAAAGGAAAAGCCAGCCGCAACATCAGCAGCGCGATTATCAGGCCCGCGATTATGCCGCATAAAATCATCATGATGCGCTTCATCCCCCAAGCCATCGCGCGCTTCGCCGCTATCTGTCAACCGCAACGGTTAGAGGGCGGTTAGGGCGCCTTGCTCTCTTTGCTCCAACTTGTGGTTGCCATGATGTCTCAATCGGATGGCTTGCGATCCCGCGCGAGCGATTGGCTTTCGGCTTTTAAAGGCCGCGCCACCGGACAGACATTTTGCACATAGCCGTTGAGCGTATTGGTGAGCGTGTCGGGGACGAGCCGGTAAAATACATATTGCCCGCGCTTTTCGCTTGTGACCAATCCGGCATTTTCCAGCACCGATAAATGTTGCGACACCGCCGGTTTCGAAATCTCGAAACGCGCGGCAATGTCGCCCGCGCTCAGTTCAGCATGGGACAAATAAGCGAGAATTTTGCGGCGCGGTGCCGACGCCAAGGCTTCAAATACGGATTGCATGGGGAGTAATTAAGGAATGAATGAACTGCTTGACAAGAGGAATCTATTATTTAAGTAATTAATTAAATAAAGACAGAGCCGGTAAGGAAGGTCTGGGATTATGGATGCAGGGACCAGAATCGATTGGGGATATGTGCGCAGCGAAGCGGGCGGAATTTTTGTCGGGACGCCAACTCCTGTTGCCGCCGTCACAGAGCAACCGGCAGAAGCGAACCCTCCTCTTCAAACAGTCGATGACCGCGCCGATCCCAATGATGTCGGTTCGGTCCGCGCGGGGCCGGACGCCAATGCCGTCAGCGGGCGCGTCGAATGGGATGCGCTTCACTCGCTGTGGAATGGCAGTATGTTGGCGCTTACCCTCTTTGTTGCGCCCTTTGTCGTGACGCCGGGTGCGCTGTTCATCTTCATCCTCACGACCGGCCTTACGCTGCTTGCCGGGCATAGCGTCGGGTTTCATCGGTTGATGATCCATCGCAGTTTCAAAACATCGCGCGCGGTCGAATATATTCTGGTGTGGCTCGGCACATTGGTGGGGATGAGCGGGCCGCATTGGATGATGCGCACTCATGACTTGCGCGACTGGGCGCAGCGCCAGCCCGACTGCCATGCCTATCTAGCGCATAAAAACGGGATGCTGCGCGATTATTGGTGGCAACTCCATTGCCGTTTGACCCTCGACCAGCCGCCCACTTATGATCTGGGTCCCATCGCCAACGACCGGTTTTACCGCTTTATGGAACGGTATTGGATGGCACAGCAAATCCCTCTCGCCCTCATCCTCTATGCAGCCGGTGGTATCGGCTGGGTTGTGTGGGGCATTGCGGTGCGCGTTTGTATTTCGGTCACCGGCCATTGGTATATCGGTCATCTTGCCCATAATCGCGGGCCGCAAAGCTGGATTGTCGAAGCATCGGGCGTGCAAGCGTTCGATGTGCCCTGGGCCGCCATCCCTTCTATGGGTGAAAGCTGGCACAATAATCACCATGCGTTTCCGGGGTCGGCGCGCATTGGCCTTTATCCGGGGCAAAGCGATTGGGGCTATGCCTTTATCCGTTTGTTGGCGCTGGTTGGACTGGCCCGCAATATCCGCTTACCGGAACAAATGCCCGCCCGATATGATGCCTTACGCGCAGTCGATTGACTTGGGGCGCGTAAACTCCTAAATTTCCGGTTATCGCACGTCCTGTGCGTGTCGTGGATCGCTGGCCTTATAGGGTCGGCAAGAGGTTCACATGAACATGAAGCGCGTGTCCCCCAATCAAGCGGCGGGACCGCCGGTTTTGATCCCGACTATCCCCCTTTTCCAACCGGAAACATATTTATGCATTTAAAAGAACTGAAAAAGAAAACCCCCGCGGAACTCGTCGAAATGGCCGAGGAATTGGGGGTCGAAGGCGCATCGACCTTGCGCAAACAGGATTTGATGTTCGCAATCTTGAAGGAACTTTCCGAAGATGGCGAACAGATTATGGGCCTTGGCACGATTGAAGTGCTACAGGACGGCTTCGGCTTCCTGCGCTCGCCCGAAGCAAACTATCTTGCCGGTCCCGACGATATTTATGTGTCGCCCAACCAGGTCCGCAAATATGGCCTGCGCACCGGTGATACGGTCGAAGGCGAAATTCGCGGGCCCAAGGATGGCGAACGCTATTTCGCGCTGACCAAGCTTACCGCGGTCAATTTCGATGACCCGGACGCCGTGCGTCACCGCGTCAATTTCGATAATTTGACGCCGCTTTATCCCGACAGCAAGCTGGTGCTTGATACGGTCGATCCGACGCAGAAGGACAAGTCCGCGCGCGTTATCGACCTTGTCTCGCCGCAGGGCAAAGGCCAGCGCGCGCTGATCGTTGCGCCGCCGCGCACGGGTAAGACCGTTTTGCTGCAAAATATCGCGCGCGCAATCACCGAAAACCATCCCGAAGTGTTCCTCATGGTCCTCCTCATCGACGAGCGTCCGGAAGAAGTTACCGACATGCAGCGGTCGGTGAATGGCGAAGTGATCAGCTCGACCTTTGACGAGCCGGCCAGCCGCCACGTGCAGGTTGCCGAAATGGTCATCGAAAAGGCCAAGCGTCTGGTCGAACATAAAAAGGATGTGGTCATCCTGCTCGATTCCATCACCCGCCTTGGCCGCGCTTACAACACGGTTGTTCCTTCTTCGGGCAAGGTGTTGACCGGCGGTGTCGATGCGAACGCGCTGCAACGCCCCAAACGTTTCTTTGGTGCGGCGCGTAATATCGAAGAAGGCGGCTCGCTCTCCATCATCGCGACCGCGCTCATCGATACCGGTAGCCGCATGGATGAAGTCATCTTTGAAGAATTTAAAGGCACGGGTAACTCGGAAATTGTCCTCGACCGCAAGGTTGCGGACAAGCGCATCTTCCCCGCGCTCGATGTCGGCAAGTCCGGCACGCGCAAGGAAGAATTGCTGGTCGAAAAGGACAAGCTGTCGAAAATGTGGGTGCTGCGTCGTATCCTCATGCAGATGGGCACCGTCGATGCGATGGAATTCCTGCTCGACAAGATGAAGGACAGCAAGACCAACGAAGATTTCTTCGACGCGATGAACCAATAAGGCATCGCCCGGGTGAACCAGCCTCCTCCGGTCCGTGCGGTGATTACCGGCGGGCCGGGGGCGGGCAAATCGACCTTGCTGGAAGCCGCCGCGCAGGCCGGTTTCACAATCTTCCCAGAAGTCGCGCGTCCTATATTGCAAGCCCCCGGCGGGATGGCCTTGCGTGCGCACAAGCCCGCCGCTTTTGCGCGGGCGATGCTCGATGCACAGCGCGCGACATGGGCGGCTTCGGTAACAATGGACGGCCCTGTCCTGTTTGACCGCGGCTTTGCCGATATTGCGGGCTTTTTGCGCGTTGAAGGCCTCGCCGTGCCGCCTGCGCTAGATCATATCTGTCGCACTTACCGCTATTCCGGCCCGATTTTCCGCGCGCCGCCCTGGGCTGCGATTTATGCGGGCGATGCCGAACGTATCCAGAGTTGGGACGAAGCGATCGCTAGCGACGCGGCCATTTCCAAAGCCTGGCAATCCTATGGCTATAGGCTCGTCGATCTACCCTTGGCGCCGGTCGCCGAAAGGCTGGAATTTATGCGCGAACGGCTCTTGCGTCGGGAACCATAAGCCGCGAAAAGTCTTGTCCCGATGAAAGTGTGTGCGGCGATAAACGCCCCCGCATCGACCCAAGGAGTTTTTGTGTGATCGAACAATGGTTAGCGCTAGCGGCAGGGGCCGCTTCCGCCGCGCCCAGTTTTGGCAGTCCTGCCGAAATCTGGCAGCATATCGTCAATGATTTTGCCAATATTACCGAACCGTCCAATTTCTGGACGTTTCTGACCGTCATCGGGCTCGATCTGCTGCTGGCAGCGGACAATGCGATTATCGTCGGCGCGCTGGCGGCGGGGCTTCCGGCCGAACAGCGCCGCAAGGTCATCATCCTGGGTGTCGTTGCCGCGCTCATATTGCGCATCATCTTCGCGCTGATCGCGGTGCAGTTGATGAATATTGTCGGCCTTATCTTTGTGGGCGGCTTGCTGCTCTTGTGGGTGGGTTGGAAAATGTGGCGCGAAATGCGCGACCAGCATGGCGAATCGCCCGGCTCGCCGGAAATTGAAGGCGACGAAGATTCCGGCCTCAAACCCGCCAAAAGCTTCTGGGCTGCCGCATGGGCCGTGGGCGTTGCCGACGTGTCGATGAGCCTTGATAATGTGCTTGCGGTGGCAGGCGCGGCCAAGGACCATCCGGGTATTATGATTGTGGGTCTGGTCTTTGCCGTGGCGCTGATGGGCGTTGCCGCAAACTTCCTCGCGCGCCTCATCGAACGTTATAAGTGGGTCGGCTATGTCGGTCTGCTCCTCGTTCTCTATGTTGCAATAAAGATGATGCATCAGGGCTGGGTCGACCCGGCCATCGGGCTCGGAACTTTATTCAGCTAAGCCTTTACGAGGATATTTATGACGCAAGCAGCCCCCAGCCGTCCGGCCATGATTTTGACGACCAGATTCTTGGTGCCCAGAATTTTGCTCACCGGCGCGGCAGGGGCTGCTTTCACCTTGCTGGGGGCGTGTCAGACGGTCGCGGCGGATGCCAGCGCACCGCCAGCTTCTCCTCCGCAAGCCACATCGCCGCAAACGGGGCCTCAGGCAACCTCCCCTGTCGGCGCGCAGCCGCAGGTTGAACCCGGTTTCACCTATGTCTATCCCGACATGGTGATGGACCGTAATCCGGGGCTGACCGGCATCATGGATGCGCGGCGCGCGACCGCCAAAGCCGCTTATGACAAGCTGATGGCGACTTATGACAATAAAGCGGGCGGCCCGCCTGCGTCCGAACTTATCAGTGCGATGCGCTGGGTGGCGGACAGCGAAACGGCGGGGCTGACCGTGATGCTCGGCGATGGCGCAAGCTATGAAGGTGGCGCGCACGGGATGAATTGGACCGACAGCCTGATCTGGGACCGCAAGGCGGGCAAGGTCGTGGGTTTTGCCGACCTCTTCACCGATGCCGCGCGCGCCAAAGCGGCCTTGCTTCCCGCTTATTGTAACGCGCTCGATAGGGAGCGGCTGGACAAGCGCGGTGAGCCGACCGCCAAAAGCGAAATTTTCGGTAATTGTCCCGACCCGTTTGAAAACGAGGTCTATCCGACCGGCGTGGTCAATGGCCGCTACACGCAAATCGGCTTCTCGCTCGCGCCCTATACGGCGGGGCCTTATGCCGAGGGGCAATATAATTTCAACATACCGCTCGATGCGGCGCTACAGGCGCTGGTGAAACCCAGCTATCGCGCGCTGTTCGTCGCCAAATAGCAACGGCCTGCCGTCAATCTAAACGAATCGCTGAGAGACAGGACGCGTTCGCGCGCGCAAGGCTGACCCCAATCGACTATTATCGAGTCGTTCGGGGTCAAATGCGATGACACAGATTCACGGAACTCAGGCCGCCAATGGCTGCCACGCCCATAATGCCAAATGCCATGACAATAGTGGCAAGCATAATGGCCACCACAAGGCGCTGGAGGAGCTGCAACAGCTTATCGCGACCCAACTCGCCGCGCAGACGCAGCAGGTGCTGGCCGAGCTCAATAGCCGGTTGAGCGAGCCGCAACCCCCCGAACCCGACCGCAGCCCCGCCAAGCTTGAAAAGCTTATCTTGGACGCCAAACATACGCGCGGCGTCGATCAGGGGCAGGCGCTGCGCGAACTGGACCAGCTTACCGGCGGACAGGCCGCGACGAATGCGCTGATGCGGTCGATTGTTTAAGAGCTAGCGATGCGCGCCGATGCGGCGGGCGTGAGACAGGGATATGGGCCATAATAAGCCCCGCAATTTTAACCTCCTCGCTTGTTTTTGTTCCTTGTTCGTTCTAACATCATCCGATGACGATGATTCCTCGAAAATCCGGCGCGCCCGTTAGTCCTGCCGATATTTGCGCGATGGAGGATGGCTGTTTTGCCGACTCGCTGGTGGCAGCGGACGTGGCGCGCGGGGTCGGGCGACTATTCTACCGTCATGGCCTCACCATGATGTGCGAAGTGCCGCTCCCCAATGGCCGCCGCGCCGATCTGGTCGCGATGGACGCGCGCGGGGAAATTGTGATTGTCGAAATTAAAGTTTCGCGCGCTGACCTGCTCGGCGACATGAAATGGCCCGATTATCTCGATTATTGCGACCGTTTTTTCTGGGCGCTGCCAGCGGGGTTCGACCATAGCCCGCTAGAGGCCGCCCCCTATTTGCCGGACCGCAGCGGCATCATCATCGCCGACCGCTATGATGCAGAAATATTGCGTCCTGCCGCCACCCACAGCCTCGCCCCCGCCCGGCGCAAGGCCGAAACGCTGCGGCTGGCAAGACTAGCCATGCAACGCGCAATGGTCGCACAAGACACAGAATTGCGCGCGCTGCCAATGGGGTGAGGAGCGGATAGGCCAAGCGACACGCCACTCCCCTCCCGCGTGCGGAAGGGGCTGGGGGTGGGTCCGGGTTAGGTTAGGCGGTCCCTATTTTATCGACGGCCCCATCACAGGGCGCGCAGGTGCCGCCTTGGGTGCGCTCAAAGCCTGCAGGATCATCGCCGCGCGCGGGTCGCGTTTGGCCTGGTCGCGGGCGGAAAGGCCCGTCACCGTATCGCCCTGATCGGGATTGGCCCCGCGCGCGACGAGCAGGCGCACGGTCGGCAGATCGCGGTTCAGCACCGCGCGGATGAGCGGGGTCACGCCTTGCCCGTCGCCCTTATTCACATTCGCGCCCTTGTCGAGCAGCAGCGCAATACCGTCGGCATAGCGCAACTGCGTCGCGATCAGCAGAGGCGTAATCCCCTGATTATCCTCGGCATCAACCCGCCCGCCCTTGCTCAGGATGAAGTTCATCCATGTAAGGTCGCGCCGTTCGGTCACGATATGGATGGCGGTGCGGCCATTGCTGACATCGCGCGTGTTGATGATATTGCCCGGCACATTGAGCATGGCGGTGACCGCATCGCCATCGCGCTTTTTGACCGCATCAAGGAATTTATAACCGTCCACCGCCTGCGCCTGCACCATAGCAGGGGCGGCAAGGCTTATCGCGGCAAAGGACAGCGCCATCAGGCGGAAAAAAGAAAAGGGACGGTGCGACATAGTCTATGGTTTTTCCGAATAAGGATAAAAATGCTCCGGCGGCGTAAAAGCCCGTGCGCCTTATGCGCGCAGCCGCACACCGCCAGTTGATTTTGTACAGATAGCAGGTCATGGCTGGCATCACCATGAACAAATTCGCCCTCCTCCCCGCCCTTGCCGCGCTCGCCCTTGTGAGTGCGTGCAACCCCGCCCCTGTTGCCAAAGGCGAACCGCCACTTGCGGGCGCGCGGCTGGGCGCACCGCTCAATCTGGTCAATCAGGACGGCCAGCGCGTCACCGACGCCGACTTTGCGGGCAAATACCGCCTTGTTTATTTCGGCTACACTTATTGCCCGGATGTATGCCCCGTCGATATGCAGCATCTGCTCAACGGCTATCAGCAATTTGCCAAGGCGCATCCGGAATTGGGTGCGAAGGTGCAGCCCATCTTCATCACGGTGGACCCCGCGCGCGATACGCCCGAAAAGGTCAAAGCCTTTATCCGCCAGTTTGACGACAAGATGGTCGGCTTGACCGGCACCGAAGAAGAAATTGCCGCCGCGGCCAAAGGCTATGCGGTTGTCTATAACAAGGTCGAAGGCTCTGCGCCCGACGCTTACCTCATGTCGCATACCCAGCTTGCCTATCTCATGGGGCCGGACGGCAAGCCCATCGCGCTGGTGCCGACCGATGCGATCAACACCCCCGAAAATGAAGGCGACCCCGCCAAGGTCAAGGCATTGCTGGAACAATGGGTGGTGTGACCCCCTTTTGGGAGCGCCCGATTGAGACATTGGACAAGGCTGAATGGGAGGCCTTGTGCGATGGCTGCGGCAAATGCTGCCTCCACAAGATTGAGGAGGAATGGACCGGGCATATTTACCCGACCAATGTGGCTTGCCATATGCTCGACCGGCAGACAGCCAAGTGCATGGATTATCCCAACCGCAAGCGCCATGTGCCTGATTGCCTGCAACTGACGCCGCGAAAATTGCTCGAAATTGAATGGCTCCCCATGACCTGCGCCTATCGCCTGCGCGCCGAAGGCTTGCCGTTGCCGGAATGGCATTATCTGGTGTCAGGCGACCCCGAAGCCGTTCATAAAGCTGGACAGTCGGTGCGCGGATGGACCATATCGGAAACAGATGCCGGCCCTTTGGAAAACCATCTTGTCGAGCGCGAGGTCTGAGCGGCTGATTGCGCCGCCCGCCGACCCAAATCGCGCGCATGTGACGCTTGGCGGGGAAAGCTGGCCGGTCAAACTGCTCCCTCATGCACGCGCACGGCGCTTGACGATGCGCTTTGACCGGATGAAGGGCGAGATCCGCCTGTCGCTCCCCTTACGCTATGATCGCACCAAAGCATTGCTGTGGGTCGAAGGCCAGCATCGCTGGCTCGCCACCCAAATCGGCACAATGGACGCGATTGTCGCGGTGCGCGATGGCGCGGAGTTGCTCTATCAGGGCGAATTGGTGCGCGTGGCATGGGAAGCAGGCGGGCCGCGCCGTGTGACCTTGGCCGATGGGTTGCTCCATGTCGGCGGACCGCAAGAGACGGTCCCGCGCCGCATCGAGCGCTGGATGAAGGCCGAAGCCTTGGCGTTGCTCGGCGATGAAACGCTGGAATATGCAGGGATTGCCGGATTGAAAGCGGGGCGCGTCTCGGTCGCCGACCCCAAAAGCCGCTGGGCAAGCTGCGCGTCGGATGGCAGCATCCGCTATAATTGGCGCCTCGTCATGGCCCCCGATTTCGTCCGTCGCGCAACCGTCGCGCATGAAGTCGCGCATCTACGCCATATGCACCACGGCCCCGAATTTCACGCGCTGGTCGATGCCATATTCGAAGGCAGCGCAAGAAAAGCCCGCCGCTGGCTCAAGGCCGAAGGGCATAAGCTGCATCAGTACAGGTTTGATTGAGGGGGGCGCCCTACAGCCCCTCCTCCTTTAGGGGAGGGGCCTACGCAGCCTTATGCCCCGGAGCGAAGCGAAGCGGAATTAGACGAAGTGGGGTGGGGCCTGTCAGTATAACGCACAGCTAACCAACGGATCCCCCCTACGCCTAAGGATTTTCAGTTTCGCTTCAAATTCTTAGGGTCAGTACCTTTATTCCGTTCGTCCTGAGTGCCGCCCGTGAGGGCGGTGTATCGAAGGACAGTGTACACACGGCCCGTACGATAAAATATTCTGACATTGTGCCCCACCATCACCCTTCGATACGGCTCTAACGAGCCTACTCAGGGCGAACGGTAGGGAAAAGGGTGAAGTAGGGTATCGAGCAAAGTTTGCGACGGCGCACCTTATGCCTTACTCCACAAACACCCCGTCATTGCCGCGCGGGGGTGGGGCTTTGCTTTGGGGGGCTTTGGGGGGCGGCGCGTTGGGCGGGAAGGGGCGGTCGTTGCGGTCGCGGTCCCACTCTCTCCCCCGGTCCCTGTCGCGTTCGTTGCTGCCCGTGCCGGAGCCTGCGCCGGAACCGCTGCCGCTATCACCATTGCCGCGCCTGCCGGTCACGCCGTCAATCCAATCCTGATTGATTTCGGGCCGGTCCGGACGGTCGGGGCGGGTTGCAGGGGGCGGGCCGTCAGGATTGGCGGCATTGTCGATGCCCGGCACTTCGGGTTCGATCTGGATCGGCATCCCGTTTTCATCGACAAATTGCCCTTCGCCCGGCGCGCCGAATTCCTGTCCCGGCTCTTCGGCCTCCAACTGCCATTCGGGTAGGGTGACCTGCGTATCAAATTGTTCGACCGGCCGTTTGGCGACCGCGACGCGCATATAATCGGCAAAGGCTTTGGCGGGCGCTTTGCCGCCCTGTAGATAATTGCCGACCGCCTTGCTGTCATCGCGGCCCATCCATACGGCGGTGGTGATGCCGCTGGAAAAGCCGACGAACCACCCATCCTTATTGCTGCTCGTCGTGCCGGTCTTGCCCGCCACCGGACGCCCGATCTGCGCCGCGCGGCCGGTGCCGGTGTTGACCGCGGTTTGCATAAGGTCGGTAATCCCCGCCGCGACCCACGGGTCGATGAGCTGTGCGCCTTTTTCGGGCGTGTGGTTATAGAGTAATTTGCCGTCCGCCGTGGTCACTTTGGTGATGCCATAGGGCGTTACCGCCGCGCCCTTGGCGCTAACCCCGGCAAAGGCGCGCGCCATGTCGATCACGCGCACTTCGGAGGTACCGAGCACCATCGACGGGTGGGTGTTGATCGGCGTCGTAATGCCGAAACGCTTGGCCATATTGGCAACGCTCGCATAGCCGACTTCTTCGCCAAGCTGCGCGGCCACCGTGTTCAAACTATAGGCAAAGGCGGTGCGCAGCGACACATCGCCCGAAAAACGCCCGCTGCTGTTACGCGGGCTCCAGCCCTTGATCGTGACCGGCTTGTCTTCGACCATGTCATTGACCTTATAGCCCGCCTCCAGCGCGGCCATATAGACGAATACTTTCCACGCCGAGCCGGGCTGGCGCACCGCTTTGGTCGCGCGGTTATAGTTGGAGGTCACATAATCGGTGCCACCGACCATCGCCAAAACCGCACCGTCGCGATCGAGGCTGACCAGTGCGCCCTGCACCCCGCGCGGCGCATTGGCCTTGACCGATGCGGTCGCCGACCGTTGCAAGGCGGGGTCGAGCGTGGTCCATACGTCGAGCGGTTCAGCAGTCTCGTCAATCAGCACATCTAGCTGCGGCAGTGCCCAGTCGGTGAAATAGCGCGCGCTGGTCTGGGCGGGTTCGGGCGCAAGTTCGACCGCGACCGGATTGGCGGCGACCGCCTGCCCCGGCGTGATCGCACCGGCATCCTGCATCACTTGCAGCACCACCTTGGCGCGGTCGACCGCAGCTTCGGCGTCGGCGGTCGGCGAATAGCGCGACGGGGCTTTGACAAGCCCTGCAATAATCGCGGCTTCCGACAGCGACAGCGAGGTTGCGCTATGGTTGAAAAACCGGCGCGAGGCCGCGTCAATGCCGTAGCTGCCGCCGCCAAAATAGACTTTGTTCAAATAAAGTTCGAGGATCTGGTCCTTGCTGAACTTGCGCTCCATCGCGAGCGCCAGCACCGCTTCACGCATCTTGCGGGAATAAGTGTAGCTGTTGGTCAGGAAGATATTGCGCGCAAGCTGCTGGGTGATGGTCGATGCACCCTGCATCCGCCGTCCGGTGCCGCGATTTTGCACCGCCACCCAGGTCGAGCGCGCCATGCCGACCGGATCGACGCCCAAATGGCTGTAAAAGCGCCGGTCTTCGACCGCGACCATCGCATTGGTCATGATCTGCGGAATTTCTTCTTTTTTGAGCCAGCGGCCATAGGTCGGCCCCAATGTCATCAGGATGCTGCCATCGGCGGCGTGGACACGGATGGTCTGGCCGTTGGGCGATTGTTTCAGCTCTTCGAAACTCGGCAGCGACTGCATCGCAATCCAGACCGAGGTGGCGAGCGCGACAAAGCCGATAAAACCGATGGTAAGGCCGGTCCACATAAGCCGCTTGAACCACACCCAATAGCGACTTTTGGGTTTGGAATCAGCAAGTTGGGGAGAAGGTTTCTTGCGGCGCGCCATAGCTGGGACCAAGGCTTAAAGCCTCTCCCCCATGCCGACAAGTTTTATATTGGTGCAAATGCGGTGGACAGGGCGTGCAGACGCGCGTGTTTCAAGCTTTTCCGCCGCTTTCCGGTTCGAAATCAAGGCTGAGGCTGTTGGTGCAATAGCGCAATCCGGTCGGCTGCGGTCCGTCTGGAAAGACATGGCCCAAATGGCCGTCGCAGGTAGCACAGCGTATCTCGATGCGCGTCATGCCGTGGCTGGTGTCGCGGATTTCGGTAATCGCGGCGGGATCAATCGCGGCATAGAAACTCGGCCAGCCCGACCCGCTTTCATATTTGGTGTCGCTCTTGAACAAGGGCGTCCCGCACCCGCGACAGCGGTAAAGGCCGGGGCGTTTTTCGTCATTATAAGCGCCGGTAAACGCCCGCTCGGTGCCATGTTCGCGCAGCACATGATATTCATCCGGCGTGAGTTTTTCGCGCCATTCTGCGTCGGTGAGGTTGGAGTCGGGGTTGGTTTTGTCGGTCATAGGCTGCCTGCTTTCAATCGCTGCACTGCCTCGTCCTTGCCGATAAGCGGCAGGAGCGCGGCCATGTCGGGGCCATGTTCCATGCCGGTAAGCGCGAGGCGTAACGGAAGGAATAACGCTTTGCCCTTGCGCTCCGTTCCTTGCTTCAACGCATTGGTGAGCGCGTGCCAAGGGTCGCTCGCCCAATCCATCGCGGCGGCCGCGTCAGCGGCTTGGCCGAGGAACGCCTTATCCTCTGCCTCCAAGGAAGGCACAGCGACCGGCCCTTTGACCACCGCCCACCAATCCGCCACATCGGCAAGCTTGGTGATATTGGGGCCAATCGCCGCCCAAGCCACCGCATCAATCCCGGCGGGGAGCCGGTCTTTGACCATCGCATAATCGCTATGATGGAGGATTTTCTGGTTGAGTGTTGCGAGTTCCGCTTCGTCAAAACGGGCGGGCGCGCGCCCGAAACGGCTGAAATCAAAGCCTTCAATCAGCGGGGCAATCTCGGTCGCCGGAATCACCGGATCGCTAGTGCCGATACGCGCAAGGAGCGCCTTGACCGCCATCGGCTCAATCCCTTCCTCGCGGAAATGGGCAACGCCAAGCGAGCCCAGCCGCTTCGACAATTTGCCCTCGCTCCCCGTGAGCAAGGCTTCATGCGCGAAATGCGGGGGCTGCGCCCCAAGAGCGGTAAACATCTGGATTTGCGCGGCCGTATTCGACACATGATCTTCGCCGCGCACCACATGGGTGATGCCCATGTCGATATCGTCAATCACGCTCGGCAGCATATAAAGCCAGCTACCATCGGCGCGGCGGATGACCGGATCGGACATGGTTTTGGCGTCAAACTGCACCTCGCCGCGCACAAGGTCGGTCCAGAGGATTGGCGTGTCATGGTCGAGCTTGAAACGCCAATGCGGACGCAGGCCTGCGGTTTCCTTGGCGGCGCGCTCTTCATCGCTAAGGTCCAGCGCAGTGCGTTCGTAAATCGGCGGAAGACCGCGCCCTTGCAATACCTTGCGGCGCAATTCCAACTCGTCGGGCGTTTCATAGCAAGGATAGACCAAGCCCTGACCGCGCAATTCTTCAAAGCGGCGTTCATAAAGGTCAAAGCGCGCGGACTGGCGTTCTTCGCCGTCCCAGATCAGCCCCAGCCAAGTGAGATCGGCCTTGATGCCGTCGACATATTCTTGCTTGGAACGCTCGCCATCGGTGTCGTCGATACGCAGCAGGAATTTCCCGCCCTGCTTTTGCGCGAACATCCAATTGTGGAGCGCGGTGCGGATATTGCCGACATGGAGCATACCGGTCGGGGACGGAGCGAAACGGGTGATAATGGTCATGGCCTCGCGCCATGCCGCAAATTACGCGCACTGGAAAGAGGGTTGCTTTTATATGGCAAGATTGCCTGAGGCGTTGCGTTAAGCACCCTGATGTCGAAATTGTAATTTCACACCAATTTCGGTATAATTAGCGGAGCGGCTCCATTTTTCCCGTGAGAGGCTTTGACTTACGCTGTCAGCTTGAGCGCAAGAGTGTTTTTCCTGTGCACACTGATGGGATCGACTCGGCCAAAATTCGTTCGAAATCAGGGCCTGCCTCACCCCCTCCTCGGGTCATTGTCTGTCGGAGGGCAATGCGCTGCCCGTCCACAACGAGGTGATCTGAATATACTTGGATCGTCGAACCCGGTGCAAAAACCGGCAAATAAACCTTGTCACTGGACACAAAGACCAGACAGCCCCGCTGCACATCATAAGAGCCGACAAACTGCGCTGACAATGCTGCGGTATTCGTTGATGACGCGCGCGCAATATAGACCTTGCGAGGCGCTTCCGTGCCGCTTCCAGCTTCCGACCGCTCCTCCTCTTGAGAAGTCTGGGAGCTGTTGCCTGTTGGCACGCATCCAGAAGAAGTCGCGGACAGGGCAAGCATCATGCCCGACCAACAGAGAAAACGCTGATTCATGGTTGCGCAGGCTGGGTCATAATTGTGAGGAGTTGTTGATCGTCAACATAGTCAATTGGCATCCTCTCCTTTTGGTACGCAACGCGCACAATCCAAAGCTTATCCATTAAAACGGGCCGCAATATTGGAAGTTCCCAGATCAACCGACAGTCGATCCAAAGCTTGATCCATTTTTGCGTGGAATGCGCGATTTGCGATGGAATTTCTGAGCTAAATCGCCTCCAATCTGGAAGATGTTACATCTATTGTAGTTCGAAAATGCCAGTGCTGGAATTCGGTACATTCGGTTAAAGGTGCGTAAACCTCTAAACGCGTGCTACGATATCCCCTCTTTCCTAAAGCGCGAGCTTCTGAAACGCTCCCAGTCTGGCTCGATCTTGGCCGGAGATAGGCTGACAATGAAAAGCGAAGGAAAAGACGGGGCGGACCGCTTTACCCCGTGCGAAAAGCATTGGTGATGGGATAACGTCGGTCACGTCCGAAATTGCGCTTGCCCAATTTCACCCCCGGCGGGGCTTGGCGGCGCTTATATTCGGCGATGTTGAGGAGGCGTTCGATGCGCGCGACGGTTGCGCGGTCAAAGCCTTCCTCGCCTTCATGTTCGGCCACCATATCATCGACCGATTTTTCCTGTTCGACCAATCCTAAGAGGATCGGGTCCAGCACCTCATAAGGCGGCAGGCTGTCCGAATCCTTCTGGTCGGGGCGCAGTTCCGCGCTCGGCGGTTTGGTAATGATGCTTTCGGGCATCACCGGCCCGTCGGGACCAAGGCCGGTGCGCGGTTTGTTGGCATTGCGCCATTTCGACACAGCGAACACGGTGGTCTTATACGCATCCTTGAGCGGATTATAACCGCCCGCCATATCGCCATAAATGGTCGCATAGCCAACCGACATTTCGCTCTTATTGCCGGTGGTGAGCAGCATATGGCCGAACTTGTTGGACAGCGCCATCAAGGTCACGCCGCGAATGCGCGACTGGATATTTTCTTCGGTTATATCGACCTGTTTGTCGGCAAAACTGTCGGACAGCATTTCGTCAAAGGCTTGGACAGCGGGCGCAATCGGGATGACGTCATGGCGGCATCCGATCATCTCCGCGCTCACTTCCGCGTCCGATTTGCTCAAATCGCTGGTATAGCGCGAGGGCAGCATCACCGCCCATACACGTTCCGGCCCCAGTGCATCGGCGGCAATCGCGGCGCAAATCGCGCTGTCGATCCCGCCTGACAGGCCCAGCACCACGCCCGGAAAGCCGTTAGTATCGACATAATCGCGCAGGCCCACCATCATCGCCATATAGGTATCGGCGGGATGCGGTTCGAGCGTTTCAAGCGCGCCGGCTTCGCAGACCCAGCCGTCATCCGTGCGGTGCCACTGGGTGACGCGCTCTTCTTCGACCCAATCGGCCAGTTGGTGCGCCATCGACCCGTCCGCGTTCAGCACGAAGGATGCGCCATCGAACACCAGTTCATCCTGTCCGCCGACGCGGTTCAAATAAGCGAGCGGCAGGCCGGTTTCCTCGACACGGTGGAGCGCCACGCCTTCATGGCGCAGATCATCCTTGTCGATTTCATAGGGGCTGCCATTGGGCGACAGCAGGATTTCGGCGCCCTTCTCCTTGAGATGCGCGGTGACGGTCGGAAACCATATATCCTCGCAAATCGGGATGCCCAAGGCGACACCTTTGAACAGGATGGGTTCGGGCAAAGGCCCGCTCGCAAAATAGCGTTTTTCGTCGAATGTGCCGTAATTGGGCAGTTCATGCTTGGCGCGCACGGCTTGAATCTTGCCTTCCGAGAGCAAGGCCACTGCGTTGAACAATTGGCCCACTTCGTCGCGATAGACGGTGCCGACCAGCATAGCGGGTCCACCATCGGCGGTGGCCTCTGCCAGCCTGTCCAACTCCTCGGCCGCGCGCGTGGCAAGCGCGGGCTTTTGATAAAGATCCTCCGCCGGATAGCCGACCAATTGCATTTCGGGATAGACGATAAGGTCGGCATCCCGGTGGCGCGCACGCACCTCCAGCATTTGCGCAGCATTGGCGGGAAGGTCGCCGACCCGCTGGTTAAGCTGGGCGAGGACGATAGTGAGGCGGTCTGTCGGGGGCGTGGTCATCCTTTCTGTTTAGGGTGCGGGCGGCTGATTTCAACCGAAGATCAGCGCGCCAAGAAAGCGCCCCGGAATAAGCGCCGCCCGAACAAGTGCCGCCACCGTCACCTTAAAGCGACGGCACAAATGTTCCTGTTTTGCGCGACAATATGACATTTTTACGGGATGCAGGATGGCTATGATGTGGAAAATCCTGGGGACGGGTCTTTTCCTTCGCGCAATATCTGCCTAAAGGGGCCGCATATTCGCGCCAGCAAGGGAGCCCAGGGCAATGAAGTTGATGACCGGCAACAGCAATCTTCCGCTCGCAAAGGCCGTCGCGCAATATCTCGACATCCCGCTGACCGATGCCAGCGTGCGCCGCTTTGCCGACGAAGAAGTGTTCGTCGAAATCCACGAAAATGTGCGCGGCGAAGATGTGTTCGTGCTGCAATCGACCAGCTATCCGGCGAATGATAATCTGATGGAATTGCTGATCTGTATCGACGCGCTGCGCCGTGCGTCGGCCAAGCGGATTACCGCGGTTCTCCCTTATTTCGGCTATGCGCGGCAAGACCGTAAGCCCGGCCCGCGCACGCCGATTTCGGCCAAGCTGGTCGCCAATCTCATCACCGAAGCGGGCGCGGATCGCGTGCTGTCGGTGGACCTCCACGCTGGCCAGATTCAGGGCTTTTTTGACATTCCGACCGACAATTTGTTCGCTGCGCCCGTGATGGCCGCGGACATTCTCGCGCGCTTTGGCGGCAAGAATATCATGGTCGTGTCGCCCGATGTCGGCGGCGTGGTGCGCGCGCGCGCGCTCGCCAAGCGACTCGATAATGCGCAACTCGCCATCGTCGATAAACGCCGCGAACGCGCGGGCGAATCTGAAGTGATGAACATTATTGGCGACGTTGAAGGCCGCTTCTGTATCCTGATCGACGATATTGTCGATTCGGCTGGCACCTTGTGCAACGCGGCTGCCGCATTGAAAGCGGGCGGCGCGGAAGATGTGGTGGCTTATTGCACCCACGGCGTTTTGTCCGGCGGCGCGGTCGCGCGCGTTGAAGGGTCGCAGCTTAAGGAACTGGTCATCACCGATTCCATCGGCACCACCGACGACCTTAGCGCCAGCACCCGCATCCGCCACCTCACCATCGCGCCGCTGCTCGGCGAAGCCATCAAGCGCATCGCCGACGAAACATCGGTATCGAGCCTGTTTGATTGAACAATATTAGCAGGTAATGGAATTTCCTTTCCTGTTAACGGAAGGCGTTTTCTATCTTCGTCATACCCGCGAAAGCGGGTATCCATCTCCGGACATGGACGTAGCCGCTAGGTCAGGGGATGGATGCCCGATCAAGTCGGGCATGACGCATTTTCATGACGCATTTTTAAGATTAGCAGCCCAGCTTCAATTGGCCTTGGGCTTTGCCGCGCTTTCTTCCGCATCATGATAGCCGCCCGGCACCAGCCGCTGCGATATCCACCAGAAATTGCCGTGCGCGTCGCGGATGCCGCCTTGGCGGTCCTGATAGGGCATATCCTGCACCGGCATGATTTCCTGTGCGCCCGCCGCAATCGCACGCGCCATCGCGGCTTTGGCGTCGGGGACATAGAGATAGTAGGAGGCGGGCATGGCGGGATAACCGCGCCCCGCTTCGCTCACCATGATGGTGCAATTGCCCAGGCGGATCTGCGCATTGGCAATCTTGCCATCTTCGCGCAACGCCCGCCCGATTTCGGTGCCGCCCAGTCCTGCCACCAGAAAATGGCAGAAATGTTCGGCCGATTCGACGAAAATATAGGGGGTGACGGTCGCAAATCCGGGCGGGGTGTACATGGATATGTCCTCACGCTTGGTTGGGGCAGCATCGCCATGATAGCCCGCGCCAAACCGTTGGGATACAGGCAATTTACGGCTGTATTTATTTCACCGTCACCCCGTCGCGGATGCGGGTAAAGCCCGGTAACAGCGCGTCAAAACGCGCGGCAGGCACTTCGCCCACAAGCCGGACGGTATAGCCGTCGGGGTGGAATTGTATCCATTGCACGATGCGCTTGCCCTGCTGTTCGGCCATGACCTCGCTGGTCGGCACTTTGGCCCCTGTGACCATGCGCTTCGACAGGATTTTTGCCGAAGCCAGCGCTTCCGCTGCCTTGAGCGATTGTTCGGAAAAAAGGAGCTGCTCCTTGGGCGGCACGGCGCGTTCGGCAATTGCCCGCGCAACGACCATTGTCGCTGCGTCATCCGAAGGCTGGCCGTCCGCGCTGTCGGTGAGCAATACGCCCGATCCACCAAAGCTGCGCCAAGGCTTCAGCCCGCCTCTATCTGCGAGCGTGAAGGGCAGCGCGCCCATTATATCGCCCTCGCTCAACGCTCCGCGTATCTGGAGGCCCTTGATAAGCGCACAGGCATCGCCGCTCTTATCGTCGGGCATTTGCGCGCTGATGAGCGCGGTAAAATCGGACGCATGGAACAGCACCATACATTTGGGGAAAGTGCGCCCCGCCGCGGTCTGGGTCGCGCGCACTTCAATCGCTTTGACCTTGGCATTGCCTTCCGCAAGCTCGAAGTTGCGCCGCGCGACTTGCTTGATGCCCTCCGCCGCCATATCCTCGGCCGCGACAAAATCTTCCAGCGCAACCGAGCGCGCTTCGGCGGGCATTTCGATAATCATCACCGACCTTTTGGTCGCCTCGTCGACAAAGCCTTGAAATCCGGTCGCAGGCTTGGACCCGGCAAAAGGCACCATGCCGACGCGCGACCCTTCGGGAAAGACGACCGCGCTTTCTTGTACGGTGGCCGGGGCGCTCACACTCCATGCGCACGCCGCTGCCAAAATCGCGCCCAAGCCAATCTGCTTCATACCGTCTGCTCCTTCATGAGCGGCGGGACGAAGCAGGGAAACGCTTGGGGTCTCAAGCCCTTAGCGTCGCGCCCAGCTTGGCCGCCGCCGCAATGACCTTGTCAGCAATCGCCTTTAAATCGGCATCGGTAAAGCTTTTTTCGCCGGGCTGCAGCGTCACTTCGACCGCCAGACTCTTCTGGCCTTCGGGAACGCCGGTGCCAACAAAGCTGTCAAACAGCCGCGCATCGACAATATTAGTCTTGTCCGCGCTCTTGACGCTGCGCACCAGATCGGCGGCGGGAAGGCCTGCATCGACAAGGAACGCAAAGTCGCGCGTGACCGCTTGCAAGGCAGGCGGCGCATAGGTTTCGCGGATGGGCGACGAGGCGCGCTTTGCCGGAATGGCATCCAAAAACAACTGCCCCGCAACCACGGTGCCGCCAAGGTCAAACGCCTTGACCAGCGCCGGGTGGAGCGTGCCATATTCGGCAAGGACGGTCTTGGGACCAAGCCGCAAGCTGCCCGACTGGCCGGGGTGCCAGATCGCCGCATCTCCGTCGATACCGAATGGCATCAGCTTGTCCACCGGCGCGCCTGCTGCGGCGAGGATCGCCAGCACTTCGGCCTTGGCATCGAACGGGCCAAAGCCGCCTGCCTTGCCTCCAAGCCAACTGCGCGGGGCTTTATCACCCGCCAGCACAAAGCCGAGCGTCAATTTTTCTTCGCTCGTGCCATCGGCTTTGCGGAAATAACGGCGGCCGACTTCGAACAAGCGGATCGCGGTCGCGCCGCGATCGGCATTGCGCTGTGCGGCGGCGAGCAAGCCCGGCAGTAGCGAGGGGCGCATCACCTTCATATCTTCGCTGATCGGATTGGCCAAAATCCAGCTAGATGTCGTCCAGTCGCCGCCGCCGACTTTCGTCGCTTCGCTTTCGGAAATGAAGCTCCAGGTGACCGCTTCGTTCAATCCCCGCGCAGCCGCCGCGCGGCGCGCCTTGCGCTCGATCATCTGTTCGGGCGTGGCGGTGGGCCGCGCTACGCCATCTGCGCGCGGCAACGGAGTCGATGGCACCTTGTCGATGCCGTGGATACGCACCACTTCTTCGACCAGATCGGCGCTGCCGTGGACGTCACGACGCCATGTGGGGACGGTGACTTCCCAAAGCGCGTCACCCCCACTTGTCGTGTCCCCGCGCAGGCGGGGATCCAGTGTGGCAGGCGCTGCGTCCGGCGACTCTGGGCCCCCGCCTGCGCGGGGGAACGATATGGTGAAACCAAGCCGTTCCAAAATCGCGGCCTGCTCGTCCGCCGCAACCTCGACCCCGCCAAGCGTGCGGCTATGGTCAGGATTATAGGCAATCACGCGCTGTTCAACCGGCGGCGCCCCTGCGCGCGTGATCGCGCTCGCGGTGCCGCCGGTATGGTCCAGCACCAGCTTGGTCGCGATCGCCAAGCCTTGTTCGAGGAAAGCCGGATCAACCCCGCGTTCAAACCGCTGGCGCGCATCCGAGGTCAACGCCAATTTCTGTCCGGTGCGCGCAATCGCTTCGGGAGTGAAATAGGCACATTCGATGAGGATATCGGTGGTCGCATCCGAAACGCCCGAATGTTCGCCGCCCATGATGCCGCCAATGTCATGTACGGCTGCATCATCGGCGATAACCGTCATGCTTTCATCAAGCGCATAGGTCTTGCCGTTAAGCGCAAGCACCTCTTCGCCCGCCTTGGCTTTACGTGCGACGAGGCCACCTGTCAGCTTGGCGCGGTCATAGACGTGCAAGGGACGGCCTAGGTCGACCGACACGAAATTGGTAATATCGACCAGCACCGAAATCGGCTTTTGACCAATCGCGGTGAGCTTTTGCCGCATCCATTCGGGCGCGGGACCATTGGTGAGGCCCGACACATTTTGCGCGTAGAAAGCGGGGCAGCCTTCAAGGTCATCGCTACGCACATCGGGGGCAGGGTCGCTGCCATCAACCGGCGCAATCGCATCGGTGCGATAGACTTGGGCAAGCGGTCTCAGCGTGCCGAGGCCCTTGGCGGCCAAATCGCGCGCAATGCCGCGCACGCCCATGCAATCCTGACGATTGGGGGTAATCGACACATCGATCACCGGATCATTCAGCCCGGCATAATCGGCATAGACGGTGCCGGTGGGTGCATCTTCGGGCAGTTCGATAATGCCGTCATGATCTTCGCCAAGTTCCAGCTCGCGCGTCGAACACATCATGCCATTGGACACTACGCCGCGAATTTCCGCGAGTTTGAGCGTGAAGTCCGCCCCCGGCACATAAGCACCGACCGGACCGAACACGCCTTTCATCCCCGCCTTGGCGTTGGGTGCGCCGCACACGACTTGCAAGGGCTGGCCGTCGCCTTGATCGATTTGCAGCACCTGCAACTTGTCGGCCTGCGGATGACGTTCGGCACTCAGCACATGGGCGATTTTGAACGCCGCGAGCTTCTCGCCGGGATTATCGACGCCTTCCACCTCAAGCCCGATGGCATTGAGCGCGGCCAGAATTGCTTCAAGGCTGGCGTCGGTATCCAAATGCTCCTTGAGCCAGTTTAACGTGAATTTCATGCCGAAATCCCTCCCGAAAGCGTGGGAATATCCAGCGCCGAAAATCCATAATGTTTGAGCCAGCGCAGATCGCCGTCAAAGAAAGCCCGCAAATCATCCATGCCATATTTGAGCATGGCCAGCCGGTCGACGCCGGTGCCGAACGCAAAGCCTTGCCATTCATCGGGGTCAAGTCCGGCGGCTTCGATGACCTTGGGGTGGACCATGCCGCTTCCCAAAACTTCCATCCAGCCATGCCCTTCATCATCGCCCGACCCGCCAATCACGCGGCGGCCCTTTTCCTGTTTATAACCGACATCAACCTCCGCCGACGGTTCGGTGAAGGGGAAATAGCTGGGGCGCAGGCGCAGCACGATATCGTCACGTTCAAAAAACGCTTTGAGGAAGGTTTCGAGCGTCCATTTGAGATGCCCCAGCGTGATACCCTTGTCGATCACAAGCCCTTCAATCTGGTGGAACATCGGCGTGTGGGTCGCGTCCGAATCCGACCGGTAAACCCGGCCCGGCGCGATGATGCGGATGGGCGGATTGCCCCCCACCATCGTGCGGATCTGCACCGGCGATGTATGGGTGCGCAGCAGCATGGCGCGCCCCTCAGCGTCCGCATCCGGGAAATAGAAAGTATCGTGCATCGCGCGGGCCGGGTGGGTTTCGGGAATATTGAGCGCGGTGAAATTATGCCAGTCATCCTCGATTTCCGGACCGGTGGCGACGGCAAAGCCCATATCGGCAAAAATTTCCGCAAGTTCGTCCATGACCTGACTGACCGGATGGACACTACCGGACGGCGGCATATCGGCGGGGAGCGACATATCGACCGCTTCAGCGGCAAGCTTTTGGTTGAGGACCGCGGTTTCCAACTGCGCCTTGCGGGCGGTAAGCGCCGCCGTCACCGCCTCGCGGCACCCGTGAATTTTCGGCCCTTCGGCAGAACGCTGCTCCGGCGTCATCGCGCCGAGCGTTTTAAGGAGCGCGGTAATCTCCCCCGATTTGCCGAGCGCACGCACGCGCAGCGCCTCGACCGCCTCGGGCGTATCCGCCGCGTCTATTTCGGCCAAAAGGCCTGCCTGCAAAGTTTCGATATTGGTCATCTCGTCCATATTCCCTTCGTCATGCCCGACTTGATCGGGCATCCATCTCCGGACCTTGCTATTTACTCAACGGTTCGGAGATGGATTCCCGCTTTCGCGGGAATGACGAGATATTATCCTTCAAACATTATCTCACGCGCCTGCTCGGTAGCGGCTCGAAGCCGAAATCAACAGCCAAATTTCGCCATTCGGGATTATCTGTTTCGAGCAAGGCGATTTTCCATGGCCGGAGCCAGCCCTTGACGCGTTTTTCGCGCACAATGGCCGTCTCCATCGTGCCATGCTGTTCAAACCAGACCAGCCGCGCAACGCCATATTTGGAGGTAAAGCCTTTCACCGCACCAGTGCGATGCTGGTAAATCCGCGCCATCAGGTTCGATGTGACACCGACATAGAGCGTGCCATTTTTGTGGCTCGCGACCATGTATACGCAAGGTTGGAATATGTCGCGCATTCTTAAGACTCCCTCTCTTCTCGTCATGCCCGACTTGATCGGGCATCCATCCCCTGACCGTCCGGTTTAAGCCAATGTCCGGAGATGGATATCCGCTTTCGCGGGTATGACGAGAATTAGAAGCAAGCGAAGCAGGGAAACAAATAAAAAAAAGGCACCGCAGCCCAGTGGCGCGGTGCCTTTCTTTATCCTTCAATCCCTACTGGGAAATCAGTTCTTCGACCCGCTTACTTCGGCAGCGCAGCCTGGGCCTGGGCGATGATGCCCTTGAACGCTTCGCCTTCGTGCATCGCAATGTCGGCAAGAACCTTGCGGTCCAGTTCGACACCGGCGAGCTTCAGGCCGTGCATGAACTGGCCATAGGTCAGGCCTTCCATGCGGACAGCCGCGTTGATGCGCTGGATCCACAGGGCGCGGAAGCTGCGCTTCTTAACCTTGCGGTCGCGATAAGCGTATTGGCCGGCCTTTTCGACGGCCTGACGCGCGATGCGGATCGTATTTTTGCGACGGCCATAATAGCCCTTCGCCTGCTTCAGAATCCGCTTGTGCTTGGCGTGCGTGGTCACACCGCGTTTAATGCGTGGCATAGTTCGGTGCTCCTCTTACTTCAGGCCGTAGGGCGCCCAAGCCTTCACGATTTTCGTGTCGGCGTCGGACATCACGGACGTGCCGCGGTTCTGACGGATATATTTTGCGTTGTGGCTGATAAGACGGTGACGCTTGCCAGCGACGCCATGCTTGATCTTGCCGGTAGCGGTGATTTTGAAGCGTTTCTTCACACCGCTCTTGGTCTTGAGCTTGGGCATTTTGGTCTCCTTTGTTAGTTGAGTGCGGTGCCAGCCCTCTCCCCCACCCGGCCACCCATAGCATACCCTGTTGGGTGGCCGGGTGGGGGAGAGGGCTGGAGCGGACGTTTCGCGTCAGCGAAACACACTCAGGATGATCCGTATCAAGCGAACATGGCAGCCCTATTAGCCAGCCCGCTTATTCGGAAGCGGCGCGCCTAGCGGGATTCGGGAAGAAAAGCAAGAGTTGGTGTGGTGTTCTTTTTGAAAGTTGACATTCAATTCGATTTGTCGAGAACTCTTATTAAACGGGGGATTGAATGGGAAAAGAAAATTTGGCGCAATACGTTGAGCAATTCGTGCTACATTTTGAAGTCGCTGAAGGTCGATATGTAGATACAGATGTTGCAGCACGAGCATTACTAGATTGGGTTCATCTAGTTCGAGCGACAGTTGCTGAAGTTGATCCTACCCAGATACTAGAAATCGAAATTGCAGGGGTAGAAATGGGGAGTACCCGCTTCCCTCAATTACTCAGGTTTTTGGAGACACAAGCTCAAGCTATGGGTGAGGGGTTGAGCGAATATCCTTATTTGAAAGGAATCGCCGCAGCTTCTGCTTTAACAATTATTGGAGCGGTTTCCGGTTCTGTAGCAGATGCGATTCTTCAACCTTCAGAGCAGGTCATCAGGCTTAGCGATGAAGATCGGGCGACGCTAGAAAAAATTTCACAATCAACCTCAGTAAAGCAAGCGAGTAGGCGCTTTTATAAAACACTGGAGCAAGATAGTGCAATTACTGGGGTTGGTGCTGCTGATTCATGGGATCAACGAAAGCCCGACATTATAATCCCAAGGTCGGAATTTCCCGCACGAAGCGGGCTATGGGACGCAGCGGATCAAGTTCCGGAAGAACGCAAAATTACAGACATTTGGGACGTTGTTCTCGTTAAGCCCGCATTGTTAAGCAAACCACACGCATGGACTTTTTCACGCGACGGACTAACTTTTAATGCGCAGATGCATGATGCTAATTTTCTGAGTGCCCTTAAAGATGGTCGTGTACCTTTAACCCTCCAAGAAGGTGTTATAATGAGGGTTGAAGTAGAATATATAGAAAAACAAGATGGACAGATTTGGTCAACAGATCCCAGATCTAGAAGAATTGTGAAGGTCCTATCACCGCGTCTCTCCCCTTGATCGGATTTTTTGGCGACCAAGAAACCAAGCGGCCAGCAAGCTTGAAAATAATGTTATCAATGACGCAATAATCACCGCCGACAACGAGAGTTTTGCGAAAGCAAAAAGACAAAACATAGTGGTTACTGTGACGATAAGCACCGTAATCCATTGTTTAACAGAAGAATTTTGCCGATTATCCACAGTCGTCGCTTCCCTCGCATTAGACTCGCATGGTCGAGCCTAACTTGCAACCACGCAATCACTGTTTACATCCGTAATCGAATCGACTACACCCGTAATCAACGAAAGGGTGATTCGGGTTATGAGCGAGCGTATTTCCGAGGCTGAGCGCGCGATTATGGAGGTGTTGTGGGAGGAGTCCCCGCTCACCGCGACCGATATTGCGGCGCGGGTCGAAGACGCACGGCAATGGAGTTTGGCGACCGTCAAAACCTTGCTGTCACGCCTCACCCAAAAGGAGGCGATTGCTTATGAAGAGCAAGGTCGCCGCTTCCATTACCGGCCCTTGCTCCAGCGCGATGACCATAATGTCGCCGAATCCAAAAGGCTGGTGGACAGCCTGTTCGGGGGCCGCGTTTCGCCGCTCGTCGCCCAGCTCGCCGAGCGCGAGGAACTGGACGATCAGGATCTCGACGAACTGGAACAGCTTATCCGGAGCCTGCGCAAATGATCGCCGATACCGCTTTTACCGCCTGGCTGCTGGATAGCTTCATCGCGTTCACGGCCTTGTTGATGTTCGTCCTCGCGGTGCGCCGTCCGGTCGCGCAATGGCTTGGCCCGCAGGTCGCTTATATGTTGTGGCTGCTCCCCGCCGCGCGCTGGTTTGTGCCGCCGCTGATGCTGCCCGATGCGCTGCGCCCTTTTGCGATGCGCGTGCCTAACGGGACGATGGGGGATGCGATGATGCAGGCCGCGCTCCCCGTCGGCCCCATGCCGCCCTTATCGGCTGACATAGCGGTTGCGGCCGCCGCGCCTGCGCCCGCAGCCCCTGCCGCCGCCGCGCCGGTGATGGCCGAAGCAAATTTTGACCTGGCGAGCGGCGCGCTGCTCTTGTGGGGCTGCACCGCCTTGCTTCTGTTCGCGCTGCTTTTGCAGCATCACCACCGCGTGATCCGTGCGGCGCGTAAAGGTGCGCATGAATTGGGCAAAGTCGGGCGCGTGCGTTTGATGGAAAGCCCCAATGCCGGTGGCCCGCTTGCGGTGGGCCTGCGCCAGCGCACCATCTTCATCCCCGCAACCGCACGCGGCTGGTCGCTCGACGCCCAGCAAATGGCGGTCGCGCATGAAGTCACCCACCACCGCGCCGGGCATTTGTATCACAACCATGCCGCGATGCTGCTCTTATGTTTGAACTGGTTCAATCCGGTCGCATGGATAGCCGCGCGCGCCTTCATTTTTGACCAGGAGGCCGATTGCGATGCGCGCACTTTGGGTCGCTATCGCTTCGATGCTGCGCAATATGCGCAGATGCTGGTCGCCGCCACGACAGGGTCGCTGCCGTCCGCCGCGATGGTCAGCCCGCGCGCCAATCTTGTCAATAAAAGCGTCATCGTGCGCCGTATCGGGAGAATAGCCATGCGTGAAAAAACATCAGGGCGCCGCCTGCTCGGCACCGGCCTTGTCATCCTGTCGGGCGTGGCATTGGTGCCGCTGACTGCCAGCTTGGCGCAAGCCGACAGCCCGGCAGCGCGTCCGTCTTCCACGAACAATATTTCCACGACAACGACCGTAAAGAATGGCAATACCGAACGGCGTATCATCATTGGCGGCGGCAAGGAGCAGCCGACCTATCGCCGCGATGTCGTCCACAATGGCAAGACATATAAAGTCTATACCAACCATGACATGAGCGAGGCCGACATCCGCAAGACGCTGGACGATAGCGATAAGGCGGCGGCGGACGCGATGCGGGCGGCGCAAGATGCGTTGCGCAATAGTGCGGAGGCGCGTGCCGATGCGGCTGAAGCCCGTCGCGACGCTTTACATGCGGCGGCCGAAGCACAGCGCGACGCCCGCCAAGCCGCGCGGGAAGCGCAACGCGATGCCCGCCAAAATGCCGAAGAAGCCCGCCGCGACGCGCTCATAGCGGCTGAAGAAGCGCGCCGTGAAACCCGTCAAGCCGCCTGGGAAGCACAACGCGAAGCCCGCGCCGCTGCCGCCGAAGCCCGCGCTTCCGCACGGTCTGTCATTAGGGAAACCAACCGGAACAGCATCAACCGCACCACCTTCCGCGCCGAACAGGATGGCCGCAGCGCCACGGTCGTGATCCAGCGCAACAACCGGACCGAAACGGAGTAAGTAACGGCAACAAGTGTGCGCTTGGTGGCATAAGGCAATGCCGTGAGCCCCGTGCCGCGCGCTTTCTGTGCAGCCTGCCCCGCGCCTTCGCTCTTGTCGCGCTCCGGTCACTCGGCTATTCGCGTGGGTATCACCGAAATTTGAGGGAATAACCCGCCGCCATGATGCTGCTCTATAGCCTTATCGACTATATTCTGATGATCCTGACCTGGATTATCATTGCCCAGGCGATCCTGTCCTGGCTGGTGGCGTTCAATGTGCTGGGCAATAATAGCGACACGGTGCGGCAAATCTATTTCGCGCTCGATAAGCTGACCGAGCCGGTCTATCGCCCGATCCGCAGGATCATGCCCGATTTCGGTGCGCTCGACCTGACGCCGATGGTGGTGCTGCTCATCGTCTTTTTTGTGCGCAGCACTTTATTGCCGACCGTCTTCAGCGCGTTGATGGCATGATGGCGATGGCATCGGAAAAAATCATCGACGGTAAAGCTTTTGCTGCCGCTTTGCGCGGGCGGATTGCAACAGGGGTGGCCGCATTCAAGGCGCAAACCGGTCGCGCGCCGGGGCTGGCTGTCGTGCTGGTCGGCGAAGATCCGGCGAGCGCGGTCTACGTCCGCTCCAAAGGCAAAGCGTGCCGCGAGGTCGGCATGGAAAGCTTTGAACATAGGCTCCCCGCCGACACCACACAGGAAACCCTGATCGAGTTGGTCGAACAGTTGAACGATAATCCGGCGGTCGATGGTATCCTTGTGCAATTGCCGCTGCCCGACGGGCTGGATGACAAAAAGGTCATCGACATGATCGACCCCGACAAGGATGTGGATGGTTTCCATCCGGTCAATGCGGGGCGGCTTGCCATCGGGGCCAATGCGCTGACGCCTTGCACCCCGCTTGGCTCGCTCATGCTGCTGAAAGACCGGATCGGCGATTTGTCGGGCAAGGAAGCGGTGGTGATTGGCCGCTCGAACATTGTCGGCAAGCCGATGGCGCAGCTTTTGATCCAGGAAAATGCGACCGTCACGCTCGCGCATAGCCGCACCGTCGACCTCCCCGCTGTCATCCGCCGCGCGGATATTGTCGTCGCCGCTGTCGGCCGCCCGAATATGGTGCGCGGCGATTGGTTGAAGCCCGGCGCGGTGGTCATTGATGTCGGCATCAACCGCATCGCCAGCGACGAGCCGGGCAAAACGCGGCTGGTCGGCGATGTGGCGTTCGACGAAGCCGAAAGCGTGGCGGGCGCGATTACCCCGGTGCCGGGCGGTGTCGGGCCGATGACGATTGCGGTGTTGTTGCGCAACACGCTGGTCGCCGCCAGCCGCCGCGAAGGCCTTGCTGATCCGGAAGGCTTGTGATGCGCGGCGCGTTTTTCCTTGCAGGAGCGTTGGCCGTGACGGGGAGCCTGATGGTCGCCAGCACAGCCGCCGATGCGCGCCGCCGCCCCGAAGTGCGGGTCGATGCAACGCCGAGCGCGGTCGTGACCGCCGAAATGGCGCTGTCGCGGCTCGCGCGCGAAAAGGGCGTGGCGGCGGCTTTGTTGGAAACCGCAACCTCCGATGCGGTCCTTTTTACGCCGGATATGGTTGCAGCCCAAGCGGCGCTCCGGAAAAGCGGCTATGCGCCGCCGTCGATGAACCGCACGGTCCGCCGCGTGCTGATGTCCTGCGACGGTGCGCTCGCGGTAGCGTCGGGGCGATGGCAGGGCGAAAATAGCGCAAGCGGACAATTTGTCACCGTGTGGCAACGGCAAGGCGACGGGCGCGGACGCAAGGATGTGCTCAAGCAATGGAAATGGCTGGCGACGGCTGCGACTACAGATGCTGCAACGACAGATACGGCAAGAGCAAGCGATGCCGCTGAAGACGGTCCGGAACTTGTCGAAACCAGCGTGGCGGCCTGCAGCAAAATTCCTACCGAACAGCTTCCCGCGCCCTATCCGGTCGGGACAAAATTCCCCAAGGAAGGGGTGTCTGCCGACCGGTCCTTAAGATGGACCGTGCGCACCGATCCGGATGGCGCGCAGGCGCTTATGGTCGAGCTGTGGGATGGCGTGATTCCGGGCATGATTGACCTGCCGCTACCGCGCAAAGCGACGGGGGCGGCCTCCTGATGGACGAGCTGTTTATCTCTGCCTTTATCAGCCTGCTGGTGATTATCGACCCGCCGGGTTGCGCCCCCATTTATGCCAGCCTCACCACCGGCGCGACGACGCAGCAGCGCCGCACTATGGCGATCCGCGCGGTAGTGGTGGCGGGCGGCATCCTGCTCCTGTTTGCACTGGTCGGACGGGAATTGCTCGGCCTGCTCGGCATCAGCCTTGATGCGTTCCGCATTGCCGGCGGCCTGATGCTGTTCCTCATCGCGCTCGATATGGTGTTTGAAAAACGCACCCAGCGCCGCGAAGAACGCGCGCGCGAAATCCGCGAAACGCCGGAAATCGAAGATGTGTCAATCTTTCCGATGGCCATGCCGATGATTGCGGGGCCGGGGTCGATTGCCAGCGTGATGCTGATGGTGTCGCGTTCCGATACGCCGCAGGAATTGCTGGTCGTGTTGGGCGCGCTCGCCGCGGTGCTGGTGATTACGCTGGTGGCCTTATTGACCGCAGGCCCGCTGATGCGGCTGGTCGGCGAAAAGATCGAAGCGGTCATCACCCGCCTGCTTGGCGTGCTGCTCGCAGCCCTTGCCGCACAATTTGTGGTCGACGGTTTGAAGGGCAGTTTCGGAATTTAATCCTGCAAGCGGCAGACGGATATTCATGCGGCTCCGGATTTCAAATCGCATCGGGTCGATTCCGGTGATATGGAGCCGCCATGTCCAATAAGCCATCTTCCCCGACCCGTATGCCCAAATCCGTCTCCCGCCATGCTGCGCCGCCGTCCGAAATGGAATCACCCAATGTCGGGCCGCACGTAAACCAGTTGCGCAAAAAACATGGGATGACATTGGATGCGCTATCGAACGCGTCGGGCGTGTCGCGTTCGATGCTGTCGCAAATCGAGCGGGGGGAGACTAATCCGACGCTGGCGACGGTGTGGGCGATTGCCCATGCGCTCAAAATCGACATTTCCGAACTGGTCGGCGTGCGCCATGCCGCGACCCCGCCGCGCATTGATGTCGCCTCCGCCGCATTTACGCCGGAGATACGGACCGAAGACGGGCTTTGCACGTTACGCATTTTAAGCCCGGCGGACCGCGCGGATTCGCTCGAATGGTATGAGCTGATCTTTGCAACCGGCGGCGCGCTCGAATCGGCGGCCCACGGGCGCGGCACGCGCGAGCATCTGACCGTATTGGAAGGCGCGCTCGAAGTCGTGTGCGATGGTGTGCGTGAAGAGATAGCCGATGGAGCAACCGCGCGTTATCCCGCCGATGTTGCGCATGAAATCCGCAATATCGGAAATAGCGAAGCGCGCGCGCTCTTGGTGGTTATCAGCCAATAGGCGGCAATTTCCGATATACTGGACAAGATATTCGATATTTCGTAAAGGGGGCCATTCCGACAGGAGAGCCGTGCATGTCCGACAAATTTTATAGCCGCCTCGATCAGGAACTTGCAGGCATTAAGGATGCCGGCTTGTGGAAGGTCGAACGTCCTTTTTCGACGCCCCAAGGCCCGATTGTGCGGGTCGGCGACGGCCCCGAACTGTTGAACCTGTGCGCCAATAATTATCTCGGCCTGGCCAATGACAGCGAAGTGGTCGCCGCCGCCGAAGAGGCTAACCGCCGCTGGGGCGCGGGGCTTGCATCGGTGCGCTTCATTTGCGGGACGCAGGACATCCACAAAGAGTTGGAAGCCGAAACCGCCGCTTATTTCGGCTATGAAGATGCGATCCTGTTCGCCGCCGCATTCGACGCCAATGGCGCGGTGTTTGAACCTTTGTTCGGGCCGGACGACGCGATTATTTCCGATACGCTCAACCATGCGTCGATCATCGACGGGGTGCGCTTGTCGAAAGCGCGGCGCTATCGCTATGCCACCAATGATATGGGCGATCTGGAACGCGCGCTTACCGAAGCGAAAGCCGAAGGCGCGTGCCAGATTGTGATCGTCACCGATGGCGTATTTTCGATGGATGGCACTATCGCCAATCTGGGCGCGATTACCGCCTTGGCCAAGCGTTTCGATGCGCTTACCTTGGTCGATGATTGCCATGCGAGCGGCTTTTTGGGGCCGCAGGGGCGCGGCTCTGCGGCCTATCGCGGGGTCGAAGGCCAGATCGACATTTTGACCGGCACCTATGGCAAGGCCTTGGGCGGAGCGATGGGCGGCTTTGTCGCGGCGAAACGCCAGGTGGTCGACCTGCTGCGCCAACGCGCGCGGCCTTATCTCTTCTCGAACGCGCTCGCGCCGTCGATTTGTGGAGCGAGTTTAGCGGCGATCCGCATCGCGCGCTCCGAGCGCGGTGACCTGTTACGCGCGCAATTGGCGGAAAATAGCGCGCGCTTCCGCGACGGGCTGGAACATCTTGGTTATGACCTCATCCCCGGCGAACATCCGATCATTCCGATCATGCTTTATGACGCGCATAAGGCACAGGCGCTCGCGGCGGCGCTTTATGAAGCCGGTGTCTATGTGACGCCGTTCAGTTTCCCCGTTGTCCCGCGCGATCTGGCGCGCATCCGGGTGCAAATGTCGGCGGCGCTGACACCGGCGCATATCGACCGCGCGCTTGATGCTTTTGCTTCTGCCGGACGCAAGCTGGAGATTATCGCATGAGCCATAATGCAGCCTCAACCATGATCGGCCTCGCCAAGACCGAACGCGCGCCCGGTGTCTGGGCTTTGGAAGCACCGGTGCCGACCCCCGGCCTCGAAGATGTCCTCATCCGCATCCAGCGCACCGCGATTTGCGGCACCGACATCCACATTTATAAATGGGATGAATGGGCGCAAAAGACGATTCCGGTGCCGATGATTTTCGGCCATGAATTTGCAGGCGAAATTGTCGAAATTGGTGCGGGCGTGACCCGTCCCTTGACCATCGGCCAGCGCGTATCGGGCGAAGGGCATATTATCAATCTGAACAGCGCGCCCGCGCGTGCCGGACAATTCCATCTCGACCCCGACACCCAAGGCGTCGGCGTCAACCGGCAAGGCGCTTTTGCCGAATATCTGTCGATCCCTGCGTTCAACGTGGTGCCGCTTCCTGATGATGTGCCACTCGAAATCGGATCGTTGCTCGACCCGTTCGGCAATGCGGTCCACACCGCGCAGCAATTCGACCTGCTCGGTGAAGATGTGATTGTGACCGGTGCCGGCCCCATCGGCATTATGGCCGCAGCGGTGGCGCGGCGCGCAGGCGCGCGTTCGGTCGTGCTGACCGATGTGAATGACTATCGGCTGGACCTCGCCCGCACGCTCGCCGATGTCCGCACGGTCAATGTTCTCAACGAAGATTTGCGCGATGTGATGGCGTCCGAAGGCGTTGCCAACGGCTTTGATGTCGCGCTGGAAATGTCCGGCTCGATCACCGCGATCAATCAGGCGATTGATGTGCTGCGCATGGGCGGCAAGATGGCGATGCTCGGTATTCCGGCACAGGATATGCAGGTGAGCTGGTCGACCATCATCCTCAAGGCGCTCACCATTCGCGGGGTTTATGGCCGTGAAATGTTTGAAACCTGGCGCAAGATGTTCGGCCTGTTGCGCAATGGCCTCGACCTGACCCCGCTCATCACCCACCGCTTGCCCGCCGCCGATTTCGAGCAAGGTTTCGAAATCGCCGCATCGGGTAAGGCAGGCAAGGTGGTGCTGGACTGGACGCAGCCGGTCCCCGCACCCTGACGTAACGCGCCCGCGCTTGCCCTCCTTTCCCGTCCTGCTATGCTCGGCGAGCGGGCGGGCAAAGCGATGAAAGGGACGGACAATGTGCGACGAAACCACCGAAGCGGATAATGCCCTCTGGCTACAAAAGCAGGGCATAGGACGGCGCGACCTTGGCAAGGCCGGGGCAGGCGTTGCGGCGCTGGCGCTCGTGCCGGGCTGTGTGAGCAGCGCGACCAACGCGCCCGCGGACGGCAGCCTTGCCGAACGCAGCGTCACCATCCCGACGCCCGATGGCACAGCGGATGCTTTCTTTGTCTATCCCGCCAAGGGCAAGCATCCTGCGATCATACTGTGGCCCGACATTGCGGGCCTGCGCGATGCCTATAAGACGATGGCGCGGCGGCTGGCGCAATCGGGCTATGCGGTGCTGGTGGTCAATCAATATTATCGTTCCGCGCCTGCGCCGATCCTCACCAGCATGGCAGAATGGCGCACCGAGGCGGGGCAGGCCAAGCTTGCGCCGATGATCGCGCAGCTTAATCCGGCAGTGACGACGCGCGATGCCGCCGCCTTTATCACCTGGCTCGACCAGCAGACGGAGGTGGATAAGGCCCGCAAAATCGGCAGCAGCGGCTATTGTATGGGCGGTCCGTTCACTTTCCGCACGGCAGCCGCCAATCCGGCGCGGGTCGGCGCGATTGCCTCCTTTCACGGCGGAGGCTTGGCGACGGATGCGCCGGACAGTCCGCACCGGCTTTTCCCGACTATCAAGGCCGCCGCGCTCATCGCGATTGCGCAAAATGACGATGAAAAAGACCCGGAGGCCAAGACCAAATTGCGCGCCGCCGCCGATGCTGCCGAACGCCCCGCCGAGATTGAAGTCTATCCCGCCCAGCATGGCTGGTGCACAATCGACAGCCCCGTCTATGACGAAGCGCAGGCGGAAAAAGCGTGGGAGCGGATGCTCGACACATGGAAACGCTATCTTTAGGCGACACGCCGCGCAAAAGCAGCTTTGCGCCAATATGTCGCGATGACGCGCGGCTGTTGGTGCTGGGGAGCCTGCCGGGTGAAGCCTCACTCGCGACGGCGCGCTATTATGCCCATCCGCAAAACCAGTTTTGGCGGCTGATGGGTGCGGCCATCGGCGCCCCGCTGGCGGATATGGATTATGAGGCGCGGCTGGCGGCGCTCGTCGAGGCCAAGGTGGCACTATGGGATGTGGTCGCATCGGCCACCCGCAAGGGCAGCCTTGATACCGCGATCCGCAATGTCACCCATAATGCGCTGGCGGATCTGGTCGCGGGCCTGCCGAACCTTCGCCTCATCGCGTTCAACGGCCAGCGCGCCGCCAGCATCGGCACGCGAGCCTTGGGCGCAGACTGTCCGGTCCCGACCCTGACGCTCCCGTCAAGCAGCCCCGCACACACACAGGCGTTCGAGGCGAAAAAGGCCGCGTGGATGGCGTTGCGGGTGGCGCTCTAAAAGTCCTCCCGTTCAGGGGAGGGGATATGTGTTCGCGCCCCGCAAAACCCATCGTCATTGCGAGCGGAGCGAAGCAATCCAGAGCAGTTTTGCGCGACACTGGATTGCCGCGTCGGCTTCGCTTCCTCGCAATGACGGAGGAGGGAGAATTAGCCCCTCACCGCGCCTCATCGTCATAAATGCCGACCTCGCGGACACCCGCCGAGGTCGCGCGGCCGCGATACATGCCCGGCGTGTTGAACGCAAAAATGGCCGATCCGTCGGGCGCGGTGACGATGACGCCGCCATCGCCTTTGATCGCGCCCAGTTCGCCGATCACATGGTCGGCGGCGGCCTGCGCATTTTCGCCAGTGAAGCGCATACGGGCGGCGATTTCATGAGCCGCGCCCAAGCGGATAAACGCCTCCCCTGCCCCCGTCGCCGACACCGCGCAGGCCCGGTCGTCGGCATAGGTGCCTGCGCCGAATACCGGCGAATCGCCGATACGGCCCCAACGCTTGCCGGTCAGCCCGCCGGTCGAGGTTGCGGCCGCGACATGGCCTTCCATATCGAGCGCCACCGCGCCGACCGTCCCATATTTCAAATCAACATCATACCAGCCGGTCTTTTTGGCCTTTAATTCCTCCCATTGGCGCTTGCGTTCAGGCGTGCCGAAATAATCGTTCGGCACCTGCTCCAACCCTTGTTCGCGCGAGAAAATATCCGCGCCTTCGCCCGCGAGCAGCACATGGGGGCTATGCTCCATCACGGCGCGGGCAAGCGTTACAGGGTTGCGCGTGGTGCCGCTGCCGGCGACCGCCCCTGCCGCGCGCGTCGTCCCGTCCATGATCGCAGCATCGAGCGAATGGCTGCCTTCAAATGTATAGACCGCGCCATGCCCGGCATTGAACGTCGGGTCATTTTCGAGCGCAATTACCGCCGCTTCGACCGCATCCATCGCGCTGCCGCCGCTTTCCAGCACCGCAACCCCGGCATCCAATGCCCGCTCCAATCCGGCGCGCGCTTTGGCATCCTGTTCGGGGGTCAGGCCATCGCGGCGCATCGACCCCGCCCCGCCATGAATTGCCAGCGCCCAACGCGGCGTCGCTTGGGGGACCGGAGGGGTGGACATATCGGTCATGACAAAGCTCGTCTAACAGGGAGGAAAGAAACTGCCGGTGCCTTCCGCGCTTCCGTCGCCCAAGTCAAGCTGCTAGGGCAAGCTCCATGCCGACCGCCCCGACCCACGAACATTATAGCGCATCGCTCCCGCACATCGACACATGGGTGTTTGACCTCGATAATACGCTCTATCATCCCAAGCATCGGCTGTTCGACCAGATTGACGCCAAGATGGGCGCGTTCATCGCCGACAAATTCGATTGCGACCTTGTTGAAGCGCGGCGCATCCAGAAGGATTATTTCCACCGCCACGGCACCACGCTTGCGGGGCTCATGCAGGACCATGATGTCGAGCCCGACCATTTCCTCGATTTCGTCCATGATATCATGTTCGACAATCTGGAAGCGGAGCCGGGCCTGCGCGAAGCCTTGGCCGCGCTCCCCGGGCGGCGGCTCATCTTCACCAATGCCGATGCGCCCTATGCGACCCGCGTGCTCGACAGGCTGGGTGTCGCCGATCTTTTCACCGGAATCCATGACATCCGCGCAACCGGCTATGTGCCAAAGCCTGCCGACGCGCCCTATCAAAGCCTTGTCGATGCGTTCGCCATCACGCCTGCCCGCGCGATTTTCTTTGAAGATATGGCGCGCAACCTTGTGCCTGCGCACAAGCTCGGCTTTACCACGGTGTGGGTCGATAATGGCTCGGAAAGCGGCGACCGCGATCATGAGCCCGCTTATGTCGATCATCATATTGACGATCTCGTCCCGTTTCTTCAGGGCGTGGTCGCATCCTTTTCTCCTTCCTCCTAGCCAGACGAAAGCAGCCATTTCATGACCGATCTTCAAGCGACCATCGACACTGCATGGGACAATCGCGACAGCCTCGACCGCAATGATGCGGGGGTGCAAAAAGCGGTCAAAGAGGCGTTGAAAGCCCTCGACAATGGCGAATTGCGCGTGGCCGAACGCGGGAGCGACGGCGATTGGACCGTCAATCAATGGCTCAAAAAAGCGGTGCTTTTGTCCTTCCGTTTGAACGACAATGAAATGATGGGCGACATTGCGAGCCCCGGTCCCTGGTGGGACAAGGTGCCGACCAAATTTACCGGCTGGACCGATGAAGATTTCCGCAGCGCCGGTTTCCGCGCGGTTCCCGGCGCGGTGGTGCGCCAGAGCGCGCATATCGCGAAGGGCGTCGTCCTCATGCCCAGTTTCGTCAATGTCGGCGCTTATGTCGGCGAAGGCACGATGGTCGATACTTGGGCGACGGTCGGAAGCTGCGCGCAGATCGGCAAAAATGTCCATCTGTCGGGCGGCGCGGGCATTGGCGGCGTGCTCGAACCGTTGCAGGCGGGGCCGGTCATCATCGAAGATGGCTGCTTCATCGGCGCGCGCGCGGAAGTCGCCGAAGGGGTGATTGTGCGCGAAGGCGCGGTCTTGTCGATGGGCGTCTATCTCGGCGCTTCGACCAAGATTGTCGACCGTGCGACCGGCGAGGTTTTCATCGCCGAAGTCCCGGCTTATTCGGTCGTCGTCCCCGGCGCACTTCCCGGCAAGCCCTTGCCCGACGGCACCCCCGGCCCGTCGCTTTACTGCGCGGTGATCGTGAAACGGGTCGACGCCCAAACCCGCTCCAAAACCGGCATCAACGAACTGCTGCGCGACTGAACCGGCCAACTGCCGCGCCCCATCAATCCACCCGCTTGGCCCTCCGTCCGGCACCCTCTTATGTGCCCGGACGGGAGGCGAAGGGAAAATGGCAGATTTCTGCCAAAACCATCTTCCCATCTTCACAAAGTCCGGCCTTAAAGTCACATAGAGTCGCACTATCGGGGAGTCGCACTATCGAGGAGTCGCACTATTGCGCAAGCTGTGGAACCTGCAGACAATATCAATACCCTCATCCTCACCACAATCGAAATTGCCGCGATCCTGCTACCCCATAGCGATGTAGGACAGTCGATAATTAATATTGTCTATAATTAAATATTTGTCCCCGAAATTAAGCGGGGAACCGGCTCGCTTTAACGCTCCTTGGTCGCGTTGAATTTGAGGTCCGGATTCTTCTCTTGCTGATAGCCGACATCCCAAGCCGATTTGGCCATAAACACCGGATTACCGTCGCGATCTTTGGCGAGGTTGGCTTTGTTGATGTCGGTGAAGGCTTTCATCGCCGCATCGGGGCCGCTCAACCAGCGCGCGGTGTCGAAGGGTGAAGGTTCGAGCATCGCTTCGACCTTATATTCGGCCTCCAGCCGTGAAATCAGCACATCAAGCTGCAACTGACCGACCACACCGATAATCGATTGCGCGCCGATTTCGGGGTAGAAAACCTGGATTACGCCCTCTTCGCTAAGGTCATCGAGAGCCTTGCGGAGCTGCTTGGTCTTGGTCGGGTCTTTGAGCGCCACGCGGCGCAAAATTTCCGGTGCAAAATTGGGGAGGCCGGTGACGCGCACGCCCAATTTCTCCGCCAGCGTATCGCCGACGCGCAAGGTTCCATGGTTGGGGATGCCGATAATATCGCCGGGAAAGGCTTCATCGGCGAGTTCGCGGTCCTGCGCGAAAAACAGGATGGGCGAATGGACCGCAATCGGCTTGCCGCTGCCCGACGGGGTCAGTTTCATGCCGCGTTTGAACTTGCCTGAACACAGCCGCATGAACGCGATGCGGTCGCGGTGCATCGGGTCCATATTGGCCTGAACCTTGAAGATGAAGCCGGTGACGGCGCTGTCGGTCGGCTCAATCGGTGCCGGTTCTGCGGGTTGCGGGCGCGGCGGCGGGGCGTAAGCTGCAACCGCGTCGATAAGCTCGGTCACGCCGAATTGCTTCAAGGCAGACCCGAAATAAACCGGCGTCAAATCGCCATGACGATAGGCTTCCAAATCAAATTCGGGATAGCCGACGCCGATCAGTTCCACTTCCTCGCGGAATTGGGCGAGGCCTTGGGCGGAGACCAATGCTTCGAGCTTCGGATCATCGACGCCCGAAAGCTGTGTGACCTTGCCTTCAAACGCCTTGCTGTCGCCGCTCGGCTGCATCAACTGGTTGGTGGCAAAATCGTAAATGCCTTCAAACACGCCGCCCATGCCGATAGGCCAGCTCATCGGCGTGACATCGAGCGCGAGCATGTCGGCCACTTCATCGAGCAGTTCGAACGGGTCACGGCCTTCGCGGTCGACCTTGTTGACGAAGGTGAAGATGGGGACCGAGCGCAGGCGGCAGACTTCGAATAATTTGCGGGTTTGCGCCTCGATGCCCTTGGCCGCGTCAATCACCATGATGGCCGAATCGACCGCGGTGAGCGTGCGATAGGTATCTTCGGAAAAATCCTCGTGCCCCGGCGTATCGAGCAGGTTGAAGGTGATGGTAGAGCCATCCTTGTCCGGCCGTTCGAACGTCATGACCGACGAGGTCACCGAAATGCCGCGCTGCTGTTCGATCTTCATCCAGTCGGAGCGCGCGCGCCGGTTCGCCCCGCGCGCTTTGACCTCGCCTGCTAAATGGATCGCGCCGCCTTCGAGCAGCAGCTTTTCGGTGAGCGTGGTCTTGCCCGCGTCAGGGTGGGAAATGATCGCAAAGGTGCGGCGGGACGGGATTTTCATCACAAGGCTTTCAATAATAACACTACGTCATTCCCGACTTGATCGGGAATCCATCTCCTGAGCTGTCATATGTGCCGAAGGGTCCGGAGATGGATCCCCCTTTACAGGGGGATGACGAGAATGAAAGGGGGAAGCGCGGAAGGAGGGGCAGGAGCGGCGCGAGAACAGGCGGGCCGGAAGCGGCTGGCCAAGCGGTGCGGCCTGCGCTAATCGCTACCTTCATGAAACTCACCGATGATATGGCGCTTGCCGCACGCCTTGCCGATGCAGCGGGCGCGGCGATCCGCCCCTTTTTCCGCGCCCCTTTCGACCATGAAGCCAAGGGCGATGCGTCGCCCGTCACCGAAGCCGACCGTGCGGCGGAACTTGCGATGCGCGATATTCTTGCCAAGGAACGGCCCGATGATGGCATAATCGGCGAAGAATTCGGCACCGAGCGTGGGCAAGCCAAGCGTATCTGGGTGCTCGACCCGATTGACGGCACGACCAGCTTCATGGCGGGTAAGCCGACCTTCGGCACGCTCATTGCGCTGCTCGTCGATGGCTGGCCGGTGCTGGGTGTGATCGACCAGCCTACAAATCGCGAACGCTGGGTCGGGGCGGCAGGGCATGGCACGACCTTTAACGGTCAGCCCGTCCGCGCCCGCACCGCCCGGGCGCTCGACGAGATGAGCCTCGCCACCACCGGCCCCCAATATTTCAGCGAGCATGAAGGCGAACATTTTATGGGTCTTGCCGCCAAGACTGCGCACAAGCGCATGATTTTCGGCGGGGATTGCTATAATTATGGCCTGCTCGCGTCGGGCTTTATCGACCTTGTGGTCGAAGCAGGATTGCAACTGCACGACTTTGCAGCACTCGTCCCCATAGTCGAAGGCGCAGGCGGGATGATGTGCGATTGGAATGGCGAGCCTTTGGACGCCGATTCCAAGGGCGACGTTATCGCTTGCGGCGACCCTGCGCGGATTGACGATGTGCTGGAGGCATTGGCCTGCCATCATTGATGGCACGTCCTACCCTTCTGCACAAAAAGCGCATCATCGCTGCATAAAGGCCGGACAGGCGCGGGTCTATAGACGTTCCGCCCGTCCACGCCTTGCGAAAGCCCGCCTATGAAACTGTCCTTCCGCCCCGGCTATGCGCTTGCGGCACTCGTGCTTTTCCTCGTCGAAGTGGCGATTGCGCTATGGGTCAAGGACCGTTTCATCCGCCCTTATGGCGGGGATGTGCTGGTAACCATCCTTGTCTATCTGGCCTTGCGCGCTGTGACGGATTTACGCGTCATGCCCGCAGCCTTTGTGGCGCTCGCCATCTCGTTCATGGTCGAGTGTGCGCAAGCCCTCGACCTTGTTGCGCGCCTTGGTCTGGGCCATAATGTCCCCGCACGGACAATTTTCGGCACCGCCTTTGCGGTGGAGGATTTACTGGCTTATACGGCAGGCGCTGTGCTGGTGTTGCTGGTCGAAAAACTACGTTCTCAGGCGTGAACCCTAATGCTCTCAGGCGTGAACCCTAATGCCCTCAGGCGTGAACCCTAATGCCCTCAGGCGTGAACCCTAATGCCCTCAGGCGTGAACCCTAATGCCCTTAGGCGTGAACCCCAACGTCCTCAGGCGTGAACCCCAACGCCCTCAGGCGTGAACCAACGTCCCCGCACCGGAATCGGTGAAGATTTCCAGCAGCATCGCGTGCGGCACGCGGCCATCCAATATGACCGCCGCATCGACGCCCTGTTCGACCGCATGGACACAGGTTTCGAGCTTGGGGATCATGCCGCCGGTGACGGTGCCATCGGCTTGCAAACCTTGGATGTCGGCGGGGGTGAGGTCGGTGAGCAGGCGTTTTTCCTTGTCCAGCACGCCCGCAACATCGGTCAGCAGGAACAGGCGCGAGGCCCCCAATGCGGCGGCAATCGCCCCCGCCATCGTGTCGGCATTGACATTATAGGTATGGCCGTCCGCGCCGATGCCGACGGGGGCGACCACGGGGATGATGCCATCGCCCGACAGCGAATCGAGGATGCGCCGGTCCACCGCGACCGGTTCCCCGACAAAGCCCAGATCGACATTGCGCTCTATGCCGCTATCCGGATTGGGCGCGCGCTTGCCGCCGATTTTTTCGCACAGGACAAGATTGCCATCCTTGCCCGAAATGCCGACCGCGCGGCCGCCTGCGGCGCCAATCCAGCCGACAATTTCCTTGTTGATAGAGCCCGCCAGCACCATTTCGGCGATTTTGGCGGTTTCGGCATCGGTGACGCGCAGCCCGCCGATAAACTGGCTTTCGACGCCCAGTTTTTTGAGCATCGCGCCGATTTGCGGGCCGCCGCCATGCACCACCACGACATTGATGCCGATCGCTTTCAACAGCACCACATCTTCGGCAAAATCGCGCGCGGCTTCGGGGTCGCCCATCGCATGGCCGCCATATTTGACCACAAAAGTCCGCCCCGCATAACGCTGGATATAAGGGAGCGCCTCGGTCAGCGTTTCCGCTTTGGCGAGCATGGCGGGGTCGGGGGCGTGGCCAGTCGCGTAGGACATCATTGCGCCCCTCCGGCGGCTGGCCCGGTAACAGGATAGTGCGCATCAAGCTTGCGGCCGAGCGCGATGGCGCCGGAAATGAGGAAGGGCACAAGGATGATCGACAGCACTACCTTCGCCAGCATCTGCCCCATGAGCAGGTTGGCAATCGGGAACACTCCGTAAAAGCTGATCGTGATGAACAGCAATGTATCGACGATTTGCGACAGGATGGACGCGACCGCCCCGCGCACGGCGACCAGCTTGCCTTCGCCCGTTTTCCCGCGCAGCGCGTTAAAAATGGTGACGTTGAGCAATTGCGAAATCCCATAAGCGATCAGCCCTGCGAGCATTAGCCGCGGGCTTTGGCCAAGGATCATATTGAACGCGGCGAGCCGTTCAGCCTCCATTTTGTCCGCAGCCGGAAGCGCCAGCACCAGCCCGATAATCGCCATCGACAGAATCAGCGGGACAAAGCCCCATAACACCATGCGGTTGGCGGTGGCGCGGCCATAAAGCTCGCTGGTCGCGCTCGACAGCACGACGAGCAGGAGGAAAGAGAAAATCCCCGCTTCGACCGCAAGCGGGCCAAGCGCGACCTGCTTATTGCCGATAACCCCGCCCAATATGCACATGCCGCCATAGATAAGCGCAAACATGAACAGGCCCGGACGCGCTAGGGCCGATGCAGGCGCAGACGCCAAAGAGGCGGGCGTGACGCCTGCTTCATGATGGATGTGATCGGCGGACGCTGCGGCGGCAGCAGTATAACGGTCTGTCATCCTCCGGCGCTTATCGCCTTTTGCGCCCAAGGGAAAGAGGGGAGGGCGGGGCGCCGCCAACATATTGAAACCTAAACGGCATCGCGCGCGGACAGGCCGGGTGCGAGGGGTGCCGTGCATCCCCGCACCCTTCGGCCCTTCCTGTTTTCGCCGCGAAAAACCGTTGTTATTGCGCCATTCAGGCTTGCATCGTTACGGTAAATTGTTACGGACAGTGACCCCCAACCCTCCCTCGAACCAATTTGGAGAAGTTTTGATGACGTCGATGTTGCGCGCCCGGTTTTTGGCCCCCCTTGCAGTTGCGGGCCTTGCGCTGGGTGCCTGTGCGCAGGAAGCCCCTGCCCCTGAAGCCCCCAAAAAAGATGTAGCGGTCAAGGCTCCCGAAGCCGAAGCCCCCGCGCCGCAGCGCGAAATTGCAAGCCATGTTGGCGAATATCCTTCGACCGGCGTCAAGGGTGCAGACGCGCCCAAGGATAAGGATGCGCTGGCGGCGGGCAAGGCCGCAAGCGACAGCTTCATGGGCAATAGCAAAGTGGTTGCCGCGATGTTCAAACTCGCGCTTCCGGCGGCGGCGCGCGGCGCTGTCACCGCCCCTTCGACCGAAGTGCCGGTGTTCAAAGCGGGCAATATGATTGTCGCGCATGGCTGCACCCCGCATAATTGCGGCGCGAAAAACTGGACGCTTGCCGTGTCGGAAGATGGCGGCAAAGCCATCGTCTGCACGTTCGAAGCCAAGGAAGGCCAGACCAGCGGCACCGCCATCTGGTATAATGGCAAAGACCCCGTCGCCAAGCGCGCCGAAGGCTGCCCGCAAGACGCAAGCCAATATTCGGCGCAGGCTGCATAAGCGGCGCGGCTGTCCGCAAGGGCGGCTGACGGATATTGTGTATATTTATTGAAGGACACCGGAAGGCCATGCGCTTTCCGGTGTTTTTTTGTAGAAGATGCGTCTTATCCGCCTAACCCTCGTCATTCCCGCGAAAGCGGGAATCCATCTCCTGACTTGGAAATTGGAGCAGCGCATATAGGTTGCGCAAACCGCACGGCCCGCAGATGGATTCCCGGTCAAGCCGGGAATGACGATTATTTTAAGTCATTTCCCGCGCGACTTCCCGCACCCCTTACCGCACCCCCCTCCCCCACACCCCCTGTGGCAAAATGCGCGCACCTTTTGGGCTGCATCACCACAGTTTACCCGGCAAATATTCCCTTGGCTGTCAAAGCGTGTATAGCTTTGACGCTTATACCAAACTCCGGGGGAGCTGGACCTACGTGCCGCAATTTCTCATCAGCCTTTTCGGCATCCTTATCATTTTGGGCATTGCCTATGCCTGTTCGTCGAACCGCCGCTGGATCCGCCCGCGTGTCGTAGGGGCGGCTTTTGCGTTGCAGGCGGGGATTGCGCTGCTCGTGTTCCGCACAAGCTGGGGGCAAGGGGTGATCGGTGCGATGTCGCGCGGCGTGTCGAACCTGCTCGGCTATGCCAAGGCGGGGACGGATTTCATCTTCGGCCCGGTCGCAGCGCCCGAAATTGGCGGTAATAGTTTCGCGATTGCCGCGCTCCCCGTCATCATCTTCTTCGCCTCGCTCATTTCGGTGCTTTATTATCTGGGCATCATGCAGCTTATCATCAAATGGGTCGGCGGCGCGATCCAGAAAATCACCGGCATCACCAAGGTCGAAAGTCTGGGCGCGGCGGCCAATATTTTCGTCGGCCAGTCGGAAAGCCCGCTGGTTATCCGCCCTTATCTGGCAGGCCTCACCCCGCCGCAGCTTTTCACCATCATGGCGGTCGGCATGGCGGGGGTCGCGGGCACCATCCTTGGCGCTTATGCGAGCATGATCGGCGAACATTTGCTCCCTTATCTGCTCGCGGCGAGCTTCATGTCCGCGCCCGGCGGTATCCTCATGGCCAAGATCATGATGCCCGACGATCCCAAGGATATCGGCGTCGAACCGGTCGTGCTGGCCGATGCAAGCCATGACGAAGAAAAGCCCGCCAACATCATCATGGCCGCCGCCCAAGGCGCGCAAACCGGCGTCAAGCTGGCGGTCGCGGTCGGCGCGATGGTGCTGGCCTTTGTCGCGCTGGTCGCGCTCGCCAACGGCATATTGGGCGGGATTGGCGGCTGGTTCGGTTATCCCGATTTAAGCTTCCAGATGCTGCTCGGCTATATTTTCAAACCGATCATGGCGCTTATCGGCGTGCCTTGGGCGGAAGCCGGGCAAGCGGGCGGCCTGTTCGGCACAAAGATTGTCCTCAATGAATTTGTCGCCTTTATCGACCTTGGCAAAGCGAGCGGCAGCCTGTCGCCGATCACCATCGCGATTGTGACCTTTGCGCTGTGCGGTTTTGCGAACTTTTCCTCGATTGCGATCCAGATGGCGGTGACGGGCAATCTTGCGCCCAACCAGCGTCCGATGATTGCCAAGCTGGGCCTCAAAGCCTTGCTCGCGGGCAGCCTTGCCAATCTCATGTCGGCAACGCTGGCGGGCCTGCTCATTCCGACGAGCGCGCTGCCGCATCCGGCGCAAGCCCCGACGGCAGAGGCGGCAGCCCCTGCGCCGGCCTCCACGCCTGCAGCCGAAGCCGACACCGCGCCTGCCGCAGACGCGCCTGCGCCGGAAGCCGTTAAGGCCGACGCTCCGGCCAAGGCGGCAGAGCCTCAAAAACAAGCGGTCGAAACGGCGCAACCGCAAAAGCCATAATGTCCGGATCATAATGGTAGCAAAAGGCAGTTGGTGGCGGGGGGCTATGGCGGCGCGGCCAGCCCTGCGCCACGCGCGGCTGCATCTTTCCGCCCTTTGCCTGCCCGCTTTATGTCTGCCCGCCTTAACCCTCACCGCCTGCGCCAGTCATCCCGCCTTGGCCCCGCTGCCGCAAGCGCCCGTGCGCGCCGCCTCCATCGAAACCGCGCCCGATGGCAGCCGCACCACCACCGTGTCGGTCCTCATCTATAATGTCGCAGGACTGCCCGCCCCGCGCGGCAAGAATCGCGGGGTCGCGATGGACCATATCGCCGATCAACTCGCCGCGATGAAGCGCGCCGGGACCGCGCCCGATATTGTCATGCTGCAAGAAGCGTTCATTGCCAAGGCGGGCAAGATCGGCGCGCGGGCCGGCTATGCCAATGGCGTGCGCGGGCCGCTGCGCACCGACCGCGCGATGGATTTGGGCCTTGCGCCGATGGTCAAGGATTTCAAGAACGACCGCCGTATCGTCAAAGGCGAACGTATCGGCAAGCTGACCAGCAGCGGCCTTTATATCTTCACCGATTTTGGCATTGAAAGCGTGATGCAAACGCCGTTCGGGGGCAATAGCTGTGCAGGCTTTGATTGCCTTGCCAATAAGGGCGTGATGCTCGCGCGCATTTCCATCCCCGGCGTGCCGGAGCCGCTGCAATTGTTCAACACGCACCTTAATGCGCGCGGGGCCGCCAAAGTGCCGCTGGAGCGCACCAATCAGGCCTATGAACGGCAGATTGTCGAAACCGGCCTGTTCCTGAAGCGCGCCTATGACCCGGCGCTGCCCTTCCTCTATGGCGGCGATTTCAACACGCGCCATTCGGATTTCCGCTATGGCGCCAAGGTCGAAACCATGCCGGGCGCGGATGTGCGCCATTATTGCGCGATCAAGCCGAACAGTTGCGAAGTCATCCCCTCATGGGACGGCGATGCTCCCTGGATGGACACACAGGATATTCAAGGCTTTGCCAGCGGCGCGCGCGTGAAAGTCACGCCGGTCCGGATTGATGCGTTGTTCGATGAACCATGGAAAAAAGGCGAACCGCCGTCCGACCATGACGGTTTTTTGGTGACGTATCGCTTGCAGTGGTAACGAACTACCCCCTCCCGCAAGCAGGAGGGGGTGTATGTTCAGCCGAACAATTTCGCCGCGACTTCGGCGACGCGGCGGCCTTGGTAGCGGGCGCCTTCCAGTTCGATTTCGCTCGGTTGGCGGCTGCCATCGGCATTGGCAATGGTGGTCGCGCCATAGGGGGCGCCGCCGACGATCTGGCTATTGTCCATCTGGCCTGCATAGCCATAATCGAGGCCGACAATGGTGCAGCCGAAATGCAGCAAATTGGTGATGATCGAAAAGAGCGTGGTTTCCTGACCGCCATGTTGCGTGGCGGACGAGGTGAAGGCCGCGCCAACCTTGCCGTTTAGCGCGCCGCGCGCCCACAGGCCACCGGCTTGGTCAAGGAAGGCGGCCATTTGCGACGACATACGGCCAAAGCGGGTGCCGGTGCCGATGATGATCGCATCATAATTTTCGAGCTCGGCAATGGTCGCAACCGGCGCGGCCTGATCGAGCTTGAAATAGGCGCCCTTGGCAATCTCTTCGGGCACGGTTTCGGGGACACGCTTGATGTCGACGGTTGCGCCCGCATCGCGCGCGCCCGATGCCACGGCTTCGGCCATTTGCTCGATATGGCCGTAGGAAGAATAATAGAGGACGAGGACTTTTGCCATGTAATGGTTCCTTTTATGGCGTTGGGAGAAAAATAGGAGGTTGGAGTAGAGCGCGGTTCAGCCCGCGACGACATCTCCATAATCGGGATGGCGCGCATACCAGCTTGCCATGAACGGACATTTGAGGACGAGTTTGAGGCCTTGCGCGCGGGCGTCATCAAAGGCCGCACGCGCAAGTTTGGACGCGATACCCTGACCGCCAAATTCTTGCGGCACTTCGGTATGGGTCAGCACGCGATGGCCATTATCGTCCATCTTGTAATAAGCCGCTGCAATGGCGTCGACGCCGGGGAGCGTCACTTCAAAGCGGTGCGCGGCTTCATTATGGACCACTTCGGGCGGAATAGTTTCGGTCATAAGATCATCTCCGGTCAATCCGGTGGAGGGTGCCGGTGCCCCGGACAGGGCTTGGGGAGAGAGAGGCGTCCGGGGCACCAACCTAGGGATGCGATAATGCGTCATTTTGATGAAGGCTTGATGTCAGTTCCTGTTTCAGAGCCGCGTTTCAGGCCCGGCTTCAGGCCGCGACCGCGCCGAAGCGGCCCGCGTTAAAGTCATCAATCGCCTGACGGATTTCGCGTTCCGTGTTCATGACGAACGGGCCGTGGCCGAATACCGGCTCATCAATCGGTTCACCCGACAGGACGAGCAGCATCGCCGCACCATTGGCCTTGATCGTAACGCCTGCGCCTTCGACGCTGAACCGCCCGATTTCGGCTTCCCCCAGACTTTCCATCGCACCATCTTCGATGACACTGACATGGCCCGACAGCACAGCGACCATTGCATTATGGCCGTCGGGCAGGTCCAGCGTGACCTCGGCATCGGCCTCCAACCGCATATCCCACATATTGATGGGGGTGAAGGTTGTGGCAGGGCCTTGGGTGCCCTCGAACGCGCCCGCAATTACGCGCACGCTGCCGCCATCAAAGGTCACAGCCGGAATATCATCCGTCGTGATCGCCTGATATTTGGCTGGACTCATCTTGTCCTTGGCGGGCAAGTTCACCCACAATTGCACCATGCGGAACGGTCCACCGGTTTTGGAAAAAGCCGGAGAGTGGAATTCTTCATGGATGATGCCACCAGCCGCCGTCATCCATTGCACATCGCCCGTGCCAATGGTGCCGCCGCCGCCGCTGGAATCGCGGTGGCTGACCTCGCCATCATAGACGATCGTGACGGTTTCAAAGCCGCGATGCGGGTGCTGGCCGACGCCGCGCGGGGCGCTTGCGGCTTCGACATTGGGGTCGAAAAAATGCGGCCCGGCATAATCGAACAGCAGGAACGGGCTGAGCGCCGCTGCATCGCGATGATAGCTGAACAGCGAGCGCACGGGAAACCCGTCGCCGACCCAATGGCCTTCGGTGCCGCCATAAATTTTAACAAGCTTTTTCATTGCTCTATCTTTCAAGGATGGCGTTGGGAACAAGGCCGCCATCTGCCCTTTGAAGATGCGCCGGAAAACCGGCACGCCCTCTTTTCATTTGGTATGCACGATATTATGTGTACATAAGATATTCATGCAAGTACGGTCCTAAAGGATACTGTGGATGTAGACCCGGAAGCACAAGCGCAGGGCTTTCGCTTTTTACAAAGAAAAGAAGCGGTTCGCCGCAGGATGAACGAGATGAAAATGACGACCCACCCCAGCAAATGCGCCGCCGAAGCTGCGCTATCTTTCCTTTCGGGCAAATGGCGTCCGATGATTATCTTCTGGCTGATGCAAGGCACGCGCCGCTTCAACCAGTTACAGCGCGACCTTGGCGGGGTGACCCACCGGACCCTGTCCAAAACGCTCAAGGAAATGGAAGCGGACGGGCTGGTTGCGCGCCATGATTATGGCGAAATCCCGCCGCGCGTCGATTATGCGCTGACCCCCAAAGGCCGCAGCCTCGCGCCCGTATTGGAAGCGATGCACGCCTGGGCGGACGCGCATCTGATCGAATGAAGGCGCGCGCCGTCCGCGCCCTCCTTTTCACACGCCCCTTTTAACCCCCGCGCTTGTCCGCCTATATCCAGCCCCTATATCTACCCTATGTCCGGCTTTCCAATGGGCGGTCCGCCCGATGCAGCATATTTCGAAACCCTCGCGCAACAGGCGGTCGCGGCGCTTCCCGACCTGTTCCGTAGCCGGTTGGGCGATGTCGTGTTCCGCGTTGAAGATTTCGCCGATGCCGACACGCTGCGCAAACTCGATATTGACAGCCCCTGGCATTTGAGCGGGCTTTATACCGGGCGGCCCTTAACCGAAGAATCGGTGTGGGAAACCGGCATGATGCCCGCAACCATCCATCTTTACCGCCAGCCCATCCTCGCCGAAGCGCGCCAGCGCGCTATCCCGCTCGCGACCCTTATCAGCCATGTGGTGGTCCATGAAGTCGCGCATCATTTCGGTTATTCCGACGAGGAAATCCACGCGATTGAAGATAGTGTGCGGGACTGATCCCGCTATCCGTCTCCCGCTATTCATCATTGAGCGCGTTGATCGCCGCCAGCACCCGTGCTTCGGCCTCTTCGCGCGGCAGGCCCGGAGGGATGGTTTCCCCGACCTTATAGGTGATGATGCCCGCTTTTTTGATAAAGCTGCGGCGCGGCGACAAGCGCCCGCTGTCAATCGCGACCGGAATGACCGGCACGTTCAAAATCTTGTAGAGCCCGGCAAAGCCTGCCTGCAACGGGGCGCTGGTGCCATGCGGCACGCGCGTGCCTTCGGGGAACAGGCAGATCGGCCGTCCCGCCGCCAAAGCCGCGCGCGCCGACGTCATGAGCGCGCGCATCGCCTTCGCCCCCGCCTCACGCTCGACCGGGATCATCCCCTGCATTTCGGCGACCTTGCCCCACAGCGGAATGTCGAACAATTCCTTCTTGGCAATCACTGCAGGGCGGTGGAACAGCACAAGTTGCTCGATGGTTTCAAACGCCGATTCATGCTTGAAGCAATAAAGATACGGCCCGTCCGGCATATTACCGATGATGCGGATTTTCTGGCCCAACAGGATATGGCAACAAATGCGGTGGAACTGCCCCCAACTGCGCGCCAGCCGTTTCAGCATTTCACGCGAAAAGGGCGAGGCGAGCAAGGCTGCGACCACAAAAAACAGCGAACCGATATAGAATATCGGCGTGAACAGGATCGAGCGCAACAGGGCCACGAACCGCGCCATTATGCGCCCACCAATGCGCCCAGTCGCCGCAGCAGATATTTATGATATTCCATCCAGAGCTGCCACAAGGAAGGCTGGGTGCGTACAGCGTCGGTATAAAAGACGATAGTGTCGGGGAGCGCCCGCTCGATTTCGAATGCCGCGCGGTTCATGTGCCAGTCCGATGTCACAAGGCGCAGCGATTTATAGTTGCGTCGCTCCATCCAGCGCGCGACTTCGAGCGCATTGGAGCGCGTATCGACCGCTTCGAAACCGAGCGCGATGCAACATTCAAACCATTTTTCCGAACCCGGATAGCGCGCGGCAAGGTCTTGCGCCTTGACCGTCCGGCCGACGCCCGAAATCAGCATACGCTGCGCCTGGCCCTGTTCCAATAATAGGAGGCCGCGGTCAATGCGCCCCGGCCCGCCGGTCACAACCACTACGGCATCGGTCTTTTGCGCACCCAAAGGCTGCGGCAATAACAAGGCAAACCCGGCAAAACCGAGCAGCCAGAGAATCAGCAGCAGCGAGATCAGACGGCGAATCATAGCGATTGTGTCTATAACGACAATTTACCCATAAACTATCGCCAACATGACACCAGCATGACGGGGACGTGACGAACAGCGGCAATCGCCTTGGCAAGCCCCCGCGCAACTGCCTCGCCTGAAAGGCTTAAAGGATGCGTTTCAACGCGCGTGTAATCGTGTAACGCGCGGTCACGCTCGCCAATAATACCAATGCGAGCGGGATGAGCGGCAGGAGCAGCCAGCGCCAGCCAAGCGCCGCATCGGCGAGCAAGGCTGCGCCCAGACTTTGGAACTGGCTCGACAACAGGAACAGTATCGCGACCGCCGCCGCAAATCCTGCGACACTGCCGAACAGCGCATCGAGCGCAATGCGGCGCTGGAACAGGCGCGCAATCTGCGTATCGGTCGCGCCGATCAGATGCAGCACTTCGATGGTCGCATGGTGGATGTTAAGCGCGCTGCGGGCGGTCAGCATGACAATCGCGCTCGCGGCAAAGCCGAGCAACAGCACCAAGGCGGCGGCAATCCACGCAAAGGAGCGGATGATGCCCGACACCGGACCAAGCCAGCTTGCGTGCGGTTCGATCCGTGCGTGCGGCGCAACCGGCAGCACGGCGGCGCGCAGCCGGTCGAGCGCGGCAGGCGAAGCGTCTCTGGCCAGATCCACATCAATCAGCGCGGGCATGGGGAGGCCCAAGGCTTCGGCATCCTTGCCCAGCCATTCTTCCATCGTTGCGGCAATTTCAGCATCATCGACCGGCTGGACGCGCGTCACTTGCGGGGTGGCGCCAAGCCGCTGCGCAATGGCGCGCACTTGCTGGCTGCGGCGTTCGACATTCGCGTCGAGAATCTGGATGGTGACGCGCCCCGCTATCGCATGGCCGATAGAGCCGGCCGCCCGGGTGAGCGACAGGCCCGCCGCTGCGGCCAGCACGGTAAGGAAAATCATGATCGCAATGACCCAAGGCATCGGCCCGGACATGCGTCCTTCAGGGAGCAGCGCCTTTTCATGCGGGCTACCGGCGACCAGCGCGATCATAAGCTGCTCCCCAGAGCAGGCCCGCGCGCGCTGTCCGCCTTGGGCGGATAGCGTAGCGCACCGGTCGGATCGGCAAGCTTACCCTTGTCGAGCCGCATCATCTGCGCGCCCGGCACACGGCTCATCAAATGCACATCATGGGTCGCGACAATGATGGTGGTGCCAAGCTTGTTGAGCGCTTCAAACAGGCTGAGCAGGCGCAGCGCCATGTCGGGATCGACGTTACCGGTCGGCTCGTCGGCGACCAGCATTTCGGGGCGCCCGATGACCGCGCGGGCAATCGCCACCCGCTGTTGCTCGCCGCCGGACAAAGTCGGCGGGCGCGCATCGATCCGGTCGGCCAGCCCGACCCAGTGGAGCATTTCGGTGACGGGCGTGAGCAAATCCTTCTCGCGCACCCCGGCGACGCGCAAGGGCAGCGCGACATTATCGAACACGCTCAAATGCGGCACCAGCCGGAAATCCTGGAATACGACGCCGATGCGCCGCCTGAAGCCCGGCAAACGTTCGCGGGGCATGGTGACGGCATCCTCGCCGAACAGCCGGATAAGCCCGCGGCTCGGTCGCTGGGCCAGATAGAGTAATTTGAGGAGCGAGGTCTTGCCCGCGCCCGACGCGCCGGTGAGGAAATAAAAACCGCCCGGTTGCAAGGTGAAGCTTAAATCGGACAGCGTTTCCGCGCCGGTGCCATAACGCAGGCCAACATTGTCGAACTGGACCATGCCCGCATTGGCTTCGCGCGCCAGTCCCGCGTCCGCGCCGCGCGGTTTCAACGCAAAGCGCCGCCGCTCGCGAAAAGCGTCGGGAGCATCCGGGCTGGCGCTGCTGACCATATCGTCATCCATATATTGCGTCCTGTGCCTCAAACCGCCCGACATTGCACGGATTTTTGTGGCCGATGATGACGTCATGACAGCAGCGCGAGGATTTGGCCAATCCTGTTGTGCTGCCAATGCTTTTCGGCGGCTTGCTTGCGCTCTTGCCTCTTTCCGCAAGAGATGTTTAGAGAAGTGCATGATCTTGTCCTGCCCCGCCTGCAACACCCGCTATGTCGTGCCCGACACCGCTGTCGGTCCCAAGGGCCGTTCGGTGCGCTGCGCCAATTGCCGCCATAGCTGGTTCCAGCCGGGCGTCGGACAGGAGGACGGCGCGGACGATACGGCTCCGGTGGCGCCGCCCGCTGCGGCACCTACCCCTATTCCTTCGGCCCCTGTCCCTTCGGCCCCGCGCCCGATCACCGCGCCTGCTGCTCAAGCCAGTGCTGCACAGGCGCACCCTGCGCCCGCGCCGCGTGCCAATGTAATCGAGCGTGCGTCTGTCCCGCCGCCAGCGCCCCAGCCTGCGCCGCAACCATCGGTGCCGCCGCCCGCGCAGCCGCCTTCGCCGCCGCCGGGGATGCAATCGCCGTTAGAGCGCGGGCATATGCCGTCGCCGCTTTCCAATAGCGCCAATAATGACGCGCCGCGCCAGCGCGAAGGCTTTGTGCCGCTGGAACGTGAACGGACGGGCGGACAGGATGTAGCCCCAGAAGCCGCACCCCAATCCCAAGCCGCGCCCGCCGCGCCGACGGAACCGGCACCCGTCGCGACTCCTGTCGCGGCTCCCGTCTCAGGCCCCATCATCGCGCCGGTGCCAGCGCATGACCCCGAAACCGATGATGGCTGGGGCAGCTATACGCGCGAGCCTACGCCTTTTTCCGACGATCCGCCGCCGTCCATGCGTCTGCCCGCCGACGAGGAGGTGCAAGGCTTTGAACCCTATCGCGCGCGGCGTAATCCGGCGCGTGTCTGGACGATTGCCGCCATTGTTGCGGCGCTCTTACTGTCGGGCGTTGCCGCCTCGCTCCTTTATTGGGGCCTGCCGCGCTGGGCGAGTGGCTTGTCGCAAGCGCCTGCCGAACCCGATCTGGTGATCGAGCTGGCGAAAACGCAGGACCATCGCGAACTGCCCGACGGCACCATCTATTTTGCCGCGAGCGGGACCATCGTCAATCCGACCGACCGCGAACAAAGCGTGCCGCCGATGCTCGCCGAACTGCGCGATGCGGGCGGGCGGGTCGTCTATAGCTGGGTTATCAAGCCGCCGGTGCGCAAGCTTGCGCCGGGCGAAAAGGCGAATTTCAACGAAGCCAAGATTGATATTCCCGACGCCGCACAGGAATTGACCATCGGCTGGGCCTTGGGCGGAAGCTGAAAAAGCGCGCAAATCCGGTCCATATCGGTCGCGCTGAGGGTCGTCAAAAAAGCGTCAAAGAATCTCGCGCCCTGCCCTTGCATAGCGCGGCACTCGGTGCTAATCGCGCTCGCCTACCAACTGGCCGGGGCTGATGTCCGGGGCAGTTTTTATATCAGTGCGGTCGTGGCGGAATTGGTAGACGCGCAACGTTGAGGTCGTTGTGGGCGAAAGCCCGTGGAAGTTCGAGTCTTCTCGACCGCACCATTTTCCTGATTTTCATAAATAGACCAGCGGTCCGCTATGGACATGTCTGCGCCGTGCGTGGACGGATCTCGCGGACTATAGGGCCGTGGAACAGCCTCTCAGCCGCAATATTCTAAACGGCCGGTCGTCCCCAAAGCAAAATGCCCCGGCCTATACAGACCGGGGCACCCGTGCGACCCGAAGGTTTCCCTTTCGGACATTTACATTAATAGCAGAAAACCGCGCTTAGTTCACGTCACTTTGTGTAACGGGAACGATGCGGATTTCGACGCGGCGGTTGCACTGGCGGTCCGCTGCGGTCGCTTCCGGCACGCATTTCAGGCGGGTTTCACCAAAGCCGGTGGTCGCGATACGCGCGCGGTTCACGCCTTGCGACGACAAATAGCTCATCACCGAATTGGCGCGGTTTTGCGACAAGGTCATGTTGAGCGCGTCGCTGCCGGTCGAATCGGTGTGGCCGTAAATGTCGATATAGGTGCTGGGATACTGGTTCAGCGTGCGCGCAACATTGTTGAGCGTCATCTGGAATTCCGGCTTGATGTCCCAGCGCGAGGTGTCGAACGTCACATCGCCGGGCATATTGAGGATGAGGTCATTGCCCTCTTGGCTCACATCGATGCCCGACCCTGCGGTCTGTTCTTCAAGCTGCTTTTTCTGGCGGTCCATATAGGTGCCCACCGCACCGCCCGCGACCGCGCCAATGCCCGCACCCAAAATCTTTTCGGTGCGATCGCGCTTGCCGCCGATCAGGTCGCCTGCAAAATAGCCGGCCACAGCGCCGATAACGCCGCCGACTGCGCCCTTGGTCGATACTGTCTGTTTTCCGGTGTTGGGGTCGGTAACACAGCCCGCTACGGTGAGCGAAGCGACCATAGCTGCCCCAATCAGCATTTTCCCTTTGCGTGTCATAAGAATGTCCTTCCTGATTATTAACTACTATTATTATCGGCACGACTACACCGCCGCACTAACGCGCTTGTGACGTCAAGGTTCCTCTAGTTTCGTGACAGGCGCGTGAACAACAAGTGAGCAGAATGTTGTGGTTTCTTCAGAAACTGCGCTAAGAAGCTTTATCATCTCCGGCACGTTTTCGGGCCTTTTGCCGGGAGGCCCTCTTTTCGGGTAAAGGATACCAAAAGCTTTTGGAACGCGCGACGACAGAGCGAGCCGCCTTTCAGGAAGGCGAAGACGAGGACAGTAGCGAGGGGCATCGACCCCGAATGTGTAAGGATTCCAGCGCATGAGCGCCGCGTCCCTGAGCCTTGCTTTGGCCCCCGCGCTCGCCCCCGCCCTTACCCCCTTTCCATGGATGGATGTTGCCATCATCGTCGGACTGGTCGCGCTGAACGGCCTGTTTGCCATGTCCGAACTGGCGATTGTTTCGGCCCGCCGCCCGCGCTTGCAGGCGCTCGAACGGGCCGGAAAAAAGGGCGCAGCGGTCGCCATCCGGCTGTCCGATAATCCGGGTAAATTCTTGTCAACCGTGCAGATCGGCATCACGCTGATCGGGATTTTGGCGGGCGCTTATTCGGGCGCGAGCCTTGGCGGGCCTGTCGCCAAGCGGCTGGAACTTTATATGGGGCTGGACCCCCAGACCGCCCAGACCGCCGGTTTCACCATCGTGATTGTGCTGACCACCTATATCTCGCTCATCATCGGCGAGTTGGTCCCAAAGCAGATTGCGCTGCGTTCGCCCGAACCGATTGCCGCATTAATGGCCACCCCGATGCTGTGGCTGTCCAAGCTGACTGGTCCCTTTGTGTGGCTGCTCGACGGCAGCAGCGCGCTGGTGTTCCGCTTGCTCCGCATGAACCGCGAATCGGAAAATCATGTGACGGCGGAAGAATTGCATCTGGTCGTTGCCGAAGCGACCAAATCGGGCGTGATCGACGATAGCGAGCGCCAGATTATCACCGGCGTGGTGCGGCTCGCCGACCGGCCGGTGCGCGAGGTGATGACGCCGCGCACCGATGTCGACTGGATCGATGCCGATAACGATGTGCAGGACATTCGCGCCGCGCTGTCCGAAACGCCGCACACCCGCATCCCGGTGACCGAAGGCTCGATCGACAAGGTGATCGGTGTGGTGCAATCGCGCGACGTTGCCGCTGCGCTGTTCCGCGGCGAAAAGCTTGATGTGCGCACGCTGATGCGCAAGGCCGAAGTCGTGCCCGACCAGATCGAGGCGATGGACGCGCTCAACCGCCTGCGCCATGCCGAAGTGCCGATGCTGCTCGTCCATGACGAATATGGCCATTTTGAAGGCATCGTCACGCCCGCCGATCTCTTGTCGGCGATTGCGGGCGAATTTGCCTCCGATCAGGATATCGGCACCGAACCAAATGTGGTCGAGCGGGAGGATGGCAGCTACCTCATATCGGGCTCAATGTCGGCAGATGCGCTGGCCGACCGGCTGGGCCTCGAACTGGATGACGAGCGCGATTATGCGACCGCGGCGGGCCATGCGCTCTATGTCCTCAAACATTTGCCGCAAGTCGGCGAAATATTTGAAGATCAGGGCTGGCGTTTCGAAGTGGTCGATATGGACGGCCGCAAGATAGACAAGCTGCTGGTATCGTCGATCCGGTGATGTGCGGAACCCGTGAAGGGCACCACATTATATAGCCTTCGGTCATTATATGCTGTTCCGTCATTATATAGTCCTTGCCGTCATTGCGAGGAACGCAGTGACGAAGCAATCCAGAGCGGCCCTGCGCGGCTCTGGATTGCCGCGCGCCTTGCGGCGCTCGCAATGACGATTTGATGGAGCGCAAGGACGTTTCGATGAGGCAAACCCCGCCCGCAAAAAAGGACGGCCCTAACTCCTCCCCAAAAAGGGGAGGTGGCATTTGCGCAGCAAATGACGGAGGGGTGTCAGGCTATCGAGAGCGCGACACCCCTCCGTCACGCGCTATCGCGCGCGCCACCTCCCCTTTTGAGGGGAGGATTTGGGACATTTTGCACCGATATTCCCCATTTGTATCCCTCGCTCGACATCAGCGAGACGGGCTAGACATCAGCGACACAGGTTAAACTTCAACGACGCGGGCTAGATTTCAGCCCGCAAAAAAGGGCGGGGGCATTGCTGCTCCCGCCCTGTCGTGTCCCGCAAGGGGTGCGGGTAGCTTGTGGGTCTATTTTTTGATCTCGCTGCCGACTTCGCCATATTTTTTGGCAAATCCGGCAAGGTCGCCTTTGGCGAGATAGGCCGCCTGATCGACCCAATTGTCGCGCGTGATGCGGCCTGCGAAGATGCCGAGATATTGGTCGACTTCGGCGACATCGGCTTTCGACCAGGCCGCGATCTGTGCAAAGCGGGTGATGCCGATGCTGACCAACAGGCTGTTCAGCTTAGGGCCGACGCCCTTGATCAGCTCCAACTGGTCCGCAGCAGCGGACCCCGCGCCCGCAACCTTGGGCCGCCCGTCCTGCGCCATAACGGCTCCGAGGGCAGCCACAGCAGGTGCTTTTTTGGCCGGGGCTGCTTTAGGTTTGGTGTCGGTTTTGGGTGCAGCCTTGGGCTTCACTTCCGCCTTGGGTGCAGCTTTGGCCGCCGGTTTCGCTACGGTTTTAGCTGGGGTTTTAGCCGACGCCTTTGCCGGTGCTTTGGCCGCGGCCTTCGCCGCAGGAGCCGCCTTAACCGCCGCTGTTTTGACCGGAGCCTTAACTACTGCCTTAACTACTGCCTTAACGGGCGCTTTGGCTGCAGGCTTGTCCGCTTTCTTGGCCGGAGCCGCTTTGGCAGGTGTAGCCTTGGTCGGGGCAAGCTTTACCGGTTCCGCTTTTTTCGCAACCGGCGCAGCGGTTTTCGCCGCTGTTTTGACGGCCGCCTTTTGAGGCGCTTTTGCAACCGGCTTGGGCGCCGCTTCCTTGGGCTTGGCCGCCACCTTGGGCGCGGCTTTTACCGCAGCGGTTTTGACCGGTTTGGCTGCAGCCGCTTTATCCGCCACCGCTGCCGGTTTAGGCGCGGGCGGCGCTGGTTCAGGCGGGGTTGGCGGGGGCGCTGGCGGCGCAGGTTCCGCCGCGCTGCTCTTCGCGACCGCGGCTGCGGCCAATCCCGCCGCGCCTGCTGCCGCAGCACCCGCGACCTTGACGCCAGTATCAAAGCCCGGCGCATCCTTGAAATTCATCGGGCGCGCGGCGGTGATTTCCGGTTTTTTGGGCTCCAAGGGCTTGGGCGGTTCGGCCTTGGCCTGCGGCTCGAAATCGAGCGCATCGCTATCGTCCCGGTCACCCGGACAATCGACGCACCAGATCCAGTACGCCGTGCTGACCCCGATCAACAACGCGATCAGGCAGAGCCACCAATAGTCCGTCATCCAAAGGCTTAAGTCATCCATTGCGGATACCCCTCATCCAGTCCCCGCCTATATTCAGGCGTTTTTGCGGTTGCGCCAGAATAGCCAGCCGATGGCAACACCGACCAGAAACGAAAGCAAGAGCGCGCATAGAGCCGTCCAGAACATCGCAACCTCTCCTTATTGACCTGTTGCCGCAGTTGGCGCTGCGGTCGCGGCGTCCGGTGCAGCGGCATCCGCTCCCACCGCGCGCACAGCAAATTCGATGCGGCGGTTGGCGACATTGGCCGCTTCCGCTTCGCCCGGCTGGGCAGGTTTTGTCTCGCCATAGCCTTTAGGCGCCAAGCGGCTGGTCGGCACATTTTTGGCGACCAGCGCCTGCACCACCGCATTGGCGCGCTGTTCGGAAAGCGTCATATTGGCCGCTTCATCACCGACCAGATCGGTGTGGCCCGCCACTTCGATGACGGTCCCCGCACAGGGCGCGAGCGCGGTTGCGAGCGCGTCGATAAGCGGCACAGAATCGGCCTTGATCGTCGCGGTGCCGCTGTCGAACTGGATGGTTTGCCCCTTGATGACGCCGTCCACTTGCGTCTGGCAACTGGCGACCTGTTCGGCGGTCGCAGGCGTTTCGGCGGGCGTAGCGGGGAGCGTTGCTACCTCCGGCGCATTGCTTTCAAGGGCCGGTTGCCCGCCCTGCGCGCCGCCATAAGCGTCGGTCAGATAATAGCCGATGCCCGCCAATGCGACGGTCGCACCAGCGCCGATCAGAAATCGAAACGGTCCACAGCCCATGCGACCCTCTCCCGCTATGTGATATTATGTGCGCCCCAGCCTAACCAAAAATGCGCGCCTGTCCAGCCTATTGGCCGGAAAGCCCTTCCGCCTCGCGCGCAGCCTCGCGCCAGCCAATGTCACGGCGGCAAAATCCGGAGGCAAAATCAAGCGCATCAATCGCGGCATAAGCGCGCGCGCGCGCCTCGGTGACTGACGGCGCGGTCGCGGTTACATTGAGAACGCGCCCGCCATTGGCGACCAGTTGATCGCCTTGAAGGGCTGTCCCCGCATGGAAGATTTTAACGTGCTGTTCTGCCGCTTCGGCCTTGTCCAAAGCGTTAATCGCGCCGCCCTTTTCAGGCGTGCCGGGATAGCCTTTGGCGGCCATCACCACAGTGAGCGCGGTGTCGGCGATGAAGTCGGGCGCGGGCGCACCGGCCAGCCCTTGCGTTGCACTCGCATAGAGCAATTGCGCCAGATCGCCGCTAAAGCGCGTCATCAGCACCTGACATTCGGGGTCACCAAAGCGGCAATTATATTCGATCAGCTTCGGCCCCTCATCGGTGAGCATGAGGCCTGCATAAAGCACACCGACATAAGGCGTGCCATCGGCCAGCATCGTGCGCACGGTCGGTTCGACAATGCGCTCCATCACCAAAGCTTCCAGTTCGTCGGTGAGGACGGGCGCGGGGCTATAGGCCCCCATGCCGCCCGTATTGGGGCCGGTATCGCCATCGCCGACGCGCTTATGGTCCTGGGCTGACCCGAACGGCACGACATTCATCCCGTCGGATAGCGCAAAGAAGCTCGCTTCTTCGCCCTCCATAAATTCTTCGAGGACAATTTCCGCGCCCGCTTCGCCAAAGCCGCCGGAGAACATATCTTCAACCGCCGCGCGCGCTTCGTCGCTGCTTTCCGCGATGATGACGCCCTTGCCTGCGGCCAGGCCATCGGCCTTGATGACCACCGGCAGGCCGAAGCGGTCCAGATCATCAAGCGCCGCTTGCTTGTCATGATGGCGCGCATAAGCGGCGGTCGGGATTTCGGCGCGGGTGCATAAATCCTTGGTAAAGCCTTTGGAGCCTTCCAGTTGCGCGGCGGCTTTACCGGGGCCGAAAACCGCAAAGCCTTCGGCGCGCAAATCATCGCCCAACCCCGCGACCAGCGGCGCTTCGGGGCCGATCACGACAAGGCCGATCGCTTTCGCGCGGCAAAAGGCGATGACCGCTTCATGGTCGCTCACGTCAAGCGCAACAATCTCCGCCTCTTGCGCAATGCCGGGGTTGCCGGGGGCGGCATAAAGTGATGTAAGGCTGGCTGCGCGTTTCAGCCGCCATGCCAGCGCGTGTTCGCGTCCACCCGATCCGATGAGCAAGATATTCATGCCTGACAATTCCTTTCCGGATGATCCCCGATATGCAGCGTCCGGCCGCCTGTTAGCGGAGGGACGGGCGGGCGACAATGCGCCGCCGCTCTCGGTGAGCGAAATTTCTACCCTTTTGAAGCGCACGGTCGAGGACCGGTTCGGTTTTGTCCGCATAAGGGGCGAGATTTCGGGTTTCAAGCGCGCGGCGTCGGGGCATCTTTATTGTTCGTTGAAGGATGAAAATGCCAAGATTGACGCGGTGATGTGGAAAGGATCCGCAGGCCGCCTCGCCTTTCGCCCCGAAGACGGCATTGAAGTGGTCGCGACCGGCAGGCTGACCACCTATGCGGGGCGTTCTTCCTATCAGATCGTCATGGAGACGATGGAGATTGCAGGCGAAGGCGCGCTCCTCGCCCTGCTCGAAAAGCTGAAGGCCAAGCTGGGCGGCGAAGGCCTGTTCGATAGCGAACGCAAAAAGAAACTCCCCTTCCTGCCGCGCGTGATCGGCGTGGTGACATCGCCCACCGGCGCGGTCATCCGCGATATTTTGCACCGGCTTGAAGATCGCTGCCCCACCCATGTGCTGGTATGGCCGGTGCTGGTGCAGGGCGAAGGCGCGGCGGCCCAAGTCGCCAATGCGGTGCGCGGCTTTGATGCGATCCAACCCGGCGGCGCCATTCCGCGCCCCGACTTGGTCATCGTCGCGCGTGGTGGCGGGTCGATTGAAGATTTGTGGGCGTTCAACGAGGAAGTCGTCGTGCGCGCCGTCGCTGATTGCAGCATCCCGATTATCTCTGCGGTGGGGCATGAGACGGATACAACCCTATGCGATTATGCCGCCGACCGCCGTGCGCCGACGCCAACGGCTGCTGCCGAAATTGCGGTGCCGGTGCGCGCCGAATTGCTGGCGGGGGTGCGCGACTATGGGTTGCGGGCTCAACGCGCGAGTATGGGCCGCGCCGAACGCGCGCGCGAACGGCTAACCGCCACCGCGCGCCATTTGCCGGGGCTTGACCGCTTGCTCGAACCGTTCAAGCAGAATGTCGATTATTGGAGCGAGAAGCTCACCGTTAGCCTCAAACAATTTGTGGCGCTGGAACGGCAGAAATTCACGGCCCCTGCGAGCGCCCTCAACCCCGCCTTGCTCGACCGGCGGGTCGCGCGTGAGCGGGAAAGGCTCGGCCATATCTGGGCGCGCGCGGTATCGCCGCAACGCCGCCTTGATCTCCAAAAAGCGCGATTGGCCGAAGTCAGCGAATGGCTGGGCGACGCGCGTACTGTCCGGCTGGCGAGTGCGACCGACAAACTCGACCAATGGCGCAACCGCTTGCGTCCGGCCTTGGTCAACGAACGCATCACCCAGCGCCGCCAGCGGCTGGACGGCATTGCGCGGGTGATGGCCAGCCTCAACCCCGACAATCTGCTCGCCAAAGGCTATGCGATGGTGCTGCGCCGCGATGGGACCAAGCCGGGCGTTGTGACCTCGGCGGACGAGGCCCGCGCGGCGGCGGGGTTGCGCTTGCGTTTTGCCGATGGCGCGGTTGATGTTGATGTGGTGGGGGAAGGGAGTTCCACGCCTCCCCCTCCAAAACCTAAAACGCCACCGCGGCCGCCATCCCGTCCTTCGACAAGCTCAGGACTAGCGGGGGAAGAGAAACGCCAAGGCGGGTTGTTCGATTAAGACTATCGGTTAGAAAAAACCCGTCATCCCCGACTTGATCGGGGATCCATCTCCGAGTCTCCAGTTTAACCTAGCTCGCAGCATCGCCGCACCCCCGCCCGCGCTTCACTTAATCTCCCGCAGCCCGGCAATCATCATCGGCGCGGAAAGTTGCTGGTTGGCGCAGAAAATCGCCATGCCCCAATCATAGCGCGCCTCGTTGGTGACCCATGTGCGCTCGCAATAATCGAGGGCCTTGAGCGTGTCGCTTGCGCGCTGGCGCTGATATTTGGCGCGGATCAGGCGGAAGCTGCGATGCCCCGCCGCCGCATCGGACAGGCAGGCGCCCATATCCTGCCCCGACTGGCTGCCATCAGGGTAGGTGGTTGGGTTGGCCTTTTCGCCCTCGCAATGGGCGGTAGCCTTTTTAAGATCGAAGCGTCCGCCCGAATCGGCCACTTCCAGCTTGGGGTCCGCCATTTTTTCGATGCAATGGATGGTCATGCCCCAATCGGGCAGATTTTTTTCCTCGTCCCATTTTTCAGCAAAACATTGGCGATAGCCTTCGCGCCGTTCGGGCTTGTCCGCCTGCCACAAGGTCATGAACTGGTGATGGTCCTCGATTTCGTCGCGCAGACATTCATATTGCCCGTCCAGATCATCGCCCTCTTTGGCCGCGCACATCCTTAATATGGCGGCGCGATCAAAAGCGGGGATTTCGGCGGGCGCTGCCGCCAGTAGCAGGGACGCGAGCAACATAAAGGGCCTTCTCCTTACAGCGCAGCGGTGAGCTTGCGTAATTGTTCGCGCACCGCATCATTTTGGGTGTTGGTGCTGATACCGAGCCGGACGATGGTAAGACCTTGGGAGGGCGACACAATGATATATTGGCCCTGATGCCCGAGACAGGCGAACAGGTCGGACGGCCCTTGCCCCGGCCAGAGCGCGGGATTGGACCCGGCCGGACGCGGCTTGTTGAGCCAGATATGGCCGCCATAACCGCCATCGGCAGGTGAACTGGTGAGCATGAAGTCGATCCAGCTTTCGGGCAAAAGCCGCTGGCCATTGACCACGCCGCGATGGCGCAAAAATTCCCCGAATTTCGCATAATCGCGCGCGGTGGCGTGGAGGATGCTGCCGCCGATCATCGTGCCGCTGGCGTCAAATTCGGGCGTCAGGCTCGTCATGCCGAGCGGCTCCGACAAGCGCCCGCGAAAATAATCGAGCATCGCCTGACGCCTTGTATCGGGGTCTTGGCTTTCCGTTAGCGTTCGGGTCAATATGTCCGATAGGATTACGCTTGATCCAGTCGAATAGTTGAACTGTTCATCGGGCTTGGCAATGGCAGGCTGGGTTTCGGCATAAACAGCCATGTCTTTGGCTCCCTGCCCGAACAGCATCCGCACCGTATCGCTATCATAAACCGGATTTGCAATTTCTACATATTTGAGGCCCGACGCCATATTGAGCAGATGCCGGACAGTGATATGTCCGCGCGGATCGCCCGACCGCTGCCACAAAGGCACCGGGGCTGGCTCGTCCAGAGCAAGCTTGCCATCTGATATAATGAGGCCGGTGAGGACGGCCATGATGCTCTTGGCCATCGACCAGCTAATCAGCTTGCTGTCCTGCCCGAAGCCCTTGCCATAGCGTTCATAAATAATCTTGCCGTTTTTGAGGACCAGCAGCGCGCGGGTTTCGCCGACAAGGGCAGTGTCAGCCTCATCGCCTTCGCCGAACAATGCGTTGGCGGCGTGTTGGGCAGGCGATGGCAGCGTGCCGTTTGCGGCGCTGCTATGCTGCGCGGCATCGGCGCGCGCGCTCACCCACCAGCCCCCCGCTGCCAGCATCAATGCACCACTTGCCAAGAGCATCAAATTCCGGTTCATGGGGGCCATGACTAGCAGCAGCCCGCTACCTCCTGCAATGGACAATGATCGCGCCGATGCTGCGGGCGCGCGGGTGCGATTGGAGCGGGGCGACACGCGGCGCCCCCTGCCTTGGAAAGCCATTGGAATCGCAATGCTGCTGCTCCTCATCGCCTTTGTCGCGTGGAATTATAGCGGCTGGCAGAAACAGGCCGATGTCGGCACCGCTTATGGTGCGCGCGTGGGATGCTCATGCCGCTTTGTGCAAGGCCGAGACCTTGAAAGCTGCGAAAGCGATTTTGAACCCGGCATGGGACTGGTATCCTTATCCGAAGACAAGGATAAAAAGCGCGTCACCGCCTCGGTTCCGCTCATGGCGCGCCATAGCGCCCATTATGCCGGGGATACGGGCTGTCTGCTGGATTAAGGCTTTACGCCGCTTCCAGCGCTGCGCTTTCGGTTTCCTCGATCCAGCCGCCGCCGAGCATCCGCTCGCCTTGGCCGTCATCAGGAGCGTAAAAGACTGCCGCCTGTCCGGGCGCAACGCCATATTCGGGCGTGTCGAACAGCACGCGGTCGCCGACTTTGCGGGCGGGGACAAGCTTGGCAAGGCTGCGCACCTTGACCAGCATCGGGCCGTCATAATCCGCGCCGATCCAGTTCATTTCCTCCAGCCGCGCGGCATTGACCGCAAGCGCACGGCGCGGACCGACCACGACCTGCTTTGAGGCGGCATCAAGCCGCACCACATAAAGCGGCTCAGGCTGGCCGCCAATGTCGATGCCGCGCCGCTGGCCGACCGTATAATGGATAAGCCCCTTATGCTGGCCGAGCATGTTGCCTTCCAGATCGACAATATCGCCGACATCATCGGCATCGGGCCGGATTTTGCGGACGATTTTGGCATAATCGCCATCGGGGACGAAGCAAATATCCTGACTGTCCGGCTTCATCGCGACGGCCAAGCCCAATTCTTCGGCAATTTTGCGCACTTCGGGCTTGGGCAGGCCACCCAAGGGGAAGCGCAGATAGTCCAACTGCTCCTGCGTCGTTGCGAACAGGAAATAGCTCTGGTCGCGCGCGGGGTCGGCGGCGCGGTGCAGCTCGGCGCCTGCCGGACCTTCGACGCGGCGCACATAATGGCCGGTCGCGAGGCAATCCGCGCCAAGCTCGCGCGCCAAGCGGAACAGGTCGGTGAATTTCACCCCCATATTACAACGCACACAGGGGATGGGTGTGCGTCCGGCCATATATTGATCGGCAAAATTTTCGATCACGCTTTCGCGGAACTGGCTTTCATGGTCGAACACATAATGGGCGATGCCAAGCTTGTCGGCGACTGCGCGCGCGTCGCGAATATCCTGACCTGCACAACAGCTTCCGGTTTTGCCGGTCGCCGCGCCATGATCGTAAAGCTGGAGCGTGACGCCGATTGTCTCTGCACCGGTGCGCGCGGCAAGCGCAGCGACCACGCTGGAGTCGACGCCGCCGGACATGGCGACCACGACTCGCCGCGCGGACATTGGCCCGGAAAGCTGGAAATCGGCAGGATTGGTATGAGTCATAATGCGCGCATTTAGGCACTGTGAAAAGATTTTACCACCCCTGCAAAACCCCCTTATCGGGTTCTGCTAACGCTTTCAAAAAGATACCATATGTAAACAAATATTAGCGTCTGTTCATCTAAGCTAACAGTGTCTGAATCGGCTGTTTACAAGGCTTTTAATCTTTGGTGTTACAAATGCCGGTATGGACATGGATCAATTCCGTACATCCGACCGGGAGTCGGCTCAGCCACTGGAGCGCATTGGCTTCCGGTTGCTGCTGGCTTCAGCGGGTGCGCGGCAGGCGGCTAGCCAGACCAGCCATGCGGTGATCCGCGAAACAGGGGAGCAAAATGACGGGGCAGAACCGGACCAGTATCGTATCCAGATCTTGTCCAGCCGCAATGAAGCGTTCGACAAGCAGCAGCCAAAGCTGGCGCGCTTTTCGGATTTGGCGCTCCCCGACCATTATTCCGGCGCTGTGGCAGACAGGTCCGACCCGGAGGCGACGACATGAGTCAGGCGTGCGATGAAATATTGAATCTAAACGCCATGTTAACCTCGGCGTTTCAAAGATTGTTAGAGACGGCGATTTTACATCTTTTCGAGCAGAACATAATAAACACTATCTTTTTGAGGACGCGATGATCGAGAATCAGAAAATATCTCCGGCGCAGGTAATCGGCCCGCTAGGCGAGCCGCTGACGCTGGACTCCCTGCCACCGCCGGACACCACACGCTGGGTTGTGCGCCGCAAGGCCGAAGTCGTCGCAGCCGTTAATGGCGGACTGCTCACGGTCGATGAGGTGTGCGCCCGCTATGGCCTGACGGTCGAAGAATTTGCCGGATGGCAACGCGCTATCGACCGGTCAGGGATGCCGGGCTTGCGTGTCACGCGCATCCAGCATTATCGCGACCTTTACCAGCGCCAGCAGAAATTTTGACGCAAAGACTCTGAAGGGCTCGCGGGCGCTCGGCTTGCCTTATGGTAAGCTATATCCGCCCGAGTAGCTGATAAAAAAGGCCCGCTTTGTCCGGGCCTTTTTTGTTGCCCGCAACAGCGCGGCTTTCTGTCCCCTCCGGTTTTAATGAGATTTACTTGTATTAATATGCGGAACCGTTAGGCTCCATACCCGTTACACACCCATCTTTAACGGCACTTGTTTGCGCCGGTTACGTTGAAGAGAGTAAAGATAGAAGCATTTAGCTGTTCAATAACGGGAGGTGACTATGGGTTTTCTTTGGCTTTTAATTGTCGGTGGTGTGCTTGGCTGGTTGGCCAGCATTGTGATGCGGACCGACGGACAGCAGGGTATTTTCCTGAACATCATCGTCGGGATCGTCGGCTCTTTCCTCGGCGGTATTCTTGTGTCGCCCTTGATTGGCGGTGGCCGGATTATTGACGGCAATTATGATATGATGTCGCTGATAAGCTCCTTCATTGGCGCTTTGATCCTGCTTGCGATTGTCAATTTGGTCCGTCGCGGCAGTGTTCGCTAAAAATAGCGTGCGCTAAATAATATAGCAATATCATCCGGTTGATCGTAACCGGAGCGATAGAAAAGAGCGGCTCTTCCGGTGGGAAGGGCCGCTTTTTATGTTGCCGGATTATGTTGGTCGAACGCAAAGTCTGTCATGCGCGCGCAATGTCTCCATTGCAAAGCCGTAGCATCTGGTTCACCATCATGGTCCAAAGACAATGAGTGGAGGGAAATGAAATGATTACCTTTTTGATCGCGCTTGTAATGGGCGGCATTATCGGCTGGCTTGCGAGCAAGGTGATGAACACGGACGCCCAGCAAGGGATTTTCCTGAATGTGGTGGTCGGCTGCGTCGGCTCGATGCTCGGCGGCTGGCTGTTCAGCTTTTTCACCGGCGGCACCGCGAATCTGCGTGATGCCCCGTTCAATCTGGCGACGCTCGCGGTGGCCTTTGGCGGCGCGATTGTGCTGCTCGGCATTGTGAACTTCCTGCGCCGTGGCAGCGTGCGCTAAAAAAAGCACAGCAAATGAGCGGGCTTTGAAAGCGCGCACCATCCTTTACAAAATGGCCCCCTCGCCGGGGCCATTTTCATTTGATTTTATATATAATTTCCAGCACAGAAACGCGCGATCGGGAGGCTGGGTATGATGTGCATTATGCGGCTTGATCCGAGTGATATAATGATATAATACACCGCAAATCGGGGCGAGCGGAGCAGCGACATATTTTATGAACTATGAAAGCAAAATCGACGACACAAAACCTGTCGAGGCCGGATATGGCAGCACGGGCGATTATGGTGCGTTGAGCGAACAGGATAAGCGCCGCCGTCGCTGGACCGTAATAGGCGCGATTGCGCTGATTGCGCTCGTGCTGGTTGGCGCATGGATGATGTTCAATCGCGACAAGACGCCTGCCGCCAAGACCGGCACCGCGGCGGCTGGCTCTGCGCAAGCGGGTAAAGCCGGCGGCAAGGATGCGCCGACCGTGACCGTCGCTATCCCGGCGCGCCAGACGGTGGACCGTGTGCTGAACGCATCGGGGACACTGGCGGCCCGCCGCGAAGTGCCGATCGGCGTGGTGGGCGAAGGCGGTCGCGTGATTGATGTGCGCACCGATGCAGGCGGCTGGGTGTCGCAAGGTCAGGTGCTGGTCGTCGTCGAACGCTCGGTCCAGAATGAACAGGTGCGCGGCATTGAAGCGCAAATCGGCGCGGCCCAATCGGATGCGCGCCTCGCACAGGCCGAACTGGACCGTGCGCAAGCCTTGATCGCGCGCGGCTTTATTTCCAAGGCCGATGTCGACCGCAAGCGCGCCGCGCGCGATGCCGCCAATGCGCAAGTGCGCGTGGCCCAAGCCCAGCTTTCCGAACTGCGCGCCCGCAATGCGCGGCTCGACATTCGCGCGCCCGCATCGGGTTATATCCTGTCGCGCGCGGTGGAAATCGGTCAGGTTATTAGCTCGGGTTCGCCCCCGCTGTTCACCATGGCGCGCGGCGGCGAGATTGAACTGAACGCCCAGTTGAACGAAGCCGATCTGGCGACCATCAGCACGGGTGTCCGCGCGACGGTGGTGCCGGTTGGCACTACCCAATCCTTCTCCGGACAGGTGTGGCAGATCGCCCCGACGGTGGACGCCAATACGCGGCAGGGTATTGCCCGTATCGCGCTGCCGTTCGACCGCGCGCTGCGTCCCGGCGGCTTTGCCAATGCCCAGATTGTGGCGGGCGCAATCCAGGCACCCATCCTTCCCGATTCGGCGATCATGACCGATGACAGCGGCGATTTCGTCTGGGTCGTCGATGCCCAGAACAAGGTGCATCGCCGCGCGGTCAAGACCGGTCTTGTAACGCCGCAAGGCATTGCCGTTGCCGAAGGGCTGAACGGCACCGAACTGGTCGTGCTGCGCGCCGGCGGCTTCATTACCGAAGGCGATATTATCAAGCCGAGCCGTGTCACATTGGGCCGGAATGGCGCTGCCACGCCGACATCAGCCGGGGCCGCTGCCAAGGCCGCGCCTGCGCCTTCGAAAACGGCAGAAGCGAAAAATTAATCGGGCCGGAGGGCGTGGGAACATGCCCTTCGACAAACGCCCTTAAAAGGATATGACGGAAGATAGCCATGGGTTTGCGTAATATTTCCGCTTGGTCGATCCGCAATCCGGTCGTTCCGATTGTCTTGTTCACCTTCCTCATGGCGGCGGGGATTCTGTCCTTCATGCGCATGGGCGTGGCGAGCCAACCGAACGTCGAATTTCCGTTCGTTATCGCGACCATTTCACAGCCGGGCGCGGCGCCTTCGGAACTCGAAAACCAAGTCACCCAGCGCGTTGAATCCGCGATGCGCGGCATTAACGGGCTTAAAAATCTAAGCTCGACCGTGCGCGAGGGCAGCTCGCAAACCTTTGCCGAATTTGAAATCGGCACAGACGTCAATAATGCGGTCAACGAGGTCAAATCGGCCATCGACCAGATCCGCGGATCGCTGCCCGAAGGCATTTTGGAGCCGCAGGTCGTCAAGGAAGATACGTCGAGCCAGCCGATCAGCAATATCGCGATCAGCGCGACCGACATGACGCTCGAACAATTGAGCTGGTTCGTCGATGATGCGGTGGCCAAGCGCCTGCTCGCGGTCGAAGGCATGGCCAAGGTCGAACGCTGGGGCGGTGTGGACCGCGAAATCAAGGTCATCCTTGACCCCGCGCGGATGCAGTCGCTCGGCGTAACGGCCGCGCAGATCAACAATGTGCTGCGGCAAGCCAATATCAACACCGGCGGCGGCGTTGCGGAAATTGCAGGCGCGCGCCAATCGGTCCGCGTCCTCGGCAACGTTGCCGATGCACGCGAACTGGCGGAATTGCAGATTCCGGTCGGCACCAAAATTGTGCGCTTGGGCGATGTCGCCACCGTGCGCGACGGCAATAGCGAACGCACCAGCATCGCCGCGATCAACGGCAAGGAATCGGTAAACTTCGCTATCTCGCGCACCAAGACGGCGTCCGAAGTCGGTGTGTTCGACGAAGCGATGAAGGTGTTGAAGAAGCTTGAGGACGAAAATCCCGGCGTCAAATTCACTTTGCTGTCCAATCAGGTGCAATATACCAAGGACCAGTATCACAGCTCGATGGCCGCGATGATCGAAGGCGCGGTGCTGGCCGTTATTATCGTTTTCCTGTTCCTGCGCGATTGGCGCGCGACGTTCATTTCGGCGCTCGCCATTCCTTTGTCGGCTATCCCGACCTTCTGGTTCATCTCGATGATGGGCTTCAACCTCAATAGCCTTGTGCTGCTCGCGCTCAGCCTTGTGGCGGGCGTACTGGTCGATGACGCGATTGTGGAGATTGAAAATATCGTGCGCCATATGCGCATGGGCAAATCCGCCTATCAGGCCTCGATTGACGCAGCCGACGAGATCGGCCTCGCGGTGGTGGCGACCACTTTCTCCATCGTTGCGGTCTTCTTCCCCGTCGGCATGATGCCGGGCATTGCCGGACAGTTTTTCAAAAATTTCGGCTTCACGGTCGTCATCGCGGTGCTGGTCAGCCTTGCCGTCGCGCGCATGATTACACCGATGATCGCCGCCTATTTCCTGAAAGCCCACGGCGAAGCAAGTCATGGCGAAGGCCGTCTGATGGACGGTTATATGAAGATTTTGCGCTGGAGCATGGACGACAGCAGCGCGCAGCGCATCCGCGCGGGCATTACCAAGGTGCGCAGCCGGTTGAGCTATTATGCGGTGCCGATCGGCCTCGGCCTTCTCGCTATGCTGGCGATCATCTTTAAGCCCGCTGCGCCTGACGCTGCCGCTGCCGGTGCCAGTGCGGACGCCGGCGAAGCCGGTATAGGCGCGGGTCAGGTTTTTGCAGGGCTTCTGCTCGGCTATCCCGTCGGTTTCCTTGTCGGCATGATCCTGCTGTTGATTGTCGGCGCGATTATCGGTCGCCGCCGTGACGAGGGTTTCCTCGGCTGGACCGGCAATCTGGCGCGCCGCTTTTATGCGCGCATCCGCGATCACCGCGTATGGATGCTGGGCTTTGGCGTCCTTGCCTTTTTGATGACCATCGGCCTCCTTGCGGTCATCCCGCAGGAATTTGAGCCCAAGACCAACGAAGATACGGTTCAGGCGCGCATCGAAATGGTTCCGGGAACGACCTTGCAGCAAACCCGTGCGGTCGGGATGCAGGTCGAAAAACTGCTGCTCAAACAACCCGAAGTCAGTCAGGTCATGGTTGTTGCGCGCGAAGGCAATGGCTTTGTCCGCGCCAACCTCAAGGAAGAGCGCGAACTCACCTCCGATGAATTTACCCGCAAAATGACGCCGCTGCTTCAAGACATTCCCGATGCGCGCGTCGATTTTGGCCGCAGCGATACCGGCAGCGGTCGCCCGATTTCGATCATGTTGTCCGGCTCCGACCCCGACCTGCTCGTCAAAACCGCCAATCAGGTGTTGAGCGAAATGCGCGGCATCAAGGAGATTGTCGCGCCGCGCATCGTCGCCGATATGCGCCGTCCGGAACTTATTATCGAACCGCGCACCGAAATTGCGGCCTCGCTCGGGGTCACAACCGCGGCATTGAGCCAAACCATCCGCATCGCGACACAGGGTGAAATCGACCAGAATGCAGCGAAATTCTCGCTTTCGGATCGCCAGATTCCGATCCGCGTGATGCTTCCGGAACAGTCGCGCGAGAATATGGCGGTGATCGAAAATCTGCCGGTCCCGACCGCCAATGGCGGGTCCGTGCCGCTGTCCCGTGTTGCGACGATTAAATTCGGTGCGGGACCGACCACGATCCAACGCTATAACCAGTCGCGCCGCGTGTTCATCGGTGCCGACCTTGCGCAAGGTGTCGTCAAGAGCCAAGCCATGGACAAGATTAACGTCCTGCCGACCATGAAAAATCTCCCGACCGGCGTATCCAACGCGCCTGCGGGCGAAGATGCGTGGCAGGCCGAGTTTATGACCGACTTTGCGATTGCGATTGTCACCGGCCTGTTCCTCGTCTTTGCGGTGCTGGTCTTGCTCTATCACCGCTTCGTTGCGCCTTTGGTCAATATGACCTCTCTCTTGCTCGCGCCTCTGGGCGGCCTCATCGCGCTCGCCATAGTTGGCCAGCCGATGTCGCTCCCTGTCTATATCGGCATCCTCATGCTGATCGGCATCGTCGGCAAAAACTCGATCCTGCTGATCGACTTTGCCATCGAGGAAATGGCCGCAGGCGTGCCCAAGAAGGAAGCGATTATCGACGCGGGCCATAAGCGCGCGCAGCCGATTGTGATGACCACCGTGGCGATGGCGGCGGGCATGGTGCCGACCGCTCTGTCGCTCTCCGGCGACGGGGCGTGGCGCGCGCCGATGGGGACAACCGTGATCGGCGGGCTGATCGTCTCGACCGTGCTCACCTTGCTTATCGTTCCCGCCGCGTTCAGCCTTGCCGATGGCATGGAAAAGCGTTTGTCGAAGCTGTTCAAAGGTAAGATTATCACCAGCGGGCCCGATGAAGAGCAGTATCGCGAATCGCGGATGCATGGCGGGCTTCCGCCGCATCCCGAACCGCAGCCGGCCGAGTGAGTTTGACCGCTGGGGAGGAGGGGGCAACGCGTGCGTTAGCCCCTTTTGCCTTGCAACGCTTTCGCGCTTCAATCATTTAGGTGAGTGTGAAAAGGCCAGTCCCCCGCGCGCCGATGGCGCTTAATATGCCGAAATTATCGGTCGAGGTTCCGACGGGCGGGCTTAATGTGCGCTGGGTTGCGACCGGTTTGCTGGTGGTGATGGCGCTGGTTTTCATCGCGACCACTTATTTCCGGCACGTCCACCCCGCCATCGGCTTTGTCCGCGCTTTTGCCGAAGCGGCAATGGTCGGCGGCCTTGCCGACTGGTTCGCGGTGACGGCTTTGTTCCGGCATCCGCTTGGCCTTCCCATCCCGCACACCGCGATCATTCCGCGCAACAAGGACCGTATCGGCGATACGCTCGCTTTGTTCCTCAAGGATAATTTCCTCACCCCCAATGTCATCGCGCGGCGGATGCAGAGCGTCGATATTGCGGGGGCTGCGGGCAAATTTCTGGCCTCGCCTTCGGGCGGCGAAGGGCGGATGCGGGTGGGCGCCTCGCGGCTCTTGGCCGATATGATGGGCGCGCTTGATGAAGAGCGGCTTGGCGGCATGGTCAAAACCGCGATTGCCGACCAGATCCGGCGGCTCGATATTGCGCCTCTCCTCGGCCAAGCCCTCGCGGCGGGGATGAAGGAGGACAAGCATCAGCCCGTGATTGATTCGATGGTCGGCTGGCTCGCTAAAGCGCTCGATGAAAATGAACATATATTGCGCGACATGGTGCATGAGCGCACTAACGCGCTGATGCGTTTTGTCGGGATTGACGAAAAAATCGCCAATTCGATTGTGAACGGCCTCCATAAGCTGTTCACCGAAATGACCGAAGACCCCGACCATCCGTTCCGCTTGAAAGCCGAAGAGGCGCTGCAAAAACTCGCCAAGGATTTGCAGCATAGCAAGAAGATGCAAAAGAAGGTCAGCGATTTCCGCGACGAATTGCTGGAAAATCCGGCGGTCACCGGCTGGATTGACGGATTGTGGGAACAAGGCCGCACCGCGCTCCTTAAAGCCGCGCGCGACCCCGATACGGTGCTGGCCGGAAAGCTGGGCGAGGCGCTCCAGCAAATGGGCGCAACCTTGCAACAGGACGAGGTGCTGAAACGCACGATCAACCGCTTTGCGCGCCGTGCGGTGGTTGGCGGCGCGGCGGCCTATGGCGGCAATATTGTGCGGCTGGTGTCCGATACGGTGCGCAGTTGGGACACCGGCACCATCGTCAACCGGCTCGAAACCACGGTCGGGCCCGACTTGCAGTTTATCCGCATCAACGGCACCTTGGTCGGCGGACTGGTGGGCGTGTTGATCCACGCCGCTGAATATCTTTTATAAGGCTTTCCCCGATTTTATAAGGCTTTCCCATGCGCGATGCCCCGGCTTATGAATTTGAAACCGACCGGCTGCGGATGCGCCGCCCGATGGCCGGGGATGAAGTCCTCATCCATGCGCTGACCGAACCGCCCGCGATGCGCACCTATCTTGCGCTCGCCGAACCCTGCATGACCGACAGTTTCAACCGGTTGATGCGCAATGCGGGGAGTTGGATGCTGTTCGGCTATGGCATTGCGATGGTCGAAGAAAAGGAGACGGGCGCTTTTGTCGGCACCTGCGGTATTTTCCGCACCGCGCGCGGGCATGGCGCAGACTTTGATTTCCTCCCCGAAGCCGGCTGGATTATCGCCCAGGACCATTGGGGCAAAGGCTATGCGACCGAAGCGATGGAAGGCACAATCGACTGGTTCGAACGCACCTTCGGCAAGCAACCTTTGGGCTGCATGATCGAATTCGGCAATGTCGCTTCGGATAAGGTCGCGCGCAAATTGGGCTTCAAAATCCTGCGGGAAATTTTTCCGGATGAAGAGGCCGAAGACACCGCACATTTGGTGTTATACCGCCGGGAATGATCTGACCCGATGCCTGTCTGTTACAGGCAGGTCATAAGCCCTTCGCGATAGCTCCGGTAGCGTGGCCGCCAGCCCAATATCCGCCGCGCTTTGCCATTGGCGATGCGGCGCGAGGCGGCATAGAAGCTACGCGCCATCGGTGTCAGCGGGGCGCTTTCAAGCGGCTCCGGTAGCGGCGCTTCTATCCCCAGCAAGGCCGCGCCATAAGCAATCACATCGCTTTGCGGCGCGGGGTGATCGTCTGCAAGATGATAAACCCCCGAAGGCCCGGCAAAGCTCGCGACTACTCCGCGCGCCAGATCATCGACATGGATGCGGCTGAAAATATGGCCGGGCGCATCAATGCGGTGCGCTGTGCCGTCTTTCAGCTTGTCGATAACAGAGCGGCCGGACCCATAAATGCCGGGCAGACGAAAGATGCGCACCTCTTCGCGCAAAGCCGCCCATGCCCTGTCAGCCCGCACCCGTGCGCTGCGCTGGCCGTCCAGCGGGGTGCTTTCGTCACACCACCCGCCGCGTGCATCGCCATAAACACCGGTCGAGGACAGATAACCGACCCAATAAGCGGGCGCGAGCGCAATGGCCTCTCCGTAAAGCGTCAGCACCGGATCATGGGCGCCGAGGGGCGGGACGGTGGAGAGGATATGGGTTGCCTGCCGGATGCTCGCGCGGACACTTTCCATATCGTCAAAACGCGGGCGGTCGACAAAGTCGATGTCCCACCCGCGCGCTTCTGCCAACGCCGCTATGCGGCGGCCGCTATAGCCGGGGCCGAAGATCAGCAGGCGGGACATGGTCGCACGCGTTCACAAGCGGGACAGGGCAGGGCGATACTCATACGGCCAGCAAAGCCGCAATGGCGGATGCGCCGCAAGTGCTAATTTTATGATTGCGGGGGTGGACGCCCCTATTTCACATGCGCATTGGCGACCGCGCGGCTGACGCCCTGCATCATGCGCATCCGTTCGGGGATAGGGGAGAAGGTGGAGCCCATCATCACCACCACCGCATAGCGGGTGCCGTCGGGCGCAGTGGCGATGCCGACATCATTATAGCCGGTCTGCATCGAGCCATAGACTTGGCCGGTGCCGGTTTTGTGGAGGAAGCGCCAGCCGGAGGGCAGGCCCGCTTTCAACCGCATCGGGCCGCTGGTGGTGCGCGACATGATGGCAAGCATCCGCTCGGTCGAATTTTGCGACAGCAATTCGCCGCGCGCCAACCGCGCCAGCGCCTGCGCAATCGCTTCGGGCGATGCGCCGTCAATCGGGTCTTGCACATAATTGTTAAGCAGGCGCTGGCGGGTTTCGCCCGGCACCTTCGAGCGCGCGACTTCGAAATTATTGCCGAGCGAATAGCTTTGATGCCATGTCAGCCCCGCAATCGTGCTTTGCATATGCCGTTCGCCTTCGCTGAAGCGGACATTGCTGATGCCCTTGGCGCGCAGGAATGCGCGCACCGCTTGCGGGCCACCGGCATGGCGCAGCAGCGAATCATTGGCGGTGCAATCGCTCTTGGTCAGCGACATTTCGAGGAGATCGCGCACCTTGACGCGGATCGTCCCTTCACGCAGCACCCGCGCGCGGATCGGCTGGTGGAACAAAGTCAGGTCCTCCATGCCGATTTTCACATCATCGTCGAGGCTCACCTGACCTTTATCGATCTTGTCGAAAATGGTCATCGCGACCCAGAATTTCGACACGCTTTGTTGCGGGAACAATTCGTTGCCGCGTTCGGACAGCGACCAGTCGCCATCAATGCGCCGCACCGCAATGCCGGTCTTGCCGGGGAAGTTTTTCCATAGCTCGAAAAGCTGCGGCTTCAATTGCGGCGCGGGATTACTGTAGCCGACCTTGCCACCGGGTGTCGGCGTGTAGGGGCGCGGCGCATAAACCGGCGCAGGCGGCGGCGGCGGGCTATAGACTGGCGGTTGCGGGAGCGGCTGGGGTTGCGGAAGCGGTTGGGGGGCGGGGTGCGGCTGGGGCTGGTTTACCGGCGGATAGACGGGCGGATAGGCCACGGGCCGCTGCGGCGCGGGGTTTGCTGCGGGCGGCGGATTATAGGGCGCGCTCGCCTGATATTGTGCGGGGCGGGGTTGCGGCGCAGGCACGGGCTTCGGGGCAGGCGCTGCGGCTTCCCCATTGCGGATAAAATAGGGCAGAATATCGCCCTGCCCCTGCTTGGCTTCCAGCGCGCGCGCATAGGCCGCAGGCGGCGTGGTCGAAGGCGCCACACAGGCGGAAAGAAACAGGCAGACGGCCCCGGACATGGCCATCGGCGAACGCGTGAAAGTCACCATCATGCCCCGACAGTTAAGAATTGCGATGTGAGCAAATCCTTAACGGCGCGTCATGGCAATGACAGGGTGCGCCAAAAGCTTTGCGACGAGCCGAGTCTGGCGGGGGACGGGTTGTTATAATGTTGCGTCGGGGGGCGGGCAGAAATTTACGCTGCGGTTGAAAGACAAACCCTCCCCCAACCCGTCCCGCAAGCGGGAAGGGAGAAGGCACGCTCCCCCCGCAGCCCCGCAAAACCCTCTTTACTTCCCGCCCTGCAACTTGGCCGCGACCGCTTCATTTGCGCGCATCACCCTCAGCACATTGCCTTGCGCAATCTTGGCCAAATCCGTCTTGCTATAGCCGCGCCGCGCCAGTTCGGTGAACAGAGCCGGATAGGTGGACACATTGCCCAATCCGTCGGGCAGGATCGACACGCCGCCAAAATCGCCGCCGATGCCGACATGGTCGATGCCAGCTTGCCTGACGATATGGTCGATCATGTCGGCCACATCCTTGATGCTCGCTCTCGGGCGCGGGTTTGCGTTGCGCCATTGGTCTATGGCAGCCTTCGCGCCTGCCGGATCGCCGGTGTAGCGCATCTTGAGTTCAGCCTCCGCGCCTTCCTGTTTAATGTCGAAATCGCGCACGGCTTGGGACAGAAAGCCCGGCACAAAGGTCACCATCACGACCCCGCCATTCTGTTTCATGCGCGCCAGCACCGCGTCGGAGACATTGCGCGGATGCTGGTCGATGGCCTTGGCATTGCTGTGGGTGAACAGCACCGGCGCGGCGGTCGCGTCGAGCGCGTCGTTCATCGTCGCTTCGGAGGTGTGCGACAGATCGACAATCATGCCGATGCGGTTCATTTCCTTGATGAGCGCGACGCCTTGCGGGGACAGGCCATCGCTCTTGGGCGCGTCGCAACAACTATCCGCCCAATCAATCGTGCTGTTGTGGGTGAGCGTCATATAGCGCACGCCGAGATTATAAAATTGGCGCAACACGGCGGGCGAATTGGCAATCGCGCCGCCGCCTTCCATGCCCTTCATCGAGGCGACCTTGCCCGCCTTCATCGCCGCTTCAAAATCGCGTGTGTTAGTAACGAGCTTGAACGTATCGGGATAGCGCGCGGCCATCTGGTCGATGCCGTCAATCTGTTCAAGCACGGCCTTCATGCCTTCCAAGGGCGGGAGTTTCGCATCGACATAAACCGACCAGAATTGCCCGCCAAGTTTGCCTGCCCGGATGCTCGGAATATCGCTATGCACCTTGGCGAGCGCGTCGGGGGAAAGGCCGCGTAGGTCAATCTTCGACCAGTCATTGCCGTATAAATCACGCACCTGTTCGGCGAGGTCGTTATGCCCGTCGATAACGGGCGTTTTCGCAAGGACGTCAGCGGCAACCTTCTCCGGCGATTGCTGCGCGAGCGCGGGGGTGGTGAGGAGAAGGAGGGGGAGGAGGAGATATTGGCGCATCGTCGACTGTTTCCTTGATTTCTACCCGCTAGCCCTGAGCCTGTCGAAGGGCGGTTGTCAGTATGCCACCCCGTGCTTCGACACGCTCAGCACTAACGGATTATATGCAAAGCGGAGATTCACGGGATCAACACCGTATCCTGCGGCACCGGCAGGGTGTCGGGATAGTCGGTGGTATAATGCAACCCCCGGCTTTCCTTGCGTTTCAACGCCGAGCGCACAATCAGCCGCGCGACTTCGAGCAAGTTGCGCAACTCGATCAAATCGGGCGTGACGCGGAAATTGCCGTAATATTCGTCCACCTCGCTCGACAGCAAATTGATGCGGTGCATCGCGCGCTCCAGCCTTTTATTGGTGCGCACAATGCCGACATAGTCCCACATGAAGCGGCGGATTTCTTTCCAGTTATGCTGGACGATCACCTCTTCGTCGCTGTCGGTGACGCGGCTTTCGTCCCAGCCCAAAATGGGCGGCGGGGCGGGGAGGCTGTCCCATTGGCTGGCAATATCCTGTGCCGCCGCTTCCCCGAACACGAAACATTCGAGCAGGCTGTTCGACGCCAAGCGGTTTGCGCCGTGGAGGCCGCTTTCGCTGACCTCACCCGCTGCATAAAGCCCCGGCAAATCGGTGCGGCCATGAAGGTCGATTTTGACCCCGCCGCACGTATAATGCTGTGCGGGGACCACCGGAATCGGGTCTTTGGTGATGTCGATGCCAAGCGGCAGGAGCCGGTTATAGATGTTCGGGAAGTGGTGCTTTACAAATTCCGGATCCTGATGGCTGATGTCGAGATGGACAAAGTCCAGCCCAAGCCGTTTCAACTCATGGTCAATCGCGCGCGCCACCACATCGCGCGGGGCCAGCTCCATCCGTTCGGGGTCAAAGCGCGCCATGAAGCGTTCGCCCGCGCCCGGGACGCCCGGCGGTAGCACGAGATGCCCGCCCTCGCCGCGCACCGCTTCGGTAATCAGGAAGTTTTTGACCTCCAGATTATACAGGCAGGTCGGGTGGAACTGCATCATTTCCATGTTGGAGACGCGGCAGCCTGCGCGCCACGCCATTGCGATGCCGTCGCCGGTCGCTCCGCGCGGGGCGGTCGAAAACAGATAGGCACGGCCAGCCCCGCCGGTTGCCAAAATTGTCGCGCGCGCGGTGAAGGCTTCGACGCGCTTGGTCTTGGTGTTGAACGCATAAACGCCCCACACACGGCCCTCGCCCGAATAATCGACCTGATGCTTGCCGGTGATGAGGTCGATGGCGACCATGTCCGGCATAAGCGTGATATTGGGGTTGGCATCGGCGGCTTTTTCCAAAGCCTTTTGCACCGCCCAGCCGGTCGCGTCATCGACATGGACGATGCGGCGGTGGCTATGCCCGCCTTCACGCGTCAAATGCCAGCGGTCGCCGAAATCATCATGGCCTTCATTGAACGGCACGCCGAGCGCGGCCAGCCGCTCGATAGCGGCGGGCGCATTTTCGACAACAAACTCCACGGTTTCGCGGTCATTGAGGCCTGCGCCCGCAATCATCGTATCATTGATATGCGATTCAAACGTGTCGCCCGGCTCCAGCACCGCCGCAATGCCGCCTTGCGCCCATCCGGTCGCGCCGGAATCGAGCGCGCCCTTGGCCATGACCAACACCTTATGCGTCTTGGCGAGCGTAATCGCCGCCGTCAGTCCCGCTGCCCCCGAACCGATAATCAGCACATCATGGTTTGAAATAGTGTCGCTCACGCGCCCGCAATCCTGTCCTTATCCTATGACCATGCGATCATAGTCACATCTTTGTCATAGGCGTGATAACGGCAAAATCCGGGGAGTGATAGGGGCGTTAATATCCCGCGCTTATGTCCCGCAGGACAGTATAGTCCGTCCGCCCGCGAGAGGGATCAAACGGATATAGAGCGGCAATTCTTGCCCCAATTGCTTGCCGCCTTCATCGGGCAAGGCAAAGCCGATGCGGTTCAATACCGCGCGCACATCCGCTTCGCTATTGGCGAATTCCAGCGTGAAACCTTCGGCATCCAGATTATTGCCCATCCAGCGCGCAATCTGTTTCAAGCGCAGCCCGTGCCACTTATGGTTCATCTCGAGCGTCGCTTGACGCAGGCCGCCTTCGGTGCGTGTAAGCTTTAGCGACGGCGCGACCTTGGCAAAGGACATGGGAAGGTCGGGGACCGGCGGTTCGATCATCTGCGTCCCGTCGGTCGGCAACATCGCCCAGAGCAATGCCTCAAAAGCCGCAGACGTGCCGCATCGGTGCGGTGCGGCAAAGCTGATATAGCGTTCTACATCGGGCGTGGTTTCAACCGGGGTCGGGATGATATAGACCCGCTCTTCCGGTGGCGTTGACGCGCCCGCCGCCCCGCTCACCCCGGCCAATAGCAAGGCGAGCCACACTTTCACGCCGCGACCGCCTCGCGGGTGAGGTTCAGGAACACATCTTCCAAATCGGCCTCGCGGGTCGAGACATCGACGATGGAAACGCCCGGTTGCTGCTGGATCGCGGCCAATACCTCGCCCGCGCTGGCCTTGTCTTTATTATAGGTGATGACCAGCGTGCGCTCGCCCTGTTGTTCGATTTTTTCAAAGGCGGCGTGGGCGGGGAGCGCGGTGACATCATTGTCGAGCGTGACCTCGATCACTTTCTCGCGCGCCATATTCACAAGCTCGCGGGTCGGCTTGTCGGTGATGAGGCGACCATGATTGATGATCGCGATGCGGTCACATAATTCTTCGGCTTCTTCGAGATAGTGCGTCGTCAGCACCACCGTCACGCCTTCCTTGTTAAGCTGGCGCACATAGTCCCAAAGCTGTTGGCGAAGCTCGATATCGACCCCCGCGGTCGGTTCATCGAGCACGATGATCGGCGGCGAATGGACCATTGCTTTGGCGACCAGCAAGCGCCGCTTCATGCCGCCCGAAAGCGTGCGCGCATAGGCATTGGCCTTATCCTCCAGATGGACCGCACGCAGCAAGTCCATGCTGATGCGCTCATCCTTGGGGACGCCATAAAGCCCGGCCTGTATCTCCAGCGTTTCAAACGGGGTGAAAAAGGGGTCGAACAAGATTTCCTGCGGCACAATGCCGATCGACGCCTTGGCATTGCGGGGCTGGTCGCCAATGTCGAAGCCCCAGATGCGCGCGGTGCCGCTGGTGCGGTTCACAAGCCCCGCCAATATATTGATGAGCGTCGATTTGCCCGCGCCATTGGGGCCGAGCAGACCGAAAATCTGCCCGCGCGGGACGTTGAAACTCACGCCATCCAATGCGCGCTTGCCACCTGCATAGGTTTTGCCGAGATTATCAATCTCGATAGCATTGCCAAGATCGGGAAGGATGCGGCTGGGGGCGCTGGGATCGGGTTGGTAAAGGCTCATGGGCTTCTGATAGCCTTAAACTATGTCGAGTGATAGAGGATTGCGGGCGCAAAATCGCTTTGCTAAAGGCGCGTTTATGACCCAGATCCAGCCTCCTGAAACCCTTCGTGTGACCAAAGCCCGCGTGTCCTGCGACGGCGCAACCGATATTCCGGGCGGAGACACGCTCGGCCATCCGCGCGTGTGGTTGGAAATCGACGAAAAAGGCTATGTCGAATGTGGCTATTGCGACCGCCGCTTCGTGCTGCAAGGCGGCCCCGCCGATCTGGGCTGAGGTTAATCCTCCCTGTTTGTTAAGGGCGGAAAGCCGCTAACTAACTCTAGCCACATCTTGCGCGCCTACCTATATCGGCTTTTATGACCGATATAATTTCGACTGACCCGCGCCATTTTCTCTATCGTCCCGGCATGTTGGACCCCGATGCCGCCAAGCGGCTGACGGCAGAGGCGCTTCGCCGCACCGATGATGGTGAACTTTATCTCCAATATACCGCCAACGAAAGTTTCGTGTTCGATGACGGGCGCTTGAAAGCTGCGGATTATTCGACCAATGGCGGCTTTGGCCTGCGCGGCGTGACCGGCGAGATGACCGGCTTTGCCCATGCCAATGAAATTTCGGAGGCCGCGATCCGCCGCGCTGCGGATACGCTGGCGCTGCTCGATCCGGCAAACGCCACGCCTTCGCCCGCCCCGCAATATACCAACCGCCATCTTTATACCGACGGCAATCCGCTGGAGTTGGTGCCGTTCGCCGACAAGGTTGCCTTGTGCCAGAAGATCGACGCGCTCGCCCGCGCCAAAGACCCGCGCGTGAGCCAAGTCTCCGCCGTGCTGGCCGGATCGTGGAGCGTGGTCGAAATCGTCCGCGCCGATGGCTTTCTTGCCACCGACATCCGCCCGATGGTGCGCTTGAATGTCGCGATTGTGGTCGAACAAAATGGCCGCCGCGAAAGCGGGTCATTCGGCATTGGCGGGCGCTATCTTTATGGCACATTGTTCGAAGATGCGACCGCCGAGCGCGCGGTCGACAAGGCACTTGCCCAGGCGCTCGTCAATCTGGAATCGGTCGATGCGCCTGCGGGCGAAATGACTGTGCTAGTCGGCCCCGGCTGGCCCGGCGTGTTGCTTCATGAAGCGGTCGGTCATGGCCTTGAAGGCGATTTCAACCGCAAGGGCACTTCGGCCTTTTCGGGGCGTATCGGCGAGCGGGTAGCGGCCCCCGGCGTCACCGTGGTCGATGATGGCTCGATCATGGACCGGCGCGGCTCGCTGTCGATTGACGATGAAGGCACGCCGACGCAGGAAAATATCCTGATCGAAGACGGTATCCTCAAAATGTATATGCAGGACCGGCTAAACGCGCGGTTGATGGGCGTGCCCGCGACCGGCAATGGCCGCCGCGAAAATTACGCCCATGCGCCGATGCCGCGCATGACCAACACGTTCATGCGCGGGGGGCAGGACGATCCCGCCGAACTGATGAGCCGCGTCAAAAAAGGCATTTATGCGGTGAGCTTTGGCGGCGGGCAGGTCGATATTGTGTCGGGCAAATTCGTTTTCTCCTGCACCGAAGCCTATGCGATTGAAAATGGCAAGCTGGGCGCGCCGATCAAGGGCGCAACGCTTATCGGCGATGGCCCGACCGCGCTCACCAAGGTCAAGGGCATCGGCAATGATATGGCGCTCGATGAAGGCATCGGCATTTGTGGCAAGGGCGGGCAATCCGTCCCCGCAGGCGTCGGCCAGCCGACCTTGCTGCTCGAAGGCTTGACCGTCGGAGGCACCGCCGCATGAGCTATGATGACGAACAGCCGGAGGATGGCTTTATCTCCCCCGACAGCGTGCCCGCCGATTGGGCGCGCCAGATATTGGCCTTCTGGTTTGACGGGCATGGACAAAGTGACTGGTTCGGCGGCGGCCCCGCCTTCGATGCCAAATGCGAGCCGTTTGCGCCGTGGCGCGAGGCTTTGCGTAGCCTCCCCGCCAGCCACTTTCTGACCGACCCCGATACCGCGCGCGCCGCAATCATCCTGTTCGACCAGATCCCGCGCAATCTTTACCGCAAGCAGGCCGAAGCCTTTGCGACCGACCAATTGGCGGTGCAAATCGCGCGCGGGGCGGTGGATAAGGGCTTTGATGAAGGGTTAAGTGATGACGCCCGTGCCTTCCTCTATATGCCGTTTGAACATAGCGAGGATATGGACGACCAGCGCGCTTCGCTGCGCCTCATGAACAGCATCAACCCCGATTATGGCCAATATGCGCAAGCCCATTATGACATGATCGACCGCTTCGGCCGCTTCCCCCACCGCAACCAGGCGCTCGGCCGCACCGACCGCGACGGCGAAGCAGACGCGATTGCGCAAGGGGAGAATTGGTAGAGGCTTTGCGCGGTGTGTGCGGAGATTTCCGGATTCTTGCGGTGACGGGGGAGGTTTTTAAGCAGATTCGCGCGGAGGCGCTGAGGCGCGGAGATTTTTTGGTTCACGCAGAGGCGTAGAGGTGCTGGAATTGAAAAATTCCGTTCGTGCTGAGTAGGCTCGCAAGAGCCGTATCGAAGCATCTTTTTACGCCCAACACCCCATCCGTAATATCTATTCCAAGCACCCTTCGATACGCCTCCTGACGGAGGCTACTCAGGGCGAACGGGGGAGGGGGAGCCTCTCTTTCCTTCCACCCCCCCTCTCTCTTTACTGCATCCAACATCTTTCACTGTACGCCACCAAGCTCCCCCCATCTCTCAAAATCTCCGCGCCCCCGCGCCTCCGTGCGAATAATATAATATTATGCGGACCAATATTGCGTCGGGCGCAAGGCAGGACCGTGCCGGTCAACACATCCCCTCTGCGCCTCCCTAATCTCTGCGTCTCTGCGTGAAAAAATCCGCACCCCCCAAATCTTCGCGCCTTCGCGTCTTCGCGTGAGTTTCAAAAAATCCCGCCCGCACTCCCGCGCACCGCAAGCGCAGGGGAAACTAATCCCCGCCAAACCGTTTTAATCATGGTGAACTGCAAAAGCATAAGATATCCCATCGCCTTCCATGACCATCAAAGTTGCCAGCTATAATATCCGCAAGGCCATCGGCCTCGACCGCAAGCGCAGTCCGGAACGCACGCTGGAGGTGCTGCGCGAGCTGGATGCCGATGTGATAGCCTTGCAGGAAGCCGACCGCCGTTTTGGCGGGCGGGCGGCGGCGATTCCGGTGGGGATGCTCGAAGACTATAGTCCGTATAAGGCGGTTGCGCTTGATATGCGTCCGGACAGTATCGGCTGGCACGGCAATGCCATCCTTGTCAAAAAAGAGGTGGTCGTCGACCATTGCGAACCGGTCTATCTGCCGACGCTCGAACCGCGCGGGGCGGTGCTGGCGGAATTGTCGATCAACGGCACGCCGGTGCGCGTGGTGGGGATGCATCTTGACCTGTCCGGCCTGTGGCGGCGGCGTCAGGTCAAAGCCCTGCTCAACCATCTCGCCGCGACCGGTCGCCCGATGCCGACCATCATGATGGGTGACCTCAACGAATGGACCAATCGTGGCTGCCTTAAGGATTTCGGGGTCGATCACCGCGTCTTGCGCACGGGGCGCAGCTTCCACAGCCGTCGCCCGGTGGGCGAGCTGGACCGCATCATCCTCTCTACCGACATTGAAGTGGGGGAATATGGCGTGCATCACAGCATCACTGCCGCGCGCGCATCCGACCATCTGCCGATCTGGGCGGAAATCATGTTGCCCGCGGCTACTCCTGCCGCTCCTGCCTAAAAATTAGGCAGGACGCGCCGCACTTGCACAGCTTTTGATCGCCGGGCATCCGCTTCTTGTAATTTTCATCGCTTTTTTCCGCGCCCCCACGCTGCTGGCACGCATGTTGCACTGCATCATAGGTGAACAGACGCAGAGAAAAGGGGACAAGAATGAAGCGAATGACCTTTGCGCGGATAGGGAGCGGGGTTGCGGCCCTTGGCGCAAGCAGCGCCGCTTTCGCCCAGAGCGCCGCAGCGCCGGTGGCCGAGACGGTCAACAAAGGCGATACCGCGTGGATGATGACGGCCACCCTATTGGTGTTGCTGATGATCCTCCCCGGCCTTGCGCTTTTTTATGGCGGGTTGGTGCGCGCCAAAAATATGCTGTCGGTGATGACGCAGATTGGTGTGAGCGCCGCGCTCGCAATGCTCATCTGGGTCGCTTATGGTTATAGCATGGCGTTCGGACCGGATGCGCCGGACGGCCTCAAGCCTTTTGTCGCGGGGCTGGGCAAGGCGTTTCTTGCAGGCGTCACGCCCGATACGACCGCCGCAACCTTCACCGAAGGCGTCGCGATCCCCGAATATGTGTTTGTGAGCTTCCAGATGACCTTCGCCGCGATCACCGCCGCGCTGGTGCTGGGATCGGTGGTCGAGCGCATGAAATTTGCCGCTGTCCTGATATTCGTCGCGATCTGGCTCACCATCGTCTATTTCCCCATCGCGCATATGGTGTGGGCATCGGGCGGCTTATTCTTTGAAATGGGTGCGCTCGATTTTGCGGGTGGCACGGTGGTGCATATCAATGCGGGCGTGTCGGCGCTGGTCGCCTGCCTCGTGCTCGGCAAGCGCATCGGTTACCAGAAAGAGGCGCTCGCCCCGCACTCGCTGACGATGACGGCGGTCGGCACGGGCCTGCTGTGGGTAGGCTGGTTCGGCTTTAACGCAGGCTCCGCGCTCGAAGCCAATGGCTCGGCGGGGCTGGCGATGATTAACACCTTCGTTGCGACCGCGGCAGGCGGCCTTGTGTGGATGGCAGTCGAGCGGGTGGTCGGCCATAAAGGTTCGGCGCTCGGTTTTTGTTCGGGGATTATTGCAGGGCTTGTCGCGGTCACGCCGGCGGCGGGCAATAGCGGGCCATTGGGCGCGATTATGCTCGGCGGCATCGCCTCGCTTGTCTGTTTCTTTGTGGTGAGCAAATTAAAGCCCAAGCTCGGCTTTGACGATGCGCTTGATGCGTTCGGCATTCACGGCGTTGGCGGCATTGTCGGCGCGCTCGGCACCGCCATTGTCTATGCCCCGATGTTCGGAGGCCCCGGCGACGGATCAACCGGTATCGCCGCGCAACTTGGCGTGCAGGCATTGGCGACTTTGACCACGATTATCTGGGCGAGCATCGGCACGCTGATTGCCATCTATGGAGCCAAGCTGGTGACAGGTTTGCGCGTCAGTCCCGACGCCGAGCGCGAAGGTCTTGACCTCGCCGAGCATGGCGAACGTGCCTATAATTATTGAGGGAGGCGCTGACCTCTTCATGAAACTCTGGCGGCGGTCTCGACCAGAAGACCGCCGCCACCCCGAGGTTCCTCCTGCGAACCACCTGGGCCGGGGCAGCAAAACCCCGGCCAATTTTTACAGGATATATAGATTTGTAGATTGACCGACTGCCGGATAAAGCGGCGGCCGGTTACCCCCGCAAATCCGCCTTTACAAAATCGGCGCAGCGTTCGCCGATCATGATGCTGGGCGCATTGGTATTGCCCGACACGAGGCGCGGCATCACTGAAGCGTCTGCGACATAAAGCCCCTTCACCCCGTTCAAGCGCAAATGCGGGTCGACCACCGCATCCGCATCATTACCCATGCGGCAGGTGCCGACCGGATGGTAGATGGTGTCGGCGCGCGCGCGGATCATCGCGTCCAGCTCGGCGTCATTATTATAGTCGATCGGATGACGGTCGCGCCCCTGATAATCGGCAAGCGGGGCGCTCTCGCAAATGCGTTTGCACAAGCGCACCGCATCGCGCATCAACGCCATGTCGCGCTCGTCAGACAGGAAATTGGGGTCGATAGCCGGTGCCATCGCCGCATTCTTGCCCGCCAGCCGCACCGTGCCGCGGCTTTCGGGCCGCAGCACACAGCTATGCACCGAAAAGCCATGGGATTTCACCACGGTCCGGCCATGATCTTCCAGCACCACCGGGACAAAATGATATTGCACATCGGGCGCGGGGGCATCGGGACGCACGCGCCAGAAGCCGCCGCTTTCGGCATAAGGCGTGGTCATCATGCCGGTGCGGTTGAGCCGGTGGCGCAGTACCGAACCGATAATCGACACCAGCCCCGGCAGGCTTTGCCCGATCAGGTCGCGGCTGTCTGTTTCATAGCCCAGCACATAGTCGCAATGGTCCTGGAGGTCGCTGCCGATGGCGGGGCGGTCGGCAAGGACATTTATGCCCATGTCCTGCAAATGCTGCGCGGGGCCAAGGCCGGAAAGCTGGAGAATTTGCGGGCTGCCAAAGGCTCCGGCAGACAGGATGACCGCGCGGGCGGCGCGCAAGACTTCCTGTTTTCCGCCGCGTTCGACCATCACACCGGTGGCGCGGCCGTCTTCGACCAGCAGGCGATGCACCAGCGTATCGGTACGGATATGGAGGTTTTTGCGCCCGCGCGCCGGATCAATATAAGCGCGCGCCGCCGACCAACGTTCGCCGCCCTTTTGCGTGACCTGATAAAGACCGAACCCGTCTTGCTCGGCGCCGTTAAAATCATCGTTGCGGCGCAGTTGCAGCCGTGCCGCCGCTTCGACAAAAGCGGTCGAGGCGGGGTTGGCATAATGCTGGTCCATGACGTTGAGCGGGCCGCCGCTGCCGTGGAGCGCATCGCCGCCGCGCTCATTATGTTCGGCGCGTTTGAAATAAGGGAGGACATCGTCCCACGCCCAGCCGTCACAGCCAAGCGCCGCCCAATTGTCATAATCCCACGCATTGCCGCGCACATAAAGCATCGCATTGATCGCGCTCGATCCGCCAAGGCCACGCCCGCGCGGTTGATAGCCGATGCGGCCATCCAGATGCTTTTGCGGCACCGTATCATAACGGTAATTCGAAGCTTCGGGGACTTTGGCAAGCATCCCGGGTGTTTTGATAAGCCAGTTATCGTTGCTCCCGCCGCTTTCTATGAGGCACACCGAAAGCGCCGGATCCTCGCTTAAACGACCGGCGACGGCGCTCCCGGCGGAACCTCCTCCGATGACGATGATGTCATAACTGTCCATGTTTCTGCATTCTCCCCTTTTGCCGCCTGTTGATGTGCGGTCTGTAGTTCGCGCCAGCGGGCCTTTATGGTCTCGCTGGTGTCGCGGCTATTGTCGTGGCTCCAGCCCGGCGGCTTCACCATATAATTCCATTTCGCGCCAAGCGTGGGCGCGTGCCACACATCTTTGGCAATCCCGACCCATTCATGGAATGCGGCCCATATTATGTTGAAGCTGCCCAGATTTTTGACGATGCCATAATGGATTTTTTCATCGTCGCTTTCGGGCACAAAAGTGCCGAACATCCGGTCCCAGATGATGAACACGCCCGCATAGTTGGAATCCAGATATTGCGGGTTAGTGGCGTGGTGGACGCGGTGGTGCGACGGCGTGTTCATCACCGCTTCGAACCAGCGCGGCATCCGGCCAATCGCTTCGGTATGGATCCAGAATTGATAGATGAGGTTAAGCCCGCCGACGAACAACACCATCTCGACCGGAAAGCCGATGAAAAATAACGGCAGGCGGAACAGGAAGGTGAAGCTGATAAAGCCGGTCCATGTCTGCCGGAGCGCGGTCGTAAGATTATAATGCTGGCTTGAATGGTGGATGACGTGCGCCGCCCAGAACCAGCGCACCCGGTGCGCGCTGCGGTGGAACGCATAATAAGCAAGGTCATCGAGCAAAAAGCACAGCGGCCAAGCCCACCACACAAAGCCGATGTCGAACAGGCGATATTGATAGGCCCATTGCGCCATGCCGATAATCACACCCGCGGTGAGCAAACCCGCAACCGTGCTGCCCAACCCCAGCCCCAGCGAGGTCAGCGTATCGCGCGCTTCGAACCGGCTGCGGTCCTTCACCCGCGCGACCAGCATCTCGACGAGGATGAGGAGGATGAAGGCGGGGATCGCATAAGTGGTCGGATTGGGAAGGGCGGAGCTGTCGATCATCATAACACCTCGCGAAGCCGGGCGGTCCAGTTTTGGGCGTCTTTCCCCAGATCCAATGTCGTCGCCCCGAAACGGCGGTCGGTGGACTCAAGGGTCAGGCTGGTCTGCGAAAGCCGCCCGGAAAAACTGGTGTCGATGAGCCGCCCGACAAAGAAATTGCCATGCGCGCGGATCAGCATTTGCTGTCCTGCTGCGTTGCGCACCAATGCGCCATAGCCTGCGCGGTCGAGTGCCGCTTCGGTGCCGTTAAAGCCGCAAATGACGCTATCGGCAATCGCAATCGCCTGTTCCTTGCTGGTCACCCGCGCGTCGCGCCCCAGCCCGATCCGGCGTACCAGCCAGCTCACAAATATTATGGCCACGAGCGACCCCGCAAAAATGAGAAGCTCGTTCATGCGCCTGCCGTCTATCCGTTTGCGAGCGCGTCCATCATCGCGCGTATGGGCGTTACATCATAGCCGCTTTGCGCGGCTTTTGCGACAATATTGTCCACATCATCGCCCATCCGCGCGCGGGTGAGCGCCCATAAAAAGGTCGATCGCGTGCCCGACCGGCAATAGCCCAGCACCGGCACATTCCTGTCCGCCTGTTCGGCCAATATCGCCTCCAGCGCATCGACCTGCGCATGGGTAAAGCCGCCCGGCGTAACCGGAATATAAGCATAGCCCAGCCCTTCGGCCTTGGCGCGCGCTTCAATATCGGCGCTTTGCGGCGCGGACGGATCCTCCCCGTCGGGGCGATTATTGACGATGAAGCCGATGCCCGCCTCACGCGCGCGCGCAACATCGTCGAGCGCAATTTGCGGAGCCGCGGAAAAATTCGGATCAAGCTTGTGCAACATGGCTGACAGTGATGTCAGTTATTCTTGTAAACGTCAACGCAGCTTGGACGCGGGAGGGCGCGATGATTGCACTTTGCCAATGCGCGGTTAATATCAAACACTAAAGGTGCGGGAAGGAGAGCGCGCATGATGACGGACAAGGTAAGGCGGTTCGGATTTTTATATTTTCTGGGGTTCATCCTTGTGGTCGCGATTGGCTATGTGCCCGCTTTCCATGATTCGGACGGCAATTTGTTCGGCCTGTTCAAGCTCGACCTTTATGATGATTCGCTGCATCTCGCATCGGGCATCTGGGCGGGGGTTGCGGCGTGGCTGTCTTATGGTGCCGCGCGCCTCTATTTCCGCTTGTTCGGGCCGCTTTATTTTGCCGATGGCGTATTGGGGCTGTTCACGGGGAGCGGCTATCTTGATGGCGGCATCTTCCTTTATGGCCCGCTCGACCTCCCTTTGATGACGCGCATTTTTGCCAATTTGCCGCATCTGCTGATTGGCGGAATAGCGATCTGGGTCGGCTATAAATTGGCGGCGCGGCCTGCCGCTGCTGCTGCGTGAGGAAGCGCGGTAAAATTCTAATCGCGCTGGGCGTCGGGCTTGCGGCCTTTGTGCTGGCGCCGATTCTCTATATCGAAACCGGCTGCCGGCCGGGGCGTGGCAGTATCGCGGGGAGCAATGCCGCCTCGCGCCTTCCGGCGGGCGAACATCGCCCGTTTGCGCGCACGCTCCTCACCTATCCCGAATGGCATATCGTCTATTCCGCCGACAGTCTGGGGCGGCATTTGATGGCGGGCAAACCGCCCAGCGTCTATCGCTATGGTGACGACATTAAAGGCTTTTGGTCCAGCTATTGCGCGGTCAACCGTGCGGTCGGGCAAGACAGCGCGGCGGGCGATGCCAAGGTCATGACCTATACAATAGGGTTGAGCTTTACCGCCGAAATGCTGGTCAAATCCTTTTGGGAAAATACGATAGGCAGTCTCGCCGAATGGCTGGGCGGATGGCATAGCCCCGACGATCGTTACGCCGCGCGCATCCAGCAAAATTATGGCGCATTCATGCACCAGACGCCCTGGTATCGTTACCCGTTCGGCGTCGCGTTCGATAAATTATGGACGCTGGGAAGCGAAGGGCATGGCGTGCGCCATCTGGAACGGCAGGTTGCCCTCTCCGCCGAATATGGCGTGAAGGCAGGCTATGCCAAGCTGATCGGCGCTGCGAGCGGGGCAACGCTTGGCCGCGACAAGCTGACCTTGCGCTATATTGCATCGGCCCCGGACGATGCTGCCGCGATAGTGGCACCGGCGCGGGTGGTCGGCCATGCGGGCAAGGATGTGGTCGTCGAAGCGCCGCGCTATGAAATATTCAGCACTATGCTCGAAACGCTCGCGACGCGGCCTGTCACCTTGCAGGAAATAGCCGGCAATGACCGCATCTTCCTCACCATCCTCCAGCGGCAGGAAGCGCGCCCGCTGGAAGGCAGCCTGCTCTCCATGCCGCTCGGTGACCGTCCGGGATGGAAGCGCGTTGGCCTTATCGTCGCGGTCCCCGACCTCCTCTCCACCATCCGCTCGGTCAAGGCCGAAGGCGGCGAATTCGAACATGCCTATGATTATTAAACGCCGCTTCTGGTCGGCTCCGCTTCAAAAGCAATAAGCGATCGCGCCGCTCAGCCAGATGGGGAGCGCCTCTTCATCCCACAAATAAAGCCCGACCACGCCCGCCACGATGAAGATCGCGCCCATCACGAAATGCACGGCATTGCGGCGCAGAAAGCTCATCGTGCGCCCGCCTGTTGCAAACGCGCGACCGGTCTGTCGTTAATCGGTATGTTGACGATCATCCCCAACACACCCAGCGCGATCGAGGCGATCCATGCGCTGTCATAATTGCCGTAAAGGTCGAACATAAAGCCTGCGGCCCATGCGCCGAAGAAGCTGCCCAGCTGATGGCTCAAAAACACGATGCCATAAAGGGTGGAAAGGTATCGGATGCCGAACATCTGCCCGACCAATCCGCTCGTCAAGGGCACGGTGCCGAGCCACAAAAAGCCCATTGCAGCGGCAAAGGCGAGCGCGCTCATTTTGGTGAGCGGGAGCAGCAGGAATAGCGCAATCACCACCGCCCGCCCGCCATAGATGAAGGAGAGCAAATGCTTCTTGCTGCGCGTATCGCCGCTGACGCCGAATATATAGCTGCCGAAAATATTGAACAGGCCAATAAGCGCGAGCGCCGACGCGCCGATGCTGAGGCCCAACCCCTTATCGTCGAGATAGGCGGGGAAGTGGGTCGCGATGAAGGCGACATGGAAACCGCACACGAAAAAGCCGATATTCAAGAGCCAATAGCCGCGATGGGCGCTGGCTTCGCGCAGGGCTTCAGGGAGCGATTGGGCGGGGCCGTGCGTAGCGGCATCATGCGCGGCAGGCTTTCCGGCAACGCCCAGCGCCAGCGGCAGGCATAGCGTAACCAGCGCGGCGAGGAGATAGAGGGCTTCGACATAGCCGAAAGCGGCGAGCAATTTTTGCGCGACCGGCACGACCAGAAACTGGCCGAGCGAGCCGCCCGCGGTGACAATCCCGAAGGCGAGGCTGCGCTTTTCAGGCGGAACCACGCGCCCGACCGCGCCAAGCACCACCACAAAAGTTGTCGCCGACAAGGCCATGCCGACCAGCGCGCCGAGGCTGATATGGAGGCCCAGCGCATTGGTCGCGAGCGCCGCTCCCGCTAACCCCGCCGCATAAACCACGGTGCCGACCGCGACCACGCGCCCTGCGCCATGCTTGTCGGCGGCGGCCCCGACGAACGGCTGGACGAGGCCGAACAGCAAATTCTGGATCGCCAGCGCCAGCCCGAAACTCGCGCGGCTAATGTCGAGCGCGGCGCTCATTTGCGGCAGGAACAAGCCAAACCCCTGCCGCACCCCCATCGCAAGGGTGACGATAATCGCAGCGCAGGCAATGACAATCCAGGGACGTTTCATGGCGGGGGGTTTAGGCCGAAATGAAGGGGTTGTCTTGGGTAATAAGGCGGGTGTCGCATTTCTCCCCTCCCGCTTGCGGGAGGGGCAACGGAGACTTAGGAATTTGAAGCGAAGCAGAAAATTCTTAGTCGTAGTCGGGGAGGGCTCTGGTTTTAGCTGACCTGTTTGGATGCTTTGACAGCCCCTCCCCCAACCCCTCCCTGAAGGGAGGGGAGATTACGGCCTGATCACAATCTCCGTCCCGTCCGCAATCATCCCCCACAGCTTTCTTATCTCCGTATTGCTCAAGGCAATGCAACCGTCGGTCCAGTCATGCGGCAAGCGTTTTACCGGGCTGCCATTCGGTTGGCCGTGGATGAAAATTTCGCCGCCCGGTGACTTGCCCTGATGCGCAGCAAAGGCGCGGTCGGCGGTGTTGGGGTAATTGATGTGGAGCGAGAGATGATAGCGGCTCCCCGGATTGCGCGCGTCGATAATGTAGCGGCCTTCAGGCGTTTTTTCATCGCCTTCAAACTGTTTATGCCCGACCGGCGCATCGCCAAATTTGATGTCGGTGAAGCGTGCCACTTCGGTCCGGCCCTTCATCACGATCAGCACGCGATCCGATTTATCGACCAAGATGAAATCGCCCTTTGCAATGGCTTTGGTTGGTGTGGGTGGGGGGATGACATGGGCATCTGCGAGTCCGCAGGCCGTAAGAGGCGCAATCAAGCATAAAGCGATTGAAAATCTGTGGAAAATAGACCGCATCTGTCAGAGCTTAGGCATCGCGTGCGCCTTGTCCAGTCCCGCAGCCTCTAATTGCCACCCCTGCTCTTAATTCCGATCCCCGCTCTTAATTCCGATCCCCGCTCTTAATTCCGATCCCTGCTCTTAATTCCTATCAACGTCCCTTTGGTGCCGCGCTTATCGAGTCTGAACTCTATATCGGGCCACGTCTTTTTCCAACGGCGCGCAATTGCACGCTCCCCCGGGCGCAGGGCATCATCGAGCAGGATAAGTGCACCGGGAGACAGGCGGGGGAAAAGAATTTCGGCAGCACCGCGCACAAAGGGATGGATGCTCCATGAAGGCCCATCAATGATGAGCATGTCAATACTCGCGGGAAGCTTTGAAAGATCGTACCAGCAAGCAGGCCATCCGTCTGGCGCGGAAACCAGTGGCGCATGATGCATTTGTGCGTGAAGACCATAATCGGCCAACCATCCACGCGTTATATCGACAAAATCGCGATGTTGGTCATAGCTGTGCAGCATCCCGTCGCCATGCAAGTCCAGCGCACGCGCAATCACCAGACTGGTCGCGCCGCACCCCAGTTCGACAATATGGGCAGGACGGTTCGTGGCTATATGATCCACTATCTGGTGGAGCAGCCATGTGTCCGCTTTCCAGCTTCCAAGATGCGGGAGGGCGTCATCCGGCAGGCCGAGCCGAACAAGGAGCCGGGCTTTCTCCGCCTTGGTCCCGCCATAAAGGCTTTTCAAAAGCCACGGCCAGCCGATAGCGCCATATAATGTAACGTAAAGCCGATCCTGGAAAGAACGTTCAGCATAGGCGTCCGGTTCATTGCGGGCGAGCAGGCCAGTAAGATCGCGTGTTGTCATCGCCCTTCCTTGAAAAGGGCGATGTTGCATTTTGATGAAATAATCCGCCCGCCCGGCAGATAAAAAGCTGAGCCGCGATATTATTGCGTTCTAATTGCCTGCCAATTTTCAATCGGCAAAAGGATCCCGCACCAAAATCGTGTCCTGCCGTTCAGGGCTGGTGGAGACAAGCGTGACCGGACAGCCGATCAGCTCTTCGATGCGGCGCACATATTTGATCGCTTGCGCGGGCAAATCGGCCCAACTGCGTGCGCCTGCGGTGGTTTCGTGCCAGCCTTGGATTTCTTCGTAAATCGGCTCAACGCCAGCCTGATCGGCGGCATGGGCGGGGAAATAATCGAGCGTCTGGTCGCCGAGCTTATAGCCGGTGCAGATTTTGACCGTGTCGAACCCGTCCAGCACGTCAATCTTGGTGAGCGCAATGCCGGTGACGCCCGACACCGCGACCGATTGGCGCACCAGCACGGCGTCGAACCAGCCGCAGCGGCGCTTGCGCCCTGTGACCGTGCCGAATTCATGGCCGCGCTCGCCGAGCCGCTGTCCGGTATCATCGTCGAGTTCGGTCGGGAACGGCCCCGACCCCACGCGCGTCGTATACGCCTTGGTGATGCCGAGCACAAAACCGACCGCCGAAGGGCCAAGGCCCGAACCGCCTGCGGCTGTCCCCGCAATCGTGTTCGAGGAGGTCACGAACGGATAGGTGCCGTGGTCAATGTCGAGCAACGTGCCTTGCGCGCCTTCAAACAGGATGCGCTTGCCTGCCTTGCGCGCTTCATTGAGCATGATCCACACCGGCTTGGCAAAGGGCAGAACGAAGCTCGCAATTTCACGCAAATCATCGAGCAGGCGCGCGCGGTCGATCGGCGGCTCGCCAAAACCGGCGCGCAACGCATCATGGTGCGCGCAGAGGCGGTCAAGTTGCGGCTCCAGACTGTCGAGATGCGCCAGATCGCATACGCGGATCGCGCGGCGGCCGACCTTATCTTCATAAGCCGGGCCAATGCCGCGCCCCGTCGTGCCGATCTTGCCCGACCCTGCGGCCTGTTCGCGCAGGCCATCAAGGTCGCGGTGGAACGGCAGGATGAGCGGGCAATTTTCGGCGATATGGAGCGTGTCGGGCGTGATGGTGACGCCTTGGGCTTGCAGCTTTTCGACCTCGGCCTTGAGCGCCCAAGGGTCGAGGACAACACCATTGCCGATGACACTCGGCGTGCCGCGCACGATACCGGAGGGGAGCAGCGAAAGCTTGTAAACCTTGTCGCCGATGACGAGCGTGTGACCGGCATTATGCCCGCCTTGAAAGCGGACCACGACATCGGCGCGCTCGGCGAGCCAATCGACGATCTTGCCTTTGCCTTCGTCGCCCCATTGCGCGCCGATTACTGCCACATTCGCCATGTTTGAAAACGTCCTTTTTCTAATGTGTCTGAGGGACGTCCCCGCCCCTTAAAGCAATTCGGGTAAGAGGCAAGGGCGGTGCGCGATTTTTGGGGAGAATTAAGGGTCACGCGAAGACGCGAAGGCGCGAAGGGGGATAAGAGCGCGAAGGAGGATAAGGGCGCGAAGGAGGATAAGGGCGCGCTGTGCGCAATTCCTTATCCGTCAGTATTCCGTATCCGTCATTGCGAGGAGTGTAGCGACGAAGCAATCCAGTGTTGGGCTACGCGACTCTGGATTGCTTCGCTATCGCTCGCAATGACGGGTGGGGGTAGTATGAGACGTGGGGGAAGCGCGAGGCCTACCCCAAAAGCTCCGGCCCGTTCGGCCCTAATTGGTGGGTGCAGCCCAATGCGTGCGCGTCGTCGCTGTCGGACAGGGCGGCTATCGTCACCCAGCCTTGCGCGCGATAATCGGCGGCGAGACCGGCATGGTGGCCCAAAGGTAAAGGTAAGAATAAGCGGCGCTTGTCGCTATCGTCCTGCCCCAGCCCTTCGTCGATCAGCGGGTCGGGGTAGAGCGAAAAGCCGATGGCGGGCTCCTGCCGCCCGTCCTGATGCGTAACCAGATAGCTGCCGCCGCGCCCGATGGTGCCGCGATACCCTTCGACAAACAGCGAAAAGCCGAACCAGCTTTGATATTCAAAGCCGTGCCGTTCGGTCGGGTCGAGCGTCAATTGCACATCATCGCCAAGGTCGCCGGCTATTGCTTCGAGCGCGTCAATCCGGCTGGTGAGCGCAGCCCCGCCGTCAATGTCGCGCAGCCGTTCTATGGCTTGCGCAAACGGCCCCGCGGCCGCAATCAGCGGGAGGTAGGCATCGCCGCCCGCCGCACTCAACGCGCCCGCATCCTTGGCGTCGAGTTCGTCGCGTATCCTCGCCACATCTTCATGCACAAGCGGAAGCGCCGATTCGGCCAATGTCTCCACCAGATCGGGCAAGGTGAAATCAATGCTGATGCCGGTGACGCCCGCCGATACGAGCGCCGACAAGGCTACCCGCACAATCTCGCGCGCGGCAGCGACACTATCGGTGCCGATAAGCTCGGCCCCGATTTGCAGCATTTCGCGTTCGGGGCGAAGCTGGCCCGCCTTCAGTTTGACGACCTGCCCCGCATAGCTGAGCCGCAAAGGCCGTGCGGCATGGGCCATGCGGCTGGTCGCGATGCGCCCGACCTGCGTCGTTATATCGGGGCGAATCGCGAGCGTGCGCTGCGATACAGGATCGGTGAAGCGCAGCAGATCGCGCCCCTTGCCCGCATCCGCCGCGCCATCGTCGAGCGTTTCGCGAAATTCGGCAAGCGGCGGCGCGACGCGCTCATAGCCATGTCCTTTGAGCGCATCCAGAAGCGCGCGGGTCACGCGACTGGCGGCCTCGGCCTCTGGCGGAAGCCGGTCGCGTAACCCTTCGGGAAGCAATGGTGATGCATTGCGCGTCATCGACGACGCCTTTCTTTTATCCGAATTTAAGCGGCTTCACGCGGCGGACGCCGGGAAGCTTGCCCAGATGGTCCAGTACGTCCTGCGGCACCGGCTGGTCAACCGACAGCAGCAGTACGGCTTCGCCCCCTGCGGCGCGGCGGCCAAGGTGGAAGGTGCCGATATTGACGCCGGCCTCACCGAGCGTGGAACCCAAACGCCCGATAAAGCCCGGCGCGTCTTCATTGACGATATAGAGCATATCACCGTCAAGATCGGCTTCGACCTTGATGCCGAACAGTTCGACCAAACGCGGCGCGGCATTGCCGAACAAAGTGCCCGCCACCGAACGGTCGCCTTCGTCGGTCTTGACCGTCACGCGCACGAGCGTGTGATAATCGCCTTCGCGTTCATGGCGCACTTCGCGCACATCCATGCCGCGTTCACGCGCCAGGAAGGGGGCGTTGACCATATTGACCGTATCCGAATGGACCTTCATCAACCCGGCCAGAACCGCGCCTGTAATCGGCTTTTGGTTGAGGCTGGCGGCAGCGCCTTCGACTTCAATCGCGATCTGGCTCAAATGGCCGTGCGACAATTGCCCGATGAGGCTGCCCAATTCTTCGGCAAGCGCCATATAGGGTTTGAGCTTGGGCGCTTCTTCCGCCGAAAGGCTCGGCATGTTGAGCGCGTTGGTGACCCCGCCATGCACGAGATAATCGGCCATTTGCTCGGCGACCTGAATGGCGACATTAACCTGTGCTTCATTGGTCGATGCGCCCAGATGCGGCGTCGAGATGAAGCCGGGTGTGCCGAATAGTGGACTTTCATGCGCGGGTTCGGTCTGGAACACATCCAAGGCAGCCCCTGCGATATGGCCCGAATCCAGCCCTTCCTTGAGCGCCGCTTCGTCGATCAAGCCACCGCGCGCGCAATTGACAATCCTGACGCCCTTCTTGGTCTTGGCGAGATTTTCTTTGGACAGGATATTGCGCGTCTGGTCCGTGAGCGGCGTGTGCAAGGTGATGAAATCGGCGCGCGCGAGGAGGTCATCCAGTTCGACCTTTTCGACCCCCAGTTCAACCGCGCGTTCGGGCGACAGGAACGGGTCGAACGCAATCACCTTCATCTTGAGGCCGAGCGCGCGGCTCGCCACGATGCTGCCGATATTGCCCGCACCGATAAGGCCGAGTGTCTTGCCGGTGACTTCGACGCCCATGAAACGGTTCTTTTCCCACTTGCCCGCCTGTGTCGAAACGTCCGCTTCGGGGATTTGGCGGGCGAGCGCGAACAGCAAGGCAATTGCATGTTCTGCGGTCGTAATCGAGTTGCCAAACGGCGTGTTCATCACCACCGCGCCCTTGGCGGACGCTGCCGGAATATCGACATTATCAACGCCGATACCAGCGCGGCCAATGACCTTCAAATTGGTCGCGGCGTCAAGAATATCCTTGGTCACCTTGGTCGAGCTGCGGATCGCAAGGCCGTCATATTCGCCGATAATGGCTTTCAATTCTTCCGGAGTCTTGCCGGTAATTTCATCGACCTCACAACCGCGTTCACGGAAGATTTCGGCGGCCTTGGGGTCCATTTTGTCGGAAATAAGAACTTTGGGTTTGGTCATGGGGAATACCTTTTTTCGCGTTCGTCATCCCCGGCTTGACCGGGGATCCATCTCCCGAACTGGAAATTTACACCTTGGGAGATGGATACCCGCTTTCGCGGGTATGACGAGAAAGGGGGGATTGGGTTTTAAGCAGCCTTCAAACTTGCCCAAGCCCAATCGAGCCAGGGGCCGAGCGCTTCGATGTCGGCGGTGTCCACGGTCGCGCCGCACCAGATGCGAAGGCCCGGCGGGGCGTCGCGATATCCGGCAATGTCATAAGCCGCGCCCTCTTTATCGAGCAGCCCTGCAAAGGCTTTGATGAACTCCGCGTTCGCGCCCTCGACCGACAGGCAAACCGATGTTTTTGAACGAATTCCGCGGTCGACCGCCAGATGCGACAGCCAAGCCCGTTCTTCGACAATTTTGTCGAGCGCGAGCGCGTTGGCGTCCGAACGCGCCATAAGCCCGCGCAAACCGCCGACAGACTTCGCCCATTCAAGCGCGAAAATCACATCTTCGACGGCCAACATCGAGGGCGTGTTGATGGTTTCGCCCTTGAATATCCCGTCGATGAGCTTGCCGCCTTTGGTCAGGCGGAAAATTTTGGGAAGCGGCCAAGCGGGCGTATAGCTTTCCAGCCGTTCGACCGCGCGCGGACCGAGGATGAGCACGCCATGCGCGCCTTCGCCGCCCAAAACTTTCTGCCAAGAGAAAGTCGCAACGTCGATCTTGTCCCACGGCATATCATAAGCGAATACCGCGCTGGTCGCGTCGGCAAAGCATAGGCCTTCGCGGTCATCGGCAATCCATGCGCCGTCCGGCACACGCACGCCCGATGTGGTGCCGTTCCAAGTAAACAGAACGTCATCCGACCAATCAACCTTGTCGAGGTCCGGAAGCGCGCCATAATCGGCGCGCATTACCGTGGGTTCCAGTTTCAACTGCTTGACCGCATCGGTGACCCAACCTTCACCAAAGCTTTCCCAAGCGAGCGTCGTCACGCCGCGCGCGCCGAGCATCGACCACATCGCCATTTCAAAGGCGCCGGTGTCCGACCCCGGAACGATACCGATATGGTGCGTATCGGGAAGCTGCAGCACTTCGCGCATCAGGTCGATGGCATATTGGAGGCGCGTCTTGCCAATCTTGGCACGGTGCGAGCGGCTCAGCACATCGGTTTGTAATTTGGAAGGTTCCCAGCCCGGCGGCTTTGCGCAGGGGCCGGAGGAAAAATAGGGGCGCGCAGGCTTGACCTGCGGCTTCGTCACTTCAGTCATGTAAGCATCTCCTTGCAGAGAGCAGCGCGGCGTTGGGACCGCGTGGCCCACGGGCGGACCTAATGTTGCGGCCTAATAAGTCAAACAAAAGATGGTCACCGATGAAACCGGATACGCCGCGTCGGGAGAAGCCGTAAGGGGAGGCAGCAAAGAAAAATCACGCGAGGAACAGGAGGGCTTTCCCCCAACAGCAAAAAGCCGTCCCGCGGAATACGGAACGGCTGTGCCGGAGCATAAGTCCAAGGTTCAGCGCAAGCGGGGCTGGCCCGCTGCGGCGCGAATCACTTGATCTTGGCTTCCTTGAATTCGACATGCTTGCGCACGACGGGATCATATTTGCGCATCGACATTTTTTCGGTCTGGTTGCGCGGATTCTTCTTGGTCACGTAAAAGAAGCCGGTGTCAGCGGTGCTGACGAGACGGATTTTAATGGTGGTCGGCTTTGCCATGACCTTCGGTTCCCTATGATGAGTCGCGCCCCGCAGATACGGGACAGGACGATAAGCTGTCGGTAAAATAAAAAGCGGCAAAGCGCCGCCTTTCTTTCAAGCGCCGCCCAATGGTCCAAAAGCCGCCCGCTGTCAAGGGGGAGCGGGGGTAAAAGCGCGCGCATAACCGGAAACTTGACCGGTGCGCAGGCCGTGCGCCGCCGCTTCCTGTCTCAACCGGATATTAACCATGATGCGCGATGCTGGGGATTGGACGCGCAAGGGCTAGGGGGAAACCGGTCAAAGCCCCGCGCGACAGGGGGTGCAGGATGCAAAAATTATCCTATGATAACAGTGAATTATATTCGCATGGCGCGGCGCATATCGGGGCAGCTTTAGCGGGCCATATCGCGCTGGGCGAAGCGATTGCAGCGCTCGGACTTGCGGTGGTGCAGGGGCACAGCCGCCAATGTCTGACCGCCATCGAAGCGGTGCATGATAGCGCGCGTGCGAGCGGCTTTGCGACCGTCGCCTTGCTCGCGCGCACGCTCGAATCGGAGCTGGCCGACGGCGGGCGGATGCGCGCGATTGCCTGCTATATGGACGCGATGGAGGATGCACTCGACCTTGATGCCGCGCATCAGGCGGGCGCGCATATTTTTGACCTTGCGCGCGGTCAGGAGGCATTGCTTGCATCGCTTGCGCTGCGTATGCACGGCTGAGGCGTACGGATAAAGCATAAGCATCAGGGTCGATGGATTCATTATTGGGAGCATTGGTGGGAACGGCGCTGGCCGAAATGGGCGACCGTGGCCAATGGTTGTTCCTCGCGCTCATGCTCCATTTCCAAGAGCGCCAGCGCGTCCTGTTCGGCATGGTGCTGGCGACCGCGTTGAACAGCCTTATCTCGGCGATAGCGGGCCATTTTGTCGGGCTGATGATGACCGATTATCCGCAGCTTTTATTTTTGGGGATTGCGCTGTTTCTGGCGGGCATCACCATGTTTTTCCCGCCTTGGCGCAAAAAAACGGTCGATGAAGGCGCGACCAATGTGCTGCGCACCAGCTTCCTGTCTTTCCTGCTGCTCGGCTTTGGCGACCGCAGCCAGTTCATCATCGCCGCCAATGCCGCGCGCGATGTGGGCTTTTTATACAGCGCGATTGGCGGGACCATCGGCATCAGCCTTGCGATGATGCCGGTCTTTGTGTTGCGCCGTCAATTTGCGCGGCGTTTCCGCGTGCAGTGGGTGCGGCGGATTTCGGGGCTTTTGCTGGTGGTTGCGGCCCTGCTGCTGGCATTGCGCGCGCTGGCATTGATCGGGTGAACGAGCGCGCCGCTTAGACTGATTGAAAGCTTTCGTGGCGGCTAAGCGAAACCTTCTGCTAGACGTGTCGTTGACATAGAGAAGGCCGGTTGCGGCCATATTATCATCCCGGCGACAGGAGGCAAATTATGGTGGATACGCCCAAAAAACTCGATACCCCGACCGATCTTAAAACCAATGCAGTGAACAGCGTGTCGGATGCGCTCAATGCGCTGTTGGCGGATAGTTTCGCGCTTTATTTCAAGACCAAAAATTTCCACTGGCACGTGTCCGGTCCGCATTTCCGCGACTATCATTTGCTGTTCGACGAGCAGGCGGCGGAAATTTTCGCGACCACCGATGTGATTGCCGAACGCGTGCGCAAGATCGGCAACACCACTTTGCGCTCGATCGGCGATGTGAGCCGCCACCAGACGGTCAAGGATAATGACAAGGATTATGTGAGCGCCAAGGATATGCTCGCCGAATTGCGCGACGATAATCTGAAAATGGTCGAATCGCTGCGCACGCTCAAGGATCTCGCGGACGATGCCAAGGATAATGCGACCTCTGCGGTCGTCGACGAATGGACCGACGCCGCCGAACGCCGCGCCTGGTTCCTGTTCGAAGCCGCACAGGCGGGGTGAGCTTCGTACGCCTCCGCCCATTGTCTTGCTCCTTGAGGGAGGCATTGGAAGGATTGAAGAAGAGAGGGCGCGGGCCGGAATTGTGCCTTGGCGATGCGCGCCCTCATGGCGTTTTTACGCCCAATGGCCTTAACCTATTCCGTGCCCTCAAGCCACTTCTCGCCAACGCGCGGTCGGGCCTTTGCGGCTGCGGACGGCGGTGTGGCGGGAGGCTTGTTGGTGGGATTCGGCGAGCGGGACGGCGGTGTGGCAGGTGGCACATTCGGCAACGACGCGGCCGCAATACCAGCTTGTGCCGTCACAGGTCGGGCAACGGTTCACCTTGCCGGCATAGTAGATCATCGGATAGGCCATTGGAAATACAGATAAAACTCGCGCATTATTGCATCAAAAATGCCGGAAAAGCGCCGCATCAAAGCCCCCGACAGCCTGCCTTCTAGCCGATAAGGCCGCATAGATGAATCGCCTTTTTTCACCGGTGAACGGTTCATCGTCCGCCTGTTGCATCGAAGACTCACCTCCACCCCCCTAAAATGCTGTGGATATCCATGTAAAAGCATGGCCTCTCCCCTTGCTCCCCAAAGGGTTCCGGATTAAGGGCCGTGAGCATGGTTGAAGCTGTTGCACACTCCGCTCCCGTCAAAATTGCCCCCTCCATCCTGAGCGCCGATTTCGCGCGGCTGGGCGAGGAAATCCGCGCTATTGACGCGGCCGGATGCGACTGGATCCATGTCGATGTAATGGACGGGCATTTTGTCCCGAATATTACAATCGGCCCCGGCGTTGTAAAATCTCTGCGCCCCCATTCGGCCAAGCCGTTCGACGTGCATCTGATGATTGCGCCAGTCGATCCGTTCCTTGACGCTTTTGCCGAAGCGGGCGCGGATATTATCAGCTTTCACCCCGAAGCAGGGCCGCATCCGCACCGCACCGTGCAGCGTATCAAATCGCTCGGCAAGCAAGCGGGGATTGTGCTCAATCCCGCAACCCCGGTGGATGTGCTGGATTATCTGATCGACGATATTGATCTGGTGCTGGTGATGAGCGTCAACCCCGGCTTTGGCGGGCAAAGCTTTATCGACAGCCAGTTGCGCAAGATTGAAGACATTCGCCGCCGCATCGATGCGAGCGGGCGCGCGATCGAACTGGAAGTCGATGGGGGGATTGATGCCAACACCGCCCCGCGCGCAATTGCGGCGGGGGCGACGGCGCTGGTCGCAGGCACCGCGACCTTCCGTGGCGGTCCTGATGCTTATGCCGCCAATATCCAGATGCTGAGAGGTGCTTAAGCAGCCGGAATGGACGATCATTCCCCTCCCGATAAAGCCATAGACCCCGCCCAGATCGGACAAGAGGGCGACCCGATCGAGGAGGGCAAGCGCCTTATCCGCCTGTCCGGCGACAAGGGGCTGTCGCTGGGGGACCGGATTGCGCATCATTTCACGCGGCTGACATGGCGCACGCCGTTGCACCGTTTCCGGTTGAAGGGTCGCTATCCGCTCAAATTGCTCGCCGTGCCGCAAGACCCGGTGGCGGGCGATCCGGCGGCGGGGCAAGCCATACGCGCGGGCCATTTCCTGTTTCGCGGGATGAAGCAGCCGGTGCGCGCGATTGATTTCAGCGCGCTCGATGTCCCCCCGCCCTTTGCCGATTATATCCATAGTTTTGCATGGCTGCGCGACCTTGCAAGCGCCGCGCCGCGCAATGAGGCAGCCCCCATTGCCGAACGCGTGTTGCGCAAATGGACCCAAGTTCATGCCGAGCAGGTGAGCGAGCCGGCGTGGCGCGCCGATCTGGTGGGCTGGCGCTTGCTTTATTGGACGTCCCATGCGCCGCTGCTCTTGTCGCATCAGGATATTGTGCTGCGCTCGACCGTGTTGAACGGCATTGCGCGCATGGCGCGGCATCTCGATTTGAGCGCCGACAAGATGCAGCCCGGATTGCCGCAACTGGTGGCTTGGTCGGGTGTGGTTGCCGCCTCGCTGCTCATTCCGGGCGGAGAGCCGCGCCGGATATTCGGCGAAGCGGGCCTCAAAAAGGCGCTCGAAACCGCCTTCTATGTCGATGGCGGCACGATTTCGCGTTCCCCTTCGGCGCAACTGGATTCGGTCATGGCCCTGTCGATGCTGGAGCGCGCTTATGCCGCCGTCGGCATCGTCCCGCCGCCTTTTTTGGGTGAAGTCATGGCGCAGGCCGTGCCTGCATTGCTCGGCATCACCCACGGCGATGGCGGGCTCGGCAATTGGCAGGGGAGCGGGGCGACCGGCGCGGACAAAGTACGCGCGGTGGTCGAAGGCAGCCGCATCCGCGCCCGCCCGCTCAAACAGGCGCGCGATTGGGGCTATCAGCGCATCACATCGGGGCAAGGCGTGCTGATCGTCGATGCGGCCCCGCCGCCGGTCGCACGATTGGCCGAAGCGGGCTGTGCCTCGACGCTCGCGCTGGAATTTTCGCACGGGAGCAACCGCATTTTTGTGAATTGCGGCGGCGCGGGGCTGACCGGCGCGACCATCCCGCAGGATCTCGCGCAAGGGCTGCGTACGACCGCCGCCCATTCGACGCTCGTGCTAGCCGACACCAATTCGACCGCGATTTTGAACGATGGCACGCTGGGGCGCGGCGTTACCGAAGTCGAACTCGACCGGCGCGAAAGCGAAAGCGGCAGTCGCCTCGAAATGAGCCATGACGGCTATGTGAAGCGCCACGGCTTTGCGCATCGCCGCTTGCTCATCCTTGCCCCCGGCGGGCAGGAATTGCGCGGCGAGGATATGCTCATCCCCGCTGGCCGCAAGCGCAAACAAGCCCCCGCGCCTTTTGCTGCGCGCTTCCATCTGGCACCGGGCATTGACGTGCGGCTCACCGCCGACCGGCAGGGCGCGCTCTTACGCCTCGAAGATGGCGCGCTGTGGCAATTCCGCTGCACCGGCGGCGCACTTGCTATCGAAGATAGTTTATGGGTGGACGGGCAAGGCCGCCCCCATCCCGCCCAGCAGCTCGTCATCTCCGGCACCAGTGAACCGGGCGGATGCAGCATCGGCTGGCTCGTCAAGAATATCGGCTGACATTTTTCAATTTTGAACAGGATGAACATGGACAAGGTTACGATCAAACGCGCGCTGCTTTCGGTTTCGGACAAGAGCGGTCTTGTGGAATTGGGCAAGGCGCTCGCGGCGAAGGGCGTGGATCTTGTCTCGACCGGCGGCACCGCCAAGGCGTTGCGCGATGCGGGGCTCCCCGTGCGCGACATATCGGACCTCACCGGCTTTCCCGAAATGATGGATGGCCGCGTCAAGACCCTGCATCCCAAAGTGCATGGCGGGCTTTTGGCGGTGCGCGACAATCAAGAGCATGTCGCGTCGATGGAAGAGCATGAGATTGGCGCGATCGACTTGGTGGTCGTCAACCTCTACCCCTTTGCCGCGACGGTCGCCAAAGGAGCGGAGCGCGACGAGATTATCGAAAATATCGACATTGGCGGGCCGTCGATGGTGCGTTCAGCGGCGAAAAACCATGCGAGCGTCGCGATTGTCACCGATCCGGCTGACTATGCGCTGGTAGCAAGCGGAGAAACCGACCTTGCGACCCGCCGCAAGCTCGCCGCCAAAGCCTATGCCGCGACCGCAACCTATGACGGCATGATTTCGCAATGGTTCGCCTTTGCCGACCAGCAGCAAGCCTTTCCCGATGTGCTGGCCTTGACCGCCAACAAGCGCGAAGAATTGCGCTATGGCGAAAATCCGCACCAGAGCGCGGCGCTCTATATTCCGGCAGGCCCGCACGCCAATGGCATTGCGCAGGCGCAGCAGGTGCAGGGCAAGGAATTAAGCTATAATAATTATAATGACGCCGATGCCGCATTGGAACTGGTCAGCGAATTTCGCGATGGTCCGCCGACCGTGGTGATTGTGAAGCACGCCAATCCGTGCGGTGTTGCGAGCGCGGATACGCTGCTTGATGCGTATAAAGACGCGCTTGCTTGCGATAGCGTCTCCGCTTTTGGTGGCATCATCGCGGTCAACCGGCCTTTGGACGCCGACACCGCGCAAGCGATGAGCGAGATTTTCACCGAAGTCGTGGCCGCGCCCTCCGCAAGCGAAGAAGCCAAGGCGATCTTTTCCAAGAAGAAAAATCTGCGGCTATTGCTCACCGGCGACCTTCCCGACCCGGCGCGCGGCGGCTTGCAGGTCAAGAGCATCGCGGGCGGCTATCTGGTGCAGGCACGCGACAATGGCCGCATTACACGCGATGCCCTCAAAACCGTGACCAAGCGCGCGCCGACCCCTCAAGAACTGGACGACTGCCTGTTCGCCTGGACGGTGGCGAAGCACGTCAAATCCAACGCGATTGTCTATGCCAAGGACGGCAGCACCGCAGGGATTGGCGCAGGCCAGATGAACCGGCTGGAATCCGCGCGCATCGCGGCTTGGAAAGCCAAGGATGCCGCTGACAAAGCCGGGTGGGAAACGCCCCGCACCATCGGCTCGGCGGTCGCCTCCGACGCCTTCTTCCCGTTCGCCGACGGCCTGTTGGCTGCGGTCGAAGCGGGTGCTACCGCCGTCATCCAACCGGGCGGCTCGATCCGCGACGAGGAAGTCATTGCCGCGGCCGACGAAGCAGGCCTCGCGATGGTCTTCACCGGGATGCGCCATTTCCGGCATTGAGGTGAGCAGGGGAGTGTAAGCGCGAGGCTTCCTTTTTCCCGCTAGCCCTGAGCCCTGAGCGCGGGGTTTTAATTTCCCCGCTAGCCCTGAGCTTGTCGAAGGGCGGGGAGAGGCAAGGCGCAAGGCTGAGGGGCGTGCTTCGACAAGCTCAGCACTAGCGGTTTGGGGAGAGCGCAGTCTGGAGCGGACGCGGTGCGGAGATTACGCGGTGTGGGGATAGCGCGGTGTGGGGAAGCGTGGCGTGGAGGAACGTGGCGGTTCAAATTTAGCCGCTAACTTCGAGCTTTAATTTCCCCGCTAGCCCTGAGCTTGTCGAAGGGCGGGGCTGATGCGGGGTGTATGGTTAAGGGGCGTGCTTCGACAAGCTCAGCACTAACGGTATGGGGTGAGAGCGGGTTTAAAGCCCGGCAATAGATAAGCGTCCTCCATCCCCCACCCCGCAAAAAGCACCGTCGTTTACCGGAAATCCGCCATCCCTTAACAAAATGGCAACCATCACAGATTAGCTTTTCCCGCGCGTCCTGAAGGGCGCACAGGGGAGGTAGGCGATGATTCGTCCTTTCAAACGGTGGAACGGCTTTTGTTATCTGGGCGCAGCGGGCGTCGGCTTGGCGCTTGATGTTGCGCTTTATTGTGTCGCGCTTGCCCATATGATGCTCCCCGTGCTGGCCGCCGCTTTTGCTTATGCCGCGGGCGCGGTGGTGACCGGGTGGCTGTGCCAGCACGGCGTGTTCGCCCACCAGACCGCGACCGTCTCGCAACTACGCGACCGGCAAAAAGCGATGTTTGTCAAAGCGTCGGCCATCGGCCTGATCGTCACCAGCGCCACCATCATGTTGGGGCTGGGCATCGGCATGGGGCCGCTCGCCGCCAAGGCGCTCGCCATTGTGTTGAGCTTTTACGCCAGCCTTTTGCCCCGCCGCCAGATGTTGCTCATCGACTAACAGCGATAGTCCGAAAGGCTGGCGCTTTATCGGCGCCTTATTGGCACCTGCCCAACTCAATAGCGTTCCAGTTCCACACCCATTTTGCGATAGCCGTGGACGAAACAGGCGTTGGTGCGCTCGACCTCGCCCGTCACATGGACGCGCAGGCGGCGTTTGGCCATTTCTTCCATCAGGATCGAAATTTGCAATTCGGCAAGGCGCGCGCCGACGCAGCGGTGGATGCCGTGGCCGAATGCCAGATGCCGCCGCGCATTTTCGCGGTCGACGATGATGTCGTCGGGCCGTTCGAACACCGCTTCGTCGCGGTTGGCGGAAATATACCACAGGATGAGCTTGTCCATCGCCTTGACCTCATGGCCGAACAGTTCGGCATCGGCGGTCGCGGTGCGGCGCATATGCGCGAGTGGCGTTTGCCAGCGGATAATTTCTGACGTGGCATTGGGAATGAGCGCCGGATTGGCCTCAAGCTTGGCGCGCTCGTCGGGGAATTTATCCATGCCATAAGCATAAGCCGACATACTATTACGCGTCGTATCATTGCCGCCGACGATGAGCAGGACAAGATTGCCCATAAATTCTTCGTCCGACATATGGCTCATCGCCTCGCTATGGATCATCATCGAGATGAGATCGGGCGTGGGTTCGGCGTTGAGTTTGCTGTCCCAAAGCTGTTTGAAATTGGCCGCCATGTCATAAAGGACGGCGAGCCGCTGTTCCTTTAACGCGGCGCTGGTGGCGATTTCGATATCGCCCGCCCAGTCCGACCAATAGGTCAGCTTGCGGCGGTTTTCCCACGGAAAATCGAACAGGATGGCGAGCATCTGGGTGGTGAGTTCGATCGACACTTTATCGACCCAGTCAAAGCTTTCGCCGACCGGGAGCCTGTCCAATATTTCCGCCGTGCGCTGGCGGATATCGCCCGACATACGCGTCATTTCGGCAGGCGTAAAGGCGGGCGCAACCGTGCGGCGCTGGCCGGTATGTTGCGGGCGGTCCATCGCGATGAACATCGGCAACTGGATGCGGTCATCATCATTGCGGTCGGCAATGGTGATGCCGCTATATTCCCACGACGAGGAATAAAGTTCGGGCAGCGATTCGACATGCTGGATCGCGGCATGGCTGGAAATATTCCAGTAAGGGCCAAAAATGCTGTTTTCGCAGCGATTAACCGGCGCGTCGAGTCGCATCGCGCGGAACGGCTCCTGCCATTTATCCTCGCGATACAGTTCGGGGCGGCTCATATCATTGGGCGCGCTGGGCGGCGGATCTTCGCTGCGCGGCACATTCATCCGCTCGGGAATCCAGTCCTGCCCTACAGTATCGCTGGGGCTACCGGCGATGCCGGATGCGTGCGTCAGTTCCTCTACGGCTTGGTTGTCCATCAAACACTCTCCTCTGGCCCGTCGCGAAACAGCTTAAGCGAATCACGAATCAAGCGGCGTCCGGCTTTTTGCCGTTACATAGGACAGACTGCCCTTACTGACACATATGTCAATGGCTATTCGGCGGAAGAGGGGAAATAATTTGGCGGGTTGGGGGGGGTGATGTGTTGAGGTGTGAGGTGGAGGAGAGTGGAAGGGAAAGGGAAAGGGAGAAATAGCGAAAGAAAGAAGTAAGACTCCCCTCTCCCCTTGTGGGCGTGAGGGTGTTTGGGGTCGAAATTGCCCCCGGCAATTTCTAAACCATGCGGGGCATGGTTTACCCCAAAAACCATCACGGGTTGTGCAGACTTGGCAGCTTGCTGCCTAGTCGGAGCTGGGTGAGGGGTAAGCGATTGCATCGCAATCGCGCGAACCTACGGTTCGCATACCCCTCTTCCAACTGCGCCTAACGCCTGCGGCGTAAGGCTTCGTATCCTTCTCCCACAAGGGGAGAAGGTTGGCGGAAGGAGAACGTTTGCGCGACCCCCCTCACACCACAGCTTCCTCCAAATCCTCGGCCCGGAATTTGCGGCGCCCCGTCAGTTTCGACCACCAGCCGCCGCCCGATTTCAAGACGCCTGCGCGGAACATTCTGACCGACAGCCAGATGACGAGCGCGACCCAGGCGCTTTGCCACAGGATTGCGGCCAGATGCGGCCATAAAGCCGCGTCATGCACACCATGCGCGGCCATGGCGAGCGGCGAGCTGAACGGGATGATTTCGGCGATGCGCGCGACCAGTGTGGCGGGGGCGGCAGCGGCGGCGGTCGCCAGCCCGAACATCGCCATTTGCACCAAGGTGATGGGGAGCGAGAGCATCTGGATTTCGCGGATGGTCGCGGCTTGCGAGCCGATTCCCAGAAAAAGTGCGCCCAAAATGAGGAAGGCGAGGATGAAATAGACAAAGCATGACAGCCCGAACAGCGGCCAGCCGATGGCGGGCGCGACCACCGCAAGCGCGCTGGCGATATTGGGGTCCGCCGCCCCGATAAGCTGCGGCAAGGCCATCGCGCCTATCCCCGCCCAAAAGGCGATGAACAGGAAAGCGACCCCCAGCATCCCCAGCAATTTGCCGAAAAACACCGATTCGAGCGGGGCGGCGGCGGCAAGGATTTCGATGACCTTATTGGCCTTTTCCTCCGCCATCATGCCGACCGACTGGCTCGCAAGGATGAGTGTCAGCATGAACAAGGTGATGACCGCGACAAAGGCGAGCAAATTGCGGCCCATGCGCGAATCCTGTTCCTGTTTGGCGACGATAAAAGTGGGATTGGCGGCCATGTCTGCACGGTCGCCGAGCGCCGCGCTGCGCAAAGTTTGTGTTGCCAGATTGGCGAGATAGGGGCCGGACACGGTCTTGTCCGAGGCTTTGATGATGACGGGCCGCGCGGGGTCGCCATAAAGGATCGCGCGCGTGTCATAATCCTTGTCGAGCATCAGGCGCTTGGCCTGCGCGGGGACATCCGCGCCGGGCATGACAAAATGGAGCGCGGGCGGCTGTATCTCTTCGATCATCCCGTCGCGCATCATCTTGTCGGCGGCGCGATAGGCCGCAACCGCATCGGCGGGCGCGATGATGATGATGCGGTCCTTGGCGCTGCTGCCATCGGCAACCGCCGCGGCCCCCATGCCGCCAAGGCCTCCGAACGCAACCATCAGCAACGGCGCGAGCAGGAATAAAAGGAATGTCGGCGTCATCACAATCGCCAGAAAGTCGCGCCGCGCAACTACCAAGGCCTGCCGGATATTCTGGTTCATGCCGATGGCTCCTCCTGCGCTTCGCTGGTGGCCGGTAGGCCCGCGCTGCTGCCCGCTTCGGCATCGGCCTTGCGCACAATTTCGACAAAGGCTTCGTGGAGGCCTGGGCGGTCGAGCGTCAGACGTTCGATGCCCAACCCGCCTTCGACGATGCGGGCGAGCGCGGCTTGCGCCTCGCCTTCTTTGACCGGCGCCTGCCACAGTTCGCCTTGCACGCGCGCGCCGGACGGCAGGAGGGCGGCCACCTTGGCCGGGTCCGCGCCCGCCTCCGGCATATAGCGCAGATAGAGCGGCAAGGTGCCGCGCGCTTCTTCAACCGTACCTTCAAAGCGGCGTTTCGACCGCGCGATAATCGCCAGCCGGTCGCACAGACGTTCGGCATGGGCCATCACATGGGTTGAAAAAATCACCGTCGCGCCGCGCGCCTGTTCGGCCCGGATCAGCGTTTCCAGCCGCTCCTGATTGACCGGATCAAGACCGGAAAAAGGTTCGTCCAGCACGATCAGTTCGGGCTGATGCACGATGGAGCCTATCAACTGGACCATCTGCGCCATGCCTTTCGACATTTTCTTGACCTTTTCGTCAATCACGCGCGACAGGCCCGCTTGCTCCATCAACAGCCCCGCCCGTGCGCGACCGGTTTTCCAGTCTAATCCACGCAGCGCGCCCATGAAGGCCACCGCCTCGCGCGCGACCATATTGGGGTAAAGCCCGCGTTCTTCGGGAAGATAGCCGATGCGGTTGGCGGCACGGCGCGGCTTGGTTTCGCCCAGCACATTGCGCGTGCCGCTATCGGGGTCGATAATGCCGAGCATCATGCGGATCGTCGTCGTCTTGCCCGCACCATTGGGACCAAGCACACCATAAATCGTACCGCGCGGCACCGCGAGGCTGACCTTATCGACCGCACAATAATTTTCGAAATATTTGACCAGCCTGTCAGCCGTCAACACCATGTCGTTCAATATCTTTATCCCGTTCCGCGCAGCAGGCCGAAAGCCCGCCTTAACGCGCGATTGTTTAAGAACGGTTTAGCTTATGCGCATCATCTGGCAAGAGAGGCGCGATGAGCCGTAAGCCCCCCACCATTTATTCCGGTGCGCCCCTTGTTGCCACGCTTCAGGATGAAGCGCGCGATGCGGGCTTTGTCGCGTTCGGGATAGCCGATGCCGATGCCGCCCCGCAAAGCGCTGCGCGGCTCAAACAATGGCTCGATGAAGGGCGGCATGGCGATATGTTATGGATGGAAGAGCGCGCCAGCCAGCGCGGCAGCCCCAAAGGCTTGTGGCCACAGGTGCGCTCGGTGATCGCGCTCGGCATGAGCTATGCGCCCGCAATAGACCCGCTCGCCTTGGCCGCGCATCCGGACCGGGGCCGGATTTCTGTCTATGCACAAGGCGCGGACTATCATGACGTCGTCAAACGCGCGCTCAAACGGGTGGCCACCTGGCTCGTCCATCATAGCGCGGACGCCGATGTTAAAGTCTTTGTCGATACCGCCCCCGTCATGGAAAAGCCGCTCGCCGAAGCCGCCGGGCTTGGCTGGCAGGGCAAGCATAGCAATCTGGTCAGCCGCGATCATGGCGGTTGGCTGTTTCTCGGTGCTATCTATACGACGCTCGCTTTGCCCTCGTCCAAGGCGGGCAAGGACCGGTGCGGGCGCTGCACCGCCTGCCAACAGGCTTGTCCGACCGATGCGTTCCCCGCGCCCTATCGCGTCGATGCGCGGCGCTGTATTTCCTATCTCACGATCGAAAATAAAGGGCCGATCCCTCTCGAATATCGCAAAGCCATCGGCAACCGCATCTATGGTTGCGATGATTGTCTGGCGGTATGCCCGTGGAATAAATTCGCGCAAAGCGCCGCCGCCAACCGCGCGTTCCTGCCCCGCGCCGAACTGGTCGCGCCATCGCTTGGCGACCTGCTCGCGCTTGACGATGCCACATTCCGTCAGGTCTTTGCAGGCTCGCCCATCAAGCGCATCGGCCGCGACCGCATGGTGCGCAATGCAGCGATTGCGGCAGGCAATAGCGGCGATGCGGCGCTAGTGCCGGTGCTGGAGACACTCTGCGCCGACCCATCCGAAGTCGTCGCCGAGGCTGCATCATGGGCGATAGCAATATTGGGGCATAGCGGCGAATAACCCGCCGTATGTCCTGACGTGCCATTTTTGCGCGGCCTTATTTCCCCTTTTGGGGAACGGTGAAGCTGCCCGATACGCGGCCATGGCCGCTGCCCGGGATGACCGTGCCGGTGGGGCCGCGTTGCGGGGCGGAGGTGCCGCCTTCGCCATCGACCGTGGCGCGGCCGGTGGTAAGGTCAATCATCAAGCGCCCGCCGTTCAGCACATTGCTGCCTTGGGTGAGCTTCACATTGCCGAGCATCGTCACCAGCTTGCGATTAAGGTCATAGACCGCGACATCGCCGCGCGCGGTCTGGTCGTCGCGCTTGACCGTCACGCCGCCGGTCGCGTCGATGCGGTTGACCTGCGTGCCGCCCGCCTGGGTATAGGCAATCGTCATCCGGTCGGCGTTAAGCTGCATCCCCGCTTGCACGACAATCACATTGCCCGCGATGATCACGCGGTCGGCGCGGTCCTGCACCTCGATACGGTCGGCGGAAAAATTGACCGGCGCGTTGACGTCATGATTGCCGAGCGCTTGCGCTGCTGCCGGTTCGGACGGCTGGCCCGCCAGCACCGCCGCGAAGCCTAACCCCAGCCCTAAGGCCAGACGGCCCGCTAACCCCATTCGGGAAAAGGCCAATCCTGTCCGTGACAGAGTATTGAATAGGGCCGGGCGCTTGTGCTTCATGCGTCACTCAATTCTTATTCGTTCAGCGCTTGAGCGCGCCCTGTTTGATCTGGAGCTTTGCGTTGCCTTCCAGCACCACGGTCCGGCTCTTATTGTCGGCATATAAACGGTTTGCGCTATAGCTGCCAATATTCAAAGTGCCTTGCACGCCATCGGCCAGTTGCACCGTCTGTTTGTCGAGATCGGCGCTGAGGCCGCTCCCCGAAAATGTCCCCATCGGCATGGTACCGGACACCGTGCCGCGCCCTTGCAGCGTCTGGTTGTTGAGATCGACGAGCGCATTGGCAAGGGTGAGCGAATAGCCCTTATCCGATGTGAACAGGATTTGCCCCGGAATATCGACGGTTTCGGCCTTCATATCATAAAGGCCTTGCGCCGCTGTCAGCGACGCCGCGCCATCGGTCAGCCAGATTTTTGCGGCCAGTTGCTGCATATCGACCACCGGATTGGCCGATGTTTGCTGCACCGCCGATCCGGCCTGAAGCGTGAAGGGCTGCCCCTTATTATCCTCGCCGCGATACATGGCGTCGGTGGCGCGCATCCGTTCCTTGGCGACCTCGACCTTGTCCTTGGCCAGCACAAAACTGACCTCGTCATTATTGAACAAGGGGGCCAGCACCAGCACCGCGACCAGCGCACCGACCGCAATCGGCAGGCCGAATTTGAAGAGACGCAGCATCGCATCATAACGGCCACCGCTCGACGCGCGCTCCTGACGCTTGCTGCGCTCCTGCTCGGCTAAAGTCGAAACCGGAGCGGTTGAAGCCGAAGATATGGAAGGCGGGGGTGTTGGGGACATAGCGCGCTTCTATAACAGCTTATCTGTATCGCGTCTGTATCAGGCGTGCGCAAAAATATCGGTTTCGGGCCAGCCCGCCAGATCAAGCTTGGCGCGCATCGGCAGAAAAGCGAAACAGGCTTCGGCCATCTCCATCCGCCCTTCGCGCACCAGGCGGCGGTCCAGCTCTTCCTTCATACGGTGGAGGTAGCGCACATCGGATGCGGCATAATCTTTTTGCGCGTCGGACAATTCGGGACCGCCCCAATCGCTCGATTGCTGCTGTTTGGAAATTTCCTGACCCAAAAGCTCGCGCACCAATTCTTTAAGCCCGTGCCGGTCGGTATAGGTCCGCACCAGTCGCGAGGCGATTTTGGTGCAATAGACAGGCGCGGCGGTAACGCCCAGATATTGCTCGATCGCCGCAAGATCGAATCGGGCGAAATGATAAAGTTTGAGTCGCGCCGGATCCGCGAGAATCGCTTTCAGATTGGGCGCATCATATTGACTGTCCGGGCCGAAACGCACCAGATGCTCATCGCCCTGCCCGTCCGAAATCTGGAGCAGACACAAACGGTCACGGTGCGAATTCAGCCCCATAGTTTCGGTATCAACGGCCACCGGTCCGTCGGCAAGCACGCCTTGGGGAAGATCCTCTTCGTGGAAATAAATGGCCATAACTATGCTGCAATCCCGGATATCAAAGAAAAAACAAGGGCGCCGCTTTGCCGTGGAATGACGTCAAACGCAAGGGCAAGCACGGCTTATCGCGCGGCCTCTACGGTAACTAGATACCGCTTTAGACCGCTCTTTACATTTGTGTCGGTAAAGAAGAAGCCAATAGAAACGGCAATAAATAGTTTTCGATCCATCGTGTAACGCACAATTTTTGTTCGCCTTCGTTACATTTTCGGTTATGACGACTCGCCGACATGGGTTTTTTGGATCCCCCTGACGGTGGTTGTGCGTCCCGTTCGTCCTGGGGCTTTGGCCAGATTATAGTTTTAAGGACGAAGCGAAGGTGACGTTTAAGGCATGAGTTTCGACAGAGATAACCGCGGCGGTCGTGGGCGCGGTGGGCGTGGGCGCGACAAGCGCGATGGTTTCGGCGAAGATAGTTTCGACCCATTCTACCAGGAACGCAGTTACGGCGGCGGTGATCGCGGCGGCTTCGGAGGCGGCGGCGGTGGCCGTGGCGGATTCGGTGGCGGCGACCGTGGCGGCTTTGGCGGCGGCGGTGGCGGTGATCGCGGCGGCTTCGGTGGCGGTGGCGGCGGTGGTCGCGGCGGCTTCGGAGGCGGCGGTGGCGGCGGTGCGCGTGGCAATATGCCCGCACAGGTCGTCGGCGAAGGCAATGGCGTCGTCAAATTTTTCAACGGCCAGAAAGGCTTTGGCTTCATCCAGCGCGATGAAGGCGGCGAAGATGTGTTTGTCCACATCAGCGCGGTCGAACAAGCGGGCCTCACCGGCCTTGCCGAAGGGCAACAGCTTGCATTCACGCTGGTAGATCGCGGCGGCAAAGTGTCGGCGACCGACCTTAAAATCGACGGCGAACCGCTTCCGGTTCCCGAATCGGCACCGCGCGAACCGCGCGAGCCGCGTGAACGCAGCGGTGGCGGTTTTGGTGGCGGCGGGCGTCCGCAGCGCCAACTGACCGGCGAATCGGCAACCGGCACGGTCAAATTCTTCAACGCGATGAAAGGCTTCGGCTTCATCCAGCGCGATGACGGCCAGCCCGACGCCTTTGTCCATATCAGCGCGGTCGAACGCGCCGGCATGGTCAATTTGAACGAAGGCGACCGTTTGAAGTTCGACATCGAAGTCGACGGACGCGGCAAACATGCTGCGGTCAATCTGGAACCCGTTCAGGATTGATTGCGACCGGATAAAAGACGGGCGCTTTAACAAAAAGCGTCCGCCGGAATAAAAAAGCACCGCACCTCAGCCGAGGTTGCGGTGCTTTTTTGTCGGCCGACGCAAGAAAGAGACCGGATAGGTAAAATTTTCCTGTTTGTCGGGCGGCCTTACCGCTGGCATTCATCGCCCATCCTGCTGCCATTTGTTTTGATGAATTGTGCGACGGTGGGCGCAAGGTCGGGCGTGAGGGGCAGGGCAGGATTGGCATAGCTTGCCAAATTGGCGGCGCGGTCGTCGGCAGGCACATCTTTCAATATATGGTTCATCGCTTCGAATGTGACGATGCAGCGCTGCGGCATTCCTGCCAGAACGGACCGATTGGCGGCGAAGGCATCGCGGTCCTTGGCCGTGACCTGAAGGTCGCGCCCGCCGCTCACCACCATGACGGGGTCGCGGCGATAACGCAGCGGCTCTGCCGGGTCGAAGCGCATCAGATCGCGCAAAAAGGGCTGAACCTCAGGGTTGAACAAGGACGCTAGCGCGGGCGGGAGCGTGGCTATATCCACCGTTTCACCGGCTTCTAGCGCGCTGATTGCGCCATTGGCTGCCCCCAGCAACGGGGCATTGGCAGGGTTCGCCGCAAGCTGTTCGCGCAATATTATGCCCAGCGGCCGCCCCGGTGTCGCGAGTAACACAAGCCCGCAACCACTGCGCGGTCTGCCCATATTCCCGCCTGAGGACCAAAGCGCCACCAGCCCGCCTTCGGAATGGCCGATCAGCCATGTACAGGAGGCACCGGTCTTTTGCTGGGCCCATTTCATCCAGCCGCGCACATCATGGCTATAATCGCTCATAGTCACCGCATTGGCGTTGGAAAGGGCCGCTTTACTGCCGAACATCCCGCGCTTGTCGATGCGCAGCGTCGAAACGCCGTTGGATTGAAGCGCCTGTGCCAGCAGCGCATAGCTGTTCGCCTTGACGCCCATCGGACTATTGCCGTTACGGTCGGTCGGGCCGGAGCCGGGAATGATGATCGCAACCGGCGCGCCCTTTCCCGCATCGACATAGCTCCCCGCAAGCGGACCTTCGGGACCGGGGATCGTGACCGGCTCGCCAATGGGCGGAGGCAGAGGTTGAGGTTGAGGGGTTGGCGGGCTGGTTGATGCCGCGGGCGTGGCGATGATTGTAATGGCCAAACAGGCTTGCAGGAGATGCTGCTTCTTCGGGACTATGCTCATGAGACTACTCCTTGATAATCCTCCCCTTTTGAGGGGAGGATTTTGGGCGCGCTTAATCGCTGTCCTCCTCCCCCGTCCCGCTCACCCCTCCTTTGCAGGGCGGCCCCGTTTCGGGCGGTCGCTATGTTTGACCTTCACGCCGCGTTTGGCCAGCGCCTCGCGTAGCAGACATTCGACCTCGGCGTTGAAGCTACGCAAATCGCTCGCCGCCGCCCGCTCGATGGCCGCGTGGAGCGCGGGGTCGAGGCGGAGCGGATAGGCTTTTTTGGGCGGGGACGTCATGGCGTGACCACTATCGTTTATTGATAGAGCGAGCCTGCATTGACAACCGGCTGGGTGTCGCGTTCCGAACAAAGGACGACCATGAGGTTCGACACCATCGCCGCGCGGCGTTCATCGTCGAGTTCAACCACGCCTTTTTCCGACAATTCGCCCAATGCCATTTCGACCATGCCGACCGCGCCAGCAACGATGCGCGCGCGGGCGGAGATGACCGCATCGGCCTGTTGGCGGCGCAGCATCGCCTGCGCGATTTCGGGCGCATAGGCCAAATGGGTGAGGCCGCATTCGTCGACGGTAATGCCTGCAACCTTCAACCGTTCGATGAGTTCGATGCGCAATTCTTCGCCAATCTGGTCATGATTGCCGCGCAGCGTCACTTCCTGATGTTCGATATCGTCATAAGGATAGCGCGAGCCGATGGCGCGCACGGCGGCTTCGATTTGCGCAAGGACGAAGGCTTTATAATCGTCCACGTCGAACAGCGCCTGCGCGGTATCGACCACGCGCCACACGACTTGCGCGGCGATTTCGATAGGGTTGCCGCGCAGGTCGTTGACCTTCAATTTTTCCGAAATGATATTGTTCGAACGCACCGAAATTTTGGAGCGGCTCATCCACGGCCAGATCCAGCGCAGGCCTTCTTTGCGGTCGGTGCCGCGATAACTGCCGAACAGCATGATTGCGGCGGCCTGGTTGGGCTGGATCATATAGAAGCCGCCAAAGCCGAACGCGGCTCCGGCCATCAACAGCACCGCGAACGGCACACCGATAAGGCCGATCACATCATTGGCCAGCGCGATGATAAGGCCGATCCCGCACAGAAAGACGATGATCGACAGGATGAAAATCAGATAGCCGTTAAAGGTCGTCGCGGGCCGCTCGCGGCTGGCGTTAAGACCGTGGGAAATGGATTGGGTCACAGCGAATCCTCCATATAATTATGATATCATATTTATATGATTCGGATGTGCTGTCAATCACCCTGTCAATCACCCCGTCAGTCACCCTGTCTAAGATGCGGTGGACAGGCGAAAAAACTCAGTCTTTCTGCGCCTCTTGCGGGGTCGAGCGGAGCTGTCTGCTATACAGCCAGCCAATGCCGATCAGGCTGAAACCGAGCGCCACGAACGAGGCGATGCGGGTCAATCCGGTCAGCCCCGATGCGTCAAAGATAAACACTTTGCCGACCGCGCCTAGCATCAGCACCAGCGAGGCAATGCGCCAGTCGCGCCGGTGCCGCCTGATGCCCCACAGGAGGAAACCGATGGCGAGCGCAATCGCAAGAATCGAGCGCAGGATATTTTCGCCCTCGCCCAAGGCCGCGACATCGAAGCGGCTGCCATGAAAGGCTTGGGCGAGCGTTGCATAGGCAAACAGGATGATCGCGCCCATCCGCCCCACATCAAGGATACGCGGCAAGGGGGCGTTGAGGGTCGTCGGCAGCAAGGTCGCGGCGCTACGCTCGATCAGCCACAAGGCGGCAAACAGCAAGCCATAAGTGGGGAGCAGCGCGTTGAGGAGCGGCAAGGCGCCGACCGCCTGCCCGTTCCACAGCGGATTGTGCAGGAATAGCGAAAAGAATCCGAGATAGAGGGTCGCGGCGACCGCAAGGCCGAGCGCGAGCATCCGGCCAAAGGGCTGGTAGCGCGCGCTTGCCTTAAAGCCTGCAAAACCGACGCCGAGTAACAATGCCGCCCACACCGCGCGCTGCATCATGCCGGTCGCGACAAAATCCCCGCCCGCAACGCCTGCAAAGCCGTGGCGGTAAAGGATATGGACCGCAATCACGAGGATCGCGACCATCATCGCCCCGCCTATCCGTCCGGCAAGCCGCGCCATATGCGCGCGCATCAGCCACACAGCCGCCGCTATCAATGCAGCGGGCGCGGCAAGTTGGCGCACGGTGAGGGCGGCGGACGGCAGATGGTCGGCCAGCAACGGATTGCCCGCTACTGCGTCCATCACGCCATTCAACCAATCCGTGAGCGGTCCCGCTGCCCACAAGAAAGCGATCAGCGCGCCCATTCCTAAAGCGGGCGCGACCAAAGCAGGAGCCGAAGGCGCGGACGCATGGCCCTGCGCGCAGCGGCTCGCAAAGGCGGCGAGGCCGAGCATCATGAGCGGCGCGACAAAGGGCAGGAAGCTGGTCGGCACGAACTGCGCCGCCGTGCCATAGCCAAGGAAAGCGGTAGCGGCCGACGCGGTTTTGCGCTGCCAGGGCGCGGGCGCGCGTAGCACGAACAGCAATGCCATCGCCGTGACTGCCGCCCAGCGCAGCACCGATGTGCCGACCGTCTCTTCTTCGCTCAACAGGCGGATCCATTCGGTAATCGCCTGTTCTATCGGGGTCGAAAAGAGCAGAAACATCACGCCGCCTGCAAAGAGGAAGGCGAGTGTGGCGGTCTTGCGGTCTCCCGCCGCGCGCGCCAGTTCCAGCATCGCGGCAACAACCAGCGCCGCACCGATGGCAAGGCTCCATAAGGGCAAGGCGAAGTAGAGCGCAGCCCCCAGCAACAGCGCGGTTGCCCCGGCCAGCAGCGCACAGCTAAAATCCTTGGGCTGTCCGGCGCGGGCGCGGAGCTTGTTCCATCCGGTGACGAGCGGCAACGCGGTGAACAGCGCCGCGCCAAGGCTCACCAGCGCCAAGGTCGGGCGCGGGAAATCGGGGAAAGTATGGCGCAAGCCGACCCACAATATCGCAAGCCCCATCACCGCCCATTGCGCAACCGGCTGGTCGCTATGCCTGTCCCACAGGCGCGGGAACAGCGGCACGGCATGGATGGCGAGCAACGCGCCGCCAATGCCCAGCAATTGCATCCCCGGCGCGAACGGCCACCACATTAACAGCAACAGGATCGACAGGATGAGGCTCGCCAGTTGCAACAAGGCCAGCGCGCTCCGGTTGGGCGCTGGTGCGCGCCGCTCGCGCCACATCAGCCATTGGCACGCGCAGGCGATAAGCAGGAAAAGCGACCAATGGAGCAAGGAGAAACCGCCACGCGCGACGAGGAGGGCGATTTGCACCGCGCCGATGGCGGCGACGGCGGCGCGGAACAGCGCATGGCGGGCATCGGTAAAACCGAGCGCCGGTATCGCAATCGCAAGCCCCAGCACGAGCGCGCCCAACGACAATCCGTTGACCGTCGAAAGCTGCATCGTGGCGATAAGGATAAGGCTCCACACGCCCCCGCCGACCAGCGCGGCGATGCCCAGCCACATCCAGCGTTGATGGCGCGACACGGCGGTGAGCGCGCCGATGGTGAGCGCGAGATAGGCGGACAGAAGCGGCACATTGGGCTGCATCGCGCCGACCAGCGCGGGGGTCGCAAGACCGCCTGCCAGCCCCAGCATCGCACTGGGCGCGCCAAAGCGCAGCGACAGGCCGAGCGCGGCCGCGGTCACTAGCGCCATCAGCACGAAGGCTGCAAAGGGGCCGATCAGGCCGAACCCGTTATGCGCCATCAAAATGCTTGCATAGAGCGTCGCAATCCCTGCTCCGGCGAGGGCTTGGCGCACACGCGGATCATCGACCAGTGCCTCCTTGCGATAGACCAGCTCCGCGCCCGCAATGAGGATCGCGCCGAATAGCAGCCCGCCGATGATGCGCGCCCAAGGCGTCAGCAATCCGGCATCAATCGCATATTTGACAATAAGGACGCCCGCCACCGCCAATGTAATCCCGCCCGCCCAGATCGGCAGTTGCCGTCCGAATAATTCTTCAAAGCTGAAGGAGAAGCCTTTGGCGGGGGTGGGGACGGGGGCAGCGGCGGGGGCGGGGGTGCGCGTGGATGCGCTTGTGGATGCGGGGGCCGGTGCGGATGCGGGTTCCGGCGCGCGGATGCCGGGTGTTTCTGTGCCAGTGGCTGTATCTACGCCTGTGCCAGCATCGGTTCCGGCAGCACCGGCTTGCGGCGCGGCGGTGACGCGCTTGGCGGGCGTTGCGGGGGCAGGAGGTACCATCGGGGCCGCTGTTTCCGGCGCGCGCGTGGCCTCTGCCGCTTCCTTGTCGGACCGCAGCAACTTGCCATAGGCGCTACGCAACGCAGCAAGCTGGGTTTGCGCAGGCTTGGGTGACGGAGATATTTGGGGCGGCGGGGCCGTCCGGGGCGCAGCTTCAGGTTTGGCATCCGGGGTAACCGCCGCCGCCCGTGCCGCCGCTGGCTCTACTTGCGTGTCGGGGCTATCCGGTTCGGCCATGTCTCTGCCGATCTGCTGATCCATAAGCCGGGCCGCGAGATCATGGACCTGCTGGTCCAACCGGCGCAGCTTATATTTCTGGTCGAACAGTAGAACGAACAACACAGCGATGGCGAGGGTCAGCAGAAAAACCAAGCTTGCTCCTTATGGACTATCAAAGGGCTAGCATGGGGAAGGGGGCGAGGCAATGCAGGGCGGCGCCGGAAAAGAAAAGCCCCTCCCCTTCAGGAGTGCGCGAGATTGTGCCCCCGGCACAATCTGAAACTGCCGGGGGCAGTTTCAAGCGCACTGGATTGGGGTGGGGTCTGTCCGCCTAGCGCAGCGTAAACCGCGAGACCCCACCCCACTACGACTAAGAATTTTCGCTTGCGCGTAAAATTCCTAAGTCTCCGTTGCCCCTCCCCTAAAGGAGGAGGGGCTTATAGAGGTCGCTCTATTTCACCGGAAAGCCGCGCTTCCTCAAGAGCGCATTGACGTCCGGGTCGCGGCCGCGGAAGGCGCGATAGGCTTCGGCGCGGTCTGTTTCGTTGCCGGTCATGAGGAGGATGGTGCGGAACTTGTCCGCGACCGTGCGGTCCCACGGGCCGCCCGCTTCGGTGAAGGCCGCCCATGTGTCGGCATCCATCGTTTCCGACCAGAGATAGCTATAATAGCCCGCCGAATAGCTGTCCGAGGAGAAGAGATGGCTGAATTGCGGCAAGCGGTGCCGCATCACAATTTCCTTGGGCATCCCGATTTCGGCAAGCGTTGCCTTTTCAAACGCATCGACATCGGCGACTGGCGTGGTGCGGTTGTGGAGCTTCATATCGACAATCGCGGACGACAGATATTCGGTCGTTTCAAAGCCCTGATTGAATTTTTCGCTGTTGAGGATTTTCTGCACCAAAGCCTGCGGCATCGGCTCGCCGGTTTTATAATGTTTGGCGAATTTATCGAGCACTTCGCGGGTCAGCAGCCAGTTTTCATTCACCTGGCTCGGATATTCCACAAAGTCACGCGGCACGCCGCCAAGCGCGGGATAGTTGATATCCTGCAACAGATAATGGATGCCATGCCCGAATTCGTGGAACAGGGTCGATGCGTCATCAAGGCTGATGAGCGTCGGCTCGCCATTCGCGCCTTGGGTGAAATTATTATTGTTCGCCGCAAGGACATTCCTTTCGCCGCCCAGTTTCTGCTGGCTGCGATAGGTGGTCATCCACGCGCCCGATCGTTTCCCGTCGCGCGCATAATTGTCGATATAAAGGACGCCGACATGCTTGCCGGTCTTGAGGTTCGACACTTCGAACGTGCGGACATTGGGTTCGAACACGGGAATGGTGCCGGTATTTTCCTTGAAGCCCAGATCATAAAGCTGACCGGCAGCCCAGAACATGCCGTTCATCATATTGCCGAGTTCGAGATACGGTTTCACCTCGCTTTCATCGAGGTCATATTTCGCCTTGCGGACCTTCTCCGCATAATAGCGATAGTCCCACGGCTCGATGGTGATGCGCGCGGTCTTGTTCGCCTTAGCTTCCGCGTCGGCGATTTTCTGCATATCGGCGACCTCTTCCTTGACGCGCGCAACCGCACCCGGCCACACTTTCATCATCAGGTCCATCGCCGCTTCGGGCGTTTTCGCCATCGTGTCGGCCATGCGGTAATGGGCGTGGGTCTTGAAGCCCAACAGGGTCGCGCGTTGCTGGCGCAGCTTCAATATTTCCGCGATGGTCGCATTGGTGTCATTGGCGTTGGCATTGTCGCCGCGATTGACAAAGGCGCGCCACACTTTTTCGCGAAGCGCGCGGTTGCTTGCATATTGCAGCACCGGCTGCGCGGCCGATCGGGTATTTTTAATCGCAAACTTGCCGGGCTGGCCAGCGGCGGTGCCTGCCGCTTTCAACGAGGCGATGAAAGCGGGCGGAAGGCCGGCGAGATCGGCTTCGCTATCAACGACGACATAGGTTTGCTCGTCCTTCAAAAGCTTCGACGAAAAATCGTTGAACAGCCCCGCAAGCTTGGCGCTATAATCGATAAGCTGCGCGCGCTGCGCATCATCGAGTGCCGCGCCCTGCCGCACTTTGGCGTCATAGCTGCGCTCGACAATCCGCATTTGCTGGGCGTTGAGGCCGAGCGACTGGCGCTTGTCATAGACTTGCTTGTAGCGCTGGAACAATTTGGGATCGAGGCTCAGCTCGTTCGACTGTTTCGAAAGCTTGGGGCTCCATTCAGCGTCAATCGCCTGCACGCGCGGGTTCGACAGGTTGGAGGTCTGCACGCCCCATAGCGCATAAACGCGGTCCAGCTTGTCGCCAGCGAGCATCATCGGGACATGGACATTTTCAAAGGTCGCGGGTTCCGGATTGTCGCGCACCGCATGGACTTCGGCGGTATATTCGGCCATCGCTTTGGTGAAAGCATCGGGAAATTGTTCGGGGTCCAGCTTATCCCACGGCGGCACGCCTTCATAAGGGCCGGTCCATTTTTGGGTCAGCGGATTAGTGTCGGCATTGGCTGCCGGAGTGGTGGCTTCGGGGCTGGTAGCTTCGGGGCTAGCGGGGGTCGAAGATGCGGTCATATCCTGTCCTGTCGTAGCACATGCGGACAGCAGGGCTGTCGATGCAAGCAAGGGTATCAGCAAACGCATGGAATAACTCTCCTCAATCGGGTCATATTGTCCGGCGGCGCCAGAGGCGGGTCCGGCAGCGGGCCGGACGTGTGGACGATGGACCGAGCCTAAGCCGCGTCCGGCGGTTGCGCAACTTTATTTCGTGAAAAACCTGTGTCCTACAGGATCAGGCGCGGGCACACTGACGATAAGCCGGTGCAATATTTTGCGGATAGGAAAGGACAGCAAAGGAGGCTGGATGCGGTGTGCGGCGCGGGTATCGCAATAAGCGTTCGGGTGTGAACTATGTGAATTTGTAAAATGCCGGATGGTCAAAAAGCACGGATTATCGAAGCTTTCCTGTTCAGCCCTGTTCCACGTGGAACGGATGTTCTGCGTGAAACGGATGTTCGGGCAGGCCCGGCACATCGACGCGGAAGCTGAAAATTGACCCGGCATCGGGCTGGGCGGCGAGCGCGTCATCGCCCAGTCCGATGCGCGCGCTGGTCACATAAGCGGTTTTAAGGTCCGGCCCGCCAAAGCAAATCATCGTCGGGCGGGTGACGGGGAGCGGCACGGTTTCGACAATCGCGCCGTGCTGATTGATCCGCACCACGCGACCGCCATCGAACAGGGCGCTCCAATAACAGCCTTCGGCGTCGAACGACCCGCCATCGGGGCGGCCTTGGCCGTGGGGGAATTGGTGGAGGATGCGGCGGTTGGCAAGGTCGCCTTGCGCCGTCACATCATAAAGGCGCAGCGCGTGGCTGGGCGTATCGGCATGGGTGAACAAGCGGCCATCGGCGCTAAACGCGGCGGCATTACAGGTCAGCATCCCGCCTTCGATTTTTGTAAGCGTGCCATCGCCGTCGAGCCGGTAGAGCGCGGCATCGGCGGCGTCCTTGGCCTCGTTCATCGTACCGATCCAGAAGCGCCCGCGCGCATCGGTGCGTCCGTCATTGAAGCGGTGGTGCGGCTTATCTTCAAGGATTTGCGGCCCGAACGGCACCGGGTCCGCGTCCATATCGGCAAGCCATGCACAGCCATTTTTCATCGCAAGGAGAAAGCCGCCATCGCCATTGTCGCCATCATTGCCGCCACCATTATGGGCGCAAAAAGCAAAGCAACCGACCGGCTGGTCGAACCGCCGGACCCTGTCCTCGCCGCTGGCAGGATCAAAGCGATGCAGTTCGTTGCGGGCAATATCGACCCAGTATAAACAGCGGTGCGAAATATGCCATCGCGGGCCTTCGCCCAGCATCGCCGGAATTTTCAAGGCTGTCGTAACGTCACGCGCCATATCTGTTTACCGCCTCGCCGCCGGATTGAAAAAAGAGTTTCAAAAAGCAACTTGACGTAAACGTCAAAACAGGGCCTTTTGACGGGACACATAGCCGAAAACAACCGAGGAGAGTATTCGCCCATGTCGCTCGATAGCCTGTCCCGCACTGCTTATGATGATGATCATGAAGCCTTTCGTCAAACCGTCCGCCAGTTCATGGAAAAGGAAATTGCCCCGAATCAGGCCGCCTGGGCCGAAGCGGGCATTGTCGATAAAGACATCTGGCTGAAAGCCGGAGAATTGGGCCTTCTTTGCCCCACCGTTCCCGAAGAATATGGCGGCCTTGGGCTTGATTTCCGCTATAATGCGATTGTCGCCGAAGAATCATCCTATAATGGCCGCGTGACCACGGGCTTTTCGCTCCACAGCGATATTGTGGTCAATTATATCGTCTCTTACGGGTCGGAAGAACAAAAGCGCGAATGGCTGCCCAAGATGATTTCGGGCGAGGTTGTAACCGCCATTGCGATGACCGAACCCGGCACCGGATCGGACCTTCAAGGCCTTAAGACCACCGCCAAAAAAGATGGCAACCATTATGTCATCAACGGCAGCAAAACCTATATCACCAACGGGCAGAATGCCGATCTGGTGCTGGTGTGCGTCAAGACCGACACCGAAGTGCAGCCCGCATGGAAGGGCGTATCCATCGTCCTTGTCGAAGCGAACCGTGAAGGATTTGAACGCGGACGCAACCTCGACAAGATCGGCATGGATGAAGCCGATACATCGGAACTTTTCTTCAACGATGTGCGCGTCCCCATGACCAACTGCCTTGGCGAAGAGGGCAAGGGCTTCATCTATCTGATGAGCGAATTGCCGCAGGAACGCCTGTCGATTGCTGTCTCCGCGCAAGCGTCGGCCCAGCGCGCCTTTGACGATACGGTCGAATTTACCCGCGACCGCAAAGCGTTCGGCAAGCCCATTCTGGACTTCCAGAATACCCGTTTCGTGCTGGCCGACATCAAGAGCAAATTGCAGGTCGGCTGGGCGCATCTTGACTGGGCGCTCAACCGCCATGCCAAGAAGGAATTGACGGCAGAAGAAGGCGCGGCCGCAAAGCTGTGGCACACCGACCTCCAATGGGAAGTCATGGACAAATGCCTCCAACTCCATGGCGGCGCGGGCTATATGAATGAATATCCGATTGCCCGTGCCTGGCGCGCCGCGCGTGTCACCCGCATCTTTGGCGGCACCAATGAAATCATGAAAGAATTGATCGGAAGGACCCTGTGACATGGCAACGGCATATATAGTAGACGCATTCCGGACCGCTGGCGGCAAACGCGGCGGCAAGCTTGCGGGCTGGCATCCGGTGGATATGGCAGCGGTCACGCTCGACCATCTGATGGCCAAAACCGGCATGGACCCGGCGCGCGTCGACGATGTGATTATGGGCTGTGTGATGCAGGGCGGACAGCAAAGCTTCCAGGTTGGCCGCAACGCGGTGCTGGCGTCCAAGGCGCTGCCCGACAGCGTGCCGGCTGTCACCATCGACCGCCAGTGCGGCTCGTCGCAACAGGCGATGCAATTTGCCGCGCAGGCCGTCTTGTCCGGAACGCAGGATGTGGTGATTGCGGCGGGCGTCGAATCGATGACGCGCGTGCCGATGGGTTCGACCGGTATGTTCCATATGAAGGAGGGCCTCGGCACCTATAAATCGCCGCGCCTCGAAGAAAAATATCCCGGCCTCATGTTCTCGCAATTTATGGGCGCGGAGATGGTCGCGAAAAAGCACGGCTTTTCCAAGGAAGATCTCGACGCCTTCTCGCTCGAAAGCCATCGCCGTGCGGCGGCGGCGCGCGATGCGGGTAAGTTCGACCATGAAATTGTCCCGCTCGAAATCGAAGGCGAAAATGGCACCGAATTGCATCTTGCCGATGAAGGCATCCGGGCTGACGCAACCTTGGAAGGCATTGCGGGCGTCAAGCTTTTGCAGGAAGGCGGCGTGATTACCGCGGCCAATTCCAGCCAGATTTGCGATGGCGCGTCGGCCGCGCTGATTGTGTCGGAAGCGGCGCTTAAAGACTATGGCCTGACGCCGGTGGCGCGCATCCATAATGTGACCGTGACCGGCGGCGACCCCGTCATCATGCTCGAAGAACCCCTGTTCGCGACCGACCGCGCGTTGCAACGGGCGGGCCTCAAAATCGGCGATATTGACGCTTATGAAGTCAATGAAGCCTTCGCCCCCGTGCCGCTCGCTTGGGCGAAACATGTCGGCGCCGACCCTGCGCGCATGAATATGCACGGCGGCGCGATTGCGCTTGGCCACCCGCTCGGCGCGTCCGGCACCAAGCTCATGGCAACCTTGCTCAACGTCCTCAAAGCCAATGGCGGCAAATATGGTTTGCAAACCATGTGCGAAGGCGGTGGCCTTGCCAATGTGACGATTGTGGAAAGGCTCTAACATTTCATCCCCTCCCGCCTGCGGGAGGGGCAACGGAGCCTTAATGAGCGTGAGCGAATTTAGGCGAGCGGGGTGGGGTCTTGCAGCGCACATTGCGCTATTTGGACAGGCCCCACCCCAACCCCTCCCCTAAAGGGGAGGGGCTTTTTAGGGAGACAAAAAATGAAACTTGATTCATCCGTATCAGCGGTCGTCACTGGCGGCGCATCCGGCCTTGGGGCAGCGACCGCGCGGGCGCTCGCGGCCAAGGGCGTCAAAGTGGCCATCTTCGACCTTCAGGCCGAAAAAGGCGAAGCAATGGCTGCGGAACTCGGCGGCATTTTCTGCGAAGTCAATGTCACCAGCGACGAAAGCGTCGATGCCGGTTTTGCCAAGGCACGCGCCGCGCATGGCCAAGAGCGCATCCTTGTGAATTGCGCTGGCATGGGCAATGCGATGAAGACCGCAAGCCGCTCCAAGGAGGACGGCTCGATCAAGCATTTCCCGCTGGAAGCGTTCAACTTCATCATTCAGGTCAACCTTGTCGGCACATTCCGCTGCATCGCCAAATCGGCGGCAGGGATGTTGACGCTCGACCCTATGGACGAGCTTGGCTTGCGCGGTGCGATCGTCAATACCGCCAGCGTTGCGGCAGAAGACGGCCAGATCGGCCAAGCAGCTTATTCGGCGTCCAAGGGCGGTGTGGTCGGCATGACCCTCCCGATTGCGCGCGACCTTATGAATGAAGGCGTGCGCGTCAACACCATCCTGCCGGGCCTGTTCAAAACGCCCTTGCTCGCGGGCCTGCCTGAAAAGGCGCAGGAAGCCTTGTCGGCAAGCGTCCCCTATCCCAAACGATTGGGCGACCCCGGCGAATATGCCCAGCTTGCGCTTGCGATGATCGAAAATGATTATTTCAACGGCGAAGATGTGCGTCTTGACGGCGCGCTCCGTATGCCACCGCGCTAAACATGGGCAGACCCGATGGACGCCGCCTGTTGGCGGATAGCTATCCCGTAACCGTGACGGTCGAGCCGCGCTTTCAGGATCTCGACCCGCTGGGCCATATCAACAATGTGGCAATGGCGGGGATTTTCGAGGCCGGTCGCATCAAGTTCAACCATCTCAACGGCACGGCGGGCCTCCCGCGCGCGCCGGGGGATCGTTTGTTGATCGCAAGCCTTGCGATCAACTATATTGCCGAAGCGCATTTCCCCGGCCTGTTGCACATTGCCAACGGGATCAAGCGCATCGGCACCGCATCCTGGGAGATTGCTTCGGCGGCCTTCCAGAATGATATTTGTGTCGCGACCTGTGATTGCACCCTGGTCTATACCGACACGCAAGGCGCGCGAGCATTACGCCCCGAATTTGTCGCCTTGCTTGAAAAAGTGCGGTTGAAAGACTGACGCGCTAAGGCCGGTATAAAGGCTGGAATGAAAGGATGCGGGAAAGGCGGTTATTCGCCTTTCCGCACCATCCGCCGGACAAAACCGATAAGCCCGGTCTGGCGGCTGCGGCGCAGGCGCTCGGCGCGCAAGATGGTGTGGACCTGCTCATAGCAACGCTCCACATCATCATTGACCAGCACATAATCATAGCCGTCCCAGTGGCCGATTTCGGACGCGGCGCGTTCCATGCGCGCGTCGATGACTTCGGCGCTGTCGGTGTTGCGCGCGCGCAAGCGGCGCTCCAGCTCGATCATCGAGGGCGGCAGCACGAACACGCGCACCACATCATTGCCCGCTTCCTGATAAAGCTGCTGTGCGCCCTGCCAATCAATGTCGAACAAGACGTCGCATCCGGCCTCAAGGCTCGCTTCGACCGGCGCGCGCGGGGTGCCGTAACGGTGGCCGAACACATGCGCCCATTCAAGGAATTCGCCGTCGCCGACCATATCCTTGAAGGTCGGCACATCGACAAAATGATAATGTTCGCCATCGACTTCGCCCGGACGCGGCGGGCGGGTGGTGGCGGACACCGACATGGAAAGCTGGTCGTCATTTTCCATGAGCTTGCGCGCAATCGTCGATTTTCCGGCGCCCGACGGCGAGGACAGGACGAACAAGACGCCGCGCCGCGCAAGGCTCCCACCGGCTTCCGACGGGACGCTCATCGGTTCTGCCCCTTGTGCAAGGAGCTAATCTCTTTAGAGGTCGGATAAGTATCGCGCATGGCCGCTCCTGTTCCATCAGGCGGTCCGGGTCAAGAGGGTGACGGGTGACGAACAAGATATTCTCGCAGATCGGACGCAGATGGTGGATAGCGGTCGGCGTCGCCTTGCTCGCCTTTATCGCGGTCATGCTGGCGATGGGCCGCCCCGTCATCTGCACCTGCGGCACGGTCAAATTATGGCACGGCATCGTCCAGTCGGCGGAAAACAGCCAGCATATCGCGGACTGGTATACGTTCAGTCACATCATCCACGGCTTTATCTTCTATGGAGTCGGCTGGCTGTTATTGCGCAACCGGCCTTTGGGGCTGCGCTTGCTGCTCGCCGTGCTGGTCGAGGGCGGATGGGAGATACTCGAAAATTCGCCTGTCATCATCGACCGTTATCGCGAGGCGACCATTTCTTATGGCTATTCGGGCGATTCGCTCCTCAACAGCCTGTTCGACATTATCTGGATGATGGCCGGTTTCCTGTTTGCCGCATGGGATAAGGTCAAAACATGGTGGGTGGTCGCGCTCGCCTTGGCGTTCGAGGCGATGACATTAGCCACTATCCGCGACAATCTCACGCTCAATGTGTGGATGCTGCTGGCCCCCAATGAGTCCATCCGCAACTGGCAGGGCGGCGCGCCGTTCCAATAGATTGTGCGCGGCGTTGCTGCGGATTCCCGCATTTACATATTCTCCCCTCCCGCTTGCGGGAGGGGCCGGGGGAGGGCCTGTTCGCCGCCCTGTATGAGCGCCAGCCACCCTCCACCATGACACTTATGTTGCACTGCACAAAAAATAGTTGAAATCGACAACCACTTCCTATATTGTGCAGTGCAGCATGAGAATGAAGGAGCGTCATCATGGCGACCAAATTTGAAGATAAAAGCGCGAAGTCGGCGGAAGCAGCCTATGCTGCGGCCAGTTCGACCACCGGCACCCCTGCGGCTCCGGTGAGCGGCACCAGCGTTGCAGCCGATAAGACTGTAACGGCCCCCGCTACGGCCAAGACCGAAGCGCCCAAGGCGGTTCCGGCTGCTGCTGCACCGGTTGCGCCCAAAAGTGCTCCGGCCAAACCGGCTGTTGCCAAGGCGGCTGCTCCGGCAGCGCCCAAGGCAAGCGCGCCCAAAAAGACGGCTGTAAAAAAAGCCGCAGCTCCCAAGGCAAAGACGATCAAAACGGCAGCGCGCAAGTCGGCTCCCAAGGCCGCCGCTGCCAAGACCATCAAAACCACCAAGGTTGCGTCGGCTAAGCCCGCAGCCAACCAAGAAGGAATTAAGAAAATGGCTAACACCGTTAAGAATTTCGCTGAAGAAGCTCAGGCCAAGGCTGAAGAATTTTTCGGCGACTATAACAGCAAGGCGAAGGCTGCGGCTGAAAAGGGTCAGGAACTGGCCAAGGACGCTGTGGAATTCACCAAGGGCAATGTTGAAGCTGTTGTTGAAGCCGGCAAGATCGGCCTCAAGGGCAGCCAGGACCTGACCCGCGATTATGTTGAATTCGCCAAGCAGAGCTTTGAAGACAGCACCGCTGCGCTGAAGAAGGTTGCGGCCGTCAAGACCCCGACCGAATTCTTCCAGCTTCAGGGTGAATTGTCGCGCAACGCGTTCGACGCTGCCGTCAAGCAAACCTCGAAGAACAGCGAAGCCGTTCTGAAGCTTGCGAACGACATGTTCCAGCCGATTTCGAACCGCGTTGCGGTGGCTGTGTCGAAGTTCAAATCGGCTGCATAAGCCCATAAGGCGCTCCTGCGCGCCGGAATGTTTCAGGTAACATTTCCGGCCGCGCGGAGCCGCCCGACGAGCGAAGGCGGCTTTCCCCCCACTCTCCTCTCCTCATCGGCGGGGAAAGACCCTTCGCTCAAAAATACCGCTCGTTCCGGCAAGGGGCGGGCGGTTTTTTGTTGGTGCAAGCAAAGCCGGAGATGCGCCCTGCCCCCCCTGCTTTCTGCTTCCTGCTTTTTTAGAAATTCGGTTTATTATTAACCGTGCGGGCGCGGTTGTCTTTGGCGCGATGTTCGTTGAGCATCCGCGTTGTGTAATATTGCGAATCATGGCCCATCTGGAAGTCCATCACGCGGACTTTGAGATAATAGACCACGCCGCGCGTCTGGTACATTTCGACCTCTGCCGCGCGGGCGCAGCCGCCTTGGCGCGCCCATAAAAAGGCTTGCGGCTGGAGCGGTGCGACGTTGGAATTGGCCAGCACCCCGATGCCCGGCTCGACCGATGCGCGCGCGATGGCGGGGCCGCAATTATTGAACATCGGCTTGGTCCAGTTAAGCAGACGTCCGTTCGTATCCCACACCCAGCGCATATGCAGCGCCTGTGTGCCGCCATTGAGCGGACGCACATAAGAGGCTTTGCCGAAACGCTGGTTGAGTTCGGCTTGCACATCCGCCCACATCGGGGCCGAAGCGCCGGGATTGCGTTCATCGCCGAACCTTTGGTCCGTTCCTGCCGACCAGATGCGATGCGCGTTAGGCGGCGCGGTGAAGGCAAAGCTGATCGCAAGGCTGTGATCCGCGGTCTTTTTCTGTCCCCACATGGTGAAGATGAAATCGGTGCCGGGGATATTTTCAATACTCACGCGGTAACGGCACAGACGGCCGCTGTCGCAATAATTTTCGCGCGAATAGCCTTGAAACCCTTGCGCGCGGCTCATCCGTTCAATGTCGGCAACCGTGCCGCCAAGGGGCACGCCCAATATGTGGAGGGCGGGCTTGCCGGGCTGTGCAGGCTTGGCCGCAGCCGCTTGCGCGGCGGTCGGTTGGGCAGCGGAAGGTTGAGCGGTTTGCGCGGTTGCCGGACTATTCACCAGCAACACAACGCTCAATGCAGATATATAACGCATAGCTATCACGCCTTAAAATGGTTGCGCAGCCAAGCGGGCAGGCTCGCGTCGGGGCAATGATTATAGGTGGTGGTCTGGCCATTATAGGTTTCGCTGAACCGCGTCGGCGATGCGACATTAATGGTCGCACTGTCCGGAAAACCGGGGCCATCGCCATTGCCGAAAGTGTGGAGCTTGATCTTGTAGCGGTTGGGGCCAGCCGGTTCGAAACCCTTATAATCGCGGTTGCCCCACGGCATCCCGTCTTCGAACACAAAGCCCCACATCTTGTCGTCAAAATAAGCGAAAGCATCGGCGGGCCAGCCATCCTTGCCCGGTGTGCTTTGCGCGGCCGCTTGCTGGCAGCTTGTGCCGTCAACGACATAAACGCCTTGCTTGACCGGGGGGAAATTGCCGCTGGCTTTGGCGGCTTGGCCGACCGGACAGCCTTCCTGATCGACCTTGGCGCCCTTGTCATTGCGCCGTTCCAGCACGTCCATCTTGCTGCCGGTCCAGCCCCAGACGATTTTGGTGACCGGCCCGCAGGTGCCGTTGAACGCGCCATCGGTGATGACGGCATCGCGCCCGCCATGCTTGCCCAGATTTCCGGCGGCAAGATAGGCCATAAAGCCTTCGACGACCTTATAGCCCTTTGCGTCCGAGATGATGAAATCCACCGGCGGTCCGGCATTGCCATAAGGGGTTCCGCCGCTGGTGTTGACGCAGCCATTATTGTCGCTGGTCACCGCAAAATCGGGTGTGCCGTCGCTGTTGAAATCGCCCTGGAGATAGCCGCCCTGCGCGTCGCTGCCCTCGCCCGTCGCGGGGGCGCTGGCTAGCGGGTAAAAATGCACAGCGGCGAATTTTTCGCCCATATCTTTGCATAATGTCTTGGAATAGCTTTCCCACGCGGCAAGTGCGGGGGCGGGCAATGTTTCGGCGGCCTTGTCGGGGGCAGCGGTAGCACCGCTAGCCGTATCCGCCGCAGCGGCTTTCCCCGCACCCGCGCCGTCCGCGCTCTGTTTGCCACAGGCGGTCAAGGCCAATGCCAAGACCAGTAACGATGCGGCCGATGCCGCGCGATTGATAGTCATCCCCAAGCTCCTCCTCCAAAAGCCAACGCATCCGTCAGCGTGGCAGGAGAGGGGCGTCCACATCTATTTTCGGACCATTATCCTTGGCTTTTGTGCCTGCCATCCGCCCGCCCATCTAATGCGTGGGCGTCTTATGCGTGGGTCATGGCAATATAGCCGCCTCCCGCCGCGACATGCGGGAGGATATGGACCTGATGTGCCAGCAGATGCCCCCTATTGGCCCCCTGCCTTTACTAACATGGATTAATAACAGCGCAGAGGACGGAGCGCAAAAGAAAAGAGAGGGCGCGGATGACCGGACAATAACTATCATTTCCTCCTATTTCTAAGAGGAGCAATGCACGTATAATTTAAATGAAAGCTATAATTTAAAGGATAGCGACTGCGCTTCTCAGCCTTCGCGGTGATAGGGGTGGCCTGCAATAATGCTGGTCGCGCGCCATAATTGTTCGGCGAGCATCGCGCGGGCCATCAGATGCGGCCAGGTTGCCTTGCCGAACGCGATGAGGAGATCGGCCTCGCCGCGCTGGCGGTCGTCAAAGCCGTCCGCACCGCCAATCAGAAATCGACATTCGCGCGCGCCATAATCGCGCCATTGTTCCAGCTTTTGCGCCAATTCCATGCTGGTGAGATTCTGCCCCTTTTCATCGAGCAGCACGGTCACACTGCCCGCCGCCGCATCCGGCCATTTCCCGCTTCCCTTGGGGCCGCCGCTTTCGGGCAATTCGGTAATTTTCGTCGGCCAGCTTACCCGTTTCAAATAACGGTCCACCAGCTCTGCTTCCGCAGACCGGCCAATCTTCCCGCGCGCGATAATGTGAAGGTGCATGGCAGCCTGTTAGTAGGAAAGCGCGCGCGACGGAAGAGGATGCGGGCTGGCGGGAAGCTTGAGGCTCCGGCTTAAGACTCCAGCGGCAGACTCCAACGGATAGCCGCCACGACTTCAAGCCTCCATCTATATTATAAATCCGTCGGGCCGAAAAGGAAATTCCGTATAAAACCGGCACTTTTATGAACATGTCATAAATTCAACCAAATCTGTTGATTTTTATTGCTATTCATCACCGCTTTTTATAGGATTGTCCTACAGGAGGACCAATGGCGAACGGATTTTATTCGCAATTTCTTGCATCACAGAATCTGCCTTTTACGGGCGCGCTCCTTCTTTTACTATTTATCGGGATTTTTCAGTTAACCGGCATTGCCAATTTGTTCGGCGATGCCGACCTTGACGGCGGCGTGGACACGCATGGCGATGTGCAAGGACTTGACGGACTGCTCGGCTGGTTCGGCATCGGGCGGCTGCCTTTCCTGCTCTGGCTCATCCTATTTCTGGGCGTCTATGCGATCACCGGCCTTGCCGGACAGCAAACCGCGCAAGCGTTGACGGGTGCCCCGCTCGACCCGCTATTGGCGGGCATCGGCGCAGGGGTGATTGGCTTGCCGCTCACCGGCCTGTTGGCGCGGCCCCTCGCGCGCATCCTGCCGCATGATGAAAGCACGGCGGTTTCTATCGACAGCCTGATCGGGCGCACGGGGCGCATCACCATCGGTACAGCGACACGCGGTGCGCCCGCCCGCGCCGAAATCCGCGATATATTTGGCCACCCGCATCAGGTGATGGTCGAACCCGACGATGAAAATGGCCGTTTTGAAACCGGAACGATGGTGATGCTCGTGCGCCGCGACGGCCATGCGTTCCGCGCCATCCTCTATGGCGACCACCCGATGCTGCGGCTCGATTGAGTGCCGCGTCCCGACCCCTATTCATTGACCAGACGCGATTAACACAAACCATGCTGAAAGGAGATTGAACCCGGTGGAAAACCTCATCACCCTCGCCACTTATGCAGGGATTGCCCTGCTCGTCCTTATCATCCTCGGCGTTGCCATTACCCGGCTATACCAGCGCGCGACCAAGGAGGTCGGCTTTGTCCGCACCGGCTTTGGTGGCGAAAAAGTCGTGATGAACGGCGGCGCGCTGGTCCTCCCGGTGTTCCACGAAACCATGCCGGTCAACATGAACACGGTGCGCCTTGCGGTGGAGCGCAAAAATGCCGACGCGCTCATCACGCTCGACCGGCTGCGCATTGACGTGAAAGCGGAATTTTATGTGCGCGTGCGGCCCGATGCGCAATCCATCGCAATGGCGGCGCAGACGCTGGGTATGCGCACGATGCAGCCCGAAGCTTTGAAGGATCTGGTCGAAGGCAAATTTGTCGATGCGCTGCGCTCGGTCGCGGCGGGCATGACGATGAACCAGCTTCATGAACAGCGCGCCGACTTTGTCCAGAAGGTGCAACAGGTCTCCTCGAACGATCTGGCGATGAACGGGCTGGAACTGGAATCGGTATCGCTGACCGGCCTTGACCAGACGCTGATCGAACATTTCAACGCCAATAATGCGTTCGACGCCGAAGGTCTGACCAAGCTTACCGAACAGATTGAACTGCGCAAAAAAGCGCGCAACGACATCGAACAGGATACGCGCGTCCAGATCGAGAGCAAAAATCTCGAAGCAGAAAAACGCTCGCTCGAAATCAAGCGCGACAATGAATTTGCGCGGCTGGAACAGGAGCGCGAAATTGAAATGCGCCGCGCCGAACAATCGGCAGAGGTCGCGCGCGAACAAGCGGTGCGAAACCGCGAGGCGGAAGAAGCGCGCATCGAATCCAAAAAGCTGATCGACAACCAGCAGATCGAAGCCGACCGCGCGGTCGAACAGGCGCGCATTGCACAGGAACAGGCGCTCGAAATCGCACGGCAGGAACAGCAGATTGCGGTCCAGAATAAGAGCCGCGAGGAAAGCCAGGCCAAGGCCGAAGCCGACGCCGCCCGCGCGACCGCCGTTGCCGCCGAAGAACAGGTTGCGACCGCGCGCGAAACCGAAGTTGCCGAGCGTGACAAGCGCATCGAGCTGATCGAGGCGGCCAAGCAGGCCGAACGCGACGCGATCCGCGTCAAAGTCGAAGCCGAAGCCGAAAAGGAAGCCGCCTCCAACCGCGCCGAAGCCTTGCGCCTTGAAGCCGAAGGCCAAGCCGAGGCCGAAAAGCTGCGCGCCGAAGCGGCCCGCGTGCGTTTCGAAGTCGAAGCGGCGGGGCAACGCGCGATCAACGAAGCGGCCAACCTGCTGTCGATGGACCAGATTTCGCTCCAGACCAAAATGGCGCTGCTCAAAGTGCTGCCCGAACTGGTGCGCGAATCCGCCAAACCGTTGGAGGCAATCGATTCGATCAAGATTGTGCAGGTCGATGGCATTACCGGCAATGGCGCTGGCGCACGGGCGGGCGCGCACGGTGCCGGAGCAGGCGGCGCTGGCACCACCGGCAATCTTGCGCAGGATGCGGTTTCGGCCGCGCTCGCCTATCGCGCGCAGGCCCCGGTAATTGATGGATTGATGAAAGAATTGGGGCTGGACGGCCAATCGCTAAACGGCCTTGTCAAAACCGCCGCCGATCCGGTTGCGCATCCCGACGCCCCACCCGCGATCAACGATGACGATGGTGCCGGGGCGAAAGAGGCGGACGCCGAGGACAGCGCGCCGCTCATCCTCGAAAAACCGAAGGCGAAAAAATAGGGTACACGCCTTAAACAGGAACAAGAAAGAGCTTCGCCCCCGCGAAGCTCTTTTTCTTTGCGACGGGGCCAGCATCATGTCGCTGCGTGCGGATGGCAGAATTACCGCGCGCTATAATAGCCCTGTCCTACATCATTGCGCGCCGTCAGCTTTGCCGTTCTGCCCATAAAGTCGCGGCAGGAAAGGAGCGGCAAGATGCTACAAAAAACCTGTCGCGCGATAACGTTCAATGGTGTGACTCAATGCGACTTTAAGGGCTTTGGCTTTGGCCCGCGCACCCTCGCCGGACCATCCTCACCGGCGCATCCTCACCGGATTGATATGCCATTTTCGGAAAAGCGGATGCGGGCGGGGTCGTTGATTTGCATTTTGCGGAATATGTCCGCGCCCATGCGGCGCAGCTCTGCTGCTTTGCGGGCGTCGGGTTTTTTGGCCAGTTCGGCTTGCGCGACCTGCAAGGTCATGCCGGTGCCGACCATCACATGATAGGCGGTTTCCTTATCTGCAGCGGACGCGCCGGTGAGGTTCCTGTCCTCGACCATCGTCGATTCCAGTTGCGCCACCAGCGGGCGCACCCACGCATCGGGGAAAGGCCGGTTGGTGTAAGCGACATAGGCGCCGGTCAGCAGCGCCGCGGTGCCGGTCGCCATATTATTTTTGCGTACGCCATAGAGGCGCGGCACGCTATTGTTGAACGATTCGATCATCGCGACATAATTAGCCCGCGCGCCCGCTTGTTCAGCGGCGCTATAGTGCGCGACAAGGGCGTTAATTCCTTTGGAACGTGCGAGTGCCCCTGTCGGACGGAAATCGAGCGCGGCAGGAGAAGCGGCGGGCGCAGGCCGTGCGGCGCTTTGCCTGGGCGTCACCTGTCTGGGCGTCACCTGCCGGGGGCTGGTTTGCGGGGATGCGGATTTTGGCGAAGACGCACGGCGCGGCGGCGATGGCGCTGCCTTTTTGCGGGCCTCGCGCGCCTGATCGGACGTGCGGCGGTTAATATCGTCCCAAGTGACCTTGGTGAAATAATCGGTGGAGAAAGGATCAATCGTCTGGGCCGCCGCCGGAACGGACAGGAACAATGCGGCCGCAGGGGCGATAAGAGCGGCGGCTGTAAGGATGGGGCTTTTCATCGTCAAAACACTCCCGGACAAAAGCAGGACCGGATTGTGCTGGCCACAATGCCGTCATCCCGACCGAAACATGTGCCCCGTTTGTGTCAGCTTAAAGCTTCATGCGGCCCCATTCACTCTGAATGTCGCTTATATTCTTCGGGCCAGCGCAAAAGGTCAAGGCGTATCAGCCCCTTATGCCCGGCCAAGCAACAACCGAGCGGGCTTGCCGTCCCCGTCCTTGTGACAGGAAACGCCAAGTCCGCTTCAGTTGATTTCCGGACCTTCGGGTGTCGCTTCGGGTGCGTCTTCGAAACCCCACATGCGTTCGAGGTTATAGAAGCTGCGCACTTCGGGGCGGAACAGGTGGACGATCACATCGCCTGCATCGATCAGCACCCAGTCGGCAGCCGGAAGCCCTTCGATGCGGGGCAGAATCCCTGCCTCTTTCTTGAGCCGTTCACCAAGCTTGTTGGCAATCGCTGCGACATGGCGCGTCGATCGACCGCTCGCAATCACCATATAATCGGCGATGCTGCTCTTGCCGGAAAGCGGGATGGAGATGGTTTCAATCGCCTGTTCGTCGTCCAGATGGGCGAGGACCAGCGTGTGAAGGGCAGCGGCTTCGGCATCGACCGGCGCGCCTTGCGAGGCGGGCGGCGGAACCGGGGTTGCTGCGTGCGGATTACCAGCTATCAAATTCACTCCTTTAAACGGGGCGGACCATCCGCACCATGTTCAAGCGGCATATGGGAACCTGTTCCTGTCCCGGCAAGCCTTGCACCCGTTCCGGCCATGCTGCCGGATCAAGCATCACCCCCGCACCAAATGGCGCGTGACCGCATCGCGAACAATGCGGCCTTCATAGGCACGATACCAGTGGGGATTGGCCAGCCGGAGCTGCGTTGCGGAGCGCGGATCAGGTCGAAAGCGCAAAAACACAAGCGCCGGGGGTCTCCAGTGTGTCCATAATTTCCGTTGGCTCGAGGGCCGGACATACCGCCCTAACCAGCTCATCGCGACAGCCGCGCGAGCAGGGTCATCATAACCCGGGCGGGCGATAACTGCAATCGGCATTAATGCCGCAATATCGCGCCATTGCCTCCATTGGTGGAATATGGCGAGATTGTCCGCCCCCATAAGCCAGATAAAGCGCCGGTCGGGGTAGCGCGCGACCAGCTTTTTAAGCGTATCAATCGTGTAGCGCGTGCCCAATTCGGCTTCGATGGCCGTCGCTTTGATCCGCGAGCGCCGCGCCTGATGCTGTGCTGACGCCAGCCGCGCAGGCAAGGGCGCCATCCCCGCTTTGGGCTTTAACGGATTGCCGGGGCTGACCAGCCACCACAGCTCGTCAAGCCCCAGCGCGTCGATGCTGAACAGACTGATCGCCCGATGTCCGCCATGCGCCGGATTGAAACTGCCCCCAAGTAGGCCGGTAAGTTTGGTCATAGGCTTGTCATAAACGCGTGGTGAAAAAGAGGGGATGAAAGCTAAGGGAGGAGTATATTGATGCTTGAATTCATGTCTTCGGAAGATGAATCGCTCTTCGACTATAGCCATGCTGCATCCACCTATCAAACCTCATCCGAACCGGATATTGTGGTCACAGGTAATCGTACGCCCGATGGATCATATTGGGGTTGGGGTTGGAGCTTTGGTGACGGCGGCAATCAGGGCTGGGGCAGCGAGCAACCGACGCCAAGCACCGAATATGTTGAAGACAAAGCGGCGGATGCATTAGCCACCCATGTCGCTAACATTATAAAAAACAAACCGGACTATAATATCCGCGAATATGGGGCGGTTATATATCGCGGTTTGGACGGGCAAATTAAAATTTCGGAGATTCAACCCGGCCCCATAGGTGCACAAGGCGGGCAAGTTGATTTAAGCGCAATTGTCAATCAGGTTGGCGCTCATAATGTAGTCGGCTTTATCCACAGTCACCCGGATATCCAACCGCTAAATGGTGAACCAAATCCTTATGCTGGTCTGTTATCTACGGGGGACATTGAAGGTTTTTCTTGGCTGGACAATTATGGAGACCAAAGCGTTGATCAGAGACTCTATCTTATTCACGGAAATCAAGTGGACGAATATGATGTTAGTGATAATCAAAATGCAGTTCCGGATTTGCTGAATTCTAATACCGTGATTTCAGAAACATTCATTCTTTAGGAATAGTCGATGCACAGCGCCGCCAGATTGATTTTGACTAGTTTGTTGTGGGCTGTATCCGCTTGCACGGCCACAGCGGCGACTCCTGCTCCTTCTGCCCCCCCTCCGCCAATGATGGTGGATGGGCGACCGGCAGAGCGGTCCATCGTCAGACAAGAACATTTATGCTTTGATCAGAAGATCGGATTGACCTTTGAATCCGATTTGTCCTCCATAAAACTTATGTCGGCCTATATTGATAAAAAGATTATGACTCCGACCCAGCTTGACCAATTTAATGAGCTGCTCGGCCAAGTGAAGCGCGGCTACGCCCTAGTTTATTTTGAATGTGCATTAAATGGCGGGTTTACGGTTAGTTTCACCGAACAAGGCGCGCAGCGTTTGACACTTTATTTCGATACGCGAAAAACCGTTATCTCGTCCCGGCAGTCTTTAGTTACGCCTCCCGTAAAACCATCCGGTATTGCGCATTAATCCTCGAGCGATGTCCATTATCGATATTTGGCGAACACCCGTATGGCCGCTATTTTCGATGCTCCCGGCAGCGCGAACATATAGGGTTGAACAGCGGCTGCATAAGTTCAACCAGTCGCTACCATACGAGGGTATTCCGGTCGAACTGGAGGCAAGGCTAATGCGCGCCGGAGTAGATGGGTTTAATCCGCGATGCATTTTGCCAAAAGCGTCGATAGCACTGCCACTCTACCATGAGTCGATAGAGAAAGATAAACTTTCCCATATTCGAGGATCACAGCCTGAACTGTTAGCAAAGCAATTCTGGAATAGGAAAGAATATCCGCTTGGCGTAGATCTTTACCAGCTGGCAGGAGCGGCTTTGACCGGGCATGGTTCCAACCGGACCACGCCCATAGCAACGTCGCGTTTTTCTAATGGACTGCGCCTGGGATATTTGCCTTCTGGTTTGATCGCGCAACATTTGAATCAGTTGGGTACAGACTATCATGCAATGAGTGCGATGCCGCCTCTGTTGCGGGCCCTCGCGCTATATGTCGATTATCTTAGGATCCACCCCCTCCCCGACGGCAACGGACGCACGGCCCGACTACTATATCAACTGAGCCTCAGGGATAGCTTAGGTTTACGCCAACCGATTCTACCCTTAGCTCCTGCGGTTTATCATTTTCGTCCCTATGTCGGCAGAGCATTTCAATGTCTTTATTTCGACCAAGATCCCGCCCCGATAACAGATTTTTTTCTGGAATATATAAGTGCCTTACTGGATCTTTTTAACGCCCCCTAACGAAGCGGTCGGAGCCACCGGTGGCATTTGAATATCCAAGAAGGCCAAATTTCCTACCCGCAGCGTCGCCGCAACCGGCGGCAACCAGCGTTCGGATAGCCATGCAACCCCACTAATAGCCGCAACTTGTCCGCAATGCCGAAAATCCCCGACAGGACCAAGGTGATAAACGCGGCAGCAACGATCAGGGTGGAGAAGAGCGTCCAATTTTCGGCAAGCGCGACCGGCGCTGCAAGCTCGACCCTGTTCCGGGGCCGCTATTTTAAGGCGTCAGGTCAACATTTTTTTCGCGGGCGAGCTTGCGCAATTCGTTCGCGCCAGCCTGAAATTCCTGCAAGCCTTCATTCATATTTTGCGCGGCGGTGCGGAAGGCTTCCTCATTATCATTGGCAAAGCCTTGCTGTCCCGCCCGCGCGCCATCCGATGCTTTTTTAAGCCCGCCCGAAACCTTGGCGGCGATCGCTTTAACCTCGGGTGTATCCGCTTTGAAGGCCCCCATTGTTTCCGCCTGCTTGGCCGTCTGGTCGGCATAATCGCCAAGCAATTTCGCCTTTTCGGCATTGGTCTGCGCCATGCGCGCCTTGCTCATCAGGTCATTGGCAGCCTCGGGCGACACCGTCTTTTCGCCGAGCGCGTTGAATTCGCGAATATCTTCCGCCAACGGATCGCCCCCACATGCGGTGAGCGCCAAAGGCAGGGCAAAAAGGATCGGGTGTAATTTCATCTTTTCCTCCGTATCGCCCCCTGTTGATACGCGCCCCTGCTTATAAGCATAAGCCCAGCCAATGTCCGGGCGGTGGCGGAAAATGTCAAGTAAAGAGGGGGGGGTGAAGAAACAGTTCCTCCCCAAGCTTGTCTTGGGGAGGTGGCGCGCGCGTCAGCGCGTGACGGAGGGGTTAAGCGAGGCTTTGCCTCGCGCGATTGCTGAAGCAATCGCATTACCCCTCCACCATCCGGCTACGCCGGACGGTCCCCCTCCCCGAGCAAGCTCGGGGAGGATCTGGTTAAGTCGTTGCGCCCCTCTCGCTCTCCCTCTCTCCCTCCCCCCATGTTGCCCCCCAACAGCCGTTGGTCTAAGACGAACCCCTTCCTCCCCTTATCAATGATGCGAGACTCGTTTCATGCCCTATAGCTATCCCCAGATTTTGACCTCCCAGATTGACGGCGAATGGATTGCGCGCGGAAATCGCAGCGCGCGGGGCGTTATCAATCCGTCGACCGGCGAGACACTGGGCGAGGTTTCGGAGGTGACCACCGACGATCTCGACCGCGCTTTGGAGGCCGCCGAAAAAGGCTGGCATGAATGGCGCGCCAAGGATGTCGAAACGCGCGGCGCGTTGCTCCACAAAGTAGCCGACATTTTGCGCGAACGGGCCGATACCATCGCCCATGCGCTCGCGATGGAGCAAGGCAAGCCGATCGAGCAAGCGCGCAACGAAGTCCGCGCCGCGACCCGCTTTTTCGACATCCACCCCGAAGAAGCGAAGCGCGCTTATGGTCGCTTGCTAGTGCGCCCACAGGGGCAGCGGTCGAGCGTGACCTATGAGCCGGTCGGCCCGTGCGTCGGCTTTGCGCCGTGGAATTTCCCCATTTATAATGTCGCCCGCAAGATTGCGCCCGCGCTCGCCGCCGGTTGCTCGATCATCTCCAAGCCCGCCGAGGAAACTCCGGCCTCGGCGATCCTGTTGCAACAAGCGATCATCGACGCCGGTATCCCCGCCAATGCCTCGCAACTGGTGTTCGGCGACCCCGACCTTATCAGCCGCCATTTGATTGCGTCGGACATCATCCGCAAGATCAGCTTCACCGGCTCCGTGCCGGTCGGCAAGCATCTGATGAAACTTGCCGCCGACGGCATGAAGCGCACGACGATGGAATTGGGCGGCCATGCGCCGGTGCTGGTGTTTGACGATGCGGATCTGGAACGCACGCTGGAGCTCATCGTCCCCGGCAAGTTCCGCAATTCAGGCCAAGTGTGCGTCTCCCCCACCCGCTTTTATGTGCAGGAGGGGATTTACGACAAGTTCGTCAAAGGCTTCACCGAATTTACCGAGAAGAATATCAAGGTCGGCAATGCGCTCGATGCCGCCACCAAGATGGGACCGCTGGCCAATGGCCGCCGGATTCCGGCGGTCGGCGATCTAGTGGACGATGCGGTCAAGCACGGCGCGCGGGCAACCACCGGCGGCGAACAACTCGACAAAGCGGGCTATTATTATGCGCCCACCGTGCTGGCCGACGTTCCCGAAAGCGCGCGCATCATGAATGAAGAGCCGTTCGGCCCCGTCGCGATGATGCACCGCTTCAAGGATATGGATGAAGCCATCCACCACGCCAACCGCTTGCCGTTCGGCCTCGCTTCTTATGTCTTTACCGAAAATGGCCGCACCGCCATGCTGGCCGCAGACAAGATTGAAGCAGGCATGGTCGCGGTCAATTCGGCGACGATTTCAACCGGCGACAGCCCGTTCGGCGGCGTCAAGGAATCAGGCCACGGCCTCGAAGATGGTCCGGAAGGATTGAAGGCGTTCATGGTGTCCAAAACCATTCATATGATGTGACAAGGTTAAGTCCCTTCCACTCTTAAACACACAACGTCATTGCGAGCCGCGCAGCGGCGTGGCAATCCAGAGTCGCGTGCGCAACACTGGATTGCTTCGCTGCGCTCGCAATGACGGGTGAGATGATTCAGCCTTGTCGTTCAACGATGGGCCAATGGAGTTGACGATGACCACAGACAGTAAAAACGCCCCCCGCACCGGAGGCCGCATCCTTGTTGACCAGTTGTTGATCCAAGGCTGTGACCGGATTTTCACCGTGCCGGGGGAAAGTTTTCTGGCCGTTCTCGATGCGCTCCATGACACGCCCGACATCGAGCAAGTGGTGTGCCGTCAGGAAGGCGGGGTCAGCTATATGGCGTGCGCGGATGGCGACCTGACGGGCCGCCCCGGCGTGGCGTTCGTGACGCGCGGGCCGGGCGCGACCAATGCGACGATTGGCGTCCATGTCGCGTTTCAGGATTCGATCCCGATGATCCTGTTCATCGGCGATGTGGACCGGTCAATGAAGGACCGGGAAGGCTTTCAGGAGGTCGATTTCACCGCTTTCTTTTCGCCCATCGCCAAATGGGCGGCGCGGATTGATGATGCCGCGCGCATCCCCGAATATATCGCGCGCGCTTATGCAGTCGCCATGTCGGGGCGTCCGGGGCCGGTTGTGCTGGCGCTCCCCGAAGATATGCTGACCGATGTTGCGGAATGTCTCGACCGCCCGCGCGTCGAGCCGGTGGTGCAGGCGACCGATCCGCAAGCGATGCAAGCACTCATGACCTTGCTCGAAGACGCAACCGATCCGGTGGCAATCATCGGCGGGGCTGGTTGGACGCCGGGAGCGGGCCATTATTTCAAAGCCTTTGCCGAGCGCACCGGCATCCCCGTAGCCGCCGCGTTCCGCCGTCAGGATGCGGTCGATAATGACTGCGCCACCTATGCGGGCAATTTAGGTTACGGCCCCAGCCCCAAGCTGGTCGAGCGGGTCAAAAATGCCGATCTGCTGCTGGTTGTCGGTGCACGTTTGGGCGAGGCGACCACCGATGGCTATAGCCTTATCACCCCCGACCATCCGGGGCAGATTTTGGTGCACGTCCATCCCGATCCCGACGAGATTGGCCGCGTCTATAAAACCGATCTCGGTATTTGCGCGGACTGCCACGAATTCGCCGAAACCGCCGCGCTATGGCCCGATGACCTTATTGATTATGATTGCGGCAAGGTTGCGCATCAGGATTGGCTCGACTGGTCCACCCCTGCCCCGCGCGAGGGCGTGAAGATGGACTTGGGACCGTGCGTTGCCGCGATGCGCGAGCGTTTCCCGACCGACACGATCATCTGCAATGGCGCGGGCAATTATTCGGGCTGGTGGCATCGTTATTGGCGCTATGCAGGCCCGACCTGCCAGTTAGCGCCGACCAATGGCAGCATGGGTTATGGCCTTCCCGCCGCGACCGCTGCCGCCATACGCCACCGCGACCGCAAGGTCGTAGCCTTGGCAGGTGATGGATGTTTCCTGATGAACGGTCAGGAACTGGCAACCGCGGTGCGCTATGGCTGTGATATGCTGGTGCTGGTTGTCGATAATGGCGGCTATGGCACCATAAGGATGCATCAGGAGCGCGAATATCCGACCCGCGTGACCCCCGCGACCGCGCTCGCCAATCCGGACTTTGCCGCTTATGCGCGCGCGTTCGGGGCTTGGGCGGAAACGGTCGAAACCACAGAAGAGTTCGTCCCCGCCCTCGACCGGGCTTTAGCGCAAGACGGCGTGAAACTACTCCATATCAAAACCGATATGGAGGAAATCACCTTCGGCCTCACCATCACCAAATTGCGCGCGATGGTGCAGGGGCAGGGGTGAAGGCCAAATGTAATTTTTAGCGGGATAAAACGCGCCTCTGCCCCGCTTCGGTGCTTGACGCTCGGGGCGCCCGGCGGCATTGCTGGCAGTATGACCGACAGCCCTACCCCTTCCGCCGATATTTCGACCCTCAGCTTTGAAGCCGCGCTTGCCGAACTGGAAGCGATTGTCGGAAAGCTGGAGCGCGGCGATGTGCCGCTTGACGAATCGGTCGATCTTTATGCGCGCGGCGATGCGTTGCGCGCGCATTGCGAAGCGCGGCTCAATGCAGCGCAGGCGCGGATTGACAAGATCAGTCTCGACGCGGGCGGCAAGCCTTCGGGCAGCGTCCCGTTCGACGCCAACTGAAAGCCGCGCCGCCTTGCCCGCCAATGACGACGAACAGGCGCCCGATGCACAGGATCCGCGCGCATTGCTGAACCCCGCTCTGGGGGCGGTGGCGAGCGCGATCGATGCCTTGTTCGACCGGCTGCTCGCGCTTCCCGGCGACCCGCGCGATACGCTCTATAAAGCGATGCGCCATGCCGCGATGGATGGCGGCAAGCGGCTGCGGCCCTTGCTGGTGCAGGCAAGCGCAGCCTTGTTCCACGTGGATCAGGAAGCGGCCTTGCGCGTTGGCGCGGCGGTCGAGGCGGTCCATGTCTACTCGCTCGTCCATGATGACCTTCCGTGCATGGACGATGATGATATGCGGCGCGGCAAGCCGACCGTGCATAAGGCCTATGACGAAGCGTCTGCCGTGCTTGCGGGGGACGGGCTTCAGGCGCTGGCGTTCGAAATTTTGAGCGACGAGGCGACCGATGGCGACCCGTTTGTGCGTGCAGAGCTGGTGCTGGCGCTCGCCCGCGCTGCGGGCATCAGCGGCATGGTCGGGGGGCAGGCGATGGACTTGGCCGCCGAAAGCAGCGCGCAGGCGTTCGACCTGCCGACCATCACGCGGCTCCAGCAATTAAAGACCGGCGCACTTATCGGTTTCTGCCTCGAAGCAGGCGCAATTCTGGGCCGTGTGCCGCCGGAAGGGCGCGGGCCCTTGCGCGGTTATGCGCGTGACATCGGCCTCGCTTTCCAGATTGCCGACGACATATTGGACGTTGCAGGCGATGCCGCCGCCGCCGGCAAGGCGGTCGGCAAGGATGATGCGGCAGGCAAGGCGACCTTTGTGTCGCTGATGGGGTTGGAGCGCGCGCGCGAACAGGCGGCCTTGCTGGTCGAACAAGCGGTGGGCCACCTCAACGCCTATGGCCGCGAGGCGGATCTTTTGCGGGCAATTGCTTATTATATAGTGGAGAGGGACCGGTAAGATGGCGGAGCGGATCGGCGTATATCCCGGGACATTTGATCCCATCACCTTGGGCCATGTCGATATTATCCGGCGCGGCGCGAAACTGGTGGACCGGCTTATCGTCGGGGTCACGACCAACCCGTCCAAATCTCCGATGTTCAGCGATGACGAGCGGATGGCGATGGTGCGGCGCGAAGTGGTCGGCCTTGGCGATAATATCGAGGTGGTCGGCTTTGACGCGCTGCTCATGCACTTTGCCACGCAACAAGGCGCGAGCGTGATTGTGCGGGGTTTGCGCGCGGTTGCCGACTTTGAATATGAATATCAGATGGCGGGGATGAACCAGCAGATTAATGCAGGCGTCGAAACCATTTTCCTGATGGCGGATGTGTCGTTGCAACCGATTGCCTCGCGCCTGGTCAAGGAAATTGCAAGCTATGGCGGCCCGATCCACAAATTCGTCACCCCGACTGTGCGCGCCGAAGTCGAAGCGCGCGTCGCCGAAATCGGCCTCAAGGGCGATCGCGGATAAAGCGCCGGAACGACAGGATGATGGACAGCGCGCTCATCCTCGGTTAATCGCATGGCCGCAAAAGGTGGCGCGGCCTTGTTCCCAAGGCAAATACCGCTCTGCCAGCCTGACATAATAATGGACCCGAATATAATGCTGAACCGCAAGACGCTTATCCTCATTCCGGCTCTGATCGCGCTGTCGGGCTGCACGACGCTGTTTGGCAAACAGCCCAAGGAAATTACGCCCGAAACCGTGCCGACATCGACCTTCACGCCGGTGGCGGTCAATGCGCCTGCGGAGATTGCGGTGCCGGAAAACCAGTGGGCGCTCGACCTTTCGACGGGGGGCCGCGTGATTATCCAGCTCCGCCCCGACATTGCACCCAAACATGTCGAGCGCATCAAGGAATTGACGCGCGCGGGATTTTATAACGGCCTTGCGTTCCACCGCGTGATTGACGGCTTTATGGCGCAGGGCGGCGATCCGCTGGGCAATGGCACGGGCGGATCGAAACTTCCCGACCTTCCGGCCGAGTTCAACAATTTCCCGCATGTGCGCGGGTCGGTCTCGATGGCGCGCGCGAACGAGCCGAACAGTGCGAACAGCCAGTTCTTCATCGTGTTCCAGCCGCGCTTCAACCTCGACCGCAACTATACCGCGTTCGGGCGCGTGATTTCGGGGATGCCCTATGTCGACGCGATCCGGCGCGGCGAGCCGCCGGTGGTGCCTTCGCGCATCGTCCAGGCCTCGATCCTCGCCGACAATAAGCCGGTCCCGCCGGTGCTGAGCGAAGCGCCGCTTCCGGCTCCGGTTGCGACCGACCTCAACGCGCCGCTCGCGCCCGCGACACCGACGCCGCCGTCGGGCAATTGAGGCTCGACCGCGCGCTTTAACTTGAAAGAAAGACCGGCACCCGATGCGGGTTGATCTGTTCGATTTTGACCTGCCGCCCGGCAATATTGCGCTGCGTCCTGCGGCCCCGCGCGACAGTGCCAAGCTGCTCGCGCTCGATGCGGCAGGGATGCACGACCATATTGTGACCGATTTGCCCTCCTTGTTGAAGGCGGGCGATTGCCTCGTGTTCAACGATACGCGGGTCATTCCGGCGCAACTGGAAGGCAAGCGCGGCAATGCCGCGGTCGGTGCGACGCTCCACAAAAGGCTGGGCCTGCGCGACTGGCAAGCCTTTGTCCGCAACGCCAAACGGGTGCGCGAAGGCGACATCATCGACTTTGGCGCGGGTGTTGAAGCCAAGGCGGGCCTACGCGCCGAAGATGGCAGCATGACGCTCCATTTCCTCGGCGACGAGCCGGTGGAGATATTGCTCGAACGCGCAGGCACCATGCCGCTCCCGCCTTATATTGCGGGCAAGCGCGCGACCGATGCGCGCGATGCCGAAGATTATCAGACTATGTTTGCGCGCGAAAAAGGCGCGGTTGCAGCGCCCACCGCGGCGCTCCACTTCACCCCCGGCCTGATGGACGCGCTGGCGCAAGCGGGCATCACCCATGAAACGCTGACCCTCCATGTCGGCGCGGGAACTTTCCTGCCGGTCAAGGTCGACGATACCGACGCGCACCAGATGCACAGCGAATGGGGCCGGATTGATGCGGCAACCACCGACCGGCTCAATGCGGTCAAGGCGCGCGGGGGGCGGGTGATTGCGGTCGGCACCACCTCGTTGCGCCTGCTCGAAAGCGCGGCACGAGATGACGGGCAGATGGTGCCTTTTGCGGGCGATACCGCGATTTTCATTACGCCGGGCTACCGCTTCCGCTTCATTGACGGCCTCATGACCAATTTCCACCTGCCGCGCTCGACCCTGTTCATGCTGGTGAGCGCGCTTATGGGCCGCGAGCGGATGCAGGCCGCCTATGCCCATGCCATTGCAGAGGATTACCGCTTTTATAGCTATGGCGATGCGAGCCTGCTTCTCCCCTGACAATATCTCCCCTGACATTATTGCGCCAAAGCGAGTGTAATTCTGCTTGTCGCAGGCTTGTCATCCGTTAAAAATATAAACGGGCTTGAGGGGGAGGGATAAGCGTGAAATATTTATTCGGTTTGGCTTTGCTGGTTTCGGCCAGCGGCACTGCTGTTGCACAATCTGCGGATTTTGATGCCGCTGCGGCCTTTGGCGCGCGCGAAAATATACAATATATTTCGCTGTCTCCGGACGGCAAGCATATCGGTTTGATTGCGCCTATGCCCAAAGGGCAGGGCAATGTGCTGATGACGATCGAAATTGACGGTAAGCAAGAGCGCAAACTGGCGCTTAGCGCGGATGGCAATCCGGCGCGAATCGCCCATTGTGACTGGGTCTCCAACACCCGCCTTTTGTGCCAGATCATGGCCGTGTCCAAGGATTTGGAGGGGCCTGTGACCGTTACACGGATGATTGCGGTCAATGCCGATGGCTCCGAACAAAAAATGGTGAGTGTGCGGCAGGGTTTTCGTGCAGAACGCTTTGCCTATCATGGCGGCAGTCTGATCGACCTTTTGCCCGGCGATGACGGCGCGGCGCTGGTGACGCGCTATTATGTTCCGGAAAGCACCACGGGGTCGAATATCGTGAGCAGGCGCGAAGGGCTGGGCGTCGACCATGTCGATACGCGGACGTTAAAATCCAAAACCGTCGAATATCCCCGCGAAAATGTGGTGCGTTATATTTCGGACGGTAAGGGCAATATCCGTGTGATTGCCATCCGCCAGACGGACGGGCGCGGCTATGATACCGGTAAGGTTACCTTCCAGTACCGGCTGGCCAATGACAAGGATTGGCGGAAGCTTGGAGACTATGACAGCCGCACCGATGCAGGCTTTTATCCGTCCGCCATTGATCCAGCGACCAACACCGTTTTCGGGTTCGAAAAGAAGGATGGCCGCGATATGGTCGCCAAGGTGGTGCTGGATGGAAGCCTTACCAAAAGCGACGTGTTGCAGCGTTCCGATGTCGATATTGACGGACTCATCCTGCTCGGGCGGCAGCGCAAGGTGGTCGGGGCAACCTATGCAACCGACAAGCGGCACGCAGTTTATTTCGATCCTGCGATAGAGAAATTACGCACCAGCCTTGCCAAAGCCTTGGGCGGTGAACGGCTGGTCAATATGGTCGGCCTCAGCGAAGACGAACAGAAAATGATCGTGTGGGCAGGGTCCGATGTGGATCCGGGGCAATATTATTATCTCGACCGCGCAACGCGGCAGATGAGCCCGCTTTTCCCCAGCCGCGCAGAACTTGACGGGGTTAAGCTGTCCGAAGTGAAGCCGGTGTCGATCAAGGTTGCCGATGGCACGCTGGTGCCGGGCTATCTTACCCTGCCACCCGGGTCCAATGGCAAAGGCGCGGACGGCAAAGCCCTTCCCGCGATCATCATGCCGCATGGCGGGCCGAGCGCGCGCGACGAATGGGGCTTTGACTGGCTCGCGCAATTTTTCGCCAATCGCGGCTATGCGGTGCTGCAACCCAATTATCGCGGCTCGTCGGGCTATGGCGATAGCTGGTATCAGAATAATGGCTTTAAATCCTGGAAGATTGCGGTTGGCGATATTAATGACAGCGGGCGCTGGCTGGTGTCGCAAGGCATTGCCGACCCGCAAAGGCTGGCCGTGTTCGGCTGGTCTTATGGCGGCTATGCCGCGCTCCAGTCGGCAGTACTGGACCCTGACCTGTTCAAGGCGATTATCGCGGTCGCGCCCGTCACCGACCTTGACGCGCTCAAGGAAGAGCATCGCTATTATTCGGATTTCAAGATGGTCCAGCAATTTGTCGGCAGCGGCCCGCATATTGCCGAAGGCTCGCCCAACCGCCACGCCGCAAATTTCAAGGCGCCGGTGCTGATGTTCCACGGCGATATGGATGTGAATGTAGGGGTTGCGGCTTCGCGCACCATGGCCGATGCGCTCGGCAAGGCTGGCAAGCGCAACGAGCTTATCGTCTATAAAGGCCTCGACCATTATCTGGAGGACAATGTGGTGCGTCAGGAAATGCTCGCCAAAAGCGATATGTTTCTGAAAAATACATTTTCCGGCGGGAAATGAGGTTCATAATTTCCGAAAGGCGCGATAGGATGGCCGCACGAGCCAAGATGTGAAGGGGAGAGAATATGAAATTCAAAGCAGTGGCAGCATTGGCCGGTCTTGTCCCCGCACTGACGCTCATCGGTCCTGCGACCGCGCAGACCAGCAATTCGCCGGTTGCGCCCAATGCGCAAGGCGATGTGTCGGTCACCATCTATAATAATAATCTCGCGCTGGTACAGGATGTGCGCCAGCTCAATATCCCGAACGGCGTCGCGCGGCAGGAATTTCCCGATGTGTCGGCGCAAATCCAGCCGCAAACCGTGTCCTTCAACGCCAGCGGCACCTCGATTGTCGAACAGAATTTCGATTATGACCTACTGTCGCCCAATGCGATGATGGACAAGGCGGTGGGCGAGACGGTGACGCTCATCCGCACCAATCCCGCGACCGGCGCGGAAACCCGCGAACGTGCGAAAATCCTCGCGGTCAATGGCGGCGTTGTCATGCAGATTGGCGAGCGTATCGAAATCTTGCGCGATGACGGGCTTCCCGTCCGCGTCATTTTCGACCGCATCCCGCAAAATTTGCGCGCCAAGCCGACCCTGTCGGTGACACTCGATTCGCAACGCGCCGGAACCCGCCCCGCAACGCTTGCCTATCTTACCGGCGGCATGGGCTGGGCGGCAGATTATGTGTCGCTCTATGACGAAGCATCCGGCACGATTGATGTGCAAGGCTGGGTGACGCTCACCAATAATACCGGCACCACCTTCCGCAATGCGAATACATTGCTGGTGGCGGGCAATCCGCGCGGGCAAGGCGGGATGCGCAATTATGGCGGCGATTATGTTTCGGAGGATGCCGAAGTCGAAGAGGCGGGCACCGAAACCCCGACCCGCGCGACTTTGGGCGATTATTATCTCTATCCGCTCAAGGAACGCACCACCATAGCCCATGCGCAGACCAAGCAGGTGAGTTTCCTTGATGTGCAGAAAGTCCCGGCGCGCAAGGCCTATCAATATAATGTCGGCTGGCTCGCCTCCACCGAGCAGGCGCAAAGTGCCAAGTCGGTGATCAAATTCAGCTCCAGCCGCAATGGCGGGCTGGGCGATGCGCTCCCCGCAGGCACGGTGCGCTTTTATATGCGCGACCGCAAAGGCGACCCGCAATTTATCGGCGAAAGCCGCATCGGCCATACCCCGATGGGGAGCGCGCTTGCGCTGGCCACCGGCGATGCGTTTGACGTGAAGGTCAAATCGACCGTCGAAAAGCGCGAGCGTTTGTCAGCGAACAAGTGGCGCACGACGATGCGTTACACGCTCACCAATGCGCGCGCGCAAAATGTGACGGTCGACCTCGTCCAGTCCGGCCTCGAATGGGGCTGGAGCGATACGCGCATCGTGTCGGAAAGCCTTAAAAGCACGCGCGTCAATGCCAATGCGACCGAATGGAATGTGCCGGTGCCCGCCAATGGCGAAGCGAGCGTGACCGCTGTGTTTGAAACCCGCTATTGATTTAGGGGGCATAGGCCATGCGCGCGCGCGCTTTCCTTGCAGGGTGGATGATGGCAGCAGCGGCGGTCCCGCTGGCGGCGCAGGATGTGCCTGTTCCGCAAGTTGGGCCACAAGTGGGGCCGCAAACTGCCCCGCAACCGGCTCCGCAACAGACCGTCACCTCGCCCAAGCCCGATGCGGTCAATGTCACCATCTATCGCGATCCGAATCGCGATGGCGGGGAGATTAACCGCAACTGGCTCAACGGCTTTGCGCTCATCACCGAAACGCGGACCATTGCGATACCGGCGGGCGAATCGCGGGTGCGCTTCGAAGGTGTCGCCGAAGGCATGGTCGCGGTAAGCGCGGTGGTGACGGGGCTTCCAGGCGGCGTGGTGCAAAAAAATCGCGATGCCGCTTTATTATCGCCCGCCGCTTTGCTCGACGGCACGCTCGGCAATCGGGTGACGGTTAAGCGGGTCAATCCCGGCACCGGCAAAGTGGAGGAACAGCAAGCGATTATCCGCTCCGGCCCCGGTGGCGCTGTGGTTTTGCAAACCGATAAAGGGTTTGAATCGCTGCGCTGTTCGGGCCTCCCCGAAACCTTGGTTTATAGCCAAGTCCCCGAAGGGCTGACCGCCAAGCCGACCTTGTCGGTTATCACCCGCAGCGATGCGCCGGTGACGGCCAAGGTCACGCTCACCTATCTTGCGACCGGATTTGACTGGGCGGCCAATTATGTCGCGACGGTCAATCCCGACGGGCGCACGCTCGACCTGTTTGCCTGGCTGACCGTGGCCAATAGCAATGCCGAATCCTTCCCCGATGCGCAGATGATGGCGGTTGCGGGCAAGCTCAATAAAGAGCGCGATTATCGCGAGTTGGTGACCCGCCAGCCGCCGCCGCGCTTGAATCTGTCCTGCTATCCGATGGGATCGGGGCGTGAGGGGCTGGAGCGGAATAGGAATAGCTTGGCAGGCGCGCCGCCGCCGCCGCCGCCGCCACCCCCGCCGATGATGGCCGCCCCGCTTGCGGAAATGGCGATGGATGAGGTCGTCGTGACCGCCTCGCGTGTCGCCAGACAGGAAGATCTGGGCGATTTGAAGCTTTATCGCGTCCCGATGGCGGTGACGGTCGCGGCCAAGCAGCAAAAGCAGGTGGCCTTGCTGGTCAAGGATGATGTGCCGTACGCGCGCCTCTATAAAGCGTGGATTGCCGCCGATAATAGCGATCAGTCGATCACGCCGACACTTATTCTGCGGCTCAGAAATGAAGAGAAAGACGGGCTGGGCGTGCCGCTGCCGTCGGGCGGAATCGCGGTGTTCGAACAGGTGGGCGGCGCGCGCATCCTTGCCGGACGCGACCGCGTCACCGACTATGCGGTCAAGGAAGAGATTGAGGTCAAGGTCAGCCAAAGCCCGACTGTCACGGTCGAACAGATGCGCGACGACAAGGATCGGGTGACGGTCACGGTCAGCAACGCCAATCCCTATCCGGTGGCGCTCGAACTGGGCATCGGCAGCGCGGGCGAATCCGCTGCGCGCGGGCCCAGCCAAAAGCTACGTCGCAAGGACGGGGTGGAAACCTGGTTCGCCACCGTCCCGGCCAATGGCAAGGCGGTGCTGCGCTATAAGGTCAAGCGCGCGAAGGATTAGGATTACAGGATTAAGAGGCGTCGGCCTCTACCGGCGGCAAGGCGCGCGGGCGGAATTGTTCGTCGAGTGCGACAAATGTGAACAGGCCGCTGGTGACCTGCACTTCCTGTGCGCCGCGGTCGCGGGTGGCGACGACATTGATGCGGATGCCGACGGATGTGCGTCCGCGCCGCTCCACCTCGGCATAAACCGACACCAGATCGCGCAGCAAAATGGGGGCGATAAATTCCATCGCCTCGATGCCGACCGTCGCGCACGGCCCCTGACAGACATGGCCCGCGATGATGCCGCCGGCAATATCCATCTGGGACAAAACCCAGCCGCCGAAAATATGGCCGTTGGAATTAATATCCTGGGGTCCCGGGACAACGCGCAGCACGGGAAATTTGCCTTCGGTCGAGAAGGCGGGGGCATCTGTTTTTGGAGGCATTATTTCTTATTTCTGGTCTTTATAAATGTCGCTGTCCGGCCCTAATTCATCCGCAAGCTGATCGTCAATCGCTTCGTCATGGCCGGTGCCACTCGACAGAAAGACCAGCCCCATGAGCGCCGCCCCCAATAAGACCGAGAAAAATACGCCCGCCGCCGTCGCGATATACATATGGATGCTGACATAGGCAGCACCGTCGGAGAAAGCGAGATAGGCGAAAGAGACAAGCACCGCGACGACCGCACCGCCCGCCATCCAGCGCATCAATCGCCAATAGCGATCCCACGCAAAACGGGCAGAGTCGGGGTCATCAAGTTGGGAATGTTTGGTCATAATAGCGGTTATCTTGCGCCTCGCATAAGCGAAGGGCAAGCCCTTTGGCGGTTGCAAAAATCTGTGTTACAATTTCCGCCCAGCCTGCATCAAGACAGGCGGCAGCACAAAAAGAGGGTCCGGCTATGACAATAAAGGCGATTTTGGCAACGCGCGACGGGACCGTCATTTCGGTGACGGGCGACCAGAAAGTTTCGGAGGTGGTCGCTTTATTGTCCGAAAAACGGATCGGCGCGGTGCCGGTCATCGACTCGGGCGCAGTGGTCGGCATATTTTCCGAACGCGATGTCGTGCATTGCCTTGCAACCAAAGGCGCCGCCGCGCTCGACCTGCCGGTATCAGCCGTAATGACCTCGCCCGCGATTACGGTCGAACCTGATGTGCCTGCGCTCACCGCCTTGTCGTTGATGACCCGCCGCCGCATCCGCCATCTTCCGGTCATCGAAAAAGGGCAGGTGAACGGCTTTGTTTCCATCGGCGATCTGGTCAAATACCGGATCGACCGGATCGAATCGGAAGCCCATGCAATGCGCAACTATATACAAGGTGTGACCTGAAGCGCGCGCCGCTTCCATCCTCTCGCATTAAATGGAAAAATGTCCGGTCTTTTTCATGACTGGCTAATATTTTGGCGCTACGGACGGTCTGTGCCGCAAGGCATAGGGCGGACAGCAAAACGGGAATAGATATGGCCTTGGGCGGCAAGCAGCTTTTGGAACGCATCGCGCGCAGCATCGGCTATGACAAAACCCATATTACGCGGGTGGTCGCTTATCGTGCGGTGGACCGCTGGCTGGATGCGGCGGGGACTGCCCGGCTCGACGCGCTCGAAATATCGGCAGGCTGGAAATGGCGCGCGCGCGATTGGGGCAGCTTTTCCGAAATGAACTGGCCCGACCATGATATTTGCGCCGACCGGATCGACCGGCAATTTGATGTCATCATTGCCGACAATGTATTCGAACATCTCAAATATCCCTATCGCGCCGCGCGTAATGTATTTGCGATGCTGCGTCCCGGCGGGCATTTCATCTGCATTACGCCCTTCCTCATCCGCTATCATCCGATCCCGATAGACTGCACCCGCTGGACCGAAACCGGCCTGTTGCATTTTCTGGACGAAGCGGGCTTTGATCCGGACGCGACGCAGACCGGAAGCTGGGGCAATGCGGGGGCGGTCAAAGCCAATTTCCACCGCTGGGCGCGCGCGGGCTGGGAGCGCCGTTTCCATAATGACGCACGTTTCCCCGTGACCGTGTGGGCGATTGCGCAAAAGCCGCAACAGGATGCGAAGCGATAAGCTATGCAGCCTATCTGCATCACCGTGCTGGCACATCAGGAAGAGCGGCGCATTGCGACCTGTCTTGAAAGCCTGCCCTTGGGCCGCAAAGATGTCATCATCCATGTGGTGGTCAATGGGTCGACCGATGGCACTGCTGCCCGCGCGCAGGCGATTGCGGACCGCACGGACAATCTGGTTGTCCATAATTTCAAGGAAGGCGGCAAATCGCGCAGTTGGAACCGCTTCCTGTTCGATACGCTGACGGCCTTCCACCCCGCCCACATCTTCGTCGATGGCGATGCGGAAATCGTGCCGGGTTCGATTGACGCGCTCGCTGCGGCGCTCAAGGCCGATGCGTCTGTCAATGCGGTGGCGGGGATGCCGTACAACGGGCGGCGTTATGCAGAATATCGCGCGGCGATGGTGCGCGATCACGGGCTGTTCGGCGATCTTTACGGATTGCAGGGCGCCTTCCTTGGCGAAATGAAACGCCGCGGGTTGCGCCTGCCTGATGATCTGGTTGGAGATGACGGCCTGATCGGCGCGATGGCCAAGACCAATCTCGAACCGGAAACCGATTGGCAAGATGCGCGGGTGCAGGTGTGCGAACAGGCGGGCTTCCTGTCGGAAACCGTATCGCTCTGGTCGCCGCACACATGGGCGATGCAGCGCAAGCGTATGGTCAATTATAGTGTGCGCCATTTCCAGAACCGGATGGTCAGCGAAATAATGCGCGCGCAAGGCCCCGCCGGACTGCCGCGCCAATTGGCAAGTCTTTACCTGCAAAAATTACCAAGCCTGACCCCGCGCGCCCATCCCGTGTGGTGGTGGTTCGACCGCGCGGCGCTGCGCCGCATGGCGGCCCAAGCGCGCACTCTATAAGAAAGCGCACTCTATATAGAGGGCTGCTCTATAGTGTGCGTATATAATGTGCATATATGGAGTGCGCTTATTGCGCCGCCGCTTTCTTCTTGCGGACCATCCCGAGAATCTCGTCGACCGCGCTGCGATGGAGTAGCCATAACAGCCCGCTATAAAGCGCCGCCCCGACGGCGACGAGCAGGCCGAGCATGACCGGCGCGGGGAGCGGAGGCAATATCCGGCCCAGTCCATAAACTACCGCCCCCATAAGGAAGGCAGGCACAAGGCCGGGGCGCACCGCCTGCAATAGCTCGCTATAGCTGAAGTGGAGAATGGCGCGCGTCCGGCTTGCGCCGAACCAGGCGATGAGCGGCGCGGAAACCAGCCAGGCACATACCACGCCGATCATCTTGCCATCGGTCTTAAGGAGGGATTGCAGCGCTGCGATCACCTGATCGTTCAGCCCGACCAGCACACAGGCGGGAAACAGGATCACGCCAAGCAGGCTGCACTTCATATTGATGTCGGGCCGCCCCAGCGCATTATTGAGCGGGCCGATCAGCGCCTGAAAGGTGAGGAACGGCATGATAAGGCCGAGTATCGCGACATAAGGGGCCATCTCGCCCCATTTTGAACCGAACAAGGTGAGGATGAGCGGCTTGGCGGTCGCGGCAAGGCCAAAGAAGATTGGCGCGGCGACCAGAAAGACAAGCCGCAGCGATTTCAAAAACGCCCAGCGTGTCGCGGTCACATCCCCTTGGATTCGCGAATAAGCAGGGAAGGCGACATCGTTTAGCGGCGGGATGAACTTGTTGATGAAGATCTGAACAAGGAACAGCGCCTCGCTATAAAGGCCGATGGCGTGGGTATCGAATTTGCGGCCCGACAGGAAAATGTCCGATTGGGTCTGGATCGCGATCAGCAAATGGCTCCCTAATAAGGTCATGCCGAACGTGACCATGTCGCCAGTGCCGCGAAAATCGAAACTGGGTATCGGCTTTAACCGCACGACCAGCGCCAGCCCGATGGCGCGCACCCAAAAGCCGATGACGGGCGCGAACACCAGCGTCCACACCCCGAATCCGGTTGCCGCCATAATAAGCGCGGCTGCTGCACCCAGAATCGCTGCGACGAGATTGACGATGGCTTGCGGACGGAAACGCAGATCGCGGCTCAACAAAACTTCGGACACCAGCGCGAACGGATTGGCGAGAAAGATGAGCGTCTGCACACGCAGCAGATCGGCCACCATCGGCTGACCATAATAAGCGGCTATATAAGGGGCGGCTATATATTGGACGATGGCCATACCGCCGTTCAGGAGAATCAGCAGACCCAAAGTTTGGCGAATCATTTTGGGCGTCACCGAATCAGCCTGCACCAAAGAGCGGGCGAATCCGTATCCGGCAAAGGCGGTCAGCAGCGCCAACACCACTTGGGTGAGGGCAAACAGGCCATAATCCGACGGCGAAAGCAGTCGAATCACGATTAATGTCGAGCTCCACGCAATGATCTGCGCGACGATTTGGCTGCCGGAACGCCAGAAAAGCGCGGATTTCACCTGAGCCCCGAAA